>OZ244716.1:0-2152610 GCA_965219025.1 Dehalococcoidia bacterium
TGCAGACAGGGCAGCTGGAGCACGAGCTAAGGCAGACGCTGGAAGGCGAGGTACGCTTCGATCCGTACTCCCGTGCGATGTACAGCACGGACGCCAGCATATACCAGATCGAGCCGCTGGGCGTGGTGCTACCCCGCAGCCGCGAGGACGTGATAGCGGCGGTGGAGCTGGCGAGCAGGTACGGCGTCCCGGTGCTGCCAAGGGGCGGCGGCACCAGCCTCGCAGGCCAGACTGTCGGCCGCGCCATCATACTGGACATGTCCAAGTACATGAACCGGGTGCTGGAAGTGAACACGGAGGAGCGATGGGCGCGAGTGCAGCCGGGCATCGTGCTGGAGCAGCTCAACCACGAGGTCAGAAACACGGGGCTGTTCTTCACGCCGGACCCGGCCACGTCCAACCGCTCCAACGTGGGCGGCGCAATTGGGAACAACTCCTGCGGCTCCCACTCGGTCGTCTACGGCAAGACCATTGACCACATCATCGAGCTGGACACCGTGCTTTCGAGCGGGGAGCCCGCCCGGCTGGGGCCTCTCACGGCCTCGCAGCTGGAGACCCGGCTGCATGGCGGAGGCTTGGAGGGTGAGATCTATCGCCGCGTGCGGGAGATCGCCCGCGAAAACGCTGCGGAGGTCGAGAGGCGCTACCCGAAGGTCATGCGCCGCGTCGGAGGCTACAACCTGGACCAGATCATGGATGATGACGACTTCAACCTGGCCAAGATGATAGTCGGCTCGGAGGGGACGCTGGCCGCCGTGACGGAGGCAAAGGTCAACCTGGAGCCGCGCCCGGGGGCCACGGCGCTGATGGCAGTCCACTTCAGCGGACTGATTGAGTCCATGGAGGCCACGGTTGCCACTCTGGAATTTCGCCCGTCCGCGGTGGAGCTGGTGGGACGCGTGATAATTCAGCAGATCAACGCCTCTTTGGGCTACCGGCGCCGCAGCGGCTTCATCGAGGGCGATCCGCACTCCATCCTCCTGGTTGAGACCGCGGGCGACACCGAAGCCGAGGTCGGCGCAAGGATCGAGGAGATCGAGCGCAACCTGCGCCGCGGCGGCATGGGATACGCATTCATCAAGATGACGGATAGAGCGGAGCAGGCCAACGTATGGGAGGTTCGCAAGGCAGGCATAGGCCTGATGATGGGCGTGAAGAGCGCGGCCAAGCCCATCCCGTTCATTGAGGACTGCGCCGTTGACACGGACAAGCTCCCTGAGTACATCCAACGCGTCGACGACCTGATACGCGAGAACGGCACTGAGGCCGCGTACTACGGCCACGCAAGCGTCGGGTGCATCCACGTGCGGCCGTTCATCAACCTCAAGGAGCAGGAGGACGTGGAGCGGATGTACCGCATCTCCCGCGGCGCCTGCGACCTCGTGATGGAGATGGGCGGCGCAATGAGCGGCGAGCACGGGGACGGCCTCGTGCGTAGCATGTGGAACGAGCGGGTGTTCGGCACCACACTCTACAACGCCTTCCGCGAGGTAAAGCAGGCCTTTGATCCCAAGGGCATCATGAACCCCGGCAAGATAGTGGACTCGCCGTCCATGGTGGAGAATCTCCGCTACGGAGGCGGACATCGGAGCCTGACGCTGGAGACCAAGCTGGACTTCTCGCGTGACGGCGGGATCACTCAGGCCGTGGAGATGTGCAGCGGTCTCGGCGCGTGCAGGCACACGCTGGGGGGCACCATGTGCCCGTCCTACATGGCCACGCGGGAGGAGGAGCACTCCACCCGCGGCCGCGCCAACGCGCTGCGCGCGGTTCTGTCCGGGATGCTGCCGCCGGAGGAGTTCACGAGTGACAGGATGCGGCAGGTCATGGACCTCTGCCTGGAGTGCAAGGCCTGCAAGTCGGAGTGCCCGTCGCAGGTGGACATGGCCAAGCTCAAGTACGAGTTCCTGGACGCCTATCACACGAAGCACGGCTATCCGCTCCGCTCCAAGCTGTTTGCCAACATAGGCTCACTGAGCAAGCTCGGCAGCGCCTTCGCCCCGTTGTCGAACTGGGGCGCCGGCTTCCCTCTCACTCGGTGGGTGATGGACCGCTTCATGGACGTGGACCGGCGGAGGCCCTTGCCGGCGTTCGTCGGGCGCACCTTCCCGCGGCAGTTCCGCAGTCGCAACGCAGCCTTCGACAGGCCAATTCAGGGTCACGTGGTGCTCTTCAACGACACGTTCATGAACTACAACTACCCGAGTATCGGAATGGCGGCCACGCGGCTGCTGGAACGGGCCGGATTCGCCGTGGGTCTGGTGGACCGCAAGTGCTGCGGCCGGCCCATGATCTCCAAGGGTATGCTGGACGCCGCCAAGGCCAACGCACAGTACAACGTCGACTTGCTGTACCCCTACGTGGAGCAGGGCGCCTACGTGGTGGGCTGCGAGCCGAGCTGCCTGCTGACCCTTCGCGACGAGTACCCGGACCTTCTCCGCTCACCGGAAGCCGACCGCGTTGCTGAGAAGTCGATGCTACTGGAGGAGTTCCTCCACATGCTGCTCAGCGAGGACCGGCTCAACCTGCGGTTCCGGGAGTCGCCGGGCCGCGCTCTGTACCACGCTCACTGTCACTCCCGGTCGCTTGTGGGAACTGAGCCCGCGATGGCCGTGCTGGGTCTGATTCCAGGGCTGGACGTGCAGGAGAGCGAGGCCGGTTGCTGCGGAATGGCCGGCGCGTTCGGCTACGAGAAGGAGCACTACGACGTGTCGATGACAATCGGAGGGCAGAGGCTGTTCCCGGCCGTATCCGCTCTGGGTGAGGGCGGCCAGGTGGTGGTGACGGGCATGTCGTGCCGGCAGCAGATACAGCACGGAACCAACCGCGCTCCCCGCCATCTGGCTGAGGTGCTTGCGGAGGCGCTGGAATGAGCGAGGACGCGATCCAGACAAACCTGCAGTACGTGCTGTTCTGCAGCGACTTCGTGGAGCACGGGGGGCAGGTGTCGGTGTTTGGGTTGCTGGACGGCGCGGACGTGCGGGGTAGCCTTCCGCGAGGCGCCCCGATGCCGGCCAAGGTGTTTCCGCTAAAGGTCGTGTTGGGCATCAACGCGCCGGAGGGCATGCACCGCGTCAAGCTCGGTATAACGCGTCCATCCGGCGGCATCATGACCACGGTGGACCTGGAGGATTTCAACATGCAGCCGGAGGAGACCGTGCACCGGTGCATCGCGAGCCTGGACATGGAGGTGTCGGAGGACGGCCTGTACACGTTCAAGGTCTTCCTGGACAACGAGCAGATTGGTTGGGCCGTCCTGCCGATGAGCTTCACCGTCGAATACGTAGACTGAGCCTTCAAACGAGAGCTGCTACGGGCAGGCTGTTTCCGGCTTACTCCCATCCCCTCAATTCCGTACTTTTCACGCTCGCGGCAACGGGAATTCCGGGGCGACGAGCAGGTGCAATCGCGTCTCGGCGGGGCCCCCTACATCGGCCCGTGCATCCCACCAAAAAAGTCGCGAGAAGTTTACAAATCAGGCGTAAACTATCCTTGACACGCCATTCTACGGGCAGACTATCATCTTCTGCGTTGGAACAATTTCCCGCGGCGTTACTCCCCTAAACGCGCGCCGAAATCAGATACAGCCCAGGCCCTGCAAAGGCCTGCGGCCCGCTTTGGCACCTCCCGTTGCCAGCCGATAGGGTCACTTCCCACAGGCGAACTCTTTATGCCGATGCTGCAGGAGGTGGTTCAGTGAGTGCCAAGGCTCCGTCTATCCATCTGCTAAGCGACGGGACCCTCAAGTATGACGGCGGTTCCATGTTCGGGCAAATCCCGAAGGTGGACTGGGAACAGCACATGAAGCCCGACAGGTGGAACCGCGTGAGCCTGGGACTCAACTGCCTCCTGATCCGCACGGACTACGGCAACGTTCTGGTCGACACTGGCGCCGGCACCAAGGATACCGGTAAGCAGCGCGAGGCGTTCGGCCTCTCCTCCAGCAAGCTGCACAGGAGCCTGAAGGACGTTGGCCTGAGCGCCAAGGACATCGACAGGGTGATCCTGACACACCTCCACTTCGACCACTCCGGTGGGTGCACCAAGGTGGAACGCTCCGGACGGGTGGTTCCGGCGTTCCCCAAAGCAACCTACATTGTACAAAAGGCCTGCTGGGAGTACGCCATGGAGCCCGGCGAACGCGGCAGGGACGCGCACCGCTCGGAGGACTACGCCTGCCTGAAGGACTCCGGGCAGCTTTCTCTGGTGGACGGCGACTGTGAGATACTCCCGAACGTGTGGGTGAAGGACACGGGGGGCCACTGCCGCGGCCACCAGGTGGTCCACGTGAACTCCGGCGGCGAGAAAGTGGTGTTCCTGGGCGACCTGATACCCACAACCCATCACCTGAGCCTGCCGTATGTGGCCGCGCTAGACCAGTTCCCGGAGGACACGGTGGAGATCAAGCGGGAGCTCATAGCGAAGGCCGTCAAGGACGGCTGGCTCGTGATCTTTGGTCACGGGAACGGCGACAGAGCGGGCTACGTGGAGGAGCGGGACGGCGTGGTGAGCCTCCGGCCCATAAATCTGTAAGAGCCGTGTACGCGGCCTGGGACGTCAGAGGTGCTTGGGCCTTCACCGCGATTGCCGCTCGCTGAAGCTCGGGCAGCCCAAAGCCGGTGGCGTTACCGCCCTGTCTGTCATTCGGCGGCCAACATGCGGTTCAGGCACAACAACCCCACTCGTGGTATGATGAGCGTAGTGCACGCGCCTGACGTTCAACGGCTGCCAGGCGCACAGCCCCTACCAACGGAGGTCACGGCATGGAGCAGAGCGGAATCACGGTGTACGGCGCCAACTGGTGCGGCGACTGCAGGCGGGCCAAGAAGTTCATGGACGACAACGGCGTTGGTTATCAGTGGGTTGACGTGGAGAACGACCCGGCGGCCATCGAGCTGGTACTCAAGCTGAACGGCGGCAAGCGCATCATTCCCACCATCGTATTCAACGACGGCTCCATACTGATTGAGCCAACCAACTCGGAGCTGGCCGGCAAGCTGGGCGTCGGAAAGTAGCCGCGCGGTGAGCCCCGCAGCCGCCCCGGAGCCAGAGACGGCCCTGGAAGCTCGGCTTGGTCTATCGTTCTCCGACGGCCGGCTTCTGTCAGAGGCCCTTACGCACTCCTCAGCCGTCAACGAAGACCCGCAGGCCAACCCTACCTCCAATCAGCGGCTGGAATTCCTGGGCGACGCCCTGATCGGCTTGGTGGCTGCCAGTGAGTTGTACCGGCTGCTGCCCGCAGCGCACGAGGGCTCTCTTACCGAGCTCCGGGCCGCGGTGGTTCGCGGCGAGACGCTCGCTCGGGTGGCCCGAGGCCTGTCGCTCGGGGGCTACCTGCGGATGGGCCAGGGCGAGGAGGCCAGCGGCGGCCGCAAGCGGGACTCGAACCTGGCTGCTGCGCTGGAGGCCCTGGTGGGAGCCGTACTGCTGGATCGAGGCGCGGAAGAGGCCTGCGACGTGGCGCTTCGACTGATCCGGCCGGAGCTGAAGCGAGTGGTCCGGGAAGGCGCAGAGAGAGACCCCAAGTCGCGGCTGCAGGAGGTGACGCAGGGCTTGGGAATGGGGTCGCCGAGCTATCGCACCGCCTCTCAAACCGGGCCTGAGCAGGGCAGGGTCTTTGACATCGAGGTGCTCGTGGCGGGCCGGGTCATGGGCTCGGGATCTGGTCGACGCAAGGTCGACGGCGAGCGTGCTGCCGCGCTGGAAGCGCTGGCGCTGCTGGAGACGGCGCAACGGGCAAGCGGCGGCGCGCAGGATCACACGGCCTGAGGAGTCAAAATGCTGGGACAGGTACACGACCACATCGTCAGAGAGCTCGGCGAGAGCAGCCGAACCGACACCATCTTCGTGCTCACAGCCATTGTGTTCAACCTCATCGTACTGGCGGTCAATTCCGGTCTGGCAACCGCAGGGGTTGAGGAGCGTGCCGGCTACCCTACGGAGGTCCAACTTGCAGCCACTACGTACGACATTCTGCTCGCCGTGTTCATCGGCATGACCGCACTCGTGAACGGGGTCGCTGTTACGGCGCTCGTCATGGGAAGACGCAACCGCAGGATGCTGCTGGACGGGCTGGTAGCCATGTACCGAGACAACGAGGTGGACAAGTACTACGATCCGGCCCTGGTCTCCAACTACGGCGTGCGCTATCTGCTGTTCGGCAGCGTAATCGCATCGCTGGCGCTAACGGCCACCGCGGTCCCGTTGATCATACGCCTGACAGGCTGAGGGCGCCGAACGAGGAAACCCACCCTTCCTGTCACCACTCTTCTGGCCCGGATCTCGCTTGCGGTGCTAATGCATGAGGCGCTCCTTGGCCCGTAATTGTTCGCTCGCTCTGGACCCGTCTTTGGCTGGCCACAGGCAGGGCAATCCATAACACCCACCCTGATCTGCCTCAAGTCCGCGGGCGGGCCCGAAGCCAAAGAGCGCCGCTTCCCATTCGCGTTGCCACGGCATGGGGGCCATGCTAAGATTCCATCATGTTCAGCAGGCTGCTTGGCAGACGCGAGAAGGTACACCAGGGGCTGAAGAAGAGCCGCGAGTCCTGGTATTCCCGCGTTGTGCAATTGGTCCAGCGCTCCCACCTGGACGAGGAGGCCTGGGAGGAGCTGGAGGAGATACTCATCTCGGCGGACGTGGGAGTGGCCGCCTCTACGCAGCTGATCGAGAGCACCCGCTCGAAGGCGTCTACCAGCGGAGCGCGTGAAGTCAAGGACGTGATGGAGATCCTCAAGGGTGAGATTGTGGAAGCGCTTTCACTGCCGGGAGCCGGCGCACCCGCTGAGCCGCCTGCCGCCGAGGGCGGGCCGCACGTGGTCCTGACGGTCGGCGTGAACGGCGTGGGAAAGACCACCAGCATCGCAAAGCTCGCCCACTACTACGGCGAGCAGGGCTACAAGACCATCCTGTCGGCCTCGGACACCTTCCGGGCCGGCGCCATCGACCAGCTGCGGACGTGGGGCGACCGCCTTGGAGTCGACGTGATAGCGCACGGGCCGGGCGGCGACCCGGCCGCAATCGCATACGACGCTCTGGAGGCCGCGAGGGCGCGCCAGGCAGACGTGGTGCTCGTGGATACTGCGGGCCGGCTGCATACGCAGCTGAACCTGATGGAGGAGATGAAGAAGATCGCGCGTGTGCTTTCGCGGCTGGACCCGCAGGCCCCGCACGAGACTCTGCTGGTGCTGGACGCCACCACCGGGCAGAACGGACTGGCGCAGGCCAGGTCGTTCACGGAGGCCGTGGTGTGCACGGGAGTGATGCTGGCCAAGCTGGACGGCACCGCGAGGGGCGGCGTGGTCATAGCCATTGTGCGCGAGCTGGGGCTGCCGGTGCGCTACATCGGCACCGGCGAGGGAGTGGAAGACATGGCCCCCTTTGACGCAGGGGAGTTCGTAGAGGAGCTGTTCTCGCCCGCCGCCGGATAGGGGGCGAAGTCCCATTCTTGGTGCAGTGAACGCAGGCAGGAAGTCCCCTCACGCCAAGGGCGCGGCCAAGCGCAGGAGCAGTAGGGGACTGCGCCGGTGAGCGTCGTACTCTGGCTCCTGGCAGTACAGCTGGTAGGGCTGGCCGCATTCCCAATCGCCTTTGCCGTCATGCCGTCGCTGCGCGACCGAGGGTACTCGGTTTCAAAGCCGCTAGGTCTGATTCTCTTGTCGTGGCCGCTCTGGCTTCTCGGCTCGTTCAACCTTCTGCCAACGAACACCACAACGCTGTGGGGAGCGCTTGCGGTCATGGCCCTGGTCTCGGGCCGGATCGCGTACGTTCGCCGCGAAGAGATTGCGGCGTTGCTGCGGCGGGAGCGCCACTCCATCTTGATGGCGGAGGGCGTGTTCCTCCTTACGTTCCTTGCCTGGGTGTTCTATCGCGCCTACGACCCCGCCATCGGCAGCACGGAGCAGCCGATGGACTTTGCGTTCCTCAACGCAGCCGTGCTTGCAGACTTCTTCCCGCCGGAAGACCCGTGGCTGCGCGGCGGCGAATTGCCGTACTACTACTTCGGCTACCTCATGGCCGGAAACCTCACGGAGATGACGCTGATCCCCACCCGCGTCTCGTACAACCTGGCGCTTGCACTGATCCCGGCCATGGCGGCGTCCGCGGCGTTCGGGCTTGTCTACAACCTGATTCGCGCCCACGGCTCGAACGCATGGCAGGCGGTGCGATTCGGACTCATCGCTCCGGTGCTGCTGCTGCTGGTCAGCAACCTAGTGGGGCTGATGGAGCTGGTGAGGATTCGGGGATTCGGTTCGCCCGGTTTCTGGAGCTGGGTCGGGATCAAGGACCTCGGCCCTGCCGAGGCGCTCTCGTGGCGTCCCATGGACTACCTGTGGTGGTGGCGGAGCACACGCGTCATAGACACGCTCAACGAAGACGGGGGGAGCCTTGACTACACGATAACGGAGTTCCCGTTCTTCAGCTTCCTGCTGGGCGACCTGCATCCCCACGCCATGTCGATCCCGTTCGTGCTGCTCTTTGTGAGCTTCTGCCTGGCCGTGTACCTGTCGCCTGCGCGCCCCGCGGTACGAGTGCTGCGAGAGAGACCGTGGACCGTTCTGGCGGCGGCAGTAATGCTGGGCGCGCTCGCGTTCGTAAACGTCTGGGACATTGCCACGTTCGGCGCGCTGTGGGCCGTTGTGGTCGTGTTCCGGTCGGTTCGCGAGACACAAGGCGACTGGGCCCGTGCGCTGCCCCTCGCGTGGCCGTCCATCGGCGCGACCCTGCTCCTCGCCGTGCTCCTGTATGCGCCTTACTACGTGAGCCTGGATAGCCAGGCATCGGGAATCCTTCCGGTTGGGGAGGTGGGTACCCGGCCAATACACTTCCTCATAATGTGGGGGCTGTTCCTGTCCATACTCGCGCCGTTCCTGCTACGGCAGGCGTACGCGGCGCTCCCGTTGCCACGCACTCGCACTGCCGGCGGCGGCGGCGAGGAGGCGGAGGCCACCGTGGCACTCGAAACACCTGCGGGCGGCGCGCCTCAGAACTCGTTCTCTGAGGTGTTCTGGCCGCGCGCCGCGGCGGCGCTTGCGGTGGTCATGCTGCCGTTCTTCATCTGGGCGGCGTGGCACCTTGGGTGGAACACGGTGGCAGGTTCGTCAAACCCCTTCGTGGTGGTGGGCGAGCGGCTGGTGAGCGTGCTGCCCCTCGCCGCCCTGCTGGCCGCGACCATCTACGCCCTCATACGCACGGGCGAGAAGGGTGATCAGCCCGCAATCGTGTTTGTTCTGGCAATGGCCTCGGTGGGACTCCTGTTGATTCTGGGGCCGGAGTTTCTTCGCCTGGACGACCTGTTCCACAACAGGATGAACACCATATTCAAGCTGTACTACCAGGCATGGATTCTCCTTGCGACGGCCTCTGCGTTTGGCCTATACTGCCTCAGTTCAATCGGGCTGCCGGGCCGCGGGGCGCTCCGCGCAGCGGTTGCGGCCTGGTGGGTCGTCATAGGCCTGCTGATGGCTGGCAGCCTGTACTATCCGGTGGAGGCTGCGTTGACCAAGAGCGGGCAGTTTCAGGGAGAAACCACCCTCGACGGTCTGGCGCACGTGGCTCGCAACAGCCCCGGAGAGTACGCCGCGATTGTATGGCTGCAGGACAATGCACAGGAGGGCGACGGATTGCTGGAGGCCGTGGGCGGTAGCTATACAGCTTACGGCAGGGTTTCGAGCAGCACCGGGCTGCCGACGGTGCTGGGCTGGCCGGGGCACGAGCACCAGTGGCGGGGTTCGACCCTGCCGTTTGAGGGCAGGGAAGAGGACGTGCGAGCCATCTACGAGACGCGGGACGTATCCGAAGCCTCAGACCTTCTGGACGAATACGGAATCAAATATGTAGTGGTGGGTCCGCGGGAGCGGGCCTCGTACGGGACGGCGGGCCTGTCCAAGTTCTCGCAGCTGGGAGACGAGGCATTCTCGCAGGACGACGTGACCATATACACGATTCGAAAGTGATCATTCGATGACGGGCGATTCAGCATCCACAGCCGAGCTGCAGGAGCGGCCGGCACCCGGCGCCGCCGTAGGCGGCATGCCTTTCGAGCGATGGGAGCTGATTGCCTTTGGAACCATCTTCCTCGTCGCGCTGTCCATGAGGCTGTGGGACCTGGGCTCCAGGGCCTTCGGCTACGACGAGAGCCTTCACGCTTACTACAGCTTCCGTCTGGCGCAGGGCTTCGAGTATCTCCACAATCCGCTAACGCACGGCCCGTTCCAGTACCACGGAATGGCGGCCTTCTACTTCCTGCTTGGCGACAACGACTACGTGTCCCGCTTGCCGCACGCGCTGTTCGGCACGGCGCTCGTACTGCTTCCCCTCTTCCTGCGGGAGCGCTTAGGCAGAGCGGGGGCGCTTGCCACCGCCCTGATGCTGACCTTTTCTCCCATGATGCTGTTCTACAGCCGCTACGCCCGCAACGACATCTTCATGGCGGTGTGGACGTTGGCCCTTGTGGTGCTGCTCTGGCGCTACCACGACGAGGGCAAACCCCGATACCTGTACCTGAGCGCCGCGGTGCTCGCGCTTTCCTTTGCCACCAAGGAGACCACGTTCATCTTCGTCGCCATCCTTGGCAGCTACCTGCTCATAGTGGCGGCGGCGGACTGGATTCCCTGGCTGCTCAGACAGAGAACACCAACCCGTTTCTCGGACCCGGAAGCGGGCGGCGGGTATCGCTACATCCCCGGCGTGGGCTATGGCTACGGGCCCGATCCCGCGCCGGTGCGCCTGTCCAACTTCACGCGGTGGGGTGCGTACCTGGTGCTGCTGGCTACCCTGACGGCACCCCACGTGTCGTCCGCGGTGAGCATATTCCAGGACCGGCTTGTTGGCGCGGGGATTGTGCTGGCAAGCTCCGACGGCCTTGTGGGGGCTCCCGCCGGCGACACCCTGTTCACGATTCAGGACGTGGACATCACCAAGGGGATCGTGGTGGCACTCATCGTGCTGGTGCTGATCTTGTGGTTCTCCACCATGGTCGGCATCACCTGGAATCGCCGACTCTGGCTGCGCTGCGCGGTCGTGTTCTACAGCATCTGGCTGCTGCTGTTCACCACCTTCCTCACCAACATGTTGGGCCTGGGCAGCGGGTTCTGGCAATCGCTGGGCTACTGGCTGGCGCAACACGACGTGAACCGAGGAGACCAGCCCTGGTACTACTACTTCGTCATCACGCCGCTGTACGAAACGCTGCCGGTACTGCTTTCCGTGATCGCTGTCGTCTACTACGCGTTCAAGGGCGACGGCTTCACGCGGTTCCTTGCGTACTGGACGGTTCTGACCTTCGCGCTCTACTCCGTGGCGGGCGAGAAGATGCCCTGGCTGGTCGTGAACATAGCCCTGCCGATGATTGTAATTTCCGGCAAGCTGATCGGAGACATGGTGGCAGCAACGTCGTGGAGCCGGATCCGGCAGGGCGGCGGCCTATTCCTTCTGCCCATTGCGGCGCTCCTTGTGTACCTTCTCGCCAGGCTGCTCCTGTTCGACATCCAGCGCGGCAACGTGCTGAACTTCCTGGAGTTCGTGACGCTTCTGGGCTTCGCACTGCTGCTGGTGGGTGTGGGACTGCACCTGCTGCTGCGGTCCGGCGCGGCGAACGGGCTGCGCCTCACTGCGCTGTCGATTGCGCTCCTGTTCGGCGTGCTCTCGGCGAGGGCCGGCTGGCAGGCCAGCTTCGTGCACGGCGACGAGCCGATCGAGATGATTGTCTACGCCCAGGACTCGGGAGACGTGCCCAGGATTATCGACCGCGTCCGGGAGATCGCTGAGTCATCGGAAGAGGGTTACGACATGCCTCTGACGGTCGACAAGGACGCCTACTGGGGCATGCTCTGGTACATCCGGGACTTCAACAACGCCGAATATGCCGACCTGTCCAACCTTGAAGAACCGCCCAAGGGCGAGGTGGTGCTGATCAGCAACAACAACCGGGAAAAGATGGTCGCCTACGAGGGCAGGTACGCGCCAGCCGAGGACTTCAGGTACCTGTGGTGGCCAGCCGAAGGGTACAAGCCGTGCGGCGAGGCGGGCACGGAACCCTGCTTCCGCATCACGGACCTGTTCAGCAATCTCATCAGCAAGGAGAAGTGGCGGGAGGGCCTGGACTACTACATATACCGCAAGACGGACCTGGAGTTTCTCACTCACGATGCGGTGGCATACTTCCCCAAGGAGGATGCTGAGGAGTAGGCCGCGGGTGGGAGGACTGCTTGTGGCGGCTTGCCACTCGCAGCTATACTTGAACTGGCGAGAGCCGAACGGCGATACAATTTGATGGAATCCCGCTTTGCATAGGTCCCTGCGATTCTGGCTGGCCATAGGAGCGAGCCTGCTCTTTCTGGGCCTCTTCTTTTCGCGCATCGATCCGGGGGAGACCTGGGGGAGACTGGAGGAAGCCGACTACTTCCTGCTGGCCCCGGCGATCGGCGTCTACTTCGCGGCCGTCTACTTCCGCACGCTGCGATGGCAGTACCTCCTGTCCCCAATGAAGCGAATGGCGGTGGCGCGCCTGTACCCGGTGGTGGTCGTGGGCTACATGGCGAACAACCTGCTCCCCGTGCGCCTTGGCGAGGTTGTGCGCGCGTACTACCTGGGCGAGCGCGAGAACGTGAGCAAGGTGTCGTCGCTCGCAACAATCGCGGTCGAGCGGGTATTCGACGGCCTGACGCTTCTGTTCCTCGCCGCCGTGGTGTCGATGTTCCTGCCGCTGGTCGGGCTGCTGCAGGGACTCGCCGACAGGGCGAGCGTGCCCTGGGTGCTCCTGGCGCTGGCAATGTCCATGCCGTTCGTGCTTGTGGCGGCGTTCATGATTCTGGCGTCCTACTCTCCGAGGTGGTTCGAGGTGTTGCTGCAGCGGCTCATTGGCGTGCTGCCGGCGCTGCTGCGACCCAAGGTCTCCGGGCTGGTTGGCATGTTCATCGGCGGCTTGGCCGTGCTGCAGCATCCGCGACGGCTGCTTGTGGTGTTCCTGTTATCGCTGCCGGTGTGGCTGGCGGAGGCGCTGATGTACTTCATCCTGGCCTTCTCCTTTGACCTCCAGAACGTCTTCAACGTGACCGAATTGATTGGGGTCATACTGCTGGTGACGGCCGTGGCCAACCTGGCCATATCGGTGCCCACGGCGGGCGGCGGAATCGGCGCATTCGAGGTGGCAGCGGCGGCAACGCTCAGCCTGCTGGGCGCAGACGAGAGCACGGCGGGGGCCTACGCCATACTCGTTCACGTGGCGCTGCTGGTTCCGGTGACGCTGCTGGGCCTGCTGTACCTGTGGACGGACCGGACGTCGCTGGGGCGGCTGACGCGTGAAAGCACAGCCGATCGCGACGCGGCGCCCTACGGCTCTACGAGTCTGCCCCTGCGAGCGGAGGACAAGACATGAGAATAGGGATCATCGGCGCGGGAGCCGCGGGAATGGCGGCGGCGTACACTCTGGGCAAGGCGGGCCATCAGGCCATCGTATACGAGGGCGCGCCCTTCCTGGGCGGACAGGCGTCGACGTTCGACGTGGGAGGCGGCCGGCTGGAGCGCGGATACCACCACCTCTTCACGAGCGACACCGATATTGTGGACCTCATCCACGAGCTGGGCCTGGGTCCGAAGCTGGCGTGGATCGAGTCCAAGGTGGGTTTCTTCTACGGCGGCCGCATCTACGACTTCGTGACGCCGATGGACCTGCTGAAGTTCAAGCCCCTGAGCCTCATCGACCGGTTTCGGCTCGGCCTTGTGACGCTGTACCTTCGCCGGTACAAGGACTGGCGCAAGCTGGAACCATTCGTGGCCTCCGACTGGATCCGCCGGCGCGCCGGCAGGGGCGTCTACGACGTAGTGTGGGGGCCGCTCCTGCGCGGCAAGTTCGGCGCCCACTACGACAAGGTGGCAATGCCCTGGTTCTGGGGAAAGATACAGACCCGGTTTGCCTCTCGCGGCAAGGGAGTGAAGGGGATGCAGAAAGAGAGGCTGGGATACCCCCTCGGCAGCTTCGCCGAGATCTTCGAGACGCTGGACACGCGCATAAGGGAGCTTGGCGGCGAGGTGCACATCTCGACGCCCGTGCGCTCGATTCGCGTCCGCGACGGCCGCGCCGATGGCCTGGAGGTGCAGACGAGCAGCGAGGGCGCGGAGATGCTCAACTTCGACGCAATCCTCTCCACCACGCCGTCCTACGTCTTCCCGCGCCTGGTGCAGGGACTGCCGCAGGACTACCTGGACAAGCTGCAGCGTGTGGAGTACCTGGCCGCCGTGCTTGTCATCCTCGTGCTCAAGGAGCCGTTCTCTCACACTTACTGGCTGAACATCGCCGACCGGTCGATTCCGTTCGTGGGACTAATTGAGCAGACCAACTTCGTCGACCCGTCGATGTACGGCGGCAAGCACATCCTGTACATCTCCAACTATCTGGGCGATGACAGCCCGCTCTTCAACATGCCGCAGGAGGAGCTGCTGGAGGAGTACCTGCCCCATCTGAAGAAGATCAATCCCCGGTTCGACCGCTCCTGGATCGAAGAGTGGCACTATCACAAGGTGGCAGCCGCCCAGCCGATCATCGGCGTGAACTACTCGCAGCAGCTGCCTGACCACCGGACGCCCATATCCGGGCTGTACCTGGCAAACACCACGCAGGTCTACCCGGAGGACCGCGGCACCAACTACAGCGTACGCATGGGGAAGCGCGTGGCCGCGTTGATGATGGAGGATTTGGGGTAGCGTGAACCTGCTCTACGACCAGGAGATTCGCGTCTACTGGACACTATGCGGCTCCGACGGCAACAACGCCTACCTGATCGTGTGCCCGGAGACTGCGGAGAGCATCATCGTGGACGCGCCGCTGAACCCGGAGGCGATCATCGCCCAGGCACAGGAGACGCACGTTCGCGCCGTTCTCATCACGCACCGGCACAGAGACCACACCGAGGGGCTGGCCCCGATCGTCGCGGCCACGGGCGCGCTCGTGGCCGCCCACACCAACGACGCCGACGGTATGCCATCGACGCCGGACATCCTCCTCGCGGACGGCGACACTCTCCAAGCGGGGAGCCTTGAAGTCAAAGCCATACACATCCCGGGACACACCCCGGGCTCGACGTGCTATCTGGCCGGCAACCACCTCTTCACGGGCGACTCGCTCTACGCCGGCGGTCCCGGCGAGACCCGCGGCCCGGAGGCCACGTTGCAGATCCTGGAGGGCATCACCCGCAAGCTGCTGGTGCTTCCGGAGGACACGTTCGTGCTTCCGGGCCACGGCCAGGGAGCCAACATCGCGGCTGCGCGCAGGCTCTACCGGCACTGGGTCGAGCAGTACCCCGACCTGCTGCCGCCCATGCCTGAGGTTCCCGAAAGCCACTGACCGCTCGCTGCCATGTCCCATCGCGGCGCAGAAGAGAAGCATAAGGCGAACGGCGGCGACCCATTCGCGGGCGTCACGTATCGGGGCGTGGACTCGGAGACGTGGGACGACCTGGTCAGGCTGTTCACGGCACGGGGAGGTCCCAAGTACTGCTGGTGCATGGTGTGGCGCTCCATGCCCCCCGGCGAGAGCCGCAGCGACCGCGATGCCAAACGCTCCGCCCTGGACGAGCGAGTACGGGACGGAGTGCCCATGGGAATTCTCGGATACGCTGACGGTGAGCCTATGGCATGGTGCTCCATCGCGCCCCGTGACACGTACCGGCGCGGCCTGGCGGGCGCTGCGTCCGGCGGCGACGGCGTGTGGTCGATTGCCTGTTT
Source organism: Dehalococcoidia bacterium (assembly GCA_965219025.1). Classification (GTDB taxonomy): domain Bacteria; phylum Chloroflexota; class Dehalococcoidia; order Lucifugimonadales; family UBA2985; genus JAPPHY01. Next base: position 15,724 of record OZ244716.1, read on the forward strand.
CTTCGTGCCGAGACGCCTGAGAGGGCAGGGCGCAACCCGCTGCCTCATCGCCGCGGCCGTGGAGTTCGCGCGGGAGGGTGGAGCGCGGACGGTTGAGGCATACCCTCCGGAGCCGGGCTCGCCGAGCTACAGGTTCATGGGAAGCGTGTCGTCATTCCTGGAGTCCGGGTTTCGTGAGGTTGACACCGTAGGTACGCGGCGCAGGGTGATGCGCCTGGAGCTTGACGAGACCTAGCGCATGCCGCGGGCCTTCTCGTACACTTCGATGAACCCGTCCACGGAGGTGCGGGCCACGGCCTTGCCTATCAGGTTCAGCGGCAGGTCTTCCGGCCGCTTGAAGCGCACGCAGCACTTGCCCATGTTGAGCTTCTTCCCACTGGCGCGGAACTCCTCCTCGAACCACTGCGCAATCTCCTGGTCGCCGTAGACGTTCATCAGGTAGACCGACATGTAGTTCTTCTGCGACGCCAGCGCCACCGTCTGGAGCGCCTGCTTGTTGTAGGTGACCGGATAGCGTTCTAGAGGAATCACGTAGGCTATCATGCCGTACTGCATGACCTCCTCGTAGCCGGGCGGCAGGTTTTCGAGGATCAGTCCTCGAATGGCCTCCATTGCCTCGCGCCGCTCCGGCGTCTGCTCCGACAGGTACTCCTCGACAGTTGCGGCATTGCTGTACGCCATGAATACACTCCTCAAGCTAGCGGTATTGCGCCGTATGATCCAATGGCTATAGCTCGTCGAGGGTTGGGGGCAACACTCTCATTTGCTCTCGGTCCGTGTCTCGAAGCGGCATCTCATTCGCCCCTTGTCCCAGCGTTTCACTACAGTCCAGGGCTCCAGGGTCAATTCAGCGGGAGATCTCCATAACAGGGAGCCGGAATCTAGTCAACAGATACCGGTCTGGGTTCAGTGAGCCTTCCGCCCGGAAGGATAACACAAGCTTTTGTCTAGTAGTATACTGCGCTATAGTCATCCCTACTGAGGTGCAACGCACTGACATTGAAGATATCTATCAATCGAGAGTTCACAGGAAATGATGGCGACCGAGGCCGGAGCGATCTATCCGACGCGTTGCAGCCTTGAAGAATCCAAGAGTGGAAAGACCACCGATGTCTCGGCATCTTTCGAGATTCAGTCCAACAACCTGTTCAGCAGGGTAGTCGTAAAGCTCATCGGCAAGAAGCTTCTTGGTTCAACCCGTGAAGCCTTGAAGAACGATCTCTCTGATCTTGACAACGTGGAGCCAGTGACATGAGCCAGTCGATGCGGATCGTTGACACCGCCCCGGACGCCTACATAGCTTCGCTTCCGGACGAGCATCGCGAGGCCCTAACATTGGTCGACGGAGCGATCCACCGTGCGCTGCCTGACCGCCAACGGGTGCTTTGGGAGGGCGTGTTCTGGGGCGGCACGATGCAGTCGATCATTGGATACGGCCACATTGAGCAGACAGGCTCATCGGGAAATACCGTCGAGTGGTTTCTCGTCGGCCTCGCTCGCCAGAAGAGAAACTACAGCATCTACGTTAACGCTGTGGTCAACAACGCCTATCTCGCCCACAGCTATGCCGACCGCCTCGGAAAGGTGAAACTTGGTGCAGCAAGTATCGGGTTCCGACGCCTTGAAGACCTCGACTTGGTAGTGCTAACCGAGCTAATCGCCGAGGCGAACAGACTGACTCCACCCGATCCAGTCCGCTAGCCCTGCCAGGTCAGCAGGTTTGATGTGGTAGGTTTCCGGCTTGCGGCACGAGCACATACCGGCCAAGAAGCCGTACGGCCACACGCTCAACGGTACACGCGGATGGCATGCCGCGCTCCCAGAGGGTCGCCTTCCATCTCAACGCCAAGCTCTGGCCGGCCCTACCAGTCCAGCGCGTCAACGAACTCACCACAAATCGCGCAGGGTGATCCAGTTGGCAAAGCTCGTCGAGAGTCGGGGGCAACATCCACATCTGTTCTCGGCTCATCGGACGATGCGGCACATTTCTGTCCCTTTCTCCCAGCGTCTCCTCCCAGCATACACCCCGGCATCTCTTGATTCTTGAGACAGGCTCCTTTGTGCAGTTCGCTGTCCCGCTAAACCGGTGGGCGGCAGGCCACCCCGTTGTACCGTCAGACCATCCAGCATACCCAAAACCGGGGATAAGCCCGGCGCGCCCCATTGAACCATCACGTCGTTTGTGCTAGTATCACTAGCTAGAAAAATCACAATCCGCGGAGACAATGTGGCCAGCGGAGAAAGCATCAGAGAGCGAATAAGCGGCGCTCTGGCCGGTCAATCGGCCAGGACGATAACTGTTCTCTCCTCGCTTCTTGCCATAGAGGACGAGTTGGGCTACATTCCTCCTCCGGCCATCGAGCAGGTGGCCAGCTTCACAGGCTCCACAATCAACGACGTGTGGGGCGTGGCGTCCTTCTACACCAACTTCCGCTTTACGCCACCGGGCGAGCACGTTGTGGAGCTGTGCTGGGGGCCCACCTGTCACCTGCTGGGCGCACAGCAGATAATCCAGGCCGCGCTCCAGTCGCTTGGCCTCGACGAGGAGGGTGACACGGCGGACGGCAAAATCTCGCTCAAGTACAACACCTGCCTGGGCGCCTGCTCGCAGGGCCCGGTTATTAGCGTGGACCACAAGATTATCGGCCCGCAATCTCTCGGCACAACCGGAGGCGAGGCGATGAGCGAGCGCGTGGCCGAGTTGGTGTCCCGGCTGAGAAACGGGACGTCCTGAGCGGAGTGAGCATGCCAACCTTCGAAGAACTGCTGCAGGAAGCCCAAGCCCGCCTCCGAGAGTTGGAAGGCGGCGAGAAGCCGTGGATTCGCGTCGGAGCAGCCGTCTGCGGTGAGGCCGCGGGCGCCTCGGAGACACTGGCGGCGATCCGCGCGGAGCTCGAGAGCCGCGGCATCGACGCCAACGTCAGCATCGTCGGATGCCTTGGCCTGTGCTACGCCGAGCCCTTGGTGGACGTGCAGAAGCCGGGCGGGTCGCGTGTGTTCTATCGGAACGTGACGCCCGACAAGGCGGCAGAGCTAGTGGCGTCATGCGTGGCCGGCGACGACCTCAGGCCGGACATGGCCCTGGCCTACACGGGCAGGGTCACCCTCGACGGAATCCCACGGCTGGACGACCTGCCGGTCTGGAGCAAGCAGGTGCGGATTGCCCTGCGGAATTGCGGCCACATAGACCCGCTGGACATATACCAGTATGTCGCACAGGGCGGTTACGCCGCGCTGGAAAAGGCCGTCAACCGGATGAAGCCTGAGGACGTTCTAAAGGAGGTCCAGGACTCCGGCCTCCGGGGCAGGGGAGGGGCGGCGTTTCCGACAGGCACCAAGTGGAGCTTCTTGGCGCGCTCTCCCGGGCCGGTGAAGTACATTCTCTGCAACTGCGAGGAGGGCGACCCGGGTGCGTACAACGACAAGGGTATCCTGGAGAGCGACCCGCACTCGCTCATTGAGGGGACGATACTGGCCGGTTACGCAACCGGCGCATCCAACGGCGTGGTGTTCATTCGCCACGGCCACGAGGGGCCGATCCACCGAACGGAGCGCGCCATAGAGCAGGCGTATGAGCTGGGCCTGCTGGGCGACGACATTCTTGGCTCCGGCTTCAGCTTCCACGTGGAGGTTTCGCTCACGGGCGAGTCATACGTGGCCGGCGAGGAGACCGCGCTCATGGAGTCGGTGGAGGGAAAGCGGGCCATGCCGAGGTCGCGCCCGCCGTTCCCGGCGCAGTCCGGCGTGTGGGGGCTTCCCAGCAATATCAACAACATCAAATCTCTTGCATACGTCTCGGAGATTGTATCGCGTGGAGGGGAGTGGTTCGCCGGAATTGGCACGGAGGGAAGCAAGGGCACGGCGATACTGTGCCTGTCCGGCAACATTGCGCTGCCCGGCATGGTTGAGGTGCCGATGGGCATGACCATTCGCGAGGTGATAGACGACGTGATGGGCGGCGTGCCCAACGGGCGCAAGGCCAAGTTCCTGCAAACGGGCGGCCCGCTCGGCGGCGTCCTGCCTGCGAACTTGCTCGACGTACAGCTGGATTTCGCGGCGATGGCACAGGCCGGCGCAATCCTTGGCTCTGGTGGCATCATCGTTGCCGACGACCGCGCCTGCGCCGTGAACATGACCCGCGTGCTGGTGGCCTTCTGCCAGTACGAGTCGTGCGGGAAGTGCTTCCCGTGCCGGCTGGGCATGACCAACCTCATCGAGATAGTGGAGCGGATATGCCGCTTCGAGAGCAGACCCGGGGACCTGGAGCTCATGCGAGTGGTGGGGCAGAACATGGCAGCGGGTTCCCTCTGCGGCCACGGCCAGCTCGGATGGAACCCCGTCCAGTCGGCCCTGAGGTACTTCCAGGAAGATTTCGCGGCCCACATGGAGGAAGGTCGGTGCCCGACCGGGCAGTGCCTGACGCCCGTGTTCACGCCGCAACGGACCCGCTCGCGCTGGACGTCCGCCCAGCCCCTGGAGCTTAAATTCTAAGGAGAGCCATGGCCTCTGCGATTACGGTTGTCATCGACGGGAAAGAGATAGTCACCCAGCCGGGTAAGACCATCATCCAGGCGGCCATGGATTCGGGACTCTACATCCCGTATCTCTGCTACTACCCCGGCATGAAGCCGTTCGGGGCCTGCCGGATGTGCGTGGTCGAAGTCGAGAACGCCCGTGGCACCCCTGCGTCCTGCACGACGCCCGTAGCCGACGGCATGGTCGTGAACACCAACACGCCGCAGATCCAGGACCTCCGCAAGGGCATCACGGAGCTCATCATCTCCGAGCATCCCCACGGCTGCCTCACTTGCCATCGCACCGACCTTTACGGCGCCGACCTGTGCGGGCCGGAGGACATCTGCCAGCGTCACGTGTCCGTCACCGACCGGTGCGTGGCCTGCCCCAAGAACGAGAGATGCGAGCTCAAGGACACCACGATCTACGTGGGCACCGGCCTGACCACGCCGCTCACGTACAAGTACCGCGACCTTCCCGTAGTCACACAGGACCCCTTCTACGACATGGACTACAACCTCTGCATCGTGTGTGGACGGTGCGTACGCGCCTGCGAGGAGATCCGCGGGGACAGCGCCATCACGTTTACGGAGCGGTCGGGCATTTCGCTTGTTGGCCCCGCGCAGGGCACGTCGTTGCTGGAGTCAGGCTGCGAGTTCTGCGGCTCCTGCATTGACGTTTGTCCCGTAGGAGCGCTAGTGGAGTCCTCGTTCAAGTGGGAGAAGGCTGTTGACACGGTCTCCACCACGTGCCCGCACTGCCCGGTGGGCTGCCAGCTGAAGCTGGAGGTCAACCGGAGGGGCAGGGTCATTCGCGCCATACCTGACCTGGAGGCCGAGGCAAACAGGGGCCAGGCCTGCTTCAAGGGCAAGTTCGGCCTGGAATTCGTCAACAGCCGCAGCAGGCTCAGAAACCCGTTGATCAGGCGGAACGGAGTGCTTGAGGAGGCGTCCTGGGAAGAGGCGATCTCACTCGTGGCAGAGAAGCTCGGAGAGTATAGGGGCGACTCCTTCGCCGCCATTGCTTCCTACCGCGGCACCAACGAAGAGAACTACCTGCTGCAGAAGTTCGCGCGCACGGTCATGGCCACCAACAACGTTGACCACGCCTCCAACCTGAAGCCGGAGCTAGCGAGGCCGCTGCAGGACGCTCTGGGGTACCAGGCCGCGACCAACCCCGTGTGGGACCTGGACAACGCGGGCTGCATACTCACGGTGAGCACCAACGTCACCGAGGAGCACAACGTGGCCGCGGTGCCCGTCAAGCGGGCAGTGCAGAACGGCGCCAAGCTCGTCGTTATAGACCCGCGAGAGGTAGAGCTGACTCGCTACGCAACCGTATGGGTCCGGCCTAGGCCGGGCACCGAAGCCACGCTGATTGGCGGCATGCTGCGCGTAATCTCAGACGAGGTGCTGGAGGACCAGGAGTTCCTGCGAGACCGGTGCGAGAACCTGGACAGCCTCAAGAACTCGCTTTGGCGATTTGACATCAGCCGCGTGGAGGCTGTGACGGGCGTACCTCAGGAGGACATTCGCATTGCGGCCCGAACGTTCGCTGGCAACGGCCCCGCTGCCATCCTATACGCGCTGGACACCGTACCGGCGTCGGAGAGGGAAGCGTGCGTAAACGCAATCCTGGACCTCGCTCTCCTCACGGGCAACGTGGGCAGGCCTCACAGCGGCCTCTATCCGCTACGGCCGGGCACCAACGACCAGGGCTCGTGGGACGTGGGCTGCGTGCCGGACCTGTTGCCGGGCTACCGCTTGGTGGACGACGCAGACGCGCGTTCGGTTCTGGGCGAGACGTGGGGCTCTGAGCCTCCGGCCGGCGAAGGGATTGGCGTACTCGATGCTTTTGACGCCGCATCCGATGGCCGCGTGAAGGCGATGATGGTGATCGGGGACAGCGCGTCCTACCACAGCGGCGAGCTGGGCAACGTTCTGGCCGCGGCCGGCAACCTCGAGTTCCTTGTGGTGCAGGACACCTTCCTCACCGGCCTGGCACAGGCTGCCCACGTGGTGCTGCCCTCAGGCACCTTCGCCGAGAAGGAGGGCACGTACACCAACCTCGAGCGCCGCGTGCAGCCCCTCAGGAAGGTCCTTGAAGTGCGCAACTCGAACGCCATGCCCGACTGGTGGATCGTCTGCGAGATCGCCAAGGCGATGGGCGCCCGGGGCTTCGACTATCACTGCCCGGCGCAGATACTCGACGAGATCTCCCGCGTGGTGCCAATGTACGCAGGCGTCGCTTACCAGCGGCTGCTCGCACGAGAGTCCGTTCTGCAACCGGTCTCGATGCCGAGCTACCCGCTTCCAAGCCAGCTGCTGCCCGCAACCGGCGGCCAGAACGCAGGCGTGCAGTGGCCCTGCACATCGGCGGACGACGATGGCACGCCAATCCTCTACGGAGACCAGTTCGTTGCGGGCAAGGCGCACTTCATCCCATTGGAGATCAGAGAAGCGCCGGCCATGCCCACCACGGACGACTTTCCGCTGCTGCTGCTTCCGGGCCGGGTGCTGCACCAGTCGCAGCGGGAGCTGGATATCGTGCTGGTGGGGCAGAAGAACCGGATCCAAAGCGAGGAGACGCTCTGCATGCACCCCTCGGACGCGTCCGCGCTGGACGTGGCGGAGGGCGACGTGGTGGAGGTTATCTCCGCACGGGAGAGCATCCTCGCCAGGGCTTCGCTAACTGAGCTGAACCTGCCCGGCACGGTGTCAGTTACCTATCTCTTCGGCAACCTCATGACACAGCTGGAGAGCAGCGAGGACCCGGATGCAATGTCGCACGTGCCCGGCCTTCCGCTCACGCCCGTCAGGCTTGCGAAGGCAGAGGCCTAGCGTACAGCCCGGCGCGGCGTCTCGCCGGCCCCCGCGGATGCCAAGTGGGCCCACTGTCGGTGCTTCTCTGTTCGGTTGTTGCCCGTTCTTGCCGATTAGCATAGCTTCTAGCGGGCGTCGACGGACTATTCCTCTGCGCGACGCCGTGCTGTAGAATTGCCTCATCCGCGCACCGGAGGTCGACCCACCTTGACCTCGCAGACCCCGCTCAGGCAGCAGTACCTACGCATCAAGCGGGAGCACCCGGACGCCCTGCTGCTCTTCCGCATGGGCGACTTCTACGAGACGTTCGACGAGGACGCGCGGCTGGCCGCCAGGGACCTTGAGATCGCGCTGACCTCGCGCGAGATGGGCAAAGGCCAGCGAGTCCCGCTTGCCGGCATTCCGTACCACGCACTTGAAAGCTACCTTGCCAGGCTGATCCGCAAGGGACATCGAGTGGCCATCTGCGAGCAGGTGGGGGACACTTCCGGGCCTGGGCTGGTGGAGCGTCGCGTCGTTCGGGTAGTCACGCCGGGCACTCTCACGGAGACCTCGCTGCTGGAACAGAGCGCAAACAACTACCTGTCAGCCGTGACAATTCAGGGTGACGACGCGGGCCTGGCCTACGTGGACATAACCACAGGCGAGTTCTCCACCACACAGATCCCTGTCGACGACCTGCCCCTGGAGCTCGAGCGCCTGGGCACATCGGAGGTGGTGGCGCCGGAGGGCTGCGACGTTCCGCCTTCCGGGCACGACTTCCTGCTGACGTCCGAGGATCCCGCTACCTTCCGCCACGCCGAAGCCGAGCAGACGCTTCTGGACCACTTCGGCGTAGCTACGCTGGAGGCCTATGGCTGCCACGGTATGCCGCTGGCGATCGGCGCGGCCGGAGCCATCCTTGCATACCTCAACAAAACACAAAAAGCAGCCCTCGGACGGCTTCAAGGCCTGTACACCTACTCGCCGAGGGCCTTCATGGTGCTGGACCAGCAGACACGGCGCAACCTGGAGCTGTTCCAGTCCGGACGGTGGGGGGAGACGTCGCACTCCCTGCTGTCCACAATCGACCTGACGGCCACGCCTATGGGCGGACGCCTGCTCAGACGCTGGCTCGGGCAGCCGCTGCTCGACCTGGCGGAGCTTGAGCGTAGGCTTGACGCAGTGGAGGCCCTCCACGCCAACGGCCTGCGACGCGGCGAGGTCCTGGCTTGCCTGAAGGACATTCCGGACCTGGAGCGCCTGCTCGGCCGGACGGCCACGGGCATAGCCGCGCCGCGCGAGGTGGTTGCGCTAAAGGCCGGGCTGGAGTCTGCGTCGCGACTGCGCGCGCTGCTGGAGTCCAGCGAAGCGGTACCCACGTGGCTCTGGAACACGCTGGATCCATGCGAGGCCGTCACAACGCTCATCTCCCAGGCGCTGGAGGACTCGCCGGGCGAGGGCGGCACGATTCGGAGGGGCTTCTCGCCGGAACTCGACGAGCTGCGGGACGCTTCTCGCAACGGGCGCGAGTACATTGCCGGTCTGGAGCGCAAAGAGCGGGACCACACAGGCATAAGGTCGCTTAAGGTTGGCTACAACCGCGTCTTCGGCTACTACATCGAGGTCAGTAACTCAAATCTGGGGCAGGTGCCGGACGACTACACCCGGCGACAGACCCTGGTGGGCGGTGAGCGGTTCATCACCCCCGAGCTGAAGGAGTACGAGTCGATGCTCCTGAACGCTCAGGAGCGCATGGAGGAGCTGGAGAACACCCTCTTCCGGCAGGTGTGCGCCCAGGTAAGCGAGTACGACCGCGCGATCGCCGCGACGGCCTCCGCCGTCGGGAGTGCGGACGTGCTGTCCGCCCTCGCAGAGGTTGCCTCTCGCTTTGGCTACGTGCGACCCACGCTGAACCTCGAAGACGCCATCGAGATCAAGGACGGGCGGCATCCCATGGTGGAGCGTACCCTGCCCGCGGGCGCATTCGTGCCGAACGACACGCGCCTGAGCAGCAGCGACGCTCAGCTGGCCGTGATCACCGGCCCTAACATGTCCGGCAAGTCCACGTACATCCGGCAGGTGGCGCTAATCGCGCTGCTGGCCCAGATAGGCAGCTTCGTGCCCGCGGACTCGGCCACGATAGGCCTGGTTGATCGTGTGTTCACACGTATAGGCCTGCAGGACGACCTGTCCACGGGCCAGTCCACGTTCATGGTGGAGATGGTGGAAACCGCGGGCATCCTGCACCACGCGACGCCCCGTTCTCTGGTGGTGCTCGACGAGATTGGGCGGGGTACCAGCACCTACGACGGACTGGCAATCGCACGGGCCACCGCCGAGCACATACACAACAGCCCGCGGCTCGGGTGCAAGACGTTGTTCGCCACGCACTACCACGAGCTGACCAAGCTGGCGGACACGCTTCCGAGAGTGCGGAATCTGAACGTGGCGGCCGTGGAGTCGGAGGGCGGAGTTGTGTTCCTCCACCGCATCGTGCCGGGCGGCGCTGACAGGAGCTACGGAGTGCACGTGGCGCTGCTTGCCGGGATCCCGCCCTCGGTGGTGGCGCGGGCGTGGGACCTGCTCTCGGAGCTGGAGCGCGACGGGCTAAGAGCCACGCCCCGGCAGAGAAAGCTGTTCACGGTCGACAGCCCGGTGGTGGAGGAGCTGAAGCGGCTGGACGTATCGTCGATGACGCCGCTGGAGGCCATCACCGCCCTGTACGAGCTGCAGCGCCGCGCAAGCGAAGACGGGTAGGGTGGCTCGCGACGCACGGTAACGGCAACTGCGCTTGCCCGCTCCCTAGGGCGGCTAGTATAATTCAGTCCGGTTGCCGGCTGTGAACATCTTCTTCGACTGCGATTACACGATCATCGCCATGAACGGCGGCCTTCGCCCCGGAGTCCGCGAGCTGTTCCAGCGCCTCACGGACAACGGACACACCCTCTACGTCTGGTCCGGCATGGGCATTCGGTGGCGGGAGGTCCGCAGGCACAACCTGGAGCAGTTCGTCACCGACTGCTTCCACAAGCCCATATTCGACTACCGGAACCGCATGAAGACCCTGGGCGTCACGGTTGAGCCTGACCTGGTCATCGACGACTACCCGGACATCGTAGCCACCCTAGGCGGCGTCCGCGTCAAGGCCTACCTGTACGAGAACCAGGCCGACACGGAGATGGAGCGGATCTATCCAATAATCACGGCTCTCTGCGACAAGCTTTCGCCCCACGACGACGCCTGGCCGTCGTCGTGGGAGTGGGTATAGGCGCGTCGCCATGCCGATTCGGGTACTCCCACCGCAGCAGGCCGCCCGGATAGCCGCAGGCGAGGTTGTCGAGCGGCCGGCCTCCGTCGTGAAGGAACTGCTGGACAACGCCATCGACGCGGGCGCCGAATCCATCATCGTGGAGATTCGGGGCGGCGGACTGGAGCTGATCCGCGTGGTAGACGACGGCAGTGGCATACCCGCGGAGGAGGCGCCCCTTGCCTTCCAGCGCTTTGCCACCAGCAAACTGCCCCCGGACGGAAGCCTGGACGGCATCACTACCATGGGCTTCCGGGGCGAGGCGCTGCCCAGCATCGCCGCGGTGTCGGGCGTCACGCTGGTCACACGCACGGCGGATCAGCCGGCCGGCACCCAGGTGGAGCTGGAAGGCGGGGAGATCGTGCGAGTGTCGCCGCAGGGAAGCCCGCCCGGCACGTCGGTAGCCGTGCGCGGCCTGTTTCGGAATGTGCCGGCCCGGCTCAAGTTCCTCAGATCGGAGTCGGCTGAGACCGGGCGCGTCCAGACGCTCGTGCAGCAGACTGCGCTCGCCTTCCCGGAGGTCCGCTTTCGACTGGAGGTGGATGGCAAGGCGGCGTTCACGGCTCCGGGCGGCGGCAACCTGCGCGACGCCTGCGCCGCCGTCTACGGAGTGAGGCTTGCCCAGTCGCTCCTGGACGCCGCCTCGCCCGACGAGAGCGGCCCGGATGCGCCGGCCGTTCACGGGCTCATCAGCCCGCCCGACGTGAGCAGGTCCACACGCGGCCAGATCAGCCTGCTGGTGAACCGGCGCTGGATCCAGAGCCGTGCGCTGACGTTTGCACTCGAAGAGGCCTATCAGGGCTTTCTCATGGAGCGCCGACACCCACTTGCCGTTTTGCACATCAGCGTGCCGCCTCAGGACGTGGACGTCAACGTTCATCCCGCCAAGCTGGAGGTACGCTTTCGCAAGGAGCGAGAGGTCTTTTCTACGCTACAGCGCGCAGTTAGAGGCGCGTTGGTGGCTCAGTCGCCGGTTCCCACCGTGCGGGGCGGCCTGGAGCCGTCGAGGCCCACAAGCGGCTTTGCGGGGGCGACGACGGCGCCTCAGGAAGCGCAGGTGCAGCAGGCTCTGACGATGTTCGTGCCGGATGGATGGTCACCCCCGCAGACCACGCCCAGGCAGGTTGTGCCCGCGCTTCGAGTGCTCGGACAGGTGCAGAGCCTGTACATCGTGGCGGAGGGTCCCGGCGGCATGTACCTGGTGGACCAGCACGCGGCCCACGAACGGGTCCTTTACGAGAAGGTGCAGCTGGAACTGAGAGAGCAGGCAACGCAGGTGCAGGGCCTGCTTGAACCAGTGGTGATCGAGCTGAGCGCATCACAGGAGGAGACGCTTGAGGCCGGGTTCGACCGGTGGTCGCGCTATGGGTTCGAGCTGGAGAGGTTCGGGCAGCGGACCTACCTGCTGAGGGCGCTGCCGGCATCGCTGCGGGACGCCGACCCGGAGGAGGCTTTCCTCGCCATCCTCGAGGACGTGACCGGAGGCATCAATGCCGCGGAGTGGGAGGGGGAGATGGCGAAATCGATCTCCTGTCACGCAGCGGTCAGGGCGGGCAAGGCTCTGCAGCATGAGGAGATGGAGAGCCTGCTGGCGCAACTTGAGGCCTGCGAGCGAGCTAACACCTGCCCGCACGGCCGCCCCACGATGGTGCACCTGAGCGCAGCACACCTGCAACGAGAGTTTGGGCGGCGATAGGGCGTCGCCAGGTAGCGTGTACCGCGCAGGCTTGGAAGAAGACCGCGCTACAGTCGTGTCGCGTATCTCTCGCGAAGGGGAGTGGGAAGCGAATCGGAAGGCGCTATCGCTCCAGGTACTCGGAAACCATGTCGCGGCGCGCCTCGTGGGTGTCACGCGCACGGTACTGCTCCAGCAGGCCGGGCACGTCCGAGTATGGCACCAGTTCGTCACCCTCGTAAAGAATAGGGAAGCGGTGAAGGGACTTGAGCAGTGAGCCGAACAGAGGTATGGAGTGGCTTCGCTGGATCTGGCCCAGGCTCTCCACAACCCGCTCCACTCGCTGCACCTCGTCCCAGAAGTCCAGATAGTCGGCTAGGTAGGCTCGCTGGGGTGGCCCTCCGTCCCTGGCCGTTACTTCATCGAGGATCTGGGAGACTCCCAGCAGCCCGTGCTCTCCTTCGTCCCAGACCAGCACCTTTCCCTGGCATTGGACCGTCATTTCGTCCCGGGCGGCCTGCTCAACGTTGTTGAGGATACAGTCAACTCGCTCCTGGTGAGTGAGGTAGTCCACGACCAGGTCGAGCTTGTCCTCCCGCATGTCAACGGACCTGACGCCGCTGACCAGGTCGGGGAGGTCGTCTGAGTATACCAGGACGCTCCCAGCTATCTCGATGTTGCCGCTGGGGGCCGACGCAGCGTCGATCTCGTCCAGTACCAGCTCGGCGTTGTTGGCAATCTCGTCGGCGACGCAGCCTGCTGCGGATGCGAGGACAAAAACAAGGAGCGCTGGCAAACTCCACGATCGGAGCAGACTGCCGGCGCGCTTCACCGGGGACGATTGATGCATGTGCTTCCGCACCAGGCTATCTCAGCCTGAACTGCTCCAGCTTGTTTCGCCAGTACCGCAGCCGGGAGCCGGGCCTAGGCGTGAAGAGCGAGTCGGAGGCGGGGCTACCGGCGGCGTTAGAGCGGGACGACAGGGACAGCCTTCTACTGGTGGCGGCGACGGCAGCCGCGGCCCCGAGGGCGATAGCGGCCCGCGTAAGAAACTCACGCCTGTTCAGCAGCCGTGCGGGCCTCTCTGAGCTGTCCGTCATTTGTGCCTCCTGAAGCGCTTGTGAGATTTGTCGCAAGCCTGGTTAATTCCTATTGACTTACCAGCAGGCCGATTGTACACTACCTGAGGCTTGTTGCAAAGCCCGTCCGCGGGGCGGGACAGGCGGGGATGGACGAGCGACAATCGGTGCAGCCGGCCAACCGGGGAGGGAGTAGGGGTGAGGAAAGAATTGAACTAGGGAAAAGAGATGGATCCAGAGTTCATCACTAGCGCCGACTGGCGAGAGATCGGAAACCTGCTCCACTTCTACTGGTTTATTCTACTTTTCGCAATTGGATTCGGATTCAACTTCCTGATGGCGCACGCCATCATCCCATCTCTCATTGGCACAGGGCACCTGCCCGAAGGCGTTAGCAAGTCCCGCAGGATATTCTACATGGGCGCGCTAGTCTCGCTCGGGTTGGTCCTCTTCTTCCTGCTGAGGATTGCACAGGAGGCCCACATCTTGAGGTCCGTATGGGACCGATGGTGGATTTGATACCGGGCCGGCAGCGTGCCTTGCAAGACGTCACATGAACACCTACTCACTTGAAGGAAACCGAGACTAATCGCAGATGATAAGGATTGCTGCACTCGTAGCGTTGATGGGCGGCCTGGCGGCCGGAGGCCTTGTGACAATGCTCGTCTTGCTATTCGTTGCACGCGCGTGGTGGAGCACACCCTTCGAGGTCCTTGGATTCGGAGGCGCGCCGGAGCAGCCCATACCATTCCCGCATACCGTTCACGCCGGACTCGGCGACCTGCTGGACGAAGACGGCAATGTCGTGACCTACGCCGACGGGCAGGCCAAGACCGCCCTCGGACTGGACTGCACCTACTGCCACCGCAACGTGGACAAGGGCGCGGCTGCTTCCGTTCCGCCCGTGGAGCAGTGCATCTTCTGCCACAAGGCCGTGCAGGAGGGCGAGGACAACCCGCTTCCCGGGTTGACCAACCTCCTGAGCGCATGGGAGAACAAGGACCCCGTCGTTTGGGAGCGTGTGCACCGGCTGCCGGACAGCGTCCGGTTTGTGCACGAGGCCCACATCCGCTACTTTACGCAGCAGGGCAATGTGCTGCCGTCCGGCGAGCAGGCCATGGTCGCCGCCAACGTGTGCTCCACCTGCCACGGCGACGTTGCCGCGATGGCCGAGGTCGAGCAGGTGCGAAGCCTCAAGATGGGCGACTGCGTGGACTGCCACCGGGACTACGGAGCCCCCACAGACTGCACTACGTGTCACTACTAAGGATTGCATAGCGTCATGGGAATAACGAGAAGACAGTTCCTCAAGTGGTCAGGTGTTTCAGCCGTAGGGGCCGTGGCCTTCAATGGCTGTCTCATACCGGAACAGGAGCTCCAGATAGAGAGTCCGGTCTTCCTGCCCGAGGACCTTGTCAGCGGCATCGACAACTGGTATGCCACGCTCTGCCGGCAGGACCCGGAGGGCTGTGGCATCATCATCCGTGTAGTGGAGGGCCGCGCAAAGAAGGTCGAAGGCAACCCGGACTACCCGCTCAACCAGGGCAAGCACCACGCAAGGAGCGAGGCGGGCCTGCAGGCCCTGTACCACCCGGACCGGATCAGTGAGCCTCTCGCTCGCGAGGGAGATGCTCACGTCCCCATCTCGTGGGAGGAGGCGCGCAGGCGCATCGCGGACCGCATGAACGGCCTGTCGGACAGGAGCAGGTTCCTTCTGGTGACGCAGCCATTGCGCGGACACCAGGCGCTGCTGGCCAGCGAGTTCGTGAAGGCGTACGGCGGCAGGTCGATGGCCTACGAGACGCTTGAGCAGGTGACGCTCCGCCGCGCCATCCTCGAGGTATTCGAGCAGGAGAGGATTCCGGCATTCGACATCGAGAACTGCAAGTACCTGCTGTCCTTTGGGGCGGACTTCCTGTCCACGTGGCTTTCGCCGGTGAAGTTCTCACGAGGATACGGCGAACTGCGACAGGGCAGCTCTCATAGAGGGCTTCACGTTCAGGTCGACCCGCGCTTCTCCATGACGGCAGCAAACGCCGACGAGTGGGTGCCCGTCAAGCCGGGCGGCGAGGGCGTCCTGGCAATGAGCATGGCATACGTGATAATGCGCGACGGGCTGGGAGACTCGGCGGCCGCGAACGCTCTCACCGGGGGTGGCGGACACGAGGCCCTTGTGGCATTCAGCCCGGACAACCAGCAGGTGCGTGACGCTACCGGCGTTGAGCCTGGACGGATCGAGGAGCTGGCCCACGCATTCGCTGATCCCCACAACCGGCCGGTGATGGCCATCGGGGGCGGCTCCGCAGGCGCGCACACAAGCGGACTCTTCAACCTTAAGGCCATCTACTCGCTCAATCTGCTCGTGGGCAGCGTGAACACGCCGGGCGGCGTTCTCTTCAACCCGGCGCCGCCACTGCCTGAGCTTGCCACCACTGACGTTATGGCTATGGGCTCTCCCGCGTCCTTTGGCGAGTGGAGGGACATGGACCGCCCGCAGGTGCTCATGGTCCGGGGCGTGAACCCCGTTCACGGCCTGCCGGAGAGCGCCAACTTCCGCGCGGCCGTGGAGGGCGCGGAGTTTGTCGTGGCCTTCTCAAGCTTCATGGACGAGACCGCGGCCCTGGCGGACCTGGTTCTACCTGAGCATACCTACCTTGAGGACTGGGGTGACGATATCCCGGATCCGGCACCGGGCTACCAGGTAATCGGGCTACAGCAGCCGGTGGTCAGCCCGTTCCATGATGGCACCCGGGGCTTCGGCGACGAGCTGCTCGTGCTGGGCAGGGCGCTTGGCCTGGACCTGGACTCCAGGTTGGGACTGGCAAACGTGACCGATCCGTCGATGCAGGATCTGCTGCGACGCGGGGCAGACCAGCTGTGGCAGATGGACCGCGGCTCGGTGAGGGCATCGTCCTTCGACGGCTTCTGGAATGGCGTACTCCAGAGAGGCGGCTGGTGGGATACCGCGGCCATCGACAACAGCGGCGTCAGGAACATCAAACAGCTCGACACCGCCTGGCCGGACATCTCCTTCAGCGACGCGCCGGGAGGGCGTTCATTCAACCTGCTCCCCTTCGCGTCCAACTCGATAGGGGACGGGCATCTGGCACACCTGCCGTGGCTCCAGGCAACGCCCGACCCAATCACGACGATAGTCTGGCACACGTGGATCGAAATGAACTCCAGGACGGCGGAGGAGATGGGGCTGAGCAAGGGAGACATGGTGGTGGTCACCGCGGAGGGCACCCGCACGGTGGAGGTGCCGGTGTACCCGCACCCCGGGGTGCCGCCGGACACGGTGTCCATGCCCATAGGCCAGGGCCATTCGGCGTTCGGGCGATACGCAGAGGGAGTCGGCCAGAACACCTTGGCGCTTCTGGCTGGTTTGACGGACGGTGCGACGGGTGCGCTGGCGTGGGCAGCTACGAAGGTTCGTGTGGTAAAGTCGAACCTGAGTATTGACATTCCGCGGTTCGAGGGCAACCAGTTCGCAGAAGAGGCCGACGAGCAGGGCATCATCAAGGTGACCAAGCCGGAGTAGCAGAACCTGAGCAGAGGACCGGCAGGAGAATGGTATGACCACAAATCAGATTAGCCACAAGTGGGGAATGGTCGTTGACGTAGACCGCTGCACCGGCTGCCAGTCGTGCGTGGTAGCCTGCCAGTCGGAGAACAACATCCCCATCAACACGGAGGATGTCTTCCGGCAGCGCCGCGCCATCCAGTGGATCCACGTGGAGCGGTACTGGGAGGGCGAGTTTCCGGACGTGAGGGCGCGCTTCATACCCATACTCTGCCAGCACTGCGAGAACGCCCCCTGCGAGCCGGTGTGCCCGGTGTACGCCACTTACCACAACAACCAGGGCATGAACGTGCAGGTCTACAATCGCTGTGTGGGTACCCGCTACTGCGCCAATAACTGCACGTACAACGTCCGCTTCTTCAACTACTGGGAGCCGGTGTGGCCGGAGAGCCTCCGCAACCAGCTGAACCCGGACGTGTCCATGCGCAGCCGGGGCATCATGGAGAAGTGCAGCTTCAACGTTCAGCGACTTCGAAAGGCCCAGATGACCATCGAAGGGCAGCAGGGCGGCCGCCTGACGGACGAGAACCTCAAGGAAGGCAACTACCTGCCGGCCTGTGTACAGGCTTGCCCGACCAACGCTCTCGTCTTCGGAGACTTTCTGGACACGGAGAGCCAGGTGTCGCGGCTCAAGGAGGAGCACCTGGGCGGGCACGGCAGAGGATACAAGCTGCTAGAGCACGTGGGAACCGAGCCAAACGTCATCTACCTGAAGAAGGTGGACATCCACGCAAAGGAAATGGCCGAAAGCCATGCATGAGCTTCACCATGCGCCGCCCCCAGTCTATTGGGGCATGACGGCACAGGAGTTGACCCAGGACGTCGTGCAGCGGCACGCGTCTCCGGGTAGCCGGTTCTGGATGATAGCCGGAATCCTGGCCGGGCTGTTCGGGCTGGGCGTCATCGGATTCGTCTTGCTTCTGACGCAGCACGGCGTCGATGACCGCCGAGAGTGGGGCTACTACGCCACGGCGTTCGCCTACATCTTCGTGACTGCCCAGTCGGCGGTTCTGGTTTCGGTTGCCCTGCGCATGGCCAAGGCGCACTGGCGCAGGCCGCTGGCGCGCATCTCCGAGCTGTTCGCGGCCGTGGGCGTGTTCAACTTCCTGCTGTTGATACCTCTGCTTTGGGTCCTGCCGGTGACCGACGGCCGGCGCAGCATCTGGTTCGACTGGCCGGGTCACAGTCCTCACCTGTGGGACACTATTGCGATGGGCCTGCTTGTGGTTCTGGGACTGGCCATTCTGTACTTCGCTTCGATTCCGGACAGGGCCGCGGTTGGAGACCACGCCGGCGGCAAGAGGTCCAAAATCTGGCGCGGCACGGTGCACCAGTGGAGAGTGCTCAATACGGGTCTGGCAGTTCTGGGTGGCTTCTACTTCATGCTTCTTATCGTAGTACACATGCTGATAAGCGTTGACTTTGCCATGAGCCTCGTACCGGGATGGAAGGACTCCATCTTCCCGGCTTTCCATGCGCTCAACGGCCTGCAGTCCGGCGTAGCCCTGATTCTCGTGACCATGTTCATACTGCGCAAGACCACCGGCCTGAGAAAGTACCTGGAGGTGGACCAGTTCTGGGGCCTCAGCAAGCTCCTTCTGGCCATATCCCTTCTGTGGTTCTACTTCTGGTGGTCCGGCTTCTTCGTCTACTGGTATGGCCGGACTCCCGCGGAGCAGAGCGTGCTCAAGTACATCATGTTCGAGACGTACTGGGTGCCGTTCTTCCTGGCGTTCGTGATGTGCTTTGCGCTGCCGTTCTTCATCCTGATGTGGAATATCGTACGCAAGACCACGTGGGGACCGGCCCTGGCGGGCGCCGTGGTGCTGGTGGGCACGTTCTTCAACGTGATGCGATACTATGTGCCTGCCTTCTCGGTCGAGGATTCGACGCTCCACTCGCTGGAGCACATCCCGGCTGCCAACCTCCCGAGCGGAATAGACGTACTGGTGGTGATCGGCGCTCTGTCAGGCGCTGTGCTTACGTACATGCTGGCGACGCGCGTGTTCCCAATCATGTCGATGTGGGAACTGAGGGAAGGACAGATACTGCAACGAGTGCGCAAGCTGATGAAGATCGACATTAGGGTGCTTGCCAAACCGGAGTAGACAGAGGAACGACAGGCCGTAACGAAGGCCGGAGCAGAAGCGAATGCAGGAAAGAGTAAAGCTAACCGACGCCCAGATAAACAAGGACCTTCTCCGCTCGATGATGGAGAACCCCCTGTGGTATTGGCTGCTGGTGGGCGTGCTCGGTTTGGCAGTTCTGGTGGCCTTCGGCGCCGTGGCGTACATGTTCAATCGCGGCCTGGGGGTAACCGGGCTCAACCGGCCGGTGATGTGGGGTTTCTTCATCACAAACTTCGTGTTCTGGATCGGTATCAGCCACGCCGGCGTCATGCTATCGGCCATCCTGCGGCTGGTGCAGGCGGAATGGCGGCGTCCGGCCACACGCGCAGCTGAGGTGCTGACCGTGTTCTCGCTCATGACGGCCATGACCATGCCGTTGATTCACGCAGGCCGGCCCTGGCGCGTCATGTACTGGGTCTTCCCGTTCGACTGGGCCAGAGGCATCTACCCCAACGTGCGGTCAGCGCTGGTATGGGACCCTGCTGCAGTGTTCACCTACCTGACCAGCAGCATTCTGTTCGTGTACATCGCTTTGGTACCGGACATTGCGGTTGCCCGGGACAGGACCACGGGATGGAGGCACGTCCTCTACACGGTGCTCGCCCTTGGATGGAGAGGAAGCGTGCGGCAGTGGAAACTGCAGCTGATTGCGGGCATCCTGCTCTCCGCAATCATTCTCCCGATATTCGTCTCTGTGCACAGCATAGTTTCTTGGGACTTCGCCGCGGCCGTGTCCGTCGAAGGTTGGCACAGCACCGTTTTCGCCCCGTACTTCGTCATAGGTGCGGTCCACTCCGGCGTGTCGGCAGTGGTGACGGTGATGATAATCCTGCGATCCATGTTCCGATGGCAGGACTACATCCGGCTGGAGCACCTCGACGCGCTGGCGAAGCTCCTGATTATCGTGGCGACCACATGGTTCTTCTTCTTCATCCTGGAGTTCTTCTTCGGGCTGTACAGCCTGGAGGGTCCGGAGATAGCGCTGAGGGAGATGCAGGTATTCGAGATGCCTTGGGCGGCGCTCTTCATCACCTTCCTGGTGTGCTCCTACTTCATCCCCGTGCCCATGTGGCTGTTCCGTTCGGTGCGGCGCAGCATACCGCTGATGATATTCACCACGGTGCTCGTCAACGTGGGCATGTGGCTTGAGCGGTTCATCATCATCGTGCCTGGCCTGGCGCGCAAGCAGGGCCTCACCTTCACGTGGGGCGGGTACACGCCCAGCGCGGTAGAGATCATCATCGTATTCGCCACGTTCTGCATGGTGTCGATGCTGGTGCTCCTATTTGCCAAGTTGTTCCCTCTAATCCCCATTGGGGACGCCAAGGAAGGCATGGTGCTCCAGGATGAGATCAAGATCGGAAAGGTAAACGTCCCGGCTATAATGCGGGAGGACTAATCCCCGGAGGTCCAGAATGGCCAACAAGAACGTACTAGGACTATTCGACAACGCGGACACGGCGGCCGACGCCACCGACGTCCTCATGGAGGCGGGATGCGCGCAGGAGGACTTCGACGTCCTGACCGGCAGCCCGTACCCTGACGGCGCTTTCGGCGAAAAGACGCCCGTTCACCACATCTACGTATTCCCCCTCATAGGCGCGCTCATGGGCCTGAGCGTGGCCTTCCTGCTGACCTCCGGCACCCAGATCGCCTACCCCATAGTTACAGGCGGAAAGCCCATCCTCTCGTTCCCCGCCATGACCATCATCTCCTACGAGGGTACGCTTCTGGGCGCGGTCATCTTCACGATCCTGGGCATCATCTTCGAGTCCCGCCTGCCCAGGCCACGGCTCGACCCCTACGACCCTCGAATCACCGAAGGCTACATCGGTCTGCTGGTCACGTGCCCCGAGGAGCGTCTCGACGCGGTCGATCAGGCGCTCCGGCGCGGCAAGGCGGTGGACGTAATCCACGAGGGAGGCCGCTCATTTCAGGCATGATGACGCCCATGTCTAGAATACTCAGACTGCGCATGACAATTGCCGTAGCGGCACTGCTGCTGACACTTGTCGCGGCGGGATGTCTGCCCCTTGGCCGGGGCGCATACCCGTTGGACATCTTCGCGGAGATGCACTACACCCAAATGTACAAGTCGCAGGAACCGCCGCGGCTATATCCGGCGCCGGGCGCAGTGCCGTTCATGGCGGTTGGCGACGGAGCGCTCACGGTTCCTGACGCGTCGCCTGCGATCAGCGCGGCTACCGCTGAGAAGGGCAGGGCGCTGTACGCCGTGAACTGCGTCGTCTGTCACGGCCAGGCCGGCACCGGCGACGGCCCAATGCGCGGGCACCTGGAGAGGATTGCGGGCGCTCATGCCCTCGTCCCGGCTGACGTAACCGGTGCCGGAACGGTGGCTGCCACAGACGCGGACCTCGTAACATTCATAGGCGGCGGGGGACGCATCGGGAACGCACTCCGGCAGGCCGGGCAGGTTGCCAACGCTCCAACTATGCCAGTGTTCAACAAGCTGTTGACCGAAGAGGAGCTTTGGAGCCTGGTTCGCTACCTGCGCGAACTGCAGGGCCAGTAGACGCCATCGCTCTCACGCACCGGGCCCGGTTCTCCGCCACGGCGCCAAGAACCATTCGCTTCGCACTCCTGTCGCGTCCCGTTCTCGCGGGCAAATTCGGATGCTCAATCGGTGTTTGCGTCGCCGACCGAGCATGACCCCGGCCTCCCCTTGGTCTGCCCTCGGTTTTCTGCGACAATATAGGTCGCCGGCGCGCGGCACGCGTCCACGACGCCTCCGGCAATCGGTCCGTTGACGCAGTAGCGGGAGGACTCAAGCGCATGGAAACCACAGCAGTCGAGCGCACCTCGCGGCTGCGTGTGTTCACGGCCCTCAGACGCCCCGGCTTCCGCCGCTTCTGGATAGGCATGGTGGCGTCCGTGATGGGCTTCCAGATCATGATGGTCGCCCAGGGCTGGCTGGTGTTCGACCTGACGGGTTCGGAGCTGTACCTGGGCTACGTGGGTCTGGCCGCTGGCCTGCCGGCGATTGTGCTCAACCTCATCGGCGGAGTGGTGGCCGACAAGGTGGACCAGCGCAAGCTGATAATCGTCACGCAGTCCCTCTCCAGCCTCATCATGCTGACGCTGGCCACCCTCGTACTGGCCGACCTGGTGGAGATCTGGCACGTCATGCTCACGTCGTTCCTAATCGGCTCCGTGCAGGCGTTCGACGGCCCCACACGCCAGGCGATGTTCCCGCGCCTCATCGAACGCGAGGACATGATGAACGCCGTCGCCCTAAACTCGATGGTGTGGCAGGGCACAAGGGTTATTGGGCCGGCGATTGGTGGCATAATCATCAGCACTCGGCTGGGCGCGTCTCCCGGATTCTACGCCGGATTCGTGGGCTTCCTTCTGATGGCAGTCATGGTCTCGACTCTGCGTCTGGCGCCCGCAGCCCGGTCTCAAGGTAGCTCAGTCCTCCGGGACATGGGCCGGGGCATCGGTTTCGTCCGCTCAAACCGCATATTCACCTTTCTGATCGGCATGACGTTCTTCAACAGCGTGTTCGGCATGTCCTACATATTCATGTTTCCCGTCTTTGCGAGTGAGACTTTCGATTCGCCCAAGGCCGGTCTGGGGTTCTTGAACGCCGCCACCGGCTTGGGGGGGTTGTTGGGCACGCTTGTCACCGCTTCGCTGGGCAACTTCAAGCACAAGGGATGGCTTCTACTGGGCGGCGCGGTGCTCTTCGGGGTGTTCCTCATAGTCTTCGCTGTCACGAGCGAGGTCTTTGCGTTCCTGCCGCTGGCCTTGGTCCTCGTGTTCCTTGCAGGCGTGAGCACGTCCATATACATGATCACGGTGATGAGCACGCTACAGCTTCTTGTTCCAAACGAGCTTCGGGGACGCGTGATGGGCATCTACGGTATGACGTGGAGCCTGCTGCCCATTGGCGCCATGCAGGCCGGGGCCATTGCGGAGTACACGAGCGCGGCATTAGCCGTGGGAATCGGCGGCGCAGCGGTGATCCTGTTCGCGCTGGGCATGACGATGACCAGCCGGCAGGTCCGGGAGCTGGGCGTGCAGCTGGAGGCAGCTACCTGAGCCGCGGCTGGTACGGCTTGCAAGACTCTTGAGACGCCATTTCGCACCGTCTCTCTTCGTTAGGGTAGTCAGGCACAAAATTCGCCAATGAATATTAGAAGCGACTACAAATAATCTGGATGAATCCCTTGTTGTTGCCTCCTGCAATAGCCCATCTATTGGCTTGGGCTGCGTTTCTCGGAGTGGTGTTTTGGCCTTACGGATACTCCGTAACCACTACATCCGAACTCCCGGGCGGCATTGTGAGGACTGTATTTGGGCACTCCCCGGGGCCCTTTAGGCGATACTTGGGACCGGAAGAAGTATTGCTGCTGCTTATGCCGGTGGCGCTTACTGGATTGGCAGTCTGGCTCGCTTCGCGGCAAAGTGCCCAGTCAGAGAGGGCCAAGCTGGCAATGTGGCTTCTGGCAGCACTTTGCCTGGGATATTGTTCCGTTCCAATCTGGTTCATTGATGAGGTAGACCTCAGTTTCATCGGGGTGTTCTACCTACCGGCGGCGGTTGCATCGATTGTTTCGGTGATTATCGTAAGTGTGAAAACCAAACCAGCCCCGGATGTCACCTCAGAATCGCAATCTCCGGATAGCGGGAGCCACATTGAAGCGCAATAGTCCTCGCTTGGTCCCTTCACTGTCACCTGGGAAGTAGCTACCCAACCCCCAAAGGCCTACCACACTTCACCACATTCGCTTCCGGCCGGTTGTGGGTACTTACTGCACATGGCTCATGCCCCGTACAACGGCTTGCCCTCCGACAACGGGGCATGTACAATATCAGTCGCATCAAGCGCGGGTACGACGAATCTGCCCGCCTCGGAAGGACACTTCAATGGACTTAGACACCGTCATAACGCTTGCGCCCAACCCCAGGATTCAGGAGTTCCGGCCCGGGGACACCGTGAAGGTCAACATCCGCATCAAGGAGGGCGATCGGCAGCGCCTCCAGGCGTTCCAGGGCACGGTGATACGGAGCAGGGGCAGGGGAGCGGGGTCCACATTCACCGTTCGTCGGGTTTCGTACGGCATTGGCGTTGAGCGCACGTTCGCCTTTCACTCGCCGCTCGTGGAGTCTGTTGAGGTTGTGCGGCATGGCCGTGTGCGCCGGGCGCGCCTCTACTACCTGCGAGGCCGCTACGGCAGGGCCGCTCGCATCAAAGAGGATCGAAACCGGGGTCGGTAGCGGCAGGGAAGCGAAGCCAACCAGCCCCAAGTGCAGGTCCGGCGCGTATGACCAAGTATGCCGAGGTGGCCGTAGACGCCCCCGCGGGGTACAACCGCACCTTCACCTACTCCATACCGGACGGCATGCCGGTTGCGCAGGGTCACCTCGTGCGTGTGCCGTTCGGGCGGCGGGTCCTTTCGGGCTTCGTCTTTGATATATCGGACGAATCTCACGTCCCGCAAACGCGGGACATTCACAGGCTCGCGTACGGCGAGCCCGTATTGTCCTACCGAGACCTTGCCCTGGCCAGCTGGGCCAGCGAACACTACATGGCGTCGCTCTTCGACTGCGCGGCGCTGCTGGCGCCCCCTGGCCTCTCGCTGCGAGCGAATAGCTATGTGTCCCTGAGCCGGCCCGACGAGGAGCCCGGCAGGCTGACGCAGGCGCAGAGCAGGGTCGTGACGTACCTGAAGAGCAGGGGAAGGGTGCGGCGAGACACGCTTGTCAGGAGCCTGGGCCACGCGGCGGAGAGGGCGCTCGGCTCGCTCGCAGCCCGAGGCATCGTCGAGGGCTGGACCGAGATTCGACAACCCAAGACCGGCCCACTCTATGCCACCTATGTCGAGGCCGCGGAGCCATCGGTCACGCCGGAGCAACGGGCTGAACGTCTGGGCTCCCGCGCCGCCAAGCAGGCAGCCCTGCTCGACCACGTAGAGAGGCTGGGCGCGCCGATGCGCATGGCGGAAGCGACGAAGGCCTATGGCACCTCTGCGGTGAAGGGACTCGAGGGCAAGGGACTCCTGCGTCTCGTGCGCATTCGGGAGGACCGAGACCCCCTTGCAGGCAGGAGCTTCCCGCCCGACGAACCTCCCAGGCTAACACCGCGACAGAGGCACTGCGTGGGCCGGATCCGCAGCGCGATCGACGCGGGGACGCCGCGTGTCTTCCTGCTGCGAGGGGTCACGGCCAGCGGCAAAACGGAGGTCTACATGAGGGCGCTTTCGCACGCGCTGTCCCGCGGCAGGCGGGGCATTGTGATGGTGCCGGAGCTGGCGCTCACCCCGCAGACCATAGACAGATTCGGGCGACGATTTCCGGGACAGGTGGCGGTGCTCCACAGCGGCCTGTCGCGAGGTGAGCACTTCGACCAGTGGTGGCACATCCGCCAGGGCGGGTACGGCGTGGTGATCGGATCGCGGAGCGCCGTCTTCGCACCGCAGCCGGACCTCGGCATCATCGTCATGGACGAGGAGCACGAGTGGACGTACAAGCAGCAGGACACGTCGCCCCACTACCACGCCCGCGAGGTGGCGACAAAGCTGGCACAGCTTGCGAACGCCGTGGTCATCCTGGGCAGCGCCACGCCGGACGTCGTGTCCAACAGCCGGTCCATTGAGGGCGAATTCGAGCTGCTGGAGCTGCCTCACCGAATACGCACCTCGGACGCCGGCGAGACGCCGTTGCCCAGAGTGCGCGTCGTGGACCTGCGCCGCGAGTTGAAGGAGGGAAACCGCAGCATCTTCAGCCGGGCCCTGAGCCAGGCGATGGAGTTCGCGCTCCGCGAAGGCGAGCAGGTGATCCTCTACCTGAATCGCAGGGGCAGCGGCAGTCTCGTTCAGTGCAGAGACTGCGGTCACTCCATGCACTGCCGTCGCTGCGACCTGCCAATGACATACCACGCCCAGTCTGGACGGCTGCTGTGCCATCGCTGTGGCCACAGGCAGAACTATCCGCAGGCATGCCCGCAGTGCCGAGGGCCTCGCATTCGCTATCTTGGACTTGGAACGCAGCGGGTCGTCGAGGAAGTGGAAAAGGAGTTCCCGGGCGTAAAGACGCTCCGTTGGGATAGGGACGCGGCCTCCACGAGGGGCGGCAACGAGCATGTGATGGCCGGCTTCCTGCGCGGCGACGCACAGGTGCTGGTGGGGACGCAGATGATCGCCAAGGGCCTCCACTTCCCGGACGTGACGCTCGTCGGGGTGATGTGCGCCGACATCGGGCTGTTCCTGCCGGACTACCGCGCTTCAGAGCGCGTCTTTCAGCTGCTGTGCCAGGTGGCAGGGCGCACCGGAAGAGGGCCACGCGGAGGTCAGGTCGTCGTGCAAACGTACTCGCCCGACCACTATGCTATTATGGCGGCCGCAGATCAGGACTACGAGCGGTTCTTCCAGGAAGAGCTTGCATACCGGGACGAACAGGACCTGCCGCCGTTCACCAACCTGATTCACCTGGTGTACGCGCATACCGGGCCCGACTACTGCCGCCGGCAGGCAATCGCACTCGGCGAGTCGCTGAGGCGCGAGAAGCTGGCCTGGGGCATCACGGAAACGGACGTGCTGGGTCCGGCGCCGGCATACCCGCCTCGCGTGGGAGGTCGCTATCGCTGGCACATTGTGCTGCGCGGCCAGAATCCTCGTCAGCTGCTGGAGAAGGTTACGGTCCCTCCGGGATGGAGCGTGGACGTGGACCCGATGTCCGTCATGTAGCGGCCCACATTGGATTTACAGGGCGGTTGGGCCACACTATAATTGGGCAATGAGCCGACCCCAGGGCGGTCGCCTTTACCGGATCTGCGGGTTGCCGACATTCACAGCTCCAGGAGGCAGAGCTTGTCTCTTCTACATCTTCGAACGATTCCCGATCCTGTGCTGCGCCAGAAGGCAAGGCGAGTCACCAAGATCGACGATGCCCTTCACCGGCTGATCGACGACATGATCGACACCATGCGGGAAGCCAACGGCGTGGGTCTGGCGGCGAACCAGGTGGGCGTGCTGCAGCGGGTTGTGGTCATCGAGATACCGGAGGAGGAGGAGGAGGTTCGAGTGCTCATCAACCCGGAGATCGTGCGCCGCGAGGGGGAGCGCGTGGTAGAGGAGGGATGCCTCAGTATTCCGGGCTACCGCGGAGAGCTGACTCGCTCTCTCAAGGTGCGAGTGCGCGCCTTGGACCGGGACGGCAATCCGGTACGCTTCAAGGCGGAGGGACTCCTGGCTCAAGCTCTGGAGCACGAGACCGACCACATCAACGGCACCCTCTACATCGACCACCTGGAGAGCCCGGAAAAGCTCTGGAAGCTGCAGGCACAGGCGGCCGGAGCCTCCTCAGAGGAAAGTTGATCCCCCGGTCGGCTGGCGCGGCCTCTCGCATAACTCTCCCGGACCCGGCCATCGCGCCCCTACGTCAGCTGCGAGCCATCCTGGTGGACAGCGGCGCGGAGGCCTACGTGGTGGGAGGCTTCCTCCGCGACCTCATCCTTGGCATCCCAGCGACCGACATTGACCTCGCGGTCAGGGGCAACGCCGTTGGGATCGCCCGCGACGCCGCGAAGGCGCTGGGCGGCGCCTTCGTGCTGCTGCACGAGGAACACGCCACCGCCCGTATCGTGCTCCCACGCATGGAAGCCGATCCGAGGCCTCGCTTCACACTGGACTTGTCCTCGTATTCCGGCAGCATCGAGCAGGACCTGACCGGCCGCGACTTCACCATCGATGCGCTGGCCGTTTCGCTGGATGACGCGCTCGCCTGGTGGGAGAGCGGCGACGCTTCGACAGGCGCGGACGGAAACCTGAACCTGCTCGACCCCTGCGGTGGGCTGGACGATCTCGCGTCCAAGCGCATCCGAGTGGTTTCGGACCACGCTTTTCGCAGCGATGCGGCACGCCTGCTGCGGGCAGTCAGGCTCAGCGCCAAACTCGGATTCACGATCGACGAGCAAACGCGTAACCGGATCAGACGCGACGCGCACCTGTTGACCAGCGTCGCCGCTGAGCGCCTGCGCGACGAGTTCCTGAAGACGCTGGCCGAGCCTGGCGCTACGGCCAGTCTGCGCCTCATGGACGATCTGGGTCTACTGTGCCGGCTCATTCCGGAGCTGGAGGAGGCCAGGAACGTAGAGCAGCCCAGGGAGCACTACTGGGATGTCTTCTACCACTGCCTGGAGACGCCGTCGCACGTGGAGCGCCTCATCAAGGGCAGAGGTGGGGGACAGGACAGCGTAATCGCAATCTCGCCGTGGCGTCCGCAGCTGGAGGCCCACTTCGACGAGGAGGTCAGCGACGGCCACATGCGCCTCACGATACTGAAGCTGGCCGGCCTTCTCCACGACGTGGCCAAGCCGGCCACCAAGACGATCGACGACACCGGGCGCATGCGCTTCTTCGGGCACGACGCCCAGGGCGCGGACATTTGCCGGAGCATACTGCGGCGCCTGCGCATCAGCAGCCGCGGCGTCGACCTGGTGGCGGCAATGGTGCGACACCACCTGCGGCCCACACAGATGCGACAGGGCGTGGACCTGCCGACGCCGCGCGCTGTCTATCGCTACTTCCGAGACTTGGGCGAGGCGGCGGTGGACACTCTGTACCTGAACATGGCAGACTACCTGGCGGCCAAGGGCCCGGCCGTGGAATCGGGCGATTGGGAAGGCCACTGCCGCTTGATCGCGCACATTCTCGAGGGCGGACTGGACCAGGAGGGCGCGCCACGGGCGGCGCCAAGGCTGGTGGACGGCAACGCGCTGATGGAGGCGCTGGGGCTGTCCCCCGGACCGCAGGTCGGACGGCTGCTGGAGGCCGTCGCGGAGGCGCACGGCGCGGGCGAAGTGGCCACGCGGGAGGAGGCGTTTGAGCTGGCGCGGCAGCTGATGGAGGCGGGGTAGGGGGGCCCAGAGGACGCGATAGCCAAGTGTGGTGTTCGGCAGAATGACGCTTGACGTCAAGCGTCAATTGCGTTACAGTTCGCCGTATTGATACTTAGCTACGGAGACAGGCACACAGAACGGTTCGCTGTCGGAGAGCACGTCGCCGCGTTCGAGGGATTCGAGCGGCAGGCGGCCAGGCGCCTGTCCATACTGAACGCCGCGCCCTCCCTGGTCACGTTGCGAGCATTGGGCAGCAATCGCCTGGAGGCGTTGAGAGGAGAGAGAGTAGGGCAGTACTCGATCCGCATAAACCGCCAATGGCGAATCTGCTTTGAGTGGCCGGACGGACCGGGCCCGACCCACGTCGAGATTGTTGACTACCACTGAGGAGCTTCGTATGTTCAGACGCGCTGTTCACCCCGGAGAGGTGCTTGAGGAAGAGCTTGCTGAGCACGGCGTCGCCCCGACGGCCTTCGCCCGCGAGATAGACGTTCCGCCCAATCGAGTGAGCCAGATCATCGCCGGCAAGCGCTCTGTGACCGGAGACACGGCGTTGAGGTTCGGGCACTGGTTTGGCGTCGACCCGCAGTTCTGGTTGAACCTCCAGTCGCAGTTCGACCTCGCCGTCGCGGAGCGGAAGGTGGGAACGGCCGTCCGCGAGCTGCCGACCGCCTACGAGACCCAGTAGCTCGCCGCGGCACGGGCCGTTAGCCGCCGCGCAGGGTTCGGAAGAGCTGGCCAAGCTTCACCTGTTGGTCGAACACCAGCAGGTAGGCGCGGAAGAGGCGAGCGGTCAGCGCGACTGCGAACGCCACGCTCAGCGATAGGGCCAGCAGGCTGAGGAACGCCTCGAGACCGCCCATGCCGCCGAGGCTGAGCCGCGCCAGACTGGTCACCGGCGCCGTGATCGGGATAAAGCTGAGTACCCTCGCAAGCATCCCGTCGGGATTCTCGAGCAGCGCAGTCAAGAACCACATAGGAGCTACGGTTGGCACGATAACGAAGGCGCTGATGTTGCCCGCCTGCCTCTGGTTGGTGGTGACCGCGCCAATCGCCGCCAGCAGCGTTCCTATCATCGCGTAGCCCAGCAGGAAGTAGGCGAAGGCTATCAGGAGGCTGCCGGGCGAGGGTACGAGTTCACTGCTGAGTTCGACGGGCAGTTCGACGATGAGGTTCAGGACGAGCAGGAATACTACCCCAGTTGCGGCCCAGACGGCAACCTGCAGGAGGCTCGCCGCTCCGAGCCCCAACAGCTTGCCAAACATCAAGTGCTCCGGCTTGATGGAGGAGAGCAGGACCTCCATGATGCGGTTCTCTTTTTCCTCCGTCAGTCCCTGGAGCAGATAGCCTGATGCGGTGAACCCGGAGACCAACAGCAGAATTCCGGCGGCGATGAAGGTCAACGTAGCGCCGACGTCTAAGTCCGATTCCGCAGGCGCGCCGGACTCACCCACCTCGACAGTCACAATTCGATAGGGAGTCCTGATGCGGTCGAGCTGGTCCGGTGCGACCTGCCCTTCGAAGAGGTTCTCCAGAACGAACCTGTGGAGGGCGCCTCTGCCGCCCTCCTCGAACGACAGCCCTGCTCGCTGCTCACGCACCTCATGGACTATCCCGGTATCCGGGTAGTCCATCCCAAATACGTAGTACCTGTCGATACGCCCAGAAAGGAGGTCCTGCGTGGCCGCGTCCTGGTGTGGGTAGGCTTTGAACACCGTGTTGCCCTGAAGCTGGAAGCGGGAGAAGAGAGGCCGGCCGTCCTCGCCGGCGGTGAGGTCCACGTAGCCTACAGCAGCCGGTCCGGCAGAGGCGGAGGATTCCTCCCCGGAGGCATCATCGGAGGCTACAGCCTGAAAGATGGTCATTCCAACAAGCGCGACAATCGCAAGCACTGGCACGGAAGCGGCGAAGATGCGGTAGGACAGGCGGCCCAGGGTGACGGAGAACTCGTGACGCGCTACAAGCCACGTCTTACCCATGACGGCTCCCGACGACCTGCAGGAATATCTGCTCCAGGCTCGGGGTCGCCAGCTCGAACCGGTCGATCCTGGCGCCGCGGTCGAGCAGCGCCCGAAGCATGTCCTCCGGCGCGTAGCCGGGCGATAGCCTCACCACGTACCCCACACCCTCCCTCCGCAACTCCAATACGCCATCAATTCCCTCGGGGTCCTGGTCACTGGCGACGAATACCTCGCTCCCTGCATAGCGGCGCTTGATCTCGGTAACCAGCCCGTCGAGCACAACTTGGCCGTTGTCGATCATCAGGATGCGGTCGCAGAGCTCCTCGACGTCCGACATCTGATGGGTGGAGAACATGATCGCGACGTTCCTGGCGCGCAGCTCAGCGACCACGTCCTTCATGACGCGCACGTTAACTGGATCAAGCCCGCTGAACGGTTCGTCCAGGACTACGAATTCCGGATCGTGGACAAGGGTGGCCGCAAACTGCACGAGCTGACCCAGGCCTCGGCTCAGCTCCTGGACCTTCTTGTTGCGGTGCGGCTCCAAGCCGAGACGATCGAGCAGCTGGTCGGACCGGCGGAGAGCCTGCTCTCGGGTGACGCCCTTGAGCTCGGCCAGGTACAGCAGGTTGGGGATCACGCGGAGGGAGCGATAGAGTCCACGCTCCTCGGGCAGGTAGCCGATTCGCTCCCTGGCGGCCGGGGTAATGGCGGCATCGAATACTGAGACCTCGCCCGCGTCGGGCTGGATGATATCGAGAAGCATGCGGATTGTCGTGGTCTTGCCTGATCCGTTGGGACCAACGATACCGACGATCTCGCCGGGTCTGACCGAGAGAGACACGTCCTGCACGGCCACCAAGTCGCCGTAGCTCTTCCGCAGACCGGTAGCCCACACGACGGGGGAACTTGCTGAACTATCTTCCACAACCATATGAGAATTATGACACGGATGGAGAGTCGGGATAAAGGGCAAGGACTGGTTGGTGTAGAGCGTCTTGAAGGGGGCAGGTGCGGCTGACAACCACATCTTGTGCAAAATGCCGGAATTTCTACAAAATCATGTACCCTGCTATTGACAGCGTTCATGGCACAGCAATAGAATAGCCATACGTCTTTTGCACAGGCGCTGGTGTTCGGAAGACCCCACAGCACCATATCTGGTATCTTCAAGCATAGTTTCGGAGCGAAAAGGTAGTGCGCTGCCCATACTGCAATCACCCGGACTCCCGGGTCATCGACTCCAGGGACGCCCCCGAAGGCGTCCGGCGGCGGCGCGAGTGCAGCATGTGCGGCCTGCGCTTCACTACATACGAGCGTGTCCAGACCACCGCTCTCATGGTCGCCAAGCGAGACGGCCGTAGGGAGGAGTACAACCGGGACAAGCTGACCAGGAGCGTGCAGATGGCCTGCGTCAAGCGGCCCCTGCCGACCGGCACCATCGACAAGCTGGCGGACGACATCGAGACTCAGCTGCAGGCGCTGGGCCGCGCCGAGATCCCCAGCTTCGCCATTGGCGAGATGGTGGTGGAGCGGCTTCGTGCGCTGGACCCCGTGGCCTACATCCGCTTCGCCAGCGTATACCGTGACTTCGCAGACGTGGAGCGCTTCCGTGACGCCGTGGAGGCGCTGCAGACGGCGCAGCAGGCGCTGGAGCGCAGCGACCCATCGCCGCAGCTCCCGCTCATGAACGAGGAGCCACCCAGAAGACGCCGCGGCCGCAGACCGCGGAGCAACGCCGCCGGCCTGCCCATGGATTTAGCAGGAGGAAACGACTAGAGGCGGCCCGCAACGGTACGCCAGCCGGCCCGGGCAGGGCGATACAAGACGGAATCCCTCCCCGCCGGTCGGTGAGCCGGAGCAGCGGGGAAGCACAGACAACACAGGTACCGGAGAGTGGAGCCATGACCATCGACAGCATCGGGAACGGACACAAAGACGCCGGAAGCAAGAAGGCGCTGATGAAGGAGTTGGTGGCAGCACTGGAGGCCGCCGGCATCGAGGTCCCCACCGCTGCGCAGCAGGCTGCGCTGTCAGTGGCCGGTGGCAGCGGGGAAGACCACCACTTGGAGCGTACCTACACGTCGAGGAGGGGGTCCGGATCCACAGGCGGCGCCGCCACGGCCACAAGGCCGGACGTGTCCGAGAACGCCAAAGTTGTCCTGGAGAAGCGATACTACCTCAAGGACGACAGCGGCAACACCGTGGAGCACTCCTGGTCGGACGTGTGCCGGCGCGTGGCCCGCGCCATTGCCGAGGCGGAGACCCTCTACGACGGCAGCGCGGACGTGGCCCGCTGGGAGGAGGAGTTCTATCGCACAATGGCCGACCTGGAGTACGTGCCAAACTCTCCCACGCTGATGAATGCCGGCACGGGCGCCGGCACCCTCTCGGCCTGCTTCGTGATTGGCCTGGAGGACAGCATGGAGGGCATCATGGAGACGGCCAAGGAGACCGCCCTGGTGCAGAAGTTTGGGGGCGGCACGGGCTTCGCTCTCTCCAAGATTCGCCCCAAGGGCGCCCACATATCCACGACTCACGGCAGGGCGTGCGGCCCGGTGGCCGTCCTTCGCCATCTCTCATCCGTGTCCACGCTGGTAACGCAGGGAGGCAAGCGTGACGGCGCCAACATGGCCGTCATGGACGTCCACCACCCGGACATCATGGACTTCATCACCTGCAAGACCCAGGAGGGACAGATCCACAACTTCAACATCTCTGTGGGAGCCAGCGAGGAGTTCATGCAGGCCGCGGTCCGGGGCGAAGACTACGACCTGCGAGACCCCGCCACGGGCGAGGTGGTAGGCCGGCTCAACGCCGCTGAGGTGTTCAAGCACATGATCGAGGGGGCGTGGCGCAATGGCGAGCCCGGCGCTATCTTCCTGGACCGCGTCAACGAGGACAACCCCACGCTCAACATCGGACGCATGACCGCCACCAACCCCTGCGGCGAGCAGCCCCTGCTGCCGTACGAGTCCTGCAACCTGGGCTCCATCAACCTCTCCAGGTTCGTGATCGAGGGCGGCAGCCAGCCCACCGTGGACTGGGAACGCCTGCGCCATGTTACACGCGTGGCCGCCCGCTTCCTGGACAACGTCATCGACGCGAACCGCTACTCCGTCCCGGAAATCGAGCGCATGACCAAGCTCACCCGCAAGACCGGCCTGGGCGTCATGGGCTTCGCCGACATGCTGGTGATGATGGCCATTCCCTACAACTCGCAGGAAGGCCTGGAGCTGGGCCGATCCATCATGCGATTCGTGAAGGAAGAGGCGGACGCCGCCTCCGAGGAGTTGGCCCACGAGCGGGGAGTCTTCCCGGCGTACCCCGGCAGCTCACTCCAGAAGCAGGGACGGCTCATGCGCAATGCGTGCCGGCTCACGGTGGCGCCCACGGGCACCATCTCCATGATCGCCGGCTGCTCCAGCGGCATAGAACCCCTCTTCTCGCTCTGCTACCGCAAGCACAACATCCTGGAGGGTGAGAGCCTGCTCTACATCGACTCCAACTTCGAGCGCATGGCCGTCGAAGACAACTTCTACACCGATGAGCTCATGGAGTACCTTGCCAATGGCGGCTCCATCCAGGACAGGGAAGACGTGCCGGAGTGGATCAAGGAAGTGTTCGTCACCTCTGCGGACATCTCGCCGCAGGACCACGTTAGGATGCAGGCGGCGTTCCAGGAGAGCGTGGACGCGGGCATATCCAAGACCATCAACTTCCACAACTCCGCCACCCGCGAGGACGTGCGCACCGCCTACCTGATGGCCTGGGAGCTGGGCTGCAAGGGCATCACGGTGTATCGCTCTGGCAGCAGGGAAGCGGAGGTGCTGACCTCCGGCGCCACCGAATCCGCGGCGCTGGAAGCAGTGGGAGCGTCGACCGGCGCGGAGCCGGCCACCAGCGTCCTGCCCGTGCCTATGGCCAGGCCCGCGCAGGTCCAGGGCGTCACCGAACGCGTGCGCACGGGCCACGGCAACATGTACGTAACCATCAACTCCAGGGACGATCAGCCCTTCGAGGTGTTCTCCAACCTGGGTAAGGCCGGCGGCTGCGACTCCGCCCAGATAGAGGCTATCACCCGGCTTGTCTCGTTGGCGCTGCGCTCAGGCATAGATCCCGCCCACGTGGTGGACCAGCTGCGGGGCATCACGTGCTGCCCGCAGTGGGACGACGGCGTGCTGGTGCGATCCGGCCCGGACGCCGTTGCGCTGGTGCTGAGCCGGCACGCGGTGCCCGCGGACGAGCGGCCGGTAATGGCCCTGCGAGGCGGCGCGGTTTCCGAGGGCGCCGTTCCCGTCGCAGTGCAGCAGGGGCTGTTCCTGAAGGCCGAGGCCAACGGAAACGGCTTAAACGGCAGGATCACCTGCCCCGACTGCAGCGGTTTCCTGGTACACCAGGAGGGCTGCGTGAGCTGCCCCAGCTGCGGCTACGAGAGGTGCGGATAGGGAGGCAACAGAGTTTATGCACACACCGACCCGGAGGCTGCTCGGACGGGGACGGTGTGAAGCTGGACTAGACGCTTGGCGTCTATCGATCCACGGAGCGGCGCTCCCCTCGAAGGAGCGTGCATCACAGCGGCCCCGGACCCTCGGGGCCGCTGATATTGTACCACAGCCTCTCACCCCATATAATGCCCTAAACGACTCCGCAAAGGGGGCAACATGAGCGATCGACCCACGATAGCCCTCACAATGGGCGACCCCGCCGGCATAGGGCCGGAGGTCGTCGCCAAGGCCCTCGCCCATCCCGACGTGGTCGCGTCGTGCCACCCGCTGGTCATAGGCAACGCGCCGCTGCTCGACAAGACTCTTCGAGACCTCGGTCTGTCCTACCAGGTGACGCAGGTATCGTCCGCGGCCGAGGCGCCCGCAAACACCGTTTCGATACTGGACCCGGGCAACCTCAACGCAGAGGACGTGGCGCCGGGCCAGGTGTCCGCCGCCGCGGGCAAGGCCTCCGTGGAGTGGATCCTCCAGGCCGGGGAGATGGCCCTTTCCGGCGAAGTCCAGGCCATTGCCACGGCGCCCATCCACAAGGAGGCCGCCAGGGCCGCCGGGTACGAGGACATTGGACACATGGAGCTGTATCAGAGCCTCACGGGCGCCAAGGAGGTGGCAACCATGCTCACCGCAGGCAACCTGCGCGTGGTGCACCTGACCACCCACCGGTCGCTCATGCGCGCAGTGGAGTACGTCACGAAGGACCACATTCTCGCCAAGCTGCAGCTCACCCACGACTGCTTCAGCGCCTGGGGCTTCGATCCCCCGCGCATCGGCGTGGCCGCGCTGAACCCCCACGGCGGCGACGGCGGTCTCATCGGGCGGGAGGAGATCGACGAGATTGGGCCGGCCGTGGAGGAGGCTCGAAGCAGGGGCATGACCGTGACCGGCCCGGTGCCCGCGGACTCCGTGTTCCCTCAGGCCATCGCAGGCCGCTACGATGCCGTGCTGGTCCACTACCACGACCAGGGACACATCCCCATCAAGGTCAAGGACTTCGATGGCAGCGTAAGCATCAACCTCGGCTTCCCGTTCGTGCGAACGTCCGTTGACCACGGCACCGCCTTCGACATCGCCGGCAAGGGCATCGCAAACGAGACCGGCATGCGGGAGGCCGTGCTCGCCGCCGCCTACATAGCTACGACCGGGCGCCTGCCGCAGTAGCGTCATGTCAACACCGAACGCGGGACTGGAAAGCGGGAGCCTCAACCTGGCCTTCATAGGCGGGGGCACAATGGCTGAGGCCATCATTGCCGGCGTGCTGGCGCGCGGCGTGGCAGAAGCCGGATCAATAGTAGTAGGCGAGCCGGTGCTTCGCCGGCGCGAGTACCTCAGCGGCCGCTACGGAACGCGCACTGTCGTCGACAACCACAGCGCCATCGAAGGGGCGGACATCGTGGTCATCGCAGTAAAACCCCAGCAACTTGCGGAGGTCCTCGAGGAGCTGTCCGGAAGGCTGACTGCATCCCAGAGCATCCTGTCCATTGTGGCGGGCGCATCTGTGCAGTCCATCTCGGAGGGCGCCAACCACGCAGCGGTCATACGTGTCATGCCCAACACGCCGGCGCAAGTCGGGCAGGGAATGACCGTGTGGACGGCCTCGCCGGAGGTACCGGAGGCCCACCGCGAAGCGGCAGGCGAAATCTTCGATTCCCTCGGGACCGCCACCTACGTGGCGGAGGAGAAGTACTTGGACATGGCAACCGCCCTGAGCGCAAGCGGCCCGGCGTACGTATTCCTCTTCCTGGAATCGCTCATCGACGCCGGCGTGTACATGGGGCTGCCGCGTGAGATGGCGCAGACGCTGGCGCTGCAGACCATCGAGGGCAGCGCGGCGCTTGCCAGGGAGTCCGGCAGGCATCCGGCCGACCTGCGGAACATGGTGACGTCTCCGGGCGGGACCACCGCGGAGGCGCTGCTGGCGCTGGAGGATGCGGGTTTCCGGGCGGCCGTGATGAACGCCGTCATCGCCGCGCACGAGAAGGCGCTGGAGCTGGGCTAAGATAGGCCATGGGCGCCCTCCTCAACTACCTCATAACACTGCTCATTTTCGCCATTCTCGGACGCGTCATCCTGGACTGGCTCGTCGTGGGTGGGCTGCTGCGCTACGACAACGCTCTCTTCCGCGTGCGCGATGCGCTGATCTACATCACGGAGCCGGTGCTTGCACCCATACGCCGCTTCACGCGCATGGGCATGATCGACCTGAGCCCCATGGTGGCGATCATACTGCTGAGCATCTTCCAGCAGTTCGTGGCCCGCGTTTAGCGGGGAGGGAGGCGCGAGGCTGGCCATCCAACACCATCGGAGGACCTCATGCCCAACGGCCCCGATTCAAGAAGACTCCTGCGAGGTCTCATGAGAAACCCAATTTTCGCGGCGATTGTTGCGTCGGTGGTGACTGGCCTCGTGGTTTTCGTGGCTTGTTTGGTAGTTTGGCATGAACTCGGAGGAGGCGCTTGGCGTAGCTGGAAGAGCGTGGAGGAAGCGCAGCTAGTTGCACCGGACAAGCTCTCACTGATAGTAAACTCCTGCGAAGGAATCCCGCTACTGTCGATGGCCGCGGAGACTGAGGTTGACTTTCAGGTCAAGCTGTATGTCCTGCACTTCTTATTTCGAGGTGGCTTGGATGCTGTCTCTCCCGAATGCCTCAAGCGCGTTGAAATCCCACTTAGCGAGCCTTTAGGAAACCGGGTCGTTATCGACCTGCACACCGGGCAAACGGTGAGGGTCACCACAGCGTATGAGTGATTCCGAAGGAACGGAGCAGAAGAATGTACGGGCGTCCGGAAGCCGCATGACCAGCGATTCAGACTCAAGTAGGTTCCCGGGAGGTCTCTTGAGAAACCCAATCGTCGTAGCGACTGTCACCGCGGCGGTGACTGGCCTGGTGGTTTTCGTGGCCTGTTTCATGGTCTGGTATCATGTCGGTGGAAGCGCTTGGCGCAGCTGGAAGAGCGTGGAAGAAGCGCAGCTGATTGCGCCGGACAGGCTCTCGCTGAAAGTCATCTCCTGCGAAGGAGCTCCGCAACTCTCGGAGCTTGCGGAGACAGAGGTAGACATACAAGTCAAGCTGTACGTCCACTTCAGCGCCATTGGTATAAGGTTGGGCGGGCCGCCCGCGGCGTGCGTAGCTCACGTTGAGGTTCGTCTTAGCGAGCCTCTGGGAAATCGGCTGGTTGTAGACATGCACACGGGCCAGTCGGTGAGCGTCAGCAGCCCTGGCCCTCTGCCGGAACCCACGCCCGAGCCGGCCGCGTCCATCATCGTGGACAAGGGTCTTGCTCAAGTGGCGGAGCAGTGGCCGGGCTTCGGCGGGTACTACCTGGAGCTTGGGACCCGTAAGCCACCCCACTGGTATACGGCGTAC
Organism: Dehalococcoidia bacterium; assembly: GCA_965219025.1. Classification (GTDB taxonomy): domain Bacteria; phylum Chloroflexota; class Dehalococcoidia; order Lucifugimonadales; family UBA2985; genus JAPPHY01. Next base: position 54,511 of record OZ244716.1, read on the forward strand.
GTCTACATGCAGAATGCCTGTCAGCATGAAGAGGCCGAATCGGCGCTGAAGCAGTTGGTTGGTGCTGAACGAATCGGGGTAGACATATTCGGCGTGTATCCGGTAGAGGCAGACTATTCGATCGTGCAGCTAGGCCAGTGGCACGAGGACATCAGCGGGATAACAGACCCTGGACTCGTTGTTACGGACCTCGACGAAAGCAGGAACCGGCTCGAGATACGCGTGGTGGACGATGCCGCCGCTCAGAGGATTGGGCAAAAGCTGGAAGAGCTGTCGGTGCCTCGTAAAGCGGTTGCGGTCAGGATCAGGGAGCCCGTCAAGCTCTATGAATCGCCAAAGGAACCAATTCCGCCGGCTGAACTCAAGGAACAGCTCAGCGATGCGCTGCTTCAGGACCTGGAGACCATTGCCCTCCAGAAGGGAATATCGCTCGATGCCGCGATAAAACGGTACGGGTCGCAGGGCAGCTTCCTCGCACTGGTCGATACGATCAGGGAGACGTTTCCCGGCGATTACGCCTGGGCAAGGGTCGAGTTGGCCGCTAGCGGGCTGGTCGCATTCGCCGGGAGGCCGCCGGATGCGGCGCTCTGGATGATCGAAGGATACGTCAACAGACGGTGGGGCGCCACTGTCGAGGTACACTCCCACGTGGGATTCAATGAGATGGAGGGAGGGGATGCAATCCGTGCATTCCACTACGCCGCGTCCGAAACGCCTGAACTCGGGGTGGGCCGCTCCGGGGCAGATGTGGAGACGGGCCATCTCACTACGATTACTCGGGTACTCAGCGGTGTATGTGACGCCGCCGTTATCGACGACATCCATGCCAGTGCAACCGAGGCCCTCATCGACGCCACCAGAGCCGACATTCTCGACGGCATCACTGTCGACCTGGTAGTCATTCCGTCCGACCCGTCTCAGAGCGGTCAGGTGGATGGCCCAGTGCTGACCTCGCCTGATCCCGTCGGAGTATTCGGCGGAGTGGACGCTCCACTCGGGGGGACCGTGGTGTTCGACGAGGAAGCCGGATGCCTGTACCTCGGAAGCTCCAACTCGGAGCGCCTAAGCCCGGTGGTGTGGCCATTCGGGGCGACCTGGCAGGTCGATCCGCCCGCGGTGATGCTGCAGGGTCAAGTGATCGAGCCGGGCATGTCAGTTAAGGGTGGAGGCTACGGCGGAGGTCGTCTTGAATTCCTTAGTCGCATTACAGGGGACGCCGTGGCCGACGCGGCCCGGATATGTGCAGACCATGTCGACACAGAAGGAATAGCCCTCTTCAACGTGGGTAGCGAAGTAAACGTGGTCCCCTGACCGCCCGGCGCTGAGAGCCTCTTGCGTCCCGCCGCTCGCCGCATTGAAGCGCGCCTGCCCATATTGTAGAATAGCCCCAGCCCGAATCAGAGGTAAGATTACGCCATGCCACCCGTCCGGCCGCTGCCCGGAATGAGAGACGAGACCCCGCAGGAGCTACATCGCAGGACCACCGCCCGCGACATTCTCCAGGCGCACCTGTCGTCTCACGGCTACCGCGCTATAGACACGCCGCTCCTGGAGCCGACGGAGCTGTTCCTGCGCAAGTCCGGCGGTGAGCTGGCCACCCGCATGTACACCTTCAACGATCCGGGCGGCAACCGCGTCAGCCTCAGACCGGAGTTCACGCCCTCCGTCATCAGGTACTACCTGGAGCGGGCAGAGGGGGAGCCTCTTCCGATGCGCCTCCAGTACACCGGCCCCGTCTTTCGCTACGACGAAGCCGGGCGGTTCAACCAGGTGCACCAGACCGGCGCAGAGGTGATAGGCGCCGCCTCGCCCGACTCCGACGGCGAACTGCTCGCGCTGGCGATGGACGGCCTGTCGCAGCTCGGCGCACCCTCGCCCGTGTGCATCGTGGGACACGTGGGCGTGCTGCACCTGATGCTGAGCGAGCTCGGCATCTCGTCGAGAACCCAGGACTTCCTCATCGGCTGCCTGCCTGTGCTCAGGGATGGCTCAGTCAACGCTGCGAGCATACTGGAGCAGGCACGCTCGCGGGGCCTTGTGAAGGGTGATGAGGGCAGCCGCCCGTCGGTCCTGCCTGCAAACGGCACGGGAAGACAGGAGGCCATTGACGCCCTGCGCCACCTCTTCCACGACTCCCTCAGCGGCATACAGGGCAGCCGGTCCACGGACGAGATCCTCACCCGTTTCATGGGCAAGCAGGAGCAGGGTGACGACGCCAAGAGTGTGGAGCGGGGTATCTCGCTGCTCTCCCGCGTCGCGTCCGCCGGCGGAGACGAGGAGCAGGCCATGTCGCGGCTGGCCTCGGCGCTCCGCGAGCATGGCGTCGGCCGCGAGTCACTCTCGCCGCTTGAGGAGGCGCTCGCCGCGTTCCACCTCCGCAGGCCAAAGACGCCGCTTCAGGTGGACGTCGGCCTGGTGCGCGGCATGGCATACTACACTGGCATGGTGTTCGAGATGCGGGCCTCCGACCGAAGCGGCGAAATCGCATTGTGCGGTGGCGGACGCTACGATGGGCTCGTCAAGGCCCTGGGCGGGCGCGATGACGTGCCCGCGCTCGGCTTCGCATACACACTTGAAAACCTACTGGGGCTGCTCCCGGAGGACATGCCCCGGAGCCTGGAGGAGTCGCATTCTACGCCTGGCTATTCCCAGCGACGGTGAGCTCTACGAGTCCACACTGAGCTTCCTGCGCAGCAGCGGCCTGCCGGTGGAGCGCGCCAGCTCGCGCCGCTATACCGGCACCATCGGGGGCGGATCCGGCGCAACTGTGCTGTTCCAGCGGACGGCGGACATACCGCTGAAGGTGGAGGATGGCAGCGTGGACCTGGGCATCACCGGGCTGGACCGCTACATGGAGATGTGCCCGGAGGGAGGAGACGCCATCCTGGTCATGGACGATCTGGGCTTCGGAGGCTGCAAGCTCATGGTTGGCGTGCCCGACTCGTGGCTGGACGTGGACTCCATGAGCGACCTGGCAGACCTCTCCGTGGACATGCGCGAGCACGGCCGCGATCTCAAGATCGCCACCAAGTATCCGAGGCTCGTTGAACGGCACATGCTCAGGCACGGCGTGAGCTACTACTCCGTGGTCCAGTCCAGCGGCACCCTGGAGGCAGCCCCCGCCATGGGTTTCGCTGATATCATCGCGGACATTTCCTCGACGGGCACAACCATGCGCGAGAACCGGCTGAAGACGGTGGAGAACGGAACCATTCTGGCTTCACAAGCGTGCATCATCGGCAACGGGCGTCGACTTGCCGAGGAGCCTGTGGCACTGCGCGAGACGCGCATTCTGCTAGAGCAGGCGGAGGCACACCTGCGCGCAAGGGACTTCTTCAGCATCACCGCAAACATCCTCGGCACCTCACCTGAGGAAGTTGCGGAAGAGGTCACGCGAAGGCCGGAGGTCTCCGGCCTGAAGGGCCCCACGATCGCGAGGGTGTACAGTGAGGACGAGGGGACGTGGTTCGCCGTGACCCTGGTTGTGCCACGGGAACGCCTCCTGGAGGCCGTCGACCACCTGCGCGAGATAGGCGCGGGGAGCGTGACGGTCTCTCAGGCCCACTACGTATTCCAGGACCGTTGCAACGCCTACCAGTCCCTTCTGCAGGCGCTTGGACGGGCGGGCTGAGGGTCGGAGGAAGCAATGCCCAACCTCAGCGCCCACCTGGGCATGGCCAAGGAAGCCGCCTCGCGGCTTGAGCATCCCGTGATCAATAGACACCTGGGGGCCTTCCTGCTTGGCTCGGTGACTCCTGACATCCGCATCATCACCAAGGGAAAGCGGGACGACACCCACTTCGCGGACCTGGACTTCCACAAGAAGGGCGACGGCCTGGACGGCATGTTCCGACTGCATCCCCACCTGGCCAGCTTCGGCGACCTCTCCGAGGCCACCGCGGCCTTTGTGGTAGGCTACGCGTCCCACCTGCTGTCCGACGAGCTGTGGATTCTCGGCCTGTACCGACCGTACTTCGGCAATCGCGCCGTCTACGAAGACCCGCACCAGGGTGACCTGATGGACAGGGCGTTGCAGCTGGAGCTCGACAGGCGGGAGCAGCTGGCACTCGGCGGACTCGAGACGCTCCGCCCGCACATCGCGCAGGCTGAGAAGGGCGTGGACGTCGGCTTCATCGCGTCGGACACCATGTGCGAGTGGCGCGAGTGGATCGAGGGAACGCTGAGCTGGAGCTTCACCTGGGATCGCCTGAGATTCATGGCCCGCCGCGTTGTGGCGCGACGGGCGGACGAGACCAATCGCACACAGGACATGGTGGAGGAGTTCCTTGAGTCCGTCCCTCGCGGGCTGGACCGCATCTTTGAGACCATTGACCGGCAGCTCTTCGAAGACTTTCGGGAGCGCAGCATCAGCGACCTCATGGAGTTCTCGCGGGGGTACCTGGCATGAGGGTAGTCAGAGGAATGGAGGAGGGCAGAAGGGCTCTCGATCGCGAGGCGTTCCTGCGGGATCAGGCCTCCTCGCCGGAGATGGCTGCGGGCATCGAGCGGGTCTTCGGGCAGCCCATGACGCCTGAGGAGGTCGTCGCGCTCATCATCCGCGACGTGGCAGAGCGCGGCGACGAGGCCGTTCGGGAATACACCCGCCGCATAGACGGCGCCGAGCCGCAGTCCCTGGAGCTGACTCGCGATGAGGTGAGACTCTTGGCGTCGGAAGTGCCGCGAGAGATAGTGGACGCGCTGAACACGTCCGCATCCCGCGTCCGGCAGTACCACGCAGCGACCATGCCGAAGCCGTGGATGGACATGGACAACGGATTCGGTGAGATCATTACGCCCGTGGAGCGCGTGGGCGTGTACGTTCCCGGAGGGCGCGCCGCGTACCCATCCACTGTGCTGATGACTGCGATACCCGCCCGTGTAGCCGGCGTACGGGAGATCGTGCTGGCGACTCCGCCGTGCGGTGAGCAGGGACCGCCGCCTGCGGTTATGGCCGCCGCGCAGGTTGCCGGAGTCAGGCAGGTCTTTCAGATCGGTGGCGCTCAGGCAATCGCCGCCATGGCCTACGGAACCGAGACTGTCCCGAAGGTGGACATGATCTGCGGCCCGGGCAACGTCTTCGTGACGCTCGCCAAGAAGATGGTCTACGGGCAGGTGGGCATCGACGGGCTGGAAGGCCCCACGGAGACGCTAATCATCGCGGACGAGACCGCCAACCCGACGCTGTGCGCGGCCGACCTGCTGGGCCAAGCCGAGCACGACCTGCTGGCTACGCCCGTGCTGATCACCACCTGCGAGGAATTGATACCCCAGATCCAGGAGCAGTTGCAGCGGCAGCTGGCCGCCCTCCCTCGCGGCGACACCGCGGCGGCCTCCATCGACCGGCGCGGTGTTTTCGTCGTCGTGGACAACCTCGACGAGGCGATTCATCTCGCCAACGAGTACGCCCCTGAGCACCTGTGCCTCATGATCAGCGAACCCTGGAGCGCCGTGGGCAAGGTGCGCCACACTGGGGGAATCTTCCTCGGCGACCACTCGCCGGAGGTTATGGGCGACTACGTCGCCGGACCCAGCCACGTGATGCCAACGGGAGGCACGGCCCGCTTCAACTCCTGCCTTGGCGTTTCGCAGTTCATCAAGCGCACGCCGGTGGTCGCGCTGGACCCTGCGATGGCGCGCAGGCTCACCGGCTCGGCCGCGATACTGGCCCGCGCAGAGCAGTTCGACGCCCACGCACGGGCCGTGGAGATCAGGCTGGAGCGCGGCGGGCGTGACGGAGCCGGCGGCGGCGGAGCGGTCTGAACCGCGCTTAGGAGCACACATTGGACGTTTCCAGGCTATTTCGCGCCGACCTACGGGAGCTGCGGCCATACCAGGCGGTAGACTCTCCGGCCGCGCTCGCTCAGACCGCCGGAATACCACCGGAGAGCGTCATCAAGCTGAACGCCAACGAGAACCCCTACGGACCGTCGCCGCGGGTGCTGGAGGCGCTTGCCGACTACCGTGGCTACCACATCTACCCGGACGCCGGCCAAGTCGCCTGCAGGAGAGCGCTTGAGGAGTACACCGGCATGTCTGCGGAGTACATCATGGCCGGCGCGGGAGCGGACGAGATTATCGATTTGGTGCTCAGGGCCACGATTGAGCCGGCCGACAGGGTCATCAGCTGTCCTCCTACCTTCGGTATGTACTCCTTCAGCACACAGGTGAACGGTGGCACACTGATAAACATTCCCAGGGACGATGACTTTCAGGTGGACATCGACGAGGTCAACAGCGTGATTGGCACCATGACCAAGGTCATCTTCCTGACGTCGCCCAACAACCCCACGGGCAACTCCGTCACCGAGCAAATGGTACTGAGCCTGCTGGACTCGCCCATACTCGTGGTGATCGACGAGACCTACTTCGAGTTCAGCGGTCAGACGTTTGCCCACCTGGTGCCGGAGCATCCGAACCTTGTGGTGCTGCGCACGCTCAGCAAGTGGGCCGGTCTGGCCGGACTGCGCATTGGCTACGGAATCATGGCGCCAAGGCTGCTGGAACTGCTCATGGACATCAAGCAGCCCTACAATGTCAACGCCGCCGCGGAAGTGGCGCTGCTGGCATCCCTGGCGGACCTCGACCACCTGATGGGTAACGTGGCCGCGATTGTGGAGGAGCGTGAGCGTCTATTCGCCCGTCTGAAGGACATCCCGGGAATTCACCCGCTCCCATCCTTGGCAAATTTCCTGTTGTGCGAGGTCGACAACGGGAAGGCGCTGCCAGTGTTTCAAGCGCTGGCGCGGAAGGGTATCTTTGTGCGATACTTCAACGCGCCGCGGATCAGGGACTCGCTGCGGATATCCGTTGGCCGGCCGGAGCATACCGATGCGCTGGTCACCGCCCTGGAGGAAACCCTCGTAGGGCCGTAGGCTTCCGGCGCCGGGCACGCGCCGCGCCCAATCGACTTGCTGGAGACGCACGTGAGCGATCGCAGGGCGACCGTCAGGAGGGACACCCGGGAGAGCCAGGTTGAGGTTACGCTGGACCTCGACGGCACAGGGCAGGCCTCCGTTGACACCCCCAACGGCATGCTGAACCACCTGCTGGAGCAGCTGGCTCGCCACGGCCTAATAGACGTGACTGTCACGGCTTCTGGTGACCTCTCGCCGGGGTGGCATCACCTTGTGGAGGACGTGGGCATTGTGCTGGGTCAGACGCTTAACCAGGCACTGGGAGAGGGGAAGGGCATCACTCGCATGGGGCACCAGGTAGTGCCCCTGGACGAGACGCTGGTGATGGTGGCGCTCGACCTGGGAGGCAGGCCCTACGCGGTGGTGAGAGCCGCCTTCGATGGCCCTACCATAGGTGACCTGCCGTCCGACCTGGTTCGCCACTTCCTGGAGGTTTTTGCGCTGGAGGGCAAGGTGAACCTGCACGCCCAGGTGCTCGCCGGCGCCAACGATCACCATCGCGCCGAGGCGCTGTTCAAGGCGCTGGCCAGGGCACTGCGGACGGCGGTTGCGGTTGATCCCAGGGCCGCGGGCGATGTGCCCAGCACGAAAGGCACGATCAGCGAGTAGAACGCCGGCTAGGCGGGCGCCTCTTCCACGTCGTAGCGGTAGCTCTCGATAACCGGATTGGCCAGCAGCCTGCGGCACATCTCATCCACCATGGCCTCCGCCTCCGAGCGCGCCCCAGCGTCCAGCCTGATCTCAAGGTACTTGCCGGCCCGCACGTCCTCGGCGCCGCTGAAGCCAAGGCTCCTCAGCCCGCCAAGGATGGTTCGGCCTTGCGGATCGTTCACGGTGGGCTTGAGAGTGACGTATACCCTAGCGAGAAACATCGGCGCTCCTAGCGGAAGGTGGACGGCCCGCGGCCAAGGTAGGTTTGGATGAAGTCGTCGATGCGCGGGTCGTCGAAGATCTCCAGCGTGTCTATCCAGGTCCACGCCGTGAGAGCAATCGTCGTGTCAATCGCCGAGTTCGGTGCGAGAACCACGCCCTCCGGGTAGCGGTTGACCACAGACTCCAGCTGTCCCACGAGGCCAGGGCACTCCTCAGGGCAGTTGTACTGCACCATGATGCCTCCCCGCTCAAGGTATGACACCTGTTCCTCGTCGATTACCTCCTCCGAGCGACTGCCCCAGGTGATCTCCTCCAGCGGGATGTCGTAACGCCAGCCGGATGTGGGTGGCGAGGAGCTGTACGCCGGATGGGGCTGGTCGGGCTCAACCACCTCGTTGGCCTGTATGCTCACCTCGACGCCCTGCTCAGCGGAGGTGTCCGCGGTCCGCCCCACCTGGCCCAGCGAGGCGGGTATGACCAGGGAGAGCACGATCATCACGCCGCCGATTCCGACAATAGCCCCGAATGCGTATCTTCTGAACCGCTTGCGAGACCGCTGCCTTTCACGGCGCGACTCCCGCCTGTCGTGTCGCTGCAGCGCCCTGCGCCTGCGATCCCGCCCCCTTGCCGCCATCAGACCGCCTGCCCTTCGAGGTCGGCCCAGGCCTGTCCGGTGATGCGCTCGAACGCCTCTATGTACCTGTCGCGAGTCATGTCCACAACGTCCGGGGGCAGCTCCGGGGCAGGGGGTTCCCGGTCCCAGCCGGTGCTCAGGAGCCAGTCCCGCACGAACTGCTTGTCGAAGTTGGGCTGAGACTTGCCGGGCTCGTAGCCCGCAGCATCCCAGAAGCGGCTAGAGTCCGGAGTGAGAATCTCATCAATGAGAATCAGCTCGCCGTCCAGAAGCCCGAACTCCAACTTGGTATCGGCTATGATTATGCCCCGGGCCCTGGCTTCGTCCCTGGCGAACTCGTACACCTGGCGGCTCGTATCCTCCAGCTTCTCAGCCAGCTCCGGGCCCACCATGTCCCGCACCTCGTCCATGCTCATGGGCATGTCGTGGCCCGTCTCCGCCTTGGTGGTAGGCGTGAAGAGCGACTGCGGGAACATATCGCCCTCCCTCATGCCCTCCGGCATTGCCGAGCCGCCCACCGTGCCACTCGAACGATACTCCGCCCACGCAGATCCGGTGATGTAGCCCCGGACCACGCACTCAATGTCGATTCGCTCCGCCTTTCGGACCACCATGGCCCTGGCTGCGATCTCCGGGGCGAGGTCGTCCGGCAGAGTCGCACCTGTTGAGCCAGCTTCGAGCCTGTCTGGTTGGTTCGCCATGGCGATGAGGTGATTAGGGACTATGTGGCCCGTTCTCTCGAACCAGTAGCTCGACAGGCGTGAGAGCACCAACCCCTTCTGCGGTATGGCCGTTGGCAGCACCACGTCGAACGCCGAAATGCGGTCCGAGGCCACCATCAGAAGGCAACCGTCTCCGAGATCGAAGGTGTCGCGCACCTTGCCGCGGTGCAGCAGGTTGGGTAGTTCCGTGTATGCAATGGCATTTTCCGGCATGTCGATACGCTCCTCCGTTAGTCGTCGAGGCCCAGCCTCATGAACGAGTCCTCGACGTATCTCATGTAGTAGTTGTAGTCGAAGATTGCCTCCAGCTCATCGCCAGGCAACCTCTCCGTCACTTCAGGTTCCTGCCTGAGCAGATCGCGGAAGTCAGCCGACTCGTCCCACGACCTCATGGCGCAGGCCTGCACGATCTCGTAGGACCGCTCGCGGCTCAGCCCGCTCTCCAGCAGCGCTATCAGCACCCGCTGTGAGAACACGAGTCCCCTGGTCAGCTCTATATTTTGCCGCATCCGCTCCGAGTACACCCGCAGGCCACTCATTACTCGGGTGAAGATGTCCAGGATGTAGTCCAGGGCCATGCAGGAGTCGGGAAGAATCAGGCGCTCCGCCGAGGAGTGACTGATGTCCCTCTCGTGCCACAGCGCCACGTTCTCGAGCGCAGTCACTGAGTGGCCGCGGATGAGGCGCGCCAGTCCGCAGACCCGCTCCGAAAGCTCCGGGTTCTTCTTGTGCGGCATGGCGGACGAGCCGGTCTGTCCCTGACCGAACGGCTCCTCGACCTCCCTGACCTCCGTACGCTGTAGACCCCTGATCTCCGTGGCGAACTTCTCGAGGGAAGCCGCGACGAGCGCCAGCGTGGTGACGAATTGGGCGTGGCGGTCCCGCTGCACCACCTGGTTGGAAACAGGGCAGGGCGTTATGCCGAACTGGGCGCACACGCGCTCCTCAATCTGCGGAGGAACGGTGGCATACGTACCCACAACCCCGGAGATCTTGCCCACGGCAATCGTGCGGCGCGCCTGCTCCAGGCGCTCCCGCTGCCGCCGCATCTCGTCCCACCAGAGCGCCATCTTCAGGCCGAACGTGGTTGGCTCGGCGTGGACGCCGTGGGTGCGGCCCATCATGGGAGTCTGCTTGTGCTCCACGGCCAGCTTGCGAATCGCCGACATGAGCGCGTCCACGTCCTCCAGCAGTATGTCGGCGGCCTCCACCATCTGGAGGCTCTGCGCGGTGTCCTGGACGTCGTGAGAGGTGAGGCCCATGTGGAGCCAGCGGCCCTCGTCACCCAGCCCGCCTGTCACCGACTGGAGGAAGGCCGTCATGTCGTGGCGCGTGCGCTCGAAGACCTCGCTCATGCGTACCGGGTCGTAGCGAGCCGTGCGGAGCTTGACCATGTCGTCCGGCGGAATTGTACCTTCTTCAGCCCACGCCTCGCAGACGGCAAGCTCCACCTGGAGCCACTTGTCGTTCTTGTTCTCCTCCGACCACACCTTCTTCATGGCTGGCCGGGCATATCTGTCAATCACCCTGCACCTCTTGGGTCCGGCTCAAACGGCCGCCTGAAAATGATACCCCGTTCGAATTCTCGCTACAAGGGAATTCGCCGAGCGATTGCACCGAAAACGGCTGGGTGTCAATTGCGGCTGAGCTCTTCCAGGATCTCCTCCAGCACTGCGAGGCCCTTGTCCAGGCCCGTCACGAGCCAGCCGTCGTCTGTGCGACGCCACAGCGTGAACGCCAGGGCTTCCTCCACGGCGCCCGCGTTGCCGCGCTCCAGCGTCAGGGCAATCTCCACGGTCGCAACCTGCGCCTCGTCTGCATTCTCGGTGACTGTGGGCATGCCCTCAGCCAGATCGTAGAGCACCAGGCCGCTGCGCTGCCAGCTGACGTCGTCACCGGCGGCTGCGAGGGCGCTCGTCAGCGCCTGTGCCAGCTCCGTGCGGCCCTCCACGCGTGTGATTGACTGCTCCGGCGCAAGGTCTGCAGGGGCGGGTCCAAGCTCCGACAGCTCCCATTGCTCAAGGGCCTTAACGGCATCGCCGCTTGCGGCGTCCGACAGGTATGCCTCGACCACCTCAGCGGGCCCTGCGGCGCCTGCGCAGGACATCAGGAGCAGCGAAAGCGCTGCCGCCGCAAGCAGCGCGAACGTTGAACGGCTAGCCTGAGGCCAGACGTTCCCTGTACTCGCCATACGCCTTCTTGATGTCGTCGTGCTTGAGCGCCAGGATGGCTGCCGCAAGGTAGGCGGCATTTCGCGCGCCCCACGAGCCCACGGCCACGCACGCCACGGGCACGCCCGGAGGCATCTGCACGATGGAATGAAGCGCATCCACGCCGCCCAGCTGGCTGGAGGGCAGTGGTACGCCTATTACCGGGAGCGTGGACCAGGACGCCATCACGCCGGGTAGGGCGGCCGAGCCGCCCGCGCAGGCTATGATGACCTCAAGACCCCGCTCGGAAGCGTTCTTGGCGTACTCCCGTGCCTTCTCAGGCGTACGGTGCGCCGAGATCACCGACATCTCGTTCGGGACCCCGAGTTCGTTCAGGACGGTAAGCGTGTCCTGCACCATGGACTCGTCCGACCGGCTGCCTACTACCACTCCTACCAACGGCATCTCATGCCCCCTCTTCCGTTTTGTGGATTGCTGCTATGTCCGAGCGATAGAATGCGCCGTCAAAGCTCACCTTAGCGGCTCCGCCATATGCCCGCTCCCGCGCCTCGGCCAGGCTCCCGCCGCTGCCAACAACAGTGAGCACGCGACCGCCCGAGGTCACCGCCTCCGCGACGCTTCCGTCCGCGGCGCGTGTACCCGCGTGGAACACCTCGCCGAACGAGGCCGCCTCCGACAGTCCGGCTACCGGCAAGCCGGTCACGTATGACCCCGGATAGCCGCCCGATGCCACTACCACGCCCACGCAGGCGTCATCAGTCCACTCAATTGGTGTTTCGCTAAGCTTGCCGTCAAGCGTGGCAAGCACGATCGACGCCAGATCCGTCCTGAGACGCGCCAGCAGGACCTGTGCCTCCGGATCGCCCATGCGGCAGTTGAACTCGATGACCTTGGGGCCGTCCTCCGTGAGCATGAGGCCGCCATAGAGGATTCCGCTGAACGGGGAATCCTCCCACGCCATCGCCCGCGCGACCGGCAGCATGACGCGTTCTCGAATGTCGCGTTCCAAAGCGTCGTTCCAGAACACCGGCGGGCTGTACGCGCCCATGCCACCCGTGTTGGGTCCGCGGTCGCCGTCGTGGGCGCGCTTGTAGTCACAGGCGGCAGCCAGCGGCGATACCGACTCGCCGTCCACGAAGGCGAAGACGCTGACTTCCAGCCCTGTGAGCCACTCCTCCACAAGCACTCTTTCCCCGGATTCGCCGAAAACCCTGTCCACCATGCACTCACGCAGCGCCAGGAGAGCCTCATCCACAGTGCGTGCCACCGTCACGCCCTTCCCGGCGGCTAGCCCGTCCGCCTTGACCACCAGGGGAGGGGAGAGCTTGCGAACGAAGCGAGCGGCGTCATCGTACGACTCGAACACCTCTGCGCGACCTGTGGGGATTCCGTGCCTGAGCATGAGCTCCTTTGCGAATACCTTGCTGCTCTCGATGCGGGCTGCGGCAGCTGTGGGCCCGAATATGCGCAGACCCTCCGCCTGGAAGCGGTCCACGATACCCATCGCAAGCGGAATCTCCGGCCCTACGACGGTCATGTCCACGCCCAGCTCTCTCGCCGAGCGCGCCAGGCCGTCCAGGTCGGTGTCGAGTACGGGAACGTTCTCGGCGACCGCCGCGGTGCCGGCGTTGCCTGGCGCCACGTACAGCGCATCAACCAGCGGGCTGCTGCTCAGTTTCCAGGCGATGGCGTGCTCCCGCGCGCCGCCTCCGACTACCAGAACCTTCATCGCGCCCTCCCTGAAGCCCGTCTTCCCGTGGGAGGCGTCATTCGTACGTACTCAATGGCCGATTGAAGCCAGGGCAGAATAGCATCGACGCCGTCTTCATCGACGGGAAACGACACCCAGTCTCCGAAAGGACGGCCACGCGTAGGCATGAATGGTCCGGCGAGCCCGCCGTCCAGCGCCTGCGTACGATGGGGATCGGGGAGTTTCGTTGCCACTTCACCTCTACAGTACACGGCAAACAGCCGGTCTCCAACAAAGTACCCGTGTCCTCCGAACATCCTGCGTGTCGACACGTCCGGCCACGGGAGCAGAATTGCGTCCAGGTCGCTCTGTACTGATTCGTCGTTGGTCATGTGATCTGGTGGTGCCGCCCGCCTTACCCCATAATAATGGAGCGTCCAAGATATGGAGAGCCATATCAACGAGGCTTGACCAAACTATCCAAAGATGCGATTGGCATCAACATCAAAACCCGCGCTCTTCAGTTCCCTGAAAAGGCTCGTTTTCCAACCTTCTGACTCGTTGAACTCAATGTAAACCACGCCAGAGTAATCCGATGGAATCTCTGGCGTGGCCTTTACCAAGGCACAAACCCTGTCTCGACCATATTTTCCGATAAAGTACCCAAGCTCAAAGATTGCGTTTTGCCTTGCCCGGGGTTGTAGATCATCGCCCTGAGGCCCACCCACATCATCAGGTGTAAGTAGAGCTATAGCGAAGTCCACCTCAGCCCACCTCTCAAATTTCTCGATCACCGTTAGGCCTTGAGAAGCTTGATCTTGCAATACCACTGGTTCAAGACCCAACTCTCTAAGTAAGCCCGTGACTGCGTTTCTTGTTCCGTAATCTCTGCCATGGATTATGAAAACACGGTTTGTGTTGGACTGCCTGCTGTCCCTAGGCTCAGGCAACGGTGGTTCGGGATCGTCATCCCAATACTCCTCAACTTCATCAAGCAGAGACTGAAGTAGCGCATCGGCAGACTCCAAGCCGCTGTCGTACGCTTGTTGATGCATAAAGTCAGACCTGCGCCCCGAGACAATAAACGAAAAGAATCGTATTTCATTGAACTTCTCAACTTGATCAGAAGACTCTCCAAAGGCGTTCCTAATGGCGACTTCAGTGTCCCTTTGCCACTTCTTGAACTGGACAGATTCAATACTCAGCTTCTTCAATTCGGGTATTTGGTTCAGCTGCCTCTGAAGGCGCTCTTTAGTGATTTCCTTATTTCGTTTGGGCATAAGACTCACTCAGATCAAGCAATTCACGAGAGGCATGCGTTTGATGAGGCCTAGCTGATGCTTTGGCCCCTAGATTCCCTACACTATACGCATTGTAGGTCGCGACCTTCGTAAGAGGCAAGCCTTTGCCTCAACCTGTCTTGGTCTTATCACGCCCTTCAAGCGGTAAGGCTTGCCAGTCCTACGTCACCGCTCAGCCGCGTCCCCCGAACAGGTCGTCGGCGTCGCGCTCCATCTGGCGACGCATCTCGGACGCCTCAAGGAAGCCGAGCTCGCGGTAGGACTCCGCCGTGCCGTAGTCCCTGACGCGTAGGACCACGGGAATCGGCACCGAATGGCCGAACACCAGCGACTGCTGCTTGCTGTCCAGACGGCTCAGCACGGAGCGCAGCTCACGCGCGCCGTATGTCCCGGCCGTGACGGCGTCCACGTCCCGCTCGTTGTCCAGCAGGCACACCAGCTTCGTGCCCAGCTGGCTCATGATCTCCTCGTCGATGCCGCTGGGGCGCTGGTCCACCACGAGCAGCGTCACGTTGTACTTCCGCATCTCCCGTGCGATGTTGCCGAAGGTCGTCTGGGAGGCAACCTCTTTACTCAGGAACCTGTGCGCCTCCTCGATGGTGATCACCAGCGGGCGCGGCTCCAGCGAGGCGTCACCCATGGCCTCTTCCTTCCGCCTCACGTAGCGCGCATGTATGCGACGCGTGAGCAGGTTGGCCACGAGCATGTACGCCGACAGGTCATGCCTGTACCTTCCGAACTCAAGCACTACGTGGATGCCTCTGTCCAGGTAGCGAAGTATCTCCTCAACTGACTCGTCCGACTCCCTCTCGGTCATGAAGTCGAACCGCCGGAAACGGCTCAGCCGGTTGTGGAGCGTGGACAGCGCCCTCTCGTTTACGTTCAGCTCCGCCGCCAGCTCGCGCATCTCCGCGCCGCCGAGGTCCAGGAACCGCCTGACCCATCGCTCCTGCCCGTAGTGCCGCGCCAGGGCGTAGGCGGCGTCTGCAGCCACCTCCGACAGGTTCAGGTTCTCGCGCAGCAGGTCGATGTCCTCCGGCTCTATTTGGTTGTAGCCCACCCGCAGCAGGTAGTCCGGCGAGACCCCGCGCCTGCGGCTGTGGTCTTCGTCCAGCGAGAACACGCCAACCCTCGAAGGGAACAGCTGCTTGATGCCCTTCACCATGCCTGCGCCCTCGGACGTTCCCATCCAGCCGTACTCGCTCTCCATGTCGAACACCAGGTTTACCGCGGCGCTCTTCTGGAGAATTCCGGCGAGCAGCAGCCGCGTGAGGAAGCTCTTTCCCGTGCCGCTCTTGCCAAAGACGCCGTTGGAGCGCGTCACAAACTCTTCCAGGTCAAGGCAGACCCGCGTCTCCATGTCCAGCGGGCTTCCGACCCAGAAGTGGC
This sequence comes from Dehalococcoidia bacterium, assembly GCA_965219025.1. GTDB lineage: Bacteria > Chloroflexota > Dehalococcoidia > Lucifugimonadales > UBA2985 > JAPPHY01. The sequence goes on from OZ244716.1 coordinate 70,205, forward strand.
GATTGTCCTCTGCGCCGAACACCACCTGCACGTCCTCTTCTGAGGCCAGGCGTACGGGCGCGAAGTGCGGGGGCACCGTGCGGGCGGGCGAAGGGCCCTCGACGGAGGCGAGTTCGCCCTCGATCGCCAGCATGGGCAGCACCCTGAGCGTCGAGTAGGCGGCGGAGCTCGCAACCACCCCGGCGATGAGCGGGTTGGACGTGTCCGGCGGGTTGGTACGGATGGCCTCGTCCGACCACTCTAGCGCGATGTCCGTGACCACGCCGTAGAAGCGGCGGCTCTGCCCCTGAATCACCACGTGCTGCCCCAGTGCCATCTCTTCCACCGCGGTACCCGGCGAAAGTCGAACGTCCACACCGCGGGCCATTGAGCCGCCGATGACGACGCCAAGGTAGCGACCGGCTCCATCCGGCTCCATCACGGCCCGGCCCGCAGCAGTATTGACTCGACAAGGCGAAAGTCGCCCGGGAACAGCGCGGCCAGCTGCTTGCCCGCGCCGGCCAGGAATGCCTGCGGATCGGACTGCGCGGCGACGACGTGCCGCAGGAACGCAGACACGACCTCCTCCAGCGCGGCCACGCCCGAGCCGGCCAGCAGCCTCAGGCAGTCGGTCGACGACGAGAACGCCGCCGCCTCGCCAGTTGGGCACACATGCACGAATGCGTATATGGTAGGCGGCGACGGCGGCAGGTGGTAGCGCGTCTGACCGCCGCCAATGTGCCCTACGATCACGGCCCGAAAGTCCGTGCGCAGAAGGTGTTCGAGCTGCGGGTTGCTTCGGTACACGTCCTCCTCGGTGGCCTCGTCCTCGCCACGCGCGGTGGGCCTGCGGCTCGGATCGATGCCTCTGGTGGCAACTTCATGCACAACGCCGTACGAGGGGTATGGGCCGCCCGTCCTCACGAGCGCGCCCAGATGCGGTGCGCCGTAGAGCCTGTAGCTCTGCGCCACGAATCCGGTGGAGCTGCTTTCCACGACCTCGCCCACTCGAGCCTCGCCACCTAGAGCCATTTCAACCTCTTGCTGCGGTCCTTCAGGGAGGTGTACACCGGCAGCTTGTGCGCGCCGAGAGCTGTCTCGACCATCACGCGGAACTCCTCGCGGTCTCCGGCCGTGACCACCGCCTGCTCGTGTGCCTCCGATATGGCAACGGGGTAGCCGTGTCCCTTCCGGCACTGGTCGACGAGGCCTGCATGCACCAGCGACAGCAGCTCCGGGGATTCGGCCACCCACTCGGGAATCTCCACCCTCGCAATCTCCGCGCCGGCGTTCATGTAGAAGAAGTGAACAGCGTGATCAGCGTAGGACCGCTCCACAATTGACGATGTGGTTAGGTTCACGTCCGAACGTTCCCCGTCGTCCAGAAGCGCCCCGAAAACGTCCCGGTCCATGACGCCTGCGACAGCGTCGCACGGGCGCCGGCCCGAAGAGAGCGACCCGCAGTGCATGTCGCAGTTGGCAGCCTCATAGGGACAGAGACGATCGTCCAGGCGCAGGGCGTTCACGACGTCGGCGCTCCGAGGGAGGCTGACGTAGGCCGCCAGGGCCAGGAGGCGGTCGCGGGCAAGCTCTCGCAGCCTGTCCATAGCCGGCAGGAACATGTCGTCGATAAGGGCCTTCCGCACGAACTCCTGGTACGTCTGGCCTGCCAGCGCCCATAGAATCAGCGACCCGTCGATGAGGGCCAGCGTGGGCGTGTTCGCAGGGGACTGCTCCGCAAGCGCGGCCAAGGTCCGGAGCTCCTCCACGGAGCGCAGCACACCCAGCAGGCCGCCTTCCAGCGCCTGTGTGCGGCCGCTGCCGGGGTCGCGCAGGTACATGTCTTCGTCCTGGGTGTAGAGACGCGGCTGGCTTCCGAGCTCCGCCATTGGCCGCTCTCCGTAGCGAATCTGCACCGTCCCGAGATTGATAAGGTAGCACCGAGCCGCCATGTGCCTGTCCACGTCGATGTGCGAGCCGTCGACGGCCAGCGCCGCGTAGTCGCGCGGCGGGGCAGGGGAGGGGTGGCGGCCCCCCAGCGAGCCTCGGAGACCGGCCACAAGGAAGGTCGTCCGACTCAGCATACGCTTTTCCTCGATTACGTCGGCCTGTGCGCTCGAGAGGGTGTCCAGAGCCAGCGATAGATGCGCCTCCTGCTCCGCCCGGCGCTCCCTTAGCCCGGAAGCCATGCCTGCAACCTGGCCGGCGATCTTGTGAAGGTCAAGAGACACGTTGGAACTCGACTCCGCCTAGCGCAGGACCCGGTCGTCGCCCACGCGGCGGGTTATTCGCTGCTGGTCCAGGTGCTCCAGGAGCGCCAAGGCGTATTTCCGGCTGGTATTGAACCGGTCCCGCACCTGGCCAACGTTGATCTTGCCGTTCTCCCTGATGGCGGCCATGACCGCATCAACAACCTCCCTGTACGCTGCGGCGTCATACACCACGACGTCGCTGACGCGCACCACGCGGCCCTGGTCGACCAGCATGGCGAGCAGGTCCTCGTCTGGCTCTTCTCCCGTGGGCGGCGAGAATGGGTCTGAACGCAGACGGACGATGTATCGCTCCACCAGGCGTGTCTGCTCTTCGCTGGGCGCGGCCTCATGCTGCGGCAGGCGCACCTGTCCGGCCTCGTCGGTGAAGGCGCCGTCCTCCGACAGCCTCGCCACCACGTGCGGAAACTCCTGGACCGACAACCCCAGCCTGCTGCGAAGCTCTTCCTTCTGCATTCCGCGGCGCAGCGGGTGCTCCCGGTGGTAGGCGCTCAGGGCGCCATTGGCACGGCCCGACAGCGCGCTCCAGCCGGCCGCAGTGTAGAGCAGCGACCTGGACGCGAGCGAGCCTGCCGGAAGCGTCACAACCCCGCCCTCAATCGCCAACTGCTCCACCACGCGCGTAGCCTCCTCCATCGAGAGGTTTGCGCGTCCGGACAGCGATTCGAGGGTGCACGGCTCCAGAAACCGAATGGCCTGCAGGGCCATCTCGTCGATGCTGCCTCGCTCCAGCACCTCGAGACGCTCCAGCGTGGGGGCGTGGCAGCGCCTGTGGCGCTTGGCGTGCGGCTCCACCACGGCGCCGCCTCCGAGCGTTGCGTCCGACGAGCGAATGACGAAGTAGTCGCCCTTGACCAAGGCGAGGGGGTTGTCCAGGCGGACCTGCGCCCAGACCTCTTCGCCGGGCGCTGCCTCGTCGCGATCCAGGAGGCGAACGCGGGCCACGCTCTCCGTGGCCCCGGTGTGAAACGTCACGGGCCTGTTGTGACGCAGGCCACGCGGCGCGCTGTCCAGGAGACGCAGTCGCACGTCTGCGGCGATGGTGGGCCTGAGCCAACCGGGAATGGTGAGCACGTCGCCGCGCTCTATGTCGTCGTGGGACACTCCGGACAGGTTGACGGCAAGGCGCCGTCCGGGCGTCGCCGTATCCAGCTTCTGCCGGTGGCTCTGCAGGCCGCGAATGCGGGACACGCGGCCGGAGGGCAGCAGCGCCACCTCCATGCCTACGGAGAGAGAGCCGTCGATGAGCGTGCCGGTAACCACCGTTCCGAAGCCGGGCATGGTGAACGAGCGATCAACGGGTAGCCGCGGCCTCCCTGTGTCCCTTCGCGTCTCGGAGGCGTCCAACAGGCCGTCCACGGCAGCCAGGAGCTCCGGGATGCCTTCGCCCGTCACCGCGGATACGGCCACCATTGGTGCGCCCTCCAGCGTGGTGCCCTCCAGGACGTCCTCAACCTCCGCCATCACCAGCTCCACCATCTCCTCGTCTACCAGGTCGCGCTTGGCGATGACCGCCAGCCCTCTCTCGACGCGGAGCAGGTCCAGGATCGCCAGGTGCTCACGGGTCTGAGGCATCACCGACTCGTTCGCGGCGATCACCAGCAGGGCCAGATCGATCCCGCCTACGCCTGCGAGCATGTGCCTGATGAAGCGTTCGTGACCCGGAACGTCGACAATGCTGACCTCGCGTCCACTGGGAAGGGTGAGCCACGCAAACCCCAGCTCGATGGTGAGGCCGCGTTCCTTCTCCTCGCGGAGCCGGTCCGGGTCTATGCCGGTGAGGGCCTTCACCAGCGTGGACTTGCCGTGGTCAACGTGTCCTGCCGTGCCTAAAACGTACATGGGGATGCTCCCGAGAGGGCTGGAGTCAGGATAGCACAAGGGCAGGGCAGGGGCAATTTGAGGGCCAAGAGATCAACTGATCAGCGCCTCATAGTAGGCCACTTCCCAAACGACGGCAGCTGTTGTCCAGACTTCTAAGAGGTGGCGTAGCTCCTCAATTCCTGATAGGAGATCTTTCCTTAAGGCGGTGAGTTCATTGAATTGATCTGTGGGCAGACTGCACTCGCCCGTAAGGGTTCCGCAGTAACGCAATCGGAGGCTATCGTAGTGTGCCTGCTTGGCGTCGTGCACAGCCAATGCGTATGCGTAGTTGCGCTCCGCCACCTCAAAGTTTGCCTTGGCGGTGGTCACTCTGTTGCGCAGTGCGCTGTTCTCAGGGTGGACATTCTTGTGCAGATCGATGATGTAACCGTCTACGTTGGCATGTGGTATCCAGCATCCGTCATCCTCGGCGCTTGCGTCTCCCTTCGGCCAGTAGTAATAGACACCTGACGAGTCTCTCCTAATGCTCACAACGCGGTGAGCCACGGAGCCTGAGCCAAGCTCACACCCAGGAGTTGGAGTGAAGCTGATCACCGTCCCGACAACTATGTCCTCCGGATAGAAGTTATCGAGCCAGGTTGCCGAATCCAAGCAAGTGATTCTTGGCTCCATGCTTCCTGTGCACTTAAATCCCGCTTGGTAGGAATCAACGATGAGCGGCCTGCGCCGTCGCTCCAACAGCACGATATCCTCTTCGAGTCCTGTTACTTGCGTGACAAGGGACTTGGCACGTGAGTTGAGGGAAACTACCTCACCTCTTACTTCCTGAAGCGTCCCCACCTCCTTCACAAGTGTTTCGTGTTTGTTTGTGAGGGCTTGGTGTTCGGACGTCTTCTCAGCAAGCAGTGACTTGGCGGATTCAAGGTCGGCGGCAAGTCCATTGGCTCGGACTGTCTCGCTTGAAAGCTGCTCATTGGCTTTCCTAAATTCTGTGGCCAGCGTCTCACTCTCGGCTGTCCTTCTGACCAGTTGCTCCCGCGTAGTGTTGAGATTGAAGGTCAGCGTCTGATTCTCGGCTGTCTTGTTGGTCAGCCGCTCGCTGGTTGTGTTGAGGTCGGCAGTCAGAGTCTCATTCTCGGCTGTCTTGCTGGTCAGCCGCTTGTTGGTTGTGTTGAGGTCGGCGGTCAGCGTCTCATTCTCGGCTGCCTTGCTGGTCAGTCGCTCGCTGGTTGAGTTGAGGTCGGCGGTCAGCGTCTCATTCTCGGCTGCCTTGCTGGTCAGTCGCTCGCTGGTTGAGTTGAGGTCGGCAGTCAGCGCCTCATTCTCGGCTATCTCGTCGTTCAGCCGCTCCCTGGTTGTGTCGAGGTTGGTAGTCAGCGCCTCATTCTTGGCTGTCTTGCTGGCCAGATCGTCCCTAGCTGCTCCGAGGTCGGCTTCAAACTTCTCACTATTTGAGCGGCTTGCCTCCAGATTGTCTAGAGTTGCGTCGAGCTCAGAGTTTGACCGTACAAGCAGCAGTGCTAGTGAAGATACAAGTAATACCCCCAAGAATGCGGTCATGAGAACGAGAATACGCATAATTCCCCCCTATGCGAATCGTCGGTAAGCGAATTGGTTCTGCAAGCGGCCACATCCATCGCTCGGCTCTCGTCATGATTCCTCAGAGCCTTCATTGACCTTAGCCATTCATCAGAAGAACCGCAGAAACACCTCGTTGCCGAGCAGCCGTCCGCGGGCCGTTAGGCGCACCGCGCCGTCGTCCCTGTCGAGCAGGCCGAAGTTGGTCAGCTCCGCAAGCTGCTCTCCGAACACTGAGTCCAGGCTCCGGCCGAACCTGCTCTCGAACACTGCCGGATCCACGCCCTCGTCGAGCCGCAGACCCATCATCATTGTCTCAGCCATTTCCAGCGCATCGTCCACACGCTCCACGCCGCCCACGACAGCGATTCGTCGTATGGCCTCCTCGGACAGGCCTGCCGGCGTACCATCCACCGGCGCAGCTTCGGCCATGCGCCTCACGTACTCCCTCGGCGATAGGAGATTGTGGAACCTCCACCGGCCCAGGTAGGAGTGAGCGCCCGGCCCAACGCCAAGATATGGGCCGTTCCTCCAGTACGTCAGGTTGTGCCGGCTCTCCAGTCCCAGCCTGGCCCAGTTGGAAATCTCGTAGTGGCGGTATCCCTCGCGCTCTAGGATTTCCTCTGCATGCAGGTACATGTCCGCCGCCAGGTCCGGGTCCGGCTCCGGCAGCGCACCTAGCTTGACCTGCTGCTCCATGGGCGTGCCTTCCTCCAGCGTGAGGCAGTACAGCGACAGGTGCTCCGGTCCCATCGCCAGCGCGCCGTCCAGCGTCTCGCGCCACTGCGCCATGCTCTGGAGTGGCAGGCCATACATCAAGTCGAGGTTGATGTTGTCGAAGCCGGCGCGCCTCACGGCACGAAATGCGTCCGCCACGTCCTGCGCCGTGTGACGTCTGCCGAGCAGCCGAAGCAGTCCATCGTCGAGGCTCTGAACGCCGACGCTCAGGCGGTTGAAGCCAAGCTGTGCAAGGGACGCAGGCGCGTCGCCCAGCAGGTCGCCCGGGTTCGCCTCCATGGTGGCCTCCGCGTCGGGAGTGACCTCAAAGGCGCGCCGGACGGCCGACAGCACCGCCTCGAGATCATGCGCGGGGAGATAGGAAGGCGTGCCTCCACCCAGGAAGAGGGTTGTCATGGCGGGCCTGCCTAGCATGTCACCCCACCGCTCAATTTCCACGGCCAGCGCCTCTACGTAGGCTGGCATCATGTGCTCGATGCCCGCGTACGTATTGAAGTCGCAGTAGGGACACTTAGTCTCGCAGAATGGAATGTGAACGTAGAGAGCAAGGCGATGGGGCAGGGGGGTTGCCTCTCCTTGGGCCTGTGTGTTCATTTGTGCCGGCCCTCCCGCGCCCGCTAGGTGTTGAAGAGGAAGTTAATCACGTCGCCGTCCTGGACCTCGTAGGTCTTGCCCTCCAGGCGCAGCAGACCACGCTTCCGACCCTCCGGCAGCCCTCCGCACTCGATCAGGTGGTCGTAGGAGATGACCTCGGCGCGGATGAACCCCCGCTCGATGTCGGAGTGGATTTTGCCGGCCGCTTTCACGGCAGGCGTGTGCCGGTCGATTGTCCACGCCCGTACTTCGTCGGGGCCCACGGTGAAGAAGGACACCAGCCCCAGCAGCGCATAGGAGGCGCGGACGGCGCGATCGAGTGCCGGTTCCTGTAGCCCCATAGCCTCGCGAAGCTCCCCGGCCTCGTCCTCGTCCATCTCCGCCAGCTCCATTTCCAGCTTGCCGCACAGCGCCACGACCTCGACTCCGGGCCTGTCGTAACGCGTCCTCAGCTCCTCCTCGATCTCCGGTGCACCAGCCGCATCCTCCTCGCCGATGTTCCAGAGAGTGAGCAGAGGCTTTGCAGTAAGGAACCCGAAGTTGGCAAGCAGTCTGCGCTCCTCTTCGGAAAGCTCCTGCTCACGGATTGGCAATTCCCGCTCCAACTCGCCCTTCAGCCTGTCCAGCGTGTTGCGCTCCCTCACCCGGGTCTCTCTCTCGCCCGCCCTGGCGCCCTTGAGCTCGGCCTCCAGGCGCTCCACTCGCCGTTCGAGTATGGCCAGGTCTGCGAAGGCCAGTTCCAGGTCCATGGCGGCCAGGTCGCGGTGCGGGTCGACCTCACCCTCCTCGTGCGGGACGGTGGGATCGCGGAACGCCCTGACCACGTGCAGGAGGGCGTCAGTCCTCTGTAGCAGGTTCAGAAGCTCTCCGGCGATGCCCTGCGAGCGGGCAGGGCCCTCGGGGGCTCGCGGGGAGTCCACGTAACGGACCTCCGCGGGCACCGTCTTCCGCGGCTTGAACATCTCGACCAGAGGCGCGATCCTACTGTCCTGCACCTTGGACACGCCGAGGTTGGGCTTTCTCGCGGACGCCGCCGCCGGGCCTACGTCCGCGGAGCCCCGACTCAGCGCGTTGAAGAGCGTGGTCTTGCCGCTCGTTGGAAGGCCTACGAGTCCGACTTCCACCCTAGAGACTCACACCGCGCCGAGTGGTCTCACTCAACCGCGTAGAGATTGCCGTCCTTCGAGGCGAGATAGAGTGTGCCGCCGGCGAGCACCGGCGCGGACGTGATGCTCTCGGCTATGGGCATCGCCCACAGCTCCTGCCCGGTGTCCTTGTCGATGGCGTGAAGGTTGCCCTTGCTATCGGTGACCAGGATCTTGTTCTCCACAAGGGTTGGCGTGGAGAGCTTGTCGGTTCCGGAGTTGAATAGCCATATTCGCTTCCCGGTCAACCTGTCGATGGCGTGCAACCTGCCGCCCTCTACGGGTACGTACAGGACATTGCCATCGACGGCTGGAGTGGTGTCGATAACGGCGCCGGTGCGATACACCCACTCCACGCCCTTGGGCAACCCGGGGTGATCGATCATACCCCACAGCCACAGCTGCAGCCGGAGTCTGTACCAACGGCTGTAGAACAGCACCTCCTCCTCAAGGAGGTTGATTCCGGTTACCAGGCCATTGCGGTAGGCGACGTAGGCCATGTCCTCCATGATCACGGGGGATGCCATGACCAGGCGGTTGAAGCCGCGGAAGGAGAATCTGCGCTTGCCGGTATCCGTGTCGTATATGGTCACGCGGCCGTCGAAGGACGACACGACCAAGATGTTGTCCGAGAGCGCGGCCGTATTGTCAATCCAGTCCAGCGTCTCATGGGACCATCGCTTCTCGCCGGTGAGCGCGTCCAGGGCGTAGATCCGGCCGTCGTTTGAGCCAATTAAGACTTGGCCGTCCTTGACAAGCGGCGATCCGGTTGTGGGGTTCTCCTCGGTTTTGAACTCCCAAACCATGGCGCCGGTCTCTGCGTTCAGGGCTATAACTCGCTTGTTCCTCAGGCCCAAGTAGAGCATGCCGCCCGCCACCGCGGGAGACGAATCAAGCGGAGCCACCGTCGGGTGCTCCCAGATGATGCTGCCGTCCTCGGGGTTGAGCGCAACCACCCGGTTGTCCTGGGTGCTCACGTAGAGCCGGCCATCCTTGAGCGTAGGCGTGGACTCGATTGGGTCCTCGGTCTCGAACACCCACTTGACCTCACCCGTTATGTCCGCGCGCTCTCCGGGCACGGGGCTCGGACCTTCAGAGGTGCGGTAGATCATGGCCCATTCGCCCGGACCGGACACCGCTGTGATGTCTGAGGCGGGGGAGGGCAGGGGAAGGCTGATGTTCATGAACTGGATTACCATCACGGTCGTGACAGCGGCCAGCGCGGCGCCCACCAGGCTCTTCCTCATCCTGACGAACTTGCGCCGCCTGATCGCCCGCTCCTCTGTCGTTGCCACTTCCTGGCCAGGGGCAGCTGCGACGCGGTTCAGCTCTCCCCAGCACCCTGAACACCACATCGCTCCGGGGTTGTTGCTGTGACCGCACACGGTGCACATAACACGAGGTCCCTCATCGACGGGGACATCCACCGTTTCCACTCCTTGCATTCCCGGAAGCTCACTCTGAAGTCCCACCTCTTCGACGATGTCGAACGGAACATTCTCGGTGTCCGCCGTGGGCGCCGCAGCGGCAAGCGCGCTGACAAACTCGCCCGGGGTCGCATACCTGCGCTCCGGATGTGACGCCAAGGCCCTGAGAATTATGGAGTCAAGGTTCTTGGGTAGATTGGGGTTCACGTTGCTGGGCAGCGGCGGAAACGACGTCAGCTGCCTGGCCTGTACGGTTCCGCGTTCCAGGGCGTTGAATGGCACCGTGCCGGTCAGCATGTCGTAGGCCAGAACGCCCATCGAATAGACGTCCGAAAGGGTGTTGGGCGGTGAGGCCTGCCCCATCTCCGGGGCCGTGTAGGTCGGCAGGGGGGTATTGAGCGACAGTCGCACGCCTGCCGGAGCGCCTTCGCCCAGCACAACCATGCCGAAGTCGCTGAGCAGTAATTGCCCGGTCTCAGGGTCAACGAAGATGTTGCCCGGCCGGATGTCGCCGTGGTGGATACCTTCGGCGTGCCCGGCCTCCACAGCGGCCGCCACCTGCCTCAGAATGGTCATCGCCTGCGCGGCAGGCACCGGATGCTGCATCCACTGGCGGAGGGTGGGCCATGATACGTACTGCATGGACACCCAACGGAAGTTTCCGTCACTCTCATACCCGTAGGAGGGCAGGATGTTGGGGTGTCTGAGGGCGGTCACCCGCTCCATCAAGCGAGCGAACCGCTCCATGAGCGCCTCGTCGGAGGTGACGTAGGGACGTAGCACCTTAAGGGCAACGAATCCCTCATGGCCGGGATCCTGCGCCCGATATACGGTGGCCAAGCCGGTGCTGCCCACCTGCTCCAGAAGAACGTACTTGCTTATGGTTCTCTGCATTCGACCTCCGGGCCCCCTTTACGGGGCCCTACATTGTCTGAATCTAGGTCGCACCCAGCGGAGTCCTACAATGACCTCCCCATTCGTCACTGCGGTGGACGCCTATCCGGACGACTCATCGCCCTCGTCGACAATCTTGGCTCGGCCCTCGACAAACCGCTTGCCGCCGGTGTCGGACCGGTCGTCGGAGCCGGTCGCGCCGGGCTTTCTGCCTCCCACCGCTCGCACCAGAAACGCGAGGATGGCCAGGAAGACCGTCGCCACCACCAGCAACAGAAGCGCGCGAAAGAAAAACGTTGCCGACGCCAGGACCAGCAAGAGCGGAATGGCCAACCTGATCATCACCGGCAGGGTCATTTCTATATTCGCTCCCCGCACCGCACTCGACTTACGTCGAATCCTTATAACAGTATATTATACTTGGGCAAAGTGCTTTTGGGAATCGCATTGCAGAAGGCCACATGTTACACGTTTTCTACGGCGCAGACGACTTCTCCATAAGCGAGGCTCTGGAGCTCCTGAAGTCCCAGATTGGACCGCAGGACGTGCTGGACGCCAACCTTTCGCGCGTCCAGGCCTCAGCCTCCACGCTGCAGCAGGTCCAGGCGCTGTGCAGCACCGTGCCGTTCCTGGCTTCCAGGAGGCTGGTTATTGTCGAAGGGCTGCTGTCGCTGTTCGAGGGGCGCCGTCCGTCGCGGCGCGGCCGCGTAACCCAGGATGCCGTCAACGAGTGGCCCGCGCTGGCCGACTTCGTGCCGGACATGCCTCAATCCACCGACCTGGCGCTTCTCGACGGCGCCGTCAGCAGGGGCAACTCGCTGCTGGCCAGGCTGTCGCCGCTCGGCGAGGTCACGGAGTTTCCGGCACTGCGGGGCGCAAGGCTGACCGGCTGGATCCAGAACAGGGCGAAGGCCGCGGGCTGCGCCATCTCGGGAGAAGGGGTGAGGCTGCTTTCGGAGCTTGTTGGTGGCAACCTGTGGACCCTGAGCAGCGAGATCGAAAAGCTGTCCCTCTACTGCAACGGACGCCGGGCGGAGGCCGAGGACGTTCGCCTTCTGGTCCCCTTTGCCAACGAGGTCAATGTGTTCAACGCTGTGGACGCGGTGATGGAACGGCGATTCCCGGACGCACTCCGGTCCATGAGGCACCTGATGGACGGCGGCGCAACAGGCACGTATATTGTGGCGATGGTTGCAAGGCAGGTCCGCCTGCTCCTGCTGGCCAAGGAACTCGAGGCCTCCGGCGTTCCACAGCCGCAGATGGGTTCTCGCATGGGGGTGACGTCCGACTGGGTTCTGGGCAAGCTGAGAGAGCAGGCGAGCCGATACTCCGCAACTGGCCTCGAGGCGCTGCACAGGGGTCTATTGGAGACTGATCTTGCGGTCAAGACGGGCCGGATCGCCGAGAGTAGCGTCGCAGAGTACCTGGTGCAGCAGTTCGCTCGCGTGGGCGGAGTCGCCCGCGTCTGACTCCCGTACCCGTACAGGGCTCAGGTCGGCTGTCCGAGGCTCTTAGGGCCAGATCTCGTTTACCGCAGCGTCCAGCCCCACGCGCCTGCCGTCGGCCAGCACAACGGTTACCTCACCGGCGAGCGACGGGTTGCGCTTAGCCCAGCGCATCACCTCACGAGCTGCTGCGTCGCCCTGCTTCGGGTGCTGGCGAGAGAAGTAGTGGGGAACGTTCAGGTGGTCCAGCATCTGGCCCGCGTTGGGAAACTGCAGCCCGTTCACCTCGTAATGGTGCTTGCCCAGAGCCGAGATGGTGCGTCGGGCTCCGCCTGACGCACCGCTCTCGGCGGGAACGGGGGCCGCCTCGGCTGTGGGCGCTGGCAGCATCTGCGAGCCCCTGGTGGCCTGTACCAGCCTGGCCAGCAGGCTGCGCTTCTCATCCAGCTGGCCCTCATTGCGGGCCATCCTGAGTTCCAGGTCTCGAACCTCGGTCTCCAGCTCTCTCTGAAGCTCCAATGCGCCTTCCGACATTGCGTTCCTGACTTTCTCTAGCTTGCCGCCACAAGGTAGACCTGACGGTACTGCCTTACGATTGCCTTAAGGCTACCATAAGGCAAACAAGCTGTCAAGAAGGTGTTGATACGTTTGCCTTACCATATACCATAAGGCACTGCCTTATCCATAGACGTGTGCCTTAAGGCAAAGTTACGGGCGCGTTGAAATAACGTCAAGGCTGGGTGGCTGCCGAGAATCAGACGGAGGGCCGGGACGCTCCGGAGGGTCCCCGCGGCGGACTACTCCGGGTGCTCGATCCGGTTGTAGCAGGCGACGTAGTGGCCCGGCTCCACCTCCACCAGCTCCGGTTTGGGGCTAAGCCGGCACACGTTGGAGGCCTTCGGGCACCTCGGCAGGTACGGGCACTGATCCGGAAGGTCGATCAGGTCCGGAGACGAACCCTCTATCGGCTGGAGAGCCCGCAACGGCGCGTCAAGCCTGGGAATCGACTGGAGGAGCGCCCAGGTATACGGATGAAAGGGACGCCGGAAGAGGGTCACGGTGTCTGCGTATTCCACCACGGAGCCGGCGTACATGACGGCAACTTCCTGGGCGGCCTGTGCGATGACTCCCATATCGTGCGTGATGAGCATGACCGCTGAGTGGCGCTCCCGCTGGAGTCTCTTCAGTCTGTCGATCACGTCCGCCTGCAGAGTGACGTCCAGGTTGGACGTGATCTCGTCGGCGATGAGGACGCGAGGGTTCCAGGCCATCGCCATGGCGATCATGACGCGCTGCGCCTGGCCGCCGCTGAGCTGGAAGGGGTACAGCTTCAGTATGTTGGGCGGCGCCGGCAGGTCCAGCTCGGTCAGAAGCTGCACCGAGCGGTCCCTGGCCTCGGCCTTGCCCATGTAGCCGTGCGCAAGCAGCGCCTCCTCCATGTGCGTGCCTATGGTAATTATCGGGTTGAGCGCCGCGACAGGCTCCTGGAAGATGATGGCAATGTCCTTGCCGCGGATCTGCCTCAGTCCCTCATTGTCCATCTTCAGGAGGTCCCGGCCTTCGAAGTATATGGCGCCGGATACGGTGCGCCCGGGATGGGGCAGCAGCCTCAGTATTGAAAGCGCCGTTACGGACTTGCCGGAACCGCTCTCTCCCACGATTCCGAGAATGCTGTCTTCCTTCAGCGAGAGGTTCACGCCGTTCACGGCCTTCACCTCACCTTCCCTGGTGAAGAAGGAGGTATGCAACTCCTCAACCCGGAGGATTTCTCGCTTTGGGGAAGCAGCTTCGGTACTAGCCATGTTGCTTGTCAACTCACTCAACCTCTCGTTTGCCCGCGAGCGGCGAAGCCGCCGGTCCGCAGAGGGCGCTGAAGACGTCTCTGAGTCTTGCACCGGCTCGCGCCAAAGTCAAGCCTCCTGGGACGGCGACGTGGCTTGCGGTATTCCCGGAGGGGGACAGAGCCCGCGGGAGAGAGCCACATTATGTAAAGTGTAGCCCCTTCCTGTGCTCACTGCACGACATAACAACTATAGGGCGAAGCGAGAGATGTCTTCCCCTGCTCTCTAGGAAACGGCTATGTAGCCCATGCCGTCGTTGCGCTCCTCGATCGTCCCCATGTACACGAACTCGCCGTCCGCCGTCACCTTCCGCGCGCTGCCGGCATCGAAGTCGATGTGCACCGTGCAGCCTTCGCACTCCACGGCTATGCGAGTGCCGCTGCGCGATGCAAGCTTCCTCGGCGTCGAGTCGATCATGTTGCCTTGGCCATTGGTGAACACCATCCACGGCTCCACCGAATCGGCCCGCAGCAGGCTGCTTGCGTTGGCGGCGTCCAGAATGGTCAGTCCATCCGGGGTGCAGTTGAAGAACGGCCTTGCCGGCAGCCCCTCGTATTCTGTAGTCATTGGTCTCCTCTCCGACAGGGAATTCGTATAGGCTCAAATTTGCCCTGAGAGGCCCCTCTGACCCCTCCGGTAGTCCAACAGGTCTACCGTGGCATTGAGAAGCCCCTCCAGTCCCCACTCCCTGGCCGCCGAAACCACGACTACTCTGTCGTGGTCCACCGCGGCCTGCAGGCGCTGGGTGTATTCGTCTGCCGCTTCGTCTTCGGCAAGAAGGTCAACCTTGTTCAGAACCAGAATGCGGTTCGCCTCGTCGTCGAGTTGCAGGTTCGCCAGCATTTCGTTCACCACCTGCGCCTGCTCGGCGGCGTTCTGGTGCGTTATGTCGATTACGTGGAGCATCAGGTCGGCTCCCTCAAGCTCCTCCAGCGTGGCCCGGAACGCGGCCACCAGCGCCGGCGGAAGCTTCTGAATGAATCCCACGGTATCTGTCAGCAGAAACGCCCGGCCGTCCGCGGTCCTTATCCTTCTGGTCACGGGGTCCAGCGTGGAGAACAGCTTGTCCTCGGCGGCCACGGCGGCGTTGCTCAGGGCGTTCAGGAGCGTGCTCTTGCCTGCGTTCGTGTAGCCCACCAGCGCAACCACCGCAACGCCCTCGCGCTCCCGGCGCCTGCGGTACAGCGAGCGGTGTGTGCGCACCTGCTCGAGGTCTCGCTTGAGCCTCTGAATCCGGTTGCGCACCATCCGTCTGTCGGTCTCCAGCTGTGTTTCGCCGGGGCCTCGCGTGCCGATACCTCCGCCCAGGCGTTCCAGGTGCGACCACTGGCCCACGAGCCTAGGCAGCAGGTATTCGTGCTGGGCGAGCTCCACCTGCAGGCGCCCCTCGCGGGTCTGCGCACGGCCGGCGAACACATCAAGGATGAGCGCAGTCCGGTCGATTACCTTGGTGTCGAGCGCTCTCTCCAGGTTGCGCTGCTGCGCGGGCGTGAGCTCATCGTCGAAGATGGCCACATCGGCCTCGGTCGTCTCACGCAGGGACTTGAGTTCTTCCAGCTTGCCCTTGCCCAGGTAGGTGTTGGTCTGCTTGTTCAGACGCTGGCTGAGCGTGCTGACGACGTCGGCACCCGCCGTGCGGGCCAGCATCCCAAGCTCCGCCAGGGAGTCCTCGACGGGCCACAAGCCACGACCGCCCCGGGTCTCGATTCCCACCAGGATGGCTCTCTCAGGGCGGACTCTGGTTTCAATTGCTATCTTCGGCACCGGGCCGGCTCCTCTCACGTCATGCCTGGGCGGCCGGCGGTTCCGGAATCCTCCAGGACGCAAGTCGCTGGATACCCTTTTCCAGCTGCTCGTCCGAGAGGGTGAGCGACAGGCGAATGTATCCCTCGCCATAGCGGCCATAGCCGGCGCCCGGCGTCACCACAATAGCCTTCTCTTCGATCAGCATGGCGCAGAACGCGCCGGACTTCCACCCAGGCGGCAGCTTTGCCCACACGTACAGGCTAGCCCTGGGCACCACCACGTCCAGCCCAAGCTCCCTGAGCGCCGCGATCGCCCGGTCCCTGCGCGCCTGGTATATCGCGTTGTGCTCGTCGATGCAGTCCTGCGGGCCGTCCAGCGCTTCGATCGCTGCGTGCTGGATGGCCTGAGGGATGCCGGAGTCCAGGTTGGACTTCACGCGCATCAGTGCGTTGATCATCTCCGCGTTGCCCACCGCCATGCCAATGCGCCACCCCGTCATGTTGTAGCTCTTGGACAGCGAGTGGAACTCGATGGCCACGTCCTTAGCGCCGGGAGCTTCCAGGAAGCTGCTGGGCCGGTAGCCGTCGAAGGCCACCTCCGTGTACGGAGCGTCGTGGAGCACGGGGATGTCGTGACGCTTGGAGAACTCCACCACCTCATCGAAAAATGCCCCTTCGGCGACGGCGCCCGTTGGGTTGTTAGGATAGTTTATCCAGAGCGCTCTGGCACTGTCCGCCACGTCTGCGGGAATGGCCTTCAGGTCAGGCAGCCAGTCGTTCTCCTCCACCAGCGGCATCCAGTGGCATTCGCCGCCCGCGAACATGGTGCCTACCGAGTAGACCGGGTAGCCGGGGTCAGGCACGAGAGCAATATCCCCGGGATCGATGAAGCACAGCGCGGCGTGGCCTATGCCTTCCTTTGCGCCTATAAGCGGCAGCACCTCGGTGTCCGGATCCAGCGCCACGCCAAACCGATTGTCATACCAGCGCGCAACCGCCCTGCGAAGCTCCGGCAGCCCCTCCGATTCGGGATAGCGATGGTTGGGCGGATCAAGGCTGGCCTGGCGCAACCGGTCCAGGATGTGGGAAGGCGTCGGCATATCAGGGTCGCCGATCGCGAAGGTCACCACGTCCACGCCCTCGGCCCGCTTCTGCGCTATCTTTCGGCTTATCTCCACGAAGAGATACGGCGGCAGCTGCTCAATTCGCCTCGCAAATCTCATATGGTCTGCTCCTTGCCCTGGTCAGCGTCTCGAAATACCTCGTCTAGCGTTATCGTAGCCCTGCTCCTGAGTTCACTCTCTCTGGATCTGGCGATCAAGGGCAGGTCAACCTCAAGCTCGACAGTTTGCTCCACCACCACCATCTGAGCTTTGATTGTAAAGCCGAACACCTTGATGGTGAGGTCGAGTCCGTCGTCGTGCCACTCCTGCTGCACTTCCGATACCTGCGGCGCGAGGTTCTGCGAAATCAGCGCGCCGCGAGCCCTTAGCAGCTCCATCGCCCGTGCCTTGGTGGTACCGTGCTGGTAGGATAGTTTCATTCGGTAGTCACGATCGTTCGTCTTCAGGCGTGCCAGACACCTTCGAACACTTCCTCCGCCGGACCCTCCAGGTACACCTCTCCGGAGCCGTCCCAGGAGACCGTGAGCGCGCCCCCTGGAAGCGTTATGTCAACATCCTCGCCCGTGAATCCGTGCAGCCGTGCCGCCACCGCTATGGCGCACGCGCCCGTCCCGCAGGCCAGGGTCTCGCCTGCACCGCGCTCCCACACCCTTGCCACCACGGCCCCTCCGGTGCCTACGTTGACCACGGAAAAGTTCACCTTGTTCGGGAAGATCCTGTGGTGTTCCACCTGGGGCCCGATGCGCTCCAGTGGAAACTCGCTTACGGGCGTATCGATAAAGGCGACCGCGTGGGGGTTGCCCATCCCAACGAAGGTGAGGTCTAGAAGGACGCCGCCCACGTCCAGCGGAAAGTCCAGCACCGGACCGCCGGCCATGTCATCCGACACGGTTACCGGCACCCGCTCCGGCCTCAGCTCGGGCTCGCCCATCGCAACTCGCGCCCGCTCCACATAGCCGCCGCGCCACATGGGCTCAATTAGCCTCACGCCGTTCATCGTCTCAACGGAAAGCGCCTCCCGGCCAACCTCCGCAATCTCACGCTCCAGCACATACTTGGCCAGGCAGCGAATGCCGTTGCCGCACATCTCGGCCTCAGAGCCGTCCGGATTCAGCATCCGCATGCGCACCTCGGCTTCGCCCGAAGGCAGGACCAGAAGCATGCCGTCGGCTCCAACGCCCACGTGGCGGTCGCACATTGCGCGGGCCAGACCGGCCCAGTCCTCTTCCAAATTGCGGGCATCCATCAACACGTAATCGTTGCCTGCGCCGTGCATCTTGGTGAATCTCACTCCGTATCCTCCCTGTGGGCTTCATCGTGCCACGTCCGAAGGCAACACTCGCCCATATCCCGGCAAACGCGCGCCAGTTTCGGCGCGTTGAATCCCAGGTACACCCCCAGTACCACCCCCATGATCAATCTGAGCATTCGTCACCTCCCCGACCACAAGATTCTACCATACACCAGCCTGTCCATACACAGACCGGCAACCGGCGAATTGCGGCCCGGGGCAGGTCGATCAGGAGCGCTGGCCCGTCGCGGCCAGGTGCGAACTGACCAGGTCGGCGGCTTCCTCGAAGGCGTGCGGCGACGCGGCGTCCAACCACGATATGCGCTCGTCCCTGAGCCTGAACCAGGCATACTGACGGCGTGCGAAACGATGCGTGGCACCCTTTATGCTGTCCCCTGCCCACTGGAGCGATAGCTTGCCGGTCACGTACTCGGCCATGTCGCGATAACCTATGGCGCCCATCGCAGGCAGCTCCGGCGAATAGCCCGCCGCCAGCAACCTGGCGACCTCTCCCGGCCAGCCTGCCGTGATCATAGCATCCACCCTCTGATCGATGCGACGATACAGCTCGGGACGTTCCAGCGTCAGGCCGATGACCAGGCTGCGGTATGGGGGACGCTCCCTCCTCCTGGCCTGGGAGAACGGCACGCCCGACTCTATGAACACCTCCAGAGCCCGCACCACGCGCCTTACGTTCCGCGGGTCGATTCTTGAGGCGGAAACTGGATCGACCTCACGCAACCGCGCCCACAGCGCATCGTGCCCTTCGTTCCTGGCCTGCGCTTCCAGACGCTCCCGCAGCGCGGCGTTGGGCGGTACCTGCGGCGCCGAGAACCCCTCCAGAAGCGCCCACACGTACTGCCCGGTCCCCCCTACAAGCAGCGGCAGGCGCCCGCGGCTGTGGATGTCGCGAATGGCGCCACCGGCCTCTTCCAGGTACAGGGCCAGATTGTACGTCTCGTTGAGACCGACGACGTCCATGACGTGGTGAGGCACCTGTGCGCGCTCCGCAGGCGACGGCTTGCCCGTGCCCACGTCCAGGCCGCGGTACACTAGCCTGCTGTCCGAGTTGACGATCTCGGCTGCGAAGCGCTGCGCCAGCCGGAGTGCCAGCTCGCTCTTGCCCGCGGCCGTAGGCCCAACGATAGCTATGAGTGGCGATGGTGATTGCGTTTGCATGGCGGCTAACCGGGCATCAGGCTCTTGAGCAGATCGGGCGCACCGCCCACGCCTGGAAGGTAGGGGTGCCGGTCCTTGAGCCGAAAGAGGTTTAGCACGGCTGACAGGTGACCTTCCTTCATTCTGGAGGCGTCCCACTCCAGGCCCGGCTTCTTGGTGTACAGGTGATAGCGCACTCCCGTAGTGGTCACCAGCGCATTGCAGCACGGAAAGTCCTTGGCATATTTCCTAACCTGTCTCTCTGCGTGCTCCAGCCCCGTGCCCATGCGCTTCGACTCCAGTATCAGGTGAGGTTCCTGTTTCTTATCCTTCATGCCTCTCCTGAAGGCGTCGCGGAACAGAGAGACGTCGGTGTGGTTCCACTCGATCTTGATCCTCTGCTCCGACCACCCGAGCGCCAGAAGGATTGGTACTATGAGGAAGGTACGCACTTCGTGCTCACTGAGCTGCCAGCCGTCGCGTGCATACCAGGTGGCCAGCCGGCGGACGTGCCATATGGCTCGAATTACCGCCTCAGCGTCGGCCGGACGCAATCCTTCCGAAATGAGGCTTTCGACCAGATCCTCCTCGGATATGTTGTTAGTTGGTGGGGGGATCTCTTCAGATTGCCGCTTCTCGCCTTCCTCATTTATCTGCAAGGCCAGTCTTTGGAGTTCCTTCATATGAAATCTCCTGAAGGTCCCCATTGAAAGGCCCTCTACCAGCGTCTGAGACCTGGGACTGACCCACTCCACGCGTCTAGAGTGTTGCAGGTCCCAACCCTCCACGTCCCCAAACTGCTCAAGCCACTCGTATTCGCCTGTCACGCGCCCAACCGCCACAATACGCCACTGCCTGCGGTGAGGTCTCTTCAGAACCACTATGTCACCACCCTGTACCTGGTCAGCAAGGGCTACAATCTTCCCGCCCCACTTCTGCGCCCTGTACCACTCCCGGCGCTCAGGATATGGGCCGGGGTTACCGCTTCCCATAAACATAATGCCGTACTTCAGGAATACGTCCGAGTACTCACGCGCTCCCTCGCCGGCTGCTACCTGCCAGTAGGTCATGACAAGGGATCTCCTGGCGGCACGCCCCGCACTGCTACGGCTCCTGCCTGGGCCGCCAGACGGCGGTGTCCATATCCTGGTAGTAGGCGTAGTATTTCTCGCCTGCGACCAATCCGATCTCAACCGCCCAAACGTCTACTAGCGCGTCCAAGGCCCATTCGGACCTGGTCTGGTCGTGAAACTCGTCGGAGGCGAGGTTCTGGAATAGCTCCGAGGCCGTGAAAGCGAGATGCCTGTTCTCGGACAGGAAGGCGTATATGCGGTGCATCCACCGCTCCGTTTCTGCTTCTACTCCAATCTCGAACTGGCGCCTGGTCAGCGACATCTCATCACTCCTGCTGCCTAAAGCCAAGCCTTCTAGGCGAAGCAGCTGTGGCGATAGTATACCACCTGGCGCCTTCAATCTCCTTGGATTCGGCCTGGCCCATGTCAACCAATCGATTTAGCGCGAGCACTACCTCCTCGTAGGAGGCAACTCTGAATCTGGTTTGTGCCAGCAACTCCCTCACTCTTTGGGCATCGAGCGCAAGACCAGGGTAGTTCTCAAGGACTTGGCGAATGGGCATCAAGATGTCAATACGCCCAGAATTGAACTCCTCTCTGCTGATGGCCATTGAGCTTACGCCCTACCCCGCCGCCACCTGCCGCGCTATCTCCGCAAAGCGTCCGGCGTCCAGGCTGGCGCCGCCCACCAGCGCGCCGTTGACGTTGGCTTGGCTCGCAAACTCGGCCACGTTGTCGGGCGTCACGCTTCCTCCGTACAGCAGGGGTGTCTCGCCCGCAGCCGCGCCCCCGTACAGCTCCGATAGCGTGCCGCGTATCGCCACCATGATCGCCTCGGCCGCCTCGCCCGTGGCCGCCATGCCGGTGCCTATAGCCCATATCGGCTCGTATGCCACGGCCAGCGTTGCGATCGAATCCACGCGCCTCAAAGCTCCCCGAAGCTGAGACGTCACCACCGATTCGGCGTAGCCCTCCTCGCGTTCCTCAAGGCCCTCGCCAACGCACAGTATTGGCCTCAGCCCAGCCTCGAGGGCCGCGCGCAGCTTCCGGTTCACGACCTCGTCCGTCTCCCAGAAGTGCTGCCTGCGCTCCGAGTGCCCGAGGATCACGTACGTGCAGAGGTCCGCCAGCATCGGCGCCGATACCTCGCCGGTGTATGCGCCCCGCTCCTCGAAGTGCATATTCTGCGCTCCCACGGCGGTCGACGAGCCCTCAAGCGCGTCCCTCACTGCCATCAGGGACACGAACGGCGGGCAGACTACCTTCCCGACGCCGTCTATGGCGTCCAGCGGCTCCCGAAGCGCGGAGGCCAGCGACACGGCCTCCGCTATCGTAGTGTTCATCTTCCAGTTCCCGGCAACTATGGGCGTCGGCATGTTCTACCTCCTGAGGTCAATCGTATCCTGCCGCTGGGATCGTAGCGCGTCGCCAGATGTCAGATGCTGACGTCACCGCTCTACGGCCCGAACTTCACCAGCTTGCCCGCGTGGGCCAGCGCCAGGAACATAAGCTGTGTCGCAGGTATGCTTCCGATGGACCCGTCTGCGCAGGCCCTCTCGGTGAACGCGGGCACGCCCTCACCCAGCGTGAGCTTTGAGTGTACGAGCACCGGCACTGGCTGCCAGCCGTGCGCGGCCAGAATCGAGGGCGTGGCGTGGTCCCCTGCCACGACCAGCGCGTCCGGGTTCAGGTCCAGAATGCGCGGGATGTAGGCGTCGACCGCCTCCAGCGCCTGCACCTTCGCCTCGAAGTTGCCGTCCTCCCCCGCCGCGTCTGCGGGCTTGTAGTGGATGTAGAAGAAATCGTGCTCCGCGAAGTGCTCCTCCAGCGTGCCCACCTCGTCTTCGAAGGTCGCGCCGGTGGGAATGACGTTCATGCCTGCAACCGTGGAGAGTCCGCGGTACATGGGATACGCCGCAATGGCCGCTGGATTGAGCCGGTAGCTGTCTCCGAAGCTCGGCAGGTGCGGCAGCTGGGAGAAGCCCCTAAGCAGCACCATGTTCGCCCTGTCCCTCTCGCCCAAGATCTCTCTCGCGCCTTCGATGAGGGCGTTGGCGGCCTCCGCCGTCTTCACGGCGGCCGGGTTGAGCGCCTCAACCCGCCTCGGCGGCACGTCCAGGACCTGCGGATCGGTCTCGGTAACGTCCTCGCTCAGTCCTTCGCCCCTGAACAGCGCCACGAACCGGTAGTCCTGCACAGGCAGGATACGCACCTCCAGGCCCGGCGCCTCTATCTGGTCCAGCTGCTCGCACAGAGGTACGCTCTCCTGCGAGCTGATGCGGCCTGCACGCCTGTCAACCAGCTTGCCCTGGTTGTCCACCGTGCAGAAGTTGCCCCGGGCCGCCACGTCACCCTCCCGAATCTCCACGTCAATGCCCAGGGCCTCAAGCACGCCCCGGCCTATGGTGTACTTGATCGGATCGTAGCCGAAGAGCGACAGGTGACCCGGCCCGCTTCCCGGCGTGATGCCGGGCAGTACCGGAAGCGTCAGGCCGCAGGCGCTGCGCGACGCCAGCGCGTCCAGGTTGGGCGTTCTGGCCTCCTCCAGCTCCGAGCGGCCGGTATCCGGATGGGGCGCGCCACCCAGACCGTCCACAACCAGCATCACTACCTTGGAGGGGGTGGACTGGCATACGTCTGCTATGTGAGGAAAGTCGATCATGGCCCTAAGCCTCCTTGTCCAGCAGAGCCGCCACTCCGGGAAGTGTCCTGCCCTCCAGGAACTCCAGCGACGCTCCGCCACCCGTCGAAACGTGCGTAATCCGGTCGGTGATGCCCAGCTCGTGCACCACCTCCGCGGTGGAGCCGCCGCCAAGGACGGTGGTCACGCCATCCAGGCTGCCAAGCGCCGCCGCAAACTCGCGGGTGCCCCGGCTGAACGCAGGCATCTCGAACACGCCCATCGGACCGTTCCAGAGGATCGTCTTCCCGTTGGCGGCCTCCGCTCTGAATGTGTCCAGCGTCTTGTGCCCAATGTCCATGATATACCAGCCGTCCGGCACGTCCTCCACGTCCACCGTGCGGCTCTGGGCCTCAGCGGAGAACGCGTCGGCTACAACCACGTCAGAAGGAATGGCCAGCGTGACGCCTCCGCGCTCCGCCCTCGCCATGACCTCCCGTGCCAAATCCAGCCGGTCGTCCTCGACGAGCGACGCACCCACGGGTAGCCCCCTGGCCTTGAGGAAGGTAGCCGCCATGCCGCCGCCAATCAGAATCGAGTCCACTCTCTCGATGAAGTTCTCCAGCACGCCCATCTTGTCGCTCACCTTGGCGCCACCGAGAACGGCTACGAGCGGCCGTGCCGGAGATTCCAGCAGGCCGCCCAGAGCGGCAAGCTCGGCCTCCACCAGGAAGCCGGCTACGGACGGCAGGAAGCGAGTAACGCCCTCCGTGGACGCGTGCGCTCGATGCGATACGCCAAAGCCATCTTCCACGAACACCTCCGCAAGGGACGCCAGCGCCTGCGCGAAGTCCGGGTCGTTCTTCTCCTCCTCAGGGTGGAATCGTAGGTTCTCGAGCAGCAGTACGTCGCCCGGGCCGGCAGCTGCCACAGCCGCATCCACCTCCGGGCCCACGCACTCCGCAACGCAGGTAACCTCCGCTCCCAGCAGCTCCGAGAGCCTCGCGCCCACCGGCGCAAGTCTCATGTCCTCCACAACCTTGCCTCCCGGCCTGCCCAGGTGCGAGCACAGTATCGCCACGGCGCCACGCTCTCGCAGGTACTCTATAGTTGGCAGCGCGGCTCGAATGCGGGAGTCATCGCTGATGCGGCCATTGTCCATCTCAACGTTGAAGTCCACCCGCACAAGCACCTTCTTGCCGGCCATGTCAAGGTCTCGTACAGTTTGCTTGTCCAAGCTCACCCCCGCTGGTCACGAATTACCGGCCGACAGGTAGCGCGCGTAGCCGACCAGCTCTTCCAAGCCGTTCGCGGACGCGCCGGTGTCGTTCAGCGCCTCGATGGCCTCCCGGCACAGTGCGTCGGCCTTTTCCTGTGCAAACTCCCTTGCACCGAGCCTTTCCAAAACCTCAAGAATCCTTCCCAAGTCCTCGGGCTCCATGACGCGCTTGAAGTAGACGTCGCCCAGGGTGCGCCTCTCTGCGCCGGTGGCGTTGCGGAGCGCGTAAACGATTGGCAGGGACTTGCGCTTGTTGAGCAGGTCGCCCGCATGCGGCATCATCTCGACGGCCGATCCCCACATGCGCGTGACGTCGTCCCGGACGTGGGAGGCCGCGCCCAGCTTGCGTCCGTATAGGGCCATCGCCTGCTCGGAGCCTTCGCCGGCCGATGCCATCTGTGCGCCCAGCTCCGCAGCGCAGCCCATGAGCGCAGCCCACCTGCCCTCCACCGCCTCCAGGTAGGCCTCCTGCGTGATGTCCACGCG
Source organism: Dehalococcoidia bacterium (assembly GCA_965219025.1). Lineage (GTDB taxonomy): Bacteria > Chloroflexota > Dehalococcoidia > Lucifugimonadales > UBA2985 > JAPPHY01. Next base: position 94,716 of record OZ244716.1, read on the forward strand.
CTCCTGGTAGGTCAGGTCCAGGAATCGGCCTTCGCAGTAGCGCAGTGCGGCGGCGTCCAGCGTCGATGCCGCGCGGAATGCCTGCTCGGGCGTCGTGTCTCCGCCGGAAAGGCGCAACAGGCTCAGGCGGGCCAGCGCGTGCATACCGTCGCCCGCGTTGATCGCCTGTGCCGGGCCCCACGTCCACCAGACGGTGGGCCTGCCGTAGCGCTCCGGCACGCCGTCCTGAATGTCGCCGTGGATCTGCGAGGAGCGGAACACCAGCTCCACCGCCGCTGCTGCCGGCATTGCGCTGGCCGGTTCGCCGCCCAACGCCTCGCAGGCCAGGACGCAGAGCGTAGGATGGACGCGCAGGTCTGCCCTTGACTCTACCGGCTCTCCGAGCTCGTCCAGCCAGCCCATGTGCTGGGCCATCATGCGGTACAGCGCAAGCTCTCCGCGCCCCGTGACGACGGACTTCAGCTCCGTCTCGATGCTCTCGGCGTGGCGGTCGAATGATGTCGGCTGGCTCATGAATCTCACGGCGAGGAGTGGATACCCTCGCCCTTCTCCCAAGTTCTATCCCGCTTCAACGCCCCCAACTTCAGCGGGCCAAATCTGTTTCAGCACCTCCGGCGAAACCACGCCCTCGCGCACTATGCGGAGCGAGTCGCCAGTCAGGTCAACAATTGTTGAGGCCCCGCTGAGCGGGCACGGTCCGTCGTCCAGTACCAGGTCCACCCTGCCGGTCATCTGGCGCCTGACCTCGTCTGCTGTGACCGGCTCGGCCTCGCCGGACCGGTTCGCGCTCGTGCCCGTCAGCGGCACGCCGACGGCGCTGATCAGCTCCCGCGCCACGTGGTGATTGGGTACTCGCACGGCCAGGGTCTCGCCGCCGGCGGTCACCTCAGACGGAACGGAGGGGGCTTTTCGAAGAATCATGGTGAGTCCTCCAGGCCAGAACCTCTCGGCGAAGTCCCACGCCTGCGGGGGCACGTCGACCGCCACCTTCCCCAAGTCTTCCACCCCGGCCAGCAGCAGGGGCAGCGCCATGCCGGCGGGCCGTTCCTTGGCCTGAAACACGCGCTCCACTGCCGTTGGCATGAATCCGTGAGCGCCGAGTGCGTAAAGCGTGTCCGTGGGAAACGCCACCAGCCCCCCCTGTAGAAGAACGGAAACCGCCTTTTCCATAAGGCCATCGGCGGTCTGAATTCCTCTCGGGCTGCTCATAGCTTTCCTTGACGGAGTATAGCACAGGTGCTAACCTGAGGGCGATGGCCCAAGCGGACGGTGAGACAATGCCCTCCGACTCCGGCGACCCCGGCTCTCACCGAACGTCCATCAGCGGCGACCTGGAGGTCTCAGGCTACCTCAGCGCCGCGGAGGGTCTCGGGCCGCACCCCGCACACGAAGACTCCCGACAGGCACGCGCCGAGGCCGTCGTCATCATCGACTTTGGTTCCCAGTACAGCCGCCTCATAGCGCGGCGCGTTCGCGAGTGCAACGTCTACTGCGAGATCCTGCCTCACAGCTCCACTTGGGAACAGGTGGCCCCGCTGAGGCCACGTGGCGTCATCCTGTCGGGAGGTCCCGCCAGCGTCTACGAGCCCAACGCTCCCACCGTTCCGGCCTGGGTGTTCGAGCAGGCGCTGCCTACGCTGGGCATCTGCTACGGCCTGCAGGCCCTGGCGCACCAGCTGGGCGGCCGGGTTGTCCCAGGCGCTCGCCGCGAGTACGGCCACGCCCTGCTGCACCGCAACGACACCGACAGCCCGCTCTTCGACTCGCTGCCGTCCTCGTTCACCGTGTGGATGAGCCACGGCGACCAGGTCCTGGACCTACCTCCGGGCTTCCGTCCCCTGGCGCACACGGACAACTCGCCGGTGGCCGTCATGGGCAACGACGACGGTGTGCTGGGGCTGCAATTCCACCCTGAGGTCGTGCACACGCCAGACGGCAAGCGAATCATCGAGAACTTCCTCTACCGCGTCTGTGGCTGCCGCGGCGCGTGGACGCCCTCCAACTTCGTCGAGGAGAGCGTTGCCAGGATTCGTGGACAGGTCGGCGACGGCAAGGTCATCTGCGCCCTGTCCGGCGGCGTCGACTCCTCCGTGACGGCTGCGCTGATCCACCGCGCAATCGGTGAGCAGCTCACGTGCATCTTTGTGGACAACGGTCTGCTGCGTTACGGCGAGGCACAGCAGGTTGCAGAAACGTTCGAGCGCAACCTGGGAATGAACCTGCTACAGATCGATGCAACGGAGGACTTTCTCACCCGCCTTGCCACCGTGGTGGACCCGGAGCAGAAGCGCCGCGAGATCGGCGAGGAGTTCATACGCGTATTCGAGAGGGAGGCCACGAAGCTGGGCAAGGTGGACTTCCTGGCCCAGGGCACGCTCTACCCGGACGTCATCGAAAGCCAGGCCGTGGAGAGCGGCGCGTCCGCCGTGATCAAGACTCACCACAACGTGGGCGGCCTGCCGGAGAACATGACGCTCTCGCTCGTTGAACCCCTGCGCTACCTGTTCAAGGACGAGGTGCGGGAGGTCGGGCTCGCGCTGGGCCTGCCGCCGGAGATGGTGTTTCGGCAGCCCTTCCCGGGGCCCGGGCTGGCCATTCGTATCATCGGCGAGGTCACGTGGGACAAGCTGGAGGTGCTCCGGGCCTGCGACCGCATAGTCATGGACGAGATCCAGCAGGCCAACCTGTACAACGAGCTGTGGCAGAGCTTTGCCGTGCTCACGGACACGCGCACTGTGGGCGTTATGGGCGACTTCCGCACCTACGGATTCATGGTCGCGGTTAGGGCCGTGACCAGCGAGGACGCCATGACGGCCGACTGGGCTCGCCTCCCTTACGACCTCCTCGCCAGGATCTCAAATCGCATCGTCAACGAGGTGCGCGAGGTCAACCGGGTGGTCTACGACGTAACGTCCAAGCCGCCTGGCACGATTGAGTGGGAGTAGATGACCCGCCGTAGTTCCATCCCCAGCCGCTAGCGACGTCAGCAGCCCAGGCCAGTTACCCCAGCCCTAGCTCTTCCAGCCGCTCGTCGTCCAGGCCGAAGTGGTGAGCGATTTCGTGGGCCACTGTGAGCTGCACTTCGGCCGCTATCTCCTCCCGCGTGGAGCACATCGCCTCCAGCGGCCCCTGGAATATCGTGATCTTGTCCGGAAGAACCAGGTTGTATCCGGCCCGGTCAGTCAGAGGGATGCCCTCGTACAGGCCCATAAGCTCGTCCCGGCTCTCCAGCCCGTGCTCAGCCATCTGCTCCGCGCTGGGCCACTGCTCGACTAGAATGGCCACGTTGTCCAGGTGCGATAGCAGCTCCTCCGGAAGCGCCGCCACTGCATCGAGCACCAGCTCCTCGAACTCCTCTTGCTGCAACGTCCCGCCAATGCTCCGTCGAGATTCAGGCGCGGCTACACCGGCACGCCGAGCTCTTGCCGCAGCCCTTTGAGGACATCCAGGTTGGCCTTGTCGGGGCCTTCGCCGTCCTCCCCGGGTACTTCCAGCAGGAACGGCACGTCGCGGAAGGCCGGGTGAGCCATGATGACACGGAAGGCGTCAAGCCCCATGTGGCCCTGCCCGATGTTCTCGTGGCGGTCCACAGCCGAGCCGAACGGCGTCTTGCTGTCGTTGGCGTGGACTGCTGCCAGGTTGGCCAGCCCGATCTCCCTGTCGAACTCCTCCATCACACGCTCCAGCCCTTCGGGGGTCGCCACGTCGTAACCGGCGGCGAAGAGATGTTGCGTGTCCAGGCACACCCGCACGTTCGGGGCTGCGAGAGCCTTCATCAGACGCCCCATTTCGCTGAAGCTCGAGCAGATGTGGTCGCCCATTCCTGCGCTGTTCTCCAGCATGAGCCAGACGTCCGGCGGCGATGCCGACAGCACACTCTCCATTGTCCGCACCGCCTGATCAAACACGCCCTCGAATCCGGCGCCCCTGTGGCTGCCGGTGTGGAAGATGACGCCGGCAGCGCCGAGGCCGCCCGCCGCCTGCATGTAGTTGGTCAGCGCCTTCTCTGATTTGGCGAGATGCTCCTCAGTGGGCGCGCCGAGGCTTATCAGGTAGATTGCGTGAAAGAATACCGGGCCGATGCCCGCAGCCGCGGCCTTCTCACGGAAGTTCGTCATCACGTCCTGCGAAATGGGCTTGAACGCCCATCCCCTCGGCGACGAGACGAAGACTTGCGCCGTCTCCGCGCCCATCTCCTGGGCACGGTCGATGGCCTTGCTCAAGCCACCCGCCGTCGAAACGTGCGCCCCTAGCTTCATGCTGCCTCCTCGCGGACCGCCGGCTGCCCGCCGCCACGTGAATCTCGGACGGCCACCGGCATCAGGCTGCGGCGCTCCTCCTGCGAGAGCGGAATGGAATGGGCAAACGTCTCAGGGCGCGGCCCAGGTCTCCGGTCTCCCACACCATGAGCACCTGGCTGGCGATCCATATCGAGCTGTAGGTTCCTACGACTATTCCAATGAGCAGCACGATCAGGAAGTCCTGGATTGTTGCCCCTCCGAAGAGCAGCAGCGCCATTATGGCGAACATCAGCGTAAGGCTGGTGTTGAGCGACCTGCTGATAGTGTCCTGAATGCTGATGTTTATGGTGGTGGCCAGTCCTCTCCCCACGCTCCGCGACAGGTTTTCCCGAATGCGGTCGAACACCACGATCGTGTCGTGGACGCTGTAGCCGATGATCGTCAGCACGCCCGAGATGAACATCGCGTTCACCTCCAGGTCGAAGATCCGGCCGGCCACCGAGAACACGCCCAATACCACCACTACGTCGTGAATGAGCGCCACAATGGCCGAGACGCCGAACCTGAAGGGGGACGGCACTCGCCGGAACGCCCAGGTTATGTAGATTAGGATAGCTATTGACGCTATGAACACTATCAGGATAGCGTTGTTCACCGTCTCCGTGGCTATGCTTGGCGATACAGAGAAGAACTCAGTGACCTGCGCGACGGCCCCAAGGTTGGTGCTGAGCGTGCTCGCAATCACCTCCCGCTCCGACGGCTCGTCACCCTGCGACTCCTCCAGAGTACGCGTGCGAATGAAGTAGCTGCCGTCGCCCAGACGCTGTATCACAGCCTCCGGGTGGCCCAGATCCGCGAGCTGGGTGCGCAGGACCTCCTGGTTCACGTCGCCCTGGAACTCCATGGTCATGGAGGAGCCTCCCGTGAACTCGAGGCCCGCATTGAGCCCGTTAGGCAGCAACAGCGAAACGGCGCTGACCACCATCACCACAAAGGAGATGGCGAAGAACAAGTTGCGCTTCCCTACAAAATCCATACTCTCGCCTTAGCCCCTGTCTCCCACCGCAGCGCCCGGCTGTGCCGCTCGCCTCTCGACCCTCTGCACGGGCGTGTACAGAGCCCCGAAGCGACCGAAGGGTGATATTGCTGCAATCCTGAGGAACGTCTTGGTCACCGTCAGCGCCGAGAACATGCTGGCTGCCACGCCTATGAACAGCGTCACCGCAAACCCCGTCACGATTCCCGTCCCCAGACGGGTGCCGAACCAGAACAGGATTGCGCACGTAATGAACGTGGACACGTTGCTGTCCCGAATGGCCGGCCACGCGCGGTTGAACCCAGTCTCAATGGCCGCAATGAGCGTACGGCCGGAGCGCAGCTCCTCCTTCATCCTCTCGAATATCAGGATGTTGGCGTCCACCGCCATACCAATCGAAAGGATGAAGGCTGCCAGTCCGCCGATGGTCAGCGTAACGGGCCACAGCTTCAGTATTGACAGAACTATCAGCGAGTAGATTACGAGCGCAACGCAGGCCATCAATCCCGGAAGCCTGTAGTACAGCGCCATGAACAGCAGGATCAGGCCCAGGCCCACTACGCCCGCAACCACGCTCTTCTGCAGCGAGTCCTCGCCGAGGGTGGCGTCCACGTCCTGCTCCTGTATGAGCACCAGCGGAACCTGTAGTCGACCCGATTCCAGCTGGATTGAGATTGTGCGCACGCGGTCGATGGTGAAGTCCGGGCCCTGTATGAACGCCCGCCCACCTGTGATTGCCTGCAGGGCCACGGGAGCAATCAGGAACTCGTCGTCCAGGAAGAAAGCCGTGCGGTTGCCGGTCCCTGCAATTCGCTGCGTGTGCTGAGCGAAGATACGGCCGCCCTCGGAGTCGAACTCCAGGTTCACCACGGGCAGACCCGACGTGGGATGGGTACCGGCATACGCCCTCACCAGGTCCTCGCCGGACAGGTTCAGCGGGCTATCGACGTGGTACTCCGGGTCATCGCAGTCCTGCGTAAAGTCCTGCGGGTCGTTGGTGCACGTGCGCTCCATCAGCTCCAACTGAGCAGTCTGGCCGATGAGGCGCTTGGCCTCCTCCACTCCTCCCGATACAACCATGGACATTTCAAGTAACTCGACGGAGGCCAGCGACGGCAACTCCTCCTGCAGGGTGGCCCGTATGCCTTCCTCCTCCGAGGGCACCGTCTCGTTCCCCTCGCTGTCCAACTCCGCCGGGCGCAGGCCTGGTATCCCCACGCTGACGATCGTGTCCGTGACCGAGCGAACCTCCACGCCCTCACGGCCGGCGGCCGCCATAGCGGCGCGGACGTATTCCTCACTCGTGGGGTCATCAAGCGTCAGGCTCAGCGTGACCACCGGGAACCGCTCCCGCAGCGCCTGCTCTATCGCATCCCTTTCGGAGGGACTGACCTCGTTGCCGTCTTCGTCCAATTCCGCGGGACGCAGCGACGGCATCTCCACCACAAAGTTGCGATTGTCCTGCTGGTCAATGGTTGAGTCCTGGCGCCCCTGCGCGGCCAGCACCTCGCGAATCTCGCTAACCTGAACGTCCTGCTGAAAGGTGAGCGTCGCCTCCGTGGTTCCTACGCCCGGAAGCTGGACCTGGACACGGTCGCCTCCCATCGTCTGTATGACCGGCTCCGCAACGCCGAATGCGTTGACTCTCCGCTCGATGGTCCTGATCACGCCTTCCATCTGCTCCTGGGTGGGCGACTCGCCTTCCGTTGGCAATGCCTGGTACACAAGGCGGCTGCCGCCCTCCAGGTCGAGACCGAGCTGAAGGCCAAGCAGGGTGTCGTCGCCGCGCTGCAGGCTAACGCCGCCCACAGACAGGTCGACCTCCTGCACCGCCAGCGACGACCCGGTTAGGGCCGTGATGACTACAATCAGAATGAAAAGCCGCAGAGGAAACCTGCGCATCTACCTGCCTTCAAGAGTTGTAAGCCTCATTCTACGTCACTTCCGACAGAACGCAAAGGTATATCAACCGCACGAATTTTGCAACCTCTTCCGCCGCAGATTCCGCTTTACGCGAGGCGGGGCCGCCTCAGGAGCAGGCAGCCCCGCCCAAACCGGGGATCGATTCTGCAAGCGCAGGGAGGTCCTAGTAGGTGCCCGTCCTTCTTCGCGGGGCGTACTGCCTCCGGAGGAATGGAGGTACATCCAGGTCCGTTTCCTCGCCAACCACGGACATGATGAGCTGGGAGATATGCTGGTCATCCTCCCTGGGAATCATGGCCTCTTCCGTGGAGAAACCGGTCGCGATGATCGTTATCTTGACCTCGTCCTCCATCTTCAGGTCGGTGACCATGCCGAAGAAGATACCTGCGTCCGGGTCCGCTGCAGAACGTATGACATCGGCGGCCTCCTGAACCTCGCTCAGTGAGATGTCGGCGCCGCCGGTGATATTGAACAGTATGCCTCTGGCCCCATCTATGGACACGTCCAGGAGAGAGCTGGTTACGGCTTCCCTCGCTGCGTCGACGGCCTTGTTCTCGCCCACGCCGTGGCCGATTGCCATCCAGGCCGGGCCCGCGTTGCTCATTACCGACCGGATGTCCGCGAAGTCCAGGTTGACCTCGCCGGGCACCGTCACGAGCTCCGCGATGGACTGGACGCCCTGCCTGAGCACGTCGTCCGCCAGCTTGAAGGCGTTCTCCATTGTCACCTTCTCGTCGCAGACGGCAAACAGGCGGTCGTTCGGGATGATGATGAGGGTGTCCACCTTGTCCTTAAGGCGGGCGATTCCTTCCTCAGCCAGCTTGCGCCGCTTGCTGCCCTCAAAGCCGAACGGCTTGGTGACCACGCCTATGGTCAGGGCGTCGACCTCACGGGCGATTTCGGCGACAACGGGCGCCGCGCCTGTGCCGGTACCGCCGCCCATGCCCGCGGCCACGAAGACCATGTCCGAGCCGGCCAGGGCCTCCAGGACTTCTTCCCGGCTCTCATCGGCGGACTCCTTCCCCTTCTCGGGGTCTCCGCCAACGCCAAGACCTCTGGTTAGCCTCTCGCCCATGCGAATCCGGAGAGGTACCTCTGAACGCATCAGGGCCTGCGCGTCCGTGTTCACGGCAACGTACTCCACGCCCTGAATCCGCTCGCGGAACATGCGCGAAACGGCGTTGCAACCCCCACCGCCAACTCCAACCACCTTGATCTTGGCGACTCCGTCGTTATCGTATCCTAGACTGGTCATTACCGCTCCTCCTGTGCTATGCCTGGGATCTCAGGGTAACCCTGTTGAACAGACTCCCAACGAGGGATCCGTTTCTTGCAGGCTTGTTCTTGACGACCGCCGGGGCCGCTGCCTGAGAGTGCCTGGCATCCCATAGCAGAAGGCCAAGGGCGGTGGCGAATGCAGGATCGTCCAGCTCTTCCGGAACCCACGTGTAGGAGGTCGGCATACCCGTCCTCACTGGGCCAGGCCAGATCTGCCCTGCCAGCTCCCGGATTCCCTGCAGATTTGCAGTCCCTCCGGTAAGCACCAGCCCACCGGCCGGCGCGCTGTCGAGTCCCGCCTTGCCCACCTCTGCGCGGGCCATGCGCAGCAGTTCGCTAACGCGATCGCTGATCACGCTGCAGAAGTCCCTGAGGCTCACCTGCGTGTAGGACTGGTTGCCGAAGCCGGGCAGCCGAATCTGCTCCCGTTCGTCCACCTCATCCGGCACGGCATGACCAAACTTCAGCTTAGCCTCCTCGGCCGCTAGGGAAAACGTCGTGAACGCAATCGAGATGTCGCGGGTAACCTGGAATCCGGCCGCGGGTATGATGTTCGTGTGCCAGATGCTTCCCTCGAGGAAAACCGACACGTCCGTTGTGCCGCCTCCAATGTCGACCAGCACGACGCCCATATCCTTCTCATCGCGGGAGAGCGTGGACTCTGCGCTGGCCAGCGGCTCCAGCACCAGGCCCCTAATTCCCACGCCGGCACGTCGCAGCGCCTCGATCAGGTTGTCCATCGCCGTGTGGTCTGCCATGACGACGTGGCTTTCGACTTCCAGAGAGGAGCCATACATGCCAATCGGGTCGTGCACTCCCCAGTTGCCGTCGATCCCGTAGTCCCTTGGGATCACGTGGAGGACCTTGTTCTCTGGGCCGGTGCGTTCCGCGCAGCAGGCCTTGATGACCTGGGTGATATCTTCCGAGCCTATGGGCGAGCCGCTGGGCCGGTTGTCCATAGCGGCCCTGCAGTTCACGTAGCTGACGTGGCTGCCGGTGATTCCGACATACGCCGACGCGACCTTGATCCCCGCCTGAACCTCCGCCTCCCGAATCGAGGCCTGAATCTCCTGCTGAATCTCGGAGAGGTTGCTGACGATGCCCTTCTGCATGCCCCGTGATGGGACGGTGCCCGCGCCGATGACCCGAAGGGCGCCCGTGGCCTCGGCCTTGCTTATGAGGGTACAGACCTTGGTCGTCCCTACATCTATTGCCACCTGTATGTTGTCATTCTTCATCGTGCACCACCTGGCTGCGGTATTTTGTGCCATGCTGCCGGTCCGGGGGCATGCCGTCGTGGAGATGTGGGGTTCAATCGCAAATATCTATCGTGTTGGGATCCTGCCTTCATAAGGCGTTGTATTTCGTTCCACACGACCTTACCCCCAGACCAGCTGTATCTGTAGAGGGGAACAGCCCCTCTAAACGCGCTCCGCAACCCGCATTCGGGCGCTTCGACTCCTACGGTTGAAACGGACCTCCTCGCGGGAGGGGGGAATTATCTTCTTGTTCACAATGCGCAGGCCGCCGGCCTCAACGCTCTCCTGCCTCAGAAAGCTCTTGACCAGCCGGTCCTCCAAAGAGTGGTAGCTTATGACCACAAGCCTGCCTTCCGGCCTCAGTAGATGCAACGTCTGTCCCAACGCCATTGTGAGATTCTCCAGCTCACCGTTGACTTCTATACGAATGGCCTGGAATACTTGCGTTGCAGGGTGTACGCGGCTCCAGGGGCGCCGGATGACCCTGGAAACCACCTGCGCGAGATGAAGCGAGGTATCTATAGGCCGGTTCTCCACCACCCCCTGCGCAATCCGGTCGGCCCGGCGCTCCTCGCCAAAGCTGCGGAAAATCCTGGTCAGCTCCAGTTGGGAGTAGTAGTTCACCACTTCCCAAGCCGTCAGCTCCTGGCTCGGGTCAAAGCGCATGTCCAGCGGCTCCTCAAACCGGAAGCTGAAACCCCTCCCCTCCCCCTCTAGCTGGAGCGAAGAGAGACCCAGGTCCATGAGAATGCCGTCCACGCAGCCGTAACCATTCTCTCGCGCAATGGCCTCAAGGTTTCGGAAGTTGTCGTTGGCCAGCGCGTAGAGGTCCCGATGTGGGCTCAAGCGGTTCGCCGCGGTCGCAAGCGCCGCGGGGTCCATGTCGATTCCCAGGAGCCGGCCGCCGGGGGAGGCGGCCTCCAGGATGGCCCAGGCATGCCCGCCCTCGCCGACGGTGCAGTCGATGTAGGTGCCTCCGGGCGTGACTCGGAGCCCTGCGACGGACTCGTCCACAAGCACAGGCGTGTGATATGGCATGGTCAAGACAGTCACCGCGCCCCCTCCGAGACCTCGGCGATGTACGATGCCTCCTGGTCCAGCAGCTCCCTCTCCTGCTGCCACGACCCCACGTCCCAGACCTCCAGGTAGTCACCCATACCGGCCACCACCACCGACTCGCCAATCCCGGCGTACTGCCTCAATGTGGCCGGCAGCATCACCCTCCCCTGTCGATCCAGCTGTAGGTTGTATGCAGCTGAGAAGGTCAATCTGCGCATTCTCCTGTTCTTGGCCCTTTGCGTAGGAAGGTCTGCGACTTCCTTCACGTGGGCTTGCCACTGACTGTGAGAAAACGCTGCGATGCAGCAATCGTAGGCCCGGGTGAGAACAAGGCCGCCCGTGAAGGCGTCGCGGAAGCGGGACGGCACGGCGATGCGACCTTGCGGGTCCACCCGAACCTCCTGCTCCCCGATGAATGAAAGTGTGTCACGCTCCACCTTGTTTCACCATTTCCCGCCTAATCTATCCTAACGACACCTAGAATAGCACTATAAATCCACAAGCGCAATACCAATTGTCGGGATTTTTTGTGCTTTTTCTGAGTCTCGATATAGGACATCTAGAGCGCTTTACAAAGCATGCGCTCCGGCCTGTCACGCGCGGCACAAGACTCCCGAAAGGCCCCCGGCAAGTGGCGGTTCTGCCGGAAGCAGGACCGGTCCAGCTTGCCGGTTCCGTGCGGCCGGACTCGGCGGGCATGACGGTGCGGCCGCCTGGCATGGGACGTCCGCGCGGGTCACTTGCTGGCACCCAGGCGACTATTCGTTCAGCAAGGCGGGGGTGTTCGTGTTAGGAGCCTGGCGCGCCGGTGCAGACGCGCAGATCATGTGCCGGCAACTTGTGGGGTAACCAGCGCCGCCGTAAGCCTAACGCTCAGCCGGACTCACGTCGCTGACAAGCCGTAGCAGCTGAGGCCTCGTACCCGGCACGCGAATCAGCAAGCCCCTCGCCTCCATGTCCTGCTTCACCGAGACCACGTACCACTTCACCGAGCCATCGAAGCTGCCGCCCACGCGCTGCCCGACCTCCGCAACCAGCTCCGTGTAGGTCATGCCATCGCTGCCGCTCAGCGCCGCGGCGATCGCATCCCGTATGGTCTCATACTTTTGCCTGCTGATGTTCACGCCCCGCTTGCCCTGCGGGTGCAGCGTCAGGGTCCTGTCGTCCACGGCTACGCCTCCCGCTCTTCGAGCAGCGCGCGGTCCTCCGCGCTCAGATCCGCCCTCTCCAGCAGGTCTGGCCGCCTCTGCTGCGTCCGCCTCAAGGATTGCCGCCTCCGCCAGCGCCGCACCTCCTCGTGGTTGCCTGAGAGAAGCACCGGCGGCACCTTCCAGTCGCGAAACTCCGCCGGCCGGGTGTACTGTGGAAACTGGATGAGTCCGGTGGAGTGAGTGTCGTCCTCGATGGACTGGCCGTCTCCCACGGCCCCCGGCAGCAGTCGCACCACCGCGTCGACCACCGCCATGGCCGGGATCTCGCCGCCGCTCAGCACGTAGTCGCCTATGCTTATCTCGCGGTCGGTGAGGTGCTCCAGTACGCGCTCGTCCACGCCCTCGTAGTGGCCGCAGATGAGCACGAGGTCCCTGAGCGACGCGAGCTCCTCAACCACCGCCTGCGTCAGCACCTCACCCTGTGGCGACATCAGGACGACGCTGGCTCTGTCTGCGCGGTCTCGTCCACCCTCTTCCGCAATGAGGGACTTCACGGCCTCCACGGCCTCGAACAGCGGCTCAGGCTTCAGCACCATGCCTCCACCGCCACCGTACGGGTAGTCGTCCACCGTCCTGTGCCTGCTGTGGGCGTAGTCGCGGAAGTTGTGGACGCGTATGCGCACCACGCCGCCATCCACCGCCCGGCCCACAATGCTCTCACGGAACGGCCCCTCCAGCATGGCCGGAAAGAGTGTAAGGATGTGGATGTCCATGCTAGTGCGGAGGATGGGTCTCCACCCGCGCGCTGGTCAGGGTCTCCAGGGCGTGAGGCAGCACTTCTGCGACGGCCTCCAGGCACTCCCTGACGGCCCTTGGGCTGCCGGGCAGGTTGACAATGAGGCAGTGGCCGCGCAGCCCGGACACGCCTCTACTGAGCATGGCCATGGGGGTATGCCGCAGCCCCGCCTGTCGCATCGCCTCCGAGATGCCCGGCACCTGCCGGTCGATGACGGACAGCGTGGCCTCCGGCGTCACGTCGCGGGGCCCCAGGCCGGTGCCGCCCGTGGTCACGATCAGGTCCACCTCGCCGCTGTCCGCCCACTCCGCGAGCCTTTCGGCGATGATCGAACGCTCGTCCGGCACAATCTCGTAGCGCGCCAGCGTGAAGCCCATGTCCAGGAGCACTTCGCGGATGGCCTGCCCGCTCGTGTCTTCACGCTGGCCCTCTGCGCCCATATCGCTGCTGGTCAGGATTCCCAGGTTGTACATGTCCACCTGCGCCCACAACGGAACTGGCTCCAATATACCACACGAGTCGGCGCCCGATAACGCCGGCGTTTTGCTCAATCCATGTCCACGGCATATAATGTACGGCAGTCATACCGACTCAGCAGAAACATGAATCCAACCACAGTCCAAAAGAGAAGTTCCACGCAGGAGGACGCGGCGTTTCTCATGGGCATCCTGGCATTGCTGCCGGAGCCTCAGGCGCGCGTTGCCCTTGTGGTGGTCAGCGGACTGCCCGGCAGCGGCAAGTCCTACTTCAGCCGGCAGCTTGCGCAGCGCGCTCCCCTTGCCGTCGTGGAATCGGACGCGATGCGGTGCGCCCTCTTCGGCACGCCCACGCACAGCGGCCCCGAGAGCGCTCGCCTCTTCAGGGCATGCCACGCACTCATCGATGACCTGCTCCGGCGCGGTATCCCCGTTCTGTTCGACGCCACCAACCTGATCGAGCAGCTCAGGGAGAGGCTCTACAGCATAGCCCACCGGACCGAAGCCAAGCTGGTCATTGTGCGCGTGGAGGCGCCTGAGGACGTGATCGCCAGCCGGCTCGCGCAGCGAGAGGCGGGAAACGGCGACCCGGAAGACAACTCCACCGCCGACCTGGCCGTCTACCGGCGCATGACAAGCGTGGTGGAGCCGATCCGCCGCAATCACTACGCCGTGGACACCTCAAGGGATATCGCACCGGTCGTCGAGAAGATCTGCAGAGAACTCGACCGGTGGTTCAAGGGCTGAGAGCCCGTTCAAGAGAGGAGAGATTGATATGGAAATCAGGGCCATCGCAGGCGACATCACTCAGGTTGACTCGCCGGCCATAATCGTCAACCTGTTCGATGGGGTGGAGACGCCCGATGGCGCGACGGGCGCGGCCGACAGGGCGCTTGGCGGGGCGATTTCGAATCTGATTGCCGATGGCGAGATACGCGGCAAGAAGGGCGAAATCACCATCATCCACACCCTTGGCCGGATTCCGTCCGCCCGCGTTGTGGTGGCTGGCCTGGGCAAGGCCGAGAGCTTCAGCCCGGAGGTGGCAAGGCAGGTTACGGCGGCCGTCTGCCGCCGTCTCAGGTCAGCGGGAATTCGCAGCGCCGCGACCATCGTGCACGGCGCCGGCATCGGCGGGCTGGACGTGGCGGACGCGGCACAGGCCCTCGCCGAGGGTGGACTGCTGGGCCTCTACACCTTCCGGCGCCACTTCTCGAAGAACGACGACGGCGACAGGACGCTCGACGAGCTGAACGTGGTCGAGCAGGACGCGTCGCGCATTGCGGCCATCGAGAGCGGCTTGGAACGCGGCCGGATCTTCGCCGAGGCCGCCATGCTCGCTCGCAACATGGTGAACGAGCCGCCCAACCACATGACGCCGACCCACATCGCCGATATAGCGGCGGGCCTGGCTTCCGAGCACGGCCTGGACTCCACGATCCTCGACCGGCCGCAGATGGAGGAGCTCGGCATGGGCGGGCTGCTCGGCGTGGCAAAGGGCAGCGTCGAGCCTCCAAAGTTCATCGTGCTCAGCTACAGGGGAGACCCCGACCACCCTGACAACAACCTTGGACTGCTGGGCAAGGGCATCACCATGGACACGGGCGGAATCTCCCTCAAGACATCGGCCGCAATGTTCTCCATGAAGAGCGACATGTCCGGCGCGGCTGCCGTCGTTTCCGCCATCGGCGCCATCGCGCAGCTGAAGCCCAAGCTGAACGTCACCGCAATCGCCGCGGCCACGGAGAACATGCCAAGCGGCTCCGCGCAGAAGCCCGGCGACGTGCTGCGCACCATGAGCGGCAAGACCGTCGAGGTGGAGAACACGGACGCGGAGGGACGCCTGGTCCTCTCGGACGCGCTGGCCTACGCCAGGCAGATGGGACTGAATCGGCTGGTGGACGTGGCCACGCTGACGGGGGCCATCGTCACGGCGCTTGGCGACGTGTGCATAGGCGCGTTCACAAACAACGCCGAGCTTCTCGAGTCCGTGATTTCGGCCGGCGAGGCGGCCGGCGAGCGTATCTGGGAGTTGCCCATGTACGACGACTACAAGGAGCAGAACCGGAGCCAGGTTGCCGACGTCAAGAACACGGGCGGGGCCAAAGCAGGTTCCATCACGGCCGCGCAGTTCCTGGCCGAGTTCAGCGAGGACACGCCCTGGGTCCACCTGGACATCGCAGGCACGGCCATGACGGACAGGGAGTCCGGATACCTCGTGCGGGGCGCGACCGGCGTGCCGACCCGGACGCTCATCCGCCTGGCGTTGGACCTGGCCGCGCAGGAGTAGCGGCCGCCGCGCCGCCCTCCACAACCGTCATTGCGGCTTCCGCCGCAATCCAGGGCGGCCGGGGCACTACTCCCCGGCGGCCATTCCTGCGCAGGCAGGAATCCAAGGGTAACCTGCGGCCGCAAGGTAGCACGATGTCGGCAGGCCCCAGGTTTCTCGACTCGGTTGCGCCTCGCTCGAAATGACAGCGGTGGCTTGTGTTCATGGCGGGCGGTCCAGTTCCCATCCTTTAGCTGCGAGGATTGGATCGCATCGCTCTTCTACAGTCTCATAAACCGTCGTCCCCTGGACGTAGGCTTGCTGTAACTGCTCAAGGCACTCTGCCAGCTCAGGCATTCCGCCCTGCTCGGCTTCCGATATATGTTCGCCGATGGTATCGGCCATCCGGTCCAGGTACTCTCTGAGCCCTGGGTCGATGGTTGGCGCAGGACCCGATGTTTGGGTGGGGCTTGGGGTATGGGTCGGAACCTGAACGTTGTCCGGGATTACGATTATCTCTATTAGAGCCTCGCACGTCTCTGGATTGTAGGCTATTTCTCGCTTGGTGATACTTCCGGCGACACCGCCCATGCCGGAGAAATGGTAGCTACAGCCATCTTCTATCTTTGTGCCTACGATTATCCTGCGAGATACGATACTGTTTGGCGGCGGGGTTGAGTATGGATAGACAACTACGTTGTCGCCTTCGAGGGTTAGAGGGGTTGGGGCTGGCGGTGGGGTTGGCGTGGGAGTGGGGATCGTGGTGGGCGTAGGGATTGGCGTGTCTGTTGGAACCTGGGTAGGCGTAGGTTCGCTACAGGCAAGGGCCAGGATGATGAATGCCGCCAGGATTGCTTTCGCCATACGTCACTCCGCCCTGGTCATTCTGTGGTCTGCAAAGAATAGTATGAAAGAGATTTCCCCGAAAGTCGATAGACCCTGGACGCCTGCGGAATTCCAAGCTCAGCGCTCAGCGGTGCACGAGGCCGGAACGCTCAGCCACGCGAGCCAGCCGGCCCATCGCCATTGCCCCGCCGAGTGCAAAGATGCTAGAATCGACTTCGGCCTCTTTGAGGCCGTGGTGGGCGTGGCCAAGCTAGGTCCAAGGCGCCAGGTTGTGGCCCTGGAGATCGAGGGTTCAAATCCCTCCGCTCACCCCAAACCCTGAGCACAAGCGAGGAACACTTGCCGCCAATGGAATCAGCCTCGACACCCTGGAACCGGACGAGCAACCCTCACCTTGAGGGCGTCGAGGTCATCACCGAGGGCGACACCAGCGGTTACGGCATGGCGCTCCGATTCTACCTGCCGGGCGGGCGCGAGGTTGGAGCCGTTTCACTGCCCCATCAGTTTCCGAACAGGACGGGTCCCACGTGGGCCTACCTTGTCGAAAGCCACGGCTGGACGCTCATCGACGCCGGGCCGCTCGGCGCGATGCCCGCGCTCGAGAAGGGCCTCCAGGCTCTCGGCAGGCGCCCCGCCGATCTCGAACGCGTCGTCATCACCCACGGGCACCAGGACCACGACGGCAACGCCTACGACCTTGTGCGGACGAGCGGCGCCGAGCTTTGGGCCCATCAGCTATACTTCCACTTCCTGCCGTACGAGTACGCGCGGATGGGACTGGACAGGTCTTCACCTCTGCACCGCGCCATATTCGAGGTGGCACGGCGCGAGGAGGCGCAGTTCAGGAGCCGAACCAACTCGCCCGGCGACTGGCGGTGGCGCGACCACTACCGCGGCTACATCATGGGGCATCGCGCCATCCTGGAGGACCGACTGCCCATCCATCCCATCCGCGACGGCGAGGCGCTGGACGGCCTCCGGTTCCTCTACACTCCCGGCCACGCAGTGGACGAGATTTGCGTGACCATGGACGGCGTCGTGTTCAGCGGCGACCACATCCTGCCTCAAATCACGCCTCATCCCACCATCAAGCGCACGCACCCAGAGAACATTCTGAGCTCTCTGCCGCCGGAGCACAGAGACCCCGGTGAGCACTACGGCCTTGCGAGCTACATCCGCTCGCTCGGCAGGACTCTGCAGCTGGAGCGAAGCGCAACGGTGCTGCCCGCGCACAGGCTCTACAACCACGGCCGGTTCAACGTGCGCAACCTGCGCCGAGCCCAGGAGATTGTGCGCCACCACGTCCGGCGGCTGGACCGGGTGGTCGAGTCAATGGACGGCGGCGCGGACACGCCGGAGAAGCTGGCCGCCGACCTGTTCCCTCCCAGGAAGCTCACGGGCGGCGGGTTCTTTGCCGCCGTGTCGGAGGTGGTCAGCCACCTGGAGCTGCTCGCCGATACGGGCGACGTGGCCGTCCACCAGGACGGCCGGGTGGCAAGGAACGGGACGGAGTCATACAGAACCCGGATCGGGGAGATGACCTTGTGAAACCGCACCGGGCGGAGGGTCAAAGGCAAGGCTGGGCAAGGAGATAGCGATGGTTGATTCCCCCAACGGCAACCCCAAGCGTGTGATGATTGTGGTGGCCCATCCGGACGACGCGGACTTCATGGCCGCGGGCACTCTGGCGAAGTGGGCACGACAGGGCAGCGAGGTCTACTACGTGCTGTGCACCAGCGGTGACAAGGGCTCGTCCGACCCGGAGGTCAATCCAGCAGAGCTGGCCGCCACCCGCGAGCGGGAGCAGAGAGCGGCAGCGGGCGTGGTGGGAGCCAGGGACGTGGTATTCCTCCGGTACCCGGACGGCGCCCTCCAGAACACGCTGGAGCTGCGCCGGGACTTGGTGCGGGAGATTCGACGCTACCAGCCGGACGTTCTGCTGTGCCAGGACCCCACCAATCGATTCAGCGAGGGCTACGTCAACCACCCTGACCACCGCGCGGCCGGCGATACCGCCCTGGACGCCGTCTACCCGTCCGCCCGCGACTACCACGCCTACCCGGACCTGATCGAGGAAGGACTGATGCCCCACAAGACGCTTGAGGTATACCTGGGGGGCTCCCCCACCACCTCAACCGTCTGGGTGGACATCTCGGACACGATCGACGTTAAGGTGGCAGCGCTTCGTGAGCATGCGTCGCAGGTGGGTGCGAACCCCGAACGCCTCGCGACCCTGGAGTCGAGGATCAAGGAGCGGGCCGCCGAGCTCGGAGCGCCCCACGCGCTCACCTACGCTGAAGGCTTCCGCTACATACACCTGCGCTGAACGCGCCGCGCTCCGGGTAGCTTGACCGCAGACCGATAGCCTGCTCTACCGAGGCCGCAACTTCAAGCCGATCAGGAGCAGCGCGCCGGAGCAGTTCAACACCGCTAGCACCACGAATGCGAACTGGTACGACTGCGTAGTATCGTACATGAAGGCTGCAAACAGCGGGGCAAACACTACGCTTACGCTGCTGATGGGATCCATGAAGCCGGCCAGCCTGGAGAAGTTCTCCCGCCCGAACACCTCGGCCCGCAGCACTGTCATCAGAGTACCCCGCATGCCAAAGGACAGCCCGAACACGGTAGCAAAGACAACCACCTGAGCGAACGTGGTCGAAAACGTAAGGATCAGCACGGCGATACTCTGAAGGACGAAGGCGGCAGCGGCCACCCTGCGCAGCCCCATCTTGTCGCCAAGGAAGCCACCTATCAGCCTGCCGGGCGCAGCCATGATCAGCGTATAGGAAAGCAGGCTTGCCGCTGTAATCTCGCTGATACCGATGTCCACAATCGCCGGTATCTGGTGGACTCGCAGCGCGCCCCACGCCGTGATGCCCGCCGAGTGGGCCAGCGCCAGGAACCAGAAGTTGCCGCCCCGCAGGGCCTGACCGACGGTCATGGTCTCTTCGACTGGCGCCCCAGGTACCGTACGGGCGTCGCTCGCATCAGAGGTGGCAACGTAGGACGGATCATCGGCGCCGGGCTGGTCGCCGTCCGGCAGGTAGCCGTGCTCCTCGGGATTGTTCCGCATCATCGCGGCCAGGGGCACACCAATGATGATTGTGAGAATGCCTACGAACATGGTTGCGGTGCGCCATCCATAGTCTTGGATGGACCACGCCCAGACGGGGACCAGGAGGGCGCCAATGCTCCCTCCAAGCTGGTATATCGCAATGACCCTGCCACGCCAGCGGAAGAACCAGTTGATCAGCACCGTGATGATAGGCAAGAAGCCGGCTACACTTTGCCCGAGCGTGATCATCAGGAAGGAGCCGTAGAACTGGTAGAGGCTAGTGGACATGCTCAGGAGCACGAAACCAGCCCCAAAGAACACCCACCCCACCATCATGTAGCGGCGCGGCCCTATCCAGTGGATGAGATAGCCCTCGATGGGGCCTGTAACGCCTCCCTCGAGCCTGCTGAGGGAAAAGGCTAAGGTAATGGAGGTACGGGTCGCGGCAAGATCGCGTTCCAACGGCAGTACGAGGGCCTGCGCGCCCACGTTGAACACCGCCGATTGAATTGCGCTAGCAGTGGTCGCCGCCGCCACGATCCACCAGCCGTAGAACACGCCTAGACGCGACCGCGGGGTTTCTGTTTGAGTAGAGCCCTGTGCTCCGGTAGGATCGCTTTTACTTGGAGGGTCCGAGTCCAAGGGTCCTTATACTCTCCTGATACAGTCCCCTGACCAAGGTTGCGGGGATCTTCGTAATGGCGCAACCGCAATTGCCGGCTGGCCCAATGACGGACACACAATATCACATTCGGGCAGTGCTGTCACGGCCGCAAGGCCCGCGTCTTGGCCCGCTCAACTGGTTCGACAAGCTCACCATGAGCGGGCCAAGGGAACCCTCACACCACGCCGCTCTCGGCCAGAACTGCCAGCTCGGCACGACCAGCGACCACTCCTGCCTGCGCAGGAGTCCATCCTCTCCGCGTATCCCGGACCATCACACCACGCCGCTTTCCGCAAGCACCGCCAGCTCAGCCTTCGACAGCCCGAGCTCGCCGCAAAGCACCTCTTCGTTGTGCTCGCCCACCATCGGCGCTCGCCGGGAGATCTGCCACGGCGAGTCCTTCCATATACCAGCCGGTCCCGGGTGACGGAAGGTCTTCCCTATCTCCGGGTATGAGACCTCCGCCCAAAAGTCCCGGTCCTCCAAGTGCGGGTCTTCCATGACCTCGTCCGGCGCGCGTACGGCGCCCATGTTGAAGCCCCGGCGCTGGCCGCCGTGGTAAGCCTCATCGCGGGTGATGCTGCCGAAGAAGCTGATCAACATGTCGTTGAGGTGGTCCTTGTTGTCGTTTATGACCGCCTGATCGCCGTACTTCTCGTCCATCAAGTCGCCCGCCATGCCGTATTCGTCCATCCACTTTGCCAGGACCTGCAACTGCTGCGGGCTGATCCGGTTGAGGATGCCGGCGTTGATGTACTTGCCGTCGCTGCAGCGGTGCTGAGCCTTGGGCGACAGGTTGATGCCCCCGCCCCTTCCGGTTGTGCGAGCCGCCACGCGCCCGGTGTAGACGTAGAAGTTGATGTGACCTTCCGTAGTGAGCGCGCAGGCGTCATGCACCGAAGAATCGATGTACTGGCCGCAGCCGCTCGATGCGCGATGGCTGAGCGCGGCCATCACCGCGATGGTCGCGAAGTGGCTCCCCATGTGCCACGCCTGGCCGCCGCTCGGCGCTATCGGAGGCGCACCAGGAACGTCGTCGTCGTCGTAGCCGCACTTGGCCATCTGACCTCCGGCGGCCAGGTGGTTGAGGTCGCTGCTCACGTAGTCCTTCCACGGCCCCGTCTGCCCGAAGTCCGTGAGAGAGCACATCACGAGGCCGGGGTTGTCCTGCTTCAGGTCGTCGTATCCGAGACCCAGCGAGGGCAGATAGCCGGGCCTGTAGCTCTCCAGGACCACGTCCGCTTCCGCCGCCATGCGCCGGAACAGCGCGCGGCCGTCCTCAGTCTCTATGTCCAGGGTAATGCCGCGCTTGGAGGTGTTGTAGTGCCAGAAGTAGAGGCTCCGCTCCCTGTTGGGCATGTCCTCATAGAAGGGGCCAACCGAGCGCGTTGACTGACCGCCCGGCGGCTCGATCTTGATCACGTCCGCGCCCAGGTCCGCCATCAGCTTGCCGCACCACTGCCCCTTCTCGTTGGCCAGCTCCAGGATGCGCAGCCCGGTGAACGGGCCGCCGGTTCCCGGCTCGCGCTCCGCCTGCGGCGGCGCGGCCTGCGACT
Organism: Dehalococcoidia bacterium; assembly: GCA_965219025.1. Classification (GTDB taxonomy): domain Bacteria; phylum Chloroflexota; class Dehalococcoidia; order Lucifugimonadales; family UBA2985; genus JAPPHY01. The sequence goes on from OZ244716.1 coordinate 116,325, forward strand.
CCGTCCCGTTGGTCATTCCGCACCACTGCACGGCGGAGGCATCCTCCATCATCTCGCGCAGGTACGGGTAGTCGTCCATGCTCAGATCGCGGGGCCAGAACGTGCCGTCCTGGAAGCCGTTCACCAGCTCCTCGTGGTTAATCCCGAGCAGCCCCTCGTAGATCTCGCGGTTGTGCTGGCCGATCATCGGCCCAGGCCGGTGGTTGTACGCCGGCGTCTCCGACAGGTGGAACGGCGCGTTCTGCAGCGACCACTTCCCCAGCGCGGGGTGCTCGATCTCGCGGTACATCCGGCGGTGCCTCATCTGCAGGTCGCTGTCCACGCGGTCCCTGCCGTCCTGCACCGGCATGGAGTGGATGCCCGCAAGCTGGCAGCGGTGCATGATCTCGTACTTGCCAAGCGAATTCGTCCACGCCTGTATGCCCTCGTCAATCTCCTCCTGGTGTTCGAGCCGGCCCTGCAGCGTGGCGAACTTCTCGTCAGTGGCCCACGCGGGCGAACCCATCACGCCGATCAGGCGGCGCCACTCGTCATCCGAGAAGCAGGCTATGGTGACCCAGTCGTTGTAGCCCCAGGGCCGCGTGCGATACGCGTTGTGGGGCGCCACCGTTGGGCCGCGGTAGTTGTTCACCAGAGGCGTGCCGGGCCAGTGGGCCCTGTTCCCCGCCGGGTAGCCCTCCCGCATTGTGGAGCGGCCGTTGGCCTGAATGTCAAGGAAGGCTGCGCCATTGAGCTGCACGCCGGTGATCCACTGCGACTTGTCGACGTGCTGGCCCCGTCCGGTCATCTGGCGATGGTAGATTGCGCTGAGGGTCGTGATGACGCCGTACATGCCGCCCGTATCGTCCATGTAGGACCAGCCCCAGCCCGCCGGCTGCTCGCCCGGAAGGCCGGACAGGAAGGTCATGCCGGAAAGTGCCTGAGCTATCGGGCCCATCGTTTGGTAGTCGCGGTCGCGGCCCGTGTGGCCAAAGCCGGACATGGAGACGTAGATGATGTCCTCACGCAGCTTCTTCATCTCCTCGTAGCTGAGGCCCCACCTCTCGAGTACTCCGTACGCGAAGTTCTCGATAACGACATCGGAGACGGAGACAAGCCTCCGCACCAGGTCCTGGCCGCGAGGTGTGCGGGTGTTCAACGTGACGCTCAGCTTGTTGGCGTTGGTGTCGCTGAAGTGGCCGTCTGTGTTGAGGTTGGCGGGCAGGCCCGCGGGAGTTGAGCCGCCGCCTCCGGCGCCGCGCGTGCTCGGATTCTGCGGCCACTCCACCTTGACAACCTCCGCTCCCAGCGCGCCCAGCCATCGCGTACACCACGGCCCGGCGCGAACCCACGTGAAGTCAAGCACTCGGATCCCATCTAGGGGTCTGGGGCCGGTCAGGGCTAGCGTTTCTGTCTGAATCATTGCTCTCCTCCCGGGATGAATGACTGCGACACTGCGTGCTTCGAGCGGTCTGGGGTTGTACCGGATGGCGATCCGGTCTGCCAGGAAGTGGACTCACTCGGCATTGCCTGCTCCGTCGGAGATAGTGACGCACATGCGCCTGCCGTGCGCCGCTGGAACCGAAGTCTTCTGGCTCGGGGCAGGCCAGCTATGCGAGAGTATACATCAGCCAACGTCTGCCTTCAAGTCTTGCGCTTGCGGGAGACCTCCCGCGAATCCGGCGCGGTTTCCGCCTTTCGACGTGCCATACTTGGCGCGAAACGTCGCGCAGCTAGCGCGGATGCTTTTCGCTCAGGGTGAGGAGTGGACTTGTGGAGCTAAGGAAGGGGTCCTTAAGCGAAACGGGCGTCCCCGTTGGGGACGCCCGTTCGATATGGGTTGCCGGTGGATGCCGGCCGCCCATAGGCGGCGTTGCCTCGGCCTACCTGCCTGGGCCCTTGCGCATGAAGCCTAAGCCTCGGTTGCCCTGCGGCTTGCTGTCCTTGAGGCCGGTCGCTATGAGGGTCAGCTTGACGCTGTCCTCCAGCTCATCGTCTATGGACATGCCGAAGAAGACGGTGGCGTTCTTTCGGACGGTGCTCGAGATCAGCTCGCCCGCGGCGTTCACCCCGCCAAGGCTGAGGTTATGCCCGCCCTTTACGGAGAAGAGCACGCCCTGCGCTCCCTTGATGGACATGTTGAGGAGCGGGTTGGCCATGGCCTGACGAGCGGCGTCCACCACGCCCAGCTTACCGTTTCCCCTGCCGATTGCCATCAGAGTCGACCCGGGGAACCCCATAACTGTGCGCACGTCCGCGAAGTCCACGTTGATCTCGCCGGGAACGTTGATCAGCTCGGACACGCTCAGGATTCCCTGAGTCACCACCTCGTCGGCGGTCCTGAAGGCATCCATCATCTCCGCGTCGTGGCTCACGTATTTCAGCAGCCGGTCGTTGTGAATGACAATGAGGTTGTCCAGGAAGGGCCGGAGCCTATCCACGCCGGCCATTGCCTGACCAATTCTGCGGTTCCCCTCAAAGCTGAAGGGCGTGGTCACAACCCCGACCACCAGCGCGCCCATGTCCTTGGCCACGGATGCTACGTAGGGAGCGGCCCCCGTACCCGTTCCGCCACCCATGCCGGTTGTGACGAACACAAGCTCCGCATTCTTGATGGAGTCCCTTATCTCCTTCTCCGACTCCTCAGCCGCGCGCTCGCCGACCTTGGAGTCGCCGCCGGCGCCCCAGCCGTGGGTCAGCTTGGGCCCTATCTGGACCAGGTCCGCGCCATTGGCCGTGGATTCCAGCGACTTGATGTCCGTATTGACCATCACGAACCGGACGCCGGGAATCCTGTTCTGCAGCATGCGCCGCACGCAGTTGCATCCGCCGCCTCCTATGCCAACTACCTTAATGCGCGCGGGCGCCCTTTCCCAAGACTGAGCTAGGGCGTCGCTGTTCTGGCTTGCTATGGCGCGAGCTTCGATTGTGTCTACCATTAGATTCCTCCATGTTGTATCGCGCTCCGTCCATCAGGACAAAGCCTATCAAGGCCGGCCGGCGACTGGCAGCCGCACAACCGGCATGCTTCCGCCGCCTTGATCTAGCCCTCCTTTCCACCGCGCAGGCCGACAAAAGTCACCCCGGCGAGGGAAACCGGAAACCATCAGCTCAGTTGTATCGTGTAACCAACCTAGAAGTTCCGTGATTCATCTGTGTGGTTCATGCCGCTTCGGTGATACGATTGCGGACATATTGCGGTTCGAGTTGAATGATGGTATGCTAGGACACGCACTGGAGCAAGTCAATGGTATCTTGCGTACCATATCCAGACACATCGGAGAACCACACTGCACAAACACCGCGGTTCGCCGCATAACCCTTGTAACCGCAGGATACGATTCTTATGGTTCAAACAAGCGAATCGTTGTTCCGGCCCTACGCCCCACCCGCCAATGTCCTCGCCTGCCTCCACAGGCTGAGGCGCATGAACATGCCCTCAGTCGTCACCCGCGACCTCCTGAAGTCCATCGGGATTTCTGAGAATATCGTCCCCAGGGTCTTCGCAACCCTGCGATTCCTGGACCTCGTTACGGACAGCTCAGAACCCACGGACGTGCTGCGAGGCCTGGCGGGCAGCACGGAAGACGAGTACCGGCAGCTGTTGGAGAAGACCGTACGCAGGGCATACGCAGATGAGTTCGAGAGGATAGACCCCAGCGTGGATACCCAGGAGCGCGTGATGAACGCGTTTCAGAGGTACATGCCCAGATCCCAGCACAACCGCCAGGTCATGCTCTTTCTGGGCCTCTGCCGGGAGGCGTGGATTCCCACGTTGGACGTCCCAAGACGCCGCGGCATGCTCGGCAGACCGTCGTCTGCCAGTTCCGCGGGACGCCCGGCCCAGCCGCGCGCATCACAGACAGTTCGGATATCTTCCGGTACGCCGCCCGTGCTGCTGCAGCAGGCGGACGCGGGGATGCTCGAAGCTCCGATGCTGGGAATCACCCTGCTTGACGCTTCCCACATGCCGGAAGATGACTTCTGGGAGATCTGGAACTCCCTGGGCATCCTCTTCCTCAGACGGGCTCAGCGGGCATACCCATCGCCGATGCAGAGCGACGAGTCATCACAGGCGAAGGGAGTGGACGGCGCTTAGGCGGCGGCGGGCGCCATGCCCTGCCCTATACCACTCCCGCTTCCGCGAGCACAACAAGGTCATCCCTGCTGAGGCCCAGCTCTCCGCAGAGGACTTCTTCGTTGTGCTCCCCAACCAGGGGCGCGCGACGGGAGATGCCCCACGGCGACTTGGGGTAGATGGACGACCCGCCGGGATAGGTGAAGCTCTCACCCAGCTCAGGGTGCTCCACCTCGACGAATAGCTCCCTGTCGTGCCAGTGCGGGTCCTCCACGGTATCCTCAGGCGAACGCACGGCCCCCAGCAGGAAGCCGCGCTCCTGGCCCTCGTGATAGGCCACCTCTGCCGGCACGCTGGCGAAGAAGCGCTCGACCATCTCCATGATGTGCGGCTGGTGCTCCTGGACTGCGCCCGGCTCCTGGTACTTTGGATCGTCAAGGTCGTGCTCCACGCCGTGCATGTCCATCCAGTCCGCCCACGTCTGGAGGCGGTCGGCCGTAAGGCGCAGGGCACCGAAGTTGATGTAGCGTCCGTCGCTGGTAGGGAACTGGGAGCGCGGGCTTGGCCCCACGGAGTGATGGCGGCCGGTGTTGCGTCGCACCACCTGCTTCGTGAACATGTAGATGGGCATGGCCCCCTCCGTGGTGAGCGCGCACGAGCTGTGCACTGAGGCGTCGATGTACTGGCCCTCGCCGGTCACGTCGCGCATGCACACCGCGGCCATGATTGCGATGTAGGCGTAATGGCTGCCCATGTGCCACGCGTTGCCGCCGCCCGGCGCTATGGGAGGCGGGTCCGGCACGTCCTCTTCGTTGTAGCCGGACGAGGCCATCTGACCTCCCGCCGCCATGTGCACCAGGTCGGTGCCGCGATACTGGCTCCAGGGCCCCGTCTGCCCGAAAGGCGTCAGCGAGCACATGACCAGCCGCGGGTTCAGCCTCCTCAGGTCCTGGTACCCCAGGCCCAGCGAGGGCAGGTAGCCCGGCGTGTAGGTCTCAAGCAGAACGTCCGCGGTCGCCGCCAAGTCGCGGACTATGCGTCGCCCTTCCTCGGTTTCCAGGTTCAGCGTAACGCCCCGCTTGGACGTGTTGTAGTGCCAGAAGTGAAGGCTGCGATCGGCATGGGGCGCGTCCTGGTAGAACGGGCCTATCCGTCGCTCCGACGCCCCACCGGGCGGCTCCACCTTGATCACGTCGGCGCCGTGGTCTCCCATCAGCTTGCCGCACCACTCCCCTATCACGTCGGAGAGCTCCAGCACGCGAAGGTTCCCCAGGGGGCCGGACGAGAATCTCGTGTTCTCCATGGCTTCCCTCCTCCTACGCGGTTGTGGCTTCCTTGGCTTCCAGGGCATCAATCAGGTACGGCTCCAGCGGAATGCTCTTGGGCCAGAATGTGCCGTTCTCGTAGCCCTCGCGAATCTCCTGCGGGCTGAGGCCAAGCATGTCCACCAGCACCTCCATGTTGTGCTCTCCGCAGAGCGGCCCGGAACGCTCGACGCTCGTGGGCGATTCCGAGAAGAAGAACGGCGTGTTCTGCGTCAGGTGCTCACCGATCACCGGGTGCTGGACCGTGGTGTACATGCCCTGCTCCCGCAGCTGAGGGTCGTGCTCCACGCGGTCCTCGTTGCTCTGCACGGGCGCGGCGGGAACGCCAGACGACTGGCACACGGCGGCCAGCTCGTACTTCTCCAGCGTGAGCGTCCACTCCTCGATGTTGCAGTCCAGCTCATCCTGGTTCCGGATGCGACCGGCCACGGTGGCGAATCGGTCTTCGTTGGCCCACGCCGGCGAGCCCATCAGCTCCACCAGCGCGCGCCAATCGCTCTCGGTGAGGCAGGTGATGACGCACCAGTCGTTGTAGCCTCCGCCCTTCGTGCGGTAGGAGTTGTGCGGCGCGGCGGACGGGCCCCTGTACGAGTTGAGCATGGGGGCCTCCGGCCACACGGTGCGGTTGCCCGGCGGGAAGTACTCCCGGCGGCTAGCGCGCCCGTTTACGGTCTTGTCCAGGATCGCAGGCCCGGTGAGTGTAATGCCCGCGGCCACCTGGGACATGTCCACCCACTGCCCTTCTCCGGTGGAGTTCCGGTGATGCAATGCGGTCAGCACGCACATCACGGCGTACATCCCGCCAGTGTTGTCCATGTACGACCAGCCCCAGCCCGCCGGAGGCGCGCCCGGAAGCCCGGACGTGAAGGTGAGGCCGCTCAGTGCCTGCACGATTGGCCCCATGGTGTTGTAGTGCTTGTTGCGCCCTGTCTGGCCCAGCCCGGCCATGCTGACGTAGACGATGTCCGGCTTGATTCGCGTCATCTCGTCGTAGCCGAGGCCCCAGCTGTCCAGCACTCCGGTGCTGAAGTTCTCGATGACGACGTCCGACATGCCAACCAGCTGCTTCAGGAGACCAAGGCCCTTGTCCGTCCGGGCGCTGATGGTGACGCTGCGCTTCATCGGATTGGTGTCGCTGTAGTCACCGCCGCTGTTGATGCCGGGAGTGATGCCTGCCGGCGTGGTGCGCTCGTTGCCCGACACGAGCCGGCCGGTGAACATGCCAAGCGCAGGCTCCGGCCACTCCACCTTGACGATGTCGGCGCCCAAGATCGCGAGCCATCTGGTGGCCCAGGGGCCAGATCTCACCCAGGTGAAGTCTAGGATACGAATGCCATCCAACGGTCTTCGATCTGCCATTGCATATGCCTCCATTGCTCCACTAGGCGTTCCCGGGTGTAGAAGCGGGAGTGGTCACCTGTCTGTAGCCGAAAGGCCACTGTGGTAACCACTCCCACCGCTGACTAGCATAGGGTAAGTACGGTTCCTCCCATACCCCTACTCAGCCAGCCACATTCGGTCCGTGAGGCGCTGCTGAGAGGGAGTCCCGAGGTTGTAGAAACGAACTCCCTTCAACTCCCGTCGGACGGGCCACGCCACATTCATCGACCCGAGGGTCGCGCTGGTCAGCCGCTCGTTCACCATGTATAGCTCAATGTCCCGTAGAAGCACTGCACGCCTGGCGTCGTCCAGCGTGGAGTCCGCTTCCTCCAGCATCGCGTCTACTCTGGCTATCTCATCGTCCGGCGCCACCCCCACGCCCTTGTAGCCCAGAATGTAGCAGTTCGGCTTGCCGGTTCTTTCGGAGTGCAACCCATTGAGCGCGTCCCCAGGGTTAGCCGTCAACGTGTTCTCCATCACTGTCGAGGCCTCGGTCCTGATGGTGTAGATACAGTCGGTGCTAATGCTGCCGTACGTATCAACGTACTTCACATTGAACTCCCACCCTAGGTGCTTCTTGAATTGGTCAATTCCCCAGAGACTGGGTTCCCTGCGGCTCAACAGCTGAATGACGTACTGGTCACTCTTGGGGCGATTCCCCTCTCCGAAGACCTCGTCCAGCAGCCGATTGGCCTCGGCTATGTCGGCGTCCTTCGTGGCAGGATTGAACCCAGGGAAGGCCAAGTACTCCTCCGGTGGGATGCTCCATCCGACGTCTGGGTGGAAGAAATAGGCTATAGTCGCCATCTTGACGTCACCCACCGTCATGAACTTGTCCCAGTTCTGCCGGTCCAGGAAGAGGTTTACCGCCCACCGCACCTTCCAGTCGTCGAAAGGCGGCCTCAACGGGTTCAGCATGAAGACCTGGATGTGGTTGTACCTCACGATGTGCAGCTCGATGATGTCATCGTAGGTGGACTGGATCTGGGCCACCTGGGCCTTGGTCACCCCGCTGCTCCCGTGACCCGCGTGGTGGGTCTTACCCGTGACCAGGGCTGCAAACTTTGTGTTGTAGTCCTGGATGAAGTAGTTCTCCCAGCCGTCCGCAAATGGAGCGCCCTCTCTGAAGTAGTTCGGGTTCCTCTTCGACTTTATCACGGTCTGAGAGTCACCAAAGGTGGGTATGAAGGGGCCCGTCCCATGGTTCATCAAATACCCTTCAGGGTTGGCAGTGGACTGGACTCCAGGATACTCGAGGTCCATCCACTCCCGGTATTCTTTGTTCCACACTTGCATACCTGCAGCCAGCCAACCTATGGTGGCGTTCCTGTGGTATTCGAACTCCAGGACGACGGCATGCCCATCAGGTCCATCCGGGCAGGTCGCCTCATCAAAGTGGGCCCAGTACGTCTTGTATCTGTTGATGAAGGAGACGCGCTCGTCCGGAGGCGGGTTGGTGAGCCATTCCATGCTTGACTTTACATCCTCACAGGTTAGCTCTGTCCCGTAGCTCTCGGCCGGAGCTCCATTGTCCTGGCCCCAACCCTCGGAGTGGAACATCACGCCCTGGCGTAGCTGGAAGGAGTAGGTCAAACCGTCCGCGGACACCTCAAAGCTCTCGCACAGGTCACAGATGGGCACATCCCTGATGGACCCCCAAGGGTCCATCATCAGCAGGCTGTTTTGGGCCTGGAACCCTCCGAAGCTACTCGCAAAGGCGCCCCATCCCATGTAACCGCCGAGCCAACGGGAAACCGGACGCGGGCCAGACATCTTGATTGTCCCGCCGTACTGAGGCTCCCCCCACTCGGGCTTATAGCCCCGGTGATTCTTCAGGAAGCCGATCCAGTCCGATTCATCCACCACCACCTCCGGCACCGCCGTCGCCGTCGGCTCAATCCTGGTAGACGTCGTGGCCGTTGGTTGCCCAGGCTCAGGCGTCGTCTCCATCGCCGGGGTTGTGGCCATCGGTGCAAGAGAAGTAGCCGTTGGCGCACTGGTCGCCTCCGGCGGGGGGCTTGTCGCCGTTGGATCCTCTCCTCCGCACGCAACCGCCACCACCACAATAGTGGCAGCTAATACAACTCCCAATGGCCTTACTCTACTCAAGTTCCGTAACTCCATGAGGCACCTCCAACGGAGATATGCCGAGAATAGCACCTTGCCCTTCGAAGGTCAATACCGGAAGGTGGTATGCATTGTTCAACTCGTCATACCACACCCAGCCCACATCCCCATCCCCCATGGATACGGCCGCCAGAGGGTCTCCCCTGCTATTGGAAACGTTCCAGAATCACTACGGGTATCTCCCGCGACGTCCTGGTCTGGTAAAGGTCGTATTCGGGCCAGATCTCGGCCATTGTGGCCCACACGGCCGGCTTCTCGTCGGGGCCGGCCGTACGCGCCTGCGCCGTGAACCGGTCAGCCGCGACCTGCACGCCAACCTCCGGGTTCTCGCTCAGGTTCATGTACCAGTCCGGGTGGCGAGGCGCGCCGCCCTTGGACGCCACGACGATATACCTGTCTCCATGCCGGCCGTAGATCAGAGGCGTGGTGAAGGACCGCCCGCTACGGCGGCCGGTGGTGGTCAGAAGCAGCGTCGGGACGCCGTTCCAGATGTGGCCGTCCTCGCCCTCCGACTCCTGGTAGCGGCGGACGTGGTCTTCAACCCAGCCTCTCGGTCGATTGTCAGACGTGGTCATCGGTTCGCTCCGGCTTTGGAGTCTCGTGCTTCAGGAAAGGGACGCCAGGACCTCGTCCGTCGTCATCACTCCCTGCCGCACGTAGATCTTCTCCGTCAGCACCCTGTGCACCTCCGGGTCGCGGTCGGCGCAGGCGTCCGTGATCACAACCACGCGATAGCCCAGATCGCCCGCCCACCGGCTGGCCGACAGAACGCAGCCGCTCGTCGAAACGCCCATGAGCGCCAGGGTGTCGACGCCCATCTCGCGCAGTGAAACGTCCAGACCCGTGGTGGAGAAGGGCCCTGCCTTGGTCTTGGAGATGACGGCCTCTCCCGCCGCCGGCTGAACTCCGGGGTGAATCTCCGCTCCGGGCGACGGCTCCGTGAACCTGCCTCCCCGGTGCATAATGTGAATTATTGGCACACCCCGCCCGCGCGCTCCTTCCAGAACGCGGGCGGCGTTGGAGACCACGGCCGGCGAGTCCTCCGCAACGCCGCTCACGATGTCGTTCTGGAAGTCCATGATGAGGATGGCGGTCTTCGCCAGGTCTATGGGCTGCTGCTCAGTGGTCAAATCGTACCTCCCGATGAAATGCGGCTTGCGGCTTGGAGCTAGATGGCGCCGCCCTCTGCAAGCACGGCAAGGTCGGCCCTCGTGAGGCCCAGCTCACCGCACAGCACCTCCTCGTTGTGCTCTCCCACGAGCGGCGCGCGCCGGTAGATGCGCCACGGCGAGTCGTTCCAGATCCCTGCCGGGCCGGGATAGGTGAAGCTCTTTCCCAGTTCGGGGTGCTCAACGCTCACCCAGAAGCCGCGGTCGTGCAGGTGGCCGTCGTCCAGCAGGTCGTCGGGAGTGCGTATGGCGCCCCAGTTGATGCCCCTCTCCTGCGCGCCATGATAGGCCTCCTCTTGCGTCAGGCCCAGTACGAACCGCTCCAGCACCTCGAAGATGTGGTCGGTGCTCTCCTGTATCACCGCCGTGTCACCGTACCGCTCTTCCAGCAGGTCCTCGGCCGCGCCGTAGCCGTCCATCCACTCTGCTAGAACGCGAAGCTCACGCGGCGCAATGCCGAAGCCGATCATCAGGTTGACCATCTTCCCGTCCTTGCACCTGAACTGGGTCCTGGGTCTGATGGTTGGGAAGGCGTGCCGGCCCGTCTGCCTGAGCACCACCTCTCCCCTGTAGATGTAGATGGGGACGGCCGGCTCCGTGGTGAGCGCGCACGCCTCGTGAATGGATGCGTCAATGTACTGGCCCTTGCCGGTTGTGGAGCGGTACACGAGCGCCGACGTGATGGCAATGTACGCGTAGTGGCTGCCCATGTGCCACGCCTGCCCGCCTCCGCCGGCGATGGGCGGCGCGTTCGGCACGATCTCGTCCTCGTAGCCGCAGCAGCCCATCTGGCCTCCCGCCGCCAGCTGCACCATCTCGCTTGTGACGTAGTCCCGCCACGGGCCGGTCTGGCCGAAGGGCGTCAGCGAGCACATGACGAGTCGCGGGTTCTCGGCCCGCAGCTCGTCGTATCCCAGCCCCAGCGAGGGCAGGTAGCCCGGCGACATGGTCTCGAGCACCACATCGGCGCTTGCCGCCAGACTGCGGAAGAGCGCGCGCCCGTCCTCCGTTTCGAGATTGAGGGTGATGCCGCGCTTGGACGTGTTGTAGTGCCAGAAGTAGACGCTGCGCTCCCGGTTTGGCAGGTCGTCCAGGAACGGGCCGACCTGGCGGGCTGCGCCACCACCCGGCGGCTCGATCTTCACCACGTCCGCGCCCAGGTCCGCCATCAGCTTGGCGCACCACTGCCCCTTCTCGTCGCCAAGCTCCAGCACCCGCAGGCCGTGAAGGGGACCGGCGTCATCGGGCGCGCCGTCTCCCCGACCGGCCGAGGTGGAGGTGACGGCCTTGCGATCGACGCGCGGCTCCAGCTGTCCCGCGGCCATCATCTCATCCATATAGGGGAAGCGCTCCATGGAAGGCGGCCACAGGATCCCGTCCTCGAATCCGGACACAAGCTCATCGTGGCTCCTGCCCAGGATTCCCTCCAAGATCTCCTGGTTGTGCTCGCCCATCAGCGGACTCGGTATCCGGTTCCCCGGCGGGCTCTCCGACATCTTGAAGGGCGCGTTCTGCAGCTTGTACGACCCAAGAACAGGATGCTCCAGCGGCAGGTACATTTCGCGGTGCCTCAGCTGCGGGTCGTTGTCCACCCGGTCCTGGTTGCTCTGCACAGGCATGGCGCGAACACCCGCAGCCTGGCACCTCTCCATCAGCTCGTACTTCTCCAGCGTCCGAGTCCACGACTCGATTCCGGCGTCCAGTTCCTCTTGGTGGGTCAGCCGCCCAAGGGCCGAGTCGAATCGCGGGTCGGTTGCCCAGGCGGGCCGTCCCATCACCTCCACGAGCCGCCTCCACTCCTCGTCGGAGAGGCAAACGATGGCGCACCAGTCGTTGTAGCCTTCTGGCGCCGTCCTATAGGCGTTGTGCGGCGCAACGGTTGGGCCGCGGTAGTTGTGCAACAGCGGCGTGCCCGGCCAGTGCGTGCGGTTTCCCGGTGGGAACCCCTCGCGAATCGAGGACCTGCCGTTGACCGTCATGTCCAGGTACACGGGCCCGTTGAGCGTGCAGCCGACGATCATCTGGGACAGGTCAACGTGCTGCCCCCTGCCGGTCACGTTACGCCGGTACAGCGCCGTAAGCGCAGAGAGGGCAACGTACATCCCGCCTGTATCGTCCAGGTACGACCAGCCCCAGCCCGCGGGCGGCTCACCGGGTAGCCCGGAGAGGTACGTCATGCCGGAGAATGCCTGCGCCGACGGGCCGTTGGTCTGGTAGTGGTGATAGCGGCCCGTGTGGCCGAAACCGGCCTGTGACACGTAAACGATATCCGGCTTGAGCTTGCAGAGCTCCTCGTATCCGAGCCCCCAGTTCTCCAGGACACGAGAGCTGAAGTTCTCTAGCACGACGTCGGACTCCGAGATCAGCTGCTTCACTATGTCCAGGCCGCGCGGAGACCGCACGTTGACCGTGAGGCTCAGCTTGTTGCAGTTGGTGTCGTTGAAGTTGCCGTTGGTGTTGAGGTTGACCTCCATGCCCTGCGGGGTAGTGAAGGCCCCTCCCCTGCCGCGCTCATTGAGGGGCCACTCAACCTTGATGACCTCGGCGCCAAGAGTGCCGAGCCATCGCGCGCCCCACGGCCCCGCGCGTACCCACGTGAAGTCCACAACACGCACGCCGCTGAGCGCGCCGGGTGTCTCTACGGCCCTGACCGCCGTCTCAACCATTGCTCACCTCCGTATAGCCGCCGAGTCGGCGGCTCGCGCTCGAAAAGGCTACCGGTAGTCCGCAAGTTCGATGACGCTGGCCCGGCATTCGCCCGAAGCGAGCTCTAGAAGCGCAACGTTTCCGAGCTTCATCAGGTTCCTGGGCAGCGTTGGGCTTCCGGGGTTTACGAAGAGGACGCCCTGGTGTTCCTCGACCATGGCATAGAGGGTTCGACCGAAGACAACGATGTCCACCGGCGAGCCGAAGAAGTCCTCGACCATGCTCGGCACTGCCCCATCGGCGAGCGTGTGTGAGCCAAGTGTGCCCGGAAGGATGTCGTCGCTGAAGCCGTCGAGCTCCAGGTTGTTCACCATGCCGATGGTGTGACCCTCGACGGGCAGCACCAGCAGCTCGGAAACGCGCGTGTCGCTCTCGCTCTCAAGCGCGAGGGGCGTCGGTCGCTCCGCCTGCCCGCCATGCACGCGGCCAACTGCCATCACGGGCGCGATGCGCTCCAGCCAGTCGAGCACGCTGGGAACGTGAATGCCGCCGGCGTGGAGGATCAGGTCTACGCCCTCGAACGCGGTCGAAACCTCCGGCGGGACCTCTTTCGCTCCCCCTGGAACCCGGGTGTCCGAGATAAGGCCTATCCTCATCGGTTCTCCGATCCCGCGGTGATGGTTGGGATTGAGCCCGATTCTAACCCAATTCCGGCGCGCAGTCCAGCAGGCTCAGGACGACGATTTCTGAAGCCCTATGGTACGGGCCTGGCGCTATGGTATCCCTTGGCCAAAATCACCATTCCCGCTATTCCCAAACCTGCTGCTACTGTAGCAACAAGGATCAAGCCGTACGGCAAGAGAGCGCTGATACCATCAAGCCCGCTTTCCAGCCAAGCAATCGAAGCCACCACTAAGAGTCCGTAGATAACCATTGGGATGGATAGAAGGGCTAATGGAGTGTCGATCGTCCTTCGAGCGATAAGAACGTATGCGAGTCCCACTCCCCACGGAATAGCGACAATGAACACACTGGCGGTTGCAGAAAGCAGAGGATAGAAGCTGATCAGCAAAGTGTCACCTCGCTCTATCACGTGGTTGCATAATCCGTCCAAGTACGACTCCGGTACTACCCAATGCGTAGCTAACCAGGACAGTGAGAGCAACGATGTTTAGTGTGACGTCGTGCCTCTCCACGAGTGATGGCGTGTGTCCGGAGACTACAATCACCAAAGTCGCCCAATCCAGGAGCAATGCCAGTTCCAACAGGGCAAAGCCGGCGATTGGGAGCAGGCTCTTGAATTGACAATCGGGATTACGACTTGTCAGCGATCTAAGGAAACCCCACACCACAGGCACTGTGATCGCCGCAGTGTATGTCGTATGAATGAGCAGGGCCGTGTTCAAGGCCGTGACTCCTCAAGGTGGCGACGTATCAGCCGCTTAGTCGCGCAGTCCAGCAGGCTCAGGACGCGGAGAGCGGGGCCACGCTGAATACCACTGAGAACGGCTTGCAGTAGATGATCACGCTGTTGAAGCCTGATACGTCCACGTCTGCGGGGATCGGGTAGTTCTGATTGCCACGGTTGCCCTTCAGCGGTCCCAGGTCCACGTACTCGTCGCTCTTGACGTCGCCTGAGTCTGCGGGGTCCGGATGTGACGCGAGCAAGACGTGGAGCGCCGGCCCGTTCGTCACGTTCAGGTCCTCCAGTCTCAGAATGTGGTTGCCTCCCGGCGTGGCGAAGATGGTGGCATCGCCGCTTCCGCGGTGAAAGCTGTCGGCGTCTCTGAACTGCCCCGCTGTCACGGCGCGCACCTCGCCCTGAGGGTTCGCAAGAGCCGACATGACCGGCTCCATCATGCCTGCGACCTGCTGCATGTCCTCTGTGCTCGCGCCGCTCATGGCAGCCGTGAGCGCCTCCGTTAGCGCTGCGACGTCGTCGGTCTTCATGGCCGTGATGGACTCGCCTGCCTCCATCATCGCTCCGGCATCGATGTGCGATGCGCCCGGCATCGACTCCGCCATCGCCGCATCATCCACCATCGCCATGCCGGCCATCACCTGCTCCACGTCCACACGCTCCATCCCCTCCGGCACCACAGCCGTGTATGCGAACGGGAACTCCTCCTCCACCGTGACATTGGTGAACAGCGGCGACGCCATCCACCATCCCACCGCCAGCCCGACGATGACCGCAGGCACCCCGATCACGGCGGATGCGACCGGGTACCTCTGCAACACGACGTACCAGCGCAGCCTATAGGCTGCGTATAGAAACCCGGCAGCAGCGAGAATGGAGACTGCCCCAATGATGAAGCGATACTCGTACAGGCTGCCAAGGGCTTCTTCGATTTCACCCACGATTCCCATCTCACTCCCCCTGTGCGGCCCTGTCACTGCGCAATGCCCGTGGTGACAGGGCCGCGAGTTTTTCCTTTGACTCAATTCTACTACAGAGGCGAGAGGGTAGTCTCGTCGCCGGCGCGCCTCCGGCTGCGGTGAATCCACCGCCAAAGCCATCGCATGCGAGCGTTACGCCGCGGGCAATCTTGTGATATGTTACTCGACGCGGGCGCGTGCAACCGGCCCGCGACGCCGGCGTGACGAATCTACCACAACCCGCGCACGGCAGTCAGGAGGCACAAGATCAGTCGGTTGGGCCCGGCCCCCACACGCAAAGGCCTCTTCTATGGCTGGTGGGTAGTCATAGCTTGTTGGACCTTCACCCTCTACGGCTCCGGAATCTTCTTCTACGGCTTCAGCGTATTCTTTCAGCCCATTGTCACCGAGTTCGGCTGGTCGCGCGCCGTCACCTCCGGCGCGTTCGCCCTATCGCAGGCGGAGGGCTTCATCGAAGGCCCCATCATCGGCCCGCTAGTGGACAAGTACGGGCCGCGCAAGCTCATGCTGATCGGCATCACCATGGTGTCCATCGGCTTCGTAGCCCTCAGCCTCATAGACGGTCTGCTCGCCTTCTACGTTGTATACGTGCTGCTGCTGGCCGTGGGGTTCAACACCGGATTCTTCATCGCGGCGCAGGCCGCCGTGGGCAACTGGTTCATCCGGCGACGTTCCTTCGCCCTGGGTCTGCTGACCACCGCATTCGGTTTTGGCGGAGCGGTGATGGTACCGATCATCGCCTGGCTGGTGTCGGAGTATGGCTGGCGAAGCGCGGCCTTCTCCTTGGGCATCGGCATGGCGATCATCGGCCTGCCCATGGCCGTGCTCGTCCGCCACAAGCCGGAGCAGTACGGCTACCTGCCCGACGGCAGGGTCGAGGCTCCCGCTCTCGCGGACGCTGCCGGAACCCGGACAAGCGCGCGGGTCACGTCAGACGTCGACGAGATCGACTTCACCATCTGGGAGGCGCTCAAAACGTCCGCGTTCTGGATCCTGTCCCTGGCCTTCGGGTTCCGAACGCTGGCAATCTCTGCAACGGTGATCCACCAGATACCGCTCCTCACGGACCGCGGGTTCTCAGCGACCGCGGCCGCCGGTGTGCTCGCCCTCATGAGCCTGATGAGCGTACCAGGCAGGCTGATCTTCGGCTTTCTGGGAGACTACTTCGACAAGCGAATTCTTGTCTCGATAGCCTATCTCCTACAGGGCGTTGGGCTTGTGATTTTGCTCAACGCCACGCGCCTGGAGCACCTGTACCTGTTCACGCTGGTATTCGGCCTCGGTTGGGGCGCTCCAACCGTGCTGGTGGCCCTGCGCGGCGACTACTTCGGGAGGCGATACTTCGCCACAATTGCGGGCGTGCAGCAGTCGGTCGTTGCCATCGGCACCATCATCGGCCCGGTGTATGCCGGCTGGATCTTCGATACGACTCGCAGCTACGATGCGGCGTTCATCACCTTCATCGTGGCCATAGTGATTGGCGCGGTACTCGTCCTCTTCGCACGGCAACCCAAGCCGCCCCCTCGCCTCGCCGCTTGACCTTATGTCTGCGCGGGCATATCATGCCACTGTCACCAGCCAAATTACCTTCCCTCCAACTGCGAAGGAAGGCCGGAAGGGGGGCCACGGCCCCCACCTGATACCCACAGGGCCACTCAGGAGGTGTAACCTTGGAAAGACCAGTTCCCGTACCAGACGAGGTCAGCGCGCCCTTTTGGAGCGCCTGCAACGAGGAGCGCCTGGTGGTGCAGAGCTGCACCGCCTGCGAGAGGCTGCAGTATCCGCCGGCCGGGGCCTGCACGGAGTGCGGCTCCGCAGAAAGCCTGTCTTGGCGCGAGGTGAGCGGCCGCGGCACCATCAACGGCTACATCGTGATCCACGACTCCCGGCTCAGGGTGTGGGTGCCTGTGCAGCCTTACAACGTGGCCGTCGTGCAGCTCGAAGAGGACCCCGCAGTGAACTTCTTCTCCAACGTGCCTGGCACGCCTGCCGACCAGGTTCCCGTAGGGTCGAATGTCGAGGTGGAGTTCGTGAACGTCAGCGAGAGCCAGAAGATCCCCGAGTGGCGGGTGGTGGAAGGCTGAGTCGCAGGCCTGGACAGGGACACGACATAGTAAGGAGGGCTGAACCATGGTGACAACTCAGACACCGTCGGCATCGATGTACCGCTCGAGGGAGGGACTCGGCGTATGGGAGCATAAGGGCAAGGTGGCCGCCGTGGGCATCGGCCACTCCCCCACCGCCCGGCGTTGGGACGAGCGCGTGGAGTCCAGCATAGGCACGTGGGCCATCATGGCGCTGCGAAACGCCATGGAGGACGCCGGCGTCACGCCTGACCAGGTCGACGGCATGGTCGTAGTGCCCGCCGCTACCACGGGCGACCGCTGGTATCCGACCCATCCCGTGCCGGAGGACTTCGCAAGCTCCTACGAGCTAACCGACAACCTCAACGACGGCCTCAGCTCCATGAGCGTGGAGTGGCTCCTCAAGAACATGCCGGAACTGACCAACGTGAAGTTCGCCATGCACGCCCCATCCTGCATGTCCGACGCCGTTGTGGTGGCAGCGCAGGCCGTCGGCGACGGCCTCACCAACACCTGCCTGGTCCTGAAGTCCTGGAACAACCTCTCCGGCCGCTACGGCCACGAGTCCGGCAACAACGCCCTGGACATTGCTCCGGGGGCCTCTCAGTGGACCAACCCCTGGGGCTTCGGCGCGGCGGCATCCACGTTCGCATACCTCTTCGACCAGTACTGCCGCAAGTACGGCAAGAGCCACGATATGATGGCCCCCTTTGTGGTCAACGAGAAGCGCAACGGCCTGATGTTCCCGGAGGGCTTCTGGGCACAGCATCGGCCCGAGCCGCTGACCATCGAGGACTACCTGGCCGCTCGCTGGGTCGCCAAGCCCGCGAACCTCTTCGATTGCGACCTGCCGATCCAGGTGGCCTGCGCATACCTGTTCACCACCGCGGAGCGCGCAAAGGACATGAAGCAGAAGCCCGTCTACATTCTCAATCACTCATCCGACCGGACACACGTGAAGAGCACCATACAGACGCTGGACGAGTGCGAGGCCGCTACGGACAGCGTGGGCCGCAAGCTCTACGAGGGCGCAGGCATAGGCCCCAGCGACCTGTCGTTCGAGAACATGTACGACGGCTACACGCTGTTCCACCAATTCCACATCGAGGGGCTGCGGTTTGCCGGTATCGAGCGCGGCGAGGCCCTTGACCTCTACGCGACGGACATCACCATTGAGGGGCCCAACCCCGTCTCGCCGAGCGGTGGCAACGCCGGCAGCGGTCGCACCCGCACGTGGATGCACACGGACAGCATCCAGCAGCTGCAGGGGCGAGCGGGCCCGAGGCAGATACGGCGCCCCGCGGAGATCGGCGTATCCGGCGGCCCAACGACCACCGGCGGCAACTTCACCGTGTGGAGCTCCACACCGGGGTAGGCGTCGCGGCTGCCCGCGGCCCATCACTCCAAGTTCGGCTGTCGCTCATGGCGAGCTTGCCGGATCATTCGAGCGACTAGACTGCAATTGGACCTGACCCCGCTCATCCTGAGCTTGTCGAAGGAAATGGGCGGGGTTTGCAAGGAGGTCAATGGGAATGGTAGCGCTTGGTAGCGAGGCGCCGAATGAATTCAGCGGGAGAGGCGGCCGGGGGAGAGCGGTCCTAAGGATCATCCATGCGGTGATGGCGTTGCCCGGTGCCCGGGTTGACCGTGCCGAGTTCCTAATGTCGCAACTTCACGTTCACTTCAATGAGGAACAGGTCAGGAAAGCAATCGAGTCTGGGCCTGGCTCCGCAGGCATACCCCTAGACGAGATTGACTCCATTGCCGATTCGGTTATCGGTTCTCATGTGGTGAGAGCGGCGGGCATTTCCTTCGCATCTGGACTGCCAGGCGGGTGGTTCATGGCGGCGACAATTCCCGCCGATGCTGTCCAGTTCTTCTGGCACGCGACCGTGCTTGCCCAGAAGTTGGCATACTTATACGGATGGCCTGACTTCCTTGAGGAAGGCGACCTGGATGAGGAGACCGAGCTTCGCATCGCGTTGCTGCTTGGCGCGATGATGGGAGCAGCGACAGCAAACGAGGTCTTGGCAGAAGTTGCCAAGCGTTTCGCCGGAGAGGCAACCCGCCGTATTCCACGGTATGCCCTCACGCAAACCGCGTACTACCCGTTGGTTAAGTCTGTGCTCAGGTGGGTCGGCGTTAGGGTCACTAAACAGTCCTTTGCGAAAGGCCTGTCCAAGGCAATACCTATCTTGGGAGGCGTGCTTTCTGCAGGTGTAACTGCTGTCACACTGCTCCCGATGGCTAGGCACCTGAAGAACCATCTCCGAACCTTGAAGTATGCGCAACTTGCGCTGGATGAGGGTACACCCAATCAGGAAGATGCAGACAATGAGGCCTCAGAGCTTGTTGAAGACCCTGACGAATTGGAGTTAAGGGAAGAGTTCTCCGAAGAGTTGAGGGCTTCACTGGAAGCGGTGGCCAGCGGTAACCCAACCCTTCCCGCCAATCAGGTAGCCCAAAATCAAGGGCTATCTTGGTGATGTACGAGGTTGAGTTCACGCGTGCCGCAGATGACGACCTTTCTCGCCTGGACAGAAATATAGCGCAGCAGGCGCTCGACAGACTACACTGGCTGGCTGACAATGCCGAATCAGTGCAGCACAGGGAATTGAGTGGGCCCTGGAGCGGGGTATTTAGATTGCGGATTGGCGACTTCCGGGCCCTATACAGCTACGACAGGGCCGAGCGTAAGATCATTGTTCATTTCATAAGGCATCGCAGTGAGATTTACAGACTCCGCTAATGCCTGCCAACAACTCACCCGGACGGTCAATCGAATTCATCTCACCACAAACAATGCGCAATCACGGGTGTGTATACATGCATTGCGTTCGATAGGAGCGCCAAAATACGGCATCGCCATGACACCCAACAGCCCTGAGCTCCCGTCCCCCCGCCTAGACCCTTGAACTCCAGCAGCCGTTCCCTCTGGCAGTTCGCCAGCGCGCGGGGGATGAGCCGCCGCCGCTTCCTGAGTCTCATGGTGGCGGGCGGCTCCGCTGCCGTGCTCGCCGCATGCCTCGGAACAGAGGTGCCAACGGCCATGCCCTCACCTACCGGAACGCCGACGACGCCCGCGGAGGGGCCCGCCAGCCCCTACTTCAAGGACCCAGCGCCCTTCATCGAGCGCGACGGCAAGGGGCTGGAAGCCCGCCTTGAGAACATGCAGGGCCTCATAACTCCCAATCGCTACTTCTTCGTTCGCAACAACTCAACGAGCATCGGGCTGGACGCCGCCGACTGGCGGCTCTCGGTGGAGGGAGACGCCGTGTCGGAGCCTTTGGAGCTGACGTACGAGGACATCCGCAGCCTGCCCAGCCGTACGCTGATCTCCTACCTGGAGTGCGCCGGCAACCACCGCGCCATGTTCAACCTTCTGAACAGTCGTGAGACCTCCGGCACCCAGTGGACGAGGGGCGCGATCAGCAACGGTGAGTGGCTGGGAGCGACGCTGCGAGACGTACTGACCCTCGCCGGCATCGACGACGGCGCTGTCAGTGCGATGCTCGTGGGGCTGGACACCGAGTCGCCGGAGGAGGGCTTTCGATACGTCCTGCCGATGGAGAAGGCGATGCACCCGGACACTCTGCTCGCCTACGCCCTCAACGGCGAGACGATTCCCAAGGACCACGGCTACCCGCTGAGGGCGGTGGTCCCTGGCTGGGTAGGTAGCTCGCACATCAAGTGGCTGGGACGCATCGTAGTTTCAAGCGAGCAGCTGTGGACGCGAAACAACACCACGTCCTACACGCTCATCGGCGACGAATATGCACCGGAGGGTGAGTCGATGGGCAAGCCGGTAACGGAGCAGGTCATCAAGAGCGCGCTGGCCTTGCCCTGGCCCGCGGAGCTTGCGGCCGGTCAGCGCCGCATCCACGGCTACGCCCACTCGCCCGGCGGTCCGATCTCACTCGTAGAGTGGAGCGCCGACTCCGGGCTGACTTGGCGCGCCGCAGAGCTGTCAGGCGGCCAGCCGGACTACTCATGGGCGCGGTTCGAGTTCGTGTGGGACGCGGCGCCGGGAGAGCACACGATCACGACTCGGGCCACTGACACGGCGGGCAACACGCAGGCTGACCACGTCCCCTACAACGAGAAGGGCTACCTGTTCAACCAACCTCTGCCCCACCCTGTACGAGTGGCGTAGGCCTCAAGCAGTGCTTGTCAGGAACCGGACGATGCCTGTAGAGCTCGATCAGATAGTTGATCGGTGACTCCCTTGGCTGCCACGTCACCGGGGGGGGACGCGCTGGAACAGCCGCGGTCAATCCCGATCGCGCTAGTTCTCCGCAGCTTCCTTCCAGAGGCTGCGGCCGGTGACGGCCAAGACGATGGGCACCAATGTGTCCACTACCGCCCAGATGACCCAAGCTTGATCGTAACGCCCACCGTGAGGTAGTAGGCAGCGTTAACGTCAAGATAGCGGCGCGTGACGCCACCGCCTGGGTCGCCGTCGCATTCCCTTCGCTTGCGGGTGTAGTTGTAGGGCAGCGCAATGGTAAGTCCGATGAACATCAGGACATCCAGCACGTACCAAACATCCAGCACTTCGATCGAATCTGCGAGGGACGAGCTGACAACGAAGAACACCGCCACTGCGACTGCCACGCCTATCAGATAGATGGCGCCCAGCTTCTTCAGTCCTGCCAAGGGTCTCTCCTACTTCAGACGCCCTCCAGTGCTCCCTGTCCAACCTCAGGTTCAGGCTGAGCAGCTTCCCGTTCAAGTGTTTCCTTTATCCAGCTGTTGATGCTCACGCCACCCTGCGCCGCAAGCGCGGCAACGCGGGAGTGAAGCTCGGGTCCGAGTCGCACGTTCAGCTTACCGGAGAAGGGCGGCTGCGGGTGAATACCTCTCTCTTCACAAACTGCCAGATACTCGTCAACCGACCTATGAAATTCCCTTCGGAGCGTATCCACGTCGGCAGCCTCGCAATTCGCGACGGGGTAGCCCCCGCTGCTGACCACGCTCCCATGGAGTAGTCGAACGGAATCGTCGTACTCTACCCTGGCGATGTATCCCTTATACTGCATCACGGCGTAACTCCCAATAGCGTGAGGAATCTCATAATATTTCTTGCTGTTGATCTGGACGTTTCGGGCTGCGGATGGGGCCGATGAACCACGTACACCCTTCCACCGCCTACCAGGGCAACACGGGAGCCGCCTCTCTCCTCAACCTCCACTCCTACCGCATGCAACAGTGACTCAATCTCTGACCACCTGATGTCAGAAGGCGTTGGCCTTGCGAATATGCGCTCCAGGGTCCGGCGATGCCTTGCCCTCAGTTCCATATAGTACTACCTTGCAGTACCACCAATCAAGCCCCCAGTCGGCTTGGGAACTCGCCGGACTAGTGAGCGGCTTTCGGCGAAAGAGGAACATCCGGGGCGACTTCGGTGTTTGAAGAAGCGCACAAGTCGTTGATTTCGCGGGGGCTGCTAAAGTTGGAGGCAGCTTCCAAGGCCCCCGCTACCACTGCACGAACATGGGCATGACCACGTGCACGTAGTCCTCGCCGCCAAGCGGCTTCAGCACACCAGGGCTCGAAGGCGTCGTCGTTTCCAGCGCTATGTTCTCCCCGTCCAGGTTTGACAGCACCTCCGTCAGGTAGCGGCTGCTGAAGGCGATCTTCGCCTCCGTCCCCTCGACGTTGGCGTCTATCTCGCCGGTGTTGTCCCCCGTCTCCTCCGCGCTGGAGGTAACCACCATCTTACCCCTCATGCCATCTTCGCCGGGCGCCATGTTCAGCCGGATGATCCCTCCGCCGTCCCTGGCGAAGATCGAGGCCGCACGTGCGGCGCGCGAGAACTCATGCAGGTTCATCACCGCCGTGGTGTTTGCGCTCTGCGGTATCAGCTGGGCGTAGTTGGGGAACGAGCCCTGCACCAGCTGCGACACGATTTCGATGTTCTTGATGTGGACCAGGAGCTGGCTCTTGGAGGGCGTGATGACGACCTCTACCGGCTCGTCCTGGTCGGCCAGCAGGCGCTGAATCTCCTGCAGCGTCCGCGCCGGCACGATCGCCTCCGTGTCCTCGGGCGCAGGCTCCAGGAGCGACCCCTTGTACACTGCAAGCCTGAATCCGTCCGCACCCGCGAGTGTGAACTGCTGCCCAGAGATCTCGACCTTCACGCCCGTGAGCACAGGCCTCGCCTCCTCCGTCGCGGCCGCAAAGGCCACTCGGCTAATGGCCGTCCTCAGCAAGTGCGGCTCCACGCGGGCGGTCATGCCCTCCTCCACCGTCGGAATCGGCGGAAACTCCTCCGCTGCGGTGCCGTTGATGTTCGCCTGAAAGCGGCCGCACTTGAAGCGGATCCCCAGCGGCCTGGTGGTCATCTCCATCTCGACGCGGTCCGGCGGAAGCGAGTTTACGAAGTCCGTCAGGAGCCTTGCTGGAATGGTCACCGAGCCTTCCTCGTGTACCTCGCCGCCCACCCACGTGGTGACCGCGAGCTCCAGGTTGGTAGCCGAGAGCTTCAGCCTGCCCTGGTCTGTCTCTATGAGGACGTTCTGAGTGATGGGCAGAGTTGTACGCGTCGCAACCGCCCGCCCCACGAGCGCCAGACCCCGACTGAGGTTTTCCTGAAGGCACGTGAAACGCATTTGCACTTCCTTGGGATTGGATTGAACGGTAGTATAGGGCGGCCCCGATGCATCGTCAACAGAACTCACGCTTCGCTATTGCAACAGCGTCTCGATGTCCGCCACCACGCGCTCCGCGTCCCAGTCCTCCGTGTTGTACAGTGCCCGCACCACACCGGCGCGGTCCGCCAGGACCATGCGGGTCGAGTGGAGCACATTGTACTCGTGTAGGTGGACAGTGCCGTCGGTGTGGACGTGCCGGTTGGACTGGTCAATTCGGTTGTATCCCAGCTTTAGCCCGTCCGTGATGACCGCTCGGACGTCCTCTGGGTTGCCGGTGAGAAACCGCCACGACTCGTGGTCAGCACCGTAGCCGTCGGCATACGCCCGCAGTGCCTCCGGCGTGTCCTGCTCCGGGTCGACGGTGATCGATAGCAACACGACCCGGCTTCCCAAAAGCCCATCTACTCCGAGCTGCGACTGCACCTCAGCCATGCGGGGCGTGAGTACGGGGCAAAGCAGAGTGCAGTTTATGAACACGAAGTTCGCCAACATGACCTTGCCTTCCAGCGACGAGCTTGAGAATTCTCGGCCAAGTTGGTCGGTTAGCGTGAAGGCAGGCACATCGAAGTACTCAGGCAGTTCAGCCGGTTCCTGAGAGCCACACGCGGCCGCTCCCAGTAGGAGCATCAGCGCCGCCGCGACGATCCCGTACCGGAATCCACGCGCGCCGCGCAACCATTGCGCGCTCATCCAGTGCCCCGCGTCGACCACGAACCGTCGGGTTCCGGCGGGGGGGACGAATCCCCTGACGCTCCTCTATGAAGCGACCCTGCCAGCAGCATCGCAACCGCCCAGAACACCATCGCGGCCGCCAGGTGCGACCCTCTCACATCCGGCGGCAGCTTCAGCACTACGTTCAGGATCCCCAGCGTCGTCTGCAGGGCCAGCAGAGAGGCCATGAACCCCGCGATCGCCGCCAGGCCGGGGTGCCTTGCCGCGATCGCATGTACCGCCACCCCCATCATCAGCAGCACCACCACGAGACCAATAACCCGATGCGCCATGTGTAACCACTGCGGGCCCGTCATGTCCCACGGAAGCACATTGCACAGCGGTATAGTAGTGCAGGCCAGCGGCGCGCCGACGCTCCGCGTCACGTAGGCTCCAGAAAGGAGCATCACGAACGTGGCGGCCGCCAGTACAGTCGAGGAACGGCGCAGCGCGCCCAGGTTCCACCCGGGCTGCAGGCCGTAGTGGAGCCATCGCGGGCGCACGAGCTGGGCGGCGGTCAGAGCCAGCAGTCCCACCAGTCCGGCGGCCACGCCCGTATGGAGCAGCGCCCACCCCGGATCGATCTCGGACAGGACCGTGAATGCGCCGAGCGCCGCCTGAACCAGCAGGAACACGCCCGCCGCCGCAGCGAGCGCAAAGACGCGGCTTCGACGCCCGTAGTCTGCGTACACTGCCGCCACCATCAGGAGCGTGAACACTCCGGCAACGGCCGCCGACAGGCGGTGGATGTACTCAATCCACGCCGCCAACTCCCAGGGCGGTACGATGCGCCCGTAGCACAGGGGCCAGTCCGGACAGCCGAGGCCTGAGCCGGTGACACGCACCACTCCTCCGAGCGTGACCGCCAGGAGCGCCGTGGCCAGCGCCGCTGCCGCCGTTGCCGGAGCCAGCCGGCCCGCCTCAGGTCGCTCGCGATCGGCGCCCGTCAGTTTGTCGCTCCGCTGAGTGCCGCCCACCACGTCACACAGCCGGCCGGAACTCCGGCAGACCCTCGTTCTCCTCCCTGTAAAACCAGCGCAGGAAAACCACGCAGATCGCAGGCACGAAGACGATGAGCCACGTCACCTTCATGACGATGCCGCCAAGCTGCTGATCCGCCAGGGGCGACAGGTCGAACACCCTTGGCGCCGCCTCGTAGAACGGATAGAAGGTCTGGTTTGAGAAGGTGATCACGGCGAACAGGGGCGTCTGCGAAATGGACATCAGCACGAGGTACAGCAGCTGACCAGGGTACGACAGCGGCGGGAGTGAAGGGAGCGGGCTGAGGATGGGCCACCACGCTATGACCGCGGTAGAAAGGAACAGCAGATGCTCCAGGATGTGGAAGATGTGGGCGTTCAGCGCCCCGTCATAGAACACTGGGAAGTGCCACACCGCGAACACGCCGGTGAACAGTAGAAACGCCAGTGGCGGGAATGTCAGCAGCCTGCCGAGCCTCTGCACCGCGTCCGAGCGCACCAGCGGCTTGATCAGCCAGCCCGGCGTGCCCAGCAACAGCAGGGGCGGCACCACAAGCGTGATCAGCATGTGCTGCGCCATGTGCGCGCTGAACAGGTAGCTGTCGCTCAGCTCGTGGATTGGGCCGGCCAGCGCGAAGAGCAGGATGAGTACGCCGGTCAGGAAGGACGCTACCTGCCATCCGCTCGGACCGGGTGACCCCGGCCCCGTGATTCGTTCTCGCAGCGGTCCAGTAAACAGCAGGTACAGGCCGGCCAGCAGAAACAGCCCAGAATAGAGATCAGGATGCCAGTGCCACACCCACCATTGAATGTCGATGCGGCCGCCGGCGTCCTGCGTGAGAATGGCGGGTAGTGTTATGCTCCACAAATTGGAATACTCCGGCGTACAATCGGTCCGCCCGTCATGCTACGAGGGGGCTTCGCGCGCCGGAGCATCATGAAGCCGGATGGTGGCCTCTCCAAGACCGGCGCCCCGAGTTGCGGATCTCGCTCGGCGGTGTGCGCGTGCAGCGCCTAGAGCACCGCCTGGAACAGCACCAGTAGCGCTGTGATGACTCCGGAGGCCAGCATCAGCCCCCCCACGAAGAACATCGAGAATAGCCTCTCGTCGAACTTCAGGTGCATGTAGAACATGGCCACAAGCGCGAACTTAAACACGGAGAGCACTGAGAATACGGTCAGCTTCACGCTGTCCAGCAATTGCTCCGGGAAGAATACGGCCCACTCGATGAACGTAACGATGCCCAATATGGCGGCGATCTTCAGGTAGGTCATCGCCGTCGGGTGCGCCGGGTGTCGCCCGTGTTCCATCGTCTCCTCCACTTATGCTATGCCTACGCCACTGTGACGCCTATCAGATAAACCACCGTGAATATGACGATCCACACTATGTCCACGAAGTGCCAGTAGAGCGCCGCCAGATCCACGTTCAGCCCTCCGTCACGCGCAAGGTCGTCGCCTTTGCGGCGGAAGGAGTAGCCGAACAGGGATAGCAGCCAGATCACGCCCACGGTCACGTGTGCCCCGTGGAAGCCCGTCAGCGTGAAGAAAGTGCTGCCGAACAGGTTGGTGCGCGGGGTGAGCCCGTAGTTGGCCTCGTATTCGGTGGCCCCGTTCATGCAGGCTTCCTCCGGGTGCAGCGCCGGTCTGTCCAGCGCAAGAGGGCACTCAAAGGTCTGATGGTGGTGGGCAAACTCGGTGAACTCGAAGTACTGGAAGCCCAGAAACGTCGAGCCGAGCAGCGCCGTGCACAGAATCCACACCCTGAACCGCTTGACGTCGCCCCGGTTGATGGCGGAGTAGGACATCACCATCATCAGACTGCTCATCAGCAGGACGAATGTGCTGACCGTCGTGGTGTTTATGTCCAGGACGTCGGCCGGCCCGGGGCCGCTGTTGCTCTGCCCGTAATAGACCAGGTACGTGGCGATCAGCGAGCCGAAGAACATGCACTCCGAGCCCAGGAAGGCCCAAATCAGCATCTTCCGGTGGTCGATGCCGGTCGTTGTTGCGTGTTCGGCGTGCGGCGCCGCCTCAGTGTGTTCCAACTTGCCCTCTCCCTGTGGCTAGTGTCAGTGTTCCTCCGGCGCGGTTGCCGGCTCCATCGACCAGGCGTAGACGCCAATCATTGTGATGAAGACGCCGATTATGCTGACCGGGAAGCTGTAGACCAGACCGTAGCCGGCGATTCCAAGTCCAAGGGACGTGACCAATGGCAGGATGGAAGGGCTTGGCATGTGAATGCCGTGACCTTCGTCGTCGTCGTAAGCGCCTCCGGCCGGAACGTGAACTCCGTGGCCGTCGCCGTGCTTCTGGTCCCAGAACGCGTCGCGGCCGTGCACCGTGGGAATGACTGCAAAGTTGTACTCAGGCGGAGGCGAAGGTATGGACCACTCCAGGGTCCGCCCGTCCCAGGGGTCGTCGCCGGCCGATTCACCCTTGCGCAGGCTGCGGAAGAAGTTGTGCACGAAGATCAGCGTCGCAATGCCCAGGAGGAATGCACCCAGGGTGGACACCAGGTTCCAGAAGTCCCACCCCATGCCCTCCGGGTACGTGTAGTTCCTGCGCGGCATCCCGTCCAGCCCGAGGAAGTGCATGGGGTAGAATGCTATGTTCATGCCGAGGAAGGTGAGCCAGAAGTGCCACTGCCCAACCTTCTCATTGAGCAGGCGGCCGGTGGCCTTCGGGAACCAGTAGTAGATTCCTGCGAACACGGCCATGATGCTTCCGCCGAACAGGACGTAGTGGATGTGCGCCACGATGAAGTACGTGTCCTGCTGCTGCGCGTCCGACGGCGCGACGGCGTGCATAACACCGCTCAGTCCGCCTACGATGAACAGGAAGATGAACCCGATCGCGAAGAGCGGCGCCGTCTTCAAGTCGATCGAGCCTCCCCACAGGGTGCCTATCCAGTTGAATATCTTGATGCCCGTGGGCACGGCGATGAACATGGTCGTTACGGCGAACACGGAGTTTGCAATGGGCCCCAGTCCCACGGTGAACATGTGATGGCTCCACACGGCCCAGCCCATGAAGCCGATGGTGATTCCGGACAGCACCACGACCGGATATCCGTAGAGCGGCTTGCGGGCAAAGGTGGGCAGCACCTCGGAGACAATGCCCATGGCAGGAAGAATCAGGATGTACACCTCCGGGTGTCCGAAGACCCAGAACAGATGCTGCCACAGGATCACGTCCGCGCCCGCATCCACGTTGAAGAAGTTCATTCCAAAGGTGCGGTCCATGTACAGCTCGATCAGCCCGACGGTGATGACCGGCATCGCCGTCACCAGCAGGAAGGAGGTCACCAATGTCATCCAGATGAACACCGGCAGCCGCATGAGCGTCATGCCCGGCGCCCGCAAGTTGATGATGGTGATGATGAAGTTGAGGGCCGCGGCCACCGAGGATATTCCGAGCACGGCCAGGCCGACTACGTAGAAATCCATGCCTCTGCTGGGGTTGAAGCTCTCCGCCGTCAGCGGCGCATATGCGAACCAGCCTGTGTTGGGGGAGCTTCCGACAACCCAGCCCGTCTGCAATATCATCGCACCGAGCAGGAAGACCCAGTAGCTGAAGGCGTTGAGGCGCGGGAATGCCACGTCTCGGGCGCCAATCATCAGCGGCACCACCAGGTTGAAGAAGGCAGCGCTAAGGGGCATTATGGCAAGAAATATCATGGTGAGAGCGTGCATGGTGAAGAGCTGGCTGAAAACCTCCGCGCTTACGATGCCATGCTCCGCCCTGGCCAGCTGGAAACGCATTATGAGCGCCTCCAGGCCGCCCACCATGAAGAAGGCGAACGCTGTGACGCCGTACAGTATCCCGATCTTCTTGTGGTCCACCGTTGAGATCCAGCTCCAGATGCCGGTGGGCCTCGTGGGCCTGCTGAACACTCCTGCTATGGTAGCCATCTGTTCCCTCCGCTGCTCTTCGCCACGCCGGCTGGCGGGGTGAGATGCGAAAGACTCTGCCTGAGCCCTTGTCCCATTGCAGCTCTCATTCTACTTCAGACTCAAGATATATGCAGTAAGGTTGTTGACGTCCTCATCGCTGAGGGCGAAGTTCGGATTTGTGTAGGCCAGTCCGTCCCTGTTCATAATGTTCCCTGGCTTGAATTCGGAAGGGTCGGTTATCCAGGCCCGCACGTTCTCCTCGGTGTTGTCCAGAACGCCGGCGGCAATTGAGTTGCGGCTGCCCACGTGGGTCATGTTCGGCCCGATGATACCCGCAGCGGCCGGCACACCGGTAATCTTGTGGCAGGCGATGCAGGCCTTCGTAATGAACAGCTGCGCGCCCACGGTCTCCGCCTCCGTTGATGGCTGTGGAGCCTCGGCCAGCTGTGCCTGTGTCCAGGCCTCGTAGTCCTCCTGGGACTCGGCGATGACCCGGAACTTCATCCAGGTGTGGGACTCGCCGCAGAACTCGGCGCACTGCCCCAGATACTCGCCCGGCTCGTCCGCCTGGAACCACATGCTGGTCGTCTTGCCCGGCACCACGTCGATCTTGCCCGCCAGTTTGGGAATCCAGAAGCTGTGGATTACATCCTCTGAGGTCAGGTCAACCACCACCGCCTTGCCCACTGGAACGTGAATCTCGTTTGCCGTGACCACGCCGGAGTCCGGGTACTCCACGGACCACCACCACTGGTGTCCCGTGACCTCGATCCGCATCTGGTCGGAGCCCGCCGGCGGTTCCGTGATGTAGAACTGCCCGGCCACCGTGGGGACGGCCAAGGCCGCAAGCAGGAGCGCTGGAATGAGCGTCCAGGTTATCTCCAGCTTGGCACTGCCGTGCACCTGCTCCGGAATACCCTGACCGGGCCTTCTGCGGTAGCGTATAACCGTATAGACCAGCCACCCGCACACCAGCACAAATACTACGAGTACAGCCCAAAAGAGAAGCCAGAACAGACCAAGCTGCCGTTCCGCAACAGGACCATAGGCCTGAAGAATCGATTGGGGACTATCCGGATTGCACCCGACCGCGAGGAGAAGGCCGAGTACCGCTATCGCAGGAGATCTAAAGAGACTTCGCTTCATCATTGCCGGGGTCTTTTATTCGATCCTACCGAGCATTGACGCTTCCCGACCGGCGGCATCAGTTGGCATGTTCCCTGCCCTCCAACGCCGTGGATTGTGCTAAGCGTCACAACATTACCACGCAGCCTGATTTCTGGCAAGTAGTTTTGAAACGAAATCGAGCGGATTCGTGCAGCGCCAAACCTGGAGTCGCCTGTCCGTCCCCACGCCTCCTACGCCCGCCGGTCGCGATGCCGCCCGACCTGTGATAGAATCACCAGCGTCGCCGTTCCTCCGCGCGCCGCTTGGAGCGCCGGCACTGGGCGGCGCCTCGGTATAGAAAGGGGAATCGAATGCAGGGCCCGTCGGCCGGTGACTCGCCAGGCACGCTCATCAGCCTCCTGACCGGCGATCCGTCGGAGTACACCCGCGGCTGCGCAGCGCTGGCGCTCGGTCAGGCCCGTGTCGTGCGCGCGCAGAACCAACTGCTCCGCGCGCTCTCAGACGAGTCGGCGTGGGTGCGCGGCTGGTCGGCATTCGCCCTCGGACGCCTACAGCAGCCGAACGCGCTCCCCAACCTCTGCCAGGCCCTCGGCGACGAGGACGTTTGGGTGCGGCAACAGGCCGCCGACGCCATCGTCCGATTCGAGAGCCACCTTGCGGATGCGGCGCTCCTGCAGTCCCTCAAGCAGCGTGATCCCACCGCGAGGTCCTGGACGCTCCACGCCATCGCCGGCCGGGGCCACCCCGACACCGCGATGGACGTAGTGCCCATACTTGAGGACGAGAGCCGCCCCGTGCGGCTGAGCGCGATTCGCACGCTCTACCGCCTTGGACAGGCCGCGGCCGCCGCGCCGGTCCGGATGTTCCTCCGAGACAACAACGAGAACATCCGCGGCGCGGCCGCCTACGCACTCGGCGCGCTGGGCGACCGCGAGAGTGTGGCAGCCCTCACGCTGGCCCTCACAGACTCCAAGCCCTGGGTGCGCCGCAACGCTGCGTGGTCGCTGCTGGCCATGGGCGAGGCCCTGAACCTGGTCGCGTCCATGACACGCGACGAAGACCAAGGTGTCCGCCTCTTTGCCGAGAACGCTCGCACAAAGCTGCACGGCGCCCCCCACGCAAATGCAGCTCCGGAGCAGGCGCCGGAAGCCTTCGCATAGCCCCGTCTATTCTCGCCCGGAGACCACGGCTGTGCCCATTTCGCCTACCATAGCTGCCCACCGCGACTCGCGGTCACGCTTTGACTGTAGTCCCCGTGGTGATAGAATGGTGCCCTGAGAATCGGCACAACCCTAAATAGCATTCGGGCGGATGACCGGAAATGACCCAGCTAGATCACCCTGCACGAGACATACCCAAAGCCTACGATCCTGGCGCAGTTGAGCAGCGCCTCTACGGCTCGTGGATCGACGGCGGCTACTTCACGCCCACAATCGACCCCGAGAAGGAGCCGTTCGTGATCATAATGCCTCCGCCCAACGTGACGGGGGAGCTTCACCTCGGCCACGCACTCCAGGCCACCCTCGCAGACATCATGGTCAGGTGGCACCGCATGAAGGGAGAGCCCACGCTCTGGCTCCCCGGCGCCGACCACGCCGGCATTGCCACCCAGGTCATGGTGGAGCGCAGCCTGGCGCAGGAGGCCGCGGAACACCCCGAGGATGAGGCCGGCCTCACGCGGCAGCAGCTTGGCCGCGAGCGCTTCCTCGAGCGCGTGTGGGACTGGGTACGGCGATACGGCCACACAATAGACGAGCAGCACAAGCGACTCGGAGCGTCCTGCGACTGGACGCGCCGCCGCTTCACCCTCGACGAAGGTCCCAGCCTCGCCGTGCGTACCACGTTCGCCAACCTGTATGAGAAGGGCCTCATCTACCGCGGCGAGCGCATCATCAACTGGTGCCCAAGGTGCTCCACCGCCCTCTCGGACCTGGAGGTGGACCACGAGGAAGAGAGGTCGTTCCTCTACCACATACGCTATCCCCTGGAGGACGGCGACGGCTACCTGACGGTCGCGACCACCCGTCCGGAGACCCTCCTTGGCGACACCGCAGTGGCCGTCAACCCAGACGATGACCGCTACCGCCACCTCGTCGGTCGTCGCGTCCTGTTGCCTATACTCAACCGGCCGCTGCCCATCGTGGGCGACGACGCCGTCGACCCGGAGTTCGGCACGGGCGCACTCAAGGTCACGCCCGGCCACGACCCCGTCGACTTCGAGGTGGGCCAGCGTCACGGCCTGCCACTCGTCACCGCCATCAACCTGGACGGCACCATGAGCTGCGAGGCCGGCCCGTACGAGGGCATGGACCGCGTACGCTGCCGTGAGGTCATACTCCGGGACCTGGACTCCGCCGGCCTGCTCGACCACCAGGAGCCCTACAGCCACTCCGTGGGCCACTGCGGCCGGTGCGGCGTCGTCGTGGAGCCGCTGGCCAGCAGGCAGTGGTTCGTCAGCATGGAGGACCTTGCCAGGCCCGCGATGGACGTGGTCAGGCACGGGCGTATCAAGATCGTGCCGGACAGGTACTCAAGGGTGTACCTGAACTGGATGGAGAACATCCGTGACTGGTGCATCAGCCGCCAGCTGTGGTGGGGTCACCGCATCCCGGCCTGGTACTGCCTCGACTGCTCGCAGGACGCGATCCACCTGGTCTTTCCGCCGGAGGACGGCCTGCAGGACGGCGCCTACCGCACGCTCCGAGAGCAGGGCCTCGCCTGGAACGACATCGAGGCAAGGGCTCTGCACGTTTTCACCGACCTGACCGCCCAGCCAATCGTCGCGCTGGAGCCGCCGGAGGCCTGCCCCGCGTGCGGTGGGTCAGAGCTGTTCCAGGACCCCGACGTGCTCGACACCTGGTTCTCCTCGGCCCTCTGGCCCCACTCAACGCTCGGCTGGCCCACTGACGCCGACGACATGCGTTACTTCTATCCCACCACCGTCATGGAGACAGGCTACGACATCCTCTTCTTCTGGGTTGCTCGAATGGTGATGATGGGCCTGGAGAACGCAGGCGAGATACCCTTCAAGTGGGTCTATCTGTCGGGCCTCATCAGGGACGAGCAAGGCGCCAAGATGAGCAAGACCAGGGGAAACGTCACCGACCCGCTGGAGGCCATCGAAGCCTACGGTACCGACGCCCTCCGCTTCACTCTGACCACGGGCAACGCACCCGGCAACGACCTGCGCATCAGCGACGGGAAGCTGGCCGCCAGTCGCAACTTCGTGAACAAGGTGTGGAACGCTGCCCGGTACGTGCTCACAAACCTGAGCGAAACACAAAGTCAGCCGGAGTGGCGCACTCCTCCCCTGCTTCATCGCCACGACCGATGGATCGTCGGCCGCCTCAACGAGGTGGCCGGACAGGTCGACCGCTTCATGGAGGACTTCCTGTTCGGCGAGGCGCAGCGCGAGGTCCACGACTTCTTCTGGAACGAGTTCTGCGACTGGTACATAGAGATGGCCAAGCTGAGGCTCAGGGCCGGTTCCGAGCCATCCCCTCTGCCGGTCCTTGTACACGTTGTGGAAAAGAGCATGCGCCTGATGCACCCGTTCCTGCCCTTCGTTACCGAGGAGATATGGCAGACCCTCAAGGACAGCCTGACCGGCACGGAGGACATGCAGGACTCAATCGTGATCGCGGACTATCCCGCCGCGGAGCCTTCGAGGCTTGACGCCCAGGCTGAGAGGGAGATGGAGCTTGTGATGGGCGTGGTGAGAGCTATCCGAAACGTCAGGGCCGAGTTTAAGATCCCGCCGAACCGAGCACTCACCTGCCTGGTTGAGCACTCCGCGTCCGGCGCGGCCCTCCGCGAGGAGGCGGACGTCGTTGAGAGCCTGGCGCGGACGGAGCCTCTCGTCTTCCCTGCGGAGGGCGACACCCGGCCGCCGGTTGCTTCGACAGTGTCCGCGGTGCTGCCCGACGCGACGGTGCTGATTTCGCTGGAGAGTCTGGTGGACACGTCCGCCGAGCGCACTCGGCTGGAGCGCGAGCTTCAGGAGTGCCTGGACAACATGCAGAGGCTCTCACAGAGGCTGGGCAACGCAGACTTTACGACCAAGGCGCCGGAGGACGTGGTGGAGCGAGAGAGAGAGCGGCTGGAGCGCCTGGGCGAGCGCAGAGACAGGGTGCAGGAGCTTCTGGCCCAGCTAACTGCGTAGGCTGCCCGCCGCCCCCTCTGTCATTTCGAGCGAAGCGCAGCGTAGTCGAGAAATCTAGGACCATTCGCCTGCGTATGCCCTAGCCCAGCGAAGCCGCCCTCCTCCCCCTCTGTCATTTCGAGCGAAGCGCAGCGTAGTCGAGAAATCTAAGGCCACTCGCCTGCGTATGCCCTAGCCCAGCGAAGCCGCCCTCCTCCCCCCCTGTCATTTCGAGCGAAGTGTCGCGTAGCCGAGAAATCCAAGGCCACTCGCCTGCGTATGCCCTAGCCCAGCGAAGCCGCCCTCCTCCCCCTCTGTCATTTCGAGCGAAGCGCAGCGTAGTCGAGAAATCTAGGACCATTCGCCTGCGTATGCCCTTGCCCAGCGAAGCCGCCCTCCTCCCCCTCTGTCATTTCGAGCGAAGTGTAGCGTAGTCGAGAAATCTAAGGCCACTCGCCTACGTATTGCCTTCGCTAACCAAGCTGCGTGCTCCCGGGCATTGACGCGCCACCAATAGAGTGACGCTTGAGATTCCACGGCCCCGCTCTAAAACCAGTGGTGGTGAGCCGCATGCCACAGGCGCGGCAACCGCCGCCCCTCGATCAACTCCGATCGCGGTTCTTATTCAGAAACAGCAGGCCCTTGCGGGTGTCACTGGCCACTCGTTCGCCTTCGCCCGTGATGAGCCTGTGCTTGAAGAGCCAGTAGGTGAACTCCTTGGCTTCCGTGGCCGTCACCGAGGCCGACTCCCCGTACCCGCGCTCCCCGCGGAACCTCCGGTGCAGCTCCTCCCTGCCCTCCCCGTACACGCGCCGGAAGGCCCGCTCCGCCGCCTCCCGCCTCGCCCGAGTGCCGCGGATCGGCAGGCGTTTCTGCTCCTCCTCCTCCGCGCTGCGCATGACCGCCTGCTCCACCACCACGCCGTACCAGTAGTTCAGGTATGAGCTGTACTTCTCCGGCCCTAGCAGGCCTCTCAGTTCATCCTCGCTGAGCGCGCGAGGGAACTCGCCCGAAGAGAGCAGCTGCGACTTCTCCTCCTCCGGCACCAGCCCGTCCACCTCGGCCAGCAGCCGCTCCGCCAGGACCAGCCAGTCGAAAGCTTCCCCGCCCAGTAGGTAGCGATTGTGCCTGTCGTCGTGGACCTCTTCCGGAATTGTCCACATGGCCATGGACTCCAGAAGCGCTGGCACCCAGTCCCTTCCCTCTTCAAGGGCGCTCTTGAGATGCTCAATGGCCTCCGGGTTGCTGAGCCCTTCCCGCTCCGCCGTGCTTCCGTCCATACCATCCGCCTCTCAGCCCTCGCCCCTCAGGAATGCCAGGAACGCGGCCGCCGGTCTCGTGTTCAGGATGTCCTCCGGCCGGCACCAGCCGCGGCGCGCCACGGCCACACCGAAACGCATGTTGTCCATGTGCTCGGTGGCGTGCGAGTCCGTGTTGATTACCAGCGGAGCACCCAGCTCCCTCGCACGCAGCACGTGCGTGTCCTTCAGGTCCAGCCGCTCCGGCGAAGCGTTGATCTCCAGCGCCGTCCCCGTTTCTGCCGCCGCCCGGAATACCGCCTCCACGTCAACGTCGATCGGCTCGCGCTCGCCCAGCAGCCGTGTGGTGAGGTGTCCGATGACGTTCACGTGCGGATTGCGAATCGCCCGCACGATGCGTGCCGTCATGGTATCCCGGTCCTGCCCCATCGCCGAGTGCACGGACGCCACCACGACGTCCAGCATCGCGAGAATATCGTCAGGGTAGTCCATCGAGCCGTCCGCACGGATGTCGACCTCAGAGCCGGTCAGTACGCGAATGTCCGGGAGCTGTGCATCCAGCGCGCACACGTTGCCAATGTGGCGCATCAGGCGCTCCTCGTTCAGGCCGTTGGCAATGCCGCGGCCCACCGAGTGGTCGGTGAAGGCCACGTACTCAAGTCCACGGCTGCGCGCCGCTTCCACCATCACGGACAGCGGGTCGCGGCCGTCGCTCTCGTTTGTGTGGCAGTGTAGGTCGCCTCGAATGTCGCCGATCTCGACGAGCGCGGGCAGAGCGCCGTGGGCCGCCGCCTCCACCTCCCACAGCCCCTCTCGAAGCTCAGGCGGTACGTACTGGAGGCCGAGACGTACGTAGAAGTCGACCTCGTCCGCGAACTTCTCCACCTGCCCCGTACTCATGTCCGTTATTCCGTACTCGTTCAGAGAAAGTCCCATCCGGTTCGCCAGCTCCCTGAGCCGTATGTTGTGCTGCTGGCTGCCGGAGAAGTACTGGATCAGGGCGCCATAGCTCTCCCCTTCCACCATTCGCAGGTCCACCTGCAGGCCGCCATGCAGCACGGCACTGCCCTTTGTGGGACCGTGCGCGAGCACCTCATCGACCACGGGGAGCTGCACGAATGCGTCTATGACGGCTGCCGGATCGTCCGCGGTCCCCATGATGTCCACGTCGCCGATGGTCTCACGCCACCGCCTCAGGCTGCCCGCCGCGT
This sequence comes from Dehalococcoidia bacterium, assembly GCA_965219025.1. Taxonomy (GTDB): domain Bacteria; phylum Chloroflexota; class Dehalococcoidia; order Lucifugimonadales; family UBA2985; genus JAPPHY01. The sequence goes on from OZ244716.1 coordinate 153,492, forward strand.
CGATACGATGCAGCCCCGGACACGCCTCGCGCAGGGCGGCGATTATCTGGTCAGCGGCGCTCATCGCGCGGCCTATAGGTATGCGCTGGTCCTTGGTGCGCTGCGAGCGGATGTGCCTCAGGATGTTCTCAGCCGTCTTCGCACCGAGGCGCGGCATGGCGGACAGCCGTCCCTCCACGATCGCCTGCTCCAGCTCCTCCACGCTTGAGACGCCCATCTCCATTGTGATGCGCAGCGCGGTCTTGGGCCCGATGCCGGGAACGTCCATCAGGGCAAGAATTCCGTCCGGGAACTCCGCCCTCAGTCCCTCCATGTACTCCAGGCGGCCCGTGGTAACCAGCTCACTGATCTTGGCTGAAATGGCCTCACCTATGCCGGGAATCTGCCGGAGGTCGCTCTCCTCCTTCACCAGCTGGGACAGCTCAGTGGGCAGGTGCTCGATGGTACGGGCGGCGCGCTGGTAGGCGCGTATGGTAAACGTGGACTCCTCCTTCAGCGAGAGCAGCCCTGCGATCTTCTCGAAGATTCCGGCAATCTGGGCGTTGTTCATGCTCGCAGTGTCCTCAGACGTCCAGTCCGCCTTCGCGGGGAGCGCCGCACACGCGACGGTCTCGCTCCGCGCCCACCTACGCAGCCACGCCGTGGCACCGCTTGTACTTCTTGCCGCTGCCACACGGGCACTGGCTGTTGCGGCCCACCTTGGAGCCGCCGACCACGGCCTTCGGGGGCTGAGGCTGCGCTATCGCGGGTCTGCGCGGCCCTGACCCGGACTGCTGGATCAGCCCAATCCGGTAGATGCTGTGAACGATGTCGTGCTGAATGCGGTCCAGCAGGTCCTGGAACATGCGATGGCCCTCATGCTTGAACATCACCAGCGGGTCTCGCTGCCCGAAGGCCTGCAGCCCGATGCCCTGGCGCAGGTTCTCCATCCCGGTCAGGTGCTGCACCCAGTGCGAGTCGATGGTTCTAAGCATGACCAGCCGCTCCAGCGTGCGAATCTGGTCCTCTCCGGACTCGCTCTCCATCCGGTGGTACATGGCGCCGGCGTGGTCCAGCAGGCGCTCCCGCACCTCGTCCTGGTGCATATTGGAGGCCTCATCCAGCGTCAGTCCCGTAGCCTCAGGGAAAATCGTGCTAGTCTCGGCGAAGAGGGGGTCCAGCTCCCAGTCCTCGCTCTCGTCTCCCTGAAGGTGCTTCTCCACAAGCGACGAAAGCTCGTTGCGCACCATCTCCTCTATGTTTGCCTTCAGGTCGGCCCCCTCCAGGATCTTGCGCCGCTCGGAGTAAATGACCTCGCGGTGCTGGTTGGCAACGTCGTCGTACTCCACCAGGTGCTTGCGCACCTCGAAGTGGTAGCCCTCCACCTTGCTCTGCGATTGCTCAAGCGCCTTGCTCACGACGCGGTTTTCGATGGGCACGTCGTCGCCCATGCCGGCCCACTCCATGATGCCCTTGACGCGGTCGCCGCCGAAGCGGCGGACAACGTCGTCCTCCAGCGAGACGTAGAAGCGCGAGCTGCCCGGGTCGCCCTGGCGGCCGGCGCGGCCGCGAAGCTGGTTGTCGATTCGGCGGGACTCGTGGCGCTCCGTACCAATTATGTGCAGACCGCCCAGTTCGACAACCCGGTCGTGGTCATTCTGCCACTGCTCCGGCGCCACGTCCGTACCGGCCGGACTACCACCCAGGATGATGTCCGTGCCCCTGCCCGCCATGTTGGTGGCTACGGTGACGGCGCCCGGACGGCCCGCCTGAGCCACGATGACGGCCTCCCGCTCGTGCTGCTTGGCGTTGAGCACCTGGCAAGCTATGCCGCGGCGCTTGAGCATGTCGCTCAGCAACTCCGACTTTTCAATGGACACCGTGCCCACAAGAACGGGCCGCCCCTGCTTCGACAGCTCTACCAGGTCCGCGGCAATGGCGTCGAACTTGGCCTTTTCGGTCGCGTAGATAAAGTCCGAGGAGTCATCGCGGACCATGGGCCTGTGCGTGGGGATGACCACCACCTCCAGCCTGTATATCTTGGACAGCTCCTCCGCCTCCGTGGATGCCGTGCCGGTCATGCCCGACAGCTTCCCGTACATGCGAAAGTAGTTCTGGAGCGTTACGGAGGCGTAGGTAATGCTCTCGCGCTGTACCTTCACGCCCTCCTTGGCCTCGATTGCCTGGTGCAGCCCGTCCGAGTAGCGACGGCCCGGCATGAGGCGCCCCGTGAAGTCGTCCACGATGACAACCTCGCCGTCCCTGACCACGTACTCCTTGTCCCGTCCATACAGCCTGTGCGCCCGCAGCGCGTTCTCGATGAAGTGGGTTTTTTCGATGTTCACGGGATCATACAGGTTGGTCACGTTGAGCCACTGCTCCATCTTCACCACGCCGGAGTCGGTGAGGCTGATGGCCCGGCGCTTTGCGTCTACGGTGAAGTCCTCTTCTTCTCGAAGCCGGGGCGCGAGCTTGGCGAATCTCACGTATTCCTGCGAGGACTCCCTGGCGGCGCCGCTGATGATCAGCGGAGTTCGTGCCTCGTCGATCAGGATGTTGTCCACCTCGTCCACGATGGCGTAGCCCAGGTCGCGCTGCACCTTCTGCGAAATGTCCACCACCATGTTGTCTCGCAGGTAGTCGAAGCCAAATTCGTTATTGGTGCCGTAGGTAATGTCGGCCTCATAGGCGGTTCGCCTGTCCACGGGCCGCATCTTTTCCGGCATTTCGCCGCCGCCGGCGTGGTCTGGATCGTACAGGTAGGAGGCCTGGTGCTGCAGGCACCCGACGCTGAGACCGAGCAAGTGGTATATGGGCCCCATCCACTGTGGGTCCCTGCGGGCCAGGTAGTCGTTCACGGTGACCACGTGCACGCCCTGCCCGGCGAGCGCGTTCAGGTATACCGGCAGCGTGGCCACAAGGGTCTTGCCCTCGCCCGTCTTCATCTCGGCGATCTTGCCCTGATGGAGCGCGGCCCCGCCCATGATCTGCACGTCGAAGTGGCGCTGGCCGATGGTGCGCCTGGCTGCCTCCCGCACCGTGGCGAACGCCTCGGGCAGCACGTCGTCCAGGTCGTCACCCTCCCTGAGCGCGTCCTTGAACTCCTCCGTCTTCGCCCTCAGGCCGTCCTCTGAGAGGCGCTCCCACTCCGGCTCAAGTTCGTTGACCTGGTCCGCCAAGCCGCGGAGGGGCTTGAGCGCCTTTTCGTCGGAGTCGCCCAGAAAGCCGAATACCTTTCCAAACATGCGTCAGCGCCCTCCCTACTCGAACATTGCTCCGACGGAGAGCCCTTCGTGAATCCTGCGAATTGCCTCGCCGAGCAGCGGCGCGACCGATAGCACGGTGACCTTGCCGTTGCGCTTCTCGCCGGGCAGCGGCAGGGTGTCGGTGACCACCAACTCTTTGATCGAACTCTGCTCCACTCGGGTCGCGCCGGGGCCGGATAGCACTCCGTGCGTGCAGCAGGCGTAGACGTCGCCCACGCCGGCCTCCTTGAGAGCGTCCACGGCGTTCATGAGCGAGCCGGCCGTGTCCACCTCGTCGTCGAAGGTGATCGCGGTCTTGCCCGCCACGTCTCCGATGATGTTGAGGCTCTCGCTGCTGTCGGCGTTGCCCATGCGCCGTTTCTCTATGATCGCCAGGGGGGCGCCCAGCGTCGCGGCCATGTCCCTGGCCCGCTTGCTGATGCCGATGTCGACGGCCACCACCACCACGTTCTCCAGAGCCTTGTCCGCGAAGTACCGGGACAGAAGGGGCAGCCCCGTTAGCTCGTCCACTGGGATGTTGAAGAAGCCCTGGATCTGGCCGGCGTGGAGGTCAACGGTGAGGACGCGGTCGGCCCCGGCCACGCTCAGAAGGTCTGCCACCAGGCGTGCCGTGATGGGCACGCGGGGCTGGTCCTTCTTGTCGGTGCGGCCGTAGGCGTAGTACGGGATCACCGCCGTTATGCGGCCCGCGGAGGCGCGTTTGGCGGCGTCCAGCATTATGAGCAGCTCCATGATGCGGTCGTTGACGGGATAGGCGAAAGGCTGGATGAGGAAGACGTCTCTCTGCCGAACGTTCTCTCGAATCTGTACGAAGGTGTTATCGTTGCTGAACTTGAAGACGTTGGATTCCCCGACGGAAATGTTCAGATAGCTACAGACGTCCCCGGCCAGTTGCTCGTGTGCCGTACCGGCAAAGACCTTCAGTTCGTCATTTCGGCGCTGCATGGTCTATTCTCACCCCCGTCGTGCTGATGTGGCCCCCCGGAGGGGCGAAACCCAACATCCGCAACCTCAACTGTAAGATTATAGCATAGCGACCCTGGTCGCGCGCCCAGCCGCCCGCGCGCCGGCGGCGCCGCCCACCTCGGACGGCGCCGCCTGGCCAATGGTCGAATTGCACGTCTCGCTACACGACGCCGCTCTCGGCCAGCACGGCCATCTCCGCGCGGCTGAGACCAAGCTCCCCGCTCAGAATCTCCTCGTTGTGCTCGCCGATGAGCGGAGCGCGCCGGGAGATACGCCACGGCGAGCCGTTGAATATGCCCGCGGGTCCGGGGTGGCGGAGCGTCGCGCCTACCTCCGGGTAGGAAACCTCCGCCCAGAAGCCCCTGTCCTCCAGGTGGGGGTCTTCCATGACCTCGTCCGGGGAGCGCACGGCGCCGCAGTTGATGCCCATCTTCTGCATGCGGTGATAAGCCTCATCCCGCGAGACACTGGCCAGGAATCGGGCCACGATGCCTGCGATGTGGGGCCGGTTCTCGTTGAAGACGGCCGGGTCCTTGTACTTCTCGTCGAGCAGGTCCTCGGCAAGGCCGAGCTCGTCCATCCACTCCGCGAGGGCAGGCAGCCTGGCCGCCGTGACCCTGTTGCCGACGCCGCCGTTTAGGTAGTTCCCGTCGCCGCACAGCATCTGCGTGGGGTCCGTTCGAGTTGCGGACGCGTGACGCCCCGTCTGGCGCTGCACGACCTGCCCGCGGTAGATCCAGTTGTTGACGTGGGACTCGGTTGTGAGGGCGCAGGCCTCGTGCACGGAGGCGTCAACGTGCTGACCGCGGCCGGTCCTGGAGCGGTAGATTAGCGCCGCGACCGTGCCGATGTACGCGAAGTGGCTGCCCATGTGCCACGCCTGTCCCCCTCCGCCGGCAATCGGGGGTGCGTCCGGCACGTCGATCTCCTCGTAGCCGCAGCCCGCCATCTGACCGCCGGCCGCAAGGTGCAGCAGGTCCCTGCCCACGTAGTCCTTCCACGGGCCCGTCTGGCCGAACGAGGTCAGCGAGCACACGATCAGGCCGGGGTTGCTCTCCTTCAGGTCGTCGTACCCCAGTCCGAGCGAGGCCATGTAGCCGGGGTTGAACGTCTCCAGTATCACGTCCGCGCCCTCCGCCAGCTTGCGGAACAGGCGCCGCCCGTCCTCCGTCTCTATGTCCAGCGTGATGCCGCGCTTGGACGTGTTGTAGTGCCAGAAGTAGAGGCTCCGCTCACGGTTCGGCATGTCCCCGTAGAAGGGCCCAACGGTGCGTGTGGACTGGCCTCCGGGAGGCTCGATCTTCACGACGTCGGCGCCGAGGTCGCCCATGAGCTTGCCGAGCCACTGCCCCTTCTCGTCCGTCAGCTCCAGCACGCGCAGGCCGCCGAACGCTCCGGCCGTCTCCGCGTCCGGCGTGCGGACCGGAGCGGGTGGAGAGAGCGGGCCCTTGGGCTCGCCCGTCCACTCCGCGGGCGTCCCGTCGTCGATCATCTCCTGGAGATAGGTGTACTCCGAGCGGTCGTAGTCCCTGGGCCAGAAGGTGCCGTCCTCGAAGCCGTCCACCAGCTCCTCGTGGCTTATGCCCAGCAGGCCCTCGAACACGTCCTTATTGTGCTGGCCGACCAGCGGCCCCGCCTGGTGGTTGTACGCAGGCGTCTCCGACAACTTGAAGGGCGAATTTTGCAGCGGCCACGTGCCCAGCGCCGGATGCTCAACGGGTCGGTACATCTCCCGCTCCTGAAGCTGCGGGTCGTTCTCGAAGCGGTCCTGGCTGCTCTGCACCGGCATGCAGGGCACGCCGGCCCTCTGGCACCGCTCCATGACATCGTACTTGCCCAGCGTCGACGTCCACGCCTCGATGCCGGCGTCCAACTCCTCCTGGTTTGCCAGCCTGCCCGCCACCGTGTCGAACTTCGAGTCCTTGGCCCACGGCGGCGATCCAATCACCTCCACCAAGCTCCGCCACTCGCGGTCGGTCATGCACACGATGGCGCACCAGTCGTTGTAGCCGCCGGGGCTCGTGCGATAGGCGTTGTGGGGCGCAACGGTGCGCTCCCGGTAGGCGTTGGTGAGAGGAGTCCCGGGCCAGTGGGCGCGGTTTCCGGGGGGATAGCCCTCGCGGATGGTTGGGCGGTTGTTGGCCTGAATGTCCAGGAACGCCGCCCCGTTCAGGGCGACGCCGGTGATCCACTGCGACTGGTCAACGTGCTGGCCCTCGCCCGTCACGTTGCGGTGGTAGATTGCGCTGAGGGCATACATGGCGCCGTACATGCCGCCGGTGTCGTCCATGTATGACCAGCCCCAGCCCGCGGGCTGCTGGCCCGGCAGGCCGGAGGTGTACGTCAGGCCGGACAACGCCTGCGCGATCGGCCCCATCGTTTGGTAGTCGCGGTCGCGGCCGGTGTGCCCGAAGCCGGACATGGACAGGTAGATGATGTCGGGCCGCAGCTTCTTCATCTCCTCGTAGCCGATGCCCCACCGGTCCAGGACTCCGTACGCGAAGTTCTCTATCACAATGTCGGACACGGATACGAGCCTCTTGACCAGGTCCTGGCCCCGGGGTGTGCGTGTGTTGAGGGTTACGCTGAGCTTGTTGGAATTGGTGTCGCTGAAGTGGCCGTTTGTGTTCAGGTTGGCGGGCAGCCCGGCCGGAGTGCCTGCGCCAGTGCCAATGTTCTCGCCGCGGGTGTTGGGGCTCTGGGGCCACTCCACCTTGATGACCTCCGCGCCAAGGGCGCCCAGCCACCGGTTGCACCACGGGCCCGCCCTGACCCAGGTGAAGTCAAGGACGCGGACGCCGTCCAGGGCTCTGGGAGTAGTTGCGACCGCTGCTTCCGTCTGCACCATGCTGCCACCTCCTGAGCTGATGCCGTCACGACGCGAACCGCCGTCGGGAGCGGATACCGCAGAATAGCACCGGCGTCCGCGGGGTGTCAACGCGCCGGCGCCAAGCTCCCAGGCCAGCCGGCCATGCTACAATGCGGTTCGTCCCGCGCACTGCAGCAGCGCGGCAACACAACTCAGGAGGTCGAAATGCCCAATCCGGTGGTGCACTGGGAGATAACGGCAAGGGATGCGAAGAAGACTCAGGAGTTCTACGCGAGCCTATTTGGCTGGCACGTGGACAGCAGCAACCCCGTAGGCTACGGCTTCGTGGACACCCACTCGGAGTCAGGCATCAACGGGGGAATCCCCCAGGCGGGAGAGGGGGACCAGGCGCGCGTCATCCTGTACGTGGAGGTGGACGATCTCCAGGCGTACCTTGACCGGGCGGAGGAGCTCGGCGGCAGGACGCTGATGCCTCCAACCGAGATACCGGGGATAGTGACGATCGCGCTCTTCGCAGACCCCGAGGGAAACACGACCGGGCTGGTCAAGTCGGATCAGCCGTCCTAGGCGACTGATCTCCGCCTACGGAGCCGGGCTCTACGCCCCCACCCTGACACCGCCCTCGCAAATGCCGCGCAGAGTCTCGATGGCCGAGAGCACGGCCAGGTGGCTGGTCATTGGGTTGTCCGGGTGGGGCACATTCTCCATCGTGAACCGCAGGATGCCGCTTCTCCCGGCGGCGTAGACTTCGTGGATGTTGCCCCCGGCCTCCGGGTCGGCGATGATCCGCACGCGGGTGCGCTCCGGACCCAGGCCCGCCAGGCTGAGTGTGGCGGCCACGTTGATGTTGAACGGAAAGCGAGCCACGGCCTCCCTTGCGCTCCCCTCGAATACCACGGTGGCGGAGGTGATGGCGCCCATGTCGGAGCCGGAGGCGGAGTCGACGAGGCTGGCCGGGGGCTTTCGCGTGGTTAGCACCACTTCCTCCAGCTCGTGCCTTGACGCCCTGATGGCGTCCACGCCGCCCAGCGCGCCCGAAGGCGCGTAAACGCGGCAGCCGCTTTCGGCCGACGCGGCCTCCAGACGTGAGTACAGGTCTCCGTCCAGCAGGGCGCCCGTGCTCATGACCATTAGGTCCCTGCCGCTTGCGAGGACGGCTCCTGCATTGCGGCGAACGGCCTCCTGCGAGGCGGCCTCCACCACGAGGGTCATGCCGGGGGCGGCAAGGAACCCCTCGACGGTGTCAGTTGCGGCGGGTTGCGAGGACAAACGCCCCGCGAGGCTCGTGAGTCTGCCCGAGTCCTGGTCAAAGAGCGCGATAACCCTGGCGCGGCGGATGGCTCCCCCGTCGACGGCGAGCGCCAGTCCCCGCCCGATTGCCCCGCAGCCCAGAATGCCTATACCCTGCTCCGCTGAGTTCATGGCCTGCACATAGTAGCAGGTTGGGGCAGCCCGGTACATAGGCGGCACAGAATGGCCTGGCAGCGCGACTTGACGGTTACACGCAAGCGTGTAGAATACTCGCATGGAGTACGGAACAAGAGGCGTCAGAAGGCCGCCCTGGTCCGGCGACGGAGTGCGGGCCCTGAGACGCCACCTGGGGTTGACCCAGCAGCAGCTCTCCGAGGAGCTGGGCACCAGGCAGCAGACCATCAGCGAGTGGGAAACCGGGATGTACAGCCCCAGGGGGGCCTCCCGCACGCTGCTCAACATCATCGCTGAGCGCGCCGGCTTCGAATACGGGTCCTCAACACCGGGAGAGCACGCTGCCGCGGAGGGCACGGATGAATAGCGCACCGGTTAGCCCACCGGACCGTCGGGTGGGGCCGGTGACGCGTGAGGCGCCGGTGGGATGCTTCCGGGTTGCAGAACGTTCCCCAACGCCGGGACTGCGCCGGGCAGCCTCGAAAAACGCGGTATCACGCATGCCTCCTGAGGCGCAGGTTGCCGGATGGTGGCGCTCCGGAGCTCTGGGGCGGATCGTCACCCTGGATGGTGCGGACCTCCAGGTGCTCTACCCCGGCCGGCCGGCTCCGGGCTCCGGGCCGGACTTTCGCGACGCGGTTCTGATCACGCCCGGCGGGGAGCTTGTGCGAGGGGACGTGGAGGTACACCTTCGGCAGAGCGACTGGCAGGGCCACGGCCACCATACGGATACGCGCTACGAGGGCGTGGTGATTCACCTATTCCTCCGCGGTCAGGCCGCACGGGGAGCCACGGCTTCCGACGCACGGGAGGTCCGGCTGGATGCGCCACCTTCTCTGGGGATGCGGGGGCCCTCGGCCGCCGGAGTCCACGGCCGCACGGTGGCGGCGCCTCTCCAGAGCCTGTTAGCACTTCCGCGGCTCAGGCTGGAACAGGCGCTGGACGAGGCCGGAGACTGCAGGTTCCTTCGCAAGGCCTCCGCCATGCTTGCCCGCATGCGGGAGGCGGATCCAAGGGAGGCGCTCTACGCCTCGCTCCTGGAGGCGCTGGGCTACAGCCGCAACCGCGGCCCCATGCTGCGCCTGGCCCGGGGCCTGACCCTGGGAACGCTCAGGTCGAAGGTCGGAGGCCACGCGAGCCCTTTGTCGCTAGAGGCACTGCTGCTGGGGGCCGCAGGGCTGCTGCCACACCAGAGGGGCATGCTTCTGCTCACTCCTGAGGGCGCTGCACGCGCTGCGGAGCTGTCGGAGCGCTGGAGAAGGGTCGGACTCCGCCCCGTGCTGGGTCCGGGAGACTGGGACCGGACCGGAATCCGGCCTCCAAACAGCCCTCACCGCAGGCTGGCGGCCGCCGGAGTCCTTCTGGCCAGGTACTGGCGGGATGGGCTTCAGCAGGCCCTGTTCAACCTGTCCGAGGTATGCTCTCCGGCGGAGCTCCGCCGGGAGCTCCAGGTGGAGGGTGACGGGTTCTGGGCCAGCCAGCTGGACTTCCACCTACCCGCGGGCAGGGCGCCCGCGCTCCTGGGAGAGGGCCGCGCGGGTGAGATACTGGTCAACGTCCTGCTGCCCCACCTGTACGCCGCCGCACACCTGGCCGGGAACGCTGAGCTCAGGCGGAGGGCACTGCGCCTCTACCGCGGAGCTCCCGCGTGTCCGGACAACGAGGTCACTAGGGAGGTCAAGGCGCTCATGGCCGCTTCCAAAGGCGGCTGCCCCGTGGTAAACTCCGCCAGGAGACAGCAGGGTCTGATCCACGTTTACCGGGTTCTGCAGGGCCGGGCCTCTCCGGTGCCCGCCCGCAGGCTGCGAGACTGGAATGCACAGGACAACGGACGACCATCTGCCGCTGTCGGCGGATGAGGCGGTGGAGGCGTCCTTCGGCGAGAGGCGGGGCCTCGACCCCGCGGCGACCGGAGACCGCAACTCAATCGTCCTCACCGACCGCCGGCTGCTTCTAGTGCACAGGAACGGCCGCCGAAGGGACGTGACCTTCGTGTCGCTCTTGGACGTCGGCCTCGTCGAGGTGAGGCGCACCTCGCGAGGCGTTTCGCCCCTCTGGCGCGTGGTGCTGCTGCTGGCTGGCGCCGGCGCCGCCCTTGCCACCATAGGCTATCCCCCACTGGAGATGGGGCTTGCCGGGGTGCTGGCCCTGGCCGCACTCTACCACCTGTACCGCTACGTAGACGTGGCAGAGGAAGGGACAATCCTGCTTCACCTCACCCAGGAACAGGTCTGGCTCCCCTACCAGGGACGGCTGGCCGAGCAGGCCTACGACTTCGTGAACCGCCTCTTCAGCCTGAGGGAGGCACTGCTCCCGGCACGCCCCGCGACGCAGGAGCCGGCCTACGAGCCATGGGACGAGCCTGGCGAGTGGGAGTCCGAGTGGCGGTGGTGAGAGGCCCTGCCGCGTCGCCCTAGCCCAGGCGCAGGCTGGGGTACACGTCCATGTCCCACCCGTCGGCGGCGCCGGGCGAGCTTCTGAAGTAGGCGCAGGATGCGATCATTGCGCCGTTGTCCGTGCAGAGCCGGGGAGACGGAATGAACACGGGCAGAGTCGACTTCTCGCGGAGCACCTGCCTCAGCATGGCGTTTGCTGCTACGCCTCCTCCCAGCAGCACTCCCCTGGCGCCGAATCGCCGGGCCGCGTCCAGCGTCTTCACCGCCATAACCTCCGCAACCGACATCTGGAAGGCTGAGGCCATCTCTCTGACAAGCCTCGCGTCCGGAGGGGCGTCCTCCTGCGGCGGGTAGACACCCTCCCGCCTGGCCGCGTGGAGAAGGGCCGTTTTGAGTCCGCTGAAGCTGAAGTCGTCCGTGCCCCTCAGCCACGCTCTGGGGAGGGACATCTCGCCCGTGGCGTCGCGGGCGGCGCGCTGCACCTCTGGGCCGCCCGGAAAGCCGAGGCCCAGGATGCGGGCCGCCTTGTCGAAGGCCTCACCGGCGGCGTCGTCTCGCGTGCGACCCAGGAGGGTGTAGCGGCCATGGTCCTCCATAAGGAGCAGGTCAGTGTGGCCTCCGGACGCGATGAGACACATCAGCGGGAAGCCGCACTCCGAATCCGGATCGGCATCCTCGAGCCAGTTGGCATACACGTGACCCTCCAGGTGGTTGACTCCCATCAGGGGCAGACCCGCGGCCAGTGCCAGCGCCTTGGCGGTGTTCACTCCCACCAGCAGAGCGCCGGCCAGGCCCGGGCCGTTCGTAACGGCAACGGCGTCGACGCTCTCCAAGTCGAGGCCGGCACGCCCCAGGGCTTCCTCCAGAACGGGCACCATCTCCAGCACGTGCTGTCGCGAAGCGACCTCAGGGACCACACCCCCGTAGCGGGCATGAATCTCCACCTGCGAGGCGATGACGTTCGACAGGACGCGGCGGCCGTCCTCTACAACCGCGATGGCCGTCTCGTCGCAGGACGTCTCTACTCCCAGTACTTTCACGTGTGAGTTCTCGCAAGTCCGCCGGAGCGCGCAGCCAAGCCGCTCAGGCTTCGTGCGCCTCGATACCGGCTTACCACACGAAGCGCGGCTACTCCTCCACCTGCTGGCCGGTGCTGCCCACCTGCGTGAGCGAGATGTGCGCGAAGGCCGAATCGGGAGTTGCGCCGTGCCAGTGCCTCTCGCCCGCGGGAATGTGAACGATGTCGCCCACGGTTACCACCGCCTCGCCCTCCTCCGTGGCCACTATCCCTGTGCCCGCGGTGACCAGCAGCACCTGGTCGCAGCTGTGCGTGTGAAGCTTGTTCCTTGCGCCGGGACTGAAACTGACGTTGCTCATGTTGAAGTACGGCCCCATCTCCTCGGTTACCAGGGGCTGGCGCGAGACCTCACCGCCAATGAACAAGCCTCCACCTTCGACCGGCTCCGCCGGCACGTCCTGAAGCCTGACTACCTTCAATTCGTCACCTCCGCGAGTGGGATGGAAGCACCACGGCCATCATTGTAGCATCGTGTGGCTGCGGCTGGAAGCGTCGAGCACGGGCTGGCAAAGCGGGCGAGTTTTGGGTAGGATTTACCTGGGAGGGGTGGCCGAGCGGACGATGGCGCCTGTCTTGAAAACAGGTTTACCGAAAGGTGACGTGGGTTCGAATCCCACCCCCTCCGCCACGATTGCTTGTTCCACAGCGTCCAGCGTGTTCTAGTTTAGCCTCATTTACGCCATCTGTAGGCATGCTTTGCCCCCGTTCTTTGTTCTAATGACGTCTTGCCAAGTCCCCATAGGTTGTTAGAATCTACCTCATCGTGGGGGATAGCATGTGGGATTAGCGGTAATATGGGAAAGCTGACTGATAGAACGATTCGCAACCTCGAGACCCCCGGCCGGCACACCGACGGTGACACTCTCTACCTGGTCATCTACCCGTCCGGAACCAAGGCCTGGGTCCAAAGGCTCGTCATCCATGGACTGCGTCACGACCTGGGACTGGGGCCCTATCCTGCTGTGTCCTTGGCCTTAGCCAGAAAGTCGGCTCTAGAAAACCGTGCACTTGTAAAGTCGGGCGGCAACTCCCTGGCGGTGTAGCGAGAGGCGGAGGCACTGGCCAAGACCCCTCCTTCGAGGCTCTCGCACGGCGACACATCGCCGAGAACTCCGACTCTTGGAGGAACGCCAAGCACAGGGCCCAGTGGCTCTCTTCACTCGCGACATACGTCTTCCCCTCTCTCGGCGCCATGAGGGTTGATGAGATCTCACGCAGGGATGTGATCGAGACCCTCTCCCCTATCTGGACCTCCAATTGTCCTGACCCCGAAAACTGGTCCAGCCGGAGTGTTAGTCTTGTGGGATGATCACACATTGGAAGGAGGGTCATTCCATGAAGAGTTTCCGGTACACGGCGGAGCAGATCGCCCTTGCGCTTAGGCAGGCTGATTGAACATTTGAGACGTATCCCAAACCGCAGAGACATACAGTCTCCTGGATGCCCGCATAGAGAATATGGAGGTCGAATAGAGGTCACGCAAGACATGGAGGCACGCAAATCACCCCCGGCTCCACGCTGGCCGTCTATGCGCCCGCAGAGCCAATCTGGTCACTTCTGCGGATGAGTGTGTGACCGATCTTGCTTAGGTCGCCGGCACCGGTATACCCGGTATGCCCAACCGGACCCTTCCCAGGCTATCGCGAGTGGTGAAGTACAGGGTCCTCCAGTCTTCGTCTCCCCAGGCCATGTTGGTAGTAGCCGTCGCCCCGTGTTCGATGACTCCCAAGCGGTTGCCTGAGGAGCCGAAGACCCATATGCCCCCAGACCCACCGCAATACACATTACCCTCAACATCGACCTTCATACCGTCAGGCACTCCAGGGCGCTCGCCTCTCAGATCTGCGAAGACACGGTCGGTCCACAGGGCAAGCGTACCGTTGGCCAGGACGTCGAAGGCCCGTATATGCCCGCGGCGGGAATCGTTTATGTATAGGATGCCTTCGTCAGGGGAAAAGGCCAGTCCATTGGGCATGACGAAGTCTCGGGCCAGCAGGGTCAGTGTCCCCAGGTCCTGGGAAACTCGGTACACGCCCGAGAAGTCCAGGTCCAGGTTCAGGTCCGGCGCTCCCGGGTCGCTGAAGTATATGCTCCCGTCGGACTTTACCACCACGTCGTTGGGGCGGTTCAGCCGCCTGCCTTGGTAATTGTTGGCCACCACCGTAGTGCTGCCGTCGGGTTCCTGACGGGTCACGCGGCGTGCTCCGTGCTCGCAGGCAATCAGCCTCCCCTGTGGATCGCGAGTGAGTCCGTTCGCGTTGTTGGTCGGCTCCTGAAATACGGTGACGCCGTCGCCAGGCGCCCATTTCAGCCTCTGGTTACTGCCGATGTCGCTGAATAGGAGGTATCCTCCCTCCTTCCACCACACTGGACCCTCCACCACCGCCCCGCCCCCATACCCGCTGCCCAACCACTCCACTTCCTGCGACTGCGACGCTATGCGCTCCATCGCCTCTGCCATCTGCTCTACAGGCACGACGTCCTCCTTTACGGACTCCCTGGGTTCATGGAGTTGAATGCAACTTCGTGAATATTCCATCCACTACTATACCAAATGCACACTCACCCACCGCTCTTTTGATACGCTCTTCGTCACACTTATCGCCCAGATCATAGGAGTTTCTGTCTTGTTCGACCTCCGGATCTGCTTCAAATACAATCATGCTTTCCTCGAGAGCCAGCTCATTCTTGGAGTCATCGTTTACAACCAGCAAAAGTGGCGCACTTTGAGCCTCGAGAGATCAGGGGTCGGAGGGAGGCTTGGCGAGCTCCCTGAGGACTCTGTCGTGCAGTCTTCGTCATTCTATCGTCTGAGCCTTCACCTCCCTTCTACGTCGCAGTATATCTTCTCGCCTCCCCCTGAGCAGGTGTGAGGGCGTCTCGCTGCCTAGAGTCCTGTGATAGCGCCGGTAACTGAGTAGGCGAATAGGACCCAGGGATCATGCGGGAGGAGGCAGGCATCCATGGAACAGACTGACCCCCTGAAGTCGGCCACGTCCTATCGGCGGCTAGAGGGATGCCGGAATTGGGTCCACGACAGCTTGCCTCGTGGGTCACCGACAACGTGTGGCTTCACCGTTTCGGAGTCCACCGTCTAGCGTATCCCGGTCAGGGAGGACTCGTGAACTTTCTGAGATGCAGCTGGCAGAGATCAAGCAATGTCACAGCCAGTCCACCGTGCTCGACCGAATGTGGGCAGCTAGTGCCTCCTCCCGCAATTCAGTGGGCTCTGGACGCTGGCTAGACCAGCCCTTGACGTATCCTATTGCATGGCATAAATTCGCGCCGAGATGAGCAAGGCCATTCTGGGCGTGGACATCGGGGGCACGTTCACCGACTTCGCCCTGATCTCTGAGGGTGAGATCAGGGTCTTCAAGACGTCTTCAACGCCGGAGGACCCGGCCCGGGCCGTTATAGGAGGACTGGAGGAACTCCGGGTATCGCCCGACACCGACATCTCCCACGGCTCCACCGTGGCCACCAACGCCCTGCTGGAGCGCAGGGGCGCCCGCACTGCCCTCCTCGTCACGGAGGGATTCGAGGACATGTTGGAGATCGGCCGGCAGAACCGCCCGGCGCTATACGACTTTGGGGTGGAGCGCCCGCCGCAGCTGGTGCCTACGGAACTCCGTTTCGGCGTGAGGGAACGCCTCAACAGTCACGGCGACCCCATAGTCTCCCTGAGCGCTGAGGACGCAGGACACGCCGCCCGGCGCGTGCGGGAGAGTGGGGCTGAATCGGTCGCCGTATCGCTCCTGTTCTCGTTCCGCAATCCCAAGCACGAGCGCCTGATCGCCGAGGCACTCCGCGCCCTTGACGGCTCAGCGTTTCTCTCCGTGTCCAGCGACCTTCTGCCGGAGTACCGGGAGTACGAGCGCACCAGCACCGTGGTGGTCAACGCTTACGTCGGCCCCGCTATGAGCCGCTATCTCCAGCATCTGGGCGAAGCCCTGGGCCCGCGCCTGCGGATCACGCACTCGGGAGGAGGAAGCCTCTCGGCCGCGCAGGCGGCGCAAGAGCCTGTCCGTACCCTTTTGAGCGGCCCGGCCGGGGGGGTGATGGGAGCATTCCACCTGGCCTCGCAGGCAGGCTCCTCCCAGGCGATCACGCTGGACATGGGTGGGACTTCCACCGATGTCTCACTCTGTTCAGGAAGGGTTCAGGAGACCACCTCTGCGCAGGTCGGGGGCTATCCCACCCGCATGCCCGCCATAGATATCCACACGGTGGGGGCGGGAGGAGGCTCCATAGCTCGCGTGGATCCCGGAGGGGCGCTGCTTGTAGGCCCACAATCCGCAGGGGCGGAGCCTGGGCCCGCCTGCTACGGACGTGGAGACCATGTTACCGTAACGGACGCCAACCTCATCCTGGGTCGGCTGGACTCGGGACGCTTTTTGGGCGGAAGGATGTCACTGGACGTGGAGCGTGCCCGCTACTGCATGGAGAGCTTGGCCGGGCAGTTGGGCATGGGGGTCAACACCACCGCGGAGGGGGTCATCAGAGTTGCCAACGCAGCCATGGAACGGGCACTGCGCGCCATCTCGCTGGAGCGAGGATTCGACCCGCGAGGCTTCACCCTGGTGGCCTTCGGCGGTGCAGGCCCCATGCACGCCTGCTCCCTGGCCGAGAACCTGGGCATCACGCGGATTATGATCCCTCCACAACCCGGCATACTATCTGCTCTGGGCGCTGCGCTAGCCGACGTAGTGAAAGACTACTCGCGAACCCTGCTGCTCCCGCTTGCGGAGGTTTCTGCCGAAGCGCTGCGAAACGCCTTTCGACCTATGGAGGAGCAGGCGCGCATAGACTTGGGACGTGAGGGATTCGAAGGCTCACGTCTGTCACTGCAGCGATTCCTAGACCTGCGGTACGTTGGCCAATCGTTCGAGCTGACGGTACCCTGCCCTCCCCTGGCCACAGGGACCTCTCAAGCCGCAGCCGGTCGATTCCACCGCGCCCATCGCCGGCGCTACGGCCACAGCGACCCGTCCCAGCCTGTGGAGATCGTTACGGCCCGTCTGAAGGCGACCGGTGTGGTGGAGAAGCCGGTTGTCTCGCCAATGGAGGAAAGCGGCGAAGACCCGTCGGGAGCGCTGGTGGACGAGCGGCCCGTGGTGTTCAACGGAGAGCCACTGCCCACCCGATGCTACGACCGCTCGCACATGCTAACAGGCAACGCCATCCGAGGACCTGCCCTGGTCTTCCAAATGGACTCGACGACCGTCCTTTCCCCCAGCTGGACTGCCCGCGTGGACGGCTACGGCAACCTAATCGCAGAACCAGCCGGAGCGGGAGGCTAGCCATGCCGGACCCGATAAGCCTGCAGGTGTTCCACAACCTCTTCGCCTCCGTGGCCGAGGAGATGGGTGTGGCCCTGGGTCGCAGCGCATTCTCCGTCAACATCAAGGAGCGGCAGGACTACTCCTGCGCCCTCTTTGGTCCTCAAGCGCAGATGGTGGCCCAGGCCGCTCACATCCCCGTTCACCTGGGCTCTATGCCGGCGTCGGTGTCGGAGGCCTTGCAGCGACTTGACCTGTATCCGGGAGACGTCGTCGCCCTCAACGACCCGTACATGGGGGGCACGCATCTGCCCGACATAACCCTGATCGCGCCCGTGTTCGCGCCCATCGAGGGCCGACCCGGCCTGGTGGGTCTCGTGGCCAATAGGGGGCACCACGCCGACATCGGCGGAATGACGCCCGGGTCGCTTCCCATATCCACGGAACTGTTTCAGGAGGGCCTCATCATTCCTCCCCTCAAGCTGGCAAGGAGGGGCCGCCTCAACAGGGAGGTGGTGGACATCATATGCCGGAACTCGCGCACTCCCGATGACCGCCGCGGCGACCTGGCCGCCCAACTGGCCGCCTGCCGGGTGGGCGAGAAGCGACTGCAGGACATTGTGGCAAGATACGGCTGGGAGGAGACCAGCCGGCACATCGAGGCTCTCCTGGACTA
The DNA here is from genome assembly GCA_965219025.1 of Dehalococcoidia bacterium. Lineage (GTDB taxonomy): Bacteria > Chloroflexota > Dehalococcoidia > Lucifugimonadales > UBA2985 > JAPPHY01. Next base: position 171,387 of record OZ244716.1, read on the forward strand.
CTCCGAGCGTCTCACCCGCGCCGCTATACGGGGAATCCCCAACGGCGCCTACTCCTTCGAGGACCATCTGGAGGGAGACGGTCTGAGCGAAGAGCCCCTGCTCATCCGGGCAACGGTGCAGGTAAACGACGATGAGATGGAGTTCGACTTCACCGGCACGGCCGCCCAGACGGACGGGTGCGTCAACGCCCCCTTCGCCATCGCCCTCTCAGCCGTCCTCTACGTGGTGCGGTGCATCGCCGGCGAGCAGGCGCCCGCCAATCAGGGAGTCATGCGGCCGATCCGGGTGACAGCGCCGGTGGGCTCCCTGGTCAACCCCACCCCACCCCACGCCGTAGCGGGTGGCAACGTGGAGACGTCGCAGAGAATCGTCGATGTCCTCCTGGGCGCCCTGGCCCAGGCCATGCCCAACCTGATTCCTGCAGCCAGCCAGGGCACCATGAACAATGTGCTGGTTGGAGGCCGCGACCGGCACGGCGAAGGATTCGCCTACTATGAGACCATCGGGGGCGGCATGGGAGCTCTCCCGTGGAAGGACGGCCTGTCGGGTATCCACACCCACATGACCAACACTCTAAACACACCGGTCGAGGCGCTGGAGTTGCAGTTCCCACTTCGGGTGCGCCGATACGCCCTGCGCAGGGGGTCCGGAGGCGAGGGATACCACCGGGGAGGCGACGGAATCGCCAGGGACGTGGAATTCCTCTCGCCCGCAACTGTCACTCTCCTCTCGGACCGGCGCCGGCGCCCGCCCTACGGGCTTCGGGGTGGACGGCCCGGCGCCATCGGAGAGAACATCCTTTACATTAACGGAGGCGAGAAGGTGCATCTCCCAGCCAAGGTCACATTCAAGGCAGAGCCTGGAGACGTGCTGAGCCTCCTCACGCCTGGCGGCGGCGGATGGGGAGTCGCGCCGGACGCTGAGTAGTGGAGGCTCTGAATGCCTATGCGATGGAAGGGCCTATAGGCGACGTCGACAATAACAGCCGCAGGTGGGCATCGCCATGAAGGCGTCCTTCCCCAAGGAGGACTTCGGCGACATCATTCGGGCCATACGCAAGGTAGCCGACCACTGCCGGCGTTAGTCGAAACACTCGGCCGTCGGGACGGGAGCTACCAGACCTCTCCCTTGGCGTATACCCTCTTGGCGGGCCCGATCAGCTTCGGGTTGGTCTTTGCAACGCGCTCCGTGCCCCCGGGGTCGTATGCCAGGCTGCGCAGCACGTAGCGCATGCAGTTTATTCGGGCGCGCCTCTTGTCGTCCGACTTCACGACGATCCAGGGCGAGGCCTTCGTATCGGTGGCCGCGAACATCACCTTCTTCGCCTCTGTGAACTCGTCCCACAGAGGCAGCGACCGGACGTCGACGTCACTCAGTTTCCACTGTTTGAGGCCGTCGAGTGCGCGGGACATAACGCGCCTGAGCTGTTCCTCCCGGCTCACCGAGAACCAGAACTTGTACAGCCGCAGCCCTTCGCTGATCAGCATCTGTTCGAACAAGACGGTGTCGCGGAGGAAGCGCTCCGTCTCGGCCGGCGTGCAGAAGCCCATCACCGGCTCGACCACCGCCCTGTTGTACCAGGAGCGGTCGAAGAAGACTATCTCTCCCATGGCCGGCAGGTGCTCCACGTAGCGCTGGAAGTACCACTGCCCGCGCTCTCTCTCGGACGGGGCCGGCAACGCGACCAAGATAGCGCCGCGGGGATTCAGGTGCTCCAAGAAGCGCTTTATCGTGCCGCCCTTGCCGGCGGCGTCCCGCCCTTCGAACAGCAGGACGACACGTTCCCCGGTCTCCTGTACCCACCTCTGCATCTTCAGCAGCTCGACCTGCAACTCGGCCTTCTGGCGCTCGTACGTGCCCCGAGGCAGCTTGGTGGGATAGGGGTAGGAGTCGCTGATGACCTCGTTGGGACGGGTTTTCTCGACCTTGAGAAGGACCTCCTCAGGGATGCCCTCAGTGGGCACCAGGAGACGCAGGGAGTCTCGAAGCGCGGTCGACTCTGCCATGCCAGGTACCGTACTACGGAGTGTCACTCCTGTCAATTTCCGCCAGAGGACGGGACGCCCGTGACCTGCCTTTGGTTAGTAGAGTGCGTCGGAGGGCGACGGGAAATAGTGGGCCGGGGTCTAAGGGAATGTGGCGTGACCACGATGAGGGCGGCCTCGGCGATCCTGAGGCCGAGACGCATTGCCACGTCGAAGACCTCTGGACAGAAGCCGGCAACCTCGAATGTGACCCGCTCCACCGCCGCGGGCATCGCGCCGCCGTCGGACTGTTCGAGCACGGCGGCCTGGCCTATTGCGCCGCTGCTCGACACGAAGGCGTAGTCTGCCGGCTCACCTCCCCCGCCAACTTCGCTGCCTTCTCCTTCATCCGTTGGTAACTCATCGCCTAATGCTTCGATGCGTTGGCGCTGACCTTTGTGCCGTCCAGCGCCACGTGCTCCAGCTTCACCAAGCCCACCCAACTGGACGAAATCAAGAACTGCAGGTCGGCGGACAGGTAACCGGGTTGGCCTAGTTCTTCCTCACCCAGAAAGCGCAGTAGCGCATCGGCTTCGGGTCGCTGAAGTAGAGCATTCCACCCAAGTCCTCGCTACTTCCGGTTCAACCAGAGAGCAACCGCAGCCCTCCAGGATGCTCAGCAAGCGGTGCTCGTCGTAGAGTTGAAACGACCTGTCCACACCGTCCGCTCCATAGGCCCGGTCACTGACCGTGGCCACCCCCGAACCGGTCTTGAACATGAGTTGCAGGACTCCTCCGGGGGCCAGGACTCTCGCCAGCTCAGGGACCGCCGTAGTTTCGGTGGCCTCCGGCGTCAGATGCTGTATGACGGCGTTGCACATTACGAAATCGAAGAAGCCTGACTCAAACGACAGGGGCTCTCGGAGATCGGCGACGTTGAGCCTGTCCGCTATTTCCGGGTGCAATTCTCTACCAAGGCTGATGTTCTCCTCCACAGCGTCAATTCCGTAGACGTCATACCCTCGTGTGTGCAGCAAGTGAACATCCCTGGCCCCAGCCCCGCACCCTGCGTCCAAGCCCCGTTTCCCACGGGCAAGCTCGGTGACCCGATTCAGCAGGTCCACGTCCCCTTTCAGCGCCGGATGAGAGGCACCGGTGTACACCGAATGGGTGAACTCGTTGGACAGCTGCGAGTATCTATGGGCATGCTCTCTGTAGAAGTCCAGGGAGTCGAATTGCATGTGGTCACCCTTAACGTGCGCCGAATTCCATGGCAATGGATTATTGCCTTTTCTTGAATTAGCAGCAGTTTACTAATCGGTCTGTGTTTTGTAAACTGAGTTCCTGTCCTCCACTTATCCTGGATGATGCACGCTTTGCTTAATCGCGAGTGGGCTTGCTTGAGACGGCGAAATGAATACAGCAGAAAGTGCTCTACATCAGCTCTTCAAGGCTCAAGCGGCGGAGACTCCCGACAACCCGGCAATAGTCTTCGGCGAGGAGCAGACTTCCTACGCACAACTGGACCAGGCGACGGACTCCCTGGGGGCCTACCTAAGAAGTTGCGGCGTATCCACCGATGATCCCGTGGGCATATTCATGGAGACCTGCCCGGAGTACATCGTCGCGAGCATCGGAACGCTGAAGGCCGGCGCGGCCTTCATGCCCATCGCCCAGGACCTCCCCGATTCCCTTCTTGGCACATTGCTGTCCGAGTCGCAACCCAAGCTGGTGATCACCAAGGCGCGGTACTTGCCCAGGCTGAGCAAGTTCTCCGGACCTCGCCTGTTGCCCATTGACTCCGACCAGTCCTGGAGAGCGTTCGAACACGCGGCTGATGAGATTCGCGTCGACTCCGGCGACCTGGCCTTCCTCCCCTACACCTCCGGCACAACGGGACAACCAAAGGGAGTGATGCAGACCAATGGCGCTCTGGTTTCATCCTACCTGGCGAGATACAGGTTCAGCTCCTACAGCGTCGGGGACAGGGTTGCCTGCAATATCTTCTTCCCCTGGGAATTCATCCGGCCATTGTTGAAGGGGGGAACGGTATACGTAATACCGGACGACGTGGTGTTCGTGCCGCGCGCGCTCACCGCATTCATAGAAGAGCACCGGATCACCGAGGTCCTCCTCACTCCGTCCCTGCTGAACGGGGTCTTGAATTCCGCAAGCCCGGAACAGCTGCGCACCCGGCTGTCCTCCCTGCGTGTGGTCTGGCTGAATGGCGAGGTCGTGCCGGCCAGCCTGCTGAAGCTGGCACTGGACGTTCTGGCCGGTTCGACGCGAGTGTTCAACACCTACAGCATCAGTGAGACCCACGACGTTTGCACCATTGACCTAACGGAGCTGTCCCTGGACGGCAGGGATGCGTGCCCTGTGGGGTACGCAATGCACGGAGTGACGCTGCGGGTGCTGCCGGATGGGCAGTCCGACCTGGCTTCAAGCGGAGTCGGTGAGCTCTTCATCGGCGGTCGCGGACTGGCCCGGGGCTATCTGAAAAGGCCTGACCTGGATGCCGCCAAGTTCGTCAGATTGAACGGCGAGAGGTACTACGCCACCGGAGACCTGACCGAGGTGGACGCGCAGGGTCTGACTACGATCGTCGGACGAAATGACTCGATGGTCAAAGTCAGGGGTTACACCGTCTACCTTAGCGCCATAGAGGAGACTCTCCGCAAGCATTGCGACGCGGCGGATGCGACAGTGGTGGCCGAGAACCAGGACGAGGCCAACAAGCGGCTCGTTGCCTATGTTGTCCGGGGCCCGCAGGCAGCTTGGTCGGTCGATGTGAGGAGCCGGACAAGCAGAGACCTGCGTGCCCTGCTGGAACGGCACCTGCCGCTCTACATGGTGCCCAGCCACTTCATGGAGCTGGAAGCGCTCCCGATAAACCAACAGACGGGTAAGCTGGAGCGCAAAGCGTTGCCCGCACTGCGTGATACGACCCCTGCCGTCAAGCGGACCGGTAGGCTCTCCGAGCACGCAACCGCAGCCGAGCGTCGCAAGGTCCTGCGGGAGCTGTGGAGCGAAGCGCTGGACGTCGACACCGAATCACTGGAAGATGACTGGAACTTCTTTGATCTCGGCGGCCACTCCCTGACGGGTCTGGGCATTACGCTGGGCATTGAACAGCAGTTTGCGATTGAACTTACCGGCACGGAGATCTACGAGTACCCCACCATCAACAAGCTGGAGGCGTACCTGGAACATGGAGGGGCACATACGGAATTGAGAGTCTCGCTGGCCCAGGACTCGGTCCTGGATCCGGAGATCTCACCAGGAGGGGCCCCAAGGGCAACTCGTCTCAGCCAGGCGTCCTCGGTCCTCGTGACGGGAACCACCGGGTTCTTGGGAGCATTTCTCCTCGACGAACTTCTGCGCACCACCGGGCAGGATACTCGGTTCTACTGCCTGGTAAGGGACCGGGACCCGGGACAGGGCGGGGCCGCCAACCGGGTGCTGAACACCTTGAAGTTCTATGGGCTGGCGGGTCAGTCAGCCGGACGAAGGATCATCCCGGTCTTCGGAGACCTCACCCTGCCCCAAATGGGACTGGATGACAATGAGTACCGGCAGCTGGCAGAGAAGATTGACCTGATATTCCATTGCGCCGCCTCCGTCAACTACGCCTACCCCTATTCGGCAGCCAAGCCCCACACCGTCGGGGGGACTTTGGAGGTGCTGAAGTTCGCCTGCACCGCTGCAACAAAGCCCATCCTCTACGTCTCGTCCAACGGCGTTTTCCCTGGAGGAGATGACACTCCCTACCTGGAAGACAGGGAGATAGACGGCTTCGTGGACAGGATGGAGGGAGGCTACAACCAGGCAAAATGGGTTGCTGAACGGCTAGTCTGGCAGGCTGAGTCACGGGGACTGCCGGTGTGCATCTTCCGTCCGGGCAATATCGGCCACCACGGTGGTACCGGTACGGTCAACCCGAATGACTTCCTGTCGTTGATAGTCAAGGCCTGCGCACGCCTCCGATGTGCCCCCCTGGCGCCAAAATGGTTCTTCGAGATGACACCCGTCGACTTTCTGGTGAAGGCAATTGCGAGAATCTCTGACGACCCCAGGCATCTCGGCAGAGTGTATAACGTGGTCCAACAGGAGCCTGTTCCCGCCGACAAAGTCTTCTCATACATGGAGGACCACGGATACGTGGCAGACCGCGCTCCACTGATGGACTGGAAATCGAGGTTGGAGGCGATGGCCGACCGCGACGAAGACATGGCGTTGAAGATCATTGCTCGGTCCCTGGAGTCGGTTGAACCGTATCTGTCCGACACCAGCGCCTACGATATGAGCCGGTTCTCCGAAGCACTGTCGGAGCTCGGTCTGGGAATGCCCGCAGTCGACGTTGACTACGTGACCAAATTCCTGCGAAAGTGACCATGAACGCGCGCCTGCAGCGGACTCGCCTACTTCAGACACTCGTTCTCGGTGAGAGGTAGGGCCAGGAATCGGGCCACGCAAGCGAGAGCACAGCCGACCAAATCGCGACAGCACCTGAAGGGCTGCTCCAACACCCCGACGCTTTGGGCATAATCGTAGGTTGTCAGCGACAATGGGACAAGTAATCAGGCAGATATACCCGAGAGAGTCGAGGATAGATGAGCTCCCTGGATGAAGTAGAGTACTTCATAGAGAGGACCAAGACCCACGAAACTAACACTACGACTGGTACAAAGAATGGGGCAAGACCAAAACGGACTCTACTCGCCAGTCATACTGACTTGGGGGCAGGGTCAAGGGTTCTTGTTTGTCAAGGACTCTTGCTAGGACCGTCCCGCGAGTGCGTGGGCCCCGAAAGTCCTTAGTCTCATCCCTCCTGGAAGCCGCCCTGATCCGGCTAGACCGGAATCCGCTTTGCCTCACCGGAGGTCTCATCTCAGGTGCGGTCAGCGTTGGACCGTCTCGGTGGGTGGAATCTCGAGCGCTGAGGGGGCATACCCCACCATTTCCACGAAACCTCGACCCGCTACCGGCGTTCCTTGCCTCGTGCCAGTCGCTCCAACCGATCCCTCCCAATAGATCACGGGGATGAATGTGCTCAGGGCGAATTCGGCCTCCTCCATCGAGGCAGTCAGCGACAGGTCCAGCTCCAGCGAGTCGACCTGCAACCTCCAGTCCATGGGGTAAACGGCACCGGTCGCAGGGCTGGTCCAGGTCCCACTGGAATCCAGCGATATGTCATCGCCGGGCAGATGTATCGAGGATGAGTCGGCCGGCATGTAGGTGCCGTAGGTACTGATGGGATTGTGCCCTTCCTGCTCCCACACCACGGAGACCATCAGGTCGGAGCCGTCGTCAAGATTCAGGCTGAGCCAGTCCCAACCGATGCCCAGCGTGGTGAATTCCCCCCACTGGTGGTCCATCCAGGAGATTCCCGTCACAGCGTGGGAGACGCCGGCAACAGTCACCGTGCCGGAGGTCTCCAGGCGGGTCCGTGAGTAGTAGTAGGTCTTGCCCGCAACACCAAGGTCAACCAGCCCGGAACCGTGGTGGAGCACGGCGGGCTTTTTCGACTCGGCCTCAAGCTCAACGGTATAGTCCCCTACCCCGAAGCTGAGATGGTAGTCCTCTCCGTTGCCGCTCATCCTCCAGTCGGCAGTTGGCATATCGAACTCACCTGACGACGCCTCCGGCAGCGGCGCTGCAGCCCTTTCCTCGGTGAGGTGTAGCACATTGGCGTGGTCTGCCCAACTCAGCTGTGCCAAGCGGGTAGTCAGGCCGGAGGGCTGCACGGTTTGGAAGGTCACAAAGTGATAGCTGAATTCCTGTCCGTTCTCTGCAGTCAGGTGGCCGTTGAAGTAGAACCACTCCAGGCCTGAAAGGTGGACGCCTTCGTCCTGAGGCAGCTGCACCCGCTGCCCCGATGCGAGGGGCGCGCCGGCAGGACTGGAAGTGACCGTAGCCGCCGCATCGGGAGACGGCCGCGGTGATGTTGTAGGGGTGCGTGTAGGACTGGGAGTTGAAGTCGACAGGAGAGTAGCGGTTGGTGCGGCAGTGGGCGGCTCATTGTCGTTACGCGAACACGCCGCCGAAACCAAGACCAAGAGGACTATCGCGATCAGGGGCGAAACAACTCGTAAATGCTTGAGGACTCGCATCACCTATCCAGAATTATACTACAATTGCGACGGTCAACCCCGCGCCCACGCCACTACAGAGGTGACCGCACGTCCACGCACGCGGTTCGTTTTGTGGCTTGTCAGCGACCAAGGGGCCCCGAGCGAGACAGGGAACCCCTGGGGAGTCGACGCGAGGTCGGCTCACTCCGTGGTTGGACAGCAATCCCGTGACCGGACCAACAGCCACCATCAGCTGCAATTGCCTGCCTGACAATGAGCAGGCGCCGACCCTGTCACGCCCCGCTCGTACCAGACTAGCACGTCCAGCCTACCGCAGTGGTCTGGTACTAGAACTCCACCGCCGCGACCTACTCCTCCACCGGCCTCAGCACCACCCTCACGTAGCGGTCCTCGGTGAAGTAGCGTTGCGCCAAGGCGGCTATGTCCTCGAGGGTGATGGCATCAAGCAACTCGTCGAAGCCGACTATGGCCCCGAAGGGCTCACCCCTCTGGGCGGCCGCCCGGATCTGGCTGAGCCAGAAGCCGTTTCGCCTAAGCTGCTCCTCCCTCGAGGTGCGCAGAAGTTCCTTGGCCTTGTCCAGGTACTCCTGTTGGCCTCCGTCTCGCAGCCACGTCACCTCGTTCAGCACCTCGGCGAAGAGCTCCTCGGTACGGGACGGGTCGCTGCCGAAGATGATGGAGATCAGGTACTCGGGATCCGGCAGACTGGAGCTGCCCGCGTTCACACCGATGGAATACGTGCCGCTCAGCGCCTCGCGAATCCGCTCTCGCAGGCGAATGCCGAGCATCTCGCCGGCCACGTTCAGCCTGAGCGCCTCCCCTCGGCTCCACTCCAGGTCCCCCGCATACACCAGCACCGAGTTGCTGCGAAGCTCAATGCCGCTGCGCACGACGTGATCCTCGATGCCCGGCGGCGGGTCCACTCCCGTGTCCCGCCACTCCTCGGCGCGCCCCGTGGTAGGCAGGCTGGCCAGGTATGTAGCGGCCAGCGAGCGAAGCGTCTCCCAATCGAATGCCCCCACGAAGACGAACGTAGCATCGCCCATGTCCGCGAACCGGTCGGCGTACACGGCGCCGGCGCGCTCCAGGCTCAGCTCCTCGATCAGCTCGAGGGTGAGAGGGCGCGCCCTCAGGTGGTTCTGGCTCAGCACCACGTTTACCTTGTCGAAGAGTACCGCGTCCGGCTCGGCTGCGTAGAACTCCGCCACGCTGCGCAGTCGCGCCTCGTACTGATCAAAGAAGACGGGGTCAAACCGCGGCATGGTGGAGTAGAGCGCTATCAGCTGGAACATGGTCTCCAGGTCGTCCGGCGAGGCGGTCCCGGAGAAACCCTCAAACAGCTCCCCGATGTACGGGGACACCGAGACCCTCTTCCCGGCCAGCAGCTTGTCCAGCGCCACTCGGTCGTGGAGGCCGACACCGCTTCCGCTTGCCAGTGCCGAGGCGTACAGGGCAGACACGTGGTCTTCGTCCGCGACCAGCGAGTGCCCTCCGGAACTGAAGGCGATGAACTCCACCTCATCGTCGCGAAAGTCGGTCTGCTTGGCTATGACGGTGATGCCGTTGGAAAGGGTCCACCGCTGTGCGTCAATGGACTCTATCTGCTCTTCGGCGGTGATGCTCCCCGGAGTCGGGAGTGAAGGAAAGAGTGGTACGTCGCCCAGCTCGTCTGCGTACGCCTCCACGTCCAGTGTGTCAGCCGCCTGAAGCTGGGACAGCGTTGCCGCCGCCAGCGCCTCGTCGGCTCCGGCCTCGGTGGCCGCGGGCCGCACGATCAGGAGCGACGTGTCCTCCGACTTCGTCCACGGCTCCGTGACGTCAGCGAACTCGCTCAGCGTAATCTCGGCCAACAGCTCCTGGTACAGCGCCCACTCGGCCTCGATGCCCGGAACCGGAGTCCCGTTCAGGAAGTGGTCAGTGTACTCGCTGACGAAGTTCCGTGTCGGTATCTGTTCCCTCTGCGTGTAATAGCTCTCCGCCTGCCTCAGCAGGTTGCTCTTCTCGCGGGTCAGCTCGCTATCCGTGAAGCCGTGTAGATTGACTCGCTTCAGCTCCTCCAGCACTGCCTGAAGGCCGCCTTCAATGCCGCCCGACTCAACCCAGGCTGAGAAGGTCAATGTGTCCAGCGGTTCCGCCTCCGACGCACGTCCGCCGCGTGCCACCAGGTATGGTGCGTCCGCCTCCTGCGCTCGCTCGAAGAGGCGCGCGTTCAGCATCATGAACGAGAGCCTTTCAACCATAAAGCGCCGGAAGGCCGACTTGGTCTGGCCCTTGTCGGGAGCCAGCTTGCGGATGAGGACGAACTGGGTGCCGGGCGACTCTGCGTCGGTAAACACCTCGATTCGGGGCTCGGCATGGCCTGGGATGTCCACGACAGGCCTACTGGTGGCAATACCCGCGACAGCGCGCTCCTGGCTGGCCTCGCCCTCCGGAGGCGGGGCGAAGTGCTGCTTCACCTTGGCCTCCATGGCCTCAACGTCAAAGTCGCCCACTGCGATCACGGCCATCAGGCCAGGCCTGTACCAGCGTTCGTAGTATTCCCGGAGATGCTCTGCGTCGGCCGACTCGATGACCTCCGGCAGGCCTATGGGGGCCCGATGCGCGTAGAGCGACGAGCCAAAGATGAGCTGCAATAGGTTGTCCTGAAGCCTTGAGTAGAACCCCTGGCTCAGTCGCCATTCCTCCAGAACGACACCCCGTTCCAGCTCAACCTCCTCCGGGTCGAAGGTGACTGCGAAGGCCCAGTCGCTGAGAATCTGGAAGGCGGTTTCGGTGATCTCCGGGTCGTCGGTCGGTATCTCCAGGAAGTACGCTGTTCTGTCGAACCCGGTGCCTGCGTTGACGTCAGCGCCCAGACCGCTTCCGATGGACTCCAGGTAATCAATGATCTCCTGCTTAGCGAAACGTTCGGTTCCGTTGAAGGCCATGTGCTCAACGTAGTGCGCCAGTCCACGCTGGCTCTCCTCCTCGTGAACCGAACCTGCTTTCACCACCAGCGAAATCTGAGCCCGGTCCCGCGGCTCCTCGTTATGCCTGATGTAGTATCTGATGCCGTTGGTCAGCGTGCCGCGGACCACCAGCGGATCGAAGGCAAGCGGCTCCTCAGGCTCCGGGGTCGCAGTGGGCTGCGGCGTTGGAGTCGGAGTGGGAGTGGCCGTGGGCTGTGGCGTAGGGGTGGGCGTAGGAGTCGGCTCTGGCGTCGCATTTGGTGCCTGAGTCGCAGGGGGCGCCAGAGTCGGAGTGGGCGGCGGAACGGGAGGGGCCGTAGGTTCGGGCGTGGCAGTGGCCGTGGGCTCGAGCGTGGCAGTGGCCGTGGAAGTTGGCGCCGGGGTCACCGTGGGCGACAGAGTAGGCGTTGGCGTCGGATCCGATTCACACGCCGCCAGCGTCACCACTAGCGACGCAATCATCAGAGCTGCCGCCCAAGTCCAGAATCTCTTGCTCATCAGACTCCTTACCTACCTGCTAGCGGCCCGGCGCTTCCGATGCCTTGGCCCGCGGGAGGAATCTCCCTATTCTCGGCACAAACATTGCCTGCCCAGTCCGCTACAAGCGCAGATTGGACAGGCCAACTTCAATTCTGCCACCTGCGCGCAGGTCTGACAAGTGCCCGCGTCACCGCATCCAGAGCCACCCTGGCCTTGAAGGCCGGGCTGCGCTTCCTACTTCCTTGTGCCATGTCCTTCTCCTTCCAGACAGCAACAGCTGCCCATAGTTTAGGAGCAGGACTCTCACTTAGCCACCTGTCCAGTTTTCTGGTTCCACCTCAGTCACAGAGGCGAGAGCATTTGGTATGATATGACAATAGACGAGCGGGGGTAGCTGAAAGGGTGCTGGGAATTGATTGAGACATTGCGCTAGAGCTACTGGGATGATAAGCCTTGTCCTCGCGCCGGGCCACCTGCTTTCCCAAAGACGGCCTAGATATCGGAAGGATTAGCGATTTGGAGAATGCCGGCTAGTAGAAATGGAGATGTTGGTCTTTAGATTTCAGCCAAGGACGACGTTTGTTGGGATAGCATGGATAATGCTTGGCATCGCTCTGATACTCGATTCTGCACTTAGAGCTTGGCGGGCATGGAGCGTGTTGCCAGATGCCTTTCCCGGAACCATCGTGTATTACATACCAATGGTGGCCGTCGGTCTTGTTGTTCTTCTAGCCGGAAGCGGCTGTGTGGCTCGCAGGAGTTGGGCTCGGTTAGTAGCGATTATCTTGTCACCAGTCATCTTCTTGTATTCAGTTGGAAGTGTGGTGTCATTCATATTCATGTATTTCTTCTTGGAAGATCTACCGATTCTCCATGGCTTCAGAGGTGTTGTCGTCGGTGCAATCATTGCAGCATCAGTGCCACATAGCTTCTATACCTTTCGACTGATGCTATCTCAGGAAGGCCGAGATGCTTTTCGTAAGCAAGGTTAGCTTTAGTAGTTGGGTTGTATGTTGACTGGCCTCCACTGGCAATTGTCGAGAGCCCCCCACTACTGAGGTGGACTCAGTCAGTTGGACAGAATTGGGGCGGAGTTAAGTGAGGGTCCCGCCACTTCCGACTCCTTAGACCGCGGGAAGAATCTCCCTATTCTCGGCACAAACATTGCCTGCCCAGTCCGCTGAGAGCGCAGATTGGACAGGCCAACTTCAGTTCTGCCACCTGCGCGCCGGTCTGACAAGTGCCCGCGTCACTCCGGAAAGCGATGAGCGCGAAGGCAATGGGGTCGCCCGCAGGGCAGTGTAAGAGGCGAAGCAGAGAACGCTTCAGGAGTCGGTCTTCAGGAGCGCGGGACGTATTCTCGTATTCCAGTAGTCGCTATCGCCCGCCTGACGTAGCTCCTCAACCAGCTGTGCCGTCTCGGCGCCCACGTCCTCGCTCAGCTGGGAGGCCGTGCGATCCCCGGCCAGCTCGGTTACCGCAGCGCGCAGCTTCATTACGTATTCCGCAACCTCGTACGCGGCCTGATCGGACGCCGAGCGCGCCTGAAGCGCCTCCAGCTTCTCCAGCCAGTCCAGGCCACGCTCCGCCTCTTCGAATCTGTCATCTAGCGCATCTGTCGTGCTCATTTGCAATTCTCCGATATTGGCGCTATCCGTCCGTCGACAACATCTCAGACCTGTCGGCCTGCGAGGGCTATGCCTTCTAGCCTTTCTGACTCCGTATCAGTATTGTACACGCAGCAGGCGTAGTGCTGCCATGCACAGGGTGAAATTCGGCCAGTGGGCTATCGTTGACCACCACCGCGGACACTGTTAACATCTGGCCTGCAGTCACTTATCGGCGCACCCCCGCAACGGCACGCCGGTACCCGCGCTCCTACGAAGGACAGCAGACTCGGCCCATGAACAAGCTGATCGCACCGCTCGACCTGAAACCGATCCCTGCAATGGCCGCCACGGCCTACGTGGCCCTGGCAATCTTCGCCTGGACAGAGAGGACCGTCCTCGTGGACCCGGACGGCAGGTCCGTTCCCTACTTGCCCTGGAAGCTGTGGCAGATACCCCCTCTTGTGATGGGGTTCGGCGGCGCCTGGTGGCTCTGGGCAAGCACGCGTCGAGTCTCCTGGGTGCGCAGCCTGGCGCTGGGCACACTGGCCGTGGTGGTGCTCGCCAACGCCTACGCAGGGGCCTTCGGCGACTACACGGGCGACGTGTGGCGAACCATCAACCCGCTGTTTCTCGGCTCTGCGAGCGTGGCGACGGTGGTCTTGTGGCGTGCCAGCAGCGCCGCTTGGCGAGCGGGCGCAATGCTCTCGGCTGTACTCGGCGCGGTGGTCTTCGCCAACGCGTACTTCCTCAACAACGGTGACCTGTGGCAGGTGCTCGACCCGGCGCGAATGCTCGCGAGCCTGGCCTGGGCCGCCGGCGCCACTCAGGTCAACGTATCCGCAGCCCCACTAACGCGCTCCTAGCACGCCGGCCGGACAGGCCCTGATCACCCCGGCGAAGCCCTACGCGTGGGTCATCGCACCGCCGTCCACGAAGATGGTCTGCCCGTTCACGTAGCTGCTTCCGTCGGAGCAGAGCAGCGCCAATAGCGGAACGATCTCCCGGGGATGGCCCAGCCTGCGTGACGGCAGGTATCGCACAAGAGGGTCTTCCTGCTGCTGCTCCACGGGAATGTCCTCAGTTGTGTACCACGCCGTGCCGATGCCGTTGACCGTGATGCCGCTCTTTGCCCACTCCAGCGACAGTGCCCTGGTCAGCTGCTCAACGGCAGCCATGCTCGCGCAGTAGACCGACTCGTTCGATAGGCCGCGCTCCCCCAGGACCGACGAAAGATTCACGATTCGACCGCCGCCCTGCTCCAGCATCGCTTTCCCCGCCTCCTGGCAGCAGAACAGCACACTCTTGACGTTCCTTCCGAAGACGGCGTCTACCTCCTCCGGGGTGACCTCGAGAATCGGCTTGGCGAACTCGACCTGCGGGTCGTTCACCAGAGCATCGATCTTACCCAGGAATGCGGTCGCCTCCTGAATGGCTCGCTGGGCCTCTTCTCGCTCCTTGAGGTCGGCGGGTATCGTCACCACCCGCCTTTCGTACTTCTGCACCGCTTCTGCCGCCAGGCTCAATACTTCCGGGCGATGGCCGATGATGGCAAGGTCGGCGCCCGCCTCTGCCAGGCCCTCGGCCAGTATCGGAGCCCAGCCTCGACTCCCGGTTGTCAGAACAATGCACTTGCCGGACAGGTCCCATTCCTCTGGAATCGGCATCTCAGCTCCTCTAATCGTTGAGTGGGATAACGGGCGCATAGCCAGTGGTAGCCGCTCCGCCGGCCATCGCTCCGCCGTCACAGTAGAGCATTTCGCCGTTCATGTACGCCGAGGCATCGGAGGCCAGGAATACTGCCAGCGGCCCCATCTCCTCAGGCACACCGGCCCGCCCCATAGGCAGAAACGCCAGGCGAGGATTCGGCGTGTCGTCGTCGGCTTGTTGCCGGACGGGAATCATGCCCGGAACTATGCAGGTGCTCGTGACGCCTGCCGAGCCGTAGGTCGCAGCCAGGACGCGGGTTAGCTGTATGACGCCGCCCTTTGCGGTGCCGTACATGAAGCTGCCTCTCTGGCCCCTCAGTCCCTGGCCTGATGAGATGTTGATGATGCGACCGCTTCCCCGGTCCACCATGTGCTTCATCACGGCTCGCGCGCAGTAGAACGCGCCCGTCAGGTTGGTGTCGATGCCGGCCCGCCACTCCTCGTCCGTGATCTCCCAGATCTGCTTGCCGCCTCCGCCGCCGCCGGCGTTGTTCACGAGAACATCCACGCGCCCGAGCTCCGCAATCGTACGCTCGAACAGCGCGTCGACCTGCGCGGAGTCGGTGACGTCCGTCGAGATGGCCAGCGACCTGCGCCCCATGCTCGTGAACTCCTCGGCCGCCTCCTCTATTGGTCCGGGTCTGCGGCCGGCCACAACGATGTCGGCTCCTGCGCGTGCAAGATGACGGCCCATCGCTCTGCCTAGGCCGGTCCCCCCGCCGGTAACCACCACCACCCTGCCATCAAGGCTCAATGACTCAAGCATTCGCTACCTCCTTGACAAGAAGCGCTCATTATCGAATTACCTGTGTGCCGTTGTCGTATAATAGCTTGGAGTGCTCAATCACGTCCTCTCCAGGAAAGAGGATATTATGGGCAAGATTTCGTCAGGATTCTCCTCGGCCAGGAAGTGTCCACAGTCATCGAATTCGTGCGCTTCGAAGTCCGCGAGCTCGGACTTCCATCGATCCAACTCCTTCTTTCGGAATGCAATGTCCTTCAAGCCCCAGAGCATGAGGGCGGGCAATTCGGCGAAAGCCTTTCGATCATTCCAGATTGAAGCCAGCCAGTCAGTTGCACCTACTATGGATCCCGGCAGCGCTGCGCTTGCTGAGCGTGAACCGGGCTCGGGTTGGGCGTTCCTGTAATGTTCCATCACCTGCGGCGTCAAGACATCCTTCCTGCCCATTGCCTTGGGAAGTACATTGTTCACGAATAAGTTGCGGCGCTTGATGAGGTGTTTCCCTACCAAACTTGACATCATTAGGCTGAACATTACGAAGTGTGGATCTCGGGAAACCGGCCAGCACCAAGTATTGGCTATGACTAAGCGCTTGACTCTTTCCGGATGCGTACGAGCGAAATGCAGGCCAATCGGTCCACCCCAGTCAGTCAGATACAGGGTTGTGTCTCTAAGGTCAAGGTGGTCCATAAGCGCCACAAAGTCATCTGCCAGGGATTGAGGGCGGTAGTCCTTACTCTGGCTGCTCCGGGACGACAGGCCGAAGCCTACGTGATCAGGCGCGACACAACGGAATTCCGAACGAAGGCCCTTGACCAGATGGCGAAACTCGAATGACCAGGAAGGATTACCGTGTATGAAGACAACAGGCTCCCCTGACCCTTCATCTATGAAGTGCATCTTGTGGCCTGAAGGTGTGGAGAAGAATCTGCTCTCGAAAGGGAACATCTCATCAGATACCCAATTGGGTCGAGAGCCTGGCGTGATTTGCGTCATTGGATGTACTCCGCGTTGTATGTTGGGATCGCTCGAGTGCCCCGCCTACCTCCTTATAGGATACCGTGCTCGCGGCAGAACTCCAGCACCAGCTCGCGAAACTCGTCGCGCTTGTGCCGGAACACGCCGTGGCCCGCGTCCTGGAAGATCTCCAGTCTCGCACTGGGCAGGTTCCGCGACAGGATCACCGAGCCTCCCGCGCCGGCCGTGGCGTCCTGCCCGCCGGCCACCACAAGCGCAGGACACGTGATCTGCCGCAGCCGCGGCGTGAACGGGTGCTCACGCAGGCCGGCTATCGCACGTGCGCTCGCAACGTACGAGTCCAGGTGCTCCGGCTTTACCTGCACGCCCTGCTCCTGCGCCGCCTGCGCGCTCGCCGTGTGGCCCGAGAAGGCAGGCCTGAACTCTCCGACCCTGGCGCTGGAGCCCAGCCGGGCAACCTCGCCGCGGTTGTACCAGTTCTCCGAGGCCGCCACGTTCACCTCGCTGGACGTGGAGTCAAGCACGATGGCCGCGCACCTCTCAACGTAGTCCAGCGCAAACTGCTGCACCACCACGCCGCCCCACGAGACTCCGTGCAGGACCGCTCTTTCGATTCCCAGAGCGTCCATCATTGCGGCCAGGTCCGCAGCGAACAGAGGCAGGTTGTACTTCGCGGCCTGTGACGATTGCCCTGCCCCGCGATAGTCCCAAGTCACCGCACGCGGAAAGTGGCCCGCCCAGAAGTCGAGGTGCTCAACGAAACCGCGTCCGTCTCCTCCAAGGCCCGGACAGAACACGTAGGCAAGCGACCCGCTGCAGGCCTCCTCGTAGTGGATGGTCACGTCTTCCAGACTCACGTACGGCATACCGCGCCTCCTGTCTGTCGCGTCGTATCGCGGCCAGTGAGATTAGGACTCCTCCTCCTCCCTCATACGCCTGATGCCATAGCGGCGAAACCCCTCGGCGTGCTCGAAGCCCAGGTTGTGGCGCCTCATCCACCTCTGGGACATCGCCTTCATTCGCTCACCGAATGCCTCCTCGCCGCCGGCCTCCTTCACCCAGTCCTGCATCTGGCTCGTGTGCGCCAAGAGCGCCTTGACCTTCAGGTCGACCACTTCGCCAACGTCGATGAACGTGTCCGGCGACTCCGACCCCCACAGGAACACCTCGTCCACGTTGTGGCCGTCCAGGCCCTGCTCGATGTGCTCAGGGTAGTGGAGCCTGTCACGCGCATACGGGAACGCCGCGTCCAGCGTGACGAGGCCGGTCATACGGTGGTCCCTGTGAATGTAGAACGACGTGCGAAATGGGTCTGTCGTGAACACGATGTCCGGCTTGAGACGGCGGATGTGGTAGACAAGCTCACGCCGGAAGGCGTGGTCGTCCTCCAGCTCGCCGTCGCCGAAGTCCAGGAACACCACCTCCGACACGCCGAGAACCTCGGCGGCCCTACGCTGCTCGTCCTGGCGGGCGTCCGTCAGGTAGTCGGCAGTCATGTCGGTGTCACGGCCGCCCTTGTTGCCGCTGGTTGCCACCACGAAGAACACCTCCTTGCCCTCTCGGACGAGGAGGGCCACGGTGCCCGCGCACCCGAACTCGGCGTCGTCAGGGTGTGGCGTTACGACCAGCGCTCTCTGGACCGGTTCAAGCTCCTGCAATGTCTACCTCCCGATATGTGGGATGGGATCGCGGCCCGCGGGGGAACCGGACGGTCCAGCCCGCGGGCTACAAGACCGCGATTGGGTTCACCGGCGAGCCGGTGCCATACTGTACTCGCAGCGGTGCGACGGTGAGGAGGAACTCCCAGCGCCCGCGTTCGGCGCATGCCTCGGCGATCTCCTCCAGGTTGCAGTTGTCGATGAGCCACAGGCCCATGTGCGGCAGGGCGATATGGTGGATCGGCTGCCGCAGGTTGGGGTATCCGGACGGAACCGCGTCGCTGACGGTGTCGCCACCAAGCACGGCGATGCTCCTCTCGTGCAGCCACGGCATGCACGATGCGTGGAGGCCGGGCCAGCCGTCCGTCAGTGGACGCGGGCCGACCTCCCTGCGGCGGCGGTAGTGGCCCGTGCGGACCAGCAGCAGATCGCCCTGCTCGACGCGCACGCCCTGCGCCTCCTCGATTTCGCTCAGCTCATCGGGCGTGACGCCCTCTCCGGGCTCCATCCAGTCGACGCCTCGATGCCTGGCGGCGTCCAGGAGCACGCCCCGCCCGACCACTCCGTCCTTGAGCACGTCCACGGCGTTGGCCGTGGCTCCCTCCCGCGTGGTCACCATCGCAGCGGGCCGGTTGTTGTACATCTGCCCGTTCCAGAAGATGTGGCACAGCGAGTCCAAATGCGTGATCGCGTAGCCGTGAAACGCAATGCCAATGAAGTCACCGCTGCCCTGCATCGGCTCCGGAGGACCGTCCGGGTGTGTCACGGCGTAGGCTTCGCCGGAGCCGGTCATGTAGTGGATGAACGGATTCCGCACGTCGACGGCGAGCTCAGTCGTGATAGGCCTTGCGCAGGAGACAGCCACGCCCTCCCGCACGAGAGACGCCGCGCGCCTGCGCTGCTCAGGCCCAAGGTGATTGACGGTGCCCATCTGGTCGTCCGGCCCCCACCTGCCCCAGTTGCTGAGCGAATTCGCGTATTCCAGGATTTCGGCCTCGTCCGGAGCGCCGCTGTGAGTCATGGCGTCCCCCTTCCGTAAGCGAGTATGCGGCCCGCCGTCATCGCGCGCGGCCAGCCCAAGACTTTCGGCCAATTCTAGCAGTACACCTTGCCATGCGCCAGAGCCGCCGTTAGTATGGTGCAGTCTCGTCGCGGAGCCGGCGGGGCGCAACGAGCAAGAGCACATGAGCGAAAGAGAGCGGACGAACTGGTCGAAACGATGGGCGGAGGGGGACTACCAGGGACGTAACACGCCGTCCGCTCTGCTGGTCGACTGGGCGGATCGCCTTCCCAAGGGACGAGCCCTGGACCTGGCATGCGGCAACGGACGCAATGCCATCTACCTGGCGGAACGCGGGTACGATGTCGACGCGATAGACATCGCCGAGCCAGCCCTCCAGATTGTTAGCAGAGCCGCACGAGAGCGAGGGCTGGCCATCAACATCATTCAAGCGGACCTGGACGACCACCTCCTCTCGACCGAGATCTACGATCTAGTGATCACAACCTTCTTCTTCAGCCGGGAACTGGTGCCACAAATGAAGGACGCCCTCAAGCCTGGCGGCTTTGCTCTCCTCGAACAGCACTACGTCACCGACTGCAACGTGAGCGGCCCGACTTCCCCCATGTTCCGCCTGCGCTCCAACGAGCTGCTGAGGCTATTCATGGACTTCCGGGTGCGGTTCTTCGCGGAGGGGCTGGAGTGGGAGCCTGGAAGGGAGGGAGGGCGCCTCATAGCACTGGAGCGGCTGGTGGCCCAGAAGCCGGCTGCCACATTTGAGCCTCCTCCGGGCATCGCAAGTGGAGTCCAAGAGTGACGGACGTCGCAATTCCCAAAATGCTGTCCGACTTTGGCGTCACCCACCCGGAGGCGGTGAGGTCGGCGGTGGAGGCGCTGGTCGAAGCGGGCGTGCTTTCGAGCCGGCCCAATCGCACCCGCATCGCCGCCGACAAACGAGAGCGGGTTGCCGCCGTGATCACCGGCGAGTTTCTTCGCCACTGCAACAACGGCAACTGCCGCCAGCAGTCCACCGTGCTCGCCGGATCGCGCACACCGCTCCTATCCGACCAGCGGCACTGCGAAATCTGCGGAGGCTCCTCCAACCGCAGCGCGCTGGAGCGGATGGCTGTAGCGCTGAGCGAACGAGGGCTCAGTCGCGTGCTCGTAGTCGGCGGCACGGAGGAGGCCGAGCGGGAGATACGGGACAGTTCGCACGGGTCAGTGGACTTCAGGTTCGTCAACACCAGGGTTGCGCGTGACGACCGGTATCACCGCTCCAACCGCGACTGGGCCGAAGTGGTAGTCATCTGGTCCAGCACTCCCCTGCCCCATAAGGTTTCGCGCCACTACGAGCACGTCGGCGGGGGCACTCGCGTCACCGTCACAAGGCGAGGTGTGGCCGCGATGGCGGACGGCGTGCGAGAGCACGTGGAGCGGCAGCGTCCCTCCGCGCGCGCCTCGGCCGGAGGCTAGTGCCGGATGGGCGGGTCCTGCTCCGCCCTGATCTCCTCGCAGATCAGCGTGTCGGACTGGATGCAGCGCGTGCCGTCGTCCCCGTTGCCGGTGAGTGCGATCGCCCTGGTGTAGACAGTCCACGTTCCCGCGGGGTCCTGCCAGGCCTCGCCTATGTTCCCCGTCCACTCAACCGACCTTCCCAGCACAAGCTCCTGTGTGGTGATGGAGTCCAGGATCGCGCTGAAGGCTTCCAGGTCGGTCAGCTGCTCGGGCTCTTCGGCCCGGAGGCTTGTGTAGCTGTGCATGTGAGCATGGGGCATGCCGAACGACCCCCTCGGCGCTGCGTTGGTGATTTGGAAGACGCCGCGAGGCGATTGTACCCCAGCCAAGGGTGAGAGTCGATAAGACGCTCCGACCGCGGGCGCCTCCCAGTACGCCCATCCCCGCATCAAGTGCGGGGCAGGCCCTGAGCTCGTCAAAGGGAATGAGCGGACTGGCACTGCACTCCCTTCAGCGACATCAACAGGCCGCCTTGACCCTCCCTCGCCGCTGTGCTAATTTGGGCGTAACCTGGCCGTAAGGAGGCGCCATGTCCCTCCAGGACAAGAAGACGCTGGTCACGGGCGGTAGCCGCGGGATCGGCTATGAGATATCGAAGATCTTCCTCGAGAACGGCGCCGAAGTGCTGGCCGTCTCACGCGATCGGGCCAAGCTGGACCAGGCACAACGGGAGCTGCCGGGCCTCCGAGTCCTGCAGGCCGACGTTTCCGCCGCCGCCGACAACGACCGCATCGCTGAGTGGGTGAGCGGCTACTGGGGCGCTCTCGACGTGCTCGTCAACAACGCAGGCGTCTCTCCCGGGGACTTCCCCGGTCTGTACGGCCTACCGGACGAGGAGTTCGAGAGGACCATCCGCATCAACCTGACCGGCGTGTACCTCTGCACCAAGCGCCTGATTCCGTTGCTGCTGGAGTCCGACGACCCGCGCGTGGTCAACGTGGGCTCCACATCGGGCGTCATGTCGCCGAGCCTGCGCGGCGTTTACGGCGTCTCGAAGGCGGCGCTGCACGCGCTCACCATCGCCACCGCCGGCGAGCTGAGCGGCAAGGTCGCGGTCAACGCACTGTCTCCCGGATGGGTGAAGACGGACATGGCGCCGGACGCGCCCAACCATCCGAGAACCTCCGCCGAAAGCGCTCTGTGGCTGGTCAATCAGCCCAGGGAGGTCACCGGACTGCTGTTCCACGACATGGCGGAGATGGGCTACAGCGGCTGACCCGCCTCCTACAGCCCGCTCATCCCCGCATCAAGTGCGGGGCAGGCTCTGAACCTGTCGAAGGACATGAGCGGACGCTCTCCTACCGCGGAAAGGCGTCCCGCAGTCCGCCATCGACCGGCAGCATTGCGCCCGTAGTCTTCAGAGACCGGTCCCCTGCCAGGAACAGCGCCGCCTCCGCCACGTCCTCCGCCGTAACGGTTGCCCGAAGAAGGGTGCGCCGGCGGTAGAAGTCCTCCACCTCACCGACTGGTATGCCGTGCGCCTGCGCCCGACCCCTCCTTACCTCAGGCGACCACAGCCGCGATCCTCGGAACACCGCGTCCGGATTGATGATGTTGGAGCGAATTCCGTGCGGTCCGTTCTCGATTGCCAGCACCCGCGCAAGCTGGGCTTCTGCGGCTTTGGCCGCGCTGTACGCGCCGAGCTCCTGCCCGGGCGCAGGCACGTTCTTGGTGGCAACGAAGATAAGGCTGCCTCCGAGTCCCTGCTCCCTCAGAATCGCCACCGCCTCCCTCGCCACCAGGAAGTGGCCCGTGGCGTTCACCGAGAGGCTGCGCTCCCAGTCCGCAAGCTCCAGCGAGTCGATCGCGCCCACGGGCGCAATGCCGGCGTTCGACACGAGCACGTCCAGCCCCCCGAACGCCAGCCTGACCGCGCGGAACGCCTCTCTCACGGACTCCTCGTCCGAGACGTCCAACCTGCGGTGAAGTACGCGGTCTTCGCCGTGCCGCTCGGCTATCTCCCTCGCCACCGCCCGCGCGCCCGCGCCCTGCACATCCGTCACGACCACGTGGGCGCCCTCCTCCGCGAACCGCAGCGCGATGGCCCTTCCTATGCCGCTGGCCGCGCCCGTCACCAGCGCCACGCGGCCGGACAGCTCCCGCTCCGGAGGCGCCAGCGTCCTCTTGTACAGCTCAAGGGGCCAGTATTCGGCGTCGTAGGCGTCCTGAAGCGATAGCGACTTATACCGGTCGAGTGACTGAGACCCCGCCATGATGTCGATCGTGTGGCGGTAGATGTCCGCCGCCGCCCGGGCCGCCCGCGCGTTCGCGCCCGCAGTCCACATGCCCACGCCCCGCACAAGAACGACCCTGGGATACGGGTCCAGCATGGGATTCTCGCCGTCCGTGTGGCGCCCGTACCACTCCCCGTACGAGCCTGCGTACTCCTCGACACCAGCACTGAGCCTCGACCTGATCTGCTCCAAATCCGACAGGTCTCCCGCGTCCACGACCAGAGGCGTGCGCTTCGTGGTAAGCAGGTGGTCAGGCGTAGCCGCCCCAACCTGCGCCAGAGCGTCCGCGTCAGGCGAGCACACCAGGCGCATCACGTCGTCGCCGTCCTCGAAGCGCAGCACGCCGCCGTGCCGGAGCACCAGGCCCCGCAGCGCGGGAGCAAGGCTTGCCGCCGCGCGTCGACGGATGGCCTGCGCGGGCCGCGCTGCGGGGGCCCGCCGGAACGGTCGCCGGCCGCCCGCGGCCCGTCTCACGAACTCCTCAGCGCGGGTCACCAGCTCGACGTGAGTCTCGTATGCCTCCCTTGGCGTTTCGCCCCACGTGACCAGGCCGTGGTTGAGCAGCGCGACGCCCCTGACGGCCGCGCTGACCTGCGCGCTCTCAGCCACCTCCTTCGACAGCCTGAAGCCGGGCCTGCGGTACGCAACGGCCGCAACCTCGGCGCCGAACGCCTCGGCGAGCAGCTCGTAGGGCCTTCGCGTATTGGTGATCGACAGGATGGAGTCGGCGTGGCTGTGCACCACGCTGGCGCGTGGGAGGAAAGCGTGAAGCAGCGTCTCGATCGATGGACGGGGCGATGACGGCTCCAGGAGGCAGTGGCTGAGGTACTCCACCATCTCCTCGTCCTGCATGTCATCGCGGTCGAGCAGCGGCAACACGTAGTCCAGGATCACGCCCGGAAAGCCGCCTCTGCCGATGGTCCTCATGTCCGCGCCGCTGCCCTTGACGCGCAGGACGGAGCGCTCCACGCCCGTGAAGTCGCGCTCCACGGTCTTGAGCGAGGTGTTGCCTCCGCCCCATAGCGCAAGCGACGGCTCGCCGCCAACCAGGCGGCTCTGGTACACAAGCAAGTCCAGCGGCGAAAGCCCGGCCGCTTCGCTCTCAGACCACGCGCTTCTCATAACATGTCATCTGCAGCGACGAGATCGCGCTGCTCAGCCCACCCGCGCCAAGACCTCCGGCGTGTCGTTGCGCGGCGAGTTGACCAGCTTGGACACCTCGTAGACCTCCAGGTCGTGGCCTGCGTACGGCGCCAGCAACTCCTTGAGCTCTGCTGCAGATCGCGCGCCCATCGAGTCAAGCCACGCGCCCTCGACGTCCCTCGGCAGTATCACGGGCATCCTGTTGTGGACCGGCTCCATGACCGCGTTCGGGGTGGTCGTGATGATGGTGCACGATGCCACCGGCTGGCCGTCCGGAGACCGCCAAGTCTCCCACAGCCCGGCGAATGCGAAGGGCTCGCCCGAGCTGAGCGAGACACGCATGGGCACCCTCTCCTTCCCCACCTTCAGCCACTCGTAGAAGCCGTCCGCGACCACCAGGCAGCGACGCCTCTCGAACGCCCGGCGGAATGCGGGGCTCGCGTCCACCGTCTCCGCTCGAGCGTTGATCATGCGGTTACCGATGGAAGGGTCCTTAGCCCAGAACGGAATCAGGCCCCAGCGCATGGCCCGCGCCGCGTTGCGGGAGTCGCCGGCGTCGCGGGTGACGGCCAGGACCTCCTGCGTCGGCGCGATGTTGAAGCGCGGCGGGCGCGTCTCTCCGCCGCCCTCAAAGTCGAACCTGAGGGCCAGCTCCGACATGTCCGCCACCAGTGAGTACCTGCCGCACATGACTTCCCAAGTTTACTACGAAATGCCGGTGTCCATAAGGCATGACCGCCGCCATTGAAGCCGCCCATGCGTACCTGTAGAATGCCACTGACCGCCATCCCCAACTCTACCGCCGCCTGGAGACGCATTGCAGGAGTCCAACCGCTCCCTTTCCCATCGCGACGCCGCCGTCCGGCGCCTGCCCCGCGCCCTCATGGCCTTCGAGGTGCCGGCCTTCCGGTGGCTGTGGGGCAGCTTCCTCTTCGGCTCCATGTCGATGAGCGTGCGAATGCTCGCGCAGGGCTGGCTTGTGCTGGAGCTCACCGACTCGCCGTTCTGGGTCGGGGCGATCGCGGGAATCCAGGGCCTTGGTCTGGTGGGGTTCGGCGCATTCGGCGGCACCATCGTCGAGCGCTACGACAAGCGTTTCGTGCTCGGCATCGTCTATTTCTTCGGATTCTTCATTTCCGGCCTGACCGGCTTCCTCGCAATCACCGGCCAGGTGCAGCTGTGGCACATGGCGCCGATTGCGCTGGCCCAGGGCATGTTGATGGGCACACAGCTGCCCGCGTCCAATGGCCTCGGCTATCAGATCGTGGGACCGGCCCGCTTGCTCAACGCCATGGCGTCCCGCCTCATGGCCATGAACATCAGCCGGGTCATCGGCTCGCTCATAGCCGGCGCGCTCATCCACAACTACGGAGTGGGCAGCAGCTACCTGCTGGCCGCGTCCGGCTCCGCCCTCGGCCTGGCGTTCCTGCTGGCAGTCCGCGGCGACTTCCACGCCCCCCCGCAGAGAGAGCCGATCTGGCAGTCCACCGGACAGGGACTGCGGTACGCCTGGCAGAACAGGGCGATTCGCCGGCTCCTCTACCTCAGCTTGCTGATGGAGGCATTCGGCTTCTCCCATCTGGTGATGATACCGGTCATGGCAAGGGACGTGCTCGACGTGGGCGCGACTGGTCTGGGCTACCTCTCCGCGGCCAGCGGCCTGGGCTCCATGCTCAGCACCTTTGCCGTAGCCTCGCTGGGCGACTTCCGGCGAAAGGGCGCCCTGCTTGCGTTCACAACGCTGGGCGCCGGCATCTCCATTGTGCTCTTTGCCTACTCGCCCGTCTTCGCCCTCTCCCTGCTGATGGCCGGGGTCGCCGGCGGCTCCCTGATGGCCTACGACGTCACCATGGGCACGATGCTCCAGCTGCACTGCGACGACGACATGCGAGGCCGGGTGCTTGGAATCTACGGCCTAACGTTCGGCTTCACCCCGGTGGGCGGATTCCTTGCCGGCGCGGTGGCAACCGCCGTCAACCCGCCGTTCGCCGTGGCGATGGGCGGCGTGTTCATCACGCTGTACATCGGCGCCACATTCCGCTCGGCCCTGCGCCTCGACCGCAGCGCCCGGAGGATGCGATGGCGCCGCACCTGATCCCCGGCCTCACCGCCGAGGCCGCCAGCCGCATCTGTATGGAGCAGTGCCGCGCGATGTGCTGCCAGGGCCCGCTTGTGCTCGCGCTCGAGGCGAACGAGGTACAGCCGTTCCAGGAGCAGGCCGCTGCGATGGGCGCGACCGCGGTCGTGAGGTGGGCGAGCGACGGCCGCGCCTGGGTCCGCTTCGACGACCACCCCGGATGGCGATGCCCGATGCTGGATCCCGAAACCAGCGCATGCCGTATTTACGAGCACAGGCCCCAGCGGTGCCGCGACTTTCCCGATGATCTAACGCCCGGCTGCGCAATCTCGGGCGGCTGACCCGCAGTCGCCTCACTTGCTAAACAGTTTGCCCTCGATGGCTCGCCCACTTAGACTAGTGACGGAATCCGTGAAATGTGCGGGCAGTCGAAGGTTCTCCGTGCCTGCTGCGTAATGGCGGATTAACATAGTTAAGATAATGCTAATATAGCGGGGCTAGACTGACACTTGAGGGAGGATTCCCGGAACACATGACCACTCAGGGGTGAGCGTATGAATACATCGATCGTATACAGGGGAAGGATGGGCCGCGCGGTGTCGGCAAGCCTTATCGCCATGCTCGCCGCGGCGGTCCTGCTTGCGGCGGCCTGCGGCGGCGACCCAACCTCAATGCCGGCGCCAACCACCACGTCGGTCGAGCAACAGCCGGAGACCGGCAGCGGCGGCGAGGCCACGCCATCCGGCGAGGCTGACGCCGGCGCACCATCCTCCGATCCGCCTGAGCCCACGGCCCAGGAGCCCCTCACTGAGTCGGAGGCCGCAACGGCTGCGGCGCAGCCATCGGCCACGCCCAAGCCTCAGGCCGTAGCAGACGGCCCGGCAGCGCCACAGCTCGCCGGAATCACCGGCTGGATCAACACCGAGCCTTTCAACCTGGACGAGCTGCGCGGCCAGGTGGTGCTCGTCGACTTCTGGACCTATACCTGCGTCAACTGCATTCGCACGCTACCGTTCCTGAAGGAGTGGCACGACAAGTACGCCGATTTGGGCCTCGTCATAGTGGGCGTCCACTCGCCGGAGTTCGAGTTCGAGAAGCTCACTGAGAACGTGGAGGCGGCGGCCGTCGACTATGGCCTGAAGTACCCGATAGTTCAGGACAACGACTTCCGGACCTGGCGCGCCTACAGCAACCGCGCCTGGCCCGCCAAGTACCTCATCGACAAGGACGGCATCATCCGCTACTCGCACATAGGCGAGGGCGCATACACATCCACGGAAGAGTGGATTCGCGATCTCCTTGTGGAGTCCGGCGCCAAGGTCTACAACATTCCCGTAGGCGGCGTCGTGAGGCCGGACCGCGACCCCAAGGCGTCCGGAGGCCTCGAGAACGGGCAGACTCGCGAGCTCTACGCCGGCGAGTACCGCAACCGCGGCAGCACTCCCTACCTGGGCAACATCGAGTACTACGACGCAGCCCTCGGCTCCCCAACCCTGTACGACGACCCGGGCGACCACATCAACCACCTGCTCTACCTGCATGGTCTATGGACCAAGGAGCTGGAGAATGTAACCCACGCCCGCACCACGGAGAACCTGGAGGACTACGTTGGCCTTCGGTTCTACGGCACCACCGTAAACGTGGTGATCAACTTCGAGGACGGCGAGCCATTCAGGGTCGTGGCAACCCTTGACGACCAGCCCATACCTGAGGGCTACGCGGGCGCCGACATCGAGCACGGCGACGACGGCACAAGCTACTTCCTGGTGGAGGAGCCCCGGATGTACCGTGTAGTGGAGCTGCCGGAGTACAACGGCATGGAGCTGAAGCTCAGCTCCAACTCGGACGAGTTCAGCGTGTTCGCCTTCACCTTTGGCTCGTACGTAGAAGGACCGTAGGAACGGAGAGACTAGTCGTGACCACACAATCTCGCAACTTCCTGCCGGGACTCCTTGCGGCGGCCGTCCTGGCCACGGCTGCAATCGCCGGCGCGGCCTGCAGCTCGCCCACGGCGACGCCCATGCCCACCGCGACCGCCACGCCTGCGCCCACGCCAACGCCGGACGACACAGACCTCACCGGCATCCTGGCAACCACGGACCTGAGCGTCGGCTCGAACCGGGTGGCGTTCCTGCTGCTCAGCCCGAGAGCGCTGATAGACGTGCCCCAAGTGTCCATCGCGTCCACGTTTGTCGGGGACGAGGGCCGGGACGCGGACCCCTCGGAGACCGCGTCGGCCTCGTTCTACCAGTGGCCCTTTGGCACCAGGGGCAACTACGTGACACAGCTCGAACTCGACCGGGCGGGAGAGTGGGAGCTCTTCGTGGAGGCGGAAGGAGCGGACGGATCGCTCAGCGCCGCCAGGATTCCCCTGCACGTGAAGGACGCGAGCTTCACACCGGCCGTCGGCTCGTCGCCTCCAATGGACGTGAACAGGACCGCCTCGGACGTGACCGGCCTCGACGAGATCTCGAGCTGGTCGACGCCTGACCCGGACCTGTACCAGGCCACCATACCGCAGCTTGTGGGCGACGGCATGCCATCCGTGGTGGTGTTCGCCAGCCCTGCGCTGTGCACCAGCCCGACCTGCGGGCCGCAGGTGGAAACCGTGAGCGAACTGAAGGACGAGTACAAGGACAGCGTCAGCTTTGTCCACGTGGAGGTCTACGACAATCCCCACGAGATACAGGGAGACCTGACGACAGCGCGCTACTCCCCCCTGGTGGAGACGTGGGGCCTCAGCATGATTGAGGACTACCTCAACGAGTCCTTCGTGTTCATACTGGACAGGGAGGGGCGTATCGCCTCCAAGTACGAGGGATACGCGTCACTGGATGAGCTTGTGGCCGGCCTGCGCCAGGTGCTGTAGCCTGCTAGGCTGGGTCGCAGGGATCTAATCTCACCCCAAACAAACGCAAGCAGGGAGCCTTCCTCAGGAAGGCTCCCTGCTTCGGTAACCGATCAGTTGCGGCAGAGTCGCCGTGGCGACTACGCTCGCTCGGGGATAGGCGGACTGCCTAGGCGGGCGGCTTGAGCCCGTCTACCACCGCCCGGGTCGCGTCTTCGTCCTTGAAGAAGTCGTAGTTGACGGGGATCCACGCCTTCCACTCCTCCGGCGTGTCCTCCTCAACGAAGATGGCGTTCACTGGGCACACCGGCTCGCAGGCGGCGCAGTCGATGCACTCGTCCGGCGAGATGTACAGCATGCGGTCATTTTCGTTGTCCATTCCATAGATGCAGTCCACCGGGCAGACGTCCACACAGGCGCCATCCTTCACGTCAACGCATGGCTCGGCAATGATGTAGGTCATCGGTCGGATACCTCCTTGGCCAGGGTTTCGTTGCTCCTGATCATTCGCTGCTGTCCTTCGATTTCGCCGAGTTTGGGCAGCATCGGGAGGATGGTAGCATAGCCCCACACATGGGTCAAGGGAAATTACAAGAGGAGAGATGTGCAAAATAGATTGCAGTCTGTGATATGCTCTACTGGTGCTGCGATCCACTGATGCCCTGCCAACGTACCTCCGCGATTACCGCGAGATGCGCCATTGCCACAACCTCTTGGGCGTGTTCAGAGCAGTCCGCGACCTCATTGGCGTCCAGCGCGTCGTCTATCCCGGCAGCTACGTACACTTCACTCCGTCTCTGGTGTTCCCGCGCGTGTGCTATGTAGACTCGGTCAAGGGATTCGGCGCCGCCATGCAGTCCGACGACTTGGTCCCTTGGCTCGATGCACACAAAGAGTACGCGGAGCCAGTCGAGCTCACAGCGATAGAGACCACCTACAACCGGATTCCGTCCGCACTGCTCGCGGGATTCGACCTGATGATATCGCTCAACGCAGGCGCAATCTCTCAAGAGTGCAAGCCTCTCCTGTCTCCTGGAGCCTACCTCCTCACAAACGACGGCCACTACGACGCGGCCCGCGCCCATGTGGACTCCGACTACACCCTCGTAGCAGCGCTCAGCGCCGACGGCGGTTACGAAACAGGCGAGGAAGCGTTGAGTGGGTACTTCGTCAGCAAACAGGGAAAGCCGCTAACACGCGAAATGCTGGCTGAGAATGCACAGCGCTCACCAAGCAAGGCTCGGCACAAGATGGCCCGTACAGCGAGTGCTTTTCTGTTCCGGTTCAAGTAAGGGTTCTAATCTCTGCCCAACACAGTGAAACGCAATCTGGGCAGCGTGGCGCTCTCAAGGTACTTGGCAACGGCTGCCCTATCGGGCCTTTCTATTTTGCACGAATCTCCAAGAGTTGCCTGAGTGCGTCTGCTATACTCCCCGCAGCACTACGCGAACACAATCACCCGGCAAGGAGGACGCATGGACTTGGAGCTTCAAGGCACGACGGCGATTGTCACCGGAGGCAGCAGCGGCATCGGCAAGGCTATTGCGAGGGAGCTTGCGATGGAGGGCGTGGACGTTGCCATCGCGGCCAGAAGGCCCGAGCCGCTGGAGGCGGCAGCGCGGGAGCTGGCCGAGGCCTCAGGCCGCCGCATCGTTCCCATCTCTGCGGACACGTCCGACGACGACTCGGTGAGGGCGATGGTCCATTCGGCCGTGGAAGCCCTTGGCCGGCTTGACATCCTGGTCAACTGTGCGGCGCAGCCCGGAGGCGCCGCGCCTCCCGTCCCGCTTTCGGACATCATTTCGGACCACTTCTGGCCGGACATGAACGTGAAGGTGTTGGGTTACCTGCGGTGTGCCCGCGAGGCGGCGCCCCACATGGTGCGACAGGGATGGGGACGCATCGTCAACATCAGCGGGCTTGCCGCTCGACAGACAGGCAACACCATCGGAAGCATGCGCAACGTGGCCATATCCGCCATGACCAAGAACCTCGCGGACGAGCTGGGCCCGCACGGCATCAACGTAACGGTCGTGCATCCGGGGGCCACTCGCACGGAGCGCACGGCATCCGCGCTCGAAGAGCAGGCGCGCAGGCTCGGCATCACGCCCGAGGAGGCGGAGCGGCGCATGGCCGCGGCCAACAGCGTGCATCAGATCATCGATGCAAGGGATATCGCCTACGTGGTGGCCATGCTGGCGTCGCCGCGGTGCGTGGCCGTCAACGGCGACGCCATCGCGGCAGGCGGAGGCGCGCCCCGCGCCATTCACTACTGATGTGACCGCACGCCGGCGATTTGCCGGCCTTTCTGCAAAGTCGGCCGTATGAGATCGCCGGTGCGCGTGTCTAGCGCGTGCGACAGCCCATTGAATTCCGTTGCGCACTCCCCTACCATTGGACGGGCAAATCACACCGACACGGGAGAGCCGATGGAAGACCTCATCATCAACGCGCGGGACATACGCAAGACCTACAGCACCGGCAGCCTGACCGTAAACGCCCTGCGCGGCGTTGACCTAAGCGTTGGCCGCGGCGAAATCGTCGCCATCATGGGCCCCTCCGGCTGCGGCAAGACAACCCTCCTAAACTGCCTGTCCGGCCTCGACGAGATCGACTCCGGTCGTGTCCTCATCGACGGCATGGAGCTTCACAACCTCCCAGACGACGAACGCAGCGACTATCGCGCCCGTCGCATGGGTTTCGTGTTCCAGCTCTACAATCTCCTGCCCGTCCTCTCCGCCGTAGAGAACGTGGAGATGCCTCTCCTGCTTTCGGGCGTCCCTTCCACCGAAGCGCGCTCCCGCGCGAAGGAGATGCTCGACAGCGTCGGCCTGACCGATCGCGCCACTCACCTGCCCGGCGAGCTCTCCGGCGGCCAGCGCCAGCGAGTCACCATCGCCCGCGCCCTCGTCAACCGGCCTGCGATCGTGTGGGCCGACGAGCCCACCGGCGACCTGGACAGCGAGACGGCAGGCGAAATTATCGACCTCTTGTGCGGTCTGAACCGCGACAACGGCCAGAGCTTTGTGGTCGTCACCCACTCCCCGGACGTGGGGCAGCGAGCGCACCGCATCGTGATGATGCGGGACGGGCTGATCGAAGATTCCGGCGGGGAAGCCGCACAGGCGGGCGACGGTTCCGCGGTCGAGGGCAGCCTGGAGCAGGCCTCGAGCGGCTAGTGGACAACCTCTTCGGGCTTTCCATGGACCTGATCATGGCGGTGCTGCTTGCCGCCTTCCTGGCCGCTATGGCCGTGGTGGGCTGGATGGCCCTGCGCAACCGGGTCATGGTGAGGCTGGGGCTCCGCAACATCCCCCGCAGGCGCGGCCAGACCACGCTCATCATCATTGGCGTGATGCTCAGCACCGTCATCATCGCCGCCGCGCTGGGCACGGGAGACACGCTCGGCGTCTCCATCCGCAACGAGGCTATTCGGGCTCTCAACACAATCGACGAGGTGGTGTTTCCCTCAAGGGCCAGCGCCGGTGACAGCTTCGGCAGTGTGCCGTACGTCCACGTCGATCGCTTCTACGAGCTTCAGGAGAAGGTTGCCGGCCTGGACATCATCGATGGCCTCACGCCGTCGATAGCCGAGACCGCGCCGGCCCTGAACAACCGCACCTCAGTGAGCGAGGGCAGGCTCAACATCGTGGGCGTGGACTCCTCGCTGCTGGAGGGATTCACCCCACTGACCTCGGTTTCCGGGGGCACCGTGCGGCTGGAGGACCTGGCAGGCGACGAGGCGTTCATCAACGACCGCGCTGCCGACTCTCTCGACGCCGCCCCCGGCGATGAACTGACCCTCTATATCGGCAGTGAGACCGCCTCCTTCCGGGTCGCCGATGTTGTCGAACGCAACGGGCTGGCCGGCCGCGACCCCACGCTGCTCATCCCGCTGGAACGCGCCCAGCGCCTCTTCGACAGGCCTGAGCAGGTGAATCTCATCTCCGTCTCCAACCGCGGAGGCGAGACCAACGGCGTAGAGCTGAGCGGGGAGGTCTCGCGGGAGCTCCGCGCCGCGCTAAGCGACCCGGAGGCGGCAGCCGGGCTGTGGGAGCTGCTGATGCGTCAGCAGGTGATCGACGCGCTGGCGGATGCGGAGGCGGACCTCACCGGCGACCTCCGGAACAGCGCCGTGGAACTGCGCGAGGAGCTGCAGCGGCCCGAGGTGAGCGACAGGCTGATTCGTCTGCTCAACCAACAGAGCGTCGAGGACCACGTGATGGAAGTGCTCGAAAGCGAAGGACTCGCGGAAGAACACGAGCGAGCCTCCGCCCTGTTCTCCGACCTTCTGCCGTTCCGGGTAATTCAGATCAAGCGGAACATCCTCGAGGCGGCCGACGAGGCGGGCAGCATCGTGACCACGCTGTTCCTGAACATGGGTCTCTTCACCGTGATGGTCGGCGTGTTGCTGATATTCCTAATCTTCGTGATGCTCGCGGCGGCCCGCCGGTCGGAGATGGGCATGGCAAGGGCCGTCGGCGCCAAGCGGTCCCACCTTGTGCAGATGTTCGTGTTCGAGGGCACGGCCTACGCGCTAGTATCCGCGGCGGTGGGCGTACTGCTTGGACTGGCGGTGAGCGCGCTGATGGTGGACATTCTCAACCGCATATTCGCGGGCTTTGACGAAAGCGAGCTGTTCCGCCTGACCCCTCAGTTCGCGCTTCGCACCATGGTGGTGTCCTACTGCCTGGGCATGCTCATCACGCTGGCAACCGTCGCCGTGTCCGCGCACCGGGTGAGCCGCCTGAACATCGTAACCGCCGTCCGCGGCCTGCCCAACCCGCCAACTGAGGCGGAGGCCGGCTGGCGGAGCGTGCTCATGGCGCCCGTGCGAGCCCTGCTGCTCCCATTCCGGCACGCCTGGCAGGCGGCCCGTTCGGCTGCCCGTGTGAGACCGCTAGTCGCGCTAGCTTATCTGGCAAGGGCCGCGTGGGCTGCCGTAATGCTGCCGGCGGTCATCGGTCTCACCCTGTCCAGAGTGGCCTGGAGGCTGCTCATGCAGGGCTGGCTGACCGTCCTACTCGGCGCGGTCCTGGCCTATGCTGGAGCCGCCGCATGGGAACGTGCGGCCCCGTTCTCCCTGGGCGTTTCACTCGTGGTCATTGGCGTGGCCCTGATGCTGCGAATCGTACTGGAGAGGGCCGGAATGCGCCCGGATCTGCGAGACCGCATCGTCTTCACCTTCGCGGGCGTCGTTGTGCTCGCATTCTGGCTGCTGCCCGCCGACGTAATCGAGAGCGTCGTCGGCGAGCTAACCGGCGACTTCGACGTGCTCTTCGTGTCCGGAATCTGCATGGTCACCGCCGCAGTGTGGACCGTAATGTACAACGCAGACCTGCTGCTGAAGGCGCTGACGAGGCTAACGTCCCCCATAGGCAAGCTTCGGCCCGTCTTGGTGACCGCCGTGGCCTACCCAATGAGCTCCAAGCTCAGGACGGGTCTCACGCTCGCAATGTTCGCCCTGGTATTCTTCACGCTGATGTTCATATCAGTGCTGACAGAAACGTTCAGCACCCAATTCACTGACCCGGAGGTGGTCACCGGCGGATGGCACGTCGAGGGGACCATTAGCGCCAGCACTCCCATAGAGGACGTGCGCAGCCGAATGGTCGAGCTTGGCCTGCGACCCGACGACTTTCGGGCCGTCGGCGGCTACACATTCTCCAACGTGCAGGCGCGGGAGACGGCGAGCGAGAGCCGCGACTGGCAGTCGCTGAGCGTGCGCGGCGCGGACGACGACTTCCTGGAAGCATCCGCGTACGAACTGCACTTCATCGCGGAGGGCTATGGGCCCACGGGGAAAGAGGTCCTGCAGGCCATGCGCGGCGACCCCTCCCTGGCCGTACTCGGCGGTAATCTCGTGCGCACTCGCCCGGACGCCCAGGACGGCTTCAGGCCGGACCTGGTGGAGAGCGTGTACTACGGAGACGACGGGATGCAGCCGTTTACCATGGAGCTGCGCCAGCGAACGTCGGACGTGACGACCGAGGTCACGGTCATCGGCGTTCTGTCGCGCGAACATGAGGCCTCATTCAGCATGCTGGCGTCCAAGGCGCTCCTCGGCGACCTGTTCCCGTTCGACATCCCCGTCACGCGCTACCGCTTCAGCGTCGCAGAAGGCGTGGACGCAGAGCGGGCTTCCTACGACCTGGAGGGCGCTTTCTTGGAGCACGGCATGGAGACCACCGTGCTGGCGGATGAGCTCGCGCAGGAAACCGCGGGCACGAGGGCCATCTTCCGGCTGTTCGTGGGGTTCGTGGCGCTTGGGCTGGTTGTGGGCATAGCCGCGCTGGGCGTGGTGAGCACGCGAGCCGTGGTGGAGAGGCGCCAGCAGATAGGCGTGCTCCGCGCAATAGGATACCGCCGGGGCATGATACAGCTCAGCCTGATGCTCGAGTCGTCCTTCATCTCCCTGCTGGGCATCGCAATAGGCGGGACACTGGGCGTGATACTGAGCTACCAGGCCTTCACCGAGATTCGCGACGATGCGGCGATCGGCAATCTGCGCTTCGTGGTGCCGTGGGTCCAGATCGGGGCCATACTCGTGCTGGCATACGGGTTCTCCCTGCTGGCCACCTGGCTGCCAGCCAGGCAGGCGGCGCGCACGTACCCCGCGGAGGCGTTGCGCTACGAGTAGCGGCGTGGGCTATCCTCGTTGTACGGCGCGCCGCCATGCGATAGAATGTGTCCACGGGCGAACGGATCGTAGAGGAGGCGGCATGTCGGATGCGAAGACCCCGCCGCGGGAGCGCAGGCCCCGTGAGGAGGTAATCCGGCTCGGCAAGGAGCTGTACGAGCGGGACATTAGGCGAAAGGTCGAAGACGATCACAGCGGCGAGATCATCTCCATCGACGTGGAGAGCGGCGATTGGGCCATCGGCGAAAGCGTTGTCGCCACGACGGACCGGCTGTGGGAGCGGCGGCCCGACGCCATCGACATATACTCGTTGACCATCGGGGACGGAGTACTGCGTCGCTTCGGCGGTCGGCCCCTGAGGCCAGCGAGGTGATAGAGGGGATCATCAACGCCTTCTACGAACCTGTCGTCTATCTCTCACTGCAAGGGCCAGAGGAACAGAGGCAGGAAGTCGAGACCGTAGTGGACACAGGTTACAACGGCTACTTGACCCTGCCACATTCGGTGGTGGCCGAGTTGCAGTTGCCTCGCCGGAGTCAGGGGGAGGCACGCCTCGCGGATGGTAGCGTAGTGTCCTTCGACATCTACCCCGTGTGTCGGTATTGTGGGACGGACGTCTTCGGCATATTGATGCAGACGAGTCCAACTGCAGCCCGTTACTAGGCATGTTGCTTATGGACGGACATGACCTGAGCATCCGGGTTCGCCACGGCGGACGCGTGGTAGTACAGGCCACTGCATAGAGAGCAAAACTGTCCCGAACGCGCGGCCCGCGTCCGCCTGAGGACTGGCGACAGGAGCGCCCCCGCGCCGTATTGCGTCAATAGAAGATGTTACCGGGAGGTGGTGGTCTGGGTGCGGGTCTGCGGTGTCCCACAGGGCTTCCAGGGCCTTGTTCAACCGGTTGCGTAGAGATGCGGGGTTGAGGAGACCTATAGAGACCCCTAGAGGCTGTCTTTGTGCTCCTGGGGGAGTACATTGAGGGCCGAGAGTCTCTGGTAGGGTGTTTGGGCGGTGTCGTAGACCTTGCGTACGCGGGCGCCCTGGCGACTCTTGTACAGGAGCTTCATAGTGGGGAGGAAGAAGTTGTGGAGGAGTCCTGCCAGTCGGTGCACTTCCTGGAGGCGCTCGAAGGTCACCCGCGTAGAGTAGCGGTCATAGCCCACGTGACGCCTGACGGCCGCCCAGTTCTTCTGTTCCACGAGGGCGTTGTCGTTCTTATTGTAGGGGCGGGAGCGACTCAGCCGGATCCCCTGTCGCTGGCAGTAGGCGAACAAGTGGTGGTTGATGAACTCGCTGCCGTTGTCGGAGTGGAGGTCCAGGAGGGGGAATGGCAGGGCGCGAGCCATCTCGTGCACGGCGCCTCCTACCCGCTCCTGGCCCTTGCCCCACACTGCCCGGCAGTGCACCCAGCCGGTGGCGATGTCTACCCCCGTTAGGGTGTTCAGGTAGAACCCCTCCGTGCTCTCGCCACAGTGGGCCACCAGGTCCACCTCCAGGAAGCCTGGTGGCGGGTCGCCCCGCTCCCCAAAGGTGCGGATGGGGATGGTCGCCTTGAGCTGGCTGCCGGACGACGTCCGACTGGTCCAGGGCTGTCGTAGCCCTCCGGCCTTGTATGGCCGTAGCAGCCGGTCGATGGTGGAAGCGCTCATGCTGTTCAGTTGCTCCACTATGCCCTGCGATAGTAGCAACGCCTCCCAAGCCTGAAGACGGGATACCAGCTCCCCCATGAAGGGCGCCAGTCGTCTCCCGCACAGCCGGTCGCTCATCTCCCACACCTGTCGAAGCGCTGCCTCCACCTCCGGCCCATACCGCCGCGGGCGCCCCCGCCTATTCCGCTGGACCCGCCCACTCCTCATCCTAGCCATGAGCCGTGTGGCCGATTTCCGGTGGTAGCCGGTCACAGCTACTATCTCGTCCAGCAGACGGCCCCGCTCCCCTCATCCTGCCGGCCTGTACCGCTCCTGCATCAGTTCCATGTACTCCTTAACGCTCACGCTGCCTCTCCTCATGTCCCCTCCCGGTAACATGACTTAAGAAGCAACTATACCCCTCTCGGTAACATTTATTGTGAAGCAACTTGAACTATTGCATTCTTGCGACTCAGCCCCTATCATAATCGATGTCTCTGGTGGTCCTAGCGGGGTGGAACCACCCGTACCCATCTCGAACACGGAAGTGAAACACCCCAGCGCCGACGATACTGCCTGGGCAACTGGGTGGAAAAATAGGTCACTGCCAGGGGCACTGGTCAAAATCGCCCCGGCGGGTCTGCTCAACTATTACAGATTGGCCCGCCGGTCCACCTAACGGATGACCACTCTACTCCAAGAGCTACACGCCGAATCGCATGCCGCCATGCCCGCAGTACGGCGCTTTCGGGAGCCAATACTGAGCCGCCGGCAAGCCAAAGCCACTTTACACCTATCTGGAAGGGGCATATAATTCTAGTATGTACGGGGAGAAGCTCTTCCCCCCGGTTCAAATGTAGAGATGACTGAAGTGACCACTACAGATTCTGCTCCCACCGTCGAGAACATGGAGTCGCTGCTCCGCGAGTCGGAGCAGTTGCGGGCCATTCGCAGCGGCGACCTCGTTCAGGGTGTCGTCATGAGCGTGGACCGCGACAGCATTCTCGTGGGCATCGGCAACAAGTCGGAAGGCATTGTGCCGGCCAAGGAGATGCGCTCCTTCTCGGAGGAGGAACTAGGCTCCCTGAGGGTTGGCGACGACATCCTCACCTGCGTTATGGAGGCGGAGCGTGCGGACGGCGCCGCCATCCTCTCCGTGGACAGGGCAAGGGAGGAGATTAGCTGGCTGAACGTGGCCGACAATCTCGACAACGGGGAGCCGGTGACCGGAACTATCACAGGGTTCAACCGGGGCGGTGCTCTGGTCGACGTCTCGGGCCTCAAGGGGTTTGTGCCCACGTCTCACCTGGCCTGGGCGCCCAGAAGCGCCGGCGACGACGGCGACGAGAGCCGCATCGGCGAGAACATCCAGCTCAAGGTTATAGAGGTGGACCGCGCGAGGCGAAGGGCCGTCTTCTCCGAGAAGGTGGCCATCCAGGAGTACAGACAGTCCCGCAAGGAGCAGCTCCTTCAGGACCTGGAGCCGGGAGAGACCCGCCGGGGACGCGTAAGCGGCGTAAGCGACTTTGGAGCGTTCGTTGACCTGGGCGGCGCCGACGGCCTCATCCACATCTCAGAGCTGTCCTGGGAGCCGGTGCTCTCGACCGAGCAGGTGGTCAAGGTGGGCGACGAAGTGGACGTGTACGTTCTGAAGGTGGACATGGAGACCAAGCGGATTGCGCTCAGCCTGAAGAGACTGGCGCCGGAGCCGTGGGACACCGTTCCGGAACGTTACCACGTGGACCAGCTGATCGACGCCACGGTCACCAAGCTCACCAACTTCGGCGCCTTTGCCCGTCTGGAAGGGTCGGTTGAAGGCCTGATCCACATCTCAGAGCTCAGCTACAACACGGTTAGCCACCCTAGGGAGGTGGTCAGAGAAGGAGACCAGCTTACCCTGAGGATCTTGAAGATTGAGCCCGAGCGGAAGCGCTTGGCGCTCAGCTTGAAACAGGCCGAGGGCATACCCTGGCCAGAGGATTTTGCCTCGCCTGAGAGATAGCGCGTTAGGAGAGAGCAATGACCAGCAGATTCGAGAAATTCTCAGAACGAGCCCGAAGGGTACTTTCGCTTGCCCAGGAAGAAGCACAGCGCTTCAACCACAACTACATCGGCACGGAGCACATCCTGCTGGGGCTTGTACGCGAGACAGACGGCGTCGCCGCGCGCGTGCTGTCCAACCTGAGCGTCGAGCTTGGCAAGGTGCGTTCGGCCGTTGAGTTCATCATCGGCAAGGGCGAGCGCAGCAGCCCCGGCGACATCGGCCTCACGCCGCGCGCCAAGAAGGTCATCGAGCTGGCCGTGGACGAGGCGCGCCGCCTCAACCACCACTACATCGGCACCGAGCACATCCTCATCGGACTCATGCGCGAGGGCGAGGGTGTGGCTGCGGGCGTACTGGAGAGCCTCGGCGTCTCCCTGGACAAGGTCCGCTCCGAGACCAGCCGGATCCTCAGCCAGAGCGTGAGCAGCGGACACAGCGGTACCCGCACGTCCACTCGAACGCCAACCCTGGACCAGCTGGGCATCGACCTGACCAGCGCGGCACGCTCGAGCAAGCTGGACCCCGTTGTCGGTAGGGACCGCGAGCTCCAGCGAGTGATGCAGATCCTGAGCCGGCGCACCAAGAACAACCCGGTCCTCATTGGCGAGCCGGGCGTCGGCAAGACCGCCATCGTGGAGGCCCTTGCCCAACGCATCGTCAGCGGCGAGGTCCCGGAGACGCTTTCCGGCAAGCGCCTGGTCACCCTGGATATGGGGGCCCTGGTGGCCGGCACCAAGTACCGGGGTGAGTTCGAAGAGCGGCTGAAGAAGATCCTGGAGGAGATTCGCGGCTCTGGCAACTGCGTACTGTTCATCGACGAGATGCACACGATGGTGGGAGCCGGCGCAGCAGAGGGGGCGGTCGACGCTGCCAACATCCTCAAGCCGGCCCTTTCTCGCGGCGAGATACAGTGCATCGGCGCAACCACACTGGACGACTACCGCAAGTACGTGGAGCGGGATCCTGCGTTGGAGCGCCGCTTCCAGCCCGTGCAGGTGGAGGAGCCGTCCACCGATGACACCATATCGATTCTTCGCGGCATCAAGAGCCGCTACGAGGAGCACCACCGCCTGACCATCACGGACGAGGCCCTGCACACCGCGGCCACTCTGGCATCGCGGTTCATCGCAGACCGGTTCATGCCCGACAAGGCAATCGACCTTGTGGACGAGGCGGCCTCCAAGGTGCGCATCCGGGCCAGCTCCACTCCCCTGTCCATGAAGGAGTCCATGAAGGTGCTGGAGAACGTCCGGCGCGAGAAGGACGAGGCCATCGCCTCCCAGCAGTACGAGTACGCCGCTGAGCTCCGCGACCGAGAGCTCAAGCTCGCGGACAAGCTGGAGGGCATGGAGGAGGACTGGCAGACGGAGACCAACGTAAACGAGCTCACAGTGACCGAGGAGGACATCGCGGAGGTTGTTAGCATGTGGACGGGGATCCCGGTCACACGCCTGGCCATGGAGGACATGGAGCGCCTGCTCCACATGGAGTCGGCCATGCACAACCGGATCATCGGCCAGCACGAGGCGATAAACGTGGTGTCCAAGGCCGTTCGCAGGGCGAGGGCGGGCATCAAGGACCCGCGCCGGCCCATCGGCAGCTTTATCTTCCTGGGCCCCACCGGTGTGGGTAAGACGGAGCTTGTGCGAGCGCTGGCCGAGTTCATGTTCGGCAGCGAGGACGCCATGATCCGCCTAGACATGTCCGAGTTCATGGAGCGCCACACGGTCGCCCGCCTCATGGGCGCGCCCCCGGGCTACGTGGGCTACGACGAGGGCGGTCAGCTCACAGAGGCCGTCCGCCGCAAGTCCTACTGCGCCATCCTCCTCGACGAGATCGAGAAGGCGCACCCGGAGGTGTTCAACATCCTCCTCCAGATATTCGACGACGGCCACCTGACCGACGCCAAGGGCCGGCGCGTGGACTTCCGTAACTCCATCATCGTCATGACCAGCAACATTGGCTCGGACCTTATCAAGAAGGATTCGACCCTGGGCTTTGCGATGAAGACGGATGAGGCCGCTACCACCGAGCAGCAGTACCAGCGGATGAAGGACAAGGTCATGGATGAGGTCAAGCGGTTCTTCCGCCCTGAGTTCCTCAATCGCATAGACGCCAGCCTGGTCTTCCACTCCCTGAGCAAAGAGCACATCCTCCAGATAGTTGAGTTGATGCTCCAGAAGGTGCAGGAACAGCTCAGGGAGAAGAACATCGAGCTGGAGATCTCGCAGACTGCCAAGGAGCTTCTGGCCGACAAGGGCTACGACCCCAACTTCGGGGCACGGCCTCTGCGCCGCGTCATTCAGGACGAAATCGAAGACATGCTGTCCGAGGAACTGCTGGGCGGCCGGATGAGCGCCGGCGACACGGTGGTCGTGGACGTGACGGACGAGAAGTTCGTGGCGCGCATCGGACAGGTGGCAGCCCTGCCCTAGCGCGGCCCGCGGCTCCGTTCCCTAGACAACCGCGCCGGACTCAGTCTGCACCCGACCGCCAGGGACGGCAGTCGAGCTTTCTCGGCGTGTTGATTCTATCTTGGCTCGCTATGCATCTGCACGCCTCAACATGACCAGAGAGCAGACCCGCAGCTCCTTCTTCTGCCGTGACTGCGGCGCGGAGGCCCTTCGATGGGAGGGCCGCTGCCCCTCGTGCGGCGAGTGGAACACGCTGGTAGAAGCCCCGCGAACCGCATCCAGAGGCGCCGGAGCGTGGCTGGAGTCCGCACAGGCCTCGGAGCCGCGTGAGCTTTCGGCGGTGGCGCTGGAGGACTTCCCCCGGCTGCCGCTCCAGATGGAGGAGGCCAACCGCGTACTGGGCGGCGGCCTCGTTCCCGGCTCGCTGGTGCTGGTCGGGGGCGACCCGGGCGTCGGCAAGTCCACCCTGCTCCTGCAGATGGCGGCCGCCCTCGCCGAGCGCGCGGGCCCTGCGCTCTACGTCTCCGGCGAAGAGTCGTCGCAGCAGATCAGGCTCCGGGCGGACCGGCTCGGCATATCCGGGAAGGGGCTCCACGTGCTCGCGGAGACGGACATGGCCGCCATCCTGCACCACCTGGACCGCCTCTCCCCTAGCCTAGTCGTCGTCGACTCCATTCAGTCCGTGGCGTTCTCCGACCAGCCGGCCGGAGCGGGCAGCATAGGCCAGGTGAGAGAGTGCGGTCTGGCTCTCCTGCGGAAGGCCAAGACCTGCGGGACGCCCATCATGGTCACAGGGCACGTCACCAAAGACGGCAACCTCGCGGGCCCGCGCACGCTGGAGCACATGGTCGACGCAGTGCTCTACCTGGAGGGAGGAAGCCTGGGCGCCTACAGAACGCTGCGTGGCGAAAAGAACCGATTTGGCGCCACCGACGAAGTGGGCGTGTTCGAGATGGGCGACGCGGGCCTCATCGAGGTTCCAAACCCGTCAGAGGCTGCGCTTGCGTCCCGCCAGGCCAACGCAGTCGGTTCCGTGGTGGTGCCGGTCATGGAGGGTACTCGCCCGTTGCTTGTTGAAATACAGGCGCTGGCCACGCCTTCCGCGCTTCCCGCTCCCCGGCGCGTCGCCAACGGCGTGGACATGGGGCGGCTGCTCATGATAATCGCGGTGCTGGTAAAGCGCGCCGGGGTAAACCTGGGGGGCCAGGACATCATCGTCAACGTGGCCGGCGGTTTTCGGGCCGCCGAACCGGCGGTTGATCTCGGCATGGCGCTTGCGTTGGCCTCCAGCCTGAGAAACGCTCCGCTCCCGGAGTCATCGTCTGCACTCGGCGAGATTGGGCTGGGCGGCGAGCTGAGGAGCGCCTCGCAGGTCCCGCGCAGGCTGGCCGAGCTCGGCCGCATGGGCTTCGAGTCGTGCATCGGCCCGCGCTCGGCGTTCGCGAGCCTGGAGCCGCCCGCAGGAGTGAGCCTGCTCGGCGCCGGCTCGGTCGGTGAGGCGTTGGCGTTTGCGTTTCCGCAGCGGCCCGGGGCAGGATAGTTGCGTGCAGAGGCCGCAGCGACTATGCTGATTGCCAGGCATGGAGAATCAGGCTGCGAGGATTTGACGCATGGTCAAAGGTGAACAGGAGCTACAGGAAAAGCAGGCCCGTCTGGAGACCATTCTCCGGGAGATGGGCTCTACGGTTGTGGCCTACTCCGGGGGCGTGGACAGCGCCTATCTCGCGGCCACGGCCGGCGACGTCCTGGGGGACCGCTGCCTGGCGGTTACCGCATCGTCGCCCAGCATGGCGCCTACGGAGCTGGAGGAGGCTGTGGAGCTCGCCCGATTGCTGGGTCTACGCCACCGGGTCATCGATACCCTAGAATTGGAAGACCCTCGCTACGTCGCCAATGACGCCCGCCGCTGCTACTTCTGCAAGGTGGAGCTCTACTCCAGGCTTCAGCCCATAGCCGAGGCTGAGGGGCTGGAGTGGGTGTCCAGCGGCACGAATCTCGACGACCTCGGCGACTTCCGCCCCGGCCTCAAGGCCGGCGAGGAGCGCAGCGTGCGCAATCCCCTGGTTGAGTCGGGACTCACCAAGGCGAATATCCGGGAGCTTTCACGGCTTCGGGGACTGCCGACGTGGGACAAGCCTGCTCAGCCATGTCTCTCGTCCCGAATTCCCTTCGGCACGCCGGTATCCGTCGAGGCGCTGGGACGCATTGCGCGGGCGGAGGCGCTGCTTCGCGAGCTGGGACTCCGGCAGTTCCGGGTCCGTCACCACGATACGATTGCGCGCATAGAGGTTGAGCAGGAG
Organism: Dehalococcoidia bacterium; assembly: GCA_965219025.1. GTDB lineage: Bacteria > Chloroflexota > Dehalococcoidia > Lucifugimonadales > UBA2985 > JAPPHY01. The sequence goes on from OZ244716.1 coordinate 215,415, forward strand.
GACATGGCGCTGCTTCTGGAGCCTGGCGTCAGGGAGAAGCTGGTGGCGGATCTGCGCAGCCTGGGATACCTATACGCGGCCCTGGACCTCGGGGGATTCGTTTCGGGAAACTTGAACGCGGCCCTGAAGAAGAAGCCGGGGGCGCAGGCTGCCAACACCCCCGGCTGAGAGCGGGAAAGCCGTTCAGGCGGCCTTCTTGCCGGTCTTCACCACCGCCACCGCCGCCACCTGCTCGCGGGAAGTGTCAACGTCCTCCAGGTACCCGCACTGGATGCACTGCTTGTACACCCCGTAGTAGTCGCTGTCGTAGGTGACGTCCCCTCGACATCGAGGGCAACCCTTTAGCACCAACATGGTCCACCCCCTTCTTTGAGATTCTCTGCACTCAACACCGAATTAGATGCACGATTTCGCCATTTGGATTCATGCGGGCCATGCATCGCATGCCGTGCGACTTTTTGCCTTTGAGGACATTATAATACTTGACACGCCGCGTATCAAGTCCTATACTCCAATTACGGCGGTCCGGTCAGCGCCGGAGACGCCAACTCCCAACCCCCTTTCCCGGCACTCTCCAACCCGCACCGATTCCAATTGCAGGCAAGGAGTGGAATGCAGCAGCCCACCCAGAGGCGCACAATTCAGAGAGTTCGCACCATGACGAGTGAGGCGGACGCGGACGCCCCGGCGTCCCACGCCGCCGACACTCGGAACAGGCAGGACATGAGCGCCTCGGACGAAGTTGACGCCCAACCGGCCGATACTCCACCGGCCCTTGATCCGCGAGGCGGCGTTTACGTCATCAGCGTGGCGTCACGCATCCTGAACGTGCACCCGCAGACGCTGCGCAAGTACGAGAGGCTGGGGCTGGTGACGCCTACGCGCAGCATCGGCATGCTGCGCCTGTACTCCGCAGAGGACGTGCTGAGAGTCCGACTGATACGCTACATGGTCAACAACCTCGGCATGAACCTGGCCGGCGTGGAGTTCGCTCTGTCCCTGGTGAACCGCATAATCGACCTGCGCCAGCGAGTGCAGGCTATGTCCCGCCATGAAGCTCCCGACCGCTTCATTGAACGGGAGCTAGATGAGATTCTGCGGGAGCTTGGAGCGGTCTTCCCCGACAGTATTCCAAGGGTGTAGCATTGGCAGGAGCGTAGAGGCATGAGCAAACAGGAGGAAATGGACGCAAGCGACTTCGCGCAGGAGGCCGATTCAGACGGCGACCTGCTACAGGCCCGCTTGGAGGAAGCCCAACGCGAGGTTGAGCAGTTCCGCAACCTGCTCCAGCGCGTGCAGGCAGACTCGCTCAACTACAAGCGCCGCGTGGAAGAGGAGCGAGAGGAACTGCAGCGTCAGGCAAACTCCAACCTGGTCCTCCGCCTACTGCCGGTCCTTGACGACTTCGAGCGCGCTCTGCGCCACATTCCGCGGGACGACGCTATCTCGGCGTGGCTGGCCGGCGTGGAGCTCGTGGGACGCAACCTGACGTCCGTCCTGGAGTCGTTCGGCGTGACACGCATCGACGCCATTGACGCCCAGTTCGACCCAGCCGAGCACGAGTCGGTCTCCTTCGAGGTGAACGACTCCCGCGAAGAGGGGACCGTCCTGTCGGTGATTCGAGAGGGATACAAGTTTAATGGCAGGGTTCTTCGCCCTGCGCAGGTTACCGTTTCCAGGAAGAGCTAAAACAAGTCCATCGGAAAGGAGACAAGCTGATGCCAAAGGTACTAGGCATTGACCTGGGCACAACAAACTCGTGCATGGCGGTCATCGAGGTTGGCGAGTCCCAGGTGTTAGAGAACAGCGAAGGCGCACGCGTGACCCCCTCTGTCGTAGCCGTCAACGCCAACTCCGGCGAGCGCTACACGGGCCAGATTGCCAAGCGCCAGTCCATCACCAACCCGGAGAACACTGTATTCTCGATCAAGCGGCTCATGGGCCGCCGATACGACGACCCGGATATTCAGCAGGCCATGACGCGGCTTCCATACAAGGTGGTCAGGGCGGCCAACGGCGACTGCCAGGTGTCCATGGCCGAAAAGGCCTACTCCCCTCCGGAGATTTCGGCCATGGTCCTCCAGAAGCTGAAGCAGGACGCGGAGTCCAAGCTGGGAGAGCGTATCACGCAGGCCGTCATCACCGTTCCCGCCTACTTCAACGACAGCCAGCGTCAGGCCACCAAGGACGCCGGCAGGATAGCCGGGCTGGACGTCCTTCGCATCATCAACGAGCCTACCGCCGCCTCCATGGCATACGGCCTGGAAAACAAGGGCGACGAGACCATCGCGGTGTACGACCTGGGCGGCGGAACATTCGACATATCCATCCTCCAGATCGGCGAGGGCGTGTTCGAGGTCAAGGCCACCAACGGCGATACCCTCCTCGGCGGTGACGACTTCGACGAGCGCATCATCGACTGGATCTGCGAGGAGTTTCGCCGCGAGCAGGGCATCGATCTCAAGCAGGACCGCATGGCCCTCCAGCGACTCAAGGAGGCCGCCGAGAAGGCCAAGATGGAGCTCTCCAACGTCGTACAGACCGAGGTCAACCTGCCGTTCATCACCGCGGACGCCTCCGGCCCCAAGCACCTGTCCATGAACCTAACGCGTGCCAAGCTGGAGCAGCTAGTCGGCGATCTCATCGAGCGCACGGCGTCCCCGTGCCGCCAGGCCCTCGCTGACGCCGGCCTCACCCGCGACCAGATCGACGAGGTGGTCATGGTAGGCGGCATGACCCGCATGCCGGCCGTAGTGGAGAGGGTCAAGGATCTGTTCAACAAGGAGCCGCACCGGGGAGTCAACCCGGACGAAGTGGTTGCCGCCGGCGCGGCCATCCAGGCCGGTGTGCTCCAGGGTGACGTGACCGACATTCTGTTGCTAGACGTCACACCCCTCACCCTGGGCATCGAGACGCTGGGCGGCGTCACCACGGCCCTGATCAACCGGAACACCACCATACCGACGGCCAAGACCGAGACCTTCACCACGGCCTCGGACGGGCAGACCAGCGTGGAGGTGCACGTGCTGCAGGGCGAGCGACCCATGGCCGCGGACAACAAGTCCATCGGCCGGTTCATGCTGGACGGCATACTGCCCGCCCCAAGGGGAATTCCCCAGATCGACGTTACCTTCGATATCGACGCAAACGGCATTCTCAACGTATCCGCCAGGGATAAGGCCACTAACAAGGAGCAGCGCATCACCATCACCGCCAGCTCCGGCCTCAGCAAGGAGGAGATCGACCGGCTGGTTGAGGACGCCTCACGTTACTCGGACGAGGACCGGCGACGGCGCGAGGAGGTGGAGGCCCGGAACACGGCGGACAGCCTTGTCTACAACGCGGAGAAGCTGCTCCGTGACAACGCCGACGCGGTACCCGCCGACCTCAAGGAGGAGCTGGAAGGCAAGATCGCAGAGCTGCGAGAGGCACTGCAGGGCCAGGACACGGCCCTCATCAACCAGCGTGTGCAGGAGCTCCAGGAGTCGCTCCAGAAGGTTGGGCAGGCCGTGTACAGCCAGGCCGGCGGCCCGCCGCCCGGCGCGGCTCCCGACGACCCCGGAGGCTTCGACCCGGAACCGCCGCCGGAGGGCACCATCGAGGGGGAGTACCGGGAAGTCTAGCCTTCCAACGACACCAGAACGCGAAACGGGGCGCCGCAGGATCGAGGCCTGCGGCGCCCCGTTCTTTTGCGGAGCCGGAGTTTCCACCAAGGAGCTACTGGTCCGGCCACTCACCCAGCGCGACGCTCACCTCCATGGAGGAGCCGTCGCGATGCAGCGTCAGGGAGACGTAGTCACCCGGCTGCTTGGATCTAAAGTAGGCAATGATCTCCTCAACGGAGGCCACCGTGTTGCCGTCCACCGCGGTGATGATATCGTCAGCCTGAAGTCGAGCCGCGGCGGCTGGACTGCCCTCGAACACCGCTGACACCAGCACGCCCTCGGTGACGTCGACGCCCAGTGTCTCCGCCTCTGAAGGGGTCAGCGCGCTCCCGCTGATTCCGAGCCACGGCCGCGCCACCGTCTCCCCCTCCAGGAAGCGTGGCAAGAGGTCCTTGGCTGCGTTGATGGGCACGGCGAAACCTATGCCGCTGGGGCCGCTCGCCGTGATCTCGATTGAGGTGTTGATGCCGACAACCTCACCACTGGAGTTCAAAAGCGGGCCGCCTGAGTTGCCGGACGTCAGGGACGCGTCCGTCTGAATCATGCCGGAGATTGGCCTGGGAGAGACCCTGCCGTGGGTCCGCTCGATTCCGCTCACCACGCCCACCGTCACCGTGTTCTCCAGGCCGTGCGGGCTGCCTATGGCAACCGCCATCTGCCCCGGCTTGACCAGGCTGGAGTCCGCCAGCGCCAGCGGCTGAATTCCGCTCACTGACGCGGCGTCAACCTTCAGCAGGGCCACGTCATCCCACGAGCTGTATCCCAGGATCTCTGCGTCCAGCCTCTCCTCGTTCGAGAGCACCACCGTGACCGTAGTGGCGTCATCCACTACATGATGGTTCGTCAGTATGTGGCCTTCCGTGTCGATCAGGAAGCCGGATCCCTGCCCGAAACTTGGGAAGACGAACTCATCCCCACTGGGCGGTAGGCCGAATTCGCGGCCGTTGTCCGGGAAGATGAACGGAAATCCGAAAGAGTTCCGCGAGATGCCCTCACCCTCGGTTTGAACCACCACGACCGCCGGGTCCGCGTTCTCGAAGAGCGATACCACTCTGTCCTCGTCGTAGAGCACAGCGGCAGAAGCAGCCGGCGCCGTGAGCGCACCGATGCTTAGGGAAAGCGCCAAGGCGCTCAGCGCCATCAGTATCAGGCCGGACGTCACCAGCCAAATGGGTACGGAAACACGCGCGCTAATCCCGCTCATCATCTCACCTCCTTGCAAGCACGCTTGGAACAGGCTTGAGTTGCCTGCCCAGGGCTGTCTCATCACGCAAGCTGCGGAAGTTCCACAGCCTCGCGACCTCCCGGTCCGTCAGGTAGTAGCCGCACTGAACGCAAAGCAGGTAACGGCCGTACATGTCGCGGTTCTCCCTCACGTCACCTGCCCTGCACCTTGGACAACTTCTCAGCCAAGCCAATCTCACACCTCCTCCCGGGGATTCGCTTCCGCATGATTCGAGCCCGCCTGTCCGACGGGCAACTCGAAGATGAACCGGCTGCCCGCGCCCATCTCGCTCTCGGCGCGAATGCTGCCGCCGTGGGCCTCCACGAGCTGCCGTGCGATGGTCAGGCCCAGGCCGGCGCCTCCCGTCGAGCGGGCGCGGGACGGATCGACGCGGTAGAACCGCTCGAACACCTTGCCCGCGTCAGAGTCGGACATGCCGGATCCCGTGTCCACAACCGTCACCCGGACGGCCGCTCCGTCCGTCTTTTCCGCCAGCGCCGTCACGCCGCCGCCCTCCGGAGTGTGCGTGATAGCGTTCTCCAGCAGGTTGCCCACAACCTGGGCAATCCGCGTCCGGTCCATCTCCACCAGTGGCAGGTTGGGCGCTGCTTCCATGGAGAGCGATATGCCCCGCGCCTCCGCCCGGGGCCTCACGGCCTCCATCGACCGGCGCAGCACCTGTTCCAACGATTCCGGCATCAGGTCCAGTCTCAGAGCTCCTGCCTCCGCAAGCGCCAGCAGTCTCAGGTCCTCGATGAGGCGCGTGAGGTGGAGCACCTGTTGATGGATCGTATCGATTGTGTCGGAAGTGGGCTGCATCAGGCCGTCCCGCACGGCCTCCAGGTAGCCCTGGATGTTGGAGACGGGAGTGCGGAGCTCGTGGGCAACGTCGGCCATCAGGCTCCGGCGCTGCTGCTCAGCGCTCTCCAGGTCCTCAGCCATTGAGTTGAAGGTGCGGCCCAGGTTGGCAATCTCGTCCAGGCCCCGGACCTCCACGCGCTGCGACAGGTCTCCGGCTCCCAGCCGCGTGGCTGCTGCACTCAGGTCCCGCGCCGGCGCCAGCACGCGCCTCGATAGCAGGGACACGATGAGCACACCTCCCGCCATGGCTGCGAGGCCCGTCCACAGAAGCGACCGGTTCAGCGCTGAGGCGAGAATCGACACCTTAGGTTCTTCCACCTCCAGGGGCGCGATGTTCGGAGCCATCGCAACGGAGCCTACTCGCTGGCCCCTGCTCAGCAGAGGCATGTCGAGCCAGGAGAAGACGCCCGGAGAGCTCGCAGCCGCGGAGCCGCCCGTGTTGGAGTCAGCGACTACCGCCCCGCTTTCGTCCCTCACCACCACGCGCACGCCGTAGAGGGCGCCGGCCTGCTCAACGGCCGCCTGTAGGCCGCCCCATCCCCTTGTGGCCGTGTAGTACTTAGTGATCATCTGGCCTATCCTCTCAGCCCTCGCCTCCTCCACCTCTCGGTCGAACTTCTCCGCTGCCTGGTTAGCCGTAAAGCCCACGTACATGCTGACGCTCGTCAGCGCGAGGGCAAGCACGAGGGCGAATGCCGCTATCAGCCGGAACTGCAGACTGAAGAACCACTTACTCATGCCCGAACCTGTACCCAACCCCGTAAATCGTCTGAATGTAACGCTGTCCGCCGTTCTGGGCCTCCAGCTTGCGCCGCAGGTTAGAGACGTGTGCGTCCACCGTCCTGTCAAACCCGTCGAAATCGTAGCCGAACACCCTGTCGATGATCTGCTCGCGAGTGAATGTTCTCCCCGGCTCTCGCAACATCAGCGCCAAGAGACGAAACTCCGTCGGTGTGAGCGTGAGCCTGTACTCCTTCACATATGCGGCGTGGTCGCGCAGGTCGACGCGCACCTCGGCAAAGCTGATTTCCGTGGGGCCGCGCACAAGCTCGTCGCGTGCGGTGCGCCTGAGGACTGCGCGAACGCGGGCCGCCAGCTCCCGCGGACTGAAGGGCTTGGTGACGTAGTCGTCCGCACCCAGGTCGAGGCCGGCCAGCCTGTCCTCTTCCTCCACGCGTGCGGTGAGCATGACCACCGGCACCTGCGATTCGGCCCGCAGGCTGCGGCATACCTCCATGCCGTCAAGGCCGGGCAGCATCAGGTCCAGCACCACCAGGTCCGGCGAGGCCTCCCTGGCAAGTCGCAGCCCATCTCTGCCGTCCCCCGCGGTCACCACCTTGTGGCCATCTCGCCTCAGGTACAATGCCACGATCTCCAGTGTGCCCGGATCGTCTTCAACTATCAGAATTGTGCTGCCCATTGTTTCGTCCCTGGAAAGCCGACGGCTGTTGGATTGCAGAGGGGCGGAGCACCCGGCCCCGCCCCTCGAACCATTGGGTGCGCCCTGAACCGCTCGCCGGAGTCCTCGATCACGGCGGGACTGGTGGCGCCGGGGCCGTATCAGGTGCGTGTATATCTAACGCTTGTCTCCAAAGCCGTGGCCTTCCTTATCGCGAAAACCGTCGCCCCACGATCCATGTCCTTTGAAGGCCGGGGGCTGGAAGTCGATCTCCGGCATGTCATCGAGCCACGTCTTGTAGGCGTCTGCCTCCTCCTGCGTGAGATGGCCCATCTCAACGAGCTTGGCCAACCAGCCCGCAACCTTCTCATCCAGCTCTCCGCCGAATCCATGAAAGTTCTTGCCGTGGAAGCCGCGTCCCCACGCTTCAATTCCCTTGAGTGCGGGGAATTCACCCTCCGGCCTCGCGGCGAGCCAGTCCTGGATCGCGTCTGCGTCTTCCTGCGTGAGCAAGCCCTTCTCCACAAGGGCCGCCAGCCCGTCCGCGGCCTTCTGCTCTGCCTGCTCGGCAATCGCCTGGTCGAATGCGTCCTCCACCTGCTCCTGCTCGATTCCCAGAATCTCGGCCACGCGGGCAATCACGCCGCTCATCCGCGACGATTTGCCATCCCCGTCCGAATCCCGCAGGCTGTGATCATCGCTCTGGGCAACTACAGCGCCTCCCACCAGTCCGGCTGCGAGCAGTCCTACAAGGATGGAGGACACTATCCAACGCTTCTTCATGGCAACTCTCCTCTGATAAAGTCCGTGGTCCGTTGACTACGTTATACCACCGCACTTTGAAGAGATTTTGAAGTTTGGAGCACTTTGGGGCAATCTGCGAACAGCCGAACCGCGGCCTGCGTCACTGGGCCGGGTGAGGTTCCAGCGCCCGCGCGGCCGCCTCGATGGTGTAGTCTACGTCCGCCTCCGTATGCGCAGTGGACACGAACGCCGCCTCGAAGGCAGACGGCGCGAGGTAAACGCCGCTTTCTATCATGCGGTGAAAGAGGGACGCATAGCGGACGCGGTCGCTGGCCATTGCGGATTCCGCGTCCACCACCGGCCCAGCGTTGAAGAACGACGACAGCATTGAGCCAACCCGGTTGACGACAAGAGGCATGCTTGTCACCGCGGCCTCCGCCGCAATACCGTGGGCAAGCCTAGCCGCAAGCGACTCCAGGCCGTCGTAGACCCCCGGCCGCGCAAGCGCTCTAAGGGTCGCGATGCCCGCCGTTACGGCAAGCGGGTTGCCGGAGAGCGTCCCCGCCTGGTACATGGAGCCGAGAGGCGCAACAACCTCCATGACCTCCCTGCGACCGCCGTAAGCGCCGACCGGCAGGCCCCCGCCTATGATCTTGCCAAGGCACGTGAGGTCCGGAGTCACGCCGTAGAGCGTCTGAGCGCCTCCGTAGGAGACCCTGAACCCCGTTATCACCTCGTCGAATATCAGGAGAGCGCCCTCTCGGCTAGTAATACTGCGCAGCCCGTCCAGGAAGCCGGGTGCGGGCGGAATCACTCCCACGTTTCCGGCAATCGGTTCAAGTATCACGGCCGCCACACCGCCCTGGTGCGCCTCGAAGAGCCTCTCGACGGACGCCCGGTCATTGTATCGGGCGACCAGCGTTTCGCCTGCGTATGCGGCCGGAACGCCAGCGCTATTGGGTACGCTGTAGGTTGCTCCGCCGGAGCCGGCTTCCACCAGCAGGCCATCGGCGTGGCCGTGGTAGCAGCCTGCGAACTTTATTATCTTGTCACGGCCCGTGAAGGCTCTCGCTGCCCTCACGGCGCTCATCGCCGCCTCCGTCCCGGAGCTGACCAGCCGCACCATCTCCACCGACGGCAGCGCGTCCGTGATGATCTCCGCCAGCTCGAGCTCGCCCTCCGTGGGCGCGCCAAAGCTCAGCCCCTTCGAAAGCGCAGCGCTCAGGGCGTCCACTACCTCTGGATGCGCGTGGCCGAGGACCAGCGGCCCCCACGAACCCACGTAATCGATGAACTCGTTGCCGTCCACGTCCCACACGCGGGAACCCTGGCCGCGCCGGATGAACAGCGGCCCGCCTCCCACGGCGCGGAACGAGCGCACGGGGCTGTTCACGCCACCAGGTATGAGGGCCTGTGCCCGCTCGAAGAGGTTGGCCGAGCGTGAGGTATCCACGGGCTACAGACCTCCTCCGCAGGCATGGTCTTTCCTCGCGAATAAGAGATGGCTGCTACTCAATGCCAAGTTCTGCTCTTGCATCCCTCTCGACCCTCCTGTACACCTCATGCAGGGGCAGACCCTCCCGCAGCGCAATCTCACGGCAGTCCTCGAACTCCGGCGAAAGGCCCGCAACGCGGCCGTCCACGCGCTTCACCTTGACTGCGGCCTGTCCCAATGACGTGTTCACTACGATCACCTCCCGGTCCGCCTCGTACCGCCTCAGTGAATGCACCCTGACTCCCAGCGTGGAAGTCTCCTCCAGAATCGCGCCGGCCAGGGCAGACTCCATGCCGGGACGGCAGATCACGCTGAGTGTTACTGCGGGCCGGTTCTTCTTCATCTGTATGGGCGTGAACCATGCGTCCAGCGCCCCGCGGCCCATGAGCACGTCCTGAACGTGCCCCAGCAGCTCTGGCGTCGAATCGTCGATGTTGGTTTCCAGCAGCGACACCTGTGCCACGGAGCCGCTCTCCTCGGCCTCACCCACCCACAGCGCCAGCACGTTCGGGATCTCTTCCGAGTCCCGCGAGCCTGCGCCGTAACCCAGGCCCTCGACTCGCATGGGCGCCGCGTCGAAGTCCGCAAGCGTGGTTATGAGTGCAGCTCCGGTGGGCGTTACGAGCTCGCCGGCCGTCAGATACGGCCCGCGAGGCGGGACGACCTTCGCTCCCGTCATATGTATAAGCTGCATGGTGGCCGGCGCGGGCGACGGCAGCGGCCCCTTTCGAGACGATATGGTCCCCCATCCACACGGCAGGGGCGACGAATACAGTTTCTCGATGCCCAGAAGCGACAGCCCGGCCACGACGCCCACCACGTCCACTATCGTATCCAGATCGCCCAGTTCGTGGAGCGCATGCCCTTCGCCGTGCACCCGCGTCTCGGCCTCTTCCAGCCTCTCCAGGACAAGGCGGGCGCGCTCCTTTACAGGCGCGGCCAGCTTGCTTCCTTCCACCATTCCCATGAAGTCGCGCATGGTGTAGGCGCCGGCGACGCGGGGCTCGTGAGACACGGTGACCAGCGTGCCGCGGATGATGCCTCGATGCACCACGTCCGCTTCGAGAGAGAACCCGTTCACCGGGAGTTTCGCGAGCTCGGCGCGCAGGTCTTCGAGCGGCAGTCCCGCGTCGACCAGCGCGCCCAGCAGCATGTCACCGCTGGCCCCGCCAATGCAGTGCAGGTATCCGGCCCTCAGAGCCAACTCCCCAGCGTCAAGATTGCTTCGTCCGTTCCCGCGCGGCGCTCCCGGACGTCCACGTGCGCTCCTCAAGCCAGGGGTCGGCGCTGCTGTTGTATCCCCGGACCTCCCAGAAGCCCGGCCTGTCGCGCGCCATGAACTCGATGCCGTTCACCCACTTGGCGCTCTTCCAGCCGTAGCGGCCCGGCACAACCAGCCGCAGCGGCCAGCCGTGCTCCATCGATAGTGGAAGCTCGTCGTGGGAGTGGGCCAGGAGCACGTCCGATCCCCGCAGAATATCCAATGCCAGGTTGGTGGTATAGCCGCCGTAGCAGTGTATGGTCGCGAACCGGGCGTCCGGCCACGGGTCGGCCAGCCGCAGCACCTCGCGGAAGGCCACGCCCTGCCACAAGTTGTCCAGCCGGCTCCACCGTGTCACGCAGTGCATGTCCGCATTGAGAGACGTCTGAGGCATGGCCGTGATGTCTTCCCAAGCGAGTGTAACGTCGTTCGCGAGACCGAACAGGCGCAACCGCCACGTCGCGATGTCGACGTCGGGAGTTCGGCCGTAGGTGAAGACGGGAAACTTGTCGGTGACGAACTGCCCCGGAGGAACGGGTCCCTCTCGTTCTCGCTCGAGCTCCGGGCTGTACGCGGGCCGGACCATCAAGCCACCCTCCATTCGTTGCTACCTCTTCGTGAAGCGCCCCGCGCTTCGCTCCCATGATAACCCATAAGCGTCCCCGCCGCAAAACTCACGCATTGGCATAGGCGTGGGACTTGTTGACGCTCCGCAACCTTCACCGCTACTATACGCCTTGGCCGGTTTCGCGATGCGCGGGACGCCAGCCTGCGCCGTACCGGCACGCAACACAGGAGTGAGTCACTGCAATGGAAGATGACACCATCGGAATGGAGGACATGGTCCTCATATTCGAGGTAACCGACGACCTGGGAATCGACCGCGAGTTGGTCTCCGTGCCGCTCGGCAAGGAAGACCCCGGAATCGTGCGTCTGCTGGAAACCGGCGAGGTGGAGATTGTGGTGCCGGTGTCCGTTCCACTGGAGGACTGGGCCGAAACGCTGCGGGCCGAGCTTGTGTCGCTTGGCCTGGACACCGGCGAGGAGGAGTAGCCTTGGAGGGACAGGGCTTCATCTCGCTAGAGGTGGAGGACAGTGACAACTGCCCCGGCCTTCCACTGATGACCTACCAGCTTCTGGGACGCGCTGCTCGCGTGGTGCAGGTGCACATCGCGGGTCCGCACTGGCCTGAGGAGCTCCACTGGGTTACGGGGTGGCAGAGCGAACGCGGCGGCTCGCCGTGCCCGGCGTACTACGCGCGCATTTCCGACTCCGGCGCAGGGAGCGCATTCCTGCTCTACGGAGGCGACTGGGGCCTTCGATTCAAGCGCGGTAGCGAAGGCGAGGAGTGGGATACGGAAGACCCCGAGCAGTGGGGCGAGCCCTGGCTCGTGCTTGCCGAGGAGTCGGACATAGTGGCGGAGGATCCCGGGTAGCAGTTGAACGCTACGCGGACCAGGGGTCTACTTGCGCTGGCCTCTCTGGCGCTTGCGCTCGCGGGCCAGTACTTCCTCGAGCACGCGGACTCCCTGGCGATCGGGCTGCTGCTGTTCGCCGCTGGAGGCGCGGCTCTCGTAGCGGCCCGACCCCGCGAGACAGCCCTGTTCCGCAGCGACCAACTCACGCCGGCCCCACAAGAGCAAAGCAGCGAGGATGACCGACCGCGCAGGTTTGTCCTGGCGCTGCTCGCCGCGTTGCCCCTTCTCGCGCTGAGCCTGTATCGCTCCCACTCTAACCCCGACGACGGCCTGGCCTGGACGCTCCATGCCGCCAGCGTGGTCGCATTCCTCTACGTGCTGCTGCGACCATCGCCGGCCAACGTCATACGCAGGCTCAGGGGGGCGATCAAGCGGCCGTCCGCGGCCACTCGTGTCGAGATCGCGGCCGTGGGAGCCGTACTTGCTCTCGCGCTCCTGCTCCGCGTGGTTGCGCTGGAGGGCCTGCCCTTCGGCCTGTGGTTTGACGAGGCCGTCCACGGCGTGAGCGCCGTCGAAATGCTGGAGGACAGCTCATACCGCCCCATCTTCGTGCCGGCTGCGAACCTTGCGTCTCCGTTCATTGCCATCCAGGCGGCCTCGGTAGCCGTACTCGGCAGAAGCGCGACCGCGGTAAGGCTGCCATCGGCGCTGCTCGACGTGGGGTTCATACTGCTGCTGTACCTGCTGCTGCGCCGCCTCATGGGATGGCGCATCGCCCTGCTGGTCGCGTTCCTGGTGGCCGTATCTAGCTGGGACGTTACGTGGGGCCGGAGCGGTATGCCGGGCACGACCGCGACTCTCCTTGGAGTCGGAACGGTGTTCGCTTTCCTGTGGGCATTGCGCAGGAACGACATGGCGTCTTTCGCGCTTGCCGGAATGGCGCTGGGCTCGGGCTTCTGGTTCTACCAGGCACTCAGAACCCTGCCCGCCGCACTGCTTCTCATCGCCGGCTTCGTCCTTGTGAAGTACCGCCCGCCCGTCCGCGAAGCCCTGTTGCGTGCGGCGTCGTTCACGGCCGGCGCCGTGCTGGTCGCTGCGCCCCTGCTGCAGTACGCCGTTACCAACGCCGAGTTTTTCTGGAAACGGGCCGTCATTGTCACGTCTCTCAACAGAGGCCCTGCTATCGACCCAATCACCTCGATTAGGCCGAATCTGGACAGCTACCTCCTCATGTTCAACTACAGCGGCGACGTGAACGGCCGACACAGCCTGCCATTGGAGCCCATGCTGTCGTTTGGCGCCGGGGCTGTGGCGGTTCTCGGTTTCCTGTACTGCCTGTCCAGGCCTCACCGTCCGGTGCCGTTCCTGCTGCTGGTGTGGTTTTTCGTAGCGCTGCTGCCAGGCCTGATTACGCTGCCATTAGAGGCGCCGAACAGCCTGCGAGTCGTGGGAGCGTTGCCCGTAGCCTACGCGTTTGCGGGCGTTGGCATTGCGGCCGTGATGGTTGCCGCGGCAAGCCTGTTCCCAACGCCAAGGCATGCTGCCGCCGTACTGGGAGCGACGCTGGCCCTGGGTCTCGCCGTCACCGCCTACGACAACTTCCACACCTACTTTCATCTCCAGAGGGACAGCATGATCTCCTGGGGTTCCTTCGGTCCCGAGCAGACCGAAATCGCCCACCGGCTGCAGGACCTGCCCTCGTCCGACTACGACGTGATACTTTCACCGTACCTGCCCTACTACCCGGTCATCAGTTATCTGGTGGACGACCCACCGCGAATCGAGTCCTTTGTGCCGGCCAGGCACCCACCGGCGTCCGGAAGCAGCGAGGGCGCCCTGGTCTTCTTCGACACCCGCCAGCAGCAGCACTTCAAGAGTTTCGAGGAGTTCTATCCCGGCCGGAGCTTCTCGCTGGTTGACTTTGGGAGGGGGCCGCTGCAACCAATCCTCTACTCGATGGAGGTGAATTCACTCGACGTGTTCCGCCCGCAGGGGATTACGCTGCGACTGTCCACTCGGGCCTCTGGACAGCAGGCCGTTACCGAGAATACGGTGTCCCGCATCGAACTCCCCTGGGGAGAGTTCGGCACGAGGCTGCCGCTCTCCGCCGAATGGACCGGCTCGCTCTACGCGCGCGACTTTCAAAGGTACAAGCTCACGCTGGAGGGCTCACAGGACGCAATGCTCACGATAGACGGCGCGGAGGTGCTGAGCGGCCCGGGTGAGACCGAGGTCCCGCTCGCGGTGGGCTTCCACAGCGTGAGGGTCCAGGACGTGGTGCGGGACACGAACGGCCGGACGCGCTTGACGTGGGGCCGCCCGGGGGATGAGCCAAGTGTGGTGGGCACGCCAAACCTCTACGTCGGCGATCGCTCTCACGGCCTGCTGGGCACTTACATGGCTCCCAGCTTCCCGGAAAAGCCCACCGAGGCGTTCCAGCAGATCGACCCCATGCTCTTCTTCTTCTTCCACAAGCGTCCATACATAGGGGAGTTCAGAATACGCTGGGAGGGTGGCCTGCTCATCGATGAAGCAGGCGAATACGGCTTCAGGCTAGACTCCAGTGGTCCGGCTACGCTGACAATTGGGGGCTCGGTCGTGGTGGCCAACCCGGGGCTCGCCGAGGAAGTGCCCGGCGCGTTCGAGTCCGGCAGTGGGACCCTGCGACTAGCGTCCGGCACACATCCTATACGGGTAACCTTCCGTCACGAGCTCGGCGATCCCCAGATCACCCTGCATTGGTGGGCACAGGGCTATGAGCAGGGAGTCGTTCCAATACCGCCGGACAAACTGATTCCCGCTCCTCCGCAGCCACCGAAATAGCCCAAATTGCCTCCAAATAGGGTTACGCTTGCGCTCAACTTGTTATAGAATAGGCGCAATCTAGTTTCGGAGGTGACTCCATGCAGGGCTATTGCGTGAAGTGCCGTTCTCAGCAAGAGATGAGCAACACCCAGGCCATCACAATGAAGAACGGCCGTCCAGCCACCCAGGGCACGTGCCCGGTGTGCAGCACCAAGATGTTCCGCATCGGCAAGGCATAGCTAATCTACCAAGCAACGGAGGCCGCCTGAGTTTCCCATTGGAGTCGGGCGGCCCTGCTTGGATTTGTAAGTCACCTCTCCGCTCGGCGGCACAACTGGCCGAGCCCGGCTCTTGGATTCTGTCGTCAGCTCTGTTGGGAGTGCGTGGAGCCAGTTATTCCAGTTCAGCCACGCCCGCTTCTCTCCCTTCGCATCCCTCACGTACGGGCCCGACCAGCGCCCCTCACCTATCCAGCGCGGTAGGAGTTCTCGTTCTATTCCAACCTGACCACTCCCCTCACCTGAGCCATATCTCATGACCACGGATAGCCTCAAGCACGTCGACGTGAAACGTTCCGGCCAGCTTGCCCTGGTGACGATGAACAGGCCGGACAAGCTCAACGCGCTTACGTCCCCAATGGCGGCGGAGTTGCACCTGGCCCTGGCTGCGATTGCGGGCGACAGCAACGTTAGGGTATTGATTCTGACCGGCGCGGGCCGTGGCTTCTGTTCCGGCGCAGACGTCAACGAGCTGGTCGGGTCGGATGAGGGCGCCGTGGATGTTCAGCCGGGCCTCGGCATCACCGAACTCAGCGCCCGGATCCGGAACATGCCTCAGCCTGTGATCGCAGCGGTGAACGGTGTTGCGGCCGGAGCGGGCCTTTCAATCGCCCTGGCATGCGATATCAGAATAGCCTCGCAGGAGGCGGGCTTCTCCTCGATATTCGTCAAGCGCTCGCTGGTTCCGGACGCGGGCGCGTCGCTCCTGCTACCGAGGGTAGTTGGCGCCGCCGCGGCGATGGAGATGGCGTTAACCGGCAGCGTCTACGATGCTCAGTGGGCACTGGAGCAGAAATTGGTCAGCCGCGTGGTGCCGGCGGACAGGCTCATGCAGGAGGCCTCAGCCCTGGCTGACGAAATCGCAGCCAACCCGCCTCTGGCCGTCCGCGCCACGCGCAGCCTGCTGAGCGGTGGCGAAGACGCCGAATTGGCCGCAGCGATGCAGCGCGAGAGCGAGGCCAACGCACTGCTGTCGGATACCGACGATGCGAGAGAGGCCGCTCGCGCGTTCCTCGAAAAGCGCCCGCCCGTCTACCGGGGCAGGTAGGCCGCGCGCCCACGCGATTCCGTCACCACGCCTCCTCATGCAGGCGGTTCCACGGCACCAGTCGGCCGATCTCCCTGCTCTGGGAATCGACGCCTCCATAGGCCACCACCGCGTCGGAAGGAAGGCCCGCGCCGGAGAGGTGGCGCGTACGCGACGCGCCCGGTCGAACAGGCCGTGGCAGAATCGCCCGCCTAGAACTGTGATAATTCAAGATGCCGCCTTCAATTGGCACTATCACACCCAGGTTTCCCAGCAAGTAGCCCTTCAGTGGCACCTGTCCGCGGGCCGCGTGAACTTGGCAAATCCAACCGAAATCTTCCACAACATATAGTGCCGGAGAAGTGACGCAATGCTATAATCACGGGAGTTTTTCCATCCGGGGCAGAATTGTTCGTCCACCTCCACAACCACACCGAGTTCAGCATGCTCGACGGTCTCAGCCGCATCGCTCCTATGGTTGAGCGCGCCAGTGGCCTCGGCATGACTGCCCTCGCCATCACCGACCACGGAGGCCTCTACGGCGCCATCGACTTCTACACCGCATGCAAGGAGGCCGGGATCAAGCCCATCATAGGCTTGGAGGCCTACCTTGCCCAGGGCAGCCGGCACAGCAAGTCCGCCTCAGACCGAATTCCCTATCACCTGCTTCTGCTGGCCCGCAACATGGAGGGGTATCAGAACCTGCTACAGCTCACCTCCAAGTCCCACCTTGAGGGCTTCTACTACAAGCCCAGGGTGGACAAGGAGCTATTGCGGTTGCACGGCTCGGGTCTCATTGCCTTCTCAGGATGCCCCACCGCGGAGGTGCCGAGGCTCCTGCTCGAAGGCCGCTTGGACGACGCACGCGAGACCGCGCTGTGGTACCGCGACACGTTCGATGACTTCTACCTGGAGATCCAGCGTCACGAGAACGTACCGGAACTGGACCGCCTGAACGATGCTCTCCTAGAACTTGCGCGTGACACCGGCCTGCCCCTCGTGGCGACCAACGATTGCCACTACACCCATCAGGTGGACGCGGAATCACAGGACATTCTCATCTGCATCCATACGAACACCAACCAGCTCGACGAGAAGCGCCTCAGGATGTCCGACGACTCCTACTACCTGAAGACCTCCCGGGAGATGGAGGAGCTCTTCGCCGACCTGCCGGAGGCGGTTGCCAACACGCAACGGATAGCAGAGCTGTGCGACGTGGAGCTGGACTTCTCCCAGCTTCGCCTGCCGGAATTCAAGCCGCCGGACGGCATGACGCCCGAGCAGTACCTGGAGAGCCTGTGCCGGGAGGGTCTGTCCATGCGTTACCAAGACCCCTCCCCGGAGGTGCGCCAGCGCCTGGACTACGAGCTGGACGTCATCGAGAAGACCCAGTTCGCCAACTACATGCTAGTCGTCTGGGACATTGCAGCATTCACCCGCAAGCAGGGCATCCTCTTCGGAGTGCGTGGCAGCGCAGCCGCAAGCCTCGTGCTCTACTGCCTGGGCGTCACCGACATCGATCCCCTGCGGCATCGCCTGGTCTTCGAGCGGTTCCTCAACCTTGAGCGCCGCGAGATGCCGGACATAGACATGGACTTCCAGGACGACCGCCGGGACGAGGTGATCGCCTACGTCCGCAGGAAGTACGGCGGCGACCACGTGGCGCAGATCATCACCTTCGGCACCCTTGGCGCCAAGGCCGCCATCCGCGACACCGGCCGCGCTCTCGGCATGACCTTCTCAGACGTGGACAGGGTCGCAAGACTCATACCTGCCAAGAGCCACAACCTGGAAGAGGCACTTGACACCAGCCCCGAACTCCGCGAGATCTACCAGGCCGACGACTCGCTCAGGAATCTGGTGGACAAGGCGCAGAAGCTCGAGGGTGTGGTGCGCCACACCAGCACGCACGCTGCCGGCGTGGTCATCACCAAGGAGCCGCTTGTCGAGTACTTGCCGCTTCAGCGGCCAGTGCGCGGGGACTCGGCGGAAGACATGGCCATGACCCAGTTCCCAATGAACCCCATAGCCCAGCTGGGCCTGCTCAAGATGGACTTCCTGGGCCTCACCAACCTCACCATCCTGTCGCACGTCCGCGACGCCGTGGCGGACCGGCGCGGCACGGACCTGGGCTTGGACCTGGGCAGCATACCTCTGGACGACCAGAGGACATTCGACCTCCTCTCCTCCGGCGAGACCACCGGCGTTTTCCAGCTGGAGGGAGCCGGGATGCGAAGGTACATCCAGAAGCTCAAACCCACCTCCCTTAGCGACGTCTCGGCCATGATCGCCCTGTACAGGCCAGGGCCCATGGAGCACATCGACACCTTCATCGACGCCAAGTACGGCAGAGCCCCCATTCGCTATCCGCATCCCACCATGAAGGACATCCTGGAGGAGACCTACGGCGTAATCGTATACCAGGACCAGGTGCTGCTCATTGCCCAGGCCTTCGCGGGCTACTCTCTCGGCGAGGCGGACGTGGTGCGCAAGGCGATGGGCAAGAAGAACCCGGAGGTGATGCAGAAGGAGAAGGAGCGGTTCCTGGAGGGCGCGACCGGGAAGGGGTTCCCCCAGAGCCTGGCGGAGGAGGTGTTCCAGCTAATCGAGCCCTTCGCCGGATACGCCTTCAACAAGGCCCACAGCGTGAGCTACGCGATGATCGCCTACTGGACCGCCTACTTCAAGGCCAACTACCCTGAGGAGTACATGGCGGCGGTGATGAACGCCCACTCCGGCCAGACGGACAAGATCGCCACCGACGTAGCGGAGTGCCTCCGCCTGGGCATCCCCGTGCTGCTGCCGGACGTCAACCGCAGCGAGCCCCAATTCTCGATTGAGGAGCGAGAGGACGGCCGGTCCGCCATTCGGTTCGGTCTTGCCTCGGTCAAGAACGTGGGGTACATGGCCGTATCGCCTCTGGTGGAGGAGAGAAAGCAGAACGGCACGTTTAGCTCCGTCGAGGACATGTGCCGCCGCGCGGACATGGCGTCGCTCAACAAGCGTTCACTGGAAAGCCTGATAAAGGTGGGCGCCTTAGACGACCTTGGCGGCCGCCGCTCGCTCATCGATAGCATTGATAGTATCACCTCGCTGGCGCAGCACGAGGCGCAACTTAAGACCTCCGCACAGACCTCGATGTTCGACCTTATGGGAGAGTCGGCATCCGCACCCATAATCCCGGTTGGGCCGGATAACAGCGACGTGGAGCAACGCGAACAGCTGGCCTGGGAGAAGGAGCTGCTCGGCAGCTTTGTTTCGGAGAACCCGCTCAGCGCGCTGGCACACCGGCTACCCGACAACGTCGTCGTCTCCCGCGAACGCCTGGATGGCGATATGGACGGCAAGCGCGTGACCGTGGTTGGTCAGGTGTCTCATCGCCGGAACGGCTTCACCAAGGAAGGCAAGCCGTTCGCCTCCGTGTCTTTGGATCTGCTGGGTGGCAGCGTGGAAGTTATGGTGTGGTCAAACTCGTACGACAGGACGCAGCACCTCTGGTACGAGGGAAACCTCGTGCAGATCGCGGGCCGGGCTCGGCTACGCGGCGAGGAGCTCTCGCTCTCCTGCGACGAGGCCTCGGCCTACGCTCCCGACGAGGAAGGCGACACGGCCCGGAGTCAGGAACCCGACGACCGGGACACAACCGCCGGCGGCTCGGCGGCTCGCGTACCGTCCGCGGCAACTAATGGCCTTGGCGCACCATCGCTGCCTGACGCGGCCTCCAACGGAAACGGTAGCGCGTCAGCCGGCTCCTCCGTACCAGGCGCCACCAACGGCTCTTCAAGCCTTGCGGCAGCCGCAAATGGGAGCGACGGCGCTGCATCTCGGTCCGCAAAGCTGTGGATCAAGCTGGAGGAGTCCAGCGATCCGGTGCACGACGAGTACCTGCTGCGGGGTGTGGTGAAGCTGCTGATGAACTACCCGGGCCATGGCGCTGTTGGACTGAGGATTGTCAGCGATGGCAGGACGGTTATCGGAGAGTTGCCGGAACTGCCTATCAACTACTGCCCCGAGCTCCACGAAGAGCTGGAGGCGATGGTTGGCGCCGCCGGCGTGGAGGTAGAGGGCGGCGACCGCGAAACGCCGTAACGCGGCTGCGCTCTGTCCTAACCCACCATGACCACTGGCCTCACGCCGGTCCGGATGCTACAATTCACTAACCGGTCTCAAAAACATGGGACACGATCCGTCTGCGTGCCAAGCAGGAGCACGGGCGCCTTGGGCAAGGCTCGGGAACGGTACTGGAGTGTCCCTCTCGACGGGTGCAGACGGCTGGGCGCATCGGGCCCTCATACGGGACAGGAAACTTCCGTCAGGCCAGTAATTCATTGGTGCAATAGGGCCATCTCGTATAGGCCTTTAACCTTGCGGAGACAATAATAAATGGAGAACGCTATTTACACCCCAGAGGGCTACACGGATCGAATACGACAAGAGCTCGGAAACTGCCTCATTGAGACGAATCTTTCTCAAGGTGAGAAGTTCATAGGCAAAGTACGGGATCGATATGATCTTGGGGATCGTATGGTACTCATCACCACCGACCGACAGAGTGCCTTCGACCGGGTGCTGGCCGCTGTCCCCTTCAAAGGGCAGGTCCTCAACATGACGAGTGCATGGTGGTTTGAACAGACCCGCCATATTGTGCCAAATCAGGTTCTGTCCATCCCCGATCCAAACGTCACAATTGCCCAAAAATGCACCGTCTTCCCGATTGAGTTCGTGGTGCGTGGATACATCACCGGAACCACGAGCACCTCCCTCTGGACGGTCTACCAGAGTGGTCGTCGTCACTACTGTGGCATCGATTTGCCCGACGGCCTAACGAAAAACCAGAAGCTCCCGACGAATTACCTCACACCGACTATCAAGGCGGAGGACCACGACCGCCCGATCAGCCCTGACGAGATCGTGTCCGAGAACTGGATGACGGCCGAAGATTGGGAACAATGTAGCCGCATCGCGCAGGAACTCTTCGCTTTCGGTCAAGCCAAGGCAGCCGAACATGGCCTGGTTCTCGTCGATACCAAATATGAGATGGGCCGTGACGAGAACGGTGAGATCCTTCTGATCGACGAGATCCACACCCCTGACTCTAGTCGCTACTGGATCGCCGACTCTTATCAACAGCGCATGCGGGAGGGACAGGAACCGGACAACGTCGACAAAGAATTCCTCCGGCTCTGGTTCACGGAGAATTGCAACCCCTACGAGGATGAGGTCCTACCACCAGCACCGAATGACCTTGTAATCGAGCTCTCGAGACGCTACATCTACCTTTACGAGACGATCACCGGTCGCTCTTTCGAGTTTCCAGAGGCCGACCAACCGATCGGGACACGTTTGGAAAGCACCCTTGAAGGAATCGCATGAAGGTATACGGAGGGCAATGGGGCCAAGGTGATTCCGCTTCCATTTCAATTGGCAGAAAGCCCTCTCCAATGAACATGAAGTGTAGGCTAACCAGGCGCTCAACTTGACCGAGCCAGCGAAGGTTGTTAGAGTTTTCGCTTCGCTTCGCATACACCGTTAACTCTTCTCCGACGGTTCGTCGCCGGGGCTCGTCAAGTTAGCTTGATCGTTAAGCCGAAATTGAATCGAGCACAAAAGTGAAAAAATACATTCTCTTTGACCACGATGGGGTCTTGGTCGAAACTGAACAGTGGTATTACCTAGCCAACCAACGCGCGCTGGCATCTCTCGGAATTGATCTCCCACGAGACGCATATTTGGTGAATATGGCCGATGGAGTTTCCGCGTGGGAGGCGGCACGAGTTTCAGGAATATCCGAGTCTGAAATTAAACGTGGCCGAGAACTAAGAAACCGATACTACCAGGAATACCTGATGACCGAAGACATCGAGATCGAGGGTGTCCTGCCAACACTAGCCAAACTCGCTGATAGGTATAGGATGGGTATAGTTACCACATCCAAACGAGCTGACTTCGCCCTGATACACGAAAAGCGATCTATTCTAGACTATATGGAATTCTATTTGACTGTGGAGGATTACGAGCGAGCTAAACCACATCCCGAACCCTATCTGAGGGGGCTTCAACGCTTTGGCGCTACTGCCGCTGAAACGGTGGTTATAGAAGACTCGGCGAGAGGGTTGAAGTCGGCAATAGCGGCGGGTATTGACTGCATCGTGGTTGCAAACGAGTTCACTGCAGCTCACGATTTGTCCAAAGCAACTGCCAAGGTCGCTACGTTTAGGGAGTTGCCATCTACTATAAAGGGATTAACAAGTTTAGCCAGGCGACGCTGAAAGGCGCGCGCCTGCCAAAAGCGTTCGGTCTTAGAAAACGAGAGTCATGAACCTATCCCAAAATCTTTGACAGTGTGGTCATGAAGCAGGCGATAGTCAGGAATGCGATGTAGACGTCGGTCTGCGGATCGTACCGCACCACCAGCCGACGCCAGTTGCCCAGCCAGCCATGAGTACGCTCCACCTTCCAGCGACACGTGCTGACCGGGTACACCTTCGGAGGACGGCCGGTACGCTTGCGTCCAGGCCAATGACGCTGAGGAACCGAGGGACGAATCCCTCGTCGTCGCAGTTCCCGCCGGAACTCTGCGCTGTCGTAGCTCTTGTCAGCAGTCAACGAGTCAGGTCTCTTCTTGGACCGGCCTCGAGCACGAGGGACGCGAACCCTGTCCACCACATCCAGTCCACTGTCACCTCGGATACGCTGGCACCGGTCACATCGAAGGCCAGAGGCAATCCCTCTCCCTCGGTCATCATGTGGACCGTGTTCCCCTTACCCTTCCATCCGTAGTCGACGTCCTCTCCCCCCTTTGGCTGGGACGAAACTTCCATCCAGGAACGCCTGGCTCCAGTCCAGCCTGCCCTGTTCGTCCAGGGTCCTCAGAACTCTGAGCCAGGTGTGCTCCCACATTAGCTGCTCATCTGAGAAAGCCGGCTGTTCAGTCATCCAGCCTCGCTTGACTATAGAGCAGGCTAGCTTTACTATGCCACAACCGACCAGCATCACCGGAGCTTCAGGTGAGCAGCAGCAACCGGACATTCAGATTCAAGGTGTAGGCGATCATGAACAACGAGAAGCTAGCCGGACTGGCCTTGATCATTCTGGGCGCCGTTATCATGTTCCCCCACATTATTGGCTTCGAACTCTTGTGGCAGTGGTGGCCGCTATTCCCCATTGCCGCCGGGCTAGTCAGCCTCCGCAATGGCAACTGGAAGGGCGGTTTGATCGTAATCGCGGTTTTCTCCGCGCTCCTTTTCCACAATTTGGGCTATTTCATCATCGACTTTTCGACACTCTGGCCCGTGCTGATCATAGCAATTGGGCTGGCGCTCCTATTCGGCCGCCGGCCCTTCGCTAGAGTCCCGTTCGCCAATGTCGGCCAGTCGCTAGACGTCGACAGCATATTCTCCGGCAGTAGACAGAACGCAACCGGGAAGGGATTCACCGGGGGCAACGTATCGGCCACATTCGGCAGCGCCGAAGTCGACCTGACCTCCGCCGATATTGTTGACGGCGCGGCCACGGTCAACGCAAGTGTTCTCTTCGGCAGCGTGAGTCTCCGCGTCCCGCAAGACTGGGCAGTCGACATTCAATCGTCCGTGATGTTCGGCAGCATTGAGACGAAGCGTCCGGAACCCCCGGAGCCCAAGGCACGGCTTGTGGTCACGGGGTCCTGCTGGTTCGGAGAGATCCAGGTCACGTCCTGACCTGCGCGAGCTGCGCATAGCACATCTCGAGCCAAGAGCTGGCGCTGCTCACGACACTGCACGAGACGCGGCCGATTGACTGCGCAGCCTCAAACTGCGAATGACCACGGTGTGTTGAGGAACAGAACGACTGCTAAATCCCGAATGCGCCGCCGCGCTCCATGGCCAGGAGGTTCAGCTTCATGTCCACGCCGTCCGGGCCGCCGTAGCCGCGCATCGCACCGCTGCTGCCGACCACTCGATGGCACGGCACGATGAAGGGCACGGGGTTGGCCCGCATCGCCTGTCCCACGGCGCGAGCCGCGCCCGGGCTGCCAATGCTGCGAGCTATCCAGCCGTAGCTGCGCGTCTCGCCGCGCGGTATAGCTCTTGCGGCCTCCCACGCCCTCATCTGGAAGTCCGTGCCAACCAGGTCCAGCTCATCGTCTAGAGGCGAGTCCTCGCCGCGGAAGTATCGCTCGAGCCGGCCCTCCAGGTCCGGAAAGTGCGACTCCGCCGCCAACCCATCGCGGCCGCACGTCAGGTGTTCGATGGCGTCCGCCGGCGACTCCTGCGAGAGGTTCAGCCTTCGTATCCCGGCCGGCGAGGCGAGTATGCCCACCCAGCCTGCCGCCACCTCGAACACGCCGTAGTGCAGTCCCTCGCGTGGCTCTTTGTGCATCGTGACCTCCATCGAAGCGCGGGCTAGTTGGGGTCGTCCGCAAGCGCAGTTAGCTGGTCCATGTGCGCCCCGATGTAGCACTGGCCGAAGTAGTAGACGCGATAGTCCTTGCCGTCCCTGTTCTCGGTGTACTGCCGCTTGGGTTCCAGGTTGTTGGAGCGCAGGTAATCGTCCACCTGAGTGTCCTGCTCGCTTGGCGCTTCCCCTTCGAATAGGAGCAGCACCCTATCCTGGCACTCGGCCGCGGTTATCACTTCTATCTTCATATCGTAGCGCCTCCCTTTCGTTTGCGTCCCATTCTAGTCGAAAGGCCGGGCCGAGGCCACACTTCAGCCGCCGTTGGACAGCAGCCGCGCCGCCTCCTTGGCGTGATACGAGATCACGATGTCAGCGCCGGCCCGCTTGATGGCGGTGAGCGCTTCCATCGCGGCCGCCTCGCCGTCCAGCCAGCCGTTCGCCGCCGCAGCCTTAAGCATCGAGTATTCGCCGCTGACGTTGTAGGCGGCGATGGGCAGGGCAAACCTGCGCCTTGCCCTGGCTATCACGTCCAGGTAGGCCAGCGCGGGCTTGACCATGAGTATGTCCGCACCCTCCTGGAGGTCAAGCTCCATCTCGTGAAGTGCCTGACGAGCGTTTGCGGGGTCCATCTGGTATCCCCGGCGGTCGCCGAACTGCGGAGCCGAGTCGGCCGCCACGCGGAAGGGGCCGAAAAACGCGGAGGCGTACTTAGCAGAGTAGGCCATGATTGGCGTGTCAGACCGGCCTGCGGAGTCCAGCGCGCGCCGAATTGCGCCCACCTGGCCGTCCATCATCGCGGAGGGCGCGACCACGTCCGCCCCGGCCTCCGCGTGCGAGACCGCGGCGCGCGCGAGGAGCTCAAGGGTGGCGTCGTTGTCCACGCGTCCGCCGTTCAGGACGCCGCAGTGGCCGTGGTCCGTGTACTCGCAGAGGCAAACGTCCGTCATCACGGCGAGTCCGGGCGCAGCCTGCTTCACGGCCTGGATGGCCTGCTGGACTATGCCTTCGGGGTCGTAGGCCTCGCTTCCGGCGGCGTCCTTGGAGGCGGGCAACCCGAACAGCAGCACCGCGGGTATGCCCAAGGCCGATACCTCAACCGCCTCCTCGGCCAGCCGGTCCGGCGACATCTGGTAGACTCCGGGCATCGGCTCCACCGGCTCGCGGACTCCCCGGCCATGCGTGGCGAAGAGTGGGTAAACGAAGTCCTGAACGTTGAGCGACGCCTCCGCCGTCATGCGTCGCAACGCCTGTGACTCCCGCAGCCGCCTCAGCCTTGTGAGTGGAAAGCGCGAGGTCATATCACACCTCCTACGTCCCACCGGCTGGACTTGAAGCGAAATGGTCAACCAGCGCATCGGCAAGCGCTTCAACCGTGGCCTGCGAGGCAACCACGTCAACGTGCAGGCCTGCGGCCCGCGCTGTCGCCGCGGTCACGGGTCCGATGCACGCCACGGCCGCGCCGTCCAGTGCCGACGCGTCGCCCTCAAGCAAGGACAGCAGATTGGTCAGCGTGGATGAGCTTGTAAGCGCGATCGCGTCCACTCCCTCGCCGGAGAGCAGTTCCCGAACGCGCTCCCGCGAATCCTCCGGCGTCACCGTGCGGTACACCGCCACGTCGTCGACGAGCGCGCCGGCTCGCTCCAGGCCAACTGACAGCGCCTCACGTCCCGCCTCAGCTCGCAGCAGCAGCACGCGTTCCCCTGCTATGCCAGCCTCTGACAGACCGTCGACTATCGACTCGGACACCGACTCTCGCGGCTGCAGGTCTGCGACGATCCCGCGCTCACGCAGGGCCGTAGCTGTCGCCGACCCCACGGCGCACACGCGCGCGGCCCCGAACGCCCGCGCGTCCAGCCCCAGCCGCTCCATGCGGCCGAACGCCTCCTGAACGCCATTCACGCTCACGAACACAACCCAAGCGTAGGTGTGAAGCGACCTTAGCGCCCCATCCAGCCGCGCGCTTTCCTCCACAGGCTGTATCTCTATGGTAGGAACCTCAATGGGCTGCGCGCCCCTCTCTCTAAGCTGCTGCGACAGGGCGCCCGCCTGCGCACGGGTCCTTGGCACCAGCACGCGCCTGCCGAATAGCGGCCTGTCCTCGAACCAGCGGATGCGCTCGCGCAGCGAGACCACCTCGCCGAATACTGTAACGACGGGCGCCGCCAGCCCTGCGCCTTGCCCCAGACCTACGATGTCCGCGAGGCTGCCCGAGACGGTGCGCTGGTGCGGCTCCGTGCCCCACTCGACCAGCGCCGCCGGTGTTGATTCGTCCATGCCATACTTACGCAATGCGTCCACTATTGCAGGCAGAGTCTCCCACCCCATCATCACGACCAGTGTGCCAGGCGTCCTGGCAAGTCGCTCCCAGTCCACGGCGGACTCGGGCTTGGCCGGGTCCTCTGCACCGCTGACGAACGTGACCTGGGACGCGATCCGGCGATGCGTCACGGGGATGCCCGCGTAGGCCGGGGCCGCGATCGCCGACGACACACCGGGCACCACCTCGAAACGTACGCCTGCCTCCGCCAGCCACTCGGCTTCCTCGCCGCCGCGGCCGAAGACAAAGGGATCGCCGCCCTTGAGGCGTACCACGCGCAGTCCCTCCCGCGCCCGGTCTGCCAACAGCCGGTTGATCTCCTCCTGCGACATCCGTCGGTCCCCTCTGGCCTTGCCGGCGTCCACCATCTCGGCCTCGGAAGGAGCCTCATCCAGCAAGCCGCGGTTGACCAGCCGGTCGTGAACGACCACGTTGGCGGTACGGAGCATGGCCAGCCCGCGAGCCGTGATAAGGCCGGGGTCGCCGGGGCCTGCGCCAACCAGGTATACGACGCCGGGCTCTCTCACTCCCCTGCTCCGGACTCCAGAATCTCGGCCGCTCCCATCGTGAACAGCTCTTCCGCCAGGGCGCGACCAGCTTCATCAGGCTCTCCCGCCTTCCGGGAGAGCCGGGCCTTGATCATCTCGCTTCCATCGACTGATGACACCATGCCGACCATGACGACGGCGTCTCCATCGACGGTGGCGTGGGCGGCGATGGGTACGCGGCAACCGCCGCCCATGGCCACCACGAATGCTCTCTCGGCGGCGACCGCCATGCAGGTAGGGGCGTCCCGGATGGCGTCCAGCAAGCGCAGCAGGTCCTCCCTCTCCGAGCGGACTTCGACGGCCAGGGCGCCCTGGCCGGGCTCCGGCACCATGTCGTAGGGATCGAAGTACTGCGCGATGCGGCCCCCCAGCCCCAGCCTCAGCAGGCCGGCGGCGGCCACCACCACGCCTTCGTAGCCGTTGCCGTCCGCCCTGCCGATGCGCGTTTCCACGTTGCCGCGGACAGGCTCCACTATCACGTCGCTGCGAAGTGCGCGCAGCTGCGCGGTACGACGCGGGCTGCTCGTGCCGATGACTGAGCCGGCGGGCATCTCGGCCAGCGTGCTCTGCGATGCGTTAACCAGCACGTCGCGGGGGTCGCTACGCGGGCAGACCACCATGACGGTCAGGCCGTCCGGGGTCGCAGTGGGAAGGTCCTTCAGGCTGTGCACAACCATGTCTACGTTGCCGTCCTGCAGAGCTGCCTCCAGCGCGCCGGTGAAGACGCCCTTGCCGAGTCCGGCCAGCGGTGCGTCCGGCATTGCGTCGCCGGCGCTTCGAATTACGACGACGCTCGGCTCGACGTCAGGTGAGATTCGTCTCAGGTGCGACAGCACCTCCTCGGTCTGCGCGAGCGCAAGGCGGCTGCCGCGGGTGCCCACTGCGATCTTCATTGACGCTCCCTCAGCCCGTTCCCCTCTCCTAGCCCGCGTCGGGGTCGTCCTTCAGCCCGAACAGCTGCTGCGTCGCCTCCAGGTAACCGGGGTCTTCCTTCAGAGCCGAGATGGGGTTGTGGAGCAGCTTTCGCACGATGGCCCTGCTCATCGCTTCGATGCGCTCCACCTCGTCCTGACCCAGGTGCGGCATCTGCCGGAGCGTCTTTGCCACCTCGCCGAGGCGTAGGGCCTCTGCGTGCGCTTCAAGCCTCGCGATGGACGGGTCCAGGCTTCGCGACTCCCACCAGTCTCGAAACCGCAGCATTTCCTCATCGATAATGCGTTCAACTGCGTCCACTTCCTGTCCGCGTTCGTCCCGGTTGGCGCGTGAAACCGACTCCAGGTCGTCCAGGTCAAGCAGGGTCACGCCGGGAATGTCGCCGACGGCTGGGTCTGCGTCGCGCGGGACTGCTATGTCCACAATCACCAGGGGGGAGCCGTTTCGGGACCTGACAGCCTCCGCCACCGTGTCACGCGAAAGCAGCATGTCGTGCGAATCTGTCGAGCTGACCACGATGTCGGCCGTGGATAGCACCTCCGGCAGGTCCGTCAGGGGCCGAGCATAGGCTTCCAACTCGGCTGCAGCTTCGCTGGCGCGGGAGAGGGTGCGATTGAGCAACTCCATGCGGCCCACGCCCCGGTATCGGAGCGCCTGGGCCACGAGCTTCCCGGCCTCTCCTGCGCCGACCACGGCCGCGCTCGCACGGCCCAGGTCACCTATCGTGCGGCGGGCCAGCTCCACCGCGGCCGAGCCGATGGACAGCGCGTTGTCACCGATAGCGGTCTCGCGTCGGGCCCGCCTGCCCACCCGCAACGCGTGGTGGAAGACCCTGGAGACGACGCCCCCCGCGCAGCCCTGCCCCACCGATGCGCCGTACGCATCCCTCACCTGCCCAAGCACTTCTGACTCGCCGAGGATCTGCGAGTCCAGGCCGCTCGTGACACGAAAGAGATGACACACAGCCTCCTCGTGCTCGTAGAAGTAGAAGGCACTAGATGTATGGCCGGCTTGCGGCGGGAGCCTGTGCATCAGCAGCTCATTCAGCTTGTCGTGTACGTCGCAGGCGTTCTCCCCTGTGACGTAGATCTCGGTGCGGTTGCAGGTGGACACGATGACACCGCCGCCCAGCGCGTCCTTCAGCGCAAGAAGCGCCTGCGGCAGCTCCTCGCGGGTAAAGGCCACGCTCTCCCTGACCTCGAGAGGCGTCTGCCAGTGACTAAGGCCGAGCACGAAGAGCTTCATTGCGCCGCCGAGACTCCGGTGGCGGCGCCTTCGAGTAGGGCGCGCTTGAGGGACTGCTTGGCCGCCTCCCTATCCGTGTGGAACAGGGTCACCAGGTCCCTGCTGAGGCAGGCTTGCCAATGTTCTGCGTCGATCACGGCGCCCTCGCTGCGAAGCTCAAGCCTCACCTCGGACAGTATGGGCGCGAGGTCTGCGTAGTCTAGGGCCGGGCTGTCCTGCAGCTCCACCCTGAGCTTGCGGGCAAGGGCCGGGCTCAGGCCCGCCGTGGAAATGGCCACGGTCACTTCGCCTTTTCTCACGATCGACGGCGCGATAAAGGTGCACAGGTGTGTGACGTCGACCACGTTCAGGGGGACATTGCGAGCTGTCGCCTCGCGGGATATGCGGTCGTTCAGGGCGGAGTCGTCGGTGGCAGCGATGGCGATGAACGCGCCTTCAAGATCGCCGTCGCGGTACTCGCGCTTCTCCAGGCCGATCATGCCGGTGTCAGCCATGCCCTGGATTGTCTCGGTGACCTCAGGGCTGATGATGCATACTTCGGCGCCGCTCTCCAATAGCGCGGCGATCTTCCCCTCCGCCACCTGCCCACCGCCGACTATCACGCAGCGCCGGTCTCTCACGTCCAAGTATACCGGGTAGTATGGTGCCAAGAGGCGCCCTCCGCCGTTTATGCGCAAGAGTAAGCCATTGCACGCCTCAGGTCAACACCGCTTCTATCCGGCGACTGCCTGCTCTATACTTTGGATACCGACCTACCGGCCAGCCAGCCACTTCTTACGGAGAACTGCCGCCCATGCCATTCAGTTTTCGGGTCGAATGCACCGACGGCCCTGCGAGGGCCGGCAGCATGGACACGCCGCACGGCCTGGTACCCACTCCCGCCTTCATGCCTGTCGCCACGCAGGGCTCGGTGAAGGCCGTTGCGCCCGACGACCTCACCGCGATAGGCACGACCATCGTCCTCTCGAACACGTACCACCTGATGCTCCGCCCGGGCATCCGGCTGGTGCGCGACATGGGCGGCCTCCACAGGTTCATGGGCTGGCGTGGCCCCATCCTAACCGACAGCGGCGGCTTCCAGACTCTCAGCCTGGGCCGTCTGAGCAGCCTATCCGAGGAAGGAGTCACCTTCCGCTCGCACATCGACGGCAGCGAGCAGCTCCTCTCGCCGGAGCTGGCAGTCGAGTACCAGGAGCAGCTTGGGGTGGACATTGCGATGGTGCTGGACCACTGCCCGCCCTACGGCGCTGAGGAGTCCACCCTGCGCGAGGCCACGTCAAGAACGCACCGGTGGGCCCTGAGATGCCGTGAGTCGCACCGCCTGGAAGATCAGGCGCTGTTCGCGGTGGTACAGGGGGGCGTGAGCCGGGAGCTTCGTCTGGAGTCTGCGTCGGCGCTGGTGGCCATGGACTTCGATGGCTACGCGCTGGGAGGGCTTACCGTTGGTGAGCCAAAGTCGATGACCTACGAGATGGTCTCGCTCATGGGCGGAATCCTGCCAGCGGACAAGCCCCGATACCTGATGGGCGCAGGTTCGCCGGAAGACCTGGTCACCTGCATCGGCCTGGGCATGGACATGTTCGACTGCTCGCTGCCCACGCGCGTCGCCCGCAACGGGGGCCTCTTCACGGCGGACGGGCGCGTCAACGTGCACTCCGCTCCGTACCGCGAGAGCGACGGCCCCATCGACGACTGCTGCGACTGCTACGCCTGCGCGAGCTTCTCGGCGGCGTACCTGCACCACCTGTTCAGGGCCAGGGAGCTGCTGGCGTATCGGCTGGCCAGCGTGCACAATCTGCGGTTCGTCACGCGGCTGATGGAGGAGGCGCGCGCAGCGATTGTGGAGGGGCGGTATGCCGCTTTCCGCGATGGGTTCCTGGCCCGCTATCGCGCCACGGATGAGGACGTCAGGCGGACGCAGAAGGAGAAGTGGCTCCGCCGAAAGTGAAAGGCGCGTGATGTCCGCTCACCCCCGCATCGGTGTGCGGGGCAGGCTCTGGGCCTGTCGAAGGGCGTGAACGGGCACAGCTCAAGCCTTGAGCCCCACCTGAGCCGTTCCCCCAAATCGCCTTACTCACCATTGCGGGTCGCCCGGAGAGCCTGTTCGAAGCGTTCCAGCCGCTCCCGCAGATCTGCAACGCTTGCCTCGGTCTGCCGTCCCGCCGTATCGATGACGATGCCGGCCTGCCAAGGCTCGTATTCACGGTCGCACACCTGCTGCCACGTTGGCAAGACATGTCCCGCGATGTCGGCTATCCGTGTCTCGACCCTGCGCCGGTGCTCCGCCCGGTCGGTACAGGCGATCTCAACTTCGATGTAGGGCGTGCCCGCACGCACGGCGACGTCCCGCCAGGCGGCTCGGGTCAGTTCAATCGGGTTCACGGAATCGGCGATCACGGAGTGGCCCAGCCTCAGATTGTCCTCAGCGACAGCGTAGGCGACCACGTACTCCTCTGATCCAGAAATGGTTACGGACGAGTTGCGCAACGCCTGCTCGATGGAGTCTATGCGCAGATGAACGGCGCCGATGGCCCGTGCCAGTCCCCCACCGATCGTTGTCTTGCCCACCCCGGGAAGGCCGCCAAGGATATACAACATCGGATGGTGCTACGCAGCTAGCCGCGGTTCCAAGTCCCTGCGTCCGCCGCTCACCAGCCCTTCGGGCGACGCGCAGCCACCTTCCATTGTCATTTCGAGCGAAGCGCAGCGGAGTCGAGAAATCCAGGACCTGACGCCATCGTACACACCTCGCCCCTCACCGGCAGCGCGCTGGGGAATACCAATTGTCAGCAGCCCGCAGCCGCTCTAAGGAAACTCTGAATAATGCCCTTGGATTGTGGCATACTGAGGCCAGGCAAGCCAAGACCGAGGGGGAGTGACCATGACGGACCAGCCAACCTTTGCCGACTTGGAGTACCAACACAAGAAGCGACAGACCCGTCGGGAGGTGTTTCTGAAGCGAATCGACACCCTTATTCCTTGGGAGAGGTTGGAGGAGCGCATCCAGTCGCACTACTTTAAGGCGGAACGGGGTCGCCGGCCTTACCCCCTGTCGGTGATGCTTCGGGTCCACATCGTCCAGCTCTGCTACAACCCCCGCCTTCGCGAGGGCAGGCTCTGAGTGATCCAGGGATGGAGGATCTGTTGTATGAGGCGGAGTCAGTAAGGCGATTTGCGGGACTGCGTCTAAGCGAGCCGTTGCCTGACGAGAGCACTATCCTGCACTTCCGGCATCTACTGGAGAAGCACGGGCTGGGGGAAGGGCTGTTTGAGGAGATCAACAGGCATCTGGAAGAGCACGGGGTACGACTGCGAGAGGGAACCATAGTGGACGCCACCATCATAGAAGCGCCGTCCTCCACCAAGAACCGGGCCGGGGAGCGGGACCCGGAGATGCGTCAGGTGAAGAAGGGGAACCAATACCACTTCGGGATGAAGCTGCACATCGGGGTGGATTCGGAGACTGGCTTGGTGCACAGCTTCGCTACCACATCGGCCAACGTGCATGATGTGACCCAGGCTCACCGGTTATTGCATGGTGGGGAGTCCCAGGTGTGGGGGGATGCTGCCTACATCGGGGTGCAGAAGCGGGAAGAGCATCTGCAGTTGGCGGTACAGTGGCAGGTGGCAATGAAGCCGGGACAGAGGCGGAAACTGGAACCTGGGGACCCGGTGGCAATAGGGGAAAAGGTGAAGGCATCTATCCGAGCCAAGGTGGAACACCCCTTTCTGGATGTGAAGAGACTATCGGGCTACGCCAAGGTACGCTATCGGGGCTTGGCCAAGAACACAGAACGGCTGGCGCTGCTGCTAGGGCTGTCCAACCTGAACCGGGCCCAGGGCCACTTGGCTGGTTGACCCAGGGGGTAGTGGGCCCAAAAGCGGGGCTGAAGCCACGAAACGGCCGGAGAGGATAGGGCAAAGGACCGAAATTAACCGCACCATCAACAAACAAGACAACAACCGGGAGGGCAAGCCTACTTCTGCACCCGGCAATCAATAAATCAGCCCGGCAGCACTTTGTTCAGACCTTCCCTAGATTCCTCGACTACGCTTGGAATGACTGTGGTTTCTGGCCCCCTAACACTGCGATAGTCGAAGGGTCTGACACTCACCGATAGTCTGCGCGGACGGCCGCGCGTTCCGTTCGCCGCTGAGCCTAGCGCGAGCCGCCCGCAACGGCCGGCACTATGCTGACTTCGTCGCCGGCGCTTATGGCGGTCTCCAGGCCCTCCAGGAACCGCACGTCCTCGCCGTTGACGTAGATGTTTACGAAATGGCGCAGGTCCCCCGCTTCATCGCACAGCCGCTCCTTAAGGCCGGGGTACTGGGCCTCCAGCGATTCTATGATCTGCACCAGGTTATCCCCGTCCACGGACGCCTTGTCCTGGCCGTTGGTCACCCTGCGCAGCGGAGTGGGTATTCGAACAACTACGCTCATCTGGCAATCCTCCTGGGCCTCTATGCCTTTCACTTCAGCGCAATAGGGCCTGTGTTAGCTCTCGATCACGTCCCCGCTGACCGGATCGACTCTGACGCCCATCGACATGACCCAGTCCAGCCCGCTTTCGATTTCCTCGTCCTCACCCTCAAGCTCCAGAATCACCCAGCCCACGTCCTCTCTAACGTCCGCCCTGCGGATGTTAGTGACCACGCGGAACTTGTGTCCCAGGTCGAAGATCACGGGTTCAGTGACGAGGTCGGTGGGAAAGGTGAACTTGGCCCTTCGCTTAGCCATTTGCTGCCCCTTCCATTGGTGATCGGGAATTCCGAGGCCGGCTCACGGCCTCACGCTCAGGGCCTCTTCGAACGAGGCGAAGGTGGGCTTGATGAGCACGGGCCTCACTGTGTCCTCCACCACTTCCTGCGTCTTGTAGCCGTTGCCCGTGATGAAGGCCACGGTGGTCTCCCACGGCTTGATCTGCCCCGAACGGGCCAGCCTCTTCAGCGAGGCTATCACCACGCCGCCGGCCGGCTCCGTGAATATGCCCTCCATCTCCGCAAGCTCCTTGATGCCCTCCGCGACCTCCTCTTCCGGCACGGCGCACCCCGAGCCTCCCGTAGCCTCCAGGACCCTCAGCGCAAAGTAGCCGTCGGCGGGGTTGCCGATGGCCAGCGACTTGGCGATTGTGTTGGGCTTCACCGGCCTGATTGCGAAGTCGCCTGCCTCGTAGGCCGCCACGATGGGCGCGCATCCCTCCGCCTGGCAGATGAACATCTTGGTGCTGACATCGCCGATCAGCCCTGACGACGAGAACTCGTTCAGGCCCTTCCATATCTTGGTGAACAGCGAGCCGGACGCGCCCGGCACGATGCAGTTGTCGGGGGCCCGCCAGCCCAGCTGTTCCGCCACTTCGAATCCCAGGCTCTTGCTGCCCTCGGCGTAGTAGGGCCGCATGTTGATGTTCACAAAGGCCCAGTTGTAGTTGTCCGAAAGCTCGCTGCACAGCCTGTTCACGTCGTCGTAGCTGCCGTCCACGGCAACGAGCGTTGCGCCGTACACCGCCGCGCCCAGTATCTTCCCTCGTTCGAGGTCTGCGGGAATGAACACGAAGGCTCGCATCCCGGCCCGCGCTGCGTGGGCGGCCACGCTGCCCGCAAGGTTGCCCGTGGAAGCGCACGCAAGCGTGTCGAACCCGAACTCTCGCGCCTTGGTGCTGGCCACGGCGACCACCCGGTCCTTGAAGGAGAACGAAGGGTTCACCGCGTCGTTCTTGAGGTAGAGCTCATCCAGGCCGAGCGACCTTGCCAGGTTATCCGCCTTGATGAGCGGCGTGTAGCCGGCGTTGATGTCGATGGCGTTCTCGGCCTCCGCGGGCAGGAAGTCGTGATAGCGCCACATGGAGTGCGGCCCGCTCTCGATTCGCTGGCGGGAGATCACACCGGAGATGGCGTCGTAGTCGTAGGTGACCTCCAGCGGCCCGAAGCAGAAGTCGCAGACGTTGAGAGGCTCGGCAGGATACTCCCTGCCGCACTCCTTGCAGAACAGGCCTTTCACGTAGCTCACGGAACGGAGTCCTCCCCGGCTGCCCGCCGACCGACAGTTGCAGATGGCCTGCGCCACTAGCGCAAGCTGCGCTTGATGTTACAAGAGGCAGATATGGGTGTCAAGGCAAGCCATCCTTGCAACACCATCACGCCTCACCTATAATCGGCTATACCCAAACGCCGGACTGATGGCCGGTACGATAGGGCTGCGTTGCCAAGCCTGGTTGGCTGCGGTGACGAAGGCGGGACAGAGCAAGGCCGTATAGATGGTGACCGAGTCTGAAGCGAGTCGTGTGCTGGAGGAGCTCAAGGTCATTGGGGCTAACCTCTCTTGGCAGAATGACGGAGAGACTCTTCGTCTCGAGGCAACCGTCCTTTGCCTGGCATCCCAGGAAGTGCTCAAGCTTCGCGGGTTTGTTGGGCGGACGAACCGGAGCTTTGCATTGCTTTACCGGAATGCACCAATTCGCAAGTATACAGTTCACGCATCGCACACAGATCCAGTAACTCGAATACGCATAACAGGGCCACACAAGCATACTTGGGATGATGAGTGGGAAGACAAGAGGGTATATGTCCCAAGTGACATCCGAATTGGCGACCCCAATGAAGAGCTACTGGACTTCTTGAAGGAGTGCAACATCGAGTTATGGGGTGCGTATACGCAGGTGCTCTTCCCTTAGCCGACAGATCATTGAGAAGGTGTCGACGTGGCATTCGGAAGCTGTGCAGATGCAATTGAAAGCTATCTGGCCCATCTGAGGGGAGAATTCACTGCCTCCCAATTTCAGGGCGGGTGCCTGCTGTCTACGCCCTTCGTTCGGCCTGATGGCGAGGGCATCGAACTGGAAGTTCAGATTGTGCAATCTGGACGCATTCAAATCAACGATCTCGGGAACACGCTAGGCTACCTCTACATTAATGGGATCACGTTGAGCGGACCGCTGATGGCAAACGCCCGCCTGATTTCCAAAGCTCATGGTGTTTCAATCCTAAGAAACCGGCTGAGCATTGAGGTTGACGCTGATTTTCTTGGAATGGCAATACAAGGGCTTATACAGGCGTCACTTGGAGTAGTCGATCTGATCCACAAACGCCGGCCGACCTCTAGAGTGAACTTCGACGACGAGGTTGAGTCCGTCATAATCCGAAGTGGCGTTGCCTATGACGTCGGCTATGCTGTGCCCGGCAAGCGCGAACAGCATACAGTTCGATTCCACGTCAACTCCGGGCGCAATCTCTTGTTTCACCCGCTGTCTCCCGCGAGTGCATCGGCCGCTCGCAGTTGGGCTGAACGTCTCGCCTACAGGTTCACCGATATCCTAAACGGAGACGACCGCTGGCATCCGTATGCGATTCTTGATGACCGCGGCGCTAGGGAAGGGGTGTGGAGCTCCCATGCTCTCGTGCCATTGGCGGAATACGCCATCATGTGGTCGCAACGAGACAGCCTCGTTTCCGCCTTGGAGTGGAGCGGTAGCCCTCCATACTAGAAGCCGCCACGTCGGAGACCGTCTGAAACTCACGTCCCTCGTCTTGCGCTCTCGTCGAAGTTTGCAAGGGCTAATATTTTGCGCCCGGACAAGGCCATCAAGGCGCGTGGGAGCTTCGCAGGTCGCTCCGGAAACTTCAGCGGATCCCCGCTGGAATTCCGCCTCCACCCCATCCTTGCAACACCATCACGCCTCACCTATAATCCGCTGGACTCACACGCCGGTTCGAGAGGTATGCCTTGCTGAAATCCGTTAGCTGCGGCGCGCTTCGCATCGAGGACGAGGGCCGTGAGGTCACGCTCGCGGGCTGGGTCCACCGCCGGCGCGACCACGGCGGTCTCGTGTTCATCGACCTGCGGGACTGGCGAGGCATCGTGCAGGTGGTGTTCAACCCGCAGGTAGCGCCGGACGCCCATGAAGCTGCCCAGAGCCTCCGCAGCGAGTGGGTGCTTCGCGTGCGCGGCGTCGTCGGCCAGAGGCCGCCCGGCACAGCAAACCCCAACATCCCAACAGGAGACGTGGAGGTCGTCGCAGCGACCCTGGAGGTCCTCAACCCGTCAATTACGCCTCCGTTCAGCCTCGAAGATGAGGCCGCAGAGGCCGACGAACTGGTCAGGCTCAGGTATCGCTACCTCGACCTGCGGCGGGCAGCCATCCGCGACAACCTGTTCCTGCGTCACCGGGTGGTCAAGTACATACGCGACTTCCTCTCAGAGCTGGAGTTCATCGAGGTGGAGACGCCAATCCTCACCAAGAGTACGCCGGAGGGCGCGCGGGACTACCTGGTGCCCAGCCGGATTCATCCTGGCCAGTTCTACGCCCTGCCCCAGTCGCCGCAGCAGATGAAGCAGCTGCTGGTCATGGGCGGCGTGGAGCGTTACTTCCAGATCGCTCGCTGCTTCCGCGACGAGGACCTGCGGGCCGACCGCCAGCCGGAGTTCACGCAGCTGGACCTGGAGATGGGCTTCGTCGATGAGAGCGACGTGCTAGAGCTTATGGAGCAGCTGTTCACGGGCCTTGCGGAGACGATTGTGCCCCACAAGCGCCTGCTCAAGCCCTTCCCAAGGCTCGCCTACGCCGACGCGATGGACCGCTATGGCTCCGACAAGCCCGATCTGCGATTTGGACTGGAGCTTTCCGTCCTGTCGGACATAGCCGCAGAGTCGAATTTCCAGGTGTTCAAGAATGCGGTCGAGTCGGGCGGCGTCGCCAAAGGACTGGCCGCTCCCGGATGCGCATCGCTCCCTCGCCGCCAGGTGGACGCGCTGACCGACATGGCGCGCGAGCGCGGCGCGTCCGGTCTCGTGACCATCGCCCTCGACGGCGACCCTGACCACTCCCTGGACGACCTGACGGAGGACGAGTTTCGCTCGCCCGCGGCCCGCTACCTGACCACGGACGAGGTCAAGCGACTGGCTGCCCGCATGAACGCCTCCCGCGGCGACCTGCTGCTGATTGTGGCGGGCCCGCGCGAGAGCGTCGACAATGCGCTCGGCGGCCTGCGGGTCGAGATGGGACGGCGGCTGGAGCTTGCGGACCCGGACCTGCTTGCATTCGGTTTCATCGTCGACTTCCCGCTGCTGGAGTGGAGGCCTGACGAGAACAGGTGGGACTCTCCCCACAACCCGTTCTCATCGCCCAAGGACGACCACCTGCCGCGGATGGATTCCGATCCCGGCTCGGTGCTGGCCAAGCAGTACGACCTTGTGTGCAACGGCATGGAGCTTGCCGGCGGCAGCGTGCGCAACCATCGCCGTGAGATCCAGGAGCGCGTGTTCGAGCTGTTGGGCCACAGCCGCGAGGCGATGCAGGAGCAGTTCGGTCAGATACTGGACGCGCTGGAGTACGGCGCTCCGCCCCACGGCGGCTTCGCCAGCGGAATCGACCGCGTGGTCATGCTCGTTGGCGGCGTCGACAGCATCCGCGAGGTGATGGCCTTCCCCAAGACGCAGAGCGCCGTGGACCCGCTGTTCGGCGCACCGTCCCCCGTTTCGGAGCAGCAGCTGCGTGACCTCCACATACGCGTGGTTGGCGAGTAGCGGCGGCGTGCAGTTCACCGCTTCACAATCCGGCAACTGTGCGCTTATAATTGAAGGCACAGTCCCTATCAGGAGTCGTCCGTGAAAGTATCCCTGCTTGAAGAGGCCCAGAGCCAGGTTGTGCTTAGCATTGAGGTTGAGCCGCCCGAGCTGGATGAGCATCTCGACAGGGTCTACCGCCGGGCGGTGCAGCGCGTGAACATTCCCGGCTTTCGGAGAGGCAAGGCGCCGCGTTCCGTCGTGGAGCGAGAGCTTGGCCGGGACGCAATGGTGGAAGACGCGCTGGACACACTCCTGCCGCAGATCACGTCAATGGCAATCCAGGAACGGGAGTTGGACGTGATCTCACTGCCCAAGGTGCGAGTCACCGAGTACGACCCTCTCATGGTCGAGGTCACGGTTCCCGTCAGGCCCGCCATCGACCTTGGCGACTACTACAGCTACCGCGTCGAGCAGGAGAGCGTGGAAGTCGCGCCGGAGGCCGTGGACGAGCTGATTGACTCCATGCGAGAGGACGCCGGAACGTGGGAGCCCGTGGAGCGCTCCGTGGCCCTGGACGACCTCGTCACTCTCGAGGTACGCGGCCTGGTGGAGGAAGAGGTGGTCATCGAAGAAGAGCGAGTGGACTATCGCGTTTCGGCGGACTCCACGGTACCTATGCCCGGCTTTGCCGACCGGCTCGTCGGCCTCAACCGGGACGAAGAGCAGCAGTTCTCGCTGCCCTTCCCTGACGACCACCCGCAGGAAAGCTGGGCGGGCAAGGAGTGCGCCTTCACGCTCACTGTGCACGAGGTAAAGGAGCGCAAGCTGCCGGACCTGGACGACGAATTCGCCAAGAGCCTCAATGCAGAAGTGGACTCCGTGCCGGCGTTGCGCGACAAGTTCCAGGAAGACCTGCTCAGGCGCAACCGGCTCATCGCTGACCAGACCTACCAGGAGAATGCTGTCCAGGCGCTGGTGGAAGGTTCAAAGATAGAGGTCCCGCCTCTACTTATCGACCACGAGATCGAGCACATAATCTCCGAGCAGCAGGAGGCCCTCCAGCGCCAGCAGGTGAGGATGGAGGACTACCTGAGCACCATCGGCAAGAGCGTGGAGCAGATACAGGAGGAGCTTCGGCCGTCGGCGGCCGATCGCATCACGCGCACGCTTATCCTCGGCGCACTCCGCGAGAAGGAGGGCATCGAGGTGACGCCCGAGGAGATAGACGAGGAGATTGAGTCTATGCTCGGGGAGTCGGAGGCCGCGACCGATTCCATGAGGCAGATGCTGGAGGGATCGCGAAACTCCATCGGCACCATGCTTCTCAATCGCAAGACCCTGGAGCGGCTCACAGCCATCACCAAGGGCGAGGCCACCGAGCCCCTGC
This sequence comes from Dehalococcoidia bacterium, assembly GCA_965219025.1. Lineage (GTDB taxonomy): Bacteria > Chloroflexota > Dehalococcoidia > Lucifugimonadales > UBA2985 > JAPPHY01. The sequence goes on from OZ244716.1 coordinate 255,901, forward strand.
CGGCCGCGGCGAGCCCGACCGGCGAAACATCCGAAGAAGAAGAAAGCGAACCCGAAGAAGGAGCCTGACATGCTTTACCCACCGCGTGACATTGTGCCCATGGTCATCGAAACCGGCGCCCGAGGCGAGCGCGCCTTCGACATCTACTCCCTGCTGCTCCGGGAGCGCATCATCTTCCTGGGCACGCCAATTCACGACCAATTGGCCAACGTCATCGTTGCGCAGCTGCTGTTCCTGGAGCGGGAGGACCCGGACAAGGACATAAGCCTGTACATCAACTCGCCCGGCGGCGTCATAAGCTCTGGTCTAGCCATCTACGACACCATACAGCTGGTGAAGCCGGACGTGTCCACCATCTGCGTGGGCCTCGCGGCCAGCATGGGCACAGTGCTCCTCTGCGCCGGCGCCAAGGGAAAGCGGTATGCCCTGCCCAACTCCACCATCCACATGCACCAGCCGATGGGCGGCGCTCAGGGTCAGGCATCGGACATCGAGATCGCCGCACGGGAGATTCTGCGAATGCAGGACAAGATTCGCACGATCATCTCCGACCACACCGGGCAGTCCTACGAAAGGGTCGCCGGAGACACCGACCGGGACTACTACCTCAATGCTGAGCAGGCCATGGATTACGGCCTGGTAGACGAAGTGCTGGCCAAGGCGCAAGTAGAGAGCGCCGCCACCTAGAGCGGAAGCTACCTTCGTCCGGAGGGCGTCATGCCAGACCCAATCGATACCCACTCCACCATATCCTGCTCCTTCTGCGGGAAGAGCCAGAGCCAGGTCAGGCGGCTCATCAGGGGCCCCGGTCGCACCTTCATCTGCGACAAGTGCATCGCCCTGTGGCAGCACACCATCGCCAGCGAGGCGCCTCCACCCGCTCCGCCCGCCGCGCCCGCGCCCATCAAGCGTCCCCAGAGCCTGAACCCCAGAACGCTCTCGCAGAAGCTCGACGAGTACGTGATCGGCCAGGAGCGCGCCAAGAAGGTACTGTCCGTGGCGGTCTACAACCACTACAAGCGCATCTGGTCAGAGGCCGAAACGGACGAGGACGTGGAGCTGGAGAAGACCAACATCCTGCTGGCCGGGCCCACGGGCTGCGGCAAGACCCTTCTGGCCCAGACCCTTGCGCGCGTGCTGGACGTTCCGTTCTGCATCGCAGACGCCACATCGCTCACCGAGGCCGGATACGTGGGCGAGGACGTGGAGAACATCCTGCTGCGTCTGATCCAGGCCGCCGACTTCGACATCCCCCGGGCCGAGCACGGAATCGTTTACATCGACGAAGTGGACAAGCTCGGTCGCAAGAGCGCCAATCCCTCCATCACTCGTGACGTCTCCGGCGAGGGCGTGCAGCAGGCCCTTCTCAAGATAATCGAGGGGTGCACGGCAAACGTACCTCCGCAGGGGGGGCGAAAGCACCCGCACCAGGAGCTCATCCAGATCCGCACCGACGACATCCTCTTCATCTGCGGCGGCGCCTTCGAGGGGCTGGACCAGATCGTGGCCGGACGGAGGTCACGCGAGCGCCAGGGCATCGGATTCCGCTCCAGCGCCGCCTCCGAGAGGGACGCCACCCACGACAACGAGCTGCAACACCTCATACCAGAGGACCTGCTGGCGTACGGGTTCATACCGGAGTTCGTTGGGCGGTTGCCCCTGGTGGTAAGCCTGGAATCGCTGGACAAGGCCTCGCTCGTTCGGATCCTCACGGAGCCGAAGAACGCGATCGTAAAGCAGTACCAGCGGCTTTTCGAGCTGGACAACGTGGAGCTAGTCTTCACTGACACGGCGCTGGAGGCCGCCTCGGAGGACGCGATTCAGATGAAGACGGGCGCCCGCGGGCTGCGCTCGATCATCGAGCAGGCGCTGCTGGACGTGATGTACGAGCTGCCGTCCATGACGGGCGTGAGCCACTGCACCATCGACGCCGACACGATCCGAGAAGGCAAGCCCCCGCTACTGCAGTCCGAAACCGGCGCGCCGGTGACCGCCCCCACCCAGAAGACGGCGTAGACGCCCGCTCCCTAGGCCGGTCTAATCCGCTTTGCCATGAAGATGTCCGGCTTGCCGAAGCCGTTGGCGTCCGGCAGCACTCCTACGATCGTGAAGCCGACCTTGCGATAGAACTCGTAGGGGTGGGCGTTGAGGTTGCGGATGCGCGCCAGGTGGCCAAGAACGTCATCGTACAGCTCGATGCCGCCCAGCGTCGTCTGGTTGTCCTCGTCTTCGGTGCCCAGCCAGATCGTGACGCCGCCTCGCTCCCGCACCCTGGCCTCGATGTCGGTGACCAGCCTGCGGCCAAGGCCCAGCCTCTGACGCTCCGGCCTCACCACCAGCGGATGCAGCTCCCATGCGAATCCATCGTACGCACGGATCGCGCCCACCCAGCCAATGACCGTTCCGTCTCCGTCCACGGCTATACGGCTTATGCGACCCTCCGCAAAGAACTCCTCCACCTCAGTCCTGGCCGACGCCATATCCGGCCATGCCGCCGGATGGTGCTCCATGAACACCTCGTACAGCAGCGTGGCGCACTGCTCGACGGCGGAGGCGTTGTCCGGCAGCAGGTCCACGATGGGCAGTTCTGGCTCGTTCAACTCCACCTCCGACCTAAAGAAATCTACGCCGCCTGCGAATCTCAACCTTACCAGAATCGATTGTCATGAAACCCCCTGTCAAGTATGATCCGACCATTCCTCCCTGCGAGAAGCGTGACCGGCAACAGGTTGATGGGGTAGCCTATCTATAGTCGGCCACCTTCTCACGTAGCCTGTGGAGCGGTATGGCGTCACCTGTTTCTATTAAGGTGGCAATGCCTCCTTCCACGCTCCACATTCCCCTGGAATAGCCTTGTACCACGTAGTGCCCCTCCCGCTCAATCAGGAACAGGACATACTTCTGGCCGACCTCAAATACCATGCGTTCCAGGTGTTCGTCTCCGCTGTACCCGACTCCGCCACTAGTAGGTTTTCTCGCCTTGATGACGAGGCTAGAAGGTGCATGTCCCTTGTAGGTATCCAGAACGCTCAGGTTCATTGTCTCGAGCAAGCGGACGGGCCAGGGCGTGACTTCGTCACTCTTCGCCGTGATCTCGCCCAAGACCACAGTGTCCGAATACCTGGCTACGTTATGGAAGGACGGCCGAGTCATAGGCAACTCGGCAGCTATCCGGCCTGTGTATCCCGCGTCTGTGGTGCGTGGAAGCTGATCCCAATCGTAGCGAAAAATGTTGAACACCACGAGTAGGCCCGTGGTCAGGAGAATCAGAAAGCCAAACAATAGCAGAGCTGCGTTCACCAATCGTCCCATGCAAATTGCTCGTCAAGTGTACAGAGTGTTTGGATATGGTACAACAACTAGTGGGTGAATGAACCTCCGGGAACTCCGCACAGGTCCCGGAGGCCTGACTGAATGGAGGTGAGCGCCGTGAGACCCAAACCTCTTCCTCCGGACCGTCAGCCCGCGTCCCGGATGGCCCTCTCGACCGCATCGTTGAGGCAGAGACCATCAATCGAATTGCCCGCGCCGTCCACCACTTGCCTCTCCACTACGCGCACCCGGCCACTGGCAAACGCCTTCAGCGTTTCGAGCACCAGCGGACGCTCCCGCTTAACGCCCTCCTCACGGATGAGGCGGAACAGCGGCTGCTCCTCGCCCTCGGAGGCCCGCAGCTCCTCGACACTGCGACCATCGATCTGCCGCCACAGGTCGTCAAACTCTCCGTCTCGTATGCGAAATGAGCAGTATGTCAGTACCGGTCCCCTGTCCAAGTCCTCGGTCGCAAGATGCATGTGCGACCCTGCCTCCTTTGCGCCCTCCGCGATGAGGCTCCATATCACTTCCTGCCACGTGCCCACGGGGCCGCCAGGCAGCGCCGGATGCAGGTTGAGCATGGTGTAACGGTTGCACAGCTCCCCGGCCGTGATGAGCATGTAGCCGGCCAGCACGCACACGTCGGGTCGGTACCGCTCCAGGAGGCGCATGACCTTTCTGTCGAACTGCTTGCGATGCCGCGAGAAGGGGCCTCCGCCCTGTTCCCTGCGGAATCGCTGAGAGGACAGCGTGACCAGGGGCGTGACGTATTCCTCCACCTGGCGGAAGAAGCGGTCGCTGCCCTCGGCCTCTCCCGGTTCGCGGTTGCTGAAGACGAACTCCATCCGGGCCGAAAGCTCCCCGCTCGCGATTGCGTCCTGCATGGTCCGGAGCAGCCCCAGTGAGCCCTCACCTCGCCCAGTCGAAAACCAACCCAGCTTCAGCATCGCTTGCGTCGCCTCATGCGCGCTGCATCAGGCCCGCGAGCCTCTTGCGCGTCTTGGTTAACGTTGTTGCGAAGTGAATGAGGGGCAGCATCTGCCGCCTCGTCTGTGCTCCGCGGGCAAGCCCTTCCAGCAGACCCGCAGGCGTCATGTCGAAGGCGGGCACGTCCACGTAGCATCGGCCCACCTCCACGGGCGTGTGGGAGTCGGTCACGGACGAGGTCAGGACGCCGTGCTCCCGCGCGAGCGATTCGGCCGCCCGGTTGTCCCTCTGAAGCGTGTTTCGGGCGTTGAACGCCTCGATGATGTCCACGTGCGGGAGGATCTCGAGAAGCGCTTCCCGCTCGATGACGGACCGGCGGAAGTGGTCGAAGGGATGCGGCACCGAGACCAGTCCGCCTTGCTCCTTGATGAGCCGCACAGTCTCCAGGGGCGGCAAACCGCGCGGTATCTCCTCGTGCAGGAACAGCCCGATGATCTCGCCGCCCGCGCTCTTGATCTCCTCTCCGACGATGACCGGGAACTGGGCCAGCCGCTTAAGCTCCAGCGCCCCCTCGATTGTGTTGTGGTCGGTTAGCGCAATGCAGTCCAGGCCGGTCTCCACGCACCGCCGCGCCAGTGTCTCCAGTCCCATGAACGAGTCGGGCGAGAAGCGGCTGTGGACGTGGAGGTCAATCCTCAATGCTCTCCTCCTGAGCGTCGGCCAGCAAACGCATCTGCTCGCCGTATGCCGTCTGCAGTCTCGTGATACGGAGTTCAGCCGACGTCAGCAGCTCGTTGCAGATGCGCGCCAGGTGCATTCCCTCCTCGAAGAGGCGCGTGGCGTCCGAAAGGGAGAGGCCTCCCTCTTCCAACCTGCGTACCGTCTCTTCCAGGCGATTGTACGCTTCCTCGAAGGATTGCGCCTCGCCAGGCTTGTCATTGCTCATTAGTCTGCCTCTCAACTCCCGTGCAGTACGTAGAACTATCCGCGCCCGTCGGCGAGCGTCTTCGCAGCGAACTGGCCGTCTCTCACTCTGACCTGCACGTCGTCGCCTGCGGCTACCTGAGCGACGGACGTGACCGTTTCGCCGGTGTCCTGCCGCTGCACCATTGCGTAGCCCCGAGAGAGCACGTTGGCAGGGCTGAGTGTGCCAAGTCGGAACTCCAGCCCCCTGACGCGTTCGCCGCGCACGGCCAGATAGGCCTGCAGCGACCGGCTTGACGCGACTGACAGGTCATCGAGGCGCTGCCGCCAGGTGGTCGCGTCCGGGGCACCGCGGTTCAGTCGCCAAACCGACTGCTCCATATCGCGCACGCGCGTCTCCATGACGTCGCCCAGCCTCTGCGACAGCACGTTCACGTTGGCCTGAACTCGAACGACCAGCTCGCGCCGGTCCGGCACCGCCATCTCCGCGGCGGCCGACGGCGTGGGCGCTCTCGCGTCCGCCACCAGGTCCGCGACGGTGTAGTCCGTCTCGTGGCCCACGGCGCTTATGACCGGCGCACGGCTGGCGTAGATGGCGCGGGCTACCACCTCCTCGTTGAAGGGCCACAGCTCCTCCAGAGAACCGCCTCCCCTTGCAACGATGACCACGTCAACGTCGTCCTCGCGGTCCACGGCCTCCAGCGCCTCCGCGATAGCTGCGGCGGCTCCTTCGCCCTGCACCGGAGAAGGCGCGAGCGCCAGCTCCGCCAGCGGATACCTGCGGCCGACTACGTTCTGGATGTCGTGCCAGACGGAACCGAACGGCGATGTTACCACGGCGATCCTGCGCGGGAACGGAGGCATAGGCCTCTTGCGGGACGGGTGGAACAGCCCCTCCGCCTCAAGCCTGGCTTTGAGCCGCTCCAGCTCCAGGTGACGCTCGCCCACGCCCTCCGGCTGCACCATGTCCACGTACAGCTGCAGGTCGCCGCGTACCTCGTACAGGGAGACGCGGCCATGGGTTATGACTGCGCCGCCGTCGCTGAGGTTCTCGCCGCCGGTGGCGGGACGGAACATGACGCACTTGAGCTGGCCTGTGCCGTCCTTGAGCGTGAAGTAGTAGTGGCCCGCCGCCGAGTTGAACAGGTTGGAAACCTCGCCGCGCACCCACATGTCACTCAGGACTCCATCCGCCTCGAGCGACTCCTTGAGGTAACGCGTGACCTGGCCTACGGAGTAGACCGGCAAGGCCTAGCCCACCCTTTCCAGGTACTCCCCGCTCCGCGTGTCCACTCGCACGGTCTCGCCAACGTTCACGAAGAACGGCACGTTGACCGTGAGGCCGGTCTCCAGCGTGGCCGGCTTGGTGCTCCCCTGGGCAGTGTTGCCCCTGAGCGACGGCGGCGTGTTGGCCACCTGCAGCTCCACATACGTGGGAAGCTCCAGCGAAATGGGTTCGTCGCGATAGAAGACGAGGTCCATCACGTCCTGTTCCTTCATGTACTGGAGGGCATTCCCCACCACGCCGTTCGTGAGAGGGTACTGGTCGAAGGTGGACATGTCCATGAAGTGGTAGAGGTCGCCGTCGCTGTAGAGGTACTGCGCCTGGCGAGTGTCCACCTCCGCAAGGGTGAGCTTCTGGTTGCCGGGCACGTTGCGCTCCATGGCGCGGCCGCTCCTGAGGTTCTTCAGCTTGAGAGTGAGAACCGGGGCCCGCTGCTGCATCTTCGTGTGCTTCCAGTCCGTGACCTGCCAGGGTTCGTCGTCCAGCACAATCACCGTGCCCCGCCTCAGATCGCTGTAGCTAATCGTCATCTAAACGCTCCAGACCTAGTCTATCTTGGGCGCATGGCTGATCACGCGCGCCCTGCCCTGCTCCAGGACCACCACGTCCTCTATACGAACGCCGCCCCAGCCGGAGATGTAGATCCCCGGTTCGATTGTGAAGGGCATCCCGTCCTCCAGCACCACCGGCGAGTTCGGCCCGACACCGGGCCGCTCGTGGATTTCGAGGCCCACGCCGTGCCCCAGGCTGTGCCCGAACTTCTCGCCGTAGCCCGCTTCCTCGATGACCGCACGCGCAAGCCCATCCGCCTCGCCCGCCGTCATGCCGCTGCGCACGCCCTCAATGGCGGTCTGCTGTGCCCTTAGCACCGTGGTGTACACCTCGCGGAAGGTGTCGTCCTCGCGGCCGAGGCTCAGGGTCCGGCTGAGGTCGCTGCAGTAGCCCTGGTAGCGCGCGCCCATGTCGATTATGAGCGGCTGCCCGTCGCGGAGGGGCGTGTCGTCGGCGCGATGGTGCGGCAGCGCGGCGTTGGGGCCGGCCGCAACAATGGTATCGAACGACACGGAGTCGGCGCCCAGCTCCCGCATGGTCCGCTCCAGCATCCATGCCACCTCGCGCTCCGTCTGCCCGTCCTTCAGCGTCCGCGATACCTCCTCGAATGCCTTGTCCGAGATGTCGATGGCTCGTTGTAGCAACGCCATCTCCGCCTCGTCCTTGACGGAGCGCAACTCCTCGACCAGCCCGGCCGTGGGCACCAGGCTTGCACCGTCGCCGTTGCCGGCCTCGGCCAGATTCTTGGAGAGCCTCTCGTGCGTGGCCACCGTCATGTGCTGGCTTTCGAAGCCAAGGCGACGCACTCCAAGCTCGTTCAGGAGGTTGGTGAGCCAGTCCGAGCCGCCTCCGGCGACGCGGAGCACTCGGAATTCGGGGGCCTGCTGACCGGCCTGCTCAATGTAGCGAAAGTCGGTTGCGAGCACGGCGGCGGCGGCGGTGATGATGAGGTTGCCCGCCGTGCCACTGAAGCCGGACACGTATCTTCTGTTCTCGTCCGAACCGATCAGTATGCCGTCGATCTCGTTGCTCTCGAAACGAGCCCTGATTGCGTCAAGTCGCGAAGTCATTCCACTGCCCTTTCGTTGAAGCTGGCGGCCAGGAAATCGAGAGCGGCCAGGTAGCCGCGCCATCCCAGTCCGCTTATCTGGCCCACAGCTATCGGGCCCACAACGGAGCGATGCCTCCACCGCTCCCTCGCGTATATGTTGGAGATGTGCACCTCAACCACGGGCAGCCCCGTGTCCACCAGGGCCTCCCGCAGGGACAGGCCGTAGTGCGTGAGCGCCCCGGGGTTGATGACGATGCCATTCACCGAAGCGTAGCGCGCCTGAAGGACGTCGATGATGGCGCCTTCGCTGTTGGACTGGAAGAACTCGACCTCCGCTCCCAGCTCCTCGGCGCGATGGCGCACCATCTCCTCGATGTCGGACAGGGTCATGGTTCCGTAGACATCCCGGTCCCTGTGTCCGAGCATGTTGAGGTTGGGTCCGTTTATGACCAGAAGTCTCATGTTGGGGTTGCCCTTTCGCCCGGCCCGGCGGGATGAGCTTGATGCCCGCCGCAGCCTGCCCGCCTATATTACCAGAAGTTGCCGCTGAATCTCCATAGCAGAACCAGGCAACCTTTCGCGAGAGCGACGACAGCTGAAATCCGTCCGCTCACGCCCTTCGACGGGCTCAGGGTGAGCGGACGGTAGCTACGTGATCTCCCGACCGCTCATAGCCTGCCCCGTACCTGATACGGGGGTGAGCAAGTCGAACCAATTGAGCGGGCTGGGAGTAGAGGCCGCCCCCGCCCGCCTCAGCTATGGTAGAATAGCGTTGTATCGCCGCTTCGAGAGGGAATAATGGTAGACGCCAACAAATCCGCGCCATCTAACCGCCCGCGGCCTGGCGGGCCTCCAAGCCGCCCGAACGAGGAAACCGCCCGCTTGGGCGACGAGATATACGAAAGCCACATCCGCCGGCAGGTGGAGGCCGACCACCGCGGAAAGGTGGTAGCTATAGACGTGGAAACGGGGAACTGGGCCATCGGCGAGGACGAGATTGCAGCGACGGACCGGCTCGTGACCCAGTGCCCGGACGGGCATGACATCTGGTGCCTGAGGGTCGGCTATCGGTCCTTGTACAGCTTTGGGGGCGGGTTTCTGCGGAGTGCCGTTTGATTGAGGGCGTGGTGAACTCCGCGTACGAAGCCGTCATATCACTTAACCTGCACGGTTCGGCGGGACGAACAAGGGAAGTTGAAGCTGCGATTGACACCGGGTACAACGGCTTCCTGACTCTGCCTCACGCATTGGTGGCGAAACTGGGCCTGGCGCATCGCGGTAGAGGCCGCGCTACTCTCGCCGACGGCGGCGAGGCCCTTTTGGACGTCCACGAGGTTGCCATCCTCTGGGATGGTGTTCTGCGAAATGCCAGTGCCGCCGCCGACGCCATTCCACTCGTGGGAATGCGAATGCTTGATCAGCACAGCCTGTACGTCGAGGTCCGGGACGGCGGGCGCATAGTCATCCAATCCACGGAGTAGAGGCTACCGCCTTTCGACTACAAGCGCCGTCTTCTTACGACCGTCGTTCCTCGGCTGCGCTCGGAATGACTGGAATCTGCGGCCGCTCCGGCCCGAACTCTACCCGTCCAAGCCCGCGTGGAAGCGGTGGTAGTCCACTACCTTGCGCAGGGCCCGGGCCGCTCTGGACGGCGACGGGAAGGTCGGGATGCCAAGGTCGCGCAGGATGCCGTCCGTTTCCTCCATCGGGCCGCTCTCCGGGTATGGCACCGGCGTCCAGAACATAGCCATCATGGGCTTGCCGGACTTGTCCCGCGCCTCGCCGTACTGCTTCAGCTCGGATGCGATGTCCTCGGCACTCCTCCGACCGCGCTGTACGCTCCGCATCATGGCCACAACGTCCACGTTTGGGTCGCCTGTGAGGAGATCGAGGATGGTCTCCAGGTTGCTCCTGTTGATGCCTCCGATGTCCACCGGGTTGAAGTAGCTGGCGCCCACAAGCTGGAAGAACTCGGCCATGCTCTCAAGGGTGGGCTCCGATAGCGTCGGAACGTTTAGCCCGGCCCACGAGAACTCGTCGCTCATCGATACCGACTGCCCGCCGCTGCCGCCAATGATGCCAACACGGTCGCCGGTCACAGGCCCCATGTACGTGAGCATCTTGGCAATGTCGATGACTTCCTGGAGCGAATCAGCGCGAATGGCGCCCGCCTGGCGAGCGCCCGCGTTCCATATCTCGATTGAGCCGGCCAGAGAGCCCGTGTGCGAGGCGGCGCTACGCCGACCAGCGTCGGTCTGTCCGCCCTTCCACAGCACAACCGGCTTCTTCGTCGCAACTTCGCGCAGCGCCCGGAAGAAGCGCTGGCCGTCCTTGGGCCCCTCGATGTAGGCGCAGATGACCTTGGTGGCCGGATCGTCGGCGAAGTACTGGAGCAGGTCCGGGCTGTCCAGCAGTATGGCGTTGCCGAAGCTGATGGTCATGTTGACCCCAACGCCACTGGCCTGCAGGCCCTGCGTCATGGCGGACGCGTGGGCGCCGCTCTGCGAGATGACGCTCACGCCGCCTGTGTAATCGACATTCTGACCTTCGCCGAACCGCATGCCGACGTGCGGATTGAACACGCCCATGCAGTTGGGCCCTATGACCAGTATGCCGGCCTCGCGTGCGGTCTCGGCTATCTGCTGCTGCATTTGCGCAGCCTCTTCATTGCCGGACTCAGCGAAGCCTGACGTGAACATGTGCATTGTCTTGACGCCCTTCTCCACGGCGTCCTTCAGCACGAATGGCACCGCGCGACGGGGCACGGCAACTACCACGTAGTCGACCGGCTCCGGGATCTCCACGAGGCTCTTGAAGTTGGGTATGCCCATCTCCTCGATGCCTACGATGTCGTCGGCGTTGATCTGCACGGAGTAGAGCGTGCCCTTGAAGTCGCTCATGTTGCGGAGCCAGACGTAGTTGTCGAATTTCCTGGCCCCGACCACGGCGACGACTTTCGGACTGAAGGCTGCGTCCAACTGCTCCTTGAGAACCGGCATAGACACCTCCACATCTGCAATGCGCGAACCGAAGATAGGCGCGTCCCGGAATGAGGACAAGATACGCTTGCGCCGTAGTGCTGTCAACGGGGAGCCGGGAGCGGCTTCAACCCAGCGCCAGGGGGCAAATCTCCCACCGCCCATGGTGTGCATGTCCAATCCACTTTCCCGCTCGATACCAATCGACCTGGTACTCATAGGCCGTCGGTTGCGAGCCGGAATGACTGAGCGGCAAATCCCGAGGCTGACGTTCCATACCAACCTTCGAAGAAAGCTTGTCGTACACTGTGTGACTAGTGAGGGTAGCTTAGTGCGGAATTACGAGTGCTGCATGGAGCTCAGTGCGCACACACTACACCCAAAGCTGATTCAGCCTAGTTCCCAAGAGAATGTCGTTTACAAATCGGATTGCAGCCGCCCAGCGCCAGCACTCAAGCCATCCAATTGGAGGGCAATCTCTTGTCCATAGGCCTATCCCTGAGGGGTTGGGCTTTAGGGGAACTATCGGTCTCTTAGTGCGTGAAGTTGCATTTGAGGTGACTAGGGGCGTACAATGAAATATCGGATGGACTGCACCGAGGTTCATCCAAAGTCGCCTAGACGGCTCCTTCAGGACGAGGGTAGGAGGCGAGAAGTCTAATGCGGCCAGCAAGAGGCCCGATTGCGATAACGATAGTCGCTCTTCTCCTCCTCGCGTCCTGTAGCGAACCCCCGACTCCGGTATTCGTACCCACGCCTACGCCGACCGCCATACTCACACCCACTCCAACCGCCACGCCATCACCCACGCCTGCTCCGACTGCCATGCCATCACCCACGCCTGCTCCGACCGCCATGCCCACACCCACTCCAACCGCCACGGCATCACCCACTCCTGCCCCAACCGCCATGCCCACACCCACTCCAACGGCCACTCCATCACCCACGCCTACTCCAACCGCCATGCCTACACCCACTCCAACAGCCACGCCATCACCCACGCCTACTCCGACCGCCGTACCTACACCTACTATGACTCCCCAAGAGACCGCTGCCACGCGTCTCGGCGAAATAGTCCCGTGGTTCAGCGACCCCCGGCATGACTTTCACAGGAAAGTCGCGAACTATCTCACTGATCTCTGGCTAAGAGACCGCAACCTTGCTGAAGCTGTGGCGCGGTTGGAGTGGGTCGTGGATGGCATCGTATGGACAGAGGAGTTAGTCCTTCAACATGTCAGTAACCACCCTGAAGTGATGAAGCAATTGTTGGGCGTCCCTTGGTTTGTTGATGGGATAACGCATAACGAAGGGCAATTGCTATTTCGGCTGGCGTACAATGGTTTTGAAGAGCCGTACTTCTCATGGGTTCTACAGACAGCAGAATACACCTCTGCAGGGGATCTTCGCTCCTTCCTTCTAAGGGCCTTCCGTCAATTCGGCTACAATGGCCTCACGAAGCCGAAGAATATTGATCAGCTTATGGCTCAATCCTGGATCAATGATGGCTTGGACGATGATGAGGCAGCCCTGCTGGTATACCTAGGATTCGCTGTCGCGTCTGGCGCGGAGTTCAACGACGCTCTCGACTCTTATGACGTGCAGTCTGCCTCTATTACTCTACCTCTGGCAGGAGACGTCACTATCCGGGCCTTTCAGGAAGGCCCGTTCGCCCCGGATGACAACCTCCTCGAAATTGCGGTGAATGCTACGCCGGTGATTGAAGAAGTGATGGGAATTCCTCTTCCAACGACGGATATAATCCTGATTGTCCATCCCGATTTGGATTTTTCCGGAATGTATTCCTATGCGTCCTTGTTCATCCGTGAGTACTGGGCGGTTCCTCACGAGATCGCCCACTACTACACGGATGCCAACAATGCACCCAGCTGGCTCAAAGAAGGCACTGCAGAGTTTGCAGAAGCTTATGTGAACGACAGGACCGGAGTCGAGAGTCTTGACAACAGCCGATTGAGGCTATTAGACGGGGTCAGGAATTGCAGAGAACACAGTATGATCGAGCATCTATCGCACTTGTCAACCGTGAATGAGCTCGGCTTCGGCTGTTACTACTCGATGGGTGAGGACTTCTTGCACAGGGTGGTTGATTTGATCGGTCTTGAGGCGATGCAATCCATTCTGAAGGAACTATACCCTATGGAGAGAGTCCAAACAAGGAATGAACAAGCTATCAATATAAAATTCATAAGGGATGTTGATAATAGCGAGCATGTCATCTACCGAACCTTTCTGAAGCATACACCACCAGAGTTGCGGGAGCAGTTTCGAGATCTTCACCGCCGGCTCCACGGCGGCCCGTTCTCACCACCATACTTGGACCGCCCGGATGACCACGGGGATCAGGCCTCTGAGGCTTCCCAGATAGTCGTCGGCGATGCGGTTGAGGGCAGATTGGATTACGAGTTTGATTTCGACTACTTCAGCTTCCGAGCGGATGCGGATCAGAAGTACCAAGTAAGCGTCACTCACGAGACCTTGCGTCCCACCAGCGTCTACCTGTTCGCTCCTGACGGCCAAACTCTGGAGATTATAGGCAAGCAATCGACGCCTTACGGACCAAAGATACTCTGGGTTGCGCCGCGCTCCGGCGCTTACCACTTTGTGGTGCACAACTTCGGTGATCATACCGGCACATATGAGTTTACGATAAAAATCCATACTCCCCCGATAGACGACCATGGCGATACCTTGGCCGACGCCACCGGCATACTCCTCAATGAGGTTGTTAAAGGCACTTTGGACGATGGTCTTGATTTTGACTACTTTTGGATTGATGTTGAAGCGAACCAATGGTACCGCATATACCGCATGTATACCTCCGAGGATCGTGGCGGTATTTTTTGGCTGTACTATTCAGACGAGACATGGGCCATGGAGGAGGTGCGAGAATTCCGTGGGGAAGTCAACGGACAAAGCTATCTCTTTGTGCCGGCTACCTCCGGGAGACGGTATTTCTCCATTGAGGCCCGTGGAGAAGCAGTTGCTGCCTACACCGTGATCATCCGGCAAGAACCAATTCCACAGGACACCTAAATCCAGCAGCCCAGCCAAGCCCTCCCATATTTGAGCAAATGGCGCTCCGAATCAAGTGAGAGGTCAGAGCAGGAGCACAGCGCAACCACTGCCGCAGTTCCCTAGACTTTACGCATTGGCAAGGCTGTGCTAGAATGCCGCAATCGAATACGCTCAGGCGTCAGGTGTATCAATTGCGGGTAATCGCTGGAGAGGCTAAAGGTCGTCGCATAGCCAGTCGCAAGAGGCTGGGCGCACGACCCACCACCGAGAGAGTACGGTCGTCCTTGTTCTCAATCCTGGAGTCCAACGGCCTGGAGGGCAAGCGCGTCATCGACCTCTACGCCGGAACTGGCACTCTGGGAATCGAGGCTCTGAGCCGCGGCGCTGAGTGGGCCGACTTCGTCGAGGACAACCCGAAGCGGTGCGCCCTGCTGCGGCGCAGCCTGTCCGAAATGCAGTTTACCGAACGCTCCCGCGTCTACTGCATGAAGGTGGAGCGGGCCATCAAGTCCCTCGACGGCGCCTACGACATTGTCCTCATGGACCCCCCTTACACCCTGGGGCCGGTGCACCACGTCATGGAGAAGGTGGGAACCCTGGCGCGAGAGGGGGGCATTGTGGCAGCCGGCCACTCCAAGCATCACGCCCTTGAAGCCGAGTACGGCGGCCTGGGACTGGTGCGTGAACGCAGGCACGGCGATACCGTCTGCTCGATCTATCAGGCCACCTCTCAGACCGAGACGCGCGCCGGGCGGCCGGCAGCGCAACAGGCCGCTCAACAGGAAGGAGGGGAGGTTTGGTAACCGCCCTGTATCCAGGCAGCTTTGACCCCATAACCTTTGGGCACATGGATATTGCTACGAGGTCGGCCGCGCTCTTCGACAAAGTGTACGTTGCCGTGGTGGACACCCGCTCCTCCAAGTCAATCATGTTCAACACCGAAGAACGTCTGGAGCTTTGCAAGAACGCCCTCTGCGACTTCCCCAACATCGAGGTCATTCCATACACCGGACTCACAGTGAACCTGGCGCACAAGCTGGGAGCCGCCGTTATGGTCAGAGGGCTCCGCATGGGTTCCGACTTCGAGTATGAGTGCGAGATGGCTCTCAACAATCAGAAGTTGGCGTCGGACGTGGACACACTCTACCTGATGGCCAGCCTGGACCACATCTACATAAAGTCCAGTCTCATCAAGGAAATTGCGGCCGGGGAAGGCAATATCAGCCACCTGGTCCCAAATAATGTGGCGGTAGCCCTTCGGGACAGATATCGCTCCTGAGCTTAGGCGCCGCCTGAAAGGTGGATAGCCATGAACATTGCCAGTCTTATGGAGAAGCTGGAGGAACTGGTCAGTACCGGCACGGGGGTTCCCGCAACCGGGAAGGTACTTGTCGACAAGGAGAAGATGGCGGAGCTTGTGAGCCAGATACAGTCCGCCCTTCCGGCAGACCTCCAGGAGGCCCAGGAGTTTCTTCAGATGCGGGAGAACCTCATCAACCAGGCTCTGTCCGAGGCGCGACGAATCAGGACGTCCTCCGAGGATGAGGCTCGCTCCCGCGTGAAGGAGAGCGAAGTTCTCAGGGAGGCCCACAAGCAGTCAGAGGACATTGTAGCCGAGGCCCAACGAAGAGCACAGCGGGTTCTGGAAGAAGCGGACATGCAGGCCAACTCACGGCGAGCGGACGCCGACAGATACGCTCAGGCCACTCTCACGAAGCTGGAAGAGGAGCTGTCCAATGTCCTCACCACCATCCGGCACGGCATCGATGCCATGTCCACGGCCAGATAGGCCTCAGCCTGGCGCTATGGCGGGCTCGCCCGCTCACGACTCCGTGCGAAGCACCCCGGTGCAGTTGGTGTGTGGGGCGCGGCGGGACCACGAAAGAGCCTAAGTCGTCTATGACCCCGAGCACAGGCAGGGCGGTATTTTCGCGGCTCCTGCTGCCGGGGGCACTCCTGGGATTCCTGGCAGTGCTCTCCGCGTGCGCAACGGAGGCGGGGCCATCGGCATCTCAAGATCTTGAGGTCGTTGCCCAGGGCATCGACAAGAACCTCATGTGCCCGATCTGTCCCAGCGAGACCATCGACCAGTCCCAAACGGAAATTGCCGAACAGATGAGGCGCACCGTGCGCGAGAGGCTCGCCGAGGGCGAGAGCCGTGACGAGGTACTCCGGTTCTTCGTGGAGCGTTACGGCGAAGAGATCCTCTCTGCGCCGCCAAAGAGTGGGTTCAACCTCCTGGCCTGGCTTGTTCCTCCGCTCGCACTGCTCATCGGAGGCGGTTCGCTGGCGCTGGTCCTGAGAGCCATGCGCCGTGAGCACCACCGCATCTCTGAAGCACCTTCGCAGGGCGCGGCAGGGCTGGAGACCTACCTATCCGCGGTTGACCGCGATATACGCAACCTGACCGCCGAGGATGGCGGCGGAAGCGGTAAGGGATAGCTGCGGAATGGCCGATCTCGGTTATATTTGCCTGCTCATTGCGCTGGCGCTGGCCATATACTCCCCCGTGGCTTCAATGGCGGGAGTGCGGCTGGGCAGCCAGCAGCTGACACTGAGCGCACGGCGGGCAGTCCTCCTCGCGCCGGTTGCGCTCGCAGTTTCCACGGCCGGCCTGGTGGGCGCATTCGTGAACGCCGACTTCTCGGTGTCCTACGTGGCCGAGCACAGCAACCGCGCCATGGCGCCACAATACATCTGGGTTGCATTCTACGCCGGAAATGAAGGATCGCTTCTCTTCATCGCATTTGCCCTTTCCGTCCTGGCAGCGCTTGCGGTGTACTTCGCCCCAGCCTCGTTGCGTCCAAGCATGCCGCACATCGGCGCCGTACTCATGCTCGTGCTGCTCTTCTTTCTGGCGGTAATGGTCTTCCTCGCAAACCCCTTTGCTCGGCTCGAATTCGTGCCTCCCGACGGCCGCGGCATCAACCCGCTTTTGACGCATCCGGGCATGTTCGTGCACCCGCCCATGCTGATGACCGGTCTAATCTCCTTCGCCGTGCCGTTCTCGATTGCGATGGGCTCGCTCCTTGCCGGACGCACCGCCGACGAGTGGGTCGACGCCGGCAGGACGTGGGGCATAATCTCGTGGGCGCTGCTGGGCGTCGGCCTGCTGCTGGGAGGATGGTGGGCATACACGATCCTGGGTTGGGGTGGGTACTGGGCGTGGGACCCGGTGGAGAACGCTGGATTCATGCCCTGGCTGGTGATTACCGCCTTCATCCACTCGATCATGGTTCAGAAACGCCGGGGCATGTTCCGCATGTGGAACCTCGCGCTGCTCATCATCGCGTTCGGGTTCGCACAGTTCGGAATGTTCATCAATCGAGGCGGGCCGGTCCCCTCCGTCCACTCATTCGGCCAGTCCACGCTCGGCTGGATCTTCCTGGCATTCATGGGCGCCACGATGGTCGTTTCTTTCGCCGTGTTCTTCTGGCGGTACAACAGCCTGAAGAGCGCACAGACCCTGGAGTCCTCGCTGTCCCGCGAGGCTGCGTTCCTGGTGAACAACCTGCTGTTTCTGGGAGTTGCATTCGTAACGCTTTGGGGCGTTGTGTATCCCCTTGTATCCGAGCTGTTCCAGGGCGAGATCGTGACGGTGGGCCAGCCATTCTACAACCAGGTCAACGGCCCCATCTTCCTGCTTCTCATCCTGCTCATGGGCGTGGCCCCGTACATTCCCTGGCGACACGCGGGCTGGGCCAGCCTTAGGCGCGCCCTACTGGTGCCTGCCGGCGCCGCCGTGGTGGCGGTCGCGGGCCTGCTTCTGATAGGCGTGTACATACCCTGGGCGCTCATCTCGTACGGCCTGTGCGCGTTCGTGACGGCGGGCATACTGCGCGAGTGGGCCAGGGGAGCGCATGCCCGGCACCGGCGCGGCGAGAGCTACCCCGTCGCCTTTGGCAGGCTTATTGCCGCCAACCGGCCCCGGTATGGTGGATACGTTGTCCACCTGGCGGTCGTGCTGCTGGCGCTGGGCGTGACCGGCTCCTCCTTCTACGGAATCCAGCGTGACATCGCCCTCTCGCCGGGCGAGTCAGCCGACGTGGGCGAGTACACAGTCAAGTACATCGGAGCCTCCGCAAGAACATTCTCCGACCGCACCGAGGCAACGGCGGAGGTGCAGGCGTTCCGCGGCGACACCTTCCTGGGCACTTACTACCCGCGACGTGACTTCTACCCGAGCTTCAATATCGCCTCAACGCTGGCAGCCATACGGTCCACTCCCCTTGAGGACCTGTACATCATCCCTGGAGAGTTGCTCGACGACGGACGCACAATCCTCCGGGTTTACGTGAACCCGCTGGTGATGTGGATGTGGGTCGCCGGGCCGCTGCTGATCGTGGGCGTAACGGTGGCTCTATGGCCTCAGAGAGAACAAGCCGCCGCCTACGCTTTCTCCCCCGGCGGATTGGCTGCCGGGACCGGGAGAAGGCCGGAGGCCTCCGCCGGCTGACCTCCATGAGCGCAGTTCGCACTTTCCGTGCCGGGACAACCGGCGCATCGTAGCCATGCCGTACCTGCTCGGCCTACTGCTGGCTCTCTCGGCCGCTGCTCTCATTGCGTGGCCACTTATACGCTCCCGGCGTGCCTCGCCCCTACCACGTCCCAGCGCGCTCGACGCGCTGCGGGAGGTCCGGCGCCAACGGAACCAAGTGTACGACGACATCCAAACCCTGGGGCTGGATCGTGAGCTCGGACACGTAGCCGCGGACCAGTACTCGGAGGCGTTCGAGGCGCACCGACTACGCGCCGCCCTTCTTCTCAGGCAGGAGGAGGAGATGATGGCTGAGCTTGCGCCAAGAATGAACGAAATCGAAGACGAGGTGCTGACCTACAGACAGGCAAACGGCAGCGTTATCAAGACGATTGAATGCGAGGACTGCGGCCGTCCCCAGGACGCCGACGCCCCGCTCTGCCCGCGCTGCACGACGGACAGCATCGGCCTTGCAGGCGCGGCCCCGGAGGCGGAGTGAGCCGAGCGTTCGCGGCCGCTCTTGCGTGCCTGGCGCTGGCCTCGGCGCTGGAGTTGAGCTCGCCGACCGCCTCGCTCGCGCAGGTCACGACGGACATCGAAGGACGCGTGGTCAACGGCACCGCCGGGGAGGAGGCGCCCTTCGGGCTCACCGTGACGCTGAGCGTGTTCAGGCTCGGCGACCTGCAGGACACACGCGAAACGGTCACCGGCGCCAACGGCGGCTTCGCATTCATCGACGTGCCCGGCGGCGAGGGTCACGGCTACATCCTCAGCGCCGAATTCGGAGGCATCGTCTATACCTACGAGCGCGACTACCCGCTGCCTGAGGAGCCGGTCTCCCTCATGATCTACGAGAGCACTGACAGCCGCGACTCCATTTCGGTGTCCTCGCACAGCCTGGTGGTTGGCGGCGTCGACCCCGACAGCCAGACCGTCGAGATTCTCGAGCTTGTGGGCCTCGAGAACAGCGGTGATCGCTCCTTCCTGGCCGACCTGTCGCAGGCGCAGGCCGGACAGATGGCCTTCCTACGCTTCACGCTGCCCACGACCGTCACGGACCTGGACGTGCAGAGCAGCATGAGGGGAGGCACCATCCTGCAGGTGGACCGCGGCTTCGCGATGACAACGCCCGTCAAGCCAGGCGAACACGAAATCGCCTACAGCTTCCGCACCTCGTACTCGGCCGGCAGGCTAACATTCGACCACGGCCTGCCCTTTGGTGCGGCGGCCTTCCGCGTGCTCCTGCCGGAGGGCGTGGGCCGCGTTTCGAGCCAAGAGCTACAGGAGATGGAGCCGCTTACGCTGGGCGACAGGACGTACCAGGGACTGGAGGGAAATGACCTACAGGCCGGCGCGCGTGTGGTGCTCAACTTCACCGATCTACCCCAGCCTTCGCTGTTGGCCCGTGTGCGGGCTGCCGCCACGGATGACGCATTCGTGCTGGTGTCGATTCCGATCGCGCTTGGCGCGTGGCTTCTGGCGCTGCTGGGATACGTGCTGCTGCGCTCCGGGCGGCCTGCCTCAGCCGCCGCAGGTGTTCAGGCCGACCGCGCCGCCGTCATAAGCTCCATCGCCCTTCTCGACGACCGGTTCCGCAATGGCGAGATCGAGCGGCAGGAGTACCTTCGCGAGAGGTGGGAGCTGAAGGACAGGCTGCTGATGCCCGCGGAGAGCGACGGGCACGAACAGGGGGAACCGAAGGCTTGAGCAGGCGCGGCGTGGTGCTGGGGGTGGCGCTCACGGGGTTCGCCGCGCTATTTGGGTTGCTCGGTTGGGCGCTCCTTCAGTCCGGTGGTCAGCCGGGTGGGCCCGGCGTGAACGAAGTGTTCGGAGAGGTGAGTATCGAGGAGCGAGAGGCCCCCGATTTCACGCTGGAATTGCTCGACGGCGGAACGCTCACGCTGTCGGAGCTGCGCGGCAGCGTAGTCCTGGTCGACTTCTGGGCGTCCTGGTGCGGGCCGTGCCGGGTGGAAGCGCCAACGCTGGTCCAGGTCTACGAGGAGTATCGCGACAAGGGTGTGGAGTTCGTGGGTATTGGGATTTGGGAGCGACCCGCGGGAGCCGACGCCTTCATAGAGGAGTTTGGGGTGCCCTACCCCACAGGCCTGGACATCCCCGGCAACATCCTCGTTGAGTACGGCGTCAGGGGCATACCGGAGAAGTACTTCATCGACCCGGACGGCCGCCTCGTCGCCAAGTTCACCGGCCCGTCAGGCGAAGACGACCTGCGCGAAACGCTCGACCGGATGCTGGCCGCCCGAGACTAAACCGGCGGGTCGCCGTCCCTGAACAGCCTCCACCACGCCCGCAGTATCTCCCGGTCTCTGTCGAATGCCAGCGGCGGCAGCGAGTCCGGCGCGAAGTAGCCGAGCTGCGATACCTCCGGGCCCGGTGCAGCGTCACCCCGCACGCTGTGGCAGTGGTAGGCGGCGACCACGACTGGATGTCCCGACTCTGCGAAAAGGCCCACCAATCCTGTTATCTCGACGCGAAGTCCTGTCTCCTCCAGCACCTCCCTGGCCGCAGCCTGCTCCACGACCTCTCCCCTGTCCACGTAGCCGCCGGGCAGGCTCCAGAGGCCGTAGCCGGGCTGCGTGAGCCTCCGCACGAATAGCACGCGTCCGTCCGACTCCACAACGGTGGTGGCCGCCAGCTTGGGATCGTAGAAGACGACACGTCCGCAGGCGGCGCACACCGGCCGCTCCGCACCGTGCGCAACCCGCGCCTCAAGCGTCCCGCCGCACGATGGGCAGAACCGATCCTGCTGATTCATGGCGTTGACTATACCACACGCGAGCCCGTGTAGCTTTCGCTTCGCATTCCCTTGAAGCGCCGGACACGGCAGACTAGAATATGGTGTATGAAGATCCTCGCGATTGACGTTGGAACCGGCACCCAGGACATCCTCCTGTTCGATACGCGGCGCGCGGTCGAAAACTCCGTGCAGCTCGTGATGCCGGCTCCAACCGTGATCGCCGCGCAGCGAGTTCGAAACGCCACCGAAACCCGAAGCGGCGTGGTGTTCACAGGCGTGAACATGGGTGGCGGGCCCGTAACAGGCGCGCTCTCCGACCACATAGCCGCCGGTCTCTCCGCATTCGCAACACCTTCCGCCGCCGTGACCTTCGACGACGACCTGGACGCCGTACGCCGTATGGGTGTGGCCATCGTATCGCAGGATGAGGCGGACCTCCTGCCGGTCGCGCACGTCCGCCTCGCCGACGTGGACCTGCTCATGGTGCAACGCGCCCTGCAGGCTTTCGAGGTGGAGCCGGAGTGGGACGCGCTGGCGATCGCCGTATTCGACCACGGCAACGCTCCGCCCGGATACAGCGACCGGAAGTACCGTTTTGACCACTTGCGAACGCAGGTGGAAACGGGAGGCTCGGAGGCCGCATCGTTCGTCTATCTCGCCCATGAGGTGCCGGACTACCTGACCCGCATGAGGGCCGTGGTCGACACGGTGGGCGACGACGTACCGCTGCTCATGACCGACACGGCGGTTGCGGCCGTCCTTGGCTCGCTCGAGGACCAGCACGTGGCCTCTCAGGAGTGCAAGGTGGTCGCCAACCTCGGAAACGAGCACACCCTCGCATTCCACCTTCACGGCGACGAGATACTGGGCATCCTGGAGCACCACACCCACGTGCTCAACCGTGAGCGGCTGGAGCAGCACCTGACCGACCTGGCGACGGGCACGTCCGACGGGGACGCCGTGTGGCGGGAGCAGGGCCACGGCGCGATAGTAGTCCGCGGCTGCGATGAGATTGGGTTCCTCAGCATCATCGGGCCCATGCGCGGCCTGATGGCGGGCTCCCGGCTGCAACCCTACTTCGCAGCGCCCCACGGCTCCATGATGCTTGCAGGGTCGTTCGGCCTGGTAAGAGGTTGGGCAGAGCGAATGCCATCACATCGCGAGGAGATACTGCACGCGCTCCGCGCCGTGGGCGAGGATGCGGCGCATCACCACCACTGAGCGGCGCCCGCCAACCACCACCGTCAAGTCGAGCGAAGCCTAGCGCAAGCGGAGCACAGTCGAGGAATCTAGGACGTCCCGCTTAACTACGCGCCCCGCACGATAAGCGACTCTCACTGCTCTTGGGGCGCGGTGTGTATTGCCTCGGTAGGCCCTAGATTTCTCGACTCCGCTGCGCTCCGCTCGAAATGACAGTGCTTAGGGGTGGCGTTCCTGTCGGAGGGCGCAGGAGGCATACGCGGATACCCGGCCCGCTCATGGTGAGCTCGTCGAACCATTTGAGCGGGCCATCGGCTACGTGAGACTGCCGTCCGATCGTATCTTTCGACAAGCTCAGGCCAACCGGACTACGTGATCAGCCTACCTCCATCACGATCTTTCCGAATACGCCACGGCTGTTGAGCAGCTCCTGCGCCCGCGTGGCCTCGGTCCACGGCAGGACCTCCTGCACGATGGTGCGCAGCGTCCCGTCCTCGAACCACGCCAGCATCTGCTCCCAGCCCGCCTGCGCCTCGTCCGCCTGAGCCTCGTTGAACACGCCCATCGCCTTCACCCACTGCCCCTTCCGCTCCAGCTCCCGCTCCTCGTACTCTGAGCGCGGGCCGGTGTGGCCGCCCACCGTGACAACGCGGCCGCCCTCCGCGAGCGCCTTCAGCGTCGCATCGAAGGTGGTGCCCCCAACCGTGTCCAGCGCCATGTCCACGCCCCGACCGTCCGTAAGGCGCAGCAACTCCTCCGCGACGTTTTGGCTGGAGTAGTTCACGCCCGCCTCCGCCCCAAGCTCGCACCCCCGAGCCACGCGCTCGTCCGAACCGGCGCTGGTGAGCACGCGCGCTCCGAGCGCCTTCGCCAGCTGTATGCCCGCCATGCCGACGCCGCTGCCCGCCGCGTGGATCAACGCCGTCTGTCCTGGAGCGAGTTCCGCCATCTGAAATGCGTACCACGCAGTGAGGAAGACGCACGGCAGAGAGGCCGCGTCGGCCATGGACATGCCGGCGGGAGGGCGATACGCCAGCGCGGCGTTTGTGACTGCGTACTCCGCATAGGCGCCCCTCACGAGCGCCGTAACCGAGTCGCCGGCCTGCCAGCCGGTTACCTCCGCGCCCACCGCTTCGACCACTCCGGCCACGTCCAGCCCGGGAATCCTGGGAGGCTCCGGCTGTCCATCCGGGGCTGTACGCCTGCGGTAGAGGTCGGCGCGATTCAGCCCGATCGCCTGGGCCTTGATCAGGACCTGGCTCGCCTCAAGCTCTGGATTCGGAACGTCCTCCAACCGTAGCTCGTCGCCGTCGTCAAGGAAGTGAATTCTAATGGCCTTCACGCTGTACCTCCTCTGGGTTAGGTCTACCTGGTTTCCGGCTTCGGTTCAGTCCGCCTCGGTGTCCTCCTGCGAATCTTCTTCCGTGGACCCTTCGGAGAACGCTGCATTCCGCCGGGCGGCCCATCCGCTCAGCCAGCGGCGGTACTCGTCGAGGGCGGGCGGCGCCACGAAGAACACCTCCACGCCTTCGGGAAACTGGACCTGGTGCCGCTCGTTGATGAACAGAACTCCGACCTCGTCTTCGCCGAGCGTCTCGTCGATGCGTTGAGCCACGTACTCGTACCGCCTGCGGGTGCCGTCCGCCAGCCACTCGCGCAGCATGGCGGGCACGCGCGCGCCTGCGAATGGCAGCATGAGGCAGCCCTGCAGGTCGAGGGTGTCCAGCAGGGCCTCCGCGTCCTCAGTGGCCTCGTACGAGGCCCCGGCCGCGCACCTCGCCGCTATGAACGCGTGGCATTGCCCGTCCACGCTCTCCATCCTGGCGAGCGCCTGCTCGCCGCCGTCCGTCACGCTCTCGTGATAGACGTGCCTGACCGGGCCGAGGCCCGCCTCCAATGATGCGACCTGGGCGCGGACCTGATCCCAGTAGCGCTCCACGATGGCGCTGCCCTCAGCCTCATCTACGGGAGGCGGGTACACGCGGGGCACCAGAAGCAGCTTCCTCTTGCCACGGAACGCCTCTGATGAGGGCCGCTCCATTCGACCGAGCTCCTGGCTCATGGCTGCACCTCTGCTGAATCGACCTGGTACGCTGCACATATGGTAGCAGAGATGGCGTGGATTGACACGCCAGGCTTGGCCGGAACGTCGTTGAGCCCGCTTGTCAGGTCAGCGTAGGCCTCTCGGATGAGGTGAAGGGCACGACTCGCGCCCCACGCCGTTGACGTTTGGTTATACTTCTTTAGTCGTCCGCATCACGAAACCAAACGCTTGACAGGAAGTCCACGCTGAAATAGTATCGGGTCAGCTGGTTAGCGTTCCGTTAGAGACGCCAGAGCCGGCATTACGCGTGCAGAAAGGGGGACGTCCGATGGCCCTGAGCGACTCAACCGCCACGCCTTTCACGCTCCCTCCTGAGCTGCACGGCGGCAGAATCATCAGCCATTCCGGCCGCACCTCTGTGGAACCTCCGGGCCTGCACCGGCCATAGGTATTACCGGCGCAGCTTCGCACTGCAGCGCAGCAGCCCAAGCTAATTTGCGGCTACTGCCATTCCCAAGTCCCTTTCTCACCCTGTCCCAGAGATTTAAGGCCGGACACCCATTGAACCGTCCGACCGGCCAGCCTGCTTACCTTACACCTGAGGAGAGCTATACGTATGGACAACCGAGACATCCGCTACTACTCGTCACTCTACGGCGGATTCTGGAGCTTTGACGTCCGCGACTTCTGCTACATGACCAACCAGTACTTCCCGCCGGACTCCTTCATCGAGGCCCTGAGCCGGAGGCTGACCCGGCTTGTGAAGTCCTACCCGTCCACCAACTGGTACCTCTCCTCCCTCGCGGCCCAGCCGCTCGGCCTGACCCACGAGGAGCTTGTCATTGCCAACGGCGCAAGCGAGCTCATCAGCGCCATTTCGGACCGGTTCGTTTCACGCCTGGCGGTGGCCGTCCCCACCTTCGACGAGTTCGTGAACCGCGCGGCCACGCAGGGCAAGACCGTGTCCGCCTACCAGCTCAGCGGCGACTTCCACCTGGACGTAGACGACTTTGCGCGTCACGTACTGGAATCCGGATCCAACGCGGCCCTTCTCATCAACCCGAACAATCCGACCGGGCTGTCCACGTCGAATGCGGATGTGCTGCGGTTCTTGGACACGCTGCGAAACCTCGACCTTGTCATCATCGACGAGTCGTTCATCGACTTCGTGGACGCGGACCTGCACCCGTCCATCATGCCGCACCTCGCCGACTACCCCAACGCGATCGTGCTGAAGAGCCTGTCCAAGGCCTACGGCATCCCCGGACTGCGCCTTGGCTACGCCGCCTCAGCGAACCAGAGCAGGATCGCGGAGCTGCGCAGCCACCTGCCTATCTGGGGCATAAACTCCCTGGCGCAGTTCTACCTGGAGACCATCGGGGAGTTCCGGCAGGAGTTCATCGAATCGTGCGCCGAGGTGAGACGGGCAACACGCCTCCTCCACGACGGCCTGGAGGACGTGCCGTACCTCACGCCCTATCCCACGCATGCCAACTTCGTATTCAGCCGCGTGGCCGATGGCCTCACGTCGACCGAGCTGACCACGCGCCTGTTCGAGCAGAGCCGGATCCTGATCAACGACTGCGGCCGCAAGCGCGGCCTGGACGGCAAATACGTCAGGATGGCGTCCCGCACCGCGGAGGAGAACGCGCAGCTCGTGGAGGCCCTAATGGACCTTGCACGGCCGGAAGCCGCTAGCGGGGCAGCCAGCGCAGCAGGAGGTGCACAGCGATGAAGGCAGTCATACTCGCAGCCGGCCAAGGGTCAAGACTACGTCCGCTCACCAACAGCCTGCCAAAGTGCCTGGTGCCAATGTACCGCCGGCCCATGATCGAGTACCAGATGGAGTACCTCGACAGGGCCGGGTTCAGGGAATGCGTGATTGTGGTTGGCTACCTGGGCGACATGGTGCGCAGACGAATCGGGACCCGATTCGGACGCATCGACGTCAAGTACGTCGCCAACGAGGTCTACGACCGCACGAACAACATCTACTCGCTCTGGCTAGCCCGCCACGAGCTCAACGACGATGTGCTGCTCCTGGAGGGCGATCTGGTCTACGAGTACGGGCTGCTCCAGGACATGCTCAGGAATCAGAGCCGCAACGTGGCGGTGGTCGATCGCTTCCGTCCGCCAATGAACGGCACCGTGATTCTGGCCCAAGACGGCGTCAGCACGGCGATGGTGCTCAAGTCACAGCAGTCGCCCGAATTCGACTTCACGCGCGCACTCAAGACAGTCAATATCTACACGCTCTCACGCGAGAGCCTGGCCACGGCGATTGTTCCAAGGTTGGACGCATTCGTATCCCAGGGACTCACCGGCGAGTACTACGAGGCGGTTATGTCAGACCTCATCGGCCGCGGAGAGCTTCAGATGGCGGTCCACCTCGCCGGCAAGCGCATGTGGACGGAGATCGACACCGAAGAGGAGCTGCACGAGGCCGAGCAGCAGTTTGCAGGTCTGTTCACCACGGCCCACGCCATGCCGAAGACTGCGGCAGCTCGCGCTGCCGCATACGGCAACGCGGCTTCTGCCGGAGAGCGGCGGGCGCGCCAGCAGTAGGCCGCGCCGCAGCCGCCTGCCACCGTGGTCACTCTGAGCGCAGCGAAGAGTCCAAAGCCTGCCGCCATCATGCGCGCCCCGCGGCCCAGTGGCGCTGCCTGCTATCCGCCTCGCCCGGGTGCCAGCTCCCTGCTTCCGCAGACTCTTGATTAGCTCCAGCGTTGTTCGCTAGGAAATGCCCTTCGTTTGTAATTCTGAGCGCAACGCGGTGGAGCCGAAGAATCCGGAACCTCTGCTGACTCCACCACCCGTCCCCAGAACCGGACCAGTCCTGACCTCCTAGGGCCGACATTGCACGATCGTCTTGGACGCGAGTTACGCAAAGGTCTGCTTCCGCAGGGATGACGGCAGTAGGAGGTTAACCCGCCCGCCCCGCGCGCTTCTCACGCCCTACGTTGGCGGCTACAATGACAGCCGCGCACATTGAAACACCTCAGGCGCAAGGAGGACCCAAATGGAGCCAGTAGCCTGGGATCGAATTCAAGAGGACCGGCTCATTGAGGGTATCACTCGCCGCATAGTCACCGGCGACAAAGTGATGCTGGGACGCCTGCACTTCCCCAAGGGCGCCAAGGTGCCCGCCCACACCCACGAAAGCGAGCAGATCACCCACGTCGTCAGCGGCGCGTTGCACTTCGTGGTCGCGGGCGAGGAGATGGTGGTACACGCCGGCGAGACTCTCGTAATTCCGTCGTTCGTCGAACACAGCGCCGAAGCGCTGGAGGAAACCGACGACATCGACGCGTTCGGCCCCATACGCACGGACTGGCTGGACGGCTCCGACGCCTACCTTCGCGCAGATCCGGCCCGGTAAAAGCGCCCGGCTAGATCACCCTGCTTTCGCGGAGGAGCACCAACTCGGAGGGGCTGAGCCCCATCTCCTGGCTCAGGACACGCTCGTTGTCTTCGCCCAGCATCGGCGCACGGCGGCGCATTCGCCACGGAGTCTTGCTGAACATCGCCGGGTGGCCGGGGTAAGCGAACGACTTCCCAAGCTCCGGGTGCTCCACCTCCGGGAAGAAGCCCCTGTCGTCGCGAAAGTGCTCGTCCTCCAGGTTCTCCTCCGGCGAGCGTATGACCGCCCACGCCAGCCTGATCTGCTGGCCGCCGTGGTAGGACTCGTCCGCGGGCTGCGCGGCGATGAACTCCTCAATTCGCTCCCTGAGAAAGTCCATCTCCGGGCCGCTGCGCACGCCTTGGCTGATCAGCTCCCGGTACTTGTCTTCCTTAAGGCCCTCCGCCATCTCCTTCTCGTCCATCCACGTCACCATGCGGTTCCACCGGTCGAGCGACCTGGGCGGAATGTCGAAGCCGTTTATGAGCTTGTTGTCGGAGCTGGTGAACTGGCTCGACGGCGTGGGCGTGAGGCCGTGGTGTCGCCCCGTCTGGCGAATCGGCACCTTCCTATCGAAGAACCAGTTGGGCATGGCGGCCTCGGTCGTGCAGGAAAGCGACTCGTGGATGGACACGTCAACCCACTGGCCCTGGTCCGTGAAGTCACGATAGACCACGGCGGTCATGGTGCCCATCACGCCGAAGTTGCATCCCGTCGCATAGCCCATCCAGCCGTCGCTGCAGATGGGCGGCGCGTCCTCGATGTGGTCGTAGCCGCAGCTGGCCATGATGCCGCCCATCGCCATGGACACCAGGTCGGACGCCTTCATGTCCCTGTACGGCCCCGTCTGGCCGAACGGCGTCAGCGACGTCATCACTATCTTCGGGTTTATCTTGGACAGCTCCTCGTAGCCAAGGCCGAGGGAGTCCAGGTAACCAGGCTGAAACGACTCCAGCACCACGTCCGCCTTCTTCACCATCTCCCTGAGAATGGAGGCGCCGCGACCCGTGGTGATGTCCAACGTGACACTTTCCTTGTTGGTGCTGTGGTACCAGAAGAGCAGGCTGTTGTTGGGGTCCGGCTTGTCCTGGTAGAAGGGGCCGATGTGCCGCGCCGGGTGGCCCGCCGGCGGCTCTACGATGGTCACCCTTGCGCCCATGTCCGCCATCATCTTGCCCATGTACATGCCCTTCTCGTCCGTAAGGTCGATTACGACCAGGTCCTCCAGGGCCATGGGCTGTGAATCGAGGTTGCTCGTTATCGTCATTTCGCTCCTCGCTGCACCGGCCGGCGGTGCCTCTTCGACTAGAACACCGCCTGTTCGGACATCTCAGATATCTCAGCCTCGCTGAGGGCCAGCACTTCGGTGAGGATGAAGTTGGTGTCGGAACCCAGGGGCGGCGACCCCTGTCGTACCCTGTGCTCCGTGTGGGAGAACTTGAACGGCAGGCTGTCGGTCTCGAACTGCTCCTCTACCTCCCTGTGCGGCACCTTCTGGATGAACTCCCGTGAGCGAAGCTGTGGGTCTCGCACCACCTTGTCCTCGTTGGTCTGTACCGCGCCCGCGGCCACGCCCGCGCTCTGCAGGCGGTGCATGACCTCGTGGGGCATCTTGTCGATGGTCCACTGCTCGATCAGGCGGTCAAGCTCGTCCTCGTTGGCGACGCGATCGACGTTGGTTGCGAACTTGGGATCGGACGTCCACTCAGGCGAGCCAATGGCCGTGCAGAACTTCTGCCAGTCCTCCTCCGTGAAGATTGAGATGACGCACCAGCGCTGCCTTGGCTCGCCGGCCACTATCTCATCGTCGCCTGCGCAGCGGTAGGCGTTGTGCGGCGCCACGCGCGGGTTGCTGGAGCGGTTGCCCGTCGGGTTGCCGGGCCTGCGATACGGCCGGCCGTTGGCGGTATAGTCCAGGACGGCTGGGCCGGTCAGCACCATGCCGCTCTCCACCTGCGAAACGTCCAGCCACTGGCCCTCGCCCGTGCGATTGCGGTGATGCAGCGCCATGAGAGTGGCGATGGCGGCGTTGTAGCCTGCCGTATGGTCGAGGAAGCTGTAGCCCCAGCCTGCGGGCCGCTCGCCGGGGAGGCCGGACATGAAGGTCAGGCCGGACAGAGCCTGGGCCGTGGGCCCCCACGTGCTGTAGTCACGCAGGCGGCCAATGTGGCCAAAGCCGGTTATGCTCACGTAGATTATATCCTTCTTCAGCTCGCACTGCTCCTCGTAGGAGAGGCCCCACCGCTCCAGGACGCGGGAGCTGAAGTTCTCGATGACCACGTCCGAAACGGACACCAACTTCTTGATGAGGTCTAGGCCGGCGGGCATCAGGGCGTTGATGGTGATGCTCAGCTTGTTGCGATTGAAGTACTCGAACATGCCGCTGCGGTTGACGCCCGGTATCCCGCCTATGCCGCCGAGAGCGGCGGAGCGGGTGACGTCCATCGCCTGGCCCTGCTCCACCTTGATGACCTGTGCGCCCAGGTCTCCGAGTATGCGGGTGCACTGCGGGCCGGCCACGATGTGCGTGAAGTCCAATACGCGAACGCCCTCCAGGGGTAGGGGCTTTGCCATGGTGTCCTCCTCACTCCGGAATTACCGACGCCTCACTTGGGCGTGGCACGAGATGTCGGTGGCGATGTGCCAAGACCCGCCTGCCCAAGAAGGGTAGGCCTGCGCTGGAATATAGCACCGCGCCAATTCAGGTGTCAATTCGGGTGTGGTAGTTCTGGGATTATGACATCTGTAACGGTTCAGTGAAAATGTCACCCTATGAAAGGTGCAACAGTGACACTGACCGAGAGGGAGCAACAGCGAGGCATGGTACTGAATCAGGTGGAACGGGACGGACTCACAGGGCAGCAGGCAGCAAGGCTGATGGGCTTGTCGGTTCGGCAGGTGCAGAGGCTTAGGGCTGCCTACAGGAAGGATGGTGTGGCTGCCCTGGCCCATGGCAATCGAGGACGATCACCGGTTCACCGCATTACCGACGAGACCCGAAGGCAGGTGGTGGAGTTGGCCCATGGAACCTACCGGGGGTTCAATCACCATCATCTACAGGAGGAGCTGGCAGAGCAGGAGGGGGTGAAGCTGAGCCGCTCATCCCTGTGGCGCATCCTCACCAGGGCTGGTGTACCCAGCATCAGGAAGCGTCGCCGACCCCTGCATCGCCACCAGAGGCAGCGCTACCCCCAAGAGGGGATGCTGCTACAGATCGACGGCAGCCACCACCTGTGGCTGGAGGGCCGGGGACCCTCTCTCAGCCTGGTGGCTTTCATCGACGATGCCACCGGCACCATCCCGGCAGCACTGTTCAGGGAACAGGAGGATGCCCACGGCTACTTCCTCGTGCTGCGGGAGACCATCACCACCAAAGGCCTACCCCTTGCCCTCTACAGCGACCAGCACAGCATCTTCCAGGTGAACCCCAAGAAACAGGAGACCTTGGAGGAGCAACTGGCCGGGGAAAGGCAGCCCACCCAGTTTGGACGGGCACTGCGGGAGCTGGGTATCCAGTCCATCGTGGCCCACTCACCCCAAGCCAAAGGCCGGGTGGAGCGGTTGTTCGGCACCCTCCAAGACCGCTTGGTCGGCCAACTGAGGCTGCGGGGAGCTTCCACCCTGGAGGAAGCCAACCAGGTCCTGGGAGACTACCTGCCCAAGTTCAACCGGGCCTTTGCTGTGCCTCCAGCCCAGGAGGGCACAGCCTACCGCGAAGCATCTGCCGGCCAGTTGGACCAGACCTTGTGCTTCAAGTACCCCCGCACCGTAGCCAGCGACAACACTGTCCGCTGGTACGCCACCACCCTGCAACTCCTCCCCGATGCCCACCGCACCAGCTACGCCCGGGCTAAGGTGGAGGTCCAAGAGCGTTTGGATGGCAGCCTGGCGGTCGTCTATCAGGGAAGCGTCATCAGCACAAGGGAGGCACCGCCTCAAGCCTCTGCCCTGCGAGCCCGCAAAGCTCCAAGGGCTGACATACCCAAAGAAGAAGGTACGACGGGTACGCCCGCCGTTCTTTCTTCCCCCTACCACCCCTCCCTACCACAGCCGCCCACGAAGCACACCTCACATCCCAAACCCGGACCTAACCATCCCTGGAGAAAGATACCCTCGGCGACAAAATCACTGAACCATTAGGCGGACATATTGACTGAACTACGACATTCGGGGCAGCGAACGCGGCTCCCGCTCATACCCGCATCAAGTACGGGGCAAGCGCAGAGCTTGTCGAGGGACTCCAGTGGCCGTCCGACGAATTGCCCACTCACCCTGAGCGCGTCGAAGGGCGTGATCGGGCGGTTATCCTAATTGCGTGCTCTACTCGTACTAGCCGAATCAAGCGGTCTACGGCTGCAAATTCATCGCCTATTGGATAGACCAACGCTTGACGTTTTTCGCAAGTCCTGAATATCATTCTAGCGTCTCGCTCTAGCTGCGCTTCGAGACCGAAGATTGCCAATCCGGGACATCCCGGACCGGGCGCTGAGTTGTCGCAGGCCGCAGTGCCCAGACCTGCCGAGACGACGGGCCGATGCCAGCGTCACGGGCTCCACGTTGTAGACGAATGCAAGAATCTCTTGCACATCTGGAGGCTCAGATATGTCAACGGACCCAAGAGCACAAGCGGAGGCCCAGCTTCGGCGCATCGAGGAAGCCCTGGGTAAGACGGCTGCCGACGTGGCCGACGAGGTCGGGCGCAATGGAATCGAGCGCCATTCCGAGATCGTCGCGTTTCTCAAGACCGATCACGGCCTCACCCACGGAAATGCCAACCTGCTCGCCCAGGTGGTTCGCGAACGGCTCGCGGGCGGGCCAATGGCCCCGGAGGACCAGTTGGCCGCTCAGTACTCAGGCTCCAAGGCGGCGCTGCTCCCGACCTACCACGCGCTTTCGGCAGTTGCCGAAAGCGTTGGGCCCGATGTGGTGACAGTGGTCCAGAAAACCGGCGTGAGCTTTCGCAGAAAGAAGCAGTTTGCGCTCATTCAGGCGCCCTCCGCGAAGCGCATACGGCTGGGACTGAACCTCGGCGCTACGCCTGAAGACCCCCGAGTAGTTGCGACAAGCGGGATGTGTACGCACGGCCTCGACATTGCGAGTCCGGACGAGGTAGACGCCGACGTTGCGGCGTGGGTGAAGGCCTCCTACGATCGGGCCGGATAGGCAGCTAAGGACGCGTAACCGCGCAGATAGCCGCTCGCAATGACGGCAATGGGGCGGTACACCTGCTGCGTCCCGTACAGACTCGAGCTAGGCCGGGCGTACGACCTCTACCTCCACCGGCGCGTCCGCGCCGTCCTGCGAGGAGTCGATATGAGGCGCAACCGTAAGCCCACCACCGTCCGCGGACCCAACCGGCACGCCGTCGCGGTACGTAACGCGGTTGCCCATCACGGCGGCCACGCGCTCGCCCGGCGAGAGGATGCCCACCAGGTTCAGCGGGTCCACCGCGGACAGCGTCACCATCTCGCCTTCGGCCTCAGCGTGTCGAAGGCTTCTCAGCAGCGCCACCGCCTCCGGTAGCGCGAACTGCTCGCCCACGAAGCCCGACACGAACCGCCCGCCGCGAATCTCGCCGCGCGCCTCCATTCGCCTCAAGAGACGGACCATCTCGCGCCACGGCGGCGCCAGCGACTCCCTCGCCAGCAGCTCCGGGAACAGCACACCGTATCGAGTCAGGAGCTGCCTCGCTCGCTTCTCCGTTGGGTCGTCGGGAGGCCGCAACGGCTCGAGAGCCGACCACCGGCTGTATCCTCCCCTGCGCCGTGGAGAAGGCCGCTTCGACCGCGTGGACCGGCGAGATGGAGCGGCCGAGTCGCTGCCTCGCACGCGCCTCCTCAACGCCTCCATGCCGTCCGAGGTGGCGCGGCCGGCGGCGGCCAGCTGCCACAGAATGTCCTCCACGTCGGACGGCAGCCGGCGGGTGGCCGCGATGATGTCGGTTGTGAAGGACGCGCCCCGCCGGCTGAGAAGCTCAAGCACCTCGCGGCAGCCGCCGGAGAGATGAGAGTCGTCCGAGAGCGACTGCTCCAGCAGCCAGTCGAGGGACTTACGCAGCGCAAGCGTTATGGGCGTTGCCCTGGTCAGCGTACCGCGTCCCGTTGTTGCGCTGCCGTTGGAATTGGAGCGGCTCAGCCGACCCCAGGTCACCTCACCTTCCCAGCACAGCCTGTCCAGCAGCTCAGGGCTGTAGTTTGCCACGCGCATGGGCAGGATCTCGGCTTCCCAAGCGCCCGCGGCAGCCTCGAATCCCTGCAGCTGCTCGATGGCCTCCAGCACCCCGTCCTCAGCGTGAAGACGCTGGTGCGGGAGCACGTGCTGCCAGCGCAGCAGGAAGCGCATGAAGACAGCGGGCGAGACCGGCTCCACCTCCTTGCGAAGGCGGCCGATGGTGGCGTGATGGATGCGCGCCAGCACGCGTCTTTCGCACATCTCCTCCTCGACGACGCCGGGGCGGAACCTGCCCCTTAGAAGCTGGCCCTGGGCCTCGAGCCGGGCCACGGCTATCGCCACGTCCGACCGGGAGAGTCCTAGTCGGTCTGCCATCTCGCCGGCGGTGAACGGCCCGCCGCACTCCACCCAGCCTCTTAGCACCTCTGCGACCGCCTCCTCGCGCTCCACCCCGGTCGCGGCCGGCCCAGCTAATGCAGGCTCCAGCGTCGCGTCCGGGTACACGGTCAGCGCCATGGACACGCGCTCGGCGGCAACCCACGCGAAGGGAACGCCTCCGCGATGCAGCAGGTACGCAAGGCCGTCATCCACAAGGGCGCGATACCACTCCTCCCGCGACTCCGCGGGTGCGCTCCACTCAGGCCACCGGGCCGCAAGAGGCAGCACGCCTAGAATAAGGAGCGCATCGTGAAGCTCCGCCGCATCCCGCACCAGAGGCCAGGCGTGCTCCGACTCCAGCCGGATGGCATCGGGGTCCAGCGCAGTCAGGTCACGGGCGTCCGGGAGAGCGCGGCGTAGGGGCACGGCGCGGGCCCGCCGCTCCTCCAGCGGCGCGTCGTCGAGGAAGGCGTATGGCATGGTGTTCAGAAGCTGGTGGGCAAAGGCCGAGGGCTGCACGGTGTCGCGGGCAAATACCTCGATTTCGCCTGACTCTATCGAGGCGAGCACCGCCTTCAGCCCGTCCACGTCCATTGCCTCCGTGAGGCAGTCGCGGACTGTCTCGAATACCAGTGGATGATCGGGAACCTCAATATCGCCGGGCATGGCGTTGTCCTGGCAGGCAACCTGCTCCGGGAACACGGCGGCCAGCAGGTCGTCGGAGCGCATCCGCAGGAGCGGAGCCGGCACCTTGCGACCGCCGGCAAAGCGCATGACGGCCAGGGCGCGCGTTGCATCCCATCGCCATCGCATTCCGAAAAGCGGCGCCTGAAGCACCGCCTGTAGCAGCACCTCCTCCGCGTTGGCTGAGCGTATGTACCGGAACACGTCCTCCAGGGGGAAGGACTGCGAAGGCCCCAGCGAGAAGTTCACCCCGTCGTCGGTGGCGGCGGCCTGAAGCTCGAAATCGAAGGTGCGGCAGATCTTCTTTCGCAGCGCCATCCCCCACGCGCGGTTGATGCGCGAGCCAAAGGGGGCGTGAATGACCAGCTGCATGCCTCCGCTCTCATCGAAGAACCGCTCCGCGACCACGCGCCGTGCCGTGGGCACCATGCCCAGCACTCGGACGCCCTCCGCCATGTAGGCAACCAACTGCCCAGCAATCTCGTTGTCAACGCCGGCCTCGTCCATCACCCAGCGCACGGCGGTTTGCGGGCGCTCCAGCCGCTGCGACACGGCCTCCCGAAGCTCCGTCACCTCCTGCGAAAGCTCCCACGTCCGGCCGGGCGCCTCTCCGAGCCAGAAGGGTATGCTGGGCGCGAGTCCT
This sequence comes from Dehalococcoidia bacterium, assembly GCA_965219025.1. Lineage (GTDB taxonomy): Bacteria > Chloroflexota > Dehalococcoidia > Lucifugimonadales > UBA2985 > JAPPHY01. The sequence continues at coordinate 291,718 of OZ244716.1, forward strand.
TTGGCGTCCTCCACCCTCACGCGCCCGCTCTCGATGCGCCTGATCTTCCACGGGCTGTTTCCGAGCAGGAACACGTCTCCCGCCATGCTCTCGATGGCAAAGTCCTCGTTGACGGTGCCCACGAAGACATTCTCCGGCTCAGCAATGACGTCGTAGTCGGCGTTGTCGGGGATGGCTCCTCCGCCGGTCATAGCGGCGATTCGCGCGCCTCGGCGTCCGGTGAGACGGCCGTGCACGCCGTCGCGGTGCAGGTAAGCGCCGCCGCGGCCGCGCCGAGAGGTGAATCCCTCGGACAGCACCTGCGTTATCTGATCGAACTTCTCGCGGCTCAGGTAGCGGTATGGGTATGCCTGCCTGCACAGGTCGAAGAGCGCGTCCTCGCTCCACTCTTCCACCGCGCAGGCCGCCACCATCTGCTGCGCCATGACGTCCAGAGGCCAGGGTGGTATTCGAAGCGTGTCCAGCTCTCCCCTGCGAACGGCTCTGAGCAGCGCAGTACACTCCACAAGCTCGTCGCGGGTCATGGGGAAGAGACGGCCCTTGGGCACACCGCCCAGGCTGTGGCCGGAACGCCCTATGCGTTGAAGCAGCAGCCCTATTGAGCGAGGCGAGCCTATCTGGCAAACCAGGTCAACGTCGCCTATGTCTATGCCAAGCTCCAGTGAGGCCGTTGCGACGCAGACCTTGACCTCTCCCCGCTTCAGCTTGTCCTCAGCAGCCAGCCGCGTGGCGCGGGAGAGGCTGCCGTGATGGGCAACCACCGCGCTCTCCCCCAGACGCTCCGAGAGCTGATGCGACAGCCTCTCGACCAGCCTGCGAGTGTTGACGAACACCAGTGTCGTGTCGTGTGCCTGCACGAGCTCCGCAACGTCGTCCAGGGTTTCGCCCCACTGCTCGTGGCCGGCGATGGGGCCAAGCTCCCGCTGGGGCAGCCGGATGGCCAGGTCTATCGTGCGGGCGTGTCCGGTGTCGACGATGAGGCAGTCCGGCTCGCCATCCTCGCCGATGTGCGAGTTGCCGACGAGGAAGCGGGCCATCTCCTCGATGGGCCGCTGAGTCGCGGACAGGCCGACGCGGGTGATTGGGGCGTCGGTCAGGGCGCAAAGCCGCTCCACCGAGAGCGCCAGGTGGGAACCACGCTTGTCGTCCGCCACGGCGTGAATCTCGTCCAGTATGAGTGTGTGCGCGCCCTTCAGACCCCTGCGCCCGCTGTCCGACGTGAGCAGGATGTACAGCGACTCCGGCGTGGTGATCAGTATGTGTGGCGGCCGCTTGGCCATCTTGGTTCGCTCGGACGACGGCGTGTCGCCGGTGCGAACGGAGGCCCGGATCTCGGGCATCAGGATTCCCCGCTCCAGAGCGAGCGCCTGAATCTCGCTGAGAGGGGCCTCCAGGTTCTTGCTTATGTCGTTCGAAAGGGCCTTCAGCGGCGAAACGTACACGACCTGCGTCGTGTCCGGCAGGTCGCCGGCCAGGGCGCGGCGCACCAGCCCGTCGATGCACATCAGGAACGCGGCCAGGGTCTTGCCTGACCCCGTGGGCGCGGCGATGAGCGTGTGGCGGCCCCGTGCGATGGCCGGCCAGCCGAGGGCCTGTGCCTCCGTGGGCGCGTCGAAGCGCGACAGGAACCAGTCACGAACCAGGGGGTGAAGCTCTGTCAAGGACATGTGGCGATTCTAGCACAAATGGACGGAACAATTCCAGCCTCTAGTCGAAGAGCACCGCAACTCCCGGCGCCACACCGAGCGACTCCGCCAGTCCCGCGTTCATCTCCATCGCGTACCGTGCCGGCCCGGCCGACCTGTAGACGATCAGCTCGCTGTCCGGTGCGCCGATCTGCGGGGTCATAGTCTGCACGTCCACGACCACGCCGTTCGAGTCGAGGAAGAGGATGTCCAGCGGTATGAGCGTGCCTTTCATCCAGAAGCTGAGCCGGCGCTCGGATTCGAACACGAACAGCATGGCGTAATCGTCCGGTATGCGCTGCTGGCCCATCAGGCCGCGGGCGCGTTCCGTAGGCGTGCTCACGACCTCAAGCTGGAAAACCTGCCCCGTGATCAGTGCCTCGGACGCAATAGCGGCTCCCGCCTCCGGGTCCGGCGGCCCGAACCGCGAGAGGTTGTCCTGCGTGGCTGTTAGGGTCGGCGTTACGGTCGCGGTTGGCGTGGAGGCCGCTGTTGCAGTGGCGGCCGGCGGGGGCGCGGGCGTCAGCGTGGCTAGTGGGGTTGGCGAGGGCGGCGGCGTGGGTGTTGGCATCGGAGTCGCGGTTGCAGTGGAAGTGGGGGCTGGCGTCTCGGTCGCGGCGGTCGTTGGCGAAGGCGTCAGCTCATCCCCGCTACAGCCCGCGGCGGTCGCCGCCAGCACCAGCAGCAAGAGGCCGCGCCTCGCCGCCTGGGTGCGGACGAGATTTCGGCACATCCTGAACACCCAGCGAGTGTACCGGCTATCGCGCACTCCGGCAATCCACACCTTCCGGCAATTGGTCACCCCGGCGGCTCCGTGGTAGAATGGCTGCGGTTGCCGCTTCCACCGCCGCTTGTGCCATCGCACGCGGCGTCACGGTTCCCGCAGCGGCGCACTTAACTATTCGGACGGTAGATATGAACACTGACCAGCTAAGGGAGCTCCTGCCGATCACTCGCGACCTCATCTACCTGAACACCGGGTGGGCCGGCCCTACACCCACGTCGGCGCTGCGCCGCATGGCGGAGACGTTGGAGCAGGAAGCCATGATTGGACCGGCGAGCGCTCGCGGCGTGGCACTTACGCGGGAGGCGAATCGAGAGGCCACGGCGGCGGCGGCCCGCCTGCTCGGCGCCTCCGAAGACGACGTCATCCTCACACACAGCACGCGCGAGGGCGTGAACGTAGTCATCTACGGCATGGACTGGCAGCCGGGCGACGAGCTGCTCATCTGCGACCTCGAGCACCCCGCACTAACGGCGCCGGCAAAGGTTGTGGCAGAACGCAATGGTGTGAACGTGACGTCCGCGCCGATCCAGCCCATGTCCACAGCCGCAGAGGCGCTTGACCTCGTCAAGTCCGCGATCACCGAGCGCACGAGGCTGGTGGGCCTAAGCCACATTCAGTTCACCTGCGGCCTGCGCTTACCCATCGGTGAAATCACGGCGGCGGCTCACGCGGCCGGCGTGCCGGTGCTTGTGGACGGCGCGCAGAGCGTCGGCCAGATCGCCGTGAACGTCACCGACCTGGCCTGCGACTTCTACACAATGTCCGGCCAGAAGTGGCCGATGGGGCCGGTGGGCACCGGCGCCCTGTACGTCAACCCGGACCTGCGCGAAACGCTGGAGCCTCTGTTTTCGACCAACGCGCTGGAGGCAGCTCGGGAAGGCTTCCGACGCGGCGCACTGGGGCGCTTCTCTCTCGTGTCCAACAGCCCGGGCCTGGCAGCCGGCCTCACCGAGAGCCTGCGGCTGGTCTCGGAGATTGGCATCGAACGCATCGAGGCGCACGCCATGCGCCTGGGAAACATGCTCCGCGAGCGCGCGACCATGATCAAGGGCTGTGAGTTGCTGAGCACCGACGACCAGGAGTCCGCGTGCGGGCTGGTCACGCTCGGACTGGAAGGCTGGCCGCCGGAGGACCTTGTCTCGGTGTTGCAGAACAGGTTCAGCATCGTGGGGCGGACCGTCCACGGCCCGGACGGCGTGCGTCTCAGCACCCACTACTTCAACACGGCCAGCGAGGTCGACAAGGTGGCAGAGGTCCTGGAACGACTGGTCGCGGAGGGACACCGGGCGCAGGAGTAGCCCGGCGCTCCAGGCCCGCCCTCGCACACGGCGGCGCCTTCAGGCCACCTCAAGCGCCAACGCCATGCGCATAGGGCTGATTGCGGACACCCACCTGCCGTCCACCATCCGCGAGCCTTGGCCGGAGGTTGCAACCGCCTTCCGGGACGTGGAGCTGATTCTCCACGCAGGCGACATCGTTACGTCCGGCGTGCTGGACTGGCTTGAGAGAATCGCGCCGGTGCTGGCAGCCCTCGGCAACAACGACTTCGACCTGGACGACCCGCGGGTCAAGCCAACCCACACTCTGGACATGGAGGGTTGGCGTATCGGAATGATCCACGACGTCACCTCCGGCATCCGGTTTGAGTCCCCCGTGGACGTGCTGGTCAGCGGGCACACCCACTACGAGCGGCTCGCGCTGGTCGACGGAGTGGTCTATGCGAACTCCGGCAGCCCCACGTTGCCCCATCACCTGTCGACGCGACTGGGCACCGTCGGCGTGATTGAAGTGGATGCGGAACGGCTGTCGGCAAGGATAGTACGGCTCGGCGACGGGACGGCTGCGCTTCCGAACCCGGGCGTAGAACTGCGGCTGGAGGTCAGCCGCCGAGAGCTCCTGGAATCGCGGTGCTCCGCCAGGCGGCCGTGAAGGCTTACGGGAGAATCGACGCTTCCGGTATAATTCGACGCAAATTCAGGACGGAGGCTTGAAGATGACCAAGGCGACCCTGTACTGGTGGAGCCGTTGATCCACGTGCCGAAGGGTGCGAGCGTGGCTCCACGAGAACAACATAGACTTTGATGAACGCGACTTCTTCAAAGACAGATTCGACGCGGACGAGCTGAGGGGCCTTCTGAGCGGCGTCAGGGTCTCAGACGCCTTCGCCTGGAACAGCCCATCGTTCAAGGGCCTTGGGCTGACTGCCTCCGAGCTTGACGATGCCAAGCTGCTGGAGCTGATGCTCCAGGAGCCGCGGCTAATCAGAAGGCCGCTCTTAAGCGTGGATGGCAGGCTTGTGATAGGTGCGTCGCAGAGGGCGCTGGAGGAGGCGCTGGGCTAGCCTCGTCAGCACGAATCCTGCAGGTAGAGATCGACTACTTGAAGGGCGGCCTGTACATGTCCGTGGCGAACGGATCCGTCGGCGTCTTCTTGCGCTTCTTTCGCTTGTTCCACTGGACAATGGGCCACCAGATGGGGAGTGTCAGGTATTTGACGGTGGCCTCCATGATCTCCCACATCTTGTCGGCGGCCCTGAGGTGTCCGGTGCTGTGGCCGTGGCGAGTGTGGTGAGCCGACCGCTCGGCCCAGTACTCCATGCGGTCATGCTGGAAGGGATCATTGGGCATCATGGCGGCTGCCTCGCTTTCGACCGGGGAGTATGCCGACTATAGCACGGAAGCCTCGGCAGGGCAATTGCCACACGAAGCGCCTCTTCCGGCGTCAGGGCCGCCCGCGGTCCATTAACGCTCGCCGGCTAGCGGTGAGCAGTCCTCCCGCCAAGCGAGTTACCACTGCCCGACCCTCGCGTGCCCGTCGGGCTCCGTGCATGCGCTTGACCTTGCCTACTGCGGCAGTAGCCTCGGGTAGGTCTCAGTCTCCCGCGCAATGGAGTTCAGCCGTGCGGCAACGTCTCGGGAGGCCGGCATCACTGCCTGGCAGCGCTCACACCACACGTGGTCCACGGTCGACAGCATCATGTTCTCCTTCTTCTCGGAGATGCTGCCCACCTCGGACCCGCACTCCCTGCACAGCTGCACTATGTTGATCATGTCCCCAGGCATGTTCACCTCCGATTCACAGGTCGCTCGTGCAACTCACCCAGCCCGTGCCCTCCAATGATACCACGAACCTGGCCCGCGCCCGCAATCGGCGAGGCCGGCGCCGCCAATGGTCAAATCCGCCGAAAGCGGATGACCTGGGCCCCGCCGCTACGCTACGGGGGGATGCCCCTTCTCAAGCGTCCAGCTTATGCAGCAGAATCTCAGCCCATTGACGGAAAGGTTCGTCCGTGTCCAGGCCGCAGTGCGGGCAGTCCAGGTCACCCAACCTGAGCCGAGTGCCGCATTCCGCGCAGAACACCGACTCGTAGAGACTGCTAAGTACCTTCACCAATCTTTCTTCGTTGTTCAACACGTCCTCTCAAACCTACCAAATCTACCGCAGCCTCGCCCCAGGTTGTCGCTTCCACCCCCGGCGCAGGCGTTGCGAGCGCCGCGCGGGACGGCTCACGGCCACACTGCATCTTATTCCACAAACTGTAAGACCTCAATTGTTGGCCTAGACTAGACCGCGGCTTTCCGAGCGATTAGACTATAGGGAATGCCCATAAGTCTTGGGACACGGGAGCAATGATAAATCGAGACATGCTTTATACCGGGGAGCAGCACAGCAACACCCGCAAGTGGTTGGTTCTGCTGGTAGTCGCCTCCCTGGTTACCCTGGCAATCGGCCTGTCGGTCGGGGGGGCCCTTCAGAGTTCGCCTGAGGTCGATACCAGCGAACTGGATGAGCAGGTCGAAGAGCTCAAGTCGCAGGTCGCGCAGGTGCAGTCGCAGCTCGACGCCGAGAAAGGCGAGAAAGACACGCTGTTGACCTCCCTGGACGCGGCCAACCGCGCCGGCTCCGACCTCCGAGGCCAGCTCGAGGATGCCAGGGCTATGGCCACCGCCGCAGAGTCCGCCCTCAGCCAACGGGAAACGGAGCTGGAGTCCAGCATTGAGGCCGTTTCCGGCCTGGAGACGCAGTACAGCGAACTCACCGGGCGGGTAAATACTCTGCAGAGTCGCGTGGATGGCCTGGATGGTCTCTCGGACGCAGCGGAGAGCCACCGGCTGCTGCTGGTGGAGCTGCGAAGAGACCCGCCGGACTCCCGCGAGGGGGCGTTCGAGTACTGGAACACGATGAAGGACAGCGCCGTGCGGGCCAACCCCGCGCTCTCCTCTCCCGCTGACCGCGTCATCCTGAAGATCGACAACTTCTTTGACTGGGCGGAACGAAGCCCCAACGCGGAGCCGACTTCCGACGAGTACATCACGTGGCTGGCGGAGCGCCTCACTTCCGGGGCTGCCGGCTACCAGGAGTCCGCGGACGCCTTCTTCAAACAGGCATTGCTCTCCGCCATATCCCAACTGGAGGCGATAGTAGGCCGGCTGAACTGACGCCTGCCGGGATGCCGTATAACGGCCACTTCCGGGCGCTCGCCTTCCTCACTGCGCAAACGACTAGAGATTTGAGAATGGAGCGAAGATGATACGGAGATTCCTGAGGGGGAGCGCCCTCCTCGCACTACTACTCCTGACGGCGACCACCGCAAGCTCAGCGCTGGCCGCTCACGAGGAAGGACCCACCTTCGAGTGGCCGCGGCCGCTGAACTTCGCGCTCATCGAGGCGTTCGATAAGAACCTGTCCGGCTCCATGTGGCTCATGTCGAAGGGACTAGACCCGCGCCTGACCACCGCCAAGGGCAACCCGCTGGGTGCCGAGTTCAAGCCGCAGGACGCCCGGATTCGTGGCATCACCCCTCAGTCCGGCGGCGGCGGTCAGGGCCCGCTGGTACCCTACCGCAACCCTTCACCAAAGTTCAGTCGTAACATCCTCGTGACCCGCGACTTCAGCCGCGTCCCCTTCCAGACGGAGCCTCACCTTGCCGTCAATCCCAAGGACCCGGAGCACCTGATCCTGGGCTTGATCGACTATAACTTCCCGGGCATAACCACCTACAACTCGATCGACGCCGGCGTCACGTGGGAGGGACCGTACCAGGTCAAGTACCCCTCGGGCGACTTGGGCGGCGCCGGTGACCCCGTCCTGGCCTTCGACCGCGAGGGCAACGCTTACGCTGCGTCCATCTCCATTGACGTGGAGGAGTTCACCATCAGGAATTCCGTGGGCAGCGCTGCCGTGTCATCCATTCCCATATCCGTCTCCCGTGACGGCGGCTACACCTGGGAGGAGTCCATAGCCTCCGCGGAGAGCCACGTGGACACCGGGCCGCCCATTGAAAGCGAAGAGGGACGCACCACGTACGACCTGAGGCTCCCCTTCCTGGACAAGCCTTGGCTGGCAGTAGGGCCCAGCCGCACCGACCCGGACAAGGACATCATCTACGTCACCTACACCAAGTTCGTGACCGTCTTCCCCATCTTCTTCCTCTTCGACGTAGAGGCCTTCACCCTGGTGCCTCGAACCGAGACCAGCATCGAAATGGTAACCTCGGAGGACGGCGGACAAACGTGGAGCGACCCGGTGACCGTCAGCCCGATAGTGGAAAGCTCGCAAGGTGAGGACGCCCCCAAGCGCGTGGTGCAAGGCTCCCAGCCCGCCGTCGCGCCGGATGGCACGGTCTACGTCAACTGGGTCGATAGCACGGATGACGACTCCTTCGAGGGGCGGGCGGAGATATACGTAGCCTCGTCCAGGGACGACGGCCAGACCTGGAATACCGTCCGCGCCTCCGACTTCAACGAGATTCCGTTCAGCCCGCGCAACACCTTCTTCCGCTACTGGGGCGCCAACTTCCCGCAGATCACCATCGGCCCGGGCGGCGAGGTCTACGTGGTGTACACCGGCCTGCCGCCGGACAAGACCACGGACGACGGCGACATCTTCTTCGTGGCGTCCACGGACGGAGGCAAGACCTGGACTTCCAAGAAGGCGCTGAACGACGACGACACAACTCGTCTCCAGTTCTTCCCCTCCATATCCGCAGGTCCGGACGGTGTCCTCCACGCCATGTGGGGAGACATGCGCGACGACCCGGTGGAGGCGCGCTACCACGTCTACTACACCAGCTCCGAGGACGGGGGCGAGACGTGGATCGAGAACGCACGCGTCACGGACTTCCCGTCCAATCCCAACTACGCCTTCCCCGGCGGCGCTTTCATCGGCGACTACTTCACAATCGTCGCAACGGAGGACGAGGTGTACATGGCGTGGCCGGACGCCCGCCTCGGCGAGTTCGGCGGGCAGAACCAGAAGATCGCGTTCGCACGCAGAGAGCTTATGCCCCTGCCGTCAATCTTCCTCTCGCCTCCGTCGGGGCCGGGCGGAAAGGACATCACGATTCAGGGGTCCAACTTCCAGCCGGACCAGGACGTATTCCTTGAGATCAGCGGCGCCGTGGTGAGCACCGTCAGGAGCGACGACGACGGCAGGTTCACGGCGAGGCTGTTCATCCCCATTTCGGGCGAGGGCGCGCACGACTTCCGCGCCATTGACGCTTCCGGAAACATCGCATCCGGCTCCTTCTTCATGGACTTCGGCTTCGATAACATCCAGGGCGCAGTTGATACCATCATCAATCAGCTTGAAACCACTACGGACGGAGACCTGAACGGAGACACCGCTCAGCAGCTCTCCGCCATTCGTGCGGCCGTGCAAGACCTGGACCAGCTGCCGGAGATACGCACGGCTCTGGAGAACCTGGAACCCGGCGAAGGCACAACTACGCAGGAGGGCCTGCCGGTCTGGGTGCTCGCCGCCGTTGCCCTGCCCATGGCCACCGGCGCGCTGCTGTTTGGACTCTTCATTGGCGCACGCATAGGGCGCAGGGAGACTCTCTAAAGGTCCTGCGTCGGCCCGCAAGCATCTAACATCGAGATGATGAAAATGAGATCGAACATCGCCAAGCGACTCCTCCTGCTGGCACTCGCGCCGGCGCTCTTCATGGTGCTATCCGCGCCCTCATTCCAGGACTACTCACCGCCGCACTCCCAGCCCGGGCCGGCCACCGACACGATCAACTTCAGCGCCTTTGACGTTGGCATAGCCTCGCGGGAGCTGGAAGCCGGCGCAATGGACATGTACATCTTCAGCCTCAAGACACCGGCTGCGGAGGCGCTCCGGGACAACCCGGACATCACCGTGTACCAGGCGCCCGCCTCCACAGCCTCGATAATCCTGAACCCCGCACCCGCGCGGGAGGGCGAGCTGAACCCCCTCTCCATAAAGGAGGTGCGGCAGGCTATCCAGTTTGTGGTCAACAGGCCGTTCATCGCGCAGGAGATCTACAAGGGCTTCGCACTGCCCATGCTCACCCACGTCAGCCCCAGCGATTTCGACTACTTGACGGTCTACAACCTGGCCAGAGAGTCGAGGATCACCTACGATCCAGGGCTGGCTGCCGAAATGGTTTCGCAGGCCATGACCGAGGCCGGCGCGGTGATGCAGGACGACTTCTGGCACTTCAACGACCAGCGCGTCAACCTGAAGTTCATCGTGCGGACGGAGGACGAGCGGTGGGACATCGGCAACGACCTGCGCGCCAACCTGGAGACGCTCGGCTTCTCGGTGACGCTTATTCCGATGCAGTTCGGGCCGGCCATCTTCACCGTGTACGGCACGGACCCGCAGCTCTTCCAGTGGCACCTCTACACCGAGGGCTGGGGCCGCGGCGCGCCGCAGCGCTACGACTTCGGCAACATTAACTCGATGTGCTCGCCGTGGCTGGGAAACATGCCTGGCTGGCAGGAAGTGGGATTCTGGCAATACGAGTCGCCGGAGCTGGACGACCTGGGCCAGCGTATCTTCACCGGAGACTTCGACGGGCTGGAAGAGCGGAACCGCCTGTACGTTGAGGCAACCGAGGCCTGCCTGGAGGAGTCCGTTCGGATCTGGGTGGTCACCGCCGTGAACAACCTGCCTGCCCTGTCCAAGATCGAAGGCATCACGGAGGACGTGATCTCGGGCCCTCGCAGCTTCTGGACGCTCAGGGAGGCCCACGTCCCCGGCAACACCGAAGAGCTGAACGTCGGCAACTTATGGGTCTGGACCAACCGCACCACCTGGAACCCGGTGGGCGGTTTCGGCGACGTCTACAGCAACGATATCTGGAACAACGTTCGTGATACGCCCCTGGCAACTCACCCGTTCACGGGCGTGCCCATCCCATTCCGCGCAGACTACGAGGTGGAGACCGCAGGCCCCGGCGCCAGCCTGGACGTGCCCGCGGACGCCTTCCAGTGGGACGCAGGCGCGGACAGCTGGAGCAGCGTCCCGGCAGACACGCGCGCGACCAGCAAGGTCACGTTCGATTACTCGAAGTACTTCCAGTCGAACTGGCACCACGGCAAGCCCATAACAATGGCGGACGTCATCTACTCCATCGCCCAGACATTCGACCTGGTCTACGACGAGGAGAAGGCCAACATCGAGGTGTCCATATCCACTACCAGCAAGCCCTTCACCGACACCTTCCGCGGCTTCCGGATCACGGAGGATAACCAGCTCGAGGTCTACGTGGACTACTGGCACTTCGTGGACGACTACATCGCCCAGTACGCCAACATTTCCGGAGTCACCATGCCGTGGGAGGTGCTGGCGGCCATGGACGACATGGTCTTCGAGCAGAGGATTGTGGCCTACAGCGACACCGCTGCAGCCCGGTTCAACGTGGACCCGATAAGCCTGGTGCTCGACAGGTTCGCCAGGCTGACCAGGAACACGCTCAGGGACTTTGCGGAGGACGAACTGCTGCCGGACAACGTGTTCGACGTGAACGGCACGTCCCTGGTCACCGGCGAGGAGGCGTCCGAGCGATACGCCGCAGCCATCGAGTGGTTCGGCGAAAAGGGCCACATGGTCGTCAGCAACGGCCCATACCTGCTGGAGACGTTCGACAGCAGCGCACAGTTCGCACAGATCACGGCATTCCGGGACCCGGGCTACCCCTTCAAGCCGGGCGACCTCTACTACGGCAAGCCCCAGACGCTCCGCATCACGAGCGTTAACGGAGCCGCACTTGTGGAGGGCAGCGGGATGAGCGCCACGGTTTCTGTGGAAGGCCCCGGGGAGCTTTCGGTGCAGTACGTGTTCCAGGACCCGGCCACGGGCGAGATCATCGCCTCCGGGCCGGCGCAAGCCGAGTCGGGCGGCACGTTCCGCGTGGACGTTAGCGCAGAGGTGGCCGCGGGCCTCGCCGGCGATCTGTACCATCTGTACGTGGCGGCCTACTCGGACGAACTCTCCACGCTGCTGGAACAGCGAGTAGACGTGGAGTTCGGCGAGGCCATGGTGCCAACGGAGGAAACGCAGCCCACGACACAGGCGGAGGCCACGCCAACAGCGGCGACCTCCGACGGCGACTCGGAAGACGGCGGTGGCTCAACGACCATTCTGATAACTGCCATTGCCGCGGCCTCAGTGCTCGCCCTGGTTCTCGGACTGGTGTTTCTAATAACGAGGACGCGGCGAGGGCCGCAGTAGCCCAGGCGAGCCTCCTTCAGAGCGGCGGGGCGCCGGCGGTGTCCAGATGACCATTGCCAAGACCCTAGCCATCAGAGGCGTCACACTGGTGGGCGTCCTCTTCGCGGTGCTGGTCATGGTCGTCGTGACGCTGGGCGCCACGGGCTTCTCGGACCGGATGCTGACGGCCATCGTCAACGAGGAGGTTCGCGGGCTCCGCCAGGGACTGGCCCAGACCATCCGCGACGCCGACGAGCTTGAGGCCGCCCTCCGCGACCACCGGCAGGAGCTGGAAGCGTCATACGGGCTGGACCAGGCCTGGTACCGGCGCCTTCCCCAGATGATCGGACGTGTGATACGGCTTGACCTGGGCGAGGCGCGCACCCTCAAGACTGCCGACGGAAGCAGCAGCATCACGGCCCTGATTCGCGAGCGCCTGCCGCGCACCATGATGCTGGTCACAACGGCATCGTTCATCACTGCCGGATTCGGCCTATTCTTCGGCGTGAAGCTGGCGACGCGGGTAGGGAGCAGGTCGGACAGGATTGCATCGCTTTTTGCCGCCACGTCCAACGCCCTGCCCGCCTGGTGGGCCGGCATCCTCCTGATACTGCTCACGTACGTCATCCTCTCGACCTTCGGCGTGAGGGTGTTCCCGCCGGGCGGGATGTACAGCGCGCCACCGCCCGAGGGAGGCCTGTCGCGCCTGCTGGACCTGATGTGGCATGCCGCGCTGCCGGTAATCACGATCGTGCTCATCTCGGTTGGCTCGTGGACGTACGTGGTCCGTACCATGGTGATGAACACAGCACAGGAGGACTTCGTGACCGTGGCAAGGGCCAAGGGGCTGCCGGAAAGCACGGTGATGCGCAGCCACATACTGCGAGTTGCGGCCCCGCCAATTCTGACCGGCCTGATCCTTGGAATAGCCTCGTCCGTGGGGGGAGCAATCCTCACCGAGACCGTCTTCAACTGGCCCGGCATGGGCCGCCTCTACTACGACGCCATCCTCTCGGTTGACGAGACGGTGGTTGTTGCGCTCACATTCATGTTCACGCTCATCTACGTCAGCGCCCGGTTCACGCTGGAGGTGCTGTACATTGTGGTGGACCCGCGGGTGCGGTACTCGTGAGAGGGCTACTTCGCGGCACGCTGAGCGAACTGCTCACGTCGGTCACCGGCAAGGTTGGCGTGGCGTTCCTTTCGATCATGGTGCTGATTTCGATCTACGCGCTCGCCTCCAACCCCGTGGACTTTGGCGACCGCCTTTGGAACAACCCCGCCGCGTGGGCTGACAACCCGAAGAACGTCCCGCCTGCCTGGACCGGCCTTTTTGGCGGCTCACGCCGCGTCACACACTCGATCCTCGATGCCACGGAGCCGACCGAGACGCAGCTGTCCACTCGCTTCGTCGAGCGGGTGTACGCCTTCGACATGGATTTCCAATACGACGAGGCGCCCACCTTCACGTCCTTCTCCCTGGAGGGAGTGACCTACCAGCAGCGGCCTCCAAGCGTGACAGTTTCGGTGATGCGCCCGGACGGCAAGACGGTGAACCTCTACCGGCTGGTCGTGCCGGCCCCCCGGGACAACGAGGCGCCACCCTATCGCCGGTACGTAAGCACGCCATTCCGCGTACACCTCACCGGCGAGCCGTCCGTGGCAAGCGAGGTCTCGTCGTTCCTACAGACCGAGCTCGGCGTGAGCGATCAGAGCGGCAGCCTCGTAGGCCGCGTCGATGAGGCGGTATTCGGTTTGCCCGACCCGCAGAGTGATACGGGGTTCCGGCCTCTTCGCGGCGACTACCGCATCCAGGTAACGGCCCGCTTCCAGGACGAGCACGACCGCATCGAGCGCGTGCGCTTCGTGTTGGGTGGTTCGCAGTTCGGGCTGATGGGCACCGACTCGCTGGGCCGCGACCTGGCGCGAGGTCTCGTGTTCGGCTTCCCGGTTGCGCTGTCAATTGGGCTGGTGACGGCCATCATGGCCACGGTGATCGGCACCACCATGGGCATCATCAGCGGGTACACCGGCGGCAAGACGGACATTGGGATCCAGCGCTTCTCCGACGTGCTCTCAAACATCCCGCTGCTGCCAATCCTGCTGTTCCTCGCGTTCATCCTGGGCCAGAAGCTGTGGATCGTTATAGCCATACTCATAGTGTTCGGATGGCCCGGCATGACCATCGTTATTCGCTCGATGGTGCTCCAGCTCAGGTCCGGCCAGCTCGTCGAGGCGAGCACCGCGCTGGGAGCCTCGCGGTGGCGCATCATGCTCAGGCACATCTTCCCGCAGATCGCGCCCTTCGTCTTCGCGCAGATGATATTCTTTACGCCCGCTGCCATACTCGCGGAGGCGGGCCTGAGCTTCCTCGGCCTGGGTGACCCGTCGATACCAACGTGGGGCCAGATCCTGGACCAGGGGTTCAGGACCGGCGCCGTGTACGTGGGTTACTGGTGGTGGGTGTTCCCGCCCGGGCTGCTCATCGTGCTCACGGCGCTCACCTTCGTGCTGATCGCGCTGGGCATGGAGCGGGTGGTTGACCCCAGGCTCAGGACGGTGCGCCAGTGAGCCTGCTGGAGGTCACCGACCTGACGCTGCACTACGCTACCCGCGAGAATCCGGTGCGGGCCGTGGACGGCGTCACGTTCCAGCTGGAGCGCGGCCAGGCGCTGGGCATAGTGGGCGAGTCCGGCTCCGGAAAGACCAGCCTCTCGCTTGCCCTAATGCGCCTGCTGCCCTCCAACGCAACCGGCTACGGCGGCAGCGTGATGCTGGACGGCCAGGACGTCATGGCTCTCAGCAACGACGAGTTTCGCAGGCAGGTCAGGTGGCGCAAGATGTCTATGGTGTTTCAGGGCGCGCAGAACTCGCTCAACCCGGTGCTGCGCGTTGGACACCAGGTGGCCGAGCCGCTCATGATGGAGCAGGGAGCGCGGAAGGCGCAGGCGCGGGAGAGGGTGATGCGCCTCTTCGATCTCGTGCGCTTGCCGCGTGAGGCCGCCGACCGCTACCCCCACGAGCTCAGCGGTGGTATGAAGCAGCGCGTCATGATCGCCATGTCGCTGGTGCTGGATCCCGCCCTGGTCATCCTAGATGAGCCCACGTCTGCGCTCGACGTCAGCATTCAGGCGCAGATGATGAACCTGCTCAAGGACCTCAAGAGCGAGCTGGGCATCTCATTCATCTTCATCACGCACGACATCGCGCTGGCCAGCGACATCTGCGACCGGATCGCGGTTGTGTACGCCGGCCAGATGGTGGAGATCGGCAGCGCCGACGACGCTCTCACGCAGCCGAGCCACCCGTACACGCAGCTACTCCTGGGCAGCATCCCGCGGCTGGCCGCAGACCAGCCACCGCAGTTCATTCCGGGTGCGCCCCCCGACCTGACCGGCCCGCCGTCGGGCTGCCGCTTCCATCCGCGCTGCCCGTTCATCTTCGAGCCGTGCGACCGAGACGACCCACCACTGGCAGCCGCCCGTGAAGGCCACGAGGCCCGGTGCTGGCTCCTGACCAGGAAGGCTCCATGAACTCCGAGCTTCTCAGGGTGGAGGACCTGAAGGTCCACTACCAAGCCCGCAAGGGGCTCATCGGCTCCGTGGCCGTGAAGGCCCTGGACGGCGTGACGCTGGAGGTGCGCTCCGGCGAGACGCTGGCCGTTGTCGGCGAGTCCGGCAGCGGCAAGACGACGCTTGGCAGGGCCGCGCTCAGGCTGATCAAGCCCACCGGCGGTCGCATCCTCTTCCGCGGCGAAGACGTGACGAACCTGTCTGACTCCGGGCTGAACGCGTTCAGGCGGAGAGCCCAGGGCGTCTTCCAGGACCCCTACTCCAGCCTGGACGGGTTCATGAGCGTGGCCCAGATACTGGAGGAGCCGCTCGTCATTCACGGCGTCGGCACGGCCTCAGAACGAATCGGAATGATACATGACGCGCTGCGGGACGTGCGCATGTCGCCGCCGGAGGAATTGGCGACCAAGTTTCCGCACATGCTCTCGGGCGGACTCAGGCAGCGCGTGGGCATCGCCAGGGCGCTCATCCTGCGACCGGAATTCATCCTGGCCGACGAGCCGGTCTCGATGATCGACGCCTCCAGCCGGGCCGAGATTCTCTACCTGATGCTGGAACTGCAGCGCACGTACGACATCGGCTTCCTGTACATCACGCACGACATCGCCACGGCGCGCCACTTCTCGGATCGGATCGCGGTGATGTACGCAGGCCGCGTGGTGGAGAGCGGCCCCGCCGGGCAGGTCATCGACGAGCCTCTGCACCCATACACGGAGGCGCTCATTCGCGCCATCCCGGAGCCGGACCCATCCAACCGCCTGCGGCAGCGCCCCGTCATACCGGGCGAACCGCCAAGCCCAACTGAGCCACCCACGGGCTGCCGCTTCCACCCGCGATGTCCGTTCGCGATCGCCGGCACCTGTGAGGTGGTCGACCCGCCGCTTATCGAGGTGAAGCCGGGACACATGGCCGCCTGCCACCTCCACCCCGCGCCGCTGGCGGAGTAGGGGCGTCCACTAGGGAAAGGGCGGCCTGTTCAGTCGCTCGCCAGCAGACCCTCCACCCTTTGGACGAGCACTTCCACGTCGCGCAGGTGGACCTCCACATTTTCTGGTTCCAGGAAGCCATCGTAGAAGTTGCTGTGCAGCTCTCCCGCCACGGCAAACAAACGCCTGATCTCCGGGTCTCCGGTTTCCTCTACCAGACCGCGCACTACTTGGAACAGCGTCGCGTGGCGGTGATGCTCCCAGCCGCGTACTTCCGCCGCCGCCTTCACGATCTGGGCCGCGGCGCCCCAAGCCTTCTCTGACTCCTGCCTCAGGTCGCCGCGCTCCAGCTCCTCCGACGCCTGCGCCAGGAACGCCCTGCTTTGCTCTCGGTACGTTGTGGTGCACACGTTAATCCTCACCTGTGCCGCGTCACCAAAGGCACGGATTAGGCGCTCGGGCTAACCCTTCTCGCCGTTCAGCCCTACCGGCAGCAACGCCTCCACCTCATCTACGAACGCTGCCATGTCGCGAAGCCTCACCTCGATATCCTCAGCGTCCAGCAGGTCTCCGTAGTAGTACAACTCGCTAGCTGTCGAAAACAGCAACCTTATCCGCTCGTCTCCGGTCTCCTCGGCCAGCCCGCGGACGACACGAAACAGCGTTGCGTGACGATCGTGCTCCCAGCCGCGCGCGTCAGCAGCGGCTTTCACGATCTGCGCCGCGGCACCCCAAGCCTTCTCTGACGCCTGCTTCAGGTCGCCGCGCTCCAGCTCCTCCGACGCCTGCGCCAGGAACGCCCGGCTTTGCTCTCGATACGTTGTAGTGCTCACGAAGAACCTCACTTACGCCGCATTGGTCGGTGTACTCCGACGTGCTCTGGCAGCGTTGACTGATTTCGCTTAGCGCGACACCACTCACTATCCGTAGTCTACAGCAACCAGTACATTCCCTCAACGATGCGGCGCACCCGCCCGTTGTCTCGCCGCTCGCCGCGCCCGCTACACCGGCGTTTTCGTCCTCTTGCCGTTCAGCAGCGTTCCAAGCGGCGTGTACCTGACCAGGTATCGGTACGTCACTACGCCCAATGCTCCGGTCACCACGCACGCCACCAGGAACTTGGCCTCCGCACTCCAGCTGAGGCCGGTCAGACTCTCGAGCCGGCCCTGCCTGTCGAGGTGGGCGAGGTAGAACGTCAGAAAGGCCACCACCGGCAGATGCATGATGTATATCCAGTACGACGAGTCGGCGAGCCAGCGCACCCACGGCTGCGGCGCCCTAAGTACCCGCTCGAACAGGCCCACCAGCCCGACGCTGAACAGCGCGGCCGCCGCCCCGTAGAAAACTGTCCGGACCAGCCACAAGAACTCGATGGTGTCCTGGCTCTCGCCCTGCTTGTTCGCTTCGTCCAAAACTCCAAGCAGCACGACGTGGACAAGGTACGCCACGGCCGCAACGCCCAACAGCGCGGGCAGCGTCCCCGGACCTCTGAGCTCGTCGATGAGCTGCCGTCGCGCGTAGAGCCCGTACCCGTAGAAGAAGAACAGCATGCCGTACAGAACGTCCGGCACATTCAGCGGCCAGACGGGTTTCGACTCGTCTGCCGCGCGGATAACGAGCAGCACAACCGCCGCCAGCGCCAGCAGGACTGGTATGCGAGAGTAGACGGCGTTGCCGAGGTACGCTCCTATGCGAAGTACTCCTGCTCCCACCACAGGCCACACTCGGCCAAGCCCTCCCAGCCATCGAAGGGCCATCAGCGTGGCGTACATCACCAGCAGGTAGTAGAGAAACCACAAATGGGCAACGAGCTCACCGCTGGAATCGAGATCCTGCCTGTACTCCAGTATACCCCGCACGATTTCCAGGGACACCTCGCCGCGCCGCCCGTACACCCAAATCACCGGCACGATCACCGCCATCACTGCTCCGAACATCAGGAGCGGCAAGCCGATTCTCTTAAGCCTGTCAAGAATGAAAACCGACGTGGAGCGGCGCTCCAGCACAAGGTGGGCAAAGAACCCCGCCATCAGGAAGAAAGTCGGCATCCGCCACGTGTGGATGAAGTCAAACACCAGGGCCAGAAGGACGGACTGGTCGTCGTCGGCCGGCCAAACGAACTCAAACCCGTTAATTCGCGAGAAGTACGGCAGTGAGCCGTGGAGGACGATGCCCAGCAGCATCGCAAACCCCCTCAGGCCGTCCAACCCGTGGTACCGCTGCGTCTGCGTTCCGCTCGTCGAACTCATGTTGACGTTCCAGTGAGTTAGGTGCCTCCGCGCCTCACTTGCCCGCCGCGCGCCGACTTATTCCCCCCATCGCAGCTACAGGTACCAGCCCAGCAACGCACAGCCAGGCCGACACCCGGAAGAAGTCCTGGAACAGCGTGATCGAGGCGTCCGCGAGCAGCTCGCCGTAGTCCGGTGACAGCGCTGAGGGCAGGTCGGCAGCAATAAGCAGGAAACGGTCCATGCCCCATGCGCTCAGCGCCGCGAGGCCAAGCGCCATGCCAATCATACGGGCAACCGTCACCATGGAGGCCGCGGTCGCCTGGTAGTCGTCGGGGCCGGCATCCATCGCGGCCACGAACAGGGGCGCGATCACCAGCCCGAACCCGAATCCGGACAGCAGGAGGTGCAGCGTTAGCATCGTATCGCCGTCGTCGGGCGTCCACCCGCTCATGAGGAAGAGGCCCGCAGCCGCCAGCAGCAGCCCCAGCGCCGATACCGCCCGATGTCCCAGCTTGTACGCCAGGTATCCGCCGAGCAGCGCTCCCACCGGCACGGCCGCCGTGAGTCGCATGAGCATCAGCCCGCCCTCCAGTGAGCCCCGCCCGAGGGCTGTGTTGGCCATGAGAGGCACCGTCACCATCGAAATGATCAGCGCCGCGCCCATGAGCAGCTTGGCCGACAGGGTCGCCAGGACCGACCAGGACCGGAAGAAGTCCGGCGACAAGAGCGGTTGCGCCATCCGCCTCTCGAGCCACACCAGCGCGGCGAGCACTAATGCTGCGGCCGCAGCCAGCGCGTAAGGCACAGCCGAAGAGCCGTCGAACAGGTCGCGCCGCGAGAGCGCCACCACCGTCAGCGTCAGGGCCACGGCCATCAACAGCCCGCCCGCATAGTCGACCTTGACGCCCCGGCTCCACGTCTTCGGCAGGTTCTGGAGCGCGACCAGGATGAGCAGGGCCTGCGGCACGTCCAGCCAGAAGAGCCATCGCCAGCCCCAAGCCTCGGTGATGACGCCGCCGTACAGGGGGCCGAGCACCACGCCCATCTCCGCAGCGGCGCCCACTATACCCACCGCAATAGCGCGGCGGTGGCGCGGCATGGCCTGCGTTGCGAGAGCCAGGCCTATCGGGATCGTTGCGCCGCCTCCGGCCGCCTGCACAACGCGGGAGCCCACCAGCCACGGCAGATCGGGCGAGAGTGCAACCGCTACCGAGGCGACACCGAACAACACCAGCGAGAGCCGGAAGAGGATGGCGTGGCCGTGGGCATCGGCCAGGCGGGCAGCTAGGGGTATGACCACCGTATAGCCCACCAGGTATCCGGTGATGATCCAGGACGCCTGGTCCAGCTCCGACACGGGAATCCGCAGGTCGACCATGACGTGCGGCAGCACGGTTGCCACCACGGTTTGGTCGAGCGCTGTGAAGAATACGGCCAGCGCGACCAGTCCAACGGTCGTCCAGCGGGCTGGGGAGTTGCTGCTTCTGCCGCTATCCTGGCGCAAGTGCACGTCCTGCTCGGTGGCTTGCATGCGGGCCGCGAACTACGCAGGCGCGCAGGGCAGACGCATCGGGGCGGTGTGAGCGATAGCGTGAGCCAAGAGCCCCGCGAGGGGCCTCGCTTTGATTGGTCGGGGTGGTCGGATTTGAACCGACGGCCCCTTGCACCCCATGCAAGTGCGCTTCCGGGCTGCGCTACACCCCGTACAAACGGTAGAATACCATAGGCCAAACTGCCATTCAAGCTGAGTCCGCCTGGGGCGGCGGAGTGCCTCTCGGCAGGTCAAATGACTGAGACTGGCATTGCAAGGCGCAGGAATATCTGATAGGATATGGCGCGCAAGGTTCAGAGCATCACAATCCTACCTAAATCCTACGAAAGGATTCGGAAAAGGAAGATGGCATTCATAAAAGCGGCTTCCGAGAGGTTGGAAGAGCTCGGTAAGTTGCGGGAACAGTCCTCCCTTGGAGGCGGTCAGACCCGCATAGATCAGCAGCACGCAAAGGGCAAGCTAACGGCCCGGGAGCGAATAGACGCGCTCCTGGACGAAGGCACGTTCCGTGAGCTGGACCCGTTCGTCACGCATCGCTCGACGGATTTGGGACTGGCGGAGCGGCACTACCTGGGAGACGCAGTCGTCACAGGCTACGGGCGTGTGAACGGCCGTCTCACGTTCGTTTTCTCGCAGGATTTCACCGTGCTCGGGGGCTCCGTATCCGAAGTGGTGGGCGAGAAAATCTCCAAGGTGATGGACCTGGCCGCCAAGAACGGCGCTCCCATCGTGGGTCTCAACGACTCCGGCGGCGCTCGCATCCAGGAGGGTGTGACCAGCCTCGCGGGCTACGGCGAGATCATACTCCGCAACGTCCTGTTCTCTGGCGTCATACCCCAGATCTCCGTGATCATGGGGCCGACGGCGGGCGGCGCGGTGTACTCCCCTTCCCTGACGGACTTCATCTTCATGGTCAACGGCGTCGGGCAGATGTACATCACCGGCCCGGACGTCATCAAGGCTGCCACGGGCGAGGAGGTCACCCACGAGGAACTGGGCGGCTGGATGACCCACTTTACGCGCACAGGCGTCGCTCACTTCGCCAGCCCGACCGAGGAGGAGTGCCTGCAGCAGGTCCGCCAGTTGCTGACGTTCCTGCCTCAGAACAACGGCGACGACCCACCTCCCGTTCCCTCGACGGACCCGGCAGGGAGGACCAGCCCGGAGCTTCGGGCAATCGTGCCGGAGGACCCATCCAAGTCCTACGACATGAAGGAAGTCATCCGTCAGATTGTGGACGCCGGCGAATTCCTCGAGGTCCAGGAAGGCTACGCGCAGAACCTGATTATTGGCTACGGCAGAATGGACGGCAATACGGTCGGGATAGTGGCGCAGCAGCCCGCAGTCCTGGCCGGCGTGCTGGACATCGAGGCTTCCACCAAAGCTTCGCGCTTCGTGCGCTTCTGTGACGCCTTCAACATTCCACTGGTTACGCTTATTGACGTGCCGGGCTTCCTGCCTGGCTCGGACCAGGAGTTCCGCGGCATCATTCGCCACGGCGCCAAGCTGCTCTACGCGTACGCGGAGGCCACAGTCCCCAAGGTCAGCGTGCTCATTCGCAAGGCCTACGGCGGAGCGTACATCGTCATGAGCAGCAAGCACCTGCGAGGCGACATCAACCTGGCCTGGCCCTCCGCGGAGATCGCCGTCATGGGGCCGGACGCCGCCGTCAATGTCATCTTCCGCGAGGAAATCCGCAAGTCGGAGAACCAGGAAGAGACCCGCGAGCGGCTCAGCGAGGAGTACCACGACCGCTTCGCCAATCCGTACGTTGCAGCCGGCAGGGGTTACATAGACGATGTCATAGACCCCGCCGAAACACGACCCAGGATCATAGACGCCCTCGCCATGCTCCAGAACAAGCAGGAGACGCTGCCGCCCAAGAAGCACGGCAGTATTCCCCTGTAGTTGGGAGACGGGGCGTCAGGGATGGAAACCATCCAAGGCACGTGAGGCTCCGGGTAGACGAATTCCATAACCATCGAGAGGACAGCCATGGCTCAGGCTAAGCGGAGACGCCTCGGCAGGAGTGAGCAGAGCGTCTCGCTTTGGCGCGCACGAAAGCGATGACATCCAACAATGCCACCAACCCCCTCAAGATAACCGACACCACGCTGCGAGACGCCCACCAGAGCCTCGCAGCAACGCGGATGCGCACCGCCGATATGGAACCCATTGCCGCGGACATGGACCGCGCGGGGTTCTGGTCGGCCGAGGTCTGGGGAGGCGCCACATTCGACGTGGCCACCCGCTTCCTCGGCGAGGACCCGTGGGAGAGAGTACGCGTACTCAAGCGGCTCATGCCCAACACGCCACTTCAGATGCTGCTACGCGGCCAGAATCTCGTCGGATACCGCAACTACGCCGACGACGTGGTGACAGCCTTCGTGCACCACGCGGCCGATGAGGGCATCGACGTGTTCCGCGTATTCGACGCGGTCAACGACGAGCGCAACTTCGAGACCGCCGCCAAGGCAGTCAAGGAGAAGGGCAAGCACTTCCAGGCCTGCATCTGCTACTCCGTCACGGAGACCCACATGGGTGGGCCCGTCTTCAACCTGGACTACTTTGTGAACAAGGCCAGGATTCTGGTGGACATGGGCGCCGATACGCTCTGCATCAAGGACATGGCCGGCCTGCTCGCCCCTTACGACGCATACAACCTGGTGAAGGCGCTGAAGGAGAGCATCTCCATCCCGGTGCAGCTGCACACTCACTACACCAGCGGCATGGCGTCCATGACAATCCTGAAGGCTGCCGAAGCGGGCCTCGACATGGCCGATACCTGCCTGTCCCCCTACGCCATGCGCACCTCCCAGGCCGCCGTTGAGCCGCTGGTCGTGACGCTCCAGGGTACTGCGCGAGACACCGGCCTGGACCTCCAGCAGCTGCTTAAGCTCTCCGAATACTTCGAGTCGATCGCGCCTCTGCTTCGCGACCACATCGACACCAGCCGCGCCTCCATCGTTGACACCGCCGTGCTCAGCCACCAGATCCCGGGCGGCATGGCCAGCAACCTCGTCTCGCAGCTCAAGGAAGCGGACGCTCTGGACAGGCTGGAGGAGGTCTACGAGGAGCTTCCTCGCCTGCGGAAGGAGCTCGGTACCCCTCCCCTGGTAACGCCCACAAGCCAGATCGTCGGCATCCAGGCAGTTCAGAACGTTCTGTTCGGCCGTTACCAGCTGGTATCCGGCCAAATCAAGGACTACGTATACGGCCTGTACGGCCGCAGCCCGATGCCCATCGACCCGGAGGTAACGCGAACGGTGCTTGAGGGCTACGAGCGGGGCCAGGAGCCCGTCACAGGCCGCGCCGCCGACTACCTTGACCCAGAACTGGAGAGAGCCAAGAAGGAGACGGACGGCCTGGCCAAGGACGTAGGTGACGTGCTCACGTATGCCCTGTACCCCACAACGGGCCTTCGCTTCCTCAAGTGGAAGTACGGCCAGGAACCGATTCCTGACGAGGTCAAGCCCAAGTCGCTGGAGCAGGTGAAGCAGAGGATAGCCGAAGAAGAGGAGCTGGTTTCCAAGGCGCGTGCGGGCCTGCTCGTAGAGAAGGGCTCGCAGGAGGCGGCCGCCCCGGCCGCATCGCAGATGGCGCCATCGTCAGCCGCAGCACGCTCGTTCAACGTCTACGTGGGCAGCGAGATGTACCAGGTGCAGGTGGAACCTCTCGCCCTCGACGGCGGCGGGCGCCACGGCGCTGTCACGTACGCGGTTGCACCCGTTGCACAGCCACAGCCTGTAGCTGCAGCGCCCGCTCCCCAGCCGGTGGCCCCGCCACCCGCGCCTCAGCCGGCCGCAGCGCCCCAACCGGCGGCTCCCCCCGCACCACAGGCGGTGCCGGTCACGGACGGCACGCCCATCACCGCTCCCATGCCCGGCATCCTCCTTCGATACGTAGTCGACGTGGGACAGCAGGTGAAGAAGGGCACGCCCGTGCTCATGATAGAAGCAATGAAGATGGAGAACTCCCTTCCGTCGCCAGTGGATGGAACGGTCAAGGAGTTCAGGGTGGCACCCGGCAGTTGGGTGAAGAAGAACGAGGTACTTGCACTGATTGGCTAGTCCTGGGCAGTTGCCAGCGCGGCAGCTAGGCGCCCGGTAGGGGCGCGCCAGGCTTCACGGACCGAGTCCAGACAAGGAGGCGTGACATGGTGGACAAGCAGGTATTGGAAGTTGCCAAGGAACACTTCGGCAAGGTCCTTGAGGGTCAGCTGGAGCGAGTGGAGAACCTCAAGGCGGAGGGCGACTGGACAGACTACGGGGCCATAGATCCAATTGTCATTGGCGTGCTGGGAGGTGACGGAATTGGCCCCACCATCACCGCGGAAGCCCAGAGCGTACTGGAGTACCTTCTCAAGGAACAGGTGGATAGTGGCAAGGTGGAGTTTCGAATAATCGACGGGCTGACCATCGAGAACCGCGCCGAGAAGCTCCAGGCAATACCCGACGACGTCCTTGAAGAGATTCGCAAGTGTCACGTCACGCTCAAGGGCCCAACCCACACCCCAGAGCAGGGCGACGGCTGGCCCAACATCGAGAGCGCGAACGTGGCAATGCGGAAGGCCCTTGACCTCTTTGCCAACGTCCGGCCCGTGCGCATCCCGAAGGAGAAGATAGACTGGATCATCTTTCGCGAGAACACGGAAGACATGTACGCGGTGGGCAACCAGGGTATCAACGTCACGTCGGACCTGGCCATGGACT
Organism: Dehalococcoidia bacterium; assembly: GCA_965219025.1. Classification (GTDB taxonomy): domain Bacteria; phylum Chloroflexota; class Dehalococcoidia; order Lucifugimonadales; family UBA2985; genus JAPPHY01. Next base: position 316,645 of record OZ244716.1, read on the forward strand.
TCCGCGTCATCACCTCGCAGGGCTCGCGGCGCATCCTTCAGCTCGCGTTTGATCACGCCAGGCGCACCGGCAAGACCAAGGTTACCGTGGTCACCAAGGCCAACGTGGTCAAGACCACGGACGGCAAGTTCCTGGACATAGCGCGAGAGGTTGCCGCCAATTTCCCCGAGATCCCGTGGGACGGCTGGTACATCGACATCATGACCGCCAAGCTCCTGGACCTCGAGCGCAGGCACGAGTTCCAGGTGATTGCGCTGCCCAACCTCTATGGCGACATCCTCTCGGACGAGGCTGGCCAGATACAGGGCGGCGTGGGCACTGCAGGCAGCGCCAACATCGGCAAGCAGTACGCCATGTTCGAGGCCATTCACGGCACGGCTCCAAGGATGGTGCGGGAGAACCGCGCCCAGTACGCCGACCCAAGCTCGGTCATGCGCGCCGGCGCCATGATGCTGGAGCACATCGGCTTCCAGGACCTTGGCTCCCGGCTCCACAAGGCACTGGACGTGTGCGGTCAGTACGAGCGCAAGATTGTTATGACCGGGCGGAACACCGGCGCCACCGGCCGGGAGTTTGGCGAGTACGTCATGTCCACCGTGCAGGAACCCGACCTGGAGTCGCGCTGGGAGCAGTACTCACTGACGTAGAATACGCCGGGGCGCGGACCGCGGCGCCAGTGGCGATGTACTCCGGCCTTGGAGTCTCCGTTCGCAGTATCGGCGCGGTCCAAAAGATATAGAAGGAGCAATAGTAGATGCGCAAGAAGATAACAGTTGTGGGAGCAGGCAACGTGGGCGCCACTACCGCCCAGCGCTTGTTCGAGCGGGGCTACGCGGACTTGGTGCTGGTTGACATCGTGGAAGGGATGCCGCAGGGCAAGGCGCTGGACCTGCTGGAGTCCGGGCCGGTCCTGGGCACCGACAGCATGATCTCAGGCACCAACTCCTACGAGGAGACCGCCGGATCCGACGTGGCCGTCATCACGGCGGGTATCGCTCGCAGGCCCGGCATGAGCCGCGACGACCTACTGTTCACCAACATGGACATTGTGGGCGGCGTGGCCGAGCAGATCGCCCGCCACTCCCCCGACACCATCATCATCGTGGTCTCCAACCCGCTGGACGCCATGGCGCAGCAGACCCTCAATGTGACGGGCCTGCCCAGGGAGAGGGTCGTTGGAATGGCCGGCATACTGGACACCGCACGCTTCCGCACCTTCCTTGCGCAGGAGCTTGGCGTGTCCGTTGAGGACGTGCAGGCGTACGTCCTGGGCGGTCACGGCGACACCATGGTCCCGTTGGTGGCATCGACCAACGTGGGCGGCATCCCCATCGGGCGGCTGCTTGCGAAGGATGCCGTGGACCGGATCGTACAGCGCACGCGTGACGGCGGAGCGGAGATCGTCGGACTGCTCAAGACGGGCAGCGCCTTCTACGCCCCCTCCGCGGCGGTCGCCCAGATGGTCGACTCCATCATCCTCGACAAGAAGCGCATCCTCCCCTGCGCAGCCTATCTGCAGGGCGAGTACGGCGTCGACGGGCTGTTCATTGGCGTGCCGGTGCGTCTCGGCGAAGCCGGAATCGAAGAGATCATCCAGGTGGACCTCTCGGACGAGGAGAAGGCCGCCGTCGACAGTTCGGCTGCCGCGGTAAAGGATCTGGTAGAGGTGATGGCCAACAGGCCACCCGCCGCAGAGCAGGCGTAATTCGGGTTCACTCGCAGGCCTGGACACAGGCGTCATTCGGAGGCGGCATGAGAGACATAAACGTAACGGACATAGCTGACACGGTCGCGCGGCTGGCCCAGGAGGCCAACTACTTCCTGCCGGAAGACGTGCTGGACGCCCTGAAGAAGGCGCGTCGCGACGAGGAGGCGCCCAGGGCGCAGAAGGTCCTGGACATGATTCTCCGCAACTCGGAGATAGCGGAGGAGAAGCAGATTGCGCTCTGCCAGGACACAGGCACCACGGTGCTGTTCCTGGAGCTGGGCCAGGACGTCCACCTCGTGGGCGGTGACCTGTACGATGCGCTTGCCGACGGCGTGCGGCGCGGATACAAGGACGGCTTCCTGCGCAACTCCATCGTCAAGCAGCCCTTCTCGGCGCGCATCAACACGGGAGACAACACGCCCCCCATCGTCCACACCGACATCGTGCCGGGCGAAAGCCTGAAGGTAACGATTCTCCCCAAGGGCGGCGGCTGCGAGAACATGAGCAGGCTGTCCATCATGCGTCCCGGCGACGGCAAGAAGGGCATCATCGACTTCACGCTGCGCACAATCGAGGAGTCCGGCGGGAACCCCTGCCCTCCCCTGATCGTGGGCGTTGGCATTGGCGGCACCGCCGAGCACGTTATGCACATCGCCAAGAAGTCGCTCCTGCGCAAGGTCGGCGAGCACAATCCGGACCCGGAAGTGGCCGAGCTTGAGGAGGAGCTGCTGGAGCGCGTCAACGCAAGCGGCATTGGCCCGCAGGCGTGGGGCGGCCGCTCTACCGCGCTCGCCGTGAACGTGGAGACGCACCCAACGCACATCACCTCGCTGCCTGTCGGCGTCAACCTGCAGTGCCACAGCGCCAGGCTCAAAGTGGCGGTGCTGTGATGGCCAAGAACCTCAAGACTCCCCTCACTGACGATGCTCTTGCCGATCTGCAGACCGGCGACGAGGTCCTCATCACCGGCGTGATATACACGGCACGCGACGCCGCCCACCGGCGCATCATCGAGGCCGTGGAGCGCGGCGAGCAACCGCCCATTGACCTGCAGGGACAGATCATCTACTACGTCGGCCCCACGCCGCCGAGACCGGGCGACATCATCGGCTCCGCCGGACCAACCACGGCCTATCGCATGGACCCATTCACGCCGAAGATGCTTGACCTGGGCATGAAGGCGGCGATCGGAAAGGGCGGCAGGAGCAAGGACGTGCGGGACGAGTTCGTGTCGCACGGCGCCGTGTACTTCGGCGCCATCGGCGGCTCCGGCGCGCTGCTTTCCGGCACCATCAGGAACGTGGAAGTGGTGGCCTACGAAGACCTGGGGACCGAGGCAATACGCAGGCTGGAGGTCGAAGACTTCCCGGCCATCGTGGTGAACGACCTCCACGGCAACGACCTGCTGGAGCAGGGCCGCGCTGAGTGGCGCCGCCCCGTTGCATCCGAGCAGGGTTAGCGGGGATCGCGGCCGCCAGTAGGCGGTAAACCACACTCCCGCTTAATCGCCACCAAGAGTTCCGGTACTCGTGGGCTGTTGATATGGAGACGGCTAGTTGAGGTGGTCGCTTATCCCAAGTCCTGTTGCGCTCTGGATCATCCATGTGTCCTACGCAGACTAAGTGTCTAGTCTAAGCACCATTGAGTGGGCGTTCGAGTGCGGCTCCCAAATAAGACCGCCAGTTCCACCGAGTAGATGAACGGTATCCGGCTGAGGACGTCGAGCAGCTTAGAGTGGAGAGCGCTACCATCTTGCGTTAATGCGGAGTTTGGGGTCCGTGTCCGAAGTTGACACAACATCCGCAGTAGTGATGCCTTGGACAAGGTGCGTCCTCACTTCACCCTTGCCGGTTTCTTGTAGCAGGGAGTGCATAGCGGCATCCCGAAGGATGTCTTCTGCTCTTTCCCGCAACGGTGACAGTGCTTCTCTGGGTAGTCACGGTTTTCGTACTGTTTCCATCTCTTCAAGCACCCGGAGCAAAGCGGCTCATCGGGATTGTAACGGATGCCGGTGTCCCCACAGCGGATGCAGTACCCGGTTTTGTTGGGCACATGAGCAACTGCCTTGGGCGTGTTTCGTGGTCGTGGCGCGTCCTTCGGGCGCGCTTGGCGCCTCGAAGCGCCGCGTGATGTTTGCTGAGCGACATGCGCCTCGCTACGGCCAGCTAGCTTGCGTACGTACTCCAACAGTTCTTCACGCTCGGGACCGTCGAAACGAGCGCAAATCTCCTTCGAATTGAGTGCAGAACTTTCCACAAGATTCATCGAGGTGACGAACGCTGTAGTCTCATTCATATACAACTTGGAATGCAGCCGTTCGACAGGTAGGACGGTTGCGCCCTCCTCTTCGAGCCACTTAATCTCCTTCTCATTCTCTCTTGCGCGGTAAAGGAGCAAAACGTCCACGCCGCCCCTGAGCGCGTCGCGGAGTTCTTCTTTGAGGTGAAGCCAAAAGTCGTTGTACGGGGAGACTAGTATGATTTCTTGGCGAGCCTCTTTAATAAGACTACGCAACTCCTTTTCGACATCTCCATCAAAGAAGAACTTCTTCGGCGTCTCTTTGGATGGCCCGAATAATGCGTCAAAAACCACTGCCTTCACACTCCATTAGCCGAGTGCCTCCATACTACACCACCGCCTCTAACCTGTCATTGATCCCACGACGATCTATGGAGTATAGACATGGCGGCTACGGCAGACTCTCGATGGTTCAGGTGGAATCGCTTCTGCTAGCGCTGAGTCGGTTCGGGCTTAAACTCTGTGCTTGCATTACTGTGTTTCCCAAGCTGATGCCGGCGATGTTGCCGTCAAGCACCGCCGCGCCAGCCTCAGATTCCTCGACTGCGCTGCGCTACGCTCGGAATGACAGAGACGGTGGTCGACCGCCGCGTGGTCCCCGCAGTCTCATTTCGTTGACACGTCTCAGGCGTGATGCTAGACTGCGCTTGCCAATGGCTCAATTGACTTGCCCCTACCTGCGCCCGCGAGGGAGTTGACGCGATGAGCGGCAACGGCAGCATTGGCATCGTCTACAATCCAAGGTCTTCAGGCTCGATGGCGCTCGTCCAGGAGCTGTCGCAGGAGCTGGACCTCGGAGAGTCGGCTTGGATAGTCCCCACCCGCACCGGCGAGTCTGATGACCCTCCATCCTCCACGTCCCTACTCATCACCGTGGGCGGCGACGGCACCATACTCTGGGCAACGCAGTTCGCTGCGCCCCGTGAGATCCCAATCCTGGGCGTCAACCTCGGCAGGGTGGGCTTCATGACGGAGCTGCGCGCGGACGAGGCCGTGAACCGGGTCCGGGACTACCTGGACGGCAGGGTGTGGGTTGAGGAGCGCTCGATGCTCCAGGCGACCGTGGTGTCCAACGCCTCCGGCCGCGGACCCGCGCACCAGGCCCTGAACGACGTGGTGGTCGGGCGCAGCGCAATCTCTCGCCTCGCGCACTTGGAGGTCAAGATAGACGACGCCCTGCTCACCACGTACCGCGCCGACGCCGTTATCCTGGCAACGGCCACGGGGAGCACCGGCTACTCCATTTCCGCCGGCGGCCCCGTTCTACATCCTGAATCCAGGGACATGCTGCTCAATCCCGTTGCAACCCACCTGGGCCTCTCCTCCGCGATCGTCCTGGCCCCGGAATCCGTGGTACAGGTCGCGATCCGCTCCGACTACGTCGCCGCTCTCAGCGTGGACGGCCGCGCCGACATGGACCTGGCGCCCGGCGATGTTGTCGAGGTGGTGCGGGGCCCCTACGTCGCACGCTTCCTCCGCGCCAACCCGCCAAGTCACTTCTACAGCGTTCTCACCGAGAGACTCAACCCGGAAACTCGCACCACATCCTACGCCGCCGCTCCACGTCCCTGAGGTCACCCGCCGTGCAGGAAGAGCCAACCCTCGAATCGAAGCGCATCTACGACGGCAGGGTGCTGTCTTTGAGGGTGGACTCCATTCGACTGCCCAACGGAGGCACGGCCACCCGAGAAGTTGTCGAGCATGGCGCCTCCGTGGTCATGGTGCCTGTCGACGACCAGCGGCGGGTGTTGCTGGTCAGGCAGTACCGCAAGGCGCCCGAGCAATCGTTGCTTGAAGCGCCCGCGGGTGGCCTGGAGGAGGGCGAGTCGCCCGAGGACGGCGTGCTCCGAGAGCTGCAGGAAGAGATCGGCCATTCGGCGGGCAGGCTGGTGCGCATGACCGGCTTCTGGATTGCCCCCGGCTTCTGCACGGAATACATGCACACGTACATCGCAACCGACCTGAGCCCAAGCGCGCTGGCCCCGGACGAGGATGAGAACATAGAGGTTGTGCCCGTCCCGCTCGACCGGATACCGGAGTTGATCCGCTCCGGCGAGATCCAGGACGGTAAGTCCGTTGCAGCGCTGCTCATGGCGCTTCACCTGTACGCCGACGAATTGTAAAATCCATCACTATCTGATATAGTTGACTCGGCCAAAAGAGCACGCCCAAGGAGACCTGCCCCATGCCTTTTGCGGTGGAAGAGGAGATCATCCGGCACGATACCGTGGTCTTGGGTGGTGGCTTGGCAGGCATGCGGGCGGCTCTTGAAGCGGCTCGCTGCGGCGCAGATGTCGCAGTCGTTTCCAAGGTATATCCCACCCGCAGTCACTCGGTAGCCGCCCAGGGCGGTATCAACGCTGCCCTCGCCGAGGACGACTCCTGGACTTCACACGCCTTCGACACCGTTAAGGGCAGCGACTATCTGGCTGACCAGGATGCGGCCTCCATTCTCTGCCAGGAGGCCCCCAGCGACATTCTTGAGCTAGAGCACATGGGCGTGATCTTCAACCGCCGTGAGGACGGCCGGCTGGCCCAGCGGCCCTTCGGAGGCGCAGGCTTCCCCCGCACGTGCTTCGTCGCCGACATCACCGGCCACGTCATCCTGCACGTCATCTGGGAGCAGTCGATCAGGGACAGCGTTGCCACCTACGACGAGTGGTTCGCCGTGAGCCTCATCGTAGAGGACGGCCGGTGCCGGGGCCTCGTTGCGATGGACATGCACAGCGGAAGGCTTCACACGTTCGAAGCCAAGGCCGTCATTCTCGCCACAGGCGGGCTGGGACGAGTCTACGAGCCGTCCACCAATGGCCTCATCTGCACCGGCGACGGCATGGCGCTGGCATACCGCGCCGGCGCAGCGCTCATGGACATGGAGTTCACGCAGTTTCACCCCACCACCCTCTTCCCCAGCGGCGTCCTCATTCCCGAGGGCGCACGGGGCGAAGGCGGACACCTCGTCAACGCCCTGGGCGAGAGGTTCATGTCGGGCTACGCACCGGAACGCCTGGAGTTGGCCTCAAGGGACGTGGTCTCCCGTGCGGAGCAGGTGGAAATCGACTCCGGCAGGGGCGTCAACGGCTGCGTTATGCTTGACCTGCGTCACTTGGGCAGAGACCTAATCCTCACCAAGCTCAACCAGATACACGAGCTAGCCAGTGACCTGGCCGGCGTGGACCTGGTCACCGAGACTGTTCCAATCCGACCCGGCATGCACTACCAGATGGGCGGCGTGAAGACCGACATCGACGGCCGTTCCACCATTCCGGGCCTGTACGCAGCCGGCGAGTGCGCCTGCGTCTCCGTTCACGGCGCCAACCGGCTCGGAGGCAACTCCCTGCTTGAGACCGTGGTCTTCGGACGGCGAGCCGGCAGGACCGCCGCGCAGGAGGCCGGGGAGGAACGCTTCGTGAACCTGACTCCCGCCGTCGCACGCGACGAGGCCGACCGCATCGACGCTCTGCTCAGCCGCGGCGATCGGGGCATCAGGGCGGCCGCGCTTCGCAGGGAGCTGGGCGCCACCATGCAGGAACGAGCCGGCATATTCCGTGACGCCGCCGGCCTGAGCGCCGGCGTAGACCTGCTTCGCGACCTGAAGGACCGATACGAGGACGTCTCGGTTCAGGACAGGGGCAGCGTGTTCAACACGGACCTGGTTTCGGCGTTGGAGCTGGGCAACATGCTGGACCTCGCCGAGGTCATGATGACGAGCAGCCTGGAACGCCGCGAGAGCCGGGGAGCCCACGCAAGGCGGGACTACCCGGAACGGGATGACGAAGGCTGGCTAAAGCACACGATAGCGTTGCACACGCCGGACGGGCCGCGCCTTGAGTATGGCCCTGTCACCATCACGGAGTGGCAGCCGCAAGTGAGGTCGTACTAGTAGTAGGGCCCGTTGAAGAAGGCGCCGGTAGCGCCGGACACAACACTGCCTTTCCAGGAGGAATCGGATGGAAGTAACGCTGAACGTCAGGCGGTATAACCCGGAGTCGGAGAGCCCGGAGTCCCGCTTCCAGGAGTACAACCTGGAGGTGGAGGACCACTTCACCGTTCTGGACGCGCTCATCAAGGTCCGGGAGGAAGTGGACGGCAGCCTGGCCCTCCGATGCTCCTGCCGAGCCTCCATCTGCGGCTCCTGCTCCATGCGCGTCAACGGCCACGCAAAGCTGGTGTGCAAGACCAAGGTCCGGGACGTGACAAACGCCCAGAATCAGGTAACCGTAGAACCGATGGGCAACCTGCCAGTGGTCAAGGACCTGGTAACGGACATGAAGCCGTTCTGGGACCGCGTACGAGCCGTGAAGCCCTACCTTCAGCCGGAGGGCGAGGAGCCGGAGGCCGAGTATCTGGCTCCCAACGAGACCATGCTCCACCTGGCAGGCGTGATGAGCTGCATCATGTGCGGGGCGTGCGTCTCCGACTGCACAGCAATCGAGGTTGACCAGCGGTTCCTGGGGCCGGCGGCCCTCGCCAAGGCCTACCGGTTCGTCGGCGACCCCAGGGACGACGCCGACCGGAGCCGACTCCAGATGTACAGCCAGCCCGGCGGCATCTGGGACTGCACGCGCTGCATGGAGTGCGTTCAGGTCTGCCCCAAGGGCGTGGCCCCGATGGACCGCATAATGGGCCTGCGCGACATGGCCATCGAGGCAGGGTTCAGCGACAACAACGGCGCTCGCCACACCGAGGCCTTTACGCACTCGATAAGGCACAGCGGACGCCTGGACGAACTCAAGCTGCCCCTGCGGACCTACGGTGTGTTCAACGTCTCCGCAATGATAGGGCTCTCGATGGTCGGCCTGCGAGCCTTCCTGCGAGGCAAGACGCCACCAATTTTGCACAAGTCGATTCCGGGCGCCAAGAATGTGCGCCGCCTGTTCGATAGAGTGGAGGGTAAGTGATGAAGTACGCCTTCTTTCCTGGTTGCGTCTCACGCGGAGGCTGCCCGGAGCTGTATCCCGCGGCCGTGAAGGTCTGCGAGCGACTCGGTCTGGAGATCGAGGTCATGGAGGGAGCCGCCTGCACCGGCGCAGGCGTTCTCCAGGAGAAGAACCAGCGCCTCGGCGATGCGCTCAACGCCCGCACGTTCGCAATGGCAGAGGATATGGGCCTGCCCATCATGACCATCTGCAGCACCTGCCAGGGCACCATGAGCCAGGCACACAAGCGCATGGCCGACGACCCTGCATATCTGGCCGAGATCAACGAGGTCCTTGCGGAGGAAGGCCTGGAGTACAAGGGCGAGGTCGTGGTCAAGCACCTGCTGTGGATTCTGGTGGAGGACCTGGGTCTGGACACCCTCAAGGACTTCGTCACCACTCCCCTGCAGGGTCTCAAGATGGCCCCTTTCTATGGCTGCTACATCATCCGGCCCACCGGCGCACTCGGCTTCGACGAGCACCCCGAGCGGGAGGACTCGCTGGAGCGCGTCATCGAGACGCTGGGCGCGGAGTCCGTCGAGTACGCTGGCAAGACGCGCTGCTGCGGCTTCCCCATCCTCACCATCAACGAGCGCAACTCCGTGTCGATGGTGGCCAACCACACCATCGAGGCCAAGGATCTTGGCGCCGACGCCATGGTCACGCCCTGCCCGCTGTGCCACCTGAACCTGGACGGCTTCCAGCCAAAGGCGGCCTCCATGCGCAAGACCTCCATAAACCTGCCCATTCTTCACCTGCCGCAGGTCCTTGGCCTGGCGATGGGCATGGACGCCAAGAGCATGGGGCTGAACAAGCACATCATCTCCGCCAAGAAACTCCTCAGCAGCGTGGCGCTCTCGGCGTAGCCTGGAGGAGACTACCCGCGTCTCCAGGGCGCTCTCTCGGCCACCGGCAGACCCGTCGCAATGCCGAGGGTAGTATCCCAGTTATGGTCGCGCGCTTGAGCGGACTCTCCGCAGGTCAGGAGCGCAACGGCGCTGCCTCTCTCCACTGCCCACGGCTTGATCAGAAACTGCGCCCGGGACATGGAGAGCTCTGCGCCGGCCTGAAGGGCTTGTGTGCTGCCAAGCACTCTCCACAATCACTCCTCTGCCCCGCACTACCATGCCGCCGGGAAGTTCAGAGAGCGCGCTTACACGCAAGCTCATGTGGGAGATTGCAGAAGTCTCGCCAAGAGCGGAAACTCAGAGGATTCCGAGCCAGGCAAGGGCATTCAGAACCGCGCGCCAGCAAGCCGCGGACCGCTAGAACAGCACCTCAGCCGCCTTCTCAGCCACGGCCATCAGCGGGCCGGGGAAGACGCCAAGCGCCAGTATGCCAAGGCCCGTGAGGTACAACGCAAGCATCGGCACGTGCGCTACCGGCACGCCCTCCTCGTCTTCCGGCTCCGTCATATACATGACCCGCACCACGCGGAGGTAGTAGTACGCGGACACCGCGCTATTGACGACACCCACCACCACAAGCCAGGCCAGATCGGCCTTCATGGCGGCGCTGAAGATGTACAGCTTGCCCATGAAACCAGCCGTCGGCGGTATGCCGAGGAGTGACACCATTGCGAAGGCCAGCACGATGGCCAGGAAGGGAGACCGCCGTCCCATTCCGGCGAAGCTGCTTATCATCTCGCTGCCGGTGCGGTTGGAGATGGCGATGACGGCGAAGAACGCGGCCAGGTTGGTGAAGGCGTAGGCCACCAGGTAAAAGAGCACCCCGCTTGGCCCGATGGACGACTCGCCCTCCGGCACACGAGCGGAGATTGCGGCCACGCCCGCCAGCAGGTAGCCCGCGTGGGCTATGGTGCTGTAGGCCAGCATCCGCTTGATGTTGCGCTGTGCGATCGCCACAAAGTTCCCGACCGTCATCGAGAGCGCGCTGAGCACCGCGAAGAGGCTCGACCAGTCCAAGCCTATCTCGCCGAAGGCCACGTAGAACACTCGCAGGATCACCGCGAAGCCCGCTGCCTTGCTCGCCACCGACAGGAAGGCCGTGACCGGAGTGGGCGCTCCCTCGTACACGTCCGGGACCCACATCTGGAAGGGCACAGCCGATATCTTGAACCCGAAACCGGCCACCACCATCACCACGCCAATGAACATCCCGTAGCTGCCGAAGGGGACAGACGGGTCCAGCGCTGCTCCCAGCCGCTCGAATATGCCAGGCAGGTGCGTGGTGCCGGTGAAGCCGTAGACCAGCGCCATGCCGTACAGGAGCACCGCCGAGCTCATCGCGCTCAGCAGCAGGAACTTCATTCCTGCCTCCGTGGAGCGCGAGTCCCTCTGGAAGGCGGCCAGCGCAGCCAGTGGCAGCGACGTCAGCTCCAGCGCAATGTAGATGGAGATCAGGTCCGTGGTCGAGGCCAGCAGCATCATTCCGCTGGCTGAGAAAAGCATCAGGCCGTGGTACTCGCCCGGGAAGAACCGAATGTTCGACGCGTAGCCAACGGAAGCCATCACGATCAGGCCCACCACGCCCAAGATCAGGAACTTGAAGAACAGGCTGAACTTGTCAACGGCCAGCGTGCCGAAGATTCCGGCCATCTGTGCGTCCGGCCCGCTGCCCAGGTCAGACCAGAGGATAATGCTGAACGCAAGCGGTACCGCCAGGCCCACCACCGAAACGAGGGCCAGCAAGCCCTTGTTTCGAAAGGCCATGTCCACCAGGATGACAACCAACCCCAGAGCCGCCAGTGACAGCTCGGGAGAGAGCAGATATACGTCGTGAAGCGTCATATCGATACCCCGCTAGGGGGCTGCCCCCTGCTGAAGCGACGTGACTATGGGCTCCAGGCCCTGGGCGAATACGTCGGACACCAATGCGGGATACACGCCCACCACCATGATGGCCGCCACGAGGGCAACCATGGGAACGGCCTCCAGTACGCTGGTATCCCCGACTCCGTCGAAACGGGGCAGCCGCGGGCCGAAGAACGCGCGTTGCAGCATCCACAGTATGTATCCGGCCGTCAGCACAATTGCGAATACAGCAAGCGCGGTGATCCAACCCCAGACCTCGAAGGTACCGAGGAACACGAGAAGCTCAGACACAAAGCCGCTCGTGCCGGGCAACCCAAGCGAGGCCAGGCCGGCGAGAAGGAATACCACGGCGATCACTGGCATGTTGGAGGCCAGCCCTCCCATGTCCGGGATGTGACGCGTGTGCGCCTTCTCGTAAACTAAGCCGACGACAAGGAACAGGAGGCCGGTGATGGTGCCGTGCGTGAACATCTGCATGGCTGCGCCCGTCAGCCCCACCGCGTTCACCACTCCACCGGCTCCCACAACGGACGCAATGCCCAGCAGTACGTACCCCATGTGGCTTATGCTGCTGAATGCCACCAGACGTTTCAGATCGGTCTGGCGAATGGTCACCACAGCGCCGTATAGAATGCTGATGATTGCCAGTCCTGCCAGCACCCAGGCGTACTCCTGCGCCCGGCCCGGGAAAATGCCCACCGCCAGCCGGATCATGCCGTATCCGCCCATCTTCAGCAGAACGCCTGCGAGCATTACGCTGACGGCGGTCGGCGCGTCCGTATGGGCGTCTGGCAGCCACGTGTGAACGGGCCACACCGGCAGCTTGACCGCGAACCCAATGAAGAGGAACGCGAATATCGCGCCGGCCGGCAGCAGCATCCGCGCGCCCTCCACTCCCTGCAGCTCCACGATGTTGAACGTGCCCGTCGAGAAGTACAGCGCAAGGATGCCCACGAGCATGAAGGCGCTGCCCAACAGCGTGAAGATGATGAACTTCATGGCGGAGTACTCCCGCCGTCCGCTTCCCCAAAGCGAGATGAGGAAGTACATAGGCAAGAGTTCCAGCTCCCAGAAAATGAAGAACAGGACGGCGTCCATGGAAACGAACACGCCGGTAACCGCCGTCTGGAGCACCAAGAGCCAGACGAAGTACTCCTTCACGCGCACCTGGATGTTCCAGGACGCGAAGGCGGCGCACATGCCTAGCAGCGCCGTGAGGAGTACCAGGGGCACGCTCAGTCCGTCCACGCCCAGGTGATAGCGAATGTCCAGAGCTGCAATCCAGCTCACGTCCTCTACCAGCTCCATGTCGCCCACGCGGTTGAAGTCCTCCACGCGGAACACCACGAAGATGGCGATCGCCAGCGCAAGCTCCAGTACCGTGACTGCCAAGGCAAACACCTTTATCTGCCTGGCGTCCCTGAGTAGCACCAGGATTATGCCCGCAGCGATTAGAGGAAAGAAGACTATCGCAGAAAGCACTCAGCTACCCTCTGTATCGTTCTCAATTCCACACCACGAACGCAACAACGATAAGCACGAGGCCCGCGGATATTCCCGCTCCGTAGGCCTGCACCTGACCCGTCTCCAGCTTGCCAATTGCTCGCCCCAGGTTCCTCCCAAACCATGCTACCACCGTACCTGCCATGTCCACGACGTTCCGGTCTATCCAGTCCGTTGCCAGCGCCAGCCCTCGATAGAAGAGCCCGCGGGTGACCACGTCCTCGTAGAGGTTGTCGAAGTAGTACTTGTGCACCGCGGCGGTGTACCCCGGCCCCATGCCGGCGGCGACGTCGTCAGGGTCAACGCTGCGCCGGTAGTACATCAGGTACGCCAGACCGATGCCTGCGAGCGCCACCGCGGTCCCCAGAGCGGCCACCAGCAGGTTGAAATTCGCAGCGTGCAGGGATACCAGCTCCACGTGGTCCAGGAAATCGACGAACCAGTGCGCCGGAATCACTCCCAAGCCCCACAGCGAGTTCAGAGGATTGGCCACGAAGCCGGATACGACGGACAGGACAGCGAGCACGGCCATTGGGGCCACCATCACCATCGGCGACTCCGCAAGGTGTACGCCGTGGCCTCCGCCGTTGTGGCCGCCGTGCTCCGCCTCGACGCCGCCCTGGAACTCGCCGTGAAACGTCATGAAGAGCGCCCGGAATATGTAGAATGCGGTCATGAACGCGGTCACCAGCGCCAAGTAGAACACAATCTGGCCCTGTGCGCCGCCAAAGTTCCATGCGGCGACCAGAATCTCGTCCTTACTCCAGAAGCCCGCCAGCGGGAAGATGCCACAGATACTCAGCGCGGCAATCAGGAAGGTCACGTAGGTCCAGGGCATTTGCCTCCTCAACCCGCCCATGTACCGCATGTCGAACGTTCCGGTGGCGTGGTTCACGCTACCGGAGCCAAGGAACAGGAGCGCCTTGAAGAAGGCATGGTTGAACAAGTGGAAGATCGCCGCCTCGTATGCGCCAACGCCCAACGCCAGCATCATGTACCCCAGCTGGCTCACGGTGGAGTACGCGAGGACGCGCTTGATGTCGAACATAACAAGGCCCATCGTGGCCGCGAAGAACGCCGTGAATGCTCCGATCGCCGCCACAACTCCCATCGCCGTGGTGGAGGCCTCGAAGAGCGGGAAGAAGCGCGCCACCAGGAACACGCCCGCAACCACCATGGTGGCCGCGTGGATGAGCGCGCTGACCGGCGTGGGGCCTTCCATGGCGTCCGGGAGCCAGACGTGCAGCGGGAATTGCGCCGACTTGCCCACCGCGCCGGCGAATATGCCCAGCGCAACCCACGTCGCGACTCCGCTGCCCATGGCCACTATCTGCGCGCCTGCAAGTTCGCCTCCCTGGGCCAGCAGGTTGATGTGCCCGATCTCGAACGGGTTGAGGCCCTGGCTCAGGAACGCCTCCCGGTTGAAGAACAGGTACAGAATGGCCAGCATGAAGCCCACGTCTCCCACTCTTGTGACCAGGAAGGCCTTCTTTGCCGCTGCAGCGGCGGACGGCCTGTCGTGCCAGAAGCCGATGAGCAAGTAGGAGGAGAGACCCACGAGCTCCCAGAATACGTACACCTGTATGATGTTGCGGGACAGAACCAGCCCCAGCATGGACGCCGTGAACAGCGACATGAAGGCGAAGTAACGGGAGTACCCTGAGTCGCGTTGCTTCTTCCCGTCGATTACGGGCTCCAGATAAGCCTGCGAGTAGATCTGCACGGCAAGGCTGACGCCGCTGACCACAACCAGCATGATGGCCGTGAGCGGGTCCATGAGGATGCCGAGGCTTATGTCCAGGTTGCCGACTACAATCCAGGAGTGAGCCGCCCACCCGATCTCGCCCTCGCCGCTTGCGACCTCGGCCAGTGCCACGAGGGAGAGCACGAACGCGGCGCCGATCGCCAGGATCGTCACGTAGCCGCTCAGGCTGTCGTGGCGGTTCAGGAACGGCCTGATCACGAGCGCGATGACAAGGAATGAGGCCAAAGGAAGAAACAGGATGGCCCATGCTGCTCCTTCGGTCATGATGCTGCTATGCCGCTCCCTTGATCATTATCAGACGTCACTCCGCAAGAATCGCGCCCTAGAGCTTGCGCAGAATCTCCTCTGCAACGTGTTCCCTGCCCCGCGGCACCATGACCCGGTAGGGAACTCGCTCGCCCCAGGAGAGGATGTCGCCCTCGGGCAGAATCTGCGCGGGCAAGCCCTCTCCCTCCAGGAGCTCCTTCCACATCTCCGCGATCATCAGGTTTGGCGCCTTCTTGAAATCAACCCACATTGCGTACTAACCACTCATCATATTTGCCTGCGTAACATCAACCGTGGAGCGGTTGCGGTACATGGCGATAACGATACCCAGACCAAGCGCCACCTCCGCGGCGGCTATGGTAATGATGAACACAGCGAATATGTGCCCGGTTAGCAGGCTGCTCAGCACCGTCTCGCCGAGCGCGACTCCCTCCGTCATCATAGCGTTCGCCACCTCAGCCTCGGCGCCGGCCGGGTCGACCGCTATCCTCTGCGGCACCACATACCGGCTGAACGCCAGCAGCGCAATGTTGACGGCGTTGAACATCAGCTCAATGGACATGAGGACCGTAATCACGTTCCTCTTCGAAAGCGCCCCGTACAGCCCGATGCTGAAGATGACGGCCGATACC
The DNA here is from genome assembly GCA_965219025.1 of Dehalococcoidia bacterium. Taxonomy (GTDB): domain Bacteria; phylum Chloroflexota; class Dehalococcoidia; order Lucifugimonadales; family UBA2985; genus JAPPHY01. The sequence continues at coordinate 332,511 of OZ244716.1, forward strand.
AGAAGGAAGTTCTCCAGGCTCAGGACTCACCCTCCCTCTCCCGCACCAGGGCAAGCGCGCCTATCACCGCCGCCAGCAGCACCACGGAGGCCGCCTCCATGGGCAGTACGAAGTCCTGTAGGAGAAGCCTTGCGATGACCTGCGTGGTGTCGCCGAACACGTCCCGGATGCCCTCTTCCGTGTGGCTGGGATCGACCGCCGCTGACTCGCCGGGCGCAACTGCGAAGCCCAGGTCGCCCCACTCGTTCCAGTCGGTGACCACAACGGCAAAGGCAATGGCCGCGAACACCAGCCCCGATAGCAGCAGCGCCGGCAACTGGAATCGGTTGGATGGATTGCCATCCTGCGAATTCCGCGTGAGCATTATGGCGAAGATGATGAGGACCGAAATGGCGCCCACGTACACCAGCACCTGCACCACGGCAAGGAACTCGGCGTTGAGCAGGACGAACAGCCCTGCAACCACCAGAAAGGAAACAACCAGGAACAGGGCCGCCCTGAAGATGTCCCTCTCAGATACCACGGCCAGCGCGGAGATTGTCCCCACCGCGGCCAGGCCCCAGAAGGCAATGTCCAGGGGAAACATCTAGCGGCCAACCTCTTCCCATGAGAGGGGCTCCCCGCCCTGAGGGCGGTAGTCACGCTCTTCCAGCTGGGGCCGGAACCAGGTGCTGGGTCGCTTTTCGGCACTTCGAAGTTCGTCCACCGTGATGATCAGATCGTCGCGGCGGTACTGCCCACGCTCGAAGCCGCTGCCCATGAACAGCGCGTCGTAGGGGCAGGCTTCCACGCACAGGCCGCAGAACATGCACCGCCCGATGTCGATGTCGAATACGTCGATGGCGTAGGACTCGCCCTCCTGCACGTTGGTGCCGCCCGGATGCGTCTCGATCCGTATGATTCCTAGCGGGCAGTACTTGGCGCAGCTTGCGCAACCCGTGCACCTCTCTTCGTACCACACGAACTCCTCGCCTCGGAAGCGGGGCGACTGCGGCACCGCCTCCTCCGGGTACTGGACCGTGAACGGCTTTCTGAACAGGTTGGTCATCGTGACCATGAGTCCCTTTGCGATTCCTAGACCATACATGTCATCTGGCCTCCTGCGCTCGACCGCTAGATCTTCCAGGCACCGGAGCCAGCGGCGCTCGAGTGCTGAGCTTGTCTGAAATCAGGTGCGAGGACGCAACCAGGCACGCCAGAGCGACCACCCAGTTGATGCCTCCCATCAGCCACAGCTGAGCGATGGTGGGCTCTTCCCAGATCAACAGCTGACCCGCCGTAATGAACAGGTTGATGAGCCCCAGAGGGAACAGGAACTTCCACGCCAGTGCCATTATCTGGTCCACTCGCAGCCTTGGCAGCGTGGCCCTGACCCAGAGCAGCACGAACCATACGGCCCACACCTTGATGAAGAACCACAGTTCCGAGGGCAGTACCGGTCCATCCCAGCCCTTGAGGAACAGCGTGGTTACGATGGACGCAGCGCCGAACGGGGCGATGAACTCCGCCAGCTGGAACGTGCCCCACTTCATGCCGCTGTACTCCGTGTGGAACCCCGCCACCAGCTCCGAGTCCGCCTCCACGATGTCGAACGGCGAGCGGTTCATCTCCGCCGAAATCGCCACCATGAAGATGAAGAACCCCAGCGGCTGGATCAGTATGAAGGGCACTCGCTGGCTATCGACTATGTCCACGAGCGAAAGCGAGCCGGCCAGCAGCAGAACGCCGACGATCGACAGCACCAGCGGCACCTCGTAGCTGACCAGCTGCGCGACTCCGCGCATGGCGCCAAACAGCGAGTACCGGTTGCCAGAGCCCCAGCCGGCCATGAACATGGCGATCGTTGGCACGGTGGTCACGGCGATAATGTAGAGAATGCCGATGTTGAGGTTGGCGATGTAGGTGTTCTCGCCGAACGGGATGACGGCGAAGACCAGGAGAGGACCCAGTATGAAGACGAGGGGCGCGAGGTTGAACACCCAGCCGTCCACGCCCTCCGGCCTGGTGTCCTCCTTGGTGAGCAGCTTCAGCGCGTCCGCAATGGGAGTGAATAGACCAAACGGGCCCCACCGGTTGGGGCCGAGCCTCGACTGGAACCGCCCAATGACCCGGCGCTCCACCCAGGTGCCCAAGGTGGTCACAAGAACCACTATGTTTATCACGATGAATATTATCAGGAAGCCCGCGATGCAGTACGCGAGCCACTGCGGAATCAGTGACACGCCAAAGACGTTCAACCCCGCGAAGAAGTCGTAGAGGTTGCCGAAGAAGGCGTTGGCCTCTCTGAATGGGGTGTAGCCTCCCATGTCTACCGGTCCACCTCACCCATGTTGATGTCGATGCTGCCGAACGTGACGATCATGTCGGCCAGCTTCCAGCCAATGAGGATGTCCCGCAGCACGGTCAGGTTGATGAGCGACGGCGACCGAATCTTGCACCTGTAAGGAGCGATGCTTCCGTCGCTCACCAGGTAGAAGCCCAGCTCGCCTTTGGGCGATTCCACGTGGGCGTAGGCGTCGCCCGCGGGAGGCCGCACCAGATTGGGAATCCTCTCGCGGACCGGGCCTTCCGGTATCTGGTCCACGCACTGCTGGATGATGCGCAGCGATTGCCTCATCTCCGCGATGCGAAGCAGGTAGCGGTCGTAGTTGTCGCCGAAAGTGCCAACCGGTATGTCGAAATCCAGCCGGTCGTATATGTCGTAGGGGTCCGCCTTGCGCAGGTCCCAGTTCACGCCGGCGGAGCGGAGCACGGGGCCGCTGGCGGAGCAGTTGATGGCCGTCTCGCCGGTCAGCACGCCGATGTTCTTGGTGCGGGACAGGAGTATCTCGTTACCCGTGAGCAGCTTCTCGTACTCGTCGATGTACTCGGGCATGAAGACCAGGAAGTCACGAATGGCGGTCCAGAACTCCGCCGGCGCGTCCTGGAACACGCCGCCAACGCGCATGTAGGTCAGCGTGATGCGTGCGCCGCAGAGCATCTCGAACATGTCGAGTATCTTCTCCCGCTCCCGGAAGCAGTACATGAGAGGCGTTGCCAGAGCGCCCAGGTCGTTCAGGAAGAACCCCGTGGCCACCAGGTGGCTCGCAATGCGTTGAAGCTCCGCGGCGATGACTCGGAGGTACATGGCACGTTCAGGCGGGCGTATGCCGGACAGCTTCTCCACGGCCAGCACGTAGGCCAGGTTGTTGGACATGGAGGCAACGTAGTCCAGTCGGTCGGTCAGGGTGACCACCTGGGCGTAGGTACGCTCCTCGGCCAGCTTCTCCGAGCCCCGGTGCAGGTAGCCGACTACGGGCTCCACGTCCAGGATGATCTCACCGTCGAATGTTATGCGCATTCGAAAAACGCCGTGAGTGCTGGGGTGCTGTGGCCCCAGATTAAGGGTTACCGGCTCGGTGCGAATCGTCATCTGTCGCTTCTGCTCCGGGAATGTAGCTCCGGGGATGCTACCTGGGAGCCTCCAGATAGTCCTTGCGCTGGGGATGGCCGGGATAGCCCTCCCACAGCATCAATCGCTTGAGGTTTATGTGGCCCGTAAAGCGGACGCCCATCAGATCGTAGACCTCCCGTTCCTGGAAGTCCGCGCCCTGCCACAGGCCCGTCACCGAGGGCACGTTCGGATCCTCCCTGCCCCAGCACCTGGCCTTCACCACCGCGCCGTGGTTGTGGGCAGTCGACACCAGGTGGTACACCACCTCGAAGTGCTCAATGTAGTCAACGGCGGAGACGGAGATCAAGTAGTCGAACTTGAGGTCCGGGTCGTCCTTCAGGAAGCTGCACACGTCCGCCACGGACTCGGCCCTGACCCAGACGTCCCGCTCGTTGGACTCCTCCACCGCGCCCGGGACGGAGTCAGCCAGGCGGCTCGCAAGCAGGTCTGCGCTCAGGGTCACTGTCATCTACGCACCCGCGGCATTGCCGAACAGGCTGTACTTCTTAATCTTCTCGTGGAGCTGCATGATGCCGTACAGGAGAGCGTCCGGCCTCGGCGGGCAGCCCGGGACGTAGACGTCCACCGGCACGATGCGGTTGACACCAGGCACAACGCTGTAACCCTGGTAGTACGGACCGCCGCTGGTGGCGCAGACGCCCATGGAGATCACCCACTTGGGCTCCGGCATCTGGTCGTAGAGTCGACGGATGGCCGGCGCCATCTTCCACGTCACCGTGCCTGCCACAATCATCAGGTCGGCCTGCCTGGGCGAGGCGCGCATGGCCTCCATGCCGAAGCGCGAGATGTCGAACCTGGACATCGCGCTCGCGATCATCTCGAAGGCGCAGCACGCAAGCCCGAACGTCATCGGAAACACGGACGACTTGCGGCTCCAGTTCAGGAGGGCGTCCACGGAGGTGACGACCACGTTCCGCTCGAATTCCGGATCAACCTGGATGGAGTCGCGGGCGAACGGCTCAAGGTGCGTGGCCTTCATGTCGTTGATGACCGCTCCCTCCTCGCGGTCAATGTCCCAGGTGGTTGCGTACAGGGGCACGGTCACTCCGGGCACCTGCGCCCCGGAAGCGCTCCCAGGCTGCATATCAAGCGACATGTGCTACCTCCACTCCAGAGCCTTGTACCTCCACGCGTAGGCCCAACCCACCACCAGGATCAGGATAAAGACCAGCATCTCCACGAAGGCGAACAGTCCAAGCTGTTTGAAGTGAACGGCCCAGGGATAGATGAATATCGTCTCAACGTCAAAGATTACGAAAAGAATGGCGAACATGTAGTAGCGGAAGTTGAACTGCGGCCAGCGGTCTCCTATGAGTTCCATGCCGCACTCGTAGGGGCTCCTCTTGGTCTCGGTGGGCTTGTGGGGACGAACGCGAATGTAGGAGAACAGCCAAGATACCACGAGCAGCGTGCCCGGCAGCACCACCGCTACAACGGTGAAGACGGCGATGAGGCCGTACTGGCGGAAATAGTCCTCAAGCACAGGCCATTGCCTCCGCGTCAAACATCGGAAGGAATATAGCACAGGGCAAGCCTGTTATCAAGTGAAAATCACCACAATCGCCCGCAGTTTGAGACAAAGACAAGTGCGGGCTTCCACTCGGACGCCGTCCGGAAACCCGGAACAGCTAGGCGGGTCGGGGCGCCCCGGCCTGGGTATGCTAGAATTGTGGTATCACCCTATTCGAGAACATCCTGTGCGTAGTAGCCATTTGATATCCGTCCTCCTTGCAGCCGTGGCCGTGCTGGCCTTGGCGGTGGTGCTGCCGGCGTGCGCGTCGCAGGGGGAGCCCACGCCCACGCCGCCGGCCGGCATCGCCGACGTGGTGGGTGTGTGGGAGGAGCTGTCGGGCGGAGACGCGTCCTCCGACAACAGCTCCATCGTGGAGGTGTGGAACATCCTGTCCGGCGGCTTCGTGGAAAAGGAGTTGCTGGACGCGGGAGCCATGGGCCTTGCCGCCATTGAGGCCATGAACGCCGAGGCCGCGACGATGGACCAGCCGGATCCCGAGCACCTGTCGCTCGTGGCCATCGAGGCCATGCTGGACGTCCTTGACGACCCGTACACCACCTTCCTGTCTCCCGAGGAGTTCGCCCTCTACTCCCAGGACAGCGAGGGCAAGTTCGGAGGCATAGGAGCTACGGTGAGCCTCGACGAGGAGCGAATTACCATCACCGCGCCGCTCCCGGGTACACCGGCGGAGCGCGCGGGGATCATGCCGGGCGACGTGATCCTGGAAGTCGACGGAGAGAGCACGGAGGGCTGGAGCGTTCTGGAGTCGGTGATCCGCATCCGCGGGCCGGAGGGTACGTCCGTGCGGCTCCTGGTGTTGCACGAGGGCGCGGAGGATCCCGTCGAAGTCGAGATCGTGCGCGCCACCATCCAGCTAGCGAGCGTGGAGTGGGAGATGCTGCCCGATAGCATCGCTCACCTCCAAATCTCGTCCTTCTCCGCAAACACCGACGAGCAGGTGACCGCGATCATCGAGGAGGCCCAGGAGATGGGCGCACGAGCAATGATCATTGACCTGAGGAACAACCCCGGCGGCCTCCTGTCCACCACTGTGAACATTGCAAGCCAGTTTCTGAAGGACGGCATCGTGCTGTACTCCGTGGACGGCAACGACCACCGGGTCGAATACCCAGTGAATCTCGAAGGACTTGCCCCGGACCTTCCCCTCGCGGTGCTGGTCAACAAGGGAAGCGCGAGCGGCAGTGAGGTGCTTGCCGGAGCGCTCCGCGACCACGAAAGGGCCGTCCTCATCGGCGAGAACACGTTTGGCAAGGGCAGCGTGAACCTGCCGCAGGGCCTGGCCGACGGCTCCGGGCTGTACTACACCATCGGCCGGTGGTACTCGCCAAACGGCCACCTCATTGAGGGCGAGGGGTTGGCGCCGGACATCGAGGTCGAGCAGCCAACGGAAATCGAAGTTGAGCTGGGCCTGGAGGAAGACCGGGACCTCCAGCTGGAACGCGCAGTCGAATACCTGCTGTCTGAGGTGGCGGCCAACGCGCCATAGGGACTATCGAGAGAGACTACCACGATGCCAAAGTCCAATACAAAACGAGCCAAGCCAAAGGCCAAGCCTAAGAGCCAGACCGGCGCGGTCACTATGAACCGCCGCGCCTATCACGACTACGACATCCTGGAGACGGTGGAGGCCGGCCTCGCGCTCACGGGAACCGAGATCAAGTCCGTACGCTCAGGGAAGATGAACATCCAGCACGCCTTCGCCAAGGCAGAGGCCGGAGAGGTCTGGCTGGTGAACTCCCACATCGCCCCGTACGAGCAGGGCAACATCCACAACCACGAGCCGACGCGGCCGCGCAAGCTCCTGCTGCACGCAAAGGAGATCGGCCATCTGTCCGGCGCCACGGCACAGAAGGGCCTGACACTCGTGCCCCTGCGAGTGTACATCAAGGGCCACTACGCCAAGGTGCAGGTCGGCCTTGCCCGAGGGCGCAGGCTCTACGACAAGCGTCGCGCCATCATCGACCGGGACCAGGAGCGGGAGGCCGGCCGCGCCATAAGCGCAGCAGCCCGCGGCTGAACCCGGCGCCCTGCCGGCGCGATCCTGCTCGTCGCGAAACGGCCTGCACTGCGGACCGGAAGCCTCTCGATGGGTCGCCGTGTGCTATAATTGCAGTGTTGGATCATCACATGGGGACGCGTGGTCTCGACAGGGGGTGGTTTCGCGGGATTGCAGGCCGGGGTGCCGTCCACCTCGTCAACAAGGCGGCAAAAAAGTAACTGGCGAAAATAAAGTAGCCCTGGCAGCCTAACACGGCTGCCACGTCCACCCTAACCTCTCCTCGAAGGTGAGGAGTGGGCGCCATAAGTCGAGGTGCAGCCCGCGCAACGCCGGTAGCGAGGGCCCAAGACCACCGGCTGGCTCCCAAAGAATCCCTGCCGGCAGGGGACCTTGAGAGCGAGAACCAATTACCGGACAAGCCTGTAGCACATTCCAGCGGGAAGCTCTCTGGACGGGGAGTTCGACTCTCCCCCGTCTCCACCAACCTATCACTACACAAGTCCGCGACCGTCCGGGCACGCCAAGGTCCCGTCGCACTCAGTCAACGAACCCGCGCCGTCAAGCGGGATGCCCGGCCGCCGTAAGCAAATGTTAAGGAATGTTGACCGTGCGACAGCTTGCAGGCGGTCACTCGGATGGTATCATTACGCGCGGGTTAGCCATTAGCTAGGAGGACAACCGAGCTTGAGCCAGCGAGCAGTGAACGGCCGGCGCAACTCAGCCATCAGCGCCCTTGCACTGGGCGCAGTGCTCCTGTTCGCTGTGAGTTCAGCGTGCAGTTCCGAGCCGGATCCCACTGCGACCCAACCGGCAATGGCCACCTCCGCGCCTTCGGCGACCCCCGCTCCGACGCCAACCGCGCCCCAGGCCGCTGAGCCAACGGAAGCGAGCATGGCTCATGCCGAGACGCCTACCGTCGCCTCCGCCACGACCGCCGCTCCCACCGCGACCGCTGTGCCTTCGGCGACGGCCAATGAGGAGCCCGCCGATGCCCCGCCCGTCGGGACCAACGTCGGCAACACCCTGCCGCACTTCGAAATGACGCTTGCAGACGGATCGAGGGTGTCAACGGATGTGCTAGCGGCTCAGGGACAGCCCGTCTTTCTCTACTTCTTCGCAACGTGGTGACCGGTATGTCGCGCCGAGTTGCGGCGCCTGAAGCAGGACTACCCCGAATACGCAGATAGCGTTGAACTATACGCCATCGGACAGGACGTGACTGAGGGCGTCGGCAGGCTGGAGGACTACCGGGCCAGCGAAGATCTCCCCTTCCCGGTTGCCGAAGTCAGCAACAACGTTCTGCGAAGCCTGGAGATAATCAGGCAGTCCACCAAGGTCGCCGTCGATCACAACGGAGTCATCACCTATCGCGCCGGCATCGGCGAAGGCGAGGGTGACTGGCCCAAGGTGTTCTCCGAGCTGGCGAGCGGCGCCGGGGGCTAGCCCCTAAGGCTCCACACCTGCGCCCTCACCCTCCGACAACACAATCCGACAAGACTCCCCTTGCTCACCCGCGCTGTACCCTATTGCACCCTTTGGAGCTTGACAACGCCAGCACACTTGTTCTATACTTCCCTTTGAAGTCGAAAGGGAGGTGACGGCAATGGTGGGAAGCGCTCTACTCATACCCGAAAGCGAAATTGAAACCGTTCACGTGCCCGTGGCCATTCCGGCGGCTGAGCGGGTGGTGATCAAGCTCCACGGCCGTTTTGACGACGTGAGGTCAGCGGCCGCTCGCTTCCGCATTGACCTCAACTGGGACCGCTCGGAACGCCTGCCCGGCGACGTCTGCTCCGTAGAGGGCAGGCTCACAGTTGCGGAATCGCAGCGGCTCTTCCTGTAGCATCCGATTCTGAAACGCGTTCGCCGGCGCAGGCGGTAAGCCCCGGCGAACGCGTTCCGGCTGCCCAGAGCGTATGTCGGCCGCTGCCGGCTCCTGACTCAGCACGTCGGCCCCACCCCATCAAGCGGCCTCCCCCACTGCGGTTGACCTCGCACGTCCCAAGGCATAATATGCCAATGGCACTGCCATGACCCGGCCCGGCCGCAGGCTGCACCGGAGGCGTTTCCCCATCCCGTGTGGCGGAGCAGAGGGATGGCCACTTTCGTCGAAAACATCCCCGGCGTCAGGCGCGTATTCTACGGCTGGTGGATCGTTGCCGTCGGCATCACCATCGCCATACTGAACGGCGCCTTCTACACCTACGGCTTCGGCGTTTACTTCATTCCGCTTCTCAATGAGCTTGGCGCCAGCCGCGCGGCCCTTGGCGGCGTGGTCGGCCTTGCGAGACTTGAAGGCGGCCTGATCGCGCCCCTCGCGGGCTGGCTCATCGACAAATACGGCCCCCGCCGACTGCTCTACTTCGGCATCATCACGATGGGCTTTGCGTTTCTTCTTCTTAGCATGATTACCTCCCTCTGGATGCTGTACGCCGTCTTCATGCTCATTGCCACGGCGTCCAGCTTTGGTGGCGGGCGGCCCATCAACGTCGCCGTTGCAAACTGGTTTGTGCGCAAGCGGGCCAGGGCGCTGGGCATACTCCTGGCCGGCATAGGCCTGGGCGGCAGCGCCGTTGTCGTCGTCGGCTGGCTCACGCAAACCTACGGATGGAGAGCGTCCGCCGTCATGGCCGCCCTTGCCTACTGGGTGATCTGCATCCCGCTGGTCTCTCTGGTCCACCACCGGCCGGAGCAGGTCGGCATGCACCCGGACGGCGAGCCGCTCCCGGTCGAGAACACCAGCCGCGGGGGCTCCCGCAACAACGAGCCGCTGGAGATAGAACTCACTCCGCGGCAGGCTCTCAGGTCGCTGTCCTTCTGGATGCTTGCCATTGCGTTTGCAAGCTGGTCTGTCACCGTCACCGTTGCCGCCATCTACCACGTTCCGTTCCTCATCGAGGAGATGGGCGCAAGTCCCGTGAAGGCCGCTACACTGGCCTCGATCACGCTTCTCATCTCGGTGCCGGGTCGCGTATTCTTCGGATGGATCGGCGACATGCTGAACATCCGCGTCCTGCTGGCAGTGCTCCTGCTAGTGCAGGGAGTTGGTGTGCTGGCGATGTCGATGATTCCGAGCCTCGGCTGGGCGCCGCTCTACATCGCGCTCCTTGGCCCAGCCTACGGCGGCTCCGCCGCGCTGCGACAGGCCATCGTCGCCCACTTCTACGGCCGGCGCAACTTTGGCACCATCAGCGGACTGCTGCAGTTCGTTGACCTGCCAGGCACGGTAGCGGGGCCCATATTCGTGGGATGGATGGTGGACTCGTTCGACAGCTACCGCCTGGGGTTCCAGACGGTGGCGCTGTTCCTGGCATTGGGGTCAGCAGCATTGTTCGTCGCTCGGCGCCCCAGCGTACCAATGGAGCCTGCTGGGGAGACTGCGACGCCCGAAGAACGTGGCTCCTGAGCAGGAGCGAGGCTTGGCGGATTGTGTCCCCCTGGCCCCGTGGGTAAAGTTGAACGCGCAGTACACCGACCGAAGGGAGACCCAATGCCGAACCTGGCCGGCCTGCTAACCCAAATAGGCGCCAACCGAGACGAGATCATCGCCTTGGAGCAAGAGCTGGTGCGGATTCCCTCGGTGAACAGCGGCGTCATGCCCACGGGAAACGAGACTGCGGTGTGCGACGTCGTCCAGCAGCGCCTGGCACTGGAGGGCATTCCGTCCGAGATACTGGAATCTGCCCCGCGCCGCGGAAACCTCGTGGCCAGGCTGGAGGGGCGGTCCGGCAGAGCAGGTCTAATGTTCATGTCCCACACGGACGTGGTGCCGGTGGAGGACGAAGGCAAGTGGAAGCACCCCCCATTCAGCGCCACCATTGATGGCGACCGCATCTACGGACGTGGCGCCTCCGACTGCAAGGGCCTTCTCACGGCCCAGATCATGGCCCTGATACTGCTGAAGCGCAGCGGCGTGGAGCTCGCCGACGGCTTGGTGCTGGCCTCGGGCGCCGACGAGGAGCACGGCGGCCGGTACGGGTTCGGCTGGCTGGCCCAGCATCACCCGGAGAAGATCGCAGCGCCCTTTGCGGTGAACGAGGGCGGCGGCGTGCCCGTCAGAGTTGGGTCCGGCTTTGCATACGTCCTTGGCACGGGCGAGAAGGGGCGCCTCCAGGTGGAGATAGACATACGCGGGGCCAGCGCTCACGCCTCCGTTCCCTGGCGAGGCGCCAACGCCCTCTACGCTCTGACGCAGGTGCTGGGGCGCATCGAGGAGTACGAACCGGAGCGGGACACCTCCGCCGAGGTCTTCCGCCATCTGTCCGACCTGGCCATCGAGCACCTGGCCTCCGCCTCCAACGTGGACGAGATAATTGCCGAACTGGAGCCTCAGAACCCGCCCCTGGCCAGCGTGCTCAGGGCGCTCTCCCGCATGACACTGACGCCCACGATGGTCCGGGGCGGCGTCAAGTCCAACAGCGTGCCGGAGTCCGTACGGCTGACCTGCGACGTGCGGACCCTGCCCCACCAGGACGAGGCGCATCTCCGCGAGGAGCTTGGCCGGCTGCTGGAGGGCATCCCGGGCGTGGACTTCCAGGTGGACTACATGGCGGTGCCCAACTCCTCGCCATTCGAGACGGACTTCGCTCGGCGAATCAGGCTCGCAACCGCCAACGCGCTCGGCCTGGAGGACGTCCAGATGATCCCCTCCATCAGCACTGGCTTCACGGACTCACGCTTCACCCGTCCGCTCGGCACCATCACCTACGGCTTCACCGGAGCGCACCCAGAGGACGACCCGCAGCTCACCTTCGCCCACGGGACCAACGAGTCCATAGGCATCAAGAGCCTCCTCAACGGCACAAGGGTCATGCTCGCCCTGGCCTACGACATGCTGGCTGCGCGGTAGCTGGGGCCGAGCGGCGGCGCGCCCCAACGGTTGACAACACTCCGCCATCAAACTACGATTGCACTCGCGGCGCAAACCCCCTCTCCCGCATGGCGCCGCCTCGTCTCTACCACGGCTCAGGATGAAAGGAGGGAAGCCATGACCAGCCAGGAAGGACCACCCATTGGACCCCTGGGTACGCAGGCGACGGTGCTGGGCGGAGCTGCCGCCGCCCTCATCGGCGACGCGGAACACCTGTATCACTCCACCATGGGACCGTACAACGTGGTGCCAGTGCCCACCCCGGATAACCAGCCCTACTGGGACGGCGCCAATGAGGGCAAGCTGGTTCTCCAGAGGTGCCAGGGATGCGAGAAGTACAACCACCCGCCCGTGGCTCTCTGCAACTACTGCGGCAACCGCAGCGCGGATCTGAAGTGGGAGGAAGTCAGCGGCCGGGGCACGCTCTACTGCTACTACATCTGCTACGACACCTCCGTTTCAGGCTTCGAGGAGAAGGTCCCGTATGCCGTCATCATGGTGGAGCTTGAGGAACAGCCGGACCTGCTCCTGATGAGCAATATCCTCAACCACGAATACGATGCAATGGGCGGCGGGTTGGAAACCGGGATGCCTCTCGAGGCAGTCTTCGACAAAGTGAACGACGAACAGAACATCCTGCAGTTCCAGCCGCGCTCCTCATAGCCGCGCCGCCGCAAAGACGCCGGGGCGCGAGACTCGCAGAGCAGCCGCTCAACGGCTGACAAAGAAAAGGGAGGCATCATGCCTATCGAATGGCCCAAGGGCAAGAGACCCGTATTCGTGGGATCCGGAAGCACCATGTGCCGTCGCTACTTCGACGGCACCAAGTCCCATCGCGCCAACGAGGCGGCCCTCATGGCGATCGAGGACGCCGGCCTATCTGTCGACGACATCGACGGCATCTACATCTGGGCGGACCCCAACTGGGGCCCCAACCAACGCGGCGACATCAAGGTGTGGCTGGACGTGCCCCACATGATGTCCGTGGTCAACTGGAACAACATAAAGCACTGGATCCAGACGGACAGCCCGGCCGCCGGCTCCTGCGCGGGGCCCCAGCTTGCAGCGATGGCCCTGGGCGCAGGCGTGTGCAACTACGCGCTCGTCATCCGCACGGGCCACCACCCTGCGGGCGTTCGGTACCGGCAGGTCAGCGGCAGGATGGCCAGCGGCGCCGCCTCCATGACCACCGTGTATGGTCACGGCGTGGGCGGGTCCGGCCAGGCCATCACCTACCAGCGGTATCTGGCCAAGTACGGGGCCAAGCGCGAGGAGATGGCCGGCTACGTGCTGAACGCCCATCGCAACGCCCAGCTGAACCCGTACGCCGTCTGGAATGGCCGCCAGATCACGCACGACGACTACATCAACTCACGCCTCATCGCCTATCCCATGTGCGTCTTCGACAACGACATGCCGGTTGACGGCGTGCAGGCGGTCGTTATGACCACCGAGGACCGAGCGAAGGACACGCCGCACCCCGGCGGCTACATTTCCGGTATTGCGGCCATCCCCATGCACCGGGGCAGGGGCGGCGTCACCGACTCGCTGGAAGGCCTCGAGGAGATGAACGACTGGCAGGCCAAGAACCTCTACGAGAGCGCAGGCCTGAGGCCGGAGGACATCGACCTGAAGCACGTGTACGACGGCTTCAGCCCGATGGTCTGGATGTGGCTGGAGGCGTTCGGTTTCGCCCCGCGCGGCGAGGCTCATTCGTGGTGCCAGCCCGAGAACATCGCGCTAGAAGGCCCCCACCCGCTGAACACGGCAGGCGGCAACCTGGGCAACGGCCGCATTCACGGCATGACCAACGTGTGGGAGACGGCCAATCAGATGATGGGCACCGCGGGCGTCAGGCAGCTGCCTCGCCCGGACGGCGAGCTGAAGAAGCTGGACGTGGCCCTCTGCGAGACCGGCCCATTCGGCAGCGCATCAAGCTTCATCTGCACCCGCGAGTAGCAGCAGTGTGAGGGCCGGACTCGCTGTGCCAATACGGCGGGCCCGGCCCTCACATAATCCAATGGTATTGGAGAAGGTGTCTTGAAGATCGGGATCATATCGGACCTTCACTGCGACGTGCAGGCCCTCGAGACGGCGCTAAAAGAGCTGAGAGGTGTCGACCAAGTCATCTGCGCCGGCGACCTCAACCTCCAGTACCGGTTCTCCAACGAGATTTCGGAGCTGATGCAGAGGTATCGCATTCCGGTGGTCCGAGGCAACCATGACACGGCCATACTCTCTTCCGCCGGGCTCATGCTGCGAAACTCCGGCCAGATCAAGCCCGAGAACCTGTCACACCTTCGACAGATGCCACTCATGCTTGAGTGGCCCATCGAAGGCAAGCGCGTGATGATGATGCACACAAGCCCGCTGGACCCGACCGGCGGCGAGCACGGCGGACGCGCAGGCGTATTCCTGCCCGGCGAGGGCGACCGCCTGGCGCCACCGCCCGTCTCAGATGGCAGCCCCGACGGCGTGGTGGCAGGCGGAGGTACGGACGACAACAGCGCTTCTGGACGCCTGGCCAAGATTCCCAACCACCTGCTGCCGGAGGCCAAGGCGGACGTCCTAATCGTGGGCCACACCCACCGCACTATGGTGACGCACGTGGACAACACGCTGATAGTCAACCCGGGTTCACTGGGGCAGCCTCGCGACCCCAAGAGGTCGACGCTGCGCACCTACGCAATACTGGATACCTCCACCTGGGAGGCGTCAATCCACGGCTTCGAGCAGGCGCGGGACACCTGGGGCTAACGGCGGCAGCGCCGTCAGCTCAGGCGCGCTATCAGCTCATCCTCCGACGAGAAGTCGTACTCGCGCTGCTTGTCCAGCCCCTGCGACGTGAACCACTCGTATGTCTGCTCCACCGCCGACTCGAACGTATACTCCGGCTCGTAGCCGATGTGGTTGCGCAGCTTGCTCATGCCGAACACCGTGCTCTCGTCCCAGCGATGTATGTACGGCGCCAGCCGCTGGATCAGGGGACGGCGCTGGTTGGCGGAGATCTCGTCCATCACCTCGGCCGGCACGAAGAGCTTGTCCGCCTCCACGCCCGAAGCCCGCGCGCAGGTTTCCACGTAGCCCTCGTCGCTGAAGTAGTCCTTGCCGGTGACGTTGTAGATCTCGCCGTAGGTGCGCGGGTTGAGCGCCATCAAGCGCATCGCCCTCGCCTCGTCGTCAACGTGGCCTATCTGGCTCAGCGTGGTGCCGCGGCCAGGCACAAGAATCTTGCGTCCCTGCAGCAGCCGCACGAACATTCGCTGCTCGCGGTCGACGATGCCGTTGTCCGGCCCGAACACCATGGAGAAGCGTGCCACCGACATCGGGAAGCGCCGCTCCCTGAACGCCTTTGTCAGGAAGTCTTCACAGATGAGCTTGTTGCGCCCGTAGTCCGACTGCCGAGGTGTGCTGTCCACGGCAAAGTCCTCGTCGATGGGCAGGACGTTGCTTGCAGCGTAGACCACAGTGGAGCTGGCGAAAATGTAGTGCCCCGTCCGTCCTTCGAAGATGTCGACCATGCTCTGCACGTCTTCCAGCACGTAGGCGCTGATATCGAAGACCACGTCGAAGTCTTCGGAGCTCAGCACTTCACTCAATTGCGCATGGTCCTTCCGGTCGGCGTAGAGGCGGCGCACCTCCCTTGGCAGCTTTGCCTCGGTCATGCCGCGGTTGAGCGTGGTGACCCGGTGGCCGCAGCGCACCAGCTCATGCACCAGGTGAAGCCCGTTGAAACGTGTGCCTCCCATTACCAGCGTGTTCATTCTCGACCTCCTGTATGGGTCCAACTGCGTGGCATCGCCAACCTGCTGCCGCCCGCCCGTATGCGATTGAGCGGCAGGCCTTGAACGGATCGGACAGCTCCATTCTAGTCTCCTGATGTTGCGCAGTCGATAGGAGACATGCCGCAGAAGACGGCAAAGCCGCTAGAATGGACGTCAGTCACAACGCGGGAGGGCCGCCGAATGAACATAATCGTCCCGGACGACGCAGCGGGCATAGTAGCCGATTCCGGCCTGGCGCCGCTTCTGAGGGAGTTGGGGGAGCTACGGGTCCACGCTTCGCCGGCGAACTCCGAGGCGATGCTGGTCGAGCGTCTGGCGGACACCGACGTGGCGCTGACCCTGGCGGCCGCTCCATTCACAGCAGACGTGCTGGCATCTTGCCCGCGGCTGAAGCACATTGCGGTGTTCGGGATAGGCGTGGACAACATCGACCTTGACGCCTGCCGTCGCCGAGGCATCGTCGTGACCAACACGCCCGCGTACTCCGCGGCGGTGGTGGCCGAGAAGGCTCTTGCGCTGGCCCTCGCCGTCGCCCACCGCGTACCATTGCTGGACGCTTCGGTGCGCCGCGGCGAGTGGCCTCAGGAACCGGTCGGGCAGCTGCACGGCGGAACGTTGGGCGTCGTGGGCACCGGCCCCATAGGGCAACGCCTCATCGCACTGGGCGTGGGCCTCGGCATGGACACGCTCGCCTGGACGTTCAACCCGTCGGAGGAGCGAGCGCGGGCGTACGGCACAACTTTCGTGGCCCTGGACGATCTGCTGGCCCGCTCAGACGTGGTGTCGCTTCAGCTGCCGCTGAGCGCGGAAACCGAAGGCCTGATCGGAGCGCGCGAGCTGGCGCTGATGAAGGCGACCGCTATACTGGTCAACGTGGGCCGCGGAGCCGTTGTGGACGAGGACGCGCTGGTAGCGGCGCTGCGAGACGGCCAAATAGGCGGCGCAGGTCTGGACGTGTTCGCGACGGAGCCGCTGGCCGCCGGCCACCCGCTAACCACGATGGACAACGTGGCGCTCTCCCCTCACAACGCGGCCAACACCCCGCAGGCCAACCGGGCTGGCCTGGAACTCGCGATACTCAACATCCGAGGCTGGCAGCAAGGACTGTCGCTCAACTCCGTTTCGTGAGCACGCTCCCCCCGGGTCGCTCGCCCGCGCGGAGCCCTAGCCCCGGAGATGCATCTAGTCCTTCCCCGCCGGCACGAACCTGAGCGAGAGGGAGTTGACGCAGTGTCGCGTGTTCTTGTCCGTCAGTCGCTCGCCGAGAAAAACGTGGCCGAGGTGGCCGCCGCAGTTGACGCACTCGATCTCGATGCGCATGCCGTCCGGGTCCGGCAGACGCCTCACAGCGCCCGGGATCTCGTCGTCGAACGCGGGCCAGCCGCAGAGGGCGTCGAACTTGTCCTCGGAGCGATAGAGGACCGCGTTGCAGCGCCGACAGACGTACCTGCCTTCATCGTAAAAGTCGTCGTACTCGCCGGAGAAGGGCCGCTCAGTGCCCTTCATCTCGATGACGAAGCGCTCCTCCGGAGTGAGGGTATTGTATGCGGTTTCGGTCATAATCCAACCTCCATGCGATGGTAAGCCGCAGCGTTCCGGGAGCAGCTAGTCCGTATACCGCTCCACCTCTGCGGGACTGGCCCTCAGCGACGCCAGGTCAACGCCCCGCTCTCGCAGCACCTGGCCGTGAACGGTGAGGGCGTCCTGGTCCGTCCACCGCTCCATGAGCGCGAACTGGTCTGGATGCTCCGTGCTCTGGTAGAGCTCGTACTGCTCGCATCCCGGCTCCTCGCGGACGCTGGGGCTCAGATCAGCGAACGTGGCAATGAGCTCCTCGCGCTTGCCCGGAGCGGCCTCCATGTTTACTATAAGCCTGACCGTCATCGGTTCCCTCCTATATTGGATGCGGCTTGCCGCGAATTGGACCGGTGATACGTTCCAAGTATCCGACATATGGAGCCGCCAATGCAATCCTGCCCTCGCACATCATGAGCAGTCCCACCGAGGCCACCGCCTTTGTGCCGAGCGCCAGCCCGCAGCGCTGGCTCATGCTGGCCCTGGTGTGGCTGCTGTACGTCTCGTTCGGCGTGACTGCCGGCACCATTGCCCCGCTCGTGGACCCCATCGTCAAGGACCTCGACATGACCTACAGCCAGATGGGGCTGGTGCTTGGCGCGTGGCAGCTGGTCTACATCGGTACGGCGTACCCGCTCGGCGCGCTCATAGACCGGCTCGGCGTCAGACGCTCTCTCGGCATAGGCATATTCGTTGTCTGGCTCTCGCTCGTGCTACGAGGCCTGGCCGTGGACTTCCCCACGCTATTCCTGGCAGTCGCTCTGTTCGGCGTGGGCGGCCCCATCATATCCGTCGGCGCGCCGAAGGTTGTCTCCCTGTGGTTTCAGGGCAACCAGCGGGGGCTTGCGGCCGGGATCTACACCACGGGCCCGATCTCCGGCATGGCCATTGCGCTGTCCACCGCGGCCGGCGTGGTGATGCCACTCACCGGCTCATGGCGGGGCATATCGCTCGTGTACGGCTCAGTGGTGCTGGTCATCATGCTGCTGTGGTGGGCGCTCGCCCGCGACGTCCGGCCCCCGGAGGACACCGAGAGCCGCCCGGACTCGGCGCCCGTCTCAGCGTTCGGTTTGCTGGGCGAGCTGCTTCGCATCCGCAACGTCCAGATCATCGTCGTGCTGGCCGTGACCACATTCCTGCTGAACCACGCCTTGAACAACTGGCTGCCCACCCTGCTTCAGGACCGCGGCATGACCCTGTCGCAGGCCGGCTTCTGGACCGCGGCGTCCACGCTGGCGGGAGCGGTTGGCCTGTTGGCGATTCCGGCAGTCGCGCGGCAGGGCCGCAGGGCGCTCGCCATGGCGGTTATGCTCCTGGTGGCCGCCGGCGCCGCGCTAGGGCTGGCGACGCTCGCGGATGCGCCGCTCGTGGTCGTTCTCGTACTGTCGGGCGTGGTCAGAGCGCCCATGATGCCGGTCCTCACCCTAATTCTCATGGAGACGCGAGGCGTGGGCGCAGTGCGGATGGGCGCGGCCGGCGGGTTATTCTTCGCGGCCGCGGAGATCGGCGGATTCGGCGGGCCGTTCCTGCTCGGCGTGATCCGTGACGCCACGGGCATGCTGGAACCGGGCGTGCTGTTCCTGGCCGGGCTGTCGGCTGTGCTCGCGCTGACCCTGCCGTTCATCAGGGAGCAACGCTGAGGAGCGCTGCTACAGCCGCGTCTGCTGGGCGGGCGGCTTGGCGAGAATGAGCAGAAAGCTCGCGATCATGACGAAGGCGGCGAACAACAGAAATATCACGGTGTAGCTCCCCAGAGTGTCGAATGCGACGGACGCTACGAACGGGCCGGACGCATTGAACACCATCTGAATCGGCCACACCACCCCGCGGATGGCTCCCACGTTGTCCCTGCCGTAGAAGTCGGCGAAGATGATCTGCTGGAGTATGAACATGCCCCCGAAGGACAGGCCGTAGTAGATGCCCCACAGCATTGCCTGCCACGCCTCCTGCACGAACAACAGGCCGACGAAGCCCACGCTCATCATCGCCAGGATGCCCACCAGAGTGGTCCTGGCAGTGATGCGCTCCGAAAGGAATCCGGTCAGTATTGAGCCTGCTCCGGCGCACGCGGACAACAGCGCCACCGCAAGCACGGCGTAACCCTCGGTTATGCCCTGGTCTGTCATGTACGGGAGCATGTGCAGGTTCAGGGCCGGCGCCGCCACAAACACGAGCGAGAACGCCACCACCAAAAAATAGAAGGAGGGATGCCTCAGAGCCTGCTCCCTGGTCATCGACGTCTCTTCGCGTGGGGCGCTCACCGTACCTGCGGCGACCGCCTCTTGCCGCCTCCTCGCCTCCTCCGGGTCCGCCCCGTCCGGCAGCAGACCCATGTCCTCGGGCCTTCGCCTCAGGAAGATAGCGATCGGCACCATGGACACCACCCACATGAGGATCCCGGCTACGGCCGTGGCCTGCCTCCAGCTGCCTTGCGACACCAGGTGTTGGACGTATAGCGGAGTGACCGCGTTGCCAATTCGCTGCCCAAGCCCGCCAAAGGCCACGGCACGACCCCGCTTGTCCACGAACCACTTGGGCACGACAACTCCCAGCGCGAGCGCCAGGACACCCATCGTCAAGGCTCGACCCACTATCTGAAGGATATAGAATTGCCACAGTGTCTGAATGAGGGCCAACAGGACCAGGGTGCTTCCCAGCACCGCGAAGGACGCGGTGAGCGTCCAGCGGGCGCCCAGCCGGTCGATCATGGGGCCGACCTTCAACGCCAGTAGGCCGCCCATGAGCGTACCCAACATTGTCGACCCGGCGAAATCCGTGCGCGTCCAGCCAAACTCCTCAGTCATCGGCTTGAGTAATACCCCAAGAACCGGGTAGGACTCCGCGCTCTGCGTGAAGCCGCCGAGTCCAATGACGGCTACAATCACCCACCCGTAGTAGAGCCGGGGCTTTCCGGTTCCAGGGGTTGAGGGCGCCTTGTTTTCACGCATGTTGACGCATAGGTGTAACTCTCAAAGAAACGGACGGGCTCGCAGGCAACGCATGCCATGCTATTATCAACGACAGGCGGTGTCAACCTGATTTGCACGACCATTGACCACGTTGCTCGCCGGTGCTAGGCTGCCACCCATCGTTCTCCCTTCGCGCCGGCCATATCAGGGACCACACTTGCAGAACACCCATTTCCGATATTCGTGGCTCTCCACGGCCGACTTGCACCATATCGGCGACATCGACCGCTCCGAGGAGGTGCGCGTGGGCTACGAGATGCGGGACGGCTCGCTCCGGCGCATCGACGTCCACTGGGACGTGCCTCCGTGGCGCCCGGACGGTGAAGGCGACCACACCGTTCCGGCCAAGATCGCATTCTGCCGCGACCACATGGACAGAGGCGCCGTGGCCTATGGCGCATTCGACGGGGAGAAGCTGGCGGGCATCGGCGTACTGCTTCCGGAGCTTCGCGAGGGAATGGCTCAGCTCTCGTTTCTCCACGTGTCCCGGCCCCACCGGCGCGCGGGCATAGCCGCCGTGCTCGTGGCCGAGCTGTTCCGCGTCGCGGGCGA
Organism: Dehalococcoidia bacterium; assembly: GCA_965219025.1. Taxonomy (GTDB): domain Bacteria; phylum Chloroflexota; class Dehalococcoidia; order Lucifugimonadales; family UBA2985; genus JAPPHY01. Next base: position 353,249 of record OZ244716.1, read on the forward strand.
GCAGGGTGCGGCCACCGTATACGTATCATCCGCGCCCACGGAGTCCGCAGTCGGCTTCTACCTGCGCCTGGGATTCCTCGTCGCCGATGAACCGGACCCCGAACTGTTCGCGCTGGAGCCGGAGGACATCCACATGGTCAAGCGGCTATGACGAATAACCTGCAAGGCGGCTCTATAGCCCGCCAAGCCAACTTTGTGTCATACTCCGCTAGCGCCATCGGCGTGGCCATATGCGGCTGACGGGCCAGCCTGGATAGATTGGAGGCGGAGCGACACGTGAAGGTTAGCATCGGGTTGGTTGGCTATGGCAACTGGGCGAGGGAGGCGTACGTTCCAGCGCTCCTCGATGATGGCGATGTGGCGATAGGGGCCGTTGCGGCTCGATCCGAGGAGACGCTGCGGCTGGCGTCGGAGCGCTTTGGTGAAGGGACGGCCCTGTTCGACGACCCCTTCCGGCTCGTCCGGGAGGCCGACGTGGACGCCGTCATGATCGGCCTGCCATCGGTGCTCGTGTCCGATGTCGCCATCGCCGCTATCGAGGCTGGAAAGCACGTCTTTCTCGAGCCTCCGCAACCGGGCGATGCGCGGATCGCAGGGCTGCTGGAACTCGCAGGGCGGTCGGGCCTGGTATTCCATGCGGACATGGAGCTGCGGTACCACCCCGTCGTTGAGACGATCGCCGGGCTGCTGAAAGACCGGCTGGGGCCAGCCCTGTCAGTCAGGGTGGTGCAGCGCTGCGACTGGGCGCTGACGTGGGGCCAGGACGCGGTGGAGAGGGGCGAGATGGCCTCAGAACTGAGCACCTGTTACCTGGACCCAATCGACGCACTGATAGACTGCAAGCCCCGTCGCGTCAGCGTGTTCGGCGCGCGGCCGAGATTCGAGCGGGCTGTGGAGGCCGGCTCGGCCCTTGTCGAGTACGACGAGGCCGTAGGAGAGTGGGCGTTCAACCTGCGCGGTCCGGAGGAGATGTCGCTGCGGCTGGAGGTCGCCGCCCTGGAGGGCGAGGCTGAGGCGGACATGATGACGGGCCGGTACAGGTACCGCGCGGGCTCCTCCGACTGGATAGAGGCCGAGGCGCCCCCTGCCCTGCCGGCGTACGGCTTCGCGGGGATGCGGGAGTGCGTCGCGGCCTTCCTGGGTGCGGTCAGGGGCGAGAGCCTCAGCCTGACGGGACCCGACGTGCTGCGGCGCGTGCATGCTGCGGCTACGGCGTTCGACGAGAGTGTGCGAAGCGGGGGCCCAGCGGCTCTATAGCCCGCCATGCCGATTTTGTGTCATACTCCACCCAAGTGTACCGTCAGGGCACAAAGGCGCTGACGGGCTAGGTCGAGATCGATGAACGGCACACTCGCGCAGGTCATTCAATTCAGGACAAGATCCACCGGTTACGGCTGGGTGGTCATGGGGTTCCTCTGGGCAGTGAACCTGTTGATTCCACTGGCGGCCGTTTCCCTGGGCATCATGCTGCCCCCCATGACGGAGGAGCTGGGAATCTCGCCGATTCAGGCGGGCTTGCTGGGCGCATCCTGGTTCCTGGGCTCGGCGCTTGTGTCGTTGCCCGCCAGCATCTGGCTGTCACGATTCAGTCCCAAGTGGGTGACTTTCTACTCCACCTTCCTGGCCGGAGTTCTGCTGCTGGTTCAAGGGTGGGCTCCCAGCTTTGGCGTGCTGCTGTTTGCCCGGTTCATATTCGTCATAGTCGTGGTTTGTCGGGTGCAGGCGGAGGTGCTTCTGGTCCACCAGTGGTTCACGCAGGCACGAGTGGCGGTTGTGATGAGCCTGACCATCGGCATCATGTCCATAGGGCAGCTGGCGGCCGTGGGGCTGATCCCCATACTGATGGACATGTTTTCCGGCTGGCGGAACGTCTACATGGGCCTGGGCGGCGGCCTGCTGGTGGGCGCCGCGCTTTGGATGGTCGTGGGCCGTGAGCGCGTGACGCCGACCGCGCCGGAAACTGAACGCGCCCGCGGCGCTTCCCCGCTGCGTGTGCTTCGCCGGTACAGGTTTCTGTGGGTGCTGGCGGCCGCGCCATCGGGAGCTGCGCTGGCGTGGGGAGCCCTAATGACCTTCTGGCCCACGCTTGCGCTCGACAACCTGGGACTCTCGCTGAAGGGCGTGGGCGCCCTCATGATGCTGTTTCCCGCGGGCGGCATCGCCGCCTCTTTCCTGGCGGGGCCTCTCTCCGACCTCGCGGGGCGCCGCAAGCCCTTCCTGTGGGTGCCCGGATTACTCCTGCCGCCCATCTACATCGCGCTCTACACTACCGAGATCGCCGTTGTTGCCGGTATCCTGCTGCTGGTTGCCGGGTGGAACGCCATGATTTGGGTGCCCATCATCCGAATCATTCCGTTCGACCTCCACCTCTCGCCGAGGGAGACGGCCGTAGCCACTGGCCTTGGCATGACCGTCCTGCCTATCGTAGGCGCAATGGGCCCTCCGCTCGTGGGCGCCATCCAGGAGGCGACCGGCTCCTTGCAGTTGGGACTGCTGAGCATAGTCGGGTTTCCGCTCACGCTGGTCGTCGGCGGGCTGCTAATACCGGAGACAAGCCCGCGTCGCAGGCACCGGGCAGCTCCAACCGCCGCCAAGCAGCCGGTCACATGACAAACGCGAACCACCCCGCGCGTCAGAGGTGACGACGCGGGGTGGGTATCAGGTTTCCTTGCCGGTGTAAGGGGCTACGCGCCAAGCGTCTGGGACAGTAGAGAGCGGATGTCCTTGACGGTGTCCTTCTGCCACTCGGGGAAGCGAGCGTTCACGCGGTCCCTGCGGGCGTCGCGCACGGCGTCCTCGCCCTGCCCGGCCAGCTCGGTCTCCACGGCCTTGGTTATGTCGGCCATTTCCTGCGTTACCGACTCCGGCCTCTCGATCCAGTGGCACAGGTACTCCTGGTCGGCGTTGTAGAAGACCAGCGTGGGGATGGAGCGGAACTCGCCCCTGTTCAGGAACTCGTCGGCGATGTCGAGGTTCTCGTCCCTGGGGAACACCCGCATCTCCATGCCGGACACCGCCGCAATGCGCCCGATGACGGGCATGCCGCGATAGACGTCCGGGCACCAGTCCTCGCCGACCACCACCACGCGGGAGCAGCCTTTCTCCACGGCCGCCTTGAAGAAGCCGGCGTCATCGTCCGACACGGCCTCCACTGCGGTCTCGTCATACATGGCGAATCGGTCCTGGTTGACCTTGATCTGCGCCAGGTAGTCGCTGTAGTCAAAGCCCTGGGCAAACCTTTCCGACGATACTACGGTTGTTTTCTCAGCCATATCTCCTCCTTACTATTCTCTTCAAGCAGCTTACCGACTTGCCGGCCGGCTAGCCGATGAAGCAGCCTATTCCGCCCTCGAAGCCCTCCTCCACTCTGCCGTCCGGGTAGCGCACGATCGGGACAACATCCCCGTACTTCCGCGCCTCCTCCATGATGTCCTGGCTGAGGTCGGCCCGGCGCTCCTCGAACACCACACCGTCAGCGTTCCACTTGTCGAGCAGCTTGACGCAGGCGTCGCAACCCTGGATTGTGTACACGATCGGCATAGACGAAACCATGGTGCTCCTCCAATTGGAAGATCGACGCCGCGCACGGCGCCCGGCAGCCAGATTATACAGCCACCGCAGGCGAGGCCGCAACCTGAGCAGGGTCTACGACGTTCGGATCCCGCCTCGAGTCGGCTGTGCTCACCGGCCGAATTGGACCTAGGACTGCGACGCCCCCTCACCGCGAGCCGCGGCTGCGGCCTCAAGCTCGGCCCTCATCGACTCCGTCGGCTTCGGCGGCTTGAAGAAGAAGAACATGATTCCCGCGGCCAGCATCATCCATAGCCCGATCTGCCAGATGACTCCCGCGCCCACGCCCGAGTCCACAAGGTAGGCCGTAGCCGGTGCGCCCAGCGCGCCCGCGGCGATCATCAGCGGCAGGGATATGCCTCTGATCTTACCCTGAGCGGTACGGCCGTAGTAGTTCGGGATGAGCAGGTTCTGCGAAGCCGCGAAGGCCCCGGAGCCTATACCCCACGTCACGTTGTGTATATACACGTTCGCCGCGTGGGTACCTCCAAGGGCCAGTGGCACCATCGAAAGCGCGCGCCAGACCCCGCCGATCACCGCCATGAACCGCACCGGATAGCGCTCTGCCAGGAACCCGAAAAAGAGCATGGCAAAGATCACCGTGAAGGGGTCCATCGCCACTCCGAAGGCGATGGCCGCGGCGGATATGCCCTGCTCGTTCCAAAAGGGCACTCGGAGGAACAGCACGCCCGACGACGAGAACATGTATATTGTCAGCGAAAGCAGCATGAACCACAGAACAGGCGTACGAACAGCCTGTCCAAGCGTCCAGTTCACTTCCTCCACCGGCGCGGCCTGCGCGAGAACGGGGCCGGATTCGCCAGACGCGTCCGGTGCAGCCTCCGCGGGCTGCGGGATCCTCCCGTCCGGCAGCAGGCCCAGGTCCTCCGGCCGGCGGCGCATCAGGAAGGCGTAGCCTGGTAGGATGACCAACCAGATCGCCAGCCCGAACGCCACCCAAGCCCATCGCCATCCCACGGTGTTGATGAGGAACAGGCCCAGGGGTACGCCGAGAGCGGTGCCAACACCCAGCCCCGTTGCGGCGATGGAGGTGGCCCGGCCGCGCATCGCCACGAACCAGTTGGCCACCGGCACGATGGTGAGCAGCTGGCCGCCGAACGAACCCAGGCCCGAAATGCCGCTAATGGCGAACAGCACGTAGATGAGCCAGATGTTGTCCACGAAGTAGAGGCTCAGGAGGACAGCGCCGGAGATCAGCCCGCCCAAAAAGCCCAGCCATCGCGCCCCGTAGCTGTCAATGAGTCGCCCCATGAAGGGAGCCACCACTCCTCCCGTCAGCAAACGAATGGCAATGGCCCAGGCCATGTGGCTGAGGCTCAGGCCCAGCTCCTCCCTCATCGGGTCGATGAAGATGGAGAAGACCACGGGGTTCATAGTTGCGGCCACCATGTTGGCCAGCCACGCAACGGCCACGATGACCCACCCGTAGTACATACCGGATGGCAACGGGATCGGAAGCGTTGGCCGCATCAACGGACGGCCTTGAGAATCATGCAATCTGGCTCCATCAGAGTGGCGCGCTGCCCGGAATTCGCCGACCTGCGCGGTTCCAACAAGGATAGGCCCATCCCGAATATGCGTCAAGGCGAGGTATGCAATGGTTCCCGTAGCCTCTTGCAGCCCTGCGTCGCACTGGGGTGAGTCCGGCTATGGCGGCAATGCCATATGCGTGATATATTATGGCACGATTCATCACAGCAAGCCGCCACGCGGCAGGCCTTCCACATAGCAGTTGTCCGGAGGACGTAGCATGTTCGAACACGATGTCCTGGTTATCGGCGCCGGTCTCGCAGGACTGCGCGCTGCCCTGGCTGCCAACGACGCCGGGGCTGACGCTGCGGTCATCACCAAGGTGCACCCTGTACGCAGCCACTCCAACGCCGCCCAGGGCGGCATCAACGCTGCCCTCACGGACCGGGGTGACACCTGGGAGGAGCACGCGTTCGAGACCGTCAAGGGCAGCGATTACCTCGGCGACCAGGACGCGATCGAGGTCCTCTGCAGCGAAGCCGGCCGCGCCATAATCGAGCAGGAGCACTTCGGCGTGATCTTCAGCCGTGACGACACCGGCCGCCTCGGCGCTCGCAACTTCGGCGGCCAGCAGAGGGCACGCACGTTCTTCGTGGCGGACTTCACCGGACAGGCCATGCTCCACGTCATGTACGAGCAGCTGGTCAAGTCCGGCACACGCGTATACGAGGAGTGGTTCGTGACGTCCCTGGTGATTGAGGACGGTCGTTGCCAGGGCGTGGTCGCCATGGACATGATGAGCGGGGAGTTGCACGTCATCAAGGCCGGGGCCGTCATCCTGGCGGCCGGTGGTCTTGGCCGCCTGTACGAGCCTACAACCAACGCCCTGATCTGCACGGGCGACGGGATGGCGCTCGCATATCGAGCCGGGGCACCTCTGATGGACATGGAGATGGTCCAGTACCACCCCACCACGCTCAAGAGCAACGGCGTGCTCATCACCGAGGCCGCCCGCGGCGAAGGCGCATACCTGATCAACGCCGACGGAGAGCGCTTCATGGAAAGGTACGCCCCCAACATGATGGAGCTGGCCTCGCGTGACGTGGTCTCCCGTGCGGAGCAGACGGAGATCAACGAAGGCAGAGGCCTGGACGGCTGCGTTCTCCTGGACCTGCGCCACCTTGGGCGGGAGAAGATTCACGAGCGCCTTCAGTACATCAATGAGGTGTCCATGGACTTCCTGGGCATCGACCTGGCGGAGCAGCCCGTGCCCGTTCGCCCCGGTATGCACTACCAGATGGGCGGCGTCAAGACGGACGTGGACGGCGCGACGCCAGTGCCAGGGCTCTACGCCGCGGGCGAGTGCGCCTGCGTGAGCGTACACGGCGGCAACCGTCTCGGCGCGAACTCGCTGCTGGACACCATCGTGTTCGGGCGCCGGTCGGGCGAGGCCGCCGCCATCTACTCGCGCGAAACGGCCCGTGCAGACGTGTCGGACTCCCGCCTGTCCCTGGACGAAGACCTCATCAAGGCGCTCCTGGACCGGCAGGACAACGGCGACACGCCGGCCGCGATCCGGCTGGAGCTTGGCACCGCCATGAACGACTACGTCGCAGTCTTCCGCACAATCGAGGGAATGCAGACGGCTCGCGAGAAGATACGCAGCCTCAGCGAGCGGTACGAGACGGTTCCCGTTCAGGACAAGGGCCACGTCTTCAACACCAACCTTATCGCTACACTGGAGCTCGGTTTCATGCTTGAGTGTGCGGAGACCATCGTGGTGAGCGCGCTTGAGCGCAAGGAGAGCCGGGGCGCACACTTCATGACGGAGTTTCCTCAGCGGGACGACGAGAACTGGCTGAAGCACATCATGGTGCGACAGTCACCGGACGGGCCACAGCTGGACTACGTCCCGGTAACCATAACCCAGTGGGAGCCCCAGGTCAGGTCGTACTAGAGCGCAACGCTGCTTCCACAGGAGGCGCCGCGTGAACAAGTTCATCGTGCTGGCCGCCATGAAGGGGGAGTTCCTGGCCCACGGGGGCAACGTCTACGAGAACTTCCAGATGATGGGCTACGTGGAGGCGGCCTCCCCATTCGACGCTGTCCGCACGTTCTTCGACAACCCTCAGTTCCCGCTCGACTGGCGGGACATACGCTACATGTGGGCGGAGCCGTTGCAGGACGACGAGAGCAGCGGCCACTACGGGGAATTCGACCGCATCTACATCGAGGATCTTGCGGAGCAGGCAAAGCGCGGGGAGCGCGCGGACTCCCGCGAGCGCGGAGCCTAAGCGTCGGACTCACCGCCAGCGCAGCGGAAAGGAGGCAGAGGCATGGCTATCGTTACCATCAACGGGCAGCGAGGCAGTGGAGCGCCGGAGATTGGCATGGAGGTTGCCGCACGGCTCGGCTATACGTACCTTGACCGCCAGGTGCTCGGCGAGGCAGCCAAACGCCTTGGCACCACCGAAGAGGTCATTGAGGCCAAGGAATCCCCTACCCAGTCGGGCCCGCGCGTTCTCACGGCCCTCACCAGGATCATCAACCGCATGGGCGCATCGGGCGCCCTGGGCGACCCATTCTCTCCGTTCGGACTCAGCCAGGACTACCGCGAGCTGATGGCCGGGAGCGCCGCGGGAGGCTTGCACATCGATGATGACCAGTTCCTGGAGGCCACTGTGGAGGTCATACGCGACCTGGCAGACTCAGGCGATGTTGTCATAGTGGGGAGGGCCGGCAACGTCATACTGAGAGACCACCCGGAGGCGCTTCACGTCGGGCTGGTGTCGGAGAACGAGTCGCGCGCCGACGTTGTTGCGAAGCGCGAGGGAATCACGCCCGAGGAGGCCAAGCTCCTGATGGAGGGAGCCGAGCAGGCGCGGCTTGAGTACTTCCGGAGGTACTTCAACGTGGAAGCCGACGACCCGATCGGCTTCCACCTGATGCTCAACACGCACCTGCTGCCCCGGAATCGCATCGTGGAGATCATAGCCGACTCCATACAGTAGGCGGGGGCCACCGTCCGCCCAAGCGCCCGCTCGTGCTGAGCCTTGTATCTTAGAATAAGGACGTGACAGACCGAGTGAGCCTTGGTCCCAGTTTCTGGTAGACCGTTCGACAGCAGGGTCGTCACGTCACTCTCTGGGAGAGCCCGAACAGTTGCTTGGGCATAGCAGCCCGAATTTGCAAGGCGGGGCCGGTGCAGAGAGCAATGTAGGGAGGAGGAGAAATGAAAGGGGAAAGTCCCTCGGTAGGTATTGATGTATCGAAAGAGTCCCTCGATGTGGCATTGCATCCTGGCGGGAGAAACTGGCGGGCAAATCACACTACGGCCGGCATGGACATATTGGTTGAAGACCTGGCGGGGCTGGAGCCTACCAGGGTGGTGGTAGAGGCTACTGGAGGGTTGGAGGTTTCCTTGGCTGCGGCCTTGGGGGCCGCCGGGTTGCCAGTGGTGGTGGTCAACCCTAGGCAGGTACGGGACTTTGCCCGGGCCACCGGGAGACTGGCCAAGACGGATAAGTTGGATGCCCAAACCCTGGCCCAGTTCGGTGCCGCAGTGCAATCTCCGATTCGTACCTTGCCGGAGGCCGAGCGCAGGGAGCTGCGGGCCCTGGTGACCCGGCGGCAGCAATTGTTGGAGATGATCACCGCTGAGAAGAACCGCCAGCGACGGACTACGTCAGGGATCCGCAGCCGCATTGAGGTCAACATCCGCTGGCTCCAAGAGCAATTGAAGGACTTGGACCGGGACCAGGGAGACTTCCTGCGCTCCAGTCCTTTGTGGCAAGAAGAAGCCCAGTTGCTGCAAAGCGTTCCCGGAGTAGGCCCCGTGGTCGCCGCCACCCTGATAGCCCGACTGCCGGAGTTGGGAAGCCTGAACCGCAAGGAAATTGCGGCTCTGGTGGGCGTAGCCCCTTTCAACCGGGACAGCGGCGCCCTGCGAGGCAAGCGCAAAGTGTGGGGCGGGCGGGAACCGCTGCGCACTGCCCTGTACATGGCTGCATTGGTGGCCACCCGGTACAATCCGGTGTTGCAAGACTTCTACCAACGGCTCTGTGCAGCGGGAAAGCCCAAAAAAGTGGCTCTCACCGCCTGCATACGTAAGCTGCTGGTCATGCTCAACTCCATGATCAAGCATCGTCGTCCTTGGACCCCTTCGCCCAAATACTCTTGACATCCAAGACAGTTGCTGTCGAAGTGCGAGCGTGACCGAGGAAGGCACGAGCTCACACGGCGACCAGGTCCTTCACCAACTGGATCACCACCGTAAGCGTCAATGTGCTCAGAAACGTGCTGGTCACCACCGCGTTGGTCACGAACCGCGGATTCGTCTTGAACTCGGTGGCCAGGATGATGGTGAACACCGCGACCGGCATCGCGTACACGGTCATCACCACGCCGCGCGCCAGGTCGTCCAGCCCAAGAAGCGTAGCTGACAGGTAGGCCAGCGGCACGGACGCCAGAAGTCGCACCATCACTGCCGCGGTCAGGCTCGCCGCGCTCTCCAGCCGAATCTCGCCTCCCAACTGGAACCCGAGCACCACAAGCATCATGGGTATCGAGGCCTGTGCCAGCAGCTCGATGGGGCTCTCAACCACGTGCGGCAGCTCCAGGCCGGCCGCCCTCACCGCCAGCGCGGCGATGATGGCGTAGATCGCCGGCAGCTTAAAGATCTGCTTCAGCGACTCCAGCATGTTCAAACTGCTTCCAGCTGCTATGAACACGCCAAGCGACTGCCCCATGATCGCCATCGTGACGAACACGATGACCCCCACCGCCAGACCCTCCTCCCCGAAGGCCAGTAGCAGCACGGGCAGCGCCATGTTGCCGGCATTCGGGAAGCCGGTCGAGAGCACGAACGCGCTTCGCATGGCGCGGTCGTGCCGGAGCGCGAAGCTCACAATCAGGCTGGTCGCGATGATGAAAGTGTTGGCAACGAGCAGCGTTGCCACAATCCTGAAGGTAGCCGAGGGAGGAATCTCCTGCTGCACCAGAGACGTGAAAATGAGCGCAGGAGTGAGCAGGTATAGCGTGACCTGGCTCAGGGGCCCTACGGACGATTTCCTCCAGCGCTGGAACGCAGCGGCAAGAATGGCCACCAGGAACACCGGCATGATTACGTTGATGAAGACGTCCAGCATTGCGGTGGTCCCGGCGATTTGGTGCCTCTCGGCCCGCTACCCGCCGAAGAAGCGCCTGGGCGCGTCCGCCATCATCGTGGTTATCGCGTCGTCGCTGACGCCGAGCTCCCGCAGCCTGGGAAGCACACGACGGCTGACGAAGCAGTAACCGTCCGGGTTGTTCTCGCTCCTCCGGCCGGCGTTCTCCGGCAGGATCGGCTTCCAGCTGCCGAAGTCGTGGGACATGGTCACCTGCGCGGCGTGCCCGAGGTCGACTAGCCGCTTGATCACCTGTGTCCGCTCCTCCCAGCTCAGGCCTCCGCGCGCGCCGCCGGGAAAGTGGTCCATACCCAGGAAGCACCCCCTGGACACGATTCCCACCAGGTAGTCCATGTCATCGGTATCGTTGCTGTGGCCGATGCACACCCGCCCCATGTCCACGCCCTCCTCCTCGAACACGGCAATCTGCAGGTTGCCGGTCTGGGCGATTGACGAAGTGTGAGTTGAGATCGGCACGCCCGTCCGGTTGCACGCTCGCGCAGCCGCCCGCAGGATAAGCTCGTTCGACGGAGCAAGCCTGCCGTCCTCCACGTTGCCCACGTCGGTTGCCACCTTGATCACGCCGGCGCGGATTCCCGTACCCTCGATGCCCTCCTCTATCTCACGCACGAACGATCCCGCAAGCTGGTCTGCCGTTACGCCGTTCGCGATGGCGCGGGGTATGTCCAGCCAGACGCCCGTGCATATCACGATGTGGAGGTTGGCCTCATCCGCAACGTCCTTCAGCAGCCGCATGTCCCGGCCCAGGTCCATCGTGGTCACGTCCACGATTGTCCCCACGCCCTCCGCGGCCGCCTCGTTGAGCGCGGCGGCGCGCTCCTCTACGTCTGCATCGTGGTCGAACAGGTCCGGAAAGGTGTACGACACCCCGGCCGAGCTCTCCCGCACGTGCTCGTGCATCAGCGTGAAGCCCAGGTCACCGGCATCCACCGGTCCGAGAATCGTGTTCACAGTTGCCATTACAACCTCCGGGCGATCGAGTTGGGACGCGGCTCGTTCCGCTCCGTGCAAGTGTAGCTTTGGTGAATCAGCGGCGCAAGGAGCGTCTCCGACGTGCTGCTCGGACGACGGAGACGGTTCGCGTCTCCGTCAGCTCGCGATTGGAAGCCGCCTCCGCGCTCGGTGCCCGGTCTCCGGCAGGCTGCGTGCCGCGATGGCTGCCGTCAACGGCATGGCCGCCAGCACGGCCAGACTCGGCACGTAAGAGCCCACCGCGTCCGTGACCACGCCGACCATGAACGGCGAAATCACGGTGGACGCGTTGCCTATGGTCAGCACGGCCGCCGTAACCAGAGCCACCCGCTCCATGTCCACGCCCGGAAGCTCCATGGCGATTGTGAACACGGTGGGCAGGAATAGCCAGAAGCTGAAGCCCAGCAGGACTATTGATGCAAGAATGATACCCGTGTTATTGAAGTAGAACGCGCCAAACGCCCCGATGGGAAAGAGCAAGCCAGGGATGGCCAGCATCGGCCTGTGCAGTCCCAGGCGCGCCAGAAGGAAACCGGACAGCAGGTTGACCACGACACCCATCAGGGGTAGCAGCGCTAGTATCGCCGTCGCCTGCTGCAGGGGCATGTCGAACACCTCGTTGTAGTAGGTGGGCAGCCATGAGCTGTAGCCAATGAACATCGCGAACGGCCCCACCAGCGCAAACGACAGCAGGAGGGTGTTCCGCTCGCGCAGGGCGGCCAGCACGGACTTCGCGGTCATGGTCTGCGGGGCTGACCCTGCTGTGCGGCCTCCCCTGCCGAGGGCCAGCCATCCCAGCGTGGCCAAGAACGCGAAGCATGCGTAGATCATGAGCACGACTCGCCACTCCAGCGCCTCCGCCAGCGGCACGCTCAGGAACATGGCGGAGGCCACGCCCGTGCCCTGCGCCGCCAGCATCAGCGCGTTCATCACCCCTCGCTCCGTGGGCCTGAACCACTCTACTATGATGGATGCCGTGGCAGGCAGCAGGATGGCCCCACCAATGCCGAACGTCATTCTCAGGGGCAGCAGAGTAGCGATGTCTGTCGTTAGGGGCGCCAGCACACCAGCCGACATTAGCAGTCCGCTCACCAGGACCGCTCGCCTGGTCCCCAGCTTGGAAGATACGATGCCGCCCGGTATCAGACAGAGCGTGAACGCCAGGAAGACCAGCACCATGAGGAGGCTGACAGAGCTTCTCGATACGCCGTAGTCATCGATGATGATGGGAAAGAGAGGCGCTGCCGAGAACAGGTTGAGGCCAATGGCAACATGCAGGGGTAAGATGGCCCCCGCTATGACCCAGCGATAGGAGCTAGCCTCTGGGCGCTGTATGTTGCTCTCCCCTGCCCGCAGTCCAGCCTACGTTGACGACATGCCCCCACAAAGGGGTGCGAAAGTGTCGTATTCTAACCGTAAACGACCTGCCTCCGAACGCTGACGCTCGGAGGCAGGAGCTTCATGTGTACCTTAGTTGCCGATCGTGTCCCTGGACTAGCCGGGCGTCGAACTCCAGACGGTGAAGTTGCCGCCCGTGGGCGTGGGACCGCCGGACACGCCGATCTCCGCCGGCTTGCTGATCTGGCGATCACCCGCTCTGCCCTGGATCTGCTGAATCGAATCGGTGTGCATCCAGAAGCGGGTGCGCCCGGCCCCTGCGTTACCGCCGCTGGGCGACGCGGGGTTCGGCCCCTCGATGGTGATGTCCGTGCCGTAGAAGTCCAGCGCCTCGCCTCGCTGCACGCCGGCGAACCGGATGCCCTCCAGGTGGAACTGGTGGAACAGCGTGAAGCCGTCGTACATGTTCTCGAACGTCAGGTCGCTTGGGCTTAGGCCGGAGCCCTCGTAGATCTTGCGGCCGGTCTCGTCCGTGGCGGCCTCGGCCTCCTCCAGCGAGGGGCCGAAGCTCCGCACGCGGGTCCTGTCCGATGCTACGTTGAGGATGTAGACCGGCTTCTGCTTCATGTCCTTGGCACGCTCAGGGGTGGTGAAGAGGTAGGCGGCCGAGGACATTATCGGAATGTCGTTGTCGAAGAGGTTGGCGGGCTTGGCAATCCAGCGGGCCGCCAGGTAGTCCTCGACTGTCAGCATTTCTGGGCGGTGCTGAGCCCAAAAGCCCTCAGGGAACATCAGGCCGTTGCGCTTCTCGTTGACAACGAAGGGCGCCATCATGTCATGGTTCTTGCCGTACTTGCGGCAGTAGGCCTCAAACTGCATGGCCGTGGTGTAGCAGGCCACGGTTCCCCACAGGGTGGAATACTTGGCCGGCCCGGTGACGGTGTCGCCGCCGGCGGCGCCCTGTCCAACGTAATACCGCCCGCCAAAGTTGTGCCAGCCCTTGAGGACCAGGCAGACCTCAGTCAGACCTTCTCCTACGGCCTGCGCCGCAGTTACGACTGCGTTGGACATGCAGCCGGGGCCGTACATGGTGAAGTTCACGTTGCTAAGCTCGGGCATGTTCATCAGGAGCCAGTCGGCGCTGAGCCGGGCGATGCCGTCGAGCGGGTTGTCCGTGGACTTGTAGGTGTTGAGGAAATCCTCGGGAATGGGTCTGTCCGAAGGCCAGGGCGACCCGGTGGAGGTCTCCTGGGCCATCACCAGCCCGTCGACCTCATCCGGCCGGACGCCCGCGTCCTCGATGGCCCTGCGCAGCGCAAGGATGCTCCAAGCGCCCAAGCTCGTGTCGGTGGTCTCGTCCCAGCGTCGCGCTGTCGGCGAGTGGCCTATGCCGACGGCCGCCACCTTGCCCTTGTGCTCCCACACCCCCAACCCCTCTGTGCTTCGGTACATGGAAGCCGGTGCGTTCTGCGTTGGCATCCCTCACCTCCCTTTATTTCAGTGAGAATAGATCGAGAGTGAGGTGATCAGCCGACCACTCGCCACTCGGGGACCTTCTGGCCGGTGGTGGGCGTGACCTCGAACTCCACCTGGACGGGGGCGCCCACGGGCACGTCGTCCACGGGTGTGCCAGGCAGATGCGAGAGCATCTTGATTCCGGCATCCTCCTCCAGCTCCACCACAGCTATGTTGAAGGGCTGGTCCTCGGCCAGGATCGTGACCGGGCAGTCGTACATGACGCCATAGCCGTAGACCTTGCCGCGCCCGCTCATCTCCTTCCACTCCAGGTTGTCACCGGAGTTGCACTCCGAGCAGGATGCGGCGGGCGGGTGCTGCAGCCTGTCGCAGGCCGTGCAGTTCTGGACCACGAGTCGGTCCTCGTTTGCGGCGTCCCAAAAGGGCTGGTCCACCTCGTCGGGTACCGGGGACTGCTTGGGCATAGTTCACCTCCGCTGCGGATTAGTTGAAGTCGAAGGAATCATAGGCCAAACGCCGGGTGTAGTCAAGCGTAGTTCGTAGCTGCAAGCGCCGGCGAGCCGCCTCGTCGACACCCGCGGAGTGGATTGCCGCCCGCATTCATCACACCGACCGTTAAGCCGGTACGAATTCGGGCGTTGTCGCGCGCGAGCATGCCTGGACGCAAACGTCCCCCAGCACGCGCGCTACCGGCCTGGCGGTGCGTGCAGGCCGCGCGGCCCCTCGTACTGCACGCGGGGCCTGAAGAGCCGGTTCTCTTCCTGCTGCTCGATCACGTGGGCCACCAGTCCCGCAATTCGAGCGCACTGGAATATCGGCGTGTCCAGGGGAACCGGGATGTCCAGCAGGTAGAAGAGGAGCGCAATGGGGTAGTCGGCGTTGGGGTACAGGCCTCTCTCCCGGAGCATCACCCCCTCCACCGTGCGGTAGATGGCGTGAAGCTCGCGGCCCTCCGGCCTGCGGTCGGCCAGCGCCTCGATGTAGTCGCGCAGGAACAGGGCGCGGGGGTCGTAGCGTCGCATATACACGCGGTGGCCGAACCCCATGATGCGAGCCCGCTGCTGGAGCTTGTCCATCACGTACTCCTCGGCCGCGGCCTCGCCGCCGTTGTGGTAGATGTCCAGCAGCATAGAAATCGCGGCCTCGTTGGCGCCTCCGTGCAGAGGCCCCTTCAGCGAAGCCACAGCACCCGTCAGCGCCCCGTACACGTCCGCAAGGGTGGAGCCGATCACACGAGCGGCGAACGTGGAGTTCGCCATCTCGTGCTCCACGTAGCAAGTGAGTATGCGATCGAACCCCTCCAGCGACTCGGCGTCCGGCCTCTCCCCTCGAATCATGTACAGGAAGTTCTCTGCGAAGCCCATCGAGGGGTCCGGCCTCACTACCGGCATGTCATTCAGTATTCGATGAGCGTTCACCGCGATCGCGGGAGCTCGCGCGAGCAGTCTGACGCCCTTGGCCAGGTTGGCCTCACGCGAGGTGTCCGTCAGCAGGTCCGGTTCCTCGTAGCCGGCCATGAACGAGATCCCCGTGCGCAGGGCGTCCATCACCACCGTGTTCCTCGGCAACAGCTCCAGCAGGCGGTAGGCTTCCTCAGGCACCTCGCACTGGGACATGAGTGCGTCGCACAGGGCTTGGGCGTCGGATTCGTCGGGCAGCTCGCCGTACATGACCAGGTGCGCCACGTCCACGTATTTCAGGCTTCGCGCCAGGTCGATCAGGTCGTATCCCCGTATCAGGATCACCTCTTCGTCCACGTCCAGGTATGATAGCCGAGTGACGTTGGAGATGACGCCCTCCAGGCCCGGGCTGTATTGCGGTGTCACCATACCATCCCCCTACCAGAGTCTAGTCGGCAAGGTTGCCGGCCATCGCCGACAGGAGCGCATCGAGGCTCGGCTGCCGCTCCAGCTCCCATATCAGGTCAATCACGCGCCGCGACTGGGCCTCGCTCCAGCGGCCCTCCACGTTCGAAAGCAACTTGGCCTCCACCTCCCCGTCGCTCATGGGATTGTGGAAGTGACCCCGCGGGTAGCTCTGCTCGCCCACCAGTTGCCGGCCGTCGGCAGTTGTAAGTGTAATGCGATTGGGTATGCCCTCAGGGTATCCCTTGTCCAGCTCCGGGTCCATTCGCAGCGTGGTCCGATCCAGGATAGACCGCACCAGCGGGTCTACCAGCCGCTCGTCGGAGAACGACCCGCTGTCCACGGAGCCGTCCAGAAGAGCGACGGCCACGATGTAGGGCATGGAGTGGTCCGCCGTCTCTCTTGTCCTGGGAGCCCACTTCTCCGGGTCCATGGCGATTATCTCGTACGCGGCGCCGAATGTGTCAATGTGGACGGATTCCACTGCGCTCACCACGGCGTCCGCCGAGTCCGCAGCTCCAAGCTGCTGCCTCAAGTCCACCGCAATGTCCACTGCGCTCTGGGCGTGATACTCCACCGGCCACCTCTTGATGTACGTGTCCATTATGCGGGACGGCGGAGCGCCTTCGTCCAGCGGACGGAAGGGCGCGCTGTCGAAGTCCTCCAGCCCCAGAAGCTGGCGAAGGAATCCCATCTCGCCCTGGAACGGCTGAAACGGCCCGGTGAACCCCTTCTCCGCCAGCAGTGCGGCGAAGACCGCGTTGCGCGTGGAGTTTGCAGCCGCGGCCCCCTTCCACATCGAAAGCTCGCCGGCCCTGGTCTGGCGCATGGAGGCGTGTGGCACGGTTGCGATGGATATGGCATGCTCGATCTGCGACGGCGAGAGGCCAAGGAGCGTCCCTGCGCCGCACGCCGCGGCCACGGCGATGTAGTTCACGTGGTCCCAGCCGCGGGCTCGAAGGCTCGCGGAGTCGCACAGGTCCACGCCGATCTCGTACGCCACCGCAACACCGGCGATGAGGTCGCGCACGGGGCGGTTCCGCCACTGGCACAGCGCCATCAGGCCGGGGATCACGTCGCTGGGGTGCAGCGGCTCCCTCGACAGGTAGGTGTCGTTGAAGTCCAGGTATCGCACCATCACGCCGTTGGCCAGCGAAGCGGCCTCCGGCGCAACGCGGGATTCCGTGCCCCAGAGAGTGGCGCCTGCGGCGTGAGGCAGCTCGAGCGCATACGCCCTGGCCGCCGTGGGGGCGTCATCGTCGAAGGCGGCCATCGCCACGCCGATGCTGTCCAGCACCCGTCGCTTGACCTCGTGGACTGTGGGCTGGGGCAGATGCTCCCAGCGCGTGGTGTGGGCGTAGGATGCGAACAGCGATGCGTATCGGTCTCCCTGCGACTCCGCCATGCAATGACCTCCCCGTGAGGCCTGCGCCGACTGCGCCCGGCTCTCGCGGGCCATTCTAGCGGCCAACGGAGTGATGGGCAAGAAGGCGCTCGGGCGTAGCGTGTGGGGCTTGCGTCCGCCTCCCAGTCTTCCGCTCATGGTGAGCTTGTCGAACCATTTGAGCGGAAAGAGCCACATGCGCCGCTCAGGCAGACGCATCGGATTAGCGTGGTATACTTTAGGCATGCGTACGCATGCCGTCCTGCTGATTGGCCTCGTTTGTTTGTGCCTCGCCGCCTGCGGCGCTGAGGACACGCCTCGCCCTCCGGCCAACACTCCCACGGACGCCCACGCCGAGCCGACACCCTCGCCCGCAGCCACGGATACCCCTCAGCCCACAGCTACACCGGCTCCGACCTCCACACCCAGCCCGACGCCGACCCCCTCTCCGACTGACACCCCGCCGCCGACCGACTCTCCGACACCCCGCCTTACCGCGACGCCGACGGCCGAGCCAACTGAGACCGCAGAACTCACGTCCACGCCTGCTCCGACCGCGACCTCCGTTCCCACTCCCACGCCGCAGCCCACGGCTACTCTTACGCCCACGCCAACCGCGACGTCCGAGCCCACGGCCACGCCTACGCCGGAGGCAACGCCCATGCCCGCTCGTACTATCGGCACGAATGTCGGCGACCAGGCGCCCAACTTCAGCCTTCCCGCCGCTTCCGGGCAGTCCCAGTCGCTTGTGTCGTACAGGGGCGACAAGCAGGTCGTAGTCGTGTTCTATAGGGCGTTCTGGTGACCGTACTGCAGAGGTCAGCTCGGCGAGCTGACAGGAGTGTACGGACGGATCCAGGAGCTGGACGCCGAGGTGCTTGCCATCAGCGTGGACAACCTCAGCGGAGCGGAGGACGTGGTGAATACCATTGGCATTCCCTTCCCGGTCTTGTACGACGTATCGAGACAGGTTCCCAGGACCTATGGGGTCTACAACCTGCTTGGCGACAACCTGGCCGCGCCCGCCACCTTCATCGTTGACCGGGACGGTGAAATCGTGTGGAAGTACGTCGCCGGTTCCAAGGGAGACAGGCCGTCCGTGTCGATGATCCTGTCCAGGCTGGGCGGCTGAGGTGGTATGTTGAAGCGCATCAGGCAATTGGGATTGATTTCAATCATTCTGGGAATAACTGTTGTTGGGCTGCTTTATGCTTTCGGGGCTAGAACAGTGCCTCACTCAGAGACCGGGAATCTGATTGGAGAAGGTGAAACCTATATTATGAGCAGCCCGGGTCTATATCCAGACTTTAGCGTCGAAGAGGTGGCGCGCGTTTCATTGCTCACCGTAATGGGGAGAGTTGGTTCTGGTAGATTCTTGAAAAAGAACGCGGCCGGTGAGGAAGTGACAGGCACTCAGGATGTTCCAGTCCATCTGTGGTACTTTGCTCAATTCCATGTGGCAGAGTACCTGAAGGGTTCAGGGCCGGATCAGATAACGATTGCCCTTCCCGCAGGGCCGGATGGAAGCTCAGCAGTCGTAAGGGAAGACAGCCGGTTGGAGCAGGATGGCACGTACGTCCTGCAACTCTCCAACAAGGAAGGCTACGACGAGTGGTATCTGGGGCCGAACGTCTACAGGGTGTATGAGGGTTCGTATGGGAGGTGGAAGGTGGAGGGGGACACCCTGGTTTCCGACGATGGGAGAGATTTGGCAATGTCCCTCAGTGAAATGCGTGGCAAGGTAGATGCCTCTTGCAGTTCGCAAGTCCAGCCTCAGTTTGCCACCGCTATTTTGGCATATCAGCACTGCCCCTAGTCTGTTGGCCGACGTCCTGTGCCGGCTGAACGGCTGAGGCTTTCCTTCAAGCGCGCAACGATTCCCGCCTTAGAGTGGGAATTCGCGACGGAATGCATGCCCGCGCATATTGACTTTCCGCCCGCCGTACCCTTATATTCCCTTAGTTACGGTCCCAGGCTGTGGCTAATCGAGGCTGGTTGTGCTAATATTGAGTACAGCTTCCCTTCGGGGAAGTTGTGTTCTTATGCCAGCACACAGTGCCCGAGTGGCGCAAGGGCAGCGCAACCGATTTGTAATCGGTAGGTTAGTGGGTTCGAATCCCCTCTCGGGCTGTAACGGGACAAAGACGCGCGGAGGTGGGAACGGAAATAGGGGTCTTGGCCTGCCCCCACACGAATGATACACTAGCACCCGCGGAGGGGTGGGTGAGCGGCTAATACCACCAGACTGTAAATCTGGCGCCCGGAAGGGCTTCGTAGGTTCGAATCCTACCCCCTCCACCAGGCAGAGAGCAAGCAAGGACATCAAAAAGCGAAAAGCCCACATAGCTCAGAGGTAGAGCACGTTCTTGGTAAGAACGGGGTCACCGGTTCGACTCCGGTTGTGGGCTCCACGCCAAACGGGCAAACGTAAGGAGGTAATCAAAGGAATGGCTAAGAGGAGGTTTGAGCGAACCAAGCCCCACCTTAACGTGGGGACAATAGGCCACGTGGACCACGGCAAGACCACGCTCACGTCGGCAATCACCATGGTTCTGAACAAGCAGGGCACCGGCGGCACCGCGTTTCGCAGCTTCGACTCCATCGACAACGCACCGGAGGAGAAGGCGCGCGGCGTGACCATCGCCATCCAGCACGTGGAGTACGAAACGCCCAACAGGCACTACGCCCACGTGGACTGTCCCGGCCACGCAGACTACATCAAGAATATGATCACCGGCGCTGCACAGATGGATGGCGCCATCCTGGTGGTCAGCGCCCCGGACGGCCCCATGCCGCAGACCCGTGAGCACATTCTCCTGGCTCGCCAGGTGCAGGTGCCCAGCATGGTCGTGGCGCTAAACAAGGTGGACGCCATGGACGATCCGGAGCTCCTGGAGCTCGTGGAGCTTGAGCTTCGCGACCTCCTCAGCAGCTACGGCTTCCCCGGCGAAGACATACCTATCGTTCGCGTCAGCGCCCTCAAGGCCCTGGAGGACGAGGGAAACACCGACTCCGAATGGACCCAGGGCATAATCGACCTCATGCAGGCCGTGGACGACTACATCCCGGTCCCGCAGCGTCCCAAGGACCAGCCATTCCTGATGCCCGTCGAGGACGTGTTTGGCATCAAGGGCAGGGGCACCGTGGTAACCGGACGCGTGGAGCGCGGCATGGTCAAGACCGGGGACGAGGTTGAGATCGTCGGCTTCGGTGAGCCTCGCAGGATCGTGGTCACCGGCGTGGAGATGTTCCACAAGACCCTGGACGAGGGCGAGCCGGGCGATGCCGTGGGCTGCCTTCTCCGCGGCGTGGAGCGCACGGACATCGAACGCGGTCAGGTGCTCGCCAAGGTGGGCTCCATGAAGGCCAGGACCGAGGCCAACGCCGAGGTCTACGTGCTGGGCCGCGACGAGGGAGGCCGGCACACCCCCTTCTTCAACGGGTACAAGCCTCAGTTCTACATCCGAACCACCGACGTCACCGGCGAGATTTACCTGCCCGAGGGCGTGGAAATGGTCATGCCCGGCGACAACGTGACCATGCAGATCAAGCTCATCAGCCCGGTTGCCCTTGAGGAGCAGCTCCGCTTTGCCATCCGGGAGGGCGGCCGCACCGTGGGTTCCGGCGTAATCACTGAGGTTAAGGACTAAGATCATGGCCAAGCGAAGAGGCGAAGTCAGACCGATCATCACCCTGGCGTGCAGTGACTGCCGCGAGCGTAACTACACGACGGTGAAGAACCAGCGCAGCGATCCGCAGCGTCTGGAGCTCACCAAGTACTGCCCACGCTGCCGGTCACACAGGGCGCATAGGGAGATCAGGTAGCAGTCATGGCCCGTGTACCTGCCGGGCGATCCCTACGCGCGGGAGGCGCGGACTCAGCGCGCCGCGGATCCGGCGGACTGCAGTTCTTCCGCGAGACCGTCGGCGAGCTCAGGCGCGTTGTGTGGCCCACGCGGGAGCAGGCCACGCGGTTGACCATTCTGGTCATCATCATATCCGTGTTTGTGGGACTGCTGCTGGGCGCCGTGGACATGGGCTTCGGAAGACTGTTCAGGTTCCTGGTATAGAAGGGAACGCCATTCGTCATGGAAGCTGAAATCACCACTGTACGCGACGAGAGAGGTCGCTGGTACATCATCCACACCTACTCCGGGCAGGAGGAGCGGGTCAAGAAGAACCTGACCCAGCGGGTGGAGTCCATGGACTTCCACGACCGGATATTCAACGTGGTGGTCCCCACTGAGGAAGAGATCGAGATCAAGGGCGGACGTCGCCGCTCGGTGCGCCGGAAGGTGTTCCCCGGCTACATCCTGGTCCAGATGGAGATGGATGACGACAGCTGGCACGTGGTGCGAAATACGCCGGGCGTGACCGGTTTCGTTTCCGCAGAGGACGAGAGGGAGCGCAGACCCAAGCCGGTTCCCCTGGAGGAAAGGGAGGTCGACCGGATCCTCAAGCAGATGGAGTCGGAGGCCCCCAGGGTGAAGGTCGGATTCATCACCGGCCAGAGCGTACGAATCACCGATGGCCCATTCACTGACTTCATCGGCATTGTGGACACGGTGATGACGGACCGAGGCAAGATGAGTGTGCTGGTCTCCTTCTTCGGCAGGGAAACCCCCGTGGAGCTCGACTTCCTCCAGGTGGAGAAGCTGTAGGAGACCGCGAATGGCAAGTGTCGAATACCAAGGCCATAAGTTCGCTAGCTCCCATGAAGCGACCTGTGCAGCCCTATTCGACCTATATGGGTGGGAATGGGTCTCACAGCCACCTGCCATACGCGGCTGGAAGCCTGACTTTCGCCTTACGGGAGAGGAACTCTCTGTATTTGTTGAATGCAAGGGCAGTCTCAAATGGGAAGATGCCCCGCAATTCGTTATGGAGTTGAAAAGACTCCAGGATGCAGTCAAAGGATCTTCCGATGAAGTTCTCCTGATCCCTCACTCCCCAAGGCGTGAAGAAAACCCCAAAGGTTATCCCGCGAACCTCTTGGGGTTCCTGTTGTACGGGAATATCTGGTCCAACGCTGAATTAGGCCGGTGGTCAGGAAAGGTTGGATTCTGCCATAGTGGCAATTCTTGGAAGGATCGGATTTCCGGAGAATATATCAACGGGCAGTTGGGAGATGGACAACCACCGGACGTTGTAAATGATTGGCGCTTCGCAAAGCACGTGGCAGAAGGTAAGACAGTAGCTCTCTTCAAGCCGTATAGCGGCTCAGACGTAGTGGTGTGGGAACCGTCGTCTCGCGAGTAGGAACACTTCCACAATAGCGGTCAGGTAAGGTAATGGCAAAGAAAGTTAGAGCCGTAGTCAAGCTCCAGATCGCCGCCGGCAAGGCCACTCCCGCGCCGCCCGTTGGGCCCGCGCTCGGCCAGCACGGGGTGAACATCATGGCGTTCGTGAAGGAGTACAACGAGCAGACCTCCACGCGTGAGGGCTCCATTGTGCCTGTACACATCACGGTCTTCGAGGACAGGTCCTTCACCTTCGTGACACGCACGCCCCCCGCATCCGACCTCATACGCAGGTCGGCGGGCGTAGAGAAGGGCAGCTCGGCCGCCAGCACCGAGAGCGTGGGAAGCATCTCCCGGGACGAGGTGAGAGAGATCGCCCGGACGAAACTGGCGGACCTGAACGCCCCGGACCTTGAGGCCGCAATGAAGATAATCGAAGGCACCGCTCGCAGCATGGGCGTTGAGGTGGCCGACTAGTCCAGTCGAGGAAGCATAGAATGGCAAAGCAAGGCAAGAATCACCAGGAAGCCCTCAAGGCGGTGGACCGCAACCACAACTACTCGCCGGACGAGGCCGTTGAACTCGCAAAGGAGACGGCCAGGGCCAAGTTCGACGAGACGTTGGAGATTCACCTCCGCACCGGCTCCGACCCGCGCCACGCCGACCAGCTGATCCGGGGAGTGGCGCTCCTGCCCCACGGCCTCGGCAAGGAGGTACGCGTGCTGGTGTTCGCCGCGGGTGAGGCTGCGACGGCAGCCCGGCAGGCCGGCGCAGACCACGTCGGAGACGACGACCTGGTCCAGCGCATCGAGGGCGGCTGGCTGGATTTCGACGTTGCCATCGCCACGCCGGACATGATGGGCAAGATCGGCCGGCTCGGCCGTGTGCTGGGACGCCGAGGGCTGATGCCCAACCCGCGCGCCGGCACGGTGGTGCAGCCCCAGGACTTCGGGCGGGCCGTGCAGGAGGCTAAGCAGGGCCGCATCGAGTTCCGGCTGGACCGGTCCGGCATAATCCACGCGCCCCTGGGCAAGGTCAGCTTCGAAAAAGAAATGCTCATGGAGAATTTGAATTCTCTTGTGGACACGGTTGTGAGGGCACGTCCTTCCGCCGTCAAGGGGCAGTTCATCAGGACTGCATACATCACCACGACCATGGGGCCCAGCATCAGGCTGGACGTACCGAGATTGCTGGCGATGAACAACTAGCGGCACAGATTTGCCGTAGAAAGCGGGTGGCTCCAGGGCCATAATCTGCAAAACGGACCCGCCGAGGCAGGACAGAGGGAAAGCTGAACGCAGCAACATCTGCGGGGCTCCCCGGTGTTCCGGCCCGGGGAGCCCCGATCGTTAAGAGGAGCGCAATGCCAACGCCAAAGAAGGAAAGCCAGGTAGAGGACATCAAGTCCCGGCTCAGCCGGAGCTCAATAGCCATTGCAACCGGCTACCAGGGCATGTCCGCGTCCAACATGACGGACCTGCGAGCGCGGCTGCGAGAGCAGGGTATCGAGTACCGCGTCATCAAGAACACGCTGGCCCTGCGCGCCGCATCCGAGCTAGGCAATGAGGGGGTTGATCGCGTCCTGCTGGGCCCAACCGCCATCGCATTCGGATACGGGGAGGCAACGGACGCAGCGAAGGGCCTCAACACCTACATCATCACCAGCCGTCTCCCCCTGGTCATCCACGGCGCGGTGATGGACGGGCAGGTCCTGAGCGGAGACCAGGTGGTCAGCTTGGCGACTCTGCCTCCGAGGGACGAGCTCCTCGCACGGCTGCTCGGGCAGATGCAGGCGCCCATAACCGGGCTGGCCACGGTGCTCAGCGCGCCCCTGCGAGGTCTCGTAACGGTGCTTCAGCGAGTCTCGGAGCAGAGCGACGGCGCCACGGCCGAAGCGGTCGCGGAAGAGCAGCCCGTCGCGGAGGCCGCCGAATCTACCACGGAGGAGGAGCCAGCTGAAGCCGCCGAGACTACCGCGGAGGCGGAGCCCGTCGCGGAGGCCGCCGAAACCACCGCGGAGGAGGAGCCAGCCGAAGAGACCGGAGAGAACGCGGAAGCGGAGTCCGCCACGGAGGAGGCTGAAGCCTCCGAGTCCGACGACCCCGCGTAACACACTCGCAAATCCCAAACACAAGTCATCGAGGAGGATGAGACCAATGGACAAGGACCAGGTGCTAGAGGCAGTGAAGGGCATGTCGGTGCTGGAGCTGGCGGAGCTCGTCAAGATGCTGGAGGAGGAGTTTGGTGTCAGCGCAGCGGCTCCAATGGCAATGGTCGCCGCCCCCGTCGCGGGCGTGCAGGCCGTAGCCGCCTCCGACGCAGAGGAGCAGACGGAGTTCGACGTAGTCCTCAGGGAGATCGGCCCCAACAAGATCAACGTCATCAAGGGCGTGCGCGAAGTGACCACCCTGGGCCTCAAGGAGGCCAAGGACCTGGTGGAGGGCGCGCCCCAGGCGGTGAAGGAGGGAATCTCCAAGGAGGACGCTCAGCAGATCAAGGTCAAGCTGGAAGAGGCCGGCGCCGTAGTGGCGGTCCAGTAGCAGCTACTCCTCCACGTTTCCACCTCACCCGCCGGAGTTGCCCGCCTGCTGGGGCAGTGCACTGTTGCCTTCTCCCACACGATGTGGAAGGCACGACACTAGTACGTACTTGACGCGGGGACGGGAGCACGAACAGCCATGAGTCGTCGCAGGGACAGGGAGCGCTACGAGGCGATGCGCCGCTTGGACCCCGCCTATCGCGGGTTCCGAGGCCACACCTCCGAGCCCAGCGCGGTGGTTGAGCCGTTGGAGCCGGTCGCCTGCATCGTTTGCGGGCGCACTCGCAACGTGCCTCAAAGCGTCGCCACCCAACAGCGAGACTCGTTCGTCTGCTCCCGCTGCCAGGAACCGGGAAGCGAGGATCCGGAGAGCGCCGTAGCCGAAGCGCAGACGGAATGACCAACGAGAACGTAACGCCGGGATACGAGACCAGAATCCGTGATCTCCCCGCCGGCGAGAGACCAAGGGAGCGACTCCGCAACTACGGCGCATCTCGCCTGAGCAACGCCGAGCTTCTGGCCATCATACTGCGCACCGGCCTCAAGTCGGAGAGCGTGCTAAGCCTGAGCACTCGCCTTCTGTTCCAGTTCAAGGGGCTGTCCGGCCTGGCCCGTTCCAGCTTCGAGGACCTGAGGAGCGTTAGAGGTCTGGGCGAAGCGAAGGCCGCGGAGCTGCAGGCAGCCCTGGAGCTCGGACGGCGGTTGCTCACCGTACCGGAAGTCGAGCGTCCAACCATTCAGGGCCCGCAGAACGTGGCAGACCTCGTGCAGGCGGAGATGGCCTTCCTGGCGCAGGAGCACCTGCGGGTTCTTGCGCTCAACACCAGGAACCAGGTGGTTTCCACGGAGGAGGTCTACAAGGGGAACGTCGGCTCGGCAGTGGTGCGCTCCAGCGAGATCTTTCGGGAAGCCGTGCGCTCCAACGCACCCTCCATCATCATCGTGCACAACCATCCCTCCGGCGACCCCACGCCAAGCACCGACGACGTACGGGTCACAAGGCAACTGGTGGAAGCCGGCCGGCTGCTGGAAATTGAGGTGCTCGACCACGTGGTAGTGGCCGAACGGGGATTTGTCAGCCTGAAGGACAGGGGACTCATGTCCTGAGCGTGCGGCTCCCCTGCCGTACCAGCGCAGGGACACGTCCGGACTCACGCCGAGGGACTTAGCGATGGAAGAGAAGGTCTGTGCCGGGTGCGGCCAGGTGAACCCGGCTAACGCCAACTTCTGCACCGGCTGCAGGAGTCAAGCCTTTGTGCAGGCGCCGCCCGAATCGGGGGAGCCTGCTCCCGGCCAGCCTCTGCTGACTGAAGGCTACGCCCTTCAAATCGGCGCCGTCCGCATCATCGTACTGTCCATCGTCACGTCCGGCGTCTACGTGCTCTACTGGCTGTACAGGACGTGGAAGCAGCTGCAGCCTGAGACCGGTGACGCACACTACCCCATCTGGCACGCCGCAACCCTGTTTGTGCCCGTCTACGGTCTGTTCCGCATACATCGGCACCTGTCGGTGATTCAGGATCTGGCGCAAAAGAGAGGGGTTGAGTCCCTCATGCCGCCGGCACTTGGCGTGACCGTCATGGCCCTCTACTGGCTGCTCGCGCTTGTTACGGGCAATCAGGAGGACCCCATTGCCGTCATGGTGCTGTCCCTTATCGGGTTGGCCCTGATTACTACGCTGATGGTGCGAGCGCAAAAGACCCTGAACGCGTACTGGACGAGCCTCCACGGCAGCCGCGCCATCCGAGTTCCCCTTGGGACAGCCGAGGTTCGGTTCCTGATTGTAGTGCTGGCTGCCCAACTCATGATCCTCGCGTTTCTGGGCAGCCCAAGCGGCGCTACCACCTAGACAATCGCCACGGCATACGGCGAAAGTCCGGCCACACCTCCTGCCCCGTCGCCTTCAGGTACAGCGCAGACGCCGCCGCGCCCGCCACGAACCCGCCGACGTGCGCCCAGTACGCCACGCCGCCGCCCGTTGAGCCGAGAGAGCCCAGCGCAGGCAGGATGTTCTGCAGGACGAACCAGAACCCCAGCAGAAACAGCGCCGGCACTCGAATAACCATGATGAAGTAGGCGAACACGAGCGTATTGATCCGGTGGTAGGGGTAGACCATGATGTACGCTCCGAGGATTCCCGCTATGGCGCCGCTGGCTCCGATCATCGGCACCGTGCTGTCGGAGTCTATGGCCACCTGCGCCCAGGCCGCGGCCACGCCGCAAGCAAGGTAGAACGCCAGGAACCCGGCGTGTCCCATCCTGGCCTCAATGTTGTCGCCGAAGACCCACAGGTACAGCATGTTGCCGGCAATGTGCATGATTCCGCCGTGGATGAACATAGACGTGAACATGGTCAACCACGGATGATTCGGCGCCTCCAGGACAATCACCGTCCCCTCGCAAGCCAACCTGCCGGAGAACGTGCGGTACACAGTCCCGTCGCACACCGCCCCGAACTCTGCCAATCCCTGCGTCATTCTCGCGGGAATCAGCCCCCACTCGTGGTAGAAGAGGGTCTGGCCGAGGTTTCCAAGCGTCAGCTCGTACAGGAACACCATGGCGTTCACGACGATCAGCGCCATCGTTACGTAGGGCGTTCCGTGACGTTCAACCTCGGGGTCCGAGAGGGGAATCAAGTGGCGGCCTCCTGGCGCCGTCGCCGCTGCCACTCGCGCCGGCGGGCGGCAAAGCCTTGCCCGTCCGCCTGGCTGCTGCGGCGCTTTGCTCCACCGCATGATAGCACACCCCCCTCTCGCAACCTCCAAGCCGCAAGCTCCTTACAATCGACGGCAGGCCTATTGACAAGCACCGCAATCCGGCCTTAGCATCTTGCGCGGAATGCTTCAATGTTCCGGCGCCGCTTAGTGACCCGCGACCTCAATGCGGGATACGGCTCACCCGAGTCCCTCAACCGGGGGCTCGGGCTTATTTATTGCCAAGCGGCGCGCCACGGAGCCGGAGATACTGCAATGGCCTCTCTCCGGACGAGCCCTTGCCCAGGGAGCGAAGAAGTTGCCGGCATACCGGCGGGACCGGCAACGCCTTAGGAAGGAGTCACGATGCTGACCCAGGTTGCCACATCTCCAAAGTCCTTCGAGGACTATCGGCCGCTTGTTGGCGATGAAGCGATCGACGAGATTTACCAGCTCGTCGAGCCTCTCCGCGGCGCGCGCATGCTTCACATCAATGCCACGGCACGCGGCGGGGGCGTCGCCGAGATCCTTACGTCCCTGGTGCCCCTCATGAACGACATTGGCATTCCAACCGAGTGGCACATCATGGAAGGCAGCGGCGAGTTCTACCAGGTTACAAAGGCGCTCCACAACAGCCTGCAAGGCATGCAGATAGAGTGGACGCCCGAGATGTGGGCAACGTGGGAGCTTTACAACCAGCGCACCGCCGAGCTCATGGAGGGCGACTACGAATTCGTCGTAGTTCACGACCCGCAGCCCGCCGGAGTGCTCCACTATCTCAAGGAGGCCGGCTCGGTTTCAGACGGCTCCAAGTGGACCTGGCGCTGCCATATTGATACCACCAACGCCCAGCAGGAGGCCTGGAGCCTGCTTCTGCCCTACCTGCATGACTACGGCACGGCCATTTTCACTCTCAAGCAGTTCGTCAAGCGAGACCTCGCCGGGCCGCGCATCCGAGTGATTCCTCCGGCCATAGATCCCCTCAGCGAGAAGAACGTCCCCGCCTCCGGTGACACAATCCGACAGGTGCTCACACGCTTCAACGTGGACCCGGACAGGCCATTCATGCTTCAGGCCTCACGCATGGACGCGTGGAAGGACCCGATCGGCGTGCTGGAGTCCTATCACATCATCAAGCCGAGCATTCCCTCTCTGCAGCTCGTGTTCCTCGTGGCAATCGCCGACGACGACCCGGAGGGTTGGGCCTACCTGGACCAGGTCAAGGCCTCGGCGGGAAGCGACCCCGACGTACACATCCTGCCCGACATCCTGAACGGCATAGGCGATCCGGAGGTAAACGCATTCCAGACCGGAGCGCAGGTGGTACTGCAGAAGTCACTCCGAGAGGGCTTCGGCCTTGCGGTGTCCGAGGCGCTTTGGAAGGGCCGGCCGGTTGTGGGCGGAAGGGCGGGTGGCATCCCGCTCCAGGTACTCCACGGCAAGACGGGCTACCTGGTCAGTTCGCCGGAGGAGTGCGCCCAGTGGGCGCAGCACCTGCTACAGGACCCGGAGAAGGCGGACCGACTTGGAATGCAGGGAAGGGAGCTTGTGCGGGAGAAGTTTCTGATAACGCGCTACCTGAGGGACTACCTGAAGGTGTACCGCTCCCTGGACCGCCGCAGAAACAGGCTGCACAGTGCGTCCTACTCGCCCAGCGTTGCGGGGGCCGCCGGAGGAGCGTAGGAAAGGCGGCGCGCCGGAGCGGCGGCCCTGTTGGGACAAATCCGATTTTGTGGTATGATTGTCCGGATTGCTATTGGAGCGCCCGGTTCCGAATGAAGGGCGCAGGAAAGACAGAGCGACAGAAGTATGTTCGAACCAGGTGGCCAGCGTCAGCGGCCCGAGGTACAGGTTGAAGAGGTCCTCCGGGGCATCGGCTCTGGATTCAACAATCTAGTCCAGCGTCTCGGCGGAGGCGGCGTCCGGCTCATCATCCTTGGTGTGCTGGCGCTTCTTGCCATAGCGTGGATCGCCAGCGGGCTATACCAGGTGGGTCCCCGAGAGCGGGCCGCACTCCAGTTCTTCGGCGATTTCCAGAGCACCGAGGGCCCCGGTCTGCACTGGTACTTCCCGCAGCCCGTGGGCGCGCGCACAATCATTGACGTGGACGTCACGCGCAACATGGAGCTTGGCTTCCTCACCACCGCCACGGGCACGATAACCGATCAGGCCGTTGAGGCGCTCATGATCACCGGCGACCTGAACATCGTCAACCTTCAGATGGTGGTCCAGTATCAGATTTCGAGCCTCGAAAGCTACCTCTTCCGCGTCGACGACCCCGGCGAGGTTCTTCGCGGCATCGAGCAGGGGAACCCGGAGGGCCGCACCCTGAAGGACGCCACCGAGGCCGCGCTTCGTCAGGTGGTGGGACAACGCAGCATAGACGACATCCTGGTGGTCAACAGGCCGGCTGTTGAGGCCGAGACTAGGGACGAGCTCCAAAAGATCCTGGACCTCTACGAGACTGGCATCCAGATCAACACCGTGGCGCTCCAGACCATACGTCCGCCTGACCAGGTGCGCGCCGCGTTCGACGACGTGGTAAACGCACGCGTGGACAGGGAGAGCCGCATCAACGAAGCCAGGGCCTTCGAGCAGGACCGCATCCCGAGAGCCGAGGGTGACGCTGCGCAGGTGGTGCAGGCCGCAGAGGCCTTCAAGACAGAGCGCATTGCCAGGGCCACCGGTGAGGTTAACCGCTTCCGCTCGGTCCTCGAAGAGTACCTGAGCGCCCCGGACGTCACGCGGCAGCGCCTCTACCTCGAGGCCATGGAGACCATCTTGCCAGACCTCACCAAGTTTGTGCTGACTGAGGACAGCAGCGGCAACCTGCTCCAATTCCT
Organism: Dehalococcoidia bacterium; assembly: GCA_965219025.1. Classification (GTDB taxonomy): domain Bacteria; phylum Chloroflexota; class Dehalococcoidia; order Lucifugimonadales; family UBA2985; genus JAPPHY01. Next base: position 383,846 of record OZ244716.1, read on the forward strand.
TCCGCTGACCCAGGAAGGGACGCCATAGCCATGTTCAAGATATTTGGAATATTCCTCCTGGTTGTCGCCCTCGTTGCGGTGCTCGCGCAAGCTGCCGGTTATGGCGTTGCCTACACTGTCGATGAGCGCGAGTACGTTGTCATCACCCGCTTCGGACAGGTACAGCAAGCGGTCCTCAACCCAGGTCTGAAGTTCAAGTCACCGATTGAGACGGTAGTGCGATTCGACAGGAGGCTGCTCCGCATCGACGTACCCGTGGCATCCATGCCCGACAGGGACAGCCAGTTCCTTGATATCGACGCCTACGTTCGATACAAGATCACAGACCCCACACTGTTCCTCGAGAGCCTGAGAGATGAGACCAACGCCAACCGACGCATAGGCGACCTGGCCGTCTCCGCCATACGAGACGAGGTCGGCGTACGCGATCGGCGTGACATCATAGGCGGAGACCCCATCACCCAGGACGACGGCACAATCCTCGTAAGGCCCAGGCAGACCGACGCCGGCGTCCCCAGCCGCGAAGCCATGATGCAGCTTGCGCTGAACAGCGTAAAGGAGGACACCCAGGGACAGCAGTGGGGTGTCGAGGTCGTGGACATTCGTATCAAGCGCGCCGACTTCCCCGCCGCGGCGGAGGCCAGCGTGTATGACAGGATGCGCTCCGAGCGGTCCGTTCAGGCGCAGCGCCTCCGGGCCGAGGGTGAAGAGCAGTACCTAACTATCACTGCCGACGTCAACCGCAGGGTGCGCGTCATCCGGGTTGAAGCCGAACGAGATGCCAACATCCTCTCCGGCGAAGGTGAAGCTCAGGCCGTCCAGATCTTCGCCAGAGTGCTGGGCACTTCCGCCCTCTCGCCCGCCGCGCTGGACGCGCTGGGCGCGCTGGAGTCGCTGGAGCCGTCCGTGCTTGACCAGCTCAACGAACTCAACGACGACCTCCTCTCCGGCAGCACTGAGGCGCAGCTGAGGGCAGGAAACATCCTCGGAGCCGGCGCGCTCCCGGAAGTCATTGAAGCCATGCAGGACATGTCCGACGCGGACTTCTCAACGCTCGAGGAGGCACTTGGCTTCGAGCGTGCCGATGCGCTGCGCGGCCTGAGAGCCGCAGGTGAAGGCGCACTCGAGCCCCTGGACATCGAAGCGCTGGCAGAGGCGCTGGAGTTCTTCGCATTCCGGCGCAGCCTGGAAGCCTACGCCAACTTCCTGAATGAACAGACCACGTTGGTGCTCTCCGCAGACAGCGACCTGTTCCGCTACCTGGAGGGCTACGGCAGAGTACTGCCGGACTCCGAAGCCAGCCCCTAGCCAGGCGACGCCGTTCGCTAAGCTACGCGTGCTGAGGTAGCAGGCGGGGCTACAGCCCGTGAGCCGGGAAGATGAGCCTCTCGATCTCCCCTACCGTTCTCTCAGCGAAACGTCGTCCATTCTCCGGCATTGCTGCGTCCACGGACGGCCCCTGCGCATCTCGCAGCGCCGTCAGGCCGTATCGCTCGCGGTAGGATTCCGGTATCTCGTCCGGCCACTCAGTCTCCAGCATCACGCCGAAGTCCAGCGTCCAGCCCCGCGCCACCGCGGACAGGTCGTATCCGCCGCCGCCGAAGGCCAGCCAGCGCGGGCACAGCCGGCCAAGCTCCTTCACCAACCGAGCGTGTCCCTGCACCGTCAGGCTCAGGTGAGTGATGGGATCGCGGAAGTAGGGGTCCATGCCCAGCTGCGTCGCTAGGACGTCCGGCTTGAACGCCTCCACTAGCGGAATGACCGCCGCACGCAGGGCCCAGAGGTACGTCTCATCGCCAGTGTAGGGAAAGAGCGGAACGTTCACGGAAAAGCCGCGGCCAACGCCCTCCCCCACCTCCTCCACGAAGCCTGTGCCCGGGAAGATGTACTCGCCTGACTCGTGCATCGACACGGTGAGCACGCGGTCCGAGTCGTAGAAGGCGCTCTGCACTCCGTCGCCGTGGTGCGCGTCGATGTCCACGTAGGCCACGCGCAGCCCTCGCTCCAGCAGGGCATTGATGGCGACTACCGGATCGTTGAATATGCAGAAACCGGACGCACGGCCCGACATAGCGTGGTGGAGACCACCGGAGCAGTTGAAGGCCACGTCCGCCCTGCCGCCGGCCAGCATCTCGGCGGCCGTCAGCGATGCGCCCGTTGACCAGAGAGCCGCCTCGTACATGGCCGGATACACAGGATTGTCACCGTGGTCGCTGAAGCCGTAGGAAGCGGCGTCTTGCCTCACCTCGCCACCACTCAGACCCCGCACGGCGTCCACGTACTCACGGGTGTGGAATGTGAGAAGCTCCTCCTCAGAGGCCTGACGCGGCTCCACCAACATAGCGTTGGGCATCTCGAAAGCCCCGTACGACTCCAGCAGCTCGTACGTGTAGCGCAGGCGTGTGGGCACCATCACGTGGTCCTCGCGAAGCACGTGGCGGGACAGGCGATCATGGTAGATGAAGGCTGCGTTTCTGCTCAATTCCGGTCGCCTCCCACCGTCGCTAGCTCCCTGACCATGTTGCGCCAGTGCGTGCCGCGCCAGTACATCCGAGTACAGGCAGGGCACTCGACGAACGCCTCCTGCGTCTCGAACACGTAGGCCGGCACTCTGCTCCGCGCCGCCTCCCGTTCCACCGCCCTCAGCGGCTCGTTGCACTCCACGCAGCGGGAAAACCCACCTGAAGCGTCCAGCCCGTAGGCCTCGACGACCTGTCGCAGCTGCTCGCCCAGCCTGTCACCGACTATGAGCAACGCGCTCATCCGGCCTGAGGCGATCGGGCGGCGCCGCATGACGAGCCTGTCGCGCGTCAGAATCGCCCGGCCCTCCGCCAGGGCCAGCCTCACCAGTTCTGCGTCTTCAACCTCCGGGATGAACAGGGCATCGTAGCCCATGATCCTCAGCCACTTTGCGAGACGTCCCACGTTGTCATCGACAATGAACCTGTAGCTCTTCACGGCTCCTCCCGGCACAATGATAAGCGCACCATCCTGCTAGTGCAAACCACGGGGGTACGACGGGAGCGAACCGTAGTACAATGCCTGAGACGAACACCGACCGGCAGAGCGGCCTCCAACTGCCGCTTGCCTGCGCCGGACATGGGAGGCGGTCATAGACACGCAGCGTCTGGAGCACATCCTGCAGCAGGTGCAGCAGGGCAGCCTGAGCGTTCGGGATGCGATGGGCACGCTCCGCACGCTCCCCTTCGAGGACCTGGAGTTCGCAAAGGTGGACCACCACCGCGAGCTGCGTACGGGGTTCCCGGAGGTGGTATACGCCCCCGGCAAGACGCACGACCAGCTCGCCGAGATTGCACGGAGGCTGGCCGGGGCATCGTCCCGCGTGCTAATCACGCGCGCATCGCCCGAGGCGTTTGAGTCGGTCCGCCTGGCCGTGCCGGAAGCCCGTTACAACGAGACTGCACGCGTAATCATAGCCGGGCCGGAGCAGTCCGAACCGCCGCGCCCCGGCGTGCTGGTGGTAGCGGCAGGCACGTCAGACCTGCCTGTGGCCGAGGAGGCGGCGGTCACCGCGGAGGTAATGGGCAACAGAGTCGAGCGGTTGTGGGACGTGGGCGTTGCCGGCGTTCACAGACTGCTGGCGCGCCTGCCATTGCTGCACGAGGCGAGGGTCATCGTGGCAGTGGCCGGCATGGAGGGCGCGCTGCCCAGCCTTGTGGGCGGTCTGGTATCGGCGCCGGTCATCGCCGTGCCCACGAGCGTCGGTTACGGAGCGAACTTCCAGGGGCTGGCGGCGCTGCTGGCGATGCTGAACGCCTGCAGCCCGGGAATCGCGGTCGTCAACATAGACAACGGCTTTGGGGCCGGCTACATGGCCGGCACAATAAACCTCGCCGCCCACGGGGTAAGCGGCGAGGTGAATGGTCCGAGCTAGCAGGCCTCCAGGCTCCGAGCTCACTGAAGGCGGGCGCTGAGCCTACTGGAGCGACTTGATCAGTGCGATGATGTGCACTATCTCCTGGTCGGTCAGAGGCAGGATGGGCATGGTGTCGGGAGGAAAGCCGACCTCGATCCTCAGGTTGGGCTCCCTGATGGACTCCTTCACAAAAGCCTCGTCCACAAGCGCACTGCCGCCGTCCTCGAACTGTCTGTTTGTGCCCCATAATCCCATCCAGGTGGGGCCGACGATTTCGGTGCCGTCCCAGCTGTGGCAGGCAACGCATCCCTGGTTGGTGGCAATCTCCTTGCCGACCTCCGGGTCGCCCTCACCCGTGGGAGCCGGGTCGCCGTTTGACGCAGGCTCGGTGGGGTCGGGCATCGCATCCGAAGTGGCCGTTGGCTGCTCAGCAGGCGCCATTGTGGCAGTAGGAGCAGTGGTTGCAGTGGGCGCACTGGTGTTGGCGGGCTCTGCGCCCCCACCGCCGCACGCCAGTCCGATTGCTGCGACAAGCAGCACTACAATTGTCAGAACCCAGGCCTGCCTCACTTTGCCTCCTCTGGAACACGGACGTGATCTGCACGCCTCGACAATGGAGGCCGCCGTCCTTGTCCAAATGCAAACTCTATCACAGTCCGTCGGAATGTGCAATGCTTCACAATGGCAGCGAAGCGTGCTGAACTGCAAACTCTCCATGGAGTGGCATTACTTCACATGAGCAGCTTATCTTCGGCGTATCAGGATTCCGACGCCCAATAGCCCCACCGCGAGGACGGCAAAGGCCAAGAGAGCCCAAATCAGAGGTGGAAGCCCTTCTTCGGCTGGAAGCTCAGGCGTGGGCGTTGCAGTGGACGTCGGTGTGGGAATGGGCGCAGGTATCGGCGTTGGAGTCGGAGTGGCCGGTGGTGTCGGTGACGACTCTGAAGTAGGAGCAATTGCTGATGTTGGCAACGGTTCCGCGGTAAATGTGGCTACTGGTGTTGGCGATGGCACCGTAGTAGGGATGGCTGTTGGCGTGGGGGATGGCGCCGCAGTAGGAGTGGCCGACGGTGTGGGAGTTAGTGTCGCTGTGGGCGTTGGTATCGGCGTAGGGGTTGGTGTCGGAATGGGCGTTGGCGTCGGCGTGGGCGTCGGGAGAGCAATGCCGCAAGCAACCGCGTCGTTGGCCAACAGGAAGGCCGGTGACCAATTGGAGATGGGAGTGCCATTGTTTCCACCTTCAAGAATTCTAACGGTTAGCGTCACCTTGTCTATGTGCGGCCACAGGCGCTGCCAGAACCATTGCTGGTCTAAAGTGATGCGCGATCCGCCTTCCTCGATGCGGGCCTGACCAATATCCAAGTGCGCTCTATGCAGCGAGATCATCTTGCGAAATTCAAAAGTGAGGTTGTGCAGCCTCGGCAGACCATCGACCGCGAGTTGCAGCGTGGTCTCGTATTCCCTTGCCGAACTGCGTGACAAGCAGAAGGGTGGACCGGGGCTGACGGCCTCAATCTTGACTGGATATTTCGGTAGTGGCGGTGGGTCTTGGGCAGGGATCTCGGTTGGTGGTGAGGGAGGGTTGTTGAAAGGATTGTAGTACACGAGCACCCTTCCGCGATTGATGTCGCCCACGTACAGGTTATCGTTATCATCGAAGGTTGCCGTGTAGGGCATTGAGCCGAAGTCATACAGGAAGGAGTTGGGAATCTCGTCCGGTCCGAGCGGATCGTCGTAGACGCCGACGAACCTGGGACTCACATAGGCGTTGTATCCGACCACCATTCTATTGGTGCTGTCGAAGGCCGGCTCCCAGGTTGCTGCCGCCCAGAAAGTTCTTTCGTGTTTCTGAATAACTGCTCTTTGTTCCCATGGGTCTGCCCACAGGTCGGTGACACCTACAGCCGATCGTTTGAAGACCTTTGTCGCGGGCGGCGCAAAGATTGTTTCGGTATTGGTCGCAGGCGTTGACTTTGACGAAAAGACAAGCAAGCGCAGATTGCCGTTAACCTCCAGCGCGTGGTCGGAAACATAGAGATTTCCCATACGGTCAATGGACAGCGCACCGGGATAGCATAGCTCGTCCAAGGCAGCCCCCGAGGGTCGTCCTTGATTGCATTCGCTACCTGCGGCATCATCCTGTCCAAGTATGATGTCCACCACGGGATCGTTGAGGGGATCGCGAATGCGGATAACTCGATGGTTGTCGGTATCGCTCAGCCATAGGAATTCCCCACGGTTGACGGGTACTATGCCGTGGATACCGCTTCCCAGCGTGATTCTCTCACCAGTCCCAAGCACCGAAAACTCGGCCTCCTGTTTCCATATGGTATGTATGGGCACGGAGTCCTCGGTTAAGGGCAGCTGATATACGTCCAAGAAATGAGTGCCCTGGAAGGACAGCACCCACAGCCTGCCGGCGGAGTCCGCTTTGACTCGGCCGCAGCAGAATTGCCACTCCCCTACGGCGTACTCGTCCCCAATCACACCGTCCGCGGGCTGACCGTTGGACACCGAGTCCAACCCGTTCCAGAACATCAGCCTCTTCATGTCGGATACTATTAGCTGGTCCTGCCAAGTTGCTATACCCCTCGCGGAATGGATCCCCTTACTGTCCCTGAAATTGTCCTCAAATGGCGGGAAGAATAGCCTCCCGTCCGGGTTGCTTGTCTCGTGGTCGTTGGTCTGTTCTCTTGTCGACGGAAAACGAAAGACGTCAGCCGCGTCGTGATATGCTGGAACGAGGACCCTGCCGCCGCTGTCAATTCCAATGCTCCCACCTATGAAGCACATGTACGCCCGGCTGGGCACCCCGGTCAACGAAGGATCTAACGAAGGATCGCACCTGCGATCAGGCCGATATGAGTCCTTCCACAACACATGGAGCACTGAGGTACCCTGATCGTCCCAGAGCTCAATCATCCTGTTCCCAGCATCCACGACCCAGACCCCACGGCCAAGGGGGTCAATCTCAAGTGAGGATGGATGATGATATTGGGAACCGAACGTCATCGCCGCATGCTGGCCATTTCTGAAGGGCGGACTGTAGACGAGAACTCTGTCGTTGGCGGTGTCGGCCACATACAGTTGTCCATTTGAGTCGAACCGGACCGCAGAAGGGGCATGCAGCTTTGTGAGGGAGCTGCCAGGCTGAGCACTTTGGAAGTCATTCTGGCCGAGTACCAAGTCGGCACGCTTGCCAATTGTGCCTGTGACCGCATCGAACGGAAATCGCAGAACCCGATTATTGCCCGCGTCAGCGACCCACAAATTCCCGTGCGTGTCGACCTCAACTCCGGCCCCATACCGATTCAAAGTGAATCGCACTGAGTTTGAGTGGAAACACAATGACTCCGCGGTTGGCTTGTGCAAGGCTCCTCTGTTGCACACCATTTCAGAAAAGTCGGCCTGTCCCCAGACTTGATCGGCAATTGAGTCTCGCTCGAAGGGACTCTCGAACTTCAGGATCCTGTGATTGAAGGAGTCGGGAACATACAAGTTGCCATCACCGTCCACTGCCATCGACACGATCGAATACGCCTCCCACGGACTGAGGGAATGGTCGGGGATGCCACACAGGGTTGCAGCCGTGGGTCGCGCCCGCACCGGAAATCTCTGTAAGCCATTGTCTCCATTGCAGGCTGAGTGATCATAACCAGATGGCTGGCCAATAACGATGTCCGCGGAACAGGGGCCGCTACCCTCGTAGCACTTCGCGAGGTCAATGCCCAGGATACGGCTGTTGCCGGAGTCCCAAACATATGCTCTTCCGGGCTCGACGGACCGATCCACTATGACTCCGGTGGGGTTATTGACCTTGAAGGGCACAACGCTCTTTGGAGCTACCTGCGAGAAGTCCGGTTTGCCGATGATCACGTCCGCCCACAAATCACCTGCAACGCCCCTGACTGGCGACGTGGGAGGAAATGGACCGGGAGTGGGAGCCGGAGTTGGGGTCGGCATCACTGCACCGCAAAACCTCGCACTTCTTGCAACGTTGAAGTGATCCGACCAGTCGGAGAGACCCCGCCCCTCGGCGTCGGAAATGCGTACCTGATATCGCAGTATCGAGAAGTACTCTATGTGTTCCTCGATCAGCCCCATATCCAGCGTGACTCGTTCCGGGTTCTCCCAGTTGAGTCCGTTGGCAAATGGAATGGTACGTTCTCTAGTGCCCAATCGGCGAAATTGCAGTCCGGTCTCAGAGCTTCGATCCAGGTTTTCTCCGTTGATGGTCAGCGTCCTCTCGCTGGCGAACTCAGAATCCAAGATGATGCAGAAGGGAGGCTGAGGTTCCACGGAGTGTATCTGAGGTCTCTGCTCCTGAGCTTCCGCGACCTGACGCACGTCACTACCCCAGTATTGTGTCCAGATCAGCAATGCGGCTAGGAATGAACAGACCAAGACCGCGGACGCACTAACTCGGGGCTTTGCGGATGTGAGATTCATTTGGCAATCTGACCTGCGCCCAATAGTACCACTTCGCTCTATGTCTCACCGGCAAGCAAGTTGACGTGCCCCCTCAATTGTACCAGCCTTAGTGTTGGGCTTTCGGGTCGTTGAACGCCGGGGGCGCAAAGGCCTTGCTGGGCAGGAACTCTCGAGGAACAGTGGATCGGGTCGTCGCTCGGGTACCGCCCTCTATTCTCTCCCCGGCGTCCTCCAACGACAAGGCCCACTTCAACTCAGCCCGCGCCGGAAGAGCTACAATCCGGCATTCGCAGAGCATTCATGCGAGCGCTTGAATTCACAACCTTACTTCCCCCAACCCCCTGCGTTCCGTCCCACTGTAACGCAAATGTAACCGGCGCGTAACTCCGTTGGAACGCGCCGGTCTCAATATGCTTACAGATTCTCACGTTTGGAGGTACATATGGATACGGGAAGCACTGCGTGGATTATCGTGGCATCGGCCCTGGTGATGCTGATGACGCCGGGGCTAGCATTCTTCTACGGCGGACTTGTCCGCGCAAAGAACGTCGTCAGCACGATCATGTACAGCTTCATCTCCGTGGCGGTGGTGAGCATCGTCTGGGTGCTCTGGGGCTACAGCCTGGCGTTCGGCGACGGCAACGAGTTCATCGGTGACCTGTCGCTCGTCGGCCTCTCGGGCATCGACATCAACGACGGGGAGACCATACCGGACCTTCTCTTCGTCGTGTTCCAGATGATGTTTGCCGTCATCACCCCCGCTCTCATCACCGGCGCGTTCGTGGAGCGGTTCAAGTTCACCACCTACCTCATATTCCTGGTGTTCTGGGTGACTCTGGTCTACGCGCCGATATGCCACTGGGTCTGGGCCGGTAACGGCTGGCTCTTCGACCTTGGCGCTCTCGACTTTGCGGGCGGTACCGTGGTCCACATCAACGCCGGCATCGCCGCCGTGGCAGCCGCTCTCCTGGTGGGCCGCAGGCGCAACCCTGGCCTTGAGCCTCACAACGCACCGTACGTGGTGCTGGGCGCTGCGCTTCTCTGGTTCGGCTGGTTCGGCTTCAACGCCGGCTCCGGCCTGGCCGCTGACGGCGTCGCGGCCAACGCCTTCCTGGTAACCAACACCGCAGCAGCAGCAGCAGCGCTGACGTGGGGCCTGCTCTCGCAGTTCCAGACCGGGCGCATGGGTGCCGTGGGCGTGGCAACGGGCGCCGTAGCCGGCCTCGTCGCCATCACCCCTGCAGCCGGCTTCGTGGGCGTCATGGGCGCCCTGGGCATCGGCGTTGGCGCAGGAGTGCTCTGCTACTTCGCCGTTGTCCTGCGCAACAAGACCATGCTGGACGACGCCCTCGACGTGTTCGCCGTACACGGCGTCGGTGGAATGTGGGGCGCCCTCGCAACCGGCATCTTCGCAATCGCCGCGGTTGGCGGTACGGACGGCCTGCTGAACGGCAACGGCGAGCAGATGGTAACGCAGGTGATAGCGGTTGGCGCGACGCTGGTCTACAGCCTTGTGGTCTCGCTGGTCATCCTGAAGGTACTCGACGTCATTCCCGGCCTCGGGCTTCGCATCTCCGAGCGCGATGAGGACGAGGGTCTGGACATCGTAGCCCACGGCGAGCGGGCATACGTGAGGGACGGCGCAGACTAGCCAAGAACTCAAATCTCTGATCGCAAAGTTACGCGGTCCAATCCAAGGAGGATCTCATGCTGAAGGTTGAAGCCATCATCAGACCGGAGCGGATAAGCCAGGTAACCCCGGCTCTGGACGCGGCGGGCTGCACCGGCTATCACTACACCAACATCACCGGCCAGGGCAGGCAGGGAGGCGTGGAGGTGTTCACTGGCAGAGGCGGCCAGATGGTCACGAGGTCGGCGGTGCCCAAGACGCTGATCACCACCGTCATCCCGGACGAGCTCCTGGAGGCAGTCATCGAGGCCATCATCAACAATTCCAGGAGCCCCGGCGAGGGAGCCATCGGCGACGGCAAGATCTTCGTGACCACGGTCAACGACGTGATTCGCGTCAGGACCGGAGAGCGGGGCGAGGTCGCAATGTAGCCGGTCGGCATACTCCCGCCACCAGAGACAACGCCAAACACGGGTAACGGTCCCTTCACTCGGCCGGGAGTGAAGGGACCGTTACTTTTGGTGAGACCCAGTGCCGGGGCAAATATAATAGATGTGGACCTACCTACCGGGGGCTCCCTTCCGGAGTAGGGAGTTCGGCCCGGGACGCGCCTACGCCCTTCCCTGCCTCCCGCCCCGCAGCTGGAAGCACAGGCGCAGGAACAGCAGCGCCTCACCTGCCGACGCCTTGGACCTGCCGTATCGCCTGTCCACAAATGTGATCGGCGTCTCCTTGACCCTCGCCCCTCGGCTCTTGGCGATGATCTCCAGAAGCAGCTTGAAGCCCTTTGGGCTGAGCGTGGGCAGCAGCTGCTCCATGTGGTCACGACGGAATGCTCCAAAGCCCGAGGTCAGGTCACGAACGTGTAGCCCAACTATGAGCCGTCCCATCGCCGAAGCGCCTCGGCTGACCACCCTGCGCCACAGAGGCCAGTTGACCACGCCGCCGCCCGGAATATACCTCGATCCCACCACAATGTCCGCGTCCGCGAGGTGCGCCAGCAGGCCAGGCAGGTCCTCCGGCCTGTGCGAAAGGTCGGCGTCCATCATCACCCAGTAGTCGCCGGAGGCCTGCGCGAACCCATCCGACACCGCGCTGCCCAGTCCCAGCTTGCCCGGCCGTCGAATCAATCGCACCCGCGGGTCTTCCTCCCCAAGGCGGAGCACCACGTCGTAGGTACCGTCCGGGCTATTGTCGTCCACGAATATGATCTCGTAGTTCCACGCCGGCTCCAGCGCCTCCTGGAGGCCGCGGCATAGGGCCTCCACGTTGTCCCGCTCGTTGTACGTCGGCACCACGATCGAAACGTCCCGCCCGCCGCTCGTCATAGGCGCTGTCCCCCTTTCCGAACGAGGCAGCTCGAAAGCCGGCAGCGGTTGCGCGCCACCCAGCCGTAAACCCACTCGCCCACACGTCCCATGCCGGGCAGCCACAGCGCCGGTGTAAGGGCCGTGAGCGGCGGCAGCCTGAGGGCCAGCATGCGGAACGCATGGAAGCCTGCGACGGGCCGACCGTTGCCGGTGTCCAGCCACATTGCGCTCTCGAGGTCCGGCCACGAAAGACTTCGCGGGGGTTGCTGCAGCGACTGGTACGCGGCCCAATCGACGCCGCGAGAGACGTCCAGTCTGGACACCCAACGCCTCGCGGTCTCGCACAGGGTGCACTCGCCGTCGTAGTAGACCACCCAGCGCGTCGCCCGGCTACTCATCGCGACCCTCGCCGCATATCCTGCGCCACCGCGCCACGGGCCAGCACACCAGCCACGCCCGCGCCTCGATCGCGCGCCTTGGTACCGGGCCGAAGGCGCGGCTGTCCGTGCTGAAGTCCATTGCATCGCCAAGGAGGAACCACTCGTCTTCGCCCAGGGCCCACGAACCGCAGGCCTCCGAGAAGGCGGACTCACGCGCGGTCATGCCGTTCACCAGTAGTGCCCCATCGTCGACCTCCACCCTGTCGCCCGGCACGGCCACAACGCGCTTGACCAGCGTGTTGCCTCCATCGGTCAGGCCGCGAGCCAGAACCACGTCACCCCGCCGCGGCGGGCTACTCCGGTAGGCAAAGCGATCACAGAGCACGTACTCGCCGGGCGCGAGCGTGGGATACATGCTCATGCCAACAACTTCCACCCTTCGCGAGGCCAACACCGCCGCCGCTTTGTGGAGGATACCCAGTGCAAGTAGCAAGCCTTCCTCGCTCCCTACCTACCGGCCCTCGATCGCGAAGACCGCGTATACGCTCACCCTGATCTCCAGCTCTCCGGCGCTCACCGGGGTGGAAGCTTCCTCCATCATCGCAAACGAGTCGTAGGCCCTGGCCGGGCCAAAGGGTTCCGGCCCGCTGTCGAAGCTTTCGGAAATGTTGAGCAGTTGACCCCTGGCCTCGCCGGCGTGGGAGGCAAGCTGGTCGGCCCTTTCCATCGCGTCCATCACGGCCCTCTCCCGGGCCAGGCGTCGCGCCTCCGAGGTATCCTCCGCGCTGAACCGCAAGTGATCCACGCGGGTGGCATCGCCCCCCGCTTCCGCCGCCTCATCTACAATTTCGCCCACGGCGTCCAGATCCCGAACCTTCACCACCAGGTTGTTGTTCACGCGATAGCCCAACAGGACCCGCTCACTGAAGCGGGCGCCCTCCCGGACTATCTCCTGGTAGCTGTATTCCGGGGAAATGTTGAGATAGCTGGTCTGAATGTCGCGTTCCTCTATGCCCCTGGCCCGAAGCGCATCGACGATAGCGGTCAGAGCGGCGGCCGCTTCCCCCCTGGCCTCGGCGACGCTGTCCGCCATTGTCTCCACTCCCAGCGTCAACACAGCCACGTCCGGTACGATCGCAACCGTGCCGCTGCCGGTGACCTGAATCCCCTGCCCGCCAGACGCCAGCTGCGCGAGCGCCTCCGCTTCAGTTGAGTCGTCGTCGCCCGTGTCGCAGGCGACCGCCAGCAACAGCAGCGCTGCGAGAGGCAGCCCAAGCAGCAATCGTCGCGCTATTCTCATTCTTGAACCTCCACGAAGGGCGTCGTAGCCGCCGGGTGTCATTCTACACCCTGCGAGCCAATTGTGCAGGGAGGCCCGCACCCCTGTCGTAGTTCAGTCAATATGTCCGCCTAATGGTTCAGTGATTTTGTCGCCGAGGGTATCTTTCTCCAGGGATGGTTAGGTCCGGGTTTGGGATGTGAGGTGTGCTTCGAGGGCGGCTGTGGTAGGGAGGGGTGGTAGGGGGAAGAAAGAACGGCGGGCGTACCCGTCGTACCTTCTTCTTTGGGTATGTCAGCCCTTGGAGCTTTGCGGGCTCGCAGGGCAGAGGCTTGAGGCGGTGCCTCCCTTGTGCTGATGACGCTTCCCTGATAGACGACCGCCAGGCTGCCATCCAAACGCTCTTGGACCTCCACCTTAGCCCGGGCGTAGCTGGTGCGGTGGGCATCGGGGAGGAGTTGCAGGGTGGTGGCGTACCAGCGGACAGTGTTGTCGCTGGCTACGGTGCGGGGGTACTTGAAGCACAAGGTCTGGTCCAACTGGCCGGCAGATGCTTCGCGGTAGGCTGTGCCCTCCTGGGCTGGAGGCACAGCAAAGGCCCGGTTGAACTTGGGCAGGTAGTCTCCCAGGACCTGGTTGGCTTCCTCCAGGGTGGAAGCTCCCCGCAGCCTCAGTTGGCCGACCAAGCGGTCTTGGAGGGTGCCGAACAACCGCTCCACCCGGCCTTTGGCTTGGGGTGAGTGGGCCACGATGGACTGGATACCCAGCTCCCGCAGTGCCCGTCCAAACTGGGTGGGCTGCCTTTCCCCGGCCAGTTGCTCCTCCAAGGTCTCCTGTTTCTTGGGGTTCACCTGGAAGATGCTGTGCTGGTCGCTGTAGAGGGCAAGGGGTAGGCCTTTGGTGGTGATGGTCTCCCGCAGCACGAGGAAGTAGCCGTGGGCATCCTCCTGTTCCCTGAACAGTGCTGCCGGGATGGTGCCGGTGGCATCGTCGATGAAAGCCACCAGGCTGAGAGAGGGTCCCCGGCCCTCCAGCCACAGGTGGTGGCTGCCGTCGATCTGTAGCAGCATCCCCTCTTGGGGGTAGCGCTGCCTCTGGTGGCGATGCAGGGGTCGGCGACGCTTCCTGATGCTGGGTACACCAGCCCTGGTGAGGATGCGCCACAGGGATGAGCGGCTCAGCTTCACCCCCTCCTGCTCTGCCAGCTCCTCCTGTAGATGATGGTGATTGAACCCCCGGTAGGTTCCATGGGCCAACTCCACCACCTGCCTTCGGGTCTCGTCGGTAATGCGGTGAACCGGTGATCGTCCTCGATTGCCATGGGCCAGGGCAGCCACACCATCCTTCCTGTAGGCAGCCCTAAGCCTCTGCACCTGCCGAACCGACAAGCCCATCAGCCTTGCTGCCTGCTGCCCTGTGAGTCCGTCCCGTTCCACCTGATTCAGTACCATGCCTCGCTGTTGCTCCCTCTCGGTCAGTGTCACTGTTGCACCTTTCATAGGGTGACATTTTCACTGAACCGTTACAGATGTCATAATCCCAGAACTACCACAGCACCCCTTGGCAGCGCGACTCAATTGCTTTAGACTATAGCGGCGAACCACCACACTTGTCAGGAGGTACTTCCATGTCTGTGTTCAGACGAGCCGTGAGCGCAATGGTGAGAGCGTTGCCATCCGAGAAGGCCTACGCCCACTGCGACATCCCCTGCGGCATCTACGATCCCATCGCGGCCAAGATAGCGGCTCAGACCGTCCAGAAGATGGTGCTGCGGATGCAGGCGCTGCAGCAGGGCGACGACCACGCAGCCTTCGCCAACTCCATGTCCCGCTACATCAAGGTCAAGGACGAGCACGCCGAGCTCTGCAAGCACGAGCTGCGTATCATCTGGGCCGACTACGGATGGCCCAACCTGCCGGAAGGGTTTGACCTGCACGGCTCCTTCAACGCTGCGCTGAAGCTGGCCGGTCGCTGCCGCCAGACGGTGGACATGGCCGCCTGCGAAGAGCTGGTCGCCGCGGTGGACAATATCGCCACCGCCTTCTGGGCCACCAAGGGCGTCGAGTACAGCGACCCTAACGCCCCCGCCCGCTACGGCACCTAGGCCCCACTGACACGTGCGCCCGCCCTCCTCCGGTTTCTGGAGGAGGGCGGTTTCAACCCGCCCCCATCCTCGTGTGTGGTAACATATGGCCATGAGACTCGGTGCATTCGAGCTGGAAGAACCCCTGCCGGAGCTGAGGGAGCCCCACGCCCTTGCCACGCTCCGACCCTGGGTAGATGTGGGAAGCGTGGGACGCCTAACCTTCCGCAGCCTGGAGCGCCACTTCCAGGCCAGAGACCTCGCCAAGCTCGCAAGGCCCGGCGTCTTTTTCGACTTCACCCGTTACCGCCCAACCATCCACACCGTCGACGGCCAGCGGCAGGTCACGGTGCCCACGGTCAACGTTCGCTACGCACGCGGCGACGGAGACCACGACTTCATCTTCCTCCACCTTCTGGAGCCGCACCTCAACGGCGAGGGGTTCGTTCACTCCGTTGCCAACCTGCTCAAGCAGCTCGACGTCAGGCGGTACTGCCTGGTGGGCTCGATGTACGACCTGGTGCCGCACACCAAGCCCATAATGGTCACCGGCGCCGCCTCCGGCGAGGACACGCTTAGCCGTGTCAGGAGCCTTGGAGTGCACTCCAGCAGCTACGAAGGCCCAACCAGCATCGCTTCCCTAGTGTCGCAGGAGGTCCTGAATATAGGAGCGGAGACCATGGGGCTGATCGCGCACCTGCCCCAGTACGCACAGATGGACGTCGACCACGTAGGCCGGCTGCGAATCCTGGAGCTGCTCTGCGACCTCTACGACCTTGACATGGACCTGGACCGGGTGAAACTGCGGGCCGGTCAGCAGCAGGAGGAGCTCAAGTCAGCCATGGAACGCAACCCGGAGGTCCGCAGCCTGGTGCAGCAGCTGGAGCGTCAGTACGATGAGCGTGTCAGCCAGTTGCGTGAGGGCCGCACGGAACAGATGTCAGAGCTTTCGCCGGAAGTCCAGGACTTCCTGGAGCAACTCGGGGATCAGTTCAGCCAGAACTGACGCGTCCGAGTCCACTACCGATTTCCCGCAGGCATTCCCGCGCCGGACGGCCGGCATCAAAGCGAAGCGCAAGCCCTTCTCATCGTGATTTGACCTATGCCTGAAGCCCCGGACCTGGAGGTCATCAAGGACGTGCTCAACCGCCGCATCCGCGGCCTGGCGGTCTCAGGCGCCCGCGTCCTCAAGCCCCTGGAGCTTCGCGTTCTTGCCACTGAAGACTTTGTGTACGACGTGATCTCTCGTACCGTCGAGGGATTCACGCGCAGGGGCAAGTTTCTCATCGCCGACCTCTCCGGCGACCGGTCACTGGTGATCAACCCCATGCTCACCGGCGCCGTGCAGATCTGCCCGCCATCGACCCGCGTCGCGAAGCGCACCTCTTTCCTGCTCGACCTTGCGGACGGCAGCCAGCTGCGCTACCTGGACGACACGCAAATGGGCATGGCCTACTACGTGAACGCGTCCCGCATTGAGGAGATCCCACGCCTCGCCGAGCAGGGCCCGGACGTGCTCTACGAGTACCCGGACCTGCCGGAGTTCCGTGCGCGCCTGCGCCGCTTCCAGGGCGAGATCAAGGGGGTGCTCACGCGGGGCCGGTTCCTCGCTGGCATCGGCAACGCCTACGCCGACGAAATATTGTTCGCCGCAGGCATATTCCCGTTCAAGAAGCGCTCCGCCCTGTCGGACAGCGATACGGCGCGCCTGTACGAGGCCATCCCCGCCGTGGTGAACCACGCCATAGCCACGCTGCGCGAGCGCATAGGCGACGAGACACACATGAAAGTAAGGGACTTCCTTGCGGTGCACGGACGGAGCGGTGGCGCCTGCCCTCGATGCGGCGGCCCTGTCACCACCATAGGCGCCAACCGCAGGCTCACCAACTTCTGCCGAGGGTGCCAGCCGGGCCTGCTTCTGCGCAACTGATCGACGCGCAGCCTAGCCGAGCAGGCCTCTCATGTTCCGGGGCACCCTGCCGGACGACACCTGCTTCATCACCTTCTGCATCTGCCGGAACTGGTTCAGCAGCTGGTTCACCTGCTGAGGCGATGTACCGCTGCCCTTCGCAATCCGCCTGCGACGACTGCCGTTGAGTATCTCAGGACTGCGCCGCTCCCTGGGTGTCATGGAATAGACGATCGCTTCCATTGTCTTCATGTGCTTGCCGTCCAGCTCCTCCGGTGACATCCGTTTCGAAAGGGACGAGAAGCCCGGGATCATCTCCAGCACCTGGCTGATTGGCCCCATGCGGTTTACCTGCTGCAGCTGCTCGAGGAAGTCGTCCAGGTTGAAGGTTGCCCGCCTCAGCTTGCGCTCCAGCTCCTTGGCCCGCTCCACGTCGATGGACTCCTGCGCCCTCTCCACCAGCGTGAGAACGTCGCCCATGCCAAGGATGCGCGACGCCATCCGGTCCGGGTGGAACGCCTCCAGCGCGCCCGTCCTCTCGCCGGTGCCGATGAACTTGATCGGCAGCCCCGTCACCTGTGTGATGGACAGGGCCGCTCCTCCCCTTGCGTCGCCGTCCAGCTTGGTCATTATCAGCCCGGTTAGCTCAATGCGAGCGTGAAACGACTGCGCGGAGTTCACGGCGTCCTGCCCCGTCATGGCATCCACGACCATCAGCGTTTCGTGGGGTGCGACGGCCGACTTGATCTCCTCCAACTCCTCCATCATCTCCTCGTCGATGTGAAGGCGGCCGCCGGTGTCAAGGATCACCCACGTGGCGCCCGTGTCGGCTGCCTTCTGCAGGCCGCTGCGGCACGCCTCGAGAGCAGTGGCTCCTGCGATGCTGTGCACCGCAACGTCCAGCTGCCGGCCAAGCGTCTCCAGCTGTTCCACGGCGGCCGGCCGGCGCATGTCGCCCGCCACCATCAGCACCTTATGACCGCCGCGCTTGAGGTGGAGGGCCAGCTTTGCCGCGGTTGTCGTCTTGCCGGATCCCTGCAGGCCGACCAGCATCAGAACTGCCGGCGGCCGGTCGGAGCCGGTCAGGCGTGAGGACTCGCCGCCCAGGATGCCGACAAGCTCCTCGTTGACTATCTTCACTATCTGCTGGCCCGGGCTCAGGTGCTCCAGCACCTCGATGCCCACGGCCCGCTCCCTGACCTTCTGCACGAAGTCGCGCGCCACTCGAAAGTTGACGTCGGCTTCAAGCATGGCCAGGCGCACCTCTCGGAGGCCTTCGTCCACGTCCCGCTCCGTCAGGCGTCCCTTGCCGGTGAGGCGGCCAAAGACGGCGTTCAGCTTCTCGGACAGAGCGTCAAACATCGCTCTTCTCCCTCCGAGCCGGTGGCGCGGCCTCTGGACCATGCGTCGACCACGCCTCCTCGTCGTCAACGGCTGACCGTCGCAGCACGTTCTTGAGGTAGTCCAGCGGCGGAACCGGGGACGGGTCCTCGCCGTTGAGCATCGCCAGGTAGTAGCTCGTAAAGTCGCCAAACATCACAGAACTGAGAATCTGCGACAAGTGGCTCTGGCCCACGCCATCCACGGTGCGGCACTGCACCCCCGCCCTGGCGAGCAGGTCCTGGATCACCTGGTAGCGCAGCTTGATTCGAGGGTGGAGACTGAGCGAGTTGAGCAGCACTCCGCATACCTTTCGCCCCATTGGACGCGGCCACCAGAGGCCGGCGATGGCGTTGTGCCCCGCCTCCGGAAGCAGCTCCACGAACGCCCAGGCCTTGGCGTTCTCGTTGAACTGGGTCTTCCAGCGCCGTGCGACTCCGCAGAGCATGCCTCCGCCATAAACGACAATCATCTTGCCGTGGAGGGTCACGGCCAGTTCCTTGGCCGGGTTGTCGTGCGTGGGCGTCTCAGGGCTCAGGCTCTGGCCCAGCGAGAACAGCTCTTCGGTCGCCTCCAGCACAGCCTCGTCGCTACTGGGGCTGAGGCCGAGGTTCTGGAGCATGGCCAGCGGCACGAGGAAGCTGTAGCCCAGGGCGGTCCTGGGCTCGCCCTCGTAGTCCACGCGGAACACTGGCACGCCAGCTCGCTCCGCCAGCTGCAGCAGGCGACCGCCGGTCGTGACCGCAACCACCTTTGCGCCCCTCTCCAACGCTTCCTCAAACGCTGCCACGGTCTCTTCCGTGTTGCCGCTATAGCTGGATGCGATGACCAGCGAGTCCGGGCTGAGATACGGAGGCAGGTGGTAGTCGCGGCACACCGTCACCAGGGGAGAGCCCTCCTTGGAGATGAGGTCGGCCATGAGCTCGCCGCCAATGGCCGAACCGCCCACGCCGGCAACTATGACGTTTCGCGCGTTCCGATATTCCGGAGGCAGGCTGAACCGGAGGCCCTTTTCCCAGGCCTGGAGGCACTGGCGCGGCAGTCCTCCGATTCGGTCCCTCAGGCGTGAGGGATCGAGCCTCTCGTAGAGGCCCGGTTCGTCGAGCGCGGCGTTGACGTCGCCACCCATCAGAGGCCCACCAAGCCGCGTGCCTCCGCCAGCAGCGCTTCCACGCGCTCTGGGCTCGGTCCTTCAGCGTAGATGCGGACGAGCGGCTCCGTGCCGGACAGCCGAACGGTCACCCACGATCCGTCCTCCAGCACGAAGCGACGTCCGTCCGTGGTGTCGCTGGACGCCACCTTTACGCCGGCCACGGCGTCGGGGTTGACGGAACCGATCTGCGTGGCCACGGCCTCGCGCTGCCCAGGCGAGAGCGGTATGTCGTTGCGGTCGTAGAAGTGAGGCCCGACCAGGTCGTACAGGTGGTCGAGCAGCTCCGAGGGCCGTTTGCCGGTCCTTACCATCATGTCCAGGATGAACAGCGCACTCAGGATGCCGTCACGCTCGGGAATGTGGCCGCGGAAGCCATAGCCACCGCTCTCCTCGCCGCCGATGAGCGCGCCTTCGCGCTCCATAAGAGGCCCCACAAACTTGAACCCAACGGGCGTCTCGTGCACGGGCACCTCGAATATCTCGCCGAGGCGGTAGAGCATGCGGCTGGTGGTGGCTGATTTGACCACCGGCCCGCGGTCGCCTCTTGTTTCCAGCATGTAGAGGGCCAACAGAGCGAACACCTGAAGCGGGTTGATCACGCGTCCTCGCTCGTCCACCAGCCCGAACCTGTCGGCGTCACCGTCCAGGGCCAAGCCGGCGTCGGCGCCAGTCTGCGTGACCACCTCGCACAGCCGGGTGAGGTTGTCGGCCACAGGCTCCGGCTGCCTCAATCCGGGGAAGAGCGGGTTGCGGTCGCCGTGCATTTCCTGCAGGGTGGTTGCGCCGCCGCCCAGGATAGATGGAAGGTAGCCCGCGCCCGCGCCGAACATCGGGTCCACCACCAGCTTGAGACCCGCGCTGCGCAGCCTTTCCAGGTCGACCAGGCTTCCGACGTGCTTCACGTACGCAGGCGAAGGATCGATGTCCACGCCCGTACCGCTAGAGCGCGCCTGCTCCCACGGAACGGTGTCTGCGCTTCCCTCGCGCGAGGCGTCCTCGATCAGCCTCTCGATGGCGTCCGTTATCTCCGGCGAAGCGCTGCCCGCGTACTCCGGCTTGAACTTGAAGCCGTTCCAGCGAGCAGGGTTGTGGCTGGCCGTGATGATGACGGCGCCCCCCGCGCTTCGATCGATGACGTTGTAGGTGACAACGGGAGTTGGAGCGGCGCGATCGCTGAGAAACGTCTTCACCCCACTGCCCGCCGCCGTCTCCGCGACCGCAAGCGCGAAGTCCTCCGAGGCGAAGCGCGTGTCGTACCCGACCACGAGGCCTCTCTCAGCGAGACCCTGCTGCCGCAGGTACCTCACCACGCCTTGCGTGCAAAGCCTCACGTTCTCGAACGTAAAGTCCTCGGCGATGATAGCTCGCCAGCCGTCAGTTCCGAACCTTATGGCCATATGCTGACCTTCACCACTTGATCACTCCCTCAGCGAAAGGACACGGCCTCTGGCTGGATGGTGACACCAGGCCAAAGCACCATGCCGCGTTCCATGCGATTGCCGCTGCCTATGCTGACGCCGTCGCCGATGATGCACCCGGCGCCCACCACTGCTCCGTCACCAACGCTCACGCCGTCGCCTACTATGCACGCGTCAAGTTCCGCGCCGCGACCCACTTCGACGTCCCTCCAGAGGATGGCGTCGCGTATCACTGCACCCTCCCCCACGCGGCAGCCGGCGCCCATCACGACTGGCCCTTGCACCGTCGCATCGGGGCCTATGGCGCATCCCCTACCCAGCAGCACCGGGCCGCTGATCCTGGCGGACGAGTGGATTCCAGTTGCGTCGTGCCCGTCGGTCGCGCCGGCAGTGGGCAGCATGTCCCGGTGCACGCGTGCGTAGCTTGCCGGGGTTCCCAGGTCAGCCCAGTACGAGTCCGAGCGGTATCCGTAGACTGGCGCGCCCATCTCCAGCAGCTTGGGGAACAGGCCTCGCTCGAACATGTAGTGCTCGCCGCCGGGCGCGTGCGCCAGCGCCTCCCGCTCCACAAGGTAGGTCCCAGCGTTGACCCAGTTGCTTGGAGCTTCGCCGGGCGCTGGCTTCTCAACGAAGCGAGACACTCGGCCCCGCTCGTCCATGTCAACCACCCCGAACGCCGACGGCTCTTCCACCTGTGTAAGGGCGATGGTGACCATTGCGCCGGAATCGCGATGGAACCTTGCCATCGCACTCAGGTCAAGGTCGGTGAAAATGTCCCCGTTCAGGACCAGGAATGCGCCGTCCAGCTCGTCTTCCACGTTCTTGACGGCGCCCGCGGTGCCCAGCGGCGTCTCCTCGAGGGTGTAGCTGAGCCGCAGTCCCAATCCCTCGCCGTTCCCAAAGTGGGAGCGGATGACGTCCGG
The DNA here is from genome assembly GCA_965219025.1 of Dehalococcoidia bacterium. Lineage (GTDB taxonomy): Bacteria > Chloroflexota > Dehalococcoidia > Lucifugimonadales > UBA2985 > JAPPHY01. The sequence goes on from OZ244716.1 coordinate 405,619, forward strand.
AAGGTACCACATGGTCAGGATGGCATGCTCCACGCCGTGGCCGCTCAGATGGCTGAGCATGTGCTCCAGGAATGGCCGGTTGAGTATGGGCACCATTGGCTTGGGGACGTTGCACGTCAGCGGACGCAGACGCGTCCCCTCTCCCCCGGCCAGGATAACCGCCTTCATTCAGAGGTCCTCGCCTTCAGGCTGTCGCTTCACCCTGACCCATTATCGTGCGCAGGCCGGCCTCTGCACGCAGCAGGCCAGCCTTGTCGATGCGCTCCCACGGCAGATCCAGATCATCCCGCCCAAAGTGCCCGTAGCTTGCGGTCGCCCTGTATATGGGGCGCCGCAGATCCAGGTTCCGGATGATGGGTGCAGGGCGAAAGTCGAAGTGCTTGTCGACCAGTAGCTGTATGGTCGCGTCGTCCACGTGGCCGGTGCCGAACGTCTCGACCGAGACGGACAGCGGCCTGGCCACGCCGATGGCGTACGAGATCTGAATCTCGGCGCGGTCGGCGAGACCGGCTGCGACGATGTTCTTGGCCGCGTAGCGGGCGTAGTAGGCGCCGGAACGGTCGACCTTCGTGGGATCCTTGCCAGAGAATGCGCCTCCGCCGTGCCGGGCCACTCCGCCGTAGGTGTCCACCAGAATCTTGCGCCCGGTGAGGCCCGTGTCCGCCACGGGGCCGCCTACCACAAACCTGCCCGTGGGGTTGACGAATATCTTGGTGTTTGCATCCCGTAGACTGGCGGGCACCACCTCGTTTATGACCATCTCGGTGATGTCGCGCTTGATGACGTCCTTCGACACCTCCGGGTTGTGCTGCGCGCTAATGACCACCGTGTCTATGCGCTTGGGCACGCCGTAGGAGTACTCCACCGTCACCTGCGACTTTCCGTCCGGCCGCAGGTACGGCAACAGCCCCTCCTTGCGCACCGCGGCGAGACGTTGCACCAGCCTGTGCGAAAGGGCCACGGTAAGAGGCATCAGTTCAGGCGTCTCGTTACACGCGAAGCCCACCATCATGCCCTGGTCGCCGGCGCCGGTTTCGTCCGGGTCCTCGCTGTCCACGGCGCCCCGCTCCTTCGCCTCCTGGGAGGCGTCCACGCCCAGTGCGATGTCCTTGGACTGTTCCTGCAGCGAAAGAACAACGCCGCAGCTCTTGTAGTCGAATCCGTAATCCGGGTTGTTGTAGCCGACGCCGCTGATGGTGTCCCGGATTATGCGCGATACGTCCACGTACGTATCGGTGGTAATCTCGCCCATTACCGCCACAAGTCCGTTGGTCGCGCAGGTCTCGCATGCCACTCTGGCATACGGGTCTTTCGACAGGATGGCGTCCAGGATGGCGTCCGATATCTGGTCGCACAGCTTGTCCGGGTGCCCCTCCGTTACCGACTCCGAGGTGTACAGGTAGGATGGTGAATCCGTGAATGTAAAGCCCACTCGCTATCTCCTATGCTGTTTTGGCAGCAACGCCGCCACGAATCAAGTGCCTTCTTCCCAGCTCTCCAGGTAGCGAATCTGCTCGTCAGTCAGCGAGTCGATGCATACACCCAGGGAGCCGAGCTTCAGCTCCGCAATTCTCCGGTCTATCTCCACCGGCACGGGATGCACGTCCCGCGCCAGCCTCTCCGGCAAGCCGGCCAGATACTCGATGCAGAGCGCCTGGTTTGCGAAGCTCATGTCCATAACGCTGGACGGGTGCCCTTCCGCGGCGGCGAGGTTGATGAGCCTGCCCTCGCCCAGCAGGTAGAGCCTGCGCCCGTCCTTCAGTTGGTACTCCTCCACCGACGAGCGCATGTGCCTCTTCCCTTCGGACATGGCCTCCAGCGCCGGTATGTCGATCTCAACGTTGAAGTGGCCGCTGTTGGCGAGGATAGCTCCGTCTTTCATCCGCTCCAGCGCCTCGCCGTCGATCACCTTTATGTCGCCCGTGGCCGTGATGAACACGTCGCCTTCCGACGCGGCATCCAACACAGGAGCCACGCGGTAGCCGTCCATCACCGCCTCCAGCGCGCGAACGGGGTCCACCTCCGTAACAATGACGTGGCCCCCAAGCCCGCTCACCCGCATGGCGATTCCCCGGCCGCACCAGCCGTACCCGCAGACCACGACATGCTTGCCGGCCCACAGCACGTTGGTGGCGCGCGTTACGCCATCGATGGTGCTCTGCCCCGTGCCGTAGCGGTTATCGAACAAGTGCTTGGTGTCCGCCTCGTTGACGGCTACGATGGGGTACTCCAGCATGCCCTCTCGCGCCTGGCTGCGCAGGCGAACTACTCCGGTGGTGGTCTCCTCCGTTCCGCCCACCACGCCCTCCAGGAGCTCGCGGCGCTCCTTGTGCAGAACGGTCACGAGGTCCGCGCCGTCGTCCATGGTGTAGTGCGGGCCGTGGTCGAGCGCGGAGTGGATGTGGCGGTAGTAGGTATCGTGGTCGTCGCCGTGGATGGCGAAGGTGGGCACGCCGAACTCCGAGACCAGCGCCGCAGCCACGTCGTCCTGGGTGCTGAGAGGATTGCTGGCGCAGAGGGCCACGCTGGCGCCGCCGTCACGAAGGGCGAGCACGAGGTTGGCCGTCTCCGTGGTGACGTGCAGGCAGGCCGAAAGGCGAAGGCCCTCGAGTGGCCTCTCGCGGGCGAACCGCTCCCGAATCTGGCGAAGGACCTGCATCTCCCTCGCAGCCCACTCGATGCGGAGCACTCCCTGGCCCGCTAGTCCGATATCCTTGACGTCTCCCTTTGTCTGCGCAACCATGTCTACCGGCCCCCGATAGGCCCGGAAGACAGGCAGGCATGGAGTGTCTGTGAAGTCATATGGTGCGATCCTCCCGTGGTGAAGGGCGTGAAGGTACATCGCCCCTGAAGCGGTTCATGGTGTGAAACAGCCATGGCCCAGGTTCGGGCGCGAGTATGATAACGGATTTCGCAGGGCATGTCCACCGCGGGGGCGTGGGCAGAGGCGCATTACCTACGCATGTCAGCATTAGCGGGTCAGCTGAGATACTGCTCCCTTATCCCCTCATTCCGACAGAGGCAAGAATCCAGACTCTCCCAAGATCTGAAGGCAGATTCTTACCTCCCTGGGCGTGCCCTAACCCTTGGGCGGCGGCAAAAGCCGCAACCAGTGCGTCCTGGGAATACCTCTATACGCCTAGAGACTGCCGCGCGCCAGCAGGTCCCTGAGCCGCGCCTCCGGCCTCGCCCCCAGGTGGCCTATCACCTCCGCCGCCGCCAGCGCGCCAATCCGCCCGCACGTCGGCAGGTCATGGCCGTGCGTTATCCCGTACAGGAACCCGGCGGCGAACAGGTCGCCGGCGCCGGTGGTGTCCACCACGCGCTCGACCGGAACTATGTCCACCACGTGCGTCTCTTCGCCGGACACCACTATCGAGCCCTTCTCGCTGCGAGTAACCACGGCCAGCCGGCAGTCACCTCGCGCTCGTTCCACAGCATTCTCCAAGTGGGTCTCCTCGTACAGCGACATGGCCTCTTCCTGGTTGGCGAACAGCACGTCCACGTGTTCCAGGATGAAGTCGCGGAACTCGTCCCGGTGCCGCTCCACGCAAAAGGGGTCGGAGAGAGTCAGCGCCACCCTGTTACCCGCGTCGTGGGCCAGACGGGCCGCCAGGGCCATTGCTTCCTGCGCACGCGGCGCGTCCCACAGGTAGCCCTCAAGGTAGGTCACGGAGTGTCCGTACACCTCCTCCGCGTCCACGTCCTCCGGCCCAAGCTCCGTGCAGGCGCCCAGGTACGTGGCCATCGTCCGCTGGCCGTCCGGCGTGACGATCACCAGGCACCGCGCCGTTGGCGAGCCTTCGGTCGCGGGCGCTGACGAGTAGCCGATTCCAAGCGATCGCATTTCGCGGCTGAAGATTTCGCCCAGCCGGTCGTCGTGCACTCTGCCGATGTACGAGCCGGTGCCGCCCAGCGAGGCGATTCCGGCCATCGTGTTCGCCACTGAGCCTCCGGACACCTCGACCGTCGAGCCCATCGCCTCCAGGATGGAGGCGCCCTGCTCGGCGTCAACCAGGGTCATGGCGCCCCGCACGAGGCTGTGCTTGAACAGAAAGGCGTCGGCGGCGTGGGTCAGCACGTCCACCATCGCATTGCCTATGCCAAGCACGTCCTTCATTGCGCTGCTCATGCCGCCGGCCCCTGCGAGAGGCCGGCCACCGCCTCACTCGCTCTCCGGCTAGTCTTGCCCATCCTATCCGATCTCGTAGGGCAACCCCTTCTCGATCCAGGTAGCAGTGCCCTCCTCGATGTTGTACAGGCGGCTGGAATCGACCTCCATTGCCGCGGCCATCTCGCAGGCCAGGCCGCTGCGAACGCCCGCCGCGCAGATGAACAGCAGGTCTCCTTCCGCCGGCAGCTCGTCGATGCGGGCGGCCACGTCGTCGACCGGAATGTGCACGGCGCCCTCAACGCGGCCGGTGACCCATTCGTCTGGGCGGCGCACATCGATCACCACGGCGTTCCCGCCGTCAACCATCGACTTGGCTTCCTCGACGCTAACGCGGAAGTAGGGTTCGCCAGGATCTTGTCTTGCCATTTCAAAACACCTCCGGAAGAGCAGTCTCACAGATTGTACTTGCCGATTAATAGGGACAGCCGCTCCCGCACCTCCGCCGGAATGAATCCCCTGTCCGTAACTATGGCGTTTGCGAGAGCGGAGCCGCACCCGCAGTCTCGTTCCGCAAGGTCTGCGGTGATGACGTCGGCGAGGATTGCCCTGGAGACGGCGGTGTTCTTCATCAGGTTCTCCACCACCATCTCGACGGTAACGGGTTCCTCGCTCTCGTGCCAGCAATCGTAGTCAGTGGAGCAGGCGAGCACAGCGTAGCACAACTCGGCTTCCCTGGCGAGCCGGGCTTCCGGCAGCGCCGTCATGCCGATGATGTCCGCGCCCCACGAGCGGTACATGTGCGACTCCGCTTTCGTGGAAAACTGCGGCCCCTCTATGACGACGAGCGTACCCCCGTCGTGCACCGTCGCGCCGGCGCGCCCTCCGCTCAGTCGCAGTGCGCTTCGCAGCTCGGGGCAGTACGGCTCCGCCATTCCCACGTGGGCCACAACACCCTCACCGAAGAACGTGCGCGGCCGTCCCAGCGTCCGATCGATAAGCTGGTCAGGCACCACCATGTCCAGCGGGCGAATCTCCTCCCGCAGACTCCCAACGGCGCTAACGGAAATTACTCTCCGCACGCCCAGCGACTTGAGGGCGTAGATGTTGGCTCTTGCCGGTAGCTCGGACGGCGAAAGCCGATGCCCCCTGCCGTGCCTGGGCAGGAACGCAACGCCCACGCCGTTGAGCGTGCCGGTGACTATGACGTCGCTGGGCGCGCCGAATGGCGTATCGACGGCGACTTCCTCCGCGCCCTCCAGGCCCTCCATACGGTACAGACCGGTCCCGCCAATCACGCCAATGAGCGCCTCAGCCACGATTCGTCACCTCAGCAAGTGTCCGCTCGTAGGGCGGCCGGGCGACGCCGCAATCCGTGATGATGGCCGCGATCAGCCCGCCCGGCGTCACGTCGAAGGCCGGGTTCCACGCGGCCGTACCCTCCGGCGCGGTGGGCGCGCCGCCCGCCTGCGTCACCTCTGCGGCGGGCCGCTCCTCGATGGGGATGTCGTCGCCGGATGCCGCGCTCATGTCGATTGTGGAGACGGGCGCGGCGACGTAGAATGGCACGCCGTAGTGATTCGCGAGCACCGCCAGGGACAGCGTGCCGATCTTGTTGGCGGTATCGCCGTTGGCGGCGATGCGGTCGGCGCCGGTTATCACGCACTGCACGCGGCCACCTGCCATGATGGAAGCGGCTGCGGAGTCAACCACGAGCGTCGCCGGTATGCCCAGCCGTGCCAACTCCCACGTGGTGAGTCTCGCCCCCTGCAACCACGGACGCGTCTCCGTGGCCAAAACGTGCTGCACCCTGCCCTCCTCCCACGCCCAGCGGACCACGCCGAGTGCTGTGCCGTAGCCGCCGGTGGCCAGCGCGCCCGTGTTGCAGTGCGTGAGCACGGATGAGCCGTGCGGTATGAGGGCTGCGCCCAGCGCGCTCAATCGCCGGTCGGACTCCAGCGTCTCGCGGTGAAGCTCGGAGGCCTCCGCGAGAAGGCAGGCGGCAAGGTCTGCATCGTGCGGCGACTGTTCCGCAACGCGCGTCATTCGCTCGACTGCCCACCGCAGGTTGACGGCCGTGGGCCGCGACGCTGCGAGCATCCGAGCGGCGTCACGGAGGGCGTCCACCGTCCGGCTATGGGCAGCTGCCAGGGCCATGCCGTAGGCCGCGGTCACGCCGATAGCCGGCGCGCCTCGCACCCGCATCTCGCGTATGGCGCGCGCCACCTCCTCGGCGGTCGAAAGGTGTACGTACGACACCTCGTGCGGCAGGCGGCTCTGGTCCAGCAGGCATAGTCGGCCGTCCTGCCACGCGATGGGCGTCACGTCACTATGAACGGACGCAGTCTCGGTCTGCACTGGATTGGTCAAAGCGGCCTCATTATACTAGAAGCGTGGGCGGTGACAAAGCGGGGCAATGCCCATCCGGCCCACTTCGAGCATTGATTTGAGGACATTACTTGACATCCTGATGGGCGCGGCAGCGGTAGCGTGGGCGCCCTTCAAGGGCCTGTTCATAGTACGGCTGCTGGTGCGCACCGTGCAGGAGATGTCGGACGACGACGCCACACACATGGCGGCCGGTGTGGCCTACTACGCCGCATTCTCGCTGTTCCCGCTAATGATCGGGCTCATCGCAATCTTCAACCTGCTGCCCACGTCCGAGGACCGGGAGGCGCAGTTCATCGGGTTTATCGCGGGATACCTGCCGGGCTCGGATGGGCTTCTCGCCAGCGACGTCCGCGTTAGCGGGACGCTGGGCCTGATCTCGATCATCGGGTTGCTCTGGTCCGGCAGCGCGATGTTCGGGGCCGTGGCCCGGGTCGTCAACAGGGCCTGGGATGTGCAGAAGGACCCGCCTCTGTTCGTCCGGAAGCCTCAGCAGATGACCATGGCGCTGGTAGTTGGAGCGATGTTCCTGACGTCGCTGGCGGCGGCAGCCTTCGTCCGCACAGCCGGCGAATATGCGCGGGCCGACCTGCCGGCGTCCGACTTCCTGGTGAGCGAGGCGTCGCGGCTGTTCCTGCTGGGCACTTCGTTCGCGCTGACGCTTGCCACGTTTCTCATGATATACAAGCTGATGCCGAACACGCGCACGCGATGGGGCTATGTGTGGCCGGGCGCCGTGGTGGCCGCTTTGCTGTTCGAGGCGGCGAAGGGCATCTTTCTCACGTACGTGGACCGCTTTGCCAACTTCCAGGACGTCTACGGTTCGATGGCGGACGCACTTGTGCTGATGCTGTGGCTCTACGTGAGCAGCCTGATACTGATCCTGGGCGCGGAGCTCAGCTCCGAGTACGGCCGCCTGCGCGAGGGGCGAGACCGTGGCACGGCCGCTCGTCCGTGAGGGTGAGGGGAGGTGGGGGCTACGGGCCCCTCCATCACCCCTTCCGCAGCCACGCATCCAGCGTCGACGGCCACTCCGCGAGAGTCTGTACGTGCAAGTGAGGCGACGCAATTCGCTCCTGTCCGTCCGCGTCGCCGAGCAGCGCCGTCCACATCCCGGCCCGGTTGCCGCCCTCGATGTCGTTCGCGATGTGGTCGCCCAGGTGCAGCGCCCTCTCCGGCGACGTCCCAAGCTCCTCCAGCGTCATGTGGAACATCTCCGACGACGGCTTGCACAGCAGTACCTCGTCCGAGAATGTGAACGCATGGAAGAAATCGAGCAGGTTGTGCTGCGCCAGGAACCGGCGAAACACGCTGCCCGGCGTCATGCCCGTGTTCGAGATCATCCCCAACCTGTAGCCGCGCCTCGACATCTCCTCCAGCACGTCGCGGGACGCGGGGTCCACGCGCGGCGGGTAGTCGAAGAACGCCTCCGCATACCAGTAGGTGATGCGCTCGACGGTCTCGGGGGACAGGCGACTCAACAGGCCCTCGTCGATCAGGTCGATGAACATCCGCACCTGCTCGTCGAACGAAACGTCACGCTCGTCTTTGTGGATCGCGCGGCACGCACGGAAGCAGCTGCGGTACGCCTCACGCAGTTCGTCGATTGAGAAGTCCAGGCCCTCTTCTGCCAATGCCTCCTTTGCCTCGTCAAGGCGGCGCTGCGTCCTCGCACGGCCACGCTCGCGGTCGTCGATGATCAGCGTCTGCCACAGGTCGAACGTGATTGTGTCCAGCGCAGGCACGACGGGCTACTCCCTCTCCAACAGCCTGCCGGCCATCACGTCCACCAGTCCCATGTCCGTCAGCTTCAGGTCCGGTATAACCGGCAGTGCAAGGAAGGACAGCACCGAGAACGGCGAGTTGACGGTGCAGCCAAGCTCCCTAGCCAGGCGCTCGAGCTCCTCCAGCTTTCCGGCGACCGCCTCCAGGGGTTCCGTCGAAAGCAGCCCTGCGATGGGCAGCGGGAGCGACGCCAGCACCTCGCCGCCGGCCACCACGCACAGCCCGCCCTGGTTCTGCTCCACCTCCTTGACCGCCGCGAAGATGTCGGCATCGTCGACGCCCACGACGACGATGTTGTGCGAGTCGTGAGCAACCGACGTGGCCAGCGCTCCCCGCCTGAGCCTGAAGCCGCCCACGAGCCCCACGCCGATGTTGCCGGTGGCCTTGTGTCGCTCAACCACTACCAGCTTGAGCAGATCTCGCTCGGTATCTGCCACGATGCTGCCGTTGACGCGGCGCGGCTTCTCGTCCCGGCGGCGCGTGACTATCTGGCCGGGGATAATCTCGATGACCGGGAACGTCTCCGAGGCGCCGGCAGCCAGCGACAATCCATCGACTTCGAAGGGCCTCACGTTCACCGTGCGCTTGATCCACTCGTTGGACGGCAGCGGGGTAGAGAAGTTGGCCTTGCCGTCCCGCGCAACCGGCTCTCCCCTGTAGTACACCTCCGCGATGTCCAGGGTCTCCAGGTCGCGCAGCACCAGCATGTTGGCGAAGTACCCCGGTGCGATGCCGCCGAGGCCCTCCAGCCGGAAGTACTCGGCGACGTTGAGCGTGGCCATCTGGATGGCGCGTATTGGGTCGAGGCCCAGCCTGATCGCCTTGCGGACCACGGCGTCCACGTCGCCCTCGCGGAGCACGTCCAGAGCATTGCGGTCGTCCACAACCAGCATGCACCTGTGATAGTTGCCCTCGTTTACCAGCGGCAGCAGATCCTCAAGGTTCTTCTCGCTGGAGCCCTCACGGATCATCAACCGCATCCCGCGGCGCAGCTTCTCCAGCCCCTCCTCGTACTCCGTGGACTCGTGGTCGGAGCCGATGATCGGCGACAGGTACGCGTTGAGGGCCTTGCCTCGCACACGAGGCGCGTGGCCGTCGCGGGGCCGTCCGTGAGCGGCGCGCACCTTGTCCAGCACGTGCTCGTCGCCGCCGATTACGCCTGGAAAGTTCATCAGCTCGCCCAGGCCGAGCACGCCCTTCCATCGCAGCGCCCTGCGTATGTCATCCGGGCCCAGCGTGGCACCGGAGGTCTCCATGTCGGTTGCGGGCACACAGGAAGGCGCCATGAAGAACAGGTCCATGGGTATGCGACGACCGCACTCCATGATGTACTTCATGCCGTCCAGCCCGGCCACGTTGGTGACCTCGTGCAGGTCGGTGACGGCGGCCAGCGTGCCCCGGGGCACCACGGCCCGGGCGAACTGGTCGACGTGCAGGTACGTGCTCTCCAGGTGGAAGTGGCCGTCGATTAGACCGGGAGCGAGGTACCTGCCGCCCACGTCCACCGTCTCGCGGCCATCCTCATAGTCGCCTATGCCCGCCACGCGTCCCTCGGCCACGGCCACGTTACCCTCCTCAATCTCGCCGGTGAACGTGTTGATGATCCGTGCGTTGGTGAACACCATGTCCGCCTCGGCGTCTCCCCTGGCCACTCGTATGAGTCTGCTAAGGTCCATCGGGTCCTCCTGAGAGCTCGTAGATGTCCGGCAGAGAGCGAAACCGCCCGTCGTGGTCCAGGCCGTAGCCCACGAGAAACCTGTCCGGCACGCTGAAGCCCACGTAGTCCGGGACAACCGGCAGTTCCCTGCGCGACGGCTTGTCCAGCAGGGTGCAGACCTTCACCGATGCGGCGCCCCTCCGGCGCAGGTAGTGCGCCGCGTAGGAGGTGGTCAGGCCTGTGTCCACGATATCCTCGATGATGAGCACGTGCCGTCCTCGCACCCGGTCGGAGACACCAAGGCTGAGCTTCGCTTCTCCCGAGGAGACCACGCCGCCGCCATAGCTGGAGATGCGAATGAACTCCATCTCCACTTCTCGTCGCAACTCCCGGACGAGGTCGGCCATGAACACGAAGGAGCCGGTCAGGATGCCCACCATTACGGGCAGCTCTTCGGGGTAGTCCGCCTCGACCTGCCTTGCAAGCCGCTTGACCGCGCTGGCTATGCGGCGCCTGGAAACGTGCAGTTCCAGTCTCTCGCCAAAGCTCATATCGACTCCACGCGAATATATCAAGGCGCCTCGCGGCTGTCAATGAAGGTGTGGGCCGCCGGCCGCATGCCGATGGTTCAACTCAACGCAAACGTGGAGCCGCGGGCCGTCTTGGTCACCTCGATGCGCACCGGAAACCTGTCCTTCAACTCCTCGATGTGGGTGATGACCAGTATCCTCTGGAAGTCGTCTTGGATGGCCTGTATCGCCTCCACCAGCCTCTCCAGCCCCGCGGCATCCTGGCTCCCGAAGCCCTCGTCGATGAACAGCGTGGGCAGCGGCGCACCCGACCGGTGCGCCAGCAAGCGCGACAGCGCTATCCGCAGCGCAAAGTCGATGCGGAACGACTCGCCGCCGCTGTACGTCTCGTAGCTGCGAGTGCCAAGCTCGTCCGAGATTCTGATGTCCAGGGTCTCTCGAGGGTCGCCACCGCCGCGTCTCTCCCTCTGCGTCTCCAGCTTCAGGCTCATTCGGTGCTCGGTCACGCGGCCGAGGATGTCGTTCGCGTAGGTCTCAAGCTCCGGGATCGCCTGCTCGATGAGCAGTGCCTGCAGGCCGCTCCTGCCGAACGCGGCGGCCAGTTGGTCGTACGCGCCCTGCCGGTGAGAGGCCTCGTTTCGAGCGGCGAGCAGCCCTTCGCGCTCCTCCTCCAGTTCACTGCATCGCCTCAACCACGCCTGCTCCTCCGTGCGATGCGTGCGTAACTCATCCCGCCGGTTGATGGTCTCGGCCAGCGCGGAACGCGCCGCCTCGTACTCCTCGATAGCGGCGTGCAGCCCCTCGGACGCCTCCCTGAGCGCCGGCATGGCCTCAAGCAGCTCCTTCAGGCGCGAGCGTGCCTCCTCCGTGAGCGCCGCCTCGTACTCCAGCGACTCGGACAGCCTGTCGAGCGTGCCGGCGGAGGCCGTCGCGTCCGCCAGCTCTTGCGTAACCTCGTCGCGGCGCCTCCGGGCGGCGGCCTGCTCTTCGCGGCGCTCCCGCGCCAAGTTGTCAAGATCATCCTCCAGCCGCGCCCTCTCCGATTCCGCCTCGAGAACGGCGGCCTCGTTCTGCTCGTGCCGGGCGCGTGCGTCGTCCAGGGCGGCCAGCTCCTGTATGAGGCGTGGCATAGCCGCCTGCGTCTCTGCCAGCCGTAGCCGGTTCGACCCGAGCGCGGCGTCTTCCGCATCGCGAGCGGAGGCCAGCCGGTCGGCTTCTTCGGCCGCGCTCCTTGCATCCGCTGCGCTCTGCGTCAGGCCTTCGAGGCTCGCCTGCGAGCTGCGCAGCTCCGCACGACGGCCGCTCTCCAGGGACTCCAGGTCCCGCTCAATGGCGGTCCGTTCCAGGTCCGCGTTGTGCGCCTCGGCCTCATTCGCTCGGAACCTGTCCGCGAGCGCCCTACCCTGCGACTCATAGCTCGCGGCCAGGTGGCGGCAGCCATCCTCGGCAAGTACCGTGCCGCAAAGGGGACAGCTGGCGCCACCGCCCTCAGGCGCTGCGGAGGCCTCCAGCATGTCCTTCTTGGCCTTTAGGTCCTCCATTTCGCGCCTCAGCGAGCCGTTCTCCTCCCTAAGGAAGTGCACGCGTGCCTGTAGCGCCTGCGACCGCGCCCTGAGATCGTCCGTCTCCGCCGATGGCGCGGTAAGCTGCTCCACTCTAGTCCTTGCCGCCGCGTCCTCAGACTCAAGCTCCGGCAGCCTGTCGGCCCTGGCGCGCAGCTCCACGACGCGGCGCTCGCGTTCCGCGGCCTGCTGCTCCTGCCTGTCGATGTCGGCCTGGATGCGGCTTTCCTCGCGCTCGCGGAGCTCGAGTTCCCGCTGCGAGGCCTCAAGCTCGAGAATCTCCTTCACCATCGATGCGGCTGCCTCGCGCTTCTCCTGCACCGCGGTTCGAATGTCCCGGATGCGCTTGGCGTACTCGTCCATTGCCGGCGATGGCTGGGATAGCTGCTCTACCAGGGCCGCCGCGTGCAACGACTCGGCCTGCAGGACGGGACGTCTCGCGGCCCTGCTCTGCGCCTCCTCCAGCTGTGACCCGGTCTCCTGCTCCCGCTGCTTGCGTGTCGTAACCTCGTTCTCCAAGCGTTCTGCCTCCGCCTCCAACCTCTCGAGTTCCGCACACGCACTCTGGAGCTTGCTCAGCTTGCCCTGCAACGACTCCGTCAGAGCCTGCCGTTCCGTCTCCTCTCGACTCAAGACCTCCAACCGCGCCTCGATGCTGGAGAGGCGTTGCGCGTGCTCGTCCTTCTGCGAAACCTCCCTGTCGATCTGGGAGACCTGCGCATCCAGTCGCAGTGACTCGCTACCCTGCTCCCTGGCCTCGCGCCGTGCTCGCTCGGCGATCCACTCGTACCTTGACAGGTCCAGCACCTCTCCCAGGACCTCCTTGCGCTCGTTCGGCCTCTTCGCAGTGAACATGTTAGCGCGGCCCTGTAGGATGAACGCGCTGTTCACGAAGGTGTCGTAGGTCATCCGCAGCAGCGAAGTAATGCGTTGCTCCGTTTCACGCACGCCGCTTCCGGAAATGGGCTGCACCGCGTCGCCATTGAGGAGATACAGCTCCAGGAACGTCGTACCCTGGCGCCCGCGTCCTGCGCGCCCATGCCGCCTGGACACGCGGTACAGGCCATCGCCAGCCAGGAACTCCAGCTCCACCTGCATCTCGCTTTCGCCCTGGTAGATGAGGTCTTCCTGCACGCCGGCGCGGGACTTGCCCCAAAGCGCCCAGGTAATGGCATCCAGAAGCGCGGATTTGCCGTGGCCGTTGTCGCCGCAGAGGCAGGCCACGTGGACGCCCTCCAGGTCCAGCGTGGGGGCGCCGTCACGATACGAAAGAAAGTTTCTTACCGAGAGACGTACGGGTATCACTTCGTCACAGACTCCGCCGCCGCGTGAATCCTCGGGCGGCTCAAGCCGCATTATGAGCACACATCCGCCGTCAATTGCAATAGTCCGGCAAGCCGCCTTTGACGAACGATTGCGTTGAGCCTAAACTCCACTTAAGGGCTTCCCCGCTCTGCCCGGAAGCAGGGCCCGCGACCAAGCCACTGGGAGGACACGCAGCCAATGCAATCGCCAGGCGCACTGACCGCAGACGAAGCGGCACTCTTCACGGACCTGTACGAGCTGACCATGGCCGAGAGCTACTTCCGGCAGGGCATGTCAGCTGAGGCCTCTTTCACCCTGTTCGTGAGGCCGTCGCGGGTCAGGCGTTCGTACCTGGTCTCCGCCGGGCTGGAGGACGTGCTGCGCTACCTTCACGAATTCCGGTTCGGCTCCCCCGCAATCGACTACCTGCAATCGACGGGCCTGTTCGCACCCGACTTCCTGGACTTTCTGGGCGGCCTGCGGTTTACCGGCCGCGTGCGAGCCGTGCCTGAGGGCCGGCTCTACTTCCACCACGAGCCGGTTCTGGAGGTCACCGCCCCCATCATCGAGGCGCAGATCATCGAGACCCTGGTGATCAACCAGGTCAACCTCCAGAGCCTCATCGCGACCAAGGCCGCGCGATGCACCTGGGCCGCCCGCGGCCGCACCCTCGTCGATTTCTCGCTGCGGCGGGCGCACGGAACCGACGCGGGGATGAAGGCCGCCCGCAGCAGCCACATCGCCGGTTTCGCCTCCACCAGCAACGTCCTCGCCGGCGCCGCCTATGGCCTACCCATCGCCGGCACCATGGCTCACTCCTACGTCACCAGCTTTGAGCGCGAGACCGATGCCTTCCGCGCCTACGCCGCGAGCTTCCCCGACGACACCGTGCTCCTCATCGACACGTACGACACCATCGCGGCTGCGTACAAGGCGGCGACGGTGGGCCGCGAGATGGAGGCTCGGGGCCAAAGCCTTCGGGCCGTGCGGCTGGACAGCGGCGACCTGCTGCAGCTCAGCCTCGAGGTGCGCCGAATACTGGACGACGCGGGCCTGCCCTATGTGCGCATCCTGGCCAGCGGCGGCCTCGACGAGTACTCCGTCGACTCACTCGTGCGAGGCGGCGCGCCGATCGATGCCTTTGGCGTGGGCACTCGCATGGCCGTTTCCGGCGACGCTCCGTGGCTGGACGCGGCCTACAAGCTGGTCCGGTACGGCAACCGCGCCGTACGCAAGCTGAGCGAGGGTAAGGAGTCCCTGCCCGGAGAGAAGCAGGTGTTCCGCCTGCGCGACGCCGGCGGGCAACTCCGCGGGGACGTTCTGGCCCTCGCGGACGATGCGCCACCAGAGCCTTACGCGGAACCGCTGTTGCAGACCGTCATGGAGCACGGCGAGCCAACGTCCGAATCACCGCCGCTTTCCGAGGTGCGTGAGCGCTTTCGCGACGAGTTCGCTGCCCTGGACGACCGCTACAAGCGCCTGAGCCGGCCCGTTCGCTACCCCGTGCGCCTGAGCCGGCGGCTCCAACGCCTCCGGCGCGATCTCTCCACGCAGCACGAGAGCGACCGGTAGGGCCCTTCCCTGCGCACGAATCGCGTATGCGCTTGTACGCGCTCCAATGCACTGTACATGCTTCCTGCAGCGCGCCTACGCTCTCGCGGGACTGGCGGCCAGGCACATGTGGTGGGTCCATGAACAGACACTCCCCAACTCCATCGCGCGAGGAGGCCCGCCGATTTCGCGATCGACGGGCCTCCCGTTTCCCACGTGGGGTTGTTGCTTCAGGGGCATTGACCCCGGCTTGCCCGGTCTACCCGACCGGAGGGGCTCAGGTCACTGCTGAACGTCCGTGCCCTCCCAGTGCGGGGCCAACTACCCCGTTGGCTGCCTCACCGGCCCTTCCACCTTCACGGCTAGACTCTTCTATCCTCCACCGCCCAGGCCGGCGAGGCGATCAGAAGGGAAGTGCCATCTATGGTTCAATACGTACTTTGGAACCATTTCAACCTCCTTCCGCTAGCTTCACTACTATTGTACCCCTGAATGCGATGGTATGCAAGCGTCGCGGGCACGAAAATATTACGATTTCATGACTTCAGCCGGGCCGCTGCTGCCCGCGGGCCGTGGGGACTACCACGTTCACCATGTGCCGGCTCCGGACGTCTCGCGCCTTCGCCAGGTCCAGCACCACCTCCAGCCACCATCGCCGGTCTGCTACGGACGCGCGAGCCTGCAGCTCAGCCCCGACGTGCAGGTCGAAGCTGAACTGCTGCATGGAGCCGCCGTTCAATCTGGCGCCATCCAGGAACAGAGCCGAGCTGTGTACGTAGGACTCCTTCACGTCACGGTCCACCTTCTTGGGCACCTTGGGCGCCCTGTACACTCCGAACTGGCCCCACGGCGATCCGTAGTCCGTGGGCGGCCCGCTGGATACGCTTACCGTGTAGCTCTCCGCGAACTGCTCCTCGCACACCAGGTCCAGCCTGGCCTCCCTGACCTCCACCTCTCGCCGGGCGCTGAGGCTTATCTTTACGCCGATGCTCTCGCCAAGCCCGTAGGAACGCTCCTCGAAAGCGATCTCCACGTCAACGGGACGAACCAAAGAAACGACCATAGCAGCACGCCCTCCTCTCCCCGACTGGTTGACATTATAGCCGGAAACGGGCCAATCCATCATCCCGCCGCTCCCCTTTTGCGCGCGCCGCATGAGTGTTATACTTGCAGCCGTCGCACACCTAACCACACTACACTGTTTGGAGCGGAGATGACCTCAGAGATCAACTGGTTGGAGGGGGGGACTATTACGTCTCCAAAGGGATTCACGGCCGGCGCCACGTACTCCGGCATCCGTACCTATACCGAGGACAAGCTGGACCTGGGCATACTATGCTCGGAATCGGTCTGCACCGTCGCGGGCACATTCACAAAGAACATGGTGAAGTCCCCCTCCGTGGTGCTCGACCAAGAGAGGGTGGCCACGGGCCGTGCGCAGGCCGTTGTGATCAACAGTGGAATCGCCAACGCGTGCGTCGGCGAGCAGGGCATGACGGACGCCATCGAGATGGCCGCGCTTGCGGCGGCACGGCTCGGACTTGAGCCTGAGCTGGCGCTGGCGTGCAGCACCGGCCTGATAGGCGTTGAGCTGCCCATGGGCCTCATACGCAACGGGGTCAAGAACATCGAGATGAGCCTGGACGGAGGCCACGAACTGGCGCGCGCCATTTGCACCACCGACACCGTGTCAAAAGAGGCGGCCGTCAGCTTTGAAGTCGACGGGGCAACGTACGCGTTGGGAGGCATTGCCAAGGGCTCAGGCATGATTCACCCCAATATGGCAACCATGCTCGCATTCCTCGCTACGGACGCTCCAGTGGATGGCGCATTCCTGCAGGAAAGCCTCTCCCACGCTGTGGAAACCTCCTTCAACATGATCAGCGTGGATGGCGACTCCAGCACCAACGACACTGTACTGCTTCTGGCCAACGGCGTTGCCGGAGGCAGTGCGATCGACGCATCTGCGCCGGGCGCGGACGCGTTCCAGGCGGCCCTCGACGCGGTCTGCATGGAGCTTGCCAAGGCCATCGCCCGGGACGGCGAAGGCGCCTCCAAGCTAATCGAGGTGGTGGTGGAGAACGCGTTGAGCGAGAGCGACGCGCGGGCCGCCGCCCTCTCCGTGGCGTCCTCGATGCTGGTAAAGTCCGCCATACACGGCGCCGACCCCAACTGGGGGCGCATCATTGTGGCCCTGGGCTACAGCGGCGCGCAGGTCACGGAAGAGCTCGTCGCCCTCCACATCAACGACGTCTGCATCATGGAGGGAGGACGCCCAATTCCCTACTTCAAGGATGCCGTAGCGCTTTCCATGAGCGGAACCGACGTGAGCCTGCGCCTGGACCTGGGCCTTGGCGACGCCCGCGCCACCGCGTGGGGATGCGACCTCAGCGAAGAGTACGTCACGTTCAACAGCGCCTACACCACCTAGCGCCGGGGCCGCTCGCGCCGCCTGGACTCCCCGAATGGATATGACACACGCTCCCAGCGACTCGACAGCCCAACCGGCTCTGGTGGTGAAAATCGGTGGCAGCGTCCTCGGCAGCCAGGACACGACGCTTGAGGACCTGGTTGAGCTACAGCGCCGTGGCCAAACCCCCGTTGTTGTGCACGGCGGAGGCCCCGTGATCTCCCGCTGGATGGAGCGACAGAGCCTGACGCCGAACTTCGTGCGCGGCCTCCGCGTCACCGACGCGCCCAGCATGGAGATTGTGGCGGCCACGCTGGGAGGCCTGGTCAACAAGGAGTTGGTGTCCACCGTGCACCGGCTCGGCGGCAGGGCCCTGGGCATCAGCGGCGTGGACGGCGCCATGCTGGAGGCCGAGATACTCGACCCCGAGCTGGGACTGGTCGGACGCATCACGCGCGTTGACCCCGCGCCCATCCGCAGCGTGCTGGCCGCCGGCTACATCCCGATGATAGCGCCCGTGGCCATCCACGCCGTCGACGGCTCCGAGCGGAGCGCGGCTCTGCTGAACATCAACGGCGACACGGCAGCCGGCGAGATCGCGCGCGCCCTGCATGCCGAGTCGCTGGTGTTCCTCACGGACGTGGAAGGCGTGATGGACTCCGACGGCCGCGTCCTCGAGCGGCTGACCGCCGCGGAAGTCCAGGAGCTTATGGGCAATGGCGCAGTCTCCGGAGGCATGGTGCCCAAGGTCGAGGCCTGCCTCCGCTCGCTCGATGGCGTTGCGTCGGCCCGGATTGTTGACGGGAGAAGGAGCAGGGCCCTCCTGGATCTCGTGGAGGGCCAGGCGTCGGGCACTCTCATAGACAAAGGCGATGTTTAGCTTCCGGGGCGATCAGGACTGGTCGCCGTTTCAGGATGGAGAAGGCGGAAGGATAAGCATGCCCTTCGACGCCACGCCCCTGCTGAAGTGGGGCGCAGTGGCTTTCGGCCTCGTCGTCTTGCTGGTCCTGCTGAACGTCCTCCGGCAGATATACACCAACTGGCTCTGGTTCGACGCTCTCAGCTATCGCAGCGTTTTCACTACAATCCTGTTCACCAGGGTGTGGCTCTTCCTGGTGGGCGCCGCGGTCTTCGCAGCGATTGTCACGCCCAACGCCGTGATGGCATATCGCAGCTCCGTGGGCGAGCCGGCGCCGCTTCTCTCCGTAGACCTCTACGCCCTGCTCAAGCGGCTGCTGGTCTGGGGAACGTGGGCAACTGTGTTCCTCATTTCCGTCCTCTTCGGCTCCATACTCAGCGGGCAGTGGGAGACCGTGCTGAGATTCCTCAATACCACTCCCTTCGACGTACAGGACCCGGTCTTCAACCGGGACGTGTCGTTCTTCGTGTTCGACCTGCCGGTACTCACACTGATGCAAGGCTGGCTGCTCGGGGCCATCATAACCACCATGCTCGTGGCCGGCTCGATATTCCTCATCAACGTCAGCTTGCGGGACATCAGCCTTGGCCAGGCCATTACCCCGCAGGCCGTCAGTCACGCCACCATACTGCTGGGCATTCTCCTGCTGGTGATCACGTGGAGCTACTGGCTGGACAGGTACGAGCTGCTCTTCTCCGCAGAGGGCGCCATCTTCGGCGCAGCCTTCACCGACATCAACGCACGACTGCCTGCGCTGTACATCCTCATCGGTGTGGGCGCCGTAATCGGAATCCTGCTGCTTGCCAACGCGTACTTCCGATCGCCGCGCATCATCGTGGGCGGTGTTGGCCTGTGGATAGCGGTTGCCGTCGTAGTGGGCGCTCTGTATCCCGCACTGGTGCAGCGCTTTCAGGTGGCGCCCAACGAGCTGGACAGAGAGCGCGAGTACATCCCGCGCAACATCGAGTTTACGAGGCAGGGGTTTGCACTTGACCGCATCGAAGAGGAGGACTACCAACTAGCCGTCATTGAAGGCGGCGAGTCCGCCGGGGAGCTCGCTCCCATCAACGCCGAGACGGTGGCTGCCAACCCGGGCACCATCGAAAACGTCCGCCTTTGGGACCGGAGGCCTCTTCGTAGTATATACAATCAGATTCAGTTTTTCCGCGCCTACTACCGCTTTGTTGGGGTGGACATAGACCGCTATGAGGTGGACGGCGAGATTCGGCAGATTGTGCTGGGCGCCCGCGAGCTGTTCCCTGAAGACCTGCCCGAGGAGTCGCAGTCCTGGGTAAACCGCCGGCTCCAGTTCACGCACGGTTTCGGAGTGGCCATGAGCCCCACCACCGAGTTCACCGACGACGGCAAGCCCGAGTTCTTCGTCAAGGACATCCCGCCCAAGGCCGGCCGCGAGTCCCTGGAGGGCTTCGTCCCGCACGTCGACGTGCCCCAGATCTACTATGGCGAGAACAGCGCCAGCTATGTCATCGTCAACTCGAAGGAAGCCGAGTTCGACTTCCCGGCCATCGACTCCGAGGCGGCCGTGGCCACCGACTACGTGTACGACGGGGGAGGAGGCGTGCACCTCAGCTCCCTACTGAGGCGATTCGCGTACGCGTGGGAGTTCGCCGACATCAACATCCTCATCAGCGGCGCAGTTGCGCCGGAGAGCAAGATTCAGTACAGGCGCCTCATCCAGGACAGGGTCAAGCAGATCGCGCCGTTCCTGCGCCTGGATTCCGACCCCTACATGGTGGTGGCCGATGGCAAGCTGTGGTGGTTCCAGGACGCCTACACCGTCACCAACCACTACCCCTACTCCGATCCCTACCGGGACGAGTTCAACTACATGCGCAACAGCGTGAAGGCAGTCGTAGACGCGCACACCGGCGAGGTCCAGTTCTACATCTTCGACGATGAAGACCCCATCATCCAGTCCTACTCCGGGGCATTCCCTGGCCTGTTCAAGCCCCGCGACGAGCTGCCCGTGTCGCTCCAGAGTCATGTGCGCTACCCGCGGGATTTCTTCTCCGTGCAGGCCGAGAAGTACCTGCTCTACCACATGCGGGACACCACCGACTTCTATCGCAAGGAAGACCCCTGGAGCATACCCCAGGAGCTCTTCTTCGAGACCGTCCAGCCCATACAGCCCTATCACGTGATCATGAAGCTGCCGGGTGAGGAGAAGGAGGAGTTCGTGCTCATGATCCCCTTCACTCCGCTCAACAAGCCCAACCAGGTGGCGTGGCTCGCCGCACGGATGGACAACGACCGCGGCCAGTACGGCAGCCTGAAGGCCTTTTTCTTCCCGAAGGGCATTCAGGTCGACGGCCCGGAGCAGATCGAGGCCAGAATAGATCAGGACTTCACAATCAAGCAGCAGTTCACTCTGCTGTGCCAGCGCGGAGCCAGATGCATCAGGGGCAACTTGCTGGTCACGCCCATTGAGCACGAGGGCGATCGCTTCCTGATGTACGTGGAGCCGCTCTACATCCAGGCGGAAAACATTACCTTCCCGGAGCTGAAGCAGGTTATACTGGCAGACGCCAAGAGCGTGGTCATGGCCGACGACCTGAACAGCGCGCTGGAAGCGCTGCTAGCAGGAGGCGAGCCGGAGCCGGTCTTGCCCACAGACCCGACAGCGGAGCCGACAGAGGACATGAACGCGGATGAGATACGACAGGCCATCGCGCAGCTGAAACAGAGCCTGGACAGACTCGAGCAGGCCCTGGACCGGCTGCTGGGCCCCACACAGGAAGGAGGACAATGAGTACCTGGAGGGAATTGGAGAGCAGATACTACATGCAGGTTGCCCGGCGGCAGCCGCTGGTGCTGGTGAGGGGCAGCGGCTCACGCGTCTGGGACGAAGACGACAAGGAATACCTGGACTTCACCGCAGGCTGGGCCGTGAACACACTGGGCCACTGCCACCCCGCACTCGTGCAGGCGGTGGAGGAGCAGGCCCGCACGCTGATACAGACCTCCAACCAGTTCTTCACCGTGCCGCAGGTCAAGCTGGCGCAGCTGCTAGTGGAGAACAGCTGCCTTGACCGCGTGTTTTTCAGCAACAGCGGCGCGGAGGCCAACGAGGGTGCAGTCAAGCTGGCCCGCAAGTACGGCAAGCTGAACCGCAACGGGGCCTACGAGGTGATCACAGCCCTCAATTCCTTCCACGGCCGCACTCTCACGATGGCAGCGGCCACGGGACAGCCGCACTACCAGGAGCAGTGGCAACCCCTGGCACCCGGCTTCGTCAACGTGCCGTACGACGCCATCGACGCCATCCGCGAGGCCACCACCGACGAGACGTGCGCCGTCATGGTGGAGCCGATACAGGGAGAGGGCGGCGTCATAGTGCCGGCGCCGGACTACCTGGCGCAGGTGCGCGACTGGTGCGACCGGCACAACCTGGTTATGATCCTCGACGAGGTGCAGACCGGCATCGGCCGCCTGGGCACGCTATTCGGGTACGAGCAGTTCGGCGTGGAGCCGGACGCCATCACGCTGGCCAAGGGACTCGGAGGCGGCGTTCCCATCGGAGCGTTCCTGGCCAAGGAGAAGTTCTGCGTCCTGGCCCCCGGCGACCACGGCTCCACCTACGGCGGCAACGTGCTGACGACCGCCGGCGCATTCGGCGTCGTTGACCACGTGATACAGAACAACGTGCCGGCCAACGCCGCCGCGATGGGCCGCAGGCTGATGGATGGCCTGAACGGGCTGATGTCACGCCACGCCGCCATCGACCAGGTGCGGGGCATGGGCCTGCTTGTCGCTGTACAGTTCACGGGAGACATCTCCGGCCAGGTGGTTTCCATGAGCAACGATGAAGGTCTGCTGCTCAATCCTGTTCGTCCCAATGCTATCCGCATTATGCCGCCTCTGACTCTCAGCGAGGACGAGGTCGACGAGGGTATCGCCAAGCTGGACCGCGCAATAACCAGGGCGACCGCCGACTAGGGTGGAGTGACAGTCGACGCGAGACTTCACACCCGGCGCACCAATCACATAAGGAGACAGAAAATGGCGACCAAAGTTGTCCTGGCTTACAGCGGAGGCCTCGACACCTCCGTGGCCATCCCCTGGCTGAAGGAAAACTACGACGCTGATGTCATAACCCTCACCGCCGACATGGGCGGCGGCTCAGGCCGCTCCGACGTGCAGGAGCGTGCCATCGCCGCCGGCGCGTCCAGGGCCTTCGTAGTGGATGGCAGGCAGGACTTCGTGCGCCAGTTCGTCTTCCCCGCGCTGCAAGCCGGCGCCATCTACCAGGGCCAGTACTCGCTCGCAACCGCGCTGGGTCGCCCGCTAATCGCCCGCTACCTGCTGGACGTCGCCCACCGCGAGGGCGCGGGGGTTGTTGCGCACGGCTGCACGGGCAAGGGCAACGACCAGGTGCGCTTCGACCTGAGTATCGCCGGGATGGACCCTTCGCTCAGGATAATCGCGCCCGCCCGGGAGTGGGGCATGAGCCGTGAGGAGGAGATCGAGTACGGTCGCAGCAGGAATACGCCCCTCGACCTGGGGCCGCGCAGCCCGTACTCCGTGGACGAGAACCTGTGGGGCCGCAGCATCGAGGCCGGCGACCTGGAGGACCCCTGGATGGAGCCTCCCGAAGAGGCGTATGCCTGGACCGTCTCGCCGGAGAACGCGCCGGACACCCCGCTGTACGTTGAAGTGACCTTCAGCGAGGGAATTCCTGTGGCGCTGGACGGCGAGGAGATGAACGGCGTGGACCTGATAGCCCACCTGAGCCGCCTCGCCGGCGAGCACGGCGTCGGCCGCGTCGACCACGTGGAAGACCGGCTCGTCGGCATAAAGTCCCGCGAGGTGTACGAGGCCCCGGCCGCCACTGCCCTGCACGCCGCGCACAGGGCGCTGGAGGGCGTCACGCTCAGCAAGGACCAGCTCAGGCTCAAGGAGCGGATCGCACAGGAGTACGCCGAGCACGTCTACAACGGCCTGTGGTTCACCGCTCTTCACCAGGACCTGGAGGCATTCGTCGCCAGCACCCAGCGGTACGTTACCGGCTCGATCAGGCTCAAGCTGTTCAAGGGCCGTTGCGTGGTGGTGGGACGCAGCTCGCCGTACTCGCTCTACCAGCACGATCTGGCCACTTACGACACAGGGGACCGGTTCGACCATCGCGCCTCGGAGGGCTTCATCCACATCTTCGGGCTTGCCGGCCGCACCCAGGCGAGGGTGCAGTCGCTGGAGCTGCCCGAGCTTGGCGGGGGCAGCTAGCCCGCCCTAAACTGAGCCCGGCACCGCTCGCCCCACTTGAAGAGCAATGCAAGACAGGGACTCCATACCGCCCTACATCACCTCCGTGAGCTTCGACCGCCGCCTGTACCGGCAGGACGTGGCGGCTTCGGTAGCCCATGCGCGGATGCTGGCCGCCCAGGGCATCATCTCGGAAGATGACTCGCAACTGATCTGCTCCGGCCTCCAAAGCATCCTGCAGGAGATCGAAAACGGCGATTTCCCCTGGAGGGAGGAGCTGGAAGACATCCACATGAACGTGGAGGCGCGCCTCTTCGAGAAGATCGGCGATGCCGCTGGGCGGCTGCACACGGCCCGCTCACGCAACGATCAGGTGGCCACTGACATTCGCCTGTACTGCAAAGAGGTCACCCAGGAGACCATCGGCAGTCTCAGGGCACTTCAGGAGGCGCTGCTATCGGTTGCGCGGGCCCACCAAGGCGTCATCATGCCCGGCTACACCCATCTGCAGCGCGCCCAACCGGTGCTCTTTGCGCACCACATGCTGGCCTACTTCCACATGCTGCAGCGCGACCGCGAACGCTTCGCTGATTGCCTCCGCAGGACCGACGTGCTCCCGTTGGGTAGCGGCGCGCTCGCCGGTGTCCCCTACCCCATCGACCGCGACCTGGTGGCCAAGGAGCTCGGCTTCAGCCGCGTCAGCGCGAACAGCATCGATGCCGTCTCCGACCGCGACTTCCTGGTGGAGTACCACTCCAACGCCGCCCTGTGCATGGCGCACCTATCCCGCCTGGCCGAGGAACTGGTGGTGTGGTCCTCACAGGAGTTTGGTTTCGTGCGCCTGGGCGATGACTACACCTCCGGCAGCAGCATCATGCCGCAGAAGCGCAACCCGGACGTGGCCGAGCTTGCACGCGGCAAGACGGGCCGCGTCTACGGCAATCTGATGGGTGCGCTCACCATGCTCAAGGGACTGCCCCTTGCCTACAACCGCGACCTGCAGGAGGACAAGCAGGGCTTCTTCGACACCGTGGACACGCTTCTCGGCACGCTATCGGTGTTCACCGGCATGGTCGCCACGATGGAGGTCCGCTCCGAGCGGATGCGTGAGGCCGCGGGAGACGCTTCCATGCTGGCCACGGACCTGGCTGACTACCTGGTGAGGAAGGGTGAGCCATTCCGTTCCGCCCACGGCATTATGGCAGACCTCGCACGCTACGCCGAATCCCGAAGCGTGAGCCTGGACAAGCTGGCGCTGGAAGACTACCGCCGCTTCTCTTCCAGCTTCGAAGAGGACGTGTACGAGATCAGCGCGGAGAGCTCCGTTGCCGGCCGGGACGTGCCCGGGGGCACGGCACCTCGGCGGGTTGAGGAGGCGCTCAGTGAAGCAAGCCTCCTCTTGGAGGCGGGTCTATGATCGTGCGAGCTCAGATGACCATAGCCAACCCTGGGAGCCTGCAGAACGCCGTGCGAATCGTGATTGAGAACAACACCGGCCTGGGTTATCCCTCCCTTGGATTCAAGCGGGCGACGCTTGACGGCGACCACCCAGAACTGCTGGCCGTTTGCCAGGAACTGATTGCGAGCTTCCGCGCTGTTACTGCGATGGAGGACGCCGTGAAACAGTTTCCTGGCTTCCTGACCCTGGAAGACTACGTCATGAGATGGGGCCCTGAGTGGGAGTTAAGCTCGCAGGCCGTGGAACATGCTAGGGCTTCAGCCGAGACCTTCGACAGGCTTGTGGGCTTCCGGCGCTGGGTCGCCGACATCGAGGCGCGCGATGGCTGACGTCAAGCTGGCGCCATCCATCCTTTCGGCGGACTTCGCCCGGCTGGGCGAGCACGTGGCCGAAGTGACGCGCGCCGGCGCCGATCTCATACACGTTGACATCATGGACGGCCACTTTGTGCCGTCTATGACCTGGGGGCCTCGCACCGTCGAGGCCATCCGGAAGTGGACGCACCTGCCGCTTGACGTCCACATGATGGTGGAGCGGCCGGAGCGTCACGTGGACTCGTTCGTTGACGCGGGCGCGGACATAGTCACCGTTCACTTCGAGGCCTGTATCCAACTCCACTGGACCGTCGACCGCATTCGCTCGCGGGGAGCCCGCGCGGGCGTGGCCATCAGCCCTGCCACGTCCGTGATGGCCATCGAGGAGGCGTTGCCGCGGCTGGACCAGGTGCTGGTGATGTCGGTTAACCCCGGTCTGCCCGCCCAGAAGTTCATCCCGTCCAGCCCGCAGAAGATCGAGCGAATGCGCGACCTGCTGCGCGAGCGGGGCTCAGAAGCCGTCGTGGAGGTTGACGGCGGCGTCAACGCCGACACGGCGCCGCTGGTTGCGGATGCGGGCGCGCAGGTGGTGGTGGCCGGCTCGGCCGTCTTCGACCACCCCGATGGCATCGAAGCCGCGGTACGGCTGCTCAGGGAACGGCTGGGCGCTTCCGGCGTGTGAGGCGGCGGTAGAGGTGCTCAGCGTTGAGGCGACACTGGCTTAGGAGACTTCCGTGAACCAATCGGGCGTCAAGGCCCTCACCTTTGATGTATTCGGGACCGTGGTCGACTGGCGCGGTAGTATCATCCGCGAGGGCGAGCAGCTGGGCAGATCCAAGGGCATCGACGTTGACTGGGCTGAGTTCGCCGACAGGTGGCGGGCCGGCTATGCGCCTGCAATGGCCCGGGTGCGGAATGGGGAGCTGCCTTGGACCAAGATTGACGTGCTGCATCGCATGATCCTCGATGACCTTCTTGACGACTTTGGCATCACGGGCCTCAGCGAAGACGAGAAGGATTACTGGAACCGTGTATGGCACAGGCTCGCGCCGTGGCAGGACTCCGTGGCCGGCCTGACCCGGCTGCGCCAACGCTTCATTGTGGCCACCCTCTCCAATGGCAACGTGGCCCTGCTCACCAACATGGCCAAGCACGCGGGCCTGCCCTGGGACTGCATCCTCTCCGCTGAGTTGATGAGGCGCTACAAGCCTGACCCGGAGACCTATCAGGGCTCAGCGGACCTCCTGAGTCTGCGTCCGGAGGAGGTCATGATGGTGGCGGCCCACAAGAGCGATTTGAGGTCGGCGCAGGAGGTGGGACTCAGGGCTGCATTCGTTGCCAGGCCCCACGAGTTCGGGCCAAGCGTTGACGTGGACGTAACTCCTGAAGCAGATTTCGATGTTAACGCCACGGACATCGAGGAACTTGCGAGCAAGCTGGGCTGCTAGCTCCGCGTGGCGCGTCCCTTTAGAGCTGCAACCATGTCGTCCACGGCTCCGAATGCCCTTGGCTACCCTGCCCATAAACCAAATCGACCTGAGATTCCAAGACTCCGGAGCGTCTGCTGTTGAAGAAGCATACGCTCACGTCGAGCAGGCAAACGGCTGTTACTTCTGTCCGAAGAAGTGCTACAGCCCGACGTTAGTATCGGAGGTCATCCGAAGAAGGTAGCTTTGCGGTTGCCAAGTCCAGGAGAACGGTCGTGGGGACTAGAAGCAGACCAAGCGTGAATGACCCCAAGACAGCTATGACTCCCGTAATGCAGGCCATTGTCAGAAGCACTCTCCTGTCCGGGCTAGACCTGAGCAACTCCAGTATGGCGATAGCCGTCCAGAGTATGGGAGAGCCTAGGATAAACACCGACCCCCAGTTGCCTTCGTCACCAATGCTCACTAGGTGTGCTATAGTGAAAACGGCAACCGCCCATGACAAAGCATGGGCGATTGCCACTAATCCGACTGGATGGCGGAACAGACGCTTCATAGAATGAGGAAGCAAGGTGCGGACGCCCCAATCCTCATTCCGTCTCCGGCCACATGCCCTCCCACTCCCACGCAAGGTGCGGATAGCGTCCCGCCATCAGGTCCAGGTGCTGCGACGACAGCAGCGGCGCGGACGGCAACCCTGACCCTTCCGGCGTGCCCTTCCGCATGACGCCATCCGGCGAGAATCCCAGCAGCTCGAGGCCTCCCTCCAGTCCTCTCGTCTGCGCCATCACGCGGAAGTCTCCCATACCGCCCGGCTTTGCAAGCTCCAGCATGCCCATGCGATTCGAGTCCCTCTCCCTCTGCGAGAGCCCCATGCCCGCCAGCGACTCCACCAAGCCGCCCAGACCAAGGTTCAGCAGAAACTCACGCTGTGTGGTGAATCCCGCAACCGTCAGCCCGCGCTCACCTCGACGACGTGGAACCGCGACGGCGATCCCATGAGCTCCCAGAGCTGCCTGACCTGCACGGCCAGGAGAGCGCCCAAAGCAGGGTGGGCCGCTGCGCGGTGTGGAGAATGGGCCAGGAGCGGGTAGGAGCCGCCGTGCACGAGATGGCTCGCGCCCTGCCATTCCCCCTCCTGGACCTCCACGCCGACAACGGCAGCGAGTTCATCAACCACCACTTGTTCGCCTACTGCCAACAACAGGGGATCCGGCTCAGTCGCTCCCGTCCCTACAAGAAGAACGACAACGCCCTCGTGGAACAGAAGAACTGGGCGGCCGTCAGGCGACACGTGGGCTATGACCGCTACTCTACGCGGGTGGCCTTCGAGCGCCTCCAGGAAGTGCACCGACTGGCAGGACTCCTGCACAACTTCTTCTTCCCCGTAATGAAGCTCCTGTACAAGAGTCGCCAGGGCGCCCGCGTACGCAAGGTCTACGACACCGCCCAAACACCCTACCAGAGACTCTCGGCCCTCAATGTACTCCCCAAGAGCAGAAAGAGAGCCTCCACGGTCTCTATAGGTCTCTCAACCCCGCATCGCTACGCAACCGGTTGGACAAGGCACTGGAAGCCCTGTGGGACACCGCAGACCCGCACCCAGACCACCACCTCCCGGTAACACATCAATTATGGAGCAACAACCTACTGCCCGGTAACATCTTCTATTGACGCGATACGGCCCGGCTCCACGCTAGACGCCGGTGATGCGCCCGTCCTCATTCACGTCCAGCGTCCTGGGGGTGCCCGGTAGGCCCGGCATGGTCGATACTGCGCCGGAGACGGGGTAGATGAAGCCGGCGCCCACCGACGCTCGTACGTCGGTGACGCGGAACGTGTAGCCCGAGGGCCTTCCCATCAGCCGCGGGTTGTGGGAGATCGAGAGGTTCGTCTTAGCCATGCACACGGGCAGGCCGCCCCATCCCAGCTCCTCGTAGGCGCGCAGGCGACGGCGGGCGTCGGCACTCCACTCCACGTCACCGGCGCCGTAGACCCCGCGGGCTAGCGCAAGCACCTTGTCCTCAATGCGTGCCTCCAACGGGTAGAGGTAGCGCACGGAGTGGGGACCGCTGTCACACGCGGCCAGGACGGCCTGCGCCAGATCAACGCCACCATCGCCCCCGTCGCGAAACACACTGCACTCGACGGCGGCCACGGCTCCTGCAGCCTCGGCTCGCGCCTTCACTATGGACACCTCGTCGGGCGTATCGGTGGGGAAGTGGTTGATTGCCACGACCACCGGAAGCCCGAACGACCTGACCACGCTCACCAGGTGCTCCACGTTGGACATCCCGTCCGAGACGGCCCTAGTGTTGGGGCTGTTCATCCCACGGACACGCACACCGCCGTGGTGCTTGACTGCCCGTACCGTCACGACCATTACCACGGCGCTCGGGGCCAGATCGTTAAATCGGGCCTTTATGTGCATAAACTTCTCGAAGCCCAGGTCCGCTCCGAAACCGGCCTCGGTCACCACGTAGTCGCTGTGCGAAAGGGCCAGCCGGTCGGCGACCACGGAGTTGCAGCCGTGGGCGATGTTTCCGAATGGGCCGGTGTGCACCAGAACGGGCTGACCTTCCTGGGTCTGGACGAGGTTGGGGCGAATGGCGTCTCTGAGGAGTGCCATCATTGAGCCAACGGCGTTCAGGTCACCGGCAGTCACGGGTTGGCCCTCGGAAGTGAATCCGATGACGGTTGCAGAGAGCCTGCGTCTGAGATCGTCGGGCCCGGTGGACAGCGCAAGAATCGCCATGATCTCCGACGCGGTCACTATATCGAAGCCGGACTCGCGTACCGGAGCGTTGGCGGAACCACCGAGGCCGGTGACAACAGATCGCAGTGCGCGGTCCTCCATGTCGACCACGCGGCGCCAGGTAATGTTGGCCGCGCGGAAACCTGGCAACTGGCCTCGCTGTGCAGTATTGTCCGCCAGAGCCGCCAGAAGGTTGTGAGCTGAGGCCACGGCATGGGCGTCGCCGGTGAAGTGCACGTTGATCTCGTCCTCCGGCACCACGCGTGCAGCCCCACCCCCCGTGCCGCCGCCCTTAATCCCGAATATGGGACCGAGCGAAGGCTCTCGAAGCGTCGCCGCGGCCCGGCGGCCCAACCGGCCGAATGCCTGAGTAAGGCCTATCGCCACCGTGGTCTTGCCCTCCCCGGCGGGTGTGGGTGTCATACCGGTGACCAGGACAAGCTTGCCGCGACGGTCTCCGTCGTGAATCGCGTCCAGGCTCACCTTGGCCTTGTAACGGCCGTACGGAAACACCCAGGAGTCGTCCAGTCCCATGCTGCGGGCGATTTCTGAAATTGGCTGCACGCGGTATTCACCTATCAGTTTGAGTGTTCTCCATTTTAGCACAGGGCAGTCTCGCCGAACCCCACGAGGCAGATGACGGTCGTGCGCCGGCCCCTCGACGGGGGCTAGGCCCAGCGTCGCTGCGGGTGGCAGCACGGGGTAGACAGCGGTGCACTTCCTGCAGTGGGAAGTGATATTGGGAAAACAGCTGTGGCTGAGATTGAATTGTGCATGCCAGTGGGTTATGATGCGAGAGTGAACGAAAGCACAATCGGTGAGCGGACATTCGATACGAGAGATTCTGACTGGCCATGAACACAGCGCAGTCCTACGTCCCACCCGTGCAACTAGAGGAGCGGTCCGTGATCGCGCACCGCGGCAAGCTCTTCGTGGTCGCGGGTGTGTTCGTGCTGGCGCTGGTGTATCTGGCGTTCATCGCATTCCAGGGGGCCAGCGCCTTCTATCTCACGGTGGGGGAGCTGAACGATCGGGGTGAATTGGTCTACGACCGGAACCTTAGGGTGAGCGGCAAGCTGGTTGAGTCGTCGTTTGTACGAGGCGAGAGTGGCACGCTGGTCCATTTCTCACTCGCTGACGCCGAGGATGGCGGGCAGACCGTGAACGCGATGTACGATGGGCTGGTGCCCGACCTGTTCTTCAACGAGCACTCGGAGATTGTGCTGGAGGGTACGTACGGCTCCGACGGACTATTCGACACTCAGGCCATTCTGGTCAAGTGTCCATCGAAGTATCAGGCTCTTGAGGCAAGCGGCTGAACTTCGAGTCAATGCCCGCCGGATCGCGCTCCAGGTTCCAGCCCTAGGGGCTCGTAGACCGGTCGTCGGGGCTCCCGGGCAGTTGGGCTGAGATTCTCTCCTTGAGGTCGACGGAGACGGGGACCGGTGGGGGGAGATTGTTGAGCGCTTGGATTGTGGCTCTAAGCGTGGAGACAAAGGCACCGCACCCGCCACAGCGTTCCATGTGAAAGCGGAACCGCCACAGCGTGCGGGCGTCCATGTCACCGTCAAGGTACTCTGAAGCCAGCTGTCTCAGCTTGATGCAGGACATCTCGCTGCTTGGGAAGGGAAGAAGACTCCTGAGCCACTCAAACATGCCGCTCACCGGCTCCAAAGTGGGAATGGGGCAAACATAAGCACAATATAGCGGCGCGTAATGGCAAGGTCAAGCGTATCCCGCAGTTGTGTATTCCACTATAATTCGATGCAGAATCTGGTGTGGAGATGCGAAAATTGGCCTTGAAATCGCGCAACCGGGTCCGGCATGAGCCCGGATGACTTCCGTTCCATTGTAGAGGAGTACACGAACCTCGTCTATGGCGTGGCTTATCGTATGATGAGCAACGCCCAGGACGCTGAAGACGTGACTCAGGAGACCTTCCTCTCCGCATTTCGCCACTGGGACTCGTTCAGGGGCGGGTCGTCCGTGGGGACGTGGCTGTATCGCATCGCCGTCAACGCCTGTCTGATGCGCCTGCGGAAGGAGAAGCGCGCGCGTGCATCAAGGGTGGACCCGGGCTATGGCGACTTTGACGTGCTGGACTGGGCGCCGGACCCGTCCGGAACACCGGAAGAGCACGCGATCAACTCGGAGTTGCACGAGGAGATGGTGAAGGCGCTTGCTGAGCTGCCGTCTGACCTGCGAGCTGCGGTGGTCCTTCGAGACGTGCAGGGGATGTCCAACGCGGAGGCTGCGTCGGTCCTGGACGTGAGCGTGCCGTCCATGAAGGCGAAGCTGCACCGGGGCAGGGTGCTGCTCCGCAAGCGGCTGGAGGAGTACGCGAGGTCCACGAGGTAGGTTCGGGACGCCATTCCGGCGGGCTCGTTACTCCCGCCGCAAGAGTGCTAAGACGCGACGAGGGCCCCTCCACCTGAGAGGGGCCCTCGTTGTTTCCTAGCTACTGCAGCAGTGAGTCTAGATGCGGAACGCGCCCAGCTGCTGCTCGACGCTGCGGGGGTTGGCCCGCTGTCGCATGCCCTCTGCGCGCTCGTCCAGCGCTTCCGACTCGGGGTCCTGGTACAGAACGCCCAGAGGAATGCCGCCCTCCTGGAGCAGGTTGAAGGCGGCCTGCCTGTCGCACGAGTCGTGGTCTTCGGGAATGTCCCACGTGATCGGATCAATTCCCTTCTTGGCGTTGCCCTTCAGCGTGTCGTGGTTGTCGTTGTAGGTGGTGCAGGGCGACTGCACGTGGACGATCGAGAAGCCGGGATGCTTCATTCCCTCGTTTATCAGGTTCGCCAGATCGCGCGGCTTGCTGGAGAACCCGGAGGCCACAAAACTGGCGCCCAGGGTGAGGTAGAGCTGGAGCGGGTTGAGAGCGTTCTCCAGCTTTCCGAAGGGTGTTGTGGGCGTGATCACGCCAAGCTCTGTGGTGGGCGAGCTCTGGCCCTTGGTAAGGCCGTAGACGCCGTTGTCCATGATTATGGCGGTGACGTTCAGGTTTCGCTGCGACTGGGGAGCGATGTGCTCACCGCCGATGCTCAGGAAGTCACCGTCGCCGGACACCACCACCACGTTCAGCTCCGGGTTGGCCATCTTCACGCCGAACGCAACGGGAAGCGACCTTCCATGCAGGCCGTGGATTCCGAAAGGCTGAGGGCCGTCCAGGAGATGCACCAGGTTCCCCGAGCAGCCGATGCCGGCCACCACCACGGTGTTCTCCATGGGCATCTCCAACTCCACGTTGCGCTTCTCCACGCCAAGCTCAAGCGCGCGCTTGACGCCGAAGTCTCCGCAGCCGGGGCACCACTTGAAATCGTATTCTGGGTTCTTCTTGCTCATACCTGCACCAACTCCTTCTTGTGAGCTTGCATTCTGTCGATGATCCTCGCCTTCAGCTCTTGGACCTTGAAGGGCGTTCCTGTGTACTGGGTAATGGACTCCGCCTTCACGCCCTGGGCGCGCAGCAGGCTGGCTAGCTGACCCAGGTAGTTCAGCTCCGGTATCAGCACCAGCTCCTTCTGCTTGAGCTCCTCCAGCAGTTTGGGCGGCAGGGGGTTGAGGAACATGGTGTAGTACCAGCCGATGGTCTGTCCCTCGGCCATCATCTGGTCGTACGCCTCACGCGTGGAACCCTTGGAGCCGCCCCAGGTCATGACGGCGACGGACTCGTC
Source organism: Dehalococcoidia bacterium (assembly GCA_965219025.1). Lineage (GTDB taxonomy): Bacteria > Chloroflexota > Dehalococcoidia > Lucifugimonadales > UBA2985 > JAPPHY01. The sequence goes on from OZ244716.1 coordinate 438,686, forward strand.
CGTGTTCTCGCGCTCGTAGATGTCCTCTTCCAAGAGCTTGAGCTTGCCGAACCGGCGCTCGGTCATCTCGATGTGGCGCTGCGGCAGGTGGGTGGTGTCGCCCATGCCGTCGTGCTCGCTGGCGTTGGCCACGTACGACCCCGGACCTCCGGGGATGGGCATCGCGGACACCTGGGTGCCAGCGTAACGTTCGTAGCCGTTTTGGCCCGTGTAGGTGATCCTGCGCTCGTCCACCACCTTGGTGATGTCCGGCGTTTGGATGTTCTGAGCCTGTTCGGACAGGGCATGGTCGCTCAGCAGGATGACCGGCCCCTGGTAGCGCTCCGCCCAGTTGAGGGCGTGGGCGCCGGCCCAGAAGCACTCCTCCACGCTGCCCACCGCCATTACCGGGATGCTCACGTCGCCGTGTGCCGGGTGTATGGATGAGAGCAGGTCGGACTGCTCAACCTTGGTGGGGAGACCGGTTGCGGGGCCGCCGCGCTGTACGTTGACGACCACGCAGGGTATCTCCGCCATCCATGCCATGCCGATGCCCTCGCTCATGAGGCTCGCGCCGGGGCCTGCGGTGGAGGTCATGGCCTTTCTGCCGGCGTAACCGGCGCCGACGATGGCGTTGATGGACTCGATCTCGGAGCTGGCCTGGTAGACGAACTTGCCCGGTCCCGTCAGGTTGCGCTCCATGTACACCAGGATGGTTGTGGCAGGGGAGATGGGGTAGCCCACGAAGAAGTCCAGTCCTGCCGTGATGGCTCCGAGGGCCAGGGCGTCGTTGCCCTTGATCATGATCTGTTCGCCCTCAGGGGGCGTGGGATCCTCCAGAGCGCCCAGGCTGAAGCCGCTCTTCTTGGCCTCCTCTGCGCCCAGGCCCAGGGCCATGATGTTGCCCCGGATGATCTCCGCGTCGCCGGGGCGGCCGCGTGTGAAGCGCTTGGTGACGAACTCCGGCAGGTAGTGCTCCGGCATGTTCACAAGATGGGCAATGGCGCCCAGAATCACCATGTTGGCGGCCCTGGGGTTGCCGGTGGACTTGGCGAGCTCGTCGATGCGCATGCCGAAGCTCTTGCCGTCGTCCTCCAACTGGAAATCCTCGGAGTTGTAGATGATCACGCCGCCGTCGCGGACCTCGCTGTAGTGGGTGTCGTAGGCCTCACGGTCGAAGGCCACAAGCACGTGCAGCTCATCGCCGTAGCTCAGGACGGGTGACGTGGAGATGCGGGCCTGGGCAAACGTGGGCCCGCCCATGATCTGCGAAGGGAAGGTGACGTACGTCTTGACGTGGTAACCCACCTGGGCGGTCACCTGGGCAAGCAACTCCGCCGAGGTTACGAGACCACCGCCACCCTCACCGGCGAACCGGACCACAAAATCGTCATTGCGCATATGCTGTCTCCTGTGCTGCTAGTGTGTTGGTTGGTACGGTGGATCAGATGGCGAGGAAGAGGGCCGCGGCTCACGAACTGTGGTCAAAAGGGAAACCATCGAGAGGCAGAGCGAGCGACTCCCACCTCCACCTGCCTCCACCCATTGGGATTCGTTTTCGATCTTCTGCAATAGGACCGCCTCAGAGCCGAATGGAGGTCATTCGCGTCAGAGAGACCCCTTAGATTGCGGTCTACTATATCATTCACGTCTGAGCGATGTCAACTACGCATCTTGATGCGCGCAATCGTGATTGCTTTCACGAAACGTAACGCCGGCAGTAGTGTCGGGTTCGCCGCAGGCGCCGGCTGAGGCGTGCGAGCGGCTTGGAAGAGCGAATGTCGGCGCGCTGAGGCCGCGGGACTCCTGGTGCGCAATTACGCGCTTTGCCCATGACTCGACTGCGGCGTAGAATAGACCCAAAAGCTGACCACAGTGGTCGAGGAGTACGTCACGGACTCGGCGCGGCGTATCGCGGGGATCCTAGCTTTGGTGGGTGAGGGGTAGGCCTGCTCAAGACCAAATGATAATCCTGAGATTCGAAACGGATAACTGGGAGGTCACGGATGATCAGACAAATGACTGCGATTATCGAGCGCGAAGGCGACTCTTACGTCGCACTCTGCCCTGAACTGGACATCGCAAGCCAAGGCGAGAGCGTGTCCGAGGCTCGTGCCAATCTTAAGGAAGCGATTGAACTCTTCTACGAGACGGCATCTCCCGGCGAGATCCAGCGTCGGCTGCATTCAGGTACCAAGTGCTGAAGAAGTGGCTCTCCTACCGGGAGCGCGGCGTGCTCGGCCGGGCGCTACGGCCGGGTGAGGTGCAGCGCTCCTCTGACACGACCCGGAGGGTCGCGGAGGCCTTAAGATTGATGGCAGAAGCATGAAGAATCTCATTAAGTCTAGTTCTTTCTGGTTCGCGCTCACGGCTCTAGCCATACTAGTAGTGGGCCTTTGGGTCACATGGTGGCAATGGGACTGGTTGGGATCCGGCGGTCCTGAACCAGCTTCGAATGGCGAAACGCTGCGAAATGCTGGCCTCATGCTGGGAGGTGTTCTGGCCCTAGTATTCGCCTTGTGGCGAGGTTGGGTTGCTGAGCAGCAGAAGGCCACGGCACAACGCCAAGCAGACATTGCCCTACAGAGCTCACTCAACGAGCGATACGAGCGGGGGGCAGAGATGCTTGGCAACAATGTTCTCTCTGTACGTTTGGGAGGGATTTATGCGCTGAGGCGGCTCGCTGAGGAACAGCCAGAGCAGTACCACATTCAGATAATGGAATTGCTATGCGCGTTCGTGTGCAATCCTACTAAGGATAGCAGTGTTGAGAGACCTCTAGGCCTTCATCACGAGTTCGACAACTACATGCGTACATTGCGAGCAGATGTTCAGGAGGCAATGCTAGCTATAGGGAGTCGTAGTTCCTTAGGAATCTCTCTTGAGAGTTCCCGGGGAATAAGACTATACCTGCGTGATGCTCACTTGGTCTATTTGCAGGTTCAAGATGCAAATCTTTCTTGCGCATGGCTCACAAACGCCAACCTGACTGATGCTGAAATCCCGCGTGCAAACCTCTCCAGTGCTAGACTACGGCAGGCAACTCTATACGGGGCAAAGCTCAGAGGAGCAAATCTGTCCAATGCAAAGCTCTGGGATGCGGACTTAGGGCGAGCGATTCTCCAGAATGCCAATCTATCTGGTACCGACTTTTGTGGGATTGATGCTAATTCTCAAGAATATGGAGTGCCGGTACGCGGTTTGACACAGACGCAACTTGATGTAGCTCGCGCCGACCCGGATAACCCACCTAAATTGGACGGTGTTCGGGACGCTGAAACTGGTGAGCCTCTGCTCTGGCGCGGTAAGCCACTTGACGGAGTCGCGTAATCGCCTTTCCATCGGCCAGAGTGTCGTTGAATGACGATAACCTCACATACACGGCACAATCCCCAACTCTGGCTCTTCCACTGACGATTGTCGTCCTGCAGCAGAAGCCCCACGATTCGCGCCGCGAAACTTCTCGCCCAACCACCGTCCCGCAGCCCGCCCCGCGCTCCCTCGCGCCACGCCCCCAATGATAGGCGGCGCATATCGCTGGTATAGGCAATGCCGCTATTGAATTATATCTCGCAGGGTTTATACTTGCGGTGACTGCCACGTGCGCATTGAGGCGTGCAGGCGAGGGAGGCGGCGCGGCTATACCTTGATCAAAAACAATCTTCCAAGGGGGGCGTAATGGCAACCGAAATAGAGCTCAAGAGGGGATTGCAGGGAGTCTACATCGACAAGACGCAGTCCAGCTTCATCGACGGCGCCGAAGGCAAGCTGCTCTACCGCGGATACTCCATTCACGACCTGGCCGAGATGGCCACCTTCGAGGAGACGGTCTACCTGCTGCTCTACAGCAAGCTGCCCAACCAGGACGAGCTCGACGCCTTTGACTCGGAACTTCGCGCCAACCGCTCCATCCCCGCCGAGGTGGTTGAGATCATCCGACTCACCAAGGACGCCCATCCCATGGACGTTCTCCGCACTGCCGTTTCCGCGCTCGCATCCTTCGACCCGGACACCGCCGACAACTCCCCGGAAGCCACTCTCCGCAAGGGCATTCGACTCACCGCCCAGGCCCCCACGATTGTCACCGCGCACGCCCGCATCGTCCAGGGCAAGGATCCGGTCGCCCCGAACCCCGATCTGAAGCAGGCCGCCAACTTCCTTTACATGCTCTTTGAGAAGGAGCCTACCGCAGACGAGGCCCGCTTAATGGAAAAGGATTTCGTGCTGCACGCCGAGCACGGTATCAACGCTTCCGCCTTCGCTGCACGCGTGGCTGCCAGCACCATCTCCGACCTGCACTCGGCCGTCGTGTCGGGCATCGGCACGCTCAAGGGACCGGCCCACGGCGGCGCCGCCGAGGAGGTCATGAAGATGGCCCTGGACATCGGCGAGGAGGACAGGGCGGAGGAGTACACCCGCGGCATACTGGAGAGCGGAGGCCGGGTCATGGGCTTCGGCCACAGGGTGTACAAGGTGGAGGACCCGCGTGCCCGGCACCTGAAGTCGGAGTGCGAGGCCTTGGGAATGGAGCGAGGCCAGCCCAAGTGGTTCAGCATCCTCAGCAAGGTGGCGGAGGTCATGGAGCCGTACGGGGCCAGGGGGATCTGCCCCAACGTGGACTTCTGGGCCGGCGCCATGTACCACCTGCTTGAGATACCCAAGGACATCTTCATCTGCATATTCGCCATGGGCCGCATTCCGGGCTGGACGGTCCAGGTGATGGAGCAGCACTCCAACAACATCCTCCTGCGCCCACTGCTCCTCTACGAAGGCCCGATGGACCTGGAGTTCACGCCCATCGATCAGCGGGGATAGTCCCCAGGTCGCGGGCCGGCCCCGCCGGTCGACGACCTGCGGTGGGCCATCCCCAGCCGATGCACGGTAACGGGTTGGCGGAACGGGAAGACAGCAGCTCGGAGCCGCGGGCCACCATCGAGAGGCTCATCTCCGAGCACGGACGCATCACGTTCGCCCGCTTCATGGAGCTGGCCCTCTACGGGCCCGGCGGCTACTACGTTGCCGCGGACCGCCACAGGACCGGCGACTACTACACGGCCCCGGTAGCACACCCTGCATTCGGCGCGCTACTTGCGGTGCAGGTAAGGCAGCTCTGGGAGCTCATGGGCTCGCCGTCGCGATTCCAAGTCGTCGAGGTTGGCGCGGGCGGCTGCCAGCTGGCGCAAGCCTTCCTGGACTACGCATCGTCGCTGTCGCCGGCATTCGCGCGTGCGCTGGAGTACGCGGCGGTGGACTGCTCGGTCGCCAGTCCCGCGGACGCGCGACTTCAGCAGGTCAGGGGCTTCGGCCTGCCGTTCAGGGGCGTGGAAGGCTGCGTGCTCTCCAACGAGCTTCCTGACGCCTTCCCCGTGCACCGATTCGAGGTCCGCGACGGGCGGGCGCTGGAGGTGTACGTCACGCTGGAAGACGGGCGACTGGGCGAGGTGCTCGACGAGCCGTCCACGCCGCGGATCGCCCAGAGGCTGAGCAGCCTTGACCTTGAGCTGCCGGATGGCTTCCGCGGCGAGGTCAACCTTGCGCTGGACGACTGGATGGAAGAGGCGTCTGGAGGACTGGCACGTGGCCTCTGCCTGACGATCGACTACGGCCACGAGGCCAGGGACCTCTACTCGGCACAGCGGTCCGGCGGTACGCTCCGCTGCTACTACGACCACACCCTGCAGGGCGATCCGTATCGCCGCGTGGGGCACCAGGACATGACCTCCCACGTGGACTTTACGTCGCTTGCCCGCGCGGGGGAGGAGCGTGGGCTGACGGTCGCAGGGTTCACCACGCAGCGTGAGTTTCTGGTGAACCTTGGCCTGGGCGGCTTGGTGGAGTCGCTGGCCGGCATGGGGCTCTCGCAGAGGGAGAGGGACTCCAATCGCATGGGCATGCTGGAGCTTGCAAAGCCGGGCGGTATGGGAGACTTCCGCGTGATGGCGCAGACGAAAGGTCTGGAGGAGGGCGTCGAGTTGCTGGGATTCTCGCCGGATGGCGTCATGCGGAAGGGCACGCCGGAGGGGTCAGGGTTGCCGTCCGCGCCGCTGCTGTCATCGCAGCACCTGGACCTGATGGCGGGGCGCTATCCGCACCTTGCGTGGGAGTGGGAGGGCATGTGGCCGGAGACTGAATGAGGATTGGGGCGTCCGCACCTTGCTTCCGCTCATTTCCTTCGACAGGCTAATCTATCAAAAGAGAGGCCCTGTCAATCGCCTGATTCCCCGCATCTGTGTTAGAGATCTCAGTCCTGCATCTATGGGCGCTGGCGTATGCTGCGCATGTTGGTAGTGGACCTGAATCCCTCGTCAGCAGGCGCTCAATCACTATAGGGCCACGCGACGGCCGAAGAGCCCAAGCGGGCTGGAGCCTGTCAGGAGCTACCCACTGACATGAGGGGAGGAAACGGCTTTGATTAGGTGAAAGGCCTTTGTAGCCAGCTTCCGAGCCACAGCTATACGCGCCACCTGAGAGCCGTGTCTCTGCTTGGTCTTGTCGTAGAGTTCCCGTAACTCTGGACTCTTCCGAATAGCAGGATATGCAGACTATACCAAGACGTTCCGTGCCAATGGAGGCCCCTCTTTGGTCAACCGTCCAAAGCGGGTTTTGCCACCAGAGAGGAATGCACCCTGGGCACAATACCCAGGTAAGACAGCAGGTGTCGAGCACGCTTGAACCGCCACACGTCTCCCACCTCTGCCAGAAAGGTCGCACTGGTGACGGGGCCGAACCCGGGAATGGTATTCAAGGCTTGGTACTCCCTGGACGACTCCAGTTGCCTCAGCAACTCCCTCTCCACCCGCCTCACAGTCTCCGAGGAGTGGTCGATCTCCACAAGCAGAGTGTCCACGACCACCCTGTCCCCATGAGGTAGCTCCAGTTCCATCATCAACGCCCTGCCAGCTCGCCCGAAGATGTCCGTCACAGAGAGTATCAACCCAGCCTGGGTCAACACCCCGTACACCTGATTCTTGAAACGAGTGCGTGTTTCCACCAGGGACGCACGGGTCCGCACCAGACGGCGCAACTCCTGTATCCCCGGAGGCGCCAGGGATGCCTGCGGCAACAGCCCTCCCTTCAATAGATCCGCAAGTGTACGAGCGTCTATAGCATCCGTCTTCACCTTCGCCGATGCAATGGCCCGCGTACGCCGAGGATGGGATAGCACCACCTCCGCCCCCTCCGATTCCAGCATTGCCGCCACGTGCTGCCAACTCCCCGTCGCCTCCAGAGCCACACGAGTAGCCTCCCCTCCTACACCTATCAACTCCCTGACAGCATCCGGGCTGTGAGACAACTGTCCTGCCCCGATTACCTTCCCACTCTCGTCCTGGCAACAATAAACACTTCCCTTTTTGTGTACATCCAGTCCAATATATATCGTCACCTGGTCCCTCCTTCGCTGTTGGTCTTCTCCCATACAGCATGCAGGAATCACGTGACTCTTTCATACCATCACCATGAGCGGGCCGGAGGGAATATCCCCATCCTAAACTAGACGATGGCGTTCCGCTCATCCCGAGCCCGTCCATCCCAATTGCTCAATCGACACCAAGAAATCAGGTACTCGTGGGCCATTGATTTGAAGGCAGCAAGCGAAACGCTTGCCTTTCTCAATTGATACTCAGTTCTGGATCATCCAGCTAGCCTAGTACAGACTGGGATATTGGTTCGAGTCCCCTCGGGTGGAGTTGAAGCCACCACGCCGTCTGGCGGCGCCACTCCTGCTCCGAACCATGAGCCGCGTGGCCGAATTCCGTGATAGTCGGTAACCGCTACTATCTCGTCCAGCAGATGGCCCCGCTCCCCTCGTCCTGCCGGCCTGTACCGCTCCTGCATCCGTTCTATGTACTCCTTCACGCTCACTCTGCCTCTCCTCATGTCCCCTCCCGGTAACATGACTTGTGAAGCAACTCGGGGTCTACCCACCCGCGCAGTTCCGGGCTATACTTGAATTTAGCGTCAAGCCTCGCGGCGTTGGCAGGCCTTCCCACGCCCGCCGTAGACGACTCGTCGATGAGCGAAGACGCACGGGGGCATGGCGCGAGGCGAGCGTGGGGCTGTAGCTCAGTTGGGAGAGCGCCTCCTTTGCACGGAGGAAGTCAGGGGTTCGAGTCCCCTCAGCTCCACCAGATAAGACCGAATTCATAACTCGCCCGTTCAGGGCTATCTCTGCGGCGTCCGCTCCCCCTATGGGACTGTCATCAGGCGTCGGCATGGAGTAGATGATGGCGGCCCTGCCGGGCTTGACCTGTACCTCCTTGACGAAGGTCTCGATGAAGGCCCTGCGCTCGGTCAGTTCGCTGGTCTTGAGGAACTCGCTCATCTCCTCTGCGAAGGTGACGATTGTGTCGGCGCTGTCCAGAAGCTGCCGCCTCTCTTTCAGCAGCCCTCTCGCATCCTCTGCGGCGACTTCAAGGGCCTCCTTGCGCTCCCGGAGTTCCACGATGAGGTCCGATGCCTCGGCCACGTCGATACTGTCACTCTTCGATATGAAGTGCCAGACGCAGCCCAGTTGCTTCTTCACGTCCTCAAGCTCCCCGCCGATACTCTCCAGCCTCTCCCGCTGGTCGCGGGCTACGCCGTCCATCTCCTCGTCCAACAGCTTCACCAGGTCTCTAATGTTGGACTCGGTGAGGACGTTGGAGCGAATCTTGCCGACGACCATCTGCTCGAAGCGCCGGGCGTTGAGCCGGGGAGTCTCGCAGGCCCCCTTGCCGTGCTTCATGATGGACTGGCAGACGTAGTAGGCGAACTGGTCGCTCTTGGTGTCCTGTCCACTGAGCGCCCTGTTGCATGCCCTGCACTTGACCAGTTCGCTGAGCTGGTAGGAGCTTCCCACCCTGCGGGGATGGACGACCTTGGGAGCGCGGGACTGCATTAGCCGGTGCACACGGTGGAACCGGGTCTTGGAATCGATGCCGGGGAACGCCTTCTCCACCCGCACGGTGTCGTCCTTGCCCTTGCCGGACGTACCCCACACCAAGGTTCCCGTGAGACCTCGTTCCTGAGGATGAAGTGGATGCCGTTCTTGGATCAAAGCTTGCCTGCAGGGCTGGCGATGTCCTCGTCGTTGAGGATTTCGGCGATGTGCAACATTCCTATCGCGGCCTCGGCCAAGTCGAATATGTGCCTGACCACCCAGAACGCGTCCGGGTCGGGTTCCAGCCAGTTTCAAGACTTACTGAACAAGTCATGGATGCAGGACGGAGTCCAGGAACATGGGTTTCGATTGCTGAGATTCCTTGGCACTCCTCAACAATCTGTGGCAGAGCGCCTCGTGCGGATGCCGTTTCTGGACTCAGTGGAAAAGATTGAAGCCGATACGTTGGGCTCATTGCGTTTCGACATTGCGAGCAACCAGAGCGAATTCAAAAGCCTATTGGACCGACCTGGGTATGCGGATGGCCTAACTGATGAGAGCTTTGCGGAGGCTATGGAACTGCTGCGGCGGCTCGTCTCCTAGCTTGCCGGGAGGACTGCCCGGGAGGAGCCTCTTGCGCCGTTCAGGCCGGCAGCCGGCTGGCATAGCCGAGCGGGACGCCGCTGACGCGGCACTCGTATTGCGCCACGACCGTTCGATTCAGTGCCTCCCCAAGCCGTGTGATATACTTGCGGCAGCCATACGCCACCATTGAGGCTGGCCGATGCGAATCTCGCAGCTCCTCTCATACCTGCTCCTCTTCCTGGCTCTTCTGGCCGTCCTTGCGTGCGTTACGACTCCCCCTCCTACGGCTGAGCGAAAGCCGACACCCACGCCCACAATAGCCGCAACCGCAACCCTTGCGCCGCCGGCAACCTCGCTCCCGACCTCGACTGAGTCCCCGGCTACTGCTTCCACGACCGGGACCGCGGGCACTCCTACACAGGCGCTGACGCCGACGGCAACTGCCCTGCCCACGCCGCAGCCCGATGAGGCAATTGCCTCACTGGAATGGGTAGAAGACGGCATCAGTCCTTCAGAGGTTGCCCTTGTAGAACAGTTGGTGGCAGCCTCGGAAACGTCCCAGCGTTATTTCCAGGCGCTAATCAACTCGCCTTGGGTTAGGAACAAAAAGGGGTCCTACGTCTGGGGAGAGGCCATCGGCACGTTCAATCAGTTGGCCGCCGCGGATGAGAATGCCGCCCTCCGCATGATGGACCTCGAACTCGCCGAGACCTTCGACAACTCGGACGCTGCAGCCATTGACTTTCTACTCTCTATGGTCGTGTCGGATCCCGAAGCGCTGAACCGGCTGCTGGCCAACACCACAGTTGAGGAGAGTGCTCGCGATGGTGCGGACGGGTTCCTCCCAGTACTCTACCTGGACATGCACCAACCGGAGGCCGCGTCAATGGTAAGGGCGCAGCCTTGGGTCCGGGACGGGCTCGCAAACGAGGACTTGCCGTTCGTCGTGGAGTTGGAGGAGATGGCAATGCAATCGCCCCAGGCGTTCCGGGCCTTGCTGCGCGAGATAAGCGAATGGCTTCCGACGGACCAAGGTGCAGATGCACTCTCGGAGCCGCTCAAGCTCATCAGCTCCATTGCCTCCGTAGACCAGGAAGCGGCGCTGCGCATCATTGACTTGTCCTACTTGAATCGCCTGGACGCAAGACTTCCTCGCGCTAGAGGCCCTGGCGGCGCTGGCAAAGTCCAGCCCACAGCAACTGCAGGAGGTGATGTCATACTCCGCGGTGACCTCCGACGGTGGGGCGTTCTTTAGCACCATCATACTCCTCCTCGACCTGCGCCTGAGGGACTCTGAAGCCTCTGCACTGCTTGAGGGTCTGCCCTGGGTGCAAGAAGGCATCGTCGAACACATGGCGGGCGCAATTCCTAGCGACGCGGGACGGCTACGGCAGGACGCTGCGGACGTATTGCAGCTTCTGCTCCTGCTGGAGCGTGACCCTCCCTCCGGCCGCGAGCTGTTCCTGATAGCGACGACGAGTGACTGGATGCGACAGGGCATGTTGGAACATGAACGAGAGGTGGTAACGGGCACGACCGCCAGGAACAGCAGGGTCCGAGAGTGGGCAGCGCGCTCAATCCGCGGAAATTCGCTGGACGCAATTGCCAGTTTGCCCTGGGTAAGAACCGGGGATCAGCGATACCAGTACTCCAATGTACGTTCTCTGGTCAATCTGGGCGCTCTGGAAGACGGCGGGCTCCTCCGGCTCATTCTGGACAGACCGTGGGTGGATGACGGGGTCAACGGGCTTGAAGCAAGGCTGATTCTAAGCGTCACCTCCGCCTTTTCTGGGACAACCAACACTTTCGACCTCGACCCATTTGAGCCAGTCGGGGACTACGAGCTAGGTATGCACTTAGTCTTACTCTTCCTGGAAAGGCGCGACCCGGCTGCCAGAGACGCAGTAGAGGCCCTTCCGTGGGTCCATGATGGCATAGACGAGTCAACAACGGGTTGGGGAGAGTTAGAATTCCTCGATAGGCTGGTGTACACCTGGAGACATTGGCGTGGGAGCACCACCAATCCGGAAGGTCAGAGTGGCGAGAGCACAAATCAGTTCTTGTACCTTTTGAGCAGGCCATGGGTGCGGGACGAAGTCGAAGCACATGAGAATCGGATGCTTCTAACGCTTGCAAGTATGCCTATAGAACTAGCGGAGAAACTTCTACCGATGCCCTTCCTCGACTCCGTGGAGCCTGGCGAACGCGATTTGGTGTACGAGTTCCATCGCATCAATGATCATCAGCGCAGCACGCTGGAGAGGTTCATGGCTCGACCCGAATTTGCGGGCGGCTTCACGGATGAGAACCTAGCGGAGGCTGTAGAGGAGCTACGGAGGCTCGTGTCCTAGCCTGCCGCGAGACACACCCGTATGGAGCCTCTTGCGCGCCTCAGGCCGGCACCGCGTCAGCCGCGGCGGCCCCGGTACCAGAGCGCAAGGCTGAGCACAAGCAGGATGGTAGCGCCTCCGCCAATGGTCACCACGCTCCACGAAGATTCATGCAATGGCCCATCGAACCTTCCCAGCAGCGCGGAGAGCGCCAGCATCAGCAGCGTCGCGAGCAGCGCCGCGGCCACCAGGCCGGCCAGCATGACGGCCTCGACCTTCGCAGCCGCATCCCTGTCCGCACGCTCGATTCCCTGCAGCAGCATCCGGCGGTCGAGCTGTCGCAGGCCGATAGCGCGGTAAAGCGCCGCCAACCCGACCAGGCTGACAAGAAACAACGTCGTATCCCAGAACAAGTAGCGTTCATCTTCAACGAACAAGTAGCGTTCATCCTCAACCACGAGTTCCAGGTCGAATAGCTGGAGCCAGTCGATCCGGTTGTGCTCCCATACGAACACCACCTGCGGCAGAAGCACCAGCGCGGCCATCAGCCAGAACGCTACCTGGCCTCGCCCAAGGCCTTGCAGCGACCAGTAAAGCACGATGCACAGGGCAACTGCCGGTAGCAGCTCCCACAGGAAATGGTCCGGAATCAGGCTGACAAACGGGAAAAGTCTGACAAGCGGACCGGAAAGCGGAGTATACGCAGGCAAATCGGCGGCTACCGAGGCCCGCAGCGCCAGGGCCGATGGCAGCAGCAGGCCTGCCAGCAGCAGGGATTCGGTTGCCGCGAATCGCGGCTCCAGCGTCCTCACGGCACTACCTGTAGACTCCGACGCTTCGCATGAGTACCGCGATGAACTCTTCTCGAGCTGGCTCCCACTCTATCACCTTCGCCCCGGCCTCCTGTAGGCCTCGCGCCACGACCCTGGTCTCCCACTTCTCCAGTCCCAACCCCTTCGATTCCGAATACGCCAGCTGTGGGTCCACGTGCACGACCTTAACCCTGCCTAGCTGCAGGGAGCGGCCGCCAAGTGCGGTCAACCTGCGTACCGCCGCCTTGAATCGCTCAAGTGACCCTGTAGATTCGCCCGGCATCGAGTAGAGGGCGTCCAGGCGCGTGATGATGAACACGTCCGGTCGCAGCCGGAATAGAAAGTTCTTGCATAGCTCTACGGACTGAAGCAGGTCCTGCTCAGGCGGGCCGGCCCTCAGCTTGGTCAGCAACTGGACCAGCCGGTTGAACTGGCTCATCCTGGAATCCGGCGCAAGCAACTCACCCGCGCCGCCGTAGGTATTGAAGGCGTAGGCGCCCAGCATCGATCCCCTGGAGAGGTAGTACTGGGCAAGTGTTCCGGAGGCCTCCACCATGTTCTCCAGCGGATTGGACAGCGGCACCCCCACGTCCATGTAGTCCGCAACGTCCATAAAGAGCCACACCGCCTTTCTGGTCTCCGGCTCCGGTTCGTTGACCAGTGGCACATTGTCGGCGCCGACGGCGCGTGCGCTGGCCTTCCAGTTGATCCACTTGATTGGGTCTCCCGGAAGGTAGGGTCGTATCTCCCGAAAGTCCTCTGTGGTTGCGCCCGTCTTGCTCAGGTAGTCCTGGTAGCGGATGTTCTTTCGGACCGCCCGCACCTCGTTCAGGCGGGTCACGCTTCTGATTCTGGGTACCACCGAGACCTCGACGGATGTGGCCTCATACCCTGACTCACCCCGGTTGACGCCGAATGGCGCCTGTGACTCCCAAGCGGTTTCCTCGAGGATGAACGACCCTCGCTTGGGGAACTGGATCTGGTAGGAGACGTCGGCAGTCCGCCTTCCCGGCCACGTCCAGACCACTCGCAGGTTGCTGCCGGTCACCACCTGCGCCTCCGGCGGAAGGACGTCGTGCACAATGACGGAGCCGATGCCGCTGCTGACCGTTACCTGCCTCTGCACGACGATCATGTCGCCAACCCAGCAGGATGTCCGCGGGAGGCTTCTCCTGACGGAAGTCCCCGTGGGCGGCGATACGGCGGTGGTCAGCAGGACGGAGAGCAGAACGAACACCGCCCCGGTGAGAAGGACTGGATTCCCCAGCGACAGCCCAAGAAACAGCAGCACCAGGGAGAGGACTATCCAACCGGGATGTGATGGTCCGAGCATCAGGAGGCTTCCACCCGTCCTATGTCACTGGGCACCGGCACCTGCTGAACGATCTCATCGATGACCGAGTCGCCACGTATCCCCTCCAGCGTGTCCTCTATGTTTAGAATGACACGGTGGGCCAGAACGTCCACGGCGACCATCTTCACGTCGTCTGGCACCACGAAGTCCCTGCCATGTATCAGCGCTATGCCGCGTGCGATCCTCAGCAGGGCGAGTCCACCGCGCGGACTCACACCGACCGCCACCCGCGGGTGCTCGCGGGACAGCCTTACCACCTGCGTAATGTAGTCCACGATGAGCTGGTCCGTGTAGACACCCGTCTCCACGAATCGCTGAATCTCCACAAACCTGCTCACGTCGACCGCAGGCTTGATATCGCCTGTCGGATCGTCCTTCTGCCAACTGATGCGCCGGCGGAGAATATCGTTCTCCAGGTCGCTGTTAGCCGGGTATCCCGTTCTCAGCTTCAGGAGGAAGCGGTCCAGCTGGGCTTCAGGCAGCGGATAGGTACCTTCTTGCTCTATGGGGTTCTGGGTCGCGATCACCACGAAGGGGGTACCAATCGAAAGGGTCACCCCGTCTATGGTCACCTGGCGCTCTTCCATGGCTTCTAGCAGAGCAGACTGGGTCTTGGGAGGCGCCCTGTTGATCTCGTCGGCAAGCAGGACGTTTGTGAACACCGGCCCCCGCATCATCTGGAACGTGCCCTCACTCTGGCGCCACACGTTTAGGCCCAGTATGTCGGATGGTAGCAGGTCAGGCGTGAACTGTACTCGCTTGGTGTCGCTGCCAATTGCCCGCGCGAATACCTTGGCCAGCAGAGTCTTGCCCAAGCCGGGGAAGTCCTCGAAGAGGACGTGGCCGTTGGCCAAGGCCGCGGCCAGCAGCTTTCTGAGCATCAGCCTGTTGCCAACAAAGGCCTCCGAGACACGGTCCAGAATCTGTTCACAGGTAAGCCGGGCTTCCTCTATCTCCCTTTCGTTCATTTGCGGCACTCCGCTAGGTCAAAGGACGGCGTGGCGACTGACGGCATGACGTGCCTCCTCTCGGCGTCGCCGGCCCGGCATAGGCCCTCGCAATACGGTCCGGCGCTAACCCGCGTCCTCACGCAGGGCTTCCTACTGTAACACGGTCGCTTGGGATTGCCTCCGCGGACATCTGGGAGATCGCATCCTCCACGAGACGCAGCCTCCGTCCTCCGTCCGCAGTCGCGGCCGGTGAACGGCGTCCGGGCGACCAGGACCAACGCGGTGGCGCATCGGGAACCTCAAGGAGGTGGAACCACTTATCGACGGCTTGAGTCACGTTCTTGCCTCTCTGACAGTGCGCCGTGATCAACGCCACGGCCAAGGCGTCGACTTCGGTCCCATCCTCCAAGTAGGCGCGGGCGGCCTCGCGAAGTTGGTCCACACCAATAAGGCTCAGAGGTGGTGAGGGAGATGCCAGCGCGAGTTCCAGTTTCTTTAACGATTCTTCGAGCGCCTCTGCCCTGCCGTCTCGTTCCCACTTCCTCACTCCTAGAAGGTTCCAGATAGTGCTTGGCGAGGCGGTGTTGCGCAAGGGCCGGCACACCTCCCGAATGGACTCGGCGGAGGCTTCGCTGCGGTACAGCAGCCCCATCAGGTAGGTCCACAGCGGTTTCCATTCGCCGCGGTACACAAATGCCTGGCGCAGCCCGGCCGTTAACTCCATTCGCCGGTCCGGCTTGGAATCCAGCGCCTGCCGGTGGTGAGACCAGTCCGTCCACGCCGGCGCCGCGGAGCCGGTGGCGCTCTCCACCGCCCTCAGGTGGTCCACGACCCGCGTGAGAACCACCAGCATGAGGACAAGCAGCGCTGCGTACTCGTAGAGTGGGGCTAGCCACAGGTACTCGTAAAGGACGGGGCGCAGTAGCAGAACGTAGAAGGCGATGTTCATGCCCAGCACAAGGGCTCGAAGCCTGGAGGCTGCGAGCCAGCCTGCGACGTCTGCGACTGCGCGATTGGAGGAGTCTTTGACGTATGCGGCCAGGTGCGAGAGCGCCAGGAGGTACAAGCCCGCGCCTGCAAGCGCGCCTCCCAGGACCAGGCCGTGTCCCAAGTTCGACATGCTGGTGCCGGTGGCCCAGGCCAGAAATGCGACCGCTCCATACATGACCGCCGCCAGCATTGAGGAATATCGCCCCAGGATTTCGTCTGTCTGCGGCCGTGGCAGGCTGATGGCAGTGACAGACACGAAGCAGAGTGCTGCGATGATGTATCTTCCGTCGAACAGGCTGCCGAAGACAGGCAGGACCTTGATTCCGGTCTGCTCGGTCGGAGAGTGGTCCAGCAGCAAGGCGTTGATTACGGGCAGGTGATTGAGCACTACGAGCACCGCCAGGGTCCAGGCCGCCGATTGCGCCACCGGGCTCGCCAGTGCCAAGGTCTTTACTGCGATCCGTCCATAACGTCCCGGTACTCCGATGCCCGCAACTCTTCGCATCACAGTCGCCGCGTACGATATCAACAAAGCCTGGGTGAGCACAGCCATTAGCTGAGCAGGGTTGAATTCCAATGCGGTCGCAACTACGCCGGACTGGGAAAGCGCTACGTACACAATCAGGTACAAAAACAGGTGTGTTGTCGGGAGCCCGACAACCCTATCGACGACGGGCACGAATACGCCAATGGCGCGGAACAGCAAGAAGGGCAGGAAGACGGCGGCCGCCACGAGGGTGAGCGTCTTCAGCAACGACAGATAGGACTCTATCTCCACCGATGCGCGGCCGGCGAGCGCAGGTTCCACCGCGGACGGCAGAGCAGCGACGGCGATGAGCAGCGCAACAACCCATGCGCCTTCCATGACAATGAGCGCGGCGCGGTATCTGCGCAGGCCTCTTTGCCGTCGCGCCGCCCCGAGAACATTGCGCAAGGTGGATGCGCCATAAGAAAGTCCAAGCGCCAGCCCCAACCACAGGAGGACCGTAGAGCCTTGCGCGTCGAATGCCACCTGGAGGATGCCGCGGTCAGTAAGAATCACGTAAGCCACACCGAGGGCGATTAGCCTGACAAGGGGAAACTTCAATAGTGTGAGCACGTTCGGCCGTGCTTCGGCAGCGGTACGAACCAGCACAAACGGAAGCAGGAGCAAGACACCCAAAGATGCGAGGGAGCCGAATGACCCAAGGTACTCTGACAGCGAGGTCAGGTCCGGGCCGCCTGGCCGCTCGGAGATGGTCACCGCCAGTTCCGGTACCAGGGCCAGAATGCCCAGAACCAGCACCATTCTTCCCAGGTCCAGCGGCAGTCTCGTGAGCACAGACGGTACGGACGCAAGAAGCCGCCGTAGGGCCTCCTCGCCGCTGGTTTCGGTCAACCCCACGTCGACTCCCTTTCCGGCAACCCTCAGGCGCGCCAGGAGCAGGAGCCTGTTGAGCAGCATTAGACCGCATCCCAGGGCGATCGGGAGAGCAAGGTAGTGAAAGTCCAGGCCCGTCCAGGCAGCCACGGGCCCGCCCGGCCCTCCGAGCAGAAGCCACGCGGCCAGGAGGACAGCGGCCAGTCCGGATGCCATCAAGAGCAGGCTGCGGTTTGTGACGGTGCTTGTCACGACTCTAGGCTCCCAGTACCGTCCGCCATGCGCGGTACATGGCTTCGTAATGGCGGCGAGAGATGGGGTGCTCGCTGTAGTCCGCTTCCTCAAACCTGGAAACGAGCTCGTCAAGTGACTTCTGGTCCACCGGAACACCCTCCGAAACCAGCATCAGCTCCACCTCCCTGGGCGTGGACTGCTCCGTTATCCCGGCGACCCTTGCATCTGCCCACTCCAAGAAGACGTTGTACAAGGAGACGATCTCCTCTCTGAAGTCCACAATCCTGAATGTGTGCGTGCTCGAATCCGGCAGGTGGATGTCGTCGCCCTCGAAGTCGGCCGACACCCAGTATTCTCCCGGAGCACTGAAGGTCCAGCTCACGTCGCAGCGCCCGCGCTCGCCGGTCACGAGTTGCGAAGGCTCATCGGCGGCGCCATTTGAGACGGTGACAGTCGCTCCAACGATTGCCTGCCCTTCCAAATCGGTCAGGCTGACAGTTGCGAGCACATCCTCGCCCGTGCCCCACACGTCCGGCAGGTCCGTGGCAGCCTTTACGAGGACGACCTCCAGACTCGCCTCTCGCCGCGCCTCGATTTCCTCGCTATCGTCGGGAACTGTAACGCCAGCGGCGACAGACTGTGTTCTTGAGCGCAACCGACCGACCACCACGGATTCGGGGAGCGCCATCAGCTTTCGACGTGCCAGCGTGGCTGCGACAGTCACGGCCAGCAGGGCGGGCAGACCCACCCAGAGCAGCCAGTTGAATCCGGAGGGCAGTGGCTGGACGGCCAGGACGAAAGTTTCGGAGTGTGGCATGTGCCGGCTGTCCCCTTCGAAGGTGAACGTAAGTGGGACCAGGGCCGGCTCCTCGGATTCCGGCACCGTCACCTCGAAGAGCGCGACTCCCTGGTCGTCGGTGACCGCCTCCACACCCTGACTTGAGCGAAGCGCCGCTCTCGGAATTCCCGCCCCCTTGTCGTCGAGGAGGGTCGCGCTGAGCAGGGTTTCCTCTCCGGGGACAGACTCCTCCGCCTGTTCAAAAGATAAGCTGGGTGCAGACATAATCACAATGGGAACGGTCACGCTGGCGCCAATCTCCTCCGCCGAAACCACGATCTCGCTTGTGCCAAGTGGCAGGCTCGTGGACACGTGGTAGTCGTAGGTGAACGCACCTAGCTCATTCGACCTCAGGCTATCGTCCTCGTCGATGGTCACCGGCACATCGGCCAGTGGAATGCTGCCGACCAGAACGGTGCCGCGCAGGACGGTCATGTCGCCGCGCGCCACGGGCTCCAGTGCCTCCACTACTATCCTGGGCAAGCCGACAGCGACTTCCAGGCTTGCGCCGCTCGGTCCCAGGTGGTCTGTGCCGGCGAAGTCCACCTCGATGAAGAGATCTGATTCGCCCGACTGCTCCGATGCGATCCGGTCAAGCTCTGCAACGACCTCCCAGGTAAATCTGCCTTCCGCATCGGTCACCAGCGTCAGCGGCTCCTCTCCGGCCACCGTGATCTCGGCATCCGGTACCGCGCGCCCGTTGCGCTGCAGAAGCGACCCGGTCAGCTCGATGGACTCCCCGTCCCGGACACTCTTGGGACCCCTGACGGTCAGGAGCGTGGGCGCCGCCACGCGGAAGGATATGCCCGCCGTGCTTGATCCCAGGCTGCCGCCGCCGGCAAAGCTGCCCGTGAGGGAGTGGAGGCCGGTCTGCTCGAAGGAAGGATGGTGGTATTCGAATCCGCCGTCCTCGTCTGTAGTCACTGAGAAGGTATCTTGTTCCAGGCTGTTCTCAATGGTAAGCTCCAAGTCCCCCGTGGGAGTGGCCGTATCGGATTCCAGCCTGCCCACAAATGTCGCGCCCTCTCCCTGCTCGATGAAGCCCGGCCCGTCGATGGTCAACACGACGCCGTGCTGCGAAGACAGGCTTGCGGTCGCATTGGATGACAGAACCGAGCCGTCCCCCTGGAAGATTGCGCTCGCTGTGTATTCGCCCGCCGCATAAACGGTGTCGAGAAACTCGAAGTGACCTGAGTCGTCAGTGACGACGGTTCCCTCCGGGCCCTCGCCAACCCGAACATGAACATCCATTCCCGGCAGTGGCGTTCCGTGGACATCGCGCAGCTCCCCCGTAAGGAGAAACTCCTCGCCCACTTCCACAGAGGCCGGGGCATTGAGAAAGGTCTCAGTTGCAAGCGTTACCTGAAAGTCAAGTCTGGCCGTGCTGCCCAGCAGGAATTCTCCATCCCTACTCTCTCCGGAAAACAGCCCTGTGAGGGAGTGAGGACCGGTCTCCTGGAAGGACGGATGGTGATATTCGAACCTGCCGTCCTCGTCTGTCGTCACGTTTAAAGTCTCCCGTTCCACGTCATTCTCGATGGTCAGCTCCAGCTCACCGGTGGGAGTGGCCGTATCGGATTCCAGCCGTCCGACAAATGTGGCTCCCTGGCCCTGCTCAATAAGGCCAGGCCCGTCGATGGTCAGCACAACGTCATGCTTTGACGACAGGCGTGCGGTCGCACTGGAGGAGAGCACTGGGCCGGTTCGCCGGAATGTGGCGCTCGCGGTGAAGTCGCCGGCCTCATGAATGGTGTCGTTGAACTCGAAACGGCCTGAATCGCCGCTGACGACGGCTCGCTCAGGGCCTTCGTCTATCCGAACATAAACGTTCTCTCCAGCCAGGGGAATTCCGCGGATGTCGCGCAGTTCCCCCGTGAGGAGAAACTCCTCACCCACTTTCACAAAGGCCGGGGCATGAAGGACGGTCTCGGTGGGAAGCGTTACCTGAAAGTTGAGCCTGGCCGTGCTTTCCAGCAGAAACTCTGCATCCTCAACCCTCACTTCCACCCAGTGCGACCCTTGGGACGAGAAGGTTCTGGAGAAGGAAAACCGGCCTGAAGAGTCGGTCACAACCGATGGAGCGGCGGCGCCGTCCACGGTTACGACGAGCTTGCGACTTGCCACTCCCCGATCGTTGTCATCCGACAATCTCCCGCGAAAGGTGGCTTCAACGTCTATCTTTACCTCCGCGGGTCCGGTGAGCTGCAGTCCGCTCCCTGAGTAGACCGAGATGTCCGGGTCGCTCCTAGACTCATAGTAGCGATCGGTGCCCAATGTGCGAGCCAGCAGTTGGTAGGCTCCCAGTTCCAAGTTCGCGGCCAGCGTTACCTCAGCCTGGTAGCCGGTGGAGGTTGTCGTGGCTGTCCCAAGCAGGGTGCCGCCGAGCTCCTTAGTCTCGTTCACGTAGATCTCCACCTCCAATCCGGCTACGTTATTCCCGTCTTCGGTCGTAACGCTGCCGCCTACAATGAACGGTTCCTCTCTCCGCACCTCTGCAGGCCACTGCGTGATGGTAGTGACGGTACCCTCCAGGGGTGGCGGCGGGGTCATCCACGTTCTGTCGGGCAGCTCAACACCCCCACCGGTAGGCTCGAATGTCACCCACCCAAGCCCCTCAAAGGGGACCTCCGCCCATTGATGGGACTGAATAGCATACACGGTCTGTGGGGCGTCAGTGTCAGCTATGGACCAACCGGAAGCCACTCTTGCCGGTATGCCCACGGACCGGGCCAGCACCACGAAGGCGCTGCTGAACACGCCGCAAGTGCCCTCGAGGTGGTCGAACAGGAACCATTCCGTCGGGTCACGGCCTGGGGGCGGTCTTTCACGCCCAGAGCCGTCCGCGAACCTGTAGGTGTACTCGGTAGACAGGTATCGCTCCAACGCCGTGGCCTTGGCGTATGTGGAGTCATGGCCGGCAGTGATGCTCAGGGCCAACTCACGTATCCGTCCGGGTAGGTCCTCTGGCAGCTGCGTATAGGTGGGGTCCGACGCAGCGACTGCGGCGGCGCGTTGAGCAGCAGAATAGGAATGGATTTCAGATGTCCACGAAAAGGTTGCATTCCATCCACTTGTAGAAAATGTGGCGCTGAAGGGTAATATGGTCCCGTTGTGGTTAGCCGACTGCGTGTACAAGGATGTTGGCACCAATCCGGCTGGTAACCCCGCAGAGTTGGCGAGCGGATAGATGCGAATCCGGTCTTCGTAGAATGTGTCGGAGCCTTCTAAGAACCCAAATAGCGATTCCGTCTCCAGCCTGTAGTCGGGCAGCGACGCGAACTGGCCTGAACGGCTGGAGTATGTGTTCTGAACTGTAGCAGGAACGCTGTGCCCGGAAGTGTATGGGACGGTTACGGGATCCAGCTGTGTCCAAGCCCCACCTTCATAGACCTCGCCCACCCCGGTACGCAGGTAGCGAGTATTGGCCGCCCCGACAACATTGAAGACAGGAACGTGGGGCGGCAGTTCAGCCTGCCGGGTTGTTGAACCCGCAGAAAAAATCAGCTCATCGTCCTGGCGTATGAGCGCCGACCCGTCTTCCAGCCGGATAACCTCAGCGCCCAGCTCCTCCAGCATTTCAAGCGCCGCCTCACGCACTGCCGCATCGCCGCTGTCCAGGGCTGCCCACGGGTCATCCAGGGCGCTCTCCGCGCCGGCGTCACTCTCCGCGCCAGCGTCACTCTCTCCAGAGCCGTTTCCGTCCCCCTCGACGTTCTCCTCGGTCGGCTCAACCTCCGCCGCCCTGTCGGAAGGCCCACCCGAAGCCGTGGGCTCGAATGTTACCCATCCAAGCCCCTCAAAGGCCACCTCCGCCCACTGGTGTGCCTGGTCAAAATACACGGTCTGTTCATCGTCAGTTGCCGAGATGGCCCACCCTGAAACGACTCTTGCTGGAATGCCTACCGATCGAGCTAGCACGACAAAGGCGCTACTGAACTGCCCGCACGTGCCCTCGCGATGGTCGAACAGGAACCAGTCGACCGGATCGCGTCCGCGAGGCAGGGCGTCCTCTTCGGAACCGTCAGCGAAACTGTAGGCGTAGTTGGCCTTCAGGTACTGCTCAATGGCCTTGGCCTTGTCGTAGGTGGAGGCATGGCCGGACGTGATCGTCTGTGCCAGTTCTCGCACGCGCTCCGGCATGCGTTCCGGCAGCCGAGTATAGGTCGGGTCAGGAGCGGCGACGGCGACGGATAACTGCTCATCCGTATACGATGGAATCTCCGCTGTCAAGTTGTAGGTCACCATGGAGACACTCGTTGAGAATGTGGCGCTGAAGGGGAGTATGCTCCCGTCCCGGTCTGTCGACTGCAGGAACTGAGATGCTGGCAACAATCCGGCCGGCAATATGCTAAAGTCCCCGGCCGGGTATATGTTAATCCGGTCTTGAACATATCCGTCGGAGCCTTCCAGGAAGCCAAACAGGGCTTCGGTTTCCAGTCTGTGGACGGGCACCCACGCGAAGCGGCCTGACCGCCTGGAGTAAGGGCTACGCACAGTGTCGGGAACGCTGTCCCCGGCTGCGTATGGGACGGACACCGGGTCCAACTGAGCCCAATGCGTGGTCTGATAAACATCGCCCACGGCTGTTCTCAGATACCCGGTATTGCCGGCTCCGCTTACGTTGAAGATGGGTGTATGGGGCAGCTCCGTAGCTTGTAGCGTAGTTGTGCGGGGAGAGAAGGTGACCCCCCCGCCGGAACCAGAAATAGCTGAACCGTTCTCCAAGCGAGTCCACTGCCCGCTGGGATACCTCAGAACCTCTCCCGGCTCGCAACTTACATCCGCTCTCAAAGTTGCCCCTCCCGGCGTTGGATCGAAGGCGACCCAGCCGGGACCGTCGAATGCTACTTCTGCCCACTGATGCGCCTGGTCGGAGCAGATGAACTGACTGTCTGAACCGGCCGTGATCGCCCAGCCCGATACCACCCTCGCCGGAATTCCGGCCAGCCTGGCGAGAATCACGAATGCGCTGCTGAAATTGCCACTCGTGCCTTCCCGGTTCTCAAACAGAAACCAGTCAACGGGATCTCGACCCGGCGGAGGAAGCGATGACTCAGCGGCATCGGCAAACCGGTACGTGTATTCGGTCTGCAGGTACTGCTCAATGGCCTTGGCCCTGCCGTACGCCGTGGACTCTCCGGCGGTTATGTGGGCTGCCAGATTACGAGCGCGACTTAACCACGGTCGTTCCTGCAGCTCTGTGTAGGAGTATTCGGACGTGGGCCACCGTTCCGCTGAGTCCAGGTCAATGGGAGAAAACTCGTGGATTTCGGAGACCCACCCATAGGATGGGCTGGCCTCTGTGATGAAGTAGGTCGCGCTGTTGGGCCAGTACGTCCCCGGGTCAGAGAAGGATTCCAGTCGATAGGAGGTTGGCGCCGACCCGGGAAGGATTGCTCCGGAACCTAGAATGGCGGAAACGGATAGCTGGTTCCTGTACACGTAGTCGGCGTTCACTGTCCTCGGTACATCGGCCTCCGAAGTGTCTGCGCCCGCCCCATCGGGGGAGAACCTGAGCTGCTCTAAAGGCAGCCAGATTCCGTCGACGTAGTAGTCACCCACGGCAGTCCGAAGAAGGTTCGTGTTGCTGCCTCCGTTCAATTCGAACACGGGATTTCTGGGAGTTTCGCTCGCGACTTCGGCCGTTGTCCCCGGAATCAACGCGAAGTTCCCACCGGCCCGCGTCAGGAGGCCAAGCCCGTTCTCAAGCCAGGTGAGCTCACCCATGCTGCCCAACGCGGTCAGCGCCGCATTGCGCACCTCCTCGTTGAGGTCATACAACGCGATGCTCAAGGCGGGGATGGCATCGGTAAACTCGCGCTCTCCCAAGAGCTGGGCAGCTGCGGCTCGCTCCTCAGCCAGTCGCGAACCCTCCAGAATCGACACCAGGCGCGGGCTGCTCCATTGCGTCAGTGCGTCGCCGGCTGCCTCCCTGACAGACTCATCTTCGTCCTCAGATCTGGCTACAATCAGGGGCCTCAGGGCCACGGCTGCCATGATCCGGCCCAGCGCCGTCGCGGTCGCGCTGCGTACCGGGCTGTCCGGGTCGGAGCCTAGTATTGACACCAGCTGCCTGGCGGTCCAGCCGGTGTTGATAATGCCAAGCGAACGCACGGCAGCCTCTCGCACGGCGGCGTCCACGTCCGCGGTCGCCGCCAGCAGCAGCCCTCCCTCCGCTCTGTTCTTGCCGACGTGTCCCAGACCCTCTGCGACCTCCACCCTGACGGGTGCGTACTCGTCCCTGGACAAGGCCTGAAGGAAGGGTTGCACCGCTCTCACGTCCCGCAGCGCATTGAGCGCGCTTGCCGCCGCAGTCCTCATCTCCGGGCCCTGGTGATTCAGCAGGATCCAGACCAGCATATCGAAGTCCAGCTTCTGCAGTGCAACCATGGAGGCTTGGCGAACGTCCTCATCCAGGTCGTTTTCAAGAGCCTCAACCAGCCACGGCAGCACCTCCTCGCCGCCTATCTCGCCCATCGCCTCGGCCGCCTCAACCCGGGCATCCGGTTCTTCGCTCCCCGTCAACAGCTCCACAGCTAGGTCCAGTTTGATCTTCTCGACTTCTTCAAGCCGGGACGCTCGGGAAGCAGGATCGAACGTGACCCAGCCCACGTCCTCCAGTGCGATTTCGGCCCACTGATGGAACTGCTGCGCGTAGACTATCTGCACGCCCTCACGCTCTTCGATGACCCACCCGGACACCACCCTTGCCGGAATCCCGGCCGCCCGCGCCAGAACCACGAAGGCGCTGCTGTAGCTGACGTCATCTCCGGCTCGGTTGTCGAAGAGGAGCCAGTCGACGGGGTCACTGCCCTCGGGAGGCTGCTCAAGCTCAAAATTACTGGGCAGGTAGGTCAGCTCCTCTTCCATGAACAGCATAATCTGATTGGCATTCAGGAATGGAGACTTGCTGACCCTGAACTGCTCAGCCACCTGGCGTATGCGCTCGGGGAGGTCATCCGGCAGCTGCAGGTAAGCCTCATCGGTGGAGACCTCCGCTCCGACAAGGTCCGCCAGCGCGAACTGCGGCACGGAGGAGGTCCATTCGTACTCGGATATGCGTCCGGGCACGGTCAGAGTGGCGCTGAAGGGGTCGTACGAGCCCGCGGTATCGATGCTGGCAGGATACCGGGAAATGGGCACGACGCCGGCCTCGATTGCTCCGGCGTCTTCCAGAGGGAATACTCGTATTGCATTGGTTTCAACGCTGGACGGTGTGACGAGAGAGCTGCCGAGAAGCGCCGGGCTGAGTCCGCCGGTTGTGGCGAGGTCAGGGTTCTGCGCGTCGAGGCGCTGAATCATGGCCTCTATCTCATCCTCGACTGCTACGCCCGGGCCAACCGGAAGGCTTTGCGAGTCGAGCTGTAGCCACTCGCCGTTCTCGTACACGTCGCCTGTGGCCACGCGCAGATACCTGGTGTGGGCCGCGCCCGCAACCTGAAACGCAGGCCGGCGAATCCCCTCGTCGCCAGGCGATGGCAGTCCCTTCCCGGACGATACTGAAGTCGCGTCTTTGGGCGCTGCGCCGTCCATAGGGTCCGTCCCGGACTGCGAAGACGTCCCGGGTAAGGTCACGCCCCCCGGCGTCTCGCGCGTCCTCATGTACTTCTCCACCACCGAGGCGAACGCAGCTGACTCCTGCGGCCTGATCGTCCTCTCGAACAGGTCCAGGCCGTCGAGAGACCTGGGATTCAGAAAGCCGAAAGCGAGTCCGATCACCAGCCACACAACCAGAACAGCCACCAGCGACCTACGGTTGACAACCCCTGCAATGGCAAGAGAGAAGAAGATGGCGGCAAGCGCCACCAGTGCGCCGGACTCCAGAAGTGAGCCCTCGACCATGTGCCGGTCGTAGGAGAGCCTCCTCTCCAGCACACCGGAAAACGCCAGGTATGCCCCACCCGCCAGGATAGCGGCTGATGACAGCGTTCCCAGAACGAAAGACGGCGAAAGCCGGAAAGATGAGCGGGCGACAGGCCAGCCCAGAGAAGTGATGAGCACCACGGCAGCGAGGACTACGGAGACCGCAAAGGCCGAAAACTCGAGCAGCGCCACTCCGGTCGGAACGCCCTTGAACTCTTCCGGGTTCGGGCTGCTTGCCAGTATGTCTCGGGGAGCTGTCGAGACCAGGGACGCCAGATAGTCGAGCAGCCAGAAGAAGCCGAGCAGGGCCGCAGACAGCATCAGGAGCAGCCTGATCTGGCCCGTCAAGCTTCCGGAGAGTGGCCAAGAGATGCCTGTTATCAGCCGTCGCATGATGAGATCTTCTTTGTGGCCGGCTGGTAGCGAATTCCGTCCTGCTGATCTGCTACGAACACGCGACTATGAAGAGTCCAGATAGATGGTTTGAAGCGATCGACCCACGCCCGTTTATGGCGTTGCGCAAACGACCCTACCCACCGCGCATATTACATCCCGCCACTGGTACCTCGCAAGGCAGAAATCTCAGTTGGTGCAAATGATACGGTTTTGAATGAACTATCCTTAGGTCTAATCCACAATACATCCGGAGGAATTAGGCACCGAACACGGCATTTGCCAGCCTTACGCCGACTGCCGTACCAGCAAGCACCGCTGGTACACCGTGTTCAATGACCACATCAATCACTTCGACAATGTGTTTCGCCGGGCTCCACGCTAGTCGCCAAATATGGAATTAGCAGCCCGACACATAAGTATCGGCATGGTAGTCGTCCTTGGATGCCAGCAACTCCCTAGCGTGAGAGTCATATACCCGAAGCTCTCCGTTACCCATGGCCCCAAGCATTAACTGGATTGGCCGGACGTCCTCAGTAGCTCAGATGACTTGCTCTATCTTTTCCTTTCCCGGCCCCACAATGTACAGCCCTACCGCGCAGCCCAGGGCAAAGAAGTGATTCAAGCCCCGGCAGCCCCAAACTGTTGTGAGCCGGCCTACGGCGAGAAGTGGGCGGTCTACGAGAGCGAGAGCGGCACGGCAGCCCTGGTGTTCGCCTTCGGGCCGGTGGCGGAGCCGAGCTTCTTGGACGAGGGCATCGCGGTGCTGGCCAACACGTTGGAGCTCAACAGCGGCGCGATTGCGTCGCAGGCGACGGGCGCGGCGGCGCTGGATCACGCCGGTCTCGACCACGACCCGGTGCACAAGGTAGACCACACCCCGGCGCACAAGGTGGACCACGCCCCGGCGCCGGAGGAGAACGCTCCGCCGGTGTTCAACCCCGATAACTACAGCTTCTCGATAGCTGGGTCGGCAGAGACGTGGGAAACCATTGGTTTAGTCTCTGCCTCCGACCCGGACGCCGGCGACACTGTCACCTGTTGGATCACGGCGGGGAACAGCGCTGGGCGGTTCGAGATCGACTTGTACTTTGGCGAGATCATGGTTTGGGGCGCGCTGGACCACGAAACGGTCCCGACCTACACCCTGACGGTGGAGGCGCGGTACGGCAACGACAACGGTCAAAGTCAGCGTGACGGACGTGGCCGAAGAGTGAGGGATGCGGCGGGACCCGTCGCACCACAGCCTTAGCGGGCCGCGATGCTTCCCTGGAAGCTTGCGGCCCGTTGCGTTCGGGATCGCGGTCTGCTATTGGATGTGTTGGGCAACTCAACTGAATTCCTCATATATCAGGACCTCCCACCGAAAAGTTCGCAATAGAGCCTGTCTCAGAAGTCTGTGAGAAAGCTAGGGTGTAGACTGTGTGGTGCAACACCGGGACAGGAGCGAATCGGATGCCTCTTCGAGATATGGACCGAGAGCAGATGTGGCTGTTGCCGCCGTCGCTCGACGAGTTGTTGCCACAGAATCATCCGGCGAGGTTTGTGGCGGAGTTCGTCGCCGCCTTGAACAAGGAGGACGTGCAGAGCTTGGCGTGGACATAGATGGCGATTCCATGGGAGCGCCAGCGAACCACCCCCGTGCATTGTTGAGCGTATGGTTGTACGAGTTCATGACGGGAGTGCGCTCCTGCAGGAAGCTGGAGGTGGCCTGCCGGGATCAGATACCGTACTGTGGCTGACCGGATGGCAGCACCCCGACCACAATACCCTGTGGCGGTTTTGCAAAGGGCATCGGCAGTCCATGAGGAGGCTATTCGAGCGGACGGTAAGCACGGCGGTAACGATGGAACTAGTGGATTTGGCGATCCAGGCGGTGGATGGGACGAAGGTAGCTTCCAACGCATCGGTGAACAGGAGCTACGATGCTGCGGGACTGAGGGGACTGCTGGAGCGTCTGGAGCGGGCGATAGCCGACCTTGAGGCTCAGTACGAGGCGGGAGAAGACGCTGCCGTTACCCGCCTGCCTGAGGAATTGGCCGACAAGAAGGTTCTGAGAGAGCGGGTGAGGCAGGCGATGGCTGACCTCGCCAGTCAGAAACGCCATAGTCGCATCAACCTGACAGACCCAGAGGCCCGAGTGATGAGCGGAAGGCATGGTAGCATCGTGACTGGATACAACGCCCAGGCAATGGTCTCGGCTACGAAGACCGTAGAGAGCACATCCGGCATGTTGGTCACCGCAGTGGACATGGTGGGTGAGGTCAATGACAATGCCCTACTTATGCCGATGATGGAGCAGGCCGAGGAGACGACGGGAACGAAGTCGCAGATGACCTTGGCCGACGCCGGATATTTCGCCGCCAGCCACCTGGCGGAGTGAGACCGTCGCGGTCAGCAGGTGGTGGCCTCAGAGGCACGCCAACGGGTCCTCAAAGACCCATATCACAAGGACAGATTCACCTATGACGAGTACAGTGACAGCTTCAGGTGTCCCCAGGGACAGACGCTCGCGTTCGTCCGCATACAACATGTGAACGGAGTCCCATTGCGACTGTACCGGGCTGCAGGTGCTGTCTGTCAGGCGTGCCCAGCTCTCAGAGCCTGTACCAAAGCCAAGGAGATCGGGCGAAGCCTAGCCATAGAGCCGCACGATGAAGTGCTACGTCGCCACCGCGCCTGCATGTCTACCTAGGCAGCCAAAGAAGCTCACAGGCTGAGAAAGCGGCTGGTCGAGCCGGTCTTCGGAATCATCAAGGAGCAACAGGGCGCACGGAGATTCCTGCTGCGCGGCCTCTCCAACGTGACGGCCGAGTGGACCCTCTTGGTCACCGCCTTCAACTTGCGCACACTTCGGAGGATGTGGAGTTCCTCCGTCCATCTTCAGCCCTCTACCTGACGGTCCCGAACCTCGTCCCGTCTCACGTTTCGTGAACTGAGGCGAATTGTGTCTTTACCCTTTTCGTCTGATCAAACTGGCAACAATGGTCTTCTGAGACAGG
The DNA here is from genome assembly GCA_965219025.1 of Dehalococcoidia bacterium. Classification (GTDB taxonomy): domain Bacteria; phylum Chloroflexota; class Dehalococcoidia; order Lucifugimonadales; family UBA2985; genus JAPPHY01. Next base: position 468,236 of record OZ244716.1, read on the forward strand.
CTCAATACGGTACACTCTGGCCCACCAGACTTGATAAGACCTAAAGCCCCTACCTTGTCCTTCAAGCTGGAGGTATAGCGAGCGCAGCCACCGGCCCCCTCCTGGCCGGGTTCCAAACGGGTACTCGCAATTGGGCGCCTGGCGCGAGACCTCCCACTCCTGGGCCGCCAGGCAGCCAACCTGCGAGGCTCATTACTCGGCCAAGATCCTCCTGCGAACCGAAAACCCCGTCCCACGGCCTCCCTGACGGCCTGACCATCCTAGGAGGCAGGACTCAGCGCCGCGGCACCCCTGCATCGCGACTCAAAAAGAGAGAGGGGCTCAGTGAGCCCCTCTCTTGCTTCATTCACCAGGTCTGCCTAGTTGGTAGGTGTTGCGCCTATCTCCTTCTTACGAAGAAGAAGATGCCCGCTCCCGCCGCCACTACCACCAAGATAAGCACGATTACCAACACCGGGAACCCGCCCTCATCCTCGGGCTCCACGGGGGCGGTGGTGGCCGTCGCAACCGGCGCGCTCGTGGCCGTTGGCGCAGGCGTTGGCGCTTCGGTCGGCTCCGGCGCCATCGTCGGCTCCGGCGCCATCGTTGGCGCGGTGGTGGCCGTGGGAGCCGGAGGCGCGGTCGTGGCCGTCGGCTCAGTCGTTGCCGTCGGCGCGGTGGTCGCCGTTGGTCGACTCGTGGCCGTCGGCGGGGGTGTAGGCGTAGGCTCAGGCGTGGCCGTCGGCTCAGGTGTGGCCGTAGGCTCAGGTGTGGCCGTCGGCGCGGGCGTGGCCGTTGGCTCTGCCGTCGGCTCAGGAGTCGCCGTCGCCTCTTCCTCCACGTATGTGACGTTGATTGTAACTGTGACTTCGTCCGCAGCGCCGGCTGGGTCCGAAGCCCTCATGACGACGGTGTAGCTACTCCTGGTCTCATAGTCCAGGACCGTCCCGGCGCCCACCGAGATCTGACCGGTGCTGCTGTCCACGTCGAAGAAGCTCGCATCGTTGCCCGATCTCAGGCTGTAAGTCACAGCGTCGCCGTTTACATCCGTAGCGGCTACGGGGTCGCCCACGTTCGCTCCCTCGGCCGAACCCTCCTCTACCGACCGCTCCTGCTCGATTCCACCGACGAACAGCGGCCGCAGGTTGTCAGGCACAGACGGCACTGGCGTTGCAGGCGGCGGAGGCGCAGGCGTTGAAACTTGCGGTGGTGGCGCCGACGTCCCAACCCTGATGCTGGAAGCGCCGCCCACGCTCGTATCATTGCGGTCGCTGTCTCTGAACGTCCCCGAGAAGGTGTAGGAGCCGGTAGAGCCAGGCGCGGTGACGGTGTAGTTGAATGAGGTGTCCCCTTGCAGGGTGAACTTGACCACCTGGCCGCCGCTGGCGTCCTCCTGGCTGTCGTCCAAGCTGCTGGACACGTATGTGAACCCGGGGGGCAGCGTCTCGGTGACGCGCCCGAACCCTCCATAGCTGGAGGCGGTAATGGTCACCGTCAGCCTCCCGCCGGGGTTTACCTGCGAGGGTGAGAAGGAACGGGAAGCCGGTCCTGGGGGTGCCTGGACCGTGACGCGGGACGCGCCGACGACGGTATGGTTGTTTCTGTCGGAGTCCCTGAGCTCGCCGGAGAAGTCGTGCGTGCCGGCCGTGTCGGAGGCGGTAGCGACGTAGGTGAAGGAGCTGTCACTCTGAAGTGTGAACTTGACCACCTGACCGCCGCTGGCATCCTCCTGGCTGTCGTCCAGAGTGCTGGAAACGTAGGTGAACCCGGCTGGCAGCGTCTCCGTCACCCGCCCGAATCCTCCGTAGTTGGAGACGGCGATGGTCACCGTCACATCGTCACCAGCAGTTACCGATGCTGAAGAGAACGATCGCGTGGCACTGGGGCCTGACGGTTCCGGCGCGGCCTCCACCGTAACACTGGTCTCCCCGCCGACGGTATGGTTGTTTCTGTCGGAGTCCCTGAGCTCGCCGGAGAAGTCGTGCGTGCCGGCCGTGTCGGAGGCGGTGACGGTGTAGGTGAATGAGCTGTCACCCTGGAGGGTGAACTTGACCACCTGGCCGCCGCTGGCGTCCTCCTGGCTGTCGTCCAGGGTGCTGGAAACGTAGGTGAACCCGGCGGGCAGCGTCTCCGTCACCCGCCCGAATCCTCCGTAGTTGGCCACGGCGATGGTCACCGTCACATCGTCACCAGCAGTTACCGATGCTGAAGAGAACGATCGCGTGGCGCTGGGGCCTGACTGGGGCGGCGCGGCTTCCACCGTAACACTGGTATCGCCACCGACGGTATGGTTGATTCTGTCGGAGTCCCTGAGCTCGCCGGAGAAGTCGTGCGTGCCGGCCGTGTCGGAGGCGGTGACGGTATAGGTGAATGAGCTGTCACCCTGGAGGGTGAACTTGACCACCTGGCCGCCGCTGGCGTCCTCCTGGCTGTCGTCCAGGGTGCTGGAAACGTAGGTGAACCCGGCGGGCAGCGTCTCCGTCACCCGCCCGAACCCCCCGTAGTTGGCCACGTCGATGGTGACCGTCATATCTGCGCCGACATCCACCGCATCGGAGGAAAAGGACCGCGTGGCATTCGGGGTCTGTGCAGCTGCCGGCAGGATGGCCACCAGGGCGACTAGACACGCGGCAACTGCAATCCCGATTGTGGCTATTGTTCTGTTGAACAAGTCATGCCCCCTTCACTGGGACGCGAGGGTGCGCATTGCATAGTGCTGCGCACCCTCGCGTTCTTTCATCTTGCGAACCTAGTCCCCGAGGTAGAGATTTATGACCTCGATCACCTCGGCCTTGGTGGGGGCGTTCGCACCGTCATCCAGGTATTCGTTGATGGCGCTTATCACCTCACCCTTTTCGAACTTGCCGCTGTCGTCGGCGTCATACCGCTCCAGCAGCGTCGTCGGCTCCGGCTGAGGACCCGCGTCCCTCTCCGTGACCATCACGGTCACGTCATGCGTGTCATCGTACGTCCCATCGTCCGCCTCCACCGTCACCTCGTACACGTTGTCAGTGCCGTAGTCCGGCGCGGTGTTGAACGTGAGCACACCGGCGCTGCTGATGCTGAAGTCACTGGCGTCGTCTCCCGACACCGACCAGGTAGCCATGTCAGCATTCGGGCCGGCCACCGTGTAGGTGGCGACCGCGGTGCTCCCCTCCTCCACCTCCACGTTCGACCTCCCGCTCACCGCCAGGCCGCCCAGCATGATATCCGGCGCTTCGTCCACGTCGGTGACCTCAATGGTCACGGGGATGGAGGAAGATGCGCCCAATGGGTCCTCGGCCATGACCGTCACCATGTAGGTCCGCTTGCCCTCGTAGTCCAGCTTCGTCGCCGACTTCACCGTGATCTGACCGGTATTGTCCACACTGAAGCTGGACATATCAGGCCCGCCTAGACGGTACTGCAGCGACTCATCTGTCCCGTCAGCCTTGCTGTCAGTGGCCGCAACCGGTGCACCCACGTTGGCCTTGGTGTTCTCCTCCACCTTCCTGGTGGCCGCGTCGTTCTGCACGCCACTCGTGTCAGGATCCTCGTCTCCGAACACCGGCGCCTTGTTCCGCGTATCCCTCTCAACAGCAACCGATGTCTCAACAGCTGCCTTCTTGGTGGTGTCGCTGGGGGCGTTTTGCCCGTCGAAGTACGACGCCGTCACCGTCAGGGTGGCACCCACGTCGCCTGCCTTGGGCGTGTAGGTGTCAGAGGTGGAGACGGTGGCGCTGTCATTAGACTCCACCCACGCCCAAGTGAGCTTGGAGATGCCACCGTCCGCGTCCTTGAGGCTGGCCGTTACCGGGATGCCCACCACCGGCGTGGTCTTGTCCAGGGTCACAACTCCGTCTTCATTCTCATTGGTCACCGTGACCTTGACCTTCAGCGTGCCGGTCAGCTTGCTGTCGGAGGCCTGCACCGTCACCTCATAGACGTTGTCCATGTCAGCGTCGGTGGGCTTCTCATAGTCGGGCTTCTTCTTGAACGTCAGGTCGCCGTCAGCTAGATCAATCTCGAACTTGCTACCGTCTGCGCCTCCCAACGACAACGTCGTTGTGTCACCGTCCTGGTCGGCAGCTGTGTACCTCTCCAGCACCGTAGTTATCTCGCCGGCCGACTCCGCAAAGGTCGGCGGCGTGGTGCTATCAGCAGTCACCTCCGGCGCATCATTCACATCGGTGACTCTGATGACCACCGTGACTACGTCGCTGTTCGCGAGAACGGCGGTTGATACCCCGGGTATGCCCGCCGGGTCCGTGGCCCGAACCACGACGGTGTACTCCACATACGCGTTATCTTCATCATCATCCGTGGTGCCAGTGCCCTCCGCATCCAGGGCCGACTTCACCTTGGTCATTATCTGGCCAGTGGCCCTGTCGATGTCAAAGTTTGCCGAGTCACCAGTCTGGCTAGTGCCATTCTCATCCCACAGCGTGTAGGTCAGCACGTCGCCGTCCTTGGGATCCGCCGTCACCGGGTCACCCACGGTCGAGTCAGCTTCGGTATTCTCCGGCACAGACCGCGCTGCATCCTCCTGATCATCAGGCGTGTTCGGGTCCTGGTCGTCGGCGAACTTGGGCGCCGTGTTGCTGCCACGCACCGCCTGCACCGTGTTATCGGACTCCATCTTCGCCGTCTTGCCCTCATCCTCCGGGTCCGTGTAGGTGACCGTGGCTCGCAGATAGGAACCAATGTCGTCGTCCTTCGGCATGTAGGTGGCCGACGTGGCCTTGTCGATGGCTCTGTAAAAGCCATTCTTGGAAGTGGACTTGGACCACTGCCACCTGGCGTTCGTGACTGACCCGTCAGGGTCCGAGATGCTGGCGGTGAAGGCGGTGGCCGACTGAGGCCGCAGCGCCGACAGCTCCACCGTCCCATCCTCGTCCACGTTGGTCACATTGACCGTGACCGTCTCCGACTCCATCCTACGAGTCTCGTCCGTTGCCTGGACATCCACCACGTAGGTGTTGGTGAACGGCGCGATTGCACCGCCCTTGGGACTCTCGTAGTTGGGGGTCTTCGCAAAGCGCAGTACCCCGTTCTCAATGGTGAAATCGCCAGCGTCAGCGCCACCCAGCGACCACCTCACCGAAGCACCCTCCGGATCCGACGCCGTGTACGTCTCCACCGGGTCAATACCCCTCTCAGCGTACTCAACCGTATCGTCGCCGGAGATTTCAGGCGCTTCGTCCACGTCGGTGACCTCAATGGTCACGGGGATAGAAGTAGCTGCGCCCAACGGGTCCGTGGCCGTGACCGTCACCATGTAGGTCCGCTTGCCCTCGTAGTCCAGTTTCGTCGCCGACTTCACCGTGATCTGTCCGGTATTGTCCACACTGAAGCTGGACATATCAGGCCCGCTTATTCGGTACTGCAGCGCCTCCGCTGTCCCGTCAGCCTTGCTGTCAGTGGCCGCAACCGGTGCACCCACGTTGGCCTTGGTGTTCTCCTCCACCTTCCTGGTGGCCGCGTCGTTCTGCACGCCTTTCGTGTCAGGATCCTCGTCTCCGAACACCGGCGCCTTGTTCCGCGTGTCCCTCTCAACAAGTACCGTGGTCACATTAGCTGTCTTCCCATTGGTGTTACCAGTGATGTCGCTGGGATCGTTTTGCCCGTCGAAGTACGACGCCGTCGCCGTCAGGGTACCGCCCACATCGCCTGCTTTGGGCGTGTAGGCGTCAGAGGTGGCAACGGTACCATCAGGCGTTGCTGTTACACCCTGCACATTGCCAGCGGTGGCGCCAGCGATAGTCCATGCCCAAGTGAGCTTGGAGATGCCACCGTCCGCGTCCTTGAGGCTGGCCGTTACCGGGATGCCCACCACCGGCGTGGTCTTGTCCAGGGTCACAACTCCGTCTTCATTCTCATTGGTCACCGTGACCTTGACCTTCAGCGTGCCGGTCAGCTTGCTGTCGGAGGCCTGCACCGTCACCTCATAGACGTTGTCCATGTCAGCGTCGGTGGGCTTCTCATAGTCGGGCTTCTTCTTGAACGTCAGGTCGCCGTCAGCTAGATCAATCTCGAACTTGCTACCGTCTGCGCCTCCCAACGACAACGTCGTTGTGTCACCGTCCTGGTCGGCAGCTGTGTACCTCTCCAGCACCGTAGTTATCTCGCCGGCCGACTCCGCAAAGGTCGGCGGCGTGGTGCTATCAGCAGTCACCTCCGGCGCATCATTCACATCGGTGACTCTGATGACCACCGTGACTACGTCGCTGTTCGCGAGAACGGCGGTTGATACCCCGGGTATGCCCGCCGGGTCCGTGGCCCGAACCACGACGGTGTACTCCACATACGCGTTATCTTCATCATCATCCGTGGTGCCAGTGCCCTCCGCATCCAGGGCCGACTTCACCTTGGTCATTATCTGGCCAGTGGCCCTGTCGATGTCAAAGTTTGCCGAGTCACCAGTCTGGCTAGTGCCATTCTCATCCCACAGCGTGTAGGTCAGCACGTCGCCGTCCTTGGGATCCGCCGTCACCGGGTCACCCACGGTCGAGTCAGCTTCGGTATTCTCCGGCACAGACCGCGCTGCATCCTCCTGATCATCAGGCGTGTTCGGGTCCTGGTCGTCGGCGAACTTGGGCGCCGTGTTGCTGCCACGCACCGCCTGCACCGTGTTATCGGACTCCATCTTCGCCGTCTTGCCCTCATCCTCCGGGTCCGTGTAGGTGACCGTGGCTCGCAGATAGGAACCAATGTCGCCGTCCTTCGGCGTGTAGGTGGCCGACGTGGCCTTGTCTATGTCACTGTAAGAGCCATTCTTGGAAGTGGACTTGGACCACTGCCACTTGGCGTTCGTGACTGACCCGTCAGGGTCCGAGATGCTGGCGGTGAAGGCGGTGGCCGACTGAGGCCGCAGCGCCGACAGCTCCACCGTCCCATCCTCGTCCACGTTGGTCACATTGACCGTGACCGTCTCCGACTCCATCCTACGAGTCTCGTCCGTTGCCTGGACATCCACCACGTAGGTGTTGTCCATGTTAGCGTCCGCCGCTTTCTCGTAGTTGGGGGTCTTCGCAAAGCGCAGTACCCCGTTCTCAATGGTGAAATCGCCAGCGTCAGCGCCACCCAGCGACCACCTCACCGAAGCACCCTCCGGATCCGACGCCGTGTACGTCTCCACCGGGTCCGTGCCCCTCTCAGCGTACTCGATAGGGCCGTCCTGCGCGAACGCGGATCTTTGCAGGACCATTGCCAGCAGAGATGCCGCCAGGAGTATTCCAGCAATCAAGACAATCCGGCTAGCCTTGAGGTCGAGTGCCAATCTATACATCTGATGCCTCGCTTAGACAGTATTCTGTGACGCGCCTGCCTGCACGTATATTCCACACTAGGAGGGACTCTACCAATCCAATTCGTCTATGTCAATACCCCATTAGGCATTTATTACAGCGCTTGCTCCACGGACACTTGGCGAAGCTGCCGCCGCGCTCGCCACGCCACGCAGTCACCCGCAACCGAGGCTTGCTCGACTCCGGCATGGCCCTCAGCGACGGGGCAGCACGTGCCCGCCCGCAGAACGATGGCAGCCCTCGCCCGCGAGCGCGCCCGCGTATCCCTAATTCCCGCCCCCCCCTGTCATTTCGAGCGCAGCGAAGCGCCCCCTCCTGTCATTTCGAGCGCAGCGAAGCGCAGTCGAGAAATCCAGGACCTACGCCGGTGAGTGACTTTCGTCCCATGGGAACACGAGTGTCTTCCCATTCGGCACGCCGTCAGCCTACGATTGCCTTAGATTCCTCCGCTGCGGTCGGAATGACGGTGGGCAGCGCCCGCCCCCTCCGTCATTTCGAGCGCAGCGAAGCGCCCCCTCCTGTCATTTCGAGCGCAGCGCAGCGCAGTCGAGAAATCTAGGACCTACGCCGGTGAGTGACTCTCGTCCCATGGGAACACGAGTGTCTTCCCAGTCGGCACGCCGTCAGCCTACGATTGCCTTAGATTCCTCCGCTGCGGTCGGAATGACGGTGGGCAGCGCCCGCCCCCTCCGTCATTCCCGCCCCCTCCTGTCATTTCGAGCGAAGCGAAGCGCAGTCGAGAAATCTAGGACCTACGCCGGTGAGTGACTTTCGTCCCATGGGAACACGAGTGTCTTCCCATTCGGCACGCCGTCAGCCTACGATTGCCTTAGATTCCTCCGCTGCGGTCGGAATGACAGGCAAAGAGCGCCCGCCCCCTCCTGTCATTCCGAGCGGAGCGAAGCGCCCCCTCCTGTCATTTCGAGCGCAGCGAAGCGCAGTCGAGAAATCCAGGACCTACGCCGGTGAGTGACTCTCGTCCCATGGGAACACGAGTGTCTTCCCAGTCGGCACGCCGTCAGCCTACGATTGCCTTAGATTCCTCCACTGCGGTCGGAATGACGGCGGGCAAGCGCGCAGCGCCCCCTTCTGTCATTTCGAGCGCAGCGAAGCGCAGTCGAGAAATCCAGGACCCACGCCGCTGAGTGACTCTCGTCCCATGCGAACACGAGTGTCTTCCCATTCGGCACGCCGTCAGCCTACGATTGCCTTAGATTCCTCCGCTGCGGTCGGAATGACGGCGGGCAGCGCCCCCTTCACGCGTGACGCGCCCCCTACCGCTTGTCATTCTGAGCGGAGCGAAGCGCCCCCTTCTGTCATTTCGAGCGAAGCGAAGCGCAGTCGAGAAATCTAGGACCTACGCCGGTGAGTGACTTTCGTCCCATGGGAACACGAGTGTCTTCCCATTCGGCACGCCGTCAGCCTACGATTGCCTTAGATTCCTCCGCTGCGGTCGGAATGACGGTGGGCAGCGCCCGCCCCTGCCGTCATTGCGGCGGAAGCCGCCCCCTCCGTCATTCCCGCCCCCTCCTGTCATTTCGAGCGCAGCGAAGCGCAGTCGAGAAATCCAGGACCTACGCCGGTGGGTGACTTTCGTCCCATGGGAACACGAGTGTCTTCCCATTCGGCACGCTGTCAGCCTACGATTGCCTTAGATTCCTCCGCTGCGGTCGGAATGACGGTGGGCAGCGCCCGCGCCACCTCCGTCATTCCCGCGAAAGCGGGAATCCATCCCCTCCCCACCCCGAGGACTAGACCCCCGCGTCCGCGAGGGTGACGGAACGAGACGCGCCCCCTACCACTGTCATTCTGAGCGCAGCGCAGCGGAGTCGAAGAATCCAGGACGATCGCGCACCGCCAGCGTCACGAGGACAGGGACCAGTCAGGTTCCCGGGCCGGGAGGTGAAGCCGGCGGAGGCCTTAGATTCTTCGTCGCTACACTCCTCAGAATGACAGGTGAAGCGCGCCCGCGTTGGACGCTCGCACCCATGCCTGATAGTATTGTCCAATGGCGACAGCTTCGTCCCTCAACGCCGGCCTCCCGCGCCTGGACCAGGGCAGTGGGATCAATCCATAGCCGCAGACACCTGAACACATGTCAACTCCCAACATCGTCAGAGCGCTCCGAGTCCCACTACAGAAGTTCATCCACACCGAGGAGACCGGCGCAGTCGTGCTGCTGCTGGCCGCCGCAGCCGCCCTTGGCCTGGCGAACTCCCCCTGGTCCGACCAGTACGCAGACCTCTGGCACACCAAGCTCTCCATCGACATCCACGTCTTCGCCCTGACGGAAGACCTGGAGCACCTGGTCAACGACGGCCTGATGGCCCTCTTCTTCTTCGTCGTCGGGCTGGAGATCAAGAGAGAGCTGGTGCACGGAGAGCTCTCCACGTTCAGGAAAGCCTCCCTGCCCGTAGTTGCGGCGATGGGCGGCATGGCGATTCCTGCGCTGATCTACCTCCTGTTCAACCCCACCGGCGAAGGGTCGCAGGGATGGGGCATACCGATGGCCACCGACATCGCATTCGCCCTGGGCGTGCTGGCGCTCCTGGGCAGCCGGCTGCCGCCGGAGCTGCGGGTGTTCCTCCTGGGCCTTGCCGTCTTCGACGACCTTGGGGCCATCGCCGTCATCGCCATCTTCTACGTGGACGCCATAAGCTGGCTGGACCTCTGGCTCGCCATCGCCACCTTCGCTGCGATGGCCGTGTGCGTCCGATTGGGGCACCGCTCCCCGGTCCTCTACACCGTCCTCTTCTTCGTGATGTGGCAGTTCTTCCTTAAGTCGGGAGTGCACGCCACGCTGGCCGGAGTCCTGGCGGCGACCCTGGTGCCGGCCGGGCCAGGCGTGGAGCGACGGCAGTACGCCGATAGCGTCGAGAGCCTCATCCGCGAGTTCAGGAAGGCGACCGCGGAGGGAAGAAACGATGAGGCCCAGGCGATCGCAGAGGAGATCGAGCGGCTCAGCCGCGGCACCGAAGGCCCCATGGAGAGGCTGGAATCGACCATTCACCCATGGGTGAGCTTCCTGGTACTGCCCGTCTTCGCGCTGGCGAACGCCGGCATCATCTTCACGTCCGAAACGGTGTCCGCGGCGGCGTCCAGCAGCGTTACGCTGGGCATAGCGGCCGGGCTGCTGGCAGGCAAGGTGGTTGGCATCGTGGGGTTCACGTGGCTGGCCGTCCGGCTGAGGGTCGCAACCCTGCCCTCGGCGGTCAACTGGCGACACGTCCTTGGCGTCGCAGCGCTTTGCGGAATGGGGTTCACGGTCTCGCTCTTCGTCTCCGCGATCGCATTTGACGACGCCGGCCTGGTTGACCAGGCCAAGATAGGCGTCTTCGGCGCGTCCCTGCTCGCGGGCGCGGCCGGCTACGCCATCCTGCGGCTTGCAAGCGGCAAGAGGCCGCGCGCCTAGCGCCAGGAACCGCCGGGAAAGCGCCCCGCGAGTATTCACTAGCCGTCGGCAGCCCCTCCGGTCAGCCGCTGACCCGGTACACCCAGACCCGGTGCATCACCTCCGGCTCGCCCTTGGGCATCGGCTGGAACTCCTCGGTCCGCTCCACCAGCTGCCACTTCCCCTGCGACTCCAGCGCATCCTGCCGCTCGCGAAAGCCGCTGCTCTCGTAGACGTCCGGCCGCAGCGAGAAGACGATGTGGCCGTTGGGCCGTGTGACGCGCACCAGCTCGTCCAGCGAGCTGGCGGGCGCGTGGCCCACCGTCAGCACTCCCACCGTGATCACTGCGTCAAAGGAGCCTGTCTCGTAGTCCAGGGTCTCACCCATCACCATCTGGTGGAAGTCCTCGTAGACCCCCTTCTTCCGCGCCTCCTCCAGCATACCCTGCGAAAGGTCCATGGCCACCATACGCCGGTATCCCATGCTAGCCAGGATCTCTCCCACCAGCCCGGTACCGGCGCCGGCGTCCAGTATCCGGGCGTCCCTGGGCACGTGCGCGGCCAGGACCTCCGCGGCCCTTCGCGGAGATCGATACTCAAACTCCGTGGAGAGATCGCGGTCGTAGTCCTTCGACCACTGGTCGTACCGCTCCTCCAATTCCCGGTTGTCTCTGGAGGAGTATACCCACTGCACCCTGTTCTGGCTTGACATATCGGTCTCCTTGAGATTGGGTATCGTCTACTTCTCGCACAGGTAGAATGCCCAGCCAAGCTCGCCGTTCTTCTGGGCCCTTGCCATCTGCTCGTACGCGTAGGACAGGTCTGCGTACTTCTTGTCCCGCTCCGCCAGATCCCGGGTAACACCGGCCAGGTGCGGCCGGCCGCCGTGCTCAATCAGCCCCTCCGGCCAGCACCTTCTCGGCGGCGCTTACGGCCTGTTCCATCGCCGCGTCCAGGTCCTCCAGCTTCTCTTCACGTTTGGGCTGGAGGTAGAGAAAGATGACATCCTTCACCGGCCTGCCGCTGACCGCCTTCACGGCATACGCGTAGGCCCCACCCTGCAGGCGGTATCGCTCCACCGCATCCGGCGCTTCGTCTGCGCTAACGGCATCCGTCTTGTAGTCGACCACCACCATGCCGTCCGGCTCCTCAAAGAGCAGGTCTATGAACCCCTGCAGCGAGCCGCTCCCTATGGGCGCAGCCACAGGGACCTCCCGCCAGAAGCGACCCGAAGCCACCGCCCGCTTGACGATGGCGCTGTCCACGGCAACCTGCGACAGGCGCGCCACCTCGGCCTCCCGGCCATCGATGCCCTCAGCGGCGGCCTGCGCTCGAGCCCGCTCCTCCAGACCGTCTCCGGTGGACAGATCTATGGACTGCAGCACGGCGTGGACGGCCCGGCCAACCGACGTGCCCGCCCTGCCCCTCCGCCACGGCTCGACGTGCTCCTGCTCCGGCTTGTCCTCCTCTCCGTCCTTCCGCAGTCCCGTGGCCGCGGCGTACGATGGACGGCCGAGGGATCTGATCAGCTCCTCGCGTTCATGCTGCCAGCGCTCCCAGGCCTCGACGGTGTGCTCTGTGGCCACAAGCGAAGGATAGGGACTCGCAGGCCGCCGTTCTGTGACCTCCGAGAGCGCCGCCGCTTGCAGCTCGACGGGCTGCCAGAGCTGCGGCGAGTCCCCGAGGTGGCGGGACATCGCCGCCGCCAAAGAGCTTTCGCCCCACCTGTTCGCGGGCCGGCGGAGACTAAGCACGAGGTGGTCACGAGCCCGCGTGGCGGCCACGTACATCAGGCGCACGTCCTCCGCCTGGGACATCAGCGCTTCCCTGGCTCTCAGCTCCTCGTACCCCGCCGTGGTGATGCGGTTCTGCTGCGGTCCGATGCCCACTTCCACCCTGCCGCTGCCGCGATCGACGAGGACTTCGCCCACCCTCGTGGCGCGGTCGGAGTTGATGCCGGTCAACACCACCACCGGGAACTCCAGACCCTTAGCGGCATGGGCGGTCATCACCCGCACCGATTCCTCGTCAGACTCAGGCACGGGCGACTCGGTGACCCGCGCTCCCTCCTCCATCTGTGACTCCACCCACAGGATGAAGGCCCTTAGGGAACTTCCCCCGGCCGCGGCGAACTGCCAGGCCCGCTCCACCATGAAGCGGTACCTGCGCCACTGCTCCCTCATCCTGGGGTGGCCGGAGGCGGCTTCCATCAGCCGCCGCTCACGGACAAACCGGTCTATGAGGTAGGCGGTCGACTGCCAGACACGCTCCTCGTGGAAGCCTCGCAGGACAGACAACGCCTCTCCCACCGGGCCGGCAGCGCCATCAAGCGGTGCCGAGAAGGAATCGAACCTGCCGCCGTCTCTGACGTGCAGGAACAGGTCGACGTCGGAGCAACCGAAGGCCACGGAGCGGAGGGCGGCAACGGTAGCCACCTGGTCCGCCGGATCATCGATGGCCTTGAGGCAGTTCAGCAGGTCCCGAATCTCCTGTGTCTCGAACACCAGCGACGCGCTCTCCAGGCGGTAGGGAACGTCCGCAGCCTCAAGCGCCCGCTCCAGCGCCGGCAAGCCCGTGCGCGCCGGCATGAGGATGCAGACGTCTGAGTACGCGGCGGCGCGGTAGGTCTCCCGGCCGGCTTCGTCGGTGGCGTCACGGTCAAGCACCAGCCAGCCCTGATCGACAACCTGCCTCAGGAGCTCGGCGATCTCCCCCGCTTCCTGCTGCCTGACCTCATTGACCTGAGCGTCGATGGCCTCGTCTCCCAGCGCCCAGACACGGGGCCCCAAAGTGCTGTCCGTGGCGGCCTGCCACCGGGGAGACATCTCCTCGTAGTCGGCCTGCACATTCCGCTCGGACTCGCCGGTGTCACCCTCACCCATCCAGCGCGCGAACAGGTGGTTAACCCAGTCTGTAACGGGCCGCTGGGAGCGAAAGTTCTGGACAAGCCTCACGGTCCGTCCCCCGGCCTGCGCCATTCGCTCCTGCATCAGCCGCATCTGCTCAACGTCGGCGCGCCGGAAGCGGTAGATCGACTGCTTGGGGTCTCCCACGACGAACAGCTTGCCCCTTTCCGGGCTGATCCCCTCCCATGACGTGGGTCGCCCGCTGTCCCCTGCGCTTTCGGGAAGGTCCTCGGCCAGGAACATAGCAATCTCCGCCTGGATGGGGTCGGTGTCCTGGGACTCGTCGATCATGAGGTGGGTGAACCGGCTGCGGAAGTGGTCTCGCACGTCCACGCGGTCGCGCAGCAGATCCCTTGCCCAGACCAGCAGATCGTGGAAGTCGGCCCTGCCATCAGCACGCCGCCGTTCGGCGTACTCGAGCGCAAAGTCTCGCAGGCCGCGAAGGATGTGAGCGAAGGCGTGCCGCAGCGCGCCCGCCAGCTCCGCGGCGACGGTGTCGTCGAGTTCCCCCAGCAGTTCCTTCAGCGCCGCGCAGGCGTTCATGCGGGACTCGGGGTCCGTTTCCCAGTCCGACTGCCTGCCCCTGCTCTGCTTAATCGGCAGGAGCTTGGACAGCAGCCGGTAGGAGGTGACCGAACCCGCCTCGGCTTCCGACAGCCTGTTCAGTGTTCCCCGCTTGGCCTGGACGTGGCTGAAGAGCGCATCCTCACTCCCGCGCCGTGCGAACGCGCAGAGCCTCTCCACACGCGGCCACTGATCCAGCACGGCGCGGGCGGCATCCCGCCGCGGCGGTGCGCCCGTTTCGAAGTCTGCATCCTTGAGGTAGTCGTAGTTCTGATGGAACGCCCTTGCCACCCTCTCGAGGTGCTGCAGTGACAAGCCGAGGGTCAGCGCGACGGACAGATGAGGGGCCAGAGCGGAGCCGATCTCCAATACCCCGTCCAGCCACTCCTCCCAAGCGTCATCGAACCTCAGGCCGGCTGCAATCTCGTCTGTGATCTCGAATCCCGGCGGCAGGCCTGCTTCAAGAGGACGCTCGTGGAGCAGCATGCCGGCGAAGGAATGCAGTGTGCGAATTGTGGCCTGGTCGAGGTCCGCGATGCCCTGCCTGCAGCGCTCCCGCCGGCCTTCGTCCTGCGGCGCCTCCACCTCCCCCTCCAGCCCTTCGCGGATGCGGTACCGGAGCTCGGCGGCAGCCGCCTCCGTGAAGGTGATGGCTGCGACACGGTCCAGGGTGGTCGCGCCTTCCGCTACCAGGTTCACCATTCGGGCAACCAGGCTGTGGGTCTTGCCGGTCCCGGCGCTGGCCTCCACGAACAGGGTCTCTTCCAATTCGTGCTCTATGGTGTGCCGCGCGGCCTCGTCGCTCGGCCTGAACCGGGCGTTCCGGTCTGATGCCGCGGATGATGCCCGGGCCATGCTATTCCCCTCCTCCGCCGGAGCCATCCTCCGCCAGCCTCACGTAGGAGTGCAGCAGAGAATCGTCCTTCTTGCGCCGCCACATGTCCACCCGCCTAGATGGGCAGAGGGAATCGAAATCGCAATAGCGGCAGTTTTCCGGTTTACCCTCGCGGCCAAGGGGACCAGGGTTGGCGGGGAAGACTCCCGCTCGGACGCCATCGACGATAGTGGTAACCCCATACCGGAACCGCTCGGAGGTCTCACTCTCGTCGACGTTGAGGAACTGCTTGGGGTGGAGCGCGAACCCCCCGCGATTGGTGGTGAACCAGTAGGCGGCCTTGACCAGGCCCACGTTCGGGACCATCCGGCGGGCGGCCAGCGAGTAGACGCCAAGCTGCAGCCGCCTGCCCCTGTCGATCGGGTCCTCTTCCAGCCCGCGGTAGGGCGCCGAGCTGCCGGTCTTGTAGTCGATAACCACCGCGGTGTCGCCGGCGGCGTTCACGTCCAGCCGGTCGATGACACCTCGAAACGTCAGGCCTGTGGCCTCGTCCGTCACTTCCGGCGAGTCCCCTCCCAGGCCGAACCTCGCCTCGGTCAGCACGTACCCGGTCCCGATGTCCTCTCTCAGCCTGGCCTCAGCTTCGAGAAACGTCGTCAGGTCGTCACGGATGTCCTGCCTGGCCAGTTCCCATAGCAGCGGCTTGCCGGTCACGCCGCGGGCCTCGGCGTCAGCAAACGATTCCTCTGCAATCGCCATCAGCCTGCGATAGCCTTCCTCACTCCACGGCGCGCCTGGGCGTGGTGCGGTACCGGATTCCTCGGCCTCCGATATGAACCGCTCCAGGATGCCGTGGACAAGACTCCCGCGCTCCAGGGCACTGATCACCGCGGTCTCCTCCGGGGTCTCCAGCGCGCTCAGGCGCAGCACGTAGCCCAGGAAGTAGCGGTACGGACATCCAGCCCAGGTCTCCAGGCTGGTGGGAGAGACCACCGCTCCTGCCATAGCACCAGCGAACATCGCGCTGGCCGCCACGGACGTCAGGTTACCGTCGAACTCGGTCAGGCCGTACGCGAACCGGCTTCTTCCTAGCGTGTCCGCCCGCGCCAGTATACCGCTGCGTACAAGTGAGTGATCCGCGAACCGCTCCCCGGCGCCGCGCCACAGCACCAGCCGGTTCAGGTAGTAGTCGTGGCCGTCGGCCAGGGACGAGTCCGAGGCCGCGGCGAGCGCGCGCTCGGCGGATACGTCCACCGAGAGCCAGGGGCGGTCGGACAGCCGGGCCAGTCCACTGGTGTGAACCGGGCTCCCCTCCAGCACCGACGCCTGCTCGAGCATCCACCTCGATGGGTGGACCTGCCTCTGCGACGCCGCGTCGGCGATGGGGTAGGACAGGAAGCGGCGCGGCGCGGAGGCGGCCGCCGACAGAAAGTCGTACCGCTCCTGCGCGATCCGCGTCTCCCTGCGGGGAGGCCCGCCCGCCTCGCGCCAGACTGTCTCTGGCAGCAACGGATCCGGCGGCAGAGCCGGCGGCGCGCCTCCCTCGATCATGCCCACCAGCCATGCCACGTCAAAGCTCATGCCGGCCGCGGCCGCGAAGGGGGACACGAATACCCCCTGACCCGTGGCGCCCAGACGCCCCACTGCAGTCCGCATCGAATCGGCGACGGTCCTCCGAAACTCGTCGAGCGTGGTCGATGAGCGGACGCTGTCGGCGCTGCCAAGCTCCCTTATAATCTGGTCGATCCTATCTCGGAGGCCCGCCTCCTGCGGATGGACGTCCCGAGAGAGGTACTTGTCAAGGAGCCCGGCCGCCCATTCGGAGTGGTCCTTCCAGGTGCTCCCGGCTGGGGACTGAACATCGTCCGCCAGCCTCTCGACGAAGGCCATCAGTTCTGCGGCGGTGCGGGCCTCCTCCCTCATCCTAAATGCGCGTGCATCGCTAATCTCACCGTCCGCTTCCCGACGGTCTGCGTCCTCAACCAGCTTCTGCGCGTAGCCGCCCAGGCGCTCCCGCCACTGCCCTCGCCCGCCGATTATCCCGGCGCGTCTGGCGAGGGAGTCCCAGCGGCTGGGATTGAATCCGGCGCGGCTCCGGTCGTGGGGACGCACGGGACAGTCGTTGAGCCACGCCATCACCTCCGACCGCGTGAAGTCGCCGCGCGAGAGTTCGAGCAGGCCCGTCAGGGTGCGGCCGATGCCGGTGTCGGCGAGCGTGTCCCGACCGGGTCCGGCCAACGGCAGGCCGGCCAGTTGAAGCTCATCCCTCACCAGGGTAGCGTAGGGGTTCTCCACGCGGTAGAGCACCGCCATCCTGTGGAACGGGGTCCCGTTCGCCGTGGCCTCCTCGACGATTCGGCGAGCCACCCAGCGCAGTTCCTCGTGCGAGGTAGGCGCGACATGGAGGTGTGTTTCCCCCGGCAGGACTGGTAGCCCGTTCCGGGCGTCTCCGGGACCCACACGCGCTCCCAGGATGGGTTCCAGTGCTGCAGCGACGTCTCGCGCCGGCGCGTCGGCGGCTTCATCTGATGTGACGCCCAGGATGACGGAGCACCGGCCATGTTCCGCCAGCGCCCGCATCAGGTCGGACTGGGCCAAGCTGACCCTGCGCGGCAGGTAGAATAAGATATGGCCCAGGTCTCCCAGGGCAGGCGCGGAACGGTGGCGGATCGCTTCGGAGGCGGCCACAGCCAAGTCCTCGGCGTCGTACCAAGCCTCGCTCGCCTCCGACCTGAACTGCCCGTACAGCCGCGCGACCTCGCCCGAAATGCCCCCTGGAGCCTCCAGCCTGTGCAGCGGCTCATCGTCCAGATTGCGAAGGTCGCCGAATGAGGCCCGGAGGCTGTTCTGCGTGCTGGTGTGATCGCGGACAGGGGCAAGCGGCCCATCGGCCTGTTCGAGCACTTTGCGCAGCAGGATGCTCTGCAGCACTCCGGTAAGGGGGCGTCTGCCGGCCAGAGAGGCGGCTCCCAGAAGCTCGGCCAGCCTGGGCATCTCCATGAACTTGACGTTGGCAAAGCCCTGGAGGCCGAGATCGTGGCGCAAGCTGAGGCTTGCGAAGCGGGTCGGGGCCACAACCGTGACCGGCGCCATGGGGTCGCCGTCCTGGATGGAACGCACAAGGCGCCACAGGGTCTCCCGCGCGGAGGGCGATAGACGCTCCACCAGCAGGCGTGAAGGGTGCTTGGGGTTGCTGGTCTGGGCAGTATGGCCGTTCATTTTGGGATTATATCACGCACGTTTCTGGCCGGCCTCGTCGTCAGGCTTCTCGTCCCTCGGAGGGAACAGGCCGATCTCGATTGCCATGGTGTCATCACCCGTCTCCTGGAATATACGCGTGGCCTCGTCGCGCTTGTCCAGCCACTCCAGCTGCTCGGGCGTCAGGCCCGGTTGCCGAAACGGGTTGTCCGTCCACCTGGAACGTGCATTTTCCTCTGTAGTCATATGCAGTCTCCCTTCGTTCGCGTTGCGGTACCGTACTCTCGGGCCTCCGAGGTTTCACTGCAAACCCTGCGCGTTGAGATATTGGGCAAGTCCCATTGGCGAGCTGTAGTGCGCCCGACCTGTTTCGGAGTCATTCCCCGGAACCCGCCTCTCTTTGAATCCCATCTATTGTCTCTCGAATGAAGTCCGCACGGCATTCCTCCACGTCCATCTCCATCCTCCGCAAAGGCTCTACGGCTCTATGCTCCCGAAACTCACCCAGCTGCCAGATTACTATGTCCATCACCCTGGGATGTGCCGGGTACGCATCCCCTGCTTCCGTTTCTTCGAATTTGTGGAGAAGATCGAGTAGGTGCCGTCGGATCTCCTCGGTGTCCGGCGATGGCTTCAGCGGCACGCGTCCGTATGCGAATCCGCCAGTGTACTCTGCCGCCAGGATCGGCCCGACAGGAATCGGGTCTCTGATCGACCGCCTCTTGTGGTGATTTGCGCAGTACGTATAACCGGGGTCTTCAATCGGTTCGTCCCTGATATCGCAATGGTTGCTTGGGGGGAGGTGTCTGTTCCCCTCGGTCAGGCTGGCCTCATGCATATTCTTCCTGTTGAACCAGCACGTGCTGCAATTGTCCGAGCCACCGTTTGGCAATTCCTGAATCTCCCTCTGTGAAGTGATGATTGCCGGACACCCAAGTTGCAATGCCCGCGACCCGCCGTGGGTTGCCATACGCTGGTACGTCCTCTCGTACCAGTAGTCCGGGGCTAGAAGTCGCCTTCCGAAACCCGCCTGCGGCCCAGCTTCCTGACACGCTTGGGCCGGATCGGCTCGTTGCCTTCCAGGCCGAGCACGCCTTCCTTCCACTTCTTGGCGGCCACGCTATCCAGACCCGCCAGGGCATTCGCGCCTTCAAGCGCCTCCAGGTCGCCGCCGTAGTATTCGAACCACGGCAGCCCGGCGGCGTTGTACTCGGCCGCTGTTGGAGGCTTGTTTGGTGGCTCGACGCCGCACACCGCCGCATACTGGAGGCTGTTCAGAATGTGCACAAAGCAACGCGACCGCACCGACACGTCCCACGCATCGAACCCGTAGTGGTCCCTGTAGACCTCCTGGCGCATCAGCCCGCCCGGGGCCAAGCCCATTTCAAGGGAGCTATACATCTTGGCATCCACTGGAGGCGACGCAAAGGCGCTGTAAGCCACTGCTGTCCTCAGCTCCTCGTATGTCTCAGTCTTCATTGGGTAAACGATGATCTGAAGACCCCCGTGTTCAGCGGTTCCCGTCAGCTGCTCCTCCGCCGAGAATCCCCCGCCCAGCGGCATGGCCACGAATTGGCGTACAACACCCTTCCGGACGCAGAACCCGTCCAGCCACGGCTGACCTGGCACAACCAGGTAGTCCTGTGGCCGCTTGGAGATCTCGTTCTTCCACCGCTGGCCGGTCAGAGCGTTGATCTTCCCGGCTGCCACCTTCACGGCCATTGGGTAATCGGCGTGGAAGCTGATCCACATAGCCTCCGCCTGGTGCATGGGGAGCATTACACCGCCGTGCCTGACCCAGGTCTCCGGAATCCCATCCGCGTGGTCGTCCACGTGGGTCAAGGGGAAGCGCCCCAGGCCGGGGGGCAGTGGGTAGTCCCGATTGTCGTCGGGGATACGCAGCGTACGCTGGAAACTGATGGTTAGCGAGGCATGCTCGTGCACCTCTGGGAACCGAAACTCCAGCTGGTCATTCTGCAACTCGATCAATGTCCTGTTCTCCTCCTCATGTCTTCTTCAACCTGGACGCCAGCCCTACCACTCGCCATCGCGGACCTCCCTCACGATTCGCAGGATGGCGTGGTCCGGCGCATCTCTAAGCTGCCTCAACAGCTCTGCGAAGAGCTGAGGGCGGCGCAGCACGATGTCCTGCAGATCGCGGGAGACCTTCCCGGCCATGGCCAGCAACAGGTCCGGGTCCTCCTGCAATTCCTGCGCGAGGCGGCGGATGGTGGCCTCTGAGGGTGGAGGAACATCTCCGCGCTCGATCTTGCTCAGATAGGCGGGCTCGATGCCTACTCGCTGTGCGACCTTGCGCAGGGAGTAGGCGCGGTCACGTGTCCTGGCCTGCTCACGCGCTCCGCGCAGGTACGCGCCTAGTGTCATGTGTACTATATACTACACATTACTACTCCCTGTCAAGGGGGCGCCAGGATCGCGCGAAGAGCCCGCGAGAGCCTCACCCAGACCCTCCGGTCCGTTCCAGAGCCGCGCGTCATTCCGCAAGTGTTGGCCCGCACCGCCCACTGTTGGTGGCGGGATCGAAACGGGTGCTCAGTCGCCCACCGTTCACAGTTCGCTGTCGCAGCAACTACTGGCAATGGCATGGCAGGCAATCGTGCGTTCGCGGTCAGGTCACTTCTACTCACTGAAGAACGCCTTGGAGAACCGGCGCACGCCAGAGGGGATTCATGCAATTCTACATCCGCTGAGAATTGAGACCGCGAGCTTCGCTCAGTCTCAACACATTCCGAGTGGGAATATGAGGTATCGCAGTGAGCTCGGTCATAGTGTTGGTTTCGCTAACCGCCCTGTTGCTGCTGACAGCCGCCTGTCAGGGAGATCAAGGGTCGAAGGGTGATCAAGGGCCACCAGGGCCTCTGGGCCCGGCGGGGCCGGCCGGCCCTCCCGGGGACGTCGCATCCATTGACGAGGCAACCATGACCGCCATCGTTCAACAGATGACCGCGCTCGCCAACGCCAACCTTACGAAAGCGCGCCAGGAGGACTCCGACAGAGTCGACAACATAATTCATGGCATCATCGAAAACACTCAGAACCCGGCCTTCAAGGAGCGTCTGATTTGCCTAGATCGGGAGATTCACAGAGTCTTCACGGCCGTACAGGCAGTCTCACCGGATGAGGAAACCAAGAGGTCACTCGAACTGATGGAAGGGCTGGTCGTGCTGGCCGCAATCATGACCGAGATTGCCGAGGCAAGGCTCGACGCCGCATAGCGCGTCCATAGGCGCTCGCGGGGCGGCGCTGATGAACGCGCTATGCGGTGCGCCTCTATGCCTGATCCGGGTGGCAAGTATCTCCCAGGCTGAAGTAGCTTCGCGAGCTATGCCAACGGATCCACTATTCCGGCGTCCCAGCCAACTCGATGGGAGAGCGTTACGCGGGCACCTAGTTTGCGTCGGTGGGTGTGCCAGGCGAATCGTCGGCGGATGGGGCCTTTTCGTCTGCGGGAGCGGCCTCGACGGCCTCCTCGTCAACGGCGGAGACGGTCTCCTTTCGGTCCCGTCCGCGACCAAACAGTGCTCCCACCCCGATGGCAATGCGCAGCACAAACTCCAGCGCTATGAGGAACAGCAGATAGTAGAATATGTGCGCGTTGTAATCGCTTGCCTCATTCAGGGTGTTCAGCGAATCTGAGAGCGAGAAGAATGACGCGTCGATGAGGAAGACGCCCATGATGGCGAATGGCAGGATCTTTGCCAGGTCCCTGGACAGGTCTTCGTTGTAGTATGCCGTCGCCCGGATCGCGCTGACCGTGGCCACGGCAATCAGCAGCGTATCCGATAACGCCTGACCCTTCGAGAGAAAGGCAAGCACGAGAGTCAGGACGGCGAACCAGAAGAAGGCGAAGACCGGGAACAGAATGAGGTACTTGAAGACGTAGAGCGTCACCTGCAAGAGTGACCTGACCCATCTCAGCCTCACGCCGTCATACCGGGACAGGTCCAGCTCGAACATGTCCCGCGTGGCCACGAATCGGTAGTACTTGAACACCAGGATGCCATAGCCTGCGATTCCCAGGACGTAGATCGATAGCGGCCCCAGCAGGTCCAGGGCGTCCTGGAGGTCGAGTCCGTTGCCGAAGATGTCGTTGACGCTCATCGCTAGACCTCCATCTCGCAGGTTTCAGAGCTGGACCCAACCGGCAATCACGTGCGGCAGCCGGGAAACTAACGTGTCGGCAGCCTGTCCACCACGACCGCGGCAAGGAATCCCGCCCACGCTAGTTGTAACACAAATCGGTATGACCTGTCACAGGCCTGTCGGCCCACACGCGCCCCAACAGTATCCTCAGCGCAGGACGCTCTAACAGTCCAGCGCCGCTCCTCGCCCGTCACCACCTCGCGCCCCAAAACGATACGCCCCCATCACTGAGCTTCATGCCGAACTCGCAGGCCGCCGCCTCTCCTGATGCGGGCCGCCGGGACACGACCAACACTTATCTGTCAATTGGGAGCATCGTTGTACTTCCACCGCGCCAGGCGCTCGACGAAAGAGAAACCGGTTATCACACTCTATCTTGTGCAGGTATATGGTGTGGCATACAATGCGACACATCCCCCGCGAAAGGACAACCTACAGCCACGCCATGAACAGAACCATCAGACTCGCAATCAGCCTGGCGGCCCTGCTGGTGTTCGCCGCCTGCAGCGGCTCCGCCGAGGAAACGCCAACGCCCACCTCCGCCCCCTCGCCGACGCCCGAGCCATCACCAACGCCCGCGCCATCACCCACTCCTGAGCCGGAAGTCCTGACGATCCTCTACTGGCAGGCTCCCTCAATTCCAGGCCCGTTCCTGTCCTCAGGCTACAAGGACCGGGACGCGGGCGCGTTGACGCTGGAGCCTCTGGCCAAGTACGCGCCGGACGGCAGCCTGGTCCCGGCCCTGGCGGCGAAGATTCCGACCATCGAGAACGGCGGCGTTTCGCCTGACCTGACCTCGATTACCTGGAGGCTCAAGGAAGGGCTGTTGTGGTCGGACGGGACAGAAATGACTGCCGAGGACGCCGTGTTCACCTGGCAGTACTGCTCCAACGAGGCCACGGGCTGCACGGCTGAGAGCAACTTCGACGGCATCTCTTCCGTGGAGGCAGTGGACAGCCTCAACTTGAGGATCACGTTCGATTCGCCCACGCCCTACCCCTACACGGCCTATGTCAGCACAGGCTCACCCATTATCAGCCGGGTGCAGTTCGCCGACTGCGTCGGAGAGGCCGCCGTGTCATGCGACGCTCAGAACCTCTCCCCGCTCGGCACGGGCCCATTCAGGATCACGGACTTCACGGCCAACGAGGAGGCCAATTACGAACGGAACCCCCACTACCGGGGGCCGGAACCCTACTTCGACCGCGTCGTCATCAGGGGCGGCGGCGATGCCGTCTCCGCGGCACGCGCCGTCCTGGAGGCGGGCGACGCCGATTATGCCTGGAACCTGCAGGTGGACCCGGGCGTCCTGTCCGAGATGCAGGCGGCCGGCCACGGCACAGTCGTGACTGCATTCTCCAGCCTGGTGGAGCGCCTCGTGATCAACCAGACGAACCCGGACCCGGCTCTAGGGGACGATCGCTCCGAGTACCTCGACGGAGAGAACCCTCACCCCTTCCTCACCTTCCCGCCGATCACCCAGGCGATGTCCATGGCCATCGACCGCAGCGTCATCGCGGGTGACCTGTACGGGTTCGCCGGAGAGCCCACCTGCAACCTCATCACGGGGCCGCCGGCATACGTCTCCACTGCGAACGACGGTTGCCTGACCCAGGACATCGATGGGGCGAACAAGCTGCTGGACGACAACGGAGTCCTGGACACGGACGGAGACGGCGTTCGCGAGCACAACGGCGCGCCCCTGCGCATCACCTACCAGACCTCCACCAACGCCATACGCCAGGATACGCAGGCCCTGATCCGGGACTGGTGGAGCCGGATAGGCATCGAGACCGAACTCATCGACCACGACGCGAGCGTCTACTTTGGCGGCGACCCGGTTGCGGACAAGGAGGCTTCGCTTCGCAGGTTCTTCGCGGACGTTCAGATGTACGCGAGCGGGCCGGACATCGACCCGCAGCAGTACCTGTCCGGCTCGATATGCAAGCACATCCCAACGCGCGAGAACGGCTGGGCCGGCGGCAACACGGCCCGTTCCTGCAACCCCGGGTACGACGAGGTGTACGAGGAGCTTGCCCAGACCGGCGCAGGCCCCGAGCGCGCCGCTCTGATCATCAGGCTGAACGACATTCAAGTACAGAGCCACTACGAGATCCCGCTGGTCAACCGCGGGTTCGTCTCGGCACACCTGAACAGTCTACAGGGCGTCCTGATCAACGGCTGGGACAGCGAGCTCTGGAACATCGAGGAGTGGCGCCGGTAGAAAGTGGCGTCACGCGAGCGGCCTCACCGCCGGCCACCTCAATCCGCAGTTAAAGCAGAATCGCGGCTAAGCCGGGCTCAGCCGCGATTCCGTCTTCTATGCCGTTGCTTGGCGGGTTACACCCGAACGCAGGACACCCAGTGGTCCGGCGAGACTTCTCGCAGGTCCGGCACGCCGCGCTCGTTCGAAAGCCCTTCGGTGTGAACGCCTGTGCACTCGTCGGCGGCGATGGGGCACCTGGGGTGGAACACGCAGCCCGGAGGCGGTCGCAGCGGGCTGGGCACGTCGCCCGTAAGCACCGTGCGCTCCCGCTGGGCCTCCACCACCGGGTCGGGAATGGGCACTGCGGAGATGAGCGCCTTGGTGTAGGGGTGCAGCGGGTTCTCGTACAGCTCATCGCGGCCGGCGATCTCTGCGATCTTGCCAAGGTACATCACCACGATGCGGTCGCTGATGTGGCGCACCACCGAGAGGTCGTGGGCCACGAACAGGTACGTCAGGGCGAACTGTGACTGGAGTTCCTCCAGCAGGTTGACCAGCTGCGCCTGAATGGACACGTCCAGCGCTGACACCGGCTCGTCGCAGGCGATGAAGCTCGGCCGCACCGCAAGCGCCCGTGCCACGCCGATGCGTTGGCGCTGACCGCCGCTGAACTCGTGTGGGAACCGGCTGGCCATGTACGGGCTGAGACCGACGGTGGTCAGCAGCTCGGCCACGCGGTCGCGGTACTCGCCGCGGCCGCTGGTGATCTTGTGGACTATCAGTGGCTCACCAATGATGTTGCCGCAGTTCATGCGGGGGTTGAGCGAGCCATACGGGTCCTGGAAGATCATCTGCATCTTCCGGCGAATCAGGCGGAGCTCCTTGCCCTTGGTGACGGCAAGGTCCGTCCCCTCGAACTCCACCACGCCGGACGTGGGGCGGTACAGCTGAAGGATGGTGCGGGCGGCGGTGGTCTTACCGCAACCGCTCTCGCCCACCATGCCCAGAGTCTCACCCCTGCGGATGAAAAAGCTGATGTCGTCCACAGCCTTCACGTCGGCCACGTGACGCTGGATGACAATTCCCCTCCGCACGGGGAAGTACTTCACCAGGTTCTCTACGTTGAGCAGGACATTATCGTCTTGCACGCTACCTCCTAGTTTCTGCGCCCAGCTGGTCGGAGACCCAGCAGGCTGACGTGTGACCTTCGGATACTTCCACCAACGGAGGGATTTCCGTTGCGCACCTGTCTATGGAAAACTTGCACCTGGCGCGGAAGGCGCACCCTGCCGGCAGGGAGATCAGGTCGGGAGGCAGACCCTCGATGGGGTCCAGCTGCTCCTTGCGAGGCTCGTCGAGGCGGGGCACTGAGGCCAGCAGGCCAATGGTGTATGGATGGCGTGGGTTGCCGTAGATCTCGCGGGAAGTTCCTCGCTCGATGATCTTGCCGGCGTACATCACGTTGACCCGATCGGCGTATCGAGCCACCACGCCCAGGTTGTGCGTGATGATGAGCACTGCCGTGCCCAGCTCCCGGCCCAAGCGCTGCACCAGCTCCAGGATCTGCGCCTGAATGGTCACGTCCAGAGCGGTAGTGGGCTCGTCGGCGATGAGCATCTTGGGGTTACAGCTGAGCGCCATGGCTATCATCACCCTCTGTCGCATACCGCCGCTGAACTGGTGAGGATAGTCCCTGAGACGCCTGTCGCCCTCCGGAATGCCGACCATGAGGAGGAGCTCGCCTGCCCGATTTTCCGCCCCCGCTTTGTCCAACCCCAAGTGCAACTGGAGAGACTCCGTCAGCTGCCTCCCGATGGTAAGCACCGGGTTTAGGGAGGTCATGGGCTCCTGGAAGATCATGGACATGTCTTTGCCCCGGATGTGACGCATGTCATCGTCATCCAGGGTGAGCAGGTCCTGGCCGTTGAACATCACGGAGCCGGCGACGTTCCTGCCCGGGTTTTGGATGAGACGCATGAGAGACAGCGCGCTCACGCTCTTCCCGCACCCGCTCTCGCCCACCAAGCCCAGTATCTCGCCTTCTTCCAGGTCATAGGTGATGCCATCCACCGCCTTGACTACGCCTTCCGGCGTGAAGAAGTAGGTTGCGAGGTCTTTAACCTCAAGAAGCTTGGCCACTTTTTCCTCCTCCTTATAAGACTTGGACTTGCCGGATTATCGGCGCCAACCAAGCGTGCCGGGTCGGGCTTTCTGCGAGGGGTCTTGAGCCTTCACTTGCTCCTGGGGAAGAGGAGACTCGAACTCCTACGCCTTGCGGCACATGATCCTAAGTCATGCTCGTCTGCCAGTTCCGACACTTCCCCTACGAATTTCGTGACCCGCACAGGACTCGAACCTGTAACCCGCTGATTAAGAGTCAGCTGCTCTACCAGTTGAGCTAGCGGGCCCTATGCCCTCCTTCAGAAAGCACTCTCCCAGATTCCCGCGAATCTATCATGGAAAGGAACGTGTGTCAAGAGCCGTGGCAAGCCACCCCGTGCGTCGGCGCGGGGCGGACGCCCGCCCCCCATCGCGAGTGGCTTACTTGCACGGCGGTTGCCCGCATTGTAGGATAATCAAACTTCTCACAGCTATAGGTGAGACGTGCGGCCGGAGAGAGCCTACACATGAGCAGGACTCAGCGTACGAGAGGGACTATGCTCACCCCAGACTCCGGAGCCGCGCCGGTCGACTACACGGCCAGGGGCCTTTCAATGCGACAGTTGCGCGTTCCCGCTCAAGTCGAGACACGTCTGCTTGCGCTGCACGACCGCGCGTTGCCGCTGGCCGGGGGATAAGGAGACGACCAGATGCGACTTACCGCAACACTTGCCTCGCTGCTGATCGGCTCACTGCTGCTGGCCGCCGCGTGCGAGGAAGAGCCCACGCCCACTCCAACCGCTGCTCCCACCCCGACGCCGAGCGCGGACGACTTCATTGCGGCCGTGGGCCAGAACATCGCCGCCATGTCCACGGCCAAGTTCGACATGATTGACGAAACAGAAACAGGCGCCAAGTTCTTCGGGACCACCTTCAAGAGCATGGAGGCGCAGGTCGAGGCGCCCGACAGCCTGCGAATGATAGTGGAGGTGGTGGCTCCCGGGTTTGGCTTCGTGGCCATCGAGATCGTAAAGGTCGGCGACCAGGCCTTCCTGAAGCTTTCCGAAGACGCACCGTGGTTACCGCTGCCTCCCGACCAGGTGCCCTTCAACTTCGCAGGCATGGGCACGGTCTTCGCCGGCCCGCCCGACATCATTACGGACCTTAAATTGATCGGCCAAGAGGAAGTGCAGGGCGCTCAGTCCATCAAGGTTGAGGGTGTGATCGACTCAGAGGCCCTACTGCCCCTAATCACGACGGCGAATCCGGGCCATCCCGTCACTCTTACGTTGTGGATCGACGAGACGGAAGCCGTGCTCAGGCAGTTGAGGCTGGCGGGCCAGATCTATGACGAGGACGCGCCCGAGACCACTCGCCTCTTGACCATCGAGGACGTCAACGTCCCCGTGGACATCCAGCTTCCGGACTCTGCCTCCGGCCAGTGAGCGGCGTGAGATCCAGCCTCGTACGCTGGGGCTCTTCCCAGACGGCCTACTGGCAATTCTGTGCCTGGGCGTATTCTCGACCGCCCTAGGGCGTGTTCACACTAACGGGGTGGTTGTGGTATGCTATGCGCATGGAACTTACCGAAGCGCAGTACCAACGCATAGATTCCTTCCTGCCCGTCCAACGCGGCAACGTGCGCATCTCGAATCGCCAAGTCCTCAACGCCATCTTGTACGTTACCGAGCATGGTTGCAAGTGGCGGGGGTTGCCCGAACGATTCGGACGCTGGCACACCATCTACACCCGCATGAACCGTTGGGCCAAGAGCGGAGTGCTTGACCGGGTGTTCGAGCGCTTGCAGCGAGAGCAGATCGTGCGCATCAAACTGGAAGCCGTCTCGCTAGACAGCACGGTCGTCAAGGTGCACCCCGACGGCACAGGCACACGAAAAAAAGCGGTCCCCAGTCCATCGGGAAGTCCCGCGGCGGATGGACCACCAAGATTCATCTGGTTGCCTCGGATGCTCGAACGGCCGTGACCTTCTCCCTCACTCCCGGTCAGGCCGGCGATGCGCCCGAAGGTCGCAGACTGCTTCGCCACCTGGGACGCCAGCACGAGCAGGTAGCGCTCCTGATGGACCGGGCATACGAAGGCGATGAGACACGCCAGTTAGCGATGGACCTCGGGTTCACCCCCGTCGTGCCACCGCTCAAGATCAGGCTCGTTCCCTGGCAGTACGACAGGGAGTTGTACAAGAGGCGTAACGAGGTGGAGCGGCTGTTCCGGCGGTTGAAGGGGTTCCGGCGTGTCTTCTCTCGCTTCGACAAGCTGGATGCCCTCTTCACGGGCTTCATCCTCTCAGCTCTGATCTTCGATTCCTTGCGTAGTGTGAACACGCCCTAGGGCAGGGTCGTGTCCCTGCGCTGAGGGCAATTGGGTAGCTGCCCCCGCCTGATGGAGGGGTGAGAGACTTGGGTCAGGCGGGGGCAGCTACATCTTGGTGAACGGGGTCACCGCTACACTTCCTGATGTCGGCTGGCCCTCAGCGCAGGCTTGATTACGGCAGGGTCGGCGCCGTGATGACGTTAGGCTCCCCGACGCCGGAGACCTTGGTGGTGGTGCGGTTGAGCACCGCCTGGTCGCCGTGCTGGTGCTCGACGTCCATTTGAAATTGCACCAGCAGCCCCTCCTCGTCGAGCCAGTAGTGGAGGGTGACGCCAATGTACACGTCGGTCTTGCCTGACTTCGTGAACTCCTCGTCGAGTGCCGTGTAGTGAGTCGTCGCCACGCCGTCGAGCGTCTCCGGTCCCACCTTCTCGATGTTGGTGACCTGCGGGCACAAGCTCCAACTGCCGTCGGCCGCGGGCTGGAGACTCAGCATGCGGGCGAGATTCTTAGCGTCGATGTCGTGGGCGACTTCCCAAGGACCATCCTCCACGCGGCCGTAGCCGACGCCGTCGAGGTAGATTGCCTCGGCGGTCGTGAAGGGCTGGCCGTCGCTGGACTGGCCCGCGTAGTGGAAGTCCGGCCCGGCGAGGCGGACCTTGACCTCCGCCGTGGAGTCCTCGCCCCCGCCCGTGAGGGACTTGCCAATGTGCGTGGTGCTCAGGTCAATGTGGGTGGCGCTGGTCGTCTTGGTGCAGGCGTCGGCGACCACCTGCGCGCTCACGTCCGCCGTGTCCGACGTGAAGGGCGCCCGCAGGGCTACGGCCAGTATGATGACGCCCAGCGTCGTGATTATGGCGATTGCTTGGCGCTTAGTCATTGCTCCCCCTTAGCGTGTCCACGATGTCCATAATATCATCCCACACTTCCTCGCTGATGTCCTCTAGCAACTCCCGCTTGAAGGTGCCTATCCAGTTGAACGGGTTGCCCTCGAAGGGGGTCTGGCCCCAGGTGTCGGTCGCAGGCTCCCACGTCTGCCCCTCGTTGGTGAACAGGTGGTCGCCGTAGATGTGGAAGGTGGTATGCTTGATGAGCTTAGGTGTGGCGTACTGGCGGTAGGGAACCAGTGTTCCGCCCTCGCACGGCGTGGCGCAGGTGTAGGGCAATTCCGACAGGGGCGTCGCCGTTCGGCTTGGCGTGGTGCGTCGGAATAGCTGGACGGCTAGGCTGGGGTCGAGGTGGAACACGGCGTTGGCGATTTGCGTGAGGTCGAGGTTGAAGAGCTCGAACTGGCCCTTGTGAATGGCTGCCGACCAAGTGCTGACCAGTGCGCCCGGCGTGGACTCGTGGAGCACTTTCCCCTCGAAGCAGTAGCCGGTGTTGACGGACCCGCCTTGGGTTACCTCCGTGAGGGTGTAGTAGTAGAGTTCGGCGCGGGCCGTGTGGCTGGTGCTGGTGAAGGTCTGGCGGGCGGAGGGGGTGGTGTCGGGCTGTGCCGGTAGGCGCACGGCATTGCGGAGCGTGAAGGAGTAGCACCCATTGAATAGGGCGTTGCCGGTGAGCTTCCTTGTCACTAGGGGCGCGTACGTCACGGCCTCCGTGAATCCCCCGTCGTGCCGGGTCCAGTGGCCCCACTCGGCGAGGTACCGCATGCCGTCGCCCTTGGCCCGAATGCGGTACATGTAGAAGTAGTCGGGGGCCAGGCCGGTCAGGGTGTACGACCGCCCAGTGATCTCGCCGGTGGTCTGGCTGGGAATGCTCGGCTTGCCGCGGAAGCTGGGCGCCATGTACTCAATCTCATAGTGCGTCGCGCCCGTGACGGGCGTCCACCAGAGGCGCAGGGTCGAGTGGGTCGCGGCGGACGTCCAGAGGCGGGCAGACTTGGGCGGGGCGTACGTGAAGGCCCAGTGGCTGGCCGACCAGTCGCCCCACAGCGTGGAGTGGGTGGAGCCGTCGCCTTGCGCCCGCACGAGGAACTCGTAGCCCTCGCCTAGCGTCAGCCCGTTCACGGCGTAGGTCGTGGTGGGGGCGGTGATGGTCGTGTGAACCCAAGTGTCGGTTTGGCGGACGCGACGCTTCACCTCGTAGGTGGTGGCCCCGGGCACGGCGTCCCACGTCAGCACGACCGCCCCGCCCTTGCTTGTCCTGCTGACCCGCCCGCTCACGACGGGCGTCGCCACCTTGGGGCGCGTGAGTGTGCCACTCGATGGGCCTGTGGTGGTGCTCGACGTGGTGTCCTCGGTCGGCTCCGGTTCGGCGGGAATGGGGGTAGGCTCCGGCCCGACCTCGGTGGCCGTCGGGTCTGGCGTCACTTCCGTCGCCGTGGGGTCGGGCGTGACCTCAGTGGCCGTCGGGTCTGGGTCGGCCTCCGTGGGGGTCGGGTCTGGCTCGATGGGGGTAGCCGTCGGCGGGCAGCCCGGATTGGCTGTGCGGGGACATCCTTGGCTGTCCGGCACTTCGTCCGTAGGCTGGTCAATGAGGTCGTCGAAGTCCGTGGTGGCCGTGGGGTCAGGGTCTTCTTCCGTAGGGGTTGGCTCAATGGGCGTGGCCGTCGGTGGGCAGGGATGGTCGGCAGTGCGGCCGTCCCGCGGGCAGCCTTGGCTGTCGGGCACGTCAGGGTCGGGGTCACCGTCGATTAGGTCGTCGGGGTTGATTGTTGGCGGTGGCGTCGGCTCCGGCGTGGGGACTTCGGTGGGAATGGGAGTGGGAATAGGTGTTGGGACGAGTGTGGGAAGTGGTGTGGGCGCCCCCGGCGGTGGGGTAACGGGGACGGGCGTGTCGTGGGGGTTGGGGTTCGCGGCCTCCTCCTCGTCGTCGAACTTGGGCGTATTGTCCACGGCGAGGACAGCGAGGGCTGCGAGCACTAGCAGCACGAGGTAGCCTCCGACCAGCATGCGTGACATGATTGCTCCTTGGGTAGGGTGCACGGGACTATATCAGAATACGGTAAAGGGACCGCCACGGGGGTGCGAAAGTGACCAATTGGGGTAACTGTTCCGCGGTAGAACGAGACCCGAAAAGGGTAGGTGGCAGTTGGACCTTTCGCGGGACGCGGGTGCCAGTGTCCGCTCTATTCGAAAACCTAAAGGACGGCGCTACGGTTGAGCAGTTCATCGAGTGGTTCCCAGGCGTTGACAGCCCAGCGGTGGAGGCCGTACTTGCCCACGAGGTAAGGTCACTGGCGGAAGCAGCGGAACGTTGAGGATCCTGCTGGACCAAGGAACCCCCGTACCTCTCCGGAGCTATCTCGAGGAGCACTTCGTTGAGACCGCCTTCGAGAGGAGTTGGGCCAGCCTCACCAACGGAGAACTGTTAGATGCAGCAGAGGAAAATGGCTTTGAATTGCTCATTACAACTGACCAGCAGCTAAGGCATCAACAGAATCTCACAGGTCGCCGGCTGGCCGTTCTTGTCCTTCAATCCACCTCATGGCCACGCATTCAAGCCAGGTTGGATGAGTAAAGAGAGTTGGTAAGTCGTATGCAGCCCGGCGACTACGAAGAAGTGTCAATCTGATGCCTTCAGCTTTCGCGTTACCTGAGCGGTGCTCAGACCGGCCGATTGCCCCTACGAGCTGCAACCACTAATCGCTCACCTTCTCGCCGAATTCGAATTTCACTAAGCGCCCCCTACCCCTCCCGCTCCTGCGAGCCGTGTCCCCACATCGGGTGGCGGAAGCTGGGGTTCGCGTCGCGGTGCCACGAGCGCTGCACCGGCGCGGCCGCCGCGCCCACGGCTTCCCCCGCATCCGGCGCCTCTGGGTGAGTCTGCCTGCGGACCGCACGGCCTGAGTTGAGGCCGTTCAGGTGGCGCGCAAGGTCAACCAGCGCGGCCAGGTTGTGGACCGGCAGCAGGGCGTCGATGTAGGGCGCGGCGGCCCGCATGCCCTGCGTCAGCGGCTCGTAGTCCTCAGCGCCGGCCAGCGGGTTGAGCCAGATCAGGCGCCGAGAGCTGCGCTGCAGCCGCGCAATCTCCTCGCTCAGCGTCTCTGGCTCGCCGCGGTCCCAGCCGTCGGACACGACGAGCACGATGGAGCCCCAGCCCAGCGTCCTGCGCGCCCATCGAAAGTTGAACTCCCGCAGCGCAGCGCCGATGCGCGTGCCGCCGGACCAGTCCGGCACCGCCTTGGCGACCTCGCTCACGGCCTCGTCGATGTCACGTCGGCCCAGCTGTTTCGTGACGCGCGTCAGCCTGGTAGCAAACAGGAACGCCTCCACCTGGTTCTCCAAGCCAGCGTACAGGCTGTGGATGAAGTGCAGCAGCATGCGCGTGTACCGCTCCATGGAGCCGCTCACGTCGCAGATGACCACCAGCCGCCGCGCCTTCTCCTTCCGCCGCCGGGTCTTCAGATACACCAACTCCCCGCCGAACTGCGCGTTGTCGCGCAGCGTCCTTCGCACGTCCAGCCTGGGACCGCTGCCGCGCTCCTGCCGGCGAGTGAGGCGCAACCCCGGATTCCACTCGAGCGAGGCCATCAGCCGGCGAGCCTCGCGCACCTCGTCCTGCGTGAACTCGGCGAAGTCTTTCATGCGGAGCACCTCGCGGGCGCTGAACGTGCGCGTCAGGTCGATTCGGTCGTACTGCTCTCCGGGGACCTGATCCTGCATGTCCTGGCCGGCGGCTGCGCGCCCCGGAGGAGGCGGGCCCGCCTCCACCCTGCGATAGCGGCGCTGCTCGCCCATCGAGCGAAGGTCGAGCGTCGACATGCGGTCCTTGCGCTGGCGCCAGAACACCTCGAAGGCCTCGTCGAAGAGCGGAAGGTCCTCCCTGCGGTGCACAAGGAGGGTGCGCAGCGCCGACCACACGTCAACGCGGCGCGTCATGCCGATGTCCTCCAGCACACGCACTGCGTCCACCATGCGGCCCTCGTGAACGTTCAGACGGAGACACCTGAGCAGGTGGCCGAAGAGGAGGAGGTTGTGGAGAATGTGGCCGGCCGGCTCGCTAGCCACGCCTGCCACCGCGCCGGGTGCCGCGCTGCAATGCGCGGTTGAGCAGCGCGCTGGTCTGCTCTCCCCTCACCATCTGCACGTCCTCCCGGTACTTCAGCATAACCCCCAGCGTGTCATCGATGACCGATGGGCTGAGCTCGGTCTCGTTCAGGCTAACCAGCGCCGCCGTCCAGTCGAGGGTCTCTGCCACGCCCGGCACCTTGTACAGCTCCGTGCTCCGAAGCTCCTGCACGAAGGCCGTCACCTGCTCCGCCAATCTCTGATCGGCAGCAGGGACCTTGCTACGCACGATCTGCATCTCCTTGTCGAGGTCGGGGTAGTCGATCCAGTAGTAGAGGCACCGCCGCTTCAGGGCGTCGTGGATCTCGCGCGTACGATTGGAGGTGATGACCACGACCGGCGGCTCGGCCGCAGTGTAGGTGCCGACCTCCGGGATCGTGATCTGGAAGTCGGAAAGCATCTCCAGGAGGTAGCCCTCGAACTCCTCGTCGGCGCGGTCCAGCTCGTCGATGAGGAGCACCGTGGGGCCTGTGCCCTCAAGCGCCTGGAGAAGCGGACGCTTGATGAGGAACTCCTCGCTGAAGAGTTCCTTCTCCGCGTCCTTACGCTCAACGCCTCCCGAGGCCTCGAGCAGCCTGATGTGCAGCAGCTGGCGCGAGTAGTTCCACTCGTAGACCGCCTGGCTGACGTCCAGTCCCTCGTAGCACTGCAGTCGTATCAGCCTCGCGCCCAGAGCGGACGATAGCGCCTTGGCCACCTCCGTCTTCCCGACGCCGGCCTCACCCTCCAGGAACAGCGGCCTCCGAAGCTGCAGCGCCAGGTACACGGACATGGCCAGGCCGCGGTCCGCCACGTACAGCTCCTTGCGAAGTGCGGCCTGAAGGTCGTCAACCGAAGCCGGCTTGGGAACGGCTGGAGGTTGCTCCAAGTTCTGCGTCCTCCTGAATGCTGCGGTCCGTCCTGCCGGTAAGCGCCTATCCCGCCCGCGATGCGGCGACGCCAAGCGCTCGGCGCAGGTAAACGGCCGCCATCGCCCTGCGGTACTCGTCGGAGGCGAAGATGTCGCTCATGGGGTCGCCCGTGAAGTCGCCGGCCACCGCGGCCGCAGCCGCGTCCAGCGCGCCGTCGCCCAGGTCCGACCCAACCAGCGCCGCTTCGACAGACGACGCCCTGGTCGGCGTCGTCTCGACGCCGCCAATCACCACGCTCGCCGACGAGCAGCTGCCGCCCTCCGCTCCGACGATCACCGCGACGCCGACTACCGCGTAGCGGGAGGCGGGATGCGGAAACTTGACGTACGCGGAGCCGCATCCGGGCGCAAGAGCCGGCACTGAAACGCCGGTCAGGATCTCGTTGTCCAGCAGAGCGTTTTCAAGCAGACCTGTGGGGAATTCGGACGCCGCTATGCTGCGCTCGCCGCCGGGCCCGCTGAAGTTGTACGTCGCGCCCAAGGCGGTCAGGGCTGTCGGCGGGTCGGAGGCCGGATCGCCGTGCGACACGTTGCCTCCGATGGTCCCGCGGTTCCGCACCGCCGGGTCGCCCACAACGCCCGCTGCCTCAGCCAGGACAGGCGCGTGGGCCTGCACCAGGTCGCTCGACGCGACGGCTGCGAAGGTCGTCAGCGCGCCGATGACCAGCGAGCCGCCCTCCAGGCTGATCCCCCTAAGCGCATCAATGTGCCCTATGTCCACCAGCGCCTGCGGCGCAGCCAGGCGAAGCTTCATTGCCGGTATCAGGCTGTGGCCGCCGGCCAGGACCTTTGCGCCCTCGTTGGCGGCGAGCAGCTGCACCGCCTCGTCCACCGATCCGGCGCGATGGTAGTTTGTGTTGGCTGGAAACATGGCTAGCCTCCGTTCCTGGCGTCCTGCATGGCCCGCCAAACCTTCTCGGGCGTCAACGGCATGTCGATGCGCGTAATCCCCAGGGGCCGCAGGGCGTCCATGACCGCGTTGTAGACCGTGGGGGTTGACGCGATGGTCCCGGCTTCGCCGACGCCCTTCACGCCGAGCGGGTGATGAGGCGACGGCGTGGTGTTGGACTGCACCTCTATGTCGGGCAGCCCGTCCGCACGGGGCAGCGCGTAGTCCAGCATCGTCCCGGTCAGGGGCTGGCCGCTCTCGTCGTAGACGACGCCTTCCCACAACACCGGCCCGACACCCTGCGCGACGCCGCCGTGAACCTGGCCCTCCACAATCATGGGGTTGATCTGTACGCCGCAGTCATCGACGGCGTAGTACTTCTGCAGGTCTATCGCGCCGGTGGCGGGGTCAACCTCAACAACCGCCAGGTGCGCCCCGAACGGGTACGTGAAGTTCGGCGGGTCGTAGAAGGCGCTGGCCTCCAGGCCGGGCTCCATGCCCTCCGGCATGTCCCACGCCACGTTTGCCATGAGCGCAATGTCCTGAATCGTCTTGTGCTGGTCGGGTGAGCCACGCACGAAGAATCGCCCATCCTCGTACTCGATGTCCTCGGTGGCGGCCTCCAGCAGGTGCGCGGCCAGCGCCATGGACTTGTCCTTGATCTTGCGCGTCGCCAGCGTGACCGCCGCGCCGGACACCGCCGTGGTGCGGCTGCCGTACGTGCCCCAGCCCATCGGGGTCAGGTCGGTATCGCCGTGGATGACTTCGACGTCGTCCACTTCCACTCCAACCTCTCCTGCGACGATCTGTGCGAAGGTGGTCTCCTCGCCCTGTCCGTGGGGTGACGAGCCTATCATCACGTTCACTTTCCCCGTGGGGTGGAAGCGGACGATGGCGCTCTCCCAGAGCCCGCCCTGGAAACCGACCGCGCCTGCTACCTGCGAAGGCCCCAGGCCGCATATCTCGACGTACGTGGACACGCCGACACCTATGTAGCGTCCTTCCTGGCGCGCCTGCGCCTGCTCCTCGCGCAGCGACGAGTAGCCCGCGGCGTCCAGGACGGTGTCAAGGGTGGCCTCGTAGTCACCGCTGTCGTAGGTGAGGCCGGTGGCTACGTCGTGCCCGTTCTCGAACTTGGGGATGAGGTTATTCCGGCGCAAGTCAACGGGGTCCATGCCCAACCTGGCGGCCAGCAGGTCCACCAGCCGCTCGATGAGCGTCGTGGCCTCCGGGCGGCCCGCGCCGCGGTAGGCGTCCACGGGGGTGCCGTTGTTGAACACGCCGTAGATGGTCCCGCTGATGTTGGGAATATCATAGGCGCCGGAGTACATCAGGCCGTGCAGGATGGTCGGCACGCCAGGGCCTGCGGTCGAGAGGTAGGCGCCCAGGCCCGCGTAGACCGTGGTGCGCAGGCCGGTAATCTTGCCGTCCGCGGTGGCCGCCATCTCCACCTCTTCTATGTGGTCGCGGCCCTGCGTGGTGGCAAGGTAGTTCTCGCTCCTGGTCTCTGTCCACTTCACGGGTACGCCCAGGCGCATGGAGCAGAACGACGTGATGGCCTCGTCCGGGTAGTACGGTATCTTGCTCCCGAATCCCCCGCCGACCTCCGGCGCGATTACCCGTATCCTATGCTCGGGAACGCCGGTCACCACGGACGTCAGGAACCGTGCGATGTGCGGGTTCTGCGAGGTGCTCCACAGCGTGAGCTCGCCGGTCGGCGCCACCCACTGCGCGATCGCGGATCGCGGCTCCATGGGGTTGGCGATGAGCCTCGGCAGCGTGATGACGTCACTCACGGTGACGTCCGCCTCTGTGAAGGCTGCGTCGGTGTCGCCGCCGGCCACCGCCCACGTGAAGGCCACATTGTTCGGCGCGTCGTCATGCAGCTGGGGAGAGCCCACCTGCGCGGCCTCCTTGGGGTTGATCACCGCGTCCAGTGGCTCGTACTCCACCGCTATGTGCTCCAGCGCGTCCTCAGCCTGGTAGCGCGTCTCCGCGACCACCACCGCCACCGCGTCGCCGACATAGCGCACCCGGTCCTTCGCGATGGCGGGATGCGTCGGCGTCTTGAGGTCGGAGTTGGGGATCAGCCACGCGCACGGGATGCCGTTTAGAGCGCCCTCCGTGTCCGCGCCCGTGTAAACTGCGATTACGCCGGGTTGACTGACCGCCGCGCTTGTGTCAATCGACTTGATGTTCGCGTGGGCGTACATGCTGCGAAGCATCGCCGCGTGCACCATGCCGGGCAGTTTGATGTCGTCCGTATAGGAGGCCCTGCCCGTGATCAGCCTTGGGTCCTCGCGCCGGCGTATGCCGGAACTGAATACTCGTGTAGTCATAGCCTAACCGCCTCTCATCGTCTTGGCGGCGTCTTCGACCGCCCTCACGATATTCTGATAGCCCGTGCACCGGCAGATGTTCCCCTCCAGGCCGTGGCGGATCTCTTCGCGGGTTGGCGACGGGTTGTTCCGCAGAAGGGCGTCGGCAGCGATGATCATCCCCGGCGTGCAGAATCCGCACTGCAGGCCGTGGTTGTTCCAGAACGCCTCCTGGAGCGGGTGTAGGTTGGCCCCGTCGGCAAACCCCTCGATGGTCGTTAAGGAGCAGCCAGACGCCTGCACGGTGAGTACGGTGCAGGCCTTGGCCGTCGCACCGTCGAGCACGATGGTGCAGGTGCCGCACTGGCTCGTGTCGCACCCGACCTTGGTGCCCGTCAGCCCCGCGTTCTCCCGGATGAAGTGGACAAGAAGCTGCCGGGACTCAACCTCTCCGCCGTAGGACTTCCCATTGATGGTTATCTCCACTGGTACCTTCAACTTCATCACCCCCTTGACGCACTACCTTGGCTCAGCGCAGACTCTGCCCTATGGCGGCAAGTGTAGCAAAGGCCGCCTGCATTGACAATCCGACTCGCCCCCTTGGATGCATTCGTGACCGGTCGGCTGGAAGCGTAGTGAGCCCATACTGCACAATTCGCCCGCTCCCTGCTATAGTTTCTCCGTGAAGATCAGCGGCACATACCGGTTCGACGCGGCGCCCGAACGCGTCTGGGACGCGCTCCTGGATCCCGACGTCGTGCGAGATTGCATCCCGGGCGTCCAGGAATTCGCAGTCGTCACGCCCGACAGCTACCGCGTCGAGGTTGGCGTGAAGGTGGGCGTCTTTTCCGGCTCACTCACAGGCACGATGGAGGTCTTCGACAAGCAGCCCATCTCCTCGTACCGCATGAGCGTGCGGGGCGCCGGCCCGATGACGAACCTCTCCGGGGATGCGCTGGTCTCGCTCTCTGCGGAAGGCGACGCCACCATCGTCTCGGTAGACGGTGACGTGACCGTGACGGGCTCGCTGGCGCGTGTGGGGCAGAGGTTCATGAGCAGCGCCGCCAAGTCGCAGTTCGACGACTTCTTCGAAAGGCTGAGCGAGAAGGTTAGCGAGTGAAGCACTGTGCTGCACTGTCTTGCGCTTGTAATCCACGGCACCGCACTTGTGAATGCACGGATGCACATGGAGCGGCCACATCCACAACGCAACATGAACGACACCGTGCGGGTGAAGTGACCGCGAGCTAGCCTAGCCACGTTCCAGATTCGCACAGAGGACTGAGTACGCCTTGAGCAAGAACGCATCCAAGACCGCCATCCCGCCGCTGATAAAGCGGAACACGGCGTATCTGGCGTCCTCCCAGGCCTTCAACGGCGCCGGCGCCCAGATGGTGCCGACGCTGGGGCCGGTGCTCGTGACCCAGATGATAGGATCGGCCGCCCTCGCCGGTATAGGCTCCAGCATTACCGGGCTCAGCCGTCTGATCGTCGCATACCCCATTGGCAGGTTCACCGACGCCTTCGGAAGAAGAGCCGGCGTCATCCTGGGACTTCTGCTGGTGGGCGCCGGCGCTGGAGTTACGGGCATCGCGGCGGTGGCGGAGTCATTCCCAACGTTCGTCGCAGGCATCCTGGTGCTCGGATTGGGTACGGGAGCGGTCCAGCAGCTTCGAGTGGCGGCCGCGGACATGTACCCACCTAACCGCCGGGCGGAGGGCTTGGGGATAGTCCTCACCGGATCCCTTGTGGGCGCCCTGGCCAGCCCACTTCTCATCAAGGCCTCTGAAATCATCGCCTCCGACGTGGGGATCGAGCCCATCGCCCTCGCCTGGTTCTTCATTCCCATTGTCGTCGTATTGAGCATGTTCCTGGTCATTCAGGTGCGACCGGACCCCAAGGATATCGCGTCCCGGCTGGGCGACTACTATCCGGACTACACGCCGCCCGCGGCGCCGCAGCAGGCCTCCGGCAAGGTCGGGATTCTGCACTTCATGCGCCACTATCCGAAGCTGACCGCCTTCATCACCATGTTCGCCGCCCAGGGCAACATGAATATGATGATGGCCATGACCTCCCTCGCTCTGAATCACCACGGCCACACTCTCTCCGCGATTTCCGTATCCGTTGCCATTCACGTCATGGGGATGTTCGGGTTCTCCCTGCCGCTGGGCTGGCTTGCCGACCGGGTAGGCAGGAGGAACGTGATGCTGCTTGGGCTCGTCCTGGCTTCGGCGGGCTCGTGGTTGGTGGTCGCAACGCCCGCCTACGCCGTCATAACTGCGGGCACATTCTTCGTGGGGTTGGGCTGGTCATGCGTCAACATAGCAGCTACAGCCCTCTACGCAGACACCACCAACCCCGCCGAACGCGGCCGCGTGATCGGCGCCAACGATACGTTCACAGCCGCCGCCGCCATCAGCATGCCGCTTGTCGGAGGCGTTGTGGTCGAGTACCTTGGCCTGCCTATGCTGGGCATCATTGGCATGTCACTGATGGTGCCTCCGCTCGTCTTGCTGCTCAAACTGCGCGAGCCCATTCCGGGCGTTTTCGAGGATGGAGTGAGCGAGGAAGCCCCTTCGGCCCAGGGCCGGACAGGCTGATTGGTTGCTCTATCGGCTCCTGCCGCCGGACGCGTGGCCTACCAATCCTCTGCCCTGCTCTCTGATTTGGTTGCGTCGGCTTGGCCGTCGACGGCCGCCCACCCGAGGCTCGTCAGCATCAGCAGCGGGTTCAGAATCTGCCAGGCGTCTCCGTAGTCGACAAAGTACGCGTTTGCGAGCAGGACGACGCCCAGCGCCGCCGAGACCAAGGATCCAGCTCTCCCCGCAGGATTACCCGAGCGCCACAGGGCCACCGCAGCCACACTCGAGCAACCGATGAAGAGCGGGTTGATGGTGCGCCACAC
Organism: Dehalococcoidia bacterium; assembly: GCA_965219025.1. Classification (GTDB taxonomy): domain Bacteria; phylum Chloroflexota; class Dehalococcoidia; order Lucifugimonadales; family UBA2985; genus JAPPHY01. The sequence goes on from OZ244716.1 coordinate 509,233, forward strand.
GTCACCACTATAGTCTCCGAACACGCCACTGTACGCGTTGGCGAACACCGCAGAGGCCAGAACGGCAAGCGCAAGACTGCGCACCCAGGGCACCCGGCGAGTGCTCAGCCAGACCCACCAGACCCCGGCAATCCCCAGCAGCAACGCGCCCGCCTGCCACAGCTTCCAGGGCCAGTGGGGCACGGACATGCCATCCGGGTCGACAAGGACGGTGCGTTCCGTCCAGGCAAACGTGGCCAGGAACACGAAGGCCGCGGCTGCCAGCGCGGGGATAGGCGCCAGGTCTCTAGGTGCAATCGCTTTGAACATTGGCCGGACCCCTTGCCTGCACTCCCACTACTCGGACGGTGGCTCAGCCTTTTGGGTTACGGTGTACACGGGAGACTTTACCACAACATGACCGATAGGCGCTGCGAGCATGCCGGCTCAAACGATTCCGCCGACATCGGTTTCTTCCGGTTGGCCGGCGGGGCATGCACATCCATTTCCCCAGGCATGATGACTGAGCCTCGACCAGGCCTTTAGAGGCACCGATAGTCGCTAACCAATACCAAGAACGCACTCGCCGCATCTGGCACTTGCATCATGGTAAGCGGTACAATCCTCTACTTGAGAGACCACAGTCCGGATGCCAGGGGCGCTTGCGCAGGCCATACCCCCGGGCTTCTCCCAGCTGGTCGGCTCCTTGAATCGGCTCCTTTAAAAGGAACCGCAAGAACGCGCGGAAGATTGGGTCAGATGATTGAATCCGACTCCCTACGCAAGACTGCATTGATTCTGGTCCTTGCCGGCCTCCTGTGGAACCTGATCGAGGCCGCCGTTGCTCTATGGGCGGGCACCCGGGCCGGAAGCGTGGCCATCCTGGCCTTCGGGCTGGACAGCATAATCGAGCTTCTCGCCGGCGCTGTCCTTGTTTGGCGCCTTAGGGCGGAACGGGAGGAATCGGAAGCTGAGGCCGCTGAGATAAAGTCCCAAAAGTTGCTTGGGCTCAGCTTCTTCTTCCTGGCTGCCTACGTGGTCCTGCACTCCGGCGCCAGCCTGCTGGGATGGCTGCCCGAGCCTCAGCCAAGCCTGGCAGGTGTACTCATCGTAGTTGCGAGCGCAGTGGTGATGACCGGCCTGTACGTGGGCAAGATGCGGATCGCCGAACGCATGCAGTCCCGGTCGTTGAGAGCGGAGGCGATGGAGAGCCTGTTCTGCGACCTTCAGGACCTGACGATCCTGATTGGGCTTGGGCTCAACAGTTTGCTCTCCTGGTGGTGGGCCGATCCGGTGTCGGCCCTGCTCCTATTCCCGCTCTTCGTAAAGGAGGGCCTGGAAAACGTCTCAGGGCACGACGAAGATGATGAGGCGGGCCCGGCAAGGGTGTGCTTTTGCCCCGGCTGCATCTTCGGCGTGCGCGAGTGCAAAGCGGCGTGCTGCGCGGCCTAGCGCCAGAGCTTGGAGGCAAGCTGCCTCCAGTCCCGGTCTGCAGGGCACGCACCGGGAAGAAACGGGACGACTTCCTCTGAGCGCACTGCTTGATTGACCCTTGGATTGAATGGTAACATTCGGCAGCCTTTATAGAGTATTAGTACAACGGATCAGGAAGGGGGACTCGCCCAAAGTGGATCCTCGAACCAAAGAACCAATGGCAATCTCAGTACCCCCTCCGGTATTCGAAATGCGAAGGCTTGCGATATCATGCGCCTTGGCCGCGCTGGTCGCCGGCCTGATTGGGATGGGGTGGTTTGGCACCGCATCGGCACAGGATCAGACGGCCTGTGCCGAAGTCGACCTGGGCACGCTCGGCGCGGAGCCGGATGCGGAGCTATCCGCGAACGGACGTTGGTCAACCGAGGACTGCAATTCCCGCTTCCGGACCGGTAGTGACGCCCACACCTACCGGTTTGAGGTGGCGGAAGGTGGGCGAATCAGGGTGGACCTAACATCCGCGGACGGTGACCCCTACCTCTATCTTATGACCGAGGACGGGAGCCGTATAACGGACAACGATGATGGCGGCGCCGGTCTCGACGCACGAGTAGAGCGCGATCTCACTCCGGGCGCCTACATGGTGGAGGCCGCATCGGTTGGCGGACGCGGTCGCGGGCCGTCGGACTTCTCGCTTTCCGTCAGCCGCGTGACGGGCTGCGATCCGGTGCCGCTCGGAGCGCTCAGGCCGGGCGTCGGTCTGACTGCTTCAGGCTCCTGGTCGCTCGACACCTGCGGCTCGCGCTTCGTGGTGGAGCATCCAGCCCACAGCTACCTGTTCGAGATGCCGCAGGACGGCCGCGTACGAGTGGACCTGATGTCGGACAATGGCGATCCAGTGCTCTCTCTCGTCTCCCTGGCCGAGGGCGTGATCGCCGCCAACGATGACGGCGGCGAACGGCGCAACTCGCGAATTGAGCGGTACCTGCAGGCGGGCACCTACCTGCTGGAGGCCACGACCTACCTGGAACGTGACTATCAGCCCCTGATGGCCGACTTCACCCTGGTGGTCGATCTCGTGGACGAGAAGGCCAGGCAGGAGAGTTTCCTGCTAAAGATCGAGGAGACGCGTACCCCGAACCGCGTGGTTGCGGGCCAACCCTTCAACGTCGACTTCCGAATCGGGAACCTGGGCGGTGGCAGTCTCGCCGAAGTCGGCGGGCGAGCATTAGTGTACGTGGTGGGACCGCGTGTCCTTGAGGTGGCTTCCCCTATAACCGCGTCGGCAGGACGCTGGGAATCGGGGGTCTCCTACCACACCAGTTCGGAAACTGCCGGCGCCAATAGTGTCGAGATTGGCCACGTTTCGCCGTTCGAGGTCACTCTTGCGAGCTCCGGCCCGTCCTGGGTGTTCGTGGCAGTGATCACCTACGACCGTTTCGGCCAGGAGGTCGGATTCCACGGCCTGTGGCAGAATCTCATGGTCCTGAGCGGCACGACATTCGATTCAGTCACCGTCAAGGTGGACGACATGGACTATGTTGTTCAGGCGGAAGCCGACGGAGAAGGACTGGTCACGACCTCGGTTAGTTCCATCGCCGACCCGGACGCTGATATAGACCCATCCGTGCGCGCGAAGGCGATCTACGCCGCGGGCGTGCACACCCAGGTGCTGAACGGGATCTTCGAGCAGCCGGCCATTGCCGGGCTGTCCACTACCGGGGAGGCCGGCGCTGTCAGTTTGGAAGGTGCGTCGTCAAGCGCCTTGTTGAGGGAGTTCGCATCCCAGTATGCGAGCGAGGTTGACACCTCCGGGCTTGCAGAGGTGCTGGCCGCAGAAGAGGCTCTGATTCCGACCGTTGTGGAGGACGTCGTTACCGGCATCTCCCAGGAGGCGTCGGAGCAATTCGTCACACTGGCAGAGTCCTGGAGCGCCCTTCAGGGGAAGATAGTCGACGGCGAAGCGCTGTCGTTCGAGGAGGCCTTCGAGGTCCACTCCCAGTTCACCTACGCCGAACGCGTTATCTCCCCGGCAGTAGCGGCCGGCGAGATCGTGGCTGCCGCGAGCAACGTCGAACTCGGCTGGGACGATCCGGACGTCCGTCGCATGGTCGATGACCTCGCACAACAGGCTTATTGTGGCGATACGGAGGCAGATCTGCGGGAGGCCCTGGAAGAGAACGGGACTACAGACGTCGACGGGCTGGTCAGGCTGGCCGCCGAGATGCGAGTGGCGTCTCCAATTGTCGGCCTTGCGCTCGACGCCGTCCTGTGCGCAGTTGCCGAGGCAGATGACGACAACTCCTTGTTCCTGCAGGGCCTGGCCATTGCCGGCAGCAGCGAGATTCGGGAGCTATTCGGTTACGATCAACCCTCATTCACTCCGGCTGAGCCTCCGACGTACCAGCTGCGCATAGTCGCCAGGCTGGGCGAGGACGGCCGAATCGAGCACGGCGTGGAACTCACCACCGGAGAGCAGATACTGCCGACCAGTCGCTTCCTGTCTATCGACTCTCGGGCCGGAAACTGGCGGATGAGCAGCGACGTTGAGGTGGATGGTGTCACCATCGGAAGCATTCATGGGCGGCGTCTCGACGACGGTCGCACCGAGCTGAGCTTTGTGGACGCTACCGGCGAGACGATCACCCCGGACCTCCGCTACCTGGCCGCGGACATACCGGTCGGTGTGTGGCTGCGCAGCGGCGAGATTTCCGCAACTGGGCGCGAAAACGAGGAGTAGGACCCACGTACTCTGAAGCCAACTGACGATCTGGACCGGCTGAGTGCAACGGGAACCCTGCGGTGGAGTTCCCCCAAGCCGTAATCGAAGGAGTGATTACTGCCAGCGGGGCGTGCCCGCTGGCAGTCTCCCTTGGCAGTCCCTAGCGCCTGGCTTCAGGCATCACGGTTCATTCGCAGCTAACCTCGGCTGCTGCAGAATGTCCAGTATAGCCGGAGTGTCAGCGCCGGCCATGCCCCGTGAACGATAGCAGAGGTGGCAGACCATCGCTTGCCAGTGTTGCGTTAAGGGTGTTACAACTATTGGGCGCGGACCGCCGGCCGTCTGTCTAAGAATAGTAGGCTGGTCGCTTGACTTGGATCTTTAAAGGAGACTCCGTGACTTGGGCTGTCAACTTCAGGGCATGCGCGACGCTGTGGGCGGCCAGGCCGCCGGTCCGGTCTGCACACCCTCACCGGTTTCCCCGCCCGAGAGACAGTGGTGAATAGCAGACAGTAGCGCAAGGGCTGCCAGCGCCGGACTGCCCGAGATTCCGGGGCATTCGCGGCGTAGATTAGGAGCAATGGCTTGCAGCAACGCCTGGCTTCGATCAAAGGAGACCTGTTCGGAGGCATAACTGCCGCCGTGGTTGGCTTGCCCGTGGCCCTGGCATTCGGCGAAGCCTCCGGCCTTGGAGCCCTCGCGGGAATCTACGGAGCGATCGCCGTAGGGTTCTTCGCGGCGGTGTTCGGAGGAACTCGATCTCAGATCTCCGGCCCGACCGGCCCCATGGCCATCGCCATGGCCGTGGTCGTCACGCTCCACGCGGACAATCTCGCCGCCGCATTCACCATCGTGATCATGGCCGGGCTCTTGCAGGTGGCGCTCGGCGTGGTGGGAATCGGCCGGTTCATCGCGTTCACACCCTACTCCGTCATCTCCGGCTTCATGTCAGGCATCGGCATCATCATCATCCTGCTGCAGACTCTCCCCATCCTGGGCACGCCCGTGGCCGAGGGACCCATGGCCTCCATCAGGGGATGGACGGACGGCATAGCCAACTTCAACTCGAGCGCATTCGCCATCGCCTTCGTGACGCTCGCCGTGGGCGTCCTGTGGCCCGGGCGGCTCCGTCGCGTCCTGCCTCCGACCCTGGCCGCCCTGGTGGTTGGCACCATGATAGGCGTGTTGTGGCTAACTGACGTGCCCGTCATCGGCAACGTGCCCACCGGCCTGCCCGCTCCGCAGCTACCGGACCTGTCCCCCGGGATACTGGCACAGGCCATAACTCCCGCTCTGACCCTGGCGATGCTGGGGTCCATCGATAGTCTGCTGACGTCGCTCATCGCGGACTCCATGACGAGGACGCAGCACAGCGCCAACCGGGAGCTGATGGGACAGGGCATTGGCAACATGGCGGCCGGTTTCCTGGGCGGGCTCCCCGGCGCCGGTGCGACCATGGGCACGGTCATCAACATCCGCGCCGGCGGAAGGACACCGATATCCGGCATCATACGCGCGGCGATTCTGCTGGCGCTCGTGCTAGGTTTGGCCAGGTATGTCGAGATCATTCCGCACGCCTGCCTGGCTGGCATACTCATGAAGGTGGGCTGGGACATAATCGATTGGCGATTCCTGACTCGAATAATGCGCGTGCAGCGTGAACATCTTGCGGTCATGGTGATCACCCTGCTTCTGACGGTGTTCATCGATCTGGTGACTGCCGTGGCCGTGGGACTCATAGCGGCAGGTATGGCAACATCAAGGAGGTTCGAGCGCCTACAGATGGACAACGTCGTATCAGTGCCAATCCTGGACGAGGTCTTCTTTGGGGAAGGCTACAAGCTGGACGCGGACGAAGATTCGGCCCACGTGGGCATGGTGATTCTGCGCGGCGCGTTCACGGTGGCTTCTTCTCACAAGCTGATCAGCACCATCAGCAAGGACATCAGTGAGCACGACGTTGTGATCTTCGACTTCACCGACACGGCCTACATGGACGACAGCGCCTCGCTGGTGGTGGAGGAGCTCATAGACACCGCCCTTGCGGAGCACACGGAGTGTATAGTGATCGGCCTGTCTGACCAGCCGGCCATCACCCTGCGCGCGCTCAACTCCCTGAAGCAGATTCCCGAGGAGCAATTCGCCGATGACATCGATGGGGCCCGTGACATCGCCGGACGGCTCCTGGGGCTGGAGAAGGCGACGACAGAGTGAGGCGAGGTTGGTCAAGGTTCGCGCTAGTGCCTTCCAGGGAGCTAGTCATACGGACGGAACCGCCGGAATCGGCGGTCTGCATCTATCTCACCACCACCCTGTCACCCAACGCCAGCGGCGGGCAATTCGCGTAAAGCCCGGCTGCGCCGAGGGCATCACAATCGAGTTCTGGAGTGGCGAGGGCACCGGCCCCTCACCCGGGTACCGCGTACAGCGAGACATTCCTGGACGCCATGGTGAACTGGCTCCTGTCACAAGAGTGATTGGTCCCGAAGCATCCCCCTTACCTTTAAGGACCGGCCCCACTGCCCTCCGGAGCCCCGCCTTCTCCAGTCAATCGGGCTCTGCGAAGCCCTGCAATCGGGACTAATCCGTGGGTGCAGTGCGTCCAGGTTCTGAAACTACATGAAACGCTTGCGACATTCGGTTGTGGTAAAGTGTCTATGGAACGTCGCTGCCCATCGAGTGGACGCAGATTCCGACGTATCACGAGCGTGTAGCAGCAAGTCTGGCGATGTTCAAGCTGACTTCCCCCTACTTCTGGATCGGGTTCCTGCTATGGCCACCCTGGCCTTCGTGGCCAAGACCGGCCGAGGCAACCTCACGGTGATGGACATCGGCAGTGCCGTGATATAGGGAGTCGAAATTGTCTATTTCAGCGCAACAGCAGCCCCGCTTCGAAGCGCACGAGAGTCCCCCTTTCCTGGCCTCCCTGGGGTATGGCGCTCAGTTCAGCCTGATAGCGTCGGCGACGCTGCTGGTGACGCCGGTCGTGGTGGCCAAGGCATCGGGACGGGATGAATCGTACCTGGTGTGGGTGGTCTTCGCGTCCCTGCTGGTTGCCGGCCTGACAACGGTGATGCAGGTTCGCGGCGCGGGGCCGGTCGGCGCCAGGGCGATGCTGCCCATGTTCACGGCCGCATTCTCCATACCCTTCTGCATAGACGCGGTATCGGACGGTGGGCCTGCGACCTTGGCCGCCCTGGTCATCGTATGCGGGCTCGGCCAGATCGTCATATCCAAGTGGCTGTTCATAATCAGGCGCATTGTCACGCCCGTGGTGGGCGGAACGGTTCTCATGATACTGTCTATCACCCTGGCGTCCGTGGTGCCACGCCTTCTGCCGGAAGCCTCTGACAGCGATGCACTTGGGGCGCACATAGCGGCGCTGTCCACGCTCGGCATCGTATCGGCGCTCATACTTAGAGGCTCGGCTGTGGCACGGCTCTGGGGCCCGATAATCGGAATTGTGGCCGGGTCCGCCGTAGCTGCCGCGTTCGGCCTCTACGACGCCGGGTTCGTTCGAGAGGCTGCATGGGTAGGTCTTCCCTCGGATTGGCCTGGACTGGGATCGCCCCCGGTGATTTCAGGTCTTGGTGTGACGTTCTGGACGCTCCTGCCCGCCTTCCTGTTTCTCAGCGTGATCATCTCCATACAGGTCAACGGTGAGTCGATTGCCCAGCAGCGGGCCTCCAGGAGAGATGCGCGAGCAGTGGACTTTCGAGAGGTGCAGGCCTCCCTGACCGGGACCGGGGTGACCAACCTGTTCGCCGGCATCGGTGGGACGGTGCCCTACATCGTCAATCCGGGGGTTGTGTCCTACACTCAGACGACCGGCGTTGCTTCCCGAAGGGTCGGGTACGTCATCGGCGCAATGCTGATTGCGGTGGCCTTCCTGCCCAAGCTGTCCGGGCTGCTGAGCTCGATCCCCGGTTCAGTCATGGCGGGCTACCTGATTGTGCTGAGCGCGTACCTGTTCGTCGATGGCGCAAGAACCGTCATCCAGAGCGAGCCGAATAGGCAGAGGATAACGGTGGCGGGAGTGTGTTTCTGGATTGGCGCGGCCTTCCAGTTTGGGCTGTTCTCCATGCCGGAAGTTGTTCCGGTATGGGGCGCCCTGCTGCAGAGCGGGATAACCACGGGAGGCGTGGCCGCGATCGTGATGATCCTCTACCTGGAGTTCACCAACCCCCGCGGAATGCGCTTCCACTCGCGGCTGCACATCGATGCGCTGCCTGATCTCAACAACTTCCTGGAGAAGTTCGCCGGACGCCGTGGATGGGACACGGCCATGCGCGAGCGCTTGAGCGCCGTAGCCGAAGAGACTCTACTCACCCTTGCGCCTATGGACTTCGGCGAGCTCACGGCGCTTGACGACGAACCCGACCGCGAACAGGAGGACGGAAAACCCGAACGTCAGCTAGTAGTGACGGCCTCAAGCGACGGACCGGTAGCTACCCTGGAGTTCATCGGAGGGGCGGGAGACGAGGAGAATATGGAGGACAGGCTGCGCCAGCTCCAGCAGTTCGACTCGGAGAACATGGTTGAGCAGGACCTGTCTCTCCAGCTACTGCGCGCATACGCTACGTCCGTTCGGCATCAGCAGTTCCACGGCACGGACATCATCACCGTACGAATAGCCCCATAGCCATCGAGAGTGTTCGCAGGATCGCCTTGGTAGCCCACGGCAACAACTTCTGGTATATTCCAGCCATCACAGCCGGGGAGGACGAGCATGCCAAAGTATCTGTTCCAGGCAGACTACACTCTCGAGGGCATAGCGGGACTGCAGCGCGAGGGGGGCACGGGACGCCGTGCGATGTTTGAGCAAATGTTTTCAGAGATGGGCGGGACGTTGGAGTCCTTCTACTATGGCTTTGGCGCCGACGACCTGTACATGATTGTGGACCTCCCGGACCAAGCCGCAGCGGCCGCCGTATCGATGGCGGTGTCGTCAGCGGGCGCGATAGTCCTGAAGGCAACCGTGCTGATCACACCCGAGACCATAGACGAAGCCATCGGTCGCAACGTCAACTACCGACCGCCGGGATCCTAGCCGACGGCGCGAGCTGCCTCCGCCAATAACCCACGGCCGCCAGCAAGACTGCCTATGACCATGGTCATGACTATGGTACAATACAAGCAGTTCTCGACTGGAAGGAGGGCGCAATGGATATGGCCGGCGGCACACGGACCATAAAGGCGTCCGAGTTCAAGGCCAAGTGCCTGAAACTCATGGATTACGTGGCAGACGGCGGAGGTGAAATCGTAATCACCAAGAACGGGAAGCCGGTCTCACGCTTGGTGCCTTACCGCGAACCTGCTACGTCGTTCTTCGGCGCTGATAAGGGCAAAATCAAGATACTTGGCGACATAGTCTCTCCCATGCCTGCACAGTGGTTTGAGGACCGGGACGATGACGATGAGGCCCTGTTTTGATTCTGCTAGACACTCACGTAGTAATCTGGATGCGAACCGGAGACCGCAGAATGGGTTCACTTGCTCGCACCCAGGCCGAATCTGCCTTGAGAGAAGGCGCCGCCGCGGTGTCCGCTATAACGTTCTGGGAAGTTGGCATGCGCACCCAGAAAGGACGGCTGAGTCTTGGTCGGCCTCTTGAGACGTGGCGTCGGGACTTGGTAGAGGCAGGCATCGTTGAGATACCAGTAAACGGAATGATTGCGGCCCGGGCGGGTGTGCTGGCTGAAATGCACGGAGACCCCGCGGACCGCATTATCGTGGCCACGGCCATGGAGGGACACCGGCTCGTCACCGCTGACGAACGCATACTCCGTTGGGACGGGGACCTTGACCGGCTCGACGCCAGGGAGTGACGACGACCTTGACGAGATCACTCATCCACGGTAGCCGCCACTCTTTCCGACCGGCGGCTCCGATACCCGGCGTGCATCGCGCGCCAAGGCGAGGTATACACCTTCTCCAGTATATGGGCGAGCCGCTCGCTGAGCGCGGCGTCCGCTTCCGGATCACGCCGCCCGCCGCCGTCCGCTCCTAGTAGACGCCAGGAAAGATCCGGTACTTCACCCGCGCCTGGTACTCCGCGCCGTACTTCTCCGCACAGTGCCTGTCATCGTCACGCTGGCGGAAGGTGAGCATCGTGACGATGAATACGAAGTACGTCCACGCCCACTGAGCCCCGAAGTGCCCGAATACCAGGGCGATCGACTGGGAGAGGAACCCCTCGCCCATGTAGGTGAAGTGTCGGGCCACGCCCCAGAATCCACTGTACAGGATCTTGCGGTCCGGCCATCGCTTGAAAGTGTACTTCTGCAGGTTGGCGCCCCGTGACATGCTCCACCCCAGCAAGAACAGCATCGCCGTGCCAACCAACCACACAGTCGTCAACGCCAGCGAGAAACCGGGGTCGGGGTATGCAGCCATGCCCCAAAGCGGCGGCAATTATCCTTACGCCGTGAGTTGAAGTCAACAATGGCCGGCTACACAAGACGAAGACGCGACATCAGGCGAAATGAATGGACCCGTGGGCCTCCGCGCGTTCGTGCTCGGCCGGTCCGGCGCATGTGCGCATGAAGCGCCCCTGTGAATGCAGCGGGGCAACGTGAGTGTTACAATGGGTAGGATTTCGTGGGCGCTTCGGGCGCCCGGCGCCACAGGGCTTGACGCCGTCGTCCAGGAACAAGTTCATGTCCCTTCCAAACAGCGCGCACGACGAAACCCCCTCAGTGTGGATCAGGTGGAGGCTGACGGGACTGGTCACTGTCGGTGTCCTGTCGCTCCTCTTCATCATGTACCTTGGCCGAGGTGCGCTGCTTCCCATCGTCATGAGCGTCATTGTGGCGGAGCTCGTTTTTCCGCTGGTCTCTTACATTGAGAGAGCACTCCCCTACCGTCGGCGTCATTCTCGTATCGCCAGACTTGTCGCCATAGCCGCAGTATACGCCGCGTTCCTTGGCTTGATGGCCGGGTTCCTGTACCTCACTGTTCAGCCCATCTACGTTGAGATGAGGGAGTTCTTCCGGTCGGCTCCGGAGATTTACGAACAGGCCCAAAGCACCGTGGAGGGCTGGCTGGGGGACATCGACAGGCAGGTGCCTGAGGACCTGAAGTCACAGCTGGACGGGTGGCTGCAATCCGCAAGCGGGACAATAGGTGACGTCTCACTGTCAATCCTGACCAGGACGCTAAACAGCGTCACCAGTACCGTATCAGCCGTGATTGGTTTCGCTGTAGTTCCATTCCTGCTTTTCTACATGCTCAAGGACAAGGAGCAGCTTATCGGCGGGATGTACTCCATGCTGCCCACCGGCGTTTCCAGGCACACCCGCAACGTGTTTCACCTCTTCCACAGCGTAATCGGCTCGTACATTCGCGCCCAGGTCATCAGCGCGTCCATCATCGGCGGATTCGTGTTCCTCGGACTCTTCTTCCTGGACATCAGGTACCCGCTCACCCTGGGACTTCTGGCAGGCGTACTTGGCCTTATACCGATTGTCGGCGCTTACCTCGGCGCTGTGCCGGGCCTACTGGTTGCGCTGGCGACCGACCCCGGCAAGCTCCTCTGGGTGGGGTTGGTGTACGTGATAGTTCAGCTTATTGAGAGCAACGTCATATCGCCCCGCGTTCAGGGAGGCGCGCTCAGACTCCATCCGATCTTCATCATGGCGACGCTGATAGTGGCCAGCGAGATTGCGGGTCTGTGGGGAGTGTTGGTCGGCGTGCCGCTAGTGGCTGTGGGAAGGGACATCTTTGTCTATTTCTACAAAGAGTGGAGCGACCCCGGCGTGAAGGAACCGGAGCCGGAGCAGTTGGAAGAGCCCGATACTCCACAGATCCCTGCCGAAGAGGCGGCATCCCCGGCTCCGGCGCTGGGCGGAGAAAATCCATAGGTGCGAGTTCTTGTCTTGTGGGGGCGCACGCGAGAAAATAGCAGCGAGGAGGTGTGCGGAGATGCAGGTGGAGTTGACGATGCAATTCAACAGATCTAGCGGACTCACCTGTACGCCGCACGTAAGCCTTCCAAGTCTCGCGGACTGTTGGATGGATAGGACTCAAACGCTTGAACAACTTGCCCGCTAAACTGTACAACTATCGTAGGCACCCCTCGCTGGAGCATTTCTGACATGCACTTCATTAGAGAACGGTGGCGGCGGACCGGAATCAAGCTGTACCTGGCATTGGCCTTGCCGTCGCCCTGACTCTGATATCCGGCGCGGTGGGCGTCTATTACTTCGAGCAGAGCGGCGATCTGAACTACCAGATCCAGACCGAGACCGTTCCTGCCCTGCAGGCGTCCTGGAGCGCAGCCCGTGAAACGGAGCGCCTGCTGAACCTGGGGCTATCGATCGCCGCGCGGCCGGACTCCGAGAGGTACATAGCCAAATTCACGGCTCATACCCGACGCTCCCGCAAAGTGCCCCAAAGCTGACCGCCAGGCACCAGACACAGGCAATCGCACCTGTGGTATACAATGTGTTTCGGCTCTTCTAACCTGGTTTGCGGCTTCCACAACGGGCCCGCATGGGCCTCCTGTACGGAGGTGCAGCGATTTCCACGCCGCACGGGGTCACCGGTGTCTATAGGGTATGAATTCAGTTCCCATACCACGTTCTTGACTTGACGTGTCCGGCCCAATAGCAGGAAGGTGATGCTGAACCGTCTCTCGATCTTCTTCCCGCGGTTCGAAGCAAGGAGTCTGCCTGGGGACGTCCTCGGCGGTGTCACGGCGGCGGTGGTGGGCCTGGTGTTCGGCCTGCTGCGCCTCGGGCAGTACGTGACCTACACGCCCTACTCCGTGATTTCGGGCTTCATGACGGGCGTAGGTGCGTCATACTGGTGCAGACCCTGCCCTTCCTGGGAGCGCCGGTTGCCACGGGCGGACCGCTCGGAGCGATTCGGAACTTCCCGAGCATCATCGAGCACTTTGAGGTCAACGCCGTGGGCGTGGCCGGCATCACGCTTGCCGTAGCAACCCTGTGGCCAAAGAAGTTCGACAGATACCTCCCATCCTCCCTGGTTGCGCTGGGGGCCGGGACGGCGGTGAGCCTCATCTGGCTGACCAATGCCCCCACCATTGGAGCCCTTCCGACCGGGCTCCCTTCCTTCAAGTTACCGGAACTCTCGTTCAGCGTACTGGTCAGCTCCATTGAGCCGGCGCTGGTCATAGCCCTGGTAGGGTCCGCGGACACGCTGCTGACCGGACTTGTAGCAGACTCCATGACGCGGTCTCGTCACGACCCCAGCAAGGAGCTGCTTGCCCAGGGCATGGGCGCGGTGTTTACCGGGTTCATTCAAGGCCTGCCCGGGGCAGGGGCTACGCCAAGCACAGTCGCAAACTATGGGGCCGGCGGAAGGACCTTCGTTGCGGGAGTGGTCGCCGTGGCCATCCTGCTGGTCATGATGCTGCTCCTGGGGGACTACGTTGCTCGTATTCCCAACGCCCTCCTGGCAGGGATCTTGTTCAAGGTTGCACTGGATACCATAGACTGGAGGTTCGTAACGCGCCTGCACCGTGTCCAGCGTGAACACATGGCGGGGATGCTCCTAACGCTCGGGCTCACCGTGTTCCTCGACCTGATGACGGCCGTTGCCGTGGGAATGATCGCCGCGGCGGTAACCCACGCTCGCCAGTTCGAACTGCTCGAGCTGGACAGCGTTATCTCGGTGCCGATCCTGGACAGCAGCTTTTTTGGCAAGGATGAGAATCAGGAAGACATCGACGGCTCCTCAGCCAGGGTGGGGCTGGTCGCTCTGAGGGGCTCCTTCACTGTCGCTTCCTCCAGCAAGCTTCTGGATACCATCGGCGAGGACATACGGGAGCACGAGGTCGTTATTCTGGACTTCACCGACACCGTCTATGTGGACGACAGCGCTGCTCTCGTGGTGGAACAACTGATCGAGACCACAACGGGCTACGACACCCACTGCATCGTGATGGGGCTCGGCGGAGCGTCTGTCCACAACATCCAGGCGTTGAACGTGCTCAGGCGCGTGCCTTCGGACCATATAGTGCAAACCTGGGAGGAGGCACGAGAAGTCGCTGCCGGCCTCCTGGCCCACTAACACGGGGTTCGAAAGACCCGGCGGGCGCCGACCAAACGCGGCAACGACATACCCGCCTCTCTCCCTCCGGCCAGGGCGAAGGCCGCCGATCTCATCTATCCCGGTGGGCGTGTTCCCTCTGCCCGCTCGCCTTCCTGAACCCCCAGCCATACATGACGCTCCCGTAGTAGTTGAACCACCGTCGAGCTTCATCGTCTGAGAAGGGATAGTCCGCCCCGAGCTGCCTCGCAGTGACCAGCCCGCTGACAAGACACGTCTCCTGGCTGTTGACCAGGGTGTGTGCGCCGCAGTGCCAGGTCCGGCGTCTGCCCTGAATGAATCGGAACAACGGCGCCAGCCACACGACGTGCCGGACGTCGCGCACGATGTGCCGGAACTGGTGACGAGCGATAATCTTCCGGCTATCGATGGGGCTGACCGGATTGTAGGTGACCAGGCAGGGCTTGTCCGACCGACCGGCCCAGGGCTGTTGGTTGTGCATGATGTAGGTGACCTCGTAGTTATCCGGCTTGGCCCCGTACTGACGAATGTGGTTGCTCCTGGTGGACAAGGCATGGGTGTCGTCCTCCGGGAGGACGGACGCGTCCCAATGGACCACCGCTTCCCGGTGAAGCTCCCTATCGTAGCGCACCGACGAAAGGATGTATTGCTCCAGCTGACTGGGGCTGTCGATCGCAGGCAGGGTCTGGTTGGCATTACAGGCTAAGATGACCTGGTCGAACGCTTCCCACACGCCCTCGGCATCTTCCACCACGACGCCGTCAGGATTGCGGTACACCTTCTGCACGGGCCGGCTGAGGTAAATCTTGTCGCGGAAGCCGGCAGTTAGGTGCTCGTATATGTTCCGCGTGCCCTGGTCCCAGGTGTGCATAGAGGTTGCGGTCTCTATGTCGAAGAACTCCAGATACCTGGCGAAGAGCGAGGCCGGCATGTCGAACACGTTAGTCGCCAGCACGAAGTTGATGACCATGGGCTTCAAAACCTTGTACCGGAAGTCGTCGGACAGCTCCGCCAGGTCCAGGACGGTCCCCATGGAGACGTAGTTGAACGGGTTCAGCGCATTAAGGAGCCGAGAGCGGGCGCGGGTCAGCACGCCGACCTTCCTCAGCATCCGCAGAAGGCGCTGGAACCGCTGGATTTCACTCTGCAGCTCGTCTCGCAGGCCGGAATCGAAGTCATGGGCATAGATTCCGTCTCCGTACTCTACGGTGTAGCTGAAGCGAGTGGGCAGGAGATCGATTCCGAACTGCTCCATAAGGAGAAGCACGTGCTTGTAGACGGATGGTATGAGGGCTGTTGCAGATATGTCGAAGGGAACTGACCCGCCGCCCTCCTGAGGCATGTCGACCGTCACGGCGTTGCCGCCCAGGCGGTCCTTCGCCTCGAAGACGCGGAAGTCGAACCTGTCCGGGCTGTGGGAGAGCGCCCAGGCCGCTCCCAGTCCGGAGATGCCGCCGCCTACAATCGCAATCCGCTGGGTCTTCGTCGTCACTTGTGACCTAGTAGGCCTAACGCACCGGGCTCCGCGCTCTGGATAAAACCAAGTTCGTCCTCAACGCCATGCTGGACTGACAGGTCCGGGTCAGCCTCCTCGCCAATGCTTACTGGAGTTCCATTCCGAGGTCCCTTCACTGGCCGGTACAGCTTCATTATGTCCCTCCATTTCGTGTGGTACAAGTGCCCGGCGGCCTCGAATGCAGCCGGCCCCATCCCGCCGAAGCGCGAAGTGAACCCAGCCTTGAAGTGGAGGAAGAGACCGCACAGGCCTCAACTGCGAACTACAAGCACCTTTGGCAAGATTGCCGAGGAGAAACCGAATGCCAGAAACTGATTGGAAAATGCCGAGATTTATTTGTGAGAATTTTCGCTCATAATGTAGACAGCAGAACCTTACTATGCTAACATCGGCGAGATTATCATGTCTGTGCCGGCCTCGGCCCGGCTCATAACGAGGTGTTTCGATGCTCAATGCGAAGCGATTGGCCTTGCCCGCGATAGGGCTACTTCTCCTGGTGATTGGCCTGATTGGCAACGCAACTGCCGCCAACCCTCAAAGCTCCACAAGTCCCCAAGCCAGCACACCTACGATGGTGTCGCTGAATCCCGAGGAGTCGTGGAACTGCATCTTCAACCAACACGAACTCAATGCTCAACTGATGGCCGGCGCCAGTGCCGCGTCCAACGGACGCATCGAGTTCTTCCTCAACCGCTTCCCGGATGCGGTGGGTGACATCGTCGAGGTTGCGGGCAACACCAGCCCGACAAAGATGACGAACACCTTCGCAATCGTGAATACCAACTCTGTCGGGCAGGCCTCCGCGACGCTCGTCGCAACTCGCCCGGGCGACACCGACGTAACCACCTTCGCACCCGGTATCCAGAACAGTGACGCCCACAAGGTCTTTGGAGTGGTGCACTGGGTGGACGGGTGCCCTGAGTTCCCGGGCGACGCAGAGAACCGCTTCGGAACGCCTCACCCCATGACCGTAACGATAGTCAATGTTTCGGACGGTGGCCCAGTTCAGGGAACGTCCGTCCGCTGGACCATTGTCGATGACGAGCCGAATGCCAGCTTCACCAACGCAGCGGAAGACAGCAACGTCATCACCGCCACAACGGACGCCTCCGGACAGGCTTCCGTCACTCTCGAGCAGGTAGACACCGTCATCGGCGGCAACAGCGTATTGATTGAAGTGCTGACGCCGGACGGCAAGACCATGTTCTCGCACACCATGCGGAAGCAGTGGAAGCAAGCAGTTCTGGATGTTGAGGCCGCCGGCTCCGCCCAGATAGGCCTGCTGGCCAACGCAATGTACACCATCTCGGTGACCAATACCGGTAACTTCGACGCAACGAACACCGAGCTCACCGCCATGCTGCCCGCGGGCCTGACCTACGTGTCCTCCACACTGGAGGGCGCCGAGAGCGAATCCGTCGTAACCTGGGATCTGGGCACCATCGCAATCGGCGGCACCAGGTCTGTGGAACTGACGGCTCAGGGCGTGCGCATTGGCGAACAGATCATTACGTACCACGCTGAGTCTTCCGAGGGCCTAAGCGACGACGACTCCACCGCAACGGAAGTCATGAGAGGCGGTCTGGAAGTCACCAAGACCGGACCGGCCCAGGTTGACATCAATAGCGACGTCACCTACACCATCGAGGTGACCGGTACGGGTACCGGTGCAAGCACGGGCGTCCAGTTGGTGGACACCATACCGGCAGGCTTGAGCTTCGTCTCATCCGACCCGGAGGGCACCCTGACCGGTGACCAGCTGTCGATTCAACTGGGTACGCAGAACCCGTTAGAGACAACGTCAGTCTCGGTAGTCCTGCGGGCCAGCCAGCCCGGCGACTGGACCAACGGGGCCGCGGTGTCCTCCACCGAGGGCGCTTCGGCCAGCGCCGAAGCCACGACCACGGTCGTCCAGCCGATACTGGCAATAACCAAGGCAGGACCGATAACGGCGCTGCTGAACGAGAGCTTCGCCTACACCATAACGGTGACCAATGACGGCAATGGTGTCGCCGCTAACACGATCGTAACTGACACCCTGCCTGAGGGCTTGGCGCACATGAGCAGCGACCCGACCGGAACGTTCTCCGAGGAGGACAGCACGGTGACCTGGAGCGTCGGCGACCTGAATCCTGGCGACTCGTCCACCCTCAGCCTGAGGGTCATGGGCACAACGGCAGGCGCCAAGGTGAACACGGCGTCCGCCAACGCCGACAGGGTTGCCACCGCGCCTCAGTTCCAGGTGACGACTACCATCCTGGTGCCCGCCATAACCGTAGAGAAGACGGGACGTACAGCGATGTTCGTAGGAAACCAGGTGACCTACACGCTGACCGCGACCAACTCCGGTGAGGTGCCGCTGACAGGCGTGACCATCAGCGACAACTTTGACGCCGGCATGTCCTACGTCACGTCTAGCCCGGAGGGAACGGTCCCAGAAGAGGGCGGCTCCGTAGCGTGGGAGATCGGAGACCTGGCAGTAGGCGAAGCGATGTCGGTCACAATGACGCTGCAAGGCGACGAGGTGGGCACGATGACGAACACCGCCAACGCCAGCGCCGCCGAGGGCGTGAGCAACCAGTCCGTGCTGGATGTTAGTGTCCTGGCTGCGCCTGGCGCCACCGTCGACATCACCGACTCACTTGACCCGGTCAGGGAGGGTGAGCAGGTGGAGTTCACGGTGAGCGTGAGCAACCAGGGTAGGTCGCCGATGACCTCAGTACGTGTGGTAGTGCCGATTGAGACTGAGTTCACCATTGTCTCCACGTCGGACGAGGTGCGGGCAGTGATAGACACAGAGAACGGGACCGTAACCTACGAGCACGGCGAGGCTCTGGCCACGGGCGATAGTTTCACCTTCACCATTACGGTGACGGCCAACGATCTGCCCGAGAGTCAAAGACGGCAGGACACGGTCACCACCGCTACCCTGTCATACGAAGAGTTCTCGGAGGACGTCAGCACGGACGAAGGTACCACGGTGATCGAGCAGTAGAAACTGCCACCGCCAAAGGGACCATCAAGAAGCCGGCAGGTGGTAAACCTGCCGGCTTCTTCTTTGTAAGTCATCCACATGCCAGCACGGGACGGTTCGCTGAGAGCACTTCCGGCTCATCTCCCACTTCACCCGCGCTGTCTCCGCAGGGTATACTGTCATCACTGCGGCGAAGTTCACCACAGCGTGAAGCAAAACCGCCGGCCGGCGGCATTGGAGGTCTCGTAATGGTCAGTAAGGGCAAGGTCATGGTGGCAATGAGCGGAGGAGTCGACTCCTCCGTGGCCGCGTGCCTGCTGAAGTCGCAGGGCTACGACGTGGTCGGCGTGACCATGAAGCTGTGGAGCGACGACCGGACGGACATCCTCGGACGCTCGCGCGGCTGCTGCACCATAGATGACGTGGAGGATGCGCGCCGCGTCTGCCAGATCATCGGCGCGCCCCACTACGTCATGAGCTTTCAGGACGAGTTCCGCGCCCACGTCATCGACTACTTCATCAGCGAGTACAGGCGGGGCCGCACTCCCCACCCATGCCTGGCCTGCAACGACAAGATCAAGTTCGACTTCCTGATGAAGCGTGCGAACGCTCTGGACGTGGAGTACGTGGCAACCGGGCACTACGCGCGGATGGAGTCCACAGACGGCCGCCCCAGGCTGCTCAAAGGCGTTGACCCGACTAAGGACCAGTCCTACGTGCTGTTCGGACTGCGGCCTGACCAGATGCGCCACCTGCTCCTCCCCGTGGGAGGCTACGACAAGTCTGAGATCAGGGACATTGCGCGCGACGCCGGCCTGCCCGTGGCCGACAAGCCGGACAGCCAGGAGATCTGCTTCATTCCCGACAACGACTACCGCGCGTTCCTGGCCGAGAGGTTTGACCCGACGCCCGGCGAGATCGTAGACACCGACGGGAACCTGGTCGGCACGCACCAGGGCATCGAGCGGTTCACGGTCGGACAGCGCCGCGGGCTGGGCGTGCAGTCCAGGAAGCCGCTGTTCGTCCTGTCGCTGGACACGGCCGGAAATCGCGTCGTGATTGGCCCCGTCGAGGGCCTGCTGCGGAGCGCCCTGCGGGCAGGCGGCGTGAACTACCTGTCCGGCACGGCGCCCGCCGGACCCACCGAGGTGGAGGCAAAGATACGCTACAAGTCGGAGGCGTCGTCAGCCACGCTGACCCCCAACGGGGAGTGGGCCGAGCTCAGCTTCCGCGAGCCGCAGCGTGCGATCACTCCCGGGCAGGCCGTGGTCTTCTACCAGGGTGACGAGGTTCTGGGCGGCGGCTACATCGAGGGCGATTGAGTCAGACGGCCGAGCCGCCCTGCCATTCGCGCCGTCTCACCTACCTGGCCATCCAACTACCGCAGCTTGCAAGCTGCGCAGCTTTGGGCTAACATACCGCCATGGCTACGCAGGACAACACGCCCAGGCGCACGGGAGCGCAGGAGCAGTTCGGCAGGCAGGCCCAGCACTACACCCGCAGCGCTGGCCACAGCTCTGGCGAGAGCCTGCAAGTCGTGCGTGACTGGGCATCCTCGGCGCGCTATACTCGCGCCGTCGACGTGGCAACCGGCACCGGCTTCACGGCCTTCACCATTGCACCCTTCGCAGACTCGGTGGTCGCGTCGGACCTAACTCCCGAAATGATCGCGGAGACCCGCAAGCTAGCCTCAGAGCGCGGCGTCACGAACGTGGGCTACGCGCTCGCGGCAGCGGAGGACCTGCCGTTCGCGGACGCCTCGCTCGACCTGCTCACCTGCCGGATCGCACCCCATCACTTTATGGACCTGAGGAAGGCGATCACTGAGTGGCGCCGCGTGCTCGCTCCGGGCGCAATCCTCATCCTCGCGGATACGTGCTCGCCGGAGGATGCTCCAACCTCCGTCTGGATGAACGACGTGGAGGAGCGCCGCGATCCCAGCCACGTTAGCAACCTGTCCCCGTCCGGATGGCTGCAGGTGCTGGAGGAGAACGGCCTGCACCCCACGGACTCCACGCTGACAGACGTGCCGCACGACTTCGACGACTGGGTGCGCCGGTCCGGCACGCCCTCGGACGAGGTGGAGAGCCTGCGCCGCGACTTTCTGAACGCTCCGCCAGGAGCGGTCGAGGCATTCGACATCCGCAGGGACGATGCCGGCGCCATCAGCTTCAAGTGGAGCTGCGTGGTAGTGAGGGCCGTCCGCGGGGATGACAACCCGGCCGCCGGCGATGGCACAGGCTAGTCAACATACCTCCTCCGTCTCGTCTCTCCGCTGAAGGGACATGAGGACATCCTCACCACCTCCAACCTTCGATGAGGAGACCGCCCTCCATCGCCTGGGCTATCGCGTCGTTGCGGGCGTGGACGAGGCTGGGCGCGGGCCTCTGGCCGGCCCCGTGGTGGCAGGCGCAGTCGTCATCCCGCCCGACCTGCGAGAGCCCTGGCTAACGCGCCTCCGAGACAGCAAGCAGCTGAGCCCGCGTGTGCGATCCGCGCTATACGAGTGCATACGTGAGTCACCGGCCGGCTGGGCCGCCGGCGTGGTCTCGAACGAGGATGTCGACCGGCTAGGGATAGCTGCCGCCACCCGCGAGGCCATGCTGAAGGCAGTTAGCGGGCTTCCGTCAAGGCCGGACTTCGTGCTCGTGGACGGGCTGCCCGTGGACCAGGGTGGGCTGCCCTCCAGGGCGCTGGTCCGCGGAGACCAACGCTGCCTGTCCATCGCCGCTGCCTCCATCGTCGCCAAGGTCACACGAGACGCGATCATGCTCGAGGAGCACGCAAGGTACCCGGGCTACGGCTTCGACTCCAACAAGGGCTATCCAACGCCTGCCCACCTTGAGCAACTGCGACGCCTGGGGCCCTGCCCGATCCACCGGCGCAGCTTTGCGCCCGTCCATGAGGTTATGGCGGGTGCAGAATCCTCCGGCGGACGCAGCAAGGCCGGCAGCGGCAGGATTCGCCTCGGCGAATTGGGCGAGCAAGCGGCCCGCGGTCACCTGGAGCGCACGGGCTTCACCGTGTTGGACACGAACTACCGCTGCCCGCACGGCGAGATCGACATCGTGGCGCGGGACAGCGATGCGGTCGTCTTCGTGGAGGTGCGTTCGCGGAGCGGCCGAGACTTCGGTTCGCCGGAGGAATCGATCACCGCGGGGAAGGCCCGCAGGCTCATCGCCGCTGCCCAGACCTACCTGCAGTCCATGGAGGGACTGCCGCCTCACTGGCGCATTGACCTGGTGGCTGTGGACGTGGACTGTCGGGGCCGCATCGCCAGGATCGAGAGGACGGAGAACGCCGTCACTGGCGAGTAGACGCCTCTAGTTTACCCGCGGCCGCTCCGTGTGCTAGAATTAAGCTAGGTCAGGGAGTAAGCGCATGCCCATTTACGAGTACCGCTGCGACAGCTGCCAACGCAGGTTTTCCATGCTCAATCGCAGCTTCTCCGAGATTAAGGAACCGGTCTGCTCCCACTGCGGCGCTGCCGGTGGGAGACGCCTAGTGTCGCAGGTGCGCGTCATCAAGAGTCCCAACGACTTCATGGGTGGTATGCCGGCCTGGGACACCATGACCGACTTCAATGAGGACGACCCCCGCAGCGTTGCCGACATGCTGAGGCGCATGAAGGACGATACGGGCCAGGCAATTGGCGTGGAGGGTGAGGAGCTGCTCGCCCGGCTGGATGCGGGCGAGATGGTAAACACCGACGAGGTCGAGGACTTCGAGATGGGCCTCTAGGCCCCCGACCTGGGGTCGAGACCTATGGTTCACGCCGCGAGAGATGAGACGGCCCGCAAGATCAGCGGGCTGTATGTCATAGTGGACGCCCAGGCTGCCGGTGACCGGGACCTCGTCGACCTCACGGAGGCGGTTCTCCGGGGCGGCGCTCGCGTCATCCAGCTTCGAGACAAGCTGCACGACAAGGGCGACGTTCTGCCCGTGGCTCGCCGCATCCGCGACCTGTGCGACCGGCATGACGCCGTCTTCATCATGAACGATCACGCCGACCTGGCCGTCGCCTGCGACGCCCACGGCCTCCACCTGGGCCAGCACGACCTGCCCGTCGCGGAGGCCAGGGCCATCCTCAACCCATACCAGATCATCGGCACGTCCAACGCGCTGGTGGAGGAGGCTGCTGAGTCGGAGAGCCTGGGCGTGGACTACCTGGCGGTGGGCGCCATGTTCCCCACGGACACGAAGGAGCGCACGCGGCCCGCCGGGCTGAGCACGCTGTCTGCCGTGAAGGCGACGGCGAGTGTGCCGTTGGTAGCCATAGGCGGCATTAGCCTGGGCAACGTTTCTCAGGTGGTTCGCGCCGGCGCCGATGCGGCCTGCGTGATCTCCGCAGTCGTGGGCGCGCCGGACCCGGAGGCAGCTGCGCGACAGCTCATCGCCGCAATTCAGTCGGGCTGACAGCCGGCTCCCGCCGCGCGAGGTGCGCCGGGCTGGTGACGAGCGTCAGCCTGCGTACGGCCGGTCCGTCACCGACGGCTCCCGAGCCAGGTCACGCCGGATTGCGGCCACCCACTCCGGGTCAAGGCCAAGCGCCTGCGACACCGCCTCGTCAATCTGCATGCGCACCGGGTCTTCGAACATTCGTGGGAATGGCAGCAGGGTGTCGTTCGACAGCCAGTCAAACCAGCTGTTGAGCGAATCGATCCTCTCGGTGCCCAAGGCGGAGAGATTGGGCACAGGCAGAGAACGCAGTGTGTCCAACGAAAAGGACGGGTACGATGGTACGCGGTTGTCCCTGCCTCCCAAGAGCGTTAGCAGTCCAGGCGTCGAGTTCAGATAAAGGCAAATCGCTTTAGCAATTTCCTGATCATATGGTCGGCAGGGCGTCCATATGGAACCTACGACCCGTTCAGGAAGCATCACCGCAGCCACGCTGCATACGTTTAGCCTCAGGTGATGAGGGAGCAACAGACTACTTCGCTGTTCCCAGTAGGATTCCGCAAGCCGGCGTTCGCGGTCGGTAGCTTTGGGCTCAATATAGACATCTGGCTCGACTCGCATAGAGCGGGTGACGTCGGACTTGTGGTACCAGAGCGCCCGCCTGCCGGACGGTGTGGGCATATCCGAATGATCGAAGGAGTCGCGAATCCTCCTACCTTCGGGACCCACGTCCGCGAGTTTGCTCAGGGGAACCGTCGGCACCGACGCGGAATCTGTTTCGTTGAGTCTCCTGTAGGCCTCCACCAGGAACGGTGAAAGGAAGTTGATTGCGTTCCAGTCACCCCGAGCTATACGCTCGGCTTCTACGTGCTGCACGGTGAAATTGGCCGGAAGCAACTGACGCTGCTCGATCCTTGACGCTGTGTCAAGGGCTTCAATCGCCGTTGCCGGATTGCGCGCAAGGTTGACAATCCGCGTCGGAGGCTTTGGGCCGTCTCCGTTCCAACGACGGCATACCAGCAGAATCTCCCCGATGCTGGTATTCTCCGAAAAGAAGATTCGCGCGGGATCGTGGGAGCTTACGATTGTGTCCACGTGGAACCCATCGGCAAGGTACTTGCGCAGGCCAAGATTTCCGGGAGCCGTGGGCACAACCGATGGCAGCACAAGTGCGAGCGTGCCCGAGTCAGGTTTGAGCAGTCTGTCCGCCAAAACGGTAAAGGGACCTCCGGACGAGTGCAGGCGTGCAGCTGAGCGCTCAGGGTCAACGGTCCTGCCCAACTTCTCGTACCACGGCTCATGGAGGTCGTCGCCCAGTATCTCTTTCTCTCGT
Source organism: Dehalococcoidia bacterium (assembly GCA_965219025.1). Taxonomy (GTDB): domain Bacteria; phylum Chloroflexota; class Dehalococcoidia; order Lucifugimonadales; family UBA2985; genus JAPPHY01. The sequence goes on from OZ244716.1 coordinate 533,624, forward strand.
TCTTTGATCAACAGCTCATCGGCGCGGCTGAACTGGTTGTGCCTCAGGCTGTCGCGGGTGAACGGAGGGTTCATGATAACCAAGTCCATTGGAGGCGGGGTTTCTGCTGAGGTCTCTTCGCTATCCACCTGCTGGATGGCGGAAGGCCACCCAGGGAGTCTTGGCTGGCCGTCGAGAAAGTCCAACGAGCCCAGGTAAGCTACACCCTCGTACACGCCCAATAGAGTCCGGTGAATGTTCATCCGGCTAAATCTGGTGGTAGGAGAGAGCATGCCAAGGGTAGTCGCGGCCATGTGGGTTGCACTCAGGTTGATGTCATAGCCCCAGAGAACATCTTCAACCAGGTGCAGGTCCAGGTACTCATCATCTTCGGGTCTAAGTGGGCCAGCAGCCATCCGCAGGTCTCGTAGGCGTTCAGCGGCGGCCATCAGGAGAGTGCCAGTGCCACAAGCGGGGTCGCAAATGCGGAGGTTGGCGATGACGTTGGGGTCTGACCAGTTGCTGTCCTCCTCCCGCAGGGCCAGTGAGGCCAGCAGCACCGCAGCCGCGGTAGAGGTATAGAATGAGCCGTCGTAGCGGGCGGTATCCAAGACCCTGTGGAATATGCGGCCGAGAAGGTCGTGGCGCAGGCCGGAAACGCGCTCCGAGACACGGGCTACTACCCTTGCAAGGCCCCCTATCGCTTGACTAGTGTCCGGGTCCATGGACAACGCGCCCAGCGCCGTCCGTCCCGTCTCGAAGACCGGCTTGTAGTCCACGGCAAGGATGCCACTCCATGCCTCACGGAACGCGTCGATAACCGCGTCCTGCTCTGTGCAGACTGACGGAGTTGCGGGCGGCCAATCTCCGTGGTAGTCCTCCGGCCGCTCAGACGGCAGGTGATGCTGCACGCGGTGGTGGAAGAGCATTGCAGTGGCCACTACCAACATCCCGCGCTTGGCTGCCACAAAGTAGCCGTCACCCTGCTGCCCGTCCTGGGATTTGGTGGGTGGCAGGTCCAATGCCCGCGCCAGAGCCTGCCGCACGGGGGTTCCCATCCTCTGCACCACCTGGTCCAGGCCATCTGAGAGCCACTGTGCCGCAACGTCAGCTCCGCTCAGAGAACTCGGAGCCTGAAGCACGGCTTGCGCCAACTGAGTCAGGCTTCCCTCAGACCACTCTGCCGCCGGCTCACCAGGCCTTGTTCTGAGAACCCACGTGAGTGTAGCGTCGGCCAAGTTGTCCTCGGTAACGTCCGACGGATAGCAGACGGCGAAGACGGCGGCGGTAAGCCTCTGGCGAAGCCGCGCATCTGCATCCTTGATTGCCTGCGCCTTCCGATGAAAGCCGGTCTCAGCCTCCAGGGCCATACGCAGACCATCCACCTCCGCAACAACGTCCACTCGCTTCCGCCCGCGCCGCTGCTCGAAATCCGTGACGATGCCACGCTCGGACAGGAGCTTGGCCAGGGCGCGATTTTGGAACTCTTCTTGCTTGTTCACTTGCATAGCACTTCGCCCATTCGTAGCGAGGTATCGCTACCCTTGCCGACTGGTGGATTATAGCACAAATAATCGAGAGTTGGTTTCTCCGGCCATCTGCTCTCCATTTCCTGTACCTGAGTTCTAGTGCCCCCTGTTCCCTACCGCCTGGCCCCCTGCAGAAACACAGTCCCCCCGGTCGCGGCTGTGACGCCTGCAAGTGCGATGGTCACAATCCACCCCATCCGATCGGCCCCCTGATCGTCATCCACAGGCACCGCGGCAGCCGTGGCCGGCGGCTCTTCGACTTCCACGGTTGGCGTGGGAACAGACGGAGGATGTATCGAGAGCGCCGGTGCTGAAGGCGCCGTGGCAGTTGGCCACGCGGATGCGGTCGGCTGTGGGTCTCCCGCCGGTTGAAGGGTAGCCGGCCCAGGCGCCGGAGTCCAGGACAGTGAAAGATGAGGAGTCGTTGGCATGGCGGCGTGAGTGGCGATAGACGGCGGGGGCGACGTTGGCTCAGGAGTGAGCGCGGCGGTAGGCGATAGGGGCGACGTTGGCTCAGGAGTGAGCGCGGCGGTAGGCGATAGGGGCAATGTTGGCTCAGGAGTAAGCGCGGCGGTAGGCGATGGAAGTGAGGTTGGCTCAGGAGTAAGCGCGGCGGTAGGCGATGGAAGTGAGGTTGGCTCAGGAGTGAGCGCGGCGGTAGGCGATGGGGGCGATGTTGGCTCAGGAGTGAGCGCGGCGGTAGGCAATGGGGGTGAGGTTGGCTCAGGAGTGAGCGTGGCGGTAGGCAAAGAGGGTACCGTTGGCTCCGGCGTAGATTCCGCAGAGCTGAGCTGGCTCTCCGGGGTAATCTCTAAGGCGGGCTGGCTAGACGCGAGGTCGTTATCGCTGACGATGACCTGTGCGGTCGACTTCGCGCCAAGGCTGTACAGAGGTTGGTCGCGAATGACGGCTTCGATACGGCCGTGCGGTTCATCTATGCCGTCGTCAACGGTAGCCAGCACGAGTATAGACGAGGTATGTCCCGGCAGGATGAACACGTCCCGCTGACCGTCGGCGACACCGAAGGCGCCTCCACCAGCCACGTCCATGACGATTGCGATGGGCCTGTCAGGCGAAGGCGCGGCCTCGATCCGGAAACTGGCCACCTGCCCCTCCACCACCGACGCGACCTCGGCCTCGATCGAAATCACGGGCACGACAGGTTCCGCCGGGCTCGCCGAACCGACGACGAGAATGCTCATCGAGTCCGGCTCGGATTCTGCTCCCGCAACGTCCGTCACGACGAGCGTGAACACAAGCTCCACGTCCGGGGGCAGCTGCAAGGGTGCCACAAAGGTCGGAGCCACCGTCTTTGCGCCGGAAATCGCCACCTGCGGCTCTCCTTTCTGACTCCAGGCGTATCTCAGCGACTCTCCCTCCGGGTCCCTGCTTCCAGTGCCGTCCAAGGTGACGAAGCTAGCGGCGGGAACGGTCTGGTCCTCACCTGCGCTGGCCGTGGGGGCGTCGTTGACCTCTGCGATGTCCAGCAGAAAGCGTACCTCGTCGGAGGCCGAAGGGTCGCCGTCGTCAGTGGCAGTGACGACGAGGGTGAGCACACTGGGCGTGCCACCTTCGAGCGGTGTGCCAGACAGCAATCCGGTGGCCGTGTCATACTCAAGCCACGCTGGCAGATCGGCTACCATGGCATCGGGTGAGGCCACGCCCACCGAGTATTCGAGCAGGTCCTCGTCGGGATCGGTGAATGGAGGCACGGCAAGAGTGAAGGGCACATCTTCGGTCGCCACTTGCGGTGGAATCTGCGGCGGGACGGGCGGCCGGTTCGGGGCCACCTCCACGGTCAGAGTGAACGCGGCCGACGTGGTGTGCAGATCGTCAGATACCGAGACCACGATCTCATGCTCTGCCACGTCTGCCGGAAGCGGCGTTCCGCTGAACGTTCTGGTCTCGACATCGAATCGCAGCCACCCGGGCAATGGATTCTGGCCGTGTCCCTGAGCAGCGGCATACGACAGCGGCCAGCTGTCGGAGTCGTAAGATGCGGGCACGGTGTAGGCGAACGCGACACCGACGAAAGCCGTCCGGTCGGCAACACTCGGCGCGTCCGGCGGATCGTTGACCGCTGCGACCGTGAGCGTGAACGTGGACGTCGCCGACTCCGCCGGTACGCCGTCGTCCGTGGCGGTCACCGCGATTGTGAGAGTGGCGGGGGTGTCGGCCTCCCGTGGCGTGCCTCTGAATGCGCGCGTTGTGGCGTTGAAGCTGAGCCACGACGGGAGCGCACCGCCGCCGGCAAGCGCCGACATGTACGCGACACCGTCGCTCTCAGGATCGGCTACTGCGACGAACCGGTAGCTGAACTGCTCGTCCTCCACGGCGGCCTGGTCTGCGACGGAAGGCGCGGCCGGTGGGTCGTTAACGGGCGTGACGGTGAGTGTCACGGTCGCCGTATCTGTCGCCGCACCGTCGCTCACGGTGTACGTAAAGCTGCCTGACGTGCTCTCGGATCCGCCGTGGCGGTACGTAACCGAGGCGCCGTCCGCAGAGAGTATGGCCGTGCCGTAGACGGCATTGCCAACGCCTGTTATCACAAGCGTCTGCTCGTCCGGGTCCGAGTCGTTGGCGAGAAGGTCACTACTGGGAATCGTCAAGGCATGACCCTCGGCAACGGTTGCCGTGTCGTCGACGGCTTGAGGCGCGCCGTTCTGCTGGCTAACCGTCAGCGTAAAGTCAGTCGAAGACGCTAAGGGAGGGTCGGCGTCATCGATGGCGGTGATGCGGATGACGAGCTCAGAGGGGGCGTCGCTCTCCCCCGGCGTTCCGCTCAGCGTGAGACCATCGGCGTCGAATGAGAGCCAGGAAGGCAGCCCCCCGTTATCGCCAACAGAGGCCGTGTAAGTGACGTCGCCGCCCTCAGGGTCCGTGACGGAGGCGAATGTGTAGCTGAATGGCCGCGATACTACTGCGTCCTGGTTAGTGAGCGACGGTGTAGAAGGCGCGTCGTTGACCTCAACGACCGTGAGCGTGAACGTTGCAGACGACGAAAGCGGCAGACTGGCGTCGTCCGTCGCCGTGATGCGTATGGTGTGCGATGCCGGCGTGTCGGACTCTAGCGGCGTCCCGCTCAACTTCCGGCTCGTGGCATCGAAGCTCAGCCACCCTGGCAGCGTCCCGCCATCGTCCAGCGCGGAAGCGTACGAAACAGTGTCATCCTCAGGGTCATCAAACTCAGGCACCACGTAGCTGAACGCCTGGTCCTCCGTCGCCGTTTGTGCCGTCAGCTCCGGCGCCACCGGAGGTCCGTTAGGCGGCAGCACTACGGCCAGCGTGAACTCTGCCTTCTTCGCCGCCGCCGTGCCATCAGACACCGTCACCTGTATTTCATATTCTCCCACGTGTGCCTTGCGTGGCGCGCCTCCGAAAGTGCGCGTCTCCTCATCGAAGCTCAGCCAGCTGGGCAACGGGTTGAGTCCTGTGCCCAGGAACGCAGCGTACGTGAGTTCATCCCCGTCAGGATCGGTCACGGCTGGCACCTGGTAACTGAAGGATGTCCCCGCAATTGCAGTCTGGTCCGTGAGCGAGAGCGCTCCCGGCGGATCGTTTACCGGCGTCACGGTTACCGTGACAGTCCCGGTCCCCGTGGCCGTCCCATCGCTCACCGTATAAGTGAAGCTGCCGGACGTCGTCTCACTGCCGTCGTGCGTGTACGTCACCTCGCTCTTGTCTTCTGACAGCGCCGCCGTTCCGTTGACCGCGCCACCCACTCCCGTGACACTGAGTGTGCTGCCCTCCGGGTCGCTGTCGTTGGCAAGCAATGTTGTGACTGCGATCTCCACCTCACCGCCCTCCGCCACCGTGGCCGTGTCGTCGACAATCACTGGGCCGTCGTTGGCAGGCGTCACCGTGACGGTGACCGTCCCGGCGGCCGTGTCCGTCCCGTCACTCACCGTGTACGTAAAGCTCCCCGTCGTCGTCTCACTGCCGTCGTGCGTGTACGTCACTTTGCTCTTGTCTTCAGAGAGCACCACAGTTCCGTTGACCGCTCCGCCCACGGCAGTCACGCTGAGCGTGCCGCTTTCCGGGTCGGTGTCATTGGAAAGCAGTGTTGTGACTGAGACGTCCACGCTTCCTCCTTCTGCGACTGAGGTCGAATCGTTTCCTGGGACGGGCGCGTCGTTGACCTCGGTCACCGTGAGCGAGAACGTCGCGGATGACGACTTCGACGGGCTGCCGTCGTCCGTCGCTGTAATGCGAATGGTGTGCGATGCCAGCGTGTCGGACTCTAGCGGAGTACCGCTCAATGTCCGGCTCGTGGCATCGAAGCTAAGCCATCCCGGCAGATCACTGCCATCGCCCAGCGCAGCCGCGTACGTAACCGTGTCACCCTCAGGGTCGTCAAACTCAGGCACCTCGTAGCTGAAAGCCTGATCCTCAGTCGCAGTCTGCGCTGTCAGTGTGGCCACCGCAGGCGGCCGGTTTGGCGGTAACTCCACTGTCAGCGTGAACTCCGCCTTCTTCGCCGCCGCCGTACCATCAGACACCGTCACCTGGATTTCGTATTCTCCCACGTGTGCCTTGCGTGGTGTTCCGCTGAACGTTCGCGTCCCCTCACTAAAGCTCAGCCAGTCCGGCAGCGGGTTGGATCCTGTGCCCAGAAACGCGGCGTAGTTGAGGTCATCCCCGTCCGGATCCGTTACTTCAGACACTTGGTAGCTGAAGGATGTCCCCGCAATAGCAGTCTGATCTGTGAGCGAGAGCGCTCCCGGCGGATCATTAACGGGAGTCACCGTCACCTCTACCGTCGCAGTGGCCGTGGCCGTACCATCGCTAACGGTGTACGTGAAGCTGCCCGTCGTCGTCTCCGATCCGTCGTGTGTGTACGTCACCTCGCTCTCGTCTTCCGAGAGCGCAACCGTGCCGTTTACCGCGCTGCCTACTCCGGTAAAGGTGAAGCTATCGCCCTCCGGGTCGCTGTCGTTGGCAAGCAGTGTTGTGACCGCAACCTCAACTTCCCCACCCTCTGCCACCGTGGCGGTGTCATCTGCACCAGTCGGTGCGTCGTTTACCGGCGTCACTGTCACCGCAACCGTTCCTGTGGCCGTGTCCGTCTCGTCACTCACCGTGTACGTAAAGCTCCCCGTCGTCGTCTCCGACCCGTCGTGGGTGTACGTCACCTCGCTCTTGTCTTCAGAGAGCACCACAGTTCCGTTGACCGCTCCGCCCACGGCAGTCACGCTGAGCGTGCTGCCCTCCGGGTCGCTGTCGTTGGCGAGCAATGTTGTGACTGAGACGTCCACGCTCCCTCCTTCTGCGACTGACGCCGAATCGTTTCCTGGGACGGGCGCGTCGTTCACCTCAGCGACCGTCAGCGTGAACGTCGCGGACGACGACAGCGACGGAGTGGCGTCGTCCGTCGCTGTGATGCGTATGGTGTGCGATGCCGGCGTGTCGGACTCGAGCGGCGTCCCGCTCAATGTCCTGCTCGTGGCATCGAAGCTCAGCCACCCGGGCAGCGTCCCGCCACCTTCCAGCGCAGCCGCGTATGTGACCGTGTCATCCTCAGGGTCGTCAAACTCAGGCACCACGTAGCTGAAGACCTGGTCCTCCGTCGCAGTCTGTGATGTCAGCTCCGGCGCCTCCGGCGCCTCATTCGGCGGCAGCACTACGGCCAGCGTGAACTCTGCCTTCTTCGACGCCGCCGTGCTATCAGACACCGTCACCTGGATTTCGTATTCCCCCACGTGTGCCGTTCGAGGCGTGCCACTTAGTGTGCGAGTCTCCTCATTGAAGCTCAGCCAGCCAGGCAACGGGTTCTGTCCTGTGCCCAGGAACGCCGCGTACGTGAGTTCATCCCCGTCAGGATCGGTCACCTCCGGTACCTCGTAGCTGAATGATGTCCCTGCCGTAGCAGTCTGGTCCGTGAGCGTGAGCGCACCCGGTGGATCGTTTACCGGCGTCACCGTCACCACCACCGTCCCCGTGGCCGTGGCTGTCCCGTCACTCACCGTGTACGTGAAGCTGCCTGACGTCGTCTCCGATCCGTCGTGCGTGTACGTCACCTCGCTTTCGTCTTCGGACAACGCGACCGTGCCGTTGACCGCGTTACCAACAGCCGTGACGCTGAGTGTGCTGCCCTCCGGGTCGCTGTCGTTGGCCAGTAGCGCTGTAACCGCTACGTCCACGCTTCCACCCTCTGCCACCGTGGCCGTGTCGTTTAGGGGTACGGGCGCGTCGTTAACCGGCGTCACGGTTACCGTGACCGTCCCCGTCCCAGTAGCTGTTTCGTCGCTCACCATGTACGTGAAGCTCCCCGTCGTCGTCTCCGATCCGTCGTGTGTGTACGTCACCTCGCTCTCGTCTTCAGAGAGCGCAACCGTGCCATTTACCGCGATGCCTACTCCGGTGAAGGTGAAGCTATCGCCCTCCGGGTCGCTGTCGTTCGCAAGCAGTGTTGTGACTGCAACCTCAACTTCCCCACCCTCTGCCACCGCGGCCGTGTCAGCTACGCCTGTAGGTGCATCGTTGACCGGGGTCACCGTTACCGTGACCGTTCCAGTGGCCGTATCCGTCTCGTCACTCACCGTGTACGTGAAGCTCCCCGTCGTCGTCTCCGACCCGTCGTGGGTGTACGTCACCTCGCTCTTGTCCTCAGATAGCGTCACAGTTCCGTTGACCGCTCCACCCACTCCCGAAATACTGAGATTGTCGTCGTCGGCATCTGTGTCGTTTGAAAGCAGCGTTGCGGCCGCAATCTCGACCTCACCGCCCTCTGCAACCGTTGCCTCGTCGCCGACAACAACTGGCGCGTTGTTTGGCTCGGTGACAGTAACAGCGACGGTCCCCGTGGCCGTGGCCGTGCCGTCAGTCACGGTGTACGTGAAGCTGCCCGATGTCGTCTCCGACCCGTCGTGCGTGTACGTCACCTCGCTCTCGTCCTCGGACAACGCCGCCGTGCCGTTGACTGCGCCGCCCACGGCATTGATGCTGAGTGTACCGCCCTCAGGATCGCTGTCGTTTGAAAGTAGCGTGGTGACCGCTACGTCCACGCTCCCGCCCACTTCCACTGAGGCCGTATCGTTTCCGGGGACGGGCGCGTCGTTCACCTCTGATACCGTGAGCGTGAAGGTTGTGGACGACGAAAGCGGCGGAGTGGCGTCGTCCGTCGCAGTGATGCGTATGATGTGCGATGTTGGCGTATCGGCCTCCAACGGCGTGCCACTCAACGTCCGGCTCGTGGCATCGAAGCTCAGCCATCCCGGCAGGTCAGCACCATCTTCCAGCGAGGCCGTGTAGGTCACCGTGTCCTCATCCGGATCGTCAAACTCAGGCACCACGTAGCTGAACGCCTGGTCCTCGATCGCAGTTTGGTCTGTTAGAGAAGCTACTGAGGGGGATAGATTGGAGGGCCTCTCGGCTACAGTCAAGGAGAATTCAGCCCAGCTTGACTGCTGGCCGTCTGACACAATAACGCGGATGGTGTAAGTGTCGATGTGGACTGTGCGCTGCCTACCGGTGAAGGTGCGGGTGCTCGTGTCAAATGTGAGCCAGCTAGGCAGTGGGTTGTATGCCGCCCCCTGGACAGCGTCGTAGGTGAGGTCGTCGCCGTCCGCGTCGGTGACCTCCGGCACCTGGTACGTAAACCTCACGCCTGCGTATGCAGTCTGGTCCGTCAAATCGGGCCTCGGAGGGCGCTGGTTGAGCAGGGGCATCATAAGCACGGAAGGTACCAGACCGCTACCACCAATGAGCGGGCGATTCCGGTCGCGATTTGTGGCTGGTTCCTGTGTAGGCGCCGCTTCGGCCGGACTCAGTACGATTACGCTGAGAATCACAGCAGCGAAAGATAGAAATGGCGCCAGCCACGTTAGGCTGTACAACATGCTCTAGGGAGAACCGGCAAGGGCTCCAGATAGTGAGCCGGGCCGGTTCAGCCTAGTGTACCATTCTCCTTCGGCAAGACGATAGGTCAGAATAGGTTAGTTTTGAGAAACATATAATGAAGTGCCTGCGGGGAGGAAGAGGTAAGGGTGAGGTCTCTTTTGGTCAGCGGCATGCTGCTGCAGCTCTGCAGGACTTCGAGGTTGCCACGCGAAGGGACTTAGGAGTGCAAGACTAAGATCGGCTCAACAACCTCCCGGTGAAACTGCCCCCCAGCTTCCAAAGACTGAATGCCGAGGAGCACTAGCTATTGATTGTACCAAAAGGGGGATTCTCCGGATTGTAGGTTGCCAGCGAAGATGGGACTACTGATGAAGCAGAAAAACCGGAGAGAGTTGAGGTCTAGTGAGCCCTCTGGATGAGATAGAGCTGAAGCAGCTGGTGGCAGAGCTGTCGCTGGAGGGGCATCGTCTGAAAAAAACGGCCACTTCGACGCCCCACGACGACGCCGGTACCAGGGGATGAGCGCCGTGGAGAGGAGTGAGGAACTCGTTTAGGTAGCCTCACCTCCACTCCCAAGCGTAAGATCCTAAGAGAGCTTGGAGTCCCCCGGAGCACCTACTATAGGTGGATGAGGAGTAGGGAGCAGCGAGGACTCGAGGACGATTCGGGAGGGTGCAGGCCCGCATGGAACAGAATGACCTCTCGGGAAGTCGGACAGGTGCTGTCGGCGGTGAGGCAGATTCCGGAGCTGAGTCCACGACAGCCGGCCTAGTGGGTCACAGACTACATGGGTCTCTTGGAATTGGAGGCCACGGTGTACTGCATCCTAAGGAAGGCACGGGGTACACATGTTGTAGCTGGGCATGAACCAACGGGCAAGCCAGAATGCACAATCGGACTTTGCCAGCAAGCCACATTGTTGACTTGTAATATCAATACACTGGCCCACGGCCGCCGAATCGCTCCCCAAAGGAAAGCCTTTTCGCGCCCTCGCAGCTTGTTATTCAATTCGCCGGTCGTCAGCTCTGAACTCCTATCGGGTCACGTACACAGCCTTGCGATTGGCAACTGCGACAGCTATGATTGAACGAAGGAGTCCGATGGCCGAAGCGAAGTCATTCATCAGGCCCGTCACCCCCACGATGCTCGCGCCATGGTTTCTGGCGGCGGTGGTCCTCCTAGCGCCGCTGGCGTCCGGGTACGCGTGGGTTTCGGGCGGGCACGCGGTGGAGGGCCACGTCCACCGTCACCACCTGCTGAAGAAGCTTGTCCCCACCGCGCATCACCACGCGGCGCCCATGCCGGTTTCGGACGTCAACGTTGCCGACGGCGCGTATAGCGCCATCCTTCGCGTCGCCGGAGCATTCACCCTGTCGGCCGTCATGGCTCCCGCTTTTCTTCCCCAGCTTGCCACATACTTCGACGCTGCAGCGGACGCTCTCATACTGGCTGCAGTAGCTGCACTGCTCCTCACTCGTTTTTCCATCGCAATCGCTTTCAACTCGCGAAGACCCCAGACGGAGTGCTCTCCGCCGGAGAGACCTCCCACCTGCTAACGGCATCATCCCCGCATTCCATCCAGTGCCTCTTGTTGCAGCGTAGGTTAGTACCCTTTCGCCAAGAGTCCGGCTAGAGAGTGCAGTGGCGCATTCACCAGGAATATGCTAACCGTAGGCCTGTCATGGACGTGCATGACACTTCTCCAACCTTTTAAGCCGTTCGGCCGGAGCAGCGAAGGGCTCTGGAGCGACATGGGGACAACTGAGCGGACGTAGCTGAGGGTTGACCGGCTTGGGATGCATAAATGTCTCTGCGTCAGCTTCGCGAAGATAGCCTTGGAGCACCCTGGCGAGAGTCTCCGCCCTTCCGGTTGCCGTGCGCGGCCTGCGACAACAGACGCAATGAGATCCATCGAGACTGGAACTCAATCCAGATCAGGAACAACAACAATGCAACTAAGATGCAAATCTCTCTTCGGCAGGCCGAAGGGACTTCTGGCCGTTCTCGCGGCGGCCATGGCTCTCACTACCTTCATCGCCGCATGCGGAGGAGGCGAGCCTGAAGAGCTGACATTCAACCTGGAGATCGAACAACGCGCCCTCTCCGAGGAAGACGCCACCATCGAGGCCAAGCAGGACGACAAGTTGACCATTGTGTTGACATCGGACGAGACGGTCAACTATCACCTGCACGGGTACGACCTGGAGGGCAACGTTGGTCCGGATATGCCTGCAACACTGGAATTCGACGCATACGCGACCGGCAGCTTCCCCATAACCATCCACGTGCCCGAGCCGGCAATGGCCGTGGAGGCCATGGAACCGGGCGGCGAGTCGGCAGACCACTCGGCAACGATTGAGGCCCTCCAGGACATGTCCTTGAGCGTGGAGGCCCAACCGGACGCGGTCTCCGGAGTGAACCTGACGATTGACACCACGGGCTTTGACTTCGCACCGCAGAACGTCAACGGTCAGCACGTGGAGGGCGAGGGCCACGCCCACGTCTACGTGGACGGTGAGAAGATCGGCAGGGTGTACGGGCCCTACTTCTACCTGGGCCACATCGAGCCTGGGGAGCGAGTCATACGCGTTGCGCTGAACGCCAACACGCATGAGGAGTACGCCAGGGGCCACGACGCGGTCGAGGCGATCTCGAACGTCATGGTGGAGTCCGGCGGCGGCGACCACCACGGATCCGACACGAACACAGGCGAGGGAACACCGACGGACCTCAGCGCCACCGTCGCCGCGCCCGAGGGGATGTCGGTGCAGATCGTGGCGACTCCCGACGCGGTGTCAGGCGTGAACATAGAGCTGGTGACCACCGGTTTCACCTTCGCCCCGCAGAACGTCAACGGAGATCACGTGGAAGGAGAGGGCCACGCCCACATCTACGTGGACGGCGAGAAGATCACGCGGCTATACGGGTCGAACTTCCACCTCGACAACATTGACCCCGGAGAGCGCACCATCAGTGTCATCCTGAACGCCAACACCCATCAGGAGTATGCGATTGGAGACGAGGTCGTCGCGGCCAGCACGATGGTGGTGGTCGAGTCATCGAGCGGCGGTGGTCATGGCCACGGCGACGATGGCAGCGGTGGCGAGGAACAGGAAGAGGAGATAGAGCTTGGTCGCCTGGTGGTCCAGCCCCGCTAGGCCGTCGGCCGACCCAGCGAGCTCCTCGCTCGACATGAAACGGACTATGTACAAGCTGCCGGTGCTCCTGCTCGTGGCGGCAGGGGCGCTGACGGCCCAGCCTGTTTACGCCCACGGGTTCGGGGAGCGCTACGACCTTCCCGTCCCGCTGGGTTACTACCTGGTGGGAGCAGGGGCGACCGTGGCTCTCTCCTTCGTAGTGATCGGCGCCTTTGTCCGCGGAGCGCCGGCGTTGCACGGCTACTGGCGACACAACTTGTTCTCGCACCGGCCGATTTCAGCGTTACTCCAAGGCCGCACCTTCACTTCTGCCGTGAAGACAGTTGCAGTGCTCCTCTTTCTCCTGACCGTCTCGGCCGGCGTCCTTGGCGACCGTACTCCAACCGGCAACTTCACGCCCACCTTCGTGTGGGTCATCTGGTGGGTAGGCGTTGGGTTCTTCGTGGCGCTGGTAGGCAATCTGTGGGCGGTGATGAACCCTTGGAGCATCCTGTTCGAGTGGGCGGAGGCGTTGAACAGGCGCTTCAGGCCACACTCCGACCTGGACCTGGGCTTCGAGTATCCAAGCCGCCTTGGAACGTGGCCGGCCTTTTCCCTGTTCTGCATCTTTGCCTGGCTGGAAAACGTGTACCCCAGCGCCTCCGATCCCCTGAACATAGCGCTGCTCATCCTGGCCTACTCCGGCATAACCTGGATCGGGATGTTCCTGTTCGGAAGGCACGTCTGGCTCAGATACGGCGAGTGTTTCTCCGTGGTCTTCGGCATTCTGGCGCGGTTTGCACCAACGGAGACAAGGGTGCCCAACGGATACCAATGCGACGACTGCGAGGCCGCCTGCGGCCCGTCTCAAGACGACTGCGTCAACTGCTACGCCTGCTGGGAGCGAGCCGGTCCCGGCGAGCGCGAGCTCAACCTGCGCCCGTGGTCCGTAGGGCTGGCCCGTCACTCGAGCGTGACCACTGACACCCTGGTCTTCATCATCATGGTGCTGGCAGCGGTGACATTCGACGGCTTCAAGGCAACGCCTCTGTGGCTGGACGTCAAAGTCGGGCTGTGGGATACGTGGTCCGCCCTCCTTGGCGGGGGCCAACTTGCGACAAGCGGAAGCATCGCCGCAGACACCGTGGGCCTGGCCCTTGCGCCGGCCATACTCCTCGGAGCATACTTCGTCTTCTCGCGGCTCACGGCCCGGGCCGCCGGGGAGGAGCTTTCCGGCGCCGAGGTCGCCTCTACCTTCGTATACTCCCTGGTACCCATAGCGCTGGCCTACAACATCGCCCACTTCTTCACCCTCCTGGTGATTCAGGGGCAGCTCATAATCCCACTGGCGTCGAACCCATTCGGCTACGGGTGGGACCTGTTTGGCACGGCCGATTACCTAGTCAACATAGCCCTGGTCAACGCCAGGTTCACGTGGGTGCTGAGCGTGGTCGCCATCGTGCTGGGACATATCATCGCGGTCTACCTCTCCCACGTAATTGCCCTGCGCGCGTTTAGCGACCCCCAATCTGCAGTGAAGAGCCAGTACCCCATGCTGGCGCTGATGGTGATGTACACCGTCGTCAGCCTGTGGATTGTGGCGCAGCCCATAGTGAGGCACGGCTGATTTAGCGAACGGTTATGGCCGTTTGCGGCGCACCGGTGAGGGATGCCGCCGCGGCCTAGCCTCCTGAAGACTCGCCGCGACGCCGAGCCGTCAGGCGGCTCAGCGAGGCAACATCTTGCCGGACATGGAGGCGGCGAAGGAACTCCTCCGGCCCATTCTGCGACAGCAGTGACAGTTCGCGCGTGACCGGCCCGCGTCGGATTACCCAACCCCCGGGCCAACGGCAGCGCCGTGAGCTAGTGGCTCACAGGAAGCCGGGGTACGCGGCGAGCCCCCTTGCGGCGGTTACAGTCTGCATGCGCGGGTTGCAGATTCTCTGGATCGTGCGTTCCCCCATTCTTAATCGAGAGGATGTGGTCGATGTGGAGTTCGTTGACATTGTCTATCGGATTGTCGCAGATCCCACAGAGCACCGGCTCCCCGCCAATAATGCGTCTCAGTGTTTCCTCGTGCAACCTTCCGACGTTTCTGGGGTCGCCTGGCGCGTCGCGCCGAGCGTGAGCGCTAGACCGTCTGACGGAGAGGCCTCGAGGCGATGCCCTGTATCTGTGGAGGGACTCGTGGGCACGCCGAGTTGCCAGGTAGCGTAGACGCGTGCCCGCTGGCCCACCGTGCTCGTCGCAGAACCGGGCGACATTACCCCGCCCGGAGATACTCGCCCCGCACTCCGCGCACGTACGCCTAGCGCGCACCTTCTTGGCCGCAGCCCGGTAGCGACGCGCCTTGCCCGCCTGCCCGCCGTGCTTGGCGCAATAGCGGGCATTGGCGCGGCGTCCTGAGATAGCCGCCCCGCACTCCTCGCACGCCTTTGCAGGACTGCCCGCCTTCGCCGCAGCGAGGTAGCGGCGGCTCGTTGCCAAGGACGAGCTGTGTTCAACGCAATGCCGAGCAGCGCTTCCCCGCCATGAGATATCTACTCCGCACTCCTCGCATGTCCTCCCCGTGCGGGCCTCCTTGACGGCAGTTTGGTAGCGGCGGGCAATACCCGCACCTCCGCCATGCGCGGTGCAGTAGAGGGCGTTCCGCCGGCGATCTGAGATGTCCGCGCCGCATTCCAAGCACGACCGTCCCTCACGGCTTGCCTTGGCCCGCTCGCGGTTGAGGCGGCCCCAAGCCGCAGGCACGCCATGCTCAGCGCAGTAGCTGGCGTTGCTGGGGCGATCTGAGAGATCCGCCCCACACTCCTTGCACAAACGCTCTGAGGGATCCGCCTCGGCCGCCTTGCGATTGCGGCGGTTCCACGCCAGGGGCGTGCCATGCTCGTCGCAGTAGCGGGCACTAGGATGCCTCTCTGAGATATCCACCCCACACTCCCCGCACCACCGCGCAGGACGCGGCGTACCCGCCTTGGCCTTAGCAAGGTAGCGGCGCATCGCGGCCGCATGCCCGCCGTGTTTGGTGCAGTAGTGGACATTTTGGGGGCGCTCTGAGATGTCCTTCCCACACTCCTCGCATTCCCTTAGTGCGCGCGCCGCCTTGGCCTGCTCAGTGTAGCGGCGACGTGTCGCCGCCCCTGTGCCGTGCTCGGTGCAGTATCGAGCAGCGGAATGCCTCCCTTCAATGCTTGTCTTGCACTCCTCGCACTCCCTTGGCGGGCGGGGCGTCTTGGCCCTAGCACGCGAGCGGCGTGCTTTGGCCGAAGCACCGCCGCACTCGACACAGTAGCGGACGGAGAGTAGGCGGCGTGAGATGTCCACTCCGCATTCCAGGCACGACCGCTCCGGCCGAGCTCCTGTTCCACCATGACGCGCAGCTGCGGCGGCAGCCGTGGCGTGCTCCGCGCAGTACCAGGCATTCAAATGCCTCCCCTCAATTTCCCCTCCACAATCCCTGCACAAGCGTGGCGGGCGTTCCTCTGCCGCGCGGGCCTCCCTGGCCTTGGCGTCGTGGCGGCGTTGTACGGCCAGCGCAGTACCGTGCTCGGCGCAGTACCGTGCATTGCCGTCGCGTGCTGAGATATCCGCCCCGCACTCCTCGCATGCCCTTGGTTCGCGAGCCGCCTTGGCCTTGGCGTCGTGGCGGCGTTGTACGGCCAGCGCAGTACCGTGCTCGGCGCAGTACCGTGCATTGCCGTCGCGTGCTGAGATATCCGCCCCGCACTCCTCGCATGCCCTTGGTTCGCGAGCCGCCTTGGCCTTGGCGTCGTGGCGGCGTTGCTTTGCCAGTTCAGAACCATGCTCAGTGCAGAAGCGAGCATATGGACGGCGGTCTGAGATGTCCGCCCCGCACTCCTCGCAGGACCGTTTCTGGCCAGCTTCGGCTTCAATCACGACGCGCTGCCTCACCCATTCCCGGACCGTTGAGGTCCCGCGTCCGTTGGGCATCGCGCTCAAACTCTTCGACGGCGTAGCGGTTAACAGTGGTCATGCTTTATCCTCTCAAAGTGGCATCTCAATGGTAGGATGAATGACCGCTTCCTGTAAAGCGCGCCGCTGGCTGCACCCCGACGCAGCTGGTCACCTTGTGTCGATGTTGCGTCACAGGCATTTGTGTACCTGATCTGCCATTTTCAGCATATAATGTACGCAAGAGTACCTGTACAATTGTACCAGGGAAGGAGGTCGTGAGAATGTCATCTGCACTCAAGATACTGTGTGTCCTTTACCCGGACCCCGTGACCGGTTTCCCTCCGGCCTACGCTCGCGCCGCAATTCCCGGTCTAACGCACTACCCGGACGGCCAAGCGTTGCCTACGCCCGAGTCCATCGACTTTGCGCCTGGTCAGCTTCTGGGCTCCGTGTCGGGCGGCCTTGGGCTGGAGAAGTTCCTGTCAGGTCGCGGCCACCGGTTTGTCGTCACCTCGGACAAGGACGGCCCGGACTCGGTCTTCGAGCGTGAGCTGCCGGACGCAGACGTCGTCATCTCCCAGCCATTCTGGCCCGGCTATCTGACCGCGGAGCGCATCCGAAACGCCCCCAACCTCAAGATCGCCATTACCGCGGGCATCGGCTCGGACCACGTTGACCTTCAGTCGGCCATTGCCAGGGACATCACCGTGTGCGAGGTGACCTGGTGCAACAGCATCAGCGTGGCGGAGCACGCGGTCATGCAGATGCTGGCGCTGGTCAGAGACTACATCCCCCAGTACGGGTGGGTCATGAAGGGCGGCTGGAACATCGCAGACGCAGTCTCGCGGTCCTACGACATCGAGGGTATGGACGTGGGCGTGGTGGCCGCCGGTCGGATTGGCCTGGCGGTCCTGAAGCGCATGAAGGCCTTCGACGTGAACCTCCACTACACCGACAGGCACCGGCTGCCCGAGGAGGTCGAGCAGGAGCTGGGCCTAACGTTCCACCCCAACGTGGAGTCGCTGGTGAGCGTGTGCGACGTGGTGAGCATCCACTGCCCGCTCCATGCCGAGACCGAGCACATGTTTGACGACGCGCTCATCGGCAGGATGAAGCGCGGCTCGTACATCGTCAACACCGCACGCGGCAAGATATGCGACCGCGAAGCAATCGTGAGGGCCCTGGAGAGCGGCCAGCTCGCGGGGTACGCCGGCGACGTCTGGTTCCCGCAGCCCGCTCCCAACGACCACCCCTGGCGGTCTATGCCCAACCACGCTATGACGCCGCACACGTCCGGCACGTCGCTCTCCGCGCAGGCCCGGTACGCCGCGGGAGTCCGCGAGATCCTGGAGTGCTGGATGGACGGCCGTCCAATCAGGGAGGAGTACCTGATCGTGCAGGGAGGTGGGCTCGCCGGTACCGGTGCCCACTCCTACAGCGCGGGCGACGCCACAGGCGGCTCCGAGGAGGCGGCGAAGTTCCGGGCGGTCTGACGAGGCCTCGGACCGCTAGGGGCCCGATGTTATGACGCGGCTGGTGTAGATCAGGCGCGGAAGCGACCGCAAGGTCTCCAGCTTGGGGTCGTCGACGTTCAGGATGCGGGGCAAGCGAATGCCCTCCAGCCGTTCCAGGTACGGGCAGCGCTTCTGAAAGGCCAGCAGCGTCAGCCTGTCCCCGCCAAAAAGCAGGTGGTCGAATGCGCCTTCGTAGGCTTCCGCCTGCTGCTGAAACGTCTCCGCCGCCTTGTCCATAAGCGCTCGGGCCTGCCCCTCCCGGCGGCGCGCAAACCGCCCGGACGAGCTTCCGCCCTTCTTGTGACGCGCCTTGACGAAGCGACTGCCGGTCTTCGACTGCGCGAGGCGCTCACCCTCGAAGACTCCTATGGCGTAGCCGCTGAGTCGCAGCAGCAGTACGAGGACCGTACGCGGCCTGTCCAGGAGGGCGAGCAGTGGGCCGGCGTCCCAACCTTCGATAGTCGCGGCCGTCTCGACCGGAAACGGTGGGAGCACGGCGTGGGTCTCGTCCGCGCTCAGGAACAGGATCGCGCCGGCCCCGGAGTCCCTCACAGCCGCTGCGAGCGAGTCGCCCAGGGCCGCGTCGTCCGGCAGAGAAGCGCCGGGCGGCAGGCAGTAGGTGCGGCCGCTGCGGGCCGGATCGTGCCAGGCACCGGCAAGGCTGCGCATTGGGCCTATCACTATGTCCCGTTGCTCCATGTTTCGCTCGAAGGGCAAATTGCTGGAAATGAGGCCTTCGTCCGTTGCCGGGAGCGCGGTCGTCTCTACGCCAGCTCCACCACGGTCGCGCCGTCGCTGCTGTTACCCTCCTCGGAGGCGAATGTCCCCACGTGGACGTGCCCAGTGAGGTGCTCACGCAGGGCGCTGCGAAGCGCTCCCGTGCCCACTCCGTGCACCAGCCGCACTGACGAAAGACCGGCAAGGACCGCCTTGTCCAAGAAGCCGTCCAGCCGGTCCAGCGCGTCGGCCACGCGCACGCCTCGAAGATCGAGGTCGCGCTGTGCGGGGACGTGCGCGGCAGGAGGAATTACGGCCGCCGTCGCGCCTGACGCGGGCGCGGCAGCCTCGACCCTACGCTCGATTTCGTCAAGCGAGACCGTTACCCTGATGGAACCCAGCGCAACCTCCAAGCTGCCCTGTTCCGACGGCTCGGTCAGCACCGCGAGGGCCTGGCCTATGCCTCGCACGATGATCAGATCTCCGCGCCTAAGCGTGCCAAGCCAGCGGTCGCGGGCTGCGTCTCCCCTCCACGCAGGCGATTGTAGTTCTCTCTTCACCTGCGTGACCTCCTGGCGCTGCTGGTGCAGGGCCGGGGCAGGCTGAGGCTGTCGCGCCGCCGGTAGGGAGCGCTCCACGGCCCGCAGCCGCTGACGCACCTCCTCCGCCCTGGCCTCCAGCTCCCTGCGGGACTCAGCAATCATCCAATCTCTCTCCTGCTCCAGCGCGACCAGCCTCTGCTCCAGCTCCTGCCGGAGCTCCCTCGCCTGCCGAAGTTCCTCCTGTGCCTCCCTGCTCCGCTCCACGGCCTGGCGCCGCTCTAGCTGGAGCTCGCTCAGCAGTCCCTCGGTCTGCCGGAACTCGGGCGAAAGCATGGAGCGGGCGTCATCGATGACCGCCTGTGGCATGCCCAGCTTTGTGGCGATGGTGAGAGCGTAGCTCCTCTCCGGCAGGCCAATGTTGAGCTTGTACGTAGGCGACAGGGTGTCGGGGTCAAGCTCGACGCTGGCGTTCGTCATTCCGGGGCTGTCCTGCACGAACGCCGCAAGATCGCGGTGGTGTGAGGTGGCGATGGTTGGAATTCCTCGCCTGTGGAACTCGCGGAGGATGGCCTTGGCCAGCGCCGCGCCCTCCTCCGGGTCGGTGCTGGTGCCGAGCTCATCTATGAGCACGAGGGAGTGCGGAGTGGCGCGCTCGAAGATCTTGCCCAGGTTCTGGACGTGAGAGCTGAACGTGGAGAGGGAGCGCTGTATGCTCTGCTGGTCGCCTATGTCGGCGAAAAAGCCGTCGAAGACGCTAATGATGGCCTCCCTGGCAGGCACGTGAAGCCCGGCCTGAGCCATCGCCGTCAGCAGGCCGGCCATCTTCAACGATACGGTCTTGCCGCCTGCGTTCGGCCCGGTTACGAGGATAATCGAGTAACCGTCACCAAGCTGGATGGTGTTGGGCACCACGTTCCCGGACAGCAGCGGATGACGCGCCTCGGACAGCAGCATATACGGCTCCCCGGCCTGCACCAGCGCGACCGGCGTCCCCCTGACGGCGGCCGAATAGCGGGCCTTGGCCATCGCCAGGTCGATCCGCGCGAGCATGTCCATGCCCAGCAGGAGGTCGTCCTTCGCGTCGCCCACCAGCGCTGAGAGCTCACGAAGGACGCGCTCCTCCTCCCGGATCGCAGCCAGTCGAAGCTCCTGCCACTGGTTGCCCTGGGAGATGGACGGGAGCGGTTCCACGAACAGCGTGGCCCCGCTGTCGGACACGTCGTGAACAATGCCCTGAACGTGCTGGCGCATCTCCGACTTTACCAGGATCACCATCCTGCCCTGGCGCTGGGTGATGAGAGGCTCCTGCAGAACGCCGCGGGCGTACAGCCCACGCATCGTTCTCTGCAAAGAGGACTCCAGCGTGTTGAAGGTCTCGCGTGCGCGCACCCGCAGCTCGGCAAGCTGCCGCGACGCCCCGTCCAAGACCTCGCCCTCGCGGCCGATGGCCCGTGACAGCTGCCTCTCGAGGTCTCGGAAGTCGGCGATCTCCCTTGCGAGGTGCGAGAGTATGCCCAGGTCGGTCTGGGAGCCGACGACAGACCTGGCGCTTCCAAGGGCCCGCGCTGTGCCCGCCACGTCCCGAAGCTCCGGCCCCGACAGCGTCGCTCCGAGGGCGGCGCTGTCAACCGCCCTGCGGACGTCCCGCGCCGCGCTGAACTCCACTTCCCTGCCGCGCTCGAGAAGGAGCACCGCTTCCGACGTCTCCTGCTGTCGCAGCTGCACGTCCTGGTGGGTATGGGCCGGCCTGAGGGACAGGGCCAGCTCCCCACCGAGAAGCGTTTGGGTATAGCTAGCCAGACGCTCCATGACCTGCGGGAACTCGAGGAGCTCGAGCGCCCTTTCGCGGAGGTCCTCCTCCGGCGTGCCTGTCGAATCGGTGTTCATGCGACCTTTGCTGGGAGGAATTTAGCTCACAGCTTAGCAGTACGGGCAGGTGGGAGTCCAGAAAACGTAGGGGGTAAGGCGCGGACGTGGCCTCTCTTGGCTGCGGGCAGAGCCCGCCCCCAACGCTGATGCGGTAGTGTCTCTTGCCGTCTACCTCTGATATCATTGCGGGGTAAGGTCAATTAGCCTCCAGGGCGTATCGGCAGAGTGAGGTGAATCCACGAAACAAGACAGGTGGCCACGTGAGGGTCCTGCTCCAGCCTCTTGTACAAACTGACCAATCTCACGATTTACTGAGCCGAGCGTGGTAGCAAAGTACCCATAGTTCGGAAGGTGAGCGCCCACTTTGACTTGTGGGCACTCACCTATTTGGAGGAATATGAGACTCATTCAATCACCAATCGTTCTAGCTTTAGTTTCTCATGTTCTGGCTTGGGCGTTCTATGCGTTCACGATGCGTTTGCTTCGAGAACAGATGCAGTTATCTGGTGATTCAACCAACTCAAGAGCGCAGATATCTCTTGCTATGCCACTAGTAATGTCCTTCATTGTTCTGTGCTGTGCGGTGATGAAGCGGTATTGGCAAGTGGCAGCGGCAATGACAGGCGCAGCTATGCTCTTGGCGTGGCTTGCCTCGTTGTCGGTTGGACCTTACCTATGGCCTGCTATTGGATTCATGGGATGGTCTACAGCCCGAATTCATGAAGCGGAGAGTTCTGCAACAACCCCTCCAGCTCCCACACTGATACAAAGGGTGTTCTTCTACCTTGCCTTAGCAATAGCCACGTTGATCTTCGCAATGCTACTCTTTGGAGTGCTGGGGGTGATAGAGAAAAACATCAGGGACTATTTCTAGAGAACCTCAAAACATTTTTGATGTGCACCCACCAGCTGACGGGACTGGGAGCAGGCCAGGTGCGATACTCAACGGACACAGGTGAGTGGGGCCTTGTGCCTTCCAACTCTGGAACGAAAGTATCTTCCCCGTACTATGACGCCTGGACCAACCATACCAGCAGCCCTTGCAGCTCGCGACATAAGCACGTTAGCCGGCCCTCTAGGGCGGTTGGGATTGCCCAAGGGAATGCCAACCTGCTAGCATGTCAGCGTGTGACCGCACGGTCGCTGAAGGCTGCGACCGCGGTCGCCGGCACTATGAGATTGACCGCTTTTCAAGCATAGCCGCAAAAGGAGATACGACTTGACCACGAACAAGTTCTGGTGGCCGAACCAGCTGAACCTGAAGCCCCTCCGGCAGAACTCCCCCGTGTCGGACCCCATGGGCGGAGACTTCAACTACGCCGAGTCCTTCAAGGACCTGGACGTCGACGCGCTGAAGCAGGACATCGAACAGGTGATGACCACGTCGCAGGACTGGTGGCCAGCCGACTACGGCCACTACGGGCCGCTGTTCATACGCATGACGTGGCACGCCGCGGGCACCTACCGCATCACCGACGGCCGAGGCGGCGGAGGTTCCGGCTACCAGCGCTTCGCCCCACTGAACAGCTGGCCGGACAACGCGACCCTTGACAAGGCGCGGCGCTTGCTCTGGCCCGTCAAGCAGAAGTACGGCAACCGCGTCTCCTGGGCCGACCTGATCATCTTCGCAGGAAACTGCGCCCTGGAGTCAATGGGCTTCCGGACGCTTGGGTTCGGGTTCGGCCGGCCGGATGTCTGGGAGGCCGACGAGACCTACTGGGGGTCCGAGGAAACGTGGCTTGCGAATGAGCGCCACAGCGCGGACGGAGAGTTGCAGGAACCCCTGGGCGCCGACCACATGGGCCTCATATACGTCAACCCGGAGGGGCCGAATGGCAACCCCGACCCGGCCGCCGCGGCGAGGTTCATCCGGCAGACCTTCGCCCGCATGGCCATGAACGACGAAGAGACGGTTGCTCTGATTGCAGGCGGACACACCTTCGGCAAGGCGCATGGCGCCGTCCCAGAGGACTTCGTTGGTCCCGACCCGGAGGGCGCCAGCCTTGAGGAGCAGGGCCTCGGCTGGAAGAACCGCTCCGGCAGCGGCAAGGGCGTCGATGCGTTCACCAGCGGCCTTGAGGGCGCCTGGACCACCAACCCCGTACAGTGGGACAACAACTTCTTCGAGAACCTGCACGGCCTGGAGTGGGAGCTGACGAAGAGCCCCGCGGGCAAGTCGCAGTATGCCCCCGCGAACGCCGCCCAGGTGGCCACCGTGCCGGACGCCCACGATCCCTCGAAGACGCACGCGCCCTTTATGCTCACCACGGACCTCTCGCTCATGGTCGACCCGGTGTACGGGCCAATATCGAGGCGCTTCCTCGAGAACCCGCCAGAGCTCGAAGATGCCTTCGCCAGGGCGTGGTTCAAGCTGATCCACCGTGACATGGGGCCAAGAAGCCGGTACCTCGGAACGCTGGTTCCCGCGGAGCCGTTCCTGTGGCAGGACCCCGTCCCTGCCGTCGGTCACGGATTGATTGGAGAGCGGGAGGTATCCGACCTCAAGGCCAGAGTGCTCGCCTTCGGCCTGTCCGTCTCGCAGCTGGTCTCGACCGCCTGGGCGTCGGCGGCGACGTTCCGAGGCACCGACAAGCGAGGAGGAGCGAACGGTGCAAGGGTTCGCCTCGCGCCTCAGAAGGACTGGGAAGTCAACGATCCCGCCGAACTGGGGCACGTTCTGGATACCTTGGAGCAGATCAGGGCGGAGTTCAACAGCGCGCAGACCGATGGGACGGCGGTGTCGCTAGCAGACCTCATCGTACTCGCCGGTTGCGCAGGCGTGGAGCAGGCAGCGAGGAACGCCGGGCTGGAGGTGCACGCGCCCTTCGCGCCCGGACGCACGGACGCGTCGCAGGAGTGGACCGACGTAGAGTCGTTCGCAGTGCTGGAGCCCGCCGCCGACGGGTTCCGCAACTACCTGCAGGCCGGACACCCGGGACAGGCTGAGGAGCTGCTGGTAGAGCGAGCGTACATGCTGACACTAACCCCGCCTGAGATGACTGCGCTGGTCGGCGGCCTGCGTGTCTTGAACGCCAACGCCGGTCAGTCGGCCCACGGCGTCTTCACCGATACGCCCGAAGCGCTGACCAACGACTTCTTCGTGAACCTGCTCGACATGGACACCGAGTGGCAGGCAGCCTCTACGGACGACGGGGTGTTCGAGGGACGCGACCGGTCGACGGGCGACGTCAAGTGGACGGGCACCGGGGTGGACCTCGTTTTCGGCTCGAACTCCGAGCTCCGGGCCATCGCTGAGGTGTACGCCTGCGATGACGGAGAGCAGGCGTTCGTGCGCGACTTCGCGGCCGCGTGGTGCAAGGTCATGAACCTGGACCGCTTCGACCTGGCGTAGTCCCCGATTGAAGCCGTCAGCAGGCCAGTAACCTCGCACCGCCTGAGCGCAAGTCGAGGGCTTGGAGGTGGTAGCTGTGCATGACGCCGGGGGCGCATGCGCTTGTGTTCGCACCCGCGGCGATCCAATCGGGAGACCCGCATAGTCGTCGCATCCGGAGAGTTGAGATGAGTGAAGCCCACGACGTAGTGATCATCGGTGGAGGCGTAACAGGACTCAGCGCCTGCATCTACACCCTCCGAAACGGCCTGAGCACCCTTCTCATAGAGGGAACGGGACTCGGCGGTCAGATCATCAATGCCGATGCCATCGAGAACTTCCCGGGCTTCCCCCAAGGGATCATGGGGCCGGACCTGGTTGCCTCCCTGCAGGAGCAGGCGTCAAGCCTGGAACTTGACTTCGCAATCGGCCAGGTAGTGGGGCTGGACGTTGATTCCCGACCTATGGCGGTCCGCACCGAGGGCGGCGAGTTTCCGGCCAGATCAGTCATCATCGCGACGGGCGGTGAGCGCAACAGGCTGGAGGTGCCGGGCGAAGAGACCTTCGAGGGGCGCGGCGTGTCCACCTGCGCCACCTGCGATGGCTACTTCTTCGCAGACCGGGACGTGGCCGTCATAGGCGGCGGCGACACCGCGCTGGACGAGGCCCTGTTTCTGACGCACATCTGCAGCAAGGTAACGCTGGTGCACAGGCGGGATCGGCTATCCGCCAGCCGGATCCTCCAGGAACGCGCCCTGCAGAACCCCAAGCTGGATATCCTCTACAGCACGACGGTCGAGTCAATCTACGGCGACGAGGCGGCCCGTGGCGTGGTTATCCGAGATTCGGACACGGGCCAGGCGCGAGAGCTGCCGCTTGCCGGCGTCTTCGTTTGCGTTGGATATCACCCCAACACAGGTGCGTTTCGGGGCACAATAGCCATGGACGACGGCGGCCACCTAAAGGTCGACCTCAGAATGGCAACGGAAGTCTCGGGCGTGTTTGCCGCGGGTGATTGCCGGTGGCACTCGGCGCGCCAGCTCGGCAGCGGAGCAGGCGATGGCATCACGGCTGCAATCTCTGCCCTGGCCTATCTCACGGGCGGCTGAGCATGATACTGATGCTAAACTTGACACGAGTTGTACCTCGGCTATAATCAAGCCAGCCCACTCCGGCTTTCTGGAAGCACTTCCCGAAGGAGGGTCCGGTGACCACAAAGGCGCTTGAATCGGCCCAGTACGAAGTGGATAGCGTCGCGGACGCCATAGAGTTCTACTACGAAAAGGGCTGGACCGACGGCCTGCCCGTCGTGCCCCCGACCGAAGACAAGGTACGGGCCTTCTTGGACGCTGTAGGGCTGGAGCCCGATTCCGTCGTCGGTGCCTACGCAACACGCAAGCGCGTGGTAACCGCGGAAAAGGTAGCTATCAACTCCGTGATGGCGGGATGCCTGCCGGAGTACTTCCCGGTGGTGCTCGCGATCATGGAGTCAATACTCGACACGCGATTCAACCTCCACGTCCCAAATTCCACCACCGGTGGGGCCGCCCTTGGATTCATTGTGAATGGCCCTATCCGGTATGGCCTCGGCATGAACTACCGCGGCAACGTGCTGGGGCCGGGCAACCGGGCAAACTCCACAATTGGGCGGGCCGTCAGGCTCAGCCAGATCAACATACTCGGCTCTCTGCCGGGAGCAGGCACCGAGGACCCCCTCGGGCGACCGGTCTTCGACAGGGCGACCGTCGGGCAACCCGGCAAGTACACCGGCTATCACATCGTCGAGAATGAGGACGACTACCCGTCGCTGCAGCCAGTGCACGTTGAACGGGGATTCAGCCGTGAGCAGAGCGTCGTCACAGTGTTCGCAACCAACGGACACGTGCAGCTGTCAGCCCATTCGGAGGACTCCGCCCAGAAGATCGCCGACACCGTCGCCAGGCACCTGGTGGGCAGCGGGAGGCTGGTAGCATCCGGCGGCTACTGCGTACTGGTGATCCCGCCGGAGAACGCGGGCTACCTGGTCAAGGACGGCTGGTCCAAGGCCGACTTCCGACAGGCGGTGTTCGAAGGGACCAGATGTACGGTCGATGCGCTACGTGCGCAGGGATGGCCGGTTCGCGGAAGAGGTGCATCGGATGGAGGCGAGCAGACGATGGCCATCACGGGCAGCCCAGATGACATTCACGTTGCGATCGCCGGCGGGCCGGCGGGAGGATTCATACACTACATGCTGCCCTACGGCGGCTCGGTCATTTCGCGGGAGGTCAGGTGCCAGGCCTGAGAGCGGCCTGGTGCGTAGAGTAGAATAGTCCAGCGGAGGGAGGAGAATATGGTAGTAGCAGAGAGGTTGCGGGTTCTCGACCCAACGTCCGACCCAGTCATTGAGGCCGGATCCAGAGCGGCGAGGGTGGATACCCTCGACGGTAAGGTCCTGGGGATCTTCAACAATCAGAAGCTCAACGCTCCTCAGTTGCTCGAGATGGTTGGGGAGGTCCTCGGCGAAAGGTACAATCTCAAGGGCATTGTACGGGGAACGTACAGCTCAAGTCAGCATCACCCCTGGAGTGAGTGGGAAGAGAAGGGGGCGTCGGAGTGCGACGTAGTGATTCTCACCCACGGTGACTGAGGGTCTTGCAGTTCGAGCGGTCTGCTCAACAGCATAGAGATCGAGAAGAACGGCATACCCGCGATGCTGATTGCCACGGACGCATTCATCAGCACATGCAAGGGCATGGCACGCCTCGGCGGCATCCCGGAAATGGACTTCGCTGTCGTGCCTCATCCGGTGGGAAGCCTCCCGCCCGAAGAGCTCATGGAACGCGCAAGGTCAGCCGCAGACCAGTTCGTGAGCATCATCACCGAAGGCTAGCACTCGCACGCTTCCCTGACAGCACGTCGCCACGTTGCGTATACGGCCGGAGTCGACGCCCCGCGTTGGCGTTGGACTCCGGCCGTGCGCTTCTTCTGCACAGGGAGGTATCCCCTACCCCCTCGAGCTAACGCGGCCCGCTGGGCCGGGAGGGCATCTCGAGTATGACTCGGGCCGTTCTACCCACTACATCAGTGCCTCTGAGTACAAGTTAGAGTCGTCGAGAACCTATGATAACGACGTCTTCCCGTGTTTTCCTGGATCGCCTCTTCCAGCTCAAGGGGTGACTACGTGGGTCAACGACCACAAGTTGATCGCCTTGCGCACAGGTCAGGCGAGGTACTCAACCAGCATGTACAAGGCAGGACACTGCGCCTGGCTTCTGCGGATGAAAACAAGCATAGTCATCCAGTGACCTATGCGGGCAGTAATCCCTGCTAGCCGGAACGTGAGCGCCTACTCTTGATGGTTGGCGCTCATTGATCAGGAGAAAGAGGACGACCTAGAACTCGATTCCCCTTTGCGCCTTGATGCCCTGCTCATCGAATGGGTGCTTGATGAGCCTCATCTCGGTGACGAGGTCGGCGCAGTCGATCAGCTCCTGCGGCGCGTAGCGACCCGTGATGATGACGTGCAGCGAGCTTGGACGCCTCTTCAGCGCGTCCACCACCTCAGCGACGGGCACCCAGCCGTAGTGCATGGCATAGGTGAACTCGTCCAGGACGATGATGTCCTCCTCACCCTTGAGGATGGCCTCCCTGCTGCGACGCCACTGCTCAACCGCCAGGGCAGCCGTGCGGTCCATGTCCTTGGACAGCCACGTGAAGCCGTCGCCAAGTGACTCAATGGGGATCCCAAGCCTCTCGGCAGCCCGGTGCTCCCCGAACCTGGCCCCCGTGTTCTTGATGAACTGAAAAACCCTGATGTCGAAATCCCGTCCCCAGGCGCGGAAGACCACGCCAAGTGCTGCCGTGGTCTTGCCCTTGCCGTCGCCGGTGTTGACGATTACCAGGCCGCGCGAAACGCGGCGGCCTGGTCTCTCGATCTGCTGTCCGCTAGCTTCCTGACTCATGCGTTACCTCTCCTGAAAGGCTGCTCACGCCATTTCGATGCGTCTGCACCGGATGTTCACCCGCCGGTCCGATTACACCCACCGCCGGCGCGCCCGTGACCGGGTCGCGGTAGACCGCTGCCCGCACGCCGAAGGCCGTCTCCAACGCCTCCGGCGACAGCACGTCCTCCGGCGTCCCTTCGGCGATGATGCGCCCCGACTTCATCAACGCGAGGCGGTCGCAGTAGCGCGCCGCCAGGTTCAGGTCGTGGATGGCGGCAACCGCCGTCAGACCGTCGTTCACCAGGCTCCGCACCAGCTCCATCGCCTGCAACTGGTGCAGCACGTCGAGGTTCGACGTCGGCTCGTCAAGCAGCAGGAACCGCGGCTGCTGAGCCAGGGCGCGGGCCACGAAGACCCTCTGCCTCTCGCCGCCTGACAACGTGTCCAGCGTCCTTTCGGCATAGCGCTCCGTCTCCGTGAGGCGCATGGCCCTCTCGGCGATGCGACCATCCTCGCGGCCCTCCACCTGGAAGCGGCCCAGATGCGGATAACGCCCCATCATCACAAGCTCCATCGACGTGAAGCCGTGCGTGTACGGCGCTATCTGAGACACTAGGGCCACGCCGGCAGCAACCTCCTGCGACGACAGCGACGCCATGTCCGCACCGTCCAACCGCACCGTGCCTTCGGTCCCGCGCAGGATGCCGGACATGGCCCGCAGCAGCGTGGACTTGCCCGCGCCGTTGGGGCCAATCAGGCCCACAAGGCTGCCGCGGCCCGCCTCCAGGCACACGTCGTGGAGGAGGCGCAGTGCCTCCACCTCGTAAGTGAGGTGGTGAACGCCTATGGCCGGGGAGTGGTCTCGGTCTGTCGATCCGTTCATCTCATTCTCACTCCGGCAGGCTGAATGGCACAGCCTCAGCGTTGGGGAACAGGTCAGGCCACAGGATAGCCGCCAGGTGCTCCACGCCGCGGATGTTCCAGAAGGACAGCGTGGTATAGAGCTTGCTCTCCACCACGTACACCTGCCCGCTTTTGACCGCCGGCACCTCCGCCAGGGCCTCGCTGTTCATCAGGTACTCCCGAAACTCATCGGCGCCGAACGCCGCCGGTTGGGGGATGACGATCACATCCGGCGCCATGGTGATGATACCTTCGAGGCTCGTGGTCTGGTTCCCATCGATTTCGGCTGCCGCGTTCACTCCTCCGGCCGACGAAATGACGCCGCCCTCCGTGGAGCCGTCGCCGGCAACCCACAGCTCGTCCGCGTAGCGCGTCGCCGCCAGCACGCGCAGCCGCGCCCCATCCGAGGCCGTCGCCTCAACCACTGACTCCAGCCGAGCCTGCACCTCGGCCGCGAATCCGGCGGCTCGCTCCTCCTCTCCGAATATGTACCCCATGAGCAGTATAGCGTTGACGCGCGACTCCGCGTCTTGACGCAGTTCGGTCTGCACAACCGGGATTCCAACGCGAGAGAGCGCGGCAATTCCGTCTTCCGAGAAGAACGGGCTTGTCACAACGACGTCGGGCTCCAGGGCGATGATGGTCTCCGGCTCACGCGAGATCTCCGCTTTGGCCTCCAGGAGGCCGGCCACGTTAGAGTAAGTAGGGTCCTTGGAGACGGCTCCCGCGCCCACCAGCCTCTCGCTGGACACGAGCGCCAGCGTCATCTCGTCATGGCCAATGGATGCGGTAACGATTCGCTGCGGCTTGGCCGGTATGGTGACCACGCCGTTCAGGCCCTCCACCTGCCGCGGCCAGCCCAGGTTCGTTGGGTCTACGATGCCGCGCACGCCGCGCAACGCCATCTCTCCCGGCGACGTTGTTGCCGTGGGTGTGGCCGCCGGCGTGGCCGTGGGCACAGGGGTTGGCGTTGGGTCCGCAGTGCACGCCATCAGCGCCGCCACAACGAGCACCAGAGCCGCATGAAGTCGTACCGGACCTGATGGACGTCTCAGCATGCAATACCCCCCTATAGCGCGTTTGCCCGGCGATTGTTCTTGATGAGCAGGAACACGAAGAACGGCGCGCCGACGAACGCCGTCAGCACGCCCACGCGCAGCTCCGCAGGCTGCACTGCGATGCGTGCAACCGTATCGGCGAGTATGACGAAGACTGCGCCCCCCAGCGCGCTCATGGGGACAAGGACTCGGTGGTCCGGCCCCAGGGTCAGACGCAATAGGTGGGGCGTCACAAGTCCCACGAAAGCGATGGCTCCGCTCACGGCAACGGCCGCGCCGGTCGCAAGGGCCGCGGCCGCAAGAAGCGCCGGACGCGCAGCGCCCACGCGCACGCCCATCGACTGAGCCTCGTCGTCGCCGAGCATCAGCAGGTTCAGGTCGCGGGCCATCAGCGTCATCACGGCCACGCCGCCGAGCACCAGCGGGGCTGCAATTCGCACGTGCTCCCACGAGCGTCCCTCCAGGCCGCCCGCAAGCCAGAAGAGCGTCTCGCGCAGCGCCCCGTTCTCCGGCAAGAGCGTGATGATGGCGGAGACAGCCGCGCCCAGGAAGGCGTTGACCGCCACGCCCGCCAGCAGCAGCGTGGCCATGGAGAAGCGGCCGCCCACGGCGGCGATGCCGTACACGAGAAACGCGGCCGAAACCGCACCCGCGAAGGCGAACGCGGGCAGAGCCAGGAAGAAGAGGCCGGTCATGCCCAGCGCGATGGCGAGCACCGCCCCCAGCGCGCCACCGGCGGACACGCCTATGATGCCGGGGTCGGCCATGGGGTTGCGGAACAGGCCTTGCATCGTGGCACCGGACACGCCCAGCGCCATTCCCACTAGCGCGCCAACCACGATGCGCGGCAGCCTGATCTGCTCGATAACGAGCTGCTCCGTCCTGTCGAAGCCTCCGAGGTCCAGGCCAAACGCGGCCAGCACGATCGCGGCGACGCGGGGGGGTGGAATCTCGACGGGGCCCATGCTCAGCGATGCAAGGGCAACGCCCGACGCCAGCAGTGCGAGGAGCGTGCAGCCCACGCTCAGGCGAGTGGTGACACCCGCCCGCCTGTAGCTCCTCAGCGCTCCGAGACCAACGGCCCAGGACGACAAAAGACCTCCGTATGCTCTTCGCACGGAGGCCTGTACATCGCGCCGACCGGTTCTGCGCCCGCCGGGACGAGGGACCCTCTCTGATGCGGAGAGCGATCACCTTCCGTTCAGGCAGGTCTCCTGGCTCGCGGGTGGACTTGTACTTGCTCCAGCCCTTCCCATCGCTGCTGCGACAGTGGACCTCGGCTCCGGTTCCCGCTTACAGTGGCGCTACCGCGGCGGCTTCTCACCGCCTTCCCTATTCTCCCCTTGCGGGGCACCTGAACGGGCAGTGGCTGATTCCTAACGCCGCGGGCATACTAGCATCGCGGGGACGGCGTGTCAACGCGGCTCTCCGCGTATCAGTTCCCGAAACGACACACGCGCGGCAAAGGACGCGGCCTACCGAATGCCACCGTAGGCCGAGAGGCAACGGGCTTGCGCCGAACAAGACCGACGAGGCGTGTGCGGCTACTTCACGCGTCGGAGGCGAGCACGCCCGACTTGGCCCAGTCTTCCTTCGACACGTCGGTGAAGACCACAATCGTCTCCTCCGGCACGGTCCTGGCAATGTTCACAACCGCGTCCGTGATGGCGCGGGCCAACTCCGCCTTCTGCTCGTGCGTCCTACCGGGCCACATCTCAACCCTGACTATTGGCATGCTGCACCTCCTCGACTGGCTTCGTTGCGCTGCGACCGCGGCCATACGGCGCGCCCGCCGCTCGACTCCTACCTTCCATACGTGAGCCGCTCCGCCAGGTATTCCGGCAGGCCGGCTTGCCTCATCTTCAGCTGCGTCGCCGCTATGTCGTAC
Source organism: Dehalococcoidia bacterium (assembly GCA_965219025.1). GTDB lineage: Bacteria > Chloroflexota > Dehalococcoidia > Lucifugimonadales > UBA2985 > JAPPHY01. The sequence goes on from OZ244716.1 coordinate 565,771, forward strand.
ACAACGCGGCGAAACTCCACTGTCGCGTCGTCCGTGTCGTAGACCGCGTAGCAGGAGCGGGGGTCGCCGTCGCGAGGCTGGCCCACGCCGCCAGGATTCAGCACCAAGCGTTCGCCTGTCAGCGAAACCACCTGCCCCGGCCTGGCCCACTCCCCTGCCATGCCTCCCTCCGTCAGCCGGAACACCATTGGCAGGTGCGTATGCCCCACGAGGCAACACGGCGTCTCCACGTGTTCCAGGCACGCCCGCGCCGACCCCACACTGGTCACGTACTCCCACGCCGGGTTTCTTGGGCTGCCGTGCACCAGGGTGAAGGGCCCTCGCTCCTCTCGTACCGGCAGGGCTGCCAGCATCCCTCGATGCTCCGGCGTCAGTCGATCCGCCGTCCACCGGCAGGCCGCCGCGGCGTACGGGTTGAAGTCCGCCAAGCTGAGCTTCCCAACAGCAGCAAGATCGTGGTTGCCGGCCACCATCACGTGTTCTATGCTCAGCAGCGAGTCCAGGCAGGCCGTGGGGTCAGGTCCGTATCCAACCATGTCACCGAGGCACCACACCTGGTCGATTCTCTCACGGCCTCCGGCGTCGTCCAATACCGCGGACAGCGCCTCGAGGTTGCTGTGTATGTCGGATAGAACGGCCACTCTCACGATGCTCAACGCCCCCGGCTTCAGCTCCCAATATAGCACACTTCACTTGTTGGCCGGATAGCGTGACGATATAATGCGGGCTGCGATGATACGTAACATTGGCGAATTCGGCCTCATCCGGTCGATCCAGGAACTGGTCTGCGAGGGTGAGCAAGATTCCGGCGATGACGACTTCCGGCTGCTGCTTGGCATAGGAGACGACGCGGCCGCGTGGCGCACACCGGAGGCCACCGAGCTTGCCACCACCGACACGCTCGTTGACGGCGTGCACTTCCGCCACGACCTCACGTCCTGGGAGGACCTGGGCTGGAAGTCCATGGCGGTCAACCTCAGTGACATTGCGGCCATGGGCGGACGCCCCCTCTACGCACTGGTGACACTTGGGCTGACTCTCGACACCGCGGTGGAGGATGTGCGTGAGCTGTACCGGGGGATGCTCTCCGCCTGCCGCGCCTACGGCTGCCGCATAGCCGGGGGTGACATCGTGCGCTCGCCGGTCGACTTCGTGACCGTGGCCATGACTGGCGCGGCACGCGATCCAACGCTCACGCGCCGGACGGCCAAGCCCGGTGACAGCATCGCTATCACAGGCCCACTCGGCTGCGCGGCCGGCGGCCTCCAGGCGCTCCTCCAGGGTCGACTGCCTCAGAACGAGTCCGGGCTCCACCTGCAGGCGGCCTTCAACCGGCCCGTTCCCAGGCTTGACGCCTGCGACACGCTGATCAGCTGCGGCGTGAAGACCGCGATGGACGTCAGCGACGGCCTTGTGGACGATCTCGCCAAGATGTGCGAGGCCAGCGGTGTTGGCGCAGTCGTCGAAGCCGGCCGCGTACCGGCCGACGCCTACCTGCAGGACACATACCCCGACGGCTGGCTCCGGCTGGCACTCAACGGCGGCGAGGACTACGAGCTGCTGTTCACGGGAAGCGGCGCCGTCGTGGAGGCCGCGGTGACAACACTTACGCAAGCCGCAGTGGTGGGACGAATCGTCGCCGATCACCCCGGCCGCGTCCGCGTCGTCGACGAGGGCGGCGCCGACATCGAACTCGACCGGAGCGGCTGGGACCACTTCGCCTAGATGAGTATGCTGGAGCTGACAAGCCACTCGCCCGAGGAAACGCAGCGAATCGGCGCTGCGCTCGGGGCCTGCGCCCGGCCTGGGGACGTCCTGCTGCTCTGCGGGGACCTGGGAGCCGGCAAGACGTGTCTCACGCAGGGCATCGCCAAAGGCCTTGACGTGGACGGCTACGTCCGCAGCCCCACCTTCGTGCTGGTCACCATCCACCAGGGACGCCTGCCTCTATATCACATCGACATCTACCGGCTCGACCACGTGGCCGAGGTGCTTGACCTTGGTCTGGACGAGTACCTCGCGGGCGACGGCGTGTCCGTCATCGAGTGGGCCGACAAGGCCCCTGAAGCCTTCCCGGAGGACTGCCTCCGCGTGACATTGGACACCCCCCTAGATCCCCAGAGCGAGGACAGCCGGCTCCTGCGCATGCACCCAACCGGCGCCCGCTACGAGGAGCTTGCGCTACAACTCCGCAACCGTCTGCAGGCCACAAACAAGCCCCACCAACAATAGGTATGGAACTCGCAATAGACACGTCCACCAGGTACGCAGGCGTCTGCCTCTCGCAGGACGGCCGCGTCGTCGTGTCACGCTCCTGGTACTCGCGGCAGAACCACACGGTGGAGCTGCTGCCCGCAGTGGAGGACCTGCTGAAGGAAGCAGGGGCCACTATCGGGGAGCTCGACTGCGTAATCGTGGCTATCGGCCCGGGCGGGTTTAGCGCGCTCAGGGTTGGCCTCAGCACGGCGAAGGGGCTGTGCACCGGCCTGAACATCCCGCTCGTCGCGCTCAACACCCTGGACGTGGAAGCTGAGCCGCACCGCGACCAGGACTTGCCCGTGTGCGCGCTCCTGGACATGGGACGCGGCGAAGCCGCCGCCGCGCTCTACGCGCAAGGCAACGGCGACTGGCACAAGGCAATGGTGGAGCGCATTGCGTCGCCGGACCTGCTCTGCGAGGGCGTTCAGGAGCCGGTGCTATTCTGCGGCGAGGGCGTGGCCACATTCGGGGAGGCTCTCACGGAACGGCTGGGCGAGCTGGCAGTGCTGGCGGACCAGTCCCCACCCACGCGCGAGCCCGCCACGCTGGCCGCGATGGGCAGCGAGAGGCACCGGCGCGGTGACCACGACGACATCAAGACCATCGAGCCGCTGTACCTCCGCCGCCCTTCGATTTCGACGCCGCGGAGGCCCGCCTGACCTCGCCCTGTCCGGCGCCAGATTGGTGAGCCCCAGCGCGCGTCCCGGAACAACAATTCAGCAGCCAACGGCCACAACACTGGTATCAACACTGCGGCCAACATTTAGGAGGAGGTGCGAATGAGCACGGAAAGGACGCTAGTCCTGGTCAAACCCGACGGCGTACAGCGAGGCCTAAGCGGGGCCATCATCTCGCGGCTGGAGGCGCGTGGCCTCCGCATCGCAGGCATGAAGATGCTCCAGATAACCGGGGACATGGCGATGAAGCACTACGGCGTACACGAGGGCAAGCCCTTCTTCGACGGACTCGTGTCCTTCATCACGTCAGGCCCGGTGGTGGCCATGGTGCTGGAGGGGCCCAACGCCGTGGAGATGGTGCGTTCCACAATGGGCGTCACGAACCCGCTGCAGGCATCGCCCGGCACCATTCGCGGCGACTTGGGGGTGGACATCGGTCGCAACCTGGTGCACGGCTCGGACTCGCCGGAATCGGCTGCACAGGAGATCGCCCTGTTCTTCGCCGAAAACGAGGTCCTGAGCTACCGTCGGGACGTGGACAACTGGATCACTGAATCCTGAAGAGGACCGGCGCCCGCGACCACAGCTGCTCCAGGTGGTAGAACTCCCGCTCCTCTTGGGCGAAAACGTGCACAACCACGTCGCCGTAGTCCAGTAGCACCCAGCCGCCTTCCGTCGTGCCTTCCCGATGGTGCAGCCTCATGCCGGACTGCTCCAGCGCCTGATCGATGTCCTCCAGCAGACCCTGCATCTGGCGGCGGCTTTCGGCGGAGAGAATGACGAAGTAGTCGGTAAAGCTGGGAGGACCGCGCATGTCCAGCATCACGATGTCGGTGGCCTGCTTCTCGGAAGCCACTTCCACCGCCAGGCGTGCTGCATCGACCGCTGTGGCTCGGGCCTTCTCCTCAGTCATACTCTTTCAGTGTATCCGCTTGCCTCACACCGGTCAACGACAACAATCCCCGCAGCAGTGGCCCAGGGCCGAACACTGCCACTGGACTCGCAGGCGCCTTCGCCGCTGTCCTAACTGTGCTGCCTATGCTACGATAGCCTCAACATGGACACCTCACGAATCCGAAACTTCTGCATCATCGCTCACATTGACCACGGCAAGTCCACGCTCGCCGACCGCCTCCTCGAGCTCACGGAAACGGTGAGCCCGCGTGACATGACCGAGCAGTTCATGGACCAGATGGACCTGGAACGTGAGCGCGGCATCACCATCAAGGGCAAGGCCGTGCGCATGAACTATCGCGGCCGCGACGGTGACTACCAGCTCAACCTCATCGACACGCCCGGCCACGTGGACTTCGGATACGAGGTCTCTCGCGCGCTCGCCGCGTGCGAGGGCGCAATCCTGGTCGTCGACGCCACGCAGGGCATTCAGGCGCAGACCCTCGCCAACGTGTACCTCGCCCTGGAGCACGACATCGCGATTATCCCTGTCGTGAACAAGATCGACCTGCCGGTGGCGCAGCCCCAGCGGGTGGCAACGGAGATGCAGCAGGCCATCGGCTTCACGGAGGACGAGATACTGCACGTATCGGCCAAGGACGGGGCGGGCGTCGAGCAGCTCCTTGAGACCATCGTGGAGCGCGTGCCCCCACCGTCGGGCCTGGCGTCGCCACTGCGCGCCCTCGTGTTCGACTCTGCGTACGACCCCTACAAGGGCGTTGTGGCCTACGTCCGCCTCTTCGACGGCGAGATTGCCAAGGGCAACGAGCTGCTCATGATGTCAACCGGCTCGCGCGGCGACATCCTGGAGGTGGGCAGCTTCACGCCGCGCCTCACTCAAGCCGACCGGCTCAGCGCCGGGCAGGTCGGCTACGTGGCGACCGGCCTCAAGAACGTACGTGAGTGCCGCGTCGGGGACACAATTACCCTCGCGCAGAGACCGGCGTCCCAGGCGCTGCCGGGCTATCAGCCACTGAAGCCCATGGTGTTCGCAGGCCTCTACCCCGCCGAAGGCGACGACTACCTGGCCCTCCGCACCTCCCTCGAGAAGCTTCAGCTCAACGACGCTGCTCTGAGCTACGAGCCAGAGAACAGCGCGGCGCTTGGCTTCGGCTTCCGGTGCGGTTTCCTCGGCTTGCTGCACATGGAGATTGTCCAGGAGCGGCTGGAGCGGGAGTACGACCTCAACCTGCTCATCACTGCGCCCAGCGTGGCCTACCAGGTGCTCCTCGACGACGGCGAAGAGGTCACCGTGGACAGCCCCGCCAAGCTGCCTCCCGTGGTCCGGCTCGTCGAAATGCGGGAGCCACTGCTGGACATGAGCATCGTGACGCCAGCTCGATACATCGGGGCAATCATGGACCTTGTGACGACGCGACGGGGCGAGTTTCGCCGGATGGAGTACCTCCAGCCGGCGGCGTCATCTGCGGACGGCGACTCGTCGATGGACGCACGGGTGCTGCTCGAGTACCGCGCCCCGCTGTCCGAGGTGCTCATGGACTTCTACGATCAGCTCAAGTCACGCACTCAGGGCTTCGCGTCCATGGACTACTCCTTCCAGGGCTACCAGCCAGCGCCACTGGTCAAGCTGGACCTGCTGGTCAACAACCAGCCCGTCGACGCGCTCTCGTTGATCGTCCACCGCGACAAGGCGCAGCAGAAGGGCCGGGCGCTGGTCGAGAAGCTGCGAACGCTGATTCCCAGGCAGCTGTTCGAAGTGCCCATCCAGGCCGCCATCGGGAGCCGCGTCATCGCCCGCGAGACCGTGCGAGCGCTGCGCAAGAACGTGCTGGCCAAGTGCTACGGCGGCGACGTGACGCGCAAGCGGAAGCTGCTGGAGAAGCAGGCAGAGGGCAAGCGGCGGATGAAGCGAGTGGGCAACGTGGAGATTCCGCAGGAAGCATTCCTGGCACTGCTCAAGCTGGACCGCTGAGGGCGTGCCGGCGGTTGGCCACCTACAGCCCCGTCACCAGCTCCACGGCGTAGTCCGCCATTACAGCGTCCTCGCGGCAGCCCTCGATGAAGTGGACCACCCTGGACAGCATCTCGTTGGCGTGCGCCGCGTCGTTGCTGACGCACGTAATGCCCAGCGTCGCCGCCTGCCAGCGGTCGTTCCGGTCCACCTCCGCAATCGCCACGTTGAACCGGCTCCGCACCCGGTCGACTATGGAGCGGACCGCCCTGCGCTTGTCCTTGAGCGAGCGGCTGCCGGGCAGCTCCAGGTCTATTCGACAGATGCCAACGTTCATGCTCAATCGGCTCCCACTCGATGCGCCGCGCCTCAAGTATACCATCCACCACGCGAGGCGCGGGCGCGCCGTCGCATCGTGTAGAATGCACTGAGTCCGCACGGCGCAAGGAGGCCCCATGCCCACCCTCTACGTGGTTGCCACGCCCATCGGCAACCTGGAGGACATCACCCTCAGGGCGATGCGAGTCCTGCATGAGGTTGACCTGATTGCCGCCGAGGACACGCGCACCACTCGACGCCTCCTCTCACGCTTCGATATCCACACGCCGCTCACGAGCTACAACGAGCACAACAGCGCCCGAAAGCTTCCCGCCATCCTGGCCGCGCTGGCAGGCGGCGACGTGGCCCTGGTCTCGGACGCGGGCACGCCCGGCATCAGCGATCCGGGGCTGGAGCTAGTGAAGGCCGCCGCCGAGGAGGGGGTGCCTGTCGTTTCGATACCCGGGCCCTCCGCGGTTGTCACTGCGCTGGCCGTTTCTGGGATGCAGGCCGACCGCTTTCTCTTTCTCGGTTTCCTGCCGCGCAGGCGCGCCGACCGCCGCAGGCTGCTCACGTCGGCGTCGCAGCTCCCGTACACGCTCGTGGCCTTCGAGACGCCGCACCGGCTGCGCGACACGCTCTTGGACATGCTCGACGCGCTCGGCGACCGGCAAATGACAGCGCTGCGCGAGGCCACCAAGCTGCACGAGGAGACCTTCCGCGGCGCCATCTCCGAAGCCCTGTCGCACTTCGAGCAGCCCCGCGGGGAGTTCACGCTCGTTATCGAGGCCGGCAAGCCCGAAGTCGCGCGGCCATCGACGGCTGAAGTCGAGGCCACATTGCGCGCCATGCTCCGCGCCGGAGTGTCGGCCCGCGAGGCGCGCGAGCGCGCCGCCGCCGAAACCGGCCTGCCGCGCCGGGAGGTGTACCGGCTGTGGCTCCGCATACGACAGGAAGATTAAGGCGAGGCCGCCTGCCCCCATTCCTTAGCACGCGTGAATCCCGGGGAAGCGAGTTGTGAGTAAGAGGCTCTATTGTAGTAGAATGGCGTTGTTGAGGAGGAGGCAAGTGTCGGACACTGAAATAGTCTTCCAGGTGTGGGAATCCGCTGAGGGCGGATACCAGGCTCGCGCGGTGGGACACGCCATCTTCACGGAAGCGGACGACTGGGAGGGTCTCCGTGAGATGATGCGGGACGCCGTGCTGTGCCACTTCGACGAGAGAGAAGCGCCCCGGTCAATTCGCGTTCACGTGGTGCAGGCAGAGGTAATCCCGATTTGAGGCTGCCCCGCAGTCTCTCCGGCATGGAGTTGGCTGTACTGTTGAGACGCAGCTACGGCTACCGCGTCATAAGGCAAACGGGGAGCCACATGAGACTGGCAAGTGATTTTCGGGGTCTTGAACATCGCATTACTATTCCCGTACACGGCGCGCTTAGGATTGGCACGTTGAGCGGTATACTCGGAGAGGTGGCAGGCTACCTGGAAATCGATCAGAGCCAATTGGAGCGGGAGTTGTTCCAGGGGTAGCCGGTCCTGGCTTCTAGCCGCTGCGCCGCCGAGACCGGCCTGCCGCGCCGGGAGGTGTACCGGCTGTGGCTCAACTTGCGACGGGAGGCTTAAGGCGACTCCGCCTCCGCTCAAATGGTTCGACACCCTCGCCATGAGAGGAGGCGAGTGCGGCACGTCCGGCGCCGCGCCTGCTTGCTATATGCCAGTCTCACTTTGTGCTACAATGCACAAACACTACGCAGGACTGCCGACAGCCCATGCCCGAACGCATCTTCATAGGGGTCGCTTGGCCCTACGCAAACGGCCCGCTGCACATGGGGCACATCGCCGGGTGTTACCTTGCCGCGGACATATTCGCTCGGTACCACAGGCTCAAGGGCAATGACGTCCTCATGGTGTCCGGCAGCGACCAGCACGGCACGCCGATCACCCTCAGGGCCGAGCAGGACGGCGTGTCGCCTCAGCAGGTCGTCGACCGGTACCACTCGGATTTCCTGCGTACCTGGGAGCGGCTGGGCATTTCGTTCGACCTGTTCACCACAACTGGAACAGACAACCATCGTGAGGTGGTGCAGGACATCTTCACCTCTCTCCTGGACAAGGGCTACATTTACACGGACACCACGCCTCTTCCCTACTGCCACACCTGCCGTCGTTTCCTGCCTGACCGCTACGTGAAGGGCACGTGCCCCCACTGCGCGAATCCCGATGGCCGCGGCGACCAATGCGACCAGTGCGGCAGGCCGCTGAACCCGGAAGACCTCATAGACATCCAGTGCCGCATCTCGGGCGATACGCCTGAGATCCGTAACTCGGAGCACTTCTTCCTCAAGCTCAGCGCCTTTCAGGAGCAGCTTCTATCGTGGGTTAGGGAGCAGCGCCACTGGCGCCCCAACGTGCTCAACTTCACGCAGCGCTACCTCGAGGACGGCCTGAAGGACCGCGCCATCTCGCGTGACCTGGAGTGGGGTGTTCCTCTGCCGGTGCCCGGCTACGATGGCAAGCGCATCTACGTGTGGTTCGAGGCCGTCATCGGCTACCTGTCCGCGTCGAAGGAGTGGGCCGCGCTTCGCGGGCAGCCGGACGCGTGGGAGCCGTTCTGGAGAGGCGACGCTCGCGGCTATTACTTCATGGGGAAGGACAACATCCCGTTCCATACCATCATCTGGCCCGCCATGCTCACTGGATACGGCGGGCTGGACCTCCCCTACGACGTGCCCGCAAACGAGTTCGTCACCCTGGAGGGCCGCCAGCTTTCCACCAGCCGCAACTGGGCCGTGTGGGTCCCAGACTACCTGGACCGCTACGACCCCGACCCTTTGCGATACCACATGTCTGCCACCATGCCGGAGACCAGCGACTCCGACTTCTCCTGGCGCGATTTTGTGCGGCGCAACAACGATGAACTGGTGGCCACGTTCGGCAACCTGGTGCACCGCGTCCTCACGCTCACGCATCGCAACTTCCAGGGACGCGTCCCGCAGCCCGGCGAGCTCGAGGAGGCGTCGCAGGAGATGCTCGCCAAGGCCGAGCAGGCGCTGGCCGCCGTCGGCGACAGCCTGCACGCGTGCCACTTCCGGGCCGCACTGGGGCACGCCATGTCGCTGGCGCAGGAAGCCAACCGCTACATCGATCAGCGCGCACCCTGGCGGACCGCCCGCAACGACCCCGCGGCCACGGCCAACACTCTGTGGGTCATGCTGTCCGTCATCAACTGCCTGAAGACGGCGCTGCTCCCCTTCCTGCCGTTCAGCTCACAGAAGCTCCATGTTCTGCTGGGCTTCTCCGGTGACGTTGCCGATGGGGGGTGGAGATGGGACAGCTCGCCGGACGCGATGCCGCCAGGGCAGGAGCTGCCCGCGCCTGCGCCTCTCTTTGACAAGCTGGACGATGAAGTCGCCGCCGCAGAGATCGAGCGGCTGGGCCAAGCGCAGGCCTGAGAGGACAAGCCGTTGAACGTGACCGATCTGTACGCTCCAATCCAGGCGGAACTGCTGGACGTGGAGCAGCGGCTGGAAAGCGTCTGGAAGCGGGGATCGAGCGATGGCCCGGAGCTACTGAACGGCATCCTGGGTCACGTACTGGAGGCGCCGGGCAAGCGGACTCGGCCTGCCATCACGATCCTTGCCTCCAGGTTCCATCCTCACGACCACGACCTGCCGCAGATTATGGCCACGGCCGTTGAGCTCCTGCACATCGCCACGCTGGTCCACGACGACACGGTGGACAACTCGCCGGTGCGCCGCGGCAAGGCCACGGTCAGCAGCCGGTGGGGCAAGAACGTGGCGGTGTTGGTGGGTGACTACGTGTTCGCCACGTCTGCAACCTTCGTGTGCGACACCAAGAACGTCCGCGTCATACGCCGCTTCTCGGAGACCATCATGGAGCTCTCCAAGGGCGAGCTTACCGAGATATTCGCCGCGTTCAATCCAGCCTTCAGCCGCGGCCAATACTGGGAGCGCATCTACGAGAAGACGGCCTCTCTCTTCAGCACCGCCGCCGAGTCCGGCGCCGTCCTGAGCGGCGCGCCGGAGGACCTGGTCCAGTGCCTCAAAGCCTATGGCCACAACCTGGGCATGGCCTTCCAGATTGTGGACGACATTCTGGACTTCGAGGGCACGGAGGAGGAGTTCGGCAAGCCCGTTGGCAACGACCTGCTGCAGGGCACGCTCACTCTGCCAACGCTGCTGCTGATGGAGCGGTACCCGGAAGACAACCCGGTGGTGACGCTGTTTCGCGACGGCGAAGGCGACGGAAATCTGCAGCGCGCCGTCGAGATGGTGCAGAACTCCGGGATCATCCCTGACGCCACCTCGATAGCTGCGGACTTCTCCCGGCGAGCTATCGAGGCGCTGGAGCCTTTGCCGGACAGCACGTACAAGCGCTCACTTGTGGAGCTTGCCAGGTACGTGATGGAGCGGCGCCGGTAGCGCGAGGAGCTGTGGGTACGGTGGGCTAGCGACCTTTTGCAGTCTGCCGGAGAAACGGAGAGCCAATGTCCAACGGCAACCAACCTTTGGTCGACGTTGTCACCACACCTACCGAGGGATGGCTTCGAGCCGGAATCAGTTCTTGCCGGTCTAGGCTGGTCATGGCCAGCCCCTACGTAAACGAGGCCCTCAGTCACCTTCTGCATGAACTCTCGTCGTCAGTCCGCACGACGCTCGTCACAAGAACCGACATCAGGGATTTCGCGGCAGGCGCCTCAAATCTGGAAACCCTTTACACACTCGCAGGTCAGGGTGTCCGAGTCATGAGCCTGACCCGGCTTCATGCAAAAGTGTATGTTCTGGACCGGAGCCGTGCGCTCGTCACTTCGGCCAATGCCACATGGTCCGGAATGCGCGCGAACAGGGAGTGCGGCGTCGCAATTTACGACTCCCGCATCGTGGCGCAGCTCGAACGACAGGTGCTGTCAGGCTTGGGCGCGGAGGCCCCGCCAATCCGTATGAGTTCCCGAGCGCTGTCGGCTCTGAGTAAGCCAGTGGACGTGATTCGTTCCTCCGCCCCGCCCGCTAGAACGCTCGACACCAGCGACGCATTTGCAGGCGTGCCCCTCCCCCTTCCCAACGCCAGCGACCTAGTTCAGAGCCTCACTGGCTGGACGGCACTCACACTGGATTTCGTTTTGGATCTCCCGAACAATCAGTTTACCCTGCGCGAGGTCTACGAGGGCTTTACGCCCATCGCGGAGCGCCACTACCCGGATAATAAGCACGTGCACGACAAGATCCGTCAGCAGCTGCAAAGGCTGCATCACCTTGGCCTGCTGGAGTTCCTCGGAGGCGGAGTATACCTCAGGACGATAACTCGGGGATCGTGAAGAACTAGTCACTCTCCGCAACATATTGCGGAGGTCTCCACGCCACCGCAATGCCATCCTCATGAATGCCTTCCGGCTCCACGTTGAGAATAGTCATCTCTAGGTAGACAGGCAGCTCTCGGCCCCTTAGCGCAATTCGCGACATGTACGTGGGGCCTCGTCCGTCTCTTCGTGGCAACTTCAAGGCTTCTACGCTCTCAACCTCGTCCAAATTCTCCCAATTGGCCACTGCTTCCTGCACCAGCTCCAACTCATCCATGTCCTCTCCTTCCAACGCGCCTTCTGCCCCCCATCACCCCTCCCACGCCACTTGGCCACCCACAATCGTCATCAGCGTCTTCGTGGCCCGTATCTCATCCGGCGCCACATACGTCGGATCCCGGTCCAGCAGCACCAGGTCCGCGCGCTTACCCGTTGCTATCGAGCCACGGACATGGTCTTGCGTGCCGGCATATGCACTGTCAAGCGTGTGCATGCGCATGGCAGTGTGTACATCCACCGCCTCATTCGGAAGCAGGGCCGCTCCGCTCGACGACCTGCGAGTCACCGCCGCGTAGATGCCGTCCAGCGGGTTTAGCGGAGCCACCGGCGCGTCCGATCCGGCACCCACCCTCACGCCTCGCGCACGCAACGAGCCTATGGCATAGAGCCACGGCCGCCTCTCCTCGTCCACCTCCATCAGATAGCGGTCGCCGCTGTGGTAGACGAACCCGGGCTGTGTCACGACCGTGATGCCGCAGGCGGCCAGCTGGTCCGCCAACCACGGTGGGCACTCCGAGCAGTGCTCTATCCTGTGCCTCAGCCCGGTCCCTATCCCCTGCCCTAGCCGGCGGATCGCCTCGACCGCCGCCTCCACGGCCTCCGCCTCCACAGCGTGAATGGCCACCGGGAAGCCGCTCCGGGCTGCGCGCTCGACCGTGAGCGCAAGTTCCTCCATCGATGGGCTTAGGGACCCGGTCGTCATCGTCAGCACAATCTTGGCCGAGCCCAGGCGCATGCCTTGGCTTTCGTGCCCGAACGCGAACCCCTCTCGCAGGAAGTCCGGCAGGTGCGCCGCGCCCGCCATGAGCGTGAGCTCCGGCGTCAGGAGGCCCCGCTCACGGACGTCCTCGAAGAGCCCCCAGCGCTCCGGTGAGTTGCCGGGCGTCGCGTCCTGCAGGGCCGTGATCCCCAGAGAGAGGCAGTGGGCGTTGAAGAGCCGGACGCCCTCGTACAGATCCCCACGTGTGAGCGGCGGTAGGACGCCATCCAGGTAGCCGCCCATCTCCAGAAGCAGTCCCGTAGGCTCGCCCGTAGCCAGATCCCTCTCGATGACCCCGCCGACGGGGCCCGGGGTGTCGGCACGAATGCCGGCCAGCTCCAGGCCACGCGAGTTGAGCACGTGCGCGTGTCCAGACCGGTGGACAAGCCTGACAGGCCTGTCCGGCACGGCGGCATCCAGATCGTGGCGATTCGGGTGGCGCCTCTCGCGAAGGTAGAACTCGTTGTAGCCGGCGCCGCGTATCCACGCGCCCGGCGGAGAGGCATAGGCGCGCCGCCTCAGCCGCTCGCCGATCTCCTCTACGGACGAGACGGCCTCCGGCGAGCAGTCCACCGCGAGGAGCGCGGACGCAGTGGCGAGCACGTGGCAGTGGGCGTCATGGAAGCCGGGAATGAGCGCGCCGCCCTCGCAATCGATCGCTCTGACGCCCTGCCGGCCGAAGAACTCGCGCGGCGGGTCTCCCCTGCCCACCTCCGCTATGCGGCCGCCCGCAACCGACACCCATGAGGCGCGCGGCAGCGACGGTTCAAGCGTGACCACGCTTGCGTTGTAGAGCAGCAACGATGGCGACTGCGAGGACATGGTAGACTCAGGACAGGCGTGATGGGCGGGCCGGCGTGTAGGTCTAGCGCCGGGCCGCGGCGGACTGCTCGTCGGCGTGGTATGAGCTTCTCACAAGGGGACCGGAGGCCACGTGGCGGAATCCCAGGCGTTCGCCCTCGATTCGCAGCTCGTCGAACTCCTGGGGCGTGTAGAACCTCTCCAGAGTGTGGTGCTTCGCGGAGGGCCGCAGGTACTGCCCGATGGTCAGCAGGTCGCAGTCCACCGACCGGAGGTGCCTCATGGTCTGCACGATCTCATCCCACTCCTCGCCCAGGCCAACCATCATGCCCGACTTGGTCACGGCTTCCGGGTCGATCTCCTTGGCTCTCGCCAGCAGCTCAAGCGACTGGTGATAGTCTCCCCTGGGGCGCACGGAGTGGAACACGCGCTCAACCGTCTCAATGTTGTGGTTCAGGACGTCAGGAGCAGCGTTCATGACGGTGCCGAGCGCGTCCACAGAGCCCTCAAAGTCCGGGATCAGGACCTCGACTTCGCAGCCGGGCACCCTGCGTCGAATCTGCCGAATGCACTCGGCGAAAATGAACGCCCCGCCGTCCGCGAGGTCGTCACGGTTGACCGACGTGATCACGCAGTACCGCAGCGCAAGCCTCTCGACGACGCCTGCGAGCCTCGCCGGCTCCTGGAGGTCGAGGCCGAGCGGCCTACCGGTGGTTACGGCGCAGTAGTGGCAGCGGCGGGTGCAGATGTCGCCGAGGACCATGAATGTGGCGCTCCGCCGCTCCCAGCACTCGCCGATGTTGGGGCAGCGTGCCTCCTCGCACACCGTGTGCAGGCTGCTGTCGCGGAGCAGGCCCTCAAGCTCGCGGTAGTTTTCGCCGCCCGGCATGGGCACCTTGAACCAGGGCGGCAACCGCCTGCGAGGCGCCTGCTCGAGAGTGATTTGTGTGGACATTTGAAGACATGATAACAGATTCAAATGTTGCCTGTCCTGCGCCGCGCCGCCAACGCTCGGCGCAAGGCCGTTTCCGGTTGACCGACCAGGCTCGTGAAGCTATAATGGCTCAATCCTACACTCAGGGGGATTGAGTTGGCCAACGAGTCCGGTAAGAGGTATTCCTGCAAGACCTGCGGCTCTGAGTTCATTGTCACGACCGCCGGCGAAGGCACCATGGCCTGCTGCGGCGAACCCGTTCAGCAGAAGTAGGCAACTCAACGCTAATCCGCTCCCACTACCGGCCCGCGATGAGGCCGGCGCAGGAGGTTACACGATGGCAAACGAGCTCGGCAAGCGGTATCAGTGCGAGACCTGCGGCACCGTTGCGCTATGCACCAAGGCCGGCGATGGCCCGGTAGTGTGCTGCGAAAAGGAAATGGCGTTGCAGGATGCGCGCAGGCTCCCCTCGTCTGACTAGCACGGGGCGCCACCAACCCCGTCTCCACAGGGACTCACCCCGTCCTCTCGGGAAGGATCCCGCAGAGAGACACATATATCCTGGGGCTTCCAGCCTCCACAGGAGACTCCCTTGAGCAAGCTTATTGAGCGCCTGGAGAAGGTGGGCACTGTCGCGCCCGCTCCCATGGGCTTCGCCGCGGGCCGCGCCCCTGAACGCTCCCCGGCTCTACTCATAATATCCCTCTCCGGCGCCAAGGACGCTGCCGCGTCCGACTCGCAGACGGACGGTTTCATTATTTCGGTGCCAAAAGCCTCGAACGCGCAGTTGAAGGCCGCCCAAAAGGCAGTGGGCGACAGGCTTTGGGGCCTCTGGCCCGGCACCGCCACCGGCGTATCGCTGGACGACATCAAGGAGCAGGGCGGCGACTTTGTGGTCTTTTCCAGTGTGGACACCCCCTCCGAACTCCTGGCGGATGAGGAGATCGGGCGGCTCTTTGTAATCCCCGTCGAGTTCCCGGAGGAGCTGGGCCACTCCATGGAGGAGTTTCCCGTGGACGCCGTCGTAATCTCGGGCCTCGAGGACGCGTCTCCACTCACCGTCAAGGCTCTTATGCAGGTGAGGGCTGTCAGGGACTTCATTCCAAGGCCTCTGTTGCTCCTGCGCTCCAGGCCACTGAGTCGAGGCGAGCTTGTCGTGCTGCAGGACGTTGGACTGCAGGGGCTGGTGGTGGACTCCTCCAAGGTGAGCGCGGAGGACGTCGCGCGCATGGCAGAGGACATCAAGGACCTGCCCCCACGCAAGCAGAAGCGAGACCATCCCAGCGCCCTCCTGCCACGCATGTCATTGGGCGCACCCGAATCGCATCAGCACGACGATGACGATGAGGAGGAAGAATTCGACTGATCCTGCCTCCGGGAGGCAGGTACCGCGCAGGGTGCTGAAGAATGGCTGATACGCTGAAGGTCGAGACAGCGGCCCTGACGGCCACGAGACGGCGCCGCGGCCTGTTTTACGGCTGGTACGTGGTAGCCGCAGCGGCCGCCATCAACACCTACGGCGCAGGCGTCTGGTTCTACGGCTTCCCCATCTTCTTCAAGGTCCTCCTGGACGAGTTCGGATGGAGCGCGGCGGCCGGCGCCGCGGTAATCTCGCTCTCGCGGCTTGAGGGCGGCCTCGAAGGCCCAATCATCGGCTGGGCAATCGACAAGTTCGGGCCGCGGAGGATGGCCGTCATAGGCGCTGTCATCGCCGGCACCGGCTTCTTCCTGATGAGCGCCGTAAGCCCCGTGAGCATCGGACCACTCCATCTCAGTGCGTTCGTGGTCTTCGTCCTGCTCTACGCCGGCTGGATGTCCATCGGATACAACACCGGCTTCGGCCATGCCAGCCAGGCCGCCGTCAACGCGTGGTTCAACCGTAAACGGTCCAGGGCCTTTGCCGTCTTCTCGCTGGGCGCTGGAGGCAGCGGCCTTACGGTGTTCGCTCTCGGCTGGGTGGTCAACGACTTTGGCTGGCGCACAGCCGCTCTCTTGTCAGGCGTGGGCATCTTCGTCATAGTGATCCCCCTCTCCATGCTCCTGCGCCACAAGCCGGAGCAGTACGGCTACCTTCCCGACGGCGACGAGCCCGGAGTCCCTGACGACCCACAACCCTCTGCCACGCGAGCGCTGGACGGGGACGGGACCGGAACCGGGCGGCGGGCGATAACCGCTGCGAGGACGTGGGCCGCCGACTACGACTTCAGCGTACGCCAGGCACTCATCTCGCTTGCCTTCTGGATGCTGGTGCTGGGCACGACGGCACGGGCCGTGGCCATGACGTCCGTGGTCATCCACCAGGTGAACTACCTCACCAACGTCCGCGGGATACCGCTCGTCCAGGCGAGCGCGGCCCTGGGCGCAATGGTCACCATCAGCCTTGTGGGACGCCTGGGTTTCGGCGTGCTCGGCGACTACGTGGAGAAGCGGTACGTCCTGATCGCATGCGCCATGCTGCAGGCGCTGGGCATCTTCGTACTTGCCAACGCCACAAACATGTTGTTGGTATGGATTTTTGTGGTGATCTACGGCATAGCATACGGAGGCGCAATACCCGTGTTCATGGCCATCGTCGGTGAGTACTTCGGGCGGAGGAACTTCGCCGCGATCCGCGGCTGGATGCAGCTGTGCCACATCCCCGCAACCGTGATTGGGCCGATATACGCCGGCTGGATCTACGACACGACCGACAACTACCAGATCGCCTTCATGAGCTTCATTGTGGCGCTAGTACTGGGAACAATGTTCCTCTTCATCGCACGCAAGCCCGCTCCTCCTTCATGCCCCGGCTGATGCCGGCCCTTTGCAATCCCGTCGAGTTGACCAACCAGGGGACGGGCGTGTACGACAAAATGGCCTAACGAGAGTACCCACTTTGGAAGCGCCCAACGCACTCCAACACCTGGACCGCATTCGAGCGACGCTGGCCCGCTCGCCCTCAGGCCTCGTCACCGACGTAGACGGCACAATCGCTCCCATCACGGCTACGCCCGAGGAGACCGTGGTCTCGCCGCGCTGCCGCAGCGCTCTGTCGGCCCTCGTGCCTCGTCTGGCGCTCGTGGCCGTGCTCACCGGTCGGGCCGCTCCTAAAGCCAGGGACATGGTTGACGTTGGCGGCGCGGTATACCGCGGCAATCACGGCCTGGAGACGTGGCACAACGGCAGGCTGGAGGTGCGCGAGGAGGCTCAGCAGCACGCCAATACCATTCACAACATCGCAGAGGGGATGCGTCAGTCGCTGCAAACGCCGGGCCTGCTGGTGGAGGACAAGGGCGTCTCCGCCAGCTTCCACTACCGGCTCAGCCCAGAGCCGGAGCGCGCCAGGGCGGCCATTCTGGAGGCGCTTGCAGGCTCGCCAGAGGCAGCTCACATGATCGTCACGGAGGGCAAGCTGGTGGTGGAGCTGCGCCCGCCGGTGAGTGTGGACAAGGGCACGTCGCTGAGGGAGCTGGTTCAGGAGCACGGCCTGCGCGGAGTTGTATGCCTGGGCGACGACACCACGGACGTGGACGCCTTCGTTGCGCTGCACGCGCTCACCTCGGAGGGAACGTGCGATGGCCTCGCTATCGGGGTTCTTGGTGACAACACGCCGGAAGCCGTGTTGAGAGAAGCCGACCTTGTGGCGAGAGGCGTCGAGGATGTGGAGAAGATCCTGGAATGGCTTGCCCGGCCTGGTTGACCGGTGAACGCTAGGCTTCGACCTGATCGGCACGGCCCATCAGGGATCTCATGTCCTCCAACTGGCTCTGCATCCAGTTGATCACGTCCTCCTCCTCCACCTTCTGCACCAGCAGGTTGGCGCGCCTCTCCCGCTCCTCCACGGATGCGGTTATCGCCTGGTAGAGCGCCTGCGAAGTGCCTTCCACGTCCGCGGGAGCAACTGCCAGAACGCCCTCGTGGAGCTGGGCGAAGGCACCCGCGGTTTCCGATAGCACCACCACGCCGCCTCGCGTGTTGACGACCGGGCCTTCCTTAGCCACCAGGTTCATGCCGTCTATGATGGAGTTGACCAGCAGCACGTCGTACAGCTTCATAGCCGCCATGGCCTGCGTGTAGTTGTTCTCGTAGAACACGGTTATGGGCTGCCAGCTTTCGTTCCCAAACGACTCGTTGATCTCCGTGACCAGGGCGTCAACCTCCTGGAGATACCGCTGGTACTGGCGAATGTGCGTCCGCGAAGGCACCAGGAACGCCAGGAACTTCACTCGGCCATGAAGGTCCGGGTTGCGCTCCAACAGCAGGCGGTACGCCCTGAAACCCCTGACGATGTTCTTGCTTGGCTCAACGCGGTCCACCCTGACGATGGTCTTCTCCCCGAGCAGCTGGCTGATCTTGCGCTCGTACTCCAGGGCGCGAGGCGAGCTGGCTATCTCCCGAAGCTCGCCCACGTCAATGGAGATGGGATAGCAGCGCGCTACCGTCTCCCTGCCGTCCAGGCTGATTGTGCACTTTGTGTGGTCTACTACGGCCCGCTCCACGAACATCTCGCAGCTCTGCAGGAAGCTGCGCATGTCCCGCGTCGTCTGAAACCCCACGATGTCGCTGGCGCATAGGCTCTCGCAGATGGCGGTTCGCATGAAGGCGGGCAGCATCTGCCAGTAGCTGGGGTCCGGCCAGGGTATGTGCAGAAAGTGCTGTATGAGGGCGTTCGGGAGAGCCTCCCTCACCATTCCGGGCGCCAGGTAAAGGTGGTAGTCGTGGAGCATTACGTAGGGCGGCTGAGAGCTGTGCTTTGCTTCATCCACCACGGCATCGGCGAAAAGGCGGTTGACGGGAATGTAGCCCATCTCCCAGGCGTCGTATACGGAGCTGTCCACGTTGGGCGTGTAGGGCGAGCTCCACATGTAGTGCTGCAGGAACCAGAGGAGTGGGTTGCAGAATATGTTGTAGAACTTGTGGTATACGCGGCGCGGTGTAACCACGTATCGGAGGAAGAGGCTCTGGCCGGGTATGGGAGATTTGACCCTTCCGCCCTCGGTCTGCTGCGCCACGCGGCGATCACCTTCGCCCATGGCGCTTGCCACCCAGGTCAGGTCAACGTAGTTGGTGAGGGTGCTGAGGGCCGTTACCACTCCGCCGCTTCCACGACGCGCCTGCAACCCGCCCTCAGGCGTAACGTGATACTCTACCGGCCCCCTGTTGCTGACCAGTATCAATCGCCGGTCCTGCAGCATCTCCGAGCACTGCTCTATGAACCGGGCGCTTCTTCTCTCTCCGGCGGTAGCCCCTCTCATTGCTCCATAGACTTGGGGAAGACCTCTGGTCCCGCATGAACCACGTCAACCCCAATCCGGAAGCAGGACACGATACCCATCAAGTGCAGTATAGATCGTCCGCCATGGAGAAGGCGATTCGCGCGCTGGGAACAGAAGACCACTCCCTCTGCAACAGGCTGGTCGCAATTTAGCATAGCGTCTGTGGGTTGTCAACTTTAGCAGCGGCTCCCCCGGCCTCCTTAATCCAAACCGGCCCGATTTACGTATATCTATACAAAGGGACATTGTTTGGATGCCGGCAGGCCGGGAGAGGCCTCACCCACTTCGGGATGGAGGACGAGATGATCGACAGCGCGGTCCCGGGCATGACCTACGACACGGGCAAGTGGGACGTCCCCGAGATACTTGACTTTCAAGGCCTCAGCATATGCTCACGTACCAGGATGGTCACCAAGGACGGCGCAAAGCAGCGCCTCACCGTCACCGAGTTCGACCTGCTCTTCTTCCTGGCTTCACACCCCGGTCAGGTCTTCACCCGTGAGGAGCTGATGCGCAAGGTCTGGTCCTACAACACGCCGATGGACTGCAGCACGGTCACCGTCCACATCCGGCGGCTGCGAGAGAAGGTGGAGGGGTCACCGCAGAAGCCGCGGTACATCAAGACCGTGTGGGGCACCGGCTACAAGTTCGAAGCGTAGGAAACGCTACTCCTCCGCCGGCTTCCATCGCAGGTCAGGCCTGCGGGCGGCCCTGGCCTCGTCCAAGCGGGAGTTGGGCGTGTAGTGGGGCGCTTCCTTCAGCAGTTGAGGCTCCTCCTCCGCCTGCTGCGCTATCTCCTTCATCACCTCGATGAACCGGTCCAGCGTCTCCCTGCTCTCCGTCTCCGTAGGCTCCACCATGAGCGCTTCCTCCACTATCAGCGGGAAGTACATGGTTGGAGGATGGATGCCGTAGTCGATGAGACGTTTGGCGACGTCCAGTGCGCTCGCGCCCTGGGCCTTCTGCGTCCTAGCCGAGAAAACCACTTCGTGCATGCACGAGCGGTCGTACGGCAGGTGATAGTGATCGCGAAGCGCGCTGAGCACATAGTTCGCGTTGATCACCGCATTCTCACTGATCTCGCGGAGTCCCTGCTCTCCAAGGCTGCGGATGTAGGTATACGCTCTCACCAGCATGCCGAAGTTTCCGTGGAAGGTGCCCGCCTTGCCGATGCTCATTTCCGGCGTGCCCAGGTGGAAGGTCTCGGCGCCGTCCGCCCCGGTGACGCTCTCCACCACGGGCGCCGTCAGGAACGGAGCGAGCTTGGAGTTGCAGCACACCGGCCCGGCTCCGGGACCTCCGCCTCCGTGCGGCGTGCTGAACGTCTTGTGCAGGTTGATGTGCAACACGTCAAAGCCGAGGTGTCCCAGCTTGGCGTGGCCCAGAAGCGCATTCATATTGGCGCCGTCGCCGTACACAAGCCCGCCGGCCTCGTGGACGGCACGGCACATATCGATGATGTTGGAGTTGAAGAGGCCCAGCGTGTTGGGAAGCGTGAGCATCAGCCCCGCCGTTTCCGAGTCGCAGGCATTCCGCAGCGCCTCCAGGTCCATGTTGCCCTGCGAGTCCGAGGGTATGGTCACCACGCGATAACCGCACATTGCCGCTGAGGCAGGATTTGTGCCGTGCGCACTGTCCGGCACCAGCACCGTGCGCCTCTCGGTGTCGTGGCGTAAGAGGTGGTATGCGCGGATCATGAGCATTCCTGCGAGTTCACCCTGAGCGCCGGCCATGGTCGCCAGGCCTGCCGCGTCCATACCGGATATCTCGGCCAGGAAGCCCTGGAGCCGGTGGACCAGCCTCAGCGCGCCCTGCACCGTCGATTCCGGCTGCAGAGGGTGAATGCCAGCGAAACCAGGAAGCTGCGCCGCTTCGTCGTTTATCTTGGGGTTGTACTTCATCGTGCAGCTTCCCAGCGGATAGTAGTTTGTATCCACCGAGAAGTTCATCTGGCTCAGCGTGGTGAAGTACCGGACCACCTCGCCCTGGCTGACCTCAGGCAAGGGCAGATCATCCCTGAGCATCGCTGCGTCCGGCAGCGGCTGCTCCGGGACGTCCAGCGCCGGCACCGACACGCCCACGCGGCCGGACACGCTCCGGTCCATGAGCAGGCGTCTGTCACGCACGGGGAAGCTCATCGGGCAACCTCCTCCAACGCCGAAGCCAACGCCTCGATCTCCTCGCGGGTGTTCATCTCCGTCACGCACAGCAGCAGCCCGTTGGGCACTAGGTTGCTCACGTCCAGGCCGCCGATGATGCCCCGCTCCAGCAGGCGGCGGTTCACCTCCGCCGGTTCGATTGGGCATCGCACAACGAACTCCTGGAAGAACGTGCCGTCCAGCGGAAGCTCGTAGCCGGCGATTCTCTCGATGAGCGATGCCGCGTAGTGGGCCTTGTGGTAGGTGAGCTCCGCGATGCGTCGCATTCCCGCCCTGCCCAGGCAGGCGAGGTAGGTCACCACTGCCGTGCCCACCAGTGCCTCACTGGTGCAAATGTTGGACGTGGCGCGCTCCCTGCGGATGTGCTGCTCGCGCGTCTGAAGCGTTAGAACGTAGCCCTCCCTGCCCTGCGTGTCCACCGTCCTGCCTGCAATTCGGCCGGGCATCTGTCGCACGTACTGGGACTTGCACGTGAAGAGGCCCACGTACGGGCCGCCGAAGCTCAGCGATACGCCGAGAGCCTGCCCTTCCGCAACTACGATGTCAGCCCCCAGCTCGCCCGGCGGCCGGAACATGCCCAGCGACACCGGATCAACCGACGCGACCAGCAGAGCGCCCATCTCGTGGGTCTGCCTTGCCAGCGACTCCATGTCCTCGATACTGCCGAAGAAGTTGGGGCTCTGCACCACCAGGCAGGCCGCGTCCTCGGGAAGGGTCGCGCCCGGCGAGAGCGGGGACATCGTCAGTCCCTGTGGCTCGGTATACGTGCGCATCACCCTCAGATACGCCGGCGATACGGTGTCAAGGTGGACTATTCGCTCCCTGCCGGTGACCCGGCAGGCCATCAGTGCCGCCTCCGCGAGCGCCGACGCGCCGTCGTACATACCGGAGTTGGCAACATCCATGCCCAGCAGCAGGCATACAAGCGACTGGAACTCGAAGATGGCCTGCAGCGTGCCCTGGCTGACCTCCGGCTGGTATGGCGTATACGCTGTCGAAAGCTCTCCCCTGCTGATGACGTGGCTCACCACCGATGGCACGAAGTGGTCGTAGGCGCCGCCGCCCAGGAAGCACGGAACCCTGCCGGGCACCAGGTTGAGCTCGGATAGCGCCTGCAGCTCCCGTCGCACCTCCAGCTCGGAGAGAGGCGCCGGAAGATCCAGCGTCGGCCGCCGGTAGCCGTCGGGTATGTCCGCGAAGAGGTCCTCGACCGACTCAACGCCGATGGCCTTGAGCATGGCCCGGCGGTCGTCCTCCGTGTTGGGAACGTATGGAGAGAATGGACTGCCCTGACTCATACCGCGCTAATCCAGACTCTCCAGCATGGTCTCGTAGTCTGAAGCCGACATCAGCTCTTCCAACTCGGACGGCTGCGACGGCGTAAGCCGCACGAGCCAGCCGTTGCCGTGCGGGTCTTCGTTCACCATCTCCGGGCTGTCCACCACCACCTCATTAACCGCAGCCACTTCGCCCGAAACCGGCGAGAAGATGTCGGAAACCGACTTCACGGACTCGATCTCGCCCAGCTTCTGGTCCCGCTCAAGCTGCGTCCCAACGGCCGGCAGCTCCAGGTACACAATGTCGCCCAGATGTCCCTGTGCGTAGTCGGTTATGCCCACCAGTACGGTGCCGTCACCCTCGTCCCTGGCCCACTCGTGCTCTCGCGAGTATCGCCTGTCCTCGGGATGCATGTCATCTCCTCCTGGAGTAGAAGGGTATTGATGCCACCTCCGCCTCAACGCGTCTGCCGCGAATGTCCACGCTCAGCCCGGTCCCGGGCTCCGACGCGCCTATGGCAACGTATCCCAATCCAATACCCATGTCAAGAGTGGGTGAGTGCGTGCCGCTGGTCACGTTTCCGACTACGGTCTCGTCTTTCAGAATGTCATTGCCGTGGCGAGGAACTCCTCTTTCCAGAAGCCGGAACCCGACAAGTGTCCTGCTCAGGCCGCTGCTCCTCATCTGCTCCAGGGCTTCCAGGCCGATGAAGTCTCCGGTATCCCACGACACGAACCGGTCCAGCCCGGCCTCCAGCGGCGTCACAGCCGAGTCCATGTCCGAGCCGTGCAGCAGCAGGCCGGCCTCCAGCCTCAGCACGTCGCGCGCGCCGAGTCCGCACGGCGCGGCGCCCGCGTCCGCCAGCCGGTCCCATACGTCCGGGGCGTTCTCGCCGGGGAGAGCCATCTCGAAGCCGTCCTCGCCCGTGTACCCCGTCCTGCCCAGTACGGCCGGCACGCCGAACACCTGCGTCTCCACGCCCCTGAACGGCCGCAAGCTAGACAGATCTGCGTCGCAGCTTGGCTGCAGCATGGCCTCCGCGCTCGGCCCCTGCAGAGCCATCAGGGCGGTCTCCTCCGTGACGACCTTCATGTCCACGTCGACGCTCCACTCATCACGCCAGCACCTGAACCAGGCCAGAACCTCTGGGGAGTTGGCCGCGTTGGGGACCAGCAGGAATCGCTCGTCTCCGAGCCTGTAGACGATGGTATCGTCGATGATGCCGCCGGCCTCGTTGCAGATGAGGGTGTAGCGGGCGCGCCGCAGGGGCATGCCTGCCACGTCGCCGGTGACAAGGCGATGGATGAACGTGGCGGCGTCCGTACCGGTGATCTCCACTCGCCCCATGTGCGACACATCAAAGATGCCGGCGCTGGAGCGCACTGCCCTGGCCTCCGCCAGAATGCCCTCGTACTGGATGGGCATCTCCCACCCGGCGAACTCCACCAGCCGCGCGCCGGAGGAGGCGTGGCGGCCGTAGAGCGGCGTACGCTTGAGGGCGGGAGACGGGGATGCGTTTTGTTCTGTCATCTGCTATTGCGGGCGGTGGAATTCGTCAAACCTTCGAGCTCCATCTTAAGGCGGACGGGGCACAAGGTCAATGGCTGGGGCGTGTCATGCTGTTCCGTCAGTGGGCGGCCGATTTGCGGAGCATCGCACCACCACTTAACACCACATGGTGAGGCCGAACCAAGAGCAAGACTAGCCTCGCTCCAGCATGACCAACTCAAGGAGGACTCTGCGCTGCTTCTCGGTTAGAGCCTCCAGCTCTCCGATAATCTCTCGTACGTCATCCTGGCTTGTCCAGCTAATCGAGTGGCGGTCGAACCAGCAGTTTGGAAACTCCTTGGGCAAACAGTGATGTTGGTACAAAGCATCCAGCGCGGTAAGGACGGCCAGGAGATTTTCTTCCTCAAGCTCAATACCCACTTCAGGGCCAAGCTCTGCCCCATATACATGTGCCCGGTATATATGCCATCTCGAATGGAGGTACAGGAACCAGTCCGTCCACTCCCAGGGTTCGATCTCCTCCAGCCTATTGATGAAGTCCACCACCATCTGCCTGTCCGCCTCCCTCAAGTGCGTCCTAAGCGGCTCTGGCAACCTAGTCCTGGGGTGCCCGGGATCCGCAATCGATTCCACCGTAAAGTGAGTGATTTCGTGGGAGACATAGGGGTGCGCCAGGATCTTGTCTTCCTCGGCGAGCCGCGAGTACCAGAAGATCTGCTGGTCCCAGGTGGTTTCTTCCCCCGGTTCGATGAACCCCTGGAAGTACTTCTGAACCGTAGGAGGGAACAGCGACAGCCTCTGCGGGGCCTGTAGCGGAATATTCGTCTCCATGGTGTGATAGAATCCCCACCAAAGCTTTGCGTACTCTCGGCGCTCCAGGATTTCCCATATGTCTTCGTCCTCGGGAGCTGCCCGCTCGAGCATGCCCACCATCATGTCCGAATACAGACGCCAGGACTCGGTCTCGAAGGGAAAGGGTTCACTGAAATCAGAGTGATACCAGTTCCGCACGTCGATGGGGAATTGCGCCACATCTCTCCTGAAGGTGTATAGGTTCATCTTGTCACACGGCTCAGGAAACCCGTCCCAGTACTGCCAGAACACGTGCATGACTTCATGCAATATTGCTCCGAGATAAGTGTGTCCCACACCGGCTCTGCCCCGCAAAGCCCCGGCATAGCCCGGTTCGCCTGGTATCCGCTCAATGAGAATGTCGCTATTCATCCACTCCTGGGCGTCCTCCGTAAGGCCGTATATGCGAACGACGTCACTAACCCTGTCCTTGACCCAAGGGTCTTCACTGGCAGCATGTTGCCTGGTATGAACAGTGAGCCGTATTGGGTGAGATTCGCTGCCAAGATCCTCGGTATAGTGGTTAGGCGATTCAGTCTCCACACCGTCCAAATTCCTTGCGATCACGGACATGAAGTAATGCTGCCTCGGTTCCAGGCCGTCTATACTCCTGCATCTGCTGTTACTCCAATCAGAGTCTGCTACGCCTGCTGCGGGTGTTGACTCTCCGTGTTTGGTTAGAACCACGCGATATTCCGTATGTTCCGGATTGAGTTCGTCGATTATGGGCTGCTGGAACCCCGTCCAGTGCGTGGCCATCTGCTTAGAGATTCCGGGAGGGTGGGCCAGCGTAGCCACTGTCTTCTCGTCTGCAACCTCCGAGTCGTTCGATCGGCTTACGACGAGCCTGTAAACGTATCGGGTGTTGGGACTGAGGTCGGTGTCCTGGAATGGCTGGCCCTCAGCCAAGGGAGCGACCAATAGCTCGCCATCCCGGTACAGGGACAGGTCGGTCGCGTCGGTGACGCCCAACGACCAGCTGACGTCCATAGCCGTGGGCGATACGGGTGAAACGTAAAGCTCTACAGGAATAGGCGTAGGTGTAGGTGTGGGTGTGGGTGTGGACGTTGGTACTGGCGTCGGGGTTGGCGTGCTGGTCGGAACAGGTGTTTGCGTTGGAGTAGGAGCTAGCGTGGGAGCTGGGGTGTTGGTAGGCGTAGGCGCTGAAGTAGGTGTGGGAACCGCCGTGGGAGTTGGGGTTCTTGTGGCGGTTGGCGGTGGCGTGGGCGCGCGCGTCGGAGTCGGGGATGCGACGGGTGTAGCCGTTGGACTGGACGCGATAGTGGGCGTTGGCGGCGGGTTGGTCGGGGTGGACGCGGCGGTGGGAACCGGAGTTGATGTAGCTGTAGCCGTGGGCTCCGGAGTGATCGTGGGTGAGGGACTAACCGTGAGGTCCGGCGCAGGTGAGAAAGGTGACTCACAGGCCGCCGTAACGACGAGCGCTAATGTCGCCAGGGCAACCCAGGCATGAACTCTTGTGGCTCTGATTGCTCTCTCCCGCTACCCACCCTGCGTTAGCTCATTCAAGCACCTCCCTGAGATTTGCGCAAGCCCTCATGCAAGGGATCAAAGCCGGTGAATGAGGTGTCCAAGAAGCCGCCAAGCGCCGATCCCTCACCGTCGCCACTCGCCCCGAACAACCGCAACCCCACACCCCACCGCTCCGTTCGCCTTGACCGGCCGCCGCTCCCGTACCTATAATGGCAAGCGCCCGAACACGCCCATCAGCCGCGCTATGACCAGCAATTCAACGCCAACCGACCTCAAAGAGCTTCAGGCTTCCGCACTGCGTGAGCTGGAGCAGGCCGCCTCGTCTGAGGCGATCGAGCAGTGGCGCGTGGCATATCTCGGCCGCCGCGGCAGGCTAACGCAGGTGCTGCGCGGGCTCGCATCCCTCGCACCGGACGAGCGCCGTACCGCCGGCGCGGCCGCCAATCGAGTGAAGGCCGTGCTGGAGGGGAGGCTCGCCGCCGCCGAGGAGGACGTCAGACTCGGGCGGTTGCAGGCAATCGCAGAGGAAGGCCGCATCGACGTCACTCTCCCCGGAAGGCACGTGCCCGTCGGCAGGCTCCATCCAACCACGCAGATGGTGCGCGAGATCTGCGACGCGTTCGCCTCCATGGGCTTCCAGGTGGTCGAAGGGCCGGAGGTCGAGTGGGACTACTACAACTTTGAGATGCTCAACATCCCCAAGGACCACCCCGCGAGGGACATGTGGGACACGCTCTGGATAGACCACGTGGACGCCCAAGGCGAGCGCCCCATGCTCCTACGCACGCACACCTCGCCCATGCAGGTCCGCACCATGCAGAGCGCCGAGCCGCCCGTGCGAGTGGTGGTGCCGGGCAAGTGCTACCGCTACGAGGCCACCGACGCCACCCACGAGTGGCACTTCTACCAGGTGGAGGGTCTGGCCGTCGACGACGGAATCACCTTTGCCGACATGAAGGGCACGCTCTACGAGTTCGCTCGCCTGATATTCGGCAGCGAGCGCAAGGTGCGCTTCCGCGTGGACTTCTTCCCGTTCGTGGAGCCGGGTGCGGAGATGGCCATCGATTGCTTCGTGTGCAAGGGCGGCGGATGCAACGTGTGCAAGGGCACGGGCTGGATCGAGATCCTGGGCGCGGGCATGGTCAACCCAACTGTGCTGGAGGGGGTCGGCTACGACTCGTCCCGCTACACCGGCTTCGCCTTCGGCATGGGCGTGGAGCGCATCGCCATGCTCAAGTACGGCATAGACGACATACGCCTCTTCTACGGCAACGACCTGCGATTCCTGCAGCAGTTCTAGGAACGACGATGGGCATAACATACATTAACGCAGTAGTGACCGGGCCGACCGGCAAGCAAGAATCCTTGGAGCTGCTGGTGGACAGCGGCGCATCCTACTCGCTGCTGCCAGAGCAGGTGTGGAAGGCACTTGAGCTGGAGCCAACGCGTGAGCTCGCCTTCCGGCTTGTCGACGGCACGGAGCTGGTGCGCCAGGTTTCGAGGTGCTGGCTGTCGCTAGAGAATGGCGAAGACTACACGCCGGTTATTCTTGGAGAACCGGGAGATCAGGGGTTGCTTGGAGTGGTTACTCTGGAGGTTATGGGGCTTGTCCTGCACCCCTTCAGCAGGACCCTCTTGCCACTGCGCGCCATGCTGGCGGCTGCGAACGGTGCCCCAGCCCAAGTGTGAACTACAATGAAATTACCCCTGTCGTGGCTAAGAGAGTTCGTTGACGTTGACCTGCTGCCTGAGGAGCTGGCGCACCGGCTCACCATGGCCGGCACCGAGGTCGGCAGCGTAGACGTGATCGGCGGCACGTGGGACAACGTGTTCGTGGCGCGGGTGGCCTCCATCGACCCGCACCCCAACGCCGACCGCCTCAAGCTGGCCACCGTCAGCCTCCACGGCGAGCAGGTCACGGTCGTGTGCGGCGCACCAAACATCGCGGCGGGCCAGGCGGTAGCGTTCGCACGCGTCGGTGCGCGTCTCGTCGACCCGCGCACGGGCAACGCCGAGACGCTGCGAGCCGCCACGATTCGCGGCGTCGAGTCAGCGGGCATGGTCTGCTCCGAGCGCGAGCTCGCCCTCGGCGACGACCACGCCGGTATCCTCGTGCTTCCGGACGACGCGCCCGTCGGCGCTCTGCTGAGCGACTATCTCGGCGACGTGATCTTCGATCTCGAGGTCACGCCCAACCGGCCCGACTGCATGTCGGTCCTTGGCATTGCGCGCGAGGTCGCCGCGCTCACGGGCGCAACGCTGAGAGAGCCGGACCTGTCGTACGCAGAGGACGGAGATCCGGTGGAGGGCGTGCTGAACGTCGAGATCGCCGACCCGGCCCTGTGTCCCCGCTACACTGCAAGCGTCATACGAGGCATTCAGGTCGGCCCATCGCCGCGCTGGGTGCAGGACAGGCTGTCCAAGGCCGGTCAGCGCTCCATAAACAACGTCGTCGACGTGACCAACTACGTGATGCTCGAGTTCGGGCAGCCGCTCCACGCTTTCGACTTCGACACCATCGCAGAGTCCAGGATCGTGGTGCGGCCGGCGGGCGAGCAAGAGCCGTTCGTGACACTCGACGAAGCGCAACACCACCTGCGTCCGCCCATGCTGGTCATCGCCGACGGCGGGCGTTCCGTGGCGCTTGCGGGCATCATGGGCGGCCTCAACACCGAGATGACGGACGCCACGACAAGCGTGCTGCTCGAGTCAGCCAATTTCAACCCCGTCAACACGCGGCGCACCTCGCAGGCGCTCAGACTGCGCAGCGAGTCCTCCTCACGCTTCGAGAAGGGGCTGCAGCCGGAGCTCGCCGAGGCGGCCCTGCGACGCGCCACACAGCTGATCCTCGAGCTCGCCGGCGGCACGGCGTGCCGGAGCATAGCCGACGCCTACCCGCAGCCATCGGCCAGGCCCGCAGTGCGATTAACCCTGGCGCGCCTCCGCAAGGTGCTCGGCGTGGACATGGACGCTCCGCATGTGCAGGGCATCCTCACGTCCCTGGGCTTTGGCGTGACGTCCGCCAGCAACGGAGCGATGCAGGTGGAAGTCCCCTACTGGCGCAGCGACATCGCACAGGAGGACGACTTGGTGGAGGAGGTGGCGCGCATAACCGGCTACGATGAGTTGCCTACCAGCATGCTATCGACGCCCGTGCCGCATCGCAGCCCGCAGCCTGAGCGCGAGACGCGGGAGCACGTCCGCGACCTCATGGTGGAGTGCGGTATGCAGGAAACCATATCCTATTCCCTAACGAGCGCGGCCCTGCTGGAAAGGACGCAGCCCGCCGACTCCCCTCGACCGCTCAGCGTGGCCAATCCCATGAGCGGCGAGTTCGAATTCCTGCGCACCACCCTTCGCAGCGGCATCCTCACGACGCTCGCCGCCAACCGGCAGCAGGCACGAGATGGCGTACGGCTGTTCGAGTTGGGCCGGGTGTACCTGCCACGCGAGGCAGATCTACCGCTGGAGCGCGAAACGCTGGTGGGTGTGCTGGCCGGCCCTCGCAGCCCCGAAAGCTGGCTGGGCGGAGACGAGCGCATGGACTTCTTCGACGCCAAGGGCGTGGTGGAGATGCTGATGGGCCGCCTCCGCCTGCCGTGCGAGTTCAAGCCGTCCGAGGACTCGACATTCCTCCCCGGTCGCTGCGCCGCAGTGCTCGCGGGCGCGGACGTGGTTGGCGTCATTGGCGAGGTGCATCCGCGGACGCTGGAGCTCTTCGAGGTTGCGTCAGAGGCCGTGGCCCTCTTCGAGCTGGACGTCGACGCGCTCGCACGCGCCGTGTCCACCGAGCCGGTCCGCTACCGGCCCATCGCCCGCTATCCGGGCGCCCTGCGTGACCTGGCCGTGGTGCTGGACGCAAACGTGCCCGCCGCACAGGTGCAGGCCATCATCGAGCGTGACGCGCTGGTGTCCCGCGCAACGCTGTTCGACGTGTACGAAGGCGCGGGCGTGGCGGCCGGCAAGCGATCGCTGGCCTATCGAGTGCTGTTCCAGGCGCCTGACCGCACGCTTGTCGGTGACGAGGTGAGTCAGGCGATGGCTACCATTGTGGCCGCGCTGGAGCGGGAGGTCGGCGCCACTCTGCGCAGCTGAGCTGCGGCGCCGCTTCAATTCCGCCCGCCAAGCTGGTAAACTATACTTGCCGCGGCCGATACATCGGCCAGTGTCACGTCACGAGTGGCAACGTAGCTCAGCGGCAGAGCGGGCGCTTCATAAGCGCTAGGTCGCAGGTTCGAATCCCGCCGTTGCCACCACTCCCCTGTTGAGCATCGAAATGGTCACGCAGCTCACATATCGACAACAAAGCAGGGCCTTCCTGGAGCAGGCACACAACGAGCTCCGAGCGGGCGACCTGCGCCAGGCATCCGAGAAGGGCTGGGGGGCAGCCGCGCAGATCATCAAGGCCGCCGCCGAGACGCGTGGCTGGGAGCACAACCATCACAGGCTGCTCTTCGAAGTCGTCTCGAGGCTCAGCATGGACCATGACGACCGGGACATTGGCAGGCTATTTGGTGCAGCCAACTTCCTCCACTCCAACTTCTACGAGGGTGGCTTGGATGAGGCCACAGTGGCAGCAGCGCTAGAGGATGTCGCGCGGCTGGTGGAGAAGGTGGAGGCGCTACTGCCAGGGGACACGACAGAGTGATAACGGGGGTACACGAATGCTGACACCGGAAGACTTGGCTACCTTGAAGCCAAGGTTCGAGGAAATCCGCAAACTGCTGGAAGCCGCAAATGCCGAAAGCAGCGGTGATGAGTTGTCGGACGAGACGCGTGGTTGCTACCTCGGCGCATTGACGCTTATGGAGAGTCTAGTAGAAGACGTTAGCAAGAAGCAGGGCTACTCCGTCAAGGACGCTTTCCTCAAGAGAGTGGGCAGCGCTGCGAAATCTCCTGAGGGTGCCGGGGTAATTGGCGGCGTTGCGGCGGGCGCCGCTGTGCCAACGTTCGTCACAGGGCTTGGAGGATTCGGGGTTGCCGCCGGAGGGAGCGCGTTTGGTGTAGCCGGATTTGCCGGTGCAACGGCAGCAACAGGAGGAGCGGCACTTGCTGGCGCAGCTGGCGCCTACCTGGCCTACAGAGCCGGCGCAGCCATGCTGGATACAGAGCTCGGTCAGAAGGCGAAGGATTCCGCCAAATCCACTGGCGAGGACGCCATTGGGCGAGCGAGGTCAGCAGTGCAAGGCACAATTGACCGTTTCCGCCAGAGACCTCCAACAGTCTATCAGCAGTTTAGGCACGCGTTCTCGGAAGACCAGGGTTGGATGTGGCTGAGACAGGAGGGCATGGGGGGAACCGGGAGATTTGGAGGATGCTGGAAGCTACAGTATCGCGCTAAGGCGACAATCTACTTTCGCGATGAGGAGAGTGGGAACGTAGCACGCATTGCTGGCCAAGCCTCCTACTTCCCTCCCACACTGCGCGACTACCTCTCGCAGAATGTGCCTACTCAACTTGAGAATAGACATAGGGACTACTGCATTGCGGCGGAGCACTCTAGTGAGGTGATCCGCATCCTGAGAGGCGGGGCGTAATATACTATCGCCAAGGGAGTGAACCATGCTGCTTGAGGACAAAGTCGCGCTGATCACCGGCGCCGGCCGCGGCATCGGGCGGGCCGTCACGCTGGCCTTCGCCGCCGAGGGCGCGCGCATCGCGGTCACCGGCCGCAATACGGACCGCCTCGCTGGCGTCGTTGACGAGATACGCGCCGGCGGCGGACAGGCGCAGGCCTACGCCCTCGACGTGACCAGCGTGGAGGACGCGCCACGCGTCGTCGAGCAGGTAATGGCCGAGTGGGGCCACATCGACCTGCTCGTCAACAATGCGGGCGTCATCGTGTACGACGTCCCCGTGTGGGCCACTGCTGTAGAGGACTGGGACTACGTGATGACCACCAACCTGCGCGGCATGTTCCTGACCACCCGCGCCGTTGTCCCGCACATGATGGAGCGTCAGCAGGGCGTCATCGTCAACATTGGCTCCTCCTCCGGCCGCGTGCCGGAGGGCGACTACGGTGCGTACGTCGCATCCAAGTTCGGCGTGGTTGGATACACCGCATCTCTGGCTCACTCCCTGCGGGAGCACAACATTCGCGTCAACGGCATCAACCCCGATTGGGTCGACACCGACATGGCGCGTGCCTCCGACCCAAACGGCGATCCGAGCTGGATCACACCGCAGCAGATCGCCGACGCCGCTCTCTACCTGGCCGCGCGCGCGCCCAAGCTCATGACGGGGCAGTTTATAGACATGTTCGGCGGTTGACTAACCGCCCCCGTCAGGAAGGACCGGTCTACATGAGTATGCAACCGGACATCTCTCCGGACTTCTACAGACAACACGCGAGGAGCTACGCCGAGAAGGCCCAAACCTCCACCCTTACCGTCTTCAACAACCCGTCCCACCCGCGCCTGATCCACAACGGCGTCCTTGCCGAAAGGCTGCGAGAGCTGGTACCGGTCGGCTCCCGCGGGCTGGACGCCGGCTGCGGCGCCGGCGCCCACGATGTCTTTTCCTACTGGGAGCACGGCTACGACGTTCGAGGCATCGATGCAGTGGAGGAGAACATCCTGGAGGCGCGCAGGCTCCACCCGGAGATCGCCTCGCGGGTGTCCGTCGCCGACCTCAGCCAACCGCTGGGCTGGCCGGACGCCTCATTCGACTTCGTAGTGTGCAACGCGGTCATCCAGCACATTGCGCCCGACGCCGCGCTCGGCCTCACTATTCCGGAGCTTGCCAGGGTGCTCCGGCCCGGCGGCGTGCTTCAACTCATGTTCAAGTCCGGCGACGGCGTGGCCACGGTCTACGACGGCGAGTACGACGCGCACCGGTCCTTCCAGCTGTACGACGTCGAGGAGATAGTCGGCCTGCTGGCTACTCACGGTCTTCGTTTAGTGCCTGCGGAAGGCGACAGGCTGGGTGGCGCCATGCTCTTCACCGACTACAAGCCAATGGAGCACTGCGTGCTGTTCGCGCGCAAGGACGGACCATGACGGGGCCAGGCGTTCCACGCGACCTCCGCGACGTGACTCCGGCCTGGCTCACGGAAGCGCTGCGGGCTGGCGGTGCGCTCGGAGAGGCATCCGTGACCGGCTTCGCCTACGAGCCCATAAACGAGGGCAAGGGGTTCATGAGCCACGTCGCCCGCCTGCTCCTCGACTATGACGCCGATGCGGTCGGTTGTCCCAGTAGCGTACTGCTCAAGCTCCCCTCGGACAGCCACGACCTGCAGGTGCTCACTGACAGGCTTGGCATCGGACGGCGCGAGGTGCAATTCTACGAGGAGCTTGCGGGCTGCGGCCCGATCAGCACGCCTCAAAGCTACCACTGCGGGATCGACCCGAACACCGGCCGCACAGTGATGCTGCTCGAGTGGCTGACCGGCGCTCGCCAAGGCGATAGCGTGGCCGGCTGC
Source organism: Dehalococcoidia bacterium (assembly GCA_965219025.1). Lineage (GTDB taxonomy): Bacteria > Chloroflexota > Dehalococcoidia > Lucifugimonadales > UBA2985 > JAPPHY01. The sequence continues at coordinate 599,945 of OZ244716.1, forward strand.
ACTAGCGATGAGGCGATGGGCTGCCTCGTCGAGATGGCACGCTTCCACGCCCACTGGTGGGAGAGCTCACAGCTGGACTCGCTGGAGTGGATGCCTCTCAAGAGCGACGAGGCCTCCGCCTACCGGGACCTGTACGCGGCCGCCTGGGTTGAGCTCCAGGCCAAGGCAGGTGACCACATGCCCGAAGGCCTCAAACGGATTGGCGACCGCCTGGAGCCTCACGTGCCTCAGATCAAGGCCATGCTCGCACGTCCACCCCGTACCATCATTCACGGCGACTATCGCCTGGATAACTGCTTCTTCCGGGAGGAGGCCGGCTCAAACTCGCCCATCATCTTCGACTGGGAGTTCTGCGCTCGCGGCCGCGGCGCCTACGACGTGGCCAGCTTCCTGGGCGAGGCGCTCACGCCGGAGCGGCGGAGAGCGGAGGAGATGGACCTGCTGCGGGCTTACCACGCCACCCTGCTTAGCGGGGGCGCAACCGGCTACACATTCGAGGATTGTCTGCACGACTACCGCCTCTCGATGCTGGAGGTGCTGGTCTTCTGGATTGTCACCGGCGGCTTCTGCGACTTTGAAGGCGATCGAGCCGCCGCGTATCTGCGCGGCTCCCTGGAACGCTTCGACGCCGCCATATCCGACCTGGCCAGCATGGAGCTGTTGGTAGCCGACCAAGATTACTTGCCCACGCGGACGCCGTAACGCTATACTGACTCACCGGCAGCCGCAAGCTGGACTCTAGTTGACAACACTCGGGGCAGCCGGCGCGGACGTTCAGGTCTTCCGATGGGCGATTAGCTCAGCTGGTTAGAGCGCTTGCTTTACACGCAAGAGGCCAGAGGTTCGAGTCCTCTATCGCCCACTTTTTGCCGGCTAAGCGTACTGTATTCACAACTGTTCGGCCGCTACGACCGCTGTTCATCGGGGCGTTCATGGCCAAGGAAGACGGTGTTCACTTCAGGGGAAGGCGAAGGGTTACGGTGACGCCCTGTCCAGGCCCATCGCTTGCTACTGTGATAGTTCCCCCATGCGCTTCGACGATGGCTCGGGTGATGGCCAGCCCCAGGCCCGTGCCGCCTATCCTACGATCGCGAGACTCATCGGTGCGGTAGAAGCGGTCGAAAACGTGGGGAAGATCTGCGGCGTCAATGCCGATCCCGTCATCGATTACCGAGATTGCCAAGACCTCTTCGCATTCCAGCCACGCCCGGAGCACAACACTTCCCCCGGCTTCGGTGCAGCTAATGGCGTTGCTCACGACGTTGCCCAACGCCTGGCTCATGCGCATCCGGTCAAGCTCCATGCCAGGGAGGTCACTGGGCGCCTCCATCGACAGCTCAACCTGTCGAGCCTGAGACTGCGGCTGCCAGCGGTCCATCTCAGTCGTGAGCATCTCTTGGATCGAGCTTGTTTCAAGGGCAAGCCTCAACTCACCACTGTCTGTCTCAGCAAGCCAGTCCAGGTCGGTTACGAGGCCGCGCAGCCTGTCAACTTCCTGGATGATGTGGTCGGACGCGCTCTCGGACGTCTGAAATCCATCCCGCAGCCCTCTTGCCTCCAGCTGTATTACGGTCAACGGCGTGTTCAGCTCATGGGAGACGTCGTTTATCAGCCGTCTGCGGAGCTCGCGCTGGGTGTCCAGCGCAGAGGTCATCCGGTTGAAGGCCGCGCTCATGCGGCCAAGCTCATCTGTGGACGTGATCGGCAGTTGGGCTGAATCCCCCTGGGCGATTGCCTGGGTTGCCTCGGTCAGGGCCGTTACCGGCGCCGCGATGCGCTTGGACAGCCAGGCGGCCAGCAGGACCGCAACGCCGACGGTCAGCGCTCCGCCGATGACGATCACGTAAAGGAGCGTGCTCAGAAACCCTTCCGACTCGGCCGACAGGAGCTCACTGTTCACGTCCACGTAGACGTGGCCCACGGGCCGGTCCGTGGTCAGATCAAACACCGTCTCGCGATGCCCGTCCAGGTCAACTGCGGCAGTATCGGGCGACAACTCGGACAGGTTGTCCTTCACCACGCGTCCATCGGCGCCGACGATGACGACTCGGATCCGGTCCTCGTGCGAGAGTTCATCGTGACCCTCCTCTCTTCCTTCCGATCGCTCCCTCTGTGCAACATCTTCGTAGAGGAATCCGGCCGCGGAAAGCGGTCTGTCCGCCGTCTCCCAGCCATCGGCGGCGGTGTACTCCAGGCTCAGACTCCGGGCCAACCGGCTCGCTTCGTCCCCGCCTATCTCGTCCACGAACACCCCCAGGCGGGACTGGGTGGCGTAGTAGCCCACGCCGACGCTGATCAACACGGTGAGGACGATGACAAGGACCATCGGGCCCATGACTCGCCAGCGAAGCGACATCACTCGCCCTCCGTCACGAACCTGTATCCGACGCCGTATACGGTCTGAATGGGCTGTCTCCCGTTCCGGCCGATCTGCCTTCGCAGGCGGGCGACCTGGCTGTCGATGGCGCGGTCGAATCCGTCGAAGTCGTTGTCGAAGGCCAGCGAGATCAGCTGGTCGCGGGAGAGCACCTGGTTGGGGTGACGCATGAACGTCGCCAGCAGGGCAGTCTGCGCTTCGCTCAAGTCCACGAGGCCTCCATCGACCGTCACCGTCCCAGTCGTCTCGTTCAGCGTGATATCGCCGCGGGTCAGGACCTGCTGGACCCGGTCCTTGACGCGGCGAAGCACGGCATAGGCCCGTGCGATGAGCTCCCCGGGGTCGAAGGGCTTGACGACATAGTCGTCGGCTCCACTGTCCAGTCCGATGATGCGCTCGGCGTGGGCCTCCCTGGCCGTAAGCATGATGATGGGAACATCCGACTCCCGGCGCAGTATCCTGCATAGTTCCACGCCATCGAGACGGGGAAGCATCAGGTCGAGGATTATCAGCTCCGGGGCCAGGTCGCGGGCCATGGCCAGGCCGGCCTCGCCGTCGTGAGCGACCTCGGCGGAAAATCCGGCGCGCTGGAAGTACACCTTCACCCAGTTGGCGATCCTCGTATCGTCTTCTACTATCAGTATCGAACCGTTCATCGTCGGCCCTCTAGCAAGCTGTCTCAGGAGGCGGCGCCTCCCACGAAACGCCGCCTCCCTATCCGCCGGGGCTCCTGGTCCTATTATCTCACTTGGAGCCGCGTCTCGGCACCTTCCATCGGCCGATTCCGGTTGCCTCTAGCCGCCGCCACGACCCTCGCCGCCAGAGCCGTGTTCGCCACCACCTTCACCGCTGCCACCGTGTTCGCCGCCTGACTCCCCGCCTGACTCGCTGCCTGGCTCTCCACCGCGTCCTTCACTTCCACTGCCAACCTCGGCGTGGGCTACCCACCCGGAGAACGACGCCTGCGTCGACGGCAGGTTGACCGCTAGCATCTGGCCGGGAGCCATGTCCACAGGGATCGTCGGACCAAGCTCCGTTCCATTCGACAGGTGCACTTCTATTCTGACCCGGGTCAGGACGCCGTTGGTAGTGTTCTCCACGGTGCCCTTGAAGGAGTTGCTGGCAGCGTCGTAGCTGAGGATCAGGCGGGCGCCGCTGCGTACCATGTCAAAGGTCTCATCCGGGGCCAGGGTGTTGGCGCCACTACCCTCTTCGCCTCCGGACCCAGAGCCCTCGCCGCCGCTTTCGCTACCTGAGCCTTCACCACCCGATCCGTGCCCCTCGCCACCGGCTCCCTCACCGCCGCCGCCTTCAGCGCCTTCGCCTCCGGTGTGAGGCACGGGACCTGCACCGCCGCAGTCGAATACCTCCAGGTGAACCACGTATCCGTCGAAGGAGACTCCCACCAGGCTCGGTTCACTGGAGACCGACACGCTGGACGTGGCTTCCTGTCCGGGGCTTAGATGTCCCAGCACGTCGGGGCCAAGCTCTCCCACCGTCGTCGTCCCAGACTTCAGGTGAGGCTCGGCCTGCACGTAGCAGAGCACCTGCGGGAGCGTGTTCTGCACCGTTGACTGCACGGACTGCATTGCCGCATCGTACCGCGCGGAGACAGCTAGCCCGCCGAGGACGCCATTCCACGTCTGGTCGAGGGGCGTAATGGGGCTGGACATGGCGGCTTCCATCGCGGCTTCATTGCCGGCTCCGCCGCTCTCCGTGCCTTCGGGACCGTCGGGGCCGCTTTCGCCGCCACCTTCGCCGCTCCCTTCACCGCCTGCCTCGACGCCCTCGCCGCTTCCGACCTCCGCGTGTGGCGTCCATCCAGTAAACGGCGCCGCCGTCGCAGGCAAGTTGATAGCCATCGACTCGCCCGGCGCGAGGTCCGTCGGCGTCGTCGGACCAAGCTCCACTCCGTTGGAGAGGTGCACTTCGATCCTGACCTGGCGCAGGATGTTGTTGGTCGTGTTCTTCACGGTACCTTTGAAGGCGTTGCTGGCAGCGTCGTAGCTCATGGTGAGGCGGGCGCCGCCGCGAACCATGTCGAAGGTCTCGTCCAGAGCCAGCATGTTGGCGCTGGCCTCTTCGCCGGCTTCGCCGGATTCTTCACTACCGTTCTCACCGCCGCCTTCAGCTCCTCCCCTTTCGCCTCCATGCTCACCTCCCGCCTCGCTGCCACCTCTCTCGGGGGTCTCCTGACCTACCTCGGCCCCACCGGACTCCCGGCCCTCTCGTGATCCGTTGTCACTCGTACAGCCGACCAGAATCAAGGCCCCGAGCATGGCCACCAAAGCCGGCCCAATCAGCCACGTACTCGGAATCAGCTTCTTGAAAATCATCGTCCCACTCCTTTCGTGAGGTATCTGCGATACTGCTCACGATAGAGGTGAAATGTCGCAGGATTATGTCAGATGAGGCGCAGGTTGCAATCGTCTGGATGAAGTTGGAGAAATAAAGGAGGGGACGGTGACTTACTGGTGTATGAGGACGGCGCGACCAACAGGGTGCGTGTCCACAAAGCGACATGCAACCTCTGCAACCATGGCCGCGGAATGAAGGGATCGTTTCTTCCCTATAATCGGTGGCACAGCCTGTTCGGAACCGAAAGGGAAGTCATTGACCGCGCACCAAGCACAGGCCGCCCGGGTGCCAAAGGGTGCTGGTTCTGTCTCCGAATTATGGTAAGTCTTCGTTACCTTACAACGAATGAGCCTCCAACCCTGGCGGGCCAGAGGCTAGTCGGAATAGGCGGGGATTCCTCGACCTGCTCCTTATATTAGGACCTCCCAGCGAAAAGTTCGCAGTTCGGTATGCCCCGGCCCACCGTTCACGCCTAAGGCCCAAGTGGACTCGAACTCCATTGGTTGGAAGCCTACTTCAGCCTCCACAAAGCAAGCAAAGCGACGCGCCAGACGTAGCTCAAGGCCTTGAGTGCAATTGTCCGGGACACCTCTGCTCCGCCCATTGAAGTACTCTACTTCATGCGTGGAGCCAACCCTACCTCTTGTCCCTCTATTTCTTATGTCCTCTAGCGTGTGCCATTCTTTCCGAAGTCCCACGCCTCTTGCCGGTAGACAACAGAGGAGGCAACTTCAGTGTCTTGGCCACCTGCTGCCAGCAATTGCGTTGGCTGTCGGTCATCTTTATAAGCAGCTGAGAGCATTGGTTCCGCAAGATGGCATACAGCCTTGCGTACTATTGTGACTCTCCCTGGCCCCGGACTACGCCGCTCCTCTTCGGCCACTGCCCCGGCTGTTGCTGTCTGAGACACAACTGCTGCTTTCTCCGCGCACTTTACCCCTTCAGGCGTCCGATTGTCGCTGACAACCTACGCAGTGATACTTTCCCAATCATTGGCTTTTGACATACGGGAGTGGTGCAACTAAAGTGAAGGGGCCATTGTAAGTAGATGGCCAAAAGGAAACGATCAAGACCTCTGCGGCCGGCGTTTTCTTCAGATACAAACTCGAAACGAAGGAACGGACATTGAATCTGCAATTGAAGCGGCCCAACCAGATCTTCTATGGCTGGTGGCTGGTTGGTCTAACCCTTCTTACCCTCACGTCAATCATCACACCTATTTTCCAGGGTCTGGGCTTCTTTTTTGTTGCTCTGGAGAGAAACTTCGGGTGGAGCCGGGCCGTCCTCTCCGTTCCCTTCTCGCTAAGTCGCGTAGAGGGCGCCATTTTGGGCCCAATTGAGGGGTATCTCACAGACCACCTAGGAAGCCGTCGCATGATCATTATTGGACTTGGGGTACTCGGCGCCGGCTTTATTGGCTTCAGCATGGTACAAGGGGTGGTGAGCTACTACATTACGTTCTTGGTGATCTTCGCAGGCGCGGGGTTCGGTGGCTTTTTCCCCCTTATCGCGGCCATAAACAACTGGTTCCACAGGCACCGTACCAAGGCGATGGCCATAGGCATGTTGGGCATCAACCTGGGAGCCTTGCTGGCGCCATTCATGGGCCGAGCTATGGATATATATGGCTGGAGGGCTCTCGCTCTGCTGATTGGCATAGGCGTGTGGGTGGCCGCGATCCCCATTGCCGCCCTGGTGCGCGACCGTCCCGAGGACTACGGCCAGCTTCCTGACGGGGACTCTGTCGCTAGGACAATTGAGCGCCGGACAGGGGCCGGACCGGACGAGGAGGTGGACTTTACGGTGGGGGAGGCAGTGAGAACCGTGGCATTCTGGGGAATCACAGCGGCGCATGGCTTCTCTGCAGTTGCGTCTGTGACCATAGCCGTTCACATCGTTCCCGCGATGACCGACATTGGCATGTCGCTGCCGCAGGCTGGCACGGTCGTTCTCACATATGGTGTCGCCGGGGCCATCAGCCAGGTTGCTGCAGGTTTCATGGGTGACCGTCTGCCGAAGCAGCCGTTGATCTTTGTATCCACGACCGTTCAGGGGCTGGGAATGGTGGTCGCGGCGACTATCTCGACGTTCTCCGGCGCCTACCTCTTCGCTGTCCTGTATGGCATAGGCCTCGGCGCTCGCGTCCCGCTGCTCACCGCGATACGAGGAGACTTCTTTGGAAGAAGAAACTTCGCCACCATTCTGGGGGTCTCACAGGTTCCAATGAACTTTGCGATGGTGGGAGCTCCAATAGCGGCGGGCTATCTGTTTGATACTCTGGGGAGCTATTCCGTAGCGTTCCTGGGGTTGGCGGTCTTCAACTTTCTGGGCGCAGGCATGATCCTGATATCCAGAAAACCGGATCCGCCTGAGCGTCAGCCGAGGCGATTCTAGCCGGACCACCGTGGCGTGTCCGGCAGGACGCTGCGCTGAGAAGGAGAGGCCGGCGCTTCTCGCGAGGCGCTCTCACGCTGCCACGTCATGTAATGACCTCTAGGGTGCACGAACGTCAGGAGTAGGGCCGAATCTCCCTCCTGCCCACGCAGGTCACCAAACGTGACGTCGCGACCAAGCTCCGCCGGCATGTCAAAGCATGATCGCTGCATCCGGTCCGGCAAGCGTGGTATGCTTAACTTAGCATGGACATTCAACCGGTTGCTCCTCCTGACCACAGATCCATACCTTCGCCCCATCAGACCGGCCTGCGTCTCAGCATTAGCGAACAGAGCGGAGCGCCGCAACTGGGCGTCTATTGTGGGTAACCGCCTGCGCAGTCTTGGGCTGCTGCTTGCGGGACTTGCCGCCGTCGCTGCAGCCGCCTGCACGACGAATGGAGAGCCGACCCCGTCGATCGAGGTCGAAACGCCGATGCCTTCGCCGGCCGCGACGGCTACGGCTACGCCCGCCCAGACTCCAACGGCCCGCCAGCCATTTGTGCCCCAGTACGACTCTACCCGGAACATGTACCTTCTCTATTCGGGCCTGGAGCAAGACTTTGGGGAGTCCCGGCAGGCAGTCGAACTCGCCTTGGCCAACATGGACAGGTCGATGGTACCGGTCATGATCGAGATGCTTCGCTTCTTCGGCACGGGTGAACTCGTGACGGATACCAGCGAGGCAATGACGGTGATAACCGGCTTTCGGCCAAGGAACTCATCTCGACCCTGGCATGAGTGGATGGAGTGGCTGGGCAAGAACGCTGACGACTACCATCCTCCAGAAGGGTACGTGGAGTGGAAGAGCGCGCTCATGAGCCAGATCGACCTGCGGTTCGCGGAGTTTCTTCTTCCTGCGGCGCAGGGGTCGCGCATCAACGTATTCGAGATTGCCTGGGGAGGCGTGGTGCCGGACGGGATTCCGGACCTGCAGAACGCTCCGGTGGTCGCGGCGGACGAGCAGGACTACCTGCTGCCGGGCGACCGTGTCTTCGGCGTTTCGATAAACGGCGAGCACAGGGCGTACCCACTCCGCATAGTCAACGCCCACGAGATGGCCAACGACGTCCTTGGGGGTGAACCCATCGCCCTGGCCTACTGAACGCTCTGCGGTACCGGAATCGTGTATTCCGCCAGGATCAACGGGGAGCCAACCACCTTCGGCACGTCGGGAATGCTGTATCGCAGCAACAAGGTCATGTACGACCGGCTGACCAACTCGCTCTGGAACCAGCTGACCGGCGAGCCCGTAATAGGGCCCCTATGGGACTCCGGGATAAGGCTGGACTTCTTCCCGGTCCTTCTCACAACTTGGGAGGAGTGGCGGGAGCTGCATCCCGACACCACAGTTCTGGCCCAGGACACAGGCGTCTATTCCGCCGACTTCTACTATCCCGAGGACAGCCCAAGGGCGATCTACTACGACTATTTCAACTCTCCTGAGACCATGTTCCCGGTGCCGGACCGGAGCGACCTGCTGTCTATTAAGGACATCGTACTGGGCGTACGGCTGAACGACGGCCGCAAGGCCTACTCTACTACGGCCCTACAGCGGGACCGGCTGGTTAACGACGTGGTTGGTGGCGAGGAGATTGTGGTGCTGGGGTCTGCCACAAGCGAGGCCGCGCGGGCCTATCGGCGAGGCGGCAGGTCGTTCCGGCTGGCGCCAGGCGACGGCGAGGACCCGCCCCGCATACCGCTCATGCTAGCGGACGACGAAGGCGAGACGTGGCTGGTGACGGAGGAGTTTCTGGTGAACGCAGCAGACGAGTCCAAGAGGCTGGCTCGGATACCCACGCACATGTCGTTCTGGTTCGGTTGGTTCCAATTCCACCCGGACACGGAGCTGTACACCGGCCCTTAATGGAGTGTGCTATTCCTTCGGCTCCCGCGGCATAGCGGCCGCGGACCTCTTTGCCAGCCCAAGACTCCGCGCGTTAGACTATTGGCAGGTCGCTGACACCAGTGGCTACAGGTGGAACATTACTGGCAGCGCTCGCGCTGGGAACGCGAACATGGTCTACATGCGCCTTGCTTCATACATAGCCCTGGCCTTCATTCTCCTGCTCGTCGCATCGGTTTGCGTCGGCGGCAACGCCGTGACAGGCACGATCACCTTCGACGGCGACCCTGCCATACCTGACGGCGCCGTACTGACGGTGCAGTTGCGCGACGTGAGCTATCAGGACGCCTCCTCCATTCTCATTGCGTCCCAGACTATCGAGGACCCTGGGCGCTTTCCGATCGAGTTCTCCGTACCGTACGAGCCGGACGAGATCGACTCCAGGGCGACCTATGGACTACAGGTCAGGATCACCAGCGAGGACCGCCTTATCTTCATCAACGACACCGCTTTCGATGTCCTCACTCGCGGCAATCCCAGTCGCGGACTGGATGTTTGGGTCATCGCCGTGGGAGGCGGGTAGCTGGCTTGGTATGCGGCCTTGCGCTTCGCCGATCACCCACACGCGCCGAGGTGAGTTTCTTCGAGACGCCTGACTCGGGATCTAGCGCGACAGGGTGCCGGGGACGAGCCCATCGGCAGGGGTCTTTGACCATGCACAGTTCGTCTCGAGAATTGCCTGGACGCAACTGTCCCCGAGCGCAGGTGAAGGCTTGTACGCCTCGTTGGTGAGGTGGGGCTTTGGTGCAGATGGTGGGCGGTAGTGGACTCGAACCACTGACCTCTGCCATGTCAAGGCAGCACTCTAACCAGCTGAGCTAACCGCCCACACCTCGATTGTGGCACCGGCCTACCTCGCAGGCCGGTGGCCACGCTATCAGAACTCCAGATCGCCCGGCGCAGACTCCAGCACGTGCGAGATTGCTTCCGACTCAAGAGTCAACTGAGAGGCGCCCATGGTCTCTCCATCGCCTACGCCGGTCAAGCCCAGGCGCTCCCGCCCCTCGGGTGACGAGGAAAGATTGGCCGGGATGAGCCTTCCGATGATTACGTTCTCCTTCAGACCGCTCAACTGGTCGACTGCCCCGTTCATGCTGCTCTCCGTGAGCACGCGCGCAGTCTCCTGGAACGATGCCGCCGCCAGGAAGCTGTCGGTGCTCAGCGACGCCCGGGTGATGCCCAACAGCGCCGGCGATGCAGTAGCGGGCTCGCCACCCTCGGCCAGTGCCTTGGCGTTGGCATCCTCGTATGTTATACGGTCAACCATTTCGTCCGGAAGCATATCCGAATCGCCCGGCAGGTCCACCCTCACCTTCTTCAGCATCTGGCGAACGATCACCTCGATGTGCTTGTCGTTGATGCTGATGCCCTGCGAGCGGTACACCTTCTGGACCTCGTCGAGGAGGTACTGCTGGACCGCCTCACGTCCCAGGATACGCAGTATGTCCTGAGGGTTGAGAGGACCGGCCGTAATGGGGTCGCCGGCGCGCACCGCTGCCCCGTTCTCCACCAGGAGATGCGCGGCCGCGGGCATCGAGTACTCTCTCACCTCGCTCTCTTCCCAGACGAGCGTGATGGCATCCTCGCCGACCTCGGTGCGCCCGGATACGCGAGCCGTAAGGGGCAACTGCTGGGGTACTTCCGCGTCGCCGCTCTCCTCCGGAACCTCCGGGCCCGCCAGCGCGGCGCCAACTTCCACCATCTGACCGCTGTCAACCAGTGGTCGGAATCCTGCGGGCAGTGGGTACTCCTCGCGGAACTCCTCCGTGCTGCTCACCCTGATGCGCCTCTCGTCGTCACCGTCAAGTCGCTGGACAACGCCGTCGATGTCTACCAGGTACGCCTGCCCCTTGGGTGATCTGGCCTCGAAGAGCTCTTCGACTCTCGGCAGACCGCTGGTGATGTCGACTCCCGCGATGCCTCCGGTGTGGAACGTTCGCATCGTGAGCTGCGTGCCGGGCTCGCCAATGCTCTGGGCTGCCATGACGCCGACGGCCTCGCCGATTATTGCCAGCTTGCCCGTCGCCGGATTGCGTCCGTAGCAGAGGCCGCACATGCCGCTTCGTGACTCGCAGTTGAGCGGGGAACGGACGAAGACCTCGCTGACTCCAAGCTCCACGATCCGGTCCGCCAGTTCTTCGCTGATTTCCTCGTTGCGGTCCACAATGATCTCTCCGGTGGCCGGGTCTACCACCGACGCACCCGCCGTGCGACCCACGATACGCGTTGCAAACGGGGCCTCCAGCGGCCGCCCGGAATGCGCCTCGATGGTGATGCCCAGACCCGTGCCGCAGTCGTACTCCAGGATGATGACCTCCTGCGAGACGTCGATCAGGCGGCGAGTCAGGTAGCCGCTGTCCGCCGTGCGGAGAGCCGTGTCGGCCAGGCCCTTACGAGCGCCATGCGTGGAGATGAAATACTCAAGGACGCTGAGGCCTTCCCTGAAGCTGGACTTGATGGGCAGCTCGATGATGCGTCCCCGAGGGTTGCTCATCAGCCCGCGCATCCCGGCCATCTGCTTGATCTGGGCCACGTTTCCCTTGGCGCCCGAGATCGCCATGAGGTATACACCGCCGTAGGTTGGCAGTTGCTCCTCGATGACCTTGGTCATCTGGTCACTTGTGTCCGTCCAAATCTGCACGGCTGTGTTGTAACGCTCGTCCTCCGTGATGAGGCCTCTCTGGAACTGCTCCTCCAAGCTCTCGATCTTGGTCGTTGCGGCGGCCATGAGGTCCGCCTTCTGAGCGGGCACCTCGATGTCGTTGATGGCGATGGTCGTGCCGGACTTCCCGGCGTAGTGGAAGCCGAGGCGCTTGATCTTGTCCAACACCTCCGCGGTGATGTCGTTGCCCTGGGTGCGATAGCACTCCGCGGCCAGGTCCTTGAGGAGGTTCTTGTCCATGATATGATTGCGATAGCTCATGCCCTCCGGCAGCACCTCGTTGAAGATGATGCGGCCTACGGTGGTCCTGAGCCAGTCTTCCCCGGTGCCGTTGCCGGACTGCCTCACCAGGATTGGCGCCCGCAGATCGACCACGTCGTGCTCGTACGCTAGCCTCGCCTCGTCGAAGTCGTTGTACCGCGAACCATTACCCCTGGCGCCCGCGACCTCGCTGGTGAGGTGGTAGCAGCCGAACACGATGTCCAGCGTGGGCGCCACGATGGGTTCGCCGGAGCTGGGGGACAGCATGTTCTGGGTGCTTAGCATGAGCTGCCTGGCCTCCATCACAGCCTCGCGCGACAGCGGCACGTGCACGGCCATCTGGTCGCCGTCGTAGTCCGCATTGAAGGCGGTGCAGACGAGTGGGTGAATCTTGATCGCGCTGCCCTCGACCAGGACGGGGTCAAAGGCCTGAATTCCCAGCCTGTGAAGCGTGGGGGCGCGGTTGAGAAGCACGGGCCTGCGGGAGATAACGTCCTCCAGAATGTCCCACACCTCAGGCCGGACTCGCTCTACCATGCGCTTGGCGCTCTTGATGTTGTGCACGTGGCCGTTCAGGATCAGCCGGTTCATCACAAAGGGCTTGAACAGCTCCAGGGCCATCCGCTTGGGCAGTCCACACTGGTTGAGCTTCAGCTCGGGTCCGGCAACGATGACGGACCGGCCGCTGTAGTCCACGCGCTTGCCGAGCAGGTTCTGACGGAAGCGTCCCTGCTTGCCCCTGAGCAGGTCCGCCAGGGACTTCAGCTTGTGGTTGTGGCTGCCGGAAACGGCCTTGCCAACACGTCCGTTGTCTATGAGAGCGTCCACCGCCTCCTGCAGCATCCGCTTCTCGTTGCGGACGATAATCTCAGGAGCGCCTAGCTCCAGAAGGCGGCGCAGCCGGTTGTTGCGGTTGATAACGCGGCGGTACAGGTCGTTAAGGTCGCTGGTGGCGAAGCGGCCCCCGTCCAGCTGCACCATTGGCCGTAGGTCGGGGGGCAGCACGGGCAGCACGGACAGAATCATCCAGTGCGGATCGTTGTCGCTCTTGATGATGGACTCCACGACCCGAAGACGCTTGATCGCCTTCTTGCGGCGCTGACCGGAGGTGGTGACGATCTCCTCCTGGAGCTCCAGCTTGACGTTCTCCAAGTCCATCTGCTTGAGGATGGACAGGATGCCCTCCGCGCCCATTTCCGCCCTGAACACATCGCCGTACTTGTCCCGCAGGTCGCGGTAGTTGGCCTCGGTGAGCAGCTGCATGGTGCGCAGGCCTTCCAGTTCGTCGATGCGGACCTGTATCTCCTCGTCGCGAAGACCCTGTGCGGCGTCCGAGCCCGCAACGGTATTGCCGATATCGCGGTTGCCTGCGTCGTGGGAGTCCTCGGAGTAGTCGCCTGACTCGGCAGTCTGGTCCGCGGATGCCTCCTCCGCTTTTGCGGCTTCAGCAGACCGCGCCAGCGCGTCCTTCAGCGACTGAAGGACCTCGGCGCGCCGGTCATCGTCAATGTGCGTGATGATGTACTTGGCGAAGTACAGCACGCGCTCCAGGTTTCTGGGCGATAGATCCAGCAGCAAGCCCAGGCGGCTGGGGATACCCTTGGAGAACCAGACGTGGGCCACAGGAGCGGCCAGCTCAATGTGGGCCATACGCTCGCGCCTTACCTTGGATCTGGCCACCTCCACACCGCACCGGTCGCAGATGACGCCCTTGTAGCGGATCTTCTTGTACTTCCCGCAGAAGCATTCCCAGTCCTTGGTCGGACCGAAGATTCGCTCGCAAAAGAGGCCGTCCTTCTCCGGCCTTAGCGTACGGTAGTTGATGGTCTCCGGCTTGGTGACTTCGCCGTATGACCAGCTCCTCACCTGCTCCGGGGAAGCTATGGAGATGCGGATTGCGTTAAATTCCATGCTCTGGGGCATTCTCCACCTCTGTTTCGTTACTGCCGTTCACGTCATCGCTTGGGCTAATGCCTTCGTCCTCGTTGTCATTCGTGAGGAACGAGACGTCCAGCTCCACTCTGTCCTCCGACCCCGCGTCCAGGTCCATCATCCACTCCATCGCATCAATCTCGCTGAGGATTTCGCCATCCACGGTGAGCTCGTCGGTGGGCTCTGACAGCATGGGTTGCTCTTCGTCCTCGTGGAGCAGCTCCACGGAGAGGCCCAGGCTCTGGAGCTCCTTCACCAGCACGTGGAAGGACTCCGGCACACCCGGCTGCACCACGTCCTCTCCCTTGACTATGGCCTCGTACGTCTTCACGCGGCCCATTACGTCGTCGGACTTGACGGTGAGCATCTCCTGGAGGTTGTAGGCTGCGCTGTAGGACTCGAGGGCCCAGACCTCCATCTCGCCGAACCTCTGCCCGCCGAACTGCGCCTTGCCTCCCAGCGGCTGCTGGGTGATCAGCGAGTATGGGCCGGTGGAACGGGCGTGAATCTTGTCCTCCACCAGGTGTATGAGCTTCAGCATGTAAATGTAGCCGACCGTGACCGGCTGGAAGAAGGGCTCCCCGGTCTGTCCGTCGTACAGGACGCTCTTGCCCAGCGTTGGAGCCGACTTCCCGGTCTCCTTGCTGAGGCGGAGCGCCTCCTGCGACATCTCCACTTCGGTCATGTTGGAGGTGTCAAGCCCGGCCTCCTCCGACAGCCAGATTCGAAGGCACGCCAGTCTGGCTTCGCCCGGGTGACTGTCGCTGAACACCACGTCTGGGTCGAAGCCCCGTTTGGTGAGCCACTCACTCAGCTTGTCCACGTCGGGGTCCGCTTCGCCGTTGTAGGAGTTGGGCTTGATGGCGCCGGACTGCTGGATCATCCACGCCTTGGCCAGGCCATCCTCGATGGAACCATCCTTGGCTCCGTCGAACACGGGACTTGCCACCCTCATTCCCAGGCTGTGGGCAGCCATGCCCAGATGGGTCTCCAGCAGCTGCCCCAGGTTCATGCGGGAGGGCACGCCAATGGGGTTGAGTATGATGTCAACCGGCGTACCGTCGGCCAGGTATGGCATGTCGGCCACGGGCAGCACGCGGGAAATGACGCCCTTGTTGCCGTGGCGGCCGGCCATCTTGTCACCCTCCGAGATCTTCCTGGTCTGGGCAATCCAGACGCGTACCATGGTGTTGACGCCCGGTGGAAGCTCGTCCCTGTTGTCCCTGGAGAGGAACTTTACGTCGATGACCTTGCCTCGTTCCCCGTGGGGCACCCTGAGCGAGGTGTCCTTCACGTCTCGGGCCTTTTCGCCGAAGATCGCCCTCAGCAGTTTCTCCTCGGCGGTGAGCTCCGTCTCACCCTTGGGAGTGATCTTTCCGACCAGGATGTCGCCGGGAGCGACCTCTGCGCCGGGGCGGACCACGCCAAAGTCGTCCAGGTTGCGCAGGCCGTCCTCCCCCACGTTGGAGATGTCGCGAGTTATCTCCTCGGGACCCAGCTTGGTGTCCCTGGCTTCGACCTCATACTTCTCGATGTGGATGGAGGTGAACTTGTCCCGCCGCAGCAGTTCCTCGCTCACGATGATTGCGTCTTCGAAGTTGTATCCCTCCCAGCTCATGAACGCCACCAGCACGTTCTGCCCCAGGGCAAGCTCTCCGTTATCGGTGGACGAGCTGTCGGCCAGCGGCTGTCCGGCCTCCACTCTCTGGCCCTTGGTCACTATGGCGCGCTGCGTGATGCACGTCCCCTGGTTGCTCCGCAGGAACTTGATCAGTGGATACGACTCAACGTTGCCCTCCGCGTCCGTGATCTCGATGAGGCTGCCGGACACCCTGGAGACCACGCCTGCGTTCCTGGCCAGCACCACCTGTCCGCTGTCCTTGGCAACCCTGCCCTCCATGCCGGTGCCGACCAGCGGCGCCTCTGTGACAAGGAGTGGCACGGCCTGGCGCTGCATGTTGGAGCCCATGAGTGCGCGGATGGCGTCGTCATGCTCCAGGAAGGGTATCAACGCCGCTGACACGCTCACGATCTGTATGGGCGAGATGTCCATGTACTCCACGTTGGTTGGAGGCTCCATGGTGAAGATCTCTCCCCTTCTGGCTTCCACCCTGTCCGTGGTGAACTGGTTCTTGTGGTCCAGAGGCGAGTTTGCCTGGGCAATGCGGTAGCGCTCCTCCTCGTCGGCGGCCAGGTAGTGGATATCCAGCGGATCGGAAGAGGCGAACGGCTTCACCCTGACCGTCCGCGGCTCCAGGGCGGCGAGCCGCTTTGCCAGGGGCGCCGAGACGGTCTGGCCCTTGCGGGCAGCGATCTTGCCTTCGTCGCCCTCCACGGCCTCGGTTATGGTGCGGCCCTGGAGATCGGGGTAGTTGCTGAGCACATCCGAGATCACCCGTCGGTAGGGAGTCTCGATGAAGCCGAACTCGTTGGTCCTCGCGTACGTGGCCAGCGAGCCAAGGAGGCCAATGTTGGGGCCTTCCGGCGTCTCGATGGGGCAGATGCGGCCGTAGTGGGAGTGGTGGACGTCGCGCACGTCGAAACCGGCGCGCTCGCGAGAGAGGCCGCCGGGCCCGAGTGCGGACAGGCGCCGCTTGTGGGTCAGCTCCGCCAGGGGGTTGGTCTGGTCCATGAACTGGGACAGCTGCGACCCGCCAAAGAACTCCCGGACCGCCGCAACCACAGGGCGCACGTTGATTAGCGTGCCCGGCGTAACCTGCGTGGGGTCGGGCTGCGTTGTCATGCGTTCGCGGATGACGCGCTCCATGCGCAGCAGACCAACGCGCATGCCGTTCTGCAGCAGCTCGCCCACGGCCCTGATCCGCCGGTTGCCCAGGTGGTCGATGTCGTCCGGCGGCTCGTGCCCGTTGTTGACCAGGATCATCTTCCTGACCACCGCCACCAGGTCTTCCTTTGTGATGTTCAGCTCGTTCGGGCCGACGTTGATGCCGAGCCTGCGGTTGAGCTTGTACCGGCCCACCTTGCCCAGATCGTAGCGCCTCGGGTTGAAGAACAGGTTCTCCATAAGGTTGCGGGCGTTCTCCACGTTAGGGGGTTCGCCGGGCCTGAGGCGGCGGTAGAACTCCAGCAGGGCTTCCTCCTGGCTCAGGACGTGCGTGTCGCGCTCCAGCGTGGAGCGGATGTACTGGTGCGTGGGGTCGTTGTCCACGTCCTGGAACATGGTGAGCAGCTCTTCCTCGCTCACCAGGCCGAGAGCGCGAAGCAGCGTGGTCAGGGGCGCCTTGCGCTTGCGGTCCACCTTCACCGACAGCACGTCGCGGTTGCTGGTCTCGAATTCCAGCCAGGCGCCGCGGTAGGGAATGAGCTTGCCGGCGCACAGGTCGCGGTCGCTCGCCACGTCACGCTCAGCCGTGAGGTACACGCCGGGCGAGCGCACCAGCTGGCTGACCACCACTCGCTCCGCCCCGTTGATGATGAAGGTGCCCTGCGAGGTCATCATGGGGATGTCTCCCATGAAGAGGTTCTGCTCCTTGATCTCGCCGGTCTCCTTGATCAGAAGGCTTGACTTGACGTAGAGCGGAGCGGAGTAGGTGACCTCCTTGTCGCGGCACTCCTCCTCCGTGTACTTGGGCGGATGGAAGTTGTGGTCGGAGAAGTTCAGCTCAAACCTGCCCCCGGTGAAGTCCCGGATTGGCGAGATCTCCTCGAACAGCGTCCTGAGGCAGTCTCCTTTGTACCACTCGAAGGACGCGGTCTGAAGCTGGATGAGATTCGGAACGTCCAGTACGGTGGGTATCTTGGCGTACGACTTCTGGTCCAGGGGGGCTACGACGCTGCCGGGCGAAACGACGGCTAGAGATTCCATTGTGAATCACGCTCCTGGTGGGTAAACTTGGTCCGCCCTTCTTCTGGCGCGGGAAAACCGCAAATAGTTAATCGCAGGGACAGAGATGGAGAAGGTAGGATGAAGCATAAAATAACAGTATGCAAGCATATCACGCGCGGAATGGGAAGTCAACCGCTATCCCGCGCACTTTTCGCGAAGGTTCCGCGGCTGCTAACCGGCCTCGCGGTCTCGCCGGTCCCGCTCCTCCAGTGCCTCCCGCAGCATCTCCACCTCCCTGCGAAGGCTGCGCTGCCTCTGCGACACGTAGTACAAGTATGCGAAGAAGCCGATCCACGTCACGGTGTAGGCTGCGAATAGGTAGGGCAGATTGGCCTCCGGGCCGGTGTCCTCGGCGGCCACTGCGCTGGGCTGGTCCGCCCCGTCCTGCTGGGCAAGTACTGCCGTGGTCGCCAGCACTAGCAGCAATACGGCCGACAGCGCCGCAACCATGATTCTCACCTTTCGGCTATTTGTGTTCATGCGCCCTCCATCGCCCGGTGGGCCGGCGCCGCAGTTTCGACGCCAATCCGGGCGCGGTCCATCTCCTCCTCGCTCCGTCGCAGCGACAGCCGCTCCATGAGCAGGTGAGCAAACAGGAACGTGAACGCCACGGTCGAGACCATGAGGACCGCTCGCATCGAGGGCTCCAGGCCACCGCCCGCAACCGGGCCGAGAACCGCGGGCGGATGGACAGTTCGCCACCACACCACGGACAGGTAGATGATGGGGACGTCAACAAAGCCCACGATGCCCAGAATGGCCGCGAAGCGCGAGCCCTGGTCGCCGGGTGGAGAGTACGCCCTCAGCATCAGGTATGCCGCATATATGAGCCACAGGATGAGCGACGTGGTGAGCTTGGGGTCCCACGTCCACCACACCCCCCACGCAGGCTTGGCCCACGTGACTCCGGTGACCAGCATCAGCGTGGTGAACAACAGGCCAATCTCCGCCGATGCGTAGGCCAGCCGGTCCATCGACCGGCTGCGCTTCCACAGGAAGCCCACGCTCCCCACAACCACCCAGAAGAAGGCGAAAAAGCCGACCCACGCCAGCGCCACGTGGAAGTAGAAGATCCTCTGGGAGATGCCCAGGTTCTTTTCTGTGGGCACCCAGATGAATACAAGGTACAGGGTCAGCACCATCAGTGCTGCGCTGGTAACGAACAGGGCGTTCCTGGTGAGCCGGTTCATCGTCATGGGCTGATCACTCCTGTATCACGTGCTCGAATGCGAAGGCGCAGAAGACCAGCGCCAGAAGGTCGAATACGGCTATGAGCTGGACCCACTTGGCGATTTCCCCCCACGGCCTGCCGTCCAGCACACCGCCGGTAGCCGCCACCGCGCCTATGACAACAGGCACAACGATTGGCAGGAACAGCATCGGCAGCATGATCTCGCGGGAGCGAGTGTTGACGGCGATCGCCGAGAACAGTGTGCCCACGGCGACGAAGCCCAGCGTGGCCAGCAGAATAACCAGCAGCAGCACCGGCTGGAACGGGGACACGTCGAAGAGAATGGCGAAGAACGGCAGAAGCACGGCCTCCGCCACCAGCATGAAGGTTAGGCCGCCGAGCATCTTGCCCACGAAGATGGCGTCCCTGCCCGCGGGCGTGAGGAGCAGGCCCTCCAGGTTGCCCCGGTCCTTCTCCAGGGCGAACGTCCGGGTCAGCCCAAGCACGCCGGCAAAGGTGAACGACACCCACAGGACGCCGGGCGCCACCACCGGCGTGAGCCGGGCATCCTTGTTGACCGCAAAGTTGAGAATAACAAGCGTCAGGATGGCGAATGCGAGAACTGCCGTCACCACTTCCTTGGCGCGCAGCTCCGTGAGCACGTCCTTCCACATCATGGTGGCAACCACGCTCCAGAATCCCGTCACGGCGCTACCCTCGTGTGGCGGCCGTAGATGTCGCGCAGCGTGGTCTCGTCCACCATCGCCCGCTCCTCCTCGAACGCGATGCGGCCGTTCGCGAGGATTGCGACGCGGTCGCCCAGGGCGAGGCCTCTATCCAAGCTGTGCGTGGCCATGAGCACGGTGCGTCTTCCTCGTTCCCCTGCGGATGCGATCGCGCTCAGCATCTCCAGCGCCTCCTGGTCCAGTCCCGTCTCCGGCTCGTCGAGCAGCAGGATGGGTGGGTCGTGCAGGACGGCGCGGGCAAGCGACGCCCGCTTCTGCAGCCCGTGCGATAGCGTGCCGACTCTGCGAGAGAGATGGGGGCGCAGGCCCACCATGTCGGCCGCCTGGTCGATTCGCTCGTCGAGGTCCTTCAGCCCGAACATCCTGCCGTGGAACCTGAGATTCTCGCGAGGAGTCAGATCGGCGTACAGAAGGGGCTGATGTGTGACCACTCCTATGTTCCTCCTGACGGCCGTTGGGTTCTTCCTGAGGTCGAATCCGGCGATCTCTACCTCGCCGGCGTCCGGTCGCGCGATGGTGGCAAGCACCTTGATGAGGGTTGTTTTGCCGGAGCCATTGGGCCCGAATACTGTGAGGAACTCGCCCCAGGGCAGGCTCAGGTCCAGACCTCTGAGCACCAAGTGAGGCCCGTAGGCCTTGCTCAGGCCACTTGCGCGGATGGCAAGGGCCTCGCGGCCACCCGACTCTGCCATGCTACCCCTCGGCTTGCCCGCCATGTTGGCCTGCCCGGCAACCCACTTCCAGAGGAACATGATACATCAATTGTGAATTTATGCGCAAGCCGACGGGCCGCGATAGAGGTCGATGGCGGACCACGGCCGCCTCCCCGCCGAGATAGGGAAGGGTGGGCGGGTAGTAGCCGGGGTCAAGTGTTGTGACCGAGTTCAGGAAATGGACAGCGTGCACGTAGCGTATTATAATACAGACGCGAGACTTGATCGTGGTAAGCATGCAGACTCGATGCGCACGCTTATGTAATTCGTAGCGCTGGGGCGAGGAATCTCGGCCATTCGCCTGATGTCTGGGCCGGCGGCGAGTTTGGAGAGAGTAGGGGTGATAAATGTACAACGCACAGGCTGGCAGAGTCCTCCCATCTTCTCGTCATGTGCCCCCGGTTGTATCGATCGCAATCCTGAGCATACTAGTCCTCGGGGGCCTCTTCTATGCCGTTCTCAACTGGCCGGAGCGGCCCGCTGATCCCGCTACCGCCTTTGCCGCCGCCTTCGATGGCCTGGGGGAAGTGGAATCCGTGCACTTCAGCGTGGAAGAGAGCAGGACCGGCGGCCTCGGGTCATATAGATTTACCAACCTGGGGATCCTGGACATCGAGATCGCGGAGCACTACTTTCCCGCGGACAGGGAGGCGTTCGAGGCACAGACCGAGGAAGACTGCCTTGTCCGGGACGGAGACTATCGATACTGCATCATCCGCAAGCGAGGCACCGGAGAGGAGGTTGGGCGGATCGAATGGGGATATGGGATGCGCACCACGTCAGAGGGAGCCGTTGTGCGTCCGAATTCGGTCCACTATAGGGAATCTTGGCAGCCTGACCGTGACCTTCGGATATCGGGGCAACGCGATGCCATCGAAATGGAACTCCTATACCTTGACGGCGTGACCTGGTCAAAAACCGTCGACGGCGACCCTTACTGGCACATGGTGAGCGCAGGCCAACTTACATCTCCTGGGTCGGACCTCTATTCCTGGGGCCTCCTAGACGCGCAGAGTTCGGACCTCTACTTCTCGGGCTTGCCAAACGCGTCCAGCCAGGGGATGCAAAGTCTCTCAGACAGGTATGACAGCGTAGAGCGGCTTCAAGATACCGAGATTGGCGGGATCCTGGTAGAACGCTATCTGGCCAGTAGCGGTGAGGGCAGCGAAGTCTTGGAGATTTGGATTGGCAAGGAGGACGGCCTCGTCAGGAGGATAGACAAGAGGATGAGTCTGGGTTCGGGTTCAGACGCCATATCTTCAGAGCGCACCTACACGTTCAGCCGTTTCAACGAGCCGGTGGAGATCCCAAGGCCGTGGCCCTGCTTCGGGGCACCGAATTGCTAGGCATTACGAGGCGGGAATGCACGAAGGCCGGCTGTTGAGGATTGCCGGCTAGCAGGGGCGAGCCTCTCCGCGGCACGTGTCCATCCGTTGGCTGCGCGAGCACGATAGCGGCACGCCCTGGATTTCTCGGCTACGCTCGAAATGACGGTAGACCCTCGGCGGGCTGACGCGCCCGCGCCGCCAGCCCCGTTCGCCGCTGAACTCACGCCCGCAAAATTGACACCTCATGTCACCGCTGGTACAATTGCGGTAGTCGGAGATTGCGCAACCCCACACTCAAGCGAGGTCCAAAATGGCAACTGCAAAGGAAATCTCACTGGACGAAATCAAGGAAGCCCTAAGGGACGTATATGACCCGGAGATTCCCGTCAACGTCTACGACCTCGGCCTCGTCTACGATATCCGGCTCAACGGCGGCGAGGTGTACGTGCAGATGACGCTCACCGCTCCCGGCTGCGGCATGGGCCCGTACATCGCACAGAACGCCGAGTGGCGCATCGCCGAAGTCGAGGGCGTGGAGGACGTAGAGGTCGACATGGTGTTCGACCCTCCGTGGAACCCGGAGATGATCACCGAGGACGGGAAGAAGCTGCTGGGCTTGGACTGATTCGCCTTCCTCACATCCGACGTTTGCCACCTGCGCCCTCCCCTTCCGGGCGCACTCGGAGGTACATGACCTTATGACCCGCCAGATGTCACCCCAAGAGCAGGCGCGCCTGGAGGCCATGAAGCGGAGCTGGCAGCAGCGCCGCGAGATCACTGGCAAGCTGGCCCGCATCCGCAACAAGATCGGCGTTTACAGCGGTAAGGGCGGCGTGGGCAAGACGACCGTCGCCGTCAACCTCGCCGTCACGCTCGCGCAGAAGGGCTACGCCGTCGGCCTGATGGACACCGACATCGACTGCCCCAACGCCAGCCGCGTCCTGGGCGCCACCGAGAAGCCCACCATGCAGGACGACATGCTCATTCCTCCTGAGAAGTACGGCGTGAAGATAATCTCGATGGCCTTCTTTCAGCAGAACGAGGAGGAAGCCATCATCTGGCGCGGTCCCATGGTGCACAACGCAATCAACCAGTTCCTGCAGACCACCGACTGGGGCGATCTGGATTGCCTGGTGGTGGACCTGCCGCCGGGAACCTCGGACGCGCCTCTCACGGTGATGCAGGCGCTCAGCCTGGACGGCTTCGTGGTCGTCACCTCGCCGCAGGCGCTGGCAAAGCTGGACGCCAAGCGTTCCATCAACATGATCCGAAAGCTGAACGTCAACGTCCTCGGCGTGGTGGAGAACTTCAGCGGCGACGTGTTCGGCAGCGGCGCGGGCGAGGAGCTTGCCCAGGAGATGGACCTGCCGTTCATGGGCCGGCTGGACCTGCGGGCCGACTACCGGGACACGTCCAAGCCAACCGTCCTCACCAGCCCGCTCGTGGCCGCGGAGTACGAGAGCATCACAATGGCCCTGGAACCGACGCTGGCCGCCAACATGGCCGGCTAGGCTCCGCCCTCGCTCTCCTCACCGCCGTTGTCCGGGGCAGGCAGCGCAGCCCTTGACGGCCGCCTCCGCCGTCGGATTCGTCTCACCCGGTTCGCAACGTAGCTCTGCAGGTGCGCGACCTCCTGCGTCAGAGCAACCCGGAAGTGCGAGCTGTACTCGCCCATCTTGCGATACTTCCTGTACCTGTCCCTGAGCAAACGCCTGGGCGAGCGCGCCTGCAGAACTTCCAGCTCGCCTTCGATGGCCGTTCGCAGCACCAGGGCAAGCGCGTCCGGGTTGGCCGGGCCTTCTTCGGGCGGCACGGCGACGATGTCGTCGATGATGCCCAGCTCCTGGCAGTCCTGGGCTGTTAGCGTAAGCGGTTCCGGGATTCGCCTGCCCCGTGGCGAGTCGCGATACAGCAGGGCCGCCCTCACCTCGGGCGACGTCACGGAGTAGGTGGCGCTCTCCAACATCAGAAGCCGGTCCGCAACCGACAGCGCGAGCGCGCCCTCGCTGCCACCCTCGCCGACGACAACGGCAACGGTTGGCACGGGGAGCTGTGCCATCCGGGACATGGCGGATGCGATTGCGCTGCCCAGACCGCGCTCCTCCGACTCCAGGCCGTAGTTCGGCCCCGGCGTGTCGATGAGCGTAATGAGGGGCAGCTTGAGCTTGGCGGCAAGCTTCATCAGCCTCTCGGCCTTGCGGAACCCCTCCGGGTACGCACGGCCTTCGTGCCGTTCCCGCGCGGACACGTCGTGGCCCCTCTCCTGGGCAATCACCGCAACTGGGCGGCTTCCTAGGCTTCCCAGGCCTGCAACCACGCTCGGGTCGTCGCCGTGAAGGCGATCGCCGTGAAGCTCCTCGAAGACAGGCATGGCGCGGCGGATGAGGTCCAGCGACGTGGGACGCTGCCCGCGCTTCGCCACTCGCACCGTCTCCCACGACGCGGGCCACAGCTCTTCCAGCCGGTCACTTTCCGGGCCGGCCGCATCGGGCTTCGCAGACTCGTCGTCGGCGTCGTCACGCCTCGGCGCCATGACGCCCAGAAGCCTTACGAGGAGACCGCGCAGGTGCTCCCTATCGACAGCCCTGTCGATCATGCCGTGGAGCAGGTGTGCCTCCGCCGTGCTCGCCCACGTGGCTTGCGCCTTCCGGGATCCTCCCGTCTGCTGCCTGGAAGGCGCCAGACCCAGGACCGCGCCCGGCTCCGCCACAATGACGTCGGCCATGTTCGCAAAGCCGGAGTATGCCTGGCCGGTGGTGGGATGCGCCAACACGGATATGAAGGGCAGACCTTCCTGGTGCAGTCGGTTCAGGGCCACGGAGGTCTTGGCAAGCTGCATCAGGGAGAGCACGCCGTCCTGCATCCTGGCGCCGCCGCTGGTGACGACGGCCACAACGGGCAGCTTCCGGCGTGCGCCCATCTCGAAGGCCAGTGCGACCTTCTCGCCCATCACGGCGCCCAGCGTGCCTCCCAGGAAACGGTAGTCCAAGACGATGAGAATGACCGGTACGCCGCCCATCTCGGCGCGGCCGGTTATCGCTGCCTCCGTGAGGCCCGTCCTACGCCTGTCGCGCCTGCGCTGCATCTGTGACGACGCAGCCAGGCCGAGCGAGACTATCGAGCGCTGGCTCTCGCGGAACGTGCCGGGATCGGCAAGCAGCGCTATGCGTTCCCTGGCAGCGATGGGATAGTGGAAACGGCACCCGGGACACACGTGCTGCTCCAGGTAGAGGGGCTCGTCCACCAGAGACGCGTTGCAGTTGGCGCAGGCCTCCAGAGGCCACTGCTCATCGACAGGGGGGCTGGGCGTCCTAACGAGGAAGCCGGCCAGCCGGTCCGCGAGACTCCTTACCAAAGCTCATCCTCCGGGGCCGGGTCTTCTGCCTCTGCTCACCAGCACGTCACGGGACTTCCCGGGCTCGCCGGGCCCAACCACGCCCTCCTCCTCCAGCAGGTCCATAAGCCGGGCCGCCCGCGGGTACCCGATCCGCAGTCGTCTTTGTAGAAGCGACGTTGACAGGCGGTTGTGCTGCGTGGCCAGGTCCCACGCCTTGTCCAGCAGATCGTCTCCTGTGCCTGCGCCCGACTGCCCGCTCTCTCTGGGCGCCTCCGGGCTCTCCAGCGAGATGGGTGGCGGAGGCGGTCCGCTTTGCTTTCGCCAGTGGCTGACGAGGTCGCCTATTTCGCGGTCAGAAAGGAATGCGCCCTGCACGCGGGTGGGCTTGGGCGCGTCCGAGGGCTGGAAAAGCATGTCGCCGCGGCCCAGGAGATTCTCGGCCCCTGCGCCGTCCAGGATGGTGCGGGAGTCCACCTGCGACGCCACAGCAAAAGCGATGCGCCCCGGGAAGTTGGCCTTGATCAGGCCGGTCACCACGTCTACGGAGGGGCGCTGTGTCGCAACAACCAGGTGAATGCCCGTGGCGCGGCCCAGCTGAGCGAGCCTGACGATGGAGTGCTCGATATCCTTGGAGGCCGACATCATCAGGTCCGCCAGCTCGTCCACGGCTACCACGATGAAGGGCATCTTCTCGTGAGGAGCCCGGTCGCGGTTGTAGCTCTCGATGTTGCGAGATCCGGCCTCCTCCAGGAGCTTGTAGCGCGCCATCATCTCCGTGATCATGCCCCTCAGCGCCTGCACGGCCATGTCCACCTCCACAATCACCGGCAAGATGAGGTGAGGAACGCCGTTGTAGGGTGTCAGCTCCACGCGCTTTGGGTCAATCATCAACAGCCTTGCCTCCCACGGCGAGGTCTGCATGATGATGGAGGTGATCACCGTGTTGACGCACACGCTCTTGCCGCTTCCGGTGGATCCGGCGATTAGCAGGTGTGGCATCCGGGCCAGATCCGCGACGGCGGTCTCGCCGCCGCTCTTCGTACCCAGGGCCAAGGTCAGCTTGGAGCGTTCCAGCATGGACCGGTATTCGTCCGCCTCCATGACGTCGCGCAGGTTGACCATCGCCGGCTTGGGGTTGGGCACCTCGATGCCCACGAGCGACGCGCCGGGTATGGGCGCCTCGATGCGAAGGCTGGGGGCCGCAAGGGCCAGCGCCAGGTCCTTCTCGCGCGCCAGTATGTTGTCGACCTTCACCCGCGTCGAGCTCTCCTCGCCTCGACCGGCTGACCTGCCGGATGCCTCTTCGGCGGTCTCGCCGCCGCCCCTGGACTGGCGGTTGCGCCTGACCCATCCGGGCACCAGGCCGAACATGGTCACGACGGGGCCGGGTTTCACCTCCGACACGCTCACCTCGATGCCGTAGTCCGCCAGCGCGTTCTCGATGAGCTCGGACGTGGCCTCCGTGTCGATGCCGGGCTCGTGGCTGCCAGGCGGTGACTCCGCGAGCAGCGTCACGGGCGGCACCGCCCAGAGTGCAAGCTCTGCTGGTGACACGTATGGAATGATGGGCCTCTCCACTTCCGACGGCGCCGCGGCCGCTGCCGGCTGCCTGGCGGTCACGGGAGCCGGCGCCGGTTGCGGCGGAGTGGAGCCGGTGGGAGCAGGCCTCGGCCGAGCCTCGGCAGGCTTCTCCTCTGAGGCGCCGTCGCCGTTCTGGCCTCCTTGCGTACGGGGGGCCAGCTCCTGCATGGCCTGCTGCCTTCGCAGCGCCGTAGCAGAGCTGCGCTCGGACTGGCGGGGGACGGGAGCCTCCTGTACAGAGATGGTGGCCGGGGCCGGCTTATCTCTTCGCAGGAGGCTGAAGGCCCTGGCCACGGTCCTGCCGGCGGCTCGAGTGCCTCGCGCAACCACGGGCAGGGCGCGCGCGGCCTTGCGAGCGGCGCGGCCCGTAAAGTGGGCCGACTTGCGAAGCCACCTCAGTGTCCCGGTGGGCGAGGCGATCGTGATTGCCGCGGCGGCCAGCGCGAGGAGGCGCACTCCGCCCAGGATGTCAGACGGGCCCTTTATGGCCTGCCCGATCTCGCCTCCCAGCGACACCTCATTGAGGATGCCCTCGTAGCCGATCAGGTAGCCCATGCCGCCCCAAACCACAACCGTGCCCACGAGCGCGGCGGCCCAGCGGTTCCAGTAGCGCCTCTCCAGCAGATGGCGTCGCTTCCACACCGCCAAGGCCAGCGCCACGGCCCATATCAGCGTCGGAACGAACCCAAAGGCAAAGGTCCGCACCAGCGAGTCACGCGCAGTTATGAAGCCGTCGATGATCTGAGCGTGGAAGATTCCCACGACAGCCACGACCACGAGCGCCAGGACGACGGCGGCCGAGACCAGCTTGCGCTGCCACACGCGCTGGGCAAACCGTTTCATTGGGCCCCCTTAGACTTCCTTCACCACCGGTACTATCATGGGCCTCCTTCCGGTGCGTTCGCGGAGAAAGCCCGCCGTCACTTCCTTCACTCGCTGGGCGACTTGCGCCCTGTCCATCGGCTGCACTCCATTGCCGTTTACCGCCTCCATTACCACCTGCGCAGTCAGGTCGGATATCTCGCTCTGCTCCGACACATCGATGAAACCGCTGGAGACCATCTCAGGAAGTCCCAGCAATTGGCCTGTCTGGGAGTCCTGTGTTACCACCATGACCACGATGCCGTCCTGCGAGAGGAGCCTGCGGTCCCTGAGCACGCCATTCATCATGCCCCAGGTACGCCTGCCGTCCACGAAGACGGGACCGGCAGTCACCCTGTCAGTCACCTCGGCCCAGTCGGGGCCGATTTCCAGCACGTCGCCGTCCTCCATCACGAAGGCGTTGTCCGGAGCCATGCCCAGAGCGCCCGCCAGCGCCGCGTGCGCCTTCAGATGCCGGTACTCACCGTGAACCGGAACGAAGTACCTGGGACGGACGAGATTGAGCATGAGCTTCAGCTCTTCCTGGCTGGCATGTCCGTGGACGTGCACAAGGGCGATCCTGTCGTGGAGGACGTGGGCGCCCTTGCGGAGCAGGTTGTCGATGGTCTTGCTGACCACTGTCTCGTTGCCCGGAATGGGCGTGGCGGAGATGACGACCGTGTCTCCCGGGATGATGCTCACGTCGCGGTGCTCACCCCTTGCAATGCGCACCAGGGCCGAGGTCGGTTCGCCCTGGCTACCGGTTGTCATGATGACCACGTCTTCGGGCGGAAGGTCTCTCGCTTCTCGCAGGGACACCATGACCTCCGGCGGCGCGGACAGGTAGCCCATCTTCAGGGTCATGTTGACGTTGTCTACCAGGCTGCGTCCCACGAATGCCACCCTGCGCCCGTGCCTGCGCGCGGCGTCCAGCACCAGCTGAATGCGCGATATAAGCGATGCAAAGGTTGCCACCAGCACCCGTCCGTGCGCGGTCGCAATCACCCTGTCGAGCGCCTCACCCACCACGCGCTCGGAGGCCGTGTAGCCGGGCACCTCCGCGTAGGTGGAGTCGGACAGGAGTAGCAGCACGCCGTCGCTGGTCAGCGCCGCCAGGGTGCTGAGGTCCGTGGGCCGCCCGTCGACAGGCGTGTGGTCCACCTTGAAGTCGCCGGTGTGGATCACCAGCCCCTGGGGAGTTTGAATGGCCAGCCCCATGGCGTCCGGTATGCTGTGGCATACCCGGAACCACTCCACGCGGAAGCAGCCGAACTCCACGGGCTCGCCGGGGGAAGCGACCTCCAGCCGGGCGTCCCGGGTGTCCCTGTGCTCCTTCAGCTTCACCTCAATGAGTCCGGCTGCCAGGCGCGGGGCGTAGACGGGCACGTCCAGTTCTCGCAGCACGTATGGGAGAGCCCCGGTGTGGTCCTCGTGGCCGTGGGTGATCAGGATCGCGCGGACGCGGTCGATATTCTCTTTGAGGTAGGTGATGTCCGGGATTATGAAGTCGACACCGGGCGTGTCCTCAGCCGGAAAAAGCACCCCGGCATCGATGACGACGATGTCGTCGCCACACTCCAGGGCCATCATGTTCTTGCCGATATCCCCGAGACCACCCAGGGGTATTACCTTCAGATGTGGCGCCATGTGTATCCTCAGAACATGCTGAGTTGTTCTTCCTGCGGCCCCTCCTGGGGTTGGGGCGCTGCCCTTAGCAGCTCCGGAAGCTTCTGCATGTCCTCTTCTATGACCTTGCGGAACGCCTGCTGACGCAGCGCAGCCGCAGGATGGTACATGGGGTAGACGATGGTCCCGTTTACGTTGCGGGGCCTCCCCCTGGCCTTGCCGATGGCCTCGCCTGGCAGAAAGCTTGCCAGCGAGTAGCGGCCCAGCGTCACGATGACCTTTGGCGAGATTACCTCCAGCTGCCGGTCCAGATACTTGCGGCAGGCGGCCATCTCACCGGGGAGCGGATCGCGATTGTTGAGCGGCCGGCACTTCACGGTGTTGGTTATGAAGACCTGCTCGCGGCTGAGACCGGCGTGCGAGAGCAACTCCTCCAGCAGATGGCCGGCAGCGCCCACAAAGGGTCTCCCCTGCTGGTCCTCGTTGAATCCCGGCGCTTCGCCAACCAGTGCAATCTCCGCATCAGGCGGCCCCTCGCCCGGTACGGCACGGGTTCTGGTGCGGGAGAGAGCGCAGTCAGTGCACGCCGAAATCTCCTCGCCGATCTGGTCTAGGTTTTCCATGGGCTCCGCAGCTATCGGCAATGGCTATCCCTAGCCCGCATGATAGCACGGGCGGTTGTGCAGGTCAATTTGGAGGGTGCGCGTTGACACCGCGCGGGCGCAATGCTATCCTGCGGCATCGCAGTTGCCTTCCGGTGTATAGCCCACGGACGCGACGTTTCATTGAACACCCTCAAGACCATCGCCGTTGGGCTGTCGATTTCGGTTGGCTCGCTGCTAGTCCTGCTGCTGGTGCTAGAGCTAGTCCTTCGCTTCACCATCGACCAGCCCTCAGAGCTGTACGCCGACCTCACTTACGACCGCGCCCTGGACGCCGAGTTCTACCGGCGCAGCTTCCTGGAGCTCTACCCACGTGACCTCGACTGGCGTCGCGGCGTCTACGACCCCTACCTAGGCTGGGACCAGCCCTACAACTCCAACACGGGCGGAGGCAGGACCGTCGGCGTCACGACCTACGACCTGCAGCCCGCCGAGGACGTTCTCCGGGTTGTCGCCATCGGTGACTCCTTCGTATTCGGCTCGTACGTGGACTCCGACGAGACCTACCCCGCATATCTCGAAACGCTGCTGGACAACGGTGAGGTGCTCAACATGGGCGTTGTGGGTTACGGCATTGATCAGGCGGTGCTCAAGTACCAGGCCTACGGAGAGCAGTACAACCCCGACGTGGTCCTCCTGGGGACGTTTCCCCACAACTACATCAGGACGGCCCTTTCCTTCTACGGCTACGCCAAGCCCCTCTTCGAGTATGACGAGAGCACGGGAATCATGCAGCTCACCAACACAGACATTCCGCCTCCCGAGGAGGTGCACGACGCGCTCGATCGCGAGCTCGACCCGCCGGCCCTCTACTCCATCGTGTTCCTCCGGAACCGGCTGACGCGCGCCTACTGGCGCCTGTTCGGCGAGGGCGTCAAGGAGCGCTACCACCGGGACGTGGACCGCATCGTAGAGCACGTGCTTCGCTCGCTGCAGGATTCCACGCAGGCAACGGGCGCAAGGCTCATCGTGGTGCAGGTGCCACACGGGACAGGCTTTCGTGACGAGGAGGCGTGGCAGCGCGCCGCAGAGGACGCCACCCACACGCACCTTATCGCGCTCTACGAGAAGCTGGGCATACCCTACGTGGACCTGCTGGAGGAGTTCAGGCAGCGCAACTCGTTCGAGAGGGTATTCGACGACCTATACATACGAGTGGCCGAGAACCTCACGGGCCACCTGACGCCGGAGGGCAACCTAGAGGTTGCGCGCATCGTCAAGGAGCGTATCGACGAGCTGGGCTGGGAACCGCGCGAACGGTAGGGCAGGTCCCCGTTCGGACGGTTGCGCCGGTTGACCGCGCGGTGAGCATCGCTTAGCATACGCAGTGAACCGCCACGGCTACGGCCGTAGACTAGGAGGTGTCGCGCATGAACGCCCTGGTAATCGGAGGGACCGGCCCGTCCGGCCCACACATCGTCAACGGCCTCATCGAGCGCGGATACGAGGTCGCCGTGCTGCACGGCGGCCAGCACGAGGCTGAGTTCGTCCAGCCCGTCGAGCACATCCACACCGACCCCCACTTCGCGGAGACGCTGGAGGCCGCACTGGACGGCCGCAGCTTCGACGTCTCCATTGCCACGTACGGACGCATTCGCCTGATCGCGGAGGAGCTCAAGGGCAAGACGCAACGCCTCATCACCGTGAGCGGGGGGATGCTCTACGCGCCGCGCAACGACCCGCGATGGGGCCCCATGGGAGCGCCCGCGGCCATTCCCGAAGACAGCCCGGTCACCGTTGACCCCAACGGCCCACGGCTCCCATACATGATCTGGGTCACGGAGCAGACCGTTCTGCAGGCGCACAGCGAGGGCCAGTACAACGCGACCATCTTCCGTTATCCTGGCATCTACGGGCCGGGAGCGCCCGCGAACCCGGAGTGGAGCATCGTGCGGAGAGCGCTCGACGAGCGCAGGCAGCTCATCGTGTCAGCCGGCAGGGGGGCAGGCAGGCGGGCCTTCGGGCAGAACGCGGCGCACGCGGTGCTCCTGGGCGTGGACAAGCCGACCGAGTCGGCGGGCCAGGTCTACAATGTGGGGGAGGAATCGCAGTACTCCCAGACCCAAGTCGCCCGGTTCATCGCCGGTCTGATGGGCCACGAGTGGGAGTTGGTGGAGCTACCGCCGTCGCTGGCGGCGCGGGCGTACCGGGGAAGGAGCGCGCAGGCCGGACCGGGCACCGAAATGGACATCTCCAAGATCAGGACCGAGCTTGGGTACCACGATGTCGTGGGCGTGGCGGAAGCGCTGACCCGCTCTACAGAGTGGCTGATGGCAAACAGGCCTGAGCCTGGCGGCGAGATCGAGCAGCAACTGGGCGACCCCTTCGCCTACGATGCGGAGGACGAGCTGATCCGTGCGTACATCGAGGGGATAGCGCAGGCGGAGAGCGTGGAGTTTCCGGAGGTCAACTCGGGCCACATGTACCGACACCCGCGGCAGCCCGGCGAGGCGTGGGCGCCGCCGCAGAGACGGTAGGCGTCACCAACCCGATGCTCGAGGCGCGCAGGCCAAAGCTGAGCAGTTCAAGGCTAGTCGGGTACCGCGCCCTGCTCAGGAGTACATCGTGGCTTCGGCCGCCTCGGGCTTCAGCCGCTCCAGGTACTCCTTGCGGAACTTCGCAACCTTCGGCTGGATGATGACCTGGCAGTACGGCTGGTAGGTGTTGTTCCGGAAGTACTCCTGGTGGTAGTCCTCGGCGACAAAGAAGGCGGTGGCGGGAGCAATCTCCGTGACGACCGGCCGGTCCCACAGGCGCGCCCGGTCGATTTCCGTCATCACCTCCTCCGCGATGGCCTGCTGCTCCGGCGTGTGAACGTATATGGCGGAGCGGTACTGCGTGCCCACGTCCGGCCCCTGCCGGTTCAGCGTGGTTGGGTCGTGGATCGTGAAGAACACCTCCAGTAATTCCCTGTACGATACGACGCTCGGGTCGAAGGTCAACCGCACGGCCTCCGCGTGTCCGGTTCGGCCACTGCACACCGATTCGTAGCTGGGGTTCGGCACGTGCCCGCCGATGTACCCGGACTCCACCTTGTGCACGCCCTTCAGCTGCTCGTAGACCGCCTCCAGGCACCAGAAGCACCCACCCGCAAGCGTCGCGATCTCCGTGGTCTGGTCGCTCATTTCACTGCACCTCCTGTCGGCGAGCCGCGGCCATTTCCGGCGGCACCGTGACGCCGCAAACCTGTGCTACCATTATGTGCGAACAGCCGTGAATTGGCAAACGCGGCAGCCTTCCGAGCGACGTGGCGCCCGCTTTGTCGCAGCAGGCTGGCCGCAGGGAAAGGAGCGCCGCTTGGACCGGCCAGAGCTGCTGGATGAGGCCCGGTGGAGGGATGTGCTCTCAGACGCATCCCCTGAGATATCGGACGACCCCATTTCGTGCGAACTCCTGGCCTACCGACTCGCGGGCCAGTACCTGCCCGCTCTGCTCTCCGCACGACGGCCGGAGGACCGGCAGCGCGTGTGGAATGCGTTCTGGAGCTACATGACCATGGCGCCCACAAGGTCCAAGCCCTTCGCCTTGTCGAGTTCGACTGCTGACGCACTGATCGCGGCGGTGCAGGATGAGTTGGTCAGCATGGGCATTGAGGCGGTGTGAGGGGGCCGCGGCACGCGGCCTCCTTTCAGCCCGCTCATGGTGAGCCAGTCGAACCATGTGAGCGGGCAGTTACGCGGTCGAAGTGCGACCGCCCGCTCACGCCCTTCGACGAGCTCAGGGTGAGCGGATCGGGAGGCTTGGCCCTTCGACAAGCTCAGAGCCTGCCCCGCACACCGATGCGGGGGTGAGCGTGCTAGGTGGCGGCTTGGCCCACGGAGGCCAGAAACTCCAGAAGCAGCCTATTGAAGGCCTCCGGGCGGTCGCGCTGGACCTCGTGGCCGGTGCCCTCCAGCACCTCCAGGCGCGAGCCGGGTATGGTGGCGTGCATGTCGTGGGCGTGCGACACGTCCACCCAGGGATCGTCGGCGCCCTGAACGATGAGCGTTGGGCATGAGATGCCCTCCAGCGAGCCGCCCACCGGATCGCCGCCGGCCGCGTATAGCCTCTCGAACGCGTCCACGTACTCCGTGACCATCTCAGACCAGTATGGATCGCCGTGATAGCGGGCCAGCGCATCCCGGAAGCCCGGCGACAGCTGCTCTGGCGGCACCCACTCCCGGGTCATCGCCATGCCCTTCTCGTCCAGCACGGCCTGCCCGCCGATGAGCGTCAGTGAGCGCA
This sequence comes from Dehalococcoidia bacterium, assembly GCA_965219025.1. Lineage (GTDB taxonomy): Bacteria > Chloroflexota > Dehalococcoidia > Lucifugimonadales > UBA2985 > JAPPHY01. The sequence goes on from OZ244716.1 coordinate 633,969, forward strand.
GGTACTCGCCGTAACGCGTCGCCACTATCATTGCCACGATTGCGCCGTCGCTGAACCCGCATAGGTGGACGGGGGCCGCAGTCAACTGCTCGATGAGCGCGATCACGTCCTCGGCGTCGCGCGTGTGGAAGGCCTCATCGAAGAGGTCCCGCCTGCCTGACCGGCCGTAGCCCAGGAAGTCCACGACGATGAGGCGGTAGTCCCGCACCAGCTCATCAATCTGGCGGCGGAAGTGCGCCTCCCCGGTACCGAGCGCACCGTGCAGCAACACCAGGGGCTCGCCGTTACCGTGGAGCGTGCAGTGCATACGGCCATGCGTGACCGTGACGTCCAGCTCCTCGACCGGCGAATCGTTCGTCAAGTGTGCTCCTTCCGCGTTCAGCTACACCGCGGACGCTCTGGCGTCGCGCCCACACTGGCAGACAGCCTAACCCATGACGCTCCCAGCGTCCAGAGCGGCGCGACTAGCTAAACGCAGACGGGCGATGTATGATGGGGCGAATCGCCAACCAAGCACCGCCGAATCAGAAGGCTGTCGCCGTCGCACCACACCTGTCGCGCAGCCGATCCGTTCGAAATACCTTGAGACCACCCGACCAACCGGAAGACGCAATCCCGCCCGCGAGGGCCGCGGCCGCAGCCTCCACAGACATCCAGCCCCGTTACGCCTGGGTGGTGATGGGCAATCTGTGGGGCATGGACCTGGTCAACACGTTCGTGTTCATGTCCATCGGTGTGCTCATACCAATCTGGCGTGAAGACCTGGGCATGACTCCCCTTCAGGCTGGGCTGATGGGTTCGGCGGGTTTCATGGGCTTCGGCCTGATGGCCCTCCCAGCCAGCATCTGGCTCACCCGGTACAACCCGAGGCTTGTCACGCTTGCCAGCGCACTTGGCATGGGGGCCGCCGCTATACTCCACGCCGTTGCGCCGACAGTGGAGGTGCTGCTGGCGGCCCGCTTCACCTTCGTGTTAATGGCGGTCTGCCGGATTCAGATGCAGGTCATCTTCATCCAGCAGTGGTTCAGGGCCAGGCTGTATGCCATTGTGAACAGCGTGGACTTCAGCATACGCTCGATAGGTCAGATGGCAGGCATAGCCGCCACTCCCACGATGGTGTCGCTGCTGGGAGGCTGGCGAGAGGTTCACGTGGCGATGGCAGCGGGGATTGTGGCCTTCTCGGTGGTGTGGTTGTTTGCCGGCCGGGAGCGGCGGCGCACTCAGGCAGAGGGTGGGCCTGCGCCGCAGGTAGGGAACCCGGCCGGGGTGCTGAAGCGGCACAAGGTGCTTTGGCTGGTGGCGGGATGCCAGATGGGGGCAGCGGCGGCGTTCGCATCCTTCATGACCTTCTACCCAAGCTACGCCCTCGAAAAGCTGGACATCTCGCTGACCACCGTCGGCCTGCTGATGGCGGCCTTCCCGATTGGCGGCGTTGTGGGCTCCATGTCCGCCGGCGCGCTTTCGGAACTCATCGGGCGCAGGAAGCCGTTCATATGGGTGCCAGGCTTGATTCTGCCCGTTGCTTACCTGGCACTCATAATGGTCGACTCATTCCTTCCGGCGTACCTGCTGCTGTTCGTTGCAGGCGTGTGCGCGATGGCGGTGCCTCCCATTCTGGCCACAATGCCGCTGGACATGCAGCTGCCTCCGCGGGAGGTTGCGGTGACCCTGGGGCTGGTGCGCACGCTTTTTCCGTTGGGCGCGACGATAGGGCCGCTTCTTGTCGGGTTCCTGCTGGAGGACACTGGGTCGCTGTTCATCGGCCTATGCGTGGTCTCGCCGATGGCGCTCACGCTGCTAGTCGGCGGCAGGTTCCTTCCGGAGACTGGCGGCCGCAGCCGCGCTCGCTGAGGTGGGGCTACGAGTCCGCGTCCTTGCGCACTCTCGGATGCGCTTGCAAGTAGACTCTGCGTGAGTTGGCAAGGCTCACGTGCGTATAGATCTGCGTGGTCGCCGGCGATGAGTGGCCCAGCAGCTCCTGCACAATGCGCAGGTCGGCCCCCCCGTCCAGCATGTGCGTCGCAAAGCTGTGGCGCAGCATGTGCGGGTGCACCTTTGTGTCTATCGACATCAGGCCATAGCGCTTCACCATCTCCTGCACGGAGCGCTTGGTAAGCCGGCCTCCCGCCTTGTTGAGGAAAAGCGCATCCGTCCTCCGGCCGCCCTCCAGCCTGGGCCGACCGTCCCTGACGTAATGCTCCACAGCCTCCTGCGCGGGACGGCCCATGACCGCCTCTCGCTCCTTGGACCCCTTGCCCACCGTCCTGACCACCCGGCGCCGCATATCCACGTCGCCAAGATCCAGGCCGGAAAGCTCGCTCACACGGAGGCCGGTGGCGTAGAGCAGTTCGAGAATGGCGCGATCGCGCATCAGTATCTCCGGCGGCTTGGGCTTGCCCATCGATTCCGAGGCGTCCGGCGCGTTGAGCAGCCGCTCCATCTCCTCGCGGTCAACCACCCTGGGCAGCAGCCTCTCCGTCTTGGGTATGAGCGACCTCGACTGGCGGCTGCCCCGCTTCCACAGCGGATCCGGGGGCACCACGCCTCGCGCCGTGAGGTACCGGAAGAACGACCGGAGCGCCGCCAGGTGTCGGGTCACGCTTGCCCTCTCGTGGCCTGTCCTGGAGCGGGCGCGGCCTTCGCGGATGCGCCTGCCGGACATGAGCCACGAGATGTATCGTCTCAGGAAGGCGCGGTCTACCCGGTCCAGCGACTCGACTTCCTGATGCTCCAGCAGCTCGATGAGAGGATTCAGGTCGTCCAGGTAGTTGCGCACGGTGAACTCGGAGAGGTTGCGCTCTCCGATCAGGTGCTCACGGTAGCCTTCGAGGTGCTCCCTCGCCTGCGCAGCGCCGGTGCTCAGACCGTCACCTCCACGCGCTCCTCCGCTGTCTCGGTCTCTGGCTCGCTTTCGGGCGCCGGGCCGCGGAAGCTGCAGGCCGTACACCGCGCGCCGTTTCGTCCGGACGCTAGCAGGAGCTCGCCGCACTCGGGGCACGGCTCCGTCAGGGGGCGCTGCGCCACCGTAAAGTCGCACGTTGGGTAGTTGGAGCAGCCGTAGAACACCCTGCCGCGCTTCTTCCCGCGCCTCTGGACCAGGTCGCCGCCGCAGCGCGGGCAGTTCACGCCCGTTGGCACCTGGTACGGTTTGCTGCTCCGGCACTCCGGGAAGCCGGTACACGACAGGAAACGCCCAAAGCGCCCCATCTTGACGGCCATGGGCTTCCCGCACTCCTCGCACTTCTGCTCGGTCAGCTCGTCGGCGACGGACATGCGCTCGACCTTCATGGCTTCCTCTACGGAGCGGCTGAACCCGCCGTAGAATTCGCCGAGGAACGGCACCCACTTCCGCTCTCCGCGAGCGATCTCGTCCAGCTCGCCCTCCATCTGAGCGGTGAAGCCGGTGTCCATGATGTCCGGGAAGTTCCGGCGAAGCAGATCGCACACAGTAGCTCCTAGAGGGGTTATCCGGAAGCTGCCGTTGTTCTTTGACACGTACTCGCGGTCCTGGATGGTGGAGATGGTGGGGGCGTAGGTGCTTGGCCTCCCTATTCCCTGCTCCTCCAGCATCTTGATGAGCGATGCCTCCGTGTACCTGGGCGGAGGCTGGGTGAAGTGCTGATCGGGCTTCAGGCCAAGGCACTCCAGCGCGTCGTCCTTCCCGAGGTTGGGCAGCGTAGACTGCTCCCCATCCTCGGAGGCATCGTCGCGGTCTTCCATGTACAGGACGCGAAATCCCGGGAACCTCATCACACTGCCGCTGGCCCTGAACACGTAGGCGCGGCCGGACTCGGCGCGGGCCTCGATCTCCACGGACGTGGAGTCGAGGACGGCGTCGGCCATCTGGCTGGCCGTCATGCGCTTCCAGATCAGCTCGTACAGCCGGAACTGCTCCCTGGACAGGTGCTTGGCCAGGGACTGCGGGTCGCGCTGGACGGACGTAGGCCGGATGGCCTCATGGGCCTCCTGCGCGCCCTTGCTCTTCTTGGCGTAGGTCCGGGGCGACCGCGGGGCGTAATCTGCGCCGTACCGCTTGCGCACGTAGGCCAGCGTCTCCTGCAGCGCGGATGATGCGACGTTGGTGGAGTCGGTCCGCATGTACGTGATGAGGCCGACGGAGCCCTCCTCGCCCACGGCCAGCCCTTCGTAGAGCTGCTGGGCCAGGGCCATGGTCTTGCGGGCCGAGAACCGGAGCTTGCGCCATGCCTCCTGCTGAAGCGAGCTTGTAATGAAGGGGGCAGCGGGCCTCTGCTTCACCTGCCGTTTCCTGACCTGCGCCACCTGGTAGGATGCGCCCTTCAGGTCGGCCACCAGGCCCATTGCCTCCGTCTCTGCAGGGATGTCCAGCTTTCGCTTCTCGCCCGCAACGGAGTGGAGGCCGGCCTTGAACACGCCTGCCTTCTCGCTGCCTCCCTTGAGCTCGGCCTCAATCGTCCAGTACTCCCTGGGCACGAAGGCGTCGATCTCGCGCTCGCGGTCGGCTACGAGCCGCAGCGCCACCGATTGCACTCTGCCTGCGGAGAGCGACTTGGTGCGAGCGTAGTGGTGCACCACCTTCTGCCACAGCACTGGGCTGAGCTTATAGCCCACCAGCCGGTCCAGGATGCGCCGCGTCTGCTGCGCATTGACCAGGTTCTCATCGATGTCCCGCGGGTGCTCAAAGGCCTCCCGGATCGCCTGCTCGGTGATCTCGTGGAATACCACGCGCTTCACGGTCTTGCTGCCAAGGCCCGCCGAGTGCAGCAGGTGCCAGGCTATGGCCTCACCTTCGCGGTCGGGGTCGGTGGCCAGGTAGATGTTGGAAGCGCCCTTCGACTTCTGGCGCACCTCCTTCACAACCTTCTGCTTGTCCTTGAGCACCTCGTACTGGGGCTCAAAGTCGCTGTCCACGTCCACGCCCAGCTCGCGGGTGGGCAGGTCGCGCACGTGGCCCAGCGACGCAAGCACGGTGTAGTCGCTGCCGAGATAGCGGCCCACGGTGCGCGCCTTTGCGGGTGACTCAACTATTACAACGTTCTTCGACATATCTCCTCACGTGTTGGCTGTCTCATAGAGTGCGGGCGCCTCCCTGGTCCTGACGTAGTTCATGCCGCCCACCTGCTTCACAAGGCCCCTTATCTCCATCATAGTAAGCGAGCTGCTCACCGCGGCAACCGGAAGTCCGCAAGCCCGCTGGATCTCGTCGATGTGGACCGGCTCGTAGGTGATCCACGTGAGCAGCTGAGTCTCGCGGCCGTCCTGCGGCAGCACCGCCCTGAGCTCCATCTGCTGGCCCAGCGCCGAGAAGTTCAGCTCCGCCAGGATGTCGGCGTATCCGAGCACCATCTTGGCTCCGTCCTGAATGAGCCGGTTGGACTCGCGGCTGGCCGGCGAGAGAATGCTGCCGGGCACGGCCATCACCTCCCGGTTCTGGTCGATGGCGTGCCTCACCGTCCACAGAGCGCCGCTGCCCTCGCCCGCCTCCACCACGAGCGTACCGGGCGTCAGCCCGCTCAGCAGGCGGTTGCGCCGCGGAAAGTTCTTGGCCTCCGGCCGTACGCCGGGAGGGTGCTCGCTCACCAGCGCGCCGTTGCGCTCGATCTCACGGGCCATGTTGGAGTGCTCGGGCGGGTAGACCGTGTCCAGCCCGCTGGCCAGGACTGCGACGGTGCGACCACCGGCGTCCAGCGCGGCTCGATGCGCCGTGCCGTCGATGCCGCGGGCAAGCCCGCTCACGACGGTGACGCCATTCTTGGCCAGGTCCCACGCAATCTGGTGCGCCACCTCGCGCCCGTAGGCGGTGGTCTTGCGAGTGCCCACGATGGTGACGGCGCGCTCATCCTCAGGCTCCAGTTCGCCCTTCACGTAGAGCACGGGCGGGTACTCGTACACCTCGCGGAGCAGGCGCGGATAGCCCGGGTCGTGAATGGTGAAGGCGTCGATGCCAAGTCGCGCCAGGCGGTCCATCTCGGCTTCCGGCGAGATGGACGAGCGGCGGGTGACGAGCGACCTGACGGACCGCGTGTCCAGGCCGGCCGCGACGAGCTCGTCGGAGGAGGCTCGCCATGCGCGCTCCATGGAGCCGAAGTATGCCTCCAGGAGAGCGAACCTGGCCCTGCCAATGGAGGGTATGCGATTGAACGCAACCCAGTATCCGACTTCCTCTCTGCTTGTGGACATCGCCACACTAGCATAGCATAGGGCAGTCGGATGGCAAGAGGCCGCCGGCGCGCGAGATGCTCATGGCTGCGAGTGATAACGGCCAGCTCGCTAGCGGAACGAAAACGTGACCAGCGGCACCCCGGCCGTTCTTAGCGGTTAGTGTTAGGTATTCAACCTATCTTGCATGTCTGGCACAGCAAGCATGACAAACTACAGGCTATCACCAACGAAGCATTTGGCCATAACGATGGCACTGCTTGTGCTGGTGGCCTGCACGACTCCTCCATCTGCCAAGCCCAAGATTCACAGCACGGAGACGCCCCCTGGTTGGGCGTTGGTGGAGGCGCCGGGCTGGGGGGAATGCTGTCCCGGCTTCTCGCTGCATCTACCCCCGAGTTGGGAGCTATACGAACTCCAGGGCATCGACTCATATGTGGGCGAGGTAGTAGGGCAAGGAGTTAGGCTTACATTTGACTACGGCCTATACTCGTGGAGTCTCAAACTACATGAAGATGTGGCGCATCTCCATACTGTGACCTACGAGTCCATTGGTGGCGTTGAGGCCAAGCTGATTGCACCCACGGGCGACACCGGCGGCTACACCGGCGTATACTTCGACAAGTTGGATGGGGTAAGCCTCAACCTTGTTGGAGAAGACCTGACACCGGCGCAGCAACAGGTTGCCTTGACCATCTTCAGGAGCATCCGCAGCTTGGGCAGGTAAGTGGGAGCTGGCAATATGATGGAAAAGGCACCACTCAAGGCGGTCTTGACAGGTCTGTTGGTGTTGGGCGCCCTGGTCGCCGCAGGTGCGGTAATCGTGCTCATTCGCGCGCCGGAAAACCACGCCCCGGCGCTCCCTGTGACGGCCGGCGGCGAACATGCCGCCGGAGGAGGAGGCGAAGACTCCTCCCCTCTTGCGACTGTCCCGAGCACCAGCACTCCCGCAGTTGATGGGGAGGAGACGGCTACGCCCAATGCGGCGCCGCCTGAATCTTCACCGCCCGAAATCGACGACCCTCCGAATGCTGCGGAGTTGGAGGACCTGCAGTTCATCGCTGACCAGAGGGGAATATCCCTTCAGGAGGCAATCGACCGGTATGGGTGGCATGACAACTTCTCCCTGGCGGCCTCAAGAATCCGCGAGGCATATCCTGAGACCTTCGCAGGAGCGGAGATCGTTGATGGCGCCAACGCGTGGATCGCATTCACGGGACGTCCCCCTGAGGCAGCGCTCGACATAATCAACATGTTCGCCGGCAGTCACGCTGGCGTCTCGGTCGAAGTTCGCACAGACAAGAGCTTCACTCAGGCGGAGATTAGTGATGCAGTTCCAGCCATCCACTACGCACTGCTCGACGCGCAGGGAGTGAGAATCGCCCACACCACGTTCAACCGCGATACGGCGCAGATGGAGTCGCGTGTCATGCTGGAGAGCGAGGACACAGGAACCACCCTGGACGATCTCCGGGCCATCGCGACTGAGCGCCTCATTGCCGTCACCAGGCCGGACATTCTCGACAGCATATCGCTCTCCGTAGTCCTCGTGGAAAGCCAGCCCTTCGGCGTTGTCGATGGCCCGGTGCTGACCTCGCCACCGCCTTCTCAGCTTATTTGGACTGGAATGGACGCCGTAGTCTCGGGGACCGTGGTATACGAAGAAAGCACGGGATGTCTGTACCTCGGGAGTAACCCCGAATACCGTTCACCGGTGATATGGCCGTCCGGAGCTTCCTGGCAGCCTGATCCGCCCGCGGTAAAGCTGCAGGGTCAAGTGATTGAGCTGGGCATGAACGTTCATGGTGGAGGCGGTTCTATGTCCTATGAGTGGGTCAAGAGACTCGCGGGCGCAGCCGTGGCCGACGCGGCCAAGGCGTGTGCCGAACATGCGGATCCGACCGACCTAACAATTCGAATATCGTTCTTCAACATAGGCAGCGACGTAAACTTAGTTCCCTGACGGCCGGAGAGCCTGGCCTAAAGCGCAACCTCTACGCCGCGTCCTCGCGCCAGCGGTAGTAGTCCACCAGGCGGCGGATCGCCCGCGCGGCCCGGCTGATCGTCGGGAACACGGCGAAGCCGTCCTTCACGCACTGCCGGTGCAGCTCCGCCGAGGCCTTGAGCAGCTTGTCGTTGTCCGGGATGTGGTCGGCAATCACCAGCGCCACCGGCTTGCCCATCTCGCTCGCGATGGCGGCGGTGTGCTGCAGCATTCGGCTCGACCGCGTGGGGCGTCTTGAGCGGCGCCCGTTGGAAGGCACGGACGGCGCAATGCCGTTGATGACCGCGCTATAGCCCGGATCACTGGCGATCATGCTGATCACCTCGTGAGGCGTCAGCTTGCTACCCCCCATGATGGAGCCGTCAACGGGGTTGGTGACCCACGCCCCGAAGAAGGGGTCCTTGTCCACAAGCTCCTCTCGGACGGAGTCGGGAATGGGCAGCAGATTCAGGCCTGCTTCCTCGCACTCGTCTGCGGACATGACGCCCTTGCCGCCGGTGCCGCCTCCCACAAGCAGGTTCACACCGGTGGACGCGGGCATTCGAGCGAATGCCACCAGGGAGTCCAGCAGGTCCTCCATGCTCAGCGCGTTGACCACGCCCATCTGGCGGCACATGGCCTCCCACACCTCGTTGGCGCCCGCCAGCGAGCCCGTGTGCGATGACGCCATGTTGGTGCCGGCGCGGGTCCTGCCGCCCTTCAGCAGCACCACCGGCTTGCGCCGCGACGCATAGCCGAGCGCCCGGGCGAACCGGCGTCCGTCCTTGACGCCCTCGATGTACCCGCCGATGAGCTCCGTCTCGGGGTCATCGGCCAGGTACTCCAGCAGGTCGGCCTCGTTGAGGTCGAGGGCATTGCCGTAGCTGATCACCTTGCTGAATCGGAGGCCTCGCACAGCGCCCACAGAGATCATCTCGCCTGCGTTGCCCCCGCTCTGCGAGATGATGCCGACGTTGCCGTTCTCCCAGGGAAACTCCCTGCCCCAGGCGATGCCCTCCTTGGGATAGTAGAGTCCCATGCAGTTGGGGCCAAGGATGCGCATGCCCGCGGCCCTTGCCTTGTCGAGCATGTCCCGCTCCATGCGGGCGCCCTCCGCGGAGCCGGTCTCGCTGAAGCGGGCGGTGTAGAAGTGGAGCGCCTTCACGCCCTTGCTCACGCAATCGTCCACCAGGCCGAGCGCAGCGTTGTTGGGCACTGCGGAGACCACGTAGTCAACGGGGCCGGGCACGTCGCGCACCGAGGCGTACGTGGGTTCGCCCAGGATTTCCGTGGCCCTCCCGTTGATGGGATAGACGCGCCCTGAGAAGTGCTCCAGAACGTTCTTGAAGTAGGAGTGACCGAACTTGTCCGGTGACTCCGACGCCCCGGCAACCGCTATGGAGCGGGGATGGAAGATATAGTCTAGCTCCAGGCCCATGTTCCCTCCGGCAAAGGGCTGAGACTAGGGGCTTGGTTCCTCCAGGACCACCCGCGCGTCCACCGCAACCAGCCCTTTGGGATAGCAGAGGACAGGGTTGAGGTCCAGCTCTCTCACCTCCGGATGCTCCTCCAGGAAGCGAGACAGGCCGAGGATTACCTCCTCCAGGCTGTCCAGGTCGCAGGGAGGATACTGGCGATAACCCTGCAGAAGCGGCAGGCCCTTGATCTCCCGTATCATGGCGCGGGCGTCACGCTGCTCGACCGGCACGAGACGCATGGAGACGTCCCGCAGCATCTCGACGAGCACGCCCCCCAAGCCGAACATGACCACATGCCCGAACTGCGGGTCACGCGTGGCCCCCACGATAACCTCGACGCCGGGCTCCGCCATGCTCTGCACGGACACCCCCTCGATCGAGGCCGTGGGCGCGGCTGCACGCGTGGAGGACATGATGGAGTCGTAGGCGGAGCTCACCTGGTCGGCAGTCTCCAGTCCCACCTTCACGCCGCCAACGTCGCTCTTGTGGGTCACGTCCGGCGAGATCACCTTGAGCACCGCGGGCAGGCCGATCTCCTCGGCGATTCGCACCGCCTCCTCGCGTGAGGTGGCCAGGCGGGTGGTGACAACCGGGATGCCTGCCTCCTCCAGCAGCTGCTTGGACTCAACCTCGCTGAGCAGTGTTCGACCGGCGCGGCGGGCCGCCTCGACGATATCTGCTGTGGTCATGCCATTTCACCCCCGGAGCAGGCGTTTGGGACTTCACCGAGAGTAGCAATTCGCGATGCCAATGTCAACACGTGGGACGAGCCGCGGGCGGCTCTCTTGGCCCGTTCGTGCTGAGCCTGTCAAAGTACGAGCGGGCCGTATGACATTAGTGGATGGGCGCGCGCCGTGGCTCATTCACGCCATTCGACAAGCTCAGAGCCTGCCCCGTACTTGATACGGGGGTGAACGGGCGCGTAAGCGCCTAAGCCCACACCGCGGCAACCACGGCGTCCCGCCTGGCGGCTCTCTTGGCCCGTTCGTGCTGAGCCTGCCCCGTACTTGATACGGGGGTCAACGGGCGCGGAAGCGCCTACGCCCACACCGCGGCAACCACGGCGTCCCGCTTAGAGGTTATCTTGGCCGGTTCGTGCTGAGCCTGCCCCGTACTTGATACGGGGGCGAACGGGCGCGGAAGCGACTACGCCCACACCGCCGCGACCACAACGTCCTGCGGGTTGGCCGCATCGAAGATGATGACCGCGCACGCGCGGCCGGCCGTCATCTGCGCCGCAGGAATGCCGCGGGACACCGGCACGCCCTCCAGCCATGTGGCCAGGCTTCCCGCCATCTGAACGGTCGCCGTGTAGGTGGCGGAGTCGAAGCTGCGCAGGCTTCCCTTTCGAATCTCCATAGCGGTCAGACTCCCCCCAGCGTCAGCACGTGGACGTATTCCGGCCGGTCGAGCCGGGAGTACCTTAGCTCCAGGCCCATAACGCGCCTTCTTGCCGTGGACAGGCCGGACGAGGCGTCGTTCACCTCTATGACGTCGTACAGCTCCTGGCCGCAGTTCACCGGCACTACGATCTCGCCGCCCAGTGCGTCATGCGCCTGGCGCCGCATCTCGGAACGGGCCCTGTCCAGGGCCTTCTGGGTCGTGTCCATGTTCAGGTCGTGCACCTGGAGGAGGCGCTCGAACACCTCCCCAACCTCTTCCCAGTCAAAGGCCTCCCCCAGGTGCGCCTTGCCGAAGACCTGAACCCTGTTGTACTCCTTCGCCCCGGACCGGTATCTGCCGCGAAGAATGGGGTGGTCTGCGCCGTAGACGTAGTCCGCTGCGTCAGCTTCGCCGAGCGCACGCAGGCGGCCCGCGTGGCCGCTGAACTGCAGCACAACCGGCGCCTTCCCCAGCAGCCGCCGCACAGCGCCTGCCGCGGTCTCTCCAGGGTGGATCGTGAATGACGGGCGCAGCGAGGAGGCTTCCGTGCCAGCGCCTACAATGGACGCCTGCAGCCCTCCCCTGGCCAGCATGAACCGCACGATGGCGGGCAGGTTCTCATCACCCGCTTCCCACGTGTACTGACGCCTCGCTCTCCACGACTCCAGTGCCTGCCACGCGCTGCCGGCGTGAATCGCCAGCTCTGCCCTGCCTCCCAGCGAGCTGTGCTCGAATCCCTGAATCGAGAACGACGGCCCGTTCGACACCTCCCGGCCGGCCGCGGTCTCGTACCCCGGCGAGACGCTCACGTTCGACCCCATTCGCAGCGGCCCGAGCGCGCCTTCACCGATGCTGCCGTAGCGTCCGTGGTCGTTCCGCAGCCTGATGACCGCTCCTCCACCCAGGGGCTCCTCACGGACTGCGAGGGCCACCACGTCCTCCGTCAGGTCCAGCGTTGAGCCCCGGCGGTCGCCCCGCCAAATGCCGCCGGGCGTGCACAGCCACAGGTGGGATGCGGAGGACGCAATGGCCACGCCGTAGGTGGACGCGATATCGAGAGGCACGGGCTCACGCCAAAGGTTTTCCGCGTAGGACGAACCGGCCAAGCCGTGGGTGTGCGCCGACCGCTGGTAGTTGGACGCGCCGGTGTACCGCTCCACGAACGTGAGACGCATGACATCCGCGCGGGCAAGGAACGGATGGTGGAACGAGACGCCGGAGCTCGACATGGCCGTGTTCAACTCCCGCAGTGGTGACCAGGCGCCATCGGCCAGCGTGCCACCGTCACTTTGGACGCACGTCCATACCTTGGCGTCGCCGCTCGACTGCTCGGTTCCCGCGATGGCCAGGTTCCAGCCGCCAAGGTAGGCGCAGGCCATCCCCGTGATGGACGCCACGCGCTCGCCCCATGCCAGCGAGTTGGTCCAGCGCTCGCCGATCTGCTTGATGAAGTAGACCGCGTTGGCGGCGGTAGCATAGAAGAGGCCCAGCGTGCCACTGTCGTTGACGCCGGCAGCAATCCACGCAATGCGCCCCAGGTTTGGGTTACGCACGATGATGGGCGAGCTCCAGGATGCTCCGTGGTTCGTGCTCTCCATCCTGTATACGGCTGTTCCTCTGGAATCCACGTAGAAGATGTTGAGCGTGGCGCCGCGGGCCGTCATGGCAACGTTGGCTGTCGACGAGACGGAGTTGAGCCGCGTCCACGACGCAAAGTCGCTCGCCGTGCCTGGACTGCTCACCCTCTGCACGTACAGCCGGCTGTCGGACGGGTCAACGCGAACGCGAACCAGGGAGCCGTCGCCGGCGCAGACGGCGGCGTGGTGGAAGTTGGCCTCATCGCCCAGGTAGAGCCTCCGAAAGACCGGTCGCGCCACCCCAGCCGCCGTGTCGGACACCGCGACGCGGACGTGCGGGACGGCGCTGCCGCTCCGCTGCGCCTGCAGCAGTGTGGACGTAAGGCTTCTCACGGCTGCCTCCTACGAACCTCGATTCTGCGTCCGCCCAAACGCAGGCCGCGCCGGCGTGTAGAGGCGCGCGGGCCTCACGCGGTTGCGGCTGCCGTGGACGGCGAGCCCTCTGACGAACGAGTCCAGACGGTCCTGGCCCCACGCTCGGTACTGCTTCCACACGTCCACGCCGCCGATGTTCACGCGGTTGATGGCATAGCTGGACCACTCGAGGGCGGCATACCCGCCGGCCCCCACGGCGACCAGGTCCTCCAGCCCAGCCGGAATGGATGAGCCGGAGGCGTCCAGCGTGTGGAGCCGGCCGTAGTAGACGCGGACCAGGTCGCCCGAGCGAGGCGCCGGGTCTCCGAGCAGCGTAAGGGAGCCACCCCAAAGGCTAAAGAGCTGGTATGCGGGCGGAAAGAGCTCCACGGGATGCTCCACCACCTCCACGGTCACAAGGCCGGTGAGGGAGGCCAGGGACACCTCGCGGCCGCTTTCTCCGCCCGCCGTGAGCATGGCCGTGGCCTCCCGCGGGACCGAGAGGCTCAGCTGCCGCACCGCGTGGAGTATGTGACGATCCAGCTCGTCGTCCGTCCAACGACGACCGGCGGCTGCCTCGTCGTGGAGGTCTATTCGCACCCTGGTCCTCATCTCGGAATTGTTCACGCTGCGCCTCCCTGCAGTCCCTCACCGGAGTGACCGGACGTCACTGCTTCTAGTCACGCACTCCCGTAAGCTTGCCCAGCTTCAGGGAGTTGAACACGGCGACGGACACGTACCACTTCACGCGGTTGCGGGTTGCGTCCTTGACCTCCAGTGACCCCACGCGCTCCACCTGCAGGCCGCCCGGCCCCGTAAGGCCCGACACGCCTCCTTCGCCGTACTGCAGCGCGAATATGGTGGAGCAGTCCGCGCTTGTGCCCACTGTCTCGGCGTCCGAAACCCAGTCGTTCACGCCCACCGGTATGCCGTCGTAGTACTGCACCATCTGGCCGAACTCGTTGCGGTCCGTCTCCAGCAGGCCGCTGCCCGTGCCGCGGGAAAGCGAGGTGAGCTTGCGCCGGCTCCGGCGGCTCATGAGGAGCATGTCTGGCTTGCCGGCCCTCACCTTGTCGATCAGCTCGTCCAGCTTCTCCAGCGTCAGTGTGGCTCCGTTCGTACCCATCGCTACCGTCTGGGTGGCCACGGCCAGCTTGTCGATCCCGTCGAACGCCTTTGCGTCCGAGGTGGTGTCCCCGTTGATGAATGTGTCGTCGAACTTCTGCTGCACCGCCTTGGCCTTCAGCTGCACCACTGCCGCCTCCAGGTCCTGCACGTTTGAGCGAGTGGAGCGAAGGAAGTTGTCCACGTCCGCGTCGCCGCCAAGGATCTTGAGCGTGGCCGTCTTTTGAGTGAAGGTGGGCGCAGACTCCACCCAGGTGTCACCGACGTCATAGAACGCAGCACTGGGCGCTGCGTTCTCCTGGTTGTAGGTCAGGCCGTTCCCCACTATCTCGATGAAGGGCATTGCCTGGAGCACGAGGCTCTCCTTCACGATGGTCTCTATGACCCCCGTGAGGAGAACGTCGTTCGAAAGTCTGCCCGCGTCCGTAATCGTCAGTGCCATGGTCCATCCACCCCCTGAGCCGAAGTTGGGGCAAGGATAGAACGTCTGTGCGCTTGCGGGCAAGCGGCAGTTGGCGCACCTCTCAGCCGAACGCGCCCGCGCCGCCGCTCTCATGGAGCCGGAAGTGACGGCCGAGGCAGCAGGCGTGGATGGCTCTTTCATGGGCGCGAGGCCTGCGAATCTAGTGAGGAATAGTGGATTCGTGAGTCTGCCTAAGCGGTTTCGCGGTTAAGACCACCACGCCCGCTCATGTGCGTCCTGTCGGACGGCCCTGAGCGGGCGCGGACTATACCGTGCGAAGATTCCCGAGCGAATCTAGGGGAACGTCAGGTTCAGCGTCTCGACCTTCAGCTGCCTGCCGTTGTACTGCGCGGTCTCGTTGGCCTGGATTTCGTTGCCGTTGGCGTCGATGTAGTGGAACGTGATCGTCTGGTTGTTAAGGGCATGGTCATTGGGGGCTACGAAAATATCGGAGTACCTTCCGTTGAAGACCTTGCCTTCCGGCCTTGCCCTGTCCGGGTTCGACTTCCACCACTGTATCCTTGCCTCCACAAAGGTGCCGTTGGGAGGCGTCTGGCCGTCGACGGTTATGGTGCCGCTGAACTGGTTGTAGAAGAGGGGGAACTGTGACCCCACAGGTGTGTTTACGGGCGTTGGCGTGGGTGTGGGAGCCGGCGTAGGCGTGGCCGTAGGAACAGGTGTCGCCGTGGGAACGGGAGTGGGTGTTTGGGTTGGCGTTGGCGTTGGAGTGGCGGTGGGCGTAGCCGTAGGCGTGGCAGAAGGCGTTGGCGTGTGCGTAGGCGTTGGGAAGGGGGTGAACGTGGGATACGGGGTATAGGTGGGAACAGGGGTATAGGTAGGAACAGGCGTGGGCGTTGGAATGGTCGTGGAGGTCGGATTGGGGGTGGGTATTTCCGTAGGTTCCGGCGTTGGCGTGGGATCTTCGCAGGCTAACAGCACCATCAGCACGAGCAGAATCGGCAGTATGTATAGTTTCCTCATTGGCATCCTCTCCAGAATTCCGGCAAAACATACCACAAGTTCTAAAGTTCAGCAAGCAAGTGTATGGGGTCAGGAGATATCAGACAAGCCCTCCTTTCCCGTTGCATTTGTATTGAGCCAGTGGTAGTAGAACTGGTCCGGGGGCTTGTACCCCAAAGCTCGATGGGGGCGCACAGTCTCGTATGTGTGGTTCCAGGCTAGGAGAGCCTGCTCCAGCCCGCTCAGATCAGCGGGAAGGTCCTCCACCTGGTAGAACTCCTCACTCGTCGGTGCGGAAGCTTTGCTCAATGCGCCCATTACCCCCGTATCCAGTACGGGGCAGGCTCTGGGGATAGTTGGGCCGGTTGAAGTAATGGGTCAACTGGAGTTCTGCAACCGCAGCTCCGAACTCCTTGAGAAACTCGCTCCCCCCGTCCGACTGTATGACATGGACCTGGAATGGGAACTCGGTCACCACCTGCCTCAAGAACTCTGCGCCATGGTGACTGGTAAGCCGTGGCGCCAGAGCCACCACCCTCTTCCTGGTGAAGTAGTCCACCGCCCCAAACTGGTACACCACCTTTCCATTCCCCAAGGTCACGTGCTTGCTGTCCATTTGCACCAATGCCCCGGGCCTGTCCACCACCAACTCCCCAGGTCGTCGTAACCTCTTGTGTTGCCACCTGACCGCCTTGCGGGACTGCACTGCTTCACGAAGCACCCCTCGCACCTTTAGCCAGCCTATCACCCAGTCTATGCTCTTGGCCGAGAGCGTGATACCCTCCCACGACAGCAGTACCCGCAGCTTCTCCTGTCCCCACCGGGGATACTGCTCCCTCACAGCCCGTATCTTCTCCACCACCTCCAGGGGCGTCTGAGGTTGCCTCACCCTCCTGGGTCTCCTGCCCTTTGGCTCAAGCCCTCCCATACCACCTGAGCTGTACGCTCGTACCCACCGGCTTATAGTGTCAGGGCTGTACCCAAAGTGACGGGCTGTCAACCTCACTTTCCCTTCGTGCCCCTCACACCAACTCACTACTCTCAATCGGCGTTTGGCTTCCGTTGAGCGCTCCGCCGGGAACCATGCCAATCTCGCCACTCCCGGCAGTATCGCCCCATATACGCTCATCTTGACACCAGCATACCGCCCTTTCATATCTCTCGCTGGTGTCCGACATCTTTCTGACCCTAATCAGCGTGGGGCGGGAACTCGGCTACGCGGCTGGACAGGAAGCACCTGCGCCGGTTGCTGGACTGAACAAGGGGAGTTGGCGTCTTCTATATCTGCAGCCCGCCGTCAATGAGGTCACGGGCGCATCTGTATTGCCAGTTGGTTCCACCCTTGCCCTCGTATCTCACGGGCATGCACCCGGGAACATCCGGGGGATCGTTGGTGGTGAAGAACACCAGCTTATCGCAGTCGAGAGATTCAGTCAGCTTGCAGAACAACTGCAGGTAGTCTCTTCCGGCGATGCAGACAACTGGGCCCTCTATGGCCTTCTGAATCTCCGCCAAGGCGTTGAAGTCCCTGAAGCCGGTGTCACGACCGTAGTCCCGCCTTTCCGCGACCGGCGCCAGGCTGGAAAAGGTGATGTCGTATTGCGGTGTGAGGTAGTCAGACCGAATGAGTCCCCATCCGGCCGAGAGGATGAAGACGTTCTCCGGCTCGAACTCCCCGGCCAGATCGCGATAGATCCGGTTCTTGTATAGCTGGAACGCGGGCAGAAGGTTGTGGGGGTTGCTGCCGGTGCGCCTATGCTCTTCGTTGTATCCTGCCAGCCTATCTCTCCAGGTCACGCCGGAGGCGGACTGAGCGTCTGGACACGCGTAGTTCACGTTGGGGTCGACCGCGACTCCTCCATCAGGTCAGGGTGAGCCACGAACTCGACCGGCTTGCCGTCCGACGTCCGCAGCCTGCCGGCGCTCTGGGCCTTGCTTCCCGCGCATGATATGACGACGATCATCTGCGTACCTCCATCCGTTTCCCCGGGGACTCCAAATGGCCATAGGGTTTCTGTTCGTATTTCCTTAGGTCGTGCTGAGCGTCCCCCTCGGCTTGGATCAGGAGTACCTACTCCACAACCGGATAGTAGTTCTCGCCCCAAGGCTCATCCGGGTGGTCCATCATGACGCTCACGAAGCATGGGACCAAGAAGGCCATGATCTCGGCGCCGTCGTCCACCTGCTTGCGGTTGAGGCTGCTGTTCCAGGTGGCGCCCCCGTGCAGGATCTGGTTCCTCAGCACGTAGAGACGGTCGAACAGCGTCGCCAGCAGAAGGTCGGTCTTTTGACCGGCGCGAGCCTGGTTAATCGCCTGCATGTCGCTTCGAAGCCGACTTTCCCAGTTGTCGTAACCCGGGACGCCGTTTACGTGCTTCCAAAACGGCTCGTACACGTACTGGTTGTCCAGCATGTCATTGACCGGCCCTGGGAGCTGTTCCCAGATGGCGTTTTGGATCGACCCATGATCGTCAAGTCTCAGGATCTTGTCGAAGTAGTCTGAGAAGAGGGCCCTCGCGGATACCTCGGCTGCGTGCTCCGTATCCTCCGCGTACGCGGCGTTGAAGGCGATCCAGTAGCAGGTGAAGGCAACGTCCGGGTCGCCGTCGACGGCAGCCATCTCAGCGCGCTGGATCCAGCTGATGGCGCGGTGCACTCTCAGCCGCAGGTTGTTGGGGTAGGCGTAACCCGCGGACTCTTCGCGTTGCAAGAGGTAGTCGCCGCTGAGACGGCCGGAAGAGTTGGAATTCATGATGATTTCCGGTCTAGCGGGAGATGACCCAAGAGCAGTGTCTGGGCCGGCCTACGTCGAGGCCGCGGCGACTGACTGTCTTGATGAACTTCGACGACGGCTCCAACTGCGGAAGAGGGAGAATTACGGGAGCGCCACTCCCCGGACGCTGCGTCTAGTCCAAGCGCAGTCCCATCTCGCGGAGGAAGCTCTCCACGCCGGGCGCCAGCGGAGGCGACTCCTCCTCCTGCTCCGGCTCCTCCTGCTGGTCGTCGTAGTACTCCTCCAGCTTCGACACGAGCGCCTTGACCTGGAGGTTCTTCTCCACGCGATTGCCCACGTCTACGTACTGGCTCGCTCCCAGGTCCGCCTCCACAAGGTGGGACGGCAGGTCGTAGAGAGCGCACAGCACCTCCATCAGGCGGGCCGTCCCCTGAAAGTCCTCGTCCAAGCTCAGGTAGTGGGGAAGGTGCACCATGAAGTTTATCATCTCCGTGCCCAGCTTCTCCAGCTCATCCGTCAGCGAATTCATGATGCTCGTCGGGCCCTGGTAGCCGCCAGTGGACCGGCGCGGGGTGATGAGCCCGGCCATCTGTGGCATGTTCTCCAGCTCCGGAGAGCCCGTGATTCGCAATCGCCGGGTGTGAGGCACGGCGTTGTACATCCCGCTGATGCGGCAGTACCGCTTGACGTCCAGCGCCTTGAGCAGCTCCACCACGGACTTCACGTACCTCTCCGCGAAGGCGTGAGGTTCCATGAGATGTATGAACAGAAAGTCTGGGCCCTCTTCCTGCAGGGCGTAGTAGACGTTGGTGTTGGGCACCACGATCACCCGTTCCCCCTCCACGAACTTCGACGTTGGTCGATATCGCGTGAAGTCGAAGAAGCTTCCCGGCCTGTGAAGCTTTCCGAGTTCCTGGGCGCCGAAGTGGTTCTCAAGTCGCTCCAGGGCCAGGGTACCCACGCTGCCCGCGTCCACCCAAGGATGAAGCAGGGCGATGGCGTGGAGGTTGTTGAACTCGGGGATGGGATCGTTCAGCTGAAATGCGCCAATTCTCATGGGCCTATTGTCCCACAATTGCGCTGATTTGGCAATCCGACGCATCCATCCGGCCGCCAAACGCCGTGACGGGCTCCCGGAGCGTCAACAAACCCCGCCGGACGCTATGTCGTAGTTCAGTCAATATGTCCGCCTAATGGTTCAGTGATTTTGTCGCCGAGGGTATCTTTCTCCAGGGATGGTTAGGTCCGGGTTTGGGATGTGAGGTGTGCTTCGAGGGCGGCTGTGGTAGGGAGGGGTGGTAGGGGGAAGAAAGAACGGCGGGCGTACCCGTCGTACCTTCTTCTTTGGGTATGTCAGCCCTTGGAGCTTTGCGGGCTCGCAGGGCAGAGGCTTGAGGCGGTGCCTCCCTTGTGCTGATGACGCTTCCCTGATAGACGACCGCCAGGCTGCCATCCAAACGCTCTTGGACCTCCACCTTAGCCCGGGCGTAGCTGGTGCGGTGGGCATCGGGGAGGAGTTGCAGGGTGGTGGCGTACCAGCGGACAGTGTTGTCGCTGGCTACGGTGCGGGGGTACTTGAAGCACAAGGTCTGGTCCAACTGGCCGGCAGATGCTTCGCGGTAGGCTGTGCCCTCCTGGGCTGGAGGCACAGCAAAGGCCCGGTTGAACTTGGGCAGGTAGTCTCCCAGGACCTGGTTGGCTTCCTCCAGGGTGGAAGCTCCCCGCAGCCTCAGTTGGCCGACCAAGCGGTCTTGGAGGGTGCCGAACAACCGCTCCACCCGGCCTTTGGCTTGGGGTGAGTGGGCCACGATGGACTGGATACCCAGCTCCCGCAGTGCCCGTCCAAACTGGGTGGGCTGCCTTTCCCCGGCCAGTTGCTCCTCCAAGGTCTCCTGTTTCTTGGGGTTCACCTGGAAGATGCTGTGCTGGTCGCTGTAGAGGGCAAGGGGTAGGCCTTTGGTGGTGATGGTCTCCCGCAGCACGAGGAAGTAGCCGTGGGCATCCTCCTGTTCCCTGAACAGTGCTGCCGGGATGGTGCCGGTGGCATCGTCGATGAAAGCCACCAGGCTGAGAGAGGGTCCCCGGCCCTCCAGCCACAGGTGGTGGCTGCCGTCGATCTGTAGCAGCATCCCCTCTTGGGGGTAGCGCTGCCTCTGGTGGCGATGCAGGGGTCGGCGACGCTTCCTGATGCTGGGTACACCAGCCCTGGTGAGGATGCGCCACAGGGATGAGCGGCTCAGCTTCACCCCCTCCTGCTCTGCCAGCTCCTCCTGTAGATGATGGTGATTGAACCCCCGGTAGGTTCCATGGGCCAACTCCACCACCTGCCTTCGGGTCTCGTCGGTAATGCGGTGAACCGGTGATCGTCCTCGATTGCCATGGGCCAGGGCAGCCACACCATCCTTCCTGTAGGCAGCCCTAAGCCTCTGCACCTGCCGAACCGACAAGCCCATCAGCCTTGCTGCCTGCTGCCCTGTGAGTCCGTCCCGTTCCACCTGATTCAGTACCATGCCTCGCTGTTGCTCCCTCTCGGTCAGTGTCACTGTTGCACCTTTCATAGGGTGACATTTTCACTGAACCGTTACAGATGTCATAATCCCAGAACTACCACAAACGCTATTGACTCGCATGGTTTTCGATGGTAGACTCCGCTCCGTAAACCGCATTCTATCAGGCATGGAATGCTACGACGCGGCTCGGAAGGTCCTTCCCGGGGTTCTGGGCATCGATTAATCGGTCGACCAAGCGACCCAGAATTCACTGAGGAGGACCCATCGGTTTGAGTGACAAGAACCTGGTTTGCAGAGAGTGTGGAGCCGAGTTCCTGTTCACCGAAGGCGAACAGGACTTTTACCAGAAGCGAGGACTTCTCAACGAACCCAGCCGCTGCCCCGAGTGCCGCGCGTCTCGGCGACGGTCCCGAAGTAGCGAGGACGGCGCGCCTCGCGCGATGCACGCCATAGTATGCGCCTCCTGCGGCCGCGACGCGGAAGTGCCCTTTCAGCCCAGGCTGGGAAGGCCCGTGTACTGTAGCGACTGCTTCACCGCCGAACGCGCAGTCCGGTAGCCATCCCGCCCGCTACACCCTACGCCCTATACTGAACGGGGGCCGGTTCCGGTTCGTCGGACGCGGCCCCCGGTTTCGGCAAGTTTGCAGCGCATTTCAGGGCGCTCCGGCCGGTTGTCCGTTCCTCCCGTGAATTCATCGGCTGAGCACAACGCGGCCGGCATTCGCGCGACGGCCCCTTCCTCATCCTCTCCTCTCGTCGCGGCCATCCAATCAGCCGGCGGTTTACTGCCCGCGCGACCTGTGATATAATCCCGCCGAGAAGAGAATAGAGAAAGGTCATAGTCGTAGATGCTGGGGACAGATACCAAGCAGGACCTCATCAGGGAGTACCAAGCTAGGGAAGGTGACACCGGCTCCACAGGTGTGCAGATTGCCATCCTGACGCAGAGGATCAACCACCTGAGCAGCCACCTGAGGGTGCACCGCAAAGACTTCCATTGTCTCCGTGGGCTGCTCAAGTTGGTGGGCAAGCGCCGACGTCTCCTCCGTTACCTCTTGAAGGAAGACAGCGCCCGCTACCTGGAGATAACCTCCAGCCTTGGCATTCGCAGATAGCGCCCGCTCACAGGGCGCTCTTTCTTTGTTCTCCCCATGTTGCTCACAAAATATGAGGAGGATAAGAAAACATTGATTCACACAGCTAGCGGAGAGATCGCCGGTCGCATGCTCACCATCGAGACCGGCAAGCTGGCCAACCAGGCCGGCGGCTCCGTGACAGTCCGATATGGTGACACCATCCTGCTGGTCACGGCCTGCGCCGCGCCCAACCCCAGGGAAGGCGTGGACTTCCTGCCCCTGACCATCGACTACGAAGAGCGCCTGTATGCCGCCGGCAAGATTCCGGGCAGCTTCTTCCGCAGAGAGGGCCGCCCCACAGAGGTTGCAACCCTCGCAGCACGCCTCACCGACCGCCCTCTGCGTCCCCTGTTCCCGAAGGGTTTCCACAACGAGATCCAGGTAATCGTCACGGTGATGTCCGCAGACCAGGCGAACGACCCCGACGTCCTGGGCATCATCGGCGCATCCTCCGCCCTCTGCCTGTCCGAGATCCCGTTCGACGGGCCCGTGGCCGCAACGAGGCTCGGATACATCGACGGCGAGTTGGTCGTCAATCCCACGTTCGCACAGCTGGAGGAGAGCAAGCTGGACCTGGTCGTGGCCGGCACCAGCGAAGCGATCGCCATGGTCGAGGCAGGCGCCAACGAGGTGCCTGAGGACGTCATCATCAGCGCGGTCAAGCTCGGACAGGAGACGAACCAGGCCATCATCGGCTTCCAACGAGAGCTGATGGCCGTTGCCTCCAAGCCCAAGATGACGCCGAACATCGAACCCGCCGCAGGCGATGACCTGGTTGATAAGGTGGCTTCCATGGTGGACGGCCGCCTGCACTCCACGATCTTCTCCGGCAGGGAGAAGGGGGAGCGTGACGGCGCTCTGGACGAACTGAGCCGCGAGGTGGCCACACAGCTCGCAGACGACCACTCCTCGCAGACAGTGCGCTCCGCATTCGAGGCTCTGCTCAAGCGAGAGGTGCGCTCCGGAATCGTCCGCAGCGGCCTCCGCCCGGACGGCCGCGCCCACGGGCAGATTCGCCCCATCACCTGCGAGACCTCCATCCTCCCGCGGACTCACGGCACCGGCCTCTTCACCCGCGGCCAGACCCAGGTCCTCACGATTGCCACCCTCGGCTCCATGGCGGAGAACCAGAAGCTGGACACCATCAACCCGGAGGACTCAAAGCGATACCTCCACCACTACAACTTCCCTCCTTACTCCGTCGGTGAGGTCCGGCGCGTTGGAGGCCCGGGCCGCAGAGAGATAGGCCACGGCGCCCTCGCAGAGCGCGCCCTGCTTCCCGTCGTACCAAGCGAGGAGGAGTTCCCGTACACCATCCGCCTGGTGTCCGAGTCGCTGGGCTCCAACGGCAGCACCTCCATGGCCAGCGTCTGCGGCAGCACCCTGGCATTGATGGACGCCGGCGTGCCCCTCCGAGCGCCCGTCGCCGGTGTGGCAATGGGCCTCGTGATGATGGAGGACGGGGGTTACGTCATCCTGACGGACATCCAGGGCGTGGAGGACGCCCTCGGCGACATGGACTTCAAGGTAGCCGGCACCTCTCAGGGCATCACCGCCCTCCAGATGGACATCAAGGTGAAGGGAATCACCTACGGCATCATGGAGGAGGCGCTCACCCAGGCGCGCGAGGCGCGCATCTTCGTGCTGGGGCGGATCACCGAGACGCTGTCCGCGCCTCGGGAGGACCTGAGCCCTTACGCCCCGCGGATGCTCAGGCTCTCGATACCCGTCGAGAAGATAGGCGCAGTGATCGGCCCGGGCGGCAAGACCATTCGCTCCATCATCGAGGAGACCAAGACCACCATCAACGTGGACAACGACGGCAAGGTTACCATCGGTTCCACAAGCCAGGAGGCCGCGCAGCGGGCGGTGGAGCGTATCGAGCTGCTGACCAAGGAGGCCGAGGTAGGAGCCATTTACACCGGCAAGGTTGTGCGCCTCATGAACTTCGGCGCTTTCGTGGAGATCCTGCCCGGCAAGGACGGGCTGGTGCACATAAGCGAGCTCTCGACCGAGCGCGTGGAGTCCGTGGAGGACGTGGTGAAGATTGGTGACGAGATCACCGTCATGGTCAGGGAGATCGACTCGATGGGTCGCATCAACCTGTCCCGCCGCGCCCTGCTCCAGGATGCGGGCGGCGACGGGCAGCCAGCGCCCAGCGCTGCAGAGTCGAGGCCGCCTCGATTCGACAGGCCCCGGCGCGACAACGACAGGCCCGGCAGCAATCGCGGGCCGCGGAGCAACTCAGGGCCATCCAACAACTCGCAGGGAGGCAGACGGCCTCCGTTCAGGCCGTCCCGTTAGGACGGCGACCACCCGATAGGTGAGGTACAGGAGATGGCGCCGATAACTGTCCTTGTACACGGTGTGATGGGAAAGATGGGCAGAGAGGTCTTGGCCGCGGTGTGCCGCGAGCCGGACCTGGAACCGGTAGCCGGCGTCGACCGCGCCGCCGGCGAGGAGTACCTGCCGCTGCCGGACGGCTCCGGCAGCATTCCCGTATCGCCGGACCTGGCCGCCATCCTGGACGCGCACAGGCCGCAGGTCATGGTGGACTTCACCAACGCGGAGGCGTCGCTGGCGGCCTGCCGGGTGGCGGCCGCACACGGCGTCAACCTGGTCGTCGGCACCACGGGCCACAACGAGGACTCCGTACGTGAGCTGGACGCCCTGGCCCGCGAGCACGGGATCGGCGCCTTTCTTGCGCCCAACTTCGCCATCGGCGCCGTGCTGCTCATGCACCTCGTCCGCGGCCTGGGTCGCTACTTCGACTACGTGGACATCGTGGAGGCCCACCACGAGGCCAAGATCGACTCGCCTTCCGGCACGGCAATAGCGCTGGCGCGCAATCTGCGCGAGGGCCGCGACGGCGCGTTCACACGCCCCGCGCCCGAGAGGGAGCCCGTGGAGGGCACACGCGGCGGCGACGTGGACGGCGTCTCGGTCCACAGCATGAGGATGCCCGGCAGGATGGCCCACCACGAGGTGGTCCTTGGCACGCAGGGGCAGACCCTCAGCCTCCGCCACGACACCATCAACCGCGAATGCTACATGCCCGGCGTCACACTGGCCATACGAGAGGTCGTGAAGACGCCGGGTTTGACCGTGGGCCTGGACAAGCTGCTGGGGCTGTAGATACCAAGCCGACGCGGGCAGATTCTACTTTAGCTCATTGGTTGCGGGGTTATCCGAGAGTCGTCTTAGCAGTCCCTCTCCTGACTGCGCTTGGCTGTAGTCTACGCCGCGGAGCCCGTTGTCACGCTCCGCGCTTGTCATTCCGCCTCTGCGCGTATAGTATTGGGGATGCTAATCTTTCGACTCAGGTGGAGACATGGGCTTTCGTGTTGCAATAGTCGGCGCTACCGGACTGGTGGGAAACGAGTTCCTGCGGGTGCTCGAACAGAGGGCATTCCCCATCGACTCCCTGAAACTGTTCGCTTCGGACCGCTCCGCCGGCAAGCGTCTCACCTTCATGGGCCAGGAGCTTGAGGTGGAGGAGACCACCGAGGACTCGTTCGATGGCATCGACATCGCGCTGTTCTCCGCCGGCGGCGACATCAGCCGCCGCTTCTCCCCCGCGGCCGCCCGCGCAGGCGCAGTGGTGATTGACAACAGCTCCGCCTTCCGCATGGACCCGCAGGTCCCGCTGGTGGTGCCGGAGGTCAACCCGGAAGACGTACAGGACCACCGCGGCATCATCGCAAACCCCAACTGCTCCACCATCCAGATGGTGGTTGCCCTCAACCCCATTCACAAGGTGAACCCCATTCAGCGTATCATCGTCTCCACGTACCAGGCCGTGTCGGGCACCGGCAGCGCCGCCGTGGACGAGTTGCGCGGGCAGATCGACCACGCAGTCAAGGGCGGAGGTGACGAAATCGCTCCGAAGGCCTACCCGCACCCCATCGCCTTCAACGCGCTCCCATTCGTCGAGAGCTTCATGGACAACGACTACACCACCGAGGAGTGGAAGATGGTCCAGGAGACGCGCAAGATCATGCACGAGCAGGACATGCCGGTCTGCGCCACCTGCGTGCGCGTTCCGGTGTTCGTGAGCCACGGCGAGTCGGTCAACGTCGAGCTGAGCAGGCCCATGTCAGCCGTCGAGGCACGCGAGATCCTCGCCGGCGCGCCCGGCGTCGCCGTGCAGGACGATCCGAGCTCGCAGCGCTACCCATTGCCCCTCTACGCAGAGGGCACCGACGACGTCTTTGTGGGCCGCATTCGGGAGGACGTGTCTCACCCCAGAGGCCTGGCCATGTGGATCGTGGCTGACAACCTGCGGAAGGGCGCCGCTCTGAACGCCGTGCAGATAGCCGAAGTCGTGGTGAAGGAAGAGGTCTTATCCCCATCCGCCAGGAGGTAGGAAACATGGTCAACGTCGGCAGGCTCATTACGGCAATGGTCACTCCCTTCGATGCGCAGGGCGATGTGGACTTCGCCCAGGCCAGGAGACTTTCTTCCGCCCTGCTCGAATCCGGAAGCGACGGGCTGGTGGTCTCAGGCACCACCGGGGAATCGCCGACACTTACAGCCGAAGAGAAGCTCCGCCTATTCCGCGAGGTCAAGTCGGAGATCGGCGACCGCGGGGCGGTCGTCGCCGGCACCGGCAACTACAGCACCGCCGAGAGCATCGAGCTCACCCGCGAGGCCGAGAAGGCGGGCGCGGACGCCGCGCTGCTGGTGGTGCCCTACTACAACAAGCCAACCCAGGAAGGGCTGTACCTCCACTTCCGGGCCATCGCAGAGAGCACAAGCCTTCCCTGCGTCCTCTACAACGTGCCCAGCCGCACGATTACGAGCCTCTCGTGGGAGACCACGCTTCGCCTCGCTGAGATCGACAACATCGTCGGCGTCAAGGAGGCCAGCGGTGACTTCGACCAGATTGCGCGCATCATTTCCGGCGCGCCGGACGGCTTCCGCGTGTGGAGCGGCAACGACAGCGACACGTTCGGCATCATGGCGATGGGCGGGTACGGCGTGGTAAGCGTAGCATCGCATCTCGTGGGTCGCCAGATCAAGTGCATGATGGAAGCGACAGTGGACGGAAGGACGGCGGAGGCCGCCGCGGAGCACCTCAGGCTCACCCCCATCTTCAAGGGGCTGTTCGTGGTGTCCAACCCCATACCGGTGAAGTTTGGACTGAACGAGGCGGGCTTCAACGTGGGCAACCCCAGGCTGCCCCTCACGCCGCCGGACGAGCGGACGGCTCAGCAGCTCAGGGCCATGATGGAGGCGTACACGGTCGACCTGCCAGTGGCCGCCGGCGCATAGAGCCACCCCATTCTCCTAACCGGCGCGAGCATCAGAACCCGATCCCCGCTACCGGTGCGCACGGGTGCCCGGTAGTCCGCTTCTCCCTGGAACCGTCGAACCGTCGTATGGCTACACTCAAAACGCAGCGCCCCCCGGACTCCGTGATGGTCAGGGTCCACGAGATTGCCCTGAAGGGCAAGAACCGCCCGCTTTTCTTCCAGAGGCTGGAGCGCAACCTCAGGCTGGCATTGCGAGGAACGGCGGTGCAACACGTGGTGCGCAGGCATCTCGGCGTGGAAGTCTCGCCGGTGCCGGACTCGGCCTGGCCTGAGGTCGCCGAGCGTATCGGCCGGGTCTTCGGCGTAGTCAAGTTCTACCGGTGCCGCAAGATCCCCCGCTCGCTGGAAGCCATAGAGGCGGCCCTGGTGAGCGAAACCGACGGTCTCGAATTCGAGACCTTCCGCATCACGGCCAAGAGGTCGGACAAGGCCTTTCCTCTCACGTCTCTGGAGATCAACCGCAGGCTGGGGGGCTTTGTGGAGCGCCTGACCGGCGCCCGCGTGAGTTTGCGCGAGCCGGACGTGAACATCTTTGTGGAGGTCACTCCGCACGAGACGCTGATATACCTCCGCGAGATGCCCGGGCCGGGCGGCCTGCCCGTGGGCTCCGGCGGCCGCGTAGCCGCGCTCCTCTCGGGCGGCATCGATTCCCCCGTAGCGGCGTGGCGCATGATGAAGCGGGGCTGCCAGGTTGCTTTCGTGCACTTCCACAGCTTCCCGCTGGTGGACGGCTCCTCCAGGGAGAAGGCGCTGGAGATCGCAGAGCTCCTGAGCAAGTTCCAGTTCCGCTCCACGCTGTTCCTCGTGCCGTTCGCGGACGTGCAGCGCGAGATCATTCTCTCCGTACCTCCGCCCTACCGCGTGGTGGTGTACCGGCGGTTCATGACCCGCATCGCGGAGGTGATCGCGAATGAGCTCGGCGCCGGAGCACTCGTTACCGGCGAGAGCCTGGGCCAGGTGGGATCGCAGACGCTGGAGAACCTTGCCACTGTGCGAAGCGCCACCACGCTTCCCGTTCTCAGCCCGCTCATCGGCATGGACAAGCAGGAGATCATCGACGAGGCGCGCCGGCTTGGGACCTTCCCCATCTCGATCCTGCCGGACGAGGACTGCTGCTCCCTGTTCACGCCGCGCCATCCTGCAACTCGCTCCAACGCCGCAGACGTTGAGCGGCTGGAGTCGGCGCTTGACGTGCCCGCGCTGGTCGCGAGGGCGGTGGAACAGGCAGAGGTCCGGCGCGTGACGGCGTCCGGCGCCTCTCCTCGGCCGGCCCACGCGGTTCGCCTGGCGCGGAGATGACGATCTAGGTGCGTTCGTGGTCAGCGGTGACAAGCAGGGCACAAATGTCGGATAATGGTACGTGACGCGAGTGCGCCTCAAGGTGGGCGCTCTCGCGCCAGGAATAGATTAGATGACGACCAGAGCCCCAGACCTGCGCAAGGTGGTCCTGCCCGTGGAGGGCATGACCTGTGCCGCGTGCGTCTCCCACGTAGAGGGGGCGCTCAAGGAAGTCGCAGGCGTGGTCTCGGCCAGCGTTAACCTGGCCACCGAGGAGGCCGCCGTAGAGTTCGACGGTGGTCGAGCGTCGCTCACGGACCTCATTGGCGCCGTGGACGACTCCGGGTACCGCACCGGCCTAGCCACTATAACGCTAAACGTGGGAGGCATGACCTGCGCTTCCTGCGTGATACACGTTGAGCACGCCCTGCGCGACGTCGAGGGCGTCCTGGCTGTCAACGTCAACCTTGCGTCCGAGCAGGCCGCGGTGGAGTACCTGCCTGGCTTGGCCGCGCTGCCGGAGATGCGCCACGCCGTGAGCGACGCCGGCTATTCAGTGGATGGCGTGGCAGGGGACGAGGCCGGCCACGACGCCGAACGACTGGCCCGGACCCGCGAGATCGCCAGGCTGCGGCGACGGATGCTGGTGGCGTCCACACTTGGCGTGGTCATCTTCCTCGGCAGCTTCCGCGAGCTGTTCCCGTGGGTGCCGTCATTCCTCCAGAGCTGGTACACCCTGTGGGCGCTGGCTACACCCGTGCAGCTGTGGGCCGGCCGGCAGTTCTACCAGGGCGCGTGGGGTGGGCTGAAGCACCGCACCGCCAACATGAACACCCTCATAGCCGTGGGCACCAGCGTAGCGTACGCGTTCAGCGCGGCTGCCACGCTCTTCCCCGACGCGCTCAGCGTGGAGCAGGCCGATGCAAAGGTCTACTTCGACACGGCGGCCATCATCATTGCACTCATCCTGTTCGGGCGCTACCTGGAGGCCCGGGCGAAGGGCCGCACCTCCGAGGCCATTCGCAAGCTGATGGGCCTGCAGCCCAGGCACGCTACCCTCTTGCGCGACGGCGCCGAGGTGAGCGTACCCGTGGAGGACGTAGTCCCCGGCGACCTGGTGGTGGTTCGACCCGGCGAGAGGCTTCCCGTAGACGGCGTCGTGGTGCAGGGCGCCTCGTCCGTGGACGAGTCGATGCTGACCGGGGAGAGCGTTCCCGTGGAGAAGACCGTCGACTCACCCGCGTACGGCGCCACGCTGAACGGCACAGGCAGCTTCCACCTGCGCGCGACCAGGGTCGGCGCGGCCACCGCGCTGGCCGGCATCATCCGGCTTGTGCAGGACGCGCAGGGCTCCAAGGCGCCGATCCAGCGCCTGGCGGACGTGGTTTCCGGTTGGTTCGTGCAGGTGGTGATTGGCATAGCTGTAGTCACATTCCTGGTGTGGCTTCTGGCCGGGCCGTCGCCCGCGTACATCTACGCCCTCCTCAACATGGTTGCCGTTCTGGTCATCGCCTGTCCGTGCGCGCTGGGTCTCGCCACACCCACGGCCATCATGGCCGGCACTGGCAAGGGCGCAGAGCGTGGAATCCTTATACGCAGTGCCGAGTCACTGGAGACGGCCCACCGCGTGGACACCGTCGTGCTGGACAAGACCGGAACGCTCACGCTGGGCCGGCCAAGGGTCACCGAGGTATCGGCTTCCGGCGTGTCCGAGGAGCGACTGCTAACGCTTGCGGCGTCCGCGGAGCGCGGCTCCGAGCACCCGCTGCGGGATGCGATCCTGGCCGCAGCCGACGAGCGCGGCCTCTCGCTCGAAGAGGTCCGCGACTTCCAGGCCATCCCCGGCCGCGGCATCCGGGCCGTCGTGGCAGGTGAGCCCGTCGCACTGGGTAACCTGGCCCTGATGCGTGAGCTGGACTGTGACCTCAACGGGCTGGAGCCCGAGGAAGCACGCCTGTCCGCCATGGGCAGAACGCCGGTGTTCGTTGCGCTCGACCGCAGGGCCGTCGGCGTCATAGCCGTTGCGGACTCGCCGAGGCCGGAGGCCGCCGAGGTGGTTCGCTCCCTGCGCGGCATGGGCCTTGAGGTGGTCATGCTTACCGGCGACAACCGCCGCACTGCGGAGGCCATCGCCGCGGACGTGGGCATCGAGCGGGTGGTGGCCGACGTCCTGCCAGGCGGCAAGGCGAGCGCCATTCGCGAGCTACAGGAAGCCGGCTCCACGGTGGCCATGGTGGGCGACGGTATCAACGACGCCCCCGCGCTGGCACAGGCCCACGTGGGAATTGCCATTGGCGCAGGCACGGACGTAGCAATGGAGGCCGCGGACATAACGCTGGTTCGGGACAACCTGCACGGAATCGCGTCTTCCCTGGACCTCAGCAGGGCCACCATGCGAGTCATTCGCCAGAATCTGTTCTGGGCGTTCTTCTACAACACGGCACTGATTCCAGTGGCGGCGGGAGTGCTCTACCCATTCTTCACCGGCGGTGTGCCCGAGGCGTTGCAGCCGCTCCTGGGCGACCACGGCTTCCTCAACCCCATGATGGCTGCCGCGGCGATGGCCCTCAGCTCCTTCAGCGTGGTGAGCAACTCCCTCAGGCTGCAACGCTACAAGGGATCTGGAAATCGAAGACCGGAGGTCGCGTCATGAGGATACCTCTACTGAGCAGAGGCCGCGGCGACAAGGCAATCGACCCGGTGTGCCACATGGATGTGGATATGAAGTCGCCTCGCGGAGGCACACACGACCACGAGGGGCAGACCTACTACTTCTGCGGGCCGGGCTGCCGCGTGGCCTTTTCGCGGGAGCCGGAGGCGTACCTGTCCGGCGAAAAGCGCATCGAGATGTAGGCGGGGTGGTACTCCGGCCCGCTCAAATGGTTCGACACGCTCACCCCCGTATCGGGTACGGGGCAGGCTATGAGCGGACCAGGAGTCGGCGGCCTTGCGGCAGTGCGCCGCGCCAATGTAATATTTGCAGCATGACGCCAACCCAAGCTCCATGCCCGCGCGCAGCTGCCCGCCGGATCGCATCCCGACCGCCTCTGACTCGACTGCACACGCCGCCCGCGATGCGAGTCACGTCTCCTTAGGGGCCTCATTGCCACCATTGAGAAAGGCCGCCCTCGCGCTCCTGCTCATCTTGCCCATGATGGCCCTGTGGCTCGCCGCGCTTGCGGCTCCGGCCGGGGCCAACGGCCAGACCGTCTCGATCCTGGACACCACGCAGGGGCCCTACCGTGTGCAGGTCAGGGTCTCGCCGCCGACGCCACGCGTGGGAAGCCTGCACATGTCCGTGGTACTGGAGTCGCGGGACGATCTGCTGCCGGTCAATGACGCGTCTGTATGGGTACGCGCGATCGGCCCAGCTCCGGACTCGCTGATGGTGGGGCCGGTCAACGCCGAGCCCACGACCGCGTTCCTCAACTGGTACGACCTGAACCTCGCACTGCCTCAGGAGGGCGAGTGGAGCTTCGCGCTGGACATATCCCAGGGCGAGGACTCGACCATAGTTGAGTTCCCCATGCTGGTGAGTTCCGGCAGCGTAAACTGGGGAGTTGTGGTGGTGTTCATCGCCGCGCTGCCTCTCCTGGTGTCCGCGGTCTGGTACTTCAGGCGCGCAACTGCTGGTAGATCTGTGAGGAGGCCGGCACGGCGGAAACGCTGAAGGAGAAGCTGGCAGTCTTCACGCGACCTTGAACCAGGCGGGCGCCGCGCGCGCTGCTCTTGGCCGCACCAGCTGCGCTCGTGGCATCGCCTGCCTTTGCTCACGGCTTCAGCGAGCGGCACTCACTGCCCGCGCCGCTGGAGGACTACCTGGCCGGCGCCGAGGTCGCCGTGGCCTTCTCCTTCGCCCTCATGGGGCTGTTCGTGAGGAGCACGCCGTGCACCCGCTCTACTTGGTTGGTCAGCGTGGGAACGAATCCGACCAGAGCCAGCGACGCAGCAACCCCTCCAGGCACCCCGCGTTGATCCTAGCGTCGCTCATGATTCAGCGTTCAAGACTCGGACCGGCCTACGTAGTGCGCGTAGAGTCAGCGATGACCAGTCCCCATCTGCCTGCTCTTGCTGCACCACCTTCACGGCACTCTCCGATGCGTGTTGGAAAGCCGATAATCTAATCCCGGCCGCGGACCCCGTCTCTGCGACTACGTCTGCGTTCCAAGGCAGAGAGTTTCGCCTTGCGAAGACGCAGATTCAGGGGTGTGACCTCCAGTAATTCATCGTCAGAGACGAACGACAGGGCTTCTTCCAGGCTCATTCTAACAGTGGCATTGAGGCGCCTGGTAATTTCGGACGTCGAAGACCGCATGTTGGTGAGCTTCTTCTCCTTGCACACGTTGATCTCAAGGTCGCCTTCGCGGCGGTGGGAGCCGACAATCATCCCTGCATAGACCATGGTGCCTACGTCGATGAAGGTGTCGCCCCGACCTTGCGCGTTGAGCAGGCCATAAGTGACAGCCGCGCCTCCCTCGGAAGCCACGAGTGCACCACCGCGCTGGGACCTGATTTCACCTTCCATAGGCTCGTAGGATGTGAAGAAGCTGTTCTTCACCCCATCGCCCCGTGTGGTCCGAAGAAAGAAGGCGTTGAACCCTATCAGTCCCCTGGTGGGTATCTTGTACTCCAGGTGGACGTATCCGTTCTCGTCGTACCGCATGTCCCGTAGCTGAGCCAAGTGGGCGGAGAGATGCTCGGTCAGCACCCCCACGTACTCTTCATGGGTACTGATATTCAGGATCTCGTAGGGCTCGTGTACCTTGCCGTCGATCACCTTGGTGACCGGTGCCGGACGGGACACCTGAAACTCGAACTGTTCACGGCGCATTGTCTCGACCAGAATGGACAGGTGCAGCTCTCCCCGTCCTGCGACGACAAACACGTCCGGGCTGGGGGTCGCATCCACTCGAAGGCTAACGTTTGTCCGCAACTCTCTGGTCAGCCGGTCGCGAAGATTGCGGGAGGTGCAGTGGGCGCCCTCTCGCCCCATGAAGGGAGACGTGCTCACACCGAAGGTCATGCGCACCGTGGGTTCGTTTATGTCGATGGTCGGCAGGGCCTCCGGGCTTTCCGGCGAGGCAATGGTGTCGCCGATGGACACGTCTTCCGGTCCAGTCACAGCTACGATATCGCCAGCGTGGGCTTCGGGTGTTTCAATTCGCTCCATCCCGCGGAACACGAAGATGCGCTCGAGCCTGTGGGTGGTTGCCTGGCCGTCGCGGCCCAGCACAGCCACGTCATCCCGCAGCCGCAGTGTGCCATTGTAGATGCGGCCCACGGACACTTGACCCAGATGGTTGTCGTAGTCCAGGGCCGCCACCAGCATTTGCAGTGGTGCCTCTGGGTCACCGGCCGGCGGCGGTACCGACTCCAGTATCGCCTGGAATAGGGGCTGCATATCCACTCCCGGCACGTCCGGATCCGTGGTGGCGCAGCCCTGGCGCGCCGAGGTGTACAGCACAGGGAAGTCCAGTTGGTCATCCCTCGTAACAAGGTTCAGGAACAGGTCCTGGACCATCGATACCACCTCCGTCATGCGGGCTTCAGGGCGGTCAATCTTGTTTATGACGACAACCGGCTTGACGTTCTGCTGGAGGGCCTGGCGCAAGACGTAGGTGGTCTGTGGCATGGGGCCGTCGACGGCGTCCACCAACAGCAGGCAGCCGTCGGCCATATTCATGACGCGTTCCACCTCGCCGCTGAAGTCGGCGTGGCCCGGCGTGTCGATGATGTTGATCCGGACACCACCGTAGGAGACCGAGGCGTTCTTGGCCAGGATCGTGATTCCGCGCTCTCGTTCCAGTGGGTTGGTGTCCATCATCAGAGCGCCCAGCTGTTGGTGGTCCCGAAATACCTGCCCCTGTTTCAACAGCGCGTCGACCAGAGTAGTCTTACCGTGGTCGACGTGGGCTATGATGGCCAGGTTGCGAATGGCGTCGTTTTGATGGTCGTTCAAGTCCGATTTCTCCACACCCTATGATAACAGGAATGTGGGCTTGTTGCTGGAGTTTATGCCCAGTCTCGAGACTCAATCCGAAGCCTGACCCGGATTACATGCTGGCTGCCGACTGGGCAGCTTTGCGGCGTCATTGTCCAGGCCTCCACTGCCCGCCTATCGAGTTCCTGTCCAATCGCTTGAGCGGGAGCAGGCCCAGCCGCCTTGACCCGGCATGCCCAGTTGGGTAGAATCGTGAAAGTCAACGAGCGAGGTAGCACGATGCCGATTTACGAGTACGCCTGCACCACCTGCCGGAACCGCTTCGAGCGAATGCGATCCATGGACTCGTTCGACGAGCCTTCGCCATGCCCGGACTGCGGCAGCCCTTCAGCCAGGGTGCTCTCGCTGTTCTCGGCGTTCACCAAGGCGCCGGGAGGAGAGATGCTGCCCGTTGGGGTCACCAGCGGCGGCTGTGGCGACGGCCACGGCGCCTGCGGCTGCGGAGGCGGCGTCAGCTGCTGCTAGCCTCACGCCTCGCAAGCCACCTCATCGCCGCCAGGCACGCCGCCGCAATCGCGATCGCCTCGACAATCACCGCCACGGCCACCAGCAGCGCGGCCTGCATGAAGAACCCCTCCGTAAACAGACGCGTCAGGTAGTTGTACCGCGGGTCGAATGTCCAGGTGCCGCTGGTGAAGCTGATGACATGGAACCTGTAGAATAGCTGATCGAAGCCCACCAGCGACGCCAGCCCGCCCACGGCGAGCAGCGCAACGGCGGAAATGCACCCCAGCGCCAGCCGCCTCGCTATCGCCTGCGCGCCACGCCATCGCCCGGCCGCCAGCACGACCGCCGCATAGCCGAGAAGGTACACGCCCGATAGCGACTGCAACGCGTAGATGCCCCGCACCAGCCCTTTCACGTCCCGCATGTGCAGTATCTCGCGCTCGTTGAAGAGAGGTCGCACCTCGCCGGCCAGGTCCACTTGCACGTCCAGCAGCTCGTCAGAGGAGTTGAAGTAGTCGCGGACCTCGGTTGCCACTTCCATCAGCTGGTCCATGCTCAGGCCGGTGGTGGTGGTCACATCGTACTGCTCGAAGCCGAATCGATAGAGCGCGAGACTGTCGAAGGCCAGTCGGACGTTGGTGGTGAGCAGAAACACGGGCACGGCGAGGATGAAGGCAGCCGTAGCCGCCTGCCGCAAGCCGGCCACGATGGCTCTGCGCAGCTCCTCTCGCGATGGGGCGGTCATGTCAGGCGGCCTCCCGTCAAATCAAGCGTAGCGAGAACGTCGAGAGCGTCAAGGCTGCCACGCGATGGCCCTCTGCGGTGCCGCGCTACCGGCGCGCCAGCCTAGGGGCCAAGCTCCGCGACACGCAACCTGCCCCCTACTCCAGATCGCCCCAGGTGGGGCCGGACTTGAGGTCCACCTTCAGCGGCACCACCAGCTCCATCGCCGCGGGCATCAACTCCGACACCAGCGACGTCACCGCCTCTATCTCGTCCATCGCCACCTCGAATATCAGCTCATCGTGCACCTGGAGTATCATGCGCGAGCGCAGCCCCTCCTCTTCCATGCGCCGGTCTATGCTCACCATCGCCAGCTTGATCACGTCCGCCGCCGTGCCCTGAATCGGCATGTTCACCGCCATGCGCTCCGCCGCCTGCCTCATGTGGAAGTTGGGCGAATTCACCTCCGGGATGTAGCGACGGCGGCCGCTCAGCGTCTCCAGGTAGCCCAGCCTCCTCACCTGAGCCCGCGTCTCGTCCAGGTAGTCGCGGATGCCCGGGTAGCGGGAGAAGTAGCTCTCGATGAACCTTGCGCCCTCCACCTGGCCCAGGTCGGTCTGCTGCGAGATGCCATAAGCGCTCAGCCCGTAGATGACACCGAAGTTCATCACCTTGGCGATGCGCCTCATGTCCGGCGTCACCGCGTCCAGGGCCACGCCGTACACCTGCGACGCTGTCGCCGAGTGAATGTCCTCGTCGCGAAGGAACGCCTCCACCAGCCCGCGGTCGCGCGACATATGAGCCAGCACCCTCAGCTCGATCTGCGAGTAGTCGGCGGCCAGCAGCGTCCAATCCGGCGCGCCCTCCGCCACGAATGCGCGGCGCACCTCCCGGCCAAGCTCCGTGCGAACCGGTATGTTCTGGAGGTTCGGGTCGTTGCTTGAGACGCGGCCCGTCGCCGAGCCCGTCTGGTTGTAGCTGGTGTGAACGCGCCTCGTCCAAGGGTTCACTAGATGCGGAAGCGAGTCCACGTAGGTCGACTTGAGCTTGGACAGCTCGCGGTACTCCAGGATGCCGTCCAGCACCTGGGGCGCCCTCGGGTCGGCGTCGGCAGCCTGGCCCTCCTTGATCATCACCCTCAGCCCCTCCAGCACAGACGCGTCCGTGGAGTAGCCGGTCTTGGTGCGCTTGGACCTCGGCAGGCGAAGCTCGTTGAACAGCACGTCGGCCAGCTGCTGAGTGGAGTTCAGCAAAAACCGGTGGCCGATCGCGCCCAGCACCTCCTCCTCCACCTGGTACAGCCGCTCGCCCAGCGCGTCAGCCATCCGCCTGAGCCGCTCGACGTCGAGCGCGACGCCATTGCGCTGCATTTTCACCAGCACTGGCACCAGCGGCATCTCCATGCCTGCGAAGACCGACGCCAGCTTTTCCTCGCTCATGAGCGGCGGGCCGAACAGGTCCTTCAGCCTCTGCGTCATGTCGGCGTCGGCCGCCGCGTAAGCCGCCGCGTCCTCGACTGGCACCTGCGCCATCGTCTTCTGCTTGCGGCCCGTGCCGATGAGCGCGTCGATGTTCGTCATCTCCACGTTGAGCTTGGTGAACGCCAGGTTCTTGAGGCCCATCGCCTTCTCGCCGAGGAGGTGCGCGGCCACCATCGTGTCGAAGTCCACGCCGCGGACGTTGACGCCGTAGTTGGCCAGCACGGTCATGTCGTAGTTGGCGTTGTGGGCGGTCTTGCCCACGGCCTCGTCCTCCAGCAGCGGCCTGAGCATCGCTAGTACCTCGTCGAGGGGCAGCTGTGCCCCCTCGTCGTGCCCAACCGGCACGTAGTATGCTACGCCGCCCTCGCAGGAGAACGACAGCCCGACCAGGTGCGACGCCATCGGATCGCGGCTCGTGGTCTCCACGTCGAAGGCGAAGCTGCCCGCGGCCCGCAGCTCGGACGCCATCGCCTCCAGGTCCGCCATGCCGACCACGGTGCGATAGTCGCCATCGGGTTCCTCGCTCTCCGGAATGAGCGCGCCCTGCATGGACCGGGATGCCGCACCCTGCGCAGTGCCGCCCTCATCGCCCGGGTTCGGCACCCGCGAGACTATGCTTGCGAACTCCAGCTCCCTGAGCAGGTCCACCACACTCTCCCGGTCGTATCGCCAGAAGCGGGCGGACTCAGTGTCCAGCGTGATGGGCACTTGGTCTACGATTGTGGTGAGCACCAGGCCCTCGCGCGCGTCGCTCTCGTACTCTGCGAGCAGCGAGCGAATGCGCGGCGGCGTGACGCTTTCCAGGTTCTCGTATAGACCATCGATACTGCCGTGGTCTACTATCAGCTTGACGGCGGTCTTGACGCCAACGCCTGGCACGCCCCGGATGTTGTCCGACGAGTCGCCCTGCAGCGCCTTCACGTGCGGCTGGCGGTCCGGCCCGAGGCCCCCGTACCGCTCGCGGACGCCCGCCAGGTCGTAGATGATACGGTCCTGGACGCTGCGGTTCAGGGCCACGCGGACGCTGGGCGACACCAGCTGCAGGGTGTCGGTGTCTCCCGTGAGGATGATTGTGTCCATGCCAAGCTCTGTGGCCTGGCGCGAGAGAGTGCCAAGCACATCGTCTGCCTCAAACTCCTCCATCTCGAAGATGGGTACGTTGAAGGCCTCCATGAGCCTCCTGACCCACGGGAACTGGTTGTGGAGATCAGGTGGCATGGCGGGCCGTTGCGCCTTGTACTCGGCGAAGCGGACGTGGCGGAACGTCGGCGCGGCCATGTCGAAAGCGATGGCACAGTGGGTCGGCCTCCACTCCTGGATGGCGCGAATGAACGTGTTTGTGAATGCGAAGACGCCGCGCACGTCCTCGTTGGTGCTGCGCAGCGTGAGCGGCGACTGGATCGCATGCCACGCCCTGTGCACCATGGCGTGGCCGTCCATGAGCATGAGCAGTGGCTTCTCCGGCAAGAGGGGCATTGGGTCGGTTCTGGCGCTTGTCATGATCGACACCTCCGGCTACGAGGTGATTATACTCCGGGCCATGCTCTCGCAAAAGACAGGCGATGGCGAGTCATGCCACCGCGCTGAAGGCAACCACGCCTCCCAGCACGATCGCGATCCCCGCCACCTGCGGTCTCGCCAGCCGCTCCCTCAGCAGCACCCACGCCAGCGCCACAGTGACCACGGGGTATGCGGCCGCGACGGGTATGATCAGCGAGACGGGGTTCCTCTCTATGCCGAGGTTGAAGGCGATGAATCCGAGCGAGTCCAGGAGAGCGGCAACCACCACGAACATCCCTGCGCCATTGCGGAATGGCGACCACGGAGCCCTCATCGCCGCCAGGAAGCCGCCCAGCATTCCGGCAGAGATGACCCGCACCGAGACCACCGCGAGGTACGCGCCCGCCACGTCTACCATCGGCTTCCACAGCGTGAACGCTATACCCATCACGGTCATGGCAATGAGGCCGTGAGCCACGCCGGAAAGCGTCGCCCGGCTCCTGCCCCGCATCGATGCGAGGGCAATGCCCGCCAGGATCACAAGTATCAGCAGCCACCTATCGATGCCGATGGTCTCGTGGAGGAACACGGCCGATAGCAGTGCGGTGACCACCACGTAGCCCGCGGAAACCGGGCTAACTATCGAGACGAGGCCGCGCGCCAGCCCGCGGTAGAACACGATGTAGCCCACCGAGAAGAGCGCAGCAACCGACACGGCGAGCGCAGCGTAGTCGGCCGTGGCAAGGGAACCCCACGGCGAGCCGAAGACCAGCACGCCCGCCAAGGCCGGAAGCGCGCCCATCCCCTGGATAGCCCAGGCCACTGTGGGGCTGCCGACTCGCATGGATGCGGACCGGCCAAACATGTCCGCCACGCCCCAACAAATCGCGCTGGCAAGCCCCCACAGGAGCGGTTCCATATTCAACATGAACTGTCCAGGATGTCCCTTGGCGCCGCGAGTAGACGCCCGCGCCTCTTCCGGTATGGTCACAGGCCGCGGGCGGCCGAGCACCGGCACAGCTTAGCATACCTTCGCCACGCCGGTCAGCATGCGCGAGCTAGTCCGTTCGTGCTGAGCGTGTCAAAGCATGAACGGGGCGCGGGCATCTCTCAGCGGCCGCCTCTCAGTCCGCTTGCCCTTAGCCTGTCGAAGGGTAGGCGGGCGAGGGATGAGCGTACTGGGAGGCGGCTGGGTCAGTGCAATGCTAGGTGAGCACCAGTAACGCCAAGGCAATTGGGATACACATCGCCGCGGCCGCGAGTAGACTGCAACCGCTACCCTGGTCCGCGCGAGATGCGCGTTGCCGGTCGCGGGCCGCGGAAAAGCGTTCGTGATAGATGCGGCGCACGGCTCGCGGGGCCCGGGTGTACTCGGTCTCTTCGCTAAACGCAGCTTGGGGAATGGGTGGCGAGGGAATACTGCCGTCCGCGGGCAACAATCTCTGGTAACGGCGTCGAAACTCCTCATCGGACTGAATCCCCTTACGCATGTTGCAGGGGGTACAGAGGAGTTGTAGGTTCGCGATGGCGTCACCACCACCGCGACTAAGCGGGTATTTGTGGTCGATTTCAAGGTAGTCTATGCGATGGGAACGACCGCAGTAAGCACACCTTCCGCTTTGGGTTCTGAAGAGTTGGCTCTTATGCTGTCGGGGTATCGCGGCTCTGTCGCGCGGTCTCATGGAATAGTCTACTCGTGCCCTTGGGTCGTTTGAGGACAAGCTACAGTGGTGTTGCCTTCCATGCTCCGCAGTATATCACCAGTCTGGCACGCTACCTGGTATATCGCAATTGAGGAACCTAAGCTGCCTGTGCACCCCGTTTCACAGTGGCCGCCCGCGTCGCTGCCTGCGTGGCAGCGGGCGGCCTGGCGTCGGCAAACCTGGCACACATACATCTCGCCGGTCAGCGCCCACCTGATGGATACCTCTACGCGAAGTTCCTGGACAAGGGTATTGACACTCACGCCACGTCAGGCTGTACCGTGACTAGCGAGGCAACGGAATGACCTACACGATAAACAGGGTTGCAGGAATGGCGGGCGTGACCGTCAGGACGCTGCACCACTACGACGCGATCGGACTGCTCAAGCCCGCCGCGGTCAGCCCGGCAGGATACCGCCTGTACAGCGACGCCGACCTGG
The DNA here is from genome assembly GCA_965219025.1 of Dehalococcoidia bacterium. Lineage (GTDB taxonomy): Bacteria > Chloroflexota > Dehalococcoidia > Lucifugimonadales > UBA2985 > JAPPHY01. The sequence continues at coordinate 674,759 of OZ244716.1, forward strand.
AGCGACTTCAGCAGGTGCTGTTCTTCCGCGAGATTGGCTTCAGCCTGCGCGATATCGGCCACGTGCTTAGCAGCCCGGACTTCGACCGGAGGGAAGCTCTTGTCATGCACCGCAGGCTGCTCGTCGAGAAGCGCAGGCGCGTGCAGGCACTTATCAAGTCGGTAGACAGGTCTATTGCCGCGATGGAAGGAGGTGAAGATATGAGCAACAGCGCGATGTTCGAGGGGTTCGACGAGTCGAAGCTCAGCGAGTACCGCGAGGAGGCGCGCCGCCGTTGGGGGAACTCGCCCGCGTGGGAGGAGTCCGAGCGCCGCACGAGCGGCTACACGAAACAGGACTGGCAGGACATTCAGACGGAAAGCGACGAAATCAACCGCAGCCTGGCCGCTCTCATGGAACTGGACCCCGCCGGCGCGGAGGTGCAAGAGCTGGCCGGCCGCTGGTACAGGCTCATCAACACCCGATTCTATGAGTGCTCGCCGCAGATCCTTCGCGGGCTGGCCGACATGTACGTGGAGGACGCACGCTTCAAGTCCCACTACGATCGATGGAAACCGGGACTGGCCGCATTCCTGCGGCAGGCCATGCACGTCTACGCCGACGGCCCGTCGGCGCCGCGCGCCCAGTGATGGCGCCTACAGCTGCACTACGAAAGTCTGGACCATGTTGGGCAGGGCGTTGATCTCGGCGAGCACAGGCTCCGGCAGAGGATCGTCCAGGCCAATGATCATGGTGGCGGGGCCTCTCGGCTCCAGACGGCCCACCTCCATGAAGCCGATGTTAATGTCGTGCTTGCCCGTGATGGTGCCCACTGCCCCGATCATGCCCGGCCTGTCCTGGTGGCTGGCTAACAGCATGTAGCCTCCGCTCGGCACTATGTCGATCCAGTAGTCGTTGATGCGCACGATGTGCGTTTCCCCGCGTACGTGCGAGGCGGAGATGGCGATCCTCCGCTCCGTGGTCTCCATCTCCACCGTGACCATGCTGCTGAGCTGTTCTGCCGTGGGGCTCTTCTGCTCGGTGATTCGAAGGCCGCGCTGGGAGGCGTGCAGGTTGGCGTTGATGAGGTTGACACGCTCATCGCTGATGGGGCTGAGGATGCCCACGAGGCAGGCTGCCCTGAGCAGGTTGGTGTCATGGGCCGCAATCTCGCCGTCGTATCGCAGGTTCACCGACTCCAGCTGTCCCGTCACAAGCTGCGCCGCCAGCTTTCCGGCGTACGACCCGGCATCGACGTAGGGCGTCAGCACTCGCTGGGTCTCCGGCGGCACGAACGGCGCGTTGACGGTGAACATCGCCGAGCGTCCCTCCAGGACGGCGATGACCTGCTCGGCGACCTCCCGCGCCACCTCTGCCTGCGCCTCCTGGGTGGATGCGCCGAGGTGCGGCGTGACAATTACGCGACCGTCGGCAAGCAGCGGGCTGCCGTGAGGCGGCTCCTTCGAGAAGACGTCGAGTGCGGCTCCCGCAACTCGGCCGTCTTCGATGGCACTCAGCAGTGCCTCCTCGTCCACCAGCTCGCCGCGTGCCACGTTGAGAATGCGCACGGTGGGCTTCATCATGGACAGCGCCTTCTCGCCTATGATGCCACGGGTGGACTCGGTCAATGGTGTGTGAAGACAGATGAAGTCCGCCTCCGAGTAGATGCGGTCCAGCGAGGACAGCTCAATGCCCAGCATGCTTGCGTGTTCCGGTGAAACAAACGGATCGTGGCCCAGAACGCGCATCTGAAGGCCGCGCGCGCGGTGAGCAACCTCCGTGCCGACCTTGCCCAGGCCAATGACGCCCAGCACCCGGTTGCGCACCTCAACACCCGTGAACGCGCTGCGCGTCCACTCGCCGCGACGAAGAGACTCGTGGGCCTGTGGGATATTGCGGGCAAGCGCCATCATCATGGCGATGGTATGCTCAGCGGCCGCGATTGTGTTCCCGGTTGGGGCGTTCACCACGGGTATGCCGCGGCGCGTGGCCGCCCCCACGTCTATATTGTCGACTCCAACGCCAGCTCGCCCGATCACCTGGAGCTTGCCACCCGCGTCCACCACCTCCTCAGTCACCCTGGTCTCGCTGCGCACCACCAGGGCATCGTACTCCCCGATGATGGACAGCAGCTCCTGAGGATCCATGCGGAGCTTGACGTCCACGTCACCCTGGGAGCGCAGAAGCTCCAGCCCCTCGTTGGCCAGGGGATCCGAAACCAGCAGCCTGGACATCAGGCTCCCCCAGCCGGCGAGGTCACGGGCTGGAATCCGACCTTGGGAAGCACCGTGGACAGCGCGCCCAGGACCTGAGTGATGTCCTCGTCAGTGACGTAGCCCAGGTGCCCAACGCGCATGATCTTGCCGTCCAAAGCGCCCTGGCCGCCGGCCAGCACAACGTCGTGGTCGGCCTGAAGCTGCCGCATCAACGCGGGGAGCTCCACCCCCTCCGGAACGTTCACGGCGGTCACGGTGTTGGAGGCGCAACTCTCGTCGGCGAAGAGCGACAGGCCAAGCTCCTTGACGCCGTCCCGCGTCCTCTGCGCGATGCGGGCGTGACGCTCGAAGATGGCGTCCATGCCCTCATCCAGCATCCGCTCCAACGCGGCGTCCAGGCCATAGAATACGGACACCGCGGGCGTCCATGGGGTCTGGCCGCGATTGAGATAGCTCTTGGCCCTTCCAAAGTCCCAGTAGAATCGGGGCATACGGGCCTCTTCGAACGCCTTCCAGCCCTCAGCGCTGACACTGATGAACGCGAGACCAGGCGGCACCATGTAGCCCTTCTGCGAGCCGCTCATGACCACGTCACAGCCCCACTCGTCCGTGTAGAACGGCAGCGATGACAGGCTGCTGATTGCGTCCACCACGAGCAGCTTCCCTGCTCCCTTGACCACGGAACTTATGGCGGCCATGTCGTTGGTGACGCCTGTGGACGTCTCGTTGTGGGTGACCAGGACGGCCTTGATGTCGGGGTTCTCGGCGAGAGCGCTGCGTATGGCCTCGGGGTCGGCCGGCGTGCCCCACGTGGCGGTCAGCCGGGTTACGGATGCGCCGAACGCCTCCGCCATCTGCGCCAGCCGGTCGCCGAATACGCCAATGGTCACACAGAGCACCTGGTCGCCCGGCGAGAGGACATTGACCACGGCGGCCTCCATGGCGCCGGTGCCGGACCCGGTCAGAATCAGCACGTCACCGTTGGTCTTGAAGACCTCCTTCAGCCTGTCGGTACAGCGGTGCAGCATGTCCTGGAACTCCGGGCCGCGATGGTTGATCATGTCGCGGTTCATGGCGTCCAGGACGTAGTCGGGACAGGGCGTAGGACCAGGTATTCGTAGGTTCACTTCAACCTCCCATCATTCTTGCCGGGGCCGTCGTCCCAGTCACTGGGGGGATGGCCTTCACGCATTGTGAATTTTACCACATGGAGTAGGCTGCCAAAAGGGGCGCGCCGATGAGATTTGGGGCGTTTGCGCCGCGGTCCCTAGGCCTCTTCCAGCCAGTCCTCGTTCAGCGAGTAGAGCTTGCCGTCGATGCGCACGTCATACTGCAGCAGCTCAAAGTACTGGATGTGCTCCGAGCGGACTGTGTGCTCGTCGCGTCTGCCCGCGCGGGGGTCCCACGCGCGCTCCACGCACCCCGTCCGGCCGATGAGCCCGTAGCCGTCCGGGTTGCTGAGCGGAAAGCTACCCTCCCTCACTCGCACGCTCTGCCCTCTGGCGAATCTGAAGTCAGCCATGGCGCGCGCTCCAGCACCTCAACCGTCCCGGTACTTGCACCGGCCGTGCCCGGCGCGTCACCCCTCGGCGGGCCCCACGAAACGCGCAAAGCGCCGCCTGCCAACTCGAATAAGGCTCCCCTCGCGCAGCGGCGCCGTCTGCGACGTCATTCGCTCGCCGTCAACCTCGACTGCGCCCTGCTGGAGCAGCCGCTTGGCCTCGCTTGCGCTCGCGGCCAGGCCCTCGCCGACCATGATCGGCACAATTGGCAGCACGGCGGCATCCGGGTCGCCGGGCTGCGCGTCGCCAAGTTCATCCCGAAGCTTGTCGACCCATTCCGCCAGCGAGATGGCCTGAGCCTCTTCCGGCGCCTCGCCGCGCTGGTACGTGCCTTCAAAGTGGCTCTCGGCCCGCAATGCGGTCTCCGGATCGTGGAACTGCGTCACCAGGTCCCGGGCCAGGCGCTTCTTCAGCTCCATCGGGTTGACCGCCTCCGCCTCCAGGGTGGTGCGCATCTCGGCCAGCTTATCATCCGGCATGTCCGTAAGCAGCTCAAAGTAGTCCAGGATGAGGGCATCCGGTATGGACATGATCTTACCGAAAATGTCGTTGGGAGCCTCGAACACGCCGATGTAGTTGTCCAAGCTCTTGCTCATCTTCTGCACGCCGTCCGTGCCCACCAGCAACGGCATGATGAAGCACTGCTGCTGCCTCTGCCCCATCATGGCCTGAAGGTCGCGGCCCACCAGCAGGTTGAACCGCTGGTCCGAGCCTCCGAACTCCACGTCCGACTCGATCGCGACCGAGTCGTAGGCCTGCAGCAACGGGTACAGCAGCTCGGTTATGGCAATCGGCTGCTGTGCTCGGAACCGCTTGGCGAAGTCGTCGCGTGCCAGGAACTGCGCGACTGTGAAGCGCCGCGTCAGGTCGATCACGCTGGCCAGCGTGAACTTGCCGAACCACTCGCTCTGCCATACGGTCTGGGTGCGATCCCTGTCGATCACCTTGAAGAACTGCTGCATGTAGGTCTCCGCGTTGGCGCGCACCTCCTCCGCCGTCAGCATCTGCCGCGTGGCGGACTGGCCGCTGGGGTCGCCGATCTGCGCCGTCCAGTCGCCCACGATGAGGATGACCTGATGCCCAAGCTCCTGCAGCTGGCGGAGCTTCCTGAGGCCTACGGCGTGGCCCAGGTGGATGTCCGGCCGGCTGGGGTCGAAGCCCATCTTCAGCCGCAGGGGTTTGCCCTCACCGAGGAGGCGAACGAACTCCTCCTCCACGATTATGTCCGACACGCCTCGCCTGGTTATGCTGTGGAGCGTTCTGGGGTCCAATGCACTGCCGCTCATGGTTTGCACCGCCTCAACGAACATCCGATGCGGACGGGAGCCGGCCCAGCACCTGCCTGGACTGGTCCACGTCCTCTCTCATTTGGGCAACAAGCTCTTCCACCGAGTCGAAGCGTAGTTCGTCCCGCAGGCGCTCGACGAACTCCACCGCCAGTTCCGAGCCGTACAGGTCTCCGCCGAAATCCAGTATGTGCACCTCGACCACGCGCTCGCCGTCTTCGAACGTGGGCCTCACTCCGATGCTGACGGCCGCCGGGAGCGCACTGCCGTCGACCATCGCCATCGCAGCGTATATGCCGTTGCCGGGCACAACCTGGCCCTCCGGCAAGTCAAGGTTTGCGGTGGGAAAGCCCAGCTCTCTGCCGCGGGCCTGTCCCTTCACGACTTCGCCCCGCAGTACGAAGTGCCTGCCCAGCAGCCGGGAGGCCTTGCTCACGTCTCCGCGTGTAATCGCGTCGCGTATCGCCGTACTGCTCACCTTTTCGCCGTACGCGGACACCGGCTCGACCACGGTGGTTGAGAAGCCCTTGTCGCGTCCCATCTGCGCGAGGGTCTCCGGCGTGCCCTTGCGCTGGTGACCCATAGCGAAGCTGCTCCCCATCACCAGGCCTCGCATGTTCACCCGCTCCCGCAGCAGGTCCACGAACTCGTGTGCCTGCAGGCGGGATAGCTCCTCGTCGAAGGTCAGAGGTATCACCAGGTCCACTCCCTGCTGCTTCAGCAGCTCCAGCCGGTCCTTCACGGAAGTGATGTAGGGGACGCAGTCGCCCGGGCGGATGACTGTTCTCGGGTGGTTGGTGAAGGTTAGCACCGCGCTGATGGCATGCTCACGTGCGGCCGCCTCCCGCAGGCGCTCCAGAAGATGACGATGGCCCAGATGCACCCCGTCGAACACGCCGATGGTCAGCAGGGCGCTCTCACGGGGTGGGTGTGCGGGCAGTTCGCGGAGGAGTTGCATCAATTCCCTGGTAGGACGTGTACGGATGCTGGGGGCGGGTCGGATGAGCACAGGGATACTAGCATAGGCACATAGGAGCGTCAAGCTGAGCGGCTGCGAATCTCCGACGGCACGCCTACGTCAGGGCGAGCGCGCCGACGCCCGCGGTCACAAACGTTGCGGCCAGCCCCTTCGCCGCCAGCGCAGACCTTGAGTTTCTCTCCATGAGCACGCGGGGAGCGAGATAGGCGAATAGCCCGGCATAGGCCAGCACCATCACGGGACGAACGGCCATGATCGCGGCGGCCAGTGAAACCGGGCCAAGTTGAAACGCCCACAGCGCGCAGAATATCGCCAGCGACAGGAACGCGCCGGCCGACAATACCAGGGCGAACGTTCGTGGGACCTGCGCCGCCTTCCGCACCTGAGGCCACGCGCGGGAGGCATGCACCACGATAGCGAACGCGGGCGCGGCGGCCACGGAAGCCACTGCGTACGCGTGGAAGAAGCTCATGTACCCCAGGACGTACTTGGAAACGACGCTGTGCACGGCTATGCCGAACGATGCGACAAGCAACATGAAGAAGGGTAAGCCCACCCTGAATCTACCAGGGACCGGCTGCTGGTGCATGGACGCGAGGAATGCCCCGGCCACCACGAGGCATATGGCGGTCCACTGGATCGCACTGAGGGTCTCCCCCAGGAACGCCACGGCCATGATCGCTATGAATATGGGGCTGGAGTCCAGGATGGGCGCAGCGCGGGTGACTTCCTCTCGTCGCACCGCACTGCAGATGAGGATGCTGATGGCCACTGTCAGCAGCCCCACTGCCGCCATCGCCAGGACCGGTCGAAGAGGCAGCGCTTCCGGCAACGGGTGGAGCACCAGGATTCCGGCCGCCACCGCCAGGTGGAGCATTGTGCCCCAGAACCCGAAGGCGAGCACACTGCTCAGCTCTCGCTGCAGAACGTATCGCTGCACGAGGCTGTTCGCGGACAGGCAGGTCGCGGACACGAACGACAGGAGCACCCAGTCCATTAGGGTGCTCCCTGTCGCACATGCGGAACCGGACGCCCGATCAGGAATGCATCGACCGGCGCGGACATGGCCGGGCGTCTACCTGTCGAGGGGAGGCGCAGCCTCCTGCTTCCGGCAGGCGACGGCGCGGAACCAGAAATCGCTGGGGGCTACGGCGGCCGTGCTCAATCCGAGCCACTCGATTGACGAGGGAAGCGGAGCACGCTTCACGGTGGGCGGAGCGCCCGCCTTCAGCGACCTGTCAAGGGCCGCCAGCAGGGCCTCGGTGTGCACGTGTTCTGAGATGGACTTGACTGCTGCTCGGTACTGCATTCTAAGGGCTTCCTTCTTATACTACAATTGCTCCGGTGTACGGCGGAGGGCTTCCAAGCCCAGGCCCGCCGGTTTGTTTCTTTGTTCATGATCCGGCTACCTGGCCGGGCTTTGCAACCTTGACACCGCCTCTCCTTTGTGCCAGAATCTCACCAAATACGGAAGGCTTGGGCATGATACCGCTTTCATGTCAGCCAAACCTGCAATGCTCATACTGGAATTGCGTTACCGGACTAGCTAAGCAATATCTCCTATACATGAACGACGCTTCTAGTATTATTATGCATATATCTCACGGCCTGTCAAGAGGTCGCGGAGGGGGACTCTCCAATGGCTGAGTGGACGTTCTTTACAAACCACGGACTTACCCTGGCTGCCATTGCCAAAAGCCCCCGCACCACCGCCAGGGAGATTGGCGACGCCGCCGGCGTCACTGAAAGGGCGGCACACAAGATCATCAAGGACCTGGAAGACGCCGGCTACGTCACAAAGACCAAGGTGGGCCGCAAGAACCACTATCGCATTCACCCGGACGTGCCTCTGAAGGACGAGGCTACGGACGCGGCAGTGGGAGAGCTGCTGGTTATGCTGGGCTGGCGCTGGCGCCGCCGCGGAAGCCGGCAGGCCACCACGGCGGGGGGCGCCGGCACGGGTTAGGCGGCCGCAGGGCGCGCGCCGGGCGACACATCTACCGTTCCGGCCAGAGCGACGCAGCCTACAAAGGCCAGCTGCACGACGCCGACTATACACACAGCGGCAGTGGCCTTAATCCCGGCTTCACTCTTGCAGGGCTACTTGGATGACCATAGCGCCCACTTAGCCTGTTCATCTCGTCCCTATGACCTCTTCCCTGCCCAGCACGGTCTGAACCGTGCCATCCCTGTCCACTATCAACAGCTCAAATACAGGGCTCGTGTGTGTAAGCCACCCTATTCGGCCGCTGGGCTAGGTTTCTTGGCCGAGCTGAGGGTCCACGCGGACCGCGATCTGAGAACTGTCCGGCGACCATGCTGCAACCGTATATGCGCGCTCATCCTCTAGTAGCCATCGCGGCCCCGTCCCGTCTGGTCGTACAAGATAGACCGACGCAGTCGGTGGACGCGATATTCTAGCGCTCAGTTCATAGCTCAGAATGAATAGAACCTCCTTGCCGTCCGGAGACCAGCATACGTGCGTGATTTGAACCGGTCCCTCAAATGCGTCAGAAGGAGTGACTTGGACGAGCCGAGGGTACCCGATATCGTCGAGCTCGGCTATGCAAAGCGTCGAGGCAGCGATGATGCGGCTTTGGGGCACTCTCCTGCCGAAGGCGATACGATCCCCATCCGCGCCCTTCGCGACCTGAACGTGAAAGGCCGACGGGAAAAGCCAAAGTGCGTACAAGTCATGGCGGCGCGGCGGCACAAGACCCTCGTGGTATGCCGGACGTGCCACGTGGACATCCACCACAGGCGCAGTAATCCGCACAACGCAGAAGTCGGTAGTGTCGCACCATGACCCCAACAGGGTTCTATCCTACCGCGTTGGGGTACCAGTCCTCTCAACCGCTGTTGGCTTAAAACCGATTATAAGGAATACCACTAAGTTCACCAGCGGAACGAAGAGCAAGAGACAAAGCCACGGGCTAAGACCCGCATCGCGCAGCCGCTGGGCATCAAGCGCAAAAAATATCCAAGACAACCCACAAAGGAGAACTAGGTAAACAAGGAAATAAAGATTACCCATCATGGGATTTGGCACGAACTCAAAAGGTAGTGAGATAAGGAAAATAGCCATTGATACGGCTAGCAATTCCAGCCAAAACCTGGAACGGCTGACTGTTCCCTGAAAGCTAAAAAGGGCCTTCATAGCTACCCCTACTGGAACCTAGCAAAGGCACCAAAGCATCAGCCTGTTGCCTTAGCACAAACAGGATAGCACGGATTCTCATTCGACACTGCCAACCTAGACACCGGAGAGCCGGATGCGGTGAAAGCCGCACGTCCGGTTCGGGGGAGGGCCGACGGAAGAGTGCTCCGCTAACGCGGGGTAACTCGCCGGCGGCCTACCTTACTTGGCGGGTGGGGATACGAACTGGCCGGCGACGTGACCCTGCGGGAGATCGAGAACGTCGATACCAAGACCGGCGAGGTGCAGCGCATCTTCAGGGGTCTCATTGGGTTCCAGTCTGCCACCTGGCATGATGTGCCTATTGCTAGGGTCCTGAACCACCAGCACACAGTCCCCGTCGGATACCACGGCCCGCGCGGAAGTCACGTATCTTCGAGGAGGCGTTTTGTCGGTTAGGTAGCACGCCAGTCGCATGGTGGCCGTTGGCCAGGTAACCGTTTGCTCCGCGAAAGGAGTTAACGAATCCAAGAACGCGGCAAGTTCGGCATCCATGGCCAGTAGCTCATCCACTCACCGCTCGGTCAACTCCACCTACGAAATTGGCTCACTGGTCCAATGGTGAATAGCTTCGGCCGCCTGTACGCGCCCCTTACGCCGGGGCGGCGGTCTTGCCGGCGGCGCTGAGCGCGCTGTGGGCCGCGGTCAGAAGCTCCACGGTCTCTCCCCAGCCTACGCACGGGTCGGTGATGGATACGCCATACCGCAGTCCGCCCGGGTTCTTCTCGTCCAGCGGCTGGTTGCCCTCGTTCAGGTGGCTCTCCAGCATCACGCCCACGATGTTCGTGTTGCCGGACACCCGCTGCTTGAGCACGTCGTTGAAGGCGATGCGCTGCTTGGTGTGGTCCTTGCCGCAGTTGGCGTGCGAGCAGTCGACGATCAACCGCGGGCACACGCGCGACTTCTCCAGCCTGTCGATTGCGTCGGCAACGGACTCCGCATCGAAGTTGGGACCGCGGCTGCCGCCCCTCAGCACTATGTGGCAGTTTGGGTTGCCCTTGGTGACAACCACCGACGCCCTGCCGTCGGCATCGACGCCGAGAAAACCCTGCACGGCCTGCGCGGCCACCACGCCGTCAACGGCCAGCTGGATGCTGCCACCGGTTCCGTTCTTGAACCCCACGGGCATGCTCAGCCCGCTGCTCATCTGCCGGTGCGTCTGGCTCTCCGCCGTCCTTGCGCCTACGGCCGCCCAGGAGTAGAGGTCCGCGAGGTACTGCGGGGTTATCGGGTCCACGAACTCGATCGCTGTCAGCAACCCGAGGTCGCCCACCTGCAGGAGGAACTCGCGGGCCATGCGCAGTCCGCTTTCGATATCGAAGCTGCCGTTCAGGTGGGGGTCGTAGATCATCCCCTTCCACCCTACGGTTGTGCGCGGCTTTTCGAAGTAGACGCGCATGACGACAAGCAGCCGGTCCTGTAGTTCTGCGGCCAGCTCCTTCAATCGCTGGGCGTAGGCGTAGCCTGCCTCCAGGTCATGGATGGAGCACGGCCCCGTAATCATGAGCATCCGGTCGTCCTCGCCGCGCATGATGCGTGCCACCTGCTCCCGACCGTCCATGACCAGATTGGCGACTTGTGAACTGACCGGATACTGCTCCAGAAACTCCCTGGGGGACACCAGGGGCTGGATGCTCTGTACGTTAACGTTGTGAAGCTGTGTCATGGAACACCTGTATACGATGAGATTTCGCCGGCCGTGGGCGATTTGCGCCGCACGCCAACAGGGGCTAACTCTATCACTCGGAGCGTGGCCTGTCCAGTGCCTGCAGGAATTCGACGCGGCGGAGGGTTTGGGGGGGTGCCGTCAACGTCGCGTCGCTCTCCAGCGTATAATCTGGGCTACGACTATGAGTGCAATGCCCACCGATATGAACAGCCGCGGCAGGCTGCTGTCCGAGTTCAGGCTGAGCAGGCCTGCTACCAGCAGCGCGCCGCCCGGCACGCCGATGATGAACACCAGGAGCCTGTCGTTCGTCGTCATTCCGCGTTCTCCGTAGTTTACATCCTAGACCGCAGGTTCTCAGCATCCCTGAGGTAGAGGTGTCTCATGTCCTGCTGCGTCTTGTCCGTGTTCACTAGGACCATGACCCGAATGCAGAGCGGAAGGCCGGTTGGCACGCTCATCTCGTGGCCGCAGATGAGTGGCACGTTCTCCCATCCTATCTGCCTTGCGGCCACGGCCGGGAACTCGGCGTTGAGGTCCGGGGACGTGGTGAAGAACGTGCCGGCCATGTCCTCGGTGCGGAGATCGTTGGCCTCCACGAGCTGCTCCAGCAGCTCTCGCGTGGCTTCCAGCACCGCCTCGCGGGTGTTGTCCGCTGCGGTCGTCGCTCCCCGCAGGCCGCGAACCATCGCCATTGTCATCCCCTCCTCTGTGTGGTCACTGCGCCCTTCAGTCCTGCCACGAACTCCATCGCTTCCTCCGACCTGCGCTCGCTCGGCGTCCGCTCCACCAGGTCTACAAGCGCGCTGCCCACCACGGCCGCCTGCGCGCACGAAGACAGCGCCTCAACGTGACGCCTCTGCGAAACGCCGAACCCTACGGCTATCGGCAGGTCAGTGTGGCTCCGCACCCGCCGGGCCATGTCGGGAATGCCTGGGGGAAGCTCGTCGCGGGCCCCGGTTACACCGGTTACGCTTACGCAGTACACGAAACCGCCTGCCCCCGCGCAATTCATTTCGATACGTGCGTCCGTGCTGGTGGGGGCCAGCAGCGGGATGATGTGGAGGCCGAGCGGGTAGAAGGCGTCTCGCAGGGGGCCGGCCTCCTCGAACGGCAGGTCCACCATGATTGCGCCATCCACACCCGCCCGCGCAGCGTCACCGGCAAACCGCTCCAGTCCGTAGCTGAGGATGGTGTTGCAGTAGCCCATCAGCACAAAGGGAATGGTGACGCCGGCATCCCTGAGCGTGCTGCACACGTTCAGGCAGGTGGTGAGCGTTACGCCCTGCGTCAGGGCGTGAAAGCTGGAGCGCTGGATGGTGGGGCCGTCGGCGATGGGGTCGCTGAACGGCACGCCGAGCTCAATCACGTCCGCGCCTCCCTCCACAAGGGCCGGCACCAGCGACAACGTGTCCTCGACAGTTGGAAAGCCCACGGTCAGGTAGGGAATGAGCCCCATCTCGCCGCGAGCGGCCAGGTCATCGAACCTGTCCTTGATCCTGTCCATGTGCATATGCGCGGCCGTCTCGCCTACGTGTGAGAGTCCGCGGTGAATATAGCACACCCTCATCGCACGGGCAACACGGCTAGAAAGGGGGCCGCTCCGCCTCCGCGCATGCGCTCAGTTCCACTGTCATTTCGAGCGTAGTCGAGAAATCCAGGGCTCTCGTACACCGCGGCGGAATCGAGATAGGATGCCACGCTTGCCACGGGGGGGGGGGGGGCGAGACTGGAGATTCTCGGAGGCTTTAGATTTCTCGACTACGCTCGAAATGACAGTGGTGACAGGCAATTCGCTGATGCTTGAAATGACGGCAGCAGCCAGGCGTGTCCGGTACGGGGCGGCGGCAGGCTTCAATTACCCCACGCACGCTTGACTAGCTCACCCCGCAGGGCCAAAATGAGGCATTCCGAGATGGGAGGCCATTCCGCTCCGTGAGCCAAAGCGTTCTGCAGACCATAGGCAACACACCTCTGGTGGCGCTGGAGCGCCTGCCGTCCGAGGGCTCGGCTGCCGTTCTTGGCAAGTTGGAGAGCCTGAATCCTACCGGAAGCGTCAAGGACCGCATCGCCCTGGCGATGGTGCTGGACGCGGAGGAGTCCGGCAGGCTGCGCCCCGGCCAAACGCTCGTCGAGGCGACCAGCGGCAACTCAGGCACATCCCTGGCAATGGTTGGCGCAGCCAGGGGCTACGGGGTCGTCATTGCCATGCCGGAGGGAGTCCCCCCAGAGAGGAGGCGCCTGCTGATTCACATGGGGGCCGAAATACTGACCACCTCGCCCCTGGACGGCATGGCCGGGGCCATCCGCGCCGTGGAGAGGCTGGTGCAGGAGGACCCATCGTACGTCTGGATCGACCAGTTCACGAACCCGGCCAACCCCAGAGCACATCGAGAGACCACGGCGGTCGAGATCCTGAGGGACACCGGTGGCAGCATGGACGCCTTCGTCGCGGGGGTGGGTACCGGCGGAACGCTCACGGGCGTCGGCGCAGCGCTCAAGGAGCACCGTCCGGATACGCTCGTGGTGGCCGTTGAGCCGGCCGCGTCGCCCGTACTGAGCGGCGGCGAGCCTGGCGACCACGCCATTCCAGGCCTCGGGCCGGATTTCCTGCCGCCGTTGCTGGACCTGTCGCTGGTGGACGAGGTAATCGCCGTCAGCGACGTGGAGGCCCTGGCGGTGGCGGCACGCCTGGCAAGCGAGGAGGGACTGCTGGTGGGCGTCTCCTCAGGCGCAAACGTGGCGGCGGCGCTGCGTATAGCCGCCCGTCTTGGCCCAGGGCGCGTGGTGGTGACCATACTCCCGGACAGCGGCGCGAGGTACGTATAGACCCCGCTCGTATGCTATGATGTTGATGCCCGTTTTGGGACTATGCCAGAAAGGACACGTCGCATGCAGGGTGAGCAGATTAGGCTGACCAGCCTCGTTCGCTGCGCCGGCTGAGCCTCCAAGTTCAGTCCGGAGGACCTGGCGCAGGTTCTGCGCCGGCTGCCAACATTCGATGACCCCAACCTTCTGGTGGGGATAGACACCCGCGACGACGCCGCGGTCTATCGCCTGCGGGACGACCTGGCCATCGTGCAGACGGTGGACATTTTCCCGCCCATCGTAGACGACCCGTGGCACTTTGGCGCCATCGCCGCGGCCAATGCCTTCAGCGACGTGTACGCAATGGGCGGCAAGCCGCTCCTGGCAATGAACGTCGTATGCTTCCCTATAGACCTGTCAATGGACATCCTTGGCGAAATCCTGCAGGGCGGCGCGGCCAAGGCCGAGGAGGCCGGCGTCCTCATTGTGGGCGGTCACACGCTGGACGACCAGGAGCCCAAGTACGGCATGGCAGTGACCGGCACGGTGATGCCAGGTCAGCACGTAGGCAACGACACGGCACGCGCGGGTGATCTGCTGCTCCTCACCAAGCCGCTTGGGACCGGCATCATAACCACTGCCGGCAAGCAGGGAGTGGCGGACAGAGCCGTCCTGGAGAAGGCCATCGAGGTCATGAGCGCCCTCAACCGCGACGCCTCCGAGGCGATGACGGAGGTTGGAGTCAGCGCTTGCACGGACGTCACCGGCTTCGGCCTGCTGGGGCATCTGAAATCGATGGCGGAGGCCTCCGGCGTGACGGCGCGAGTGCGGGCGTCGGCGGTGCCCCTGATCGATGGGACGCGGGAGCTTGTGGACAGCGGCGTAGCTCCGGGCGGCACCCATCGCAACCTGAGCTCCGTGAACACCGTGGCGGCGTGGGATCCGTCGCTTAGCGACGAGATGAAGCTGGTCCTCTGCGACGCCCAGACCTCCGGCGGCCTGCTCATGTCCGTACCGCCCGGCAAGCTGTCCGAGCTGACCGCCGCGCTGACACGCAAGGGCGTGATGGAGACCGCCATCATTGGCGAGATGGCGGACGGCGGGCCGCACGCAATCGAGGTGCTCCCGTAGACGCTTCCGAAACTCCACTCGCAGGCAGGACTTTCCATGCTCATGACTGATAGCGTCACCATAGTAGACCTGATTCGCAACGGCACCATGTCGTCGCACATGGCCGCCGTCATGTGGGCCGCCGTGGATGCCAGGCTGTCGATTGTGGTGGTGGCGATCCCGCGGCTGGCGGGCAAGACCACAACCGGCAATGCCATTCTCGCAATGCTGCCGCCGGACGTGCCGGTGCACCGGCTGGGCGCCGACCAAACGGAGGTTGACAGGCTCAGGGAGGCCGCAACGGGGGGCTACCTCGTGGTACCTGAGTTCAGCCAAGGGCCGGTTCCCGGTTACATCTGGGGCGAGCCCGTCAGGCGCGTGTTCGACGCCATGACGGTGGGCTACTCACTGGTCACGTCAATGCACGCGCCCGGTCTGGACGAGACGTTCCACGACATCTGCGACGGCAACGGCGTCACGGACGAGGCGGCGTCGCGCATCAATCTCATGCTCTACATACTCAGGTTCGGCGAGGATGACGACACCTTCTGGCGGCGCGTGTCGGAGATCCACGAGATCGACCGCGTCCGTGACGGTAGGCCCGAAGGACGACAGCTGTTTAGCTGGGTTGAACCGGACGACCGGTTCGCGCCGGTGGAGGCGCCGGATTTCCTGCGAGGCGCGGAGGCGGACGTGGAGCGCCGCAGGGCCATGCTGGAGGAACTTGCGAATTCGGCGCGCAGGTCGCCGGAGGACGTTGCCCGAATGGTGCTGGAGTACGCGGAAGGCTCGGGACGCTAGAACTCGTCTCGAAAGCCGCCGCTTCGCTCTCCCAGTACGGTTTGAACGGTGCGTACAAAGCTGCCGCTTCCCCAGTATTCAAGCCGCCACTTGGCGGCCTCCTCCTTGGACATGCCGTTGGCATTGATCTGGTAGTAGGCCTCCCGCCCAATGCCGCCGAACACGAGCGCGCCAATGCCCGCCAGGATCGCCGGAATAGACGTAATGAATCCGTAGGACGACATGACGGCGCCGCCCACAATCAGGAGCGTTCCCGCCACCATCATCTTGTGACGTGGCATCTTCACCACGTCGACTGAGGTCACACGGGCATACGGCAGCTCCCACATCTCCTCGCGTCCCTCAACCTCCTGGTAGAGGATGATGCGCTGAGAAGTCGCGTAGTAGGGGTGATGGTCTGAGATCACAGTCTCGCCGTATCTGAGCCTACCTCTGATGTTCATGTCTCGAGTCCACTTCGCTGCGCAGGTCCGCGCGTTTTATAGCGGCAACCATACTTTACAGCCAAGGCGCCCACGCGTCAAAGTCCGCGGCGGTGGCACCATAGCCCACCATGTGCTAGCATTCTCTCATGCGGCGCGGCCGCTGCACGAGCGGGTGTAGCTCAGTGGTAGAGCTCTTGCTTCCCAAGCAAGTTGTCGTGGGTTCGATCCCCATCACCCGCTCCACTCCCACCTGGTAAGCAGTCGCGTCAGCAACGCGCACCGCCTCACACTCAGCTGGGCCCGTCCTCCGGGTAGAGCAGGGTATTCGGATAGTAGTCGTTCCACGAGAACCAGAACGAGTAGTTGGAGGGAATCGGCTCCAGAGCACCGCCCTCGTGCTCGCCCTCGATTGCCTCGCCGGTGAGCATGAGCCAGACGCTGCCGGTCTGGTCGTCGGTCATCGTCGGGCCGCCGGTCACCTCCTCGCCCGTCTCCTGGAACGTGAGCGTCTGCCCGTCCACCACGCGGCTGAAGACGCCGCCCGTTGCGGCCCTGGTCTCGAACGTGACCACGAGCTCCCGGCCCGCGAAGGTGTCATTCACCACGGGCGTGTCGTTGAGGTCTCCGAACGGATAGGCCTTGGCCTGTCCGTCCAGCACTAGCCCAACCACGAACTCCTTGAGGTATAGCCGGTCGTCGATGTTGGACTCGCCGATCACGCCCGCGCCGCTGGTCTCGTAGTAGTACTCGTAGTTGTCGGTGCGATAGAAACCCCTCTTGTCCAGCACCAGGCTGTCCGGGTGGAGCTCCTTCCATCGCAGCCAGGTGGTGTGCAGGGCCGGCACAATCTCCAGCCTGGTGCCCTCCAGCTCCCCTGAGATGGCGTCGCCCGTGAAGTGGCTCCACAGCGTATCGGTCTGGTGGTCGTACATGACCAGCGCGTTCATCACCAGCTTGCCGGACACGCCGAACGTATGGGTCTGGTCACCGATGTCGCGAGCATAAACTATGCTCGAGTAGCAGAGCGGTCACCACGTGACCGCGATGGGTTTACCCCCGACGACGTCGTTCACGATCTCGTGGCTGCTGAGCATGTAGATGGGATAGGCGCGGTGCTCTCCGCCGATGGACACGCCTATGACCTGCTCCAGGTCGGTCATCTGCTGATTCGCCCACTCCACGTCGACCAGGCGCGGCTCCAGGATGGCCTTGATCGCGTCGTAGGGAAGCAGGGTTATGACGTCCTCGGGACCCGGCCTGAAGTCGGGCGTCTCTTCCGTGGTCTCAGGAGTTTGAGGTGACGCCGGCGTGGAGGTCGGCAAGGGCGTTGTGGTAGCCACCTGTGTGGACGGCGGCAACGGCGTGATAGTGGGTACAGGCGTAACGCTGGGCGTGGGCGTGTCTACGGGGCCGGGTGTATCCTCCGGGGAACTGCACGCGACCAACGCCAGCACGGCTGCCGAAAGGATGGTGGCTATGTACGGGGTTGGTCTCATGCGGTGCGCTCTTGACGTATTAGATGCTTCGCGGCTTGTATGGATTCGGTGGCCGCGCCAAGGGGAGGCGCTTTAGCCGCTCATGGTGACCTTTTCGAACCAAATGAGCGGTTCAATCCCCGCCCGTGCCGCCGAACTAGATCCGGCTGAAGCCGCTCCCCATCCTCTCCGGGTCAACGCCCGTGCCCCTTGCATCCGTGATCCAGCCGAACTCATTGAGTATCTGCTGGCTGTAGGTCACCCGGCCGGCCACCTTGTCGAGTGGCTCCGTGGACAGGAGAAGCGCGGCCATGGCCATCGTCTCCGGCGACTCCGTGGTATTCGGATCCACCGACGTCCTGCCCTGGGCGAACATGGAACCCACCGTGGGCACGAACTGGGACGGCGAGAATGCGGACACGCCCACGCCGTACTGGTACACCTCCGCTGCCAGGCCCTGAGTTAGCCGCTCCAAGGCCGCCTTCTGCGTTCCGTAGACGGAGCTGCCACCGGGGCTGCTGTACGGGCCACGGCCCGGGCCGGTGGCCGCGCCGGACGAGATGTTCACGATTCTGCCGCTACCGCGCTCGAACATGTCGTTGAGCACCAGTTGGCTGAGAGTGAATGGGCCGTGGACGTTTACCGCCCACGTGCGCATCCAGCGGTTGAGCTGGTAGTCCTTCGTGGCGACCGCGTAGAGGAGGGCGGCGTTGTTCACCAGGACGTCCACGGGGCCGTAGGCCTCGTGGGCCGCCTCGACCAGGGCCTCGCACTGCTCCGGCTCGGAGATGTTGGATGCGACCGCCGTTGCCTCGCCGCCTGCGTCCTTGATCGCGTCGACCGTCGTCTCAAGCGACCCGGCCAGCTGATGGTCGCCCTCGCGCAGCGTCCGAGCAGCGCACACGACCCTGCCACCCTCAGCCGCGAACATCTTGGCGATGGACTCGCCTATTCCCCTGCTGGCTCCTGTAACGATGACTACCTTTCCGTCTAGCTTGCCCATGCTGTGCTCCTTTTTGTGCAAATGTGAGGTGACAGGGTTACCGCCAAAAGCCGCGTCGTCTGATTGAGCGCGCGGACAACGGGGCTCCCCGAAACAACCGAGGCTGTGCGATTATAGCGCGCCGCGCCGCCGAATGTCATCGCTCCGTTGCGGCGTTAGATCGGCCTGTGCGGTTGCGCGGCGCGGCCAGCGACGAAAGCAGCCTGCGGACCGCCCTTGCCACTTCGTCGACGGCGGTCTCAAACGGCGCCTCGTTCGCCTTCGAGGGCGTCCGGTATCCCGACACCTTCCGCACGAACTGCAGCGACGCCGCGCGAATATCGTCCTCCGCGGCCGGCCCGGACGGGCCCCTGAGAGTCTTTATGCTGCGGCACATCGGGTGGCCTCCTTCGCGCCAGAAGGCGCCCCTACTCTGCCCTGCGAACGGCGTGCCCGCCGAACTGGTTGCGCATCGCAGCCAGAAGCCGCGCGCCGAATGGCTGCACCTGCCGGGAGCGGAAGCGCGCCTGCAGCGCCAGGCTGATCACTGGCAACGGTACACTAAGCTCCACACCCTCCTGCACAGTCCACCGTCCCTCGCCGGAGTCCTCCACGTAGGCTTGGATCGTCTCCAGACCAGGGTCCTCCTCCAGCGCCGCGGCCGTCAGGTCCAGCAGCCACGAGCGGACCACGCTGCCGGACCGCCAGATCTGCGAGACCTGCGCCAGGTCCAGCTCGAAATCGGTCTTGGCGCGCATCAGCTCGAAACCCTCCGCGTAGGCTTGCATCAGGCCGTACTCGATCCCGTTGTGCACCATCTTCACGAAGTGGCCCGACCCGGCAGGCCCCACACGCCCGTAGCCCCGGTCCGGCGCGGGCGCAAGCGATTGGAAGACCGGCTCCAGCCGCCTGTAGGCCGCCTCGTCACCGCCCACCATCAGGCTGTAGCCCTCGGCAAGGCCCCATACACCGCCGCTCGTGCCCGCGTCGAGGAACGAGATGCCGAGCGTGGCCAGCGCCCCGGCTCGGCGCATGCTGTCCTTGTAGTTCGAGTTGCCGCCGTCTATGACGGTGTCGCCTGGGGACATGCACTCCGCAAGCGCATTGATTGTGGTCTCCGTGGCCTCGCCCGCGGGCACCATGACCCACACGGCGCGGGGCTGCGCGAGTCCTTCGACCAACTCGGCGAGCGAGCCGGCGCCCGCGGCCCCCTCCTCGCTGAGCGCGCGCACGGCCTCAGCCTGCGGGTCGAAGACGACGACGCGGTGACCGGCGCGCAGGAGGCGCAGGGTCATGTTGCCGCCCATGCGGCCAAGACCTACCATGCCAAGCTCCATGGCTCGCTCCCTTCCCTGATGTGTACAGCCGGAGGGCGGGCTTACGCCTCAGACGCCCGCCAGCGCTTCTGCGGCCAACCTACCAAGGCTCGCCGCGCCGGTGGACGGCAGCCGAATCCTGGCCACGCGCCTGCCCAACACCTGCAGCGCCCTCAGGTCGCCGAGAGCCTGGGACTCGGCCAGAGTGCCGAAGGTGAAGGACTCGCCCGGAACCGGTACGTCCTCCGCGGGCTCTGCGGTCAGCAGCAGATAGAGGCCGATATCCGGTCCGCCCTTGTGCACCTGGCCAGTGGAGTGGAGGTAGCGCGGGCCGTAGCCTAGAGTCGTGGCTATGCAGTATCGCTTCGCCACGCTGCGCCGCAGAGCGTTCAGGGCGCTGTCCGATTCCGGCGTCTGGCGCACGTAGGCCATAATCGAAAGGTAGTCGCTCGGCCTCGCAGTGGACAGGAGGTCGGAGAGAGAGCAGGGAGCCTCCACGTCCGGCAGCCTGCCCAGGTGGCCGCTCTCGCTGAGCACCAGCACCGTCTGGTCCTTGGCCTGCTGCACGTTGGGCTGATCGAACGGGTGAATTCCCAGGATGGCGCCTGCGATGGCAGTTGCCAGCTCCCACCGGAAGAACTCCGCGCCCAGGTCGTAGCGGTCACGGAGCTGCAGTCGCACCACCGGTCTGCCTGCCGACTCGAATTCGGCCAAAGCGGCGTCCTCTGCGGAATTGTCGTCGCCCTCCAGCCGCAGATGGACGAATAGCCGGTCGTCGCCGTAGTGGACAGGATCCAGGAGCGGCTCGCCGGACACAGGGACTATGCCCCTGCCCTCCTTGCCCAGGCTCTCCGCGATCAGCTGCTCCGCCCACAGCCCGAAGGCCGCCATCGATGGCGATGCAATCAGCGTCAGCTTGTCGCGCCCCTGCATGGCGTTGCCGGCCATCGCGGCGCCCAGCAGCGCGGCAGGGTTCTGCCGCACGGGCACGGACGGAGCGCAGGCATCCATCATATCGCAGGCCCTGTCCAGCAGGGTCGCAACGCTCATGCCGGTGAGCGCTGAGGGCGCCATCCCGAAATACGAGAGCACGGAGTAGCGCCCTCCTATATCGGCGGGGTTCAGGAATGCTCGCCGGAATCCCCGCTCGCGCGCCATGGCCTCGAGCGGAGTGCCCGCGTCCGTGATTGCGAAGAACCGGCGTCCCGCGTCCTTGAGCCCCACTGCGCTCTCCACGAGGGCGCGGAAATGGGCGTAGAGCGCCAAAGGCTCCGTGGTGGTGCCGGACTTGGACGACAAGGAGAATAGCGTCGCGGCCGGGTCGATCTCACTCGTGACGGCCATGACCGCCTCCGGCACGGTGGAGTCCAGCACGATGAGCTCCGGGAAGCCCGGCGCGCTCCCGAAAGTCTGGCGTACGACCTCCGGGCCAAGGCTGCTGCCGCCCATGCCCAGAAGCACGACGTGGCGGATGCCATCGCTCCGCGCCTCCTCAGCGAAGGCCTGCAGATCGGGGACATTCGCCCTCATGGCGTGGGCCACGTCGAGCCAGCCCAGGCGATCGGCTATCTCAGTGGGGTCGGGCTTCCACGCGGTGTGGTCCCTGGCCCAAATGCGCGCCACAAGGTCAAGGCGCTCCAGGTCTGCCAGGGCCGCCTCGGTCATTGGCGGACGGTCTCAGCGGCTGTTCGATCGAGCAGGAGGGCTCTCTTTGCCTCCACGTTGGCGAGCAGCAGCTCGAATGAGTCGGCGAAGGCCTTCACGCCGTCGGCAAGCAGCTTGTCGGTCACAGCGTCCATGCTGACGCCGGCCGCCTCAAGGGCCGCGAGGGTCTGTTCCGCGCCGGCATCGTCCAGGTCGATTGCTCGGCGAACGTCGCCGTGGTCGATGAACGCGGAAAGCGTGGCCGGCGGCATGGTGTTGACGGTGTCCGGGCCAATTAGGTTGTCTATGTAGAGCAGGTCGCTGTAGGCGGGATTCTTGGTGCTGGTGCTGGCCCACAGTGGCCGCTGTACTAGTGCGCCCCTGGCTTTCAGCGCCGCGAAACGCTCGCCGCCGAACGCCTCGCGGAATGAGCGATACGCCATACTCGCGTTTGCGATGGCCGCCCTGCCCATCAGGTCGGCGGCGCCGCTCTCCGACAGCAGGTTGTCGACCGCGGTGTCTACGCGGCTCACGAAGAACGAGGCCACGGACGAAACGCCGCTCAGGTCGCCACCGGCTGCGGCCAGATCCTCCAGGCCTGAGACGTAGGCCTCCATCACGTCCCGGTGCGCCTGCAGCGAGAAGATCAGGGTAACGTTGACGTTGATGCCCCTCCCGATCAGCCGGCGTATGGCGGGGATGCCCTCCGGCGTGGCCGGCACCTTGATCATGGCGTTGGGCCTATCGAGCGCGGCGAAGAGGCGTAGCGCCTCAGCGACGGTGGCCTCGGTGTCGTGGGCCAGTCTCGGGCTGACTTCCAGGCATGCGAAGCCGTCCGCACCGCCGCTAGCATCGTAGGCGGGGCGCAGAAGGTCGGCGGCGCACCGGATGTCCTCGAAGGCGAGACTTTCGTAGCAGGCGTTGGCATCCAGGCCCTCTGCTGCAAGGGCGGCGAGCGAGTCGTCGTAGACCGCGCCGGCCGAGATTGCCTTCTCGAATATCGTCGGGTTAGAGGTGAGGCCGGTGACACCCGCGTCGACCAGCCCGGCGATTTCTCCGGACTCCAGCAGGTCCCGGCTGATGTTGTCGTACCAGACGGACTGCCCCAGGCGCTGAATCTCACGAAGCCGGTCCATTGCTATCCTCCCGCTGTGGGTGTCATGTCAGCGTTGAGCGCCGACTGCTCCAAGGCTATGACCTTCTCCAGCCGGCGGCGGTACTTCTCTTCGTCCAAGAACTGCGCGGCGAGGAATGAGGCGACCAGCTCCCTCGCCAGCACCTCGCCGATGACGCGAGCGCCAAGGCAGAGGACGTTCATGTCGTCGTGCTCCACGCCCTGGCCGGCGGAGTAGGTGTCGTGGCAGATGGACGCTCGAGCGCCGGGCACCTTGTTGGCAGCAATGGAGCCGCCGACGCCGCTTCCGCACACGATGATGCCTCGTTGCGCCCGGCCTGACACCACCGCTTGCGCGACGGCCTGCGAAAAGTCGGGGTAGTCGTCTAGTGGGTCCAGCGAAAACGCGCCAACGTCCACCACATCGTAGCCCCGCTCCCTCAGCCAGGACAGGAGGGCGCACTTCAGATCGTAGCCGGCGTGATCAGCCCCTAGAGCCACGCGCATGCTCATTGATGCAACTCCCCAGCGAGATTACAGGATTGTCCCACAGCACATTGTACTATACAACGGCAATGGTACCGGACTGCAAGAGGCTTAGCAGCCGCAATGGCTGATTCGCCCGGCCGGAAGAGCGCGTGGTGATCCGGTGAGCAGTTACGCCGAGGAGAGGTCGCGGCGCATCACTAGAGCAGATCACCAATCGTGAGCCAGTAGAACACGATGTACGACCCCGCCACGACCATCAGCCAGGAGCCTATGGGCTGCACGTACGGCAGCGCCTTGCGCAGCGTACCCAGCATCGCGCCCTTGAAGAACGCCATCCCAAGCGTGAGGGCCAGGATCACCGTGCCCATTCCCACGGCGTAGAGGATGAACTGCCCCAGTGAAGTGCCGATTTCCGACACCGCAAAGCTCGTCCCGATGACTGAGAGGAATATGGGCAGCGTGCAGCTCAGCGAGGCGATGCCGTAGCTGAGTCCGAACAGGAAGTAGCCCTTCGCATTCACCTGCCCCGGGTCGCCTATTCTGGATGCGGCCTGCGCGGCGAACCCGCTGTACAGCTTGCCTCCCCCGACCATCCAGGAGCCGGTCAGCGCCAGCGCTATGCCTATGACTAGTCCCAGATACGGAAGGATGTCGACGACGGCGGCCCGCGCGCCAACCGCCATCAGCGTACCCGCAGCTCCGAACAGCAGCACGAAACCCATCGTGACCGATCCGCCCACCTTGAGCGCTCGGAAGACATGGATCAGGGGGTGCACCGTGGCGGCATCCTTGTCGTTGACGCCCAGGTACAGCCCCAGGTACGCCGGCAGCATGACGAACCCGCAGGGATTGACGGCGGAGACCATTCCGGCGGCGTAGGCAAAGCCCAGAGGCGCCAGGCCCCGCAGCACGTTACCGGAATCGCCTGAGAGCGTCTCGACGAACTTGTTGACGCCGTCGATGCCGTCGGACCTGCCCAGGAGCAGGGCGCCGACGAAGGCCGTGGTCAGGGATACGGCGGCAACGGCAGCGGGCACCAGGACCTTTTTGACCAAGCCCGGCTCTGACATCGCGCTTGACATGGACATGATTTACCTCCCGTACGGGTGCGGCCCGGCTCCCGTTAGCCGGCCTCCTCTGCCAGCATCTCGTTGGTGATGTCCTGCAGGACCTCGTGGTCCAGAATACCTCCCCACAGGCGGAATATCTCGCCGCGGGAGTTGATGAACACGGTGGTCGGCATGCCGAGCACCTCGTACCGGCGCATTATGGTGCCGTCGGTGGTGTAGCCCGCCGGATAGGAGATTCCTAGATCGCTCAGCAGGATACGGGCGTCCTCCTGTGAGCCGAGGTTGGTGAACTGCCCCACGTCGATGCCCAGTACCAGCACGCTATCCCGGTTGTCGTCGGAGAAGACCTGGAAGTCGGGCATCTCTGCGCGGCACGGAGGACACAGCCCGGCCCAGAAGTTGAGCACCACGGGCTTGCCCTGCAGGTCCGACATGCTGAGCTCGGTTGCGCCCAGCTCGCCCTCGCCCTGGTACAGCGTGAATTCGAAGTCCGGTGCGGGCGGCCGTTCAACGGTCTCGCCGCTGGAGCACGCCGCGATGGCGAGCAAGAGGGCCGGCACAATAAGCAGCGCCCACAGGCGCAGGAAACGCCCAGCGCCGCGCCTTAGGCCGTCCGCTGTCGTGGCTCGATTATCGTGGTCGTGGCGGGCCATCTGCGGCCTCCCCAATGCTTGGTCTACCACCATTGTAACGGATTGGCCGATGTGAGCGCATCTCACGCGCGGAGCCGCCGCTTACGATGCACTGAACAATGTATTACGAATGTGAACCCGCAGTCGCTCTGAGCGCGGCATCTCGCGGGCGCGGGGGCTGTGCGGCATCCGGCCCAGGCCGCACGCGTGGGCCTCGCTATCGCAGGTACAGATAAACGCTGGCGTGCGGGAAGCTGACCTCCAGCACGGCGCGCATCTCGCCGGCGGCGGTGACGGCGTAGTCGACGCGGCGCGGGTCGTCTGGCGATAGGCTGTGCAGGCACTCGCGGCCCAGCGTCTCCTGAGGGCACAGGTGCGCCCCGCCGGCCTGCTGGTCCCAGAAGCCGACCAGCCTGAGGGGGTTGAACATCAGCTCCGCGACGTTGCGCAGGTCTGCGATGACCTCCGTGGCGCGAAACGACCCGTCGGACTCGATGCTTACGCTAACGCGCTCCATGGTGGGCGTAGTATAGCACGGCGGGTTGACCGGTTCTTGAGCTGAACCTATAATACTCTTATCCTCCAGTGCAGTCCTTCAGAACGTCGTCTTATGGTAGAGGTCGCAGTGCAACTGGTCTCATCGTGAAGGAGGTCTCGGCACAAGCGCTTGTCCACTTTCGGAGCAATTATCCTATCCGTTCCCCCAAGTTTTCAGGTCAACGAAGTGAAGAGATGATACTGCTTGGGCCTGAACATGGCCTTCGACTTCTCGCGCCGGCTCCTGCAACTGACTTCTTGCGGGGGTCGCCACCTCTTTCGTTGAAAGATGGAGGCGCTAACCGCTACCTTTGGGTCATTGACTCAAGGGGCATCCCTTATATCATCGAAGCGCCAGTAGACGCAATTGGCAATGCGTTGCCCAAGCATACAAATCTCACCGGCGGTGGAGAAGCATATCTGGGCGGTGAAATGTGGTTCAAGTCCGACGTTTCACTCTACATCTCCGGAGGGTCAGGGCGTTATCCCTCGGAAGACGAGAACCAACTTGATGCTGCGAGACAAGTTTTTGAAGCATTCGACTACGAGGTTGTCTCGCTGGGCTGGGACCATTCCTTTGGGGCAGCGGCCCGTGTACTGGAGGCGGCTCAGTGAGAGATTTGACATTCGCTTTTGGCCCAGAGGCAGAAGGATGTTCAAGTGCAGAAGCCGCGGCGAGACGCTCGAGCAGGGAATTCGTGCGCGGTGAAGGCGGACTGGCTGTATATGATGCTGCTCGGAAGCCCACAGGGCACGTACTAACGGCATGGGAAGCTCTCACCAGCTTCGGCTTGGATGTCTTGGAAGAGGCTGTCGAACACGGCTCCGCGATTCTGAAGCGTACCACAAACTCCACCGCTAAGGCCCTGAAAGACCGTAGGGAAGCAATAGGCTTGACTCAGGCTTCGGTTAGAAGGGCAGCCAAGGTAAGCGAGCCAGAGGTTAGGGTGGCGGAATCTAATCCCTCTAAGACCCCATTTAGGAATCTGGAGCGAATCGCGTTCGTGCTTGGATTGGACGAGCGTTTGATTGCTTTCAAAGATTCTCCCGGCGGGGATTCCGGGCTGGCATATCGCCTGAAAACGCTATTGAGGGAGAATACTGGCGGTTCCAGCGGTATTTCAGCCGGAACTGCATTGCTGTTTTCGGAGGCAGCGTCAATTATTCGAGTACAGAGCAGGCTGCAAGAGTGGTTGGAAATTCAGGATGAGTGGAATGAGTTCAAACCCAACTCGGACTACGGGTCGCCGCAGAACCAGGCTTACAAGATAGGATACCGTCTTGCGGAAGATGCAAGGAGAATCTTGCGTCTTGGGGAATCCCCTATCGAGTCCATGCGTGATCTGGTTGAGAAGCGCTTGGGAATCCCAGTCATACAGGCGCGGCTTCCCAGCAGTATTGCCGGGGCGACGGTCTCGACGACAGATGAAGCCGGAAGAGAGTTTCGTGGAGTTGTATTGAACACGGTTGGAGAGAACGAGAAAGTCTGGATTCGCCGTGCGACTCTGGCCCACGAGCTTGGACATCTGCTTTACGACCCCGACGCAAGCCTCAATAATGTCCGCGTTGATTCTTACTCAGACAACAGGAAGGACCCGGAGAATTCGGAAACAGACTTTGTGGAACAGAGGGCCAATGCGTTCGCTATCGCCTTCCTTGCTCCAAACGAGGCTGTACGAAAGGACACGCAGCCTCCCTTCTCTGAGGAGTCTGTTGCCCACTTGATGCGCAAATTTGGGATCAGCCACACTGCGGCACGCTATCATATCTGCAACTGCCACTATAGTGCATATGACGTTCCAAGGAGTGTGGACAATGTCATACCGTCGGACGAACAGAGGGCTGCCGAGAATTTTGCCGTCGACTATTTTCCTGTTCCAGGCACTCCTGACCAGCGCCGAGGAAGGTTTGCCGGCTTGGTGTTAGAGTGCTATGAGAAGGGGCTTATATCCAGGGACACTGGCGCCTTGTATCTCGGGTGCTCCGTAGGAGATTTTCAGGAACACAGGGGTAGCCTGCGAGAGATATATGGAGTTAACGGAGCATGATCAGGTCAGGGACTCGGGAGTCGTCTTACAGTGCCAATGGTTTCGCGCCCTAAGCGGGAATGACGGTAAAGAGAGTGGACGGGACGCTTACGGGCACGGCGTGCCGGGCGTCACTGAGCCAGCGTCCACATCCGCCCACTCCAACAGTGATAACGCGAACCTATTGGCGATAGGGCCGCGCCCCTTGATTGCGCTCGCGATCTCCTCGAAGTAGATATAATCTGCATAGTCTTTGTGAGTGGCTAGGTCGTACTTCGGTTGAACATAAACTATCTTCGGCTTAAGCCCTTCCTCAGGAATATTGATCTCTACCTTATCTAGCGCGGCGGACAGGCCATGCAATGTCTTGTTGGATGCTATTTTGCACACACCTTCGATGTCATCAACCAAGTCAAGTCCCGAAAGGAGTTCTAGGAGTTGAATGTACTTTCTAGCCTCATCGGTGACGTCTGGATTGCTTATTCTCAGAATTCCATCGACGAACATTCTGAATTCCAAATCCTTTGCCTGCTTAAGGTTGTCATCTTGTTCAGGGTTGCGGGAATCCAAATCAGTCTTTAACTCCACAAAGAACACCATTTGAACATCCTTTGAGAAGGCGACGTAGTCGACATTTACTGACTGGTTCGGTCGAGTATATTCCTTATTAGGCCACAATGTGCCGAGACGCAGCGGAAACTCGGGGATGATAGTGCTCTTGATCTCACACTTGAAGCGGTCCTGGAGGACATCGGGTAAGAACAACGCAAAGTAAATGTCTGCGCGGCGTTCAAGCTGGTACTTCGGCAGATGCCTCCACTCGTCCAGCAGCTGGAATACGCCATCAGTCGTCCTTTCAGTCATAGCGACCTCCATCGCTAGCCCTGTCGGCCAGTATAGCACTCGCGGCGGATAGAATGCCAAGAGTCGTGTGGTACAATGCAACAGGATGGCGGCCCCGCACCAGAGAAGAGACAACCCGACATGACCAACATCAACCCCGTTCAGCTGGACAGCCCGGCTCACCCCGCAATTCGAGAATTCGTCGGCATAGAGCTGAAGCCGAACCGCAATCCACTACTCCTGCATCAGGGCTTCTAGCTGCCACCCGCCATGCGGTACCTAATGCCCGCAGTAGTCGCCCTGTTGCTGATCCTCGGCGCGGCCTGTAGCTCCACCACCTATCCCTCCTCCGGCGACCCGCCGGACTGCGCGACGGCAGGCCTCAAGAACGTACTGCGGGACATCATGGACCATCCCGGTCAGGCCGAGTTTGAAGAACCCTGGATCGTACGGCAAGTCGGGTACGGCCCCGACTTCTACGGCCTGGTCATCCAGTTTCACTACCCAGATGCCGCAGGCGTACGCAAGGAATATGAGGCTGTGGGGAGAATCGACCGCACCGACTGCACGGTGTCACTAATGCACATCGATGACTCGGTTACCGGCCGACGCATCTACCCGTGAGTGCTACCCGCCCCACCCCCCCCCCACGCCGCTTGACGCGCCGCGCCGGCACGCGTATCATGTAGACCGACTGGTCGGTCTACTGGGTATCGTACGCAGTCGGCCACCGACTTCTGCATCGGAGGCGACATGACCACAGCCACTACTGTCACCCACAAGCCAACCGCTACGCCCAACATCCGGTTCCGCGACCCCGCGCTCGAACCCGTCTGGGAGAAGATCCAGGACGGCGAGCGCATCAGCTTCGAGGACGGCCTAAGCTGCCTCCAAACGTCGGACCTGGTCTCGCTAGGTCAGATGGCAGACTACGCCAAGCGACGGCTCTGGGGCGAGAGGGTCTACTTCGTCTTCAATCGCCATATCAACCCCACCAACATCTGCGTCCTTTCGTGCACGTTCTGCGACTTCGCCAAGAAGAAGGGCGACGCCGGCGCATACGAGATGGAGATGGACGAGATCCTGGGCAAGCTGCACCCAGACATGCACGAGGTGCACATCGTGGGCGGCCATCACCCGGACTGGCCCTTCGAGCGGTACGAGGGCATCGTCCGCGGCATCCACCAGGCATACCCCTCCATTCACATCAAGGCGTGGACGGCCGCCGAGATCGACTACTTCTGCAAGCGGTTCAAGATGAGCGAGGAAGAGGTGCTCGGCCGCATGAAGGACGCTGGACTGGTGTCTATGCCCGGCGGCGGTGCGGAGGTCTTCTCGCCTAGAGTGCGCAGGGAGCTCTTCCCCGGAAAGAACACCGCCGAGCGCTGGCTGGAGATTCACAGCCTGGCACACGCAATGGGCATCCGCTCCAACGCCACGCTCCTCTACGGCCACATCGAGACGCTGGAAGAGCGCGTGCACCACATGACGTTGCTGCGCGAAGCGGAGGACGAAGCCCCCGGCTTCCTGGCCTTCATCCCGCTGGAGTACCAGGTGGGCGATACGCACCTCGTGCCGCGGCAGGCGTCGGCGGTCGAGGACCTGCGCACCATAGCCACGTCCCGGCTCATGCTGGACAACATCCCGCACATCAAGGCCTACTGGGTGATGATCGGCGAGCAGACCGCGTCCATCGCCCTGAACTTCGGCGCAAGCGACCTGGACGGAACCATCGGAGAGGAGCGCATCGCACACGCCGCCAAGGCCGCAAGCCCCGTTGGCCTGGCCCGCAACCGCATGCTGCGCCTGATCGGCGACGCCGGCAAGACGCCCGTCGAGCGGGACGCCCTCTACAACGAGATACATGTCTACGATGACTAGGATTGGCCAGATCCCCTATCTCAACTGCGAGCCATTTTTCCACGGCCTCGCGCTTGAGGGCGTGGAGCTGTGCCCCATGCCTCCAAGCTCAATGGGGCCGCTGGCCCTGCGCGGCGAGCTTGACGCTGCGCCTTTCTCGCTGGTCCAGAGCTTCGACCTGAGCGATGAGTTCGAGGTCCTGGGCGACATGGGCATAAGCGTGATCGGGCCGGTCAGAAGCATCCTCTTCTTCTCCCGCGTGCCCATCGACGAGCTCTCCGGCGCCGTCGTGGGGGCTACGTCACAGTCCGCGACGGCCGTACAGCTGATGAAGGTGCTGCTGGAGCAGCGCTACGGCGTGCGCCCGCGGGAGTACGCCAACCTCGAGGCGGCACACCTGGACGCCTTTCTGCTGATTGGCGACGACGCGCTGGTCACCCACAATCGCATCGACGGCTTCCCGTATGTCTACGACCTCGCCGACGTGTGGTGGGAATGGAAGCGGCTCCCGTTCGTGTTCGCCGTGTGGATGGTGCGGCGGGATCTGGCCCCGGAGGTCAAGCACTCGCTGGCTGAGGCGCTGAGGCGAAACCTGGAGCACAACATGTCCCACAGCCTGTACGTCATCGCCCGCAAGCGGGAGACAATGGGACTATCGTCCGCGGAGGTGGTAGACTACCTGCGTGCATTCAGGTACGTTCTGGACGAGAGGGACTATCGGGCCATAGAAGAATTCGAGGGAGCGTGGCGCTCTCTCACCCTGGCGAAGGAGGCGGCAGTATGACAACGACGACATCGGTTAAAGACGTGACGGAGAAGGCCCTGGCCGGCGAGCGGATCACCTACGACGAGGGCGTTTTGCTCTTCAAGGAAGCGCCGCTCCTTGAGCTGGGCAACCTGGCACAGGAGATCAGGTACAGGCACAACCCCAAGTCCATGGTGACCTTTGTCATAGACACCAATCTCAACTACACGAACGTCTGCGACGCCTACTGCACGTTCTGCGCCTTCTATCGCACGGAGAAGGACGAGGACGCCTACACCCACTCGGTGGACGAGATGATGGAGACGGTGGGGCACGCGGCGGCCAGAGGCGTGACAACCGTGCTCCTGCAGGGCGGCCTCAACCCCAAGCTGCCCATGGAGTACTACGAGGAACTGGTGCGCGAGACCCGCAGGCGCTATCCCCAGATACTGCCGCACTACTTTTCGGCGCCCGAGATCCAGAAGATGTCGCAGGTTTCGGGGCTGCCAATCGCGGAGGTTCTGCGACGGCTGAAGGAGGCTGGACAGGAGACGCTGCCGGGCGGCGGCTCGGAGATACTGTCAGACCGCGTGAAGCGGAGCCTCAGCCGCCTGTGGCCCAAGGGCAGGGTGGATGACTGGTCGGATGTGCACCGGGAGGCGCACAGGCTCGGCTATCGCACCACCGCCACCATGATGTACGGCCACCTGGAGCGGCCGGAGGACGTGGTCGAGCACCTTGAGCACACGCGAGCGCTCCAGGACGAAGCCCTGGCCGACGGGAACGAGGGTTTCACGGCCTTTGTTCCTTGGAGCTTCAAGCGCGGCAACACACCCCTCTCCAAGCGAGTCAAAGAGGAAGCCGGCCCCAATCCGTACCTGCGTATGATCGCCATGGCCCGCGTGTACCTTGACAACGTGCATCACGTGCAGGCCTCGTGGTTCTCGGAGGGCAAGAAGACGGGCGAGGTTGCGCTCAACTTCGGAGGCGACGACTTCGGAGGCACGCTCTTCGACGAGAACGTGATGCAGGAAGCGGGCTTCTACAACCGCACGACCACGGACGAGATCCAGGCGATCATTCGCGACGCGGGCTTCACTCCGGCGCAGCGCACCACCAAGTACGAGGTGCTGCAGGTCTTCGAGTAGCCGGGGGTGCGCGGCACCCGCGTACCGCGTGCGATGCACGGCAGGTCCTAGCCACATTCATGGTGGGGCTGAGTGGACGGTAGATGGCACCGTCTTCGAGACTTGGCTGGGGTATCTGTGAACCCACACCATTCCAGGACCCTGTACTTCACGTCCGTAATCGGAAGTTGCGCCGCAGCTCGGACACGTACCGTCTTCCGAGGCCATCAGCGTTAACTGCAAGCCATTCGCTCAGCTCGGTCGTCCCGGTCGGCGCGGCCTTGGACGTGAGCAGACCGGCCATGAGTCCGACCACCTCGTCGCGGGTAAGCGCAACGTCCCACATCAATCGACCGACCGTCTGGGTCAGGGCAAGGCCCACGGAAGGGGGCACGTGCATCAGGCGAGCTCGGACGTGCATGGCAGAGGCCAGCAGGCGAAGCAGCTCGTCAAAGGTGAATGTCTCCGGCCCCACCGCGTCAGCGACGGAGTTGCCACTCAATGCACCTGCCTCCACCGCCTGGGCCGCAAGGTCCTCGACGTAGACTGGCTGCACGGGGTATTCGCCGTTGCCGCACACGGGGAAGACCAGGAAGCGGCGCAAAGCCCAGGCCATGTTGTTGAGCAGCAGGTCGCTACCACCGTACACCAGGGTCGGCCTGATGACGGCGTAGGTAACTCCCAGGCCCTTCAGCAACTCCTCCACCCGGGCCTTGCCCCTGAAGTAAGGCAGCTCGGAGTCCCGCGAGGGGTTCGTCACCGAGAAGTGGACGATCCTGCCGACGCCTGCTTCCACGGCAGCCTCGAAGAGCGTCCGGGTGTTCTCGACGGCGTGGTCGAAGGTCATCTTCCCACGCGCGTACCGAATCCAGTAGGTGTTGTAGAGAACGCCGGCGCCCTGCATCGAGCGGCGCAGCCCGCCCGTGTCCGAGAAGTCTAGCGGGGCCGATTCCACCAGAGCGCCGAGGGGATTTCGCCCCGCCGGTCGGCGGCTAAGGGTCCTAACGCGGACGCCCTCGTCCACCAGCCTACGGGCCACGTAACCGCCCGTGTAGCCGAAAGCTCCGGTCACTACCGCCAGGTCGGGATGTCCCACTGTCACAGCCTCCTCCCGTCTCCCTTATGTGAGGAGAGAAGGTCTCTCGCTCAGGAAGCTGCGGGCGGCCCCGTCTCCCCCTTCGGCATCCGATGGCCGATGCGGGGCCTGGTGAAGACGTAGGTGAGGTTGCCCGCGTCGTCGCCCAGCTTGCGGCGGAGCCTGCGGGGATGGTGCGTTAGACCGCGCCCTCGGCCAGGTCTATCACGGTCACCTCAGGCCCAGCGGAGGTCACGTCCAGTATCGCCACGTGGCCGATCTTCATCAGCTGGTTGCGAAGCGTGGGGCTACCTGGGTTCACCAGCAACGTGCCGCCGTACTGCTCCACCATCGGCACGCAGGTGTGGCCAATTATCACGACGTCCATGAGCCGCCCGAAGAACTCTTCCGGCACAATGGGCCGCGAGGGGTTGCTCTCGTAGACAGGGGCCAGGGAGCCGGGGTAGATCCAGCCGCCGTACCCAGGCACCATGAGGTCGTGGATTACGCCTATGCTGACGCCCTCCACGTCCAGCACCTGCTTCTCCTCCACGCGCGGGTCGCCGTGGCACTGGCGGTCCCTGTCGACGCTGCCCGCCACCTTGATGGGAGCGATCTCCTCCAGCCAGTCCAGCGTGGGCGTGGTATAGACGTTGCCTGCGTGGAGTATCAGTTCCACGCCCTCGAAGGCCCTGACGACTGCGGCAGGGACCTCGGTTGCCCCTCCCGGTATGTGGGTGTCGGAAATGAGTCCTATGCGCATGGTAGCCTCCTAGCCTGCGGGTGAATTGCGGACTGCCGCCACCATAGTATCACGAGTTGGGCGATTCCGCTTTGCCCGCCCGGGCGAGCGGACGGGGGATATACGCTCCGGCCGGCTCGAATGGTTCGACGGGCTCACCACGAACGGGCGGCCACAAGCGGCTCACCACGAGCAGGCCGTGGGCCGCCGGTTCGCGCCCTCCGCCGGAGGGCGTCACCTCGGCAGCGAGAAGCTGAAGCGACTGCCGGCCCCCACCATGCTCTCCACCCAGATGTTGCCGCCGTGCGCTTCCACAATCCCCTTCGCTATCGCCAGCCCAAGCCCGGAGCCGCCGTACTCGCGCGACCTCGACTTCTCGCCGCGATACAGCCGGTCGAACACAAGGCCAATCTCCTCCTGGTCTATGCCCTGCCCCGTGTCCATCACGTCGATCTGCACGGCGGCGCCCGTGTCCTGCGCCTTCACGATGATGGTGCCGTCTGGCGGCGTGTGGCGAATGGCGTTCTGAATCAGGTTGTAGAGCACCCTCTGGATCTTCACGGGGTCGACAACCACCTGGCCAAGCTCACCCTCGAGCTCGCTGCGCAGATTCAGGGCCTGCATGGTGGCCTGCGCCTCCATCCCGTCCATCACGCTGGCCAGGATCTCACCCACGGAGCTTGGCTGAAGGTGCAACTCCAGCGTGCCGGTGTCCAGCCTGGAGATCTCGAACAGGTCGTCTATGAGCGCGGAGACGTGCTCCACCTCGCGGTTCAGATTGCTGAAGTAGCGCTGCAGCGTCGTCCTGTCGGACACCACGTCGTCGGTGATGGCCTCCACCATTGCCCGCATGGAGGTGAGGGGCGTGCGGAGGTCGTGCGAAAGCGATGCTATCAGGTCCTTTCGGGCTTGCTCCATGTCCTGCTGCCGCCTGAATGCGCCGTCCAGCTCGACGGCCATCGTGTTCATGATCCTGGCCAGGTCTCCGATCTCGTCCCGCGAGTCCACCTCCAGCCTGGTCGACAGGTCGCCCTCGGCGAGTCGCAGCGCCCCGTCCCTCAGCTTCTGAATCGACGAAGTGACCGTCTCGGACAGCATGTATGCCAGTAGCAATGAGATGGTGAGAGCAAACACCAGCAGCACGATCAGCAGGCCCAGGTCGTGGTCGGAGAGAAACATGAGCAGAGAGGTCACCAGCACGTTGGCCAGGGCCACCACGCCTCCGGTGGCGCCGACAACGGCCATCTTGTGGCGTATGCCCAGCCCGCTGCGCACGCCAAACCGGATTGCGACCATGCTGAGCGCAATCGAAAGGGAGCCTGACAAGAACAGGTAGAACGCCACGAGGCCCAGGTCCCGCCCGCCCATGCCAAACACGAGGAATGCTACGGCTATGGCGAGGCCAAGCGATCCCAACACACCGCTCAGGGCCAGCGCGCCCCTACGCGACTGAGCGAGCACTACCATCAGGTCACCCCTGGAACTTGTAGCCTATGCCCCACACGGTCTGGATGTAGCGAGGCTTGGCCGGGTCGGCTTCAATCTTCTCGCGCAGGCGGCGTATGTGCACGGTGACCGTGCTGGTGTCGCCGACGTAGACGTAGTCCCACACCTGGTTCAGGATCTGCTCGCGGCTGAAGACCTGCCGCGGGCGCTGCGCAAGGAACACCAGGAGGTCGAACTCCTTGGCCGTCAGCTCCACGTCTGCGCCGCGCGCCCTGACATGCCTGGTTTTCGGGTTGATCATGAGGTCCTGGTAGCGGAGGGAGTCGCCGTCGTGAATGCGAGGCGTAGCAGTGCGCCGGAGCACGTTCTTCACGCGTGCAACGAGCTCCCGCGGGCTGAACGGCTTGGTGACGTAGTCGTCCGCGCCAAGGCTCAGGCCCACCAGCTTGTCGGTCTCCTCACCCTTTGCCGTGAGCATGATGATGGGCACCTGGTCTTCCGCCCGCAGCAGGCGAAAGACCTCCAGGCCGTCCACCTTGGGGAGCATGAGATCCAGCACCACGAGATCGGGCAGGCCGGTCCTGCCCTTGATCAGGGCCTCCTCGCCGTCCGAGGCCACGTCGACCTCGTAGCCGTCACGCTCCAGGTAGCGCGCCACCACCTCCGAGATGGTGGGGTCGTCGTCCACTACCAGGATGCGTTGTACGGCGGCGGCTGTGCTGCTTCCAGTTTCCATGTCTTGCGTCATTACACAGTGATGGTATCGCGCATTGGTTACGCCTGCCTTAAGTCTCTTACGGATATCTTGCGCGTCGGTCAGGTCCGGGTGGCCGCCCGGCGACCCGGCATGTAGGCCATCTTCATGTAGCGGTCGCCGTCGCGCAGCTCGTCCAGCATCTGCGTCAGCCTCTTGCGGCGCGTCTCCTTGCGCTTGGCGCTCATGATCCAGCCGATGTAGTCGTTCTGCTGGTATGGCGGGCGGCTGCGATAGGCGTCCTCCAACCCCAGCTCCACAATGGAGCTCCATATCACATCCGGCATCTCATAGCGCGGCCGCCTTGACCGGTCCAAGCGTCCCTCCTCTGTCGCGTCCGTGTCAGCGCCTCGTCGTTTTCTTCCTGCGCGCTCCTCAATTATCGCACCCGCGCCTCAGCCTATCAAGGAGGGAAGCGAACGGCCAAATCGCGCAACTACTCCGGCATTCACCCTTCACAATTCCTTATACTTCTAACGTTATGCTTTTCTCGATGACACCCATGAGCGCATTGGAACCTGAAAACAGGAAGCGACGAAGCTGGGCGCCGCTGGGCGCGGGCGCGGTGGCCGGACTCCTGGGCGTGGCCCTTGGACTCGCAGTTGCGGTGGCCGTCCTGGACACTGGCAGCGCGCCGGCAGAACCGGAGACTGCCGCCCCGGACAACGCGGCGGCAGTCGAGGAGCTGCGAAATCAGGTACAGAAACTGCAGGCGCAGCTGGACGCAGCGAGCACTCCCCCGGTTCAGGTCAGCGAGCCGGCCGCGGTCCCCCGGCAGGTGGAGGAGCTGCAGGCCGGCGTCTCCGCCGCGCTGGAGCGCGAGGACATCGCGCTGGCCGCGCTGTCGCTTGCGCAGACGGAGTTGGAGCTTGCGTCAGAGGAGCAGGCCGGGCTGAGAGCTGAGATTCGCGACTACCAGTCGCAGTCCGGGGGGGAGATCGCCAGGCTGGAAACGCTGGAGGAGATGTACGACTCCCTGGACAGACATCGCTTGCTGCTGCTCGAGCTGCGCAGGGAGACGCCGTCCGACAAGGATGACTCTCTGGCATACTGGAGCAACCTGCACAGGGTGGCCGTCGACGCCAACCCTGCCCTCTCGTCCCAGGCCGAGAAGGTGCTCGTGAGGATCGACAACTACTACATCTGGAAGGACGGCGGCCCCGATCCGTCCGACTCCGTGGACAAGTACCTCGACTGGCGCGAGGCGTATGCCCCGTCCGGCGCGGAGGCCTACGAGGAGGCCACGCTCGTCTTCAACCGGCAGGCGCTGCTATCCGTGGTGAACCGGATCGACACGGTCCTGTCGCTCCTGGACAAGTAGCGGGCTGAAGAGCACTGGCAGACGCAGTCCCACCCCCTCTTTACGCTCCTGAAACGTGAGACAACGGGCCGATTTGGGCGTATAATCGCTTAATCCGGCACGCTTCAGGGGGCCGTGCATGGCGTTTGAGGGCAACTGGCAGATGCAGGTGGACTCTCCCATGGGTACGCGACCCGCGTCGCTGTCCATAACGGAGAACACGGGCAACCTGGAAGGATCGCTTACCACCGGCATGGGCACCGGAAGCGTGAGCGGACGCACCACAGGCGGCGATGTAGAGTTCAACGCGACCGTGTCCGGTCCCATGGGCCCGATCAACCTGGCGTTCTCCGGAACCGTCGACGGCGACCAGGCCTCCGGGCAGGTGCAGTTCGGCGCGATGGGCAACGGAAGCTGGAGCGCCTCGCGAGCGGAGGACGGTGAGCCGGTGGCCGCGGCGAGCCGCGCCGGAACGGCGACCGCGCAGGCCACTGCCGTCGCAGCCGGGCCGCCTGGAGGACCTCCCGGCGCCATGCCGAGGGCCCAGGGGTTGATGCTATCCTCCTTCACCTCAACTGCCGCGCTCAAGCGCACCTTCGACTCTCTTGGCGTAGCCTCGTATCGCAACCTGTGGATTGGCTTCCTGCTTCAGATGGGCGCCATGCAGATGCTCATGCTGACGGGCGGATTCTACGTCTACGAGCTGACGGGGTCGGAGTCGCTGCTCGGACTGGTAGTGGCCTCCACCGCCGTGCCCGCAGTGACGCTTGCGCTGTTCGGCGGCGTGGTGGCGGACCGGATGGACAAGAAGCGAGTCATCCAGGCCTGCCAGGTGGTCTCGATGGCGGTGGCCCTGTTCGTAGCCGCGTCCATTACGACCGGCACAATCACCTGGATACACCTACTCGCTGCGTCCGCGATGCAGGGTGCCGTAATGCCTCTCATGATGCCGGCCCGGCAGGCTCTAACCCCACAGCTGGTGGGGATGGAAAGGCTCACAAACGCCATAGCCCTGAATGCAATGGTGATGAGCCTCACAACAATGGCGGTGCCGGTGCTGGCCGGGCGCCTAATCGCCGACATTGGCGTCGAGTCGGTCTACTACGTGATCGCCGGCATGTACCTGCTGGCCGTGCTCTTCACCACACGGCTGCCCAAGGTTGAGGTCCCACCAAGGGGTCGCCAGACCACGGTCCTGGGCGACATCCGCGACGGTTTCAGTTACGTCCTCGACAACCGCGTCATCCTGGTCCTGCTAATCCTGTCCTTCTCAACCATGATCTTCGCCATGCCCATCCGATTCATTCTGCCCATTTTTGCCAAGGACGTCTTCCTGGTGGAGGCTGACGGCTTGGGCACGCTGATGAGCGCGATGGGATTGGGCGCGCTGGGCGGCACCCTTGTGATAGCCTTCATCGGGAAGGTCTCGCGGCGGGGGTTTGCACTTGCGGCCAGCGGTATCCTGTCCGGGCTGGTGCTTCTCAGCTTTGCCGCCACGTCCCACTTCGCGCCGGCGTTCACGACGGGCCTCGCCATTCTGGTGGTGGTCGGTGTGATTCAGGCCGCGCGAATGACGCTCACTAGTAGCCTCATGATGGAATACACCACCCAGGAGTACCGCGGCCGTGTGATGAGCATATTCGGGCTGAACATGGGCTTGATGCCAGCGGGCGTCCTGCCCGTCACGCTTGTGGCCGAGCGGCATGGCGCTCCCATGGCCCTCGGCATCATGGCCGGATTCCTCATATTCGTGGCTATCGTAATTCTGATCGCAAGCCCGCGACTCAGGCAGCTGCAGTAGGCGGGAGCCGGCCCGGACGGCTGCGCTGGTTCTGTTGCATTTCGGGGTAGGTAGCAAACGATAGGGGGGCGCAATGACGACAGAAGTAGGAATCAAAGTATGGTACAGGGGCAGGCGAATTAGGGCCAGCCTAAGTGACCAGCGGCCGTGGTACGTGTATTGCGTCGGCGCGCGCGGCGTCGAAGTCCTCTACATAGGCATCGCACCGGACCCACGACGCCGGTTTGAAGCTCACAAGAGGCGCTTCGCCAATGCTCCGCAACCTTTGACGTTACGGGTTTGGGACAAACCTCTCCAGCGCTTTGAAGCACGGCGCGTTGAAATAGACTTGCACGTCAAATACCCTCACGCCCGGACGATTACTACAGCCCTCGACCATCTTCTAAGGAATCAGACAGTAATCCCTGAGTGAGAGGACAGCCGACAACCAAGGAATGTACGACAGCACAGAGTTGATTGTGAGCGTCAACGGGAGAACCTTCAAGGTCAAAGTGGTGATTCGCAACACCGCCTTGATATTAGCCCTGAGCGTGGTGGTAGGAGTAGCCACATTGCTACTAAGAACCCTGCTAGGGGATGCACTTACGGGAATCGCTGGAAGCATATGAGGAGTCACTAACCAGGAAATGCACCAAAACAGCTGCGCTCAATCCACCGCATCACACCGGAGGTTACTATCATGGCTTCGCTTCCCATCGTCTACAGCATCAGGGGATGTCCGGCGTGCGCGAGACTGCTTGAGCAGTGGGACGTGGAGGGGATCGCCTACGAGGAGCGGCGCGCAGACCTGAGCCAGGAAGCCATGGACGAAGCGCGCAAGCTAGGCGACGCCGTGCCCATCATCGTGTTCCCGGACGGGCGCGTGGAGAGAAGATTCGGGGGGCGGAGGGGCTGCTACATCGGCTGACGGCAGCGCCCCTCGCCCCGATAGTTTCCGGTCCTGCCTAGTCGGCGCTGGCCGCCCAGACCACCGAGTAGTTGTTGTCCGGGAAGAACGCGCCGGAGACGCCCGCCTCCGCGGGTATGTGTATCTGGCGATCGCCCGCCCTGCCCTGGATCTGCAGCACGGAGTCCATGTGCAGCCAGAAGCGGGTGCGCCCTGCCCCGGCGTTGCCTCCGCTGGGCGAAGCCGGGTTCGGTCCCTCGATCGAGATGTCCGTCTGGTAGAAGTCCAGCGCCTCACCGGGCTGCACGCCGGCAAACCGCAGTCCCTCCAGGTGGAACTGGTGGAACAGCGTGAAGCCGTCGTACATGTTTTCGAACGACAGGTCGCTGGGACTGAGGCCGGAGCCCTCGTACAGCTTGCGCCCCGTGCTATCCGCTGCCGCCTGCCACTCCTCCAGCGTGGGTACCACGCTGCGAGTCTCGGGCACGGTCCTGGTGTGGTTCAGGATGTAGACCGGCTTCTGCTTCATGTCCCTGGCGCGCTCCTCGGTTGTCAGGAGGAATGCGCCGGACACGCAGATGGGCAGGTCGTTGTCGAAGAGGTTGGCAGGCTTGGCGATCCAGCGGGCCGCCAGGTAGTCCTCGACGGTCAGAACCTCCGGGCGGTGCTGTGCCCAGAAGCCCTCCGGGTAGAGCAGCCCATTGCGCTTCTCTTCGACCACGAATGGCGCCATCATGTCGTGGCTCTTGCCGTACTTGCGGCAGTAGGATTCGAATATCATGGCGGTGTTGTAGCAGGCCACGGTGCCCCACAGGCCGGTCCACTTTCCGCCGCCGCCGATCGTGTCGCCGGCCGCGGCGCCCTGCCCCACGTAGTATCGCCCGCCGAAGTTGTGCCAGCCCTTGAGCACCAGGCACACGTCGGTCAGGCCCTCGCCCACGGCCTGCGCCCCCACCACCAGCGCGTTGGACATGCAGCCGGGGCCGTACATGGTGAAGTCCACGTTGGTCAGCTCCGGCATGTTCTTGAGGATCCACTCCGAGCTGAGCCTGGCGATTCCGTCCAGTTGGTTGTCGGTGGACTGGTATGTGTTGAGGAAATCCTCCGGGATCGGCTTGCCGGTCGGCCAGGGCGAACCCGTGGAGGTGTCCTGCGCCATCACCAGGCCGTCGACCTGGTCCGGATTGACGCCCGCGTCCTCCATGGCTTTGCGGAGCGCGAGGATGCTCCACGCGCCCAGGCTGGTGTCGGTGGTCTCGTCCCAGCGTCGCGCCGTGGGCGAAACACCAATGCCAACGGCAACCACCTTTCCCCTGTGCTCCCACACCCCCAGTCCT
This sequence comes from Dehalococcoidia bacterium, assembly GCA_965219025.1. Taxonomy (GTDB): domain Bacteria; phylum Chloroflexota; class Dehalococcoidia; order Lucifugimonadales; family UBA2985; genus JAPPHY01. The sequence goes on from OZ244716.1 coordinate 715,989, forward strand.
TCCGTGGCTCTGTACATGGATGACGGTGCATTTTCGGTTGGCATGGTCTACCCCCTCTAGAGTGATTGTCAGGGCCCGCGCTGCTCTGCGGGGCCTCACTTGTCCCCGGTAGATTCTACCGCGCAGCAGCGCCCAAGTCGATAGGGAACCGCTGGCATGAGCGGGGCAAATGATGTAAGATTTAGAGGGATGTACGGCGGGCGTACGAATCCTCGTAGCCCGCTTCGCGGGATCCCGCGGCGAGCGGATACCTCTCCAGGACACTTTGGGCAAAGGAGGAGCAGAATATGTCACTACGAATCAACGACGAGGCGCCGGACTTCACGGCCGAGACCAGCGAGGGCACGGTCAGCTTCCACGAGTGGATGGGCGACGGCTGGGCCATGCTCTTCTCGCACCCCAAGGACTTCACTCCGGTGTGCGCCACCGAGCTCAGCGAGGTGGCGAAGATCAACGGCGAATTCCAGAAGCGGTCCTGCAAGGTCATCGGACTGAGCGTGGACAAGGTGGACGACCACCGGCGATGGGCCGCGGACATCGAGCAACTGGCGGGCACCGAACTCAACTTCCCCATAATTGCCGATGAGGAGCTTAGCGTGGCCAAGCTCTATGACATGCTGCCTGCTGAAAGCGGCGACTCGTCCGAGGGCAGGACGGCCGCGGACAACGCGACCGTTCGCTCCGTGTTCCTGGTGGGCCCCGACAAGCGTATCAAGATGAACCTCACGTATCCGATGAGCTCCGGCCGCAACTTCGACGAGCTCCTCAGGGTTCTCGACTCCTGCCAGATTACGGCCAACCACCGGGTGGCCACGCCCGCCAACTGGGAGAAGGGCGAGGACGTCATCATCCTGCCGTCCATCAACAACGAGGCGGCTCAGGAGTTGTACCCGGACGGGTGGGAGACCGTGACGCCCTACCTGCGGAAGGTCAAGGACCCGACGAGCTAGGAAGCCTCCCTTCAATGGGACATTCGCAACATGCGATTGAGTGGGTACGCCGCGGCGTACCCACTCTTGTTGAGAGAGGCCGCGGCTTTCGCGGACCGGAGGCGGCATGACCAGCGACAGCAGCATTCGCGTGGGTATGGTTGGTGCCGGCGCCAACAGCCGGGCGCGCCACATACCAGGATTCCAGACCCTGGAAGGCGTCGACGTGGTGGGCGTGGCCAACCGCAGCAGGGAGTCCGGTCAGCGCGTCGCGGACGAGTTCGAAATCCCTCGCGTGTTCGACGACTGGAAGCAGCTGGTGCAGTCACCGGACATCGACGCGGTCTGCATTGGCACCTGGCCCTACATGCACTGCCCCATCACCATCGCGGCGCTCGAGGCCGGCAAGCACGTCCTCACGGAGGCGCGCATGGCCATGGACGCTGCCGAGGCCCGGGCGATGCTCAACGCATCGCGCCTCAATCCGGACCTCGTCGCGCAGGTTGTGCCGTCGCCGTTCACGCTGAAAGTTGACACCACCATCCGCGAGCTTGTGTCGTCCGGCTACCTGGGCGCGCTCACATCTGTCGAGATGCGGGTCTCCGGCGCCGGCTTCCCGGAGTTCGGCGGGCCGCTGCAGTGGCGGCACGACCGCAAAGTGAGCGGCCACAACGTGCTGTTCCTGGGCGTGTGGTATGAGGCGATGATGCGGTGGATTGGCCCGGCCACCGAGGTCAGGGCCATGACCAGCGTGACAGTGCAACAGCGCGTTGACGCCGACGGCATGCTGAGACCTGTCACCATACCGGACCACGTGGACGTGCTCAGCCGGCTGGCCACAGGGGCGCAGGCGCACATGGCCTTCAGCGCCGTCACCGGCCTGGCGCCGTCCGGCGACGTGTGGCTCTTCGGCACCGAGGGCACGCTGCACCTGGACACCGGCCCCATGCGGCTTTACGGCGGCCGCCGCGGCGACGACGCTCTCGCGGAGATCGAGGTGCCCGTCGAGAAGCAGCAGTCGTGGCGAGTGGAGGAGGAGTTCGTGAACGCCATCCGAGGGCGGGAGCCTGTACGGCTCACCACCTTCGAGGACGGCCTGGCGTACATGGAGTTCACGGAGGCGGTGGCCCTGAGCGCCCGCACGGGGCGAGCCGTGCACCTGCCTCTGTAGGCGGCGGGCTTCGCGCCGCCCCGACTCGTGGTGAGCCTACCTTCCGCTACCGCTCATGCGAGCTTGTCGAAGCCTTCAGTCTTCCTTCCTGGCGCAGGTAAATGCGTGCTAGCCGGAGTTCTACATAGGTGAATTGCTCGCCGAGAAACTCCCAGGCCGGCCTGAGGACCGCACTGCCGCAGGCCTCAAAGGCCGCCTCCATTCGGCTCAGTCTCTCCACGTCAGGCAACAGGCGCTCAAGCTCCATGGCCGTTCCCTTGTCTGCCAGGCGTTCGAGGTGGCCGACGACCGTAGACTCCGATAGTCTCCTGTGTGTTGCAATCTCACTGACGGACAGTCCCTGGGACAGCAGGCGCATGGTTTCGTCGTAGGTGGCTCCCCGTGGGCGCCGCGGCTCTGCGGACCGTCCGGCTTCGTACCGGTCCGCCGGTTCGCGTCGCGTCGGAGCTGCGCCGTCCTTGCGTTGCACGCCGTTCTTCTCTGCGTAGAGCGTTATTGCCTCCAGGAAGGTTTCGCTGTATTGCTCCGCCTTTGAACTGCCCACGCCGTGAATGTCCAGGAATTCCGCAGAGCTGCGTGGAACAGCCGCCGCCATGTGCCGCAGCGACGCGTCGGTGAACACGACGTATGGGGGGACGTTGCGGTCCTCGGCCAGCCGCCGTCGCACCGCCCGCAGCTCCTCGAACAGGCCTTCATCATAGTCAGCCGTTGCCGCCGGGCGACTGCCCGCGTCGGCCGACTGCGGCCGGGGCAACGTCAGCGTCCGCCGCTCGTGTAGGAACGCTCGCCCCTCATCCGAAACCTGCAGAATCGGGAACTCGCTCTGCGCGCGTTCCAGCAGTCCCACTGCCTGGAGCTGTCCCATTATCTCACGCAACTGCGCACGACCCGCGTCTCTCGCAATGCCGTACACGCTCAGCCTGTCGTGCCCCAACTCCAACACGCGCTTCTCGCGGCTTCCGGTCAGCACCTGGATGACGTGCTGCGCACCAAAGCGTTCGCCGGTGCGTATCACCGCCGACAGAATCTTCTGTACCACATCTGTGGCGTCGAAGCTCCCCCTCGACTCCAGGCACACGTCACAGCCGCCGCAATGCGCCTCCGTCCGTTGCTCGCCGAAGTACTCTAGCATGAATCGGCGGCGGCAGGTGGGAAGCTGCGCCAATTCCACCATCCGGTCCAGCTTCTCCCGAGCGTTGCGCCGCTCCGATTCGCCCTCAATCCGGTTGATGAAATACTCCTGCTTGACCTTGTCGGCGTAGGAAAAGAACAGGACGCAATCGCTGGGCAGGCCGTCCCTACCGGCGCGTCCCGTTTCCTGGTAGTAGCCCTCGACAGACCTGGGGAGACCGTAGTGCACTACGAGCCGGACGTCCGGCTTGTCGATGCCCATACCAAAGGCAATGGTCGCCACAATGACGGAGACCCTGTCTCGAATGAAGTCCTCCTGGTTGCGACGGCGGGTTTCGGCGTCCAGTCCGGCGTGATATGGGCGCGCAGGCAGACCGCGGTCGTTGAGGAACCGGGCCAGGTCTTCAGTCTCCTGCCGTGAGAAGCAGTAGACGATGGTCGACTGCCCACGCCTGTCTTCGAGCACATCGGCCAGGTGCATCCAGTCCCGGCCTTTGGCCTGCACAGTGTAGGTGAGGTTGGGACGGTCGAAACTGGACAGGAATATCCTGCAGTCCCGCAATCCAAGCTGGACTATGACGTCGCGGCGGACTCGCTCCGTTGCGGTGGCGGTCAGCCCTATGACAGGCGCCGATGGGAAGTGGTCTCGTAGCTGCCGCAGGTTGCGATAGTCGGGGCGGAACTCATGGCCCCACTCCGAGATGCAGTGCGCCTCGTCTATGGCGATGAGATTCAGGTCAAGACGGGAGAGAAAGCGGCGAAACTCCGGAAGCGCCAGCCGCTCCGGCGCGACGTACAGGAGCCTGACCTGCCCGGCCAGTACTTGGGACTGCACGCGTTCGAATTCAAAGTCGGGTAGAGAACTGTTGATGTACCTTGCGCTGATGCCGTTGAGGTTCAGGGCGTCCACCTGGTCCTTCATAAGGGAAATCAGCGGGGAGACGACAAGGGTGACGCCGTCCAGTACCAGGGCGGGCAATTGATAGCATAGGGACTTGCCGCCACCGGTAGGCATGAGCACCAGGCTGTCACCGCCGGCCAGCACGTTGCCGATGATCTCCTCTTGGTGCTCGCGAAAGCTGGAGTACCCAAACCATGACTTGAGGACTCCGTACAGGCTATTGGATGCGAACATGGCGTTTATACGACCTGGGCATCAACTAGACACGGAATATGAACAGCTCGCGGTTCAATGTACGACACTTGGCAGATAGGGGGTCCGCTACGCGGGCATCGCCCACGCCCTGATGATGTGATGCGCTATTGCGAGCGGAGCCGGCAGAGTCAACTCGCTGCTCTCGCCGTCCAGCGCACTCACCACCACGTCGCGGTGGAACCAGCGGACGTCAGACATCTCCTCGTCGTCGATGGCGATGTCGGTGGTGGCAGCTTCCGCGAGGCAGCCTATCATCAGCGACGACGGGAACGGCCACGGCTGGGACGAGTGGTAACGCACATTTCGGACCGCAATGCCCGACTCCTCCATCACCTCCCGCGCGACGGCCTCCTCAATCGACTCGCCCTGATCGACAAAGCCCGCCAGCGTCGAGAAGCGGTTGGAGCCGGTGCCGCGGCCTCGCGACTGCCCCAGCAGACACCAGTCGCCGCTGTGCACCGTCGTGATCACCACCGGGTCCGTTCGCGGGTAGTGGATTGCGTCGCAGCCAGGGCAGTGGCGTGTCTGTCCACCTCTCGCCATTGTGGTTGCGGAGCCGCATCTTGGACAGAAACCGTTGCGGGCGTGCCAGTCCACCTGCGCACGCGCCTGCGCCACGATGCCGCAAGAGGCCGCGTCGAGCAGCTCAGTCGCCGAGCGGGCGTCAACGTACCTGCCGAGCCCGTCCAGATCGAGCTCCCGCGCCGTTCCGTCGGCCTGCGACACGTCCACCACAAAATGGGCCGTGCCTTCCAGCAGGCCCAGGAACAGAGGCGGGCCCGGCACCTCCAGCTCCTCCATTTCCTCGCCGCTGAGCCACACCAAGCCTGCGCCGGCCGTCTCGGACACGGGGACGTTCAGGTCCCGCATGGGCAGGAACCGGCTGGCCGCGTCGCCTCCAAGGCGAGCGAGCAACTCGTCGTCGCGGCGCTCCTGGTCGCCCCTGTCCAGTGGATTGCCGGAGAAGATGTGCGTAGTGCTCACTGCCGGCCCCTCCCGAGCTCCCGGTTTCATCCCATGATACACCATATGCCGTTATGGTAAACTTTACGAAGCTTCACCAAAGAACGGCGCTGCGGCGCGCGCCGCAGCCCGTGGATTGAGAGGTCTACCCTTGACCACGGACGCTTCGCAAGATTCCACACCTGAGATGCCCTGGACGAAACACAAGCGCGCCCTGGTCGTGGTCGCGCATCCCGACGACGCCGAGTTCGGATTTGCCGGCACGCTCGCACGCCTGACACGGGAGGGCATGGAGCTGGCCTACGTGCTCTGCACCAACGGCGACAAGGGCACCAGCGACCCGGAGATGACCTCCGAACGGCTGGCCGCCATCCGGCAGGAGGAGCAACGCAACGCGTCAGCCATCATCGGCACCACGGACGTAACGTTCCTGGGCTACGGCGACGGGGAGCTTGAGTCGACGCGCGAGGTCATCGGGCGGATCGTACGCGAGATACGGCGGTTCAGGCCGGACGTCATCTTCTGCCAGGACCCGTACAACCGCAACCGCCACAATCACCGCGACCACCGAATGGCAGGTCAGTCCACTTTCGACGCGGTCTACCCGTTCGCCAGGGACCGGCTTCACTTCCCCGAGCACGAGGCCGAGGGCTTCCAGCCACACAAGGTGCTCGAGATCTACACCTCCACGCCGACCGACCCGGACGTGGTCGTCGACGTCTCGGACGTGATTGACGTGCGGATCAAGGCGCTGCAGGCGCATCGCAGCCAGATAGGCAACCCGGAGGAGCTTGAGGAGCGCGTCCGCGGTAGGGTATCGGAGCTGGCGGAGAAGCACGGCCTCAAGTACGCCGAGGGATTCCGCCTTCACACGTTCAACCCGGGCCGGCCATTGCCCGCCGAGCGCGCGACCACGCAGGGATAGGAAGCATTCCAAGGACTCCCTGCAATGCAATTGGGCATCATCCCGGTCCTCCGAGAGCACCCGACGGTGCTCCTCCTGGCGGTGTCCACCACCCTGCTCACCAGCGGCCAGGGGATGGTGGCGCCGATCCTGCCCCTCTACGCGGACAGCCTGGGAGTATCCATCGCCACGGTCGGCCTGGTCATCAGCGTCTTTGGGCTGGCGCGGTTTCTGACCAACATGCCGACCGCGGTCCTTTCCGAGCGATTCGGACGGCGGGCCGTGCTGATAGGCGGGCCGCTGATTGCAGCAGTGGGCAACGCGCTCGCCGGCACCGCGGACTCCCTGGCGCCGCTGCTGGTATACCGGTTCATCGCGGGAGTGGGCTCGGCGGCCTTCATCACTGGCGCCGTCATCTTCATAGGCGATATCAGCACGCCGGCCAACCGCGGGCGGCTGATGAGCATCTACCAGGGCAGCTTTGCGCTGGGCATCACGATGGGCCCCGCGGCCGGCGGCCTGATCGCCGAGCTGTTCGGGCTGCGAGCCCCGTTCTTCGCCGTCGGCGTGGTATCCCTGATCAGCGGCATCTGGGCGTTCTTCCGGGTGCCGGAAACGAGGCCATCGCCGGACGACGCCGAAGACGCCGGTAGGCCGGGCGGCCGGCAGGACGGCGCGCTGGCCCAGGAGGGACGATGGTCGAAGTACTCGTTCCTGATGTCCCGCGACTTCATTCTCGTGGGGCTGGTGTTCCTTGCCACGTTCTTCACGCGCGGCGGGGCGCAGTTCACGCTGCTGCCTCTGAAGGGAGCAGAAGACCTGGGCCTTTCGCCCGGCCAGATAGGCGCCATCTTCACCATACCGCCCGCGCTGGGCTTTCTGCTGCTGCCATTCGTCGGCTCTGTGTCCGATCGCTTCGGGCGCAAGACCACTATAGTGCCGGGGCTGCTGATCGTGTCGGCCGCGATGGTCGTGCTGGGCGCGAGCCCAGTCCTGGCCCTGTACGTGGTGGGAATGACCCTCTACGGCCTCGGCAACGGCATAGAGGGACCGACACCCGTGGCCTACGTGGGGGACATCAGCCCGCGGGCGCGGCAGAGCATAGCGCAGGGGGTGTCGCGGTCGTTCGGCGACCTGGCGCTGCTCATCGCGCCGCCCCTCATGGGCCTGGCCGCCGACACGTATGGAGCCACCACCGCTCTGATGGCTAACGGCGCCGCCGTGGGCGTCCTTGGCATCGTCTTTCTGCTGTTCGCCAAAGAGTCGGTGACGCGGCAGTCAGGCGCAAGGGAGGAGCGGGCCGGAGACCGGCGCGTTTGAGGCGTGGCCGATTGTGTGCTAGACTTACGCAGACGTACAACTTACAGATTAGAAGAGAGGTGCAATTCATGGCCACAACTGCCGAGCGTTCCAGTGAGTACAAGGTGGTGGGCACCAGGCCCATCCGTCACGACGGCGTGGACAAGGTCACAGGCCGTGCCAAATACGGCGCAGACATCAACCCGGCGGGCCTCCTGCATGGCAAGACGCTTCGCAGCCCGCACGCCCACGCCCGCATCAAGTCCATAGACACGAGCAAGGCACTTCAGCTCCCCGGCGTCAGGGCCGTTGTGACCAGCAAGGACCTGCCAGAGCCACCCAACGAGCCAGTCTCACTGGGCGAAGGGCCAATGGTCAACCTGCGCCTGCTTTCGGCCAACATACTGGCCCAGGACAAGGCGCTCTACAAGGGCCACGCCATCGCAGCCGTCGCAGCCGACTCTCCCCACATAGCCGAGGAGGCCCTCTCCCTCATCGACGTGGAGTACGAGGTGCTTTCGCCGGTCCTCACGGCCCCTGAGGCCATGAAGGATGGCGCCCCCATACTGCTAGAGTCCCAGACCACCATGTCGCTGGGCAAGGACACGGGCACGGTGAGCAACGTTGCCACTCACACCCGTTTCGCCTCGGGCGACGTGGAGAAGGGGTTCAGCGAGTCCGACGTGGTCATCGAGCGTGAATTCACCACGCCCACGGTCCACCAGGGCTACATCGAGCCCCAGTCCGTGACGGCGCTATGGAGCGAGGACGGCGAAATCACCATCTGGACCAGCACGCAGGGCCACTTCGGCATCCGGCAGAACTCCGCGGCGGTGCTCGGCGTGCCAGTGTCGCAGGTGCGCGTCATACCGATGGAGATCGGAGGCGGGTTTGGCGGCAAGACCACCTTTTACTTCGAGCCTCCGGCTGCACTGATGTCCCGCATGACCGGCCGGCCCGTCAAGATGACCATGACCCGAACCGAGGTGCTGGAAGCCACCGGGCCGGGCTCCGGCAGCTATACGTGGTGCAAGATGGGCGTCAAGAATGACGGCACTATCCTCGCCGCCCAGGCATACCTCGCCTTCGAGGCAGGCGCGTTCCCCGGCTCCCCCGTGAACGCCGGCGCCATGTGCATGCTCAACATGTACAGCATCGAGAACATCCAAATCGACGCCTATGACGTTGTGGTGAACAAGCCCAAGGTGGCGGCCTATCGCGCCCCCGGCGCTCCGCAGGCCACCTTCGCCGTGGAGTGCGTGGTGGACGAGATCTGCGAGCAGCTGGGCATTGACACCATCGAGTTCCACATGATGAACGCCTCCAAGGAGGGCGACCGGCAGGCCACGGGCGTCCCATTCCCCAAGATCGGGAACGTGGAAACCCTTATCGCCGCCAAGGAGAGCGACCACTGGAACACACCCCTGGAAGGCAAGTACCGCGGCCGCGGCATGGCCAGCGGATTCTGGTTCAACGCCGGGATGCAGTCAAGCTGCAACATAGCCGTCAACCCGGACGGCACGGTGACACTCGTCGAGGGTTCGGTGGACATCGGAGGCACCAGGGCGGCCATCGCCATGCAGGCTGCGGAGGTGCTGGGCCTGCCGGCGGAGGACGTGCACCCGGTGGTTGCCGACACCAACTCCGTGGGCTACACGGCGGTCACCGGCGGCAGCCGCACGGCGTTCGCCACCGGCTGGGCCTCTTACGAGGCGGCGCAGGACGTGGTGCGGCAGATGAAGGAGCGCGTGGCACGGCTCTGGGAGACCACCGAGGACGAGATCGAATTCAGCGACGCAGCCTTCACTCGCAAGGACAACCCGGAACAGCAGATCACATTCCGGGAGCTGTCCGCACGGCTGATGGAGACGGGCGGCACGCTGGTGGGCAAGGCCACCGTATCGCCTCGCGGTGTGGGCGCTGCGTTCGCAAATCACATTGTGGACGTGGAGGTGGACCCGGAGACTGGGAAGGTTGACGTGCTGCGCTACACGGCGGTCCAGGACGTGGGCAAGGCCATCCACCCCAGCTACGTGGAGGGCCAGATACAGGGCGGAGCCGTGCAGGGCATAGGCTGGGCCATCAACGAGGAGTACTTCTACAACGACCAGGGCCTGATGGCCAACTCCTCGCTTCTCGACTACCGGATGCCCACCTCGCTGGACCTGCCCATGATCGACACCATCCTGGTGGAGGTCGCGAACCCCGGCCATCCGTACGGCGCACGCGGCGTGGGCGAGGTGCCCATCGTACCGCCGCTGGCGGCCATTGCCAACGCGGTGTCCCACGCCATAGGCGTGAGGATGTACGACCTGCCGATGAACCCCGGGCGCATCCTCGAGGCGCTGTGGGACAAGGAGAAGGGCAGCGCGTAGGACGCGGCCTGACAGTCAGCGAACCTAACAGAAATGGGAGGCCCGCACTTGCGGGCCTCCCATTCTTCATTTGGCTGCCGGAGACCGGGCAACTATAGCGCAGCTGCTATTCGCTCTAGCCGGCAAGCTATCTCTCGCAGACAACGCCATCGCCGTCGCCGTCGCGGGCGTCCGGCACCATGGACTGCGGGAAGCCACGACCGTTACCATTGCTCCCCTGAACGCGTTGTTCACCGGCGGCCTCCGCCTCGTCGCAGGAGGCGTAGACTCTCTCCGTGACGGTAGCGGTCGGTGGAGCTTCCGGCGTGGCAGTGGCGACAGGACGCGGTGTAGACGTGGCACTTCGTATAGTCTCTTCGCAGACAACGCCGTCGCTGTCTCCATCACGAGCGCTCGGCACCATCGACTGCGGGAAGCCATGACCGTTACCATTGCTCCCCTGAACACGTTGTTCGCCGGCGGCCTCCGCCTCGTCGCAGGAGGCGTAGACTCTCTCCGTGCCAGTAGCGGTTGGTGGAGCTTCCGGCGTGGCAGTGGCGATAGGACGCGGTGTAGACGTGGCACTTCGTACAGTCTTTTCACAGACAACGCCGTCGCTGTCTCCATCACGAGCGCTCGGCACCATCGACTGCGGGAAGCCCCATCCACTTCCCTTGCTCCCCTGCATTCGCTGCTCCCCGGCGGCTTCCGCCTCGTCACAGGAGGCGTAGACTCTCTCCGTGCCGGTTGAGGTCGGCGGAGCTTCCAGCGTGGGACTGGCGACAGGACGCGGTGTAGACGTTGCACTTCGTACGGTCTTTTCGCAGACTACGCCGTCGCTGTCTCCATCACGAGCGCTCGGCACCATCGACTTCGGGAAGCCATGACCGTTACCATTGCTCCCCTGAACACGTTGTTCGCCGGCGGCCTCGGCGTCATCGCAAGAATCGTAGACTCCCTCCGCGCCGGTTGAGGTCGGCGGAGCTTCCGGCGTGGGACTGGCGACAGGACGCGGTGTAGGCGTGGCACTCCGTACAGTCACTTCACAGACAACGCCATCGCTGTCCCCGTCACGGGCGCTCGGCACCATCGACTGCGGGAAGCCACGACCGTTGCCACTGCTGCCGCGCACGCGCTCCTCACCAGCGGCCTCGGCGTCATCGCAAGAATCGTAGACTCCCTCCGCGCCGGTTGAGGTCGGTGGGGCTTCCAGCGTGGGACTGGCGACAGAACGGGGTGTAGGCGTGGCACTCCGTACAGTCACTTCACAGACAACGCCATCGCTGTCTCCGTCACGGGCGCTCGGCACCATGGACTGCGGGAAGCCCCATCCACTTCCCTTGCTCCCCTGCATTCGCTCCTCACCAGCGGCCTCGGCGTCATCGCAAGAAGCGTAGGCCCCGTCGGCTACGTCCGCGGGCGCGGTGGTAGCAGTTGGTGGGGCTTCCGGCGTAGCAGTGGCGACAGGACGCGGTGTATGAGTGGCCGCCGGATCAGGACCCGATGTTGGCGTGGCACTACGTATAGTCTTCTCACAGACAACCCCGTCACGGTCTCCATCTCGAGCGCTCGGCACCACGGACTGAGGGAAACCCCATCCGTCGCCCTCACTCCCTTGTATTCGCTCTTCGCCAGCGGCTTCGGCCTCTTCACAAGAAGCATAGGCCCCGTCGGCTACGTCAGCGTGTGCGGCGGTAGCAGTTGGTGGAGCTTCCGGCGTAGCAGTGGCGACAGGACTAGGTGTAGACGTAGCACTCCGTAAGGTCTCTTCGCAGACAATCCCGTCACCGTCGCCGTCACGGGCATCCGGCACAGCGGACTGCAGAAAACCCCATCCATCTCCCTCGCTCCCCTGCATTCGCTGTTCCCCGGCGGCCTCCGCCTCGTCGCAGGTAGCGTAGGCCCCGTCACCGACGGCCGCCGTGGTTGCGGTAGGAGTGGGACGTGCCTCCGGTTCAAGGCCTTCGAGAATCCTGCGAGGCTCACAAGTGTCCAGCATCTCCGCGAGTGCAACCACCTCTGCCTCGGTCGCGGTCAGCTCCCAGGAGTTCTTTACGGTGATCCAGTCGATGGCGTACTGGCACCAGTAGGCTCTTTCGGGCGGTTGCCAATCCTCCGGCCCGGACTTGCCCTTTGCCTGGTTGGCAGGCCCATGAACAGCCACCAAGTGCCCCGCAAATAAGAGATCGTTTGCGTAGGCTCTCTTCCTCGACTCGCTCCACGCCCACCCACCGGAGGCGTGAGTGTTTGCCAGGGGCACTAAGTGGTCTATCTCCAGGTCCGAGGGACCAGCGAATCGCTCACCGGTATAGGGGTCGATCCACTCCCCGGACGCGACCCTGCACTGGTCGGAGCCGGTGTACTCGACGGCCGAGATCGACTCCGCTACGAGCGCTTCTTGCCTTGTGTCTTGGCAGTCTCCATCCTCGTCTATCCAGTGGCGCCATTCGTCCCTGTCGTATGCAGGCAGGTCGCCGGATATTGGCGCAACGGCGATGGACATCACGAAGACCAGCGATTCCTCGCCACACGCGGACAGTAACAGCACCAATGCCGTAGTCAGTCCCAGGACACGGCCCAGCATGCGCACACCGCATGTCGCTGAGCCCACCCCGCGCTCACCCCCTGGCGGGGGAGACAGTGATCTTGCGTCCCTCTCCCACGCCGGTGCTCTCCGTGACCACGCGGGAGTTTTCGGCCAGCGCAAGGTGGATCACCCGCCGCTCGTTGGCCGCCATGGGCTCCAGCGTAACCGACTGCCCGGTGGAAGCAACGCGCTCGGCAACGCGGACCGCCAGCGTCCTGAGCGCAGCGTATCGCCGCTCCCGGTATCCCTCCACGTCCAGCACCACGCGGCCCTCCGCTCTCCGGCCCACCAGAAGGTTTGTGACGTACTGGAGCGCCTGCAGGGTTTCGCCGCGGCGTCCGATCAGCAGTCCGGAATCGTCCCCGTTGATGTCCAGCTCAACCGTCCCGTCCTCCTCCACGTCCGAAGACCGGATGGATGAGGAGGCCTGGACCCTCATGTTCCTGAGCAGGTTGTCCAGAATGAGCTTGGAAAGCGTGGGAAGGTTGGAAAGAGGCGCGGTGAGCACCACGCGCACCCTCGCGGGCTCCGCGCCGAAGCCCAGTATGCCGCCTTTACCTTGGCTGATTACGTCTACTTCTACCTGATCTCGATCTGCGCCTAGCTGCTCCAGCGCGATTTCGATTGCCTCCTCGACGGTTCTTCCCGTCGTCTCCAGTGTCTCCATCTTGCGCAATCTCCTTGACCGGCTGGGCTGGCGCTACCTGCGCGGGCGCCGTCGCGTTTCTCGACGGCAGAAGGTTGCCCCATCCGGTAATAAAGTACTGAATCCCCATCTGTATCAGGTTGGACGCCACCCAGTAGAGGGCAAGGCCGCTGGGAAGCTGGAACGAGAAGAAGGTGAGCATCAGCGGCATCATCCACAGCATCATCGTGTTGGTCTGCGCCTGCCGCGGGTCCACTGACGGCACCGTCGACATCTTCTGCACGGCCCACATGGACAGCCCCACGAGCGCAGGCAGTATGAAGTCGCTCTGCTCCCCTGGGCCCAGTGCCAGGTCCATCCAGAGGAAGCCGCTGCTCAGCGGCACCGACTCGTTGACCATCGGCAGCCAGGAGTACAGCTTCTGCGAGAGGCCAATCAGCCGCTCCGGCTGCGTAGGCAGGGTCTGGATTATCGCCTGGTACAGCCCGATCCAGACAGGCATCTGGATGACCATCGGCCCAAGGCATCCCAGAGGGTTGACGCCCCGATCCTTGTACAGCTTCATTGTCTCCTGCGACAGCCGCTGCCTGTCGTCCTTGTACCTCTGCTGCAGCTCCCGCATCACCGGCTGCAGCTGGGTCATCTGGCGCGTCATCCTGATCTGCTTGAGCGTCAGGGGCATGGTGACCAGCCTGACCAGCACGGTGAAGGACAGTATGGCAAGGCCGAAGTTGTCGAACAGGATGGCGTAGAGGAACACCAGGCTGTTCGCCATGGGGCCCAGGATGAGCTGGTCCCAGATTAGACCTACGAATTCAAGCATGGCTACCTGTTGCCTCCGCGGGCTGCCCGGGAGATCCGGCGAGATGCATTGCCCATCATTCGCATTCCTGCCTGTCCTCCCTTGTATCGTGGCACCACAGCTCCTTCCAGAAGCCGCCCTCCAGGTCGGCCGCTCGGACCGAGTGGTCCATAGCGCTGATGTAGATCACGGACTCCTCCGACGTCAGTGGCGCACGGATGTGGTCTCTCACGGAGAAGGGTCGTAGCTGCTCGCCGTCTCGGGTACGAACCAGGTAAACGTCGCCGCTGTCGCTGGCAACGACCACGCCATCCGGAACCAGAGCGGGCGCCGACACAATCGGCTGACCGGTCTCGAACGGCTTGGGCCAGGCGGGCTGTCCCGAGTCGGCGCTGATGGCGTAGAGGTTGCCGTCCAGCGAGCCCACGTAGATGTTTGCGCCGTCGGAGACCGCCGTCGTCCAGAACCAGTTGTCTGCGCGGAACGGCTCTACCCACGCCTCCGCGCCCGAGCGGACGTCCAGCGCGTAGAAGTGCCTGTCGAATGAACCAATGTACACGCGACCGTCCGCGACCAGGGGAGTCGACGCCACGGCGCCGCCGGTGGTGAACCGCCACCGCTCCACGCCCTCGTCAAGGCTGATGGCGTACACGTTGTGGTCGAGCGAGCCCAGGTACACCGTGCCCTCGTGTACCACGGGCGTGGACCAGATCTTGTTGGCCGTCTGGAAGCGCCACTGCTCGACGCCGGTTGCGGCGTCCAGCGCGTAGAGAATCCCGTCGGAGGACCCCACCAGAACCGTTTCACCGGAAACGACAGGCGACCCCACGATGTGATCGCCCGTGGGATAGTCCCACACCTTGGCCCGCTGCACCGGGTCGATGGCGTACAGCCTTCCCAACTCCTCGCCGTATGCGCCCACGTATATCAGGTCGTCCGTCACGGCCGGGCTGCCGTAGATGCCCACCAGGTTCTCCTCTCCGCCGCTTGGAAACCTCCACAGGAGCGTGCCTCGCTGCCTGTCCAGGGCCAGCAGCTCCGCCTGCCGGGAGCCTATGTAGACCACGTCGCCGGCCACAACCGCGCCGGACCAGCCGGACTCCGCCGTGAAGCGTCCCGCCTCGCAGCCGATTGCGGCCAGAAGCGCAAACGGCACGATGAGCAGCCAGAGGCGGAAGCTCGCCGCGGGCGTTACTGGTCGGGCCGGGCTGTGATCTCTTTGTATTGCCATGAAGAAGGGTGGCGGGTCAGGCGCGGTCCACCATTCGGTGATTGGGCGCCCGCGCACGTGTGTCGTCAGGGAACGGGATCGTACCCCCTGCCGCCGAAGGGTGTGCACCTGGCGAGTCTTCGGACGGTGAGCCACAAGCCGCGGATCAGGCCATAGCGCGTGACGGCCTCGTGCGAGAACTCGGAGCAGGTGGGCAGGTAGCGGCACGACACGGGCAGGAATGGCGATACGGCCTTCTGGTACCATCGGATGGCCGCCGTTGCGCTCGACCTCATGCGGTTGCCCTCTCGCCGCCGGGAGCTGCGGCCAGCAGGTCAGCCCTGCGAAGGAGCGACGTCGCCGAGGCCTTCAGCTGGTGGTAGCTTGCGTTGCGGGAGCGGGCCCGGGCGATGAAGACCACGTCCCAGCCTGCCTTGACGGATGTGTGGCGGACCGCTTCCCTAAGCCTTCGCTTGATGGTGTTCCTGTTCACTGCGTTGCCCGTCCGCTTCCCCACGCTGAACCCAAACCTGTTGTCAGACTGCCCGCTGCTGGGAGTTGCCTTGAGCACCAGGAAGTCGTTGGCCCATGAGCGCCCAAGGCGATAGACCACAGAGAAGTCCCTGGCCTTCCTAAGACGGAACTCCTTCTGCATTGAGCTTGAGCGCGGGCTGCAACGGTGGAGAGGGTTGCATGCAGCTAGACCGTGAGTCTCGTGCGGCCCTTGAAGCGGCGCCTCTTCAGCACCTTTTGGCCGCCGGGGGTCTGCATGCGGGAGAAGAAGCCGTGGACTCTCTTCCTTCGTCTGACTTTGGGTTGGTACGTGCGCTTTGGCATGATATCGGGCTGGATTATATTCCTGTTGGCTGAAGGTGTCAAATTCGGTGACGGCTCGCGGAGCTGACGGCGGGCCCGTGCCGGCCTAACCTTCAGCCGGCTGCTCTCGCCGGGACCGGCTATGGGTTGTGGCGCACGTGGGCCTTTTCCGGCAATGGCTGGACGTATTACAATGGACTGCACGGCTCATTTGGCCGGATGCCCGGTGGTGCAGTGGTAGCACGTCTGACTTTGGCTCAGAAGACCTTGGTTCGAATCCAGGCCGGGCAGTTCACATTACGCCACGCGCGGTCGCCTCAAGAGTGCGCGACGCTCACTCCTCACCTATCGCCCTCTTCCCTGCCCGTCACGTAGGCCCTCCACATCAGGCCCAGCGATGCG
This sequence comes from Dehalococcoidia bacterium, assembly GCA_965219025.1. GTDB lineage: Bacteria > Chloroflexota > Dehalococcoidia > Lucifugimonadales > UBA2985 > JAPPHY01. The sequence goes on from OZ244716.1 coordinate 732,359, forward strand.
GCGGTGTACCCCGCAATCGCCACACCAATCATCCTCCACTCGCCCACCGCCTCGACCGGGCTCAGGCTGCCGGCCTGTACCATAGACATCGCCGTCCACACAGCCAACGCTGCAACGCCAACCACCGCGCAGCCGATGGCAACCTTGAGCAGCGGCGGGCTGAACTTCATCCTGTGGAAGTCCTGCAAGGACTGGGGAACCGAGCTGCGAAGGCTCACCTCCTCGAATCTGTCGAGCGGGATCTGCTGCTTGGGGGGTTCGTATCCTCTGCGGCCGCCTCTGAACGGGCCCGTCAGCTCGCTGAAACGATTGCGAAACTCCTCGTCCGTGTAGTCCCGCTTGCGGTTGTTGCACGGCCCGCATAGCAGCTGGAAGTTGGCCATCTGGTGCGGGCCGCCTCTCACGACGGGCATCATGTGATCGATCTGGAACTCACGTATGTCGCGTTCGGCTCCGCAGTACATGCAACGGCCGTCCTGGCTGCGGAAGAGTGCCTCCTTTTGCCCGGCCTCGAAGGGTCTGCGCCGGGTAGGCCTGATGTTCCGTCCTCCTCCCTGCACGCGGACCATCAGGTAGATGAGCAGGTCGGCGACAAAGAGCACGTAGCCGATCAGAAGCGACAGCTGCTTGCCGAGCACGAAGAGGAGGGTGCGAACGATTCGAGGAGCCGCGCCGGCCGCCAGGAAGACGAGGAGGCCCGCCAGGAGCCTCAGCGGCCTGATCACCAGGTACGCAGCGAAGCGTGCGATTCCGGGAACGGCAGAGGTTGCGGTGAAGGACACGATGCGGACCACTAGCGCGACGGTCCGCGTGACTACGAAGATTATCAGGCTGACTGCGAGTACAACCGGCCTGGTTGCTATGCGGAAGACCGTAGACATTGAAGGAGGCGTACCGGAAGGCTGCTTGCGGAGCATGGTAGCACACGCATCGTCGGCGGAGAAGCGGGCGGTGGCGGAGGTAGTGGGCGCGGTACCCTATCTGTGGATGGAGCGGGCTCTCCCAGTACAGCCCCCGCCGCACTACCTAATCGGCGGAAGATTCTTCGGGGCACTGGTTTAGTCCCTAATACCATTCCAGCACGCCGCAGTCAAGGGAGATCAGAGACGTCCCTCACAAATAGCAGCGTCCCGCCGGTGGCGGGACGCGTTTGAGTGCTTGGTAGCGGGGGTTGGATTTGAACCAACGACCTTCGGGTTATGAGCCCGACGAGCTGCCACTGCTCCACCCCGCGTAGCGGTGAGAAACCGAAACCGAATAGAGGTCTACGAGCCTGAATGTGGGTCAAGTCCTCGGCCGATTAGTACCGCTAGGCTCAATCCCTTACGAGACTTACACCTGCGGCCTATCAAACAGGTAGTCTACCTGTGGCCTTACTCCGCCTTTCGGCGGATGGGAGATCTAGTCTTGGGCAGGGCTTCGCGCTTATATGCTTTCAGCGCTTATCCACTCCAGACGTGGCTACCCGGCGGTGCCCCTGGCGGGACAACCGGCACACCAGAGGTCTGTCCCTCCCGGTCCTCTCGTACTAGGGAGAGCCTCCCTCAAATCTCCTGCGCCCGCGACGGATAGAGACCGAACTGTCTCACGACGTTCTGAACCCAGCTCGCGTGCCGCTTTAACCGGCGAACAGCCGGACCCTTGGGACCTTCTTCAGCCCCAGGATGCGACGAGCCGACATCGAGGTGCCAAACCTCGCCGTCGATGTGAACTCTTGGGCGAGATTAGTCTGTTATCCCCGGGGTAGCTTTTGTCCGATAAGCCACGGCCCTTCCACACGGGACCGTAGGATCACTTTGCCCGACTTTCGTCCCTGCTCGACTTGTTGGTCTCGCAGTCAAGCCCCCTTATGCCAATACACTCTGCAGGTGATTTCCATCCACCTTGAGGGGACCTTTGGGCGCCTCCGTTACCTTTTGGGAGGCGACCGCCCCAGTCAAACTGCCCACCAGACACGGTCCCCTGGCCTATCCAGGGTTAGAGCCAAAGACAGAGAAGAGTGGTATTTCAACGGCGGCTCCATCCCAACTGGCGTTGAGACTTCTAAGCCTCCCACCTATCCTACACAACTCTGACCCCAGTCCAATGTCAGGATGCAGTAAAGCTCCACGGGGTCTTTTTGTCCTGTCGCGGGTTACCCGCATCTTCACGGGCCTTGCAATTTCGCCGAGTCCCTCGTTGAGACAGCGACCAAGTCGTTACGCCTTTCCTGCGGGTCGGAATTTACCCGACAAGGGATTTCGGTACCTTAGGACCGTTATAGTTACGGCCGCCGTTCACCGGGGCTTCAGTTCAGAGCTGCCTCCCGGCCGAAGCCGGGATTCACCCCTCCCCTTAACCTTCCGGCACTGGGCAGGCGTCAGCCCCTATACGTAGGGTTTCCCCTTAGCAGAGACCTGTGTTTTTGTTAAACAGTCGCTTGGCCCTATTATCTGCAGCCCCAAAAGGCTCCGGGAGCAAGTCCCTTCACCTCCAGGGCACCCCTTCTTCCTAAGTTACGGGGTTAGATTGCCGAGTTCCTTAACGAGGGTTCTCTCGAACACCTTGGGGCTTTTACCCCTGCCTACCTGTGTCGGTTTGCGGTACGGACGCCCACACCCCATAGCAACGAGGCTTTTCTTGGCGGTATAGGTTCAACGGAATTCCCCGAGTAGACCTCGAAGTTTCCACCCCTCTCAGCTCGTAACGCCGGAACGGATTTGCCTATCCCGGCATGGCCTACGGGGGCAGACGCACCATGTCCAATGGGCACGCTCCGCCTACCTTTCCGCGTCCCCCCTTTGCTTTAAAGCGAGATAAGGGCGGTACGGGAATGTTGACCCGTTGTCCATCGCCTTCGCCTTTCGGCTACGGCTTAGGCCCGACTAACCCTACGCCGAACAACGTTGCGTAGGAAACCTTAGGCTTTCGGTGCCAGGGATTCTCACCCTGGTTTGCGCTACTCATGCCGACATTCTCACTTCCCCGCGCTCCAGCAGACCTCACGATCTACCTTCAGTGCCCGGGGAACGCTCCCCTACCCCCCGATTGGCTTGCGCCTCTCGGAGCCACGGCTTCGGCGGCGGGCTTGAGCCCCGTTGGATTTTCGGCGCAGGACCCCTCGACCAGTGAGCTATTACGCACTCTTTAAAGGGTGGCTGCTTCTAAGCCAACCTCCTGGCTGTCTGGGCGATCCCACTTCCTTTACCACTTAGCCCGCACTTGGGGGCCTTAGCCGGTGGTCTGGGCTGTTTCCCTTTCGACAATGAAGCTTATCCCCCACTGTCTCACTCCCAAGGTAAGAGATACTGGCATTGGTGGTTTGGTTGGGTTTGGTAAGCTCACGCCCCCTAGCCCATCCAGAGCCCTACCTCCAGCATTCAATCCTTGAGGCTGCACCTCAATGCATTTCGGGGAGAACCAGCTATCTCCGGGTTCGTTTGGCATTTCACCTCTACCCACAGCTCATCCCAGGTCTTTGCAACGACCACGAGTTCGGGCCTTCACTCGGATGCTATCCGAGCTTCACCCTGGCCATGGGTAGCTCACCCGGTTTCGGGTCTAATCCCCGCGACTCTGACGCCCTATTCAGACTCGCTTTCGCTTCGGCTCCCTCCGTCCACGGAGTTAACCTTGCCGCAGAGATTAACTCGTCGGCTCATTCTTCAATAAGCACGCCGTCATCCCTCCTAACGGAGAGACTCCGACCGTATGTAGGCCCACGGTTTCAGATCTATTTCACTCCCCTCCCGGGGTTCTTTTCACCTTTCCCTCACGGTACTGGTACGCTATCGGTCGCCAAGGGTATTTAGCCTTGGAGGGTGGTCCCCCCAGCTTCCCACGGGATTTCTCGTGTCCCGTGGTACTCAAGAACGCATCGGGAGCCCCTTCCTTTTCGCCTACGGGGCTTTCACCCCCTATGGCGGCCCTTTCCAGGGACCTTCGGCTAAAGAAGAGGTTTCTTACTCCCTGGGGTCGCTGGAGCTTCCCCTGACACGCCTTACAACCCCCCTAAAGCATAGGACTCCAGCCCACTAAGCTCCAGAGGTTTGGGCTCTTCCCCGTTCGTTCGCCACTACTAAGGGAATCTCGGTTGATGTATTTTCCTCGAGGTACTGAGATGTTTCAGTTCTCTCGCTTACCCGCCCCGCCCTAAGGGTTCAGACGGGGCTGTCCCAAGTTCATTGGGACGGGTTCCCCCATTCGGGAATCCCCGGCTACGCTTGCTAGACAGCTCACCGAGGCTTTTCGCAGTCTTGCCACGCCCTTCATCGGCCCTTGGCACCTAGGCATCCACCGTGGGCCCGAAGTAACTTAACCCACATTCAGGCCCGTAAACCTCTATTCAGTTGTTAATGTGCGCAAAAACGGCGCCTGGATACTGCCAGCCGCCGTGGGAATAGCTTCCAGTTGAGTGTCTTGTATGTTCTCAGGTGTCCAGTTCTGCGTTCCTTTTCTCAGGACGTAAATGGCATTATACAAGCGCCCCCAGGGGTAGTCAAGACGTTTGCCGACGATTTCCTCCCCCTTTCCACCACCTCCTGGGCCGTCCCCCCGCGCCTACGCCCGCGGCCGCCAGCTCACCAGCGCAGGCCTAAACACCGGCGCCCCGCGTATCCTGAAACGCCCGTCCTTGCACTCCTCCAGCATCTCGTCCAGCGCCTGCGCCAGCCGCCGCTCCCCTTCGCCGCCCGCCTCCACGAACAGGCGCGACCGTGTTTGCTCCAGCGCCTGCTCCCGGCTATCGAACCCTCGCGGCTCCTGCGGCGGCAGCATCTCCAGGTCAGGGTTGATGCCCATCTGCCACAGCACGTTCATCAGGTCCCGGAACGATGGCAGGTCCAGCCGCGCCTCGCCGTGCACCAGCGGCCACAGTGGGTTCGACTGCGTGTACGGCGGATACTCGCCCAGGACTACCAGCACCCTCTCACGCGCGTGCGCCTCCAGCTTGCGTATGAACCCCTCGATGTCCCGCACGGTGTACAGCACCTGCACGCAGAGCACCACGTCCGCCGGCTCTACCTCCGCATCTTCCCACGTGGACTCGACGAGGGAGACGTTGTCGCGGCCCAGCCTGGTGGCCTCTTCCTGGAGCACGGCGCCCATGCTCGCGGACGGCTCGACGGCGACGACCCGCCGGCAGTGGAGCGACACGGGAAGCGCGACGCGTCCGCCCCCGGCGCCGACGTCCAGCACGCTGTGATGAGGCTCTATCTCGCGGAGCAGCCTCTCGACCATCGGGTCGGCGGAGTCAACCGACGGCCTGAACCGCCCCGCGTACGGCACCCATGAGTCCGACGGTGCGCCTGCGCTCTCACGCACCCTGTCCGACTGCGCGTGCTCCGCCTCGATCATCTGCCGCCACAGCTCTGCCATCGTATCGCTCATTCAAGTCACCTCGAGCGTCTCACTGAGTCTGTCTAGAAGGGCGGACAGACACGTTTGCCCCGTTCATGCTTCGACAAGCTCAGCACGAACGGCTGATCACTGTCCGTTCGCCCTGAGCTTGTCGAAGGGCCTGCGCATCCACATGCTCAGGCGTGAATCCCACGCACTCCGGGCCGCTGAAGGCAAGCCTGCGCGCCATGACCTGCGCGGCGTCCAGGCTGCTGTCCACCATCAGGTATCGCCGCCCGCTGCGCGCCGCCGCCTCACCCGTAGTGCCCGAGCCCGCGAAGAAGTCGACCACCAGCTCGCCGGGGTTGCAGTGCACCCTCACGATCCGCTCCAGAATGGCCAGGGGCTTCTGCGTTGGGTATCCCGTGCGCTCACGTCCGTTGGTGGGCACGATTGTCTGCCACCACACGTCCGTGGGCGTCTTGCCTCGAGCCGCCTTCTCCGCTCCCACCAGTCCAGGCGCCATGTACGGGATGCGGTCGATCTCGTCGTAGTTGAAGGTGTAGCGGGCCGGGTCCTTCACGTACCACAGCAGCGAGTCGTGCTTGGCCGGCCACCTGTCCCTTGGACGGCCTCCGTAGTCGTATGCCCAGATGATCTCGTTCATGAAGGTATCGACGCCGAACATGCCGTCGAGCAGCACCTTGCAGTAGTGGACCTCTCGGTAGTCCAGGTGCAGGAACAGCGAGCCGGTGGGCGAGAGAATGCGCTGCGCTTCCTCCAGGCGAGGCTCGATAAAGTCCAGGAAGTCGTCGAAGGCGTCTGGAAAGGAGCGGACGCCCAGCCGGGTCGTGCGATACCTGCGCCCCTGAAACCCCGTGCGGTCGCCGGACTCCTCGTCGCGCTGCGTGCGCAGTCGCTCGCGGCGCTGGGTCCGACCAGTATTGAACGGCGGGTCTATGTACACGAGCGAGGCCGCCCCGTCCTCGACCGTGCGCAGGACCTCCAGGTTGTCGCCCAGCACGATGCGGTTCGGCGTACGCTGGCCGTCTGTGCTGCTATCGCTCATGCGCCGCCTCCGCGGTCGTCACCGGCGGCGCTCCTACTCCGGCGAGAGCCGAAGGTGCTTGGGCGGCTCGTCCGGCAGCTGCCACACGATCTCCTCGTGGTCGTACTCGCGGTGGTAGGCGTTTGCCGCGGTGACTCCGGCTGAGTAGCCGCGCTCGAAGGCGCCCCAGTCCTTCACTTCGATGGCGCGGTTGATGGCCGTGAGCGGACCCTTGATGAAGGCCTCCACGTGGGGCGTATAGCGGGGCCTGGTCACGTTGCCAATCCGCAGCGCCTTCTCGACCTCTGACGACTGCAGCGTAGCCAGCTTCCAGTTGCCCGCCTTTGCGGCGTAGTACAGGATCCAGTAGCGGTCGCTGATCTCGGCCATCAGGCGGGCCAGGCCCGGCTGCATGTTGCCGATCTGGTCCAGCGTCATCTCCGTGTGAGAGGTGCGAGCCACGGGTTGCGGTTCTTCCGTCATGATGCCAACCCCCAAATCAAGGTAGACGCGGCCCGCGCCCAAGCCTGCTGCTGGCCCGGTGGTATCCCACCGGATCGAAAGCGCCTGTCTTGCGAAAAACCGCCTCTATTGGGCTACGGTCCGGCTTCCCAGCCGCTCGTCCAGTAGCAGCAGACCTGCCCCGTCGTTGCCAACCATGCGAACGTGGTCCAGAAGCTCCTCCAGCGTCTTCTCCTCCTCCACCTGCTCATCCGAAAACCACTCCAAGAGGACGTGGGCGGCGTAATCTCGCTCCTGTTGCGCCACCTCGTGCAAGGAGAAGATGTCAGCGGTGACGCGGCGCTCGTGCTCCAGGGCCAGTGCGACCGCCGCCTCCACCGAGTCGAACTCGGAGGCCGGGGCGTCTATTGCCCCCAGGGTCACGCGGCCGTTCCTGCTTGTCACAAAGTCGAATATCTTCATGGCGTGGGCAGACTCTTCCTGGTGCTGAAGCCGCATCCAGTTGGCGAAACCAGGCAGGCTCAGGGACTCAAAGTATCCCGCCACGGACAGGTAAAAGTATGCCGCGCTCAGCTCGTTGGTGATCTGCCTATTGAGTGCATCCTGAAGACTGGTGCTGATCATTGGGTAAGTCCTCCAGCTGCGGGTGTTTCGGTTCGTTCCGAGCATGAACCGTCAATGCCAGTCCAATATAGCACAGGCGGCCACCGCTTCGCCATGCTAATCCTGCGCTATTGCACAGGCAACCTGTTGACAATGCACGCACTAATGGATATAGTTAGCGTGAAGTCGGCATTCTGCGAAGTCCGAGGGCAGCAACGTTGACGAGTGTACGCGAACCCGAGACAGTAGTGCGGGAGTCCAGGGCCACCAAGCCCAGAGGTAACCGCCGCATGCTCCTGGCGCACAGGCACCCGCGCGGCACTTTTATGCCCGTGCCTGTGGGCGTATGCTCCGCCCTGCTTCTTTCCCTGCTGCTCGCGATCGGCGTGGCGCTGCGGATCTAGCAGCCTCGCCGGCCGTCAGCCCGGGTTGCGCACCACCAGCTTTCCGTAGAAGTCCCGGCTCTCCATCGTTCGGTGCGCCTCGCCCACTTCCTGAAGGTCGAACACGCGCCCAACCACGCCGCGCAGCTCGCCCCGGTTTATCACGCTCATCATCTCGGCAAACGAACGGCGCGTGCGCCCACCACTGCCCATGAGCGTGAGCGGGCGGCCCTGCAGGAGCGACAGGTCGATGTCGGCCTGCGACCCGGACGTGGTGCCGGTGATGACCAGCCGTCCGAAGGGCCTGATACTCAGGAGGTTTTCCCTCCAAACAGCGGCTCCCACCACATCAAGCACGGCATCGACACCCGCGCCGCCGGTAAACTCCATCACGGCCCGGCTGAACTCGGGCGTGGTGCGATAGTTGATACACTCGTCGGCGCCCTGCTCGCGGGCCACGGCCAGCTTCTCGTCGGATCCGGCGGTGGTGATCACCCTCGCGCCGATGCGATTGGCGATCTGGATGGCCGCGCTGCCCACGCCGCTGCCGCCTGCCTGCACCAGGATCGTCTCCCACGGCTTCAGCTCGGCGCGCACCATCAGGCAGTGCCAAGCAGTGTGGAAGGCAAGCGGAACGGCCGCCGCCTCCTCGAACGTCATTGAGTCGCTGAAGCGGTGCACGTTGACGGCGGGAACGCAGCACAGCTCGGCATGGCCGCCGTCGACATCCACGCCGATTCTGATCTGACGCTCGCAGAACTGGTCCATGCCCTGCAGACATGACCCGCAGGCATCACACTTGATGCGGTTGTCGACCAGCACTCTGTCGCCGACCTCAAGGCCGGTCACACCCGTGCCCAGCTCTAGCACCTCGCCGGCCATGTCGCAGCCCAGGATGCGGGGCAGCGAGCCGGGGCCGCGCCCGCGGCCCGAACGCACCCCGAGGTCCAGGTGGTTGAGCGCGCTGGCCCTAACTCGAATCACTACTTCGCCCGGACCGGCCGCAGGGTCCGGCCTGTCGCCGTAGACCAGCTTGTCAATGTCTCCGTATTCCGCTATATATACCGCTTTCATTGCGCCTCCTGATTGCGAAGATTGCGCGGGGCTTGCCTCTTCAACCAGGCTAGTTTAGCAGCCGCCTCCGCCGCCCGCCAGAGTTGCTCCGATTTGCGCAGGACTTGCGTCAGAGAGCTACACGACCCAGACCTCTTGGCACACGTCGGGTTGCCGCCGTCGATGCCGCCGGATATAATCGGCCATGCACCCACTTCCGAACACGCCTACCACCCATCGGAGCGCGACATGAAGGTCTACTGGAGAGAGCACAGAACGGGCCAAAGGCTCATCCTCGAAGCCGAAGACGGCCGTCAGGAAGAGGTTGGCGGCGTCCGCCGCACGCCCCGCGGCTTCGACGCCCTTGCCAGGACCTTCGGTTACGACCCCGGCCGCGCCCAGAAGGGCTTTGCCACCATGGAGGAGGCCAAGGCCTTCGTCGAGGAATTCGAGCCGTGGGACATATTCGTGGGCCGCGCGGAGGTGGAGTTCGACAGGGAGATCCACCCGATGCCGCCCGAGGCCGGCGCCTAGCGGGCGGCCGATCCATTTCGCCAATCCCCCACTGACCGGGAGGTGGAAATGCCTCTGTTCACTGACGGAGAGGTCCGCGTCTACAAGACTTCCTGCGGCCCCTTCGACAACAACGCCTATCTGCTGGTGTGCACACGCACGGGCGAGAGCATCATCATCGACGCACCGGCTGAGCCCGCGCAGGTGCTGGAGGAGGCGAAGGACACCAACGTTCGCGCCATCCTCATCACGCACAACCACGGCGACCACCTGGCCGGCCTCGAGGAGATGGTGGCAGCGACAGGCGCGGTGGTCCACTGCCACGCCGCCGACGCAGACCGGCTGCCCCTACCCGCCGGCCGCCTCGTGGAGGACGGCGACGTGGTGACGGCAGGCTCAATCGAGCTGCGTGCGATCTACACGCCCGGACATACGCCAGGCTCAACGTGCTACGTCTTGGGCAACCACCTCTTCTCCGGCGATACGCTCTTCCCCGGCGGGCCGGGACGCAGCCGCACTCCGGACAACCTGCGGCAGATCATCGACAACGTCACCGGCAAGCTGTTCGCCCTGCCGGACGACACGTTTCTGCTGCCGGGCCACGGCGCGGACGGGGTCCTGGGCGTGTCGAAGGAAGACTACCGCGTCTTCGCCGGCCGGAGCCATTCGCCCGACCTGTGCGGCGACGTGTTGTGGCTGGAGAGCTGAGGAGGCGCAGCTATGAGCACATCAAAGACCATGCAGGTGGAGACGGTCCAGGGAAAGGACCTGGTCTACCTGACCCTCTACCCCCTGGACTACGATCCGTCGCTGTCGTATCCGTTAATTGTCATGCTGCATGGCTTTGGCGCCAACATGTACGACCTCGCCAGCCTCTCCAGCGTGATCGGCTCCACAGGCTACATCTACGTTTGCCCTAATGCGCCCATTCCGGTGCAGCTGGAGCCTCAGATGGTGGGCTTCGCATGGACTGAGCCCGGCAACAACGACCCGCAGATGATGGAGAACGCCGAAAACCGGCTGAATGGCATGTTTCAGGAGGTGATGGAGAAGCACGGCGTGGGCCCGGGCCAGTCTGTGCTGCTGGGCTTCTCGCAGGGAGGAAGCATGACGTACCGGTGCGGGCTTGGGCGGCCGGACCTCTTCGCGGGGCTGGTTGCGCTAAGCTGCTCGATCCGTGACCAGGATGACATGAGAGAGCGGCTGCCTGAGCAGCGGACTCAGTCCATCTTCATTGCGCACGGCACGTACGACAACATCGAGAGGGCAGAGAGCTCACGCGACTTCCTGGTTGCCGAAGGGTACGACCCCTCATACAACGAGTACGCAATGGGGCACGAGATAAGCGGGGAGGTCCTTGCGGACCTGGTGCCCTGGATCCACGAGGTGCTCCCGCCGTTGCAGCGGTAGGCAGCGCAACCGCTACACCACGACCAGAGGATCGTCCTCCGTGATGATGCGCGTCTCAGACTCCACGGCTTCGCGCAGGTGCCTGGCCAGCGTGAACATCCCCGCGTGGGACCGCCCGTCGTAGGAGCGCAGGGAGTCGCAGCCCCTCACGCGCAGGCGGCGGTCGATCTCGTCAGCCGTCAACTCCAGCGGGCTTGGTCCCAGCGACGCCACGTTGAACCCCCAGTCGAACGAAAACGAGGGGATCATGGCGTGGTACGGGAACACGCCCGGGAATACGCTGCGAAGCGTGCTGCCTATGGCCGCGAAGGCGTCCAGGTTGCCGGTCATGCACTGCTCCGACTGCACTGCGATGAGTCCGCCCGGGTTGAGCCTGCGCCGCACCAGGTCGTAGAAGTTCCTTGTGTAGAGCATGCCCGCGGGTCCGGCCTCCTGCGGGTCCGGCAGGTCGATCAGGATGACGTCGAAGGTCTGGGACGTGGTTTCCAGGTACTTCCGGGCGTCCGCGAAGTGGAGCTCGAGTCGCGCGTCGTCGAAGGCGCCACGGTGGTGATTGGGCAGGAAGCGGCGGCAGATGTCGACGACCCCGCCGTCCAGGTCCACCATCACCGCCGACTTCACGGAGCCGTGGGCCAGCGCCTCCCGCAGCGTGGCTCCCTCGCCGCCGCCCGCGATGAACACAGACTCAGGGTTGGGGTGTGTGACCATTGCGGGGTGCACCAGCGCCTCGTGGTACACGAACTCGTCGGCCTCGGAGGACTGGGTCTTGCCGTCGAGAATGAGGGTGCGTCCGAAGTCCAGGGTGTCCAGGACCTCAACCTGCTGATAGCGGGTCCTGCCCGCGAACAGACGCTCTCCGACGCCTACGTACTGGACGAGATTGGGCGTCAGGTACTCCTGGAACCAGGTGCGCGAGCTTTGCTCCATGACTGCCAGGCGGAAGCTAGCGGATCGAAACGCCGGCCAGTTCCGGCAGTATGCCCCGCTCTATCTCGGTGATCGAGTGCTCGCCGCTCTCCAGGCTGCGCACGACGAGCGCCGCGGCGTCTCGGGGTCTGAACCCTTCGCCGCAGGTGAAGATGTCCACGGCCGCGTACCCAAACTCCGGCCACGTGTGGATGCAGAGGTGTGATTCAGCTATGGCGACCACACCGGTGACGCCCTGAGGGCTGAACTGGTGGAATGAGTCGCCGATGATAGTGGCTCCGGTCTCCTCGGCCGCCTCCATGAGGGACTTCCTCAGGTAGGGCAGGTCGTCCAGGAGCTCCGGGTTACAGCTCTTGAGCTCCAGCAGAAGATGAGTTCCTAGCGCATTCAATCACCCGCCCTCCTGTTTGAGATTCGCCGAACCAAAACTGTAGCCCTGAGGCTGCGTCCGTTCGAGAAAGGCGCCGTTCGGCTGGCGCCCGCCTCACCGGACACACAGAACCCGCTGAATCCAGTTAGGGTGCAGCGGGTCAGTGTTGAGTAGCAGGCTTGTCACCGGCGGAGTGGCATAACCGCGCCGCCGGCCGTTACGGTGGGCCGGACTAGTGGCCCCCGCAAGCGCAGCCTCCGCCACCGCCGCCACCGCCGCAGCCGCACCCTCCTCCTCCGCACGCACAGCCGCCGGACTGGATGTTGGGATTGTTGATGACGAACCCGCTCTTCATCAGCCCGTCCATGTAGTCGATCTCAGCGCCCTCCATGAGGGGCGCGCTGTCCGGGTCGATGAGTATCTGGACGTCGCCGCTCTGCACGATTGTATCGTCGCTCTTGGCGTCCTTCTCCAACGCGAGCATGTACTGGGCGCCGCCGTGCGGACCTGGCATCAGCACTACGCGCAGTGAGGAACCTTCCTCTCCCTGCTCAACTAGGATCTCTTTGAGCTTCTCAGAAGCCAAAGGACTTATGGTAATCATACCCGCTCCTTTCGATCCTGGGTCAGCGACGACGCACCTTCGATGCCGCCGCGTGCACTGGGTTACGATAATAGCACGGCTCTAGGAGGTCGTCAAGCTGCCGAGTTGCGCCACGGGGCAGCCTGCCACGCCAGCGACGCGGGCCACGGCGCAGAAGAGAGGTTGGTGGCCAATTCGTGGAATCTACTGCCAAGACCCTTGAAAGCCACGGCAGGGTGTGTATATTATGAGTATGGACAGCAGGGGGATTGTCAGAATACTTGAGCAGGATGGCTGGAAGCTTGCCCGAGTTCGTGGTAGCCATCAGCAGTTCACTCATCCAGACAGGCCGGGCCGTGTTACGGTGGTGTACCCTCTTGCCGACATACCGACAGGCACGCTGCGAAAATTTTTCGTCAAGCCGGATGGGATTGGGGGGAACGATAATGCGATTCGCCATTGTGATTCACCGAGACAAAGATACCAGCTACGGAGTGACGGTCCCGGACCTTCCGGGGTGCTTCTCAGGCGGCCGGACGCCGGAGGAGGCGTACGCCAATGCTAAAGAGGCAATCCTTCTGCATCTTGAGGGGATGATGGCCGACAAGGAGCCGCTTCCCCAACCCCAGGCTCTTGAGGCGCACCTCGACAACGAGGACTATCGGGACGGGATCTGGGGCTTGGTGGACGTCGACCTGAATAGCATCCCCGACAAGGCCGTCCGCGTGAATATCACGGTGCCCTCCAGATTGCTCGCCTCCATAGACCAGTGGGCAAGCCAGGAGAGCGAGTCACGCTCGGGCTTTCTCACCAAGGCGGCTATCGAGCATTTCCGCGCCAGGACGTCACAGCCCCCGTAACCCGATGGCCCCGCTACGGTTCTACCCTACGGCTTCAGCGACGCCGGCCATGGCCCCGACTCAAGTTGCCGCACCCTCTCTTCAAGCGCGTCGTCACCCTCTCCGGGCAGGCGCACCACGGCGGCCCAGATCTCGGACTCCGCGGACGTGACCGTCACGCCGCGCTCCGGCTTCGGCCCGTGCCGCTCGAAGAACAGGTATCCGCCTCCCGCAGGCCATCGCACGTTGCGGTAGGTGGGCAGCGATCCGCCAAGCGCGGAGCCGGCCACCTCGCCGTAGCCGCTGCCGTCCGCGTTGACCGCGTGGAGCGCCGTCCGGTCGTCCGCCAGCAGCAGGACCGCCTCCGACTTGGGCGACCACGTCTGGGGCAGGAACGCGTCCGTCCGCGTGTCCAAGCCGCTCAGGATGGCCGCGTGCTCGCCGGTCTCGGGGTTGAGCATCATCACGTCGACTGGCAAGCCGTCTTGAATGCTGCCCGCCACGAGATACGACAGCAAGCGGCCGTTGGGCGACCACAGTTTGCCGGCTTGCGGCGTGAACCACGCCTCCCACGGCTCGCCGATGGGCTCACCGGTTATCAGCGAGTGCAGGGAGAATTCCGAGTTCCAGGACGAGCCTGAGGGGTACTCGTCCACCAGCAGCACCTGATCTCCCAAGGGAGAAGGAATGTCGGTGAACAGCTTGAATCCCAGGTACTCAAGTACCATGTCCAGCACTCTTTCGCTGCGCGGCTCTAGTCCTATGATCCTGTAGGTCCAGCCCAAGTCCGGGACATCGCGCATGGCCAGGATGATGTCAGGCGCGGCCCAGCCCCGGAGGACCGGCGCCCGCTCGCCTTCGTAGAGAGTGGTGCTCTCCATAGTCCCGAGGTCCAGAAGCTGCATGCCGGCATTGAGGTCATGGCCGGGGGTTGACGGGCACTCCTCGGTGGCTGCATATACCATCCGCTCTCCGTCCGGCGAGAACATGGCGCCCCACGGATAGCCCAGCACTCCATCCGCTACCATCCGAACGTCGCCCGCCACGGGGCTGAGGAGCCAGAGGCCGCAGGAGGTCTGGAAGTCCCCATCGATCACCGCGGGAGCGGTTGATACCGTAAGCTCGCCCTTGAACGACGCGTCGACGAGATAGGCTGGGCTACCGCTCTGGGTCAACTGCACCAGGGCGGCAATCTCAATGTTCTCGGCGCGGAACTCGCCGTCGTAGGGCGCCTGGTAGGCCCAAACGAACTTGCCCACAGGTGGCTCGAACAGGAACATGGGCCCGTCTTCGCAGGCCGTGATCGCCAGGACAAGAAGCGCCATCACAAGAGTGGCGAATGAGCCTGCCGGTAAGGGCTTGAGGCGCGGACGCTTGACTGGCACGGCTACCTAATCCCCCGGTTTTGCGGTACACTCTCGATATAGCCCGTTGAGGTTAAACCGATGAGCGGCAACATCATTCTGACAGGATTCTCAGGCACCGGCAAATCCAGCGTCGGCCGCGCCATTGCGGAGCTGCAGGGCTGGATGTTCTGGGACACGGACGAGGAGATCGTAAGCGTCTCCGGCAAGTCAGTTGCCGAGATATTCGAAGAGGACGGGGAAGAGGCCTTCCGATACCTGGAGAAGGAGGCCGTACATCTGGCCTGCGAAGAGACCAACGTCGTGGTGGCTACGGGCGGCGGCGCCATCATCGACCCGGACAACTACGCTGCGATGGCCGCCTCGGGTGTGATCGTTTGCCTGGAGGCCACGCCCGAGACCATCGTCGCACGGCTCAGCGCCACACCCGAGGGCGACGATGCGCCGGAGGAGCGGCCGCTGCTGGCAGTACCGGACCCCATCGAGCGAGTGAGGGAGCTCAAGGCGGAGCGCCAGGATAACTACGACATGGCTGCCTTCTCTGTGCACACCGACGGCCTGAGCGTGGAAGAGGCAGCCCGCGAGGTTGCCCGACTGTGCCGCGAGAGGATGGAGCCTGACCATGAGTAACGCTGAATCGGGCGCGCCCGCGTTCGTCGTGCGCGCGCCGTCCGCGACCTACCCCGTGTACGTCGAGTGGGGCGCGCTCGACCGCATCGGCGAGCATTTGCTGGCCGCGGGCCTGCGGGGGCCCGCGTACGTCGTCAGCGACTCAACCGTCGCCTGGATGTACGCAGGGCGCGTGGAGCAGGCTCTGGGCAATGCCGGTCTGGAGTCTCACTTCTACACCGTCCCCGCGGGCGAAGCGAGCAAGAGCCTGGCCACGGCCGGCGAGCTCTACACCTGGCTGGCGGAGCGCCGGTGCGAGCGCGGCAGCACAATTCTCGCGCTGGGCGGCGGGATGGTGGGCGACCTGGCGGGGTTCGCGGCGGCCACGTTCCTGCGCGGAGTTGCGGTGGTGCAAGCGCCCACGTCGCTCGCTGCGATGGTCGACGCGTCCATAGGCGGCAAGACAGCCGTTAACCTGCCCGCGGGCAAGAACCTGGTGGGCGCGTTCTACCAGCCGCGCATGGTCGCGGCGGACCTGACCACGCTCAGGTCGCTCTCGGCTCGTGAGATGGCCTCCGGCTGGGCCGAGGCGATAAAGCACGGGCTCATCCTGGACCCATCGCTGTATCGGCTGTTCGAAGAGCGCGTTGAAGACCTGCTGGACCTTGAGCCGGAGATCACCGAGGAGGTGGTGCGGCGCAGCATGGCCATCAAGGGCCGGATTGTGGAGGAGGACGAACGCGAGACCCTGGGCCGCCGGGTGCTCCTTAACTACGGCCACACCATCGGCCACGGCCTGGAAGCCGCCACCGAGTACAATACGCTGCTGCACGGCGAGGCGGTCTCCGTGGGCATGGCCGCCGTGGGTGAGATCGGACGGCACATGGGCCTCGTATCGCAGGAGGAAGTGGAGCAGTACACGTCGGTGCTCAGGAGCTTCGGGCTTCCTGTGGCCGCGCCGGGCGTGGACCCGGACTCGGTGCTCGCGGCCATGAAGATGGACAAGAAGGCGTCCGGGCGCCGGATTAACTGGGTGCTGCTTGAGGGCATCGGCCGGGCGGTTGTCCGCTCGGACGTGCCGGAGGACCTGGCGGAGGCGACTGTCAGGGCCGTCTGCAGCCCCGACGCGTAGCCATGGCCAGGCCGAGATCTAGACGGTTAAACGAAAGGGGGGCGGGACCCTGACGGGTCACCGCCCCCGCTTTGCGATTGAACCCTGGGTTGGGTTAATCTTCTCTTATGCGGGCACCGCCAGCTTGTCGCGGACGGTCTTTCGCATCTCGCGCACTTCGGTCAGGGAGGGGTAAGCACCCCCGACTGCGTTGCGGTCGAATAGGGTCTCGCCGTCGTGGCAGATCTCAAGCCTGCCGTCGCCAACGGGTGTTAGGGTAATGGCAAGCTTGCTGCCAAACTCGCTGAAGAACTCGGTCGCTATCCAAGCGGCCTGTGGCAGATAGCCTCAGGCAACGCAGTATGCAATCTCCAACCTGCTGGTGTTCTCGTCCAAGGCGTCACCTCCTCGCGCGGTAGTTGCCGTTCGCGGCCGCTAACACATTTGCGGCCTGCGCGCAGATATTATAGACGCGGCGCGAAATCCTGTAAAGCGGTCTTGCGGCGACTACGCGCGGCGCAGCACCACCCGCGCTTCCGCGCGCAGCACCATCGCGTCTATAATCCCGGCGAGCCTGTATGAGCGCTCCCTCTTTAAAGGAGACCTTTCATTAACCCGTGGTTGGGGCACGCTCTCTTCATCACCCCAGCAAAAGCAGGGGTGTAGGGAATCCGACTATAGAGGGAAATAGATTCCCGCGTTCGCGGGAGTGACGAGAAGCGTACTTCTTTCGGGATAGCACCGTAGTTACGCAAGGGTTTCCTTAAGGAAAGACAAACGTGACCATTCCTCGCCTCAGCGTCATAGGTGTGACCGGTATACCGGAGGTGCAGCCGGGCGATGACCTCGCGGCCATGACGTTCGAGGCCGCCCTAGCGCAGGGCACTCCCCTGGAGCCTGGCGACGTGCTGGTCTTCACCCAGAAGATCGTGTCCAAGGCGGAAGGCGCGCTGGTCGATCTGAGGACGGTAGAGCCGTCCCAGCTGGCGCTGGAGTTCGCAGGCCTCTACGAGAAGGACGCCCGCCTCGTGGAGGTGGTGCTTCGAGAGACGCGCCGAGTGGTGCGAATGGAGCGCGGAGTGCTCATAGTCGAGACCAAGCACGGCCTCATCTGCGCCAACGCCGGAGTGGACGCCTCCAACGTGCCCGGCGACGAGATCGTCTCGCTGCTGCCACGCGACCCGGACGCCTCCGCCGCTCGGCTCAGGAGCGGACTGATGGCCGCCGCTGGTTTCCCGCTTGCCGTAATCATATCGGACACGTTCGGGCGCCCTTGGCGAATGGGCAACACGGACGTGGCCATCGGCGTGGCCGGCATGCACCCCATGCGTGACTACCGGGGCGAGACCGACCCGTTCGGCTACGAGCTGCGGGTCAGCGTGTCCGCCATAGCCGACGAGATTGCCTCTGCGGCTGAGCTCACGCTGGGCAAGCTCAGCATGGTGCCGGTGGCCATCGTACGCGGCTGCGACTACGTCGCCGACGATGAGGCAGGCTCGGCAGAGCTTCTGCGGCCCGCCGCTCAGGACATGTTTCGCTGACCGCCGACCGGCTCGCCTCGCGGCGCGGCTTCCGGCTCAAAGGTTGCCGACCGTCGCGGATGGTGGTATACTCTCCCCGTTATACTCGTGGTGGAAAGTGGGTCGTGACCCACTTTTTTTATCTAGGCATTCCCGGCAACCGGGTCACAGCGGGTAAGGGGAGCACGAGAGATGAAGAGCGACTTTCTGATAGCGGTAACTCAGCTGGCCGCAGAGCGCCACCTTCCCAGGGAAGCTGTCATCTCAGCCATAGAGGCGGCGCTGGCCTCTGCCTACAAGAGGGACAGCGTACTCGCCGGTCAGGAGATCTCCGTCTCCCTGAATCCGGCAAACGGTGAGCTCAAGCTCTTCAGCCACAAGACCGTCGTGCAGAGGGTGGAAGACCCACACAGAGAGATCAGCCTCAGGGAGGCCCGGAAGATCAGCAACACGGCAACCCTCGGCGAGGTGCTCGTGGTGGAGAGCGACATCCAGAGCAGCGGGCGCATCGCCGCGCAGACCGCCAAGCAGGTAGTCATGCAACGGCTCCGCGAGGCGGAGCGCGAGCTCGTCTTCGAAGAGTTCGCGGAGAAGGAAGGCGACGTTGTAACCGGCACCATCCAGCGCGTGGACTCGAGGCAGGTTACGCTTGACCTCGGCCGCACCGAGGCCGTGCTCCCGGTTTCCGAGCAGGTGACCACAGAGCGCTACAGCCGCGGACAGAAGCTGATGGTCCACGTTTCGGAGGTGCGCCGCACCATCCGCGGTCCGGAGATTGTGGTATCACGCGCCAGCAGGGACCTTCTGCGCCGCCTCTTCGAGATGGAGGTGCCGGAGGTTTTCAATGGCATCGTCGAAATTAGAGCGGTGGCGCGCGAGGCTGGATCACGCAGCAAGGTGGCTGTACACTCGCGGCAGGAGGGCGTCGACCCGGTAGGGTCGTGCGTTGGTCTGCGCGGCATCAGAATTCAGAACATCGTCAACGTGCTGCAGGGCGAGAAGATAGACGTTGTCCAGTGGCACCCGGACCCCGCCGTCTTTCTGGCCAACGCCCTCAGCCCCTGCCCGGTAACCCGCGTGGAGCTGGGACCCGAGGAGAACATGGCCACTGTGGTCGTGCCGGACCGGCAGCTATCTTTGGCCATCGGAAGAGAGGGTCAAAACGCAAGGCTGTGCGCCAGGCTCTCCGGTCTGATGGTCAACATCAAGAGCGTCACCGAGGCCGAGGAAGAGCGACTGCAACGCGCTGCGGATGCAGCGAGCCACGCCGTCGCCGCAGAGACAGCGAAGCCTGCCACTGATGCGCTTGCCGAGGAGGCTGCGCCAGAGGTCGAGGCCATACCCGTCGAGGAGCTCGTCGAAGAGGCGGCAGCAGAGTTGGATCCGGAGGCGGTCCCCGCCCTGGAGGCCCAGCCCGCCGTATCCATCGAGGAGCAGCTCGCGGAGGTTGCGCTTGGGCTGGCGGAGACCGAAGTACCACCGGCGCCTGCGGTCGAGGATGCCGGCACGGAGATCTCGCAGATACCGGAATCCGTGTGGGCTGTGCCCCAGGTGGCCCAGCAGTCGCAGAGGATACGATTTGCCGAGGACATCATGGCGCCCAGATCACAGCCTGCCGCCGACAGCAGGCGCGGTCGAAAGGCCAAGGGCGGCAAGCCCGCCAAAGGCGCGAGAGGCGTCGTCGAGGAGCCCGCTCCCAGGGCCACAAAGCGCGCCCGCCGTACCGACTACCCGCTTGACGACACGGACGCGGACGACGACTTGGGCGACCCGGGAGATTAGTCCGCCGGAGGAGGGGCCATTGAGCCGGGGCCACGTTCCACTCAGGACCTGCGTTGTGTGCAGCGCCAAGACCGACAAGCGAGCGCTCGTGCGAATCGTACGCTCGCCGTCCGGTACCGTGGAGGTGGACGCAACCGGCAGGCTTCCGGGGCGGGGCGCATACCTCTGCCACAGCCGGGAGTGTTGGGACGTAGCCCTGAAGAAGAACCGGCTTGACCACAGGCTGAAGAGCGCAGTCTCCCCCGAGGACAGGCTGGCCCTAAGGGGATTCGCCGAAGGATTGGCCTTGCAGGCGGAGGCGGTCCAGGGAGCCTGAACGGGCCGCGAAAAAACTGATATGCCCGCCGAAACCGGCGGGATTCGTGCGGAGCGATGATCGGCCAATGGTCCGGGGCCGATGGGCCCGGGACCCTACTCACGCCGGCAGGCAGAGAGCATCTGACCGGATAGCGAAAGAATAGCAATGCAGAGATACGGCGGTAGAAGAAGAGGCAGGCGCGGTCCAAGCGCCTCCAACGCAGGCCAGTACCGTGGCGCTGTGCAGACCATTGTGCCAAAGGACCTGGAGTTGCCCAAGACTCTCACGGTAAAGCAGCTCGCGGACCAGATGGAATTGGACCCCATCAGCGTAATCAAAGAGCTGATGCGCAATGACGTCTTCGCCAACATCAACCAGACCATCGACTACGATACCGCCGCGCTGGTCGCACGCGAGCTCGGCCATAACGTGGCCGCAATGCCGGAGGCAGAGGAGGAGTTCGCCGGCCACTCCAGGCTCAACCTCGTTGATGACCCCGAAAAGCTGGTGGAGCGTCCGCCCGTCGTAACCATACTGGGCCACGTGGACCACGGCAAGACAACCCTCTTGGACGCGATCCGGGAGAGCAAGATAACCGAGGGCGAGGTGGGCGGCATCACCCAGCACATCGGCGCCTACCAGGTGGACTACAGCGGGCGCAAGATCACCTTCCTGGACACTCCCGGCCACGAGGCTTTCACGTCCATGCGCTCCCGCGGCGCCAAGGCCACCGACATCGCGGTCCTGGTCATCGCCGCCGACGACGGCATCATGCCACAGACCGTCGAGGCCATCGACCACGCCAAGGCCGCATCCGTCCCCATCGTCGTCGCCATCAACAAGGTAGACGTGCCGGACGCCGACATCGAGCGGGTCAAGCGACAGCTGGTGGAACGCGGCCTGGTCATCGAGGAGTGGGGCGGCGACGTAGTTACCGTTCCCATTTCAGCCAGAGACCGCATGGGCATTGACAACCTGCTGGAGAACATCCTCGTTGTCGCAGAGGTTGCGGAGCTCAGGGCTGACCCGGACCGCCCGGCGATGGGCGTCATCGTAGAGGCGCAGGTGGACAAGAGCAAGGGCCCGCTGGCTACGGTCCTTGTGCAGACCGGTACGCTTCGCCAGGGCCATACCGTGGTTGTGGGCGGCTCATGGGGCCGCGTCAAGGCGCTCATGAGCGAGTCGGGCCGGCGCGTAAACTCCGCCGGGCCGTCAACCCCCGTCGAGATTCTGGGCTTGGGCCACCTGCCTCAGGCCGGCGACACCCTCTGGACCGTGCCCAGCGAGAAGGTGGCCAAGGACCTCATACGCGAGCGCCAGCGCCGCCTGGACGCCGAGCGCCAGACGCTCACGCCCACTACGCTCGAGGAGGCGTCCGCCAGCATCGGGCGCGGCGACGTCTCAGACCTCAACCTCATCGTCAAGACGGACGTCCAGGGCAGCGTCGACGCCGTACGCGGCACCCTCGAAAAGCTAGCCGTCGACGGCGCACGCGTCAATCTCATACACTCAGCCGCCGGCACCATCAACGAAAGCGACGTCCTGCTGGCCCGCACGTCACACGCAATCATCGTCGGATTCAACACCCGAGTCGAACCCGGTGCCAGGCAGATGGCCGACGTCGATCGCATAGACATCCGCCACTACGACATCATCTACCGCCTCTCGGAGGACGTGCAGCGCGCGCTGGAGGGACTCCTGACGCCCGTGCATCTGGAGGTTGTGGAGGGCCGCGGCGAGGTGCGCGTCATCTTCCCCGTCGGCAGGAGGGTGCGCATAGCAGGCTCGTACGTAACCGATGGCCGCATCACGCGCAACTCCGCGGCGCGCGTCATTCGGGGCGGCCAGGTCCTGCACAGCGGCTCCATCTCCAGCCTCAAGCACTTTAAGGACGACGTCCGCGAGATGACCGTCGGCTACGAGTGCGGCATCGGCGTGGATGGCTTCAACGACTTCGAGGTGGGCGACATCATAGAGGCGTTCAGCTAGTAGCGTCCGCCCGCCTCCCTGGTACGTCCCGCTGCGCCATCATGCAAGCCTTCCGCAGAACCGACCGCGTCAACGTGCTCCTGCGCCAGCAGCTCAGCGAGATCATCTCGCGCGAGGTCAAGGACCCCAGGCTCGCACGCATCATCACGATTGTGCACGTGGGCGTCTCGCACGACCTGCGACACGCACGCGTCTACACCAGCGTCCTCGGCGGGCCGGACGACCGCAAGGTCGCCGTCGACACGCTCAACCGCGCCGCCGGCTTCATACGGCGCGAGCTCACGGGCCGCATCAAGCTCAAGACCGTCCCGCACCTCAGCTTCGTGCCGGACGACTCCATTGAGGAGGGCAACCGGCTGCAGGCCCGCATCTCGCAGGTGCGCGACGCCGACCCCCCTTCGCCGGACGCGGACTGATGCCGGACGTCAACGGCATCCTCAGCCTCATCAAGCCCCTGGAGTGGACCTCCATGGAGCTTGTGCGCAGGGTACGGCGTCTCACCGGCCAGAAGAAGGTGGGCCACGCCGGCACGCTGGACCCACAGGCCACGGGCGTCCTACCCGTCTGCATCGGGCAGGCAACGCGCGTCATGGAGTACCTCGTCGACAGCCCCAAGACCTACGCCGCGCTCGTGCGGTTGGGCGTGGCCACCGACAGCTACGACGCGCTGGGCCAGGTCACCGCCACCGCCGATCCTTCCCACGTCACCCGCGCCGACTTCGACGCGGCGCTGGACGCCTACCAGGGCGTGTTCCAGCAGGTGCCGCCCATGTTCAGCGCCCTGAAGCGCGACGGCAAGCGGCTGTACGATCTGGCAAGGGCGGGCGTGGAGGTGGACAGGCCGTCCCGCGAGGTGGAGATCTACCGGCTGGACGTCGTGGAGTGGGACCCGCCGGACGTGCGGCTTGAGATCGAGTGCGGCCGCGGCATGTACGTCCGCTCGCTGGCGCACGACCTGGGCGTGGACCTGGGCTGCGGCGCGCACCTCAAGGAGCTGTCACGCCTTCGCAGCGGGCCGTTTCGCATCGCGGAGGCCGTCACCTTCGAGCAGATGGAGGAGGCGTGCGAGCGCGGCGACTGGCGCAGCATGCTGTTCCCCGTGGACCATCCGCTGCTGCAGCTGAAGGCCGCGATAGTGCAGCGCGACAAGGAAGAGGCGATCAAGCGGGGCGAGAACGTGTACCTGGGGATGCGTGCGGGCGCGGAGTCGCCGGAGCTGATGTACAGGGCGTACTCGGCCGTGGACGGTCGGTTTCTGGCGCTGCTGCAGCCGGCACGGGTGCGCGGCCAGTGGCGGCCCGTCAAGGTGTTTCGACTGCCTCCTGCGTGAGGCGGCGCTCGCCCTTCGACAGGCTCAGAGCCTGCCCTGCACTTGATGCGGGGATGAGCGGGGGCTTTGCGGCTAGCCCTTGCCGATCCGGAAGACCTTGGTGCCGCACTGCGGGCACGTGCCCTGCGTGGCAGGCCGGCCGTTCTTCAGCGTCACCTGCTGTGCTCCGCTGATCTCTCTCTTGGCCCGGCACTTAAAGCAGTACGCGTCCATTGGATCCACCTCCGCGGTGTGCTCGTAGATTGGGATAGACGATATACGCTTGCGAAAGCGGTTGTCAAGACTGGGGGGCGTCTCCGTCACCCTCGCGAACCCTGTCCCCGCGAAAGCGGGGAGCGGGGGGTCTAGCCGCCGGGGCGGTGGCAGGATGGGGTATAATGGGACTCATCACAATCGCCCAGGAGGGTCGCGATGGTTCGTCCAATTGAGGTTGAAGCTCGGCCGGGTTACCGGATATGGCTGCGATACTCGGACGGCGCCGCCGGGGAGGTCGACCTGTCGGATGTGGCAGGGCATGGGGTCTTCAAGGCGTGGGACGAGCCGGGCTACTTCGAGAAGGTACACGTAGCCCCCCATCGGGCGATAGCGTGGGACGACGAGATTGAGCTCTGCCCCGATGCGCTCTACATGGAGCTGACCGGCAGGTCCTGGGAGGAGCTGCCGGAGGCAGCCGATGCTGAAGGAGCAAGGGAGAGTGCCTGAAATATGCCGCTTCTATGGCATTGTCATTCGCATGTACCCTCGGGATCATGGCCCAGCGCACTTCCATGCGGAGTACGGCGGTATGGAAGCGTCTGTCCCTATAGATGACCCGGACCGAATGCGCGGGCATATACCGGCGAGGGCTCAGAGGCTTGTAATCGAGTGGGCGTTGCTTCGCCAAGCTGAGCTGCAAGAGGCCTGGGATCGAGCGAGTCGCCTGGCGCCGCCTGGCAGCATTGCGCCGCTGGAGTGAAGCCTGGTGGTGGACGGCGGCGCCCCTGCCCTGCGTTGGCCCGCTCAAATGGTTCGACAAGCTCACCACGAGCGGGCGGAGGGGCACCCCACGAACAGGCCGCGCACAAAATCCGCTCGTCCTGAGCCTGTCGAAGGACGTGAGCGGCCCCTACCCCAGCCCGCGCCCAGACAGCAGCCGCCGCGGGTTCCCCTCCAGCGTGTCCGTCAGCGACGCGTCAGGCAGCCCCGCGCCCAGCGCCACGCCGCGCGCGAGCTCGCTCGTGAGCAGGTCCTCGGGCGCGTGCGCGTCCGAGTCCACCAGCAGCCGTGCGCCGTGCGCCAGCCCGATCGCGGCCACGCGCCCGTTGGTGAGCGAGTGGCCGCGGCGCGCCGTTAGCTCCAGGTACACGCCGTGCTCCGCTGCCAGCGCCGCCTCCTCCTCCGAGAGCATGCCCGGGTGCGCGAGCACGTCGACGTCCGGCGATCGCAGGGCGGCGAGGTTGCTGCCCGGCTCCACCGGCTCGACTATCGTTTCGCCGTGGACGATGACGATCTGCGCGCCGAGGTCGCGGGCGCGCCTCGCCGCTTCGCCGATGCGGCCCTTGGGCACGTGCGTTATCTCCACGCCGGCCAGCGCGGTGATGCCCCACTCTTCGCCGGCAATCCTGCAGTCCTCCAGCAGCGTGCCGATGACCCGCGCCTGGTCTGCCAGCCCAACGTGGTCGGTGACGGCAATGACGCCGTAGCCGCGGGCGTGCGCCCTCCTCACCAGCTCAATGGGCGAAAGGACGCCGTCGCTCAGGTAGGTGTGCGTGTGGAAGTCGTATATCATGGGCGATGCGACCGCGGGCTGCGCGCGGGCCTCGATGATGGAGGATACCACGGGCGCGCGGTGCGCGTCACGCGTGAAGGGGGGGCCTCCGTCATTCCGACCGAAGCGGAGGAATCTAGGGCGACCGTGCATTGACAGCTTGGCGACTCGGGGAGGCGCGCGTGTCCGCGGGGACGGGAGGCACTCGGCGGCGGAAGTCCTAGATTCCTCGACTGCGCTCCGCTCCGCTCGGAATGACAGCAGACGGAGGAAGGGACTTGTTCTCTCCCCCTTACGCAGGGGGAGAGTCAGAGAGGAGGTGTCCCCTCCCTACGTAACCACCCCCGCGAAACGCGCCAACATCGCCCGCCTTACCCCTATGCCCCTCGCACGTACGCGGTGTAGAATGCGGGGTGTGCCGCGACCGCAGCGGCAGCGGGGCCCCGGAGGCAGGCGGCGAGTCGCTTCGCCGATGACCCAAAACCGACCCCGCGGGTATTGACAAGGGAATATAGATGGTGTAAAACCTGTTGTGGGTTCGACCGCGAAAGGAATGAAGCGTATGCACTTATATGCTTGTTCGTCAAATCACCTAAGCAGAGCAGGTCCCGCGGCCACGCCCCGGTTGCCAACGCGCGCCGGGGTGACACGCGCGGAAGGGACGCAATCACAAGAAGCACCCGGTGCAGGAGCACTAGGGACAAAGGGGGAAAACCGGTGAAGATAAAAGGTAGATTCATTGCAGTCCTTGCAGCCGTGGGGCTGCTCGCGGCGTTGCTTCCTGCCCTGCCTACGGGCGCGGTGGCAGGCACGGTGTCCCTGGGCGGTGGAGACAAGGGACTGTTCTTCTCCGACCAGACAGAATTCAACATCGTAAATATCGGAGTGGAGGACAGTGACCTGAGCCCGGTCAGAGAGGGCAAGGCGCGCTTCACCGATGGCGGTGGAGCTCTCACGTTCACTCTGAGCGATTCCATTATCGGCGGAGAGAAGGAGCAGGTGGACAAGTTCGCCGGGACGGACGGCACCGACAACGGCAATAACACCTGGACCTTCGAGCTGAGCGAGCGTGCTCGGGACGCCGACAACGACGGCGACATTCAAGAAGATGACATTACGCTGGTAGTGAACGGCGCTGAGCGGACAACAGCGAATTTCACCGTAACGAATACCACCGATGCCATAGGCGCAGGAATCAGCCACGTTACTGTGGACGTAGCGCCCAACGACGCGGAAGACAGCGTGGTCATTACCTACAAGATCACCGAGTACGAGTTCACCAGCGCCACGCCCATAAGGCTGTTTGGCACTGAGGTCCACTACGGCTCCAGCTTTGCAACTGCCACGAATCAGAAGAACGTGGACACGGTTGGGGCAGACATGGTGGAGGCCACCAGCTCTGTCGGCAACAGAACCGACGAGGTTGTGGTTACCTTCATTTACAACGTGAAGGATACCGCCAAGAACTACGTTACCGTCACCACGAACACCTCACTTTCCACCAACGTGGACCGCAAGCTGACTGGCACGGAGAATTCTGCTGCCAACAGTCTCTTCCAGAGCCGCATAGCCATCCTGGGGACCCTGGATTACTCCCAGGTAGTCAGCCAGGAGGCCAACCTTGCCAATGATGATACGGCCAACGGCGGCAACGGAGACGGCGATATCCAGATCTCTGAGTTGAACAACGCGAACCAGCTGGGAGATGATCTGCAGGAAAGAGTGGAGGATACAGCAGTTGCACTCGGCCTCTCAGTAGACCAAGCGGCTTCGAAGCTCGAGCCTTTGCTCATCCCCGCTATCCACGGCGACACGCTGACCGTCAACTACGCGGACACCAACCCCCGCACCACGTTCAGCAAGCAGGCGAGCATTGACCTGGAAGCCCCGGAGGTGACCCTAGTGGGTCCGGCACACAAGCTGTTCACCAGCGACAACCTGCTAACACTGAGCGCAGAGGTGGTGGACGCGGGCGCGGGCGTTAGTCCCGAAGACATCAATATAGTGGCATCCAGTGGCATCACCCTTGGCGCCACTCCCCAGCGTGCGCCCATTGTGGACGGCTACAGGGTGTCCAACGTTGTGACATCCTCCATATCCGAAGGAGCCAAGCAGTGGGCCATCCTCGTGATGGACAAGGTAGGCAACGTGCCCGCAGAGAACGATCCCGACACCAAGGCAAATGAAGCACCTCTGGGCGCAGCCGCGCCGGACACGGCCATAAGCTCCGTCGGCAATGCCTTCAAGTTCGCTGTGGACACCAGCGGCCCAACCCTGGCCAGTGGAGAGACGGGCGTCTACCTGAAGAACGCCGGCGTCACCTCCGGCGACAAGCAGGAGAGTGAGGGCACCAACAACAGGGAGTGGCTGCGAGTCAGCTTCAACCTGGGGACTGGCACCGCGCCCCTGGATTCATCCACCGTTTCAGCCACTGACTTCACGGTCGACGGCGCGACGCCCTTGGACGTCAAGGTGAACGCCAAGACTCAGGGGGATGACGATGAGTTCGTGAAGGGCTCTGCCGTCTACCTCCAGGTGGGTGAGATGGATACGGACGCCAGGCCCACAGTGAAGCTGGTAGGCCAGGTGCGTGACATGGCCGGAAACCCCCGGACGGATGGCACGGTTTCCAACCTCCTGGACGGCCTGGCCCCGGTGCTCACGGTTACACCTTCGGCCGAGATAGCCAACAAGAGTGTCACCATCACGGTGACCTCCAGCGAGAGGCTCGGCCTCAATCCTTCCGTGGGACTCACCACTGCCAAGCCTGTCAAGGGCACCGCCCCATCCATCGAGCAGTCCCTTGCGGTGTCCCTGCAGACGGGAGCACTCACAACCTGGACCGCCACCTACACCAACCCCTCGGGCGATGCCAGCATCCAGTACGTGGTCGTGTCTGCCGCTGACCAGGCGAGCAACTCCGACAAGGTGGGAGTCGCCGCCAACGACAAGGACATAGTGTCCTTCCAGGTGGACGACGCGGACCCCGGCCTCCTGTTCAATGACGCCGAGGGCAACGATCTGGAAGACACGAAGCAGCAGGAAGGCGCAGTCTGGATAGTCGCCGAGTTTGACGACGATGAGTACACGGGTGACTCCTACAGAAAGGTCACACTGGACTCGGTGTCCCTGACAGACTCGAGCGGCAACGAGATTACCTCCGACCCGGCCGACCTGTTCGGCGGAATTGACGTGGCATGCGATGGCGGGAAGTGCGCCACGTTCACGCTGGCCATAGACCTGACGCCCGGCGACTACAACATCGCCGCAAGCGGCACGGACGCCGCGGGCAACAGCGTGTCCGACGACGTGGACTTCAAGGTCATAGCACGCAAGCCCTTCGGACTGGATCTGAAGCCCGGCGTGAACCTGATCTCCATACCCGGCTCCCCCGTGGGAGATAGCGGCAACCTCAACATCCTGTTTGAGGACGAGCCGGTGGACCTGGTCACCACCTACGACAGGTCCATGGACCTGGCCGGTGAGAACCCGTGGCTGCGCTCCACCAGAGACCCGGAGACTGGCCTGTTCACGGGCGACATCTCCACTCTCCAGCCCGGCGTGGCCTACTTCGTGACCGCCGACGCCAGGGCCACCGTCGACATCACACTGCAGAGTGTGGTCGGTGAGCTGCCTCCCACATTGATGGTCAGGTTCGGCTACAACGCCGTGGGCTTCTCCTCGATATCGCCCACAGCAACGGCGCAGCCGATCGACGACTACCTGAACAGCATCCCGTGGACCGTGGCCTACAGCTACGACCCGACCCCGGGCAGGGGCTGGGAAGTGCTGCGACCCGGCAGCAGTGAGGATGACAGCGAAGACGCAGTGGTCCTCATGGTCGAGCCTGGCAGGGGCTACCTGGTCTTCTCCCGGTTCGACGCCACACTGACGCCATAAGGACCGGACGTACCAACGGCCTGACCCGCAGCCAGCGGGGAACGGGCAGCCGAAAGGCACACACGAGAGGCGCCCCTCCAATCGGAGGGGCGCCTCCGCGTTAAGGGTGAATCAGCGGCCACAGCGTCCGTTCGTCCCCGCATCAAGTGCGGGGCAGGCCCCCGTATCGGGGTACGGGGCAGGTTCTGAGCTTGTCGAAGGACGGGCGGCCCCATCTGTCATTTCGAGCGGAGCGAAGCGGAGTCGAGAAATCAAGGACATATCGCTGTCGAGTGCCTGCCGCCTCCTAGGGACACGCCTGCCCGCGCTCTCGCGAGGCCGTCAGTGCACGATCGTCTTGGATTCCTCCGCTGCGGTCGGAATGACCGTGGTGGTAAGCGGTCGGAATGACGGTGGTGAGCGGTCGGCCCCTCTGTCATTTCGAGCGGAGCCGAGAAATCTAGGACCTATCGCCGTCCAATGCCTCCCGCCCCCAAGGGACACGCGTGTCTTCCCATTCGGCACGCGGTCAGTACACGATCGTCTTAGATTCCTCCGCTGCGGTCGGAATGACGGTGGTGAAGGCGGGCGGCGCGGCCCCTCTCTGTCATTTCGAGCGAAGCGTAGCGGAGTCGAGAAATCTAGGACCTATCGCTGTCGAGTGCCTGCCGCCCCCTAGGGACACGCGTGTTTTCCCATTCGGTGCGCCGTCAGTGCACGGTCGCCTTAGATTCCTCCGCTGCGGTCGGAATGACGGTGGTGGTAAGCAGGCGGCCCCATCTGTCATTTCGAGCGGAGCCGAGAAATCTAGGACCTATCGCTGTCGAGTGCCTGCCGCCCCCTAGGGACACGCGTGTTTTCCCATTCGGCGCGCCGTCAGTGCACGATCGTCTTAGATTCCTCCGCTGCGGTCGGAATGACCGTGGTGGTAAGCGGTCGGAATGACGGCGGTGAGCGGTCGGCCCCTCTGTCATTTCGAGCGCAGCGGAGTCGAGAAATCTAGGACCTACGGCTGGTTCCTCATGACGAGCTAGTCGTACCAGCCTTGAGAGAGGTCCCTCCACTCCGGATTCATCCCTTCCACCAGTGCCGTCTTTTTGCTGCGGCGCCAGCGCTTGATCTGCTTCTCCCTGGCGATAGCGGCCTCTACGTCCGTGGTTTCCTCGTAGTAGACGAGCCAGTGGACATTGTATTTCCGGGTGAATCCGTCCGCGAGGCCATGCTTATGCTCATAGACTCTTCTGACCAGATCGTTGGTGACGCCAACGTAGAGGGTTCGCACTCGATTGGTCAAAATGTAGACATAGAACTGTCGCTTGTATGCCAAGGTTGAGCTGCCTCTACCTTCTTGCCGAGTTGTACGCGCGCCCCTATGTCATTTCGAGCGAAGCGTAGCGGAGTCGAGAAATCTAAGGCCTAAGCCTGCGTCTCCACCGCCCTTCCCCTGGGGCGATGCGCGAACTGCCAACGACACGCTGAGCACCATGATTGCCCTAGATTTCTCGACTTCGCTCGAAATGACAGACGGCTCCGCTCGGAATGACAGAAGGACGCCCCTACCCGTGGACGCGTGCGAGCGTGTCCGTCATGAGCGCGGAGATGAAGCGCACGCATGCGATGGTGCGCGGGTACGCCATGCGCGTGGGGCCGATGGCGCTGATGGTGCCAACGCCGCCGCCGGCCAGGCCGTAGCGGCACACCACCATGCTCAGCGAGTGCAGCGTGTCCGTGCGGTTCTCCTCCCCTATCACCACCCGCATCCGGCCGCCCTCCGGCATCTCCGCCGTCACCATGCGGGGAAGCTCCCTGTCCTCCAGCGCCTCCACAATCTCCCGCACCTTCTCGGACTGCGCAAACTCCGGCTGGCCCAGCAGCCTGGCCAGGCCCTCCATCTGGTGGTCGCTGTACAGCGCATTGTCCTCCGCCCCCATCATGTCCACCACCCTGTCCGTCACCGTGCGCTCCACGGGCGACATCGGCGTCGTCTTCGAAAGGATCTGCTGTCGACTCAGGCCTGCCAGCACGTCGTTCAGGTGGTTGGCGGCGACCTGCAGGTCGTCGTCCGATAGAGGCTCGGCGAGCGTGAGCAGCTGCTTCCTGAGCTTCACCTCCTGCAGCACGACGACCAGGAACACGAGCGTCTCCTGCACGGGCACGAGGTTGATGCGGACCACGTGCGACTCGCGCTCCCGCGGGAAGGTCACGAGCGCAACGTTGTTCACGAGCCCGGACAGCAGCGTGGCGGCGATGCGGGTCCAGCCGTCCAGGTCCTGCTCCGCGCGGCCGAACTCGAGGCGCAGGGTGCGCTGGGACGCGGGCGGCAGCTCCTCCACCTCGTCGATGGCCTCCACGTAGAAGCGGTAGCCGCGGCTGGAAGGGACGGCGCCGGCGGAGTGGTGCGGGCGTGTGATGTAGCCCTGGTCCTCCAGGTCCGCCATGTCGTTGCGGACGGTGGCGGAGCTGACGCCCAGCGCGTGCGTCCTGGCCACTGAGTCGGACGCCACCGGGTTCGCAGACTCAATGTACCGGCGCACAAGGGCCTTGAGGAGCTCTGTCTGTCTTGCGGTAAGCATGATGCCCCGTTCAGGAGGCGCTACCAGTCAGGTTGGCAAGAATCTATCACCCCCCATCTCAGGGTGTCAAGACGTGTTGACCATGCCCAAAAGCCATTGTTATACTTCCGCCATTGAACAGGAGGCCAAAATGAGAACCAGCTACTATGCGCCCGCACACTCGGCGACCCGTCCCACTACTCTGATCGACTTGCTCCTGCCCCACCGGAGCCTGCTGGTAGACGCGGCGCTGGTGGTGGGCTTTGCGATGTTCACCGCCGTATTCGCGCAGATCGCGATCAAGCTGCCGTTCACGCCCGTGCCGATCACGGGCCAGACGCTGGCGGTGCTGCTGACGGGCGGCGCGCTGGGTGCCAACCGCGGGGCCGCGAGCCTCGCGCTGTACATGCTCGTGGGCATGGTGGGCCTGCCGGTCTTCGCGCCGTCGCTCGGCGAGGGGACGGTGATGCACTTCATCCTGCCGTGGGAGGGCAGCAACGCGCTCGTGTGGAACATCGCGAGCGGCGGCTACATCGTCGGGTTCGTGGGCGCGGCGTGGGTCGTGGGCCGGCTGGCAGAGCGCGGCTGGGACCGCAGCTGGCGCGTGATCCTGGCACTGCTGGCAGGAAACGTGGTGCTGTACGTGCCAGGCCTGCTGTGGCTGGCATACTGGGCCGTGGACAACGAGTGGACGTCCGGCGCAAGCATCATCCCGGATACGCTGGAGTGGGGGCTGTGGCCGTTCGTGGCCGGCGACCTTGCGAAGCTGTACGCGGCGGCGCTGACGCTGCCGGGCGCGTGGGCGCTGGTGCGCCGCATCCGCGACGAGGACTCCTAGCAGCCGACTCACGCCGAGAACGGAGGCGCGCCCCGCATGACGTCCCGCGAGTGGCGATACATCCTGCACGCGGACCTGGACGCCTTCTACGCCTCCGTGGAGCAGATGGACAACCCGCAGTACCGCGGCCGGCCTGTGGTGGTCGGCGGCTCGCCTGAGGAGCGAGGCGTGGTCGCAGCCGCCTCCTACGAGGCGCGACGCTACAACGTGCGGTCCGCCATGCCGATGCGGACGGCGCTGCGGCTGTGCCCGGAGCTGGTACGGGTTGCGCCGCGCTTCGGGCGATACCGAGAGCTGTCGGGCATGGTGATGGACCTGTTCCTGGAGCTGACTCCGCTCGTGGAACCCATGTCGCTCGATGAGGCGTTCTTGGACGTGACCGCGGTGGCGGCGTGGGACGGCGTGAACACGGCCGCGGTGGAGCTCAGGGCGCGCGTGCTGGAGCGGACGGGGCTGGTGGTGAGCATAGGCGGCGGCACGTCCAAGACGGTCGCGAAGGTGGCGTCACAGCTGTCGAAGCCCAACGGGCTGCTGCTGGTGGCGCCGGGCACGGAGCAGGAGTTCCTGGCGCCACTGAACGCGGGCATCCTGTCGGGCGTGGGCGCCAAGACGGCGGAGACGCTCAGCTCGCACGGCGTGGCCACGCTCGGCGACCTGGCGTCGCGCGATGCGGCGTGGCTGCGCACGACGTTCGGCCGGCGCGGGCCAGAGCTGCGCGAGCGCGCCATGGGCATCGACGACGGTGAGGTGACGCGGCACCGGGAGACGAAGTCGGTGAGCTCGGAGGAGACCATGACCCGCGACACGGGCGAGGAGTCGGAGCTGGTGCAGCGCGTGGAGGAGCTGGCGCGCGGCGTGGCCTCACGGCTGAGGCGCCACGAGCTGGCCGGCAAGACAATCACGCTCAAGCTGCGGCTGGCGGACTTCACGACGCTTACACGCAGGCGGACGCTGGCCTCGCCGACGGCGGACGCGGAGGTGATCGCGCCCGTCGCCTGCGACCTGCTGCGGCGCGAGCTGGAACCGGGGCGGCGCTTCCGGCTGGTGGGCGTTGGCGTGTCCGGCTTCCAGGAGTCGCAGCAGCTGCCGCTCTTCCCGGAACTCAGCCACACTACGCCCCTGGACGGTCGGCAGTGACCGGTCACAGCGCGCTCACACTATCGAAGTCCAGGTTCATGGCGGGCCTGCAGTGCCTGAAACGCCTCTACCTGGAGACCTACGCCCGCCACCTCGCGGACCCGCGCGACCCGGGATCGCAGGCCGTGCTGGACTCCGGCACACGCGTCGGCGAGCTGGCGAGGCAGTGCTTCCCGGGCGGCGTGCTCATCAGTGAGCAGTACGACCGGCACGCGCAGGCCGTCGAGAGTACCGCGAGGGCCATGCAGGACGAGTCGATACCGTCCATGTACGAGGCCGCCTTCACGTTCGAGGGCATTCGGACACGGGTGGATGTGCTCGTCCGCAACGACGACGGCGCCTACGACCTGGTGGAGGTCAAGTCGAGCACGAGCGCAAAGGCCGAGCACATCTCGGATGCCGCAATCCAGCTGTACGTGCTGGAGGGCGCCGGCGTGGCGGTCTCGAGGGCGTTCGTCATGCACATAGATTCGTCCTACGTGTACGCCGGCGGCCCTTACGACCTTGACTCGCTCTTCCGATTGCAGGACGTCACGGGCCCGGTCCGCTCCTACGTAGCATCGCTGCCCGGCCGCCTCAATCCTATGTGGGAGACCCTTGCGCTGTACGACGCACCTCCCATTGAGATCGGCGCGCACTGCTCCAGGCCATACCGGTGCTCTTTCTACGGATTGTGCCACGGTGACCTGCCGGACCACTTCGTGGAGCAACTGCCCGGCGCCAAGGTCAGCCTGATACAGCAGTTGCGCAGCCTCGGCATATTGGACATCAGGGAGATCCCGGACGGCTTCGCCGGCCTAACTCGGCTCCAGCAGCGCGTCCGCGGGGCCGTTGCCGACGGGCTGCCGTACGTGGGCGATGGGCTGGCGCTTGCCATCGATGGGCTTGCATACCCGCTCCAATTCCTGGACTTCGAGACGTTCAACCCAGCTCTCCCCGTCTACCCACTGACGAGGCCCTACCAGGTCGTACCGTTCCAGTGGTCGCTGCACGTGCTGGACGCCGCCGGAGAGCTCAGCCACCATGCGTTCCTTCACGGCGGCTCGGACGACCCGCGGGAGGCCTTCGCCTCCAGCCTGCTCGACGCCGTGGCGCCTGAGGGCGACATCCTGGTCTACTCATCATACGAGAAGAGCATCACGGAGCGGCTCGCGGAGTCGCTGCCGCGTCGGCGAGACGCGTTAATCACCCTGTCCGAGAGGTACGTAGACCTCCTTAAGCTGGTCCGGGCCAACTACTACCACCCGGAGTTCCATGGGAGCTTCTCGCTAAAGGCCGTGCTTCCCGCCCTGGTCCCGGACCTGACCTACGGCGACCTGGAGGTGCGGGAGGGGAACATAGCCTCCCACTACTTCGCAAGGATGATCAATCCCGAGGTTCCAGAGGAGGAGCGGGCGACGCTGAAGCAGGCACTGCTGGCGTACTGCGAACGGGACACCCTGGCGATGGTGAGAGTGTTGGAGGCACTGTGGGCTGCCGGTGAAGCTCAGCCTTAGTGGTGGCTCACTTCGCGCATGCTCGCCGGCCGCGGTCCGGAGGGACGGGGCGTGCAGCAGTGGAAGTGCTCTTGGCGCTGCCCACGCGTTTGACATTCGCTCCCAACTGCCATAAAATCCAGCCTTAGACATGGACTACGCAATCGTAGAAACGGGTGGCAAGCAGTACGCGGTGCGCCCCGGGGATACGCTCCGGGTCGAGAAACTGAGCGATAACCCGGAAGACGCGCTGGAGCTGGACAGGGTTCTGTTGCTGTCCAGGGACGGCGTCGTGAAGGTTGGGCAGCCGCTCGTGGAGGGCGCCAGCGTTAGGGCTGAGGTGGTCGGCAACGGCAGGTCCCGCAAGATCACCGTCCTCAAGTACAAGCCCAAGGTGCGCTACAAGCGCAAGACGGGACACCGGCAGCACTACACGGAGCTACGCATTACGGAGATAGTCGAGGGAGAGTAACCCTCACCTCGCCTTGGAGGTCAGCGCATCATGGCCCACAAGAAGGGCGGCGGAAGCAGCCGCAACGGCAGGGACAGCAACTCGCAGCGACTGGGCGTCAAGCGATACGACGGCCAGGTGGTGCGGGCCGGCACCATCATCGTCCGGCAGCGCGGCACTCGGATCCAGTCAGGCACAAACGTCGGTGTCGGCCGCGACCACACCCTCTTCGCACTCGCGGATGGCCGCGTGAAGTTCGAGCACGCCACGAAATTCAAGAAGCGCGCAAGCGTCTACCCCAACTAGGCAGCACACATGAAGACCGACATTCATCCAAACTACTTCCCCGACGCCACGGTGACCTGCTCATGCGGGAACATCTTCACAGTAGGCGCCACCAAGCCATCGCTCAGGGTGGAGATTTGCAGCCTCTGCCATCCCTTCTTCACTGGTGAGCAGCGAATCATCGACACCGAGGGACGAGTGGAGCGCATGAAGAGGCGCTTCAACCTGAAGTAGGCAGCACTTCAACCGACACACGCGGCGCGAGCCAGGCTCACCCGCAAGCAGCTCCCCTCGCCGGTCGGACGCACGAATGGACAAAGGCCAGCCTCAGGCGCAAAGGCGGTTTGTCTACGGCGGCCAGGCGGTCATCGAAGGCGTGATGATCCGTGGCCGCGACCACTATTCGCTGGCCGTCCGCAAGCTCAATGGCGACATAACCACTGTCTCGTCGCGCCTGAGCACCCTGTACACGGGACGCCTCCGCAGCATACCGCTGATCAGGGGCGTCATCGTCCTGCTGGAGACGCTGGTCATCGGAATCCAAGCGCTCAGCCGGTCCGCGAACATCGCGCTTGAGGAGGAGGGACAGGAGCTCTCAGGCTGGAGCATGGCCTTCATGCTTGCCATTTCCCTCACCCTGGGCGTCGGCCTGTTCTTCATCGCGCCCCTGTTCGCCATACGCTCCCTGGACAGCTTCATCACGTCCGACGAGCTCAGCAACCTCATGGAGGGCATACTCCGGCTCGCGGTATTCCTGGCCTACATCCTGCTGATAGGGCGCCTGCCGGACATCAAGAGGGTCTTCGCATATCACGGCGCCGAGCACATGACCGTCCACGCCCACGAGCACAACCTGCCTCTGGACGTGGAGCACGTGCGAATGTTCCCGACGGCACACAACCGGTGCGGCACAGCCTTCCTGCTGGTCGTCATGGTGGTGGCCATCGCCGTATTCACGTTCGTGGGCCGTCCGTCCCTGCCAGTGAGCGTGCTTTCACGGATTGTGCTGGTGCCAGTCATAGCCGCCATCAGCTACGAGATCATTCGCCTCAGCGGGGCCCACGCGGCCAACCCGCTCGTGAAGTTCATCGTATATCCCAGCCTGGCGCTCCAGTCTCTGACGACCCGCAAGCCCGACGACGCCCAGATTGAGGTGGCTATCCGTGCCATGGAACACGCCATAGCGATAGACGAGGGGACCGTGTTGCCGGACGACGACCCGCAGGCTGCGGAGACCGGCAACGTTGCAGAGGCCGAGACGGAAGGGGAAGCCCCGGCTCCGTCCTGACGGCTGTCGGGACCCGGAGAAGGACTCCCGCGTCTTCCCTACCCGCGCCTGTTCCGCAACTCCCGCCACACCTCCTGCGGCGAGACGTCCAGCGACGCCAGCAGCGCCAGCGTGTGGTACAGCAGGTCCGCGACCTCCTTGGGCAGCGAATCGAGGTCACGAGTGGCGCCTGCCAGCGCCGACTCCCCCGCCTCCTCGATGACCTTCTGCGCGATGCGCTCCACTCCGCTGTCAAGCAGCCTGACCGTGTAGCTGTCCTCCGGCCTGGACAGTTTCCTGTCCTGGATCACGGCGAACAACTCTTCCAGAACGCCCGGTCCGTCCTCAGTCGTCTCGTACTCCTGCTCATCCAGCGCATTGAAGAAGCAGCTCTCGCTGCCCGTGTGGCACGTGGGGCCTTCCGGCCTGACCTTGAACAGCAACGCGTCTCCGTCGCAGTCCGCGACAATCTCCTGCAGGTTCAGGTAGTTCCCGGACGTGTCGCCCTTGTGCCACAGCTCTTGCCGGCTGCGGCTGTAGAACCACACCTGCCCCTCCTCCAGCGTGCGCCTGATGGAGCCTGGGCTTGCGTATCCCAGCATCAGAACCTTGCCCGAGTCAGCGTCCTGGACTATGGCAGGCACAAGGCCCCTGGCATCCAGCTTTATCATATCCCGGTCACCCCCTCCTAAGACTCCAGCGCCTGCTCCAGCTCCTCAAGACTCGACACCTCGTAGTCCGGGGCGAGGAGCGACGAGTCCCAGACGGCGCCGCTGCGATTGATCCACGCCGCGCGCATTCCAAGCAACCTTGCGCCGTGGACGTCGTCAAACGGGGTATCGCCCACGTAGACGGCCTCCTCCGGCGATACGCCAGTCTCCCGCAGGACACGCAGGAAGCCCATAGGGGCCGGCTTGTACGCCTGCGCGGACTCGGACGTGACAACGGAGTGGAACGACAGGCCGTGGCGCTCCAGCAACGGCGTTATGAAGTCGTCGTCGGCGTTGGTCAGGAGCGAAAGCCTCCAGCGCCGTCCTGCTCGCTCCAGGAACCCCAACGTGTCCTCGAAAGGCTCGCGCGTCCCCATCGCCTCCACGGACATCGCCGCAGCCTGCTCAGCGTCTCCCTCAATGCCCATGGCGCGGAAGGCGTCCACAAACGCCTCCGTCCACGCCGTCCGGTACGTTTTGAAGGGCGGAGACGCCTCCGGCCGCTCGAGGTTGGTCCTGACACGGCGGAAGTCCATTTCGAAGCTCTTCCACGTGTTCCAGAGCTCCTGGGGGGATACGGAAAGCCCTTGCAGACGGCAGACCTCGCCGAACGTCTCGATCCACGCGGAATTCTCGTTGCGGAACAGCGTGTTGTATACGTCGAAGATGACGGCTCGGAGCGGCATGTGCTCTCTCACGTGGGCCGGACCGCGACGCCCATGCTCGCCAGGTAGCTCTTGGCGTCGGCGATGCGGTACGTGCCGAAGTGGAACACGCTGGCCGCCAGCACGGCGTCCGCCTTGCCGTCGGCGACCACGCGGTACATGTGCTCAAGCGTGCCTGCGCCGCCGCTGGCCACGACGGGCACGTTGACCGCCTCCGAAATTGCGCGCATCAGCTCCAGGTCGTAGCCTTCCTGCGTGCCGTCGGCGTCGATGCTGTTCACCACGATTTCGCCGGCGCCAAGCTCAGCGGCGCGCACCGCCCACTCTAGCGCGTCCAGGCCGCGCGGCCGGCCGCCGCCGCTCCCCGTGTGGGTGAACACCTGCCATCCCGGCTCGGACTCGCCCTCAACGCGCTTCGCGTCCATCCCCAGCACAATGCACTGGCTTCCGAACGCGTCAGCGCCCCGGCGTATCAGCTCCGGGTCCTCCACCGCGGCCGTGTTGATGGACACCTTGTCCGCCCCGGCGTTGAGCATAGCGCTCATGTCCTCCACGGACCGCAGGCCGCCACCCACCGTAAGGGGTATGAAGAGCGTCTCCGCCGTCCTGGCCACCACGTCCAGCATGATGCCGCGTCCCTGTGCAGAGGCGGTGATGTCGTAGAATACCAGCTCGTCTGCGCCCTCGGAGTCGTAGTAGGCAGCCAGCTCCACGGGGTCGCCGGCGTCGCGATGGGCCAGGAACTTCACGCCCTTGATCACTCGTCCCTGGGATACGTCCAGGCAGGGTATTATGCGCTTGGTGAGCATGTCCCGCACATTGTACCATACGCAATTCGACTTCCATCCGCCCCTGTACTGGTTTACAATGGAGCCGGCCCCATCGCCCGCGGAGACGCGAACCCAACGGCGGCGATGGGCGGTGCCCACAACCAATTCAGCCTGGGAGGACACAATGCCCACCGTACGCGCAAACGACATCGACATTGCCTATAGCGACCAGGGAAGCGGCGACGTGCCGATCGTGCTGCTGCACGGGTTCCCTCTGGACAAGCGGATGTGGGAGCCTCAGGCAGAGGCCCTGTCCGGCGAGTTCCGCGTGATCGCACCGGACCTGCGGGGCCACGGCGAGTCGCAGGCCACGCCCGGGCCGTACACAATGGAGCTTCTAGCCGACGACCTCAACGCCTTCCTGGACGCCCTCGGCGTGGGCCAGGTGGTGCTTGGCGGGTTCTCCATGGGCGGCTACGTTGCCTTCGCGTTCTACCGCAAGCACCCGGAGCGGGTAGCCAACCTCCTGCTGCTGGACACCCGGCCGCAGCCGGACTCCGAAGAGGCCAAGGG
The DNA here is from genome assembly GCA_965219025.1 of Dehalococcoidia bacterium. Classification (GTDB taxonomy): domain Bacteria; phylum Chloroflexota; class Dehalococcoidia; order Lucifugimonadales; family UBA2985; genus JAPPHY01. The sequence continues at coordinate 772,218 of OZ244716.1, forward strand.
GGGCCGGGAGACCATGGCGCAGCTCGCAGAGAGTGAGGGTGCTGCCCCCATCGCCGAGCGACTAGTGCCTCGCCTGCTGTGCGCCGACACGGTGGCGAACCGGCAGGACGTGGTCGACTGCGTCACCGCTATGATCACCGAGTGCTCGGTCGAGGGCATAGCCGGCGACCTGCGAGGCATGGCGCTCAGGGGCGACTCGTCGGACCTTCTGCCCAACATCGGAGTACCCACGCTTCTCGTCGTTGGCGACCAGGACGTGATCACGCCTCCGGCGGAGTCGCAGAACATGGCGTCCGTCATTCCCAACGCCACGCTCGTCGAGGTATCCGGCGCGGGCCACATCTCCAACCTGGAGAACCCCGACGCGTTCACCGGCGCCATCCACGACTTTCTCCACCAGCACTAGGCGACGCGGCCGCGGCTCTCCTGCGCAGCCCTGGAGCAGCGGAGCATCACCGACAGTGCAAGGGAATCGAGTTGGAGGCGCAGTCGCGGAGCTACTCCGTACCCTACGCCTCCACTCGCAGCCGGGCCAGGTGGAAGTACTCGCCAAAGGACAGGTTGGCGTGAAAGCCCTCGACCCAGGGCCACCACACCCACGTAGATTGACGCGTCTGCGGCATGAATCGCACGGCCTGCTCCATCACGTGTCGCTGGATGGCCAGTGCAATCTCCTGCCTCCGGATCGGATCCTGCTCGGCTGACTGCTCCTCTATAAGAGCGTCTAGCGCATCGCTGCCGTACCCGTGGGTGTTCCACTCCCCGCTGCTGTGGAGAACCGACTGCAGGTACATGTTGGGCGTTGACATTGGCGCAATGGGGCCGACGAACGCCTGGTAGTCACCACCATACCACACCTGATGCGGGTAGTCGGTTGGGTTCACCGTGAGCGTCGACACCCGGAATCCCGCCCGCTCCAGCTGCTCTGCCAAGTGACGTCCGTACGCCAGGTAGGTGTCTCCATAGTCGGCGACGGTGAGGGTCAGCTCGCGAGACGCCTCCGGCAGGTCGTTCACCATACCTCTGGCGCCGGGGTCTGCCAGGTGCGTCCGCATCTCGTCCTCGGGCAGCAGCCAGCCGGGGCCTGCCACCGGCAACCCCAGGCTGACGAAGCCCAGGCCGTCCCAGACGGCATCCATGGCCTCCCACGGGTCCAGTGCAGCAAACACGGCCCTCCGTGCGCCGAGATCGTTGAACGGCGGGGATTTCGTGTTCAAGGCCAGCTCCAGGCCCGCTCCTGCTTCATTGTATACCCGGAAGCCTACGTCCGCGTGGGACTCACGGATGGTGTTGAAGTCGGACGGCGCCGCCTCCAGCAGGTCAAGCCGGCGTGTTCGAAATGCCGCCATGCGCGTGAACTCGTCCACGATGGTGATGAGATTGAGCCGATCCAGGGCCGGCAGGCCGGGCTCGTAGTACGCAGGGTTGGCCTTGAAGAAGTAGCCAGTGTCGTCCCGCGTCCCGTCCCACTGCCATGGCCCGCTGCCGACGACAGGCCCATCGCGCAGGTCGCCGTTGAGGTTCACGGCCTCCGGCGCCACCACCTTTGTGAAGCCGCTGGCCAGGCTCGCCAAGAAGTCGGCGTCCGCCGAGCGCAGGGTTATGCGAAGGGTGTACCTGTCTGCAGCCTCCATGGTGTGAACGGCGTCCAGTATGCCGGCGTTGGGGTAGCTTGGCGTCAGCTGGCGCCGCAGGCTGTAGAGCACGTCCTGCGCCACTAGCTCCCTGCCGTTCACGGGGGCCACGTCCTGCCAGAGTACGCCCTCACGCAGCCGGAACAGGTAGGTGGTGGAGTCCACCTGCTCCCAGCTCTCGCACAGGTCGCACTCCGTGGCCTGGCTAGGGGTCTCCACCCCAGGGCCGGACTGGAAGCGCAGCAAGCGGCTGTAGACTATGCCAGGTCCCCACGAGGCTAGCACGTGGGACGGCGACAGGTGAACGTCCCAGTGGTTCAACGTCAATGGCGCCGCCAGGTCCAGCTTGCCCGTGTCGGGCGCCACCGCGGTTGCGGGGAGCGTGGGAGCAGGCGATGGCGTCGGCGTGGCTTGGCCGGACGTGCACGAGAGGAGGAACGGAAGCGCCACGAAGGCCGCTGCTATGGCAACGATGCGACGGGAGACCACGTCGGCATCTACTTCCCGGGCTCGGGTTCGGCGGGAGCAGCGTTCATCAGGGCCTGCGAGCGTGCCCCCAGCTTCCCGAGCGAGCCGAGACCCTCGCGCGGCAGGAGAAGAACGGCCATGGCGGTCGGAGGCACGAAGAAGAGAGCGTGAAGTACGAGCGCATACGGAAACGCGTGGCTCTTGTCCACGTCGAAGAAGCCCAGTATGTATACAACTGCCGCCTCGAATACGCCGATTGCCCCCGGCACCGTGGGTATGGACGTCGAGACGAATATGGTTGCCAGAGTTAGCAGCACGGCCTGCGCCAGAGAGATTTCGATGCCCATGCTCCCGGACAGCACCCAAGCACTCAGGCCAAGTATGCCCCAGTGGATCACACTGGCCAGCAACGAGGCCGTCAATCGGAGCTTGTGACGCTCCAGCTCACGCAGGGCGGCGGAGAAGGTGCTCAACAGGGGGAATCGCTCCACGAATCCGAGACCCCTGCCTCCCCACGCCAGGAAATGCACCAGCCCCAGCAGCAGCATCGAGATGGCCAGTCCTCCCGCGGTGTACCGCGCCAGTTGGCCTGCTCCCGGCACAATGAACAGCCCCGCCGACAGCAGGAGCGTGGAAGACCACACGTCGATTATCCTGGTCATGCCCAGGGTTGCCAGAGCCGTCCCGCGGCTGATGTTGTCGCGGAGCGTAAGCAATGCGAACTGGGTGGCCTCGCTGGCAACGCGCACCGGGAGGAAGTTGTTGATGCCCAGGCCCATGTTCTCGATGAGAAAGAGCCTGCGAAGCGAGATGGTCTCCTCTATGAACAGCAACTGCCACCTGTAGGCCCTGACCAGGTTGCTGAGCAGAAAGACCGCCAGCGACAGCACAATCACGGGCGGCGGGACGCCGGTCAGCGTGTCCAGCACCACCTGCCAGTCAAGGCCGCGGCCCGCCAGCCAGCCCAGTCCAACGCAAAGCAGACTGGCGATTATCAGGCGTATGATGGTCGCTTTCTTGCCCGGGTTCCCCAGGCCAAGTACTGCGAGAACACTTCTCATTTGAGACAACGAACCCCGCGCCTGGACGCGAATTGACTGCACTCCGTGGCAGCCTCCACCAGTCCGGGGCCAGCCCACAATCTAGCCCCTGCTGCGTTCAGTTGTCAATCTCACCGGCAGGCCGAACTACGTGAGTCCGGCAGAGCAGCCAGGATGATCGTCGATGCTGATGCCGCGTCTCCTTCGCCCCTGCCCATCCCCTGCTGCGCCCGCAGAGGTGCGCCCCACGCCCGAATAAGAAGGAGGCCCGGCAATGCCGGGCCTCCTCTGTCAATTCGTGTCCTCGAGCGGCCTAGGCGTCGAAGTAGAGGAAGTACTCGTAGGGGTGAGGCCGCAGCCGGACGGCGTCGAGCTCGTTGACTCGCTTGTAGTCCAGCCAGGTCTCGATGACGTCCGGCGTAAACACGTCCCCTCGCAGCATGAACTCGTGGTCCTGCTCCAGCGCATCCAGCGACTCGCCCAGGCTGCCGGGCACCTGCTGGACCTTTGCAGCCTCCTCCGGGCTGAGGTCGTAAAGGTTCTGGTCCAGTGGCTGACCGGGGTCGATCTGGTTGATGATGCCGTCGAGGCCGGCCATGAGCATGGCGGCGAAGGCCAGGTATGGGTTACACGTGGGGTCCGGGCAGCGGAACTCGATCCGCTTGGCGTGCGCGTGCCCGAAGTACATGGGGATCCGGCAGCAGGCGCTGCGGTTCCGCTGGGAGTACGCCAGGTTGACGGGGGCCTCGTAGCCGGGCACCAGCCGCCGGTAGGAGTTGGTGGTGGGAGCGGCCAGGGCCAGCAGCGCCGGCGCGTGCTTCAGCAGACCGCCGACGTAGTGCAGTCCCATCTGGCTGAACCCGGCATAGCCGTTGGGATCAGAGAAGAGGTTCTCTCCTCCCTTCCAAAGGCTCTGATGGGTGTGCATTCCCGTTCCGTTGTCGCCGAACAGGGGCTTGGGCATGAACGTGGCCGTCTTGCCGTGGGCCCACGCCACATTCTTCAGGACGTACTTGTACGCCATTACCATGTCCGCCATCTTGAGCAAATCGTCAAACACAATGTCGATCTCGCCCTGTCCCGCGGTGGCAACCTCGTGGTGGTGCTTCTCCACCGTGATTCCGAAGCCGGCCATCTTCAGGGACGCCTCCGAGCGAAGGTCCTGGAAGGTATCGAAGGGAGGCGCCGGGAAGTACCCCTCCTTGTGCCTCGCTTTGTACCCCCGGTTGACGCTTCCGTCCACGTTCCTCTCGTTCCCGGAGTTCCAGATGCCCTCGTCCGAGCCGACGTAGTAGTAGCCGCTGTGGGCGTTCTGGTCGTAGCGCACGGAGTCGAAGATGAAGAACTCCAGCTCAGGGCCCCATTTGCTTGTATCCGCGATGCCGGAAGACCTCAGGAACTGCTCCGCCTTCAGGGCGACGAAGCGCGGGTCACGGGAGTAGCCTGCGTCCGATTCCGGGTCCTTGACCCTGCACACCAGGCTGAGAGTGGGGATGGAGAAGAACGGGTCGATGGTGCCCGTGGTGGCGTCCGGCACCAGGAGCATGTCGCTCTCCTGGATCTGCTGGAAGCCGCGGATGCTGGAGCCGTCGAAGCCCGTGCCCTCCACAAACACGGCTGGCTTCAGCTCGTCCACCGGAATGGACACGTGCTGTAGCGTGCCCGGCATGTCCGTAAACTTCAGGTCCACCATCTGTATGCCTCTGTCTCTGCAGAAGGCAATAACCTCGTCAGGGTTGGTGAAACCCGGAAACTCGCCTGGCGTCGTCATACTTCTCCTCCTCACGAAATTGAATGGCCCATTTGCACAGCGAAACCGCTAGAGCGACGGCGAACAGAGCCGGGCTCTTCGCTCATAGCCAATCTACAAGCCGAAGTATATTCCGTCCCCGTTGCGCGTATATTGCCATGATGTTACGGCTGTGTAAAGTCTCGGCCTTCTGCCGGTCCCTACGCCACCCGGAATCGGTATCCCACGTTTCGAACGGTCTCGATGAACAGGTGCGACGCATCCTCCACCTTGCTCCTCAGCCTGCGGATATGGACGTCCACCGTGCGGGTGCCCCCAAAGTAGTCGTACTGCCACACCCGGTTGAGTAGAGTCTCGCGGGTGAAGACCCTCCCTGGGTTGGACGCCAGCAGGCGCAATAGCTGGTACTCCTTGAAGGTGAGGAGCACTTTTCGGCCGCCCACGCTGACCTCGTAGCGCTCCTGGTCTATGACCAGGTCCCCTGCGTGGATGACCTGGCCGCTGTCCGATCTTCCGTTCCTCCACAGCGCCCTCTGGACCCTGGCCCACAGCTCCGCGTCCGTAAACGGTAGGAACACGAAGTCCTCAACCTCCAGGCGCGGGTCAACGGAGGCTTGGCTATCACTGGGCACCAGGGCGAGTATGGGCATGTCGGCCTCCTTGCACCTTCGAGCGAAGCCACCCAGCGAGCCGGGTGACACCAGCGAGAGGTCCAGCAACAGAAGGTTGGGAGTCTCCTCCAGAGGGATGGTCTCAATCACCTGGAGGTCATCGGAATAGGAGACTATGAGGCCGTCGCCCTCCAGCGAACTGAAGGTGGCCCTCTCTTCCGGAGTCGTGAGGAGCAGGATCCTGTTGCCTGGAGGCACGGGCGCGGCTACAACTCCATCACTTCAGGATGGCAATATGTTACTTCACGAGAGCTTTGCTGTCGAGTAGCCGCTACGCCTGGCCCGCGTCCTCCGGCCAGTCGACCATCTGCACGTCCACTTCCTGGCCCGCGCGCATCACCGGCACGTCCTCCGGGCAGATTGCCAGCCCGTTTGCCAGCGCCATCGAGGTGAGCACGCCGGACCCCTGGTCACCCGTAAGCCGGGCGTAGTACCGGCCGTTCCTCCGCGTCACGATGGCCCTGGCGTATACCCGCCTCTCGTCGTGATTCACAATGTCGTCCTCGAGCACAGCCCTAATCGTGGCCTTCTCAAGGTCAGTCCTGCCCTGCATCTTGAGAAGCGCAGGCCTCACCAGCTCTTCGAAGGCTACGAGGGCGCTCACAGGGTTGCCCGGCAGTCCCACGTGAGGAACACGCCTGCCGCCCTCCCCCGTGAAGACGCCGAAGGCCAGCGGCTTGGCGGGACGCATTCTCACCGACCAGAAGTCGATTTGCCCGCGGCTCACCAGCACGTCCTTCACGATGTCATAGTCGCCGCGAGACACGCCCGCGGAGGTCAGCAGCACATCGGCCGCCAGGCCCTCATCGAGCTTCGCGTTCATCGACTCCAGGTTGTCCCTCGCTATGCCAAGGAGCCTGGGGATGCCGCCGTAGCGGAGAACGGCCGCCGCCACGCCGTAGCTGTTGCTGTTGTATATCTTGCCGGCCTCTGTGGGCTCACCTGGCTCGAGTAGCTCGTCGCCCGTGGCGATCACCGCGACCACTGGCCGGCGCACCACCTCCACCGTGTCCCAGCCCAGCGACGCCAGCACGCCAACCTCGGACGGACGCAGCAGCGTGCCGCGCTCCAGCACCAACTGGCCCTTCCTCACGTCCTGGCCGGCGGGTCGCAGGTTGGCCCCTACGGCCGCCTCCTTCATCACACGTATCTCCGTGATTTCGGACGGCGTGAGGCCGCGGCCCTTGCGCTCAAACTCATCGGTCTCCTCGAACGGCACCACGGTGTCCGCGCCCGGAGGGATGGGCGCGCCGGTCATGATGCGGATCGCGTGGGCGCCTTCCACGGACTGCGAGGGCAGCTCTCCCGCGGCCAGGTGGCCCACCACGCGCAGCTCGACCGGGTTGCTCGCGCTCGCCCCCGCGACAGCCTCGTGCCGGACCGCGTAGCCGTCCATGGCGGAGTTGGTCAGCGGTGGAATGTCCAGCGTCGACGAGACGTCTTCGGCCAGGGTCTGTCCGAGCGCTTCTAGGAGCGGTTTGCGCTCGGTTTCCAGAATCTCGAACATGTTCAGGATGCGTGCGCGGGCATCCTCCACGCTCAGCATGTAGGGGAGTCCCGTTTCGACATTCATTGACATGCAGCTACCCTCCGCGAGTCCTTGCGTTCCGGTCCAGGCCGTGGGAGCGCGATTCGAAAGCGCCCAAGCGAGTTCGACGCTACGAGCGCGACGGGGGCTCCCAGCTCACGTTGTTCCACGGACCATCCACGGGCATCCTGTACACGATACGAAAGTCCCGAAACTCGCCCGTCGCCTCCGACCAGTCCACGTCCACGTCCTGCACGACTGCTCCCGTAGGCCCCTGGCGAACGCTGTCCAGAAGCTCCTCGAGGCCTCCACGCCCACCCTCAGCCACCACCTCCACGGAACGACCGTCCGGCATGTTGTAGGCGTAGCCGGTCACGCCCAAGCTCTGCGCCCTGCGCACCACGAAGTAGCGAAAGGAGACACCCTGTACCTTCCCGCTCGCTACCGCGTGGAGACGCTCGTTGTTGTTCACCCTATGAGGATGGCTCCTCGTCCTTCCGCGTTCTCTTCTTGCGCACTACCTCCACCTCTGCGGAGGGAGTAAGCGCCTCAACCTTGACAGGCCGGCTCGCTTTCTTGGACTTCTTAGTCTCTCGATGCCTGTAATCTCGATCGCCCATGAGATACCTCCTGACCGTTGCCCGGTCTTCCCTTCCAGTTTACCAGCCACAAACGGGCCTAGTAAAGGCGTGGGGGGGCTACCAGCTCGACAGGATGTGGTCGGCGATTCTTATGGCGATGGACGCTCCGGCGCGGTTGCCGGCCGCAAAGAACAGTTGGAACATAGGTGAGCCTTTCGAATTGGCGAAGACCTTACGACTGGAGGCCACCCTCGCAAAGGAAGAATCGAGTCGTTCCCTGTACAAATCTGCGATGGGCCCACTGCCAGGTGGTCTAGTCTGCCTTGGATCATCTCCAAAGAGCGAACCCTGGCGCGATTGGCTGTACAGGCCCTGCCACTGCTCATGCCCTCCGAAGATCACGGCCAGACGGGATGCAAGGGCAGGGGTGGGTTCCCTGTTCCTGGCCATCATCCGCGCCACTGCCATCAATGGAAAGAGAATCCAGCAATCAACCTTCTCAGAACGCGCGATTGCTTCAACAGTGCTCCAGGTCACTTCAGTTGCGAATGGATCGAGGAATACAACGGCTCGGTCTAGGTCATTCATTTCCCTACAGAAGCGAGGCAGAACAGCATTGGCATCATCATTGAAGACGCTGATGTCCTTCTTAGGGAACTCCATTAGCAATGACCGTAAAGATCGGACACGTTCGGCGTCCTTTTCGATGAACACGAACCGGTCAAAGGCCCTGTCCTGAATTCCCACCGCGATTCGTGGGGAGCCCTCGTGAACTCCCCTGAAGTCATCGTAATCATCAGATGCGTATCCCGTCGCTGGGTTCCAAGAGCCCGCACCTGCGAATGCGTCAACGAAGGTAAGGGTGAACGGTTGGTTCTTCAGGGCAGTGGTATAAGCATCCAGATAACGCCGGAGAATCTCCAGCTTTTCCTGGGTCCACGGGCCGCCAAAGCTCGAGCTGCTCACACGTCTACACTGCGGCCGGCATCTGAAGCCATCGCTGCTCATCCAGGACGGCGAGGGAGCCACCGCGCTTGCTGCGAACCCCACCAAGTTGCTTGAAGAAAAACGCCACTCCTGCCCTGTTCGACTGATCGCGCAGGTCTCGCGCCCAGTCGATGTCCATTGGACGCGCCTTGGGGCCGCTCTCGCCCCCAACAATCACCCAATGTATTGCCCCGGACTCCAGCCACGGAGCCAAGTCAACCCGCTCCAGCAGCGGCTCCACCGACACAAAGCGCACCGCCGCCGGAATGCGTGCAAGCACGGTCAGCCTGGGCGCGTACTTCTGGCTCTCGACCGATGTCCCAATCCAAACGTTGGCAGGCCAGCCTTCAGGAAAGTGCGACTTGTAGAGTTGCCACCATGCAACGGCGCGTCCCGGCCTCTTGGTCAGGACTTGGAACACGTGACCTCGCTCGCGGGCAGCTTCCTCCATGACGCATACCATCTTGTGCACGAATTCAAAGGGTACCCGCGGGTGAAACACGTCCGACATGCTGTTGACAAACACGCGCCTGGGCTTCTTCCAGGTTAGAGGGACTCTCAGGCGTTCAGGCAGGAGCCGGACATGGTCCGGTGCACTCTCATACCCTGGGACACCCCAAGCTTTGAGACGCGGGTACAGCGCGAACATGTAGCAGTTGTCACACCCAGGGGATACACGTGTGCATCCCGTCACTGGGTTCCACGTTTCGTCCGTCCACTCAATCGCGGAAGGCATTGTAGTCCTATACTGAGTCTGAGTGTACGCATGTTCTAACGTTTTGGCGGCTACGTCAATACCTTCGCGAGTCCAGCTGCCCCTTCGGCATTGAACGGGTCCACCCACGCCAGTACGGCGCTCGGCACCTGCCGCCTGCGGTCGTTGCCTCGCGGTCGCAGGCCGCATATAATGTCACGTATCGACACCCTCCCCGGTATCGGGCCGCGAGCGTGCCGCGGCCTTCTTCTCACCTCTCGTCTGCACGACTACTTTCGCCCCTCACGGAGGATCCGCTATAACCACAACCGCAGACCAGACACAGCAGAACGGCAGGAACCTCCGCGTGGTGGGCACGAGGCCCATCCGCCACGACGGCGTCGACAAGGTGACCGGCCGCGCAAGATACGCGGCGGACATCAATCTGCCGGGCATGCTGTACGGCAAGATTCTCCGCAGCCCGCACGCGCACGCCCGGATCGTCTCCATTGACACGAGCAGGGCCGAGGCGCTACCGGGCGTCCGCGCCGTGCTAACAGGCAGAGGCTTCCCTGTCGTCGACGACCGGCGGCTGGACTTCTTCGAGACCCGCGGCACCGTGCGTACCGTGGCGGAAAACGTCATGGCCAGCGAGAAAGTGATGTACAAGGGCCACGCCCTGGCTGCCGTCGCAGCCGACAGCCCACACGTCGCAGAGGAGGCGCTGTCCCTCATTGACGTGGAATACGAGGTTCTGCCCGCAGCCCTCACCATCCTTGACGCCATGAAGGATGACGCACCGTTGCTGCTAAACAACATGACCACTCGCTATCGAGAGCAGCGCATGGGATTGGGCGAGGACACCGGCGTCCGAAGCAACGTCGCCGACCACATCCAGTTCAAGCGCGGCGACCTGGAACAGGGCTTCGGAGAAGCCGACGTCATCGTCGACAGAGAGTTCATGACCAAGACTGTCCACCAGGGCTACATCGAGCCGCAGAGCTCCACCGGCCTGTGGTCGTCGGACGGGCGCATCACCATCTGGACTGCCACCCAGGGCAGCTTCATGATACGCGCCTCCACTGCAGTCATACTGGGCGTGCCCGAGTCCACAGTACGGGTAGTACCCACGGAGATCGGCGGCGGCTTCGGCGGAAAACAGGTCCCCTACCTCGACCCCGTGGTTGCTCTCTTGTCCAAAAGGTCGGGGCGACCGGTTAAGATCGCCATGACCCGCAAGGAGGTGTTTGAGGGCACGGGCCCCGGATCAGGCGCCTACATGCGATGCAAGATTGGCGCCTCCAAGGGCGGCAGCATCACCGCCGCCGAGCTCTACCTGGCCTATGAGGCCGGAGCGTTTCCCGGGTCGCCGGTGACGCAGGGCGCCGTGGCCGGCCTGGGCCCCTACAAGGTGGACAACTTCCAAATCGACGCCTATGACGTCGTCTGCAACAAGCCCAAGACCTCCGCCTACCGCGCGCCAGGCCAGCCGCAGTGCGTCTACGCAGTGGAGACCGTGATTGACGAGATCGCGGAGAAGCTGGGCATGGACCCGATGGAGATGCGCCTGAACAACGCCGTCCACGCCGGCGACCGAGACATGACGGGTGTCCCACACCAAGCCTTTGGCTGCGAGGAAGTGGAACGGGCGATGATGGAGCATCCCCACTACACGTCTCCCCTGGGCGGCCCCAATCGCGGGCGGGGTATCGCGGTGGGCTACAGGCTGAACGGAGGCGGCAGCGGCTCGTCCGCCACCATAAACGTCAACGCCAACGGCACCATCAACCTAATCACCGGCTCAGTGGACATAGGAGGCACGCGCACGTCCGTCGCCATGCAGGCCGCGGAGATGCTTGGCATCTCGGTCGACGACGTCAACCCCACGGTCGTGGACACCGACTCCGTGGGTTTCACCGCCGGCACCAACGGCAGCCGCATCACATTCGACACCGGCCTAGCGGCAATACGGGCCGCCGAAGATGTGGTGCGGCGTATGTCCGAGCGCGCCGCCCGGCTGTGGGAGGTCTCGCCGGAGGACGTGGCCTTCGCCGATGGCGTCTTCCACTGCCTCAAGAACCCCAACGATAAGTTCTCGTTCAAGGAGCTGACCGGCAAGCTCATGGACACCGGCGGGCCGGTGACCTGCTCAGCCTCCGACAGGCAGGGCGGCGTGGGAGCGCAGCTTGCGGGCAACATTGTAGACGTGGAGGTTGACCCGGAGACCGGCAAGGTGCAGATCCTGCGCTACACCACGTTCCTGGACGCCGGCAAGGCCGTGCACCCCAGCTACGTTGAGGGCCAGATGCAGGGCGCCGCTCTTCAGGGCATCGGTTGGGCGCTCCACGAGGAGTACTTCTTTACGGAAGACGGCACCATGGCGAACTCCAGCCTGCTGGACTATCGAATGCCCACCAGCCTCGACTTGCCCATGATCGACACCGTGATCATCGAGTACCCGAATCCGCGCCACCCCTACGGGCTGCGCGCAGTCGGCGAAACGGTGCTGAACCCCACCATAGCCGCCGTGGCCAACGCCGTGTACCACGCCACGGGCGCACGCATAACCAGCCTTCCGATCACGCCCGGCGCAATCCTCGAGGCAATCGAGTCCGGGAAGGAGTCCCGGGCGTAGACAGCTTTGCGGCGTGCGGGGACTTTACGGGCGCCGCCTGCCCCCAAGGGTCCCCGCAACCACCGTCCGCCGGCGAGACCCACCGCCGCGCCACTCGGCAGTAGCGTGCGCTGGCTCCCCGGACTCTCGGCAGAGGGACGCTCGCCGTGTTACAATTTTCTCACCAGCCTGAACGAAACCCGCTGAGTGGAGGCCCCAATGCCAGAGTTGCCCGCAGGCTCGCTGCGAAACTTCTGCGACGAGACCTGCCTGAACTTCCGGACTACCGCTGACCTGCCGCCACTGCGCGCCATCATCGGTCAGGACCGCGCGGTGCAGTCGCTGGAGTTCGGCCTGGGCATCCGGGACCGGGGCTACAACATCTATGCCGCCGGCCAGGCCGGCACCGGCAAGACGTCGGCCATCACCGCATTCCTCAATGAGCGTGCCGCCGCAATGACGCCGCCGTCCGACTGGTGCTACGTCCAGAACTTCCGCGACCCAGGCCAGCCACGGGTGATGCGGCTTCCCAAAGGCAGGGGCCGCGAGCTTCAGAGTGACATGAGGCGCCTTGTGGTAGAAGCTCAGCGAAACATATCCCAGTCCCTGGAGAGCTCCGAAGTCTCCAATCGCAAGGAGGAGTTCCTTCAGGAGTTCAGAAGAGAGCGAGAGAGTCTCTTCGGAACATTCAACGAACGAGCGAGACTTAGCGGCTTCCTCGTTCAGACCACAACCGTGGCACTGGCCCTGGTCCCCCACCAAGACGGCCGGCCACTCTCCAACGAAGAACTGGCCTCGCTCCCCCCCGAGCAGCGCGACCGCATGACGCAGATCCGCAATGAGCTCGAAACCGAGATGAAGCACGTCCTCGACGAGGTTCACCGGGCAGAGCGCCGGGCATACCAGGGTATCCAGCAGCTGGACAGCGAGATAATCCGCTTTGACCTGGACGTTCTCGTGCGGGAGCTCAAGGGGGAGTACGACTCTCTACCGCAGGTGGAGGCCTACCTCAATGCGGTTGAGGCGGACATGGCCGAAAACGCCGACATGTTCCGCTCCTCGCAGAGGCAGCAAGGGCAGCAGCCGCAGGCCTCGGCTCCGGCCCCATCTTCCGCCGACTCCGAGAACACCATGCGCCGCTACGAGGTCAACGTCATCGTCGACAACTCGGAGACGAGCGGCGCCCCCGTGATTCACGAGTTCAACCCCACCTACAACAACCTGATGGGCCGCGTGGACAAGGAGGCCCGCTACGGGGCCCTCCAGACGGACTTCACCATGATTCGTCCCGGCTCCCTGCACAGGGCCAACGGCGGCTACCTCACCATTCGCATCGAGGAGATACTGCGGAACCCAGCGGCGTGGGAGGGCCTGAAGCGCTCTCTCCGGGAGCAAAAGATCATAGTGGAGGAACTGGCGGAGCGAATGGGATTCATGGCCGTCAAGGGCCTCACGCCTGAGCCAATTCCCCTGGACGTCAAGACGGTGCTCATAGGAGACGCCGGCCTGTACCACATGCTCTACAGGATGGACCCGGACTTTCCGGAGCTGTTCAGAGTCAAGGCCGAGTTCGACAGCACGATGGAGCGAACGGAAGCCAACGTCCTCGACTACGCCTCGTTCGTCTGCACCCTGTGCACCAAGGAGGGCCACCTACCCATGGACCGTGAGGGCGTGAGCAAGCTTGTGGAGCACAGCTCGCGCCTGGCCGAGGACCAGAACAAGCTCTCCACGCGCTTCGCGGAAATAAGCAACGTCATTCGAGAGGCCGGATACTTTGCCAGGCAGGACGGCGCAGCGAGCATAACAGCCGGCCACGTCAAGAAGGCCATCGACGAAAAGATGCACCGCTCCGACCTGATACGCGACAAGATCGTGGAGATGATCCAGCGCGGCACAATCGCCATCGACACCGAGGGAGTAGAGGTCGGCCAGATCAACGGGCTGGCTGTCCTCAGCCTGGGCGACTTCTCATTCGGGCGTCCGGGGCGCATCACCGTGTCCGTGGGAGCCGGCCGCGAGGGCCTCGTTGACATCGAGAGGGAGGCGCGCCTTGGAGGACGGCTGCACACCAAGGGCGTCATGATCCTGGCGGGCTACATTGCCGACAGGCTGGCCCGCGATGTGCCGCTCTCGCTGGTGGCCCGCCTCACGTTCGAGCAGAGCTACGAAGAGATCGAGGGTGACAGCGCCTCCAGCGCAGAGCTGTACGCCATCCTCTCGAGGCTCGCAGACCTGCCCATCAGGCAGGGTATCGCCGTCACCGGCTCGGTCAACCAGAAGGGGCAGGTGCAGCCCATCGGCGGCGTGAACCAGAAGGTGGAGGGCTTCTTCGAGGTGTGCCAGGCCAAGGGCCTTACGGGCGACCAGGGCGTGCTGATCCCGGCCACCAACGTGCCGCACCTGATGTTGCGAGAAGAGGTCGTGGAGGCCGTGCGTGAGGGGCAATTCCACGTCTACTCTGCGGAGTCCATCGACGAGGGCATCGAACTGCTGACCGGCGTTCCGGCAGGCTGTCTACTGCCGGACGGAACATTCGAAGAGGGTACCGTCAACCGGCGCGTCTCGGACCGGCTCGCCGAGATGGCTCGCAACCTGAGGGACTTCATGCGCAACGACGACCGGCAGCACGCGCCCGGCGGCGACGGGGTCGGCGGCGACGGGGTCGGCACATCGTAGGCCGGACGCCCGCAAGCACCGGCTACGGTGAGCCAGGACTCAACACAGGTGATAGCACATCGCTACGAGCCGCCGGTTTCCACCCTCAGCGGCGGCATGCACGGAGTAGTCGCACATCCGGAAGGAGACACCATTGAGCGACCCTGACCGGACCTCAGAGTTGGCTGCCCTGTCCGAGGAGGCCCACGCATTCTTCGTTCAGAAGCACGCCGCGCGGGAGCGGGCGCTCAGACTCTCGCGCGCAGTTGGGCAGCAGTCCGCCAACGCCATCCGCTCCGCCCACAGGCACGAATTCGAGGAGGCGCGCGCCCTGCTGGAGGCGGCCCGCAACGCCGTGGCAGAGATGCGCGAGGTGCAGGAGACTCACCCCGACGTCTACTATGCCGGGTTTGTGCAGGACTCCCAGAAGGAGTACGTCGAGGCTCATGCGACCCTGGCCTTCATCACCCGCGAACCCCTGCCGCGTCCCGACGAGCTCGGAGTGGCATACGGCGCGTATCTCAACGGCCTCGGTGAGGCAATCGGAGAGATGCGCCGCTTCATCCTGGATTCGCTCCGGCACAGTGACTCCTCCAGGTGCGAAGAGCTGCTGGACCTGATGGATCGTATATACACGCAGCTGTTCACCATGGACTTCCCGGAGGCCATAACCGGCGGCCTGCGAAGAACGACCGACGCCATGCGGGGCATTCTGGAGCGCACCCGCGGCGATCTCACAACTGCGCTGGGCCAGCGAACGCTGGAGCAGCGGCTGGCCCGCCTTTGGGAGCGGCTTGAAGGTAGAGAGCTTGACTAGGGCAACCCGCAGTGATAGATTCCCCACTTGGATAGCGTAAGTAAAACAACTGGCTACGATCCTGCCGGCTCCTCAAGGAGGTAATTGGTGGAGAACCTATACATAGCCATTGCTACGGGCGCCTTGGCCCTCCTCTTCGCTCTGTTCCTGACCCGCCGCGTCCTCAAGGAGGACCAGGGCACCGAGGCGATGAAGGAAATTGGCAAGGCCATTCAGGAAGGGGCCTCCGCCTTTCTGGGCCGCGAGTACAGGACTCTGGGCATATTCGTGGTGATAGTTGCGGTGGTACTGGGCGTGTTTATAGACCCAGAAACCGCCGCGGCCTACGTTGCCGGCGCCGTCTGCTCGGCCGGCACGGGCTACATAGGCATGAGCATCGCCGTCCGGGCCAACACGCGCACCGCAAGCGCTGCCATGATCGGCCTCAACGCCGGCCTTCGCGTGGCCTTCTCCAGCGGCGCCGTCATGGGCATAACGGTGGTCGGCATCAGCATCATCGGCATTTCGATCCTCTACCTCATCTTGCAGGACATCACGATGGTAGCAGGCTTCGGGTTCGGCGCATCGTCCATTGCCCTCTTCGCACGCGTTGGCGGCGGCATATTCACCAAGGCTGCAGACGTTGGTTCCGACATCGTGGGCAAGGTGGAGGCGGGCATTCCTGAGGACGACCCTCGGAACCCGGCAACCATCGCCGACAACGTGGGCGACAACGTGGGCGACGTGGCCGGCATGGGCGCCGACCTCTTCGAGTCCTACTCCTCGTCCATCATAGCCACGGTTGCGATCGCAGCGGCCGTTGCCGCCGCGGGCACCAGCGACTTCGCGCCGAAGATAGTGCTGCCGTTCCTCATTGCAGGCATGGGCATCGTGAGCTCCATCCTGGGCACGTTCCTGGTGCGCACCGGCAGCGAGGCCTCCATGAGCAAGCTACTCTGGGCGCTCCGGCGAGGCATATACTTCTCATCCGTGCTGGTGATCGCCCTCTCCTACGCCGTGATACAGATGCTGGGCATGGAAGACGGCAACCGGATCTTCCTGGCAATCGTCACAGGGCTTGTGGCAGGCAACGTCATCGGCTTTGCGACCGAGTTCTACACCTCCTACGAGTACTTCCCCACTCGCCGCATCTCCGAGGCCTCCCAGACCGGTGCGGGCACAACCATCATCACAGGGTTCGCGACCGGCATGATGAGCACCCTGGTACCTGTAGCGTCAGTGGTGGCCGCCATACTCATCTCCTACTGGGCGGCCGACCTCTACGGCGTCGCCATCGCCGCGGTGGGCATGCTCTCGACCCTGGGCATCACGCTGGCCACCGACGCCTACGGCCCAGTGGCCGACAATGCCGGCGGCATCGCCGAGCAGTCGCACCTGGACCCCGAGGTGCGAGAGCGCACCGACGCCCTCGACTCACTGGGCAACACCACGGCCGCCACTGGCAAGGGATTTGCCATCGGCTCTGCGGCCCTCACGTCCCTCGCCTTGCTGGCCGCGTACGCGCTGACAATCAAGGCTGAGAGGGGGGACGGCGCCGAGGTGGTCTTCAATGTACTGGACCCGTACGTGCTGGCGGGTCTGTTCATAGGTGCCCTGCTCCCGTTCGTCTTCTCCGCGCTCACCATGCAGGCAGTGGGCACCGCCGCCTACGCAATCGTGAACGAGGTTCGCCGCCAGTTCCGTGAGATTCCCGGAATCATGGAGGGCACCGGCCGCCCGGACTACGCCCGTTGCGTAGACATCAGCACGCAAGGATCGCTGCGCGCCATGATACTGCCCGGCACCATGGCGGTGGTTGCCCCCATAGCTGTGGGCTTCATCCTGGGCCCCGAGCCGCTGGGAGGGATGCTGATAGGCGCCATTTCTGCCGGCTTCCTGCTGGCCGTGACCATGGCCAACGCGGGCGGCGCATGGGACAACGCCAAGAAGTACATCGAGGCCGGACACTTCGACGGCAAGGGCTCGGAGACCCACAAAGCCGCCGTGGTGGGAGACACCGTGGGCGATCCGTTCAAGGACACGTCCGGTCCGGCTCTCAACATCCTGATCAAGCTGATGTCGGTGGTCGCCCTGGTCTTCGCGCCCCTCTTCATCTAGCCCGGGGCTGAGACCGGCCCGGCTCGCGCGCAGGAGCGGAAAGCGCGGCCCTACCGCATGTAGTTGGCCGCAATGAACTCCAGAGGCTTGCGCGCCGAGTTGAACCGCATGCGCAGCGTGCCAAGCACGCCGGTCAGCTTGAGCGATCGCGCCAGGGGATGCTGAGCAGCCAGCCTGTAGAAGCGTGTGCCTTCTCGTTCGTAGTCCTCCGGGCTGCGCCGCACCCGGCCCGTGACCATGGGGCGCAGCGCGCCGGACGGGTATCGATTGTCGGCCTGCGCGTAGGCCGGAAAGACGCCCGACAGGAACAGGCACACGTCAGCGATGCGCCGGTACAGCCCGAACCGCTGCTCCTCGTCGGCGCCGCCCAGGCGGCTCATCAGGCTGTCGATGTCCAGGTCGTTGTAGCGCACTCGCCTGCGGATGCCGCGGCGCACCCTCACCGACGTCACCTGGCTGCTGATGCGCGTGAAGGACGCCAGCATCTGCGAGAGGTACAGCAGCACGCCCGGCAGCGCCAGCAACTCCACCACCTCGTCCGTGTCGAACACGGGGATGCTCTGGCTGCCGGTGCGCTCCAGGGTGTGGGTGGCTGTCTCCAGGTCCTTCGCGGCGCGCCTCAGCAGCACCTCGAAGTAGAGCGCCGGCGAGATCTTGACCAGGATCTCCTCGTCCTCAACCACCTGCCGGAACACCCGGTCGTCGCCGACCAGCGCCTGGCGAAACTGCTCGTCCTCCCGCACCAGCCGCACGAGCCGCGCAGGGTCACGGGCGTCCGGAGCGGCCTCGCCCACCAGGAAGGCCAGATCGCCGTCCGTGAGGTCGGCGAAACGCTCGCTCTCTCGATTGCCGTACAGCACCAAGACATCGCCTCCTCAGACAGTATGGCAAATGAGCGCGCCCGCTTCAAGACCTTGGGCACACCGCGCGCTGATGCGGCGGACTGCCCGCCTCTCACTTGCCCATCCCTGCGAAGCTTGTCCCGGGGACAGCGGGGAGCAGGGGTCTAGCTCTACTCGGGGCGCGCGTGGGGAATGGATTCCCGCTTTGCTCGGGAATGGTATTGGCGAGTGGTGCCATCGGCCCGCTCACCCTGAGCTTGTCGAAGGGCATGAGCCGGCCAGGTGCGGGACGCAGCTCTCGCGCCTCGCTCCCTTTGACAACCCACTGCGAACTTGGTAACGTCATTCCCACACTACCACCCGGAGGCGCACCGTGGACCGATCCCTGCAGCAGGCGGAAATGGATAAGATAGTCTCACTATGCAAGCGCAGGGGCTTCATCTTTCAGTCCAGCGAGATCTACGGAGGACTCGCGTCCACGTACGACTATGGCCCGTTGGGCATCGAGCTGAAGCGCAACATACGCGACTCCTGGTGGAAGCGGTTCATCCAGGACCGCGACGACATGGTGGGCCTGGAGTCAGCCATCCTCATGCACCCCCAGGTGTGGGTCGCCTCCGGCCACGCCGAGACCTTCACCGACCCGCTCGTGGAGTGCAAGGCTTGCCACCACCGCTTCCGCGCCGACCACCTCGAATCGCAGACGTGCCCGGACTGCAACGGCGAGCTGACCGACCCACGCAGCTTCAACCTCATGTTCAAGACCTTCATCGGCCCCGTGGAGGACTCCGCCTCGCAGGCATACCTCAGGCCGGAGACTGCGCAGGGCATCTTCGTCAACTTCCAGAACGTGCTGGTGGCCACGCGCAAGCGCTTGCCGTTCGGCATCGGCCAGATCGGCAAGTCGTTTCGCAACGAGATCACCACGGGCAATTTTACGTTTCGAACCCGCGAGTTCGAGCAGATGGAGATCGAGTACTTCGTCAGGCCGGGGACCGACGAGGAGTGGCACGGGCGCTGGATGGACGAATTCATGGCGTGGTTCACCGACCTGGGCATACGGCCCGACAGGCTGCGGCTGCGCCGACACGCCGACGAGGAGCTGTCGCACTACGCCAAGGCCACCTCCGACATCGAGTACAGCTTTGCGTGGGGCTGGGGCGAGCTGATGGGCATCGCCAACCGCACGGACTTCGACTTGAAGGCGCACGCCGCGCACAGCGGCAACCGCCTGGAGTACTTCGACGACGAGACGCACGAGCACCTGGTGCCCTACGTGGTGGAGCCTGCGCTGGGCGTCGATCGCGCCCTGCTCGTCTTCCTGTTCGATGCCTACGACGAGGAGACCGTGGAGGGCGACACCCGCGTGGTGCTGCACCTGCACCCCTCGCTGGCGCCGGTGAAGGTGGCAGTGCTGCCCCTGAGCCGCAACGAGCGCCTGGCGCCCAAGGCCCGCGAGGTGTACGACATGGTGCGCTCCAGCTTCGTCGCGCAATACGACGACGCCCAGTCGATAGGCCGTCGCTACCGCCGCCAGGACGAGATCGGCACGCCGCTGGCGGTCACGGTCGACTTCAAGACCGTGGAGGAGGACAACGCCGTGACCATCCGGGACCGGGACACGATGCAGCAGACGCGCGTGCCCATCCCGGACCTGCTGCCGGAGCTGGCGGCGCGGTTGCGGGCGTAAATGTCCCAAAGAAGGAAGCCGGTCTTCATCCCTGACCACGCAATGGAGAAAATAACCCTGCGTGGATGCGCGGTAGATCAGGTTGAAATAGCTGTGCAGACAGCCCCTTGGGAGGCGGCAAGGTGGGGTCGACAGCAATGCTTCATGGATTTTCCCTTCGGCGGCTATTGGAGGGATAGGTATTACCGCACAATGCGAGTGAATCCGATCTTCGCCGAAGAGGAGGACTACGTTGCCATAGTAACCGTTCTCGTATACTATTTCTGAAAGGGGGCTGCTGTGAAGGTAACCTACGACTCGATATACGACATCCTGTACATTAGATTTCATCATGCAAGGGTCATGAACCACCCCGTGACTGAAGACATAATCCTGGACATCGACGAGGAAGGCAGGTTGGCGGGAATTGAGGTGCTTGACGCCAAGCGCATCATTGGCGGTCTGGACGCCTTCCGTGAAGTCGTTCTGGAAGACATAACCCAGAAGCAAGAGGCGTGAGCTCCGGCCCACTCAGCCCAGGTGAACGAGATGCGGGAACAGGACGTCTATCGCTACAGGGTTGTCCTCTCGCACGATGCTGAGACCGGGCAGTGCGTGGGGGAGGTTCCCACACTGGACATTGCCGACTACGGGGCAGACAGCGCGGAGGCCCTGAGCAGTGTTCAGGAGTTGATATCGTTCCATCTGGAATGCCTGGCGCTGGACGGCGAGGAGATTCCGATAGAGTAGCGCGATGGCCTACCGCCCGGACGACGGCATCCAGATGAACGCCATCTGCCCGCCCGTGACGGGCGGGGCTGACAGTCCGATCCGGAGCACGCTGCTCCAAGGTCCTCTCAAATCGTTCTTGGTTCGATACAATGCCCCAAACCACTCAGGAGGGAGCATTGTCATGGCCTATTGCCCGGACGACGGCGTCTTAATGACCGCCATCTGCCTCGACTACCACGCCTGCTACGACTGCTCGGAGTGCGGCACGCACTGGGGCTACGTGGATGGGACGTGGGCCTCTGAATCCGCCGAGAATTGCCCGATTCACAATGAGTGCGCGGCTTGTCAAATCAGGGCGGCAATCTGCCATTGGTGGTAGAATAAACACAACCCTATAGCAAGTGAAGTGCGATATGGCTTCAATCGATGAAAGGCGCATAATAGCAGCATTCCGCGACCACGTCAGTGAACTGGCCGCTACGTGGTATGAAGATGACGAAGCGCAGGCGTTCCGTCACGCCGCATTCCAACTAACCCTGCCAGATCCCAACGTGGACGATGCGACAGTCATTGAGCTGACGGCTATCGACAAGAGCGGTGATTTAGAGGTTGATGGGTACCTCTTGGATGACCAGGATGAGACTGTGCTCCTGTTCCAAAGCGAAGGTGGCACCGCTCGAGCAGGGGAAGCGAAGGTAGCCAAGTTTTGGATGGCACCCGAAGAGTTACTCCAACCTGCACGCGTTGAAGCGAGCCACAACCAATCCGTAAGAGCGCTGTCCGCTCAGTTGAACGAAGTACTCAGCAAAGGCTACTCCCTGAGACTGACCTTCGCATCCAAGAGCGGTTTCGAAGCGGCTGCTACACGATTCGGACAGTCTAGGCAGACTACGGAGCGTCCACTGACCTTGAAGGACGGGAGTATCATAAACTGTAGCTGTTCCCTCGAGTTCGTAGACGAAAAGGATTTGGCCCACCAGTTTGAAGACTATCGTGCGGGATACCGCATTGGTGGCAACACAACGACTACCTTGAGCATTGATGAACGAATGCAGTATCCCGTTGAGGAGGATGACCTAAAGTCGCTTCGCGTCACCGTGAAAGCAAGGGAGATTGTAAGCGTTTTCAAGACTGAGGGCGTGGGTTATCGTCTCTTCTCTCTGAATCCGAGGGGCCCGCTTGCCAACGCAAAGGTAAACAAGAGCATCGCAAGGGAACTTAGTACGGAAGACGGCCGCAAGCGATTTCATCTCCTAAACAACGGTCTATGCGCTACTTGTGATAATTTCACTTTGGAAGGCAAGCAACTGACCGTGGAGAACCTCAAGATTGTGAATGGGTGCCAGACCACTGTGACCCTCGCAAACAGGACTCAACAAGAACTTGAAGAAACTCTCGTAGACATAAAACTAACCGTGGCTGACCGAGAACTGGCGGAGCGAATTGCCATTGCCTCTAACTCTCAGACTGCGTTGAGAGCACGCGATTACGCAGCTTTTGAGAAGCAACAGTTGATCTTACAGTTTGAGTTTGGGGAAGTTAGGCCGCCCTGGTACTATGAGGTCAAGCAAGGCTACTGGAAGATGGTGCTTAGTGATGGCGAGAAGGCTAAGTACAAGACCGGCAAGCGAAAGCGCCATATTGAAGTGCAGCCGCTTGCCCAAGCATCTCTGGCATTTCTTGGGAAGCCGGACATAGCCCTTGACCGCGTTCGCTTTGTGTTCGAAGGAATTCGGAATCCCGAAGAACGAGAGATATATGATACGGCCTTCCCATCAGGTGTGAAGGCCCAGCAGTTGCTACTTCCGTGGCGCATTCTTGACGCTTTGGAGAGAACCTCCTCGGAAAGAGTGAGATTCTCAACATTCCATACTATCTGGCTAATCGCTGACTATTTGAGGAAGAGTAACGGCGTGACTAATGCCCAGTATTTTAGCGCCACCTTGACCCAGAAGCTAATTGACTCCATTGATGGTTGGCTGCCTTCATTGACCAGGGTTGCAAATTCTGCATGCAGGTTGGCAGTTCTGCGGGCGCAGAATATCACTGGCGGCGAAGATCAGATGGACGTCAGGGACTTCTTCAGAGCTTCAGCTGAGCTAGCGCCCGGTGTGAATCCGAAAATCCTCTTGGATGAGGCTTTTGCAAATGAACTAAAGGCTGAGACAGACGCCGGTAGAAACCCGAGAGACCTTTTGCCAAAGTAGGTCTGCTCCGCTACTTCGTACATCCCCTTGACAACCCACCGTTCGGTCCGCTAGGGTCCCGGTCTATCCCTTCAAGGAGGTCTGCCGTGGCTTTGAGCATAGGCGTTATGAGCGTTTCTTACCTGGAGACACCCAACGGTTTAGCCTACCAGTTTGCCGGTGAAATGGCGCGGACTTCCGGCTACGCCGGCAATACATGGGGCGAGACCAGCTGCTGGGCTCCATTCACCAGAGACGAGATTGACGAACTTCTTGATGAATTCGCCGTGGAGAAGTCCCTCACCCTGGAGCAGGTCACTGAGGTGCAGGCGTGGGTGGAGTCGCTGCCGTGGGACGGGGACGGGCTCGAGCTGTACTTCGACTGGTAGTTTCCCGCTCCTACGCGTTACAATAGTCCCCGGAGGCGCAACATGATTCGAGAGTACATGGACGCAGCGATAGCCAAGGCCGAGTTCGAGACTCTACCGGACGACGACTCTTGGTACGGCGAGATTCCCGGCTTCCAGGGCGTCTACTCCAACGCGGAGACGCTTGAGGAGTGCCGCAAGGTGTTGGAAGAGGTGCTAGAGGTGTGGTTGCTCTATCGCATCTCCAGGCAGCTTGAAACGCCAGTTGTAGACGGACTTGACCTCCGAATCAGGAAAGTGGTCTGAGAGCCGCTGTAGCCATGCGTATCCTCCACTTCTCGGACGTGCACATCGGCGTCGAGAGCTACGGCCACACCGACCCGGCCACCGGCCTCAGCACTCGCCTCGCCGACTTCCTCCACACCTTCGACCAGCTCGTCGATTACGCCATCGATAGCAGCATTGACCTCGCCCTGTTCGCCGGCGACGCCTACAAGAGCCGCGACCCCTCGCAGACCCACCAGCGCGAATTCGCACGGCGCATCGCCCGCCTCTCGCACGCCGGCATCCCCGTGTTCCTGCTCGTCGGCAACCACGATGTCCCCAACGTCGCAACCCGCGCCACCGCCCTCGACATCTTCCCCACGCTCGCCGTGCCCAACGTCACCACCACCGACCGCCTGGAGACCCACGTGGTACACACCCGCGCCGGCCCGCTGCAGATCGTCGCCCTGCCCTGGATTCGGCGAAGCGCGTACCTCGCCCGCGAGGAGACACGCGGCCTCACCATCGACGACATCAACAGCCAGATCCAGGAGCGCGTCACCAACCTAGTCTCCGACCGCATCAGCGCCCTCGACCCGTCGATGCCGGCCGTGCTCACCGCCCACGTCTCGCTCAACACCGCACGCGCCGGCTCGGAGCAGTCCATGCTGCTGGGCAGAGATCCCGTCCTCATGCAGAGCGCGCTCGCCCGGGCGCCCTTGGACTACGTCGCGCTGGGCCACGTCCACGGGCACCAGGTTCTCGCCCAGGACCCCCACGTCGTGTACGCCGGCAGCCTCCAGCGCGTCGACTTCGGCGAGGAGGACGACGAGAAGGGGTTCTGTGTCGTCGAGCTAGATCCGTCCGCGCCCCCCGGACGCCGCCTCGTAAACTTCAGCTTCCGAACCGTCGACGCTCGTCGATTCCTCACCATCGAGGTCAGGGTGCGCGCCGGCGAAGACCCCACGCAGGCCGCGCTCCGCGCCATAGAGCGCAGCAACGTGGCGGACGCCATCGTGCGGTTGCGCGTCACCATGCCGCAGGAGGTCGAGACGCAGCTGCGGGAGAGCGAGGTGCGCAGCGCGCTGTCGGCGGCGCACTTCGTCGCGCCCATCGTCCGGGACGTGACGCGCGAGCGGCGCACGCGGCTGGGCACGACGCCCGTCGAGGGCATATCGCCGCAGGAGGCGCTGAGGCTGTACCTGGAGACGACGAACGTGCCGCCGGAGCGGGCGAGGACGCTCATGGAGATGGCGGAGCAGCTGATCACTGAGGAGGCGGAACGGGCCCAGCGCTGACGAAGGGCATTTGACAGGCCCCTCCAAGGTGGTCCGACAGGCTCACCACGAGCGGGCCATGCTAGTCCGCTCACCCCCGTACCAAGTACGGGGCAGGCTATGAGCTTGTCGAATGGTCTGAGCGGGCCGAGTTTCAGTGGCCGTCATTGACACTCCAAAACCGCCTCTGCTAGCATTGCCGCATCCCCGACAAGGCGCCTCCCTGACCAGGCTCCATTCCAACCACCTACACGGAGCAGAACGCCGCGTCCCGGGACTGCACAAGGGGGCCACCGTGACGACCGAGCGCAGCCAGCCCGACGACACTCCCGCCATACTCCGCACGTACCTGGACAGCGTGGAGCGCGCCATCGACGAGCTGATATGCCCGGAAGACCCTGACCTCGGCGTCATGCTCCGCTACCACATGGGCCGCGTAGACGAGGCCGGCCGCCCCACGTCGCTGAGCCAGGGCAAGCGGCTGAGGCCGTCGCTCTGCATGTTCGCCTGCGAGGCCGTGGGCGGCGCGCCGGAGCAGGCGCTTCCAGCCGCCGCCGCAATCGAGCTTGTTCACAACTTCTCGCTCATCCACGACGACATCCAGGACGGCGACCTGCAGCGCCATCACCGCCCCACCGTGTGGGCGGTCTACGGCAAGCCACAAGCCGTGCAGGCCGGCAACGCCATGCGCGTGCTGGCCGACCTGGGAGTGGGCAGGCTCATGCAGGAGGAGCTCGAGTCCCCGGTGGCGGCGGCCTGTAGCCGTGCCCTCAGCGAGGCCTACCTGGAGATGATCGAGGGCCAGTTCCTGGACCTGGACTTTGAGGGACGGACGGACGTGGACACCGCCGCCTACCTGCGGATGATCGGGCTGAAGACGGGCGCGCTCATACGGTGCTCCATGTACATGGGCGCGCTGGCAGGCGGAGGCGACGCCGACACCGTGGGCGCGATGTCTCGGTGCGGCAGCCACCTCGGGTTGGTCTTCCAGATCCGCGACGACTACCTGGGCATCTGGGGTCGCGAGGGCGAGACGGGCAAGCCCACGGGCAGCGACCTGCGCAGCAAGAAGAACTCGCTGCCCGTCGTGTACGGCCTGGAGCACGCCGGCGGCGTGGAGCGGGAGCACATCCAGTCCGTCTACGCCAAGGAGCACGTGGATGACTCCGACGTGGCGTCGCTGATAGAGCTGCTGGAGAGCCTAGGCGCGCCCGCGTACCTGGAGAGCCTCGCTGAGCAGCAGGCCGCGCTGGTCGAGGACGCGCTCGGCGGCATGAGGACTTCGGAGAGCAGCCGTCAGACGCTGCGGGAGCTGGTGCACTTCCTGCTCACGCGCGACCGGTAGGCGCCCGTATTGAAGGGGCCTGCGGCTTGTGGTAGCCTGAGATATGAGCCACGCACGCCGCCGGCACACGCCCGGCAGGCGTACAGCCCAGGCACCGGAGGCCAGCATGGACGGGCTTACAGCGCGCTCACGCACCCGGTGGAGCGCGGAGGAGGCGTACGACTACTGCCGCACCCTCGCCCGCTCCCACTACGAGAACTTCACCGTCGCCTCGTGGTTCCTGCCCGGCGACAAGCGCCCCCACGTCTACGCCATCTACGCCTTCTGCCGCTTTGTAGATGACCTCGGCGACGAGGCGGAGGGAGACCGGCTCGCGCTGCTCGACCGGTGGGAGGAGGAGCTGCGGGCCTGCTACGACGGGACGCCCACGCACCCCATCGCCGTGGCCCTCGCCGAGACCATCCAGCGCTTCAGCATACCAATTGAGCCGTTCCTCAAGCTCATTGAGGCCAACCGCATCGACCAGAGGACGCATCGCCACCGCACATACGAAGACCTGCTCTTCTACTGCGACCACTCCGCCAACCCGGTGGGTCGCCTGTTCCTGTACCTCTTCGGCTACGCCGACCCGGAGCGGCAGCGCCTGAGCGATGCCACCTGCACTGCCCTGCAGCTCACCAACTTCTGGCAGGACGTGCGCCGCGACCTGGAGATGGGCCGTATATACATCCCGCAGGAGGACATGGGGCGGTTCGGCTGCACGGAGGATCAGCTGCGCGAGGGCGTGGCGGACGACGCCTTCCGTGAGCTGATGCGGTTCGAGGTGGAGCGCGCCCGGGGCCTCTTTCGGGAGGGCGCCGCCCTCGTGGACGCCGTGGAAGGCATCGTGCGCCTGGACATCGCGTTGTTCACTGAGGGCGGTCTGCACATTCTGAACGCGATCGAACGCCAGGGCTACGACGTGCTCAGCCGCCGGCCCGCGCTGTCCAAGCTCGCCAGGACGCGGCTGGCAGCGGCCACGGCGATTCGAATGAAGCTGCGCGGGAGGATCTGAGCGACGTAGCGGAGTGAGCATGAGGACAGGGAGCATCCGGTGACCACTGACCTTGACCTGGCCTACGACTACTGCCGCAGGCTGACCAAAGAGAGGGCAAAGAACTTCTACTACGCCTTCATCACGTTGCCCGCTGCCAAGCGCAGGGCCATCTACGCCACCTACGCGTTCTGCCGCCTCTGCGACGACGCCACGGACGACGCAACCGACCCAGACGTCAAGCTGCACCTCGTCGAGCAGCAGCGCGAGGCCCTCGAAATGACCTGCGCCGGCAGGCCGGAGGGGCAGGTGTACCTCGCCCTTCACGACACCATCAACAGCTATGGCATCCCGCGCACGTACCTGGAGGAGGTGATCAACGGCGTGGAGATGGACATCACCAAGACGCGCTACTCCACGTTCGAGGAGCTGAGCGAGTACTGCTACCGGGTGGCCTCCGCCGTGGGCCTCATCTGCATCGAGATCTTCGGATACACCGACCCCAGCGCCAGGCAGCACGCCATAGACCTGGGTCTGGCAATGCAGCTCACCAACATCCTGCGCGACGTTGACGAAGACCTGGAACGAGACCGGCTGTACATTCCCGGCGAGGACTTGGCGCGCTTCGGCTGCTCCGAGGAGGACATCCTGCTGCGCAGGACCAGCGACGGCTTTCGTGACATGATGCGCTTCCAGGTGGAGCGCGCCCGCGACTACTTCCAGCGTGGCAGGAGGCTGCTGCCGCTGCTGTCGCCCCGCTCAAGAACGTGCCCGGCCATGCTCCACGGCCTGTACAGCCGGCTGCTGGACCGCATAGAGGCCGCGGAGTACAACGTGTTTGGTGAAAGGATAGGCCTCAGCACTCCCGAGAAGCTGGGATTGCTGGCAAAGCTATGGTTCAACGCGATAGTATCGAGGGCCCCGGAAAGGTAGTTGTCATAGGCGGCGGGCTGGCCGGCATCGCCGCCGCCTGCCACCTCGCCAACCGCGGCCACCCTGTAGTGCTCCTGGAGAAACGGCCCTTCCTGGGCGGCCGGGCGTTCTCCTTCACGGATCCTGAAACCGGCCGGGAGATGGACAACGGCCAGCACGTATTCCTGGGCTGCTGCACCGCCTACATCGGGCTTCTGGGCATACTTGGAGCGCGTGTCAACACGCATCTGCAGAACTCGCTGTCCGTTTCCATCCTCGATAGCGCGGGCCGTAGGGGCGTACTTCAGGGCGCAGCGCTGCCCGCTCCGCTGCACCTGCTGCCCTCGTTGCTCGCCTATCCCCACCTCTCGTGGACGGACAAACTGCGCGTGATATACGGCGGCCTGCGCATCCAGCTCGTCAACCGCCGGCGCGACGCGTCAAATCTCGAGTACGCGACCTTCACCGAATGGCTGAAGCGTCACCACCAGTCGGACGAGGCCATAGACCGATTCTGGAACCTGGTGGTGCTCCCGACTCTGAACGACGACGCGTCTCAGGTGAGCGCGACCATGGGCCTGAAGGTGTTCCAGGAGGGAGTGCTGAAGTCCCGGGAGAGCGGCAGCATGGGCTACGCCATGGTGGGCCTTTCGGAGTTGGTCTCGGACGGCGCGATCGACTACCTCTCGGCTCGCGGCGGCGAGGTGATGCTGGGCGCCGGCGTCCGCGAGTTGGCCATCGAGGGCGGCAAGGTTTGCGGCGTTCGCACGTCCCGCGGAAGCGTTAGCGGGGACTGGTACGTCCTGGCGCTGCCCTCCCACGACCTGGCGACCGTGCTGCCGAACGAACTGGCCGGGGATGGGTTCTTCTCCCTCGCCGGAATGCTGCGGTACTCGCCCATTGTGAACGTGCACGTCTGGTACGACCGGCCGGTGATGGACGATGAATTCGCCGGATTCGTGGACAGTCCACTCCAGTGGGTCTTCAACAAGACGCGTATGCAGGGCGACTACGATGCGTCCGGGCAGTACGTGTGCATCTCGCTCAGCGGCGCCTGGCAGTATGCCGACGTGCCCAGGCAGCAGATAGGCGAGATGTTCCTGGAGGAGATGGCACGAGTGTTCCCGCGCGCGCGGGATGCTCGCGTTGAGCGCCTGCTGGTGGTGAAGCAGCCCAGGGCCACCTTCCGGTCGGTTCCGGGCGCCGGGGCCTTCCGGCTGCCAGTCACGACGCCCATCGCAAACCTGTTTCTGGCCGGCGAGTGGGTTCACACCGACTGGCCGGGCACCATGGAGGGCGCCGTGCGCAGCGGATGGGCGGCTGCACAAGCAATTTCGTCAAGGGCGCGCGGGGAGCCGAACGAACCGCTCTGATTGTTGAATCTTTGTCGTCCGTGTGCTAGCGTAGCGCCTGGCGACGCCGTGCGCGCAGCGCCTCGCATCTAGACCTACGACACGACTGGAGCGAGCACATGCCAGTGGTTAGCAGAAGCGTCTTCATACACTCGCCGGTGGAGCGCGTGTTTGAGTATCTGGCAGACGTGGAGAAGCACGTCGAGTGGTCCAGTGGGCTCAGCTTCGGCCTGGAGAGGATCACCAAGATCACGGAGGGGCCTCTCGCCGTGGGCTCCAGGTTCAGGTCGCTGGGCAAGACGTCGCACAGGGCGGGCGTGGAGGACAACTCCACGGTCACCGAGCTGGAGCCGAACCTCCGGATTGCCTGGGAGACGGTCAGCGACGGCGCGGGCCAGCAGAACACGTTTCGATGGGCCTACACCCTTCGGCCTCGCGGCGATGCCACCACCCTCACCTACACCCTGCTGGAGCGCCGCTTCGATCCCAAGCCTCCGCAGATGTGGTTCCCTCCCACGCTCTGGCTTATCGACCGCAAGGTGTTCGGCAGGGAGATGGCGGGCGGCCTGAGCCGGATCAGGGAGGCGCTGGAACGGTGACGCCTCGCCACGAAACCTTGGCACAACCCCGGTTGAGAGCTCGCTTCGTCACCCCTGCGAAAGCAGGGGTCTAGGGTGTCCGATATGGATGGAGATGGATTCCCGCGTCCGCGGGAATGACGAAAAGCGTATATCTTGCGGTATGTCGCCTCAGCTACGCAAGCGCTTCCCCTACGTGGACACGCGCACCACGTTATACATGTGCAGGAATAGCTTGAGCGCGTCCACGGTCCACGTTAGCGGGTTGACCGCCCGCGCGGGGTCCATGTGCTGGAAGAACACGAACTCCGTGTGGCGCACGTTGCCTTTGTCCTCCAGCGCCTCCGTCAAGCGACGCGACTCCTCGGAGGGCACATTGTTGTCCTCGGCGTCGTGCATGATGAGCACCCTCGCCCTGAGGCCGTCGATGTTGCGGCTGGGTGACATCCTGTCCAGCTCACTCTGGAACTCGGGCGGCAGCCGGTCCAGCAGCTCCCTTGCCTCCTCCGCCGTGACGCCGTCCATCAACCGGTAAGCTGCGTCCGCAGTATCGGACAGGGCGGCCACATCGCCCGGGAGCGGCTCCTCCCCATTCACGAATACCCGCGTGAGCAGGTCCCGCTCTTCCGCGCTCTCCACGGTGTCGATCAGGTGGTTTCGGAACGTCCTGAGCGTTTGGCCGCTGGGCTCCCACTCGCGCTGCTTGTCATCGTCGAACCGGGTGCGGCTCGCCACCGACACCATCAGGTCACGCGCATCGTAGTAGCCGCCGAAGAAGTTCACGAACGCCACGCTGTCCCGGACGCGAACGTCCTGCGCCGCCACCGCAGACAGCGAGGCACCCACGCAGAACCCTCCCATGCCCACACGCTCGGGGTCGACGTAATCCCGGTCCTGCAGGAACAGGAACGCGTTGACCAGGTTGTCCACCTCCGCCGGGTCGATCTTGTACTGCGTCATCGACTCCGACCAGGGCACCATGACCACCATGCCGGAACGCGCCAGCCCCTCCGCCAGGTTCACCACGCGCTCGTCGTCGCGGCCGGCGGGGTTCACGCCCAGGAAGAGCAACACGGCAGCATGGCGGCCGTCACCGGCCGGGCGGTACACGTCGGCCAGGCCCTCGCCCAATGACTGCGGGAACAGCACCTCATGCTGGGTGGGGCCGCTCGTGAACCACGCGAGCGGCTTGACGGGAACGACCGGCAGTACCTGGAAGATGAAGCCGCCGGTCTTGGCCGCCGTGCGGCCCTGGGGCGTGACAACGGCCAGCACCAGTGTCAGCACGGCCAGCGCCGCAAATGCCGTCGCGGCGCGCGCCGCCAGTCTGCGCCATCTGCGTCCGGGGGGGTGCGCTGCCTTTGATGCCACTGCCATACCTTCGACGCGCTACCGCAGGAACGCGAGCGGGTTCATCGACGCGCTGTGGTCGTACACGTCCACCCTCTCGCGGCGCTTCACGTAACCCACCACGGCATAGGTGAGGGGCGTTGCTGCCGCCTCGTACACCACCTTGAATAGCCACTGCGTAATGACAAGCTCCACGAGGTTGCCGCCGGCGACCGTGCCGACGAAAGCCAGCGTGACGAAGGCCGCGGAGTCGAAACCCTGGCCAACAAACGTGGAGCCTATGGTGCGCGCCCACAGCATGCGTCCCTCGGTGACCACCTTCAGGCGTGAGAGGACGATGGAGTTTGCGAACTCACCCACGAGGTACCCGGCAAGTGAGGCCAGGAGCAGCCGCGGCGTGTACCCGAGTATTGCGTCGTATGCGTCCTGGCCTTCCCAAAAGGAGGCGGCCGGAAGGATGCCTCCCACCCAGAAGCCGACGACGGCCACGGTGTTGCACATGAAGCCAAGCCAGATAACGCGCCGGGCGAAGCGGAAGCCGTACACCTCCGTGAAGATGTCGCCCAGGATGTAGGTCATGGGGAAAATGACGATGGCCGCCGGAAGGATGCGTCCGTAGACCTCGATGAGCTTCACCGCGATGATGTTGGACGTGACGAGCAGCGTCACGAAAATGGCGGCCAGCACGAGGAAGAGACCGGTGACGCGGGGCTCGGAGGAGTAGTTCAAGGCTGTTCTCCAGTGCATTGCAGTCTACTTTGGGCCGGTCGAGTGGTCAATACGACGGCCCGCCACGCAACGCCACGGCCCGCTCATAGCCTGCCCCATACCTGATACGGGGGTGAGCCTGCCCCGCACTTGATGCGGGGATGAGCGGAAATCCCGTGCCAGCCACTCTGCCCTCTCTTGGTGAGCCTGTCGCGCCAGGCTTGCGGAGCGAAACCTGGATAAGCGGTCGGGAAACCTGCGCCCCGTGCGTGATTCCCGCGGCGTGATGTATAATAGGCACATGCCGCCACTTCTGGAAGCAAAGGGACTCACCAAGCGCTACGGCTCCACCGTTGCCCTTGACTCCGTGAACTTTCAGGTCGATGAGGGCGTGACCGGCCTTCTCGGACCCAACGGGGCCGGCAAGAGCACGGCCATCAAGCTCTTCCTCGGGCTCATCCCTCCCACAGGGGGCACCGCCGAGGTACTGGGCAGCACCACCTACGGCAACCCGGACGGCCGCACCCAGCTCGGCTACATGCCCGAGCACGAGTGCCTGCCCTCCTCCGTAACCGCGTCCGAGTTCCTGATGTACATGGCCCAGGTCAGCGGCATCCCCCCCAGCCAGGCGCGCACCCGCGCCGCCGACGTCCTTCGCCACGTGGGCCTGGACGAGGAGCGATACCGCTCCATCGGCGAGTACTCGACAGGCATGAAGCAGCGCGTGAAGCTCGCGCAGGCCATCGTCCACGACCCCGTCCTCGTGTTCCTGGACGAGCCCACCGCCGGCCTGGACCCGGACGGCCGCCAGGAGATGCTCAGCCTGGTGGAGCGCACCGCCAAGACCTTCGGCATAAGCGTGGTGCTCTCAACGCACCTCATGGGAGACGTGGAGCGCACCGCGGACTCCATCATCGTGCTGGAGTCCGGCGTGGTGGCCAGGAGCGGCGAGGTGGCCAAGCTCACGGAGGAGACGGAGACGCTCCACGTGGAGGTGGCGGACCGCAGGGACGAGTTCGCCGCCGCGCTGGCCGCTCGCGGCGTGCAGGCTTCGACCCGGGGCGACCTCTTCATCATCCAGGGCGCCCGCGAGGAGGACTACGACCATGTGCGGGACGCGGCCGTGGACGCCGGCGCCCGGCTCAAGCGCCTGTCTCTGGAGCGTCTCAACCTGACGGACATATTCAGGGCCGGGTCCAGGTAATGGCACGCGAGGCGGAGGTCTTTGACCTTGGCTACCAGCACTACACCGGCCCGCGCGAGGGGCGCAACCGGGCGCGCTCTGCGCTGTTTGTGAACGGAATACGGACGCTGCTGGGCATCGGACGCGGAGGCCGCGCCAAGATCATGCCCGCGCTCCTCTTCGTCGCGTCGATGGCCCCGGCCGTGGTCTTCGTCGTAATCCTTGTGACGACGGAGCAGGTGGGTCAAGGCCTGGAGAGCGCGGCTGACCAGTTCGTACCCGGCCCCGGGGACTACTACTCCTTCGTGGGGCTGGTTCTTATAATCTTCTCCGCCATCATGGCGCCCGAACTGCTCATTCCCGACCGGCGCGAGAACGTGCTGCCTCTCTACATGGTGCGTCCCTTGACTCCCACCGACTACATCCTGTGGCGCTGCCTGTCCTTCTTTGCGGTCGCTCTCACGCTGGCATTGGCGGGGCAGGCCGTGCTACAGCTTGGCCTCATCCTCACCGCCGACAACCCGGTGGACTATGTGCGGGACAGCTGGCTGGACCTGCCGCGCATCGTGCTAGTTGGCGTGGTCATTGCACTGTTTGTCACCGTGGCGCCCCTGGCCGTAGCGGCCTTCACCTCGCGGCGGGCCTACGCCTCCGTAATCGTCATCGGCTTCTACCTCCTCTCTACCACCGTCGTTGAGGGCCTTACCGCCGACATCTGCAATTTTGAGAGTACGGAACGACAGGCAGACGGGAGCACCACGTTTACGTCCACGGAGGACTGCACCACTCCAACCGGCCGCTGGGCTCCCTACGTTGGGCTTCTGAGCATGAGCGCCGTCACCGACAACATCAACAGCATTGTGTTCGACGTGGACGAAGAGTTCTCCTCGCCTGCGCAGGAAGCAAGGGATGAGCTGAGCGACGCCTGGCCTGTGGGAGTCTACGCCCTCTTCACCGGGTTGCCCGCGCTGCTGCTCTGGAACCGCTACAGGAGATTGCGCCTGTGACCAGCACCTACGACGCGCCCATAGAGATCGACCGCGTCTCCAAGTGGTATGGCAGCGTGGTCGCCGTCAACGACAACACGTTCCAGGTGCGCCCGGGCGTGACCGGCCTCCTGGGGCCCAACGGCGCGGGCAAGACCACGCTGCTGGGCATGATGTGCGGCTTGATCATGCCGTCACTCGGCAGCGTCCGCGTCCTGGGGCAGAGCGTGCGCGACAACCCCAACCTCTACCGGCGCGTCGGCGTCATGCGCGAGCACGACGCCATATATCCCTTCATGACTGGGCGCGAGTTCGTGAGCATGGCAGCACGCCTGCAGGGGCTGGAGAACGTGGAAGAGGCCACGCAGAGCGCCATAGCCGCGGCCAACCTGCAGGACGCCCAGGACAGACCTACGGGAACGTACTCCCGCGGCATGAGGCAGCGCATACGCATGGCCGCCGCGGTTGTCCACAACCCGGAGGTGCTGCTGCTGGACGAGCCCCTCAACGGGACAGACCCGCGCCAGCGCTTGGAGTTTGCCGAATACATCGGCAGGCTCGCGGCTGAGGGCAAGACCGTGCTCATCTCCTCGCACATCCTGGAGGAGGTCGAGGTCCTGGCCGACCGCATCCTGCTGGTGGTCAGCGGCAAGCTGGCTGCTGCGGGCAACTACCACGCCATACGCGAACAGCTTGACCACCGCCCGTTCCACGTGAGAATCTTCGCATCCAGGCCGCGGGAAATGGCCTCTGCCCTTGTGGGACTGGACGCCGTAGACTCCGTATCCCTCAATGACAAGGGCATAGAGGTGCTCACGCGGAACGTGGCCCACCTACAGCGCGAGGCCCCGAGGCTCGCACGGGACCTGGGCGTGCGCCTCTATCGCATCGAGCCGCTGGACGACTCCCTGGAGAGCGTGTTCTCCTACGTGGTGCAGCAGTGATCCTGTCCCTGTTCACGCTCTCGATCCGGCAGGCGATCTCCTTACGGAGGCTGCTGCTGCTTGCGCTGGTCGCTCTGATCCCGTTCCTGATTGTCGCCCCGGTCATGCTGACCGGCAACAACGACGACGGCAACTTCATCGACATGTTCTATGGGCTAGTAGTCTCAATCACCTTGCCCATGATCGTGATCATCCTTGCTACCGGCGCCTTTGGCAACGAGTTGGAGGACCGCACCCTTAGCCTCCTGACCACGCGTCCCGTTCCACGCAGCTACATCGTGCTCGGCAAGCTTGCAGCCACCATCGTGGTTGCGGCGCCTCTTGCCGCTGTGCCGGCGACCGTCCTGGTGGCGCTGGACCCTGCTGCTAGCAGCACCACCATAGCCGCCGCGTTCATGGGCTCGCTGATTTGCGTTGCGGCCTACTCCTCCATCTTTACGTGGGCCGGCCTCATGACACAGCGTGCCCTCGCCTTTGCCGTGGTCTACGTGTTCCTTTGGGAAGGGCTGGCGACCCAGCTCCTGGAGGGCCTGCGATACGTCAGTGTCCGGGGCTACACCTTCGCAATCCTGTACGGCATGGACGAGGATGGGTTCTCGTCGCTGGAGGAAGCAACCATCGAGCTTCAGGCGGGCATGGTGGGAGCGGCCGCGGCCATAGCGCTGTTCTTCGCGGCCACGGTCTACCGGCTGCGCCGGATGGACGTGCCGTAAGCCGGAATCGCCCTGCGGGAGTTATGACGCCATGACGGACAAGTCACGGATTGAGATCGAGTACTGCACGCAGTGCAGGTGGATGCTCCGCGCAGCCTGGGTCGCACAGGAGCTGCTCACAACGTTCCAGGACGACGTAGGCGAGGTGGCGCTCATTCCCGGCACCGGCGGGGTCTTTCACGTGCGCGCGAATGGCGAGACCGTGTGGTCGTTCAGTGAGGAGCGCCGGTTCCCGGAGCCGAAGGAGCTGAAGCAGCGCGTGCGCGATATAGTTGCGCCCGGGAGATCGCTGGGCCACGCCGACAGGTAGACGATGCCGCGCCGGCCGCCTCACACGTCGGGAAACTGCAGGTGCCACTCCGTCGACATCTGATAGGCGTGTGCCACCCTCAGCAGCAACGGCTCAGACAGCGGCCTCCCGACCAGCTGCAGCCCCACCGGAAGCATGTCCTCCGTGAACCCGCACGGCACGGAAATCGCCGGCAGGCCCACCGCGCTGAACACGCGCGTGATGCGGAGCAGTCCCTCTCGAATGTGCACCTCCCGCCCCTGTATGGTCACGCTCTGCTGGTCCAACATTGGCGCGGCGATGGCGGTCGTGGGAGACGCCAGCAGGTCAACCTCATCCAGCGTCGACAGTAGCTCACGCCTCAGCGCGGCCCTCACCCGCTGCGCGTGGAGGTACGCCTCCGCCGGTATGAACAGCCCGCTCTCGATGCGGCGGCGGATGGCCTGGTCCATCTCGCGGCCTCGTCTCAGCACGCGGTCGCGGTGGAGCGCCGCTGCCTCGGCCGTCTGCACCACGCTGCCCGCGGCGTTGATAAGCGCCAGCTCCGGCGTGGCGGCCGGCCCCACGTCTGCGCCGAGGGTCCGCAAACCCTCCATCGCTGCATCGAAAGCCGTCCTCACGCCCGGCTCCGTCAGGTCCCATCCGAAGCTCTCCACCACGCCGATGCGCGTTCCCTCCGCGCCTTCGGCGCCGCGCTCCAGCCCGGCGGCGTAGTCCCGCGGCGGCAAACGCAGCGATGCGGGGTCGCGCGGGTCGTGGCCTGCCAGGGCGTTCAGCGCCAGCACTGAGTCGAGCACGCTTCGCGCCAGCGGCCCCACGTGGTCCATCGACCACGCAAGGGGCGTGGCGCCGTACCTGCTGATGAGCCCGAACGTGGGCTTCAGGCCAGTCACGCCGCACAGGGCCGCCGGCACTCGCACGGAGCCGCCGGTATCGGTGCCCACCGTCAGCGCGGCCTGCCCAGCGGCAACCGCCACGCCCGATCCGCTGCTGGAGCCGCCGGCCATTCGCTCCGGGTCCCACGGGTTGCGCGCTGGGCCGTAGTGGCGATTGAGACTTGTGCCGTCGAAGGCCAGCTCCGTCATGTGGAGCTTGCCGATTACGCATGCGCCCGCGGCGGCGAATCGCTCCGCCACGGCGGAGTCCTCGTCCGGCACAAAGTCGCGATCGATGGCGGATCCCGACGTAGTACGGACGCCCTTGGTGCGGAACAGGTCCTTCAGCCCCACGGGAACGCCGTGGAGCGGGCCTCGATAGCCTCCCCGCATGATCTCGGCCTCAGCCTGCCGGGCCGACTCCAAGGCCCGGTCGTCCATGCGAGTGATGAAGGCGTTGAGCCGCGGCTCTGTCTCGTCGATGCGGCGGATGTAGGCTTCCGTCACCTCAACTGGCGACACCTCGCGCTGTTCGATGAGGGCAGCCAGGCGCGATACGGGCAGCCGCGTCAGCTCATCTGAGGCCACGGCTACTCCTGCTCGGAGGATCCCCAGGGCGCAAGGCCGGAGCCGGGAGGAACGGCATTCGCGTCCACGACGTCCAGCGCCGCAATGCGTTCCTGCATGGCTTCCACCTCCGGGAACAGCTCCCGAAGGTGCTCCTCGTCCATGTCCAGGCCGTAGAGCATGGCCAAGGCCACGAACGCCTCGTATGTCAGGGGCGGCCTCTCAGCCATTACGATTGCTTTCGCTGGGAGCCGCGGTGCTAGCCGGAAGATGCCAGCGCTTGATCTATCCGGCTGGAGTAGAAGTCCTCCGTCTGCACGAAGTGCTCCAGCACCTGCCGGATGGACCACTCGCCTTCCGGCGCCTTGTCCAGGTCCTCGTCGGACAGGCCGATGAGCAGACCCTCCAGCTGTCCGCGCACCTCCTGCAGGCTGGCCAGTGTCAGCTGGGCTTCCGTCTGAGGCATGCCCAGGTCGCGGCGGGTCTTTATGGCCTGGACGGTGTGCTCCACGTCGTGGCCCACCATCTGGAGGAACATAGTTCTGATGGGCATTGGGCGATCGCCCCAGGCTCCCATTTCTCCCATCTGGCTCTCCGGGATCTGTGCGAGCTTCTCGTTCAGGGCGTCGTGCTTGGCGCGCATCTCGGCAAGGATATCGGCTACGGCTGACATAAGAAATACCTCCGCGATCGAAAGTGGGATTGCGACTGAGCGCTGAAGCCATTGTACGCAAGCGGACACGGCGGCGCAACACGCCGTGTTGTTGTGATATAATCGGCGGCGCAACCCACCCCCACCCGGGAGGCGCTCCATGACCACCGGCAGCTACGCACGGCCCGACATCCTCGTTGAGTCAGACTGGCTCCAGGAACACCTGCACGACCCGGACGTCCGCATAATCGACTGCGACCAGATCGACGGATACCGCCGCGCCCACCTGCCCAACTCCGTGGGCATTCGCGAGCATCACTACATCAAGCACCCCGAGTTCCCGCGGGAGCCGACCAGCTATCCCCTCGTGGCCTCCGCAGAGCACGTATCCGAGCTGATGGGCGGCATGGGCATCGGCAACGACCACACCGTGATCACCTACGACAACGCAGGCGGCCTCTACGCCGCCCGCGTATGGTGGGTGCTCAACTACTACGGACACACCAACGTGAAGGTGCTCAACGGGGGCTGGCCCAAGTGGCTGGACGAGGGCCGCCCCGTCACCACGGACGTGCCGCAGCCGGATACGGCCGGCTTCACCGCCCGCGAGGTTTCGGACCTGGTTTGCACGCTGGACTACGGCGTGTCTTGCGTGGGCGACCCCGACACCATCTTCCTGGACGTGCGCTCCACGGGTGAGTATACCGGCGAGAACAACCGCGCCAACCGGCGCGCAGGCCACGTGCCGGGCGCGATACACCTGGAGTGGCTCAACTTTGTGACCGCAGACAAGCACCGCACCGTCAAGCCCGCCGGCGAGATCAGGGCCATGCTGGAAGAGAGGGGCGTCACTCCGGACAAGCAGGTCATCACCTACTGACAGGGTGGAATCCGTGCGGCGCACGGAGCATTCGTACTCACGCTCATGGGCTACCAACGAGTCCGCAACTACGACGGTTCCATGGGTGAGTGGGCCAACCGCGACAACACGCCTCTCACCACGTGAGGCGCCTCATCGGTCTTTGCCCAGCGGCGAAGTTAGCACCAGGGAGAGCCAATGCTGATTAGACCGGACGACCCGCGCATCACATGGCAGGGCGCTATCTCCTGCCACAGCACTGAGGAGTGGACGCAGCCGTGGCGCCTTCCCTACGACGACCTGGCGCTCTTCCCGCCGGACGCCCTCCGCGAGCGCGCCGCCATGGCTGCAGGGGTGCGGATCAGATTCCACAGCGACACGACCACGCTTGCGGGTCGCATGGAGCGAGCGGACGAGGAGGCGTCGCCAATCGACCTGCTGTGCGACGGGCGGCTCCACGCCTCCGTGGAGCTGGCCGGACGCGACGCGTTCGAGTTCCCGGACCTGCCGGCGGGCGAGAAGCTGCTTGAGATTTGGCTGCCACAGTACAGCGAGCTGCGGCTCCGCTCGCTGGAGGTAAGCGACGGCGCATCCGTCTCGCCGTTCGAGGACCGGAGGCCCCTCTGGACCACGTACGGCAGCTCCATAACCCACTGCCGCGCCGCCGCAAGCCCCAGCCGCACCTGGCCTGCCATAGTCGCCAGGGAGCACGGTCTGAACCTCACCTGCCTGGGCTACGGCGGCCAGTGCCACCTGGACCCCATGATCGCCCGGCTCATGCGTGACCGCCCCGCCGACTTCATCTCCATCAAGGTGGGCATCAACGTCTACGGCGCAGCCAGCCTGGGCCTTCGCGCATTCCGGCCCGCCGTCATCGGTTTCGTGGAGATACTCCGGGAGCGACACACCGATATACCCATCGCGGTTATTTCGCCCATCTTCTCGCCGCCGCGGGAGGACACGCCCAACGCGGTTGAGTTCACCCTGCGCGCCATGCGCGAGGAGGTAGCCGAGGCGGTAAGCGCAATCCGCGAGCGGGGCGGTTCCAACGTTCACTACGTGGACGGCCTGCGGCTGTTCGGCCCTGAGCACGTTCACATGCTTCCCGACGATCTTCACCCGGACGCGGAGGGATACGAGACGCTGGCGCGCAACTTCCTGCGAGAGGTCGCCGCGCCCCTGTTCGTAGGGGCCGCCGCACGCGCCGGGGCCTGACCTGCGCCCGCCCAGAGATTACGGAGGACACAATGGCTCTATTTCTTCGTGAGGACGACGTTGTCCGCCTACTGCCCATGAATGAGGCGATTGAAGTGGTGGAGCAGGGATTCATGGAGCAGGGCATGGGCACCGGCGTCAACCTGCCCAGGGAGCGCGCCCAGGCAGAGGGCGTTGGCATAACGATGATGGTGGCCGTGCTAGGCGGCCGCGGAGTGGCAGGATTCAAGACGATGGGCGCGGGACGGCCCCTGGTGCTGCTGTACGGAGGCGAGCCGCGCCGGCTCATGGCGGTCATGGAGGCAGGGAACCTGGGGCAGATCCGCACCGGGGCAGCCAGCGGCGTTGCCACTCGCCACATGGCACGGCAGGAAGCCTCGACGGTGGGTATCGTGGGAACGGGCTTCCAGGCCAGGTCCCAGCTCGCCGCCGTATGCGCCGTCCGACCCATCCAGTCCGCCACGGCATACAGCCGCACGCGAGAGCGCCTTGATGAGTTCTGCACCACCATGAGCGCGTCGCTAAACATTCCGGTGTCCCCCGCGTCGTCCGCCGAGGAAGCCGTCCGCGGCACAGACGTGGTCATTGCCATCACCAACGTGCGCACGCTCGATCCCGTTGTCATGGGCGACTGGCTCTCGCCGGGGATGCACATCAACGCCGCCGGCGCCAACTCCCTGGAGCGACGCGAGCTGGACGACGCCGCGATCGCCCGGTGCGCCGTGATCGCTGCCGACGACGTGCCGCAGGCCATGATCGAGTGCGCCGACCTCGCCATGCCCATCGCCGCGGGACAGCTGGACTGGAGCGTTGTGCTCGAGCTCGGCTGGGTGGTCTCCGGCCAAGCGCCCGGCCGGGTGTCCGACGACGACATTACACTGTTCGAGTCGCAGGGCATCGCGCTGGAGGACGTGGCTGTGGCGGCGCATATACTGGAGCGGGCTGAGGCCGAGGGCGCGGGAGAGAACCTCCCGTTCTAGCCATTGGATCGCAGGCATATAGTACCGGCCGCGCTCCTGGCCCTGGGCCTGCTCCTCATCGCGGCTTGCAGATCGCCCGCGGACACGCCGGAGCCGGACTCCAGCGCCGGGACGGAGCAGCCGGCTCGCACCACTGAAGTGACCGCAGACGCAACGCTAACAGCCGCGCCTATGGGGACTCCATCGCGCTCCCCCGCCTCAACCGAAGCGGCAACCCTCGCGCCTTCCTCAGGCGCATCTCCCATGAGCAATCCGACCCCCGATACCGGCCTTGACCGGCCTTCTTCGCCCGGAGATGGCCTGCCTGGGATAGCCCTCCGGCCCGCATTTCCCAACCTGCAGCTCGAGCGTCTCACCAACCTGGTGCAGCCGGACGACGGCACCAATCGCATCTTCGTGACGGAACAGTGGGGGCGAATCCGGGTATTCCCCAATGAGCCAACTGTCGAACATGCAAGTATGTTCCTGGACATCCAGGGCCGCTCCCGCGGAGGCGCCAACGAGGAGGGACTGCTGGGTCTGGCCTTCTCACCCGACTTCGCGGAGAACGGACACTTCTTCGTCTACTACTCGGCCATCGATCCGAGGCGCTCCGTGCTCTCACGCTTCACGGTCAGCGACAACGATCCGAACCTGGCGGACGTGTTCAGCGAGATAGTGATCCTGGAGGTGGAGCAGCCCTACTCCAATCACAACGGGGGCCAGATCGAGTTCGGGCCGGACGGGTACCTCTATGTGGCGCTGGGCGACGGAGGTCTGGCGAGCGACCCGATGGGAAACGGCCAGAACACCGGCACGCTCCTCGGGTCAATTCTGAGGCTGGACGTATCGAGTGTGTCCCAAGACGCAGGCTACGCCATCCCGCCGGACAACCCGTTTGTGGGTATGCCGGGCGCGCGCGGCGAGATCTGGGCCTATGGCCTTCGCAATCCCTGGCGGTTCTCGTTCGATACCGAGAACGGGCTCATGTGGGCCGCGGACGTCGGGCAGAACTCCTACGAAGAGATCGACGTCGTGAAGCGCGGAGGCAACTACGGCTGGAATGTCATGGAGGGCCGCCACTGCTTCTCGCCGAGTCAGGGATGCGACACCACAGGCCTGGAGATGCCCGTGGCCGAGTACGGCCGCAGCGAGGGCTGCTCGGTCACCGGCGGGCACGTCTACCGCGGCAGCGACATACCGGGACTGGTGGGCGCCTACGTCTACGCTGACTTCTGCACCGGCCGCATCTGGGGCATCCGCTTTGACGGCGAGACTGCAACCGAGCCGCAACTGCTGGCGGACTCGGACCTGGCCATCACCTCGTTCGGGAGAGGTCTGGACGGCAGCCTCTACGTGCTCAGCCGCGACGACGGCGTGTACCTTGCCGTGCCGGCAGAGCCTCGCTAGCCTGGCCTCCGCACTCGCAAAGTGCGCGTTCTCACACGCTCAGCGTCACCTCGCCCGCGGAGAGGCTCACGATCCCGCCGTCCGCCAAGCGCAGCAGCAGCCCGCCCCCGTCGTCCACACCTTCGGCGATTCCCAAGTACACCGTATCGCCCCAAGTAACGCGCACTCGCTGCCCCAGCGTGTCCAGGAAAGACGCCCACTCCTCGCGCACCGAGCTACCCTGCCCCAGCGCAAGGTACAGCTCCTCCGTTTCCTCCATCAGCGCGGACAGGAGCTCCACTCGCGGCACACGCCGGCCCAGCTCGGCAAGCAGGCCCGTGGCCGTGTCGCGAATCTCCGGGTGGTCCGCAGGGTCGAAGTTCACGTTCACCCCTATACCCACGATGGAGAATCCATCAGCGCCATCCTGCGCAAGCGAGCTTTCGATGAGAATGCCACCTATCTTCCTGCCTCCCATGCGAACGTCGTTGGGCCACTTGATCGTAACGGCGCCGCCCCGGCCGGCGGCCACGCGGCGGAGCGCGCGAGCAAGCGCCAGCGGCGCCATCATGGACAGCTGCGAGGCCACCTCAGGCGACGGCCTCAGCAACAGCGAAAGGTACAGGTTGACGCCCGGCGGCGACACCCAGGTCCGCTGGAACCGGCCACGTCCGGCTGACTGCTCGTCCGCTACTATGAGCGTGCCGTCCAGCGCGCCCTCCGCGGCGGCGCGGCGCGCGTCGTCCATGGTGGAGCGCGTGGATGCCAGGTAGTCGACGCGGCAGCCCATCACGGTTGTGGTGAGCCCGGCGCGGATGCTCTCGGAGTCGATAGGATCGCCGTAAGGTGTCGCGAACGTGGTCATGTGTGCTGTCCGGAAGGACAAGATCGTGGCTGCGTCGGACTGGCCGATGCAGAGCGCCGTTGATAGGCAGGCCTGTAAGCCGAGTTCTGTATCCCATCTAACGACGGGATGGCGATCATCTATCTGGGACGCCGGTTGCCCAGCGCCTCTAGCAGCCAACCCGAGGACAGGCCGGGCGCCCTTGGTCCTCCTATTCGGCCTTGCTCCGGATGGGGTTTACCGTGCCCCCGGTGTTGCCACCGGAGCGGTGAGCTCTTGCCTCACCGGTTCGCCCTTACCCCGCGTGCGGGGCGGTATGTTTTCTGTGGCACTTTCCGTCGGGTTTCCCCGCCTGGCCGTTAGCCAGCATCCTGCCCAGTGGAGCTCGGACTTTCCTCCCTGACAGCGTCAGAGCGATCACCCAGCCTACCTATCAACGTCGATGCAGTGTAGCACTGCACTCGACCGCGGGTCAAAGCGAGCCATCCGCGTGCTGGACCGGTGTCACCTCAACAGAGCCGTCGCTCACCACCACGCGTGACACCAGCGCCCGCAGCACACGCCCGGCGGCCGCGCCCTCCAGCGTGTCCCACTCCTCCAGCAGGGCTGCAACGTCGCCTGCCGCCAGCGCGCCTCGAACTGCGTCCGGCAGGCTGCCGCCCGCGCCCGCTCTCACGACGTCGAGCTCCGCCACCACCGAGCGGAGCCTCTCCAGCGAGGTCAGCCCGGCTGCGGCCCTCTCCAGCTCCCGCATGAAGCGTGCGTCCGCGTGGAGCCCGTCGCCATCGTCCGAAGCTTGGCCCAGGTACGCGGCCCCGTCAATCGCCAGCTCTTCGCGTTCCAGTGCACCCCTAGTCTCTCGAAGAACGACTTGCTCCAGGTCTCCGGCGCGCCACGTGTGGTAGCCGCAGGTGCCCTGGTTGGCGCGGGACTGGCACTGGTAGTACCTGTACTGGCCCACGCTGCTTGTGCCATCCTTGCGGCGCCATCCCTGGCGGCGGCTGACGCCCATCATACGGTTGCCGCAGTTGGCGCAGTATACCAGTCCGGAGAGCAGGAACGGTTCGGATGGATGTGACGCTCTGCGTCTTGTCCTGCC
Organism: Dehalococcoidia bacterium; assembly: GCA_965219025.1. Classification (GTDB taxonomy): domain Bacteria; phylum Chloroflexota; class Dehalococcoidia; order Lucifugimonadales; family UBA2985; genus JAPPHY01. Next base: position 816,887 of record OZ244716.1, read on the forward strand.
CCGCTCCATCTTCTCCTGCGCAAGCCGGAAATCATCCCGGTCGATGATGGCGGGGTGATTGGCAGGCACCCTCAAGCCGAATCGCGTATACGTGCCCAGGTAAGACCGGTTCCGCAGAACGTCCCTGACCGTAACCAAGCTCCAGCCGCGGCCTCCCCGGGTGGGCACTCCCTTCTCGTTCAGGCTGCGCACAATGCGTCTCATGCCCACGCCGTCCCGGTTGTACATGCGAAAGATCAGGCGCACCGCCTCGCTCTCCTCAGGCACAACCTCCAGCCTGCCATCCGATCCGATGGCGTAGCCGTACGGAGGCTTGCCGAGGCCCTCGCCCCTGAGCGCCTTGGCCATCATGGCAGAGCGGATTCGTTCGCCTCGCGAGCCTCCCTTGCGCCAGTGCCTGAGGGCCTGCTGGAGCGGGTCCGGCATCTCGCTGTCACTGCACACCACCTTGGCGCGCAGGGCGTCGAGCTCCAGCACGCGGCGCACCACCGCCTCTATGCTGTCGCCTACGAAGTGGGCGTCGGGCAGCACGACCAGGTACTCGGAGCCGGAGGACCTCATGTGATTGAGCATCTCCTCGAAGCCGGAGTGTTCTCCGTCCGGGGATTCCTCCGTGAACGTGGCAACCGTCTGGTGCCGGTTCCTCCGGCAGTAGGCGTCAAAGGCTTCCTGCTGTTCGAGAATCGCAGTCTCGGCCCCAGGACCGGCCTGGGCACAGAAGTACCCTATTGCCCTCATGGAATTCTAGCTCACGAAGAGAATGCGGCTGCAGCTTGGACACTGTACAGGACGCTCCGACGTGCGGGCCTGCTGGACAACCCTGCTAGGCAGCGAGATGCGGCAGCCTCCACATACCCCGCGCTCGACGCGGGAAACGGCGTGACCCTGACGCGCGACGCGCATCCTGTCGTAGAGGCGGAGGTGCTCAGGACTCACCTGCGACGCCATGCCCCTTCGCCGCTCCTCCAGCGCCTCGGTTCTTGCCTCCAGCTGTGCTCGCTCTCCGCTGAGGTCCGCGCGTTGCTGCTCGCGCGTCTCCTCCATCTCTCGCAGGCCGCCCTCAAGCCTCCCCAGCTTGCGCTCGGTCTCCTCAATTGCCTCCAGGGCGCGGAGGAGTCCCTCCTCCTGCCGTCGCTGGTTCTCCTTGAGAAGGTTAAGCTCCGTGTTCATGCCCTCCAGCTCCCTGGAGTTGCGCACGGAGCCGCCGTAGAGGTTCTCCTCGAGCTGCTTGCCCTTCTCCTGGGAAGAGCCGATCAGGAGCTCCATGTCGCGGCGCTCCGTCTCTTGCCTGCTGAGGACGACGCGACCCGCCTCCACGACTCGGCGGCGATCCCGGAGCGTTTTGTCGTCCGCCAGAGTCTGGTCGATGGAGGCGATGGAGGTTTTGCACCTGTCAAGCTCGCCATCGATGCCTAGGAGGTCGTAGAGCTGCTGTGCGATGGTCATCTTAAGTCCCGCATGGTGGTAGTTGATTGTAGGAACACGATGGCGGCCTTGTCAACAAACATGGGCACTCAGGATCCGCGAACGGGCGCACCCCAGTGGCCGCGCCTCAACGCGACGGCTGCCACCTGGTTACAATCGTCAGGAACGCCGTGACCAGCACCACGCCCGCGCCGAACAGAAACGCGGCCCGCGTGCCTTCCGCATCGGCCAGTATCCCGGCTATCAGCGGCGCAAACGCCGAGACCACAATGGCTGAGCCAAACACAAGGGACACCGTGGTGGCCTGCGCCCCCAGTGAAACAAGATCCATCGCGGAGGCCAGCAAAATGGACATCATGGGGAACAGGAACGCCCCCATGCCAAGCACCACCAGAGCGAACATCCAGCCGGCCGGCGCCACGCTCAGCCCGATGCTGGCGAGACCAAGCGCGATCAAGCTGGGCGTCAGCACAAGCCTGCGCCCAATCCGGTCCGATGCGTAGCCCAGCAACGGCTGCGACACAATGCCGGCCACCTGCGCAAGCGACAGGTACAGGCCTCGCGCCGTGGTCGATACTCCCAGGTCTTCTTCCAGGTAGATCGGCAGGAAGGTCAGCACGGTGCTCTGCCCTCCCACGAACCCTGCCGCAAAGAGCAGCACGAGCAGCAGTCGCCGGTTCTTCAGCAGTCCTCCCACGGACCCCATGTACGCCCTCATGCTCACCGAGGACGGCCAGCGCGCCGGGATGCCCTTCAGCACAACCCAGATCACCACACCGAACAGCAGCCCGGGCGCAATGCTGCCCTGGAGAATCACCCTCCAGGTCACCACCCCCAAGAGCACGCCTACGAGCACGGGGCCCAGGGTCTCGCCGATGCTCCCACCCGTGCCATGCAGCGAGATTGCAAATCCCCGGCGCGACGCGAACTCCCGAGAGAGTGACGCTATGGCCGAAGGGTGCCAGAAGGTGATGGCGACCGTGAACAGCGAGGCGGCTACCAACGCCACCAGGAAGTTTGTTGCAAAGCCCAGCGCCAGCGCAAACACCGCCACCAGGATCATGGTCAGGCCCAGCACCTCAGCGCGCTGGTTGGCAAACCGGTCGCCGGTGTACCCAGCCGGAATGTTGGCGAGACCGCCTGCCACGTTGCGGAACGTGGACATCAGGCCAATCTGCGCGTTGCTCAGCCCAAGGCCGGCCTTGATCTCAGGCAGGAGCACGAAGAATGCGGCATTGAAGGTGTGCTTGAGGCCGTGCCCGGCCACCGCGACCACCAGCAGCGTAAGCCGCTGGCCTGAGGTGATGCCTTCTGTTTCCTGGGACGTATCCTCCCGATCCTGCAATGGGAGCCCTCTTGTCGTATGTATTCCCGCTATCCTATCACATGACCGCAGGAAATGCCTGCGGGGACTGCCGCGCTCTCATGCTGACAGGTCGCATTCATAGTGATAACATGTTCCCGGCAAAGAATACCATCGTCGGAGGTAGAACCGTGGCAGATTTCGTGAAGGTGGCCTCGATATCAGACGTGTCGCCGGGACAGGTGGTTCTCGCGGAGGTGGACGGCGAGCGAGTGGCACTGGTGAACGTGGAAGGCGAGCTGTACGCTGTGGCGGACGAATGCACCCACGCGGGGTGCTCGCTGTCGGAGGGTGACGTCGACGGACGGATGCTGGTCTGCCCCTGCCACGGCAGCGAGTTCGACGTGACAACCGGCGAGCCGGCCAGCCCCCCGGCCTACGAACCGGTCGCCACATACGCCGTCCGCGTGGACGGTGACGACGTACTGGTGCAGCCTTCGGGCTAAGCGGACGGCTCGCAACGGCCCGCTCACATGGTGCCTTTCGGCTGGGCTCAGGGTTACTCTCGGCTCACCAAGAGCGGGCTAGCTGGCCTCCGGCGCTTTGTAGTTCACCTCAACCAACGTGTGGACGCCCCCGCGTGTCTTGTAGTCCAGCGTAAGCGACATGCGCAACGGCCGGCACACCGCAACAAGGTCCTGCAGTATGCGGTTGGCCGCGTGCTCCTGCACTATCCCCACCTGCCTGTACGACAGCAGGTAGTACTTGAATGACTTCAGCTCCAAGAGCGTCCTGTCGGGCACATAGCGCACTGTGAGCGTCCCAAAATCCGGCAGGCCCGTCCACGGACACACCGCCGTGAACTCGTCCGTGTCCAGCGCCACCTCGCACTCGCTGCCGGGGTAGTCGTAGTCGAACGCCAGCAGGCATGAGGCGTCGATTTCGGACTCGCCTCGCACCTCGTAGCTGTGGTCCAGGCCGGAGTACGCTTCCTGGAGATCGTTCATCTGCGCCACTGTGCACCTCCTTCGATTGCGTCCCTGTCAGTCCAGCACGCCGCTCTGCTCGCGGAGCAAGGGCTGTCCCGCACGAGTGTCTCCGGCCGCGTCGCCCGGACTGCCGAGCTCGCCCATCTCGTACATGACCGCGGCCGTCATGGCCAGCCCGGCCGTTTCGCTACGCAGCGTTCGCCTCCCAAGGCTGACCGGCGCCACGCCCGCCTCCATAGCCAACTCCACCTCAGCCGGATCGAAGCCTCCCTCCGGGCCGACCAGCAGGCCCAGTCCCTCAACGCGGGCCCGTTCGAGTCCCTCCGCCAGCGCCTCCCTGAGCCCGGTCTTTTGCTCGCGCTCCCAGGCCAAGAGCGTCACGCCCCGCGCCGACCTAAGCGCATCCCTCAGCGAGACCGGAGCCTCCACGACCGGAATGCGCGTCCTGCCCGATTGCTCGGCCGCCTCCCGCACGATGCTCTGCCACCGCCTGAGCCTGGCCTCGGCGCGGCTGGCGGCGGCCCTCGGTATGCTGCGTCGGCACTCCACCGGAACGAATGTGGAGATGCCCAGCTCCGTCCCTTTCTGTAGCACCATCTCGAACTTCTCGCCCTTGAGGATACCCTGGAATAGAGTGACGGACACGCCCGGCTCGCCGCTCAGGAACATCTCGCGTACCACGTCTCCCTCCAGCCGCGACGGCGATACGCTGCTGAGCAGCACGACCCACTCCCGGCCTGAGCCGTCCATCAGCGCGATGCTCTCCCCAGCGCGAAGCCGGAGCACCTGCGAGGCCTGCCTTGCGACCGCGCCTTCCACGATGGCGCGCCCGTCGCGGATGCAACCGGGGTCTACGAAGAACCGGTGCACGGCTAGGCCCCGCTCTTGCGGGCTACCAGCGCGGCCCAGTCACCCTCGCGTTCGGTGCGCGCGACTGGGCAGCCAGCGTCGCCGAGGGCGCGCTCCACCTCGCCGGCGCGATCGGCCATGATGCCGCTGACCACGAGGGCGCCGCCCGCCGCCGCGTGGGCCACCAGTGCCGGCGCAAGCTTGAGAATGACGTTGGTGTACAGGTTCGCAACCACAAGATCGAACTCACCAGGAGGCTTGGCGTCCGCCGCGAGCTCACCCTCCTCCAGCCTTACCTTGTGGCTCAGGCCGTTGTCGCGCACGTTGGCACGCGCCGCCCGAACGGCCACCGGATCGACGTCAAGGGCGCGGACGCTGCCGGCGCCCAGCTTTGCCGCCGCTATCGTAAGTATCCCGGAGCCGGTCCCGACGTCCAGAACGCTCATGCCGGGCCTCACCAGCTTGTCCAGCTCGGCCAAGCACATGCGGGTCGTCGGATGGTGTCCCGTGCCAAAGGCCATGCCCGGGTCCATGCCTATGACCACCTCGCCGTCCGCGGCCTCGTACTCCATCCAAGACGGCCGCACGACCAGGCGTCCTATGTGCAGCAGGGTGAAGTGGTCCTTCCACGATTCAAGCCACTCGTTCTCGTCGATGACCCGCTCCTCGAGCGGAGGCAGCGGACACAGCAGGGAGATGAGGGCGACGGCCACGCGGATCTGCTCGCGGCTTGATGCCGTCGTGCTGTTGAGCGGGAGGTAGGAGCGAAGTACGGCGGTTGCCTCGTCGGATTCGGACTCGCCCTCATCCGGGTTGTAGCCGCCCTCCAGCTCCACGGCAACGCCGCCGTATCCGTGACGCTGGAACACCGCCGATAGCGGCTCGACGTACTCCTGGGGAGCCCGGATGCTCAGCTCAAGCCACTTCATTGCCCATTCGCCGCGTCACGACCCCTTGCCGTCCTTGCCGATGGAGTCCTTGAACCTGCCGAACCAGCTCTTGTCCTCGCGGGAACCGTTGCCCATGGATTCCCCGAGCTCCGCAAAGAGCCGTCGCTGGCGGTCGTCGAGGTTGCTGGGCGTGACCACGTTCACCACCACCATCTGGTCTCCCCGCCGGCCCTTGACCGAGTACGGCACTCCGCGGCCCTTGATGCGAAACTCGGTGCCGGACTGCGTGCCTCCGGGGATCCGCAGGGTTTCCGGGCCGTTGAGTGTGGGCACTTCAAGCTCGTAGCCCAGCGCCGCCTGTGCGAAGTTGATCGGCAGCTCGAGAAGTATGTCGTGGTCTCTGCGCGAGAAGAAGCCGTGGGGCTCCACCACCAGGTTGATGTACAGGTCGCCGGGGGTACCGCCGTTGGACCCCGCGTCGCCCTCCCGGCTCAGGCGGACCTGCATACCGTCCTCCACGCCCGGCGGGATGTCGACCTGGATGCGCCGTCTCCTTCGTTCGCGGGCGGAGCCGCGGCAGTTGGAGCACGGGCTGGTGATCACGCTGCCCTCGCCATTGCACTGGGTGCAGGCGCCAACCTGCGTGAACTGGCCGAATATGCTGCGCTGCACCCTGCGCACCTGGCCGGAGCCGTTGCACTGGCCGCACTGGACGGGCGCGCTGCCGGGCTCTGCGCCGCTGCCCTTGCACTCGCGGCAGGGCTCGACGCGTTCCAGGTCGATCTCGCGGTCTACTCCGAACACCGCCTCCTCGAACGATATGGTGGTGCCGGCCTGGATGTCGCGGCCGCGCTGCGGCGCGCGCCGGGTGCGAGCGCCGAATCCGCCGAAGAATGCGTCGAATATGTCGCCAAACCCACCGAAGTTCTCGAATCCCTCAAAGCCGCTGCCCCGGCCGGCGCCCACGTTCCCGAATCGGTCGTACTGCGCCCTCTTCTGCGGGTCGCTGAGTACCTGGTAGGCGGCGTTTATCTCCTTGAACCGCTCCTGCGCGCTCGGGTCCCTGTTCCTGTCAGGGTGGTACTCCAGGGCCAGGCGCCTGAACTTGGTCCTGATGTCCTCCTGGGACGCGCTGCGAGGAACGCCGAGGACCTGGTAGTAGTCTTTCTGATTGGCCATGCTGCTAATCTGTCCAAACGTGGCATTTACCAACCTACATTATATGGCACGCTCAGCAAAGAGCACAACCTGAACCGGCCCCGCGCTCACGGCCAGGCGACTACCAGGAACGGGCGAATCGTCGAGTCCCGCCACCAACCCGCCGACTGGCGAGACTCGCTTGCGCTGGAGCACGCGGGGTTGTAGATTACGGAGACCGACCGCATCCCAGTCCGTCCTCACCGGCCCGAAGGCCTACGCGTGCACGTCGTGGCAGGGCAGGTGAATCCGGCGCCAGGAGGCTGTACGCCTCATGCCAAACCCGACGAGACACGCGACCCTGACACTGGCCGCGATGGCGGCGCTCCTGCTCGCGTCCTGCACTGTTGCGCCGACCCCTACCCCAACGGCCACGCCCGCGCACACGCCGACGCCCACATCAGAACCTACACCCTCTTCCACCCCAACGCCCTCAAATTCGGACGCCGAGAGGGCCGTGCTGGTTCGGCTCTACTTCGCCACGGGCGGCCCGCACTGGGGCAGCAACAACAACTGGCTGAGCGACGCGCCCCTGGGTGACTGGTTCGGCGTCGACACCGGAGACGACGGCCGCGTGGTGAGCCTATACCTCTGGGGCAACGGCATGCGAGGGGCGATACCGCCGGAGCTGGCAAGCCTTGAGAATCTGCGATGGCTCGAGCTCAGCAACAACGGGCTGCACGGGGAGATTCCGATCGAGCTGGCCAGCCTTGCTCACCTGCAAACGCTGTACCTCGGAGCCAACCAGCTCACGGGCCAGATTCCGCCGGAGCTGGGCGGCCTGTCCGGCCTGGAGACCCTGCGCCTCAACAGCAACGAGTTGAGCGGTGAGATACCGCCGGAGCTGGGCAGCCTCTCCAACCTGGCGTCACTAGATCTCTCGTTCAACCAGTTGAGCGGCGAGATTCCGCCGAAGCTCGGCAGGTTGAACGCACTGGAAGCGCTGAGCCTCTCACAGAACCACCTGAGCGGTAAGATCCCGTCAGAGCTGGGAGGCCTCTCCAACCTGAGGCAGCTGAATCTCCGCCACAACCGGCTGAACGGGGGGATTCCGCCGGACCTGGGTGATCTCCACGGTCTCCAGGAGCTTGCTCTCAGCAACAACCACCTGAGCGGAGCCATACCCCCGGAACTGGGCAACCTCCGCAACCTGCGGGAGCTTGCCCTCACCGACAACCGGTTGAGCGGTGACATTCCGCCTGAGCTGGGCGATCTCCCCAACCTGCGACACCTCCGGCTCGCGGGCAACTGGCTTTCGAGGTGCATACCCGAAGGGCTGTTCAACGTGCCCAATCACGACCTGGACGGAGTGGGGGTGCCCTTCGGCGACGCAACTCTAGCTCAATCATTCGCTGAGTCAGCGGACAGGACCGCGCTGTTGGCCCTGTACTGCGCTATGGGCGGCTCAACCTGGAGAGACGACACCAACTGGCTCAGCGACGCGCCTCTGGAAGAATGGCACGGCGTCACCACGGACGACAGCGGCCGCGTTGTAGAGCTGGTCCTCTCGGAGAACCGGCTGAGCGGTGAGATTCCCCGGGAGATCGGAGCTCTCCTCAAACTGGAAGTGTTGTCTCTCTCTCGCAACGAGCTTGCGGGCGAGATACCCTCCGAGCTCGGCGGCCTCGTCGAGCTGCAAAGGCTCAGCCTAAGCAGGAACGAGCTGACTGGTGAGATCCCTGCGGAGCTGGGCGGTCTCGTCAAGCTGCAGAAGCTGTATCTCGATCGCAACGAGTTGAGCGGCGGTTTGCCGGTGGAGCTTGCCGGACTCGCCAGACTGCAGACATTGAATTTCCGCGGCAACCAGCTGAGCGGCGCGATACCTCCGGAACTCGGCAGCCTGACCAGCCTGCGATCCCTGTACCTGGGCTTCAACGAGCTGAGCGGGGAGTTACCGCCGGTGCTGGGCAACCTCGCCAGTTTGCAGGAACTGGACTTCTTCTCCAACCAGCTGAGCGGCGCTATACCGCCGGAGCTGGGCAGCTTGCCCAACCTTGAATTGCTGTTCCTCTCCGAGAATCAACTGACCGGAGAGATTCCTCCTGAGTTGGGAAGTCTAGTCGATCTTCAATCGCTGGACCTTTTTGGGAACAATTTGAGCGGAGAGATACCACCGCAGTTGGGCAACCTGACCGACCTGCGAACACTAATGCTGCAGTCCAACCGGTTGAGCGGAGAGATACCGCAGGAATTGGGCAGGCTGACCAACCTCAATTGGCTGGACTTATTCGGGAACGAGTTGAGCGGGACAATACCGCCTGCGTTGGGCGATCTGGCCAGCCTACGACACCTGTCTCTTAGGGGGAACGAGCTTAGCGGCCCGATACCGGCGGAGCTGGGCGGCCTAATCAGCCTGCAAGGCTTGGATCTCTCCCTCAACCAGTTAAGCGGCGAGATACCGGCGGAACTGGGCAACTTGACAAACCTGCAGACGCTGACTCTCACATGGAATGAGTTGAGCGGTAAGATACCTCTGGAGCTGGGCAACTTGGTCAACCTGTTGGGGCTGGGCCTAGATGGTAACGAGTTGAGCGGCGAGATTCCGCCGGAGCTGGGCCAGCTCACCAACCTCGAATATCTTGTTCTGTCGGACAACAATCTGACCGGAGAGATTCCGCCGGAGCTAGGCAGCCTCTCCAACCTGAGAAGCCTATACCTTTCCGACAACCGGCTCACCGGCTGTGTCCCATACGGGCTGCTGTTCGTGCCCAACAACGACTTCGTGAGGCTCGGGCTACCGTTCTGCTAGGCGTGGCCGCCCTCCGGCACGACGACTCTCACTTGCTTCGACTTAAGCCAAGGTGTAGATTGGAGAGACTGAGCACATGCGTAAGGCAGCCGGACTCATTGCCATCGTCATAGCTGCTGCTGCAGCGCTTCTGCTCGCGTCCTGCTCCGAGGACCCGACTCCAACACCGTCGCCCTCGCCCACCGCGACAGCAGCACCCACTGCAACTGCGGCTCCCACGAGTACACCTGAGGTCACACCAACGCCTCCGCCCACGTGGACTCCGGTGCCGGCGTCTACTCCTACACCCGAGCCTACGTTGCCGGCGGACGCGGACCGGGCCGCGCTGATCGCGCTCTACAACGCAACGGATGGCCCCAACTGGAGATACGACAGGGACTGGCTCAGCGATGCGCCGCTGTCGGAGTGGTACGGCGTCACCACGGACGAAGGAGGCCGCGTTGTGAGGCTGGTTCTCTCGGACAACCGGCTGAGCGGGGAGCTGGCGCCGGAGATTGGAAGTCTCTCCGGCCTAGAGCAGCTATACCTCTCTGGCAACGAACTGACGGGTGACATTCCGCCGGAACTGGGAAATCTCCCCAAGCTGCAAACACTTAGTCTCGGCAGCAACGAGTTGTCTGGTGAGATACCTTCGGAGTTGGGCAGCCTCGTCAACCTGGAGACGCTGAATCTCGCCTACAACGAGTTCAGCGGCAGCCTGCCGGCGGCATTGGGCGGACTCCCAAACTTGCAGAGCCTGTATCTCCACAGCAACGAGTTGAGCGGAGAGATTCCGCCGGAGTTGGGCAACCTTTCCAGCATAGGGCAGCTGTATCTCTCTGGAAACCAGCTAAGCGGGGCAATGCCGACTGCGCTAGGCAGGCTAGCCTCCGTCTGGTCGATTGACCTTTCCGAGAACGAGCTCAACGGCGAGATACCGCCGGAACTGGGCAGGCTGGTCTACCTCCATTCGATTGACCTATCCGGGAACGAGCTGAGCGGAGAGATTCCGCCGGAGCTGGGCAACTTGACTGATCTGCAGGGGCTGAACCTCGAAGGCAACAAGCTGAGTGGCGAGATTCCACGGGAGCTGGGCAAGCTAGCCGGCCTTGAATGGTTGCACCTCAACGACAATCAGTTGAGCGGCGAGATTCCTCAGGAGCTTGCGACCCTCTCCAACCTCAGAAGCCTATACATCTCCGATAACCCACTGACCGGCTGCGTCCCCAGGGGGCTTCTACGAGTGGCCACCAACGACATCGACCGGCTCGGCCTGCCGTTCTGTTAGGCATTGCCATCCTCCGGCACGACGACTCTCACTTGCTTCGACTTAAGCCAAGGTGTAGATTGGAGAGACTGAGCACATGCGCAAGGCAGCCGGATTCATTGCCATCGTCATAGCTACTGTTGCAGTGCTTCTACTCGCGTCCTGCGCCGATGACCCGACGCCAACGCCGTCGCCCTCGCCCACAGCGACAGGTGTACCCACCGCTACGCCTCCACCAACGCGGACTCATGTGCCGGCGTCTACTCTGACACCCGAGCCTACGTTGCCGACGGATGCGGACCGAGCCGCGCTAGTGGCTCTATACAACTCCACGGACGGCGCCAATTGGGTTGACAGCACCAACTGGCTGAGTGACGCCCCCTTAGACGAATGGCACGGCGTGGCCACGGACGAAAGCGGCCGCGTTGTAGCGCTGTCGCTCTTCAGCAATCAGTTGACTGGTGAGATTCCTCCTGAGCTCGGAAGCCTCACCGGCCTGCGGGCGCTTTACCTCGGTGACAATCAGCTGAGCGGAGAGATACCGCCGCAGTTGGGCAACTTCACCAGCCTCCGAACGCTTTGGCTGACGTCTAACCGGTTGAGCGGTGACATACCCCCTGAACTCGGCGGGCTGGCCAGCCTCCATTGGCTACGCTTGGACTTCAACGAACTGGGCGGGGAGCTGCCGGCAGAGCTTGGGAGCCTGACCAGCCTTGAGCGGCTGTCTCTTGCGAGCAACGAGTTGAGCGGGACAATACCGCCGGAGTTGAGCAGCCTGATCAGCCTGCAAAGCTTGAATCTCTCCTTCAACCAGCTGAGCGGCGAGATTCCGGCGTACCTGGGCAGCCTCGCTAATCTGAAGAAGCTGTACCTCAATAGGAACGAGTTTAGCGGTGAGATTCCGCCGGAGCTGGGCAACTTGACTGATTTGCTGGGGCTCAACCTCGAAGGCAACGAGCTGAGTGGCGAGATTCCGCCCGCCTTGGGCAAGCTAGCCAGTCTCGAAGGGTTGTACCTCGGTTACAATCAGTTGAGCGGTGAGATTCCTCCTGAGCTTGCGTCCCTCTCCAACCTTAGAGGCCTATACCTCTCCGATAACCCACTGACCGGGTGCGTCCCCATGGGGCTTCTACGAGTGTCCTCCAACGACATCGACCGGCTCGGCCTGCCGCCTTGCTAGGCGCAGCCTGCCCGTCTCCACCCCGCGCCGCCAGCCCCCGCGAACGCTCGTTGTGGTAATATCCTCACCACGTAACCATCGCGGAGGTGCGGAGCCATGCCAGGCCCTCTCAGCGGCATCGTAGTGCTGGACGTCACGCACGTCCTCGCCGGCCCGTTCGCGGCAGCCACCCTCGCCGACCTCGGCGCACGCGTCGTCAAGGTCGAGCAGCCCGGCGTCGGCGACCGCGCACGCGCCAGCGGCCCCTTCATCGAAGGCGAGAGCACATACTTCATGAGCATCAACCGCGGCAAGCTCGGCGTCACCCTGGACCTGTCCATGCCCGAAGGCCGCGACGCCTTCCTCCGGCTCGCCGATAACGCCGACGTCGTCCTGGAGAACCTCACGCCCGGCGCCATGCGACGCCTGGGCCTCGACTATGCCGCTCTGTCGCAGCGAAACCCTCGCATCGTCTACGCCGCGATTTCCGGCTTCGGGCAGGACGGCCCCTACGCAACCAAGCGCGCGCTCGACGTCGTCGTGCAGGGCATGGGCGGGGTCATGAGCATCACCGGCGAGCCGGGCGGGCCGCCCATCCGGCCCGGCGTCTCCCAGGGCGACATCACCGCCGGGCTCTACAGCGTGATTGGCATACTCGCGGCGCTTCAGGAGCGCGAGCGAAGCGGGCTGGGCCAGATGGTCGACATCGCCATGCTCGACTGCCAGGTGGCCATCCTGGAAAACGCGTTCGGTCGATACTTCGCCACCGGCGAGGTGCCGCAGCCCCTGGGCACGCGACATCCCGTCACCGCGCCCTTCCAGGCGTTCCGCACCGCCGACGGCTACATGACCATCGCCCTTGCCGACGGCCGGCAGGACATGTGGCCGCTGTTCTGCTCCGCAATCGACCGCATCGACCTGATCGACGACCCGCGGTTCGAGGACGGCTGGGTGCGGAGCCGGCAATGGGGCGTGCTGGAGCCCATCATCGCTGAGGCCCTCCTGGTCAAGACAACCGCGGAATGGCTGGAGGATCTGGAGGCGATGGGCATTCCCTGCGGCCCCATCAACACCATCGACCAGGTGGCGCACGACCCACAGGTGCTGCACCGCGGGATGATTGCGGATGTGCCGCACCCGCGCCTGGGCAGCGTCCGCATGACCAACACGCCCCTGCGGATGTCCCGCACGCCCGGCGGCGCGGAGCGGCCTGCCCCGGACATGGGCGAGCACACCGAGCAGGTGCTCAGGGAGCTGGCCGGTATGAGCGACGAGGAGATCGCCTCCCTGCGAGAGGCCGGCGCGATCTAGCTACGACCCTCGAACAGTGGCAGGGCCGCCTGCAGGTCCTCCGGCGTGTTGACGTCCACCCGCACTACCGGGTCGTCAAGCTCCAGCTTGTAGATGTCGGACGCGTGGCGGCGCGTGACCTCCCGCAGACCCTCGCTCTCCTCTGTGATGGCGGCCAGCTCAGACAGCAGCGCGGCTCCGAAGATCATCGGATGGCCGCCGCGGCCGGCGTAGACGGGGCTGGTGATCAGCGGCGAGCGCGACAGGTGTGCCTCGATGACGGTCCCCAGGATGTCGGGAGGTCGCGGCTGGTCGACGGCGAGCACCAGGATAGCCGCGGCGTCCGGCGAGAGGGCGCGAAGGCCGGCCTTGATGGACGTGGTCTTGCCCTGCCGGTAGTCGGGGTTCTCGACCGTGGTGACGCCCGCGCGGCCTGCAATGGGAGCGCCCACCTCGTCGCCTCTATGGCCGACGACTACCACAAGCTGCGATACGCCGGCGTCAAGCAGTGAGACAGCCTGGTACTCGATCAGGGTCGCGCCTTGCCAGGGCAGAAGGGCCTTGAGGCGGCCCATGCGGGTGGACTCGCCCGCGGCCAGCAGGATGGCCGAGATTCCGCTCATTGACGACGGATCAGGCCGGTACGCCAACCTTCTGGGCTATGCGCTGCAGGTAGCGGTTCTCCATGGTCATGCCCTTGCCGGAGCGGCCCTCGCGGAAGGCCACAATCTCCGCCACGATGCTCATGGCAATCTCCTCCGGCGTCTTGGCGCCGATGTCCAGGCCAACCGGCGCATGCACGGCCTGCAGCCTCTCCAGCGGGATGCCGTTCTTGAGCAGCTCCTCGTAGATGAGGATGGTCTTGCGACGGCTGCCCACCAGGCCAACGTAGCCCGCGGGGCTGCGGACCGCTGCCTCCAGCGCCCGGTCGTCCTCGCGATGGCCGCGGGTGGCCACCACAACGGAGCTGTTGGGGCGAATGTCCAGCTGCGTCAGACCCTCGGCGTAGTCCGCCACCACAACGCTGTCCGCATCCGGGAAACGCTCCTTGTTGGCGAACTCCGGCCGGTCGTCCACAACGTGGAGCCGGAGACCCATCATCTTGACTAGCGGAGCCAGGGACTTGCCTATGTGACCGCCGCCGGCCACTATGACCGCGGCAGGCTTGGTGAACCCCTCCAGGAAGACCTGCGCTCCGTCCTGGGTGTTCAGCGTCTTGACACGACCGAAGTCGACGAGCTCGCGGAGGGCCTCGACGGCCTCGGCATCGCGGGCGGGGTCGCCCAGTGAGCCCTTGGCCTCGCCGTCCGCGTCGATGCAGATCTTGTCGCCAACCTGCCCCTTGCCTTTCACGGCCTTCAGCAGAGTGGCCACGCCCACGCTGGGGCTGCCGTCGTATGCGTCCACGATGCTGCTGACCGTGGGCCGAACGGCGTCAGGCTCCAGTACCGGATCGATGAGGAAGTACATTGTGCCGCCGCAGACCAGGCCCTCCCTCGCGGCGATGTCCTCGTTCAGCTCGTAGTCGGTGATCGTCGGGCCGCCGCCTTCCTTCAGGAGCATCTTGGCGGCAAACCAGATGTCACCCTCGACGCAGCCGCCGCCCAGGGTGCCCACGCCGCTGCCGTCCTCCCTCACCAGGAGCTTGGCTCCCGGCTTCTGGGGCGTGGAACCCTTGGTGCCCACAACTGTGGCAATCACAAAGGGCCGACCATCGCTAAGCAGATTCTGCGCTTCTCTGAAAACATCTTCCATGACAGCACTCCCGGATGAATAGAGATACCTTACGGATTATACCACATCGTAGCGGGAAGTGTGCGCGCCGGACTGCCGCGTGGACGGCGCTGAGCCGCGGCGTAGCCCGCTATTCCGGCTTGCGGGCATGGATGAAGTACATAGGCGTGAAGATACCGAGACGCCCGGCGTCGACCATGGCCTGGGCGCAGAGGTTCAGCGTCTTCGATACACGCACCGAGCCCCGCGGCGCAACGCGTACCGCCTCCAGCACACGCGAGGTTGCTCACCTCACCCTTGGCGTTCTCCGCAGTCTCCGGCCCGCCGTTCGTGGCCGTCCTGAAATCCTCCTCATGCTCGCGGGCGGTACGCGCGATTTCGGAGTCTCCCGGTCTCTCCTTGAGCGTCCTAGAGAGCTTGAACGGCATCGAAATGTCCAGGTAGCGTATTGGGCGGGCGTGACGTCTGTGACTCTATCTATGGATTGAAGTTGTATCAACCAATGAGGCGGCGCTGCGGGGAGCGAAGGTGGGGCCCGATTGCTGACCGCGGGACCTGGGTGCGCATGGACGCACCCTGTCGTGTTGGCTACGTCTTGTAGGACGAGTCCTTCCGGTCGATCGTACGCAGGAGCCAGGCCCACTCCAGGGCTACGGGCTCGTTGTCGAACAGGGCGGCGGTCTTCTCGATGGCGGGCACAGGCGCCTGGCGGATGGGCTGGCCGGTCGATTGAGCCAGGACCTGGACCTTGCAGGCCTGTTCAAGCTGCCACATCCGGAGCCATGCCTCGGCGACGGAGCCGCCCACGGTCAGCAGGCCGTGATTGCGCATTATCATCGCATTCTTGTCGCCTAGGTCGGTCACGAGCCGTTCTCGCTCGTCGATATCGACTGCAACTCCCTCGAACTCATGGTAGGCGATGCGCTCATGGAACTGGTAGCCATCCTGCTGAAGTGGCAGCAGGCCCGTCCCCAACGCCGATACGGTCATTCCATAGGGCGTATGGGTGTGCATCACGCAGGTAACTTCGTGCCTTGCCGCGTGTATCGCAGAGTGGATGACGTAGCCGGTAACGTTGATTCGGTGATCGCCTTCGTCGAGGATGTTCCCGCCCATGTCTATCCTGACCAGGTTGGACGCTGTGACCTCGTCGTACCCGAGACCGTACTCATTGATGAGGAACTGGTCCTCCGTGCCCGGGACACGCACCGTTATGTGGTTGTAGATGAGCGTCGTCATGCCGAAATGGTCAGTCAGGCGACATGCAGCCGCCAGGTCCACGCGAGCTTGCCACTCTGCGGCGGAGTAGTCGTGTTGCTCAGAATTCCTCATCGGCAGCTCCTTGTTGTGATCCTGCGGCGCAACCGGACGGGTCTGCCGTCGCGCCGCTAGTACCAGCCTCTCCTGCATCGTACAGGCTATGCCCTCATCCGACCAGCAACCGGCTATGTGGCCGCAGCTTGCCTTAGCAAAGTTTACCTACTCGTCGGGGGATCGACTTCATTTGGGAAGTTGCCTCGGCAGAACCTTCCTGTGGCGCACACCTCCGGCCCCTGAGGCGTAGGGCACGGCGCTGAACCTCTGTCGAGGGCGCGTCTTGGCCACCCGTGACCGAGGATGGGCCGTCAGGGATTCGAACCCTGGACTCCCGGATTAAAAGTCCGGAGCTCTGCCAGGCTGAGCTAACGGCCCCTCGCCGTATCGCCGATTCTAACCAACGCGCTATCGATTATCAATGGCGCCGGTTGCGTCCGGCGGTGGGTCTACCGGTATGAACGAAAGCTCGGAGAAGGGCCAGTATCGCACGACCACCTTCCCCACAATGTTGTCTATCGGCACGGGCCCCCAGTGCCTCGAATCGCTGCTGCCGCGCCGGTTGTCGCCCATCACAAAGTAGCTGTTCGGCGGGACCAGCACCGGAGCCAGGTTGTCCAGGCCAATCTCCGCCAGGTACGGCTCATCGAGCACTTCACCGTCGATGTATACCGTGCCGCGCTGGATCGAAACGGTCTCGCCCGGCAGACCGATCACTCGCTTCACGAAATCCCTGGTGGGATCGTAAGGATACTGGAATACGATAACCTCCGCGCGCTGGGGGTCATGGAACGGGTACAGCAGGCTGTCCTCCTCCCAGATGTCCCAGAAGGGCACCAGGCGGTCCAGCGCCTCCGCGCCCAGGTTGAAGTACACCAGCTTGTTCACAATCAGCCTGTCCTCGTGAGAAAGGGTCGGCTCCATGCTGGAGAGCTCCACCCTGTAGTTGCGCACCGAGGACTGGAGCAGAAAGAAGATCACGAGAGCCAGTGATACGGTCTCGAGAATGTCCGTTACAAAGTCCCTTATGGTTGCGAGTGACAAGTATGCATCCCCCTGACAGGTCGAAGACCAATTATAGCCCGTATCGCGTTTCGAGTCATTGCGGCCGGGGCGCGTCCAAAGTTCGGCGCGCCTCCCCAGGCCAGCCGAGATGGCGAGGCGCCGAGCGCGCCTTGTTGCCCCATAGCTGCAGTGCTATAATCCGCAGTTGGACGGAGGAACGGACACCGCGCAAGACCGCCGTACCTCCGCGTCGTCAATCCCCGATAGCTCAGCGGTAGAGCGGGCGGCTGTTAACCGCTAGGTCGTAGGTTCGAATCCTACTCGGGGAGCCAGCACTACCTCAGCACGCTCCAGCGCATCCACACCCCCCCAGTGTCCCGATTGTCGCTGAGAATCCCCACAGCCGCACTCCCATAGCCACAACCGGCAATCCACTCGGCGCTGATCGTGCTACAATTCACTTCTCTCGGTGGTCAGTTCCGCAGTGTTCAGCCCCCTTAGGTAGTGGAAAGAGCAGCCCAGTAGGCCCGGCGTGGCGCGATGCCAAGTTATGCTGCAAAGTAGAGTTCTTCCCCTTGGCTGGGTGAGCCGTGACGGCAAGATAATCATCCTGGCCAGGTCTACGCGCACCTTTGCCCAGGGTTCCATTGCCGTGCTATTCGCGGTCTACCTGGACCTGCTGGGCTTCACGCTTACGCAGATTGGGGTGTTCTTCAGCTTTGGTGTTGCCGGTGCGGCGCTCTTTTCGTTCTTTGTGTCACTGATCGCTGAGAAAGTGGGCCGGCGCCGTCTGATGGTGGCGTTGACACTGACAACGGCCGCCGCCGGTGTGGTGCTGGTGTTGACCGACGACGTTGCAGTACTGACGGCCTTTGCGTTTCTGGGCACCCTGAGCGGAGTCGGCGGCGGAGGCGGCGCACAGCCGACTCAGCCTCTGGAACAGGCGAGCCTGGCGGACGCAGCGCCAGCAGAGCGGCGAACGGACCTGTTTGCGGTGTATGGGATCGCCTCCACCGGGGCGGCCGCCGTCGGCGCGCTGGCGGCGGGACTTCCGGAGGTCTTCCAGAGCCGGTTCGGAGCCAGCGAGCTTGGGGCCTTCAAAGTGATGTTTGTCGCCTTTGTTGTGCTTCTGATAGTCGTGGCGCTGCTCTACAGCCTGCTCTCCTCCGGTGTAGAGGTGCGAGCCGAGGCCAGACGCTGGATGAACCCGCTCACTCTCCCCTCGAGGCGGATCATATTCACTCTCACGGCGCTGTTCAGCGTCGACAACTTTGCGGGGTCACTGCTGCTTCAGAGCCTGGTCGCCTACTGGTTCAGCACCCGGTTCGGCCTGGAGCTTGGGGCACTGGCGGTTGTGTTCTTCTTTTCCCAGCTACTTTCAGCCATATCGCTGTGGCTGGCAGCCAGGATAGCCGCCAGAATAGGCCTGATAAACACCATGGTGTTCACGCACATACCGGCGAACCTGTTCCTGATTGGGGCCGCATTTGCTCCTTCAGCCACACTCGCCGTCGTTTTCTGGCAGCTTCGCTCCTTTCTGGGCCAGATGGACGTGCCCACCCGAACGTCGTACATAATGGCGGTGGTAGGGCCTGAGGAGCGAGTAGCAATGGCAGGCATACACACCGTCGGAAGGAGTGTCTCGGGAATCGGTGGGCCAACCGTAGCGACGGCCCTGTGGCAGGCAGTCTCGGCCAGCGCGCCGTTGATTGGCTGTGCAGTGCTGAAGATTGCGTACGATGTAGCCCTATTCTTCATGTTCCGCAACCTCAAGCCTCCAGAGGAAGTAGAGAGAGCAGCGGAACGGTCGGCACGCCGTTCTAGCTAGTTTGCAATTTGGTGCGCCACTTCTGAAGGACGGATTGCAGGTAGTGGCAGGCTAGACAAGCCATGACAGGAGCACCCAAAACGACCGTTTCATGGCGCCCTCAATAGACCTGCGATAGAATCCCATTCATGGACGGCAAGACCTGTCTGGTCACCGGAGGCAGCGACGGCATCGGGTATGCGGCCGCGCGGGAGCTGGCCCGAATGGGTGCGACGGTGGTCATCGCCGGCCGGAATCCCGCCAAGACCGCTGCCGCAACGGCCCGCATCATCGAGGACACCGGCAACCGCTCGGTGCGCTACGTGCTGGCCGACCTGTCGACGCAGTCCGAGGTGCGCAGGCTGGCGGCACAGGTCAAGGAAGAGCTACAAAGGCTGGACGTCCTGATAAACAACGCCGGCGCCGTATTTCTCTCCCGTCGCCAGAGCGTTGACGGCGTCGAGATGACATTCGCCCTCAATCACCTTGGCCCCTTTCTATTGACCACCCTGCTGCTGGACTTCATGCGGGGCTCCTCCCCTGCCAGAATAGTCAACGTATCGTCCGGCGCTCACTTCTCGGCCCGCGACTTCCGACTGGAAGACCTGCCCATGCTCGAAAGCAGTGGCGGCTATCGCGCGTACGCTCGCTCCAAGCTTTGCAACATCCTGTTCACCTACGAGCTGGCGCGACGCCTGGAGGGTTCGGGCCTGACGGTCAACGCCCTGCATCCCGGGCTGGTCCGCACCAACATCGCGCGAAACAACGGACTTCTCGGCCGGGTCGTCAACTTCCTTATCGGAGCAGGTGGTGTCAACGCCGCTAGGGGAGCGAGGACGATGATCTACCTGGCATCCTCGCCCGAAGTCGAGGGTTTCACTGGCAAGTATTTCGTGGACAGCCGCGCCGTGTCGTCCTCCGCCCTGAGCTACGACGCCGGGCTGGGAGCGGGCCTTTGGGAGCTGAGCGAACGACTGACAAGGCCGGCGGACGGAATGGAGGGAGGCTAGCCGGTCTTCAGGTCGGCGCTCCATCCCACTACGCGGGCAGCGCGAATGCGACGAGCGCCGAGTCCGCGCCGCGACCTTCGCCACATGAGGCTACAGTACGGTGAGGCGTGTCATGGCGGGGCTGGAGAGCCGTACCTAGCTGGGATATGGCAGTGTCTCAGTGTACCTTCACACATCCGCTACCACATCATGTACGCTTACTATGGTTAGAGTCCAGCTAGGTGCAGGAGTTGTAGTTGCCAGGCAGCACTAGGAGAGGCGACCCGAGGTCATTTGCTGACTTCCATCCCATCGAGACTCACTTTGCTGGGGAGCCTGAGTAGCAAACCGGCGGGGTGGGAGGTCTAATTCGCGTCTGTGGTGGGAGGCACGGCCAGATGCTGCCGGACGCAATCTACAAGACGGCGAGCTTGGCCTTTGACGCCAGCTTTGTTGTTGTGGTCAAAGTAGAAACTGTAGGGTTCGATTGTACTGCCTTCGAACTTGACGCCGGAGGTGATCATCCCATCGTTGTATCCAACGTCATCGATGCGGTCGTAGGGCAGTTCTATTTCCCTGGAGCCGAGCGCACCACTCCGCAACAGGAGGACCCGGCGGTCTGTAGCAACTGCGATACCCTCGTGGCCTGTCTTGCCCCCCCCACGGAAGGTGGAGGCCTCGAAATCGTTGGGCAAACCCCAGCGGCCTCCCAGCCAGTACTCAATGTTCTCGTCGTCATCAAGGATCTCGTGGAGCTTCTTGCGTTCGCCTTCATACTTCTTGAGATTGGCGCCCGAGACATTGGTAAGAAGGCGGCTAAGAAGTCCGGGATTCATTCGGCCGGCCATTGCGGAACGGTCCTGCCACTGGGCGTCAATGCGTTCAGTTTTGCGCATTCCGAAGTGTTGACCGGCGGAGGGGGGAGCGACAGTTGAGCGAGGCGCGGTCTGGAGCTGCTGCACCAGTTGGGCGAAGCGGTGGCCCGCTTCGCCGTGGATATCCCGGATTTGGAAAGGGTCGTCCTGCCCCTGCCCCATCCAGGCCCAATTATGGATACCGTCGCCGGCCACGGTCACTACTCCGCGGGCGTGTTCCACTGCCGTGATGCTGGGCAATGGCATCTGAGTCACAAGTTTGTTGAGGCCCTTGTGGGCGACGAAGTGGACGCTGAGGTCGGTGACGACGGCGGCGCCCTTGAGCCTTTGCTGCCGGATTATAAGTCCCGCGCCCTCGGCGAATGCCGACTCGGGGCCCCAAGTACAGCCCACCAGCCCCATGATGTTTTCATCCTGGTCGAGGTAGTCATAAATCAGCTTGCGCTCGCGGTCGTGATTTTCCTGACCCCATGAGAAAGCCTGCTGTCCCCACTGGGCATCAACGCGGTCGCGCAGTTCTTTCGTCGCCATGGTCTAACCTCCTTGCTGGTTGCTCCATGCCTCTCGATTTTTTTTGAAGGCCTGGGCAAACCACGTGCAATCCCCGCAGAGTCGAGAGAAGTGGCACGCCTGGGACTCAACAGTTGGCCCGTTGTTCCATATATAGGTGGCGCAACCCACCCGTTAGACACGGGAACTGATTGCCATGGATCTCAATCTCGACTTCCCGCTCAAGCATATTCCACACCTCGGCTGGTATCTCCCCGCTTAGCTGGTTTTCGTGTAGAGTCAGACTCTTCAGGTTATCGAGGTTACCCAACTCGGCTGGTATCTCCCCGCTTAGCTGGTTTTCGTGTAGAGTCAGCCTTTCCAGAGTATCGATGTCGCCCAACCCGGAAGGTATCGCCCCGCTCAACTGGTTTCCGCTGAGGCTCAGCGATTCCAGCCTGTAGAAGTCTCCCCACTCGGAAGGTATCTCCCCGCTCAGCTGGTTTCCGCCGAGGCTCAGACCTATTAGGTCCGAGAGGTTGCCCAGCCACGGCGGTATCTCGCCGCTCAATTCGTTACCCGAAAGGTGTAACTCCGTCAGATGGGGAAAGTTGCCCAACTCTGGTGGTATTGCCCCGCCCAACTGGGTGCCAGAGATTCTTAGGCTATACAGAAGCTTGAGGTTGCCTAGTTCAGGCGGTATCCCCCCACTAAGCCCCTCACCACGGAGGCTGAGCTCGGAAAGGTTGGCTAGGTTGCCCAGCTCCGGGGGAATCTCCCCGGTGAACCCGTTCCCCTCGATCCGCAAATTCGTCAGGCTGGCAAGGTTGCCCAGCTCCGGTGGAATCTCCCCCGTTAATCCGTTCCCATCGATTAGCAAGTAAAGCAGGTTGGCAAGGTTGCCCAACTCCGGTGGAATCTCCCCCCTTAAATCGACGCCATGGAAGCCGCCGGAGAGGTCCAGTATTTCCAGGGCTCCGAGGTCGCCCACCTCAGAGGGAATCTCCCCACTCAACTCCTGTCCAGACCCTGACCCCCCTATCCGCAACCAAATCACGCGGCCGTTGTCGTCGGTCGTGACTCCAGACCATTCGCCCAACGGCGCGTCGCTCAGCCAGTTTTCGCTGTCCTCCCAGTTTGGCCCGTCCAGCGCATTGTAGACGGTGACCAGGATTTCCCTGTCCGTTGCAGGCGAGCCCGGTGCAGGCGCACGGACTCTGTCGGTCGCTTCGGGGGCAGGCGCCTCAGTGTCAGCATCTTCTCCAGGCACTGCATCCCCGCCACAGGCGGCGAGCAGGGCAACCAGAATCAGCGCAAGAGCGCAAAGGCGTAGGGAAGTGCGCCGAGTCGTCCCATGGACCATGTTGGTCACCTTCGACTACTTAACGATAACCGACGGTGCGGCTATTATAGCTGATTAGGCACATTTCTAGAATCCCACGGTGGGTATTGTCCGGGTCTGTCCAGAATCAGCTTGGATGTGATCGAGGGGTAAGGTGCCAGTGGCCCTCGTCTAGCTGGCAAACTACAGCGCCTGGTGCAAAGCCAAGGTGAACCGGATCGTGAGGTTCTTGATTCCGTCCAGCTAGGTGGGCACGCCATTCCCGCATCAAGTCTTGGCAGCTTCTCAGGGCGAGATCAGACCCTCCTGCGGCTGTGTCCAGGGAAGCCCGTAGAAAGGCGCAAACTGTGGAGCGCGTGGTATCGGCATCTCCCCAAACGGCACGTCGATAATCACCGGAGCCTCTTGCTCCAACGCCAGAGGTATCAGCCTCTCCAGCTCCATCGGGTCGCTTGCTCTCATTCCAACTGCGCCGAACGACTCTGCGAACTTGACGAAGTCAGGGTTATGCAGGTCGGTCCCGTAAGCGCCGCCAAAGGCATCGTCCAGATCGCGGGCGACGTTGCCGTAAGAATCGTTCCTGAAGACAACGGTCACGACGTTGATGCCGTACTTGAGAGCGGTGGAGAGCTCCGACGCATTGAACATGAACCCTCCGTCTCCCGTCATGCAGAGCACCGGGCGGTCGGGCTTTGCCACCTTGACGCCCAACGCCGTTGGGAACGCGTAGCCAAGGTTGAAGGAGTACCCGGAGTCGATGTACGTCTTCGGGTGATTCACCGGCCAGTGGGTGCGGGCGTAGTAGCCGAACTGCGTAACATCCCACACTATGAACGCGTCGTCCGGAATGCTGCTGCGGAGGGCCTCCAGCACCGGATACTGAGGCTCTTTGAGACCGATGTCGTAGTAGGCTATCAGGTTGCGGGCGGCGCTCACCGCCTCGGCGGGCGATGGCCGCTCTCCGGCCCCTACCTCCATGAGAACCGGCAGGAGTACTTCGATGGTAGCCCTGGCGTCGCCGTGCAGGGGAATCGTGTTGGCCTGGAGTCTCGATAGTTCTGTGTCGTCTATGTTGATGTTCACCAGCGTGGACGCTTCGCCGGCGGGATTGCCCAGCGAGAAGCGCGTGCCTATCCCGATTACCACGTCGGCGGACTGCATAACCTCGTAGAGCTGGTTCATCTCCTGTCTCTCTCCCCTGGGACTGAAGCAGGAGCCGTAGGACAGCGGATGACTGTCAGGAATGACCCCCTTGCCGCCACTGGAAGTTACGACAGGAATGTTGGTCGCCTCGGCCAGCTTGACAAGGGCTGCCTCTGCATCCGAACGCGCCACGCCGCCTCCGGCAAAGATGAGGGGCGTCCCGGATCGAGTGATGACGTCGGCGGCCGCCCGAAGGTCCTCCGAGTTGGGCACAATTCGGGAGATCCGGGCGGGGGTCCGCAGCTGGACTTCCTCTCGCTCCACTCCTGCCTCGGGAGGCATCTCGATCAGAACGGGACGTGGACGGCCGGTGCGCATCTGCCTGAACGCTTCGAACACGGCATGAGGCACTTCGCGGGGTCTGGAAGCCCGCCCCTGCCACTTGGTCACCGGGCGAACAGTGTCGGGCTGATTGGCGATTTTGTGAACGGCTCCGAGATTCCTGCCGATGGCCCCGCGCGGGATCTGGCCAGCGATGAGGAGAACGGGCGCGGAGCGCGAGTATGCGTTGGTCAGGCCGGATGCGGCGTTGTAGAGACCTGCTCCAGGGACCACCAGCGCCACTCCCGGCTTGCCCGACGCGCGGGCATAGCCGTCGGCCATGTAGGTCGTGGCCTGTTCGTGGCGCGTGGTGACCATGCGAATGCCCGGCTCGTCTCGCAGGGCAGCGACAATGCCGTAGATCTGTATGCCGGGAATGCCGAAAACGACCTCGACGCCCTCCCCGACAAGCGACCTGGCTAGGGCTTCCCCTCCGCTCATTTCGGCCATGACTCGCCTTTCTCCAATTGGATCGGTCGTCTGGACTACAAGCCCTCGACCACCACCATGTTGATGTTGGAGGACCTGGAGCGAATGTCGTCGAGCGCGGTAAGCTCCGGCGAGTCCAGCCAGGTGCGGACCTGCTGGAGGCTGTCGAATTCCAGAACGGCGAGGCGCTTGGGCGTCCAGTCACCCAGTATGACCTCCAGCCCGCCTCCGCGTGCCACGAACTTGCCACCGTTGGCCTCCACGGTACTCGTCACTTGCTCCAAGAACTGTCCATACAGACTCGCATCCGTAATCTCTACATCGGCTATGACAAATGCAGGCATACTTATCTGTCCCTTTCTAGTTAAGCACCGTCCAGATTGTACCAAACCTCTCGCTTTGCGGTCATGGCCGGTCAAGGAACAATCGTACCATCCGACTGTTATGTTCCAACGAAATCAAGGTCCCTCGGTGGAAGTCTGGCGAGACCATTGCGAAGAAAGCGCAGATCAGGGCCAATTGCACTCTATTGACCTGCCGCAGCCGCCCAGACCTTCTACGACTGGAGAGCCGACGCCGTTTCCAGACCAATGGGAGGTGAAAGTGAGAATCGGGGACGATTCGGGCACACTCATTGAGGTAAGGGAGGTTCGCGCTGCAAGAACATCGGTAGTGCCTGCCATAACGACGTGGACTTCCGGGTTACTGTCTAAGATGCCTACAGGTCCAGAACGAATCGCAACACGGAGATTTCTTGAATTCGTCAAGTTCTGGTGGAACTGGCATTGTGGACACCTCCCTACTTAATCTTCGGGTGTCCACCAAATCGGGGCAACTCCGGTGCCCGCGTAGGTCTTTGTTCAGTTATCGGCCCAATCTTGACTCTACTGAATGCCCGGTACGTAATCAGTGGAGATAGAGTGGCCAGGATCATATGTCTGGACGAGATGCGTACCCCCGTTCAAGCCGTGGTCAGGCTATACGCGGGAGCCCGGCAACGGCGGATTAGGTGGGATGCATCCGTTTGGAGCTGTGCTGATAGTGACGAACGCAGCTCTGGGTGTGTTGCCACCCATCGCAACGAGTGGGGTGGGCGGGCGGCAGTTGAGCAGCAGGATGACGGGCCCTATGGTGTATGTCCGCTTATTCCGTTGACCTCTGGAATTGTGACAGACCATCCATCGTGATTGTAGCTCTTCCGCCCGTTGCCTCATAGAAATTGAACCAGTAGTCGTCTTCATCCGGCCCAGGGTGACTGAACGCGGCAATGTCGCGGCTCATCTTTTCCAGCTTCCACGCGATTACGGGATGCTTCTCATCAACCAGCAGAATTACCGCCGCTCGAAAATCCCGTTGGGACTGCGATGCGTCCGGAATCCGCTCCCCATGCTCCGCTATGATATCCTCAATGGTATATGTTCTGACTTGGCTTGCAGTGAATATCAAGTGCCCGTTGTCGTCCCTGACGCGGGCGCCTTCTTCGGTGTAAATCCAATTCCCTTCCTCAACGACCCAAAGGTCGGGGACATCTTCAGGTGGTATGAAACCCGCCACGTACAATTCAATGGGGCTGTATGGGATAGGCACGTAACTTTCCTTGAGAGTATACCGGCCGCCGCCGTGATCCACCAAGTCCGAAATATCAAACCCTCCAAGCAATCCGTTGGCGCTGCTGAGTCCTCCCCAATGGTTATAGGGTGGTATGATGTCATTCCCCCAACGATGAATTAGCTCATGCAGTAGCCACCCGGGCCTGGCTATATTCTCGTAGGAGTTAAGTTTGACTACTCCCTGAAGCTTGCCCGCTGATCCCCATTTTTGAAAAGATGAAGTAATCTCCTGGCCGATCCCCCGCACATCATTCGACAAACCTGAATAGGTTAGCTTAAAGCCTTCGCGTCCCACCGCTGCGGATCCGTCCAGATTACCGACTAATATTAGGAAGTCGAACCGGTCCTCAAAGTATTCATAGAAACGAATTGCCGACTCCCGTTGTGGCCAGATGGGACCAGCAAGAAGATCTTCTGCAACAGGAAGGATGAACACGTTGTCATTATATATCTGTGACTCTACATGCAACGGCTCAGGTGTAGCCGTAGGGGTAGTGTCAACGACAAGGACCGCTTCTGCGGGGACGACAATATCCTCATTCAACGGCTCAGGTGTAGCCGTAGGGGTAGTGTCAACGACAAGGGTCGCCGTGGGCACCGGTGCGGCCACGGTAGCCGTTGGCGGCGGCGTGGGGACCAACACGAGGTCACAGGCCACGACGACAGCCATGATCAACGACAGTGTGAGCAGGATCGAAATCCCCACCCACTTCTTGTGAACCCAGTGCCTATCACTCATTACGGGTCAGTGTCCTGTCGACCATAACGCATGGCCGTTTCAGACTCATGATAGTTGCGCGCTTGGCTCCTGGCTATTGCGGCGACCAGGCTGGGTACCCATCCCACTCGGGATTGTCCGTCAACTGCGTCACGCTCGACCCGCCGGCGTTCATGACGTATCGAGGTGATGGGTCAACCCAGGATTCTATAGTGCCGGCCTGAATCTCAAAGTGAAGGCTTTGCGGAGCCAATCGACATAGACTCAGGCTGAAGGGGCTCAGGGTCAGGAGAATCAGGGTCTGGGGAATCATCGTCGATGGGAAAAGCCATCGCGATGTGCACCTTGTTGTCCTTGTCGATGGTGACCTGTTCCACGAGCATCTGGAGATAATCGTGACGCTCCTGGGGGGTCAACTCTTCCAGTCCCTGGCCGAACTTTCTCGCCCAGGCCAGGACCTCCTCCATCTGTCGCCGCTTCTCAGTTCCACTCTCCTCCAGATCACGGTATTCGTCCAGCTTCGCCCTGGCGCTCTCAAGCCGCTCGGTGATGAACTTGCGCTGGAGGTCGAGTTGCGCCTCGGTGATCTTCCCCGACACGAACAGCCTGACAGCGCGGTCCTCTTCCATCTGGATGCTTCGCAGGTCTCGCTCAGCCTGGGCGATCTCATCCTCCAATCCTCCTCCGCCCTCCTGAGAGTCGAGGTCGGCGATACCGGCGACGATCAGGTCGGGGTTCTGGAGTACCCGCTTCACCTCGCTCCATATCGGCTCCTCCACCTGCTCAGCCCGGATGTAGGGCTTCTCCCGGCAGCGCAGGCGCATGCCCTGCATCCCGTTGCACATGTAGTAGCGGCGGGGGGTGGTCAGTTCGTAGGTGTAAGGCTTGCCGTTGCGAACGCTGGTGTTTGTCCAGGAGGCCCTTGTATGGAAGTTGCGGCCGCACTCGGCGCATTTCAGCAGGTGCTGCAACAGGTAGAGCACCTTCGTGTTCCTCTTGGCCTTCCTGCTCCGCTGCTTCTTCAACTCTTGCGCCCGTTTCCAGGTCTTATCGTCGACCACCCGCGTGACCGGAATCTCTATCCAGGTGTCCTTCGGCTGATCGTAGACCTTCATGCCGTCCTCGGTGGCGACATGGCGGTACTTTCCGTAGACCCAGGAGCCCGTGTAGGTGGCATTCCCGAGTATGTGGTGCACGCGGGACTGAAGCCACAGCAGCTTGCCGGTCTGTGTGGGGATCCCCTCGTCGGTCAGCCGCGCGGCAATGGAGTAGGCCCTCATCCCTTTATCGACGTACATGCGGAAGATGCGTCGGACGACCTCCGCCTGCTCCTCAACCTCCTCGGGCCTGCCGTCCTCTCCGATGCGGTAGCCGTAGGGGAGGCGGCCCGTAGGCGCCCGTCCCTGCTTGGCTGTCCCCCGCTTGCCCATCGTGGAGCGCTCCCGGAAGTTGTCCAGCTCGATCTTGCCGATGGCCGCCATGAGTCCGAAGGTCTTCATGTCGATGGCGTCCAGGACGGCTTCGAGCCCTATCTGGTGGGCCTCGACGACCTCCATGAGTGCGGCGGCGGGGTACATGCCCCTGCTGAGGCGGTCGGACTTCCAGCAGACGATAACATCGAAGCGTCCCTTTCTGGCGTCGGCCAGCATCCGCTGGAACTCGGGTCGCTTCTTCGACCAGCCCCGGCCCACCTCGTGGTAGCGTGCGGTGATGGTCAGTCCCTTGCTCTCGCAGTAGGCTTCCATGTCGCCTGTCTGCTCGGCGATGGAGGTCTTGTCCTCGCCGTCCTGGCTCTTGTCCGAGACGCGGGCGTAGATGGCCGCCCGATTAGCCTCCGTCTTCCTCTTGGTAGTTCTCGCCATGACTCCTCCTCTCTCGAATCCTCTGAAATCAAAAAGACCCGCCTCCTGTCGGGAGCGGGTCTGCGAGTAGTACAATGCTACTTGCATCACCTGTTCCTTCAGGTGGCGCCACGGCCCGGGGTGTTTGCGCACCGCCGGGTCAACTTTCGCTCCCATGATACCGCGGTTTGGGGGCCAGCGTCAAAGCGCGGCACCCGTACCGTGCGTCAGTGGGTCAGTCATTCTCTACCACCCCGCCGGCTTCGTTATGGTTCCGATCCCGTCAGTCAGCGTGTCGGGTAACAGGCTACGTCTCAGGTGGCTCTTCCAGAGGCGCTTGACGTAGGTCGCAGCGTCTGCCAAATGCCTGGGACTTGGATTCCTGTGGTCTGGATTGACGAGGGTGACGCGAAGGCCCAGTTGGTCCCTGACGTACCGCATCGCCCCCGCAAAGTCCGCGTCATTGGACACGACGACCGCCTGCTCGTACTCCCCGTTGAACCCATCGACCAAGAGACGGGTGGCGAGGTTCACGTCAGACCCCTTCTCCTCCGAGTCCCTCACCAGGACGTAAGATGGCAGCCCCGTCACAGGCTCCGCCAGCGGACGGCGCTTGACGCCGGACCGGAACACGCCGAAGTAGGCGTCGAAGCCCGGCAGCGTCGCCAGGGCTCTCAGGTAGACGAGCTGACGACGTGGCTGGTTGGGATTGCCGGGGCGGGCATCAAGCCGGGCCGTGAAGTAGCAGACCCTGTGGATGTCGTCTTGTGGAAAGACGGTCTCGGCCAGCTTCCGCAGATCGAGCCATCTGAAGGGCGTGTCCTTGAGGGCGCGGTAGTAGAGATTGAAGCCGTCGATGTAGACGTTGGTGATCAATCGGCTACTCCCATACAAAGACAGAGACCGCCCCGGAGGACGGTCTCGACCCTACCGGCGAAGCGATAGGGGTGGTGTCAAAAACGTACCACGAGCGACGGCGGCTGTCAACGCTCGATGCCGGTGACAGCGCGTGCGGATGTGGGCTGATGATAGTGCAACGAGGGGAGTGCATCATCCGTCCGCCTCGGCGTGGTCTTCAGCTTGCGGGTCGCTCGGGGGAGCGTTCTCGCCTTGCGCGGCCCGCCTGTCCCTGGCGGCGTGCTTGATCATCATGGTGATGATTCGGCGCAAGCGGTACCGGGCGTCGGGTGGGGGGCTGTAAGAGACGGTGATGGCGCTTATCTCAAAGCCGCCGCGGGGCTTCCGCCGTCCGTTCTGTTTCTTCTCATTCTTCATATAGGTCTATTCCATCGGCCATATCGCGGGGCGCACGAGGCCCCTGCGCTCACCCCATCGTGTTTGTCGGAAGCCGCCGGTCTATCGCGTTCTCCTGATGTCGGTCGTGCTCCCTTGGCACCTGGGTGCGAGCGTTCTTGAAGCCTGGAGCTGTCCTATCCGGGGGTCTTGGAGGCCCCCGCGTCTATTCGGCCCGGACGCCTTCCGCCGGACCGCGAACGGGCACCTTTATGACCCTTATGGGTGGAAGCAGGTGTCCGAGTCCCACGCTCTCGGCCAGGTCCTGAATGGCGAGGAGATAGTCGGTGCTGGGTCTGATCCCCGCGTTTCGCCATCGCCACAGGGTGGCGGTGGTGGTGCCCAGCAGCCAGGCGATCTCGTCCCAGGTCATCTCTGAAGCCTCCTTGAAGCGCTCCAGGGCCTGGGGGAAGTCGTCGGGGAAGACATCGGGGCGGACGCTCCCGTTATGTGTGCTCTGGCAGGTCATGAGGGTGTCAGTCCTGCTGGTCGTCCTGGTCGTGCCGGTCGTGCCGGTCCTGCCAGTCCTGCCAGAGGTACATCTGGAACCCGTCCCCCATGAGGATGTCGAGGCCCCCCGGTATGAGGGCCGCAAGCTTCACGAGGGCGTGGTAGGCGTCGCCGTCGGGCTTGACGCCCCTGCGCCACCTGTGGACGCGCTTCTTGTCGACGCCGAGGGCGTCGGCGAAGGCGTTCCAGGTGAGGCCGCTGGCCTCCCAGAGCCGTTCGAGGCGCTTCGGGAAGTCCTTGGGCAGGACGCCGCTCAGGTAGGGTGCGATGTGGCCGGCGATGACGATGCCGGCCACCTGTTTAAGGGTCTCCATCTTGCTCCTCCTCATCGAGCTTGAAGAGCTCGTGAAAGTCCTCGAATCCGAGGGCCTTGAGCATCCTTCTGCGGATGCGTCCGGAGGGTGCGCGGCCTGCCGTGACCAGCTTGGACATATAGCCGGAGCTGATCCCTATCTCCTGGGCGAGCCAGTTCTGAGAGCGGTTCAGCAGCGCCAACCGCGCCCAGAGCGACCGGGCGTCGAGGCGCACGGCTGAGCGTGCTCCCCGCCTCCGGCGGCCTCTCGGTTCTTCGTTCCGTTGCGGTTCCATGTGTTGAAGACCTCCTTTCGGTACTGGGCGGGAGCCGCCGCTACACTCCCGTCCCGTACGGCGTGTTCAGCGGGCCAGCAGGACGTGGGCGGCCTCCCAGTCGCCTGGAGACCGCCACGCCCTTCCCAGCGGGCCCAGCGCGTCGATGACGGCGCTGTGGGAGACCCACAGGGGCACGCTGACCCCGGCGCGGTCCATCTCGTCCCTCGCCACTCTCAGGAAGTTGGTGGCGGCGATGTCGTCGTCGAAGACGATCAGGACGGAGGGCCTGGCGCCGTGGTCGTCGATGGGACTGTGAGATAAGTAGTAGCGCAGATAGGGGGCGATCCGCGTCGCCATCGTCGAGGGGCGCACCGCTCTCCTCTCCCACTCCAGGAAGAAGGGCGAGGCGGCCGGGCCTCTTCGGAGGACGCCGAAGGCGTCGGGGTTGACGGAGCGGTTCCGTCCCTCGTGCTTGAAGTGCCTCGACGCGCTCCTGGGCGGGTCGATCTGGGCCAGCTCCCACCCCAGGGCGTGGGCCTGCCGCGCCAGGGCGGCGACGAAGGCGTGAACGGCCCCGGTGTGCTCGATGTTCCTGAGCAGCTGGCGGCTCCTGCCGCCGGAGACGTTGCGCCAGTCGCATGGGGCTTCGGCGTCCACGGGAGCGACGCTCCATCGCCTCCTCGCGACGGCGACGGAGGTGCGGTCCCTACGGGCCAGGAGCGCCACGCCCCGGTCGGTGAGGGCGAGTCGTCCGCTCCCGTCGATGGGCCGGGTCACGAGGCCGAACCCTTCCAGGGGGTTGACGAGCTGGGAAGCGCGGCGCTGGGAGACGGCCATCAGGCTCGCAAGCTCCGTGCGGAGCAGCCAGGGCCAGTCATAGATAAGGTCGAGGGCGCGCTTCTCGGCGGGTTTGAGAAGGACGGGTAGAGCGCGGTCTGCGTCCGGGGCGCCGTCGCCGGGCGGGTCCGCCTGCGAGGGGTTAGCCTCCACGGGCAGCTCTCCTCCGGGAGCCAGCTGCCCCAGGGCGTTCCGCAGATTGGCGGGCGGGCCGGAGGCGGCGGGACGCCATACCTCGTCCTCGGGTCCGGCGAGGGCCGCGTCCCGTTCCAGGGCGAGCAGCGCCTCCACGGTGCGGGGCAGCATCTTGCGGGCGTGTCTCAACCGCACCTCGTCGGTGACCAGGACGAGGACCGTTCCGGGGCGCGGCCCGTCCCGCAGCTTCCAGAGCCGCCGTGAGAAGCCCGTCCTGTCGGCGACGTGTCCCTGTCTTGCGATCCCCACGGTCCGTCCTCCGGGGAGGGTCATGGCGGCGTCGAGGGGACCGGCCCGGTACAGGCGGAGGCCGACCGGGTGGGCGACGCCGGCTACTGTCGAGGCCAGGCGGTATATGACGGCCAGGGCGTCGAGCCGGTCCATCAGGATGCGCAGCCACTGGACGGAGGCGGGGCGGGAGCGCAGCAGGTCGTCGGGGGTGGAGCCCTCGCTCTCGGCCAGCGCGCCCAGTCCCCTGGCGGTGATGTGGTAGCGGCGGGTCGGCGGTATCAGGTCCGCCGCGTGGGGCACGTGGGCGACGAGGCCCGCGTCCTCCAGCCCGCCGACCGCCTCGTAGACCGCGCTCCTCGACGCGCCGGACATGGCGGCCAACTCCAGCCGGTCGGCGAAGGGGCACGACGCGATGACGCCGAGCGTCTCCCGTTCACTGCCGTTGATCTTCATCCGGACGCTCCTTCCTCTGCGCCTTGCGCCTGCTGGTCCGCTTCCACCGCTCGGGGCCGTGGGGAGTTTTCTTCTCCTCTTCCTGCGGGCCGGTCTCGTTCAGGGTCTCGACTCCCCTGCGGAACTCCTCCACCTTCCCGTGGCCCTGGGCCTCGGCGTAGGCGAGCTGCTGGGCCGAGACGGTGTAGGCGGAGCTGGCCTTGCGGATGCGGTCGGCCCCCTCCCGGTCTCCCCCCTCCGGCTTCCTCACCTCCATCGAGAAGGAGTCCATCCGCTCCTTCCCGACGGTGGCGCGGACGTAGCAGTGGTGCACGGGCAGGGACACGATGTCCTCCTCGGTCACCCGGTCCTTCCCCAGCTCCCAGACCAGGTGGCGGGCGTCGGAGCCGGCCACCTGGAAGACGGCGAGGCACCCGACGTTGGCCAGCAGGGTGTCGCGCATGGTGCGGGAGAGGTCGTCGAGCTTGGCGAGGCTCTGGGTGGCGAGGATGAAGCTCGCCCCGAACTTGCCCAGCTCGCTGAGCATCGACTCGTAGTCGACGCCGGGCATGGTCTGCATCTCGTCCACGATCACCAGCGCGCCCCGGCGCTGGTCCAACCGCAGGCTTCCCTGCTCGCGTATCACGGCGTCCACGAGGTTGAGGAGGGACGCGCCCACCAGGGCGGCCACGTCCCTGCCCACGGTCCCCTGGGAGGTGGACACCAGCAGGACGCCGCCGTCGAGGATGGTCTCGCGTATGTCGATGGTGGAGCGGCGCTGGCCGAGGATGGCCCTCGCCCTCTTGGAAGATGCGTAGTAGGAGAGCCGGGTCTGGACGGGGGCGAGGGCCTCCGCCTTGTACTGGCGGTGCCAGCTGCCGAAGTCCCTGGCCCACCATTCGAGGAGGTACGGGTCGGAGACCTTCGCCAGGACGGCGTTGCGGTACGGGTCGTTGGACAGGAGGCGCAGGCCGTCCAGGATGGTGTGCTGCTCGTTCTCGTCCGTCTCGGGGTGCTCGTTTGCCTCGTGGAGGGTCTTGACGGTCTGTTCGAGGATGGACTGCATCCTCGGCCCCCACTGCTCCCACAGGCCCTTCGCCACGCGGACCACCGAGTCGGCGGTGCGGTCGCGGTCTGCGAAGACGCGTGTGTCGAGGAGGTTGATGCCGGGGGAGCGGGAGGCGTCCGACAGGTCTATGACGCGCACCCTGTCCGTGAGGGAGTCGGGGACGTGTTCGAGGATCCCGTCGACGAGATCGGTGTGGGGGTCGATGACGACGATGGCGTCTCCGTCCCTGCCCTCGGCCTTCTCCCGCATCTTGTGGACTGCTATGTGGTGCATGAGGGTGGACTTGCCCATGCGCGTCCTCGCGACGTAGAGGTGGTGACGTCTGAGCAGGTCTTCGGGGAAGTGGACGGGCATGGGCTTGCCCGCGGTGGTGTCTCCCACCAGGGCCCCTCCCCTGATTCCCCTGGCCGAGGGGATGAGCCCTCTTGAGCCGGACCGCTCCACCAGGGGCGTCTCGTCGCCCGCTCCGGGCGGGTGCCACAGGGCGGCAACCTCGCGGACTCCCAGGACGCTGCGCCTGCCGAACAGCCCTGGGCCTGCCGGGTGGAGCAGCGACGGGTCGGGCGCGACGGGTTTCACCTTGTCCACCTTGAACCGCGCTCCTGCGGGGTTGTCGAAGTGTCGGTAGGCCGCGCCCACCGGCCCTAGGAGCTCGGCGGCGCGCTGCTGCCCCGTCGCGGCGGGCAGGACCGCCGTGACCTGTATCTCCGCGTCGAAGGCGATGCGGGAGACCTTCTCCTTGATGAGCAGAGGGTCTTCCACCCGCTTGCTGGCCTTCTTCCAGCGGTGCCACGCCCACCCGCCCACGGCCAGCCCCAGGGCCGTGACCGTGCCCAACAGCGCCGCCTTCCATACCTCGCCGTCCTGCACCCACAGGTAACCCTTGAGGGCGGCCAGCGCCCCGATGCCGAGGACGGCCATCGTGATGCCGTCCATCTGGAGGGGCTTGGTCTGGTAGGTGTAAGCGGGCTCCCTCGGCTCCATGCCGGGCCGCTTGTGGGCCTTGTCCATGTGTCCCTGCGACCAGTCAGGTCCCAGGGAGCGCAGCATCAGCCGCGCCACCACTCGCTCCCCCTCGTTCAGGGCCGAGAGAGCGCCCATGAGGGCGATGAGGGGGTCGGAGCCGGGGTCGAGCAGGTCGTCGTCCCTGAAGGTGCGCAGGGGAACGTACTCGGGGCCGTCGGCCCGCAACGTGATCGACCACGC
Organism: Dehalococcoidia bacterium; assembly: GCA_965219025.1. Taxonomy (GTDB): domain Bacteria; phylum Chloroflexota; class Dehalococcoidia; order Lucifugimonadales; family UBA2985; genus JAPPHY01. Next base: position 852,004 of record OZ244716.1, read on the forward strand.
CTGCTCGCCCTCGCCCAGGCGCAGGGGGTCGTCGCCGGGGTCCACCTTCCGTATGCGGGCCTGGGGGTAGTGGGCGGAGAGCTGGCCTCTCACCACCTGGTCGTCGAGGCAGCGGGCCATGAGGGTCACGCCGTCCATGTCCCCGGCCAGCTCCAGGGAGAAGGGCTCGGGGACGGCGATGGACTGGAGCAGGTTCTCCACGCCCAGCAGGGTGCGTTCGCCGGTCCTGGGCGGCGTCACCGCCAGCAGGACGGGGCTTTTCTTTCCTTCGTCGCCGCCAAACAGGATGTTCTTCGGGTTCAGCTTCATGGTGTTATTCCTTTCTCTAATGGCGTCCGGGCCGCCACTCGATGACCTCCGCCTCCTCCGGGGTGGCCTCGATGCGGACGGGGAAGCGGTGTCCCTTCGCCAGCAACAGGCCGTCTCCACGGGGGCAGGACAGGAGCCAGCGCTGGAGGTCCTCGGGCAGATCGAAGGCGTCGCCGACCGTGCCTATGGCGGCGGCGTCCTGCTGGAGAAGCAGCTTGAAGGCGGCGTTCTGTAAGAGCGCCCTGCCGGAGTGTCCGGTGATGGTTCTCGACGTGTCCTCGGAGAGCAGGTCCTGGACGTCCTGGGTGATGAACTGCAACCCCAGCCGGTGCTTCCGGGCGCGCTTGGCCATGCTGACCATGAAGGCCGCGCCCTCGGGGTGCTGCATGATGCTCCACACCTCGTCCACGACCAGCAGACGGGGCTTGGGGTCCTGGGCGGCCGCCGCCCACACCGTCTCGGTGCAGACCATCGCGGCGGCGGGCCTCAGCTCCGGCTCCAGGAGGTGCAGGTCGAACACGGTGATCAGGGCCTCGTTTCCGAGAAGGTCGTCTCCCTCGTCGGAGAGCAGGTGTCTGAGGCTGCCGGTGGCAAAGGGCCTGAGCAGCCTTGCAAGAGCGGCGTCACCCGCCTCGTCTTCTCGCAGATATGTGTAGAAATCACGGAAGCCGGTGCGCTCCCTGGGGCGGGCGTAGTAGCCCGCCAGGGCGTGGTCGAGGGAGGCGCGGCGCTCCGCGCCGAGACTCTCGCCGACCATCACCTCGATGAGCCGTCTCAGGCTGCCGATGCGCTGGAGCATCTCCTCGGAGTCGCCCTTGTCGATGACGAAGGGGTTCATGCCCTGGCCGGGGACGCCGGGAGAGAGCACCCGCCCGCCCGCGGCGCGGGCCATGTCGGCGTACTCGCCCTCCGGGTCGATGACGTAGGCGGTCACTCCCCTGGTAAGGCCCCGCAGCATCCCCAGCTTGGTGGCGAATGACTTGCCGCTGCCGGAGCGGGCGAGGACGGCGGTGTTGGCGTTCAGGTGGGTGCCGTCCCAGGGGTCGTAGACGACGGCGGAGCAGGCCCGCATGTCGATGCCGTAGAGGGTGCCGCTGCGGGTGTCCATGTCGGGCGGCGAGAAGGGGAAGAGGCGGGCGATGCTGGACGTGTCCAGGCTGCGCCACTCGGCCACGGCGTTCAGGGCCAGGGGCAGCGTGGAGAGAAGCCCCTCGCGCTGGCGGAAGGCGAGGTTGTCGAGCTTGCCGAGCGTCGCGGCGAAGTGTGCCTTCGCCCGCTGGGTCATCTCCCTAAGCGACGCCTCGTCCTTGGCATGGAGCGTGACCGACAGCGAGGCGTGAAACAGCCTCTCCCTGCCCCGCTGCACCTCGTCCCTGAGCCGGGTGATGTCCTCCAGGGCGATCTCCGCCTCGGGCGACATGGTGCGCCCCCGCTTGAAGGAGAGGCTCTGGGCCGACTCGAAGCGCACCTTCTGCCACTCCAGCGTCCTCGCAGCCTGCTCCGCCGGTATCGGGCCGACGTGGACGGACAGGTCCATCGGCGCGCCCGCCGCCATCAGCCCTTGCAGGAATCCGGGGGCCAGGGAGCGGGGCCAGCGGCCCAGGTGCAGGGAGCGGACCAGGCGGTCTCCGACGCGCATGTCTCGGCGGCCTATCTCCACCTCGACGGGGGACTCCTCGTCGTACTCGGCGGGAGAGCCTCCCAGGGCGGCGGACACCAGGAACATGCGAAGCTGGCGCCCTCTCAGGTGGTGGACGGACAGCCCGGCCCGTGCCAGCAGGCCGCGCAGGTCGTCGATGCGTGCGGACTCGCACACGGCGTAGAAGCGCCGGTCGAGGATGCCGTCGCGGGCCTCAAGGTCGGTCAGCAGACGACCAAGGGACTCGGCGGCGGCCCGCGTCTGCGGGGGCAGGTCGGCGGGCTGGGCCTGCTTGAGGTTCTCCCTCAGCCCTCCCAGGCGGGGCGGGTGCTGCCGGATGAGCAGCTGCGCCGGGAAGTCCAGGGCGTTGAGCGCCCCGGCGAAGGCCCCCAGCTTCGGCTCGTCCAGCTCAAGGCCCATCACCTCGCACACGCCGAGCTTCACGCCGTCCAGGCGCACCGGCCCGTCGTCGTCCAGGTGCGACAGCATGAAGAACAGGGGCAGCTCGGGAGGCGGCTTGGGAGGGGCTTCCGTCGTTCCACCAGGTGCTGACTCCGTGGGGAGTTGGCCCTCCGGCATCTCCTGCCGAGCGGCGGACTCCCTTGGCGGGGTCTCCCCTCCGCGTCTTGTGATTCGTTCAAGCAGCTTCTTCAATTCGCTCGTTTCCTTTTCTCTATGGGGTTGGGAAGTCCACGAGGCCGCTGCTGAGCAGCGCGGCCACGCCTTTGGCGGAGAGCACCAGGACCAGGCCGACCACCGCCATGACGACGGCGGCCTTTGCCTTGCCCCCGCCCCTCTCCTCGCCGCCCTCGGCCATCAGGACGAAGCCGGCCCAGACGATGGCGAACAGGCAGAGGCCGGAGGCGGCGTAGGCCATCGCCGTGAGCACGCGGTCGAACTGGCGGAGCATCTCCTGCTCCTCCGCCGGGGCCGCGCCGGTCGTCGCCAGCGCGGCCCCGGCCAGCAGGGTGACCGCAATCGCGGGCCTCACCAGGGCCACTCCCAGCCCATGTCTTCGAACCAGCCCCGCAGTCCGTCGGCAGACTCCTGCTCAGCGGGCGGGTCTTCCGGCTCAGGCTCCGGCAGCGCCAGGTCCTCGTAGGGGTCGTCGCCACCAATGCCGGACGCCAGGGACAGGGCCTCGTCACGGCTCCGGGTGATGGGCGAGCGCTCCACCACCTCGGCCTTCACGTGTTCCTTGTGCAGGACCTCCACCGTCACCTCCCTGGCGATGGTGGCGCTGGGGACGTAGGCGTAGGCCGTCGCGGTGGCGGACTCCGTGGTGCCGTCCTCGTTGGTCACGGTCACCGTCTGGCTGTCGTAGTCGCTGTCCCCGGGGCGATGGAGGTGCACGGTCCTGGTGACCTGCTCGACCCGCTCCGGATGGTGGGTAAGCATCGTCAGCGGGGGGATGGGGATGCTCAGGGACGCCTCCAGGCTCACGTCCACGCTCACGGCGTGAATCGCCGCGTCCGTGGGCACGCTGAGACTGAAGCGGGTGTCGCCATTGGAGACGAAGGCGACGCTGGTATGCGACGCTCCGGTCGCGGCGGCGACGGTCCCCGTGATGGCCGTTACCTGGGCGTCCATCAGGGCCGTCTCGGTGACGCTCTGGTGCCCGGCCACCGTCTGAAGCTCGATGGGCTCCTCGACGGCGGACACGCACTCCGACTCGATGACCCCGCTGACCGCTCCGGACGTCCAGCCCAGGGAGGTCATGCGAAGGTCGCAGAGCTCCCCCTCCACAGCAGGAAGGGGGTACGGGATCCGGTCGTGTTCGACCGTGAGGGCTCCCGCCTGCCCCAGCGTGTCCTCCCACGAGACGGTGAAGGACGGCGCCGGTCCGTGGAGGGGGAGCGAGTAGTCGATGCGCTCCCCCTCCACCAGGGTGCCCGACCCCCAGAAGCGGAGCCATGTGCCTTCAGGACCGCCGTAGGCCCGCACCCGGATGTCCAGGGCGGTTGCGGCGCGGAATGTGACGGCGGCGCGGTCGCCGGAGACGGTCAGCCTCTCGACGAATATCCGCCGTCCTTCGACCGGCTCCTCGACCTCGAAGTCGATCTCGTCCCGCCAGGGCTCGTGGTCGTCGGCCAGGGCGACCTGGGGCACGGTCACCAAGGCCAGGGCAAGGACGGCCAGGATCGCGAAGGCCAGGAAGCCCCTGCGGGGTTTCCTCCGACTCGTCTCCAGCGTCGCGGCCCGGTGGTCGCGGGCCTGCTGGTTCCCGGCGTCCTTTCCCCTACGCTTGCCGAACCAGCGCATCCTTCCGTTGCGGCGTTCCTTGTTCTTGCGGGTCTTCCTGCGCTTGCGCAGCCTTCCCAGGCCGCGCCCGGCGCGTTTCGCCATCAGGCTCAGTGGGCCGGGGCCGCTCTTGACCGGCTGCGCCGGCGCGGGCGGCTCGGCTCTCACCAGCTGGGACACCGGCCCGGCGTAGCGCCGCGCCCCCAGCCGGTACTTCAGCAGGTCGGCGGCCACCAGGGGCAACCGCCGACCGCCAATCTTCCCCACGACCATCGCTACGCCGAAGAGTCCGAAGACGACGGCCAGGGCCATGCGCACCTCGGAGGGGCCGACGGGGGCGTAGCGGTATGCGCCGTAGGAGATGGCGCACACCGCCGTCACCGCCACGATCTGCGGAAAGGTCAACCCCAATAGCACCCTGTCCTCGGCCTGGACGTGAGTCGGTACCTCGTGTTCTCTCATGTCTTTGTTTCCTCCCTTCTCGCGTCCGCCTAGCTGTCGCCGGCGCCGGCGTCCGGCGCTTCGGGTTCGGGCAGTACGTCGTCGATGTCGATTCCCGGGTCCACGACTGCGTTCATCACCAGCTCCACGACGCCGTAGGCGACCAGGGCCAGGACGATGCCCGCCAGGGCGGTCATCATTGCGCTCTTGCCGCGCTCCATCTGGTGGGGCGCTCCGCTGGCCGTCAGGTACAGGTAGGCCCCGTAGATGAAGAAGCCGACGCCTATCGCTCCCACCACTCCCAGCAGGATGCCCACCAGGTTCGAGATGGTCTGTGTCAGTTGTTCCATTCCTATCGCTCCTCTCCGTTGCCGGTGGCCCTCGCGGCCCCGGCGTTCATCTGTTCGTCTTATCGCCTCGGTGACTCCCCGTTATCTGCACATCGCTGGCCCTCCGTCGTGTCGTTCGCCCGGCGCGGGTCTCGTCCGCGCCTGTGCGTTGTTGTCGTGTGTTGGGGCTACTCCCCGCTGCTCCGGGGCTCTCCGCCGCCGTCGCCGCCGCCCGCCGATGGGGTCGCCATCGAGGCCGCCGAGCTGAGGCCGCTGGCGGCGGCCGAAACGCCCGCGCTGGCCGCCATCGCTCCCACCGCCATGCCGCCCGGCCCTCCTGCGGCTCCGCCCGCCACCAGCCCGATGGTCTTCGCCGCGCGCACCATCGACGAGGGCAGGTTCATGCCGAAGTAGAGCATCGAGAGCCAGGAGTCGAAGGTCCCGGCGTTGCCCAGCATCGAGGGGACGCGGGTCGCCATGTAGACGAAGGCCAGGGACAACAGCAGCTTCCAGATCAGGTCCTGCACCGGCTCGAAGGCGGCGACCGACGCGAACTCGTTGAGGAAGCCGAAGCCGAGCGCAAGTGCGATGAGCTGCACCGCCTGCTGGAACACCGTCGTCATGAACAGGCGCAGCCAGTGGCGTCCCCAGCCCGCCGTGTGGGGCAATATCCACAGCCCCAACGCAATCGGGGCCAGGGCCAGGAGGATGTCGATGAGGGCGAGACGCAAGACCATCTGGACGATCACGTAGAGGACGAAGAAGCCGTAGACGAGGTAGAGAAGGGCGAGGACCTGGGCCATGCCCACGCTCCCGGCCTGCACCGCGGTGAGAAACGTGTTGAGGGGAGCCCTGAGCAGGTCTCCGGGGGTGACGTCGAGGGAGACGGCGATGAAGCCGGACACGGCGTCGGCAACGTCCAGGACCAGGGCGCACCACCAGAGGGACGAGGCTGCGGCAACGAGGCCGAGGACGAGGCGGGGCACCATCTCTCGCCATCCCGCCTGACGGGTCCCCAGGTGCTCGGCCATGATGAAGCTCAGCCCCATCCAGCCGAGGATGACCACCAGCGCGCCCGACGTGATGGCCCAGACGACCAACCACGCCTGGCGCACCAGGTCGTTGGCGTAGGTGAGGTCCGCAGGGGTGCCGGTGAGGATGTCGCTCATGGGGCTACCCGCCCCCGCAGTTGTCGGCGTCCTCGCCGCTGGCCCGCTCAACCACGCCGCACAGCGACCCGTGGACTCCCTCGATCACCCAGCCGGCGAAGGCCCTCGCCCAGCGTCCGGGGTTGAGGGCGGAGAGGATCTTGTCCCAGATGCGCCCCGGCTGGTGGATGGGTATGACGGCGTAGAAGTCGCCCCTGTGGTTGTCCACGGACTCCGCCAGCATCACCAGCAGGTAGGCCCGGTCCCGGTCGAGCTCGGGGTGTTCGTCCAGGTCGGGGTACTCCCACGAGTACTCCCAGCCGTCGCTTCGCTCCTTCTCGCCGCCCCTGACCCGGTACATGGCGCTTATCCAGTCGCCGGTGTCGGCGTCCCGGACGGCGTAGAAGAGGCTCTCGATCTGCCGGTCGAAGACGGGGCGGGCGACGAACTCGCCGCCGCCCTTGCGCTCGACGAAGTCCCGGTCGGCGTTGACGAGAGTCAGCTCGTCAGGAGGGGACTGGGCCAGGGCGATATTGCTTGCGGGGATTGCCACCAGCGCCGCCAGAAGCAGCGCGGATGCCAGGGGTATTAGCCGCCTTGCCGACCGGAGTTTCGATTTCAGCGCCAACTCGTTCACCTCTATGCGGTTTGATGCGATACATCGGAGTGCATCGCCCGCAAAAGAGTGTGTACAGCCGGATGGCGATTCGGAACCTCCCATAGGGCGGTGCATAGCTGCACCGGGTGCATGAATGCACTGCCCTGCGAGGGCTTACGAAACACCCCCCTTTGGTGCTGTAGTTGGGGTGTACAGGGAATGGACGTTGGTGGCAGAAAGCCAAGCGGGGTCGTGGGCAAGCTGAAACGGGGTAAATCACCCCCCTACAGGACGTAAACGGGAAGCACTTTTTGGGAAGTCCTCCTTCCGGCGGGGACTTGGACAAAACGGCGTCCCAGGGGCTTGGATTCATACAAGCCGGAAATTCGGGAGGGACTTGGATAATCCCCGGCGGTGAGTCGGGTTTTTTGGAAGGAGGCGTTGACGATGAAATCACGGGAGCCGGTCTTCGAGAAGAGTCGGAGCGTTGAGGACGTGCACCACCTGCGGCTGATGGCGCTGCTGCGGGAGCTGGTGCGAAACAAGGGGGTGATGAAGGCGACCCAGGAGCTGAGCGTGGACTACAGAACGCTGACCAACAGTCTGAAGGACGGCAGGCTGTCCAGGCGGATGCGCCAGGCGTTGGAGAAGGCGCTGCTGGAGGGCGGGGGCTCGCCCGCAGCCGAGCAACGGGAGCGCAACGACGGGCTGGAGGAGGAGCTGAAGGAAGTGAAGGGACAGGTCGAGGGGTTGGCCAAGGACCTGGGCAAGGGCGTCGCGGCCGTCAGGGGCGAGGTCAAGGCCCTGGGGGACCGGCAGGCCGGATTCGAGCGGCGCCTCTCGCAGGTGGAGGGGACAGGGGAAGACCCTGGGGACGAGGCGGCCGACGCGGGCGGGCCGGCGAAGGGGCGGACCGCGCCCTGGCGGGAGTACCCCGACCTGGTGACCCGTGAGCCTGCGGAGGGCGACGAGGAGGTCTTCGGCGAAGCCTGGCCGCTCATCGCGGAGTGGCGGGAGCTGAGGGACGCGCACCCGAACCGGGGCGGTGGCCCTGAGTGGCTGCGGTCCGAGGAGCGTCTGCTGGTGATGGAGCTGACGCTGCTCGAAGAGCACGGCATGACGCTTCCGCCGGAGAAGCAGCCGCTGCGGGACTTCGCTCGGAACGGGCAGATCAACTGGCGCAGGACAGCGCTCTCCGACACGCGGAGGGCGCTGAGAAAGTGGGAGCTTCTGCGGCGGTTGACCTTCGGGCTGTGGGGGCGGTAGTGGGCCACTTTCTGCGTCACGCAGTTTGAGGCAACTTTTCTGCAAGAAAAAAAGCCACCAAAGAGCCATCAAAGGCAGTGATTCGTGCGGGGGGTCACGCAAGACCTTTCCATCGGGTGTCGGCTGCGGTAATAATTGATGCAGTTTCAGGCTTTTCCAGCGTTTCCCGCCCTAGAAACCTGGGGGCATTTCCCTAAAGCCCGGGCTGCACCGAAAAGGTCGCCCAAGAGGGATGCTGCTGGTGCGGAGTGACTAAGCCCTTCGCAGGCAGCGTTGGCCGAATCGACGGAGTGATAAGCCCTTCGTCCTCGGCCTCGTTCGGTGGGTTGGAGTGATAAGCCCTTCTCCCACCGGGCACGTTCGGCGGTTGGAGTGATAAGCCCTTCTCCCGCTGGACACCAGTCTGACGGTTGGAGTTGATCGCTTCTGCCGCTGGACACCAGTCTTGGCGGTTGGGGTTGATCGCTTCTGCCGCTGGACACCAGTCTGACGGTCGGAGTGTGATCGCTCCCTCCGTTGGACTTCTGGGACGGAGCGCCTCCTGCGCCTCGTCCTCACCCGGTCGGTCGGAGTGCGTTTTCGCCCCGGCCGACTCCACATGCCTGCGGCATGACTGTCTGACAGCCAGGCCGCAGCTTCGACACGCGCCGGTCTGCGACTGAGAAGCAGGCTGGCCGCTTCACGTCAGGCAGCTTTCCCCAACTTGGACGCTATCCACCCTGGGCGAGCTGCGTCTTCTTTCACCCCACTCCGTCTTCCGCGTTCGACATGCGTCCGTGGGCGGAGTGCGTCTTCGGAACGGAGTCATGGGTTCAACGGCAACGGCACACACACATCAGCAAGGAGGTAACGAATGGCGGCAACGGAACGGACACAGGCCAATGAAGGAGGTACGGACATGGCGGAACAGTACGTGGGACCGAGCGCGCTCAGGATCGCCAACCTGCTGCCGCACCGGGTCAGCTTCGAGCGGGGCTGGTTCTGGACGACCACGGCGGTCTGTCACGGCGGCCGCTCGGACGGGCTGGCGTTTCGGCAGCGACCGGACGGCAACGGCATCGAGGTCAAGTGCCACACCGGGGGCTGCTCGGCCGGCGTGGTGATAACCGAGCTGGAGCTCTTGATCGGGCTGCCCATCTGGACGGCCTACGCACAGGTGCATGACACCCCGGTCAAGGCCCCTGAGAAGCAGCCGTGGTGGAAGCGGAAGAAGGTCATGGTGGCCGGGGCGGTGGTCCTGGTCGTTGCGGCGCCGCTGATAACCGGCGACGTGGAGCTCTTCTTCCTGAACCTCGTCGGGCTGGGCATCGGGGCGCTGCTGCTCCGGCGGTTCATGCCCCGGCGTCCGGTAGGCAGGCCGCCTCGACGCTGACAACGGGGGTCTCGGGCTCCCTCATACCCATTCCCAACACGCAAGGGCCGTCTCCATCCGGGGGCGGCCCTTCTTCTTTGCCCGCAAGCGGGCGGCAATCGGCAAGGCAACAAAGCACAAGCACTTAGGAGGTGCACGATGACGACGGCAACACTGGCAACTGGTACTCGGTCGATGGACACGGTGGACAGGCCCAGGCGCAGCCTGGAGGAGCTGGTCGACCAGCTCTTCGCTGCGATGGGATTCAAGGATCCTGAGACGGAGGAGGCGGAGACGGCGGAGACGGGCGCGGTGCGCTCGATCCACGAGGCCCGGCGGCTCAGGCAGGCGGGGGACGTCGACGGCGCGCTGGCGGTCCTCGCCGGCGTAGACGCGGCGCAAGCGGAGACGAAGGAGGTCCGGTGGGCGTTCTCCGAGTGGACGCAGCTGGTGAAGCGGCGGTTCGGCGGCCGCGGTGCCCTGGTCTACAGCCAGGGCACGGGACGGGCCGCTGCGCTGGTTCCCACCGGCGACGGCGGGACGCTGGAGGTGGCGGCGGTGCTGGGGATGCGCTGGCGGCCGGGCAAGGTCGTCTCGGGGCGCAGCCTCCGGGGGCTCAGGCCCCTGACCGGAGGCGCGTGATGGTCACGGTCAACGTGGACATACCCGCGCTGAAGGCCCGTCACCCGCTGGGCGACACGGTGGAGGCCGCCGGGGTGCGGCTGCGCGGTCGTGGAAGGGTCCGCCAGGGCGTCTGCCCCTTCCACGAAGAGGCCGAGGGCAGCTTCACGGTCTACGCCGACTCGGAGCGGTTCTATTGCTTCGGGTGCGGACTCGGCGGCGACGTGCTGGACTTCATCCAGCAGGCCGAGGGGCTGTCGCTGCCGGAGGCCATCGCGCGGCTGGACGGCAGCCCAGGGCTTGCGCCCCGGTCTGCTGTTCGTCCAGCCCCACCGCGGCGTCCCCCGTCCGCCCCGCTTCCTCCCCGCGACCCCGCCCTGTTGACGGCGGCGGCGCGCTTCTACGCCGGTACTCTCCGGCGTTCTTCAGAAGCGCGGGCGTACCTGGCCTCGCGGGGCGTCGGCCCGGTCGCCGCAGCCCGCCTGGGCCTCGGCTACTCGCCGGGCAACGGGCTGCGGCAGGCCCTGGAGTCCCTCGGCTTCTCCGAGAAGCGCATCAGGGACTCCGGGCTGTTCATGGAGCGGGGAGCGGAGCGGTTCGCCGGCATGGTCGTCGTCCCCGACCTTTCCAGCGGCCTCGTCCGCTGGCTCGCCGGGCGAGCGGTCGTTCCCGACCGGACTCCCCGGTTCCAGGCCCTTCCCGGCCCCAAGCCGGTCCTGGGTCTCGGGCGTCTCGGCCCCGCCCCTGATTGGGCGGTCGTGGCCGAGGGGCTGTTCGACTGGCTCGCCCTTACCGGATGGGGCATCCCATCCTGCGCCGCTCTCGGCACGCAGGGCGTTGAGCGGGTCGCCTCGGCCCTCCGGGGCTGCCCCCGCGTCTTCCTCGCCTTCGATGGCGACGACGCGGGCCTTGAGGCGACGGAGCGGCTTCTGACCCTGCTGGGACGCAGGGCCGCCGCCGTCACCCTCCCCCAGGGCGTCGGCGACGTGGGCGAGCTTGCGGCCCTCCCCCACGGACAGGCCGCCTTCCTTCGCCTGCTGGCGCAGGCGGCTCGCTCCGCCCGCTAGCGGCTCCCCGCCGCTCCCCTTCGGGCTTCCCCTCCCGCTTCTTCCCCATTCCCACTCTCACCGCACAGGAGGACCTATGCCCAATTCACGACGGGCTTCGCCCGCACACGGCTTCCCATAAAGGGAACCCGCCCATCGGCCATTCGCTACAGGACACAACACCACGAGAAGGAGACACAACCATGTTCAACAAGAACGGAAGCAACAACGGAAACGGGAGCGCCAACGGCGTCCACAAGGACACCACGGTCGTCGACCGGAACGGCAACGGGCACAAGCCCGACGCCGCCATCCCCGCCGAGCACGAGCTGCTCTGGGACGGGCTCTCGCCCGCCGTCACGCAGGCGCTCGGACAGCCCCTCGAACCCGCGCTGGCCTCCCAGCGCAAGGGGCGCGGCGGCAAGTCCTTCGACTACCTCGAAGGCCACATCGTCATCGCCCAGGCCAACCGGATATTCGGCTACGGCGGCTGGGGCTACGAGCTGGTCGGCGACGTCACCCTGCGCCAGGTCGAGACGGTCAACCCCCAGACCGGCGAGGTGAAGGTGGAACAGGGCTACAGCGCCCCGGTGCGGGTCTCCGTGGCGGGCGCCCTGCCCCGCGCCGACATCGGCGTCCACCCGGTGGCGGAGGACACCTTCGACGGGCACGACACGGCCATCAAGGGCGCGGTCACGGACGGTCTGAAGCGGGCGTTCCGCAGCTTCGGCGTCCAGTTCGGCAACGCTTTCTACGGCGACCAGCCGCAGGTCGGCAACTCGCCGCAACCGCAGCGCGTCCCTGCTCAGAGCCAGCCCCGTTCTGGAAACGGGGCCAACGGCAACTCCGGCCAGGCCCAGGGCAGGAGCCGCAGCGAGTCCCAGATTGAAAAGCTGCGGAAGCGGCTCTTCGAGATCGCCGCCGAGCAGGGCCTCGATGAGGACCAGGTGCGGTCCGCCGTCGTGGACCGGACGGGCAAGAGCATCGACGACCTGGACGGCACCGAGCTCGGGCCGCTGGTGGAAGCCGCGGCCAACAAGCTCCGGCAGATGCAGCAGGCCCAGGCCGCCTAGTCTGCCGGGCAATCGGGTTCGGAATCGAGAGCGGGGCCGTCTCCTTCGTGGGGCTGTCCCGCTCCTTCATTACAGGACAAGGAGGCAACGAGCCATGACAACGACTGAGACCTTGGTAAGCACACCCTGGGGCTGGACACAGGACATTGAGGAGTTGGCCGAGGGCGTCTGGCGAGTCACGACGCCCAGCCACGGCGGGCTGAAGCTCAGCCGCGAGCGGTGGGCCGAAATCCCGGACTGCGTGCGGGCGGCCATGTTCACGCCCACCTTCGCCGAGGAGGACTGCGAGGAGCCCATCGTCAGGACGCTCCTGGGAATCGGCGACGACCGCGAGAGGGAGATGGCCCTGAAGATCGCGGGCTACTTCGACCGCTACTCCCCGGCGCTCCCGTACCTCCGCGACCGCTCGCCCCACTACCACGTCGTCGCCCATCTGGGCGGCTGCGCGACGGACCCCATCGGGCGTTTCGACACCACCGAGGAGGCCGAGGCGTTCGCCGACACCGGGCGGTGGGAGGCCGTCTCCTGCGATGGCGCGCTCCCGCTCTGCACGGGCAAGGGGGCTAGGCCATGACTGCGACGACACGGCCCAGGCCACGCAGCCTTCCCAGCACGACGACGAAGCTCCAGACGGAGATGGGGAACCTCTACGTGACCGTCTCGACGGACGAAGAAGGGGAACCCTTCGAGGTCTTCGGCTGGCTGGGGAAGGGCGGATCGTTCCAGCACGGCGTGACGGAGCTGGCGTGCCGCCTCATCTCCCTGCACCTGCGCAGGGGAACGCCGGTCGAGGAGATCATCGACCAATGCCAGGGCATTCAAGAGATGCAGCCCTTCTTCAACCAGTTGGACGACGGCAGGAGCGTCGCCGTCCTGGGCCTCGGAGACGGGATAGCGCACATCCTCAAGGCGCACCTGAAGGCCAGGGAGGAGCGGGGGACGGCGCAGGAGCAGGACATCAAGGCGGCCGCATGAGCGGCGCACACAACGGCAATCGAGGCGGGGCTGTCTCCTTCGGGGGCGGCCCCGCCTCTCACTTATAGGAAGGAGGCGACGACGATGATAACGACGATTGACGAGCGGGCGGAGGTCTTCTCCCGCCCTGCGGCGCGGTTCGACGACGACGGCAACATGGAGGTGCGGGCATCGTCAGCCCTGGGCTGCCGCCGCTCCCTCTGGTACGCCGCCACCGGCTACGAACCCACCAATCCCCCCAGCGAGGAGTCGCTGACGGCGATGGAGGCGGGCAACGCCCTGGAGCCGGTGGTGGTGCGGGCGATGGAGCGGGCGGGCTGGAAGGTGGACGCGCCCGACCCGCAGGACCCGAAGCAGGTGGCGGTGAGGATAGGCCCCAACATGATCGTGACCGGCCACCCCGACGGCACGGTGCGGATGCCGGTGGAACCGGGCGCAGCGCCCCCTCAACTCTTCCTCTTCGAGGGAGAGCCGGATGCCCCCGTCTTCGGCGACCCGATGGTCGTCGAAATCAAGACGCGGGGACCGGCTGCGTTCCGCCGCTGGCAGACGCTGGGAGCGGAGCGCAGCCACCCGGCCTCGGTGGCCCAGGCCGCCCTCTACTCGCTCGGCGAGTTCGGCGACCTGCGGGACGCCGTGATCGCCACGATGGACACGGGGGCTCGCACCTGGGACTGGGAGCGGATACCCGCCCACCGGCTGGAGAGGGCCTTGCAGGACGCCAGCGAGTGGCTCGGTGAGCTTGCCGCTCACCACATCCGGAGCGGGCCTGACCCCGACGCGCTGCCGGAGCGGGACTTCTCCGCGACCAGCTGGCAATGCCGAAGCTGCCCCTTCCTGGCGGTCTGCCTGCCGGGAACGGCGGAAGCGAGCGAAGAGACGGAGAACGAGACAGAGACAGAGGAGGTGAGCGACGAAGAGGCACGGGACGCGGTGGCGACCTACGCAGAGGCCCAGGAGTCCATCAAGGAGCCTGAGAAGGCCAAGCGCGCCGCGCTGGACACCCTGAAGGCGTGGATGCGCCGGCAGGGCGACTCGAAAGCGACGGTGGGGGGCCGGACGGTCACCCTCGTCAGCTCCACCAGGTATTCCGTGAACCACCGCAGGCTCAACGAGGCGCTCGACCCGGAGGTCCGGGCCGAGATCGTCACCGAGAGCGAGTCGGAGTACGTGCGGGTGAACACCTAGACGCTCCCCCTGGCGGGAGCGCAGGACGGGGCCGTCTTCCCTCTAATGGGGAGTCGGCCCCGCTCTCATTCAAGACGGGCGCGGCAGTACCGCGCTACTACACACACAAGGAGAATCACATGTCACGCACCATCAACAAAGTCACGCTGCTGGGCCGGGTGGGAACCGACCCGGAGATGCAGTACACCCCCGGCGGCACCGCCGTCACCAAGCTGCGGCTGGCGACCGACCGCTACCGGAAGGACGCCGAGAACGAGACGGATTGGCACGACGTCGTCTGCTGGAGCAACACCGCCGAGGCGGTGAACCAGTACGTCGGCAAGGGCCAGCGCATCTACGTCGAGGGCCGCCTCGTCCAGAACTCGTGGGAGGGCGACGACGGCCAGCGCCGCCACCGCACCGAGATTCACGCCTCCGAGGTCGTGTTCCTCGACTCCAAGGGCGGGAACGGCACCGGCGACGCCGCGGACATCGAGCAGCCGGTCGGCGCCTCTCCCTTCTAGTCCCACAACCGCATAGCGACGCCTTCCCGAAGGCGCGCCACGGGGCCGCTTCCATCTACAGGGGGCGGCCCCGCTCTTGTTCTAACCGATACGCAAGGAGGCCGACATGACCAGGAAGAAGACCTACACCAAGGACGCTGTTCTGCTGAACGCGCTCCGCATCAACCTGAGCCTGCTGGGGGAGCTGGCGGTCCGCTACGACGTGGAGACCAGGCCGGAAGGCCCGGAGGACCCGCCCTCCATCAACTGCCCCGAAGACGTGCGGAAGCTGCTGGGGCCGGAGATGTCCGGCCTCGCCCAGGAGCAGCTCCGGGTGCTGCTGCTCAACACCAGGAACCAGGTGGTGGGCCAGCGGATCATCTACCAGGGCAACGTGTCCTCGGCCATCGTGAGGAACGCCGAGGTCTTCCGCCCCGCGGTCATCGAGGCCGTCCCCAGCATCATCGTCAGCCACAACCACCCCAGCCAGGACCCGACGCCCAGCCCGGAGGACGCGGCCCTCACCCGTGAGCTGGTCCAGGCGGGCAAGCTGCTGGACATCGAGCTGCTGGACCACGTGGTCATCGGCGGCGAGCGGTTCGTCAGCCTCAAGGAACGGGGCCTCATGTCCTGACGGCCCACGCCGTCCGGCTCTCACGCGGGGGACACCCTCCCGCGCTTGCATCACCCACATCAAGGAACGAAAGGAGACTGCCCATG
Source organism: Dehalococcoidia bacterium (assembly GCA_965219025.1). Taxonomy (GTDB): domain Bacteria; phylum Chloroflexota; class Dehalococcoidia; order Lucifugimonadales; family UBA2985; genus JAPPHY01. The sequence continues at coordinate 867,431 of OZ244716.1, forward strand.
TTGCAGACTCACACCATAGACCCCGAAGACCTGTTCACGATAAGCGCAGGCGGCTTCAACGCCACCGCCGACGCCTTCGCCCGCGACGACCGGACGGACGGCCTCTGGTTCGTCTCGATGGTCGGCTCCCAGACGGCGCTGAAGGCGATCTGGGCGTCGCTGCTCAAGCAGCCCCCGGACGTTGCCCACATCATCAGGGGCGCCGACGGGATGGCGCTCCACGGCGGCTACCAGCGGTGCATCATCCCGTACGAGACCATAGGAACGTGGACGACCAAGATAGCCCGCCTGCCGGCGACCGGGGGCTGGCACGCGCTCGTCTACACGAAGACGGCGGAGTACGGCTACGAGAAGGACTCCTTCCTGCTGCTGGCGCAGTCGGAGGAGGAGGCCCCGGCGCTGCACCACCGCTTCCTCGACAAGCGCAGCCCGCTTCCCCTCCACGGCTCCTGGGCAGGCTGGCTCTGGGAGCGGGGCATCGAAGAGGAGGAGATCGTTCCCCTCCAGTCGGTGGGCGTCTCCGCCTACCGGTGCTCCCCCAAGGCCAAGAAGCTGCGGGACGACCTGTCCGACGCCGTTGCGTCGGGCAGGCTGACGCTGCCCAGGGAGGCGTCCGATGGATAGGACGCTGAAGCGGGCCAAGCGCAACAACAAGCGGCGCGGACAGCGCAACCACGGGGCATGGCAGCGGTTCTCCCCCGACGGGAAGACCTGCCGCTACTGCGAGCACGACGGCTCGCAGCACCTGTGCCGGTCGGGGCAGCCCCATTTCTTCCGGCCCGCGACGGAGGCGGAGCGGCGGGACCCCACGGTCCAGCTCTACCGCCACACCCCCGTATCGAGTACGGGGCAGGCTCTGCCGGACGGCGGCTCAATGCTGGTGCGGCGGATGACCGTCGCCAACCACGCCGAGCTCATCACCGCCTTCTGCACCGCCTGTGCCGAAGCCATGCAGACGCACCAAGTGCTCTGCTACCAGCGCAACGTGGCTATTGGCGAGGTGGTCGGAATCGACACTCGCCACAAGGACCTGGCAATCGCCGCCTGACGCGGCGCACGACACCAGACACGAAAGGAGAGACGACATGAGACTCGCTGCACAAGCCAAAGGGGGCTACTACCCGACTCCCGACCGGGTGGTGGACCTGGTCGCCGAGCTGATTCACACCCCCTCCGGCTCCTACCACCGGGGCCGGGAGACCCTCCGCATCCTCGACCCCTGCTGCGGGGCCGGGGACGCGCTCCAGAGGCTGGCCGAGAACCTCGACCGGCCCAACTCGATTTCCATCGAGACCTACGGCGTGGAGCTGCACCGGGACAGGGCTGAGGAGGCCGAGAAGCGGCTCCACCGCACCCTCGCGGCGGACCTGTTCGCCACGTCCATAGCGAACGGGGCCTTCGGCCTGCTGCTGCTCAATCCGCCGTATGACTTTGATTCCGAAGACAAGCGGACGGAGCACGCCTTCCTGACCCAGACGACGCGCTACCTGGCCGAGAGCGGCCTGCTGGTCTTCATCGTGCCACGGCAGCGCCTCGCGGTCTCGGCCCGGTATCTCTCCACCCACTACGGGCGGATGCGCTGCTGGGCCTTCCCAGACCCCGAACGGGAGGTCTTCGACCAGGTGGTCCTGATGGGCTACCGCAAGGCCGACCCCGTTCCCGACGCCACAGCCGAGAGCATGGTGCTGGAGTGGGCGGTGGGGGAGCCGGAGCCGCTGCGCTCCCAGCGCAACTCCTACTCCTACACGGAGTACAGCCCGGCCACGACGCCGAGCGGCGACGTCCTGTTCACGACCCGCACCGTCGATCCCGTCGCGGCTGCGGCTGAGGCGCGGCGGTCGGGGCTGTGGACCAGCACGGAGATCACCGACACACTCTGGCCAGCGAACGACAACCGGACCCGCCCGCTGATGCCCCTCAAACGGGGGCACATGGCGATGCTGGTGGCGGCGGGCTTCCTGAACAACCTGGTCCTTGAAGCCGACGACAGGCGCATCCTGGTCAAGGGCCGCACCTCGAAGGACATGGTGCTGGTCGAGGACGCCCCGGAGAAGGAGGTCCACCGGGAGAAGTTGACGACGACCGTGGTGGCCCTCGATCTCGACGACGGGCAGATCGAGGACATCGCCGCCTAGCCCGGCTCACCCTTCGCTCTATCGGAACGACCAGAGAAGACCCTCATAACAAGGAAGGAGAGACAAGAACGATGCAGACGACCATGACCCTCGAACCCTGCTGCCGGTGCGGGCAGCCCATCGCCCCCGGCGAGCCCGCCATGCAGACCGCCTCGGTGGACATCGACGACTACGGGAGGGCCGTGTCCTCCCCGGTGAAGGCGTACCACCTGAAGGGACGCTGCTACGACGAGTACAGGGATGCCGAAGCCGCCCGCAGGGAGGCCCTGAAAGCGGCATAGACGGCTCACACCGAGCCGCACATAAACGAGGCCCAGAGCCTCGCACGTTCAAGCAACCGCCTGGGGACGTTTCCAGGGACCCGCGACACAGAAGCGTCCCCCACCTGGGGGCGTGGTGCGTCCCGGGTCCCGGCGTCGTCCTCCGGCCCACCACGGAAAAGGAGGACGACTCACATGAACCTCGGAGGTTTCATAGACACGTTCAAGGACGCCATCGCCAGGAGGGTGGTGGAGTCCTACCCGCCGCTCTACCGGCCCTCGGAGAACGGCGGCACGCTCCCCAGGCTGCTGCGAAAGCCCCTGGGAGCGCAGGCCGACGCCATCAGGGGCGCGGCCCTCTCCCTCAAGGCCCACCGGGGCACCACCGTCGTCGGGGAAATGGGGACGGGCAAGACCTTCATCGGCGCGGCGGCGGCGCACATGGCGGGCTTCGAGCGCATCCTCATCATCTGCCCGCCCCACCTGGTGCCCAAGTGGAAGCGGGAGGTGGAGATGACGGTGCCCGGCGTCCGCGCCGCCATAGTCGAGTCCATCACCGACCTGGAGCGGCTGCGCCTCTCCGTCGGCTCTGGCCCCCTCTTCGCGGTGATGAGCCGTGAGAAGGCCAAGCTGTCCTACCGCTGGATGCCCGCCGTGACACAGCGGTGGGCCGTCTCGAAGGGAAGGCTCCTGCGGGAGGAGGAGACGGGGGAGCCCTTCCGGGTCCCCTGCTGCCCCGACTGCACGGCGCAGATCGTCGACAAGGACGGCGTGCCGCTGACGTTCGCGGACCTGAACCGGCGCAAGCACACCTGCGCCGGCTGCGACGCCCCCCTCTGGCAGGCCGACAGGTCCGGCCCGGCCCGCTACCCGCTGGCCGACTACATCAAGCACCGGATGAAGGGGTTCTTCGACCTGCTGATCGGCGACGAAGTTCACGAGTTCAAGGGGCGCGGCTCGGCCCAGGGCATCGCCGCGGGCATCCTCGCCGACGTGTGCGGCAAGTCCCTCAGCCTGACCGGGACCCTCCTCGGCGGCTACTCCTCGACCATCTTCCACCTGCTCTACCGGTTCTCGCCGGAGATCAGGACGGAGTTCGGACGGTCGGACGAGCACCGCTGGATACAGCGGTACGGCTTCGAGGAGGTCACCGTCGGCAAGCCCGACGACGACGCGGTGGAGGACGGGCGCAACAGCAGGCGTCGCAGCTTCCGCAAGGTGACCAGGGAGCGGCCGGGCCTCGTTCCTTCCGCGCTGTTCCACATCATAGGGAACACGGTGTTCCTCAGACTGGCCGACGTTGCCTCCGGCCTGCCCGACTACGAGGAGAAGATCCTCGTGTCCTCGATGGACTCGGAGGAGGACGCGACGGGCTACTCCCAGCGCAGCGCCTACAACAAGGTGTTCGAGGAGCTGAAGAAGGAGCTGGCGGCCGCCCTCAAGAGCGGCTCCAAGCGGCTGCTGGCGACCTACCTCCAGACGCTCCTGGCCTACCCGGACGGCTGCACCAGGGGGGAGACGGTCTTCGACCCTCGGACGGGCGACGTCATCGTCCAGGTCCCGCCGCTGTCGGAAGAGAAGCTCTACCCGAAGGAGAAGGCGCTCATCGACCTGGTGGCCGCCGAGCGGCTGGAGGGAAGGCGAGTGCTGGTCTACGTCACCCACACGGGGACGCGGGACATCACCGGGCGGATGGACGACATCCTCACCCGGCACGGGTTCAGGGTGGCGGTGATGAAGGCCGACGCCGTGGCCCCGAACCGCAGGGAGAAGTGGGTCGCCGACAAGGTGAAGGAGGGCATCGACGTCCTCATCTGCCACCCCAGGCTGGTGCAGACCGGCCTCGACCTCATCGACTTCCCGACGATTTGCTGGGACGAAACGGATTATTCGGTCTACGTCGTCCGGCAGGCGTCGCGGCGGTCGTGGCGCATCGGGCAGACCCGCCCGGTGAAGGTGGTGTTCATGTCCTACCGGAACACCCTCCAGGCCGACGCGCTGAAGCTGGTGGCGAAGAAGATGCAGAGCTCCCTGGCCGTCGAGGGCGAGCTGCCGGAGGACGGCCTCGCGGCCTACGGGGACGACGGCGACGACATGATGATGGCCCTGGCCCGCAGGATCGTCAGCGGCGATGAGGAGGACGAGGCCGAGACGATGGAGGAGGTGTTCGCCCAGGCCAGGAACGCCGAGAGCGAGGCCGAGGAGCTGCTGGTGGACGACGGCTGGAAGGTCGTCGAGATCGAGCCGGAGACCATCTCGGTCAACGGCAACGGACACCACGCCAACGGTGGCGACGCCATCGGCATCGGGCCGACGGTCGAGCTCGTCCCGGTCAACGGGCACGCCAACGGGAACGGCCATGCGCCCGCCCCGGTCAACGCCAACGGGCACCACGACGAAGAGCCGGAGGCGCAGCAGTCGCTGTTCTCCTGGGCGGAGTTCATGGCCGAGGAGCCGGTGAAGCCGAAGCGCAACCGCAAGCCGCGGCCCGCGACCCTCTCGATGTTCGAGTGGGCGATGACGCTGGAAGAGCAGCGCGAGGAAGAGCCGGTCGGCGCGGGACGCTAGACCGCAGAGGCACGGGAAAGGCCGCCGCTCCATTGGCGGCGGCCTCCCCCGCAAACGGCAACGCAGGAAGACAAGCAACTCTCACAAAGGAGATTAGTCATGGCAAGAGTGTTCGTATACGACGACCGCGAGTTCCCCGACCCCGACCCCGAGATGAGCGTCGACCAGGTGAAGGCCACGCTCAGCGACTTCTACGGGGAGATCGCCAACGCCTCGGTCAAGGAGACCAAGCGTGGCGACGACACCATCTACGAGTTCCAGCGGCGGGTGGGCACCAAGGGCGCCTTCACCCCCGCCCGGAGCTAGAGGAGGGATTCCGATGGACAACCGGACCTTCGCCGGTCTGCTGGCGGCGACCCCGCCGGCGGCCCTCAGCATCATCGAGCTCACGGCGGAGCTCACACGGCCCGACGGCTCCTTCGACCTGGACGCCGCGGCCGCAAGGCAGTCAGACGTGGAGATGGCCTGTACCCAGGCGCAGGATTACGCGGCGGCCACGGGGCGGCTGCTGGAGGCGATGAAATGGAAGCTGCTGCCCCGGCGCTGATGAGCGGCCTGGCCCAGATGCTCCTGCGGCGTCCGCCGTCGCTGCGGGAGCTGGTCACGCTTATCGGGTACGCCGACGACTACGCATGGTTCGCGGGGCTGGTGCGCCGCCTCTTTCCCAATGAGGCGGAGACGGCGCTGGCGGCCCCTGACATACGTCAGAGGGTGGAGCGGTTCGCCAATCTCTTCGGGGAGCGGCACTTCCCCCTCTACGCCCCAGTGATCGAGTTCTGGACGGAGGTCGAAGACGAGCCGCCCTGGTCCTGGCTGCGGAGGGGCATCCCCTTCGACCTGATGGGCTTCGGCTACGACGGCCTCCACGAGATGTGGGACGGCTACCGCGACGGCCTCTCGGCAATGGCCCTGCTGGTCAAGCCCCCGGACGCCTACTACGACGGCCCCGACGGGCTGCGGGTGGCCTGGCTGGAGTCGGCCGCCAAGCGCATCCCGCAGGAGACGCTGCAAAGGGTCCCCGAGGGCGGCATAGCCCTGGAGGACCTGACAGAGGCGCTGAAGGGAACGAGGTTCGAGGGGGCGGCGCAAGCCTGCTCCTGGGTCCTCGCCGAGACCGGCAACTTCTTCCTCGACCACTGTTTCGACGACGGGAGTTACGACGGGTTCGCCGACCCCTGGGAGGACGACATCATCGCCGAGGGCACGGAGGAGTGGCGCAAGGCCACGGCCCTCATGGAGGCGGTGAGCAAGCTGACCGACTGGCTGGAGGATGACCTTCCCGCCCGCTTCGCCGAGATGCTGGACTTCACGCTGGAGCGGGTTCCCGAACAAGGAAAGGAGGACAACGACGATGAGCAATGACACCGACACGACCCAATGGTCCCTGCCGGGACCGGCGGACGCGCCCCGTGACGACCTCAAGCTACAGCTGGAGGTCTACGGCGAGACCATCCTGCTGCGGGGCTTCGACGGCGACACCGCATGGGTCAGGACCGTCTCGGCGGACGAGATCGCCAACGTGTTCACCCAGCACCTGGGCTTCTCCTCGGGGCTGCTGCCGGAGGAAACCCTCTGGTGGAACCAGGGCGAGACCGGGCAGGTGGTGGCCCTCTGGCGGCCCCCGCAGGTCTGGCCCGTCGCCCTGCAACGGGAGGCGTTCAAGCCTCCCGCACGGCTCCGGCTTCCCATGCCGGGGCTGGTCTTCGTCTGCTCGCCGGGCCGTGCGCCCTGGGTCTACGCCGCAACACAGAGGCCCACCGACCCCGAGCAGCATCTCTTCCGGGCCCCGGCCTTCAACGTCTTCAGGGACGGGAGGGTCTGCCCCGGAAGCCACAGGTTCCCCGAGGAGGTGGACCTGATACCGGAAGGCTTCTTCCAGTCCTTCTTCTCCCTTACCGGAGACACCCACAACCGCTCGAAGAAGCATCCCGAAAACCTGCAAGCGCTATGGGAGGAGATTGATGGACAGACCGAATACCCGATGGAGGACCTTGTTCCCCAGTGTACGGTGGCCCAGGCTATCGCAGTCTCCGAGGGGAGACACGCCTACGGCTACCGCTAGCTCAGCGCCGGGGCCGGTGGGCTACCTGGTCAACCACCCCGGCGGGCTGGCCGGAGCCCACGGCATCGGCTACGACTACGTTTTCGGATTGGGCGGCGTCTACGTCCAGTCCGAGAGCGCCCACCTGACGGCGCGGGTGCTCGTCTCCCCCTGCAAGGTGCGGGGCCTCGCGCCCGTAACCGAGAAGGCGGAGCTAACGAACGGCCCCATCCCGGCCCGGCTCTTCGAAATCGGGCTGCGCTGGTTCAGAGACGAACCCGGCACCGAGCGGTTCTTCGCCGTGCGATGGGACGGGGACTCCTACCGGCTGGTGGTTCCCGAACAGAAAGGGACGGCTTCGTCCCTCAAATACATCCCGCCCGCAGGGGTGGTCGCCGAGTTCCACTCCCACGGAGGCTCCCGCGCCTTCTTCTCGGCCACCGACGACCGGGACGAGCAGGGGTTCCGAATATACGGCGTCGTGGGACGCCTCGACACCCCGCTGCCGGAGCTGACCCTGCGAGTGGGGGTCTACGGCCACTTCGCCCCGGTGGACTGGCCGCAGGTGTTCTTCGGCCCTAACCCGACCCGCGACACCAACTCCAACGACAAGGAGGTGAACTGAACATGCCCTACTACCTGGACAACGCGTTCCTGCTCGACAATCCGTGGATCACGGTGGTGGGCTGCGGCGGGACGGGCGGCTTCGTGGCCGAGGGCCTCTGCCGCCTCTTCCAGGGGCGCAAGGCCACCATCGTCCTGGTCGACCACGACCGGGTGGAGCCCCACAACCTGCTGCGCCAGAACTTCTACGCAGAGGATGTCGGCAAGTTCAAGAGCCAGGCCCTCGCCGACCGGCTGGCCAGGGCCTTCCGGCGGCCCGTGGGCTACTCGGTCTACCCCTTCCGGGACGAGGACACCCGCCCCAACGGGCAGCGCTACCCCGGCCTGCCCGCCTACGGCGACAGCCTCATCATCGGCTGCGCCGACAACGCCGCCGCGCGAAGGGCGATGGCGGAGTGCCTGCCGGGCGACCCGCGCCGGTGGCTCATCGACGCGGGCAACGACACCAACTGGGGCCAGGTGCTCGTGGGCAACGTCGCCGAGCCGGTGACGCTGGAGGAACCGCCCTTCACCGGCGAGACGTGCCACCTGGCGCCCGCGCCCACGCTCCAGCGCCCCGACCTGCTGACCGCCGTGTCGACCAGGCCGCCCGACGTGGACTGCGCGGCGGCCCTCGACCTCACCGACCAGGACCCCACCATCAACCAGATGATGGCCTCCCTGGTCTTGCAGGTGGTCCGCCGCATGGTGGCGGGAACCTGCCCCTTCATGGCCCTCTACCTGGACATGGACCTGGGTACGGTCACGCCCACCTACGTCACCCCGGAGGCGGTGGAGCGGACGGTGGGGACCTACGTCGAGTGATCGGCGCAAGCAAATCCACACTCAGCGAAGACAAGGAGAGACCGATGACCGACAAGAACGGAACCACCACGACCACGACCATGTGGCAGGACAACCACAGCGGCCTGCGCAGGCACAAGCTGATGACGAAGGAGCTCGGGGAGACCATCCCCGCCCTCTACGCCAACGAGAACGCCGCCGACTACGACTCCGTCGTCGCCCACGTCAAGCTGTTCTCGCCCTACGCCAACTGGACCTGGTACATCACGGAGTGGAACGCCGAAACCGGCGAGTGCTTCGGACTCGTCGAGGGGTTCGAGACCGAGCTTGGCTACTTCGATCTCACCGAGATGGCGGAGGCGACCGTGCTCGGGGGCGTGCCCGCCGTGGAGCGCGACCTCTACTGGAAGCCGACCACCCTCGGCGAGATCAAGAGGCAGTCGAGGATGGCGGCCTAGCCAAGAGGGACGAACCATATAAGGAAAGGAGAAGACCATGCCAGACGAGATCGGAACGGAAGCAACGCGCCCGGACGCGCCGAGCGCGGACGACGCTCTCTTCGGCGACTCGGCGGACAAGGCGGACGACACGGCCGCTACGGTCGCGGAAGAACAGGACACCCAAGGCTCCGACGCCACCGGGGAACCTGCGGTTGCCGAGGAGCAGGACGCCGACAAGGAGGGCGCACAGGATGGGCAGGATACCGGCGACGCCGGGGAAGCTGGCGAGGCGGAGGCCGCTCCATCGGATGAGTTGAAGGTCGTCGTCTCCATCAAGGGAGGCCGGGCCGTCATCGGGGTGCAGCAGCCCGCGTCGGACCCGCACATCGAGACCTTCGATGACGTGGACGAGTCCGCGCTGGCCCAGGAGGTCCCGGCGGTGATCGAGCGGGCCAGGGCCAGGTGGGAGGAGTCGCCGAAGCACCCCGCCTACGAGCGGCCCGCTCCCCCGCCCAGACGGCGCAACAGGCGGGGCCAGGAGACGGCCCAGGCCGCGAACGCCGAGACCGAGACGGACCAGGCACAGCAGACGCTGAGGCTCTTCTAGGAAGCCTGAGCGCGAAGCACGGGGGAGGTCGTCGCAGCCATTGCGACGGTCTCCCCCGCCCATCCATATGTGCGGCCTTTTTTGCGTTTCAGGCCGGTTGCGCGTCCATGTATGGGGTCTCTTTTCATTTCGGGGACAGTTGGGAAACATAGAAGGGAGAGTAGGACATGAGAACCAATGGAGATGGGTCATTGACGTGGGCAGTCGAAACCTGTAAGAGGTGCGAAGTCATGGAGATGCACCTGTTCGACGAGAATGCGCGCAGTGAAAGGGCCTTCTGCGGAGCCGACACCTCAGCCGAGGAACGGAGGAGCGTGAGCGGTTACCTGGAGGACAGGCTGAACGGGATTGGACTCGGTAGCGTCTGCGAGTCGTGCAAGGCGTTCGCGCCGCCATTCGCCCTGCGCCTCAGCCGCGACCTGGAGGCCGAGGGTGTGCCGGATGAAGGGGAGGAGTATCGGCGGCTCGCCGAGACGCTCCTGAAGGAGACCGGCCAAGACCGGAGCGGCGACTAGGAAACAACGCCTGACACATCCATATGTGGGCGCTTTTTGCGTTTGCGGAGTGTACGGCCGGTGGCGCCGGCCATGTATGCAGCCCTTGTTGCGTTTCAATAGAAGGGCGACGCGACCTCCGGGTCCCCGCGCCAGACGGCATCCAGCGTGTCGGGGATGTGTGCGTTGGTCAGCTCGCCCTGCCAGTAGGCGGCGCGCTCAGTCCTGGCGAGGGTGGCCGGCTGAATCTTCCATCCGGGGTTGGACTCCCGGATCGCGCGGGCGATGTCCGCGAGCGTCGCTCCCCGCGTGCAGAAGTCGTCGACGACTAGCACAAGGCCGGGATCGCCTCCGATGGGGGCAGCCAGGTACACCCCGTCCACGGTGGCGTCCCGCTCGGTCGCGGAGGCGATGCCGCTGATTCTGGGATGCCGATCCTTGGTGATGTGATGCGGAAGCCACTCCCAGCCGCGGGATCGTGCAAGCGCGGACGCCAGTGTCGACGCCGGCGTGTCGTATTGCACAATATTTTGCCCTGAAGAGACCGAGGAGACGACGACGACGCGCGGGTTCCCGGCGGGGTGGAAGCCCTCGAACGCCGCGCAGAACGTGCGGGTGGCCGCCCTGGCGGCGGTAGGTTCGCCGTACTTGAACCGGTTGAAGCGCCGGGTCCACTTCTCGTAGGGCCGGTCCGTGATACGGAACCCGACCGTGAGCAGCCCCAGATCGCCGACCGGGAGGCGGTAGATGCGGATCAACCGGCCATCTACGACGTATTTGCCCGGGGGCTCCTCGCCGAATAGGCGCGCAGCCAGGCGCGCAGCCTCGTCGCCCGCTGCGTTGGCGGACGGCGATTGCGTTGCCGGTCTCGTTTTCTTGTCCATGCGTTCTGCTCCTGCACGGTCCCGTATACGACCCCAGCCGCAATGCGGTCAGCGGTCCCCCACCGGCCATATATGCGGCCTTTTTGCGTTTGCGGCACTGCCGCCGCGCCGCCTCAGTCGGTGAAGATATGACCCAGGCCCAGGTCGTCGGCCAGATCAAGCAGCGCCTTCTGATGAGCCAGGTTGGGCCGCACGCCCTTGCACCTCCAACGTCGTATGGTGAGGGGGTAGGTCCCGAGACGGCGGGCGATCTCCGCCCATGACAGGCCGGACTCCACCTTGAACCGCTCCAGGCGTTGCGGGAAGTCGCCGGGGAAAACGTGGGTCCTTCGGCTGTAGTATGCGCGCTGTCTCAGCATGGCGCAGCGGGCCTCCCGCAGGACGCATCGGGACTCTTTCAAACGCGAGCGCAGGCATCGCCTTTCCCGTCCGCCTCAGACCGAGGTCGTTCCGTATCCCGGTCGGTACGTTTGCCTCACACGTCCTTCATGTGTGCGGCCTTTTTTCGTTGCCCTCTACCGGCCCGGACCGCTGACGGTCGGCGCCAACTCGTCGGACAACTTTCTGCCGTCGCTCGTGCCGATGGCTCCCTCGCCTTCGCAGTCCTCGATACCAGTTACGGGGCCTCCTGGGTGTGGATGTGGAACCAGCGGGAACGCTCGCTCACCCCGGCCCCGCTGATGGCCTTGATCCGGTAGGTATAGTGAGTGTTGGCCTTTACCGTATCGTCGGTGTACGTGGTCGCCGCCGTCCCCGTGTCCGCCACCAGCTCATCGAAGTGGCCCGAGGGGTCGTCGTAGCGGAGGCGCCGCAGGATCACGTAGCCGGTGATGCTATCGTCGCCGGGGTCTTCCCAGGTGAGGGTCACCGAGTCGTGGGACGCCGTGGCGGACAAGCCCGTGGGCTTATCGGGTACGGGCGCTGCCGGAGTGTCGATGTGGAACCAGCGCGAGCGTTCACTCGTTCCGGCCCCGTTGATGGCCTTGATACGGTAGGTGTAAGTGGTGCCGGCAGCCACCGTGTCGTCGGTGTAGGTGGTCGCCGCTGTGCCCGTGTCCGCCACCAGTTCACTGAAGTCGCCCCCGGTATTGTTCACGCGGACGCGCCGCAGGATCACGTAGCCGGTGATGGAGTCGTCGCCGGGGTCGTCCCACGTGAGGGTCACAGAGTCGTGCGACGCCGTGGCCGAGAGGCCGGTGGGTCTGGCGGGCGGCTCCGTAGGTTCCGCCGCCGACACCGCGCCCGTAGCCGCACTGGTCAGCGCCTCATTATTGCCCGCGTCGTCGGTGAAGCTCACCTGCACCTTGATGGCCTTGCCCTCGTCGGTGTTCGCCAGGGTGTGGGTGGCGTCCGTGGCGCCCTGAATCGCTGTGTCGTCGGCAAGCCACTGGTACTCGTACTGGACGTTGCTAAGCCCGTCGGCGTCGGCGATCCCCGACCTGTCCGCCGTCAGCGTCTCGCCCACCTGGGCCGTGCCACTGATCGTGGGAGCGCCGGTGGCTGGGTTGTTGGCAGCAGGCGCTGCCGCCACTGCGTCCGTGGCCTCACTGGTCAGAGTCTCATCATTGCCCGCGTCGTCGGTGAAGCTCACCTGCACCGTGATGGCCTTGCCCTCGTCGGTGTCCGCCAGGGTGTAGGTCGAGCCGGTAGCGCCCGCGATTGCAGCGTCGTCTGCAAGCCACTGGTAGCTGAAGGCAGCGTTCGTTAGGCCGTCGGCGTCCGCGATCCCCGACCTGTCCGCCGTCAGCGTCTCGCCTACCTGGGCCGTGCCGCTGATGGTGGGCGCGCCAGTGGCAGGGTTGTTGGCAGCGGACGCTGCCGCCACCGCATCCGTGGCCGTGCTGGTCAGCGCCTCATTGTTGCCCGCGTCGTCGGTGAAGCTCACCTGCACCGTGATGGCCTTGCCCTCGTCGCTATCGGCAAGGGTGTAGGTCGAGCCGGTAGCGCCCGCGATTGCAGCGTTGTCGGCAAGCCACTGGTAGCTGAAGGTGGCGTTCTTTAGGCCGTCGGCGTCGACGACCCCAGACGTGTTCGCCGTCAGGGTCTCTCCGACTTGGGCGGTCCCGCTGATCGTGGGAACTCCGGTGGCTGGTGTGTTGTCAGATGTGTCCGCGTCTTCGGAGCACGGCTCGATCTCGTCGCCCTCCGCCACCTCCGGTACGGGCACGCCCTCCCAGTCCGATGCATTGGTCCCGTACAACTCCTCGATCTGCGACCACTCCGATGCTCCTGCACAGCTCATCGCTCGAACCCTCAGCCACGAGAGCCCATGCAGGTTGCTCACCACCGCGCTCGAACCGTGGAACGCGATGTCCACTCCCTCGGCGGGCAGGTCCAACCACTCCCCACCTTTGGCGTGGTAGTACTGGACCACGTACCAACCGGCGTCCTCAATGTCCTCCCAGTCCAGCCTCACCATGCCGTGATGCAGGGTCTCCGTGTTCGAAAGCACCGGCGTGCCCAGGACCACGGGGCATGGCTCGATCTCGTCGCCCTCCGCCACCTCGGGTACGGGCACTCCCTCCCAGTCCGATGCGTTGGTCCCGTACAACTCCTCGATCTGCGACCACTCCGATTCTCCCGCACAGCTCATCGCTCGAACCCGAACCCACGAGAGCCCATGCAGGTTGCTCACCACCGCGCTCGAACCGTGGAACGCGATGTCCACTCCGGCGGCGGGCAGGTCCAGCCACTCCCCACCTTTGACATGGTAGTACTGGACTACATACCAACCGGCGTCCTCTACGTCCTCCCAGTCCAGCTTCACCATGCCGTGATGCAGGGTCTTCGTGTTCGACAGCACCGGCGTGCCCAGGTCCACCGCCAAGCCGGACGTGGGAGTGGCGCTCACCTCCTCGGAGGCCGGTCCGTATGGTCCGTAGCTGTTGCCGTTGCCGTTCTCGGCCTTTACCCGGAAGATGTACTTCACTCCATTGGCCAGGTCGGTCTTCGTATAGGTAGTCTCTCCCGATGGGCCCCAATGCCCCTTTTTGTAGTCCTTGCCGTCTATCCTCCACTCGATGCGGTATCTCGTCGCGGGCGCGTTGCCGTTGTCGGCTGGCGGCTCCCAGGACAGGGTGACCTCCTGGTCTCCGGCGGAGACGGTGAGGTTGCGCGGCGCTCCCGGCGGGCCGTCCCCAAACACCGGCTCCTCCAACACCAGCTCCGTTGGGGCGCTGGTGAGCGTCTCCTCGTTGCCCGCGTCGTCGGTGAAGGTCACCCTTACCCTGATGGCCTTCCCCTCGTCGCTATCGGCCAGGGTGTATCTGTAGCCGGTGGCGCCGGCGATGTCCGCGTCGTCGGCAAGCCATTGGTAGTTGTAAGAAACGTTGGTCAGTCCGTTGGCGTCGGCGATGCCAGAGGTGTCCGCCGTCAGCGTCTCGCCCACCTGGACCGTGCCGATGATGGCCGGCGCGCCCGTGGCCGGGGCGTTTGCCGCGCCGTCCGGGCCGGCCACCATCGCCGACACCGTGGTCGTCAGCCGCCGCTGCGGCTCGCCCTTCGTGCAGATCGCCCCGGACTCCGCGCAGTCGCGGTCCGCCTCAAGCGTGACCGCCACGTCGCCGTCGCCGTCCGGCTCCAGCGTCATATCGAACAGGTCCCGCCGGTCGTCCACGGGCACCCCGTCCGTGATCCGACCGTTCGTCACCGCGAACGCTTCCTCGCGCAACGCCTGGAAGCTGATGCCGATGTCCTCGCTGAACGCCACCCGGAACCGGAACGCGGCGCCGTCGTGCGCCGCCGGCACGTCCTCGAAGGACGCCGTCAGCGCCTCCTGCGGCTCGCTGTTGTGGATCGTGCCCGTGGCCTCGCCGTCGCCATCCCTGAGCTGCGCGCCGTCCGGGTTCGACAGCCTCAGCGTGAACGTCTCGCCGTCGTCCAGCACGGTGTCGTCCGTGATCGGCACCGTCACCGTCCGCTCCCTCTCCAGCGAATTGAACCTCAGCGTGCCGCCCGTCGCCGTGTAGTCCTCGCCCGCCTGCGCCGAGCCGTCGCTCGTCGCGTAGTTGACCGTCACGATGCCCAGCCCGTGCGGTTCCAGACGCACGGTGAACGTCATCTCGCCGTCGGCCTCGCGCGCCTCGGCGTCCGCCACCGACAGGTGCGCCGCCGCCGACTGCGACCCGTCCACCCTGTGGTTGCGCTGCGTGCCCTTCCCCTTGGAGGAAAGGCGCGCCTCCTGGCCCGCCGCGTTGCGGATGCTGTCGCCGAGCACCACCTCGATCGGGTTGCCGCGGATCGCGATGCCGTTGCGGTCGACGTCGACCTCCAGCACCAGGTACGCGAACACCAGCGTGTCCGCGCCGCTCCCCGACTCGTAGTCGGCCTCGCACACCGACTCGCACGGGTCACCCACCTCGAGCGCGAACGTCGGGTCGCCCACCACCACCACCGGCTGGTCGAACCGCACCTCGATGCGGATCGTCTCACCCTCGCCGTAGGTGTCCCTGTTCGTGTTGCCGTCCGAGCTCAGCCGCGGCGTCGAGGCCACCGCGATCCTCTCGATCACCGGCGGCGTCGACGGCCCCGGCGTCAGGATCGTGCCCGTCGCCTCGCCGTCCGCCACCGTCGCCGCCCTGGCGGAGCTCAGCGTCAGTTTGAACAGTTCCGGGCCGTCCCCCGGCCCGTCCGCCGGCATCCGCACCGACACCGTCCCGCGGGTCTGCCCGGGCGGGATCTCCAGCACGCCCGACGTCTCCCGGTAGTCCTCGCCCGCGGTCGCCGTGCCGTCCACCGTCGCGTAGTCCACCCGCACCGCGAACGCCACCGCCGGCTCCAGGCTCACCTCGAAGTCCAGCGTGCGGCCCTCGCCTCGCACCGCCACCGCGTCCGCGACCGACACCATCGCGCCGGACCCGCCTCCCTCGAAGAACGCCCGCCAGTCGAAGCGGTGGCCCGGCTCGGAGTGCTTGTGGGAATGGGTCACCTCGATCGGCAGCCCCAGCTCGTCGCCCCGCTCGCTGTAGAGGTCGCCCTGGTTGCACGAGGGTTTCAGGTCATAGCAGAGGTGCGTGTGCTCGACATTGTCGTGCCTGCGCAGGTCGGGGCCGCCGGAGATTTTCGCATTCAGGTCCTCCTGCGCGTGGTGCACGTGCGTCCCGGGCCGGCGCTTGTGGCCGTTGGCATCGTCGGGGTGCTCGTGGCCCTCGTGCGTGTGCTCAGGATACTGTTGCCTGAAATGCGAATGCGAGTGGGTGAACTCGCCGTGATCGTGCACGCCAGCCCGCCGCTCGCCGTCCACCCGGTGGCCGGACTGCTGGCCCGGCCCGTCGTGGTCCAGCTCCGCGTCGTCGCCCGCGCCGTTGCCGATGCCGCCGCCGTTCAGCTCCAGCGCGTCGTCGCCGATCTCGATGCCGTCGCCGTCGCTGTCGCCCGCCCGCACCACGTAGACGAACACCAGCACCTCGGTGCCGCCGCCCGAATCGTAATGGGCGTGGCGGGACGCGCTGCCCACCTCGATATCAAGCTCGGGATCGCCCGTGACCACGACCGGCTGGTCGAAGGTCACCTCGATGCGGATCTCCTCGTCCTCCCCGTAGGTGTCGCCGTCCAGCCCCGGACCCGAGGTCACCTCGACCGAGAGGATCCTGGGCGGGCCCGTCGGCGTGACCCGAACCGTCGCCGCGTCGCTCTTGCCGGCGCCCGCGTCCCGCGCGCGCAGCTCGAAGCTGTACTCAACCGCGTTGTCGAGCCCCGTCACCGTGTACCGGGTTGCGTTGGCCTCGCCCGGCCCGCTGTCGGGGATGTCCGTCCAGCTCCCGCCCGTCCGGTAGCGGTACTGGTGGCGCGTGAAGCCCGAATCCGCCGCCGGCGGGGTCCAGGTGAGAACCGCCTCCCGGTCGCCGGGCGTGGCGCTGAGGCCGGTCGGCGGCTCCAGCGACGCCTCCTCCGGCAGGATCGTCGCCGGCAGGCCCGAGGTCGCCTTTGCGAAGGTGTAGCCCGAGTGATTCGTGGGCAGGGTCGGCTGGGTGGTCAGGTCGATGTCCACCGTCACCGCCGCCATCGTCCCGGTCGTGCGGGTCACGGTGACCGCCGTGCCGTCCACCGCGCCCGCCGCCACGGCAAGCTTCGTGTCGCTGGCCGGGAGCGAACCGTTCACCACCGTCGCCGTGAAGTCCACCGCGAACGGCGCCCCGGCGAGCACCTTCGCCCGCGCCTGGTCGGTCCCGAACTTCTCCACCGTCACGGTCAGCGGCAGCGTATCGCCGATGTTGGGGTTGTCGCCCAGGCTGAGGTCCGACACCACGCCGAGGTCCAGCGCCGTCAGGCCGGAGAACAGCCCGGCAGGGAGCGAACCGAGGTCGTTGTCGTTCAGATAAAGTTTTCTCAGCGCCGTCAGGTCGGAAAACACGGTCCCGGGAAGCGAACTCAGATTGTTCTTCTGCAGATCGAGGAGTGTCAGACTCGTCAGGCCGGAGAACAGCCCGGCGGGGAGCGAACTCAATTGGTTTTGTGGCAGCCGCAGATTGGTCAGCGCCGACGGGCCGGAGAACACGTTCGCGGGGAGCGAATCTAGATCGTTACCCGTAAGATTGAGCGATGTCAGATTCGACAGGCCGGAGAACACGTTCGCGGGGAGCGAAGTCAGTTCGTTTTTGGCCAGTACGAGTGTTTCCAGCGCCGTCAGGCCGGAGAAGATGTCCGCCGGAAGCGTGGTGAGTGGCTGATCAGTTATTACGAGCGAGTTCAACCCAGTCAGATCGGCGAAATCGCCCGACTTTAACGCCGCGATATCTGAAACCCCCGTCATTTCTGAAATGACTATTGCCGTCGTCCCCGCCAGGTCGGCCACGGTCACCGCCGCGCAATCGTCGGCTGAAACCGCAACCACGATCGCGTCCTGCACCTGCTGCGTCCGGCCGCAGATGCCGGGCGTCGGCGTCACCGCGTTCGACTCCGCCGTCGCGCTCTCGGTCGTGCCGACGAACCGCTTGAGCTCGAAGGTGTATACCGTCTCGTTGGTGAGGCCCGTCACCGTGTAGCCGTCCTCGTTCGCCCCGCCCTCCGCGCTGTTGGGGATGTCAGTCCAGTTCGCGGGATAGCTGCCGCTCCCCTCCTTCTGGCGGTACTGGTGTTTCGTCACGCCCGAGCCCGACGCCGGCGCGGTCCACGACAGCACGGCCTGCCCGTCGCCCGGGGCGGCGGTGAAATTCTGAGGGCCCCTGGTGTCCGGCAGGATCTCCGCCGGCAGGCCCGATGCCGCCTTCTCGAACTCGTAGCCCGTGTGGTCCGTGGGCAGGGTCGGCTGGGTGGTCAGGTCGAGGTCCACCGTCACCGCCGCCATCGTCCCGGACGTGCGGGTCACGGTGACCGCCGTGCCGTTCACCGAGGCCGCCGCCACGGCGAGCTTCGTGACGCCCGTCGGGAGCGAACCGTTCACCACCGTCGCCGTGAAGTCCACCGCGAACGGCGCCCCCGCCAGCACCTTCGCCCGCGCCTGGTCGGTCCCGAACTTCTCCACCGTCACCGTCAGCGCCAGCGTATCTCCGGTGTTGGGGTTGTCGCCCAGAGCCAGGGTTGTCAGCCCCGTCAGGCCGGAGAACAGGCCGTCGGGGAGCGACGTCAGGTCGTTGTCTCTCAGTCCTAGCTTTTCCAGCGACGTCAGGCCGGCGAGCAGCCCGGCGGGGAGGGCCGTCAGAGCGTTACCGTTCAGAGTGATCTCTTCCAGCGTCGTCAGGCCCGAGAACTGCCGGGCGTCGAGCGACGTCAGATTGTTGTCTTCCAGTTTTAGATCTTTCAGCGCCGTCAGGCCGGAGAACACTCCGGCGGGGAGCGCAGTCAGATCGTTGTCGCCCAGCCTGATCTCTTCCAGTGCCGTCAGGCCGTCGAACAGCCCGGCGGGCAGTGGTGAGGTCAGCTCGTTTTGGTCCAGAATGAGGGATGTCAGCGACGACAGGCCGGAGAACACGTTCGCGGGAAGCGAACTCAGTTCGTTAACGCCCAAATTGACCTGTTCCAGCGACGACAGGCCGGAGAACGCCCGGGCGTCGAGCGAAATCAGGTCCCCGGCGCTCAGTTCAAGGACTTCCAGCGACGTCAGCCCGGAGAACACGTTCGCGGGAAGCGTGGTGAAGCTGTTGCGGCCAAGACCGAGCCTTGTCACGTTCGTCAGTCCCGCGAAATCGCCCGTCTTCAGCGACGCGATGCCCTCGTTCGGCATCTCCAGGAAGGCCGTGAAACTCTCCAGGTCGGCGACGTTCACCCCCGCGCAGGTCCGGTCCACGCCCGCCTCCCCAAGGTAGTAGACGATGATTTCGTGCACTTTCTGCGTCCGGTCGCAGATGCCGGGCGTCGGCGTCACCGGGTCCGCCTCGGCCGCGGTGCTCTCGCCCTGGGCGTTCACCGCGCGGAGCTGGAAGGTGTGGAGGACCTCGTTGGTCAGGCCCGTCACCGTGAATCCGGCCTCGTTCGCCCCGTCCACGCCGCTGTTGGCGATCTGCACCCAGCCCTTGTAGGCCCCGGTCCCCTCCTTGTACTGGTACTCGTGGCGCGTCACGCCCGAAGCGGAAACCGGCGCGTCCCACGACAGCACGACCTCCTCGTCGCCCACCGCCGCCGCGAACGTCGTCGGCTCGGCCGCCGTCGTCGCCCGGTTGTTGATCGTGCCCGTCGCGGTGGTGTCCGTGGTCAGCGTCGCGTTATCCGGGCTTGAAATCGTCAGCGTGAAGGTCTCGGCGCTCTCGCTCGCGTCGTCCTCCGTCGTCTGGACCTCGATCGTCCCGGTGGCGGTATTGTCGGTCGCCGCGATGGTCAGCGTGCCGCTCGCCGCCGTGAAGTCCGTGCCCGAGACGGCGTCGTCTCCGGTCGCCACCGACGTCGCGTAGTCCACGTCCACGTCGCGTCCGCTCACCGCCGACAGCGTCACCACGAACTCGACCTTGTCGCCCTCGGTCGCCGCCGCGTCCGCCACCGTCACCGTCGGCGTCGGGTCATTGTCCTCGATGGTGATGGTCGAGCGCGTCTTCGTCCCCGCCGTCGCGTTCTCGAAGGCGTGGATCTCCAGGGTGAAGGTCTCGTCGTCCTCGTCCAGGCTGTCGTTGGAGATGCCCAATAGCGGACGGCGAGAGACGGACGTCGTTCCGGCACTAACAGTGTGGACTTGCACCCCAGTTTGATCGAACAGGTCCGCGTCCGACGCCGTGTCCTCCGTCCGGTCCACTTGCCGGATCCTAAACTTCACCCGCTTCTCGCTCGCCTCCGACAGATTCACCGTCAAATCAATTTGACCGGCGCTGACGCCCTCGTTGATCGTCATGTCCACGACGCTGATGGTCGGCGGGTTGTCGTCGTCCTCGATGGTGCCCGTGGCCGTCGTGTCCGCCGCCAGTTGCGCGAGGCTCGTCGGGGTCGGGTTCGACAGCGTCACCGTGAAGGTCTGGTCGGGCTCGTCCGTGCTGTCGTCGTTCACCGGCACCGTGAACTTCTTCGTCGTGTCGCCCTTCGTGATCGTCACCGTCCCCGTCTTCGTCGTCGCGAGATCCGCCGTACTCGCCGAGTCGCCGCTTTCGATCGACGCCGTCCAGTCCACGGTCACGTCCGCCGGAGCCGCCGCCGACAGCGTCAGCGTGAACTCCACGCCGTCGTCCTCGTCGCCCTCGGCGTCACCGACGCTCACCGTCGCCAGATCGTCGTTGTTGATCGTGCCCTGCGCCGTCGCGGCGGTCGACGACAGCTGCGCGTTCGACGACGGGCTCGACAGCGTCACCGTGAACGTCTCGTTCGCCTCGACCGTGGTGTCCTGCGCCGGGAGGAACCCGCATAGGCCCGACGTCGCGCCGCCGGTGATCGTTGCCACCACCCCGAGGCTGATCTGGATATCCGCCGCGACCGCCGTGTCGCCGCTCTCGAACGATACCGTACAGGTCACCGTCACGTTCTCCGCCGCCGCCGCCGACAGCGTCAGCGGAAAGTTAATGATCGAGCCCTCGGCCGCCGCGGCGTCCGCGATGCTGAGCGTCGGCAGCGTCGCGTCGTCGTCCTCGATGGTTCCCTTCGCGGTCGGGTCCGTCGGAAGCTGCGCGTTCGACGACACGCCCGACAGCGTCACCGTGAAGGTCTCGTCGCCCTCGTCGGTGGAGTCGTTCACCACCGGCACCTCGAACGTTCCCATCGTGTCGCCGATCGCGACGGTCACCGTCCCCGTCGTCGTCGTCCCGAGGTCCGCCGCGACCGCCGTGTCGTCGGTCTCGATCGAGGCCGTCCAGGTCGCCGTCACGGCCGTCGCGGCCGCTTCCGACAGCGTCACCGTGAACTCCACTTCCCCATCGTTCTCGGCGTCCGAGGCATCCGCGACGCTCAGCGTCGGCAGCGTGATGTCACGCACCGACAGCGTGTAGGTGCCCGTTTCGGTGTCAGACTTGTCGGCCCTGAGGTAGTGGGCGCCAGTCGCGGTCGCTGTGTAGACAATCTGGCTGTTGACGCCGTCGCCATCGTCGTTGTCACTCTCAAGCACGGTGCCCATCGGATCTATGAGCGATAGGTACGGGTCTTCCAGGGTGCCGCGGTCTGTCGGCGCGCCCTCCAGGTCGAACTGGTATTGCTTGCCCGCCTCCAGATCGACACGGAAACGGTCCACGTCAGTCGCGGATTCGACGTTCCCCGTTGCCGAGGCCCCGACGTCAACCCGGCCGGAGGTCAGCGCGTTGTTGGTAAAGTCCGTGTCGGCCTCGGAAACGCCGTTCGCGCCCAGCACGATCACCGACAGCGTGTAGGTGCCCGTCACGCCGTTCGAGGAGGCGACTACGTAGTGAGTGCCGTCCGCGGGCGCCGTGAAGATCCTCCGGGCGTTGTTCCCTATGCCGCTGTCAAGCGCGTCGGTGACTACATTGCCCAACGCATTGCGCATCCTGCTAAGAAGCGGGTCTGTCAGGGTGCCCCGGTTGGTGTCCGCGCCCTCCAGGTCGATCTGGTATCGCTTGTCCTTCTTCAGATCGACGCGGAACCAGTCAATGTCGACGACGCTGTCGATGTTGCCCGTGACCGAGCCGCCGACGTCGACCTGGCCGGTGGTGGTGGTGTCGTTGGGAAAGTCGTCGCGCGTCACGGTCGCCGTGTAGGTCTGCGTCGAGGTGCCGTCCTCGGCCGTCACCTTCACCTTGATGACGGTGTCGCCCACCGACAGCGCCACCTGAAAGTCGTCCTCCACGTCGTCCGCGTCGTTGATCTCGTTGTCGTCCTTGTCTAGAATCTCGACCGTCGCGCTGGCGTGGTTCGTCGTCGGCGTCACCGTCACCTCGTCGACGCTGTTGGCGACCGACGCTGTGTAGGTATCCTTGCCCGAGGCGAAGGCCGGGCTCAGCGTCACCCCCGTGCCCAGCGACAGCCCGCTCAGCGTCGCGTCCGTCGAGAGCGTCGCCAGGTCGTCGTTGTTGATCGTGCCCTGGGCCGTCGCGGCGGTCGACGACAGCTGCGCGTTCGACGACACGCCCGACAGCGTCACCGTGAAGGTCTCGTTCACCTCGACCGTGCTGTCCTCCACCGTCGCCACCGTGAACGTCCCCGTCGTGTTACCCATCGAGACGGTCACCGTCCCCGTCTTCGTCGCCCCGAGGTCCGCCGCGACCGCCGTGTCGCCGGTCTCGATCGAGGCCGTCCAGGTCGCCGTCACGTCCGCCGCGTCCGCCGCCGACAGCGTCACCGTGAAGCTCACGTTGCTGCCCTCGGTCGCCGCGGCGTCCGCGACGCTGAGCGTCGGCTTCGACGACCGCGACCCGTCCACCTTGTGACCCGCCTGCCCCTTCAACTGGTCGTGTTCCAGATTGGCGTCGATGCCCCCGGGGCTCGTGATCTCGTCGTTGGCGTCGAGCTGCAGCGACTTGGTGTTGGAGTTGTGGTTGCCGATCCAGATCCCGTCGTCGTCCGAGTCGGAGGACTGCACGGTGTACACGAACTTCAGCGCCGTGCTGCCGCTGCCCGAGCGGTAGTCGGCCTGGCGCGCCCCGCTCAGGCTGAACCCGAACTGCGGATCGCCCGTGACCACGACCACCTGGCTGAAGGTCACCGTGAACTCGATCTCGTCGCCCGCACCGTAGGTGTCCTGCTCCGATCCGCCCGACGAGGTCAGCAACGGCATCGACGTGACCGCCACGTTGGCGACCGACGGCGGCCCGGTCTCGCCCCGCAGCCGCAGCGTGACGGTGTCCCCCACAGACCAGCTCAGACCGGTGCCGGTCCACTGGTAGCCGCCGGTCGGCAATTGGGTGACGTCGTCGTCGTCGAGCGCGAACGGGTCGGTGCCGGCCTGGAGGTCCCAGGTGTTCAGAACCGGCTTGTCATCTTCGTCCTGAGAGTCCTCGAAAATCAGACTCAACGTCCCGGAATCGAGCAGGACGCCGGTGATCGTATGGCTCTTGGAGTCCAGTTCGGTGTCCGTGAAATCGAAATCGTTGTCCGACAGCATGCCGCCGCCGCCCGTACCGTCCAGGTAACCGAGATAGCTCGTCCCGTCCAACGTGAACATCCCCACCGTCACCACGCCGCACCAGACGTCGCCCGTGTTCAGCGTGCACGTCGCGGGCGTGATGTCACGCACCGACAGCGTGTAGGTGCCGGGGCTGCCGCTATTGTCCTCGACTGTTAGGAGATAGGTGCCGGTCGCGGACGACCTGAAGGTCAGTCGGCTGTTGTATCCCTCGCCGCCGTCGTTGTCGGAAGCAATGAAGCTGGAGGAGTTGGGGGAGCTGGAGGAATCGTCGTAGAGATTCAGGCCCGGGTCTGCCAGGGTGCCGCGGCCGGTCGGCGAACCCTCCATGTCGATCTGGTAGGTCTTGCCCGCCTGCAGATCGACGAGGAAACCGTCGATGTCGGTCGCGGGGTCGATGGTGCCCGTGACCGAGCCGCCCACGTCCACCTCGCCGGTGGTGGCGGTGGTGGCGGGAAAGTCCGTGTCGGCCTCCGAGACGCCGTTCGCGCCCAGCACGATCACCGACAGCGTGTAGGTGCCCGGTTGGGTGTTGGGTACGAAGTAGGAATTCACTTTGACGTAATGGGTGCCGTCGGCGGTCGGCTTGAGGATCAACCGGGCGTTGAGGCCCACGCCGCCGTCGTTGTCCCCCGAATCTTGAACCAGGTTGCCGTCAGGGTCGAGGATGTTGCCCAGCCACGGGTCCGGCAGCGTGCCGCGTCCGGTGGGCGCGCCCTCCACGTCGATCTGGTATCGCTTGCCGGCTTCCAGATCGACCTTGAAGCTGTCGCCAGTAGTAAGGTCATCAGTAGTGTCCGCGATTGTGCCTGTCACCGAGCCGCCCACTTCCACCTTGCCGGTGGTGGTGGTGTCGGCGGGCAGGTCGGTGTCGCCCTCGGAGACGTTGCCGGAATCGTCCGGGGGATCGTCGGGCGTCATATCCGCCGCCCGCGTCACGGTCACCGTGTGGGTCTGCGTCGAGGTGCCGTCCTCGGCCGTCACCTTCACCTTGATGACGGTGTCGCCCACCGACAGCGCCACCTGGAAGTCGTCGTCCACGTCGTCCTCGTCGTCGAGCTCGTTGTCGTCCGTGTCTAGAAAAACGACCGTCGCGCTGGCGTGGTTCGTCGTCGGCGTCACCGTCACCTCGTCGACGCTGTTGGCGACCGACGCCGTGTAGGTGTCCGTGCCCGAGGCGAAGGCCGGGCTCAGCGTCACCCCCGTGCCCAGCGACAGCCCGCTCAGCGTCGCGTCCGTCGAGGGCACCGGGGTGTCCCGCAGCCGCAGCGTCACGGAGGTCTCCGAGGACCAGTCCAAGCCGGACATGGTCCATCGGTAGCCAAAGCTAGCAGTTGGAGTGACACCGTCGAACGCGAACGAGCCACTGCTGCCGTCGACATGCAGGACCAGCTTGGCCCGGTCCGGTTCGGTAAGGGCGCTGGTCAGGCTGAAAATCAGCTGGCCGGCAAGCCCACTCACTCCCACGCTAGCCCGGTCTATCGTGTAGGAATTCGGACTGACGTCGAACGTCGTGTCGGACAGGGCACCTGTATCGGTTGTGGCATCCACGAACCCATAGGCAAAGGTAATCCCACCAGACTTATACTCCCCCACCGTCACCACGCCGCACCAGAGGTCGCCGATGTTCAGCGTGCAGGACGGCGGGATCTCACGCACCGACAGCGTGTAGGTGCCTGTGGTGCTGGACGCGGCACCGACAAGCAGGTAGTACGTGCCGCCCGCGGTCGGCGTGAAGGTTATCTGGCTGTTGAGGTTATTGTCGGGGTCGATGTCGTCATTAAATGTGCCCTCAATCTCGTTGCTGGATGAGTCGCGGATATTGTTCAGATAAGGGTCTTCCAAGGTGCCGCCGCCGCCATATTCGCCCTTCATGTCGATCTGGTAGGTCTTGCCCGCCTCCAAGTCGACGCGGAACCAGTCCTCATCTGTTGCGCTTTCAATGTTGCCCGTGACCGAGGCCTCGACCTTGGAGCCGACCTCGACCCGGCCGGTGGTGGCGGTGGTGGCGGGAAAGTCCGTGTCGGCCTCCGAGGCGCCGTTCGCGCCCAGCAGGATCACCGACAGCGTGTAGGTGCGGTTAAGTTCTCCCGTTTGGAAGTACGCCTCTACGTAATAGGTTCCGGCCGCGTCCGGCGTGTAGATCACCCGGGCGTTGTTGCCCACACCGCCGCCGTTGTTAGCTGTGTTTGCAATCGCATTCGCCGCCGCATCGTAAATCCCACTCACACGCGGGTGTGTAAGGGTACCGCGGCCGGTGTCCGCTCCCTCCATGTCGATCTGGTATCGCTTGCCCGCCTCCAGCTCCACCGCGAACCAGTCCTTGTCGTTGAGGTTTCTGATCTTGCCTGTCACCGAGCCGCCCACTTCCACCTTGCCGGTGGTGGTGGTGTCGCCGGGCAGGTCGGTGTCGCCCTCGGAGACGTTGCCGGAATCGTCCGGGGGATCGTCGGGCGTCATCTCCGCCGCCCGCGTCACGGTCACCGTGTAGGTCTGCGTCGAGGTGTCGTCCTCGGCCGTCACCTTCACCTTGATGACGGTGTCGCCCACCTCCAGCGCCACCTGGAAGTCGTCCTCCACGTCGTCCGCGTCGTCGAGCTCGTTGTCGTCCGTGTCTAGAATCTCGACCGTCGCGCTGGCGTGGTTCGTCGTCGGCGTCACCGTCACCTCGTCGACGCTGTTGGCGACCGACGCCGTGTAGGTGACCGTGCCCGAGGCGAAGGCCGGGCTCAGCGTCACCCCCGTGCCCAGCGACAGCCCGCTCAGCGTCGCGTCCGTCGAGAGCGTCGGCGTCTCGCCGCCCACCGCGCTGCCGTTGATTCGGATGAGGAATATCTCGTCGGTGAAGCTGTTCCAGTTCCCGGCCCCCTTCCACAGGGCCGAGTTGGAAAG
Organism: Dehalococcoidia bacterium; assembly: GCA_965219025.1. Classification (GTDB taxonomy): domain Bacteria; phylum Chloroflexota; class Dehalococcoidia; order Lucifugimonadales; family UBA2985; genus JAPPHY01. The sequence goes on from OZ244716.1 coordinate 893,580, forward strand.
CGACCACCCGGTCGCGGGATCTGCATCGAATGCCCCGCTCTCCGTATAGCTCCATTGCGGAATAAGCGTCGGATTCTTGTCGTAAGACACCAGGACCGCGTATGTGTTGCCCGCTTCGAGCGTCGCGCCCGACTGCGCGTTGAACGTCGCCGTGGTGTCCGCCGTGATGCTTGCCGGATTCGCCAGAGTATGAAGCGAGGCGGAAGGTAAGCCCGAGGAATCGGTGGACCAGACGCTGACGCTGAGCGAGCCGATATCCGCGGCCGCAATGTCTTTATTTAACGAGATTTCGATCGACGTGAGCGTGTAGTTCCCACTGCCCGCCGCGATCGAGAACGCCTGGCCCAGAGAATTGTCTTGATTCACGCCCGATTCACCATTAACGGGCTGCCCGACACTGCTCACCAGCACGGTCGCGGTCTGCGCCTGGGCCGTGATGGGCAGGAGGAGCGCGCCGAGGATGGCGAGCAGCGCCAGGGCGGAGGCCAGCAGGATAGGGAATCGTCGTCTATTGATGTTAGTCATGATGAGTCCTCCTTGTGCTTGTGCGGGGGTATGGGACGCCAGCCCGTCCGCTCCGCAGGCGTCAGCCGATAGCGGCGCGGAGGGCGTGTGGCGTTGCATGGTTGAAGGCTGTTCCGGGTGAGCGCGGGATGTGCGAAGCCCGCCGCAAGGCGTCCTTCGAGGACTCCGGTTGCTTCGGGCGCGCGCTCAGAGGGAGCGGCGATGGGAGAGGATCGGGCCTGCCGGTATGAGCCGGAGGCGGCGAGGGAGCTAGAGCAGAGGGAAAATCGGGGGGGGGGGGGGGGTGAACGTCTGTGCTAGTTAGGCAGCAGAAGGCAGTCTCGAACGTGGTCGGTGCGACCAGTTTCTCCACTCCGTCTATCGGCCTGTCGAATCCCACGTTAAATCCTCCCCGCCGTACGATGGGGCAAAGTTCCCACAAGTATGACGGAGAAAGCCGTGGAAAGTCAGTGTAATATATGCACATTTGCCATCAATCTGGGACCAATTTGAATTGTGTAATGCGCACACCACCCCTATAATGGGCGCGCCGGGCCGTGCGGGACCAGGGGAACCGCGGGCCGTCCATGCCTGAACGGAGGTCGAGAGGATGAGGGACGCCGGGGAGCTTGAGCGGGAGAACGCGGCCCTGCGCGACCGCCTCTCCAGGCTGAGCCAGGCCAGCCTGCGCATCAACGAGAGCCTGGACTTCGATGGCGTCCTTCAGGAGGTGGTGGACAGCGCCCGCGCCATCACGGACGCCCGCTTCGGAGGGCTCACCACCGTGGACGGCTCGGGGCAGCTGGAGAGTTTCCTGAGCTCCGGCCTGACGCCCGAGCAACACGAGGCGCTGTACACCCCGGAGGGTCCGGCCATCTACGACCTCTTCCTGAATATGAAAGAGCCGCTGCGAGTCGACGACCTCACCGCCTACGTCAAGTCACTCGGCTACCCCGGCAACTCGGCGTATCTGAAGAGCTTTCTGGGGACGCCGATCCTGCATCGCGGCGTGCCCGTTGGCCTGTGCTGTGTCGCCAACAAAGAGGGTGGGGGCGGGTTCACCCCCGAGGACGAGGCGACCCTGGTGATGTTCGCCTCCCAGGCGGCGCTGGTCATCGCCAACGCCCGCAGGCACCGGGAGGAGCAGCGGGCCAGGACCGACCTGGAGACCCTGGTGAACACCACACCTGTGGGCGTCTTGGTGTTCGACGCCAAGACGGGCGGCGTGACGTCGGTCAACCGGGAGGCCAGGAGGATCGTCAACGACCTGTGTGCGCCCGGCGGCTCGGCGGAGCAGCTGCTGGAGGTGCTGACCTTCCGGCGGTTCGACGGTCGGGAGGTCTCCCTGGTGGAGTTCCCCCTGGCCCAAGGGCTGCGCACGGGGGAGACGGTGCGGGCCGAGGAGATCGTCCTCCAGGCCCCCGGCGGGCAGAGCGTCACCACCCTGATCAACGCCACGCCCATCTTCTCCGAGGAGGGCGAAGTCGAGTCGGTGGTCGTGACCATGCAGGACATGACGCCGATGGAGGAGCTGGAGCGGCTGCGGGCCGAGTTCCTGGGCATGGTGAGCCACGAGCTGCGGACGCCCCTGGCCGCCGTCAAGGGATCGGTGGATACCCTTCTGGAGTCCGCCTCCGACCTGGACTCTGCCGAGATGACGCAGTTCTTCAGGATCATCCGCGACCAGTCCGAGAACATGCGCTACCTGATAAGCGACCTGCTGGACGTGGCCCGCATCGAGACGGGGACCCTGCCTGTCTCCCCCGAACCCGTGGATGCGGCCGTCCTGGTGGACGAGGCCAGGAGCAGGTTCCAGAGCGGGGGCGGAAGGAGCAACCTGGTCATCGACCTGCCGCCGTACCTGCCCCGGGTCATGGCGGACCGGCGGCGCATCGTCCAGGCGCTGAGCAACCTGCTCTCCAACGCGGCCCACCACTCGAACGAGCTGTCCCCCATCCGGGTGGCCGCAGTGCTGGATGGCGTTCACGTCGCCTTCTCGGTGGCGGACGACGGCGTGGGCGTGCCCGCCGAGCGGCTGCCGCACCTGTTCCGCAAGTTCTCCCAGCTCGACGGCGAGGAGCGGGGACGGGCGATCGCCGGGTCGGGCCTGGGACTCGCCATATGCAAGGGCATCGTGGAGGCCCACGGGGGCCGCATCCGGGCCGAGAGCGACGGGCTTGGCCTGGGAAGCCGGTTCACCTTCACCGTTCCGGCGGTGGAGGAGACCGTCACCCTTCGTCCTCCGCCGTCACGCCGGCGCAGGACGAAGACCAGGGAGCGGCCCCGCGTCCTGTGCGTGGACGACGACCCGCAGACGCTCCGGTACGTGCGGGACGCCCTCACCAAGGCGGGCTACGCGCCCGTCGTGACCGGAGACCCGGAGGAGGTCTCCCGGCTCATGGCGGCGGAAACGCCCCGCCTGGTGCTGCTGGACATGATGCTGCCGGGCAGCGACGGCATGGAGCTGATGAAGGACATCCGGGAAGTCTCCGACGTGCCGGTCATCTTCCTGTCCGTCAACGGCCAGGAGGAGGTCGTCGCCAGGGCCTTCGACATGGGAGCGGCCGACTACGTGGTCAAGCCCTTCTCGGCGACGGAGCTTGCGGCCAGGATCAGGGCGGCCCTGCGCAAGCGCGCGGCGCCGGAGCTGGCCCAGCCCTCCGAGCCCTACGTGCGGGGAGACCTGACCATCGACTATGCCCGGCGCAGGGTGACGGTGGCCGGAAACCCCGTGGATCTCACCGACATCGAGTACCGGATGCTGGTCGAGCTTTCGGTCAACGCGGGGCGGGCCCTGACCCACGAGCGTCTGCTGCAACGGGTCTGGGGACCGGACAAGGGCGAAGACTCCGGGCCGGTGAGGAATATCGTCAAGAGGCTGCGCCGCAAGCTGGGCGAGGACGCGGCCAACCCGGCCTTCATCTTCGCCGAGCCCCGCTTCGGCTACCGGATGGAGAAGGGGGAGGAGCCGGAGGGTGCGTGACAGAGCCGAAAGAGGGTACGGGGCCACTCTGTTCCCTCTTTGCGTTCCTTCTCCCTGCCACGCCATACTAATCAGGCCGAGGGCATCTACCGTCCACGCAGGCCCCAATTGTGCATCCGGGCTGGGCCAGCCTAGATCCGGACGGGGAAGAGAAGGCGGGATTCGGTGCCTAGCTTGCTCGCCTCGCCCGTTCCCACTGACCCCTCCCTCTCCGGCAGGCTGTTGTGGGGCACGCTACTGTCTAACAATCTGACCTGGCTTGAATGGACCCAAACCGACTGCCCACGAATACTTAAGAGTTCCGTGTCGATTGATTCCGTCAAGTGAAAGTTCTTGATTTCGTCAAGTCTGGTGGAGCTGGGGGGATTAGGATTTAGCTACGAATTGGCACATTGTTGAATACATTTCCCACATATATTACCACATCCTCCACGAGAAGCTGTGGAACTCCAAGAGAAACCGATCCTGTACTAGGCTGCAGGCCGTATGGTCCCCAATTTCCCACGTTCGAGCCTTCGTATCTGGGCCCGCCGGTACGTACTGCGAACTCTTCGATGGGGGGTCCAGATATGAAGAGTCTAGTATGGTGCCCATTCCTAACTGACAAAGGCTCGTGTTTGGACTTAAACCAGACTCCCGGCACATATTCGAGTTAGGCACCAAAGTCCTTAGCTACACGGCGCTACCTGCTGGGTCACGAACCATAGCTTGGATGTAGGAATCTGCCCAAGTAAAGCTAGTGAGCGGCCCCACTACGACTGGCGCTCTTGCGGGTACCAGCGAGGGCCCTTCCAGTTCTTTCTGAACCGGACAAAACTATTGTCCGGTTGGACGTTATTCCGGTGGTTGAACGCGTGATCAACCCAATTTGCTACAGACGCGGGGGAATCTTCCCAATTGTAGACCTTCGCGAAGCCACAATCGACGTTGTAGTGAAGACGGGGAGGAATCGTGAATGGGTTGTAAAGTTCGCTTCCGAAAGAGGGGTGTGATGGAAGTAGGATCCCGATCAGCCCACCCCTGGGGTTGGCGTCCGTATCGCGAACGGTTGCGGCAATCTCCCAATCTACATGTTTTCTTCTCCAGGTGTCCTCACCAATCAATACAACCGTTACGGATGCATCCTTGAGATAATCATCCCGGATACGGCGGGCCACCTCGTCAGTACTCAGACTCCTGGGAATGTCTCCGATCCTGACCGACCTAGAATCTATGATGTTGTAGACATCGGCAAAAACCCTTTCAAAGCTATCGCGACGCCGTTGGTCGTTTTCGTGATGGTAGCTGACAAATACCTTATGACGCCGGACTCTGGGCATCCAATTCCTCCGTTAGCTCAGGGACCTCCGCTACTCCAGTAAAGAGCTTGGCATACTGCCGAAGCAGATCTTCCGTTTCACCAAGAGTCTCTAGGAAATCGCTACGACCAGGCCACTCTATCTCGTTGGAACTTGGATTCTCACGCTCCCACTGTTGCAACCGTGGGTGCCATTCAGTAAGGAGAGGGCGTAACACGTGGTTGAGCATAGAGACGGCCAGATACCCGAAGGAGAGCTCCTGTCCACCCTTGGGACGGGCCACGCCCGGTCCATAACTGCGCAATATAGTCCTGGTGGTGTCGAAAAGCGAATAGATAGAATTTAGTGCCTCGCGGACCGAGCCCTTCCGGAGTGAGCCCTCCCCCAGAGGGGCGCGAGTAACCATTTCGACATAGAGTTCCCAAGCGGCCTGTATTTCCGATTCGTCCGGCTCCCATGTACCGGAAATTCCGCCAAGTCCCGGTACCTTGAAGTCAATTCTCACGTTGGTCAACCTTGCCAAAGCACACTATCCTTCTTTGTTAGCAAATGGGTCAGGAGCACAGCCGAAAGCTGCAGCTAGTTTTGAAGGAGGTCAATTGCCGTATCTGTTCTTCATTACCCATAGGCATGCTAACAATGCACTCTGTAACCGCTCCAATTTCTCAAGGTAATGGGGTAGGAGCTGTTTTGCCGTAGGCTTGTAAAGGGCTCTAGGTTTGCCCGAAGGCGTTGAGACTCCTATTTCCCACGGAACCCACCATGACTCTTGTGTGTAATCGGAAACCACTATGAGCATCGTGGCGGAGTTGGCTATAGCTCCTAACAGTGCTTCATCGACACTTTCGTCTCCTGGGAAAAGCGTTTCGTCATGTACGTCAATGAATACGTCAATGTTCATGTCCGAGAGCTCTTTCGCAAGGTTCAAGGCCGTGGTTTGGTCATTGTGCTGGTATGACACGAAGACATCCGATTGTTGGGTGTGAGTCGTGTAGGCCTTCATGAGCAGGGTGGACACCAATTGCTGTGCCACCCCCAATCTGGCCATGTTCCGTCCGTAAATTATCGCCACTTTCTGTTGACCACCTCGTTTTGTCTCTTGCCCATTATACTCCAAACCGGGCCACCCTTATTCGGGCCTGATCGAGACGTACTGCGAACCCTTGGGTGGGAGATCAAGATCTAACGAGTCCAGATATTTGTCCGGCAACTTTGAAATGATGATTGGACCTACCCAACCCGTCGTTCCTGCGAAGGCAGGAACCTCTGCACCTCGAGGTCGAGATTCCTGCTTCCGCATAAATAAGGAATTAGCGAATTTACCATCATTGCAATGCGGTTACATTATTGCCGCCGTTGCACAATTGATCTCTCCTGCTCCGGACAATTTGGTCGCGCAGAACCTCTTGGACCAACGTCGCGGAGCATGCCGCGTTCACTACGAGATCGCAGTGGTCGATGATCATGTCGATGCCGGCCTCGACCGGGTGGCTGTCGACAATGAGGAACTCTTCCAGAGTCCAACTTGAAGCTTGTCTAGCCTGGTGACGGCGAAACCTCTCTTCTTGATTCACTTCTAAGTAGACAGCGATCGTAAATTCGGCAACCTGCCGGATGGCTGTCAATACCTCAGGGTGTCGAACTCCGTCGAAAACCACTGAGTCGTGGCCTTTAATTCCGCAGTGCTCCAAGACACCATTTAATAATCCCGAAGAACCCTTAGTCTTAAACAGGCAGCTGCCCAAATCTTGTAGCTGGCCTCGTGTATTCGCCGCGCCGTGCAGTGCTGCCATGTGTCGAATGTAGCTTCCGAAAGAAACAGCCCTAAAGCCGAATTCGGCAGCGACGAATTCAACCGCGGTTGATTTGCCGCTGCCAATCCGACCGCAAACCACAACTGCCAGCTTCATCCCTCCGTACCCTCATCGAAGTTTAGTTTCGTTTGGTAATGGGCACGTAAAATCACCCAACCGCGACGGTCGCGCTTCGGCACCCCGATAGAGTGTAGGGGGTGCACCTCTGCGATCCTCATGAGAGTGGCAAACTGCGCCTTTTCCCGCCGATTCCAGAACGACGGATCGTCGGCGCGAAGAGCTTTCGAGAATCCGTTGCGAATTTGGCTCCAAGTATCAGGATTTAGTTGGTAGAACCACACTTTGCGTACGACGCACAGACCGGATATTGATCTCGCCGCAACCTTCTTGAGAAGCACCACATCGCCGGGTTCGACCATGTTGTACGGCGCGATGCGGTGCTTGGAAAAACGGGATTCGACAGTTTTTGTGCCATCCAGTATGTACTGGAGATACGGCTCCAACAGGATAGCTAGATGGACGGAGAAAGGGATTGGCTCTGACACTGAGAGTCTCTCCAAATATTCTTCCCAAAACTTGTGGCCATCGGTCGACCGCTTGAGCAACTCAACCAGTTCCTTGGTGAGTTCCAACTTATTCCCGCCCAATTGCGAAGCTCCGCATCTCCTGAAGTTCCGTTTGGACTATCCTTTCAATCTGGTCGATGGCAGTTTCCACCTTCGCAGCTTCCAGGTGATCCATTGAACGTTGTAGGCTCCGTCGGACCGATTCAAGTGGTGCTTCGGAAACACTGATGGCGTGAAGGATGATCGACATAATGTGCGACCCCTCGCAGCGGTAGATCCGATTGCCGGCCGTCCACACGTCAGCAGCCTCACGCCGCTCGTCTCTCCGGCTGACCGTCGGCAGGATTTCTCCCGGAACCAATGGTACAAGTCTGGGATCAAAGAATCCCTGCTGGTCTCTTGGACGAACCAAGATCGTGGCCCCACTGACATCGAACTGCGCCCATTCAGGACCGAGCACAATCGGATTCGCGGGGCCAGATAATGAATCACCGGCCCGCTCAAAAACCAGCAGGTCGCCTCGTCTCCAATTTGGCATCACGTGCGCAAATCCAGCAGCCCGCAGAGCATTATGTTCAAAAAACGGCGTGGCGTATGAAAGCACATGACGTTCAGTACCCAGAAACCTGAGGCCCGATTCCTTCGCCCCCCTGATGATGCGTTCGCGTTCCTCCTGAATGCCGGGCCTTACGCCATAGGGCGCGGAGCTGAGTAACACTTTGCCTTGGTCAGCGCAAATGCTGGCTGCGGTCCTCAAGAATGCCAGGGTTTCTTCTTCATACCAGGGCGGGTCGGCTAGGACTGCCTGCACTTCTGGCAGGTCGATCGCGTCGTCCCGTATGTCCCAGCGACGAATTATACTCCCCGCGGGAGACTGCGGACCGTTAGTGAAAAGCGAGCCATTCTGGTCGAGTAAGATGAATTGTCTAGGTGCCTCCCGTATTGCGGCCATCTTATACACCGACGGTGATCCAAGCAGACCAACCGTTTCTGTTGGTTCAGTGGATGCAACGACTCGTGCCAGAAGATCTCCTGCGGTATCCCTTGTGTAACGCCAGTCGTAGGCGAGTGGGTTTGGGGTAGGCAAGCCAGGAACCTCCGCATTTGACACACCGCTGGATTTCCACATTGGTCTTTCGACGGCGAGGTACGCAGGGACGCTTGACGATGCGATTAGTCTTTCCACAGCCTGGCGCACAACGGCCGGGTACACTGCCGGGAGCAGGGAAACCAGGTGCCAGAAATCTTGGGCGCCGGACCGACAGGCGCCGATAAGCCACCGGTCAAGGTCGTGCTCATAGGTGGCCATGGACTGGAACGTAATATTCGGTACTGCCATTGCACTCACACCGTCAACGGCACAGCGGTAATGGGTGAGTTCCGATCCTCCAAGGTGTACCGGTCTTCGATCTCCCTGCACCACGCCTCCACAGCCCTTTGCTGAACTTTGAGAGCCTCCTGCTGTTCCTGTTTGACCCGGCTGTGAACTGGCGCAAATGTCTGAATTTCAAGGGGAACTGTCCTCAGAGGAAGATTCTCGTGGACTCTCTGTAGCCTGTCCACGAAGCGTCTAATGCGGTCCGCGATTCGGTCCGAGGTCGGCGACGTTAGAGTGACGTAAGCGTACAGATCAATGCCAATGTCTACGAATCGTCCAAACAGGTCAAATTGACGCTGGAAGAGGGCCTCGTCTGCCAGCGTATTGAACGAAAACGATTCCTCGTCGAACCCCTTGAAACAGCATACCCGCCCGTAGTTCTTGGCGCTACGAACAAGGTCAACGTCGTCAGCCGGCAGGTATCTCCAGAAGTAATCAGTACTGAGATTGTCGTCGGACCAGAGGTATGTAGTGTCCTCAAGGCCTCGTGCTTGAATCTCATGAATCATCCATGGAACCCACTCCGGTGTCAGGTCAGGCTGGCCTCCGGTCAAATCGATCACAGTAGGCCTTTCCGTCTGCTCCAAGTACAAATCCACGAGCTCGGAAGCTGTGAGCCACTCGGCATGCTTGTGGTTGGCCGATAGGAGGTTGAAAGGCACGAAGCAATACCAGCAACGCCAGTTACAAACGGCGTTTTGGAACACTTGGGCACGAAGATCATCCACTATTGGTGTGCCTAGGGCTTTGCTCGCTGGTTCTATGGGCAAGGGATTCGGCGGCCATCCGGGACTGGTCGCGCGTCCAAAATGCCGAAGTCGACCAAATCCCCTACAGTTGGGAGGCTCGCTCAGGTCGCCTTCCTGCTCCGTGCCCAAGAAGTTTGTTACTAGAACGCGTCTGGCTTCAAGGTCTATGCCCGCCTTTCGCCAATGCTTCGACCAGTTGTCAGTGTTTATCAGTGAACCCATTTGCTACCTCAATCTGTAAATCCCGAGTCCTCGACCCAAAACGCCGTACTTACTTTTTCTACAGCGAAAGCTCCGGTAGTTTCTTACCAATGTAGTGCATCACCAATCCGGTCATGTACCCAATTTCTTCATCGGTTAGCGGTTGTTCACGGTCGATGCCGTGCCACGCTTCGATGCACTTCCGGCAGCAAGTGGCGGTGGCGTGTTGTGCGTAGTAGATCGCGTTGCCGTATTTGGGGGTTTGCGTGCCGTCTCGATATAGCTTGGAACGAGGCGGTCCGACGTACTTGCGCAAACGGTACTCAGCTGCGGCGCGCAGTCCGTTCCGGCCCTTGTTCACTGCGTGTTTCACTGCATTTCCGTCCAGGGCTTTGTGCCAAAAGTGATGGCGAATAAGCTCGCGTTCCAGGCTCGCGATCGTGTTTTCCACATCGCTGAGGTCACGCCGGTCTAATCGGTGCCAGTCGATGAGGTCGGCACCGCATTCGCGGCACTTCCCGTTTCGGTAAGATTGACCGCGTTTGTATTTGCTGAGGAAAGAATGCAGGTCCCGTTCACAGTCGTAGCTGGTGCAGGTTACTTTCTCGAGTGGCTTCTCTTCGTTCCAAGATGCGGTGCTAGACATGAGTTACATCCTCCCAAGGCGTAAGCGCCTGTGCCAAAAGTTCACGGTCGGGTTCTGCGAGATTGGTGAAATCCGCTCGTTCAAAGAACACATTGCGTACAATCTCCCAGGGATTTCCGATCGGCTGTAAGGCGTTGGCAACCCCCCACCAGTTTTCTTCCTGTTCAGCAGCGAGGCGGTACGCCAAATAGTTTGCCAGTGAGTCAACGGGGACTCCTTCTCTCGCGGCCACTCTTTGAACAGCGGCCTTTAGTCGGCGCAGATTGTGCCCTGCCTCCGCTAGGCATTTGTCAGCCAATTCCTGACCTCTGCTTTGGAGAAGTATCGCCGCGGCGAATCGGCTCGCAGTTCTCTCCTCCTCCGACTCTCTTCGTGCGGGTGACGTCTCCTCTGCCTCGAGCACGGTGCGCTCGGCCAAATGCGGCTCTTGGCTGGCGTGCCACAATTCGTGGAAAAGGTCGTGCGCCCACCGGGATTCGGAAGAGCTGCGCTGTTTCAACACGATCACGTTTCGACCATTTTCCCTGAAACACGCCCCATGAAATGATCCGGGATCGTCGAGTGGCAACACGGGCACTCCCAGATCCCAAACGTGGTTCACGGCGGCTTCCAGAGCTGAGGAGCTCGAATCAAGCTTGATGCCAGCGCGCAATAGATCTGGGTCCGTGGGTATAGCCCTGATGGGATGATGGGAACAAACTTGCGTTACCAGTAACGACAAATAATGAGCGTAGACAGTGTACGCGCTGACCCTCGTGGGATTCGCGTTGGCAGCAACCTTAAATCGCCCGTTGCCCAACGCGGGCTCTAACTCCAGAGCGCCGCCACCCAATAGTTGCCTCGGGGACCACTGGAATATTCTCCCAATGGTCTCTGCCGTGGCATTGACCGGGACGGTTCCATCTACCCCTTCGGACTCGGGCCTGGACGACCACAATCGACGTGGTACCAGCCGCTTTCGAACGAACTCCGCCGGAAGCCCGACCGCCGAAACTCGGCTGAGTAGGGTTGGCAGCGTGAAGCCCTCCCCTCTCTTAAGGAGAGATTCGTCTATGTCTAGGCCCAATGCGTCCACCACGCTTCTGATCCGCGCGAAACTTGCGGACTCATACCCAGATGCTTCGTAGCGTTGAATTTGCTGCTCCTTCAAGCCCAGGCGATCTGCCAAGTCTCGCTGACTGAGGCCTCTGGCGATACGTGCCTTGATCAGCATCGTCGGTAATTCTGCGATCGTCTTGAGTTGGTCGAACTCGAAATGTCCCGCCTTCAAGGCTTCGTACTCGCGCAGTTCGCCCTCAAGGTCTCCAAGCTGACTCCTGAGGGCACCTTCCCGGGCTTTGCGTAACAAGGGATGCACCTCCGTCAGTTCATATTCCTGACCTTGAAGGTCGTTGAGCGCATGAGAAAAACGTTCGGCCTGCGCCCGAGTGATACGGTACTGTCTCTCATTTTTGATCACTTGAGCCCTCCCATTTGATCATTTGAGCCCTCCCAAATCCAGGGCAATGATGCCTTTCCGTCGCCCGGTATCTTTATCTGCCTGAAAGAACTCCAGAAAGATGCCAACTCCAGGACCAGCTGGTACAGACGCAGGAAACAGTTCCCCGCCGAATTTGGCCTTTTGAGCCGCACGATCCGCGTCAAACGTGAGCAGGACTGGGTCGAGCACCGTGAAGTCCATCCCGGCGTCTTCCCAACAGGCGTCAAAGTCACACGGCACCGGTTTGCTGGAAACAAAGCTACCATCCAAGTAAACCGTCTGACAGCCAGCGCTTCGCAGTGATTCCAGAGCGGCCCGTAGCCCACGCAACAGGCCTCGACGCCACTGGGTGGCTCCGAACCTGTCAAGGATTTCACCCCAGGTAGCCCAATGGACTCCCGGGGGTAGGTTGCCACAGGATTCAAAGTCTGGAATCACTACACAATAATAACATTGTGTTGTCGCTTAGTCAACTCCCTCTTATTCTCTCAGGAGTTTTGGTACAGGTTGGTAGCCTCCTTGGGAGTCAGCATATTGATGCCCATATGAGGGCGTATGGTGTTGTAGGTATCCAAGTAGCGCTGGTACCAGGCATTCAACTCCAGGTGGTATCGAGGGGCTTCCTCCAACCAGAAGAAGAATTACTCTTCATCCGTGCGAAAGCTGCGCTAAATCACCGCATTCTCATTAGGGGAACTCTTGTGGATGTAGAAGTGCTCTAGTCCCACCTCCTCACACTTGGCGTGGAAGCGCCTCTGGAACTCCAGGCCGTTGTCGGTCTGTACGTAACATACGGGGAAGGGCAGCGTCCTGGTTGCATGGTACTACGCAAGGAGCGATCCCGCTTCGGCTACTTTGGGGAGGATAAGCCCCACCTTGTAGCGGGTGGAGATATCCATGGCAGCATACAGGTAACACGTGTAGGGCAATCCGGAGAGCTCCGGAGTCACGTACTTCACGTCCATCTGGAGGTAACCAAGTCCGGGACAGTTACTGGGTCGCACGACCTGGCCGTTCTGGAATCGGGGCCGCCGTCGCTTGGTACTGGGACGGACCAGTCCCACTCTGTGTAAGTACCTGTGAATGGTCGATGCCGATGCCTCTAACCCCTCTGACTTTGCCATGACCGCCAGCTTCTCCCGACAGAACCCGTCGCTTTCCTCCACATTCGTACCCGGGCCGCAGCCTCCCCACTCAGCACCCGCTTGGGATGTTTGGGCGCCGTGGACTGGCGCTGCACCCCGCGCCACCGGACGTAGCCCCAAGGCTGCCTTCCCCGGTCCACCCAGCGCTTCGCTGTACGACGGTCTATACCTAACTGACGTGCTGCTTCTGAACTGTTCTGACCACATGCCTTCCACGTCTCTATTATTGTCCGTATCGGTAGCCTTGTCATAGCTCATTCTACAACCTGTACCTTTTGTTGTGAGAGAATAATCTCCCTGCCTGACTGACCACCCCTTCCGTGCATCTGCCCCATTGGGATTTGAAGGAGAATCATTTGCTCTTCCCTTTATTCTGTCATTTGGACTGGCAATGATTCCAGGTAGGATGCAATAGACAGATATAAACAAAGCTATGACAGAATGGGCACTCTAGCCATCACCCAACAAGAACGGAGTCCGAACACCGCATGCTGGGACGACTTGACGAGCACCTCCATTGATATCCTCTCTAAATTCTGCCAAGCTATCAGCCTATGTGTGAAGATCGACAATAAAATCGGGGCACGTTCATGCCCCTTTGATCCACGAGGGAGCTTTAGCAACAAGTCGACGTTCGTTTGAAAGCAGGTTATCGGGGGGAAATCTGATGGGAGTGTTAACCAAGAGGCAAATTGAGGATCGGATCAACGATGGACAGTTGCTTCGACACCCTCGAAAAGACGGAAACGGTCAATTGGATATCGAGGCAGATAGTTATGACCTCGCTGCAGGAACTGCTATCTGGAAAGAATACGGCGTCAATCGGGATGAACAAAAAGTCATAACACTAAAACACAACCCGGATCTTTCGAGGGCGGAGCAGCCGACTGTTTCCGTGCAACCTGGGCAGATGGTTTTCGTGGTGACGCAGGAGGATGTTCTAATGCCGATGGACCTTTGCGGGACCGTATACTCGAGGAACAGTTTAGCACTAAAGGGGATCCTTGCGTTGAACGCCGGCCACGTTGACTCTGGCTACGAAGGACCAATCGCGATTAGGTTGATCAATATGAGGGCCACACCTTGGACCTTGGCTCTAGGGGAGCCTATTTTCACCATCGCCTATCAGACTCTAGACGAAGTGCCTGGAGGAGGTACGGCAGTTGGTCGCAAAGAATCCCAATACACAATGATCGCTCGAGTCCGCGACACAGCCGACTCAGCTCTGAGCAATGCTCTCTATGATCTTTATGCCTCCGAAATGGAGACACGACTCAACGAATACAGAGCCAATACCCTTGCTGCTCTAGAAAGAGATGGCGACAAGAGATGGGTTCAGATTGACAGGATGTGGACGGTTCTTTTCAACTCCGGGTGGAAAAGGGCTGTTGCCATAACAATCTCGTTATCGACGGTGGCCGCAGGAGTTGCTGGGCTCACCTATGTCGTGTCGTTGTTCACGGACAAGTTTTGAGGACACTCTGAAGCGACCTGGAAAGAGATGCTGTCAGCACCCCACGCTTATGTATTCTGCATCGCAGAAACGACACGAGAACAGCCGTAGAAATGAGCAGGAATCCGGGGACATCCTGAAGGCAGCACCTAAACAGGAGCCAACATTCGGGCATAGATTTGGCAAGCTCCATCCGTTCGCGGTTCGAGCCCTTTGGCGGTGTATAACTTGAGGTGCCCCCTAGCAGTGTGTCTGAGGATTAGCGGCTTAGATTGGTGTGCGCTGGTGCAGGTGGTGGGTTAGGCGACCCAGTGGACACAGTACGGCCGATGCAAAGGTTGAACCTTCGGTATTGTGGCAAGCCAACCGCTCTCAGCCATCCGACGACCGAAGCGAAACAGCTTCAGCAGGTTGTGGCCGGTGCAGATAAGCGACCATTCGCTGTTAACTTTCTCCAGGCCCCGCAGCAGGAACTGCCGAGAGCCACGGCCTTGCTTGATCTGGCCGAAGACCGGTCCCACCGTCTCCATCCGCAGAGCGTAACGCTGGCGGCCCCGCTTGGTCGAGAGCTTCCGCCGCATCCGGTCTCTGGGGGGCAGCCCGCTGGGTATGCGACCCCGGGGCGCGGGCGGTACCACCTGGCCGTGACGGGTCTTCTCCGGCGCCACGAAGGGGTCCGTCCCCAGGGCATAGAGTTCGTCAACTGCCCGCGCCGAGTAGTAGCCAGCGTCGGCGGAGACCTCCCTGGGGATCGCACCCACGTTGCCGAGGGTCTCCTCCAGCATACTCACGGCCTGACCCTTGTCCGAGGGCTGGTTGGTGGCCCGGGACGCCACTATTACCTGGTGCGCGTTGTCCACCACCGCCTGACAGTTGTACGCCTGCTGGAAGTCCCTGCCTCCCGGACTGGGCATTATGTGGGAACCAGGGTCGGTGAAGTTCCGCTGTGCCTTATCGCCGGGCACCCCTGTATTATTACCGCCTTCGGCTTCCGCCCCAGCCTCCGCTTCCAGCGCTGCCTTGGCCTCCCTTATCTTCCGCAGCCGGCCCTCACGAAACGCCAGTTCTGTAGGCAACTCATCCCCACGCTTGTCCTTGCCGTAACGGTGGTCCTCCTCGTCATCCGCTTCTTCGGCCTGCCGCAACAACTCCGCCACCTCCACCTCCAACCGCGCCTCCTGCTCTTTCATCCGCCCGTAGCTCATTGCTTTGTGCCTGGATGCATTGGCCCTCACCTTGGTCCCGTCCAGCGCAACGTGCCCCAGCTTCACCACTCCCGCCCGCTGGCACAGCGCCAGCACCTGCAAGAACAAGATCGACATCTCCACAAGTGTAGGTTGTCAGCGAAAATGGGACACAGAATGAGGCAGAAAAACCCGAGAGAGTTGAGGTTGGGTTGGCTCCCTGTATGAGGTAGAGTACTTCATAGAGAGGAGCAACAAGGTCCCAGACAGAGAAAGCCAAGACAGTGGCCGCAGAGGAGCGGACAGAGGAGACCAGGTCCTTCGTGCGCACGGTGAAGGCTGCCAGTCGGCGCAAGTACACACCGGAGGAGAAGATCCGCATCGTGCTCGAGGGGTTCCGCCGTGAGGCCACAGTGAGTGACCTGTGCAGGCGTGAGGGGATCAAGCCCCACTCCTACTATGCGTGGACGAAGGAGTTCATGGAGGCTGGGAAGGAGCGACTGACCCGCGACATGGTGCGGGACGCTACGCAGCAGGAGGTTCAGGGGCTGAGGCGAGAGAACGTAGAGCTGAAGCAGCTGGTGGCGGAACTGTCCTTGGAGGGATATCACCTCAAAAAACGGCTATGCCGATGCCCCACGACGACGGTACCAGAGGATGAGCGCCGTGGAGAAGGCAGAGGTCCTCGTCAAGGTAACCTCGTCTTCCATGCCGAAGCGTAAGGTGCTGAGAGAGCTTGGAGTGCCCAGGAGCACCTACTACCGGTGGCTGAGGCGGAGTGAGCAGCGAGGACTAGATGATGATGCGGGAGGAGGCAGGCCACCATGGAACGGACTGACCTCTCTGGAAATCGACCACGTTCTGTCGGCGGCGAGGGAGATGCCGGAGCTGAGTCCCAGACAGCTGGCCTCGTGGGTCACCGACAACATGGGGTTCTCCGTGTCGGAGTCTACGGTGTACCGCATCCTGAGGAGAGAGGGACTGGTGAAGAGGCCTGAGATGAGACTGGCTGCGGGCAAGGAGTACCACCCGAAGACCACCGGACCCCACCAGATGTGGGCGACCGACGCCTCCTATGGTCTTCACCCCGAAAGCTGGTCCAACTGGAGTGTTAGTTTTGTGGGATGATTACACATGTGAGGGGAGGATCATTCCATGAAGAGTTCCCGGTACACATCGGAGCAGATAGCCCTTGCCCTTAAGCAGGCTGAGGGTGGCACGCCGGTCCTGGAGGTGTGTCGGAAAATGGGGGTCGCCGAGCAGACCTTCTACCGGTGGAAGAAGAAGTTCCTGGGGATGGGTGTGGCAGAGGTAAGACGGCTCAAGGTTCTGGAAGAGGAGAACCGAAAGCTGAAGCAGTTGGTGGCAGAGCTGAGTCTGGACAAGCAGATGCTCCAGGATGTGCTGCGAAAAAAGCCGTAGGGCCTGCGCAGCTGCGGGACCATGCTTGGAATCTACAGGTGGCCTACGGGGTGAGCGAGCGTCGAGCGTGTCAGGCGCTCACCTTTGGACGCTCCACCTACAGGTACGAGAGCGTGGCGGCTGAGCAGGCGGCTCTACGGATGAGGATCAGGGGTCTGGCTTCAGCGCGAGTGAGCTATGGGTACCGACGTATCCACGTGCTGTTGAAACGGGAGGGATGGCAGGTGAACCACAAGCGTGTTTACAGGCTCTACTGTTTGGAGGGGCTCCGGATGCGGCCCAAGAGACCCAGGCGCCACGTATCCAGTCGGCGGAGAGAGATCAGGCCTCTGGCGTCGAGACCCGATGAGAGGTGGGCAATGGACTTCATGAGCGACGAGATCTTCGACGGACGGCGTATCAGGCTCTTGACGCTAGTGGACCACTTTAGCCGTGAGAGTCTGGCTATCGAGGTGGATGGCAGTCTGGGAGGCCAGCGGGTGGTGGAGGTGCTGACACGCCTGGCGCTGGGGGACAGGAAGCCAAAGACCATATCCATGGACAACGGTCCAGAGTTCACGTCCAAGCGTCTGGACCAGTGGGCGTATCTGAACGGCGTGGAGATGGACTTCAGCCGGCCAGGCAAGCCTACAGACAACGCTATGATCGAGGCCTTCAACGCCAGGCTTCGGGCTGAATGCCTCAACGAAAGTTGGTTCTTGTCTTTGGAGGACGCTCGGGAGAAAATAGAGGAGTGGCGCCGGCACTACAACGGCGAACGTCCCCACAGTGCCCTGGGCAACCTCGCCCCGGAGACCTTTGCCCTAGTGGCCACAGCTGGGGTTCAATGACCCACGAAACTAACACTCCAGCCGGTACAAAGAATGGGGCAAGACCATCTCGGGTTCTAAAGTGTGCCATTTTTGCTGGTTACCAACATCCCATTCTATCGGAGGACTCTACTCCTAACTGATACTACTTTCGGGGGTAAGGTCAGGCGGCATCGCCCGGCCGGGGGAGAGTGTGAGACGGCGTGGCAGAGGAGGGAGTCGAATAGCTGTCGTTCGGAGAGAGTCATAGGACCAGCGTAGCAAGGAAGGGCATGGTGCAGCCATCACATGTCAGGGGGTGCAACTCGTTCATGCTTCTCTACTTCGCTATGTCATGCTCTCTCCAGTCGGGCACGTGCGCTGTCATAAGCGCCTTGAAAAGCTTGCCGTGGTTTGGCACCCGAAAGTGGAGCAGCTCGTGGACGATTACGAAGTCTTGGAATCCCACCTCGCGCTCAGTAAGGTCAGCGGCTAGGGTGAGGGTGCCCAAAGTCGAGCAGGATCCCCACTTCCGCGACATCTGCTGGATGCGTATCCGGGGCGTCTGTACAGCCAACTGCAACGCCCAAGCCTCGACGCGTTCGCAGAGGGCCACACGTCTTTCGTCAATCTTCTGCATCGGCGTCTCCGCCCAGCAGTATCGCCAAGGTTAGGTCTACAATCCGGCCCCGCTCACCACTTTCGACCCTCAACAGTGGGTTGTACAGTGAAATCCTCAGCCGCCGTTGCTCGTCGGCGTTGACGGCGGCGTTGGGAAAGCGGCCCACAAGTGTCTGCGCTTCTTCCGCGAACTCCATTGCGCTCACTCCGGCGGCTTGGAGCGCAACTTCGTCCTTCAGCCTCCAGTACACGCCGAACGCCCTTGGGGGCAGTGTGCTGTCTCTCGCGGCGGCGACGGCGGCCTCCTTCTCTGTTGCGAGGGCCTCCAATATGTCTATCGCCGCGAGTCCGGTTGTCGTGCGCTCTTCAAGGCCCTTCAGCACGGACTCGGCGCGTTCCTTGAGAGGCCGTAGCACGGACTCCAACCCCGCCTCGCTCTCTACCTCCGTCTGAAGACCGCGCACCAAGTTGAATACCTTGGCCTCGTCCGGTCCCGATTCCTTCCGCAGAGCAGTGAGTGTGCGAAGATCGAAGGTCACGGACTTGGTCAGGTTGCCCAAGCCGTACATCGCACCCGACTCTTCCACCAGCCGCTGGGTCTTGTGCGCCAGTTCTGCCACGAAGTTCGGGCGGTCTGCGTATGCGTTGCGGACGACGGTGTAGAGGTGGGCCAGACGCTTGAATGTGTCTATGTGGTCACGCAGTTCTGCGGACGGCGAAAGTATCTCCCACAGCGCCTCTATCTCCTTGTAGGCCGAGAAGAACCCCTTGCGGGCATCGGGATCGAGGAAGCGCGTGTATACGACCTGCTCTAAACGCTCGTCCGCGCTTCCTCCGGCGGTGGCGTAGGCTGCCTGTGTCTCGGCAACTCTGCCGCTGTCCGCATTGTCCAGGTAACTTGCCTTCGCCTTGACTATCTTGTCCTGAAAGTCATGCATCAGCAGGTCGATGTCCTCTATCGCGCCGCTGACATCGGACGAGTCGAACTGCAGCGCCTTCCGTAACTCTCGCAGGACGCCCACGAAATCCACGACGAGGCCGATGGGCTTGCTGTGGCCTTCCCCGTCCACGTAGGGCCGGTTCACCCGCGCGATGGCCTGCAACAGCACGTGGTCGCGCATCGGCTTGTCCAGGTACATGCAGTACAGCAGCGGCGCGTCGAAGCCTGTCAACAGCTTGTCGGTGACTATGAGTATCTTCGGCTCCTCGTCCGCCTTCTTGAAGGTAAGCCGGACGTCCTTCTCCCGCTCCTCGGAAAGCTGAAGCTCGGCGACGAGCGGCCTTTCGACGACATCATTGGCGTTCTCCGAGTACACCGGCACGCTCCACTCAGGCGGCAGCAGATTGTCCAGCGCCCGCTTGTACTTGGCGCAGGCTTCGCGGTTGACCCCGACGAGGAATGCCTTGTATCCGAGAGGCAGCACGTTCTCCTGGAAGTGCTGAGCGACGAACGCCGCGATCTTCTCGATCCTGTCGTCGGCAGTGAGGAAGGTGCGAAGTCCCACGACGCGATCCAAGACCTGGTTCAACTCGTCGATGTCAGTCACTCCTTCCATCTCGGCAAGGGCGAAGAACTCCCTGTCGAGTTGCCCAGCCGGCACGGTCATCTCGCTCGGCGCCATCATGTGGCGGATGGGCAGTGTCGTCTCGTCCTCGATGGACTCTGCTATCGAGTACTTGTCCAGGTAGCCCTGATCGTCGTCTGCGCCGAATATCTTGAAGGTGCCCTCCCCGTGCGCCGTCCGTGCGATGGGCGTGCCGGTGAAGCCAATGATGGTGGAGTTGGGCAGCGCGGCCATCAGGTACGTGCCAAGCTCCCTAGACACGGAGCGGTGCGCCTCGTCGATGAACACGTAGATGTTGTCGCGGAGGTTGGCGTCCTTCTCGATACCCTCGAACTTGTGGATCATCGAGATGATCAGCCCTCTATTATCGGTGGCCAGCATCTCCCGCAACTCGGCCCTGGAATCGGCGCGCGATACGACGATGTCCTGCAGCTGCATCTCACCGAGCAGCCGCTCTACCCAGCCCGCAAGCTGGCCCTCCAACTCCGTGCGGTCCACGACGACTACAACAGTCGGGTTGCGGAACTCGTCCTTGCGTTCCAGTATCAGGCGGGCGGCGGTGAGCAGCGTGAATGTCTTACCGGCCCCTTGGGTATGCCAGACGAGGCCCCTGTGTCTCATCGTCTCGGCGCAGCGTTCGACTATGCGCTCCGCGGCGCGGCGCTGGTGCTGGCGCAGCACGGTCTTCCGCGTCTCGCCGTCCTCGACGTAGAAGAGAATCCAGTCCCGCAGGGTTCGCAGGAAGTCCGTTGGCTCGAAGAACGACTGGACGGCGAATCGGTAGCTCTCTTCTTGGGTCTCCTTCCACCGCGCCATGTAGCGGCGCGAGAGGTTCCATGTGACGCCGTACCAGTAGTCGAGAAGGTGGGTCACGTTGAAGAGCTGGGCCGCGCTCATCAGCTCGGGCGTCTCGATCTCATAGCGGCGCAGCTGCGTCAGGCCGTGCTCTATGGCGTCGGCATCCGTCGGGTTCTTGTGCTCGACGATGGCGACCGGCACGCCGTTGACCACAAACATCACGTCGGCGCGGTTGCCCTTGCGGGCCGGAGGCTTGAGACGCCACTCCCATGTCACATACAGGACGTTGGCCGACGGGTCGTCGAAGTCGACTAACCTGACCTGCCGGTGGCGCCGCTCGGCCTCGTCGTACCACTGGCGCTCGCCGCGCAGCCAGGCCAGCATCCGGCGGTTGCCCTCTATGGTCGGCGGGAGCGCCTGGATGTTCTCCACCACCGCCCGAACGGCGTCGTCCGTCATCCAGGGGTTGAAGCGATGCAGCGCCTCTTCCAGCACGCTGCGAAACAGCAGTCCGGCCTCGCCGCCCCGCAAGGCGAGAGCGTCCTGCCGCGGCAGAGGCGTCCAGCCGATCTCCGCCGCGTGGCGGACCATCGGGAACTGGACTGAGCCTGCCTCGGTTATGCTTAGTTCAGTCATGGCTGGACCATATCTCGCCCCAACAACACCCCCATCGTGCCCCTAACTCGACCCCAAGACGCCGCATCTCACTCGCGTCCCCCTATCGGCCATGCCGGAACCGCACGGTGACGGTTCCGCCATCATCCTCGATCTCCGGGGCTGGGAGCCCTGCGCCGCTCGTCAACTCCGCCATCCTCAGCGTCCCGCTGCCCCACACTTCGATGATGCCGCGCCGGTAGAAGGTGCGGGCGATTAGGGGGTTCCACGGAAGTGACTCATGCGGGCCAAACAGCTTCTCCGGCGTCAGGCCGAAGTGCAGGGAACCAGAGGATGTGATCTCAAGTCGGTCGTCGTAGACCGCTATGCCGACCGAGCCGCCTCCGATGGAGTAATCGCGGTGGCACAGTGCATTCGCGAGGGCCTCCCGTATGGCCAAATGCGGGTAAAGAGGCCTGTCGATTCGCTCTGAGCGACCTCCTATTGGGAGAGTGTCGCTTAGGAACTGCTCAGCGCTCGCGAGAAGCCTGAAGGCGTTGCCATTGAACAGGCGATTGTCCAGGAACTCCATCCGGTCGAGTCCCCGGAAACGGGCGACGCGCAGCAAGCACTGCGGCATCTCGAACTCAAGCCGCTCTGTCTTTCCGAACAGCACTGCCGCCGCCCGGAGCAACGCTCCCTCTTGAAGAAGGCCAAGTCCTCGAAGGACGTCAGCAAGATCACCTGAATTAAGAGGTGCCACTAGACGTCTACCCTGAACCGCTAGTCTCACGGTCTGGAGAATCTCTGTCTCGTCGAGATCATCGACCGACCATCCTACGGCGGGCTGGTTCTCCCAGCGTTGCTCGCTGTGCAGCCGCTCGAAGAGCATCCGATTGTACTCGTCGGCGGAGATGACCAATGTGGTGTTCCCGACGCGCCGGTAGGCGGTGCCACGGTAGCTGTATGGCCTCGACGTGCCCGGGCCCGTGCTGACCACGATGACTTCACGGCCGCCGTCCACGGGAACCTGTTCGATCGACGGAAACGCGGGAGGGACGATACGTTGAAGCTCGGTGCTCAGGTCCTTGATGGTGTCCTTGCCTACCTGCTGCCCGACGACAGCCCCCGTATCTGTCACACCGAACAGCACCTTTCCGCCGCCCTGGTTCAGGAAGGCGCATACCGTTCTGGTAGCCTCCTGGCGCGTCCCGATTGTCTCCTTGAACTCCAGCGTCTCGGACTCGCCGGCCGCGGCTAAGGCTGTCAATTGTTCGAATGTCACTAGGAAGCTCCGTTAGCTCTAATCCTTGGGATGTCACATTCCTGCTTCATTTCCCGTACTCTCCATTTGCCTGGTTTACCCATCTGATGGCTTATCGACTTCTAATCCGACGGAAAACGGATCATGTAGGAAGTCGTTAAGCTGTATATGACGGATAATTTGAGACCTGTCCAATAAGCCTAAGATTCTGTCAGGTAGGTCTATTGCTTTCAATGCTTCCACAAAATCATTGTAGTCCCACAGGGGAATAGATGCGTCCGCTGGCTTGAAGCTACCCAAATCACCCAAGAAAACAAATATCCCGGAAACGGTGTGGATACTACCTTCACACCCCATAGCCTTAGCCAGTGCAGGTAACCGACCACGCAGAGAATTGATTCTATCGGCAAACTTCGCAATCTCCAGTTGGAGAACATCGTCACGAGGGTTCGCACCTTTGACCTCTATGACCAAACACTCTCCGTCCTTCACACCAATAGCATCGTAGTCGGGTTCACCCAACGAAGCACGCCTGAATGAGACTTTCACGTTGTGATAGCCTTGTCCCACTAGCCAGAATCCAGCCAAGAGTTCAGAATTGCCGGACCGCAAATCAACGTTAGTCTCTACTGCCTCAAGGCTCAATTCTCGCATTGCTCGAAAGGCTGGTAGCACGCAGAGGGGTAAGAAGTCCTCAGAGTCTAGGCCACTGAATTCCTCCACTTCCAGATTGTCTTTGAGTTGTAAGAGCAACCGCTCCACGGCCGTTGTCGCACGGGCAACATCAGTATCAAACACATACCCAATGTGATACATCTTGTAAAAGAGGAACCATTTCGAGGCATTGGAAAAGATCCCGTATATCGGAAGTCTAAACGCTATGGAGACCCATTCACGGTCATCAGAAGCTACGGAGTGAGTCAAGAGAAGAAGATGGACCTTGGAATTGCCATGCACGGCGACCGCTCCGCGCAGCATGAATTCCAACTCTAACGCAGCCGTTGAACTGGCATCGGCCATCAGGCGCACGTCGTCCGAACCGAGCACCGCCGCGAGTCTACGCTTGGAAGATACAGCATCCATATTCGCCTCACAATGCTCTAACAGTGCTCTGATGTTTGACTGCGAAAGCTCGGTCAATCCGTACTTTAAGCTTGGCCATTCGCCATGCGGGTGTAACGGGTTAACGAAAGCACGGAGTTCATCAACCCAGTCCTCCCTGCTAAAGGACTCGGAACTGAAATGAGATGGTAGCTCGACCTCATTTAGATGGACCACCAAGTCAAGGCCAACCCAGAAACCATCCATCCACTCTTCTGGAACGCCCGTCGCAAATGGGAGAAGCGAAACACTAGCAAGGTGTGTCTCGGCATCCAAAACGAACTGCGAGTCAACAGGACGAAACTCCTCCTTGCTGCGCCATACCATTCTATGAGCCAGTGGCACAATGCTGCGGTCATATTCAGCGTAGTCTAGTACACGCTCCGCTACGCTCAAACGAAGTAGGGACTCTCTACCAGGCAGATCTTCACCAGTGTCTAGAGAGACAATCCTTGTTCCCGAAAGAAGACCACTGAATGCGCTCACAGTCGACCGACATTTCTCTATGGTGACGACCGTGTCAATCAAACCTCCCTCAGCTCTGCGCAAAGCAGTCTGAAGGACATCAAAGACATGGCAGAGGCGACCCAGGTCTGATGTTGGATCGGAAACGGCGTGCAACAGCGACTCACCACGGTCAGGGCTGCGATAATGCAACCAGTTAAATAGTCGGGCATCGTCCTCCAGACCCAACAGCTCCGGGAAGTTGACAGCAAACTGTAACAGGCCATACAAGGGTGTAGCGACAGCCAGGCGGTAGCCACGAAGTAAATTTCGCTCGTCTCTCGTACTCAGCGATTCAACTGTACTTTCCAAGCGAGTGACTGCTTCAGGACTGCACAAGAATTCTAGAGCGGTCACGTCGGTAAGGAAATGCAATCGTGACGTAAAGTTCATTCGGTCTTCGGGAAGAATCATTGTACTAGCACCCTCCTCAGCTAAGCCTGCCAAGCTCCAACTCCCCCACGCGCACTTCTTCCGTCATCAGCTTGAACAGCACCTGCCCACCGCCCTGGTTCAGGAAGGCGCACACTGTCATGCCCGCCTCCCAGCTCGCGGTCGTTGTGCATTAGCCTTTCTAAGCATATCCTTCCTTGGTGTATCTCGCTCGCGGCCCCAAAATGCCCGGGCCTTCCGTAGTTATGCCATTCATGTAGTCAAAGCACTTGTTATACATTTGTTGTGCTTCTATAACCTGCCCACATGGAAATGCGATATTGCCTTCTTCATTTATGTAACATTGATGATACTCGTCCGGCTCTACAGAAACCTCTACCTCGCCTTGTCCGAAGATCCCGTCGCTAAACACACAACTCATCATATAGCGCCGAAGTCCCTGCTCACCGTCTTCGTAGGCAACCGGGCGTAATGATATTAGGCGAATCTCTTGATCCCAAATCGACGCAGGTTTAGCGACAATTGGCGAAAGCGACCACAAAATCATCCGTTCATTAGTGCCATTGGGAAGTACTATAGGTATCCTCAACATGTTCATCTGATTCAAGAAATCGAAGACGTGATCCGTCGTCAGTATTATCCGTTCGCCAGGTTTGAACCACCTGAGCACCTTGCATTTCCCAGAGTGGTCATTAGATGCAGAGCCACTATGAATCAGGTCGTGGCGGATGTGTCGGAGGTCACCCATACAGTCGACCTCAACAGGTATCCCCGCTTCACCGAGTAGTTCTCGTGTCTCGGCTCGCGATTTCTCCCACTTGTTGTAGATGTCCGCTGTCCAACCCTTGAAGGCCAATTGCACAGCCTCTCCAGTTGGCCCCAACATGTCCAGTCCAGTAGTTGAAACAGCGGGAAAGGTTCCAAGGTGAGACAGAATTGGCCCCGCCAACTGTGTACCCTGATGCTCCTCCGGGTCTTGTATGTATATGCGAGAGGCAATCTCCATCCCTTGCAACAAGTAGAACAGAGCCACTGTCGCCTTCGTGACATCGTAGAGAAAGCCGGCTTCAATTTCATCAATTGCTCCGCTTGTTTCAATCGGCATCATTGCTCATACTCCCTATCACTCATCGAAGCTCCCCCACCCGAATCACCCCCGTCATCAGCTTGTGCAACAGTGCTTTGAACAGCTCCTCCAGCACGGCGCGCTTGCTCTGATGCAGGTCTATTTTGCGGTCGATGGTGTCAAGGATAGTGACGATCTCGCGTTGCTCGCCAAGCGTAGGGATCAAGACGGGAAACGCCTTGAGTTTCGTCGAGTTGATGGAGGCCAGATTCGTGGTCTTATGAGCCACCTTCAGAAAATACGCCTTCCCATAGTCACTCTGAGCTTCGTAGGTAAAGAAGTCCGGCAACAAGCGACTTCGATCCGTCCTCACTGCAAACACATGGTTTTGATGGACACATGGCTTCAACTGACCCTGCCATATGAATCCCCGACCGAGTTTGTCGAAGTCTCCTCCCTCAGTCATCAGGACATCGCCCCGTTGGAGACTATAGCGATCAAGCTCTGACCGCCGAATAGGAATAGTCTTTACCTCCGCCAGGTCGAGATAGCCATCTTGCACATTGGCTACCCGTAGATACGGAACTTGGACAACTTCCGCGCTACCGAACTGTCGGCCTTTTGCGGCACCTGTCTGGACTACGGCGCAATCTTCCAGCGGCACCACCTCCCACCCTTCCGGCACCGGCCCGATCTCCGTCTCCTTCTGCGGCTCGCCCCGCAGCCCGCGCGTGAACAGGGTGTGCATGGCGGCGCGCTTGAGGGCTTGGGCCTCTTCAACCAGTGCCCCTGATTGACTGATCGCTTCATGCACAAGCCAAAGCAAATCGGCAATACCTTGCTGTTCGCAGGGCGTGTAAGCGGGCATCTGGAATTCGCGCGTATGCGCCCATGAGGTCCTTGGATGTTGAACGCCGGTAGTTCCTGCGACGGCATATTCGAGGAAGCTGGGAGAGTGAACAGCCGCAGCCAAGAATCTTGGGTCCACGTTGGCTTTCGCGCGGAGCACAAGTAGCTCCGTCGTGCAGACGCCAGGCTCGTCAGCGAGAGCGGCTTTGTCCAAGTATGGGCGGAGCTTTCCATACAGCACGTCGCCGGGCTGAAACGCAGAGGTGTTGCTCCTCATTTCGGACGCTTTCCCACCGCCAACGCGGACAAGCCGCCCTGGCGCCAAGTGCTCCAAGCCAAGATAGAGCGCGTCCGGTTGAGCGCCGGGCCTTACCGGGTCGGCAATCAGGTCGCACATGTCCGCCAGACGGACGGTTGTCTCCGTCATCACGCCAAGCTCCTCAGTCTTGTTAGGACGGTCTGAAGGTCTGCTGAGACCGTCGCCTCTTCTGCAACGATGGCCTCAAACCGCTCCATGATGTCCTGTAAGTCGGCTTCGTTGTCACCTGCTGCTTGCCCCACCCAGCGGCTGGGGCTGAGGTTGTAGTCGGCCTCCGCCGCCTGTTCCCGCGTGATGACGGCCACCTCGCCCTCAACTGGCTCGCCCTTGAGGAATGCCGCCGCGATGGGGCGGATGTCCTCCTCTGGGATGTAGTTCTTGGGGCGGCCCTTGCCAACGCGACGGCCGGCGTTGACCAGCACGATCTTGCCCCTGCGAGCCTCCGGCTTGCGCTTGGATAGTACGACGATAATGCCGGCGGCGCTGGTATTGTAGAAGAGGTTGTCCGGCAGCAGCACCACGCCGTCTATCAGGTCGCGCTCCACGAACCACCGGCGGATGTTGCGCTCCCGGTCCTCGTTCTTGCTGCCGGAGCCGCGGGTGACGGCACCCGTGTCCAGTACCACCGCCGCCCGTCCACGCTCGTTCAGGCAGGCCAGGGCGTGCTGGAGCCAGGCCCAGTCGCCCTTGCCGGTAGCTGCGCGGAAACGGTTGAAGGGGTCGTTTTCAAAGATGTTCTGGTTGAAGTCCTGGTTCCACATGGGATTGGCTACTACGATGTCGTGGCCGGATATCCGTCCCGAGGCGTCCTTGAACTTGGGGTTGATCATGGTGTCGCCGCGTTCGATGCGCACATCTATGTCGTGGATGATGGCGTTCATGTGAGCGACGGCGTAGCTGTCGGCCTGCAACTCCTGGCCGTAGAGCTTGAGCGGGACGCGGCTGGTGGGGTCGGTCTCCCGAGTGACCAACTGGAGCTTGATGAGCAGTCCCGCCGAGCCGCAGGCGTAGTCATGGCAAGTCTCGCCGGGCCGAGGGCGCATGATGTGGGCCATCAGGAAGCCGACCTCGGTGGGGGTGAAGAACTCGCCCGCGCTCTGACCGGAGCCCTCGGCGAACTTGCGGAGAAGGTACTCGTAGGCGCGGCCTAGGAAGTCGGGCTGCACGTCGGCGAGGCCGAGGCGGTAGCGGGGATCGGAGAAGGTCTCGACGACAGCGGCGAGCCGGGCCGGATTCAGGTCGCGCTCTCCATTGCGCTCCGACGCAAAGTCCACGAGGTCGATGACGCCCGATAGTGTGGGATTGTGGCGAACGACGGCCCGTACGGCCATAGTCAGGTGCTGGCCGATGTCAATGGGACGGGTGCTGCGCTCTTGGGCGTCGAGGGGCCAGTCGTAGGCCTCGCGGCCGCTGACGACGCCCCAGCGAGACTCCGGGGGCAGGTAGAAGCGCAGCAACTCGTGGTCCCTCTCCGCGATCTCTTGGGCGACCGCGCGGTCCCTGTACTCCTCTGCCAGCCGGTTAATTTCGTCGTCGAACACGTCGGAGAGGCGCTTGAGGAAGAGGAGCGGCAGCAGGTAGTCCTTGAACTTGGCCGCGTCCTTCGCGCCTCGGATGGAGCATGCGGCGTCCCACAGCATCTGCTCCATGGGCTTAGTGGTGGGAACGGCATCGTTCCGGCGGCGGGACCGTCGGCGGGTCACGCCGGCAGCGGACTCGGCCTCGTCAACGGCAGGCTCATCGGCGTCGACGCCAGCCTCGGCGGCCAGCGCGGCGATGGCCATCCGGGCTGCCTTCTGAGGCATCGTCACGCCACCCTCCCACCGGTTCACCGTCGCGAACGACACACCAAGCCGCTCGGCAAGCTGCTCCTGGGTCAGATCCAGCCTCGCGCGGATAGCCTGTAGCGTTGGGGGGATAGTCTGTTGGTCTGCTATATCTGTCATGTGTGCAGTATAGCAGTCAGACTTTCACGAGGTCAACGAAGGCGCCAGCCAATCACCCCAAGAGCAACAGATGCTGGCTTTTCACCTACACCGCCAGCTTGAAGGTCAAGGCGAAAGTTCTTGATTTTATCAAGTCTGGTGGAGAGTGTGGGATTCGAGCCAGCCGCAGCTCAAGTCACTGCGATCTTCGAGGGCTGATTCCTGGTCAACCCAGCCCGGGTTCCAATTGGTGATGTTCTGTCTGAGTCGCGTGAGTTGTGGCGCTTTCCCGTCCGGTGCCCATAAAGTGTCTTGGCGGCCCATTCGCCGTGTTGCCTCTCACAGTCTGGGGTCAACCGGCTCGCTTTCTAGGGCAAGTACAGCGAAGGCGCACTCATGTACCCGGTAGAGAGGCTCCCGCTCAACAAAACGCCGGAGACCTTCTACGCCCAGCGCAAACTCCCGAATCGCCAGTGACCTCTTTGTGGAGAGGCCTCGATTTCGCAGACGCTCTATGTTCTCCGGCAGGGTATATTCTGGACCGTAAACAATGCGGAGATATTCGATGCCTCTACACTTCATGGCGGGCTGCTGCAGCCCGCGCTTGCCAATCGAAGTGAAGGACATAGGCTTAACCACCATGCCTTCCCCACCGTTGCCTGTTAGCTCGTCCCACCAGCGTGTAGCCTCAATCTCATCCGGGGCGTCCAAGTGCACCACTTTATGCTTTGTAGCTTGGAATAACGCTGGGTCGGCTTGGCACAAGCGTCCGGCCACGTCCATGTGCCACAGATGGTCCTTATCGGTGTGCAGTTGGCCCTCGCTCGCCAGAAGGTGGAATGGCGCAAGTCGGATGTCGGCGAGCGACGTCACCGGCCAGCAGTACCGGGCATACGAATCATTGAAGAGCTGCGCGAGGCGCAGCCGCTCTTCAACCCTGAGCGAGGTGTCACCGGTGTCTACACCACGAGCCGTCGTCTGCTGAAGGATCGCCTTCGCGGCTGTGAGGTTGGTCCGCGCTGCCACACCGACCGCCGCATACTGCTCACGGAGCAACTCTTGCGCCTTGACGGACCATGGCATGAATTCACTATCCAGCACCGCCCAGTCGGTCTCCAGTTCAGCCCAAAGACCGGCTGTCGTTAGTGCTGCGCTGACACGCTCCAGGAACTGGGTCTCAAGAGCGCGGTCGCCGAGAAACCTTCGTCCCGTCCGCGTGTAGCAGGCGCCGATGTCTTCGCCGGAAATGCCGAACCTCCGCTCGATAGCTGCGGCGTCCTGGCCCACCACGACGATAGCCCGTGAACCCATGTGCTTTTCCTCGCAGACCACGCTGGACACGCCGCTATTGCGGTAGTAGGCAAACACCTCTGACGGATGTTCAAGCATATTGGGGAGTTTGGACGTGTCGCACGGGGATATTGTGGGCGGAAGGTATACCAGCCAGCGTGGGTCCAGGGCAAAACGACTCATCACCTCCAGGGCTGCAGCCGCGTTCTCTTCGCGAACCGTAATATTGCCGCGGAGCCGCGTCGATACGATACGTTTCCCGAGCACGTCGTCGATGTCAAGAAGGTTCGCCGCACGATCATTGGCCGGTAAGGCGGGATCTTCAGTCTGGGCAAAGTCGGGCAAGGGTCTTTCCGGCTCATAATAGACCCGCGCTGCCGGAACCGACACAAGCTCTTTTTCCGGGTATCGGAGTGCGGTAAGCTTGCCGCCAAAGACGCAGCCCGTATCGATGTTTATGGTGTTGTTGAGCCAGGCGGGTTCCATGACCGGAGTGTGGCCGTAGACCACTATTGCCCGGCCACGATAGCTGGCCGCCCAGTTGACGCGCACCGGGAGCCCGAACTCGTCCGTTTCTCCGGTGGTCTCACCGTAAAGGCAGAAATCCCGAACACGCGCGGACGCCCGGCCCTGGTATTCGGCCTTCATTCCCGCATGGGCCACCACCAGGTCCCCACCATCAAGTACATAGTGGCTTATCAGTCCGTCCAGGAACTTGGCCGCCTGCTGCCGGAACGCTGGGTACTCCATCTCCAGCTGCCCGAGTGATTCTGCCAGTCCGTGGGATACCTGAACGTTTCTGCCCTGGAGCTTACGGACTAGCTTGGACTCGTGGTTGCCGGCGACGCACAGCGCCACGCCGTCCGCCACCATGCTCATTACGAGTCTGAGTACATTGGTAACCCCCGGGCCGCGGTCTACGAGGTCGCCAAGGAATACGACCTTGCGCCCCTTCGGATGAGTCACTGATAAGGCGGTCCCCCCGGCAGCGTCTGCCCGGGTCTCCACCTCGTACCCGAGGTGTTCCAGGAGGATGACGAGTTCATCGAAACACCCGTGAACGTCACCGATGATGTCAAAGGGTCCGTGGTCATGCTGGAGGTTGGTCCACAGCGGTACGCGCTCGATCGTGACCGCCTCCACGTCTTCAGGGGAGTTGAGCACGAAGACGTACCGGAAACCCTCGCGTTTCAGCCGGCGTAGCGACCGCCTGAGCTGTTCCGCCTGCTGGCGCACAACCCGCGGACCAAACGATCGGTCAGGACGCCCGTCATTGCGGGCCACGCAAATAGCCTCTGGCATGTTCAGCACGATTGCCACCGGCAGGCAGTCGTTTTCCCTAGCGAGTGCCACCAGAGACTTACGCGCCGCCGGCTGTACACTGGTAGCGTCAATGACGGTGAGGCGTCCGGCTCTCAGGCGCGTATCCGCAATGAAGTTGAGCAATGCAAATGCCTCGGGCGTTGCGGATTGGTCGGTGGCATCATCCGCTACCATCGCTCGACAGGCGTCCGAAGACACTATTTCGGTGGGCTTGAAGTGTTCGGAGGCGAAAGCGGATTTCCCCGATCCTGTAGGGCCAATGAGTGCCACAAGACACAGTTCAGGAATGGCGATATTCATCGGGTGAATACGCCCATCTGGGTTGGCGTACCGTAGGTGGGGTGCTCAGGGCCGATGTCCTGGAAACGTACATCGTATTTGCGGCGGTCCGCTACCTGGCGCGACCAAGCCTGGAACTGCCCTCGCGTCCACTCAAAGCGGTGGTCCCTGTGCCTGAAGGCTCCTGGGACCAGCCCGCCAAAGAGCACGTTGTATTCTACGTTGGGCGTAGTAATGAGGACCGCACCCGGCTTCGCGGCCGCAAATATGACTTCCTCGAACGCGTCAAGACGTGGAGTGTCTATGTGCTCGATTACCTCCATGGCTATTGCGGCGTCATAGCCTGACAGCCGCTTATCTCTATATGTGAGGGATCCGTGCAGCAGGGTGATGCGCTCCCGCTGTGGCGCGGGCAGGGTATCGAGATGCAGGCGCTCACTCGCCACTTCCAAGGCCCGGTGTGATACGTCGAGGCCGGATACCGAACGAATCGCAGGCTCCCCGATCAGCTCGCTGATCAGCCTTCCTTCACCGCAACCGAGGTCGAGCACACTGGTTGCACTGAGCTGGCGGAGTGTGGTCAGCACTGCCTGTATACGTTGCTCTCCCAATCGAATCGGGGCTTCAAGTTGTTCCTCTTCTCGTTCATGTCGAGCGGCAGTGATACTCGGGTCCGTGTTACCAGCGTCAAGCAGTTGGGCCAACGCCAGGCGCACGAGGCCACGCTGATGCTTCAGGTAGCGCCGTGAGATGAGGTCCCGCTGCGGATGGCTGCTCAACCACCCCTCACCGAAGCGCAGTAGCTTGGCCACCTCATCATCGCCGACCCAGTAATGCTTGTCGTCGTCCAGCACAGGCAGAAGCACATACAGATGAGCCAGTAGGTCCCGGAGCCGAGTTTCCGACGTCAGGCGCACGCTGAAGTACGGGCTGGCTCCCCACTCGGGAAAGCGCTCATCCAGTGGGTGTCCCTGAATCTCAACGGTATAGCCGAGCGGCTCGAACAAGTTCCGGATGAGATTTTCGCCTTCTCGGGAGGGCACCACTGCGATCCGGGCCTCAAGCGGAATGGACAACTCCGCTAGCTCCGGGCGTTCCTGGCTTCTGCCGGCGAGCGCGCTGCCCAATACGGAGGCAATCGCTACGCTTAAGTGTGATGATGCGACGTAGGGGCGGTCGTTCACGTACTGCTCAAGCCAGACACCGGCATTTGACGCACCGGGCTTCGGGCGTACCAGGCCTATCGGATCGACGTCCAAGAGAAGAGCCACCGTGCAGCGGTCGCGCTCCGCTTCGGGATAGAAAACATTAGCCCGCCCGAATGGCAGCGTGAACGACTGAAATCGACCGGGGTTCTTGTGCACCAAGTACCCAAGATCAGTAGCAGGCTGATGCGTAGTTGAGATGGTGAGCAGCATAGCGCCAATGGTAGGGCAGACGCGCTTCGTTTTCAAGGTCGGCGCCATTCTGGATTGACCTTTCCACCAAGAACAGTATCAGTGACAAATAGAGCCCTCCGGTGGAATCGGGAAAGGAGGACTAAGGACACGGAAGAGGTACACGGAGGAGCATATCATCGGGGTACTGAGAGAGGCTGAGGCGGGGGCCAAGACGGGGGAGCTGTGCCGGAAGCACGGCATGAGCGAAGCCAACTTCTACAAGTGGAGGACCGAGTACTCCGGGCTGACGTTGAGCAAGTTGAAGAGGCGAAGATTCCTTGAGGCGATAGTTGGAGAGGCGTGACATTTTGGTTGGAGTCTAGTGTGGTAGGCACGCAGACCGTTGCCGGCGCTCCGACGAATGAGCAACTGCTGACTCAAGCCTGCTCATATTGTATGATAGCCACTACAACAAATTCACCTGTGGAGGGAGCCCATGGAAGGGTATTGTCTGAAGTGCCGGTCCAAGAGGGAGATGAGCAACACCCAGGCCATTACGATGAAGAATGGCCGCCCGGCCACTCAGGGTGTATGCCCAGTCTGCTCCACAACGATGTTCCGGATCGGCGAGGCTACGTAACCCGGCACTCGCTGGACAGCGCCGATATTATTGTGGTGAGGAGTGTCACGCCGATAAGCAATGGTTTCCGATGGCGACCCCGTCGCTAACATGAACTCTTCACAGGCCTGCCGACTCAGTTTACGGCTACTCTGAAGGGGTGCCCCTCCTGCCGAGTATGTGGACCAGGGCCTTGGAAACACGAAGGCCGGAGCGGTTCTTGCTTCCTACGGCGTATTGCCGATGGACGCTCCGCCTTCCGGGAGTGGGCACGGCTCATGCGCAGAAGGTCAGACAATCTTAGCGAAGACGCCATTGGTCGCGGCGACAGTCATTGAGCGTAGGCTAACGGTGGCAATCCGGAACGTAAGCGACTTCGGACAGCTTGGAGTTGAGTTGCAGAATCCCTTTGAAGGCAAGGCGCGATGACCACGGCTCAGTGGGGCCAGCTAAGGCCAAGGCTGACGATACCGGCGCAAGCACCGGCTACGATGGGCATACTGATCTATTGAAAGGGTATAGGCTCCTTTGGCCTTTGCAAAATCGCGCCGGATGAAAAAGCAAGAAGGTTTCCAGAACCGTGCGTGGGCGCCCGCGCTCGCCCTGACCCTCATTGCGCTCGCATTCGCCGCATGCGACTCTGCTCCACCGAACGTTGGTGTCGCGGGAACCAGCGCGCGGCCCACGCCTGCCCACACCCCAACCCCCAGCCCAACGCCGGCACCCGCTCACACGCCCACACCCGCACTGTTGCCGTCGCCGACGCCTACTTATATCCCTTCGGCCACCTCAACCGCAACGCCAATCCCCAGTCCAACGCCGATGGCAACCGGTCGAGAGGCAGCTGTTGCTCAGCTCGCGGAGACTCTTCCGTGGCTGCTGTCGGGTAATTCTGCGGATAGCCCGGTTACGGATGCGCTCGTGGATACATGGCTGTGCCATCCCGCCCTTGACGATGCGATCGTTCTCATGCCATGGGTCGCCGATGGCATAGAAGAGGGGGAGTACTACAGACTCCTGAAGATCGAGAATATCGCGTGCGGGTATGAGGCGCTGGCCGAGGACCTGCTAGCCCTCCGGAACAGCCAAGACTTCGATACTCTGCTCTGGTTTGTCGATGTCATCGTGCAGGTCGATGAGCAGTTGGCGAGGCGTGTGCTGAACTTGCCCTGGGCTGTCGACGGACTTACCCAGCCCGAGTACCAAGTGCTGAGTAAGCTCACAGGCCGTAGACCGCCCGACGGGGAGTTGATCAGACGGATGCTGGGTATGGCTTGGGTGACGGACGGGATTACCAAGGTTGAGTCCGAGGCCGTAGATAGTCTGGTTTCTATCTGGAGGTACGGCGAGACGGTCAGGGACGGCGTCTTTGCATTCTCTTGGGTCTTGGACGGCGTCACTGAGGCTGAGGAAGCGGGTCTCTGGGGGATAAGCGGCATCTCCTACTCGGATCAATCCCTTGCCGAGGAGGTCATGGGCAGCATGTCCGAGCTCTTGTCGCTCTCGGGCGACCTTGCGGTGTACGCGCTGCCTGCCATAGGTCAGATCGGGGAGTTCCCAGACGACCTCAGGTCGCTCGCCGCTCTGCCTTGGTTCGCCGACGGCTTGGACCCGGAGGATGCGGCCTTCGTCACGACTCTCGTGCCAGTCGTCTATGACGACCCGCGCCTCTACGATGAGTTGCTTCACTCCCGCTTCTCGTTATCAAGAACGATCTCACTGCCTCTTGCTGGCCCCGTAAACCTCTGGGTCTTCCAGAATGCTCCGTTCCCAGAGGACGAGAAAGCGCTCGCCGCAATGGAGGACTCCGCGCGCATTACGGAAGCGTTCTTGGGAACTCCGTTCCCAACTACGGACGTCATCATGCTGAGCGTAGTGCAGGATGATGAGGGGTACAACGTGGGCGTTGGTAATCACCGGAAAACCCACTTCCTACTTGCGGGACCCGGGACGACCCTGCCCTACGACGCCATCTACCACGAGATGGCCCACTACTACTTCGGTCTCAGCTTCGCTCCCGTCTGGCTGAGAGAGGGGGGCGCCGACTTCATGGAGGCTTACGTCCGGGACAGACTCGGCGTTCAAAGCCTGGGCGTGCGCCGGGAAGCTGTAAGAGCGAACCATGCCGAGTGCGTCTCCTCGGGAATCGAGAACATCGCCCACCTTAATCAGATATACGACAGCGTCCGCGATACGCCCCCATGCGCGTATACCATGGGCGAGCACTTCCTGCACGAAGCGAACGAGGTGCTCGGCGCAGAGGCGCTGGCGTCGGCGTTGGCAGAACTCCACGTCCTCGCCTCGGCCAGAGGCTCGCTGCTGCCGGGGACTGAGGAGGAGATATACGAGGTCTTTCTCAGGAATGCCCCGCCCGAACGCGAGGGCCAGTTCCGCGACCTCTACGACCGTCTGCACGGAGGACAGCGCGTGGCCGCACAAAGCTGAAGAGGCTGTAGTCGTTGATGGCAGGGCGTTGTCCGCCAACCCACCCGTGCCGGATGACGACGAGCATATCTCGACAGCGCGCATGCCGTTCGTGGCCAGCTCTCGCCCGACGGGTCGGATTCAGGCCCCTGACTACACCGCCAGCTTGAACCGGAGCGTGAAAGTTCTTGATTTCATCAAGTCTGGTGGGCCTATTTTGACGGTAGACAGAACCATCTTCGAGATGTGGCTGGGGGGACTGTGAGGCTCCCCGAAGGCCCTCTCCAGCTATTGTGGTGGGCCGGGGCAAAGCGACTCAAGAAAGGTTCCGCCAGCACCCTGCCCTCCGCCCCTCACAATCATGCCTCCGCCTTTTCCCGCCTCCCTCCATCTGGCATCGGGCAGCTGACGAGCGGCGTGGTGAAGATATAGTTGGACCGTGGGGCTGTTACCGATGTCCGTGTAGACACCCCTCCTCAATAGCCCGACCTGGAGAAGGAGTTGGCTGATTGCCCAGACCGCTGTTCATTCCCGGCGGAAGAGGAGTGGTCTCACCAAAGAGCCAGGAATCGAAAAGGTCGTCCAGTTCCCTGCCCGCCATCTCCTGAGCCACGACCACAAAGTCTTCGGTGGTCACGTTACCCCCGGCATGGCGGGACACATACTCACGCAGAGTCTTGAAAAACGCCTCGTCGCCGATTTCGCCACGCAGTGCGTGAAGGGCCATTGCGCCTCTTGCATACACGCTGCCGCTGAAAAGAGAGTCGGGGTCGGGATTCGCCGGCGGCCCATAGACAGGTCGCCAGACCATCTCCCAGAACTCCTCAAAACAGCCATCGCCGGACTTGTGGTCCAACCACAGCCACTCAGCGTAGGTGGCGAACCCCTCGCTCAGCCACAAGTCTTGCCACGACGCGGGAGTAAGCAGGTTCCCAAACCACTGGTGCGCCAACTCGTGGGCTATCAACCTGTCGCCAAAAGCCTCCAGTGTCCGTATCCCGTAGACGGGCCGGGGTTGGGTTTCCAGCGGCGGAATCGCCTCGTCAATGACGATGGAGCCGGTGGAATCGAATGGATACGGCCCGAACAATTCACTGAAGAAATCGACTATCAAAGGGACGCTATCCAGACTACCCCTTGCTGATTCGTCTATCGACGCTCCAACCGAGTCAACGACGGTTATCCCCCCAGGACTTTCACGGGCGACGACATCAAACTGTGCGACTGCCAGGAACGCCAGATAGCTGGCCATCTCATGGACGCTCTCCCATACGTACGTCACAGTCTCCCCGTGGTCGGTTGTGCTGGTCAATTCACCGTTTGAGGCCGCTTCATAGGGCTCGGGCACCGTGATGATGAAGGTGTACAAGGCTTTATCGGATGGATGCTCATTTACCGGGAACCAGTGCGACGCCCCCCAGGGTTCGCCGTACGCGAGTACCCCGGTCTCGTAGTTTATCCAGCCGGTTAGGAGGCTCGTCCCAGGCACTGGGCTGGTCGAAGGCCGACCCTCGTAAGAGACCACGGCATTGAAGGTGGTTCCTATGGGGATCGGCGCACCAGGTTTGATTGTCAGCTCGTATCCGGCGCGAGAGTGGTCGGCTGGGCGGCCATCCACGGCGACCTGCGTAACCATTAAGCCTCGAAAGTCCAGATTGAACGAGGAGAGGTCCTGTGTAGCGTCGGCTTCTATTTGAGTCCGGCCCGAGATTTCGTTGGCTTCCACGTCGATGTCGAGGGTCACCGTGTAGCGGGAAACGTCATATCCGCCGTTGCCCAGCCCGGGGAATAGAGGGTCGTTCAGCCCTGCCGCGCCGGGACGGGTGGTCCGAATTGGCGTGGGCGTCGGTTCCAGCGTGGGGGCGACTGTTGGCTCCAGAGTCGGAGTAGGTATGTCTCCGTCGTCACATGCCGCAATCACGGCGACGACCATCAAACCCGACAGCGCAATCCGCGCGGTCGGGTGAATGGTTTTGAGCAGTCTGTCTCGCAAGCCGAGAGCTAACGCCAATTGGCGGCTCCTTAGTGGGTATAGCTTGAGCATATTGCTCAAAGGGGGCGACCCATCCGGCTCCGGGCCATGAATTGCCCCCATTTACGAGAGTCCGCTCGATCCCGGCAAGCGTCATAAGAACCGCATATTTGGAAGCGGCAGGCCTGGGTACCGATTCGGACCTTTCCAGGTAGGTCGACGTGGATGACAGGTAGAAGGGTTTCGGGATGTGGCTGGGCAGCCCGGGAAACTGCCGAGCCCCTCGGCTTCGGCATTGACAGGGTCCTAAAGGTTGTCTGAATGTGTGATGTGGCTCCTGACCTCATAAGGGACGATGGCGAAACGCGAGTGAGGTTGAGGGTGACCTCGCGAGACCTTGGGACGGCTGTGGGGGAAAGTGGGCCGGTCGCTATTGTCGGAACTGATGCTGGACTCCGGGGATGGTGCCCACGGTGACATCCATTCCGATGGGCGCTAGGCAGTCTCAGCCAGTTCCTGACCTTCGTCTCATTCCGCCTTTTCCCGCTCTCGGGGTTCGATGTCGGCACGGATTCCCTCACTGATGCGGTCTGTCTCATCCTGGAGGTCCTCAATGCGCAGGAGCGCGTCCGCCTTCGGCAGCTCCAGCACCCCCTCCAGCCCCTCGCAGAGCGTGTCGAACCGCGGCCACTCCGCCGCCTCGAAACCCTCCGGAGCAAGATCTCCACGCGACACGACCCACGAGCACATGACGAAGACGCCTCTCTCCGCATCAAGCGCCTCTTCGCAGCTGTCCTCCTCGACGCACTCTCTCAGGTCGCCCAGCCGCGCGTCGAAGCGTCGTGCGAGCGTCTCCGAGTCGGCAATCCAGTCCTCGATGTCAGGAAACAGACGCTCGCACCCGGTCAGGACCACTGCGGCGAGAGCCACGACCCCGATGAGCAGGGCGGTCCGAATCAATCCGGCACCCGCTGGATCGTCGCGCCGGTCTCGCCCATCATAACGATCGCGTCCGTGTCATCGAATTCCATCATCATGTGGGTCCCGCTACGCTCGGCGACGGACAACACAGGTAAATGTCGCTGCATTCTACAAGGCAACGTGATAAGCCTCAATCTATTTGAGGAGCACGAATCAGCTAGTTTCCACAACAGTACGCGGAAATCCGGCCACATACTAGAGTCCAGGGCATAGACACATGCCTGTAAGCGGTGTGGTTCATACGCCCTTGATGCCTTCCACCAGACTTGATAAAATCAAGAACCTTCACCTTGCGGGTCAGGTTGGCGCTGTAATCTGACGCCGACGTTGCCCCGCTGGGCGGTCCGCCGAGAACCGACGGGGCAGGCCGACAGGCAACGTATCGAGCAGCGACGAGGCCCCTGCTGTAACGGCGGGGGCCTCTGGTTTGTCTCGGACCGCCGCAGCGATTTCGACTCTCTCGGCTGCGCCCCGCGCGCTCCCCGACCGTCAGCCGATGGGAGTCCCGTTGAGCGTCCACGCCGCTTCCTGAACACGCTGGGCTGAGACTTGCCGCGACATGGGCATAGGCACCTGGTAGTCATTTGCCTACGAGACTCCTATAGACAAATGACTAGTGCAAAATAGACATTTGCTCCTTATATCCGGCCTGGAAGCTCTCTACGATTTATGTTGGCGAGGGCTGCTTTTCGGGCGGCAAGCCTTGTCATGGGCAACGAAAAGTCCAGGCAAACATACGACGTTGGGCGAGAGGAGCGAAAATGTCAAAGTCCATTGCAAGCAG
This sequence comes from Dehalococcoidia bacterium, assembly GCA_965219025.1. Classification (GTDB taxonomy): domain Bacteria; phylum Chloroflexota; class Dehalococcoidia; order Lucifugimonadales; family UBA2985; genus JAPPHY01. Next base: position 933,241 of record OZ244716.1, read on the forward strand.
TGTGCTGCTCGCGGGCGCGATACTCCTCGCCATTCTCCTGCCCGGATGTTCCGATGAGCCTACCCCTTCGCCGGTGGCCAAGGTTCTTCCTAGCGCCACTGCTACAGTGATACCCATACCCACGCCCTCCGCAACCCTAACGCCTACACCCACTCGGACCGCCACTCCCATTGCTACACCATCACCCGTTTCCACGGCCATGCCTGTCACATTTACTGAACCAGGCATATACAACGACAATGTCTTCGTCTTGCCGGTTTCAGAAGATCTCGTCGTAGACGGTGCAGCAATTCCCCTGCCGCTGGAAGAATATACGAAGCGATTCTACGAGCATTTTGAGGACAAGTTCGATTTCTTGATCGTCGCTAGGAACTTAGTTTACGGTCTTGACACACTGGATCCATGCGCCTACTACACTTCAGTGAAGAACGACGTGCAAGGCATCGGTGAACCGCTCTTTTCCAATACAGGCAGGTGGGGTTCACCAGGAAGACTCCAGGGTGTAATAGGCTTCCGTTATGTTGGGTATGCTTCTCCCGAGGAGCAAGAATGGACCCCAATTGGGCGTGGACCCGGTCTGCACGAGGTGATGCATCGCTGGGCAAACTTCGCAGTGCCGACGGTCGATGGCTTTCATTGGGGATTCAGCAGCGCAAATGGAATCCTCGGTGGATTTGACATTGCACTCCTGGAAGATCATGGGAGCGGCCAATATACCGCCGGGTGGTTCAACACCAACGGTACTGCCGGCATCCCCTACAGTCCTTTAGAACTGTATCTCGCAGGCTTAGCACCTCCGGAGGAAGTTCCCGATCTTTGGGTTGCGGAGGATGGGGAATGGCTAGTTGACAGCGAAGGTAATAGGCGGTTGGCTCCTAATGGGTATCCCTTTTTCACTGCGAGCCGGATCCGTACGCTTACGATTGAGGACATCATCGCTGAGCACGGTCCACGCATTCCTGACTTTGCCCAGTCCCAGAGGGATTTCCGAGCAGCTGTCATATTGCTGGTCAATGAGGATCACCCGGCTAACCCGCAGGTATTAGAGAGGCTGAGCGAAGAAATCTCCTGGGTAAGCGTCCCGGCTTTCACCGATGAAGGGGACACCCGCCGCCACCCAGGTCGGCGCACAAACTTCTACGAATCGGCTAACGGTCAAGCAACCATAACCATGGATGGCTTGGCGGAGTCCTTGATATCCGTTCCTACGGCAACGCCTACTCAGACCCCGACGCCCACGGCCACTCCGACGCCCGTTCCGACTGCGACACCGACCGCCACACCTACTCATACCTCGACGCCCGTTCCGACTGCTACGCCTTCCGGTACGGCTGCTTCGGACAGAGCAGCACTAATTGCCTTCTATAACTCCATGGATGGCTCGAACTGGAAAAACAACACCAACTGGCTGAGCGACAAGCCGATTGGCGATTGGTACGGCATAACTACCGAAAACGGAGGTCGAGTCATCGGTATAGCCATTAATTACAATGATCTGAACGGTCAGATACCACTCCAGTTTGGAGAATTGGCCGCTCTTGAAGAGTTGGAGCTGCATGGCATCGAAGGTGATAACCCTGACTTATCAGCGCTGTCGGACCTCCTCCAGTTACGTGTCCTTAGCCTTGGAGAAAGTGGGATTTCCGACTTGTCGGCACTGATGGGCCTACCCCGTCTTACACATCTCTATCTCTACACTAACCAGATTTCAGATGTCTCCCCTCTGCTGAGTGTTAGAAGCTTGGAATATTTGAGTTTGGTAAGGAATCCGCTTAGTGGTTCGTCCGTATATACATATATTCCTGTTCTCCAAAAAAGGGGTGTAACTGTCCGGCACTCAGGCTATGCTCTTACCGGTGGAGATGTAACCATTGAAGATGGGCCACTCATTCACAATGATAATCTGGTTGTCCTGCCGGCATCGAGGGGTTTAGCACTTCAAGCCTACGCACGCAGTTTCTACAAGCACTTCGAGGACGACTTCGATTTCCTTGTGCTTGTATCACCTGATAATGTACACGAGCTTGGATCGGGAGGATACTATCTTACGGTCGCAAACGATGTGCAGGGCACCGGCCAATCAACATTTTCGCATAGCAGGGAATTTGGATCGGCTGGAAGACTGAAAGGGCTGCCATTCTTTAGTCACGTTTGGTGGTTTAGAGGAATAATATTGCACGAGGTGTTGCATCAATGGGCTGCTTATGGTTCGCATCCAATGGTATCGTCAGGGCATTTTACACATTTCAGCAATATACTTGGAGCATTCGGTGGTGCTTTTTCCTCTCCCTTCGAGGAGATCGTTGATCTTGGTGATAACCGGTACAAAGCCGAAAAACGTGGTTGGTTTTACAGGTACGGTCCGCTTGATCTTTACTTTGCAGGTTTGGTTCCTCCAGAAGATGTGCCTGACTTTTGGGTCGCAATAGATGGGGAATGGATCGACCAAGAGTCTGGCACCTTTACTGCAACTAAGATAGAGAAATACACCGTATCCGATGTCATTGCTGCGTACGGGAAACGAGTCCCTGAAGCGTCTAGATCTCAGCGCGAGTTTCGGGCGGCAGTGATTCTGCTGATAGATGAGAAAGACCCAACAGTGGATTCGAAGTTGCTGGAAAGTTTGAGTGCTGATATAGCTTGGTTCAGCTTCCCCGGCATGGATGAGTCCGAAGAAAACAACTTCCACGAAGCAACCGGCGGTCGGGCCACGCTCACCATGGACGGCCTGTCGGAGTTCTTGAGAGATACACCGCAGCCAACGGCTACGCCAACTCCCACGCCTCCTCCCGATCTAGTGGTTGACACTCCAACGCTGAGCGACAGCAGTCCGATGGAAGACCAAGCCCTCACGCTAAGAGTCACCGTGGGGAATCGGGGCAGCGGCTCGTCGGGTCCTACAACACTGACCTACTACCGCTCCGACGACTCGACGATCACGCCCGCCGATACCGAGGTGGGCACGGACGGGGTTGCCGGGCTCGGTGCATCGGAGAGCAGCGCAGAGTCAACCCTCACCTATGCGCCGTCCACACCGGGCACGTACTACTACGGCGTCTGCGTGGACTCGATGCCCGGCGAGCCCGATACCACCAACAACTGCTCCGCCGTGGAGGCCGCAACCGTTTCGGAGTTCGACATAGATAATCTTCCGTGGGTCGCCGACGGCATCACCGGCGACGAGCGGCAAGCGATGGACCACATTCGGGCCTTCGCTACAATCGACCGTTCGATGTCCCAGCGGGTAGCGGGCTCACCGTGGCTCTCCGATGGAGTAACCGAAGATGAGCTGCGGATGTTGGCCGAACTCCGTGACTTTGCCGGAGTCCACCCTGAGATAGCCGTTTTGGTGACAACCGTGCCCGATCAGACCGGGCGTCTCATCGGGGCCGTCCTGCAACGGATTCGCTTCTATGACTTCTATAAGCCTGTCCTGTTGGGGCAGATTCGGGAACAGCCGTGGTTCCAGGATGGGCTGACGGAAGATGAGGCTGCGCTGATCGTAGTGCTGGAAAGCGCAGCGGATTCAGAGGACGTTTCCCGGGACCTCCTCCAGGGTGGGCATGTGCGGTCAGACACGATCTTCCTGCCCCTGGCCGGCGAGGTGGACCTGTTTGCGGTCGGCAGGTCGGAGCGCGGGCTGGGGGAGGTGCTCGTGAATATGGCTTTCGCAGTCGAGTCGCTGGAGGGTTTCATGGGGACACCATGGCCACAGCCCGATGCCATAGCGCTTCTGGAGCTCGAAAGCGACTCTAACTTCGTCGTTGGGTGGAACTCCGGCACTCACATTGTGGTGACGAACACGTCCAAGCATCTCACCTACCACGAGTTGGGCCACTTCTATTTTGGCGGCAACGTTCCGGGGTGGCTAGCAGAAGGCTCGGCGGAGTTACTGGCGCACCACGCCCTTTATGGGTTGACCCGAGGTATGATCAACTCCCTCTATAGCAATTACCGGATTTTCATACTTGAACAGTGCGCTCCTCATGGTTGGACCAATGTCCAAGAGTTTGTCGAGGCCGGGGAGGGGGGGACTAGGTGCACTTATTGGTTTGGGGGTCAGTTCCTGGCGGGAATGTATCGAACCCTGGGGCATGAGGTGGTGTCGTCAGCTCTGCGGGAGTTATTCGAGGCAGTTAAGAGCACCGGCAGGAACGCGACGGAAGACGAGATTTACCGGGCGTTTCTGACGAACACCCCGTCATCGCAGCGGAATGACTTTCAGTTATGGTATCACTGTCTTCATGGCCGCTCAATTCCCGGCTATACCGCTGCACCCAAAGCCGCGCCCCCGCCCGACACCAGAGACGCCCTGGTTGCGCTCTACAACGCCACCAACGGTCCGGGCTGGAAGAACAGTGAGAACTGGCTGAGCGAGGCTCCCCTCGACGAATGGCATGGCGTGGTCACCGACTGTGACGGCTCTGTTATTGGGCTGAAGCTGGTAGAGAATCAGTTGACCGGCCCTATACCGCCGGAATTGGGCAACCTCGAAGACTTGGTAGTCCTGGAGCTCGCAGACAACCAGCTGACCGGACCGATTCCTCCGGAACTGGGCAACCTCGAAGACTTGGTAAGCCTGTATCTCGAGGTAAACCAACTGACCGGGCCGATTCCGCCGGAACTGGGCAGGTTAACCGACCTGTGGACTCTATCCCTCAAGGGCAACCAGCTGACCGGGCCGATACCGCCGGAACTGGGCACTTTAACCAACCTGCGGGAACTGTTCCTCAGCGTAAACCAACTGATCGGGCCGATTCCGCCGGAACTGGGCAACCTCTCAGCATTGGGACGCTTGCATCTCGCAGGCAACCAGTTGACTGGACCGATACCGCCGGAACTGGGTAGGTTAACCGACCTGTCGTTTCTATACCTCCAGGGCAACCAACTGACCGGGCCGATTCCTCCGGAACTGGGCAACCTCGAAGACTTGGTAGTCCTGGGGCTCGCAGACAACCAGCTGACCGGACCGATTCCTCCGGAACTGGGCAACCTCTCCAAATTGACGCAGCTGTGGCTCAGTAAGAACCAGCTGACCGGGCCGATTCCGCCGGAACTGGGAAACCTCTCAGCATTGGGACGCTTGTATCTCGCAGGCAACCAGTTGACTGGACCGATACCGCCGGAACTGGGTAGGTTAACCGACCTGTCGTTTCTAAACCTCAAGGGCAACCAGCTGACCGGGCCGATTCCGCCGGAACTGGGCAGGTTAACCGACTTGGAGTACCTGTATCTCTGGGTCAACCAGTTGACCGGGCCGATACCGCCGGAACTGGGCAGGTTAACCGACTTGGAGCACCTGTATCTCTCGGGCAACCAGTTGACCGGGCCGATACCGCCGGAACTGGGCAGGTTAACCGACTTGGAGCACCTGTATCTCTCGGGCAACCAGTTGACCGGGCCGATACCGCCGGAACTCGGCAACCTCTCAGCATTGGCATACCTGTATCTCGGGGACAACCAGCTGACCGGCTGCGTGCCAGCAGGCTTGGCGGCTGTGGAAACCAACGACATCGACCAGCTAGGTTTGGAGGTCTGCACGGATTCCTAGCCACCCCAGAACATGAGATGGCCAGCAAAGAGACTGTGACTCGCGGGAGGTTACCGCCTCCGACTCATGAGGAGGCGAGGCCACCACCGCGCACGGTAGATACCATCGTCTTCGAGTTGTGGCTCGGCAGCCTATCGACGCACCGAGGTCTCTCGATTCCTGTAGTGTGACGCGTAGGGACGGGGGAACTTAAGGAGCGTCTCGCCATTGGGACTTCACTCTCTCTGCTTCTCCCCCTTCGGCATCCGGTAGCCGACGCGGGCCACCAGCGGAGTGTTCTCTGCAGCCCTAACCGACACGATAGGGGGACTTCAGTCCACCGGGAGCGGCAGCCGCACCCACAGAGGCATGTGGTCGCTCACCTTATGCTCGAACCTCGCCGTGAAGCTCGATCTTTCAGAGGACGAGAGTTCCAGGTATGGACTATCCAGTATCGCCTCGCTGAAGAGGTTGCCGAATTCGAACACCCCGTAGTCCGGCCCTCTGGCCTCGGCCCCCATTGTCGCGTTGTCCATGTATGTCGGCAGACGCGAATCCCGGTTGAACAGGCCAATCTGGTCGAAGGTCTCCGACATCCGGGCGTTGGTCCGGAAGACCTCCTCCCGTTCCGGGTGGGCATCGAGGAAGGGGAAGTTCACGTTGGCCCCGTCCAACTCCCCGTTCAGCGACTTGATTCGCTCCTCTATGCGCCCCCGATCCCTGGCGGGATTGTCGTAGTCCAGGTTGAGGTCGCCCAGCAGCATGAAGTTGGGGTAGTAGGCATGGCTCTGGGTCTTGAACCGGCTCATGATCCAGTCGACCAGGGCATTGAACTCCTGGCGCCGGTCGTCGATGTAGTTCCCGAAGTAGAGATGGGCATTGACGGCCATGAGCTCATACGGCCGGGTGCCGGGATGCCCGGGTACGCGGAACGCCACGCAGAAGGGTTGGCGGATGAAGGACAGGAAGACGCTCAACTTGAGCCTGGGCTTGGTCTTGCGCCTTCCCGACTGGTAGTCCGCAAGCCTCTTCGAGTAAGGCCCCAGGTCGTCGACAAACGCCTCGTAGTTGCCGGCGATGGAGTCGATGACCTTGGTCCGGTCGTAGGTGACGTCGCTGGCCACCTCCATCCGTTCCACCGTATTCCAGCGGTAGATGAAACCGAGTCGCTCACCCAGTCCAGGCTCGCCGGGGAACACGCCGGTCAGGTCCGAGACGACCATGCTGAACTCCGGCCCAAGCAGGGACATCAACCGCCGCAGTCCGCTGAGGTCGTCCATTATCTCCTGAACAGCCAGCAGGTCGAAGCTGCGGCAGACATCGGCCAGGAACTCCCAGGTGTCGGCGTTGCGGCTCCGGGATGACCCCAACTTTCGTATGTTGAAGGACCCCAGGAGCACCGAGCCGTACTCCCTCTGCGGCAGACCGTACCGCCGTGGGTCTTCATCCAGTCTGGCCCTGATCAGTTTCCAATCGGCCGATGTGAATTGCCTGGCCATTCCTTTCCTCCATTCAAGTCAAGATAGGTCGTTAGCGCCGTCAACGCAAGATGCTCTCTCGTGCGGGGTTATGATGTCCCCCGTTCCTGCTTCCCCCCCTTCTCCATCCGGTAGCCGACCCTGGGCTCGGCGAAGACTAAGGCCGGGTCTGATGCGTCGTCGCCCAGCTTGCGGCGGAGCTGCTTCGCCGAAGTGCGCACCCGCTGCAAGTCGATGAAGCAGTCCGTGTCGCCCAGCCCAGATCACCTCCTCACCGTCCCTAGCGTAACCGACGCATCTCGAACTCCTCGGCCCCCTCCCAGTATGAGCCACAGACTGCCTCTCATGACAGGGCAAGGCATAGACACATGCCTATAAGCAGTGTGGTTCATACGCCCTTGATGCCTTCAGCTCATTGGACTAAATTCTATTATATGAATGAGCGCTGGACGGGTATTTCCACCTAACCGGTTTGACTACGTTGGCCCTCTCCTTTGGAGACTGAGGCCACCTCTCCCGGTAGAGGGACATATCGCATTCCAGCCGCAATCTGCCGTAATCCAACCTGATGGAGACGAGCCCTGAATCCAGTGAGCACAGCGGCCAGCGCGCTTCCAGCCTTCCTGCGCAGCTTCGACCTGCCGGAGCCGGGCGAATTGCGCCGCGTGGCCAGGGTCTACGTCTGGGGACGCTGGTTCGTCCTGTCTATTGCCACGTTCGCCTGGCTCTACCCGCTCAACGTCGACGAGGTGGTCTATGCGCCGAACGTCGCCCTTGCAATGCTGCTGTTCGCCACCAACGGGTACCTGCACTACCGGCTCGCCACGGAAAGGAGCGTCTCCTGGCGGTGGATGCTCGCGCTGAGCGCCCTGGACCTGGCGATGCTCGGCGGCGGCGTTGCGGCGCACCGGGGGTTCGAGTCCCCCTTCTTCGTGGGGTACTACCCGTCCCTCGCCATGTTCGCGGTGGTCTTCGGATCGGTCAGGCTCACCCTCGCCTGGGTCACGATGGCGGCGGCCGTCTACGCGGCCCTCTGCCTCGCCGTCGAGCCGGGTCTGGACTTCTCGGCGAATGATGAGGAGATACTGCTCATAAGGGTTGCCGGGATGTACACGGTGGTGGTCGTCGTCAACCTGATCTCCAGGGTGGAGCGGATCAGGAGGATGGAGGCTGTGGAGAGGGAGCGGGCGCTTCAGCGGGAGCGCATCGAGCTCTCCCACGCCATCCACAACACGATGGCCCAGTCCGCCTACATGATCGGGATGGGCATCGAGCGGGCGAAGGAGCTTGCCGACCGGTCCAACGAGGAGCTGATGTCCACGCTCGACGAGACCTCGGCTCTGTCCAGGTCGGCGATGTGGGAGATGAGGCACCCGATGGAGATCGGGGAGATCTTCGAGGGGATGGAGCTTGGCGGAGTGCTGGAGTCGCTGGCGGCGACCTTCTCGACCATCTCCTCCATTCCCGCCGAGATGGTGCAGACGGGCGCCGAGCCGCCCCTGCCCATCGCAACGCGTGGAGCGCTGTTCTCCATCGCCTTCAACGCCCTGACCAACGCGCTCCGCCACTCCAATGCGAGCCATGTCCGCGTCGGCCTCGACTTCGAGGGTGACGGCCTGCGGATGTCGATTGCCGACGACGGGGCCGGTCTTCCCGACGACTACGCAACGCGGGGCCAGGGCTTCAGGAACATGAGGGAGGACGCCGAGCGCATGGGCGGCAGGCTCGTCGTTGAGACGAGCGGGTCCGAATGGAGAACGGCGGTGACCTGCGAGCTTCCCTACAGGCACATGAGAGGAGGGAGCTGAAATGACTTCAACCCCTGTCAGAGTCTTAGTGGTGGATGACCACCCGGTGATGCGCGACGGTCTCCAGCAGTTGCTGGAGCGGACCGGCGAGTTCGAGGTGGTGGGACACGCCGGAGACGGCGAGGAGGCGGAGCGCGTGGCGAAGGAGGTGGTCCCGGACCTCATCATCATGGACGTGCTGATGCCGGGCAGGGACGGGATAGATGCGTGCCGGGAGATCATAGACGCGCTGGCAGACGTCAGGGTGCTCATGCTGACCGCCTCCACCGAGAAGGACGCCGTCATAGAGGCGGTGGCCGCCGGCGCCGACGGATACCTTCAGAAGTTCACCGGGACGGAGCAGCTGTTGGCCATGGTCAGGGACGTAGCCGGAGGCGAGTACCGGATGCCGCGGGACGTGATGAGACGGGTGTTCAGGCGGCTGCGCCACCTGCCGGAGGATATCGATTCGCCACGGCGGAAGGAGCTGACGGTGAGAGAGAAGGAGATACTCGCACAGTTCGCGCAGGGGATGTCGTACGCCGCCATCGCCGAGTCCAGGGGCAACCGCTCTTCGACGGTCCGCAACACCATCTACCACATACAGGACAAGCTGGGATTCGGCAGCAAGCAGGAGATCGTCGTCTGGGCCGTGCGAAACGGACTGGTGGACCGAGAGCTCGACTGAGTTTCTCCCGCACCAACTCCCCATGACTCGATAGCGCCTCCACCGCCCGCCCAACGTCCCACGGCAAGGCAGACCCGCAGCATTCGCGCCGCAAGCCTCCTGCCTTGCCCCATGGCGTTCCGCCGAGAACCGACGGAGCAGGCCGACAGGCAACGGAGCGAGCAGCGACGGGGCCCCTGCTGTAGCGGCGGGGGCCTCCGGCTTGTTCCAGACCACCGCAGCGAATTCGACGCTCACTCCCACGTCCCGCGCGCTCCCCGCCATTCCCCCGACTCCGATGGGAGTCCCGTTGAGCATCCACGCCGCTTCCTGAACACGCTGGGCTGAGACCTGACGCGACATGGGTATAGAGGCCCCTAGTAGTCATCTGCCTACGAACCTCTATAGACAAATGTCTAGACCAATTCCTAGAGCAAAATAGACATTTGCACCTTATATCCGGCTTGGAAGCTCACTACTATTTATGTTGACGAGGGTTGCTCTAAGGGCGGCCAGCTTTGTCATGGGCGCCGATAAGCCCAGGCCAATCATACGACGTTAGGAGAGAGGAACGAAAATGTCAAAGTCCATTGCAAGCAGTGTGCTGCTCGCGGGCGCGATACTCCTCGCCATTCTCCTGCCCGGATGTTCCGATGAGCCTACCCCTTCGCCGGTGGCCAAGGTTCTTCCTAGCGCCACTGCTACAGTGATACCCATACCCACGCCCTCCGCAACCCTAACGCCTACATCCACTCGGACCGCCACTCCCCTTGCTACACCATCACCCGTTCCCACGGCCATGCCTGTCACATTTACTGAACCAGGCATATACAACGACAATATCTTCGTCTTGCCGGTTTCAGAAGATCTCGTCGTAGACGGTGCAGCAATTCACCTGCCGGTGGAAGAATATACGAAGCGATTCTACGAGCATTTTGAGGACAAGTTCGATTTCTTGATCGTCGCTAGGAACTTAGTTTACGGTCTTGACACACTGGGTATATGCGCCGACTACACTTCAGTGAAGAACGACGTGCAAGGCATCGGTGAACCGCTCTTTTCTAATACAGGCAGGTGGGGTTCTCCAGGAAGACTCCAGGGTGTAATAGACTTCCGTTATGTTGGGTATGCTTCTCCCGAGGAGCAAGAATGGACCCCAATTGGGCGCGGACCTGGCCTGCACGAGGTGATGCATCGCTGGGCAAACTTCATAGTGCCGCCGGTCGGTCATTGGGGATTCAGCAGCGCAAATGGACTCGTCGGTGGATTTGACATCACACTCCTGGAAGATCATGGGAGCGGCCGGTACACTGCCGGGTGGTTCAACACTGATGGTACTTCTAACCTGCCCTTCAGTCCGATAGAACTTTACCTCGCAGGCTTAGCACCTCCGGAGGAAGTTCCCGATCTTTGGGTTGCGGAGGATGGGGAATGGCTATTAGACAGAGCAGGTAATAGGCGGTTGGCTCCTAATGGGTATCCCCTATTCACTGCGAGCCGGATCCGTACGCTTACGATTGAGGACATTATCGCTGAGCACGGTCCACGCATTCCTGACTTTGCCCAGTCCCAGAGGGATTTTCGAGCAGCTGTCATATTGCTGGTCAATGAGGATCACCCGGCTAACCCGCAGGTATTAGAGAGGCTGAGCGAAGAAATCTCCTGGGTAAGCGTCCCGGCTTTCACCGATGAAGGGGACACCCGCCGTCACCCAGGTCGGTTCAGCAACTTCTACGAATCAGCTAACGGTCAAGCAACCATAACCATGGATGGCTTGGCGGAGTCCCTGACACCCGTTCCCACGCCCACTCAGACCGCGATGCCCACAGCCACTCCGACGCCCGTACCGACCGCGACGCCCACAGCCACGCCTACCCCCACTCCAGCGCCCACGGCTACGCCCACACCCAGACCAACAGCTGCGCCGACGCCCACACCCAGACCAACGGCCACGCCGACGCGTGCGCAATCCGCCTCGGACCGGGCCCTGCTGGTCGCTTTGTACCACAGCACGGGTGGCGCAAGCTGGGACGCCAACACGAACTGGCTGAGCGACAGGCCCATTGGCGAGTGGCACGGCATCACCACGAACAGCAACGGTCGAGTTATTGGGCTGGGTCTCTCCGACAACCAGTTGACGGGCGAGATTCCGCCCGAGCTGGGCGGCTTGTCCAACCTGGAGTGGCTGTTGCTCTCCGGCAACCAGTTGACGGGCGAGATTCCGCCCGAACTGGGCGGCCCGTCCAACCTGAGGCAGCTGTATCTCTCTTTCAACCAGTTGACGGGCGAGATTCCGCCTGAGCTGGGCCGCCTGTCCAACCTGACGTGGCTGGGTCTCGCCAATAACCAGGTGACGGGCGAGATTCCGCCTGAACTGGGCGGCCTGTCCAACCTGACGTGGCTGGGTCTCGCCAATAACCAGGTGACGGGCGAGATTCCGCCCGAACTGGGCGGCCTGTCCAACCTGAGGGAGCTGTATCTCTCTTTCAACCAGTTGACGGGCGAGATTCCACCTGAGTTGGGCCGCCTGTCCAACCTGAAAGAGCTGTACCTCTACGACAACCGGTTGACGGGCGAGATTCCGCCTGAGCTGGGCGGCTTGTCCAACCTGGAGTGGCTGTTGCTCTACAACAACCAGTTGACGGGCGAGATTCCACCTGAGCTGGGCCGCCTGTCCAACCTGACGTGGCTGGGTCTCGCCGGCAACCGGTTGACGGGCGAGATTCCGCCTGAGCTAGGCGGCCTGTCCAACCTGACGGAGCTGTGGCTCTCCGGCAACCAGTTGACGGGCGAGATTCCGCCTGAGCTGGGCGGCCTGTCCAACCTGGAGTGGCTGTTGCTCTACGACAACCAGTTGACGGGCGAGATTCCGCCTGAGCTGGGCGGCCTGTCCAACCTGGAATGGCTGGGTCTCGCCAATAACCAGTTGACGGGGTGCATACCCGATGGGTTGCGAGATATAGCGGAGAATGATCTTGCGTCACTCAACCTGCCCGATTGCGGCGCAGCCACGTCTTAAGCGAGGGTCACGTCTACGGCGACCACCTGTTCACCAATGAGGGGCAGACGTGGGAGCCACAGACTGGCCTGAGGGCGCAGACCATTCCGGAGACCAATCCCCTCAACTGGGTGGGGGCCTTCAAGCGTGAGCTACTCGCCGACCTCGGCGAGGAAGTGTGGGATGATATTATGGACATCGTGGACACGCTAAGGCGGAGCAATGACTAAGCGCCAAGCCACACCCATCATCGCGACACTGGCCCTGATTGGCGTGGCGTCGGCTCTGCTGCTAGGGCGGGGCACGACCGGCACGACCGACGTGAGCGCGCAGGTAGTCACCGACGCCTGCACCAAGACGACTAGCGCCACTCACATTGATCTCAGCCTCTCGCACGTCGGCAAGTACATCTCCGGAGAAGGCACCGACTCGGCCGGCGAGATCAAGGCGCGCATCGCCGGGGCAGACTTCCACTTCGCAGGTGACATTGCGGGGGATCCCTATCTTCCTTACAATGAAATCGAGCTAATCTACCTCGACGGCGTCGGCTACTCGCGCTACGACGACGGCCCCTGGGAGATCACTCACGACGTGGACGAAAAGGTACTCGCCCGCATGCTCCGCCTAGACCCCGCCCCCGACGGCAGTTGGGACTTATGCCCGCAGGTCACCGACATCGAGAAAGTGGGACCGGAAACGCTCGACGGCGTGGCGACGACGCATTACATGTCCACCAATGAGGTGGTCAACAAGTTGGGCAAGGACGACTTGCGACACGACCTAGCCCTCCACTACTGGCTCGACGAGGAGGGGCTGCTGGTGCAACTTCAATTCGACATCGTGACACGCACAGGGGAGTACGAGACGCTCAACCGCACCATCACGAAGGTCTCCGGCATGGGCGAGCCTAACGTCATCACGGCGCCGACGCTGGGGCAGTAGTCTCATGGCATGAAGCACGCAGTCGCACTCGCGGCACTGGCGATGACGGCCTGCGCGTTGGAGCCCACGCCGCTGCCCGCTCCGGCTCCCCTGGGGCAGTACTGGGCAGAGCGCAATCCGGACAGGGTCGTGCCGGTCGTCGTCGAGGCCATCATGGCCGCCCCTGCGTTCCCCCAGGTCCCAGCCCTGATTAGTGTAGACACGCTAAGGGGGAGCAATGACTAGACGACAGACTGCACCCATCATCATAACACTGGCCCTGATTGGCGTGGCGATGGCCCTGCTGCTAGGGCGGGGCACGGCCAGCACCCCCGACGTGAGCGCGCAGGTGGTCGCCGACGCCTGCACCAAGACGACCAGCGCCACGCACATTGACCTGAGCACCACGCACATTGGCAAGTCCCTCACGGGCGGGGGCGCGGACTCCACTGCGGAAGCCAAGATCCGCATCGCCGGGCCGGACTTCCACTACGCGGCCCAGACCAGCGACGGCCAGCCCTTCACGACCGCCGAGGCGATCTACCTCGACGGCGTCGTCTACGGCCGCGTGGAGGACGGGCCTTGGGAAGTCGCCCACGACATCGACTCTAAGAATCTCGCCCGCATGCTGAGTCTCCAGCCCGCGGCCGACGGCAGTTGGGACTTGTGCCCGCAGGTCACCAACATCGAGAAGCTGGGGCCGGAGATGCTCGACGGCGTGGCGACGACCCACTACAAGTCGGTCAGCGAGGAGTTCACGAAGGCGGGGAAGGACGACGTGTACATTGGCGTCACCCTCCGCTACTGGCTCAACGAGGAAGGGCTGCTAGTGCAATTCCAAATGGACGTCGAGCACCACCACGGCGACCAAGCGGTGCTCAACCGCACCACCACCAAGGTCTCCGGCGTCGGGGAGCCGAACGTCATCACGGCGCCGACGGTCGGGGAGTAGGCTCACGGCATGAAGTTCGCAGTCGCACTCGCCGCCCTCATGGTCTTGGGGCTGACGGCCTGCGCGTTCGCCGCATGCGGAGGTGACGACGGCGACGGAACGTCGGAAGTACAGTTCGCCTCGGTCAGCGCTGGGGGGTTCCACACCTGCGGGGTGAGTACCGACGGCTCCGTCGAATGCTGGGGCTTTGATTTATCTGGCCAGGCCAGGCCGCCGTCCGGGGAGTTCGCCTCGGTCAGCGGGGGGGGCGGCCACACCTGCGGACTGAGGCTTGACGGCTCGGTAGAATGCTGGGGCGATGATGAAGACTCCGATGGAAACGAGATTGGCCAGGCCACGCCGCCGTCCGGGGAGTTCGCCTCGGTCAGCGCCGGGTGGACCCACACCTGCGGACAGAGGCTTAACGGCTCGGTAGAATGCTGGGGCTCCAACGAGCACGGGGAATCCAGTCAGCCGGGAGGCTCGTTCGCCTCGGTCAGCGCCGGGGTGGATTACACCTGCGGGGTTATGACCGACGGCTCGGTCGAATGCTGGGGCTCCAATAAGTTTGGGGAGGCCAGTCAGCCTTCCGGAGAGTTCGCCTCCGTCAGAGCCGGGGTTTTCCACACCTGCGGACTGAGGCCTGACGGCTCGGTAGAATGCTGGGGCTCCAACGAGCATGGGCAGTCCGATCCGCCGGATGGGTCCTTCGCCTCGGTTAGTGCCGGTGCGTTACACACGTGCGGAGCGAGGACCGACGGCTCGGTAGAATGCTGGGGCTCTAACGAGGATGTGGATGGAAATGTTGTTAACCAAGCCGAGCCGCCAAGCGGTTCCTTCACCTCGCTCAGCGCCGGGTTTTTCCACACCTGCGGAGTGAGAACCGACGGCGCCGTAGCATGCTGGGGATCCAACGAAATCACGAGTGGGATCAGGGGTGGTCAAGCCGAGCCACCTGGCGGTTCATTTGCTTCGGTCAGCACCGAAAGGGCTCCTGCCTCTGGGTCAACCGACACCCCCGCAAATGCCTTCGCCTCGGTCAGCGCCGGTGGATATCACACTTGCGGCGTGAGGCCCGACCGCTCGGTCGAATGTTGGGGTTCCGACATAAGCCTGTATGGCTCAGGCCAAGCGAGTCCGCCGGACGGGTCCTTCGCCTCGGTCAGTGCCGGAGGGGAGCACACGTGCGGAGTGAAGACCGACGGCTCGGTCGAGTGCTGGGGCGCAAATGAAAGCCCGTATGGCTCGGGCAAAGCGAGTCCGCCGGGCGACTCCTTCGCCTCGTTCAGCATCGGTGGGGATATCACTTGCGGATTCAGTCTCGACCTCTACGGCCATTTCGAATGTACGGAGGAGGGCGGCATTAGCCCAGATGGCAGATCCACGCCGCCGGTCGGCCCCTTCGTATGGGTCAGCGCCGGGGACCTCACCTGTGGATTGAGGATCGACGGCTCGGTCGAATGCTGGGGCGATGTCAGGACTTTCGCGAGGAACTCGGGCTTTGAGTATGTCGATCAGCCCGGAGGTTCCTTCATTTCAGTCAGCGCCGGAGGGTTCCACGCCTGTGGATTGAGGATCGACGGCTCGGTCGAATGCTGGGGGCTCAATCAGTCAGGCGAGACCAGGGCGCCCACAGGCTCTTTTGATTCGGTCAGCGCCGGAGCGCACCACGCCTGCGGCGTGAAAACCGACGGCTCGGTCGAATGTTGGGGTTCCAACAAGAATCTGATCGGCGATGTCATGGGCCAAGCCATGCCGCCGGACGGCTCCTTCATTGCGGTCAGCGCCGGAGCGTCTCATACCTGCGGACTGAAGACCGGCGGCTCGGTCGAATGTTGGGGTTCCAACGAGGACTTTCACGGAAACGAGGTCGGCCAGGCCACGCCGCCTGACGGCGCCTTCGTTTCGGTCAGCGCCGGAGGGTACCATACCTGCGGTCTAAGGACCGGCGGCGCCGTCGTATGCTGGGGCTCCAACGAGAGTTGGGCAGGCAGTTATGTTGGTCAGGCCACCCCGCCCTAATACCGGAATTGCCGGGCGGATCAGGCTGGCGCTGTAATCTGACGCCGATCTTGCCCCCTGGCGGTCCGCCGGGAACCGGCGAATCAGGCCGACAGGCAACGTATCGAGCAGCGACGAGGCCCCGACTGTAACAGCGGGGGCCTCCGGCTTGTTCCAGACCGCCGCAGCCATTTCGACGCTCGCGGCTGCGTCCCGCGCGCTCCCCGCCATTTCCCGGCCTTCAGCCGATGGGGGTCCCGTTGAGCGCCCACGTCGCTTCGTGAACACGCTGGGCTGATACCTGACGCGGCATGGGTATAGAGGCCCCTAGTAGTCATCTGCCTACGAATCTCTATAGACAAATGTCTAGACCAATTCCTAGTGCGAAATAGACATTTGCACCTTATATCCGGCCTGGAAGCTCTCTACTATTTACGTTGGTGAGGGCTGCTTTTCGGGCGGCTAGCCTTGTCATGGGCAACGAAAAGTCCAGGCAACCATACGGCGTTAGGCGATAGGAGCGATGACCAGTACCGGTAGACGAGGAATGCCAATCCTCGACGGAGCAGAGACAGCCGTGGCAGCCACCCGTGTTGACGTGGTCTCCGCGACCCGGTCGGCCCTCCATCACGGACTAGCACAGACGTTCACCCCCCCCCCCCCCCCGATTTTCCCTCTCCTCTGGCCCCCTCGCCCCCTCCAGCTCATACCGGCAGGCCCGGTCCCGACCCATCGCCGCTCTCTCAGAGTGTGCGCCCGAAGTTCTCAGTGTCCTTGAAGGACGCCTTGCGGCGGGCTTCGCACGTCCCGCACTCACCCGAAACAGCCTTCGACCATGCAACGCCCGACGCCCGCGTCCTCCGCGTCCGCTGACGCCTGGGGACGGGACGGGCTGCGTCCCGTATCCCCGCACAAGCACAAGGAGGAGCCATGATGACTCGCACCGATAGACGACGATTCCCCATCCTGATTGCCGCCATAGCGGCGCTGGCCCTGCTGTTCTCCCCGGTCCAGGCCCAGGAGGGCTCGGCGCCCGACAAGCCCACGGGCCTCTCCGCCACGGCGTCCCATGACGAGGTGGTCCTGACCTGGGACGACCCGGGCGACGCCAGCATCACCGGCTACGTCATCCTGCGGCGCGTGCGCGTGAACAATACCGGGGGCGAGTTCAGTGAGCTCGTGGCGGACACGGGGACGGCGGCGACCACCTACACCGACGACAGCGTACAGGCCAATACTACCTACACCTACCGCATCAAGGCGACCAACGAGCACGGTGTGAGCGAGCGTTCCCGCTGGTTCCACATCAACGTCCCGGCAGCCCCCGAGCCGGAGGAGGAGCAGGCTGCCGAACCGCCCGACCAGCCCACGGGCCTGGACGCCACGGCGACCCACGACCAGGTGGTCCTGACCTGGGACGACCCTGGCGACGCCAGCATCACCGGCTACGTCATCCTGCGGCGCGTCCGCGTGAACGATACCGGGGGCGAGTTCAGTGTGCTGGTGGCGGACACGGGGACAGCGGCGACCACCTACACCGACGATACCGTACAGGCCAATACTACCTACACCTACCGCATCAAGGCGACCAACGAGCACGGTGTGAGCGAGCGTTCCCGCTGGTTCCACATCAACGTCCCGGCAGCCCCTGAGCCGGAGGAGGAGCAGGCCCCCGAACCGCCCGACCAGCCCACGGGCCTCGATGCCACGGCGACCCACGACTCGGTGACCCTCACCTGGGACGACCCTGGCGACGCCAGCATCACCGGCTACGTGATCCTGCGGCGGGTGCGTGAGAACGATACCGGGGGCGAGTTCAGTGTGCTGGTGGCGGACACGGGGACAGCGGCGACCACCTACACCGACGATACCGTACAGGCCAATACTACCTACACCTACCGCATCAAGGCGATCAACGAGCACGGTGTGAGCGAGCGCTCCCGCTGGTACCACATCGACACGCCGGCCGCGCCGGAGGCCGGCGAAGGCGACGACCCGGACGGGGAGGACGACGACGGCGCGCCCGGCGGTTCCGGCAAGCGGGCCAACGTCTCCGAGCCCGACGGCGGAGACCTGCCCGTCGACAACACCACCACCGGCGAGGTGGACGTCGGCGGCTCGGTCACGGGCAACATCGGATTCGGGTTGGACGGGGACTGGTTCAAGGTCGTGCTGGAGGCGGGCACGAGATACCAGATCGATCTTGAAGGTGCGGATACCAGCCGCGGTACCCTACCGGACCCGAGGATGGGTCTCTACGCTAGCAACGCACTTGTCGGTTCTTTGAGCAACGACGAGGGCGTGGGCAAAAACGCCCGGCGGATTTACACGCCGACCGCGGCCGGCGACTACTACGTGCGGGCACAGAATTCCAATGGGTCAGATACCGGCACCTACACGCTGTCGATGATCGTGCTGGGCGCGAACGGCGCCTCGGAGGCCGACACGGACTTTCCCGCCACGACCGCCACCATCGGCCGGGTCGACGTCGGGGCCTCGGCCACCGGCAACATCGGCACCGACGGTGACGCGGACTGGTTTCGCGTCGACCTGGAGGCGGGCAAGACTTACCAGTTTGACCTGGAAGGACCGTTTAACGGCCGCGGCACCCTGGAAGACCCGCTCCTTAAGCTCTTCGAGTCCGGAGTCCGCATTGCGCTCAACGATGACAGTGGCGCAACCTTCGACAGCAAGATAATCCACACGCCGACCGCGGGCGGCACATACTACCTAGAGGCAATAGAGGCAGGTGAAGGTGTAAGTAGCGTCACGACGGGCACCTACACGCTGTCGGTGCGTGAGATCCCGCCGTGCACGCTGAACACCGGCGACATCTGGTGCGGCGTGGTGACGGTGGCAGAGATCAAGACCAGCCCCGGCGACGCGCTTGTCGGACACGGTTTTGCTGATGGAGCCGGCCTCAGCGCGGGCAGCCTTGCCGGCAACCCGGACGACACGATGTTCTCGGTCGGGGACAACGACTACACGATCGGGGCCGCTTATATCCAAGTCCCAACTGGGTCCACCGTCACGGGCGCCCTGTTCGTCTTGCTCAGCGCCGATCTCACCGACGATGACAAGGCGGTCCTGGTGCTCACGGTCGACGACACCACCATCACGTTCGCGTTCAGCGGCGCCACGAAAGGCACCACCGGCCTCTACTCTTGGGGTCTGTCGGGCCTGACCTGGTCTGCGGGGGACACCGTCACGGTCCGTCTGTCGGCGTCGCCACCCGACGACTTTCCCGCCGACACCACCACCACCGGCCAGGTCGACGTCGGCGGCTCGGCCACGGGCAACGTCGAGTCCGTCGGCGACGCGGACTGGTTCCTCGTCGAGCTGGAGGCGGGCACGCGATACCAGATCGACCTGGAGGGTGCGCCTACCGGCCGCGGAACAGTGTCGGACCCGATTATCAACGCAGTGCGTGATGCGGGGGGCGATACGATCGCGGGCACGCGGAACGATGACAGCGGCGTGGGGAACAACGCCCGGACGATCTTCACGGCGACCGCGAGCGGCGCTCACTACGTAGTCGCCGCCGCGTACCAATCGACGGGCACCTACACGCTGTCGGTGATCGTGCTGGGCGCGAACGGCGCCTCGGAGGCCGACACGGACTTTTCCGGCACCAACATTAGCACTGTCGACGTCGGGGCCTCGGTCACGGGGACGATCAGCACCCCAACCGATACGGACTGGTTCGATGTCGCTCTGGAGGTGGGCAAGATCTACCAGTTCGACCTGGAAGGATCGCATAACGGCCGCGGCACCCTGGAGGATCCGTACCTCAAACTCTACCGATTCGCAACGGTCCTGGAGGTCAACGGCGACATCAACTCCACGAACAAAAACAGTCAGATAGTCTACACGCCGACCACGACCGGCACCCACTCCTTGGAAGCGACTACGATAGGTACCGCTACAGGCACCTACACGCTGTCGGTGCGTGACATCTCGCCGTGCACGCTGAACACCGGCGACATCTGGTGCGGCGTGGTGACGGTGGGAGAGCTCAAGACTAGCGCCGACGTGCTTGTCTCACACGGGTTTGCGGATACCAGTAGTCTCAGCGCGGGCGGTCTTGTCGGCAACCCCGGCGACACGATGTTCTCGGTCGGGGACAACGACTACACGATCAGGGGCCTTTATGTCGGAGCCCCAGGGGGCAACAACGATGGCTCCCTGTTCTTATTGCTCACCGCCGATCTCTCCGACGATGACAAGGAGAACCTGGTTTTCAAGATCGACGGCGTCACTACCGACCGCGCGCTCAGCGATGCCGGTAGCTTGAGCACCGGCCTCTACTCTTGGGCGAATACGGGCCTGGACTGGTCGTCGACGACCACGGTTACGGTCCGTCTGCAGGGGCCGCCGACGTCCGACGACTTTCCCGCCGACGCCACCACCACCGGCCAGGTCGACGTCGGCGGCTCGGCCACGGGCAACATCGAGTCCGTCGGCGACGCGGACTGGTTCCTCGTCGAGCTGGAGGCGGACACGAGATACCAGTTCGACGTGGAGGGTGCGCCTACCGTCCGCGGCACAGTGTCGGACCCGACTATCAACGCAGTGCGTGATGCGGGGGACAATACGATCACGGGCACGCAGAACGATGACAGCGGCGTGGGGAACAACGCCCGGACGATCTTCACGGCGACCGCGAGCGGCGCTCACTACGTAGTCGCCGCCGCGTACCAATCGACGGGCACCTACACGCTGTCGGTGATCGTGCTGGGCGCGAACGGCGCCTCGGAGGCCCACGCGGACTTTCCCGACACGACCTCCACCTCTGGCCGGGTCGACGTCGGGGCCTCGGTCACGGGCAACATCGCCAGCGCAGGGGACATAGATTTGTTCGCCGTCAGATTGGTGGTGGGCAGGACCTACCAGTTCGACCTGGAAGGATCGCATAACGGCCGCGGCACCCTGGAAGACCCGTACTTGACGCTCTCAGACGGATCCCTCGCCTTCATTGCGGAAAACGGCGACATCAACGCCACGAACCTCAACAGCCAGTTCATCTACACGGCGACCGCGGCCGGCACCTACTACTTAGAGGCTGTAGAGCTTAGTGGTAACTCTACGGGCACCTACACGCTGTCGGTGCGCGACATCACGCCGCCGCCCGACGATTCCGCCGACCCGCCAGCCGATTCCACCAACGTCTCGGAGCCCGACGGCGAAGACCTGCCCGAAGGCATCACCACCACCGGTAGAGTTGAGGTCGGCGGTTCGGTCACGGGCGAAATCGCCCCAGCTCTCGACGTCGACTGGTTCGCGGTCGAGCTGAAGAAGGGCAAGCGATACCAGTTCGACGTGGAGGGGGCGGATACCGGCCGAGGCAACTTGGCGGATCCGCATCTTTGGGGGTTGCAGGATGCGGGAGGACAGGCGGTCTCCGGTGCGAGGAGTAACGACGGCGGTGTGGGGAAGAACGGCCGGGTCATCAACACGCCCGACGCGGAAGGCACCTACTACATAGCTGTGGCCGGCGCAGACAGCACGACGGGCACCTACACGCTGTCGGTGATCGTGCTGGGCGCGAACGGCGCCTCGGAGGCCGACACGGACTTTCCCAGAGACACCACCACCACCGGCCGGGTTGAGGTCGGGGCCTCGGCCACGGGCAACATCGACCCTGGCGAGGATTTGGACGGGTTCCGTGTCAATCTGGAGGCGGGCAAGCGATACCGGTTCGACCTGGAGGGCGCGGACACCGGCCGCGGCTCCCAGGCGGACCCGATCCTGGCGCTCTACGGCGACTCCTTCAACGTCTCCGACTACATCAGTGAGGACGACGACGGCGGCGAGGGACTTAACAGCCGACTGACCTACACGGCGACCGCGACCGGCATCTACCACCTGGAAGTAGCGGGCTTGGACCCAGGCACCTACACGCTGTCGGTGCGTGGAATTTTGCTGGCAGTTGCCGTTCCGCCCGGTGGTCTGGGCCCCTCGGAGATCCCGGGCGCGGTCCGCAATGTGTCGGTGTCCTACTCGCCCGTCAGCGGCATTGGTGGGCAAATCGTGTGGTGGGACGCGCCGGACGAGACCGAAACCGGCGCGCAATGGATCACGGCGTTCCGCATCTACGGCTCAGCCAGCGAGGGCTGCGGCGGCTACCTGCTGGACGAATACGAGGTGGAGCACCCTGGATCCACCACGCCACCAGAGATCAACGGCGTCCCGACGGGTTTCAAATACTTCAAGATCGTCTATGTGGGACCCGTCAAATTCGGTGTGGCGGCGGTCAACGAACTCGGTGAGGGGCCATGCGTGGAAGGGCCCGAGCCGACGCCGGACTCTCCCTGATGGCATGTGGCGTCGGGAGGAGAGGAAGGGCCGCGCGGGTGTACGCGTACCCGCGCGGACCCCGCCCGCAGGAAGGGCAACAAGAAAGCTCGCACACATGGATGAAGCTGGGGGAGGCCGCCCCAGCCCTCCGACAAGCAGAGCGGCGGCCTCCACCAGGACTCCGGGACGGGCTGACCGCGTGAGCTTGCGTTCCGCATACCGTCCTGCCTGGGGATATCGGACGGCCCCGGACATCCCCGTAGGAGGGAGCTTGCAGCCGTCTTCCGGAAGGACCGATGCCGAGACAGCGCATTTATCACAGCAGAAGACCCCCTGGCTTCCCAGCCGACTTTCCTGAGCGGCTGGTGCGGTTCAAGGAAGAGTCCGACCTGCCGTGGGCTGAGATACACCGCCGTCTCGACGTCCATCCCGAGACCGTGAGGCGCTGGAGAAAGAGGCTCCGGCTGTGCTCTGGCAGGGCTTGAGCGATGCCGAGGCGGCGCACACAGTACAGGAGAAAGACCGACGCCATCCCCGATGCCTTCCCGCAGCGCCTGGTGTGGTTCCAGCATGCTTCCGGTCTGCCGTGGGCGGAGATCGCCCGTCGCCTCGGGATCGATCCCATCACCATAAGACGCTGGTGGAAGCGGGGGGTGCGGCCCAACTACAGGCATCTGAAGGCGCTTCACGACCTGGCCGACAGCCTGGGACTCGGCCACCTGTTCACCGAATGAGACGGCGCGCCGGTGAAGCGGCCCGCGACCACAACGGCTGAAATGCAAAAAGGCCACATACATGGCTGGGCAGGGGGAAGCCGTCGCCGATGCGACGACCTCCCCCTGCTACTGCGGTCAGCGTCCCGCGCCGACTGCGATGATGTGTCCGAGCCATCTCGACTCGGCCCCTAGAACAGCCTCAGCGTCTCGGGTTGCTGCTGCTCTGCCCCTCCCTCGGCCGTCTCGGCCTGAGCCGCAGCTTGCCCGCGCCGGTTCCGGCCCCTGGGAGTGGGAGCGGGTCTCTCGTGGGCCGGATGCTTGGGTGTTTCCTCCCATTTGGCTCTCGCCCGGTCGACCACCGCCGGCACCTCCTGTGTCAGGCCGGGGAGGTCAGCGTCGTCGAAGGACTCGATGTGCGGGTCGGACGAGGGCTGTTGCACTCCGATGGTGGCCTTGCCTCCCTTGATGGATACGACGACCTTCAGGTCCTCCGGCGAACCGGCCTGCTCCCCGGCGTCATCGGCATCCTGCGGGTCCTGTTTGGTCTCCTCGTTGGCGTCCTGCTTGTCGGCAACAGCGGCTCCCGTGTCGTCCGCCGCTTCGCCGAAGAGACTCTCGTCCGCGCTCGGCGCATCCGAGCGGGTTGCTTCCGTTCCATTCTCGTCAGGCATGGTGTCTCCTTTCCTTGATTCTTCTTCGACTGCGTTTATGTAGGCCGTTCGCTAGGCCGCAATCCCCGACGACTGCCTCCTGATCTCGCCGAGGGTCTGCGGCTCCCAGTACAGGTCCCGCTCCACGGCGGGGACGCCGCCGAACACGGTGACTTCCGAGAGTTCCGTCAGGTCGAAGTAGCCCAGTTCGACTTCAAACCCTTCGACGAGGCCGAAGCACGTTCCGGTCTCGGCGTCCCACTCGGTGACGTACCAGCGCCAGCCGTTGTAGGGCGAGAAGAGCTTCACCCTGGCGACCACGGCGTCGGGGTCGTCCGCGCCGTCATTGGCGTATAGGGGCGGGATGGTGTCGGCGAGCTCCTTCGTCATCAGCTTGTGCCTGCGGAGCCCGCTGTGGTTGTCCTGCCAGATCGTGGTGGTTCCCTTTTCGTTAGGCATGGTTTTCTCCTTGTTTCCGTCTTTGAATGCGTCTGTTGAGCGTTGGTCACTAGGACGCTATCCCCGGCTCGGAGCCAGACCGCACCACCCGCGCCACCGTCTCCGGCGTGGCGTAGGTCGGGGTGACCGTTCCCTGCTCCATGTCCAGGTAGAGGCCCATGAAGGGGCAGGAGCCCGCCGCCATGCGGCGGACCACCTGTAAGACCAGCGACGCCATCATCTGGTTGATGGTGGGGTCCTGGTCGGTGAGGTCCAGGGCCGCCGCGCAGTCCACGTCGGGAGGTCTGGTCGACACGGCCGTCAGCAGGTCGGGGCGCTGCACCGTGGGAGCGGGCAGCAGGTAGCAAGTCTGGTCGACGAAGGCCTGTTCGTCCCCGAAGTCACGGTCGGCGACATTGCCGATCAGCACCTGTCCCCAGTTGGTGTCGTTGCCCGCGTCGATGAGCCACCGGCGCGGGTCGCCCGGCATGGACTCCGCCATTGCCCGCCGTGCGGCGGCGTTGTCGGCGCAGCCGATGAGCAGGGAGTTCCCGTAGTGGGGAAGGCCGGAGTAGCGGCCCCCGTCGGACTGGGAGTCCTCCTCCCGGAAGGCGTAGACCGAGTAGCCGATGGGACGTCGGAAGGCCCGCGCCAGCCGGTCGGCGAGGGCCTGGCTCTTGAACCGGCCCACGTCTTCAGGGTAAAAATTCTGGCGCAGCAGGTTGTGAGGCTCCACCCGGTCGTGGTCGACCAGGACGATGGTGGCCTCCCGCCCCTGGAAGAGGCGGCAGAGGCCCTCGGCCACAAAGCCGCCGGTCCCGCCGCAGCCGACCACGGTGATCCAGGGGTTGTCGAGCAGGAATGCGTTGTCCAGGTAGTAGGGCATCTTCAGTTCACCTCCTTGTCTTCCGATTCGGTATTCCATGTCGATTCCGGCTCCTCGCACATGAGCCGGACGCTGGGCTGAGGGCCGCCGAACACCTGGGGCCAGTCCACCGGGGCGAAGTCGCCGTAGACCCCCACCCGGAGACGCAGCTCCGGTAGTGGGGTGTCGAGACGTCCGGCGACGCCGTAGATGCGGAAGCCCTGCTCGTCCCGGTCGTCCGTGGCCGAGAAGAAGGAGCGGGAGGTTCCGTGGGAATGGAACTCGGCCACCACGCCGGAGGGGGGCACGTAGGCCAGTCTCGTGGCCGTCCCGGCCTGCGGTGGGACCACCAGCCGGTAGGCGTCCCCGTCCCAGCGCACGGCGAAGAGCCGCTCGGTGTCCGGGTCGTCCTGGAACCAGCGAAGCCCCAGCTCGAAGAGTTGCGACGGGATGGGGCCGTGGGCGAGCTGCACCTTCTCGGCCACGGGAGCGAGGCCCCGCACCGTGCAGGAGGCGACCCGCACCCGCGCCGTCAGATGGGCGCTCTCGGACTGGACGTAGACGCCCCCCGATCCCAGCACGTAGTCGTAGCCGATGCCCTGGACTCCGGCGAGTCCGCCGGGGTGGTTGACCAGGTAGCCCACCGGCGCAAGCCCGTCGCTAGCCGTAGCGGTAGCCACGTTTTCCCTCGGAGACCGCCATCGCGTGGCCCACCGAACACTGGGGAACAAGGTCCTCAGCCGGGTATTCAGTCGTTCCATCTATCTCCTCCCATAGCGCGATCAGGTTTTCGGGGTACTTCTTCGAGCGGTTGTGCGTGTCTCCGGTAAGGGAGAAGAAGGACTGGAAGAAGCCTTCCGGTATCAGGTCCACCTCCTCGGGGAACCTGTGGCTTCCGGGGCAGACCCGCCCGTCTCTGAAGACGTTGAAGGCCGGGGCCCGGAAGAGATGCTGCTCGGGGTCGGTGGGCCGGCTCGTTGCGGCGTAGACCCAGGGCGGGCGGCCCGGCGAGCAGACGAAGACCAGCCCCGGCATGGGGAGCCGGAGCCGGGCGGGAGGCTTGAACGCCTCCCGTTGCAGGGCCACGGACCACATCTGGGGCGGCCGCCAGAGGGCCACCACCTGTCCGGTCTCGCCCTGGTTCCACCAGAGCGCCTCTTGGGGCAGGAGCCCCGAGGAGAACCCCAGGTGCTGGGTGAACACGTTTGCGATTGCGTCCGCCGAGACGGTCCTGACCCAGGTGGAGTCGTTCTCGAAGCCCCGCAGCAGGATGGTCTCCTTGTAGACCTCCAGCTGCATCTGGAGCGTGTCCTTGGGCATGTCCGCCGGACCCGGCAGGGACCATTGGGTCGTATCGACTGCATCAGTCATGGTCGTTGTCCTCCTGTTCTTGTTCAGGAATCCTCTCCAGGACGAACTCCAGCATCTCGGCGAAGCGGCCCGGCAGATCCTCCTCCAGCCAGTCGGTCAACCGGCTGACCGAGTCCATGAGGGCGCTGGCCTTCCGCCACTCCTCCGTGCCCTCCTTGATGATGTCGTCGTCCCAGGGGTCGGAGAAGCCGTCGTACGAGCCATCCTCGTAGGTGTGATCGAGGAAGAAGTTGCCGGTCTCGGCAAGGACCCAGGAGCACGCCTGGGCCGCCCCCTCGAACCTCGTTCCCTTCAGCGCGTCGGTGAGGTCGTCCAGGGGTATGCCACCTTGGGGAATCCTCTCCAATGTCTCTTGCGGGATGCGCTCGGCGGCTGACTCCAGCCAGGCCACCCGTATCCCGTCGGGGTCGTCGTAGTAGGCGTCGGCAGGCTTGACCAGCAGGGCCATGGCCGAAAGCCCCTCGCGGTAGCCGTCCCACATCTCGTGGAGGCCGTCGTAGCCGAAGCCCATCAGGTCGAAGGGGATGCCCTGCCTCAGCCATGACCAGGGAGGTTGTTCCCCCTCCTCCTCGGTCCAGAACTCGATGAACGGCGCGTAGAGGGGGAAGTGCCGCTCCCCGAAGAGCCCGGCGAAGCGCTCCACCCTCCCGCGTACGTCGGGGGCCGCCAGCGCCGCCTCCGCCTCCTGGGGAAAGAGGCGGCGCACCAGCCCCACGAACCAGGCGTAGTCGTCAGCGTAGCCAACGAGCGTGACCAGCTCCCGCAGCGACGGCGGACGCCGCAGGAGCAGGTTCGCCAGGCCGCTCAGTTGCGCCGGGGCCGCAGTTGCCACCGCAGCGCCTCCAGCAGCCGCCCCGTGGAGGCGGCGTAGTCCTGGGCCTGGACGCAGGCCAGTTCCACCTCCGTCTGCCTTGCGGCCGCGGCGTCCAGGTCGAAGGAGCCGTCGGGCCGTGTGAGCTCCGCCGTGAGCTCGAGGATGCTGAGGCCCGCCGGAGGCGTCGCCGCCAGTAGACCAGTGAATGTCCGGTTGTCCATCGGACTCCCTCCTCTAGCTCCGGGCATTGGGGAAGGCGCCCTTGGTGCCCACCCGCCGCTGGAACTCGTAGATGGTGTCGTCGCCGCGCTTGGTCTCCTTCACCGAAGCGTTGGCGATCTCCCCGTAGAAGTCGGAGAGCGTTACCTTCACCTGGTCGACGCTCATCTGGGGGTCCGGGTCGGGGAACTCGCGGTCGTCGTAGACAAAGATGCGTGCCATTGGTTCATCTCCTTTGTGCGTGTTGTGTTTCGCTGCGTTGCAACCTGCGGGGAGGCCGCCGCTCCACTGGCGCCGACCTCTCCCGTGTCCTTGCGGTCTAGCGTCCCGCGCCGACCGGCTCTTCCTCTCGCTCCTGTTCCACCGCCCACTCGAACAGGGACAGTGACGGGGCCTGGGTCTTGCGGCCCCTGGGCTTGACTGGCTCCTCGGCCATGAACTCCGCCCAGGAGAACAGCGACTGCTGCAGCTCCGGGGCGTCCTCGTGGTGGCCGTTGGTCCCGTTCCCGTTGACCGGGGCAGGCGCGTGGCCGTTCCCGTTCCCGTTGGCGTGGCGGCCGTTGCCCACGACCAGCTCGACCGTCGGCCTGATGCCGCCTGCGTGGTGGCCGTTGCCGTTGGCCCCGTTGCCGTTGACCGAGACCGTCTCCGGCTCGATCTCGACGACCTTCCAGCCGTCGTCCACCAGCAGCTCCTCGGCCTCGCTCTCGGCGTTCCTGGCCTGGGCGAACACCTCCTCCATCGTCTCGGCCTCGTCCTCCTCGTCGCCGCTGACGATCCTGCGGGCCAGCGCCATCATCATGTCGTCCCCGTCGTCGCCGTAGGCCGCCAGCCCGTCCTCCGGCAGCTCCCCCTCGACGGCCAGGGAGCTCTGCATCTTCTTCGCCACCAGCTTCAGCGCGTCGGCCTGGAGCGTGTTCCGGTAGCTCATGAACACCACCTTCACCGGGCGGGTCTGCCCGATGCGCCACGACCGGCGGGAAGCCTGCCGGACGACGTAGACGCTGTAATCCGTCTCGTCCCAAACGATGGTCGGGAAGTCGATCAGGTCGAGGCCGGTCTGCACCAGCCTGGGGTGGCAGATCAGAACGTCGATGCCCTGCTTCACCTTGTCGGCCACCCACGCCTCCCTGCGGTTCGGGGCCACCGCGTCGGCCTTCATCACCGCCACCCGGAACCCGTGCCGGGTGAGGATGTCGTCCATCCGCCCGGTGATGTCACGCGTCCCCGTGTGGGTCACGTAGACCAGTACCCGCCTTCCCTCCAGCCGCTCGGCGGCCACCAGGTCGACGAGCGCCTTCTCCTTCGGGTAGAGTTTGTCTTCGGACAGGGGCGGGACCTGCACGATGACGTCGCCCGTCCTGGGGTCGAAGACCGTCTCCCCCCTGGTGCAGCCGTCCGGGTACGCCAATAGCGTCTGGAGGTAGGTCGCCAGCAGCCTCTTGGAGCCGCTCTTGAGGGCGGCCGCCAGCTCTTTCTTCAGCTCCTCGAACACGGTGTTGTAGGCGCTGCGCTGGGAGTACCCGGTGGCGTCCTCCTCCGAGTCCATCGAGGACACGAGGATCTTCTCCTCGTAGTCCGGCAGGCCGGAGGCAACGTCGGCCAGTCTGAGGAACACCGTGTTCCCTATGATGTGAAACAACGCCGAGGGAACGAGGCCCGGCCGCTCCCTGGTCACCTTGCGGAAGCTGCGGCGCCTGCTGTTGCGCCCGTCCTCCACCGCGTCGTCGTCGGGCTTGCCGACGGTGACCTCCTCGAAGCCGTACCGCTGTATCCAGCGGTGCTCGTCGGAGCGCCCGAACTCCGTGCGAATCTCCGGCGAGAACCGGTAGAGCAGGTGGAAGATGGTCGAGGAGTACCCTCCCAAAAGGGTCCCGGTCAGGCTGAGGGACTTGCCGCACACGTCGGCGAGGATGCCGGCGGCTATGCCCTGGGCCGAGCCGCGGCCCTTGAACTCGTGCACCTCGTCGCCTATAAGCAGGTCGAAGAAGCCCTTCATCCGGTGCTTGATGTAGTCGGCCAAGGGATAGCGGGCGGGGCCGGACCTGTCGGCCTGCCACAGCGGGGCGTCGCAGACGGCGCAGGTGTGCTTGCGGCGGTTCAGGTCGGCGTCCGTCAGGGGCACGCCGTCCTTGTCCACGATCTGCGCTGTGCAGTCGGGACAGCAGGGGATGTGGAAGGGCTCCCCCGTCTCCTCGTCCCGCAGGAGCCTTCCCTTCGAGACGGCCCACCGCTGTGTCACGGCGGGCATCCAGCGGTAGGACAGCTTGGCCTTCTCCCGACTCATCACCGCGAAGAGGGGGCCGGAGCCGACGGAGAGGCGCAGCCGCTCCAGGTCGGTGATGGACTCGACGATGGCGGCGCGGACGCCGGGCACCGTCATCTCCACCTCCCGCTTCCACTTGGGGACCAGGTGGGGCGGGCAGATGATGAGGATGCGCTCGAAGCCAGCCATGTGCGCCGCTGCCGCGCCAATGAAGGTCTTGCCGGTGCCCATCTCGCCCACTACCGTGGTGCCCCGGTGGACCTTGAGGGAGAGGGCCGCACCCCTGATGGCGTCGGCCTGCGCACCCAGGGGCTTGCGGAGCAGGCGGGGGATCGTGCCGCCGTTCTCCGAGGGGCGGTAGAGGGGCGGGTAGGACTCGACCACCCTTAGCGCTATGGCGTCCTTGAACTTGTCTATGAAACCTCCGAGGTTCATGTCGTCGTCCTCCTTTTCCGTGGTAGGCCGGAGGACGACGCCGGGACCCGGGACGCACACGCCCCCAGGTGGGGGACGTTTACGTGCGACGAGTCCCTGGAAACGTCCCCAGGCGGTTGCTTGAACGTGCGAGACCCGCGCGGTTGGCGGGGGCCTCGTGATGCGGCTCGGTGCGAGCCGTCTATGCGGCTTTCAGGGCCTCCCTGCAGGCGGCTTCGGCGGCCCTGTACTCGTCGTAGCAGCGTCCCTTCAGGTGGTACGCCTTCACCGGGGAGGACACGGCCCTCCCGTAGTCGTCGATGTCCACCGAGGCGGTCTGCATGGCGGGCTCGCCGGGGGCGATGGGCTGCCCGCACCGGCAGCAGGCTTCGAGGGTCATGGTCGTCTGCATCGTTCTTGTCTCTCCTTCCTTGTTATGAGGGTCTTCTCTGGTCGTTCCGATAGGGCGAAGGGTGAGCCGGGCTAGGCGGCGATGTCCTCAATCTGCCCGTCGTCGAGGTCGAGGGCCACCACGGTCGTCGTCAGCTTCTCGCGGTGGACCTCCTTCTCCGGGGCGTCCTCCACCAGCACCATGTCCTTCGAGGTGCGGCCCTTGACCAGGATGCGCCTGTCGTCGGCTTCGAGCACCAGGTTGTCGAGGAAGCCCGCCGCTACCAGCATCGCCATGTGCCCCCGTCGCAGGGGCATGAGCGGACGGGTGCGGCTGTCCTTCGCGGGCCACAGGGAGTCGGTGATCTCCGTGCTGGCCCAGAGCCCGGACCGGCGAGCCTCAGCCGCCGCCGAGACCGGATCGACGGTGCGGGTGGTGAACAGGACGTCGCCGCTCGGCGTCGTGGCGGGGGTGTACTCCGGGTTGGAGTAGGAGTTGCGCTGGGAGCGCAGGGGCTCCGGCTCCCCTACCGCCCACTCCAGGACCATGCTCTCGGCTGTGGCGTCGGGAACGGGGTCAGCCTTGCGGTAGCCCATCAGGACCACCTGGTCGAAGACCTGGCGTTCCGGGTCGGGGAAGGCCCAGCAGCGCATCCGCCCGTAGTGGGTGGAGAGATACCGGGCCGAGACCGCCAACCGCTGCCGGGGAACGATGAAGACCAGTAGGCCAGCGTCGGCCAGGTAGCGAGTCGTGTGGGTGAGGAAGGCGTGCTCCGTCCGCTTGTCTTCCGAGTCGTAATCGTATGGCGGATTGAGCAACAGCAGCCCGAAGGCCCCGTTGGCTATGGACGTGGCGAAGAGGTCCGAGGCCAAGGCGCGGCCGAGCCGCTCCTCAGCCTCCTGCGCCCGGTCCCGGTGCAGCTCGACGCCGTAGGTTTCGATGGGGATGGCGTTGGGCCTGTCCAGGCGCTGGGCCAGCTGCGCCAGCGCCTCTCCGGCCCCGCAGCAGGGATCGAGGATGCGCAGGGTGTCCCGGCCCCGGTGGTAGTAGCCGGAGGGGGTGTTAATCAGCTCCGCGATCAGGTCGACGACCCTGGACGGCGTGGGGTAGAACCCTCCCTTTGCTTGAGCAGCGAGTCTCATGTCACTCTCCTTTCATGCCTTGTCTCGTGTTTTACGCCGCGTCAGGCGGCGGTTGAGATGTCCCTGTGGCCGGGCTGCACCCCGACCACCTCGCCGACGCCCACGTTGCGCTGGTAGCAAAGGACCTGGTACGTCTTCATGGCCTCGGCGCAGGCGGTGCAGAAGGCGGTGATGAGCTCGGCGTGGTTGGCGACGACCATCCTCTTGACCAGCACGGAGCCGCCCTGGGGCAGCGTGTAGCGGTATAGCCTCTCGAAGGGGTCCCGCCGCTCCGCTTCCGTGGCGGGCCGGTAGAAATGGGGTTGACCCGACCGGCAGAGGTGCTGCGCCCCGCTGTGCTTGCAGTAGCGGCAGGTCGTCCCGTCAGGGGAGAACCGCCGCCAGGCGCTCCCGTTCCGGTCCTGCCTGCGCTTGTTCCTCCGTGTTGCCCGCTTCAGCATCCTATCCATCGGCGGCCTCCTGGTATCTTGGCAGGGTGAGCCAACCCGACGCCACGGCGGCCGAGAGGTCTTCCCGGAGCTTGCCGGCCCTGGGGGAGCACCGGTAGGCGGAGACGCCCATCGACTGGAGGGGGACGATCTCCCCCTCGTCCAGGCCCCGCCGCCAGAGCCAGTCCGCCCAGGAGCCGTGCAGGGGCAGCGGGCTGCGCTTGTCGAGGAAGCGGTGGTGGAGTGTGGGGGCTTCCTCTTCCGTCTGCGCCAGCAGCAGGAAGCTGTCCTTCTCGTAGCCGTACTCGGCCGTCTTGGTGTAGACCAACGCGTGCCAGCCGCCGGAGACCGGCAGGCGGGCGATCTTGGTCGTCCACGTCCCCACCGTCTCGTAGGGAATGACGCACCGCTTGTAGCCGCCGCTGAGCGCCATGCCGTCCGCGCCCCGGATGATGTGGGCCGTGTCCGGGGGCTGCTTGAGCAGGGATGCCCAGATGGCCTTGAGCGCTGTCTGGGAGCCGACCATCGAGACGAACCAGAGGCCGTCGGTCTGCTCGTCGCGGGCGAAGGCGTCGGCGGTTGCCGAGAAGCCTCCCGCCGTGATGGTGTGGAGGTCCTCCGGGTCTATGGTGTGGGTTGCGAGCATGGGATGTCTCCTTTTGGTATGTGTCGTGGGTGCGCGGGGAGCCGTTCCCCGCGTGAGGGCAGTACGGTGTGGGCCGTCAGGAACCCGTATCGGGTACGGGTCAGGCTATGAGGCCCCCCTCCTTGAGGCTGACGAACCGCTCGCCTGCTATGACCACGTGATCGAGCAGCTCGATGCCCAGGAGCTTGCCCGCCTGGACCAGCTCGCGGGTGAGGGCTGCGTCCTCCGGGCTGGGCGTGGGGTCGCCGGAGGGATGATTGTGGCTGACGATGATGCCGGGGACAGCCTCCATGACCGCCGGCCGGAAGACCTCGGCGGGCCGGACGATGGCCGAGGACACGTTGCCCTGGTAGATGACCCGCTGGCCCATGACGTGGTTCTTGGTGTTGAGCAGCAGCACCCGCAGCTGCTCCTGGGCCAGGGGGGCCATCTCAGGCCCCAGCAGCCTGCGCACGTCGTCGGGGCAGGAGATGACGGGCGGGTCCTCCAGGCCTTCCGGCCTGGTCTCCACGTCGTATCGGACCGCCAGCTCGCCCAGCAGGCTCAGGTTGATGCGGAGCGCGTTCAGCAGAACAGCGTCCTTGGTGAGGGTCTTCTTCCTGGTCATGTCGGCCTCCTTGCCTATCGGTTAGAACAAGAGCGGGGCCGCCCCCTGTAGATGGAAGCGGCCCCGTGGCGCGCCTTCGGGAAGGCGTCGCTCTGCGGTTGTGGGACTAGAAGGGAGAGGCGCCGACCGGCTGCTCGATGTCCGAGGCGTCGCCGTGGCCGTTCGCGCCCTTGGAGTCGAGGAACACGACCTCGGAGGCGTGAATCTCGGTGCGGTGGCGGCGCTGGCCGTCGTCGCCCTCCCAGCTGTTCTGGACAATGCGGCCGGAGAGGTAGATGCGCTGGCCCTTGCCAACGTACTGGTTCACGGCCTCGGCGAGCCCGGCCCAGCACGTCACGTCGTGCCAATCCGTCTCGTTCTCGGCGTCCTTCCGGTAGCGGTCGGTCGCCAGCCGCAGCTTGGTGACGGCGGTGCCGCCGGGGGTGTACTGCATCTCCGGGTCCGTTCCGACCCTGCCCAAAAGCTCGACTTTGTTGATGGTGCGTGACATGTGTTTCTCCTTGTGTGTGTAGTAGCGCGGTGTTGCCGCGCCCGATTGAATGAAAGCGAGGCCGATTCCCCGATAGAGGGAAGACGGCCCCGTCCTGCGCTCCCAACAGGGGAAGCGTCTAGGTGTTCACCCGCACGTACTCCGACTCGCTCTCGGTGACGATCTCGGCCCGGACCTCCGGGTCGAGGGCCTCGTTGAGCCTGCGGTGGTTCACCGAGTACCTGGTGGAGCTGACGAGGGTGACCGTCCGGCCCCCCACCGTCGCTTTCGAGTCTCCCTGCCGGCGCATCCACGCCTTCAGGGTGTCCAGCGCGGCGCGCTTGGCCTTCTCAGGCTCCTTGATGGACTCCTGAGCCTCTGCGTAGGCCGCCACCGCGTCCCGTGCCTCTTCGTCGCTCACCTCCTCTGTCTCTGTCTCGTTCTCCGTCTCTTCGCTCGCTTCCGCCGTTCCCGGCAGGCAGACCGCCAGGAAGGGGCAGCTTCGGCACTGCCAGCTGGTCGCGGAGAAGTCCCGGTCGGGCAGAACGTCGGGGTCAGGTCCGCTCCGGACGTGGTGTGCGGCAAGCTCGCCCAGCCACTCGCTGGCGTCCTGCAAGGCCCTCTCCAGCCGGTGGGCCGGTATCCGCTCCCAGTCCCAGGTCCGGTTGCCGGTGTCCATCGTGGCGATCACGGCGTCCCGCAGGTCGCCGAACTCGCCGAGCGAGTAGAGGGCGGCCTGGGCCACCGCCGCCGGGTGGCTGCGCTCGGCCCCGAGCGTCTGCCAGCGGCGGAAGGCATCCGGTCCCCGCGTCTTGATCTCGACGACCATCGGGTCGCCGTAGGCGGGAGCCTCCGGCTCTCCCTCGAAGAGGAAGAGTTGAGGGGGCGCTTCGCCCGGTTCCACCGGGAGCCGCACCGTGCCGTCCGGGTGGCCCGTAACCATCAGGCTGGGGCCGATGCGCACCGCCACCTGCTTCGGGTCCTGCGGGTCAGGGGCATCGACCTTCCAGCCCGCCCGCTCCATCGCCCGCACCACCACCGGCTCCAGGGCGTTGCCCGCCTCCATCGCCGTCAGCGACTCCTCGGTGGGGGGGTTCGTGGGCTCGTAGCCGGTCGCCGCGTACCAGAGAGAGCGGCGGCAGCCCAGGGCTGACGAGGCCCGCACCTCCATGTTGCCGTCGTCGTCGAACCGCGCCGCGGGGCGGGAGAAGACCTCCGCCCTGTCAGTAGTCGTCGTTACCATCGTTGTCGCCTCCTTCCTATAAGTGAGAAGCGGGGCCGCCCGTGAAGGAGACAGCCCCGCCTCGATTCCGTTGTTAGTCCGGCTCACGCAGCCGCCTGCACTTCCTCCGCCTGCGTAGTCTGTCGTTCCTCCCTGGCCTTCAGGTGCGCCTTGAGGATGTGGGCGATGCCGTCTCCGAGGCCGTGGACGGGCACGCTTCTGCCGTCGCCCATCTGGTTCCAGAATGGCTGCATCTCCTGGATGCCCTGCATCTGGTCAATCACCTCTTCGACCGGGGTTCCCCTCCGCAGATGCAGGGAGATCAACCGGCAGGCAAGCTCCGTAACGCCATGCTGGAAGGAGCCGCCCTTTCCCAGGTAGCCGAAGACCTCGAAGGGTTCGCCGTCATCGTCCACGGAGACGGTGACGAAAAGACTGCCCATCTCCGTTTGCAGCTTCGTCGTCGTGCTGGGAAGGCTGCGGGGTCTTGCCCGCGTCCCCGTAGTCATGGCCTGTCCGCCTTTCCGAGGCAGAGCGGGCGCGTCCCGGCGCACTCGATGGCCTCCATCCTCCCGTAGGCCCGCACCATCTCCGGGTCGTTGGCGAACGACTCGGCCTCGATGCAGGTGTCGAACCGCTCAAACGGGTCCGTGCCGAGGCCGCCCCGGTAGGCGACGGCGTGGTGGTGGATGCCCGGCGGGCAGTCGCGGAGGTGCGGGAGGGCCGGAGCGTAGCGGTCGAAGTAGCCCGCCACCTTCAGGGCCATCTCCCTCTCGCATTCGTCGCCGAGGCCCAGCAGCGTTCTGACGATGGGCTCCTCGCAGTCCTCCTCCGCAAAGGTCTGCGAATACATGGCGTCACGCAGTTCGGCGGGAAGGGAGTCCCACCGCTCCCGGCTGAGCTTCAGCCCGCCGTGGCTCGGCGTCGAGACCCGCCAGACGCCCTCGGCAAGCTCTTTGACGTCCTTGGTCCAGCCCCAGGGTGTGTAGGTAACGTTCGTCGTCATTTCAGACCTCCTTGTCATCCTGTAATGAAGGAGCGGGGCAGCCTCCATCGGAGACAACCCCGCTCTCGATTCCGAACCGGATTGACCGGCAGACTAAGCGGCCTGGGCCTGCTGCATCTGCCGGAGCTTGTTGGCCGCGGCCTCCACCAGCGGCCCGAGCTCGGTGCCGTCCAGGTCGTCGATGCTCTTGCCCGTCCGGTCCACGACGGCGGACCGCACCTGGTCCTCGTCGAGGCCCTGCTCGGCGGCGATCTCGATGAGCCGCTTCCGCAGCTTTTCAATCTGGGACTCGCTGCGTCTCCTGCCCTGGGCCTGGCCGGAGTTGCCGTTGGCCCCGTTTCCAGAACGGGGCTGGCTCTGAGCAGGGACGCGCTGCGGTTGCGGCGAGTTGCCGACCTGCGGCTGGTCGCCGTAGAACGCGTTGCCGAACTGGACGCCGAAGCTGCGGAACGCCCGCTTCAATCCGTCCGTGACCGCGCCCTTGATGGCCGTGTCGTGCCCGTCGAAGGTGTCCTCCGCCACCGGGTGGACGCCGATGTCGGCGCGGGGCAGGGCGCCCGCCACGGAGACCCGCACCGGGGCGCTGTAGCCCTGTTCCACCTTCACCTCGCCCGTCTGGGTGTCGACCGTCTCGACCTGGCGCAGCGTCACCTCGCCGGCCAGCTCGTAGCCCCAACCGCCGAATCCGAAGATGCGGTTGGCCTGGTCGATGACGGCGTGGCCTTCCAGGTAGTCGTAGCTGCGCCCGGCGCGGCCCTTGCGCTGGGAGACCAGCGCGGGGTCGAGGGGCTGTCCGAGCGTCTGGCTGACGGCGGGCGAGAGCCCGTCCCAGAGCAGCTCGTGCTCGCTGACGATGGCGGCGTCGGGCTTGTGCCCGTTGCCGTTGACGTGGACGAGGCCGTTGCCCGCCCCGGTGCCGTTGTGTCCGTTGTTGTTGCCGTTCTTGTTGAACATGATCGTGTCTCCTTCTTGTCTGTGGTGTTGTGTCCTGTAGCGAATGACCGATGGGCGGATTCCCCTTATGGGAAGCCGTGGGCAGGCAGAGCCCGTCGTGAATCGGGCATAGCACCTCCTGTGCGGTGAGAGTGGGAATGGGGAAAGAAGCGAGCTGGGAAGCCCGCAGAGAAGCGGTAGGGAGCCGCTAGCGGGCGGAGCGGGCCGCCTGTGACAGCAGGCGAGGGAAGGCGGCCTGTCCGTGGGGCCGGGCAGCCAGCTCGGCCACGTCG
The DNA here is from genome assembly GCA_965219025.1 of Dehalococcoidia bacterium. GTDB lineage: Bacteria > Chloroflexota > Dehalococcoidia > Lucifugimonadales > UBA2985 > JAPPHY01. The sequence continues at coordinate 970,741 of OZ244716.1, forward strand.
CCGACGCCGGGGGGAAGGGTGACGGCGGCGGCCCTGCGACCGAGCAGGGTCAGAAGCCGCTCCGTCGCTTCAAGTCCAGCGTCGTCCGAGTCGAAGGCGAGGAAGACGCGGGGGCAGCCCCGGAGGGCCGAGGCGACCCGCTCAACGCCCCGGGTGCCGAGAGCGGCGCAGGATGGGATACCCCATCCGGTAAGGGCGAGCCAGTCGAACAACCCCTCGGCCACGACCGCCCAATCAGGGGTGGGGCCGAGACGCCCGAGACCCAGGACCGGCTTGGGGCCAGGCGGAGCCTGGAAGCGGGGTGTCCGGTCGGGATCGACCGCCCGCCCGGCGAGCCAGCGGACGAGGCCGCCGGTGACGTCGGGGACGACGACCATGCCGGCGAACCGCTCCGCCCCCCGCTCCATGAACAGCCCGGAGTCCCTGAGACGCTTCTCGGAGAAGCCGAGGGACTCCAGGGCCTGCCGCAGCCCGTTGCCCGGCGAGTAGCCGAGGCCAAGGCGGGCTGCGGCGTCCGGGCCGACGCCCCGCGAGGCCAGGTATCCCCGCGCTTCTGAAGAACGCCGGAGTTGTCCGGCGTAGAAGCGCGCCGCCGCCGTGAGTAGGGCGGGGTCGCGGGGAGGCAGCGCGGCGGACGGGGGACGCCGCGTTCCGGCTGGACGAGTGGCGGCCCTGGGCGCAAGCCCTGGGCTGCCGTCCAGCCGCGCGATGGCCTCTGGCAGCGACAGCCCCTCGGCCTGCTGGATGAAGTCCAGCACGTCGCCGCCGAGGCCGCAGCCGAAGCAGTAGAACCGCTCCGAGTCGCCGTACACCGTGAAGCTGCCCTCCACTTCGTCGTGGAAGGGACAGACGCCCTGGCGGACCCTGCCACGACCGCGCAGCCGCACCCCTGCGGCCTCCACCGTGTCGCCCAGCGGGTGCCGGGCCTTCAGCGCGGCGATGTCCACGTTGGCCGTGACCATCACGCACCTCCGGTCAGGGGCCTCAGCCCCCGGAGGCTGCGCCCCGAGAGGACCTTGCCGGGCCGCCAGCGCATCCCCAGGACCGCCGCGACCTCCAGCGTCCCGCCGTCGCCGGTGGGCACCAGCGCGGCGGCCCGTCCCGTGCCCTGGCTGTAGACCAGGGCGCCGCGGCCGCCGAACCGCCGCTTCACCAGCTGGGTCCACTCGGAGAAGGCCCACCGAGCCTCCTTCGTCTCCCCCTTCTCCGCGTCCACGCCGGCGAGGACCGCCAGCGCGCCGTCCACGTCTCCCGCCTGCCGGAGACGCCGAGCCTCGTGAACGCTCTTGGCCACGCTCGGTATCTCCGGCGCCGATGCCGTCTCCGGCTCCTGCTCCTTGAATCCCATCGCCGCCATGAGCTGGTCGACCAGCTCTTCGAGGCTGCGCCGGGGCCTGTCCACCGTGTCCATCGACCGCGGTCCAGTTGCCAGTGTTGCCGTCGTCATCACGACCTCCTTCGTGTTGTGTTGCCTTGATTGCCTTCGGTCCGCGCCCGCTTGCGGGCAAAGAAGAAGGGCCGCCCCCGGATGGGAGACGGCCCTTTGCGTTGAGTTGGGTTGTGAGGGAGCCCGAGGCCCCGTCGTCAGCGGCGACGGACCCTCCCTACCGGACGCCGGGGTATGAACCGACGGAGCAGCAGCGCCCCGATGCCCAGCCCGACGAGGTTCAGGAAGAAGAGCTCCATGTCAAGGGTCAGCAGCGGCGCCCAACGACCAGGACGACCGCCCCGGCCACGACGACCCGCTTGCGCTTCCACCACGGCTGCTGCCCAGGGGCCTTGACCGGGGTGTCCGTCACCTGCGCGTAGGCCGTCCAGATGGGCAGCCCGATGAGCGCCTCAAGCTCGGTTATCACCACGCCGGCCGAGCAACTCCCGGTGTGGCACTTGACCTCAATGCCGTTGCCGTCCGGTCGCTGCCGGAACGCCAGCCCGTCCGACTTGCCGCCGTGACAGATGGCCGTCGTCGTCCAGAACCAGCCCCGCTCGAAGCTGACCCGGTGCGGCAGCAGGTTGGCTATCCGCATTGCGCTCGGCCCCACGTACTGTTCCGCCATGTCCGTTCCTCCTTCCTTCGTGTGTGTCGTTCCGATGTCTCCATGCGTTACCTCCTTGCTGAAAGCTCGTGCCGTTGCCGTTCCGAAGACGCACTCCGCCCACGGTCGCATGTCGAACGCGGAAGACGGAGTGGGGTGAGAGATGACGCAGCTCGCCCAGGGGCAATAGCGTCGAGGGTTGGGGGGAGCTGCGAGACGTGAAGCGGCCAGCCTGCTTGTCAGTCGCAGACCGGCGCGTGTCGAAGCTGCGGTTCTGGCTGTGTGTCAGCTATGCCGCAGGCATGTTGAATCGGCCGGGGCGAAAGACGCACTCCGACCGACTGGGCGAGGACGAGGCGCAGAAGGCGCTCCATCCTCAGAGTCCAGCGGGAGAAGCGATCAACTCCAACCACCGGACAGGTGCCCGACGGGAGAAGGACTTACGTCAAACTTCAGCCGCCGGACGTGGACCGAGGACGAAGGACCTACGTCAAACTTCGTCGTTGCGGCCCGTGCTGCTTGCGGAGAGCTACGTCAAATCCGCAGCGGCAGCAATTCCCTCGTGGGAGACCTTTCAGAGAGCGCATCATCCGTCAAGTCAGACCCGGGCAACAGGGATCGCGCCCCCAGGTTTCTATGGTCGGAAACCTTGGTTGAAAGCCAAACAGTGCAACCATTATTACCGCACCAAAGACCCGATGTGAAGGCTTTCGGGCAGTCCACGCCAAGATCGTTCACAAAACTTCACGGAAGTTCACTGGAAGCCTACGCGCTAACCCGCCGGGTTACTTCCACCAGAGTCCGAAGCTCAGCGTGTTCAGAAGCTCACGCTTTCTCAGCGCTCTCCGCGTGTCGGAGAGCGCTGTCTTCCGCCAGTTGACCTGCCCGTTCCGGTCGAAGCCCCGCAGCGGAAACGTCGCCGGGGGAAGCGTCAGTCCATGCTCCTCCAAGAGCGTCAGCTCCAACGCCAGGAACCGCTCCTCGGTGCGCAGCCAGGACAGGCTCTTTCCCGCGTCGGGATGAACGCCCTTCAGCTCCCGCCACTCAACGATCAGGGGCCAGACCTCGCCGAACACCACCTCGTCGTCCTCGGCGGGCTCCAGCGTCACGAGGTCGGGATACTCCCGCCGCAGCGTTGCTCTTCGCCTGGGCTGCGGGCCGGCGCCGGTCGCCTGCGCCTCGTCCTGCCCACCCCGTCCCGTCCCAAGACCAACCAGCGTCTTCTCCAGCTTGCCATGCTCCTGGGCATGTTCCTCCCGCCCGGCCCGCATGGCGTCCTCCAACGCCCTGTGCTTGACCCGCATCTCCTTGCCCTGCTCCTCGACCACGCCCTCCAAGTCCTCCAGACGGTCCGCCAATTGGTCGTTGCGGTCCCGTTGCTCGGCGGCGGCTGAGCCCACCCCGGACTGGAGTGCCTTCTCCAGCGCTCCCCGGATGCGCCGCGTCAGCACACCCTCGTCGAGGCTGGCGTCCAGGGTCCTGCGGTCCACCCCCAGCATCTCGGCCGCCTTCTTCCGCCCGTTGTCACGCTCCAGCTCCTGCAACAGCGACATGAGCCGCAGGTGGTGCATGTCCCGCACGCTCCTGCCCTTCTCGACCACGTCCTTCTTCGGTTCCATACGTGCTCCTCCTTTCACCGGCCTCAGTCCCCGGTCTCGTCCCCGACCCAGGCCCGATTTCTCACGGGCTGCGACATGTGGACCACCTGTAGGGGGTAATGCGGGATTCCGCCGCGATTCGGCCCCACTCTCATGCGGCCCCGCTACCCCCCTTTTTGCGGAGAGAGGCCGACCTGGGCACTTAAGTCGAAGTGTTCACAACTTCTGCGCCATTTCAGCCCCATTTGCTCCTGTTTCAGCTTCGCCGTGACCTCACAGGCACCTTCTCAACAAACTTCGTTTTCTTGTACAGCCCCCATACTGCACGGGAGGATCTCTGTTGCCAAGAACCTCTAGAGGGGCGACATTCTTGTCGTCCCCTCCAGGCAGTTTTCACCGTCAATTCGTTTGTTCAAACTCTGTTGCGAAAGTTGCGAATCATTGATTTGCGGCAATAGGCAGAGAGGTGAACGAGATGGCGCTGAAATCGAAACTCCGGTCGGCAAGGCGGCTCTTACCCATAACATCCGCGCTGCTCCTGGCGGCGCTCGTGGCAATCCCGTCCAGCGGCATCGTCCAGGCCCAGACCACGCCCGGCGACGAGATAACCCTCGTCAACGCCGACCGGGAGTTCGTGGAGCGCAAGGGCGGAGGCGAGTTCGTCGCCCGCCCCGTCTTCGACCGGAAGATCGTGGTGCTCCACTACGCCGTCCGCGATGCCGACACCGGCGACTGGATAAGCGGCATGTACCTGGTGAGGGGTGGCGAGAAGATGATAAGCGACGGCTGGGAGTACTCGTGGGAGTACCCCGCCCTGGACGAGCAGCCCGACCTCGACCCCAACCGGACCCACCTGCTGGTCATGCTGGTCGAATCCGAGGACGGTAAGAGAGGCGACTTCTACGCCGTCGTACCCATCCACGAGCCGAGCAACATCTGGGACAGGATCCTCTCCGCCCTCACGCCGGCCCGCTGGGCGCGTGCCCTCGCCGGCTGGGTGATCGAGGGCGTCCACGGAACGCTCTGCGGAGTGGTTGAGCGGGCGTCCGGGGAGGACGCCGACAACTGCCGGGGAGTCTACCTATGAGCGACATCCTCACCGGCACCCCACCCAACCTCACCTACGCCCACCACATGGTGCAGCAGGCGTGGATGGTCGTCTGGGCCATCACCTCCGGCGCGCTGGTGGTCATCCTCGGCTGGATGGGCCTGAGCTTCATCATGGCCGAGCACCTGGGGACCCGTCAGACGGGCTGGCGTGAGATGGTCCCCCGCCTCGTGCTCGGCCTCGTGGCGGCTGCATCGTCCTTCTGGTGGTGCGCCCTGGTCCTGGACGTTGCCGACGCCGTGTCCGGCTTCGTCGCCGCGTCACTGGATTTCACCGCCGGAGACCTGCTCCGCTCCTCAATCGGCACCCTGCGCACTGCGACGCTCGCCGCGGGTGTGGGCATGGGCCTGCTGGTGGCGGCCATCTACCTGGTCTACGGCTTCTTCGTCCTCTACGTGATCGTGCAGATGGTGCTGCGCCTAGCCCTCATCGACCTCCTGCTGGCCATGGCGCCGATTGCCCTGGGGCTGTGGATACTGCCCCACACGGCGGGCTGGGGGCGCCACTGGCTGAGGCTCTTCATGACGACTGTGTTCCAGCAGGCCATCCAGCTCATCGCTCTGGCCCTGGGGTTCGGGTTCCTGAACGAGGTCGCGCCCATCGCCGGATTCGAGCCGGTGCGAGAACTGGTCTGGAAGCTCCTGATGTCGGCGTCGTTCGTCTACATGGCGACCAAGGTTCCCTCGATGCTTGGCCATGCAGGTACGTTCGAGGCCTGGCTCTCCACCCTCTACTTCGGCATGAACCTGCCGTCGTCGTTGATGCGGTCGGCCCGGACCGTCGGGCTGATGGCGGGCGGAGCGGCGGGAGGACCTGGAGGCATGGCGGTGGGAGGGATGGCGGCCAGCGCGGGGTTGTCGGCGGCGGCCAGAGGCCTGCGCTCGGCTGCTTCGATGGCGACGCCATCGGCAGGCGGAAGCGGCGGCGGAGAGGCCCCCAGGAGCAGCGGGGAGTAGCCCATCACACGACAACAACGCAACGGCGTGGACGAGACACGCGCATGGCGAACACGACGACGGAGGATCAGCGATGTACAGCTAACGGGGAGTCACCGAGGAGACAAGACGTAGCGATGAACGCCGGGTGGGGAAGACCCGCCCAGCGGCAGAGAGGAGCAATAGGAATGGAACAACTGACACAGACCATCTCGAACCTGGTGGGCATCCTGCTGGGCGTTGTGGGAGCGGTCGGCGTGGGCTTCTTCATATACGGAGCCTACCTGTACCTCACCGCCGGCGGAGCGCCCCACCAGATGGAGCGCGGCAAGAGCGCAATGATGACCGCCCTGGCGGGCGTCGTCCTGGCCCTGGTCGCCTATGGCGTCGTGGAGCTGGTCATGAACGCCGTGGTGGACCCGGCCGTTGACGTCGAGCTTCCCACCCCGGCCACCCCAACGCCCACGCCCACCTCATAGGCGCACGTGAGGAAGGAGAACGATAGATGAGAGAACACGAGGTACCAACCCACGTGCAGGCCGAAGACAAGGTGCTGTTGGGGTTCACCTTCCCCCAGATCGTGGCGGTGACGGCGGTGTGCGCCCTGTCCTACGGGGCATACCGCTACGCCCCGATCGGCCCGTCCGAGGTGCGGATGGCCCTGGCCGTCCTCTTCGGACTGGTCAGCGTGGCGATGGTGGTGGGCAAGATAGGCGGTCGGCGGCTGCCTCTGGTGGCCGCCGACCTGCTGAAGTACCGGCTGGGGGCGCGGCGCTACGCCGGGCAGACCGCCCAGCTGGTGCGAAGCGAGCCGCCCGCGCCGGCGCAGCCGGTGAAGACCGGCCCCGACCCCATTCGGCTGATGGTCAGGAAGGCGCGGCGCGTCTTTCCCAAGCCGCGCAAGAAGACCCGCAAGATCAAAGAGCGGCGCAACGGTCGGATGCGCTGGTTCGGCAAGCGCAGGGGTAAGGACGGGGGGAACCGCCAGCGTCACGACCACCGGCCCGAAACGCTCCAGAGCCGGAACCGGAAGCCCCGCCGAGGCTTCCTCTCATTCGCGGCCCTGGCCGTCCTGGCGGCGGTAGTGATCACCGTCCCCCAGGCGGCCCTGGCCGACGACCACGAGCCCTGGCGGGACGAGATCGACTTCGAGGTCACGGAGCCCGTCCCAGGACGGCGGATATTCGTCGAAGGGCTCACCGTCACCGGCGACGGGGCCGCCGTCACCCTGCGAGCCGCCACACCGCTCGACATCCGGGTGCGGGCCTTCGGCGGGCCGCAGGGAACCTGGCTGCGCTTCTGGGGCTCGGCAACGCTTGCCGAGGGGGAGCGCATCGAATACTCGCTCCCCTTCGACGGACCGGCGCCGTCCTTCACCGTCTCGTGGGAGGACACCCTCGGCCAGGCCGGGGCGCTGACCGTCAAGGCCGAGCAGATCCCGTACCCGCTGCCGACCGTCGAGGGCGAGCTGTGCAGCATCACCCTCTCGTCCCTGGGCTGGACGCTGGGAGCGGTCAGCGGCGTCATCGAGTCCGAGTGCGTCACGCACACCGATCACCCGGTGGAGCTTCAGATGGTGGCCGGGCACCAGAGCGTCACCGAGACGTCCCTGATGGACGCCCAGGTGACGGCAATCACGGGGACCGTCGCCGCCGCGACCGGCGCGTCGCATACCGGCGTTGCCTTCATCCCCAACGGAGAGACCCGCTTCCAACTCGGCGTCCCCGCGGGCGCAGCGCTTCACGCCGTGAGCGTGGACGTGAGCCTGGAGGCGACCCTGAACATCCCTCTTCCCCCGCTGACCCAGCTCACCCACCACCCCGAGCGGACGGAGCAGGTCACCAGGACCGTGCACCTCCATCGCCCGGGGGACAGCGACTACGACAGCCAGACGGTGACCGTCACCCACGATGACGGCTCGACGTCGTCCGCCACCGCGACGGCCTACGCCTACGTCCCCAGCGCCACCATCGACAGGGAGGTGACGGTGGACGTCCTGCACAAGGAGCACGTCAAGGCCGAGGTGATCGAGCGCTCGCCCATCACGAAGGCGAGGGCGGAGAGCCTGACCCTGGCGTCCGGCGTCGGCAGCGACGACCCCTTTGAGGCGCTGGTCCTGCCCGAGCCGGAGCGGGAAGAGCCGCCCGCCGAGCAGGAGCCCGCCGACGGACTGCGCCGCTGGTTCGAGGACCTGGGCTGGGAGTGGCCCTGGTGAGGCGGGCATTGGCAATGACGCTTCTCGCCGGGGCTGCGCTGGCGACGACCGGCGCGGCCCCGGCGGAGGAGCAGGAGATGCTCCGCCAGTTCGACCGCGTCCTCACGGCGATGGCCTACGCCGCCGCCGGCGTCTGCCTCTTCGCCATCGTCTGGGCCGGCTTCATCCTGATGGCCGAGGGCGGCGAGGAGCGCGGCGGGGGCAGGGCCAAGACCGCCGTCGTCATGGCGGTGGTGGGCCTCGTCCTGGTCCTCTCGGCCAAGGGCGTGGCCGCGTTGCTGAGCAGCGGCCTCGTGGACTTCCCAACCCCCTAGAGAAAAGGAATCAACCGAATTGAAGAAGCTGCTTGAACGAATCACGAGACGCGGAGGGGAGACGCCGCCAAGCGAGTCCGCCGTCCCGCAGGAGATGCACAGAGGCGAGGTCGAGCCACCCGTGCTCAAACCCCTCCCGGAGCTGCCCTTGTTCTTCATGCTGTCGCACCTCGAAGACGACGGGCCGGTGCGCCTGGACGGGGTGAAGCTCGGCGTCTGCGAGGTGATGGGCCTGGAGCTGGACGAGCCGAAGCTGGGGGCCTTCGCCGGGGCGCTCAACGCCCTCGACTTCCCGGCCCAGCTGCTCATAAGGCAGCACCCGCCCCGCCTTGAACGCCTGCGAGACGACCTTCAACGAGCGCAGCCGGAGGACCTGCCCCCGCAGACCAGAGCGGCGGCCGAGTCCCTCGGGCGGCTGCTCACCGACCTTGAGGCCCGCGACGGCATCCTCGACCGGCGATTCTACGCCGTGTGCGAGTCCGGGCGCATCGACGACCTGCGGGGGCTGCTGGCCAGGGCCGGGCTCTCCGTCCACCCGCTCCGGGGCCGCCAGCTGCGGATGTTTCTCGTATCAGCCGCCCAGGGCGGCTCACCCGCCGAGTTCGACGAGGAGACCCTCGTCGAGGTGGCGATTGGCCGCCGCGACATGCGCATCGGAGACCGGCTGGTGCGCTCCCTCCACCTGGGCAAGTGGCCCCGCTCGCTGGCCCCCGGCTTCCTCCAGGGGCTGATGGCAGCCGGAGCGCCGATGGACCTGGCAGTCCACGTCGGCCCGATACCGGCGGAGCAGGCGGCGAGGACGCTGGAGTGGCAGAAGGTGCGCTTCGAGTCGGCCCAGTCCCTCTCCTTCAAGCGGGGACGCACCATGTCCCCCGAGGCGGAGATCGCCCTGGAGGACATCACCCGGCTGAGGGACGAGGTGCAGCGGGGCAGGGAGCGCCTCTTTCACTCGTCCCTGTCCGTCACCCTTCACGCCAAAGACGAGGCGTCCCTCAAGGAGATGACCCAGCGGGCCAAGGCCCACTTCGGCGCCACCCTGGGCAAGCTGGACGACCTGGCCTTCCGGCAGCGCGAGGGACTGCTTTCGACATTGCCCCTGGCCCTCAACGCCGTGGCCGAGTGGCGCAGCCTGGACACCTCCAGCATAGCCCGGCTCTTCCCCTTCTCTCCGCCGGACCTGGACACCCGGAGCGGCACCCTCTACGGCATCGACATGCGGGCCTGCTCCCCCGTGGTCTACGACCCCTGGGACGGGACGCACATGAACGCCAACACCGCCGTCCTCGCACGGTCGGGCAGCGGCAAGAGCTTCGCCACCAAGCTGGGCGTGCTGCGCGGCATTACGCGCGGCATCACAGCCTACGTCATCGACCCGGAGGGCGAGTACGCGGACATGGCCCGCGCCGCAGGTGGGCGCGTGCTGTCCCCCGGCGTCCCCGGCCAGGGCATGAACCCCTTCGTCATCGACAAGGGCGACTCCGAGGAGATGCTCCAGCGCATCGGCAGTCTGAGACGGCTCATCGAGGTCATGGTGGGAGAGAGCCTGGGCGCGGAGCGCAGGGCCTCCCTCGACCACGCCCTGGCGGGCTACTACGCAAAGCCCCGCGAGCGCACCGGCTTCCGCGATTTCTACGCATATCTGCAAGAGGACGAGGCGGGCGACCGCGACCCCGAATCTAGTTCGGGGCAGGCTCTGGCCCGGCTGCTCAGGCCCTTCGCCACCGGCAGCCTGCGCCACCTGCTCTCCGACGAGGGCGACGACCTTCTCGGCAACGAGGCCCTGGTGACGGTCTTCGACCTGCGGCTCCTGGAACCGGAGCTTAGGCCGGCCGCCGCGATGGTCTGCACCGAGACGGTGTGGGCCGCGGCCGCCCAGGACCCCAAACCCCGCCTGCTAGTCGTGGACGAGGTGTGGAGCATCATGCAGCACCCCGAGGGGGCGGCCTTCATGGTCAGCATGGCGAAGCGCGCCCGCAAGCACCGGCTGGGACTTCAGTTCATCACCCAGGACGTGCAGGACCTTCTCTCCGAGGACTCCTCCCGCACCATCACCGGCCATTCGGGAAGGGCGCTCCTCCAGAACGCCGCCTTCAAGCTGCTGCTCCAGCAGGACGCCGCCGCCATCAGGACCGTCGGCGACGCCTTCGATCTGCCCGAGGACCTCCAGCGCTGGCTCCTGTCCTGCCCCAGGGGAGACGGGTTGCTGCTGTCGAAGGGCAACCGCTTCCCCGTCCGCATCGAGGCCACCCCGGAGGAGACAGCGGTCATCGAGTGGACGCCCGGACGCCATTAGAGAAAGGACTATACCCATGAAGCTCAACCCGAAGGAAATCCTGTTTGGAAACGACACCGAGAAGAAGCCCGTCCTGCTGGCGGTGACGCCGCCCCGCGCCGGGGAGCGCACCCTGCTGGGCGTGGAGAACATGCTCGGCTCCATCGCGGTGCCGGAGCCATTCTCCCTGGAGCTGGCCGGGGACATGGACGGCGTCACCCTCATGGCTCGCTGCCTCGACGACGAGGTGGTGCGCGGCCAGCTCTCCGCCCACTATCCCCAGGCCCGCATCGGGAAGGTGGACCCGGACGACGATCCCCTGTGCATGGGCGAGGGCGAGCAGGCGTGGAGCATGACCCTGAGGGCCGACGCCCCCGAGTACGTGCCCCTGAGGACCTTCAGGGACGACGACCTGCTCGACCCCGGCTCAGACCCCCTCATCGCCCTGATGGGCGCTCTCTCCAACATCAACAAGGGAGAGCGCATCGTGGCGCGGCTGATGCTGCGCTCCCTCGGCCCCGACTGGTCGCAGGGACACCTGGACAAGGCCCACAAGCGGCCCGGCATGGAGCCGCGAGAGCCCGCCTACACCTTCCAGACCAAGCCCCTGCAGATGGACGGGGTGACGATGGCCGTCCTCGGCCTGGGCGCGCTGGCCGCCCTCAAGGGCTACCTGTGGGTGCAGGACGGCGAGATATGGAAGGCGGCGCTGCTGGGGATAGGCTCGGCCCTGGGGTTGGCGGCCGGCGGCTGGGCATGGCACCGCTGGAAGAAGGCCCGCAAGCGCGTCGAGGACCCACTCCTCATCAAGGAGAAGGTGTCCCGCGTCGCCTTCGACGCCGAGGTTCAGGTCACCGCCATACTGCCCGCCGGGACGAGGCCCCAGCGCGCCGGCGAGCTCCTGGGGCCGGTGGCCGCCGCCTACCGCCATTTCGACAACCCCGCCGGGGCGCGCTTCAAGGCCGGCAAGGTCCGGCCAACCTCGACCGACCCCGACATGATGCACCCCGCGGGCCCCGGCCTGTTCGGCGGGCGCAGCGTCCTGGGCGTCCGCGAGATCGCCTGCCTGTGGCACCCGCCTGGAGCGGGGGACGAGACGCCCTTGGTGGAGCGGTCCGGCGCGAGGGCGCTCCTGCCGTTCGCCAAGGGCGTCAGGGGCGGCGCGCTGGTGGGGGACACCACCGCGGGCAAGCCCCGGCCCATCCGCTTCCCCGAGGACCTGCTCAGGCGGCACCACCTCTACGTGGCGCGCACCCGCATGGGCAAGTCCACCCTCATGCACCACCTCGTCACACACAAGATGCGGGAGAAGGCCGAAGGCAGGGACAACGACGCCATCGTCGTCATAGACCCCCACGCCGACCTGGTGGCGGGGTTGCTCCGGCAGGTGCCGGAGTCCCTCATCGACCGGGTGCGGCTCATCGACCTGGCCGACCAGCGGAGGGCGCCGGGCATCAACCTCCTCGACACCCGCATCTTCTCAGACCGCGACCGCACCGCCGACTCGGTGGTGCGCGTGGCCAAGGGCCTGTGGGAGCAGTGGGGGCCGAGGATGCAGTCCATCCTCGAACAGACCGTCAAGACCCTTCACGAGGCCAACGAGCACCCCGAGACGGACGAGGGCAGCCAGCACACCATCCTCGACGGCCTCAAGCTCCTCTCGGACCGGAAGTTCCGGGACGGCGTGCTCAAGAGGATTGAGGACCCCTACCTGCTTGAATGGTGGGCCAGGGACTTCGGAGGCTGGCACCAGCAGTACCGCGCCGAGGCCCTCGCCCCCGTGCAGACCCGCCTCTCCTACTACGCATCCTCCAAGCGGGCCCGGGCCATCCTGGGCCAACGCCGCTCCACCATCGACCTGCGCGACACCATCCTGGGCGGCGGCATCCTGCTGGTCTCCACCGCCCAGGGAGCCGTGGGCAGGGACGTGTCCGCCCTGGTGGGAGCGTCCCTGCTCAACCTGGTCGATTCGGTGATACGGGAGCAGGAGAGCCTGCCCCTTGAGAAGCGTCGAGGCGCGCTGGTGGTCGTGGACGAGATGCAGTCCATGCCCGGCGTGGACTACGAGTCGATGCTCAGCGAGTTGGGCAAGTTCGGGGCGTCGTTCGTCCTCGCAACCCAGAGCCTCGCCAAGCTCGACGACCTCTCCCGCACCATGCGGGACACCCTCCTCGCCAACGTCGGTTGCCTGGCCGTCTTCCAGGTCGCCGGCAACGACGCAAGGCAGCTGGTGTGGGAGCTGGGCAAGGAGCGGGTGACCGAGGACGACATCACGTCGCTGCCGGTGCACCACTGCTACGTCAGGGCCACCGTGGGCATCGAGCGGATGCCCGCCTTCTCGATGATGGTCAGAAAGCCGGAGGACGGAGACCCCGCCGTCGCCGCTCAGATCCGCAGCACGGCCTCCGCATACACCCTGACGGCCCAGGACCTGGAGGACGCCGGGGCAGCCGCCCAGAAGAAGGTCCGGGACTTCAAGGACCGCGCCGCCGACCTGGAGAAGGACGGCGGGGAGACGGACGGGAAGGAGAAGGCCACGGCCTCAAAGAACGCGAACACGACGGAAGAAGGGGAGGCCGAGCAATGAGAGCCGAAGGATGTGAAGCCCAGACCCTCCGCGCCCTGGCGTCGATGCCCTTCCTCGACCGGACCGAGATGGTTGCCGTCACCGGCTGGTCGAAGGCCGCGGTCCACGAGGCCGTCGACAAGCTGGACTCGGGCGGCTTCTGCGCCGCCGTACCCCACGCCACCGCCCTCTTCCCCTCATCGACCCAGAGGTTCCACCTCACCGCCGCCGGGCTGGGGCGGCTCGCCGAGGAGGAGGAGACCTCCCTGGACCAGCTTGTCCGCGACCGCCCCGTCTCCGCCCAGTGGCGGCGCAACCTGATGGGGAGGCTCGACTCCCTCGCCGCGATCTACCGGCTGGCGGTCGCCGTCTCCGGCGTCGCATACCCCATACGGTTCCGGTGGTACAGGGCCTCGACCCTGGACGCCGCCATCGAGCTGCCCGGCGGCCGCACCGTCGGCATCGTCAGGCAGGGGCTCACCGCCGACAGGTCCGCCTTCTCCAACCGGATGTGGAGGCTGCGCCAGGGGCAGCTCCCCGGAGCCGTTCTCGTGCTGATGGCCGACGACGTGCGGCTCAGGCACGTCCGCAGGACGCTGGCCGGCGCCCCCGTTCCCTTCTATCTCGCCCTCGAGCGCGAGGCGGTCGCGGCGTCGCCGGACGACCCGGTGTGGAGCCCGCCCGCGGTCAGCGCCTCCGTCGAGCTGCGCTCGGTCCTCGACCGGATAGAGAAGGGAAGCCTCCTTCCCGAGGAGGACGAGCCCCGGATGGTCTCGGTCCCAGCCGGCCTCTCCGTCGAGGGTCCGGGGTGGAAGGTCCCCGACTATCTGCTGCCCGCCACCCTCAAGCCCGCCGAGAAGCGCGCCCTCGACCTCATCTCCGACTGGCCCTGGACCACCCTGACGGACCTGGCCGGAATGTTGGGCGTCTCGGTCCCCAGGGCCTCCCAGCTGGTGACGCCCCTCGAAGGGTTCCGCCTCGTCACCCGGCCCATCGCCGGGAGCGGGCGCATGGCCCTCACCGACCGGGCCCTGGCCCTCCTGGCCCGCAGGGACCGGACGTCCGTGGCCATCGCAAAGAAGCGGTGGAGCGCCGCTCCCCTGTTCCCCGGCACCCCATTCGTCTGGGACAACGTGACGGGCGCGAGGAGCCGCCAGCTGCTCAGGAACGTCGAGCACACCGCCGCCGTCCACGCCTTCCTTGCAGCCATGACCGTGCAGGCGGGACTCCTGGATTGGGAGGTCACCCAGGTCGACCCGCCCCGCAGGGCATCCCGGCACTTCAAGCACGGCGACGGGATGCGCTCGGTCAACCCCGACGCCTTCGGCGTCCTCAGAAAGGGCGAGACCACGTGGCCCTTCCTGCTGGAGTGGGAGCGGAGGGCCGTGCGGCCCTCGACCATGTCGGAGCGCCTCGCCCCCTATCTGCGCTACTTCTCCTCTCACCGGCCCACCGACGACCACGGCACCCGGCCCTCCGTCCTCATCGTCTTCGACGACGAGATCGTCCAGGCCCAATTCCTGCGCCTGGCGCGGGGCGAGATGCAGGCCAGGGGCGTGACGGTGCCCCTGTGGGTGTCGCACAGGGCCGCCATCGAGCAGCTGGGGCCGTTGGGACGCGCATGGCGCGCCCCGGACGACTGGCAGTCCCCCCAGGCCATGCCGCCGCAATGACCAACGACTGACATCGGGGAAGCGGCGCAACGGCTCGCGCTCCCTTCCCCAAAGGAAGGCTGAGAGCCATGCGTTCGCAAGACAACCACAACAATAAGAAAGGCCCCCGGAGGCGTGGTGGACGGACCGTTGTCCGGCTCAACACGGCGGCCCTATGGGAGCGGCTCACGCTGCTGAACCGCTCCCAGAACTGGCTCGCCAGGGAGGTCGGGGTCAGCCCCGGCTACATCTCGATGCTGGTCAACGCGGGGCGCACACCCTCCGGTCGCATTCGCCGCCGGATGCTCAGGGCCCTGGGTTTCGACGACTTCGACCAACTTTTCACGATGGAGGATAGAGATGACGAACCATAACGATTCGTCCCGTTTCGACGGGATCACGGAACAGACCTACGACGAGGAACAGGACCTGGCCCTCCAGGCCGCCGTGCTGGCGGAGGACTTCCCCAAGCGCCTCGAAAGGCTGCACGAGGTCAGCGGCCTCACGTGGGCCGCCTTCGCCAGGGCCATCGGCGTGGACCCCAAGCTGGTCCACCGGTGGCGCAACGGCGTGGAGCCCCGCGGCTGGGCCATGCACGCCCTCTTCCGCTTCGCAGCGCGGATGCCCGGAGGCATGGCGATCCTCGTGACCGAGAGCTTCCAGATGAGCTTCTTCAAGGAGCACAGCTAGACAAGCGGCCCCGCCGGGCGCAGGTGCAACGGCGGCACGGCGGGGCCTGAGACGGCTGGATGCCGCCGGCGCTCGCCCGTTCCATCGGCGCCGGCTGTGAACTCACAGACCTAATGCGATATGGCGTCGGCTTGGCCAGCCGCTGCAATCAGGCAATATTTGAGGTCCCAAGAGAAAGGAGCGTCAGGATGAACCAAAGGCTACTGCGTCGTCAAGAAGTGGAGGATCTGACCGGATTGAGCCGGGCCTCGATCTACAGGCTTATCTCAGAGGGAGAGTTCCCGCGGCCCGTCAGGGTCAGCGCCACGGGCGTCAGGTGGAGGTCAAGCGACATCTCCGCATGGATAAAGTCCCGGCCTTTGTCGACCAGCGAACTTGGCTCGGCCACCGCCCCCTGGGTGCCGCCTGATTGATGCTTCGCGGCTAGGTTGTGAGGTAGTCCGCCCACTGCTGCATCAGCGCCCGCCGCCGTACGAACAGGTCGGACCTTGCGTAAGCCTGTTCGACACTGCCTCCAAGCTGGTGTGCCAGTGCCGCTTCCGCGGCCGCCCAGGGCGCGTCCGTCTGCTCCATTACCCATGTCCTGAAGGACGTCCTGAAGCCGTGCACCGTCGCCCGCTCCGCAAATCCCGTCGAGCGGAGCACCTTGGTCAGGGTCATGTCGCTAAGCATCCGGCCGCGGAGCAGGGGAGAGGGGAAGCAGAGCCCGGAACCGTCTTCAAGCTCACGTGCGAGCGCCAACACTCCGGCGGCCTGTTCGCTGAGGGGAACCCGGTGCTCTTCGCCCGCCTTCATACGGGAGCCCGGTATCGTCCACGTAGCCCCTTCCAGATCCATCTCGACCCAAGTTGCTCCCCTGGCCTCACCGGAGCGCGCCGCCGTGAAGACCAGGAACGCAAGGCAGAGCTTCGAAGCGGGTGAGGTCTGTGACCCATCGACGGTCCTGAGGGCCGCACCAACCTCCTCGTAGGGAAGCGCCCTGAGATGCGCCTTCACCTTGGGCATTGAAGGCAGAGCCCCTTCAATCGCCTCCCCCGCCGGGTTGCTCTCGACGAACTCGTTGGCCATGGCCCATCTGAATATCGTCCGCATCCTCTGACGCACGCGGCGGGCGGTCTCGGGGCGTGTCGACCATATGGGTGTAAGGACCACCAATAAGTCGGATCGGCTTATGGTATCGATGGGCTTATTGCCGATCTTTGGGAAGGCATGCCGCTGGAGGGTCTGGATCCAGCCCGCCGTGTGGCTCCCGTTGCGCCAGCGAGGTTTGTTGGCTTCGTGGACAGCTTGGGCGGCCTCCCTGAATGTTGGCATCGCCGGCCTGCGCTTCTCCGCCACCGGGTCCCTGCCGTCGCCGACCGCCTCGCGGTTGTCTAAGGCGCGCCTCCTGGCTTGCGCCAGAGAAACAGTCGGATACCCGCCCAGGCCAATATCCCGTCTTCGGCCGTCGATGACTATCCGCTGTACCCAGCTCTTAGAGCAGGTCTTGCCTATGAACAGGTGAAGGCCATCGCCGTCCGAGTAGCGGCCCGGTTTGTGTAGAGCCTTTACCTCTGTTGCCGTAAGCTTCACGCCCAGTGACCTCCTCAATCTATTCCCACATACATTACCACATTCGTGGCGAGACAACAAGGGCCCTCGGGGGTTGACTGGGGAGACCACGATCTACCAAAGTGGGCCTGATAGAGACCCGACTTAGCTATGAAACAGCGTCATGTTGAGACAAGTACTGACAGATGGAGAATGCAGGGGAAGGGAGGGGAGTGGTGGAGCTGGGGGGAGTCGAACCCCCGACCTCCTCAATGCCATTGAGGCGCTCTCCCGACTGAGCCACAGCCCCACGAGCCTCAAATATACCAGAGGCCCTTCGCAGGCGCAACCGCGGCCGTCGCCGAGCGCCTCACCCCACGCGGCTCGCCGCTATGTACGCGCCAACTCCAATCGCAAGCAGCGTGAACAGGTCCGGCGCAAGGAACCTCAACACCAGGGGGTCCAGCGCGCTGACCGCCAGAACGCTAGCCACCGCGTAGCTGGCCACCACAGCAGCGGCGGCAATGTACTGCAGCAGCCGCCCGCGCTTGCGATTCGCCAACATGCTTATCCCTTCGCCCGTTAGGAAGCCAATGCCCAGCAGGATCAGCCAGGGCAGGTACGGAATCGAGAACACCCGGAAGAAGAGCAGCCCCCACGCTGCGCCCGTCGATCCCGCAAGCACGACCGCCGCGACCACCGCCTTGGCGATCGTCAGGCCGTCGAGCTGAAAGACAGGCAGTCTCCGCACCTGGGCGCAGTCCGGGCAGCGTGCGCCAACGTCGGACTGCACCAGGCATCGCGGACAGATAAGCGTGCCGCACCTGCTGCATCCCAGGCGGCTCTCCACCCTGGGGTGGCGAGCGCAATATGTGGTCTCTTGACCCTCCAAGGCACTAGGCTTCCGGAGGGCGTCGGTACACCCAGTCCTCGCGGGTGCCTGCGTCCCTGTCGTAGACCAGCCTGTGGAACAACGCCCTAGGCCATGGCTCGTCCTCCGGGCGCTGCTCCCCGTTCGAATGCACGCGCTTGGCTGCCACCAGGATTACAAGTCCCGTGCAAAGCCCCGTGACGTGTGGAGGACTGCCCAGGGCCACGCTCCACGCCGGCATCGTCAACAGCGCTACGCCGACCCACAGAGCGGAGCTGCGTGTGAGGAGCCATCCGACAGAGGCCACCAGAATCGCCGCAAGTAGCTCTTGCCATGCCAGCACCAGCATCACGCCCATGACCACGGTCACGCCCCTGCCGCCCGTGAAGCCCAGGTAGGCCGACCAGTTGTGACCGGCTACGGCGGCAAATCCAACCGCTACCGCGATCCAGGGGCCTGTGCCATACTCCCACGCAAGGTAGGCAGGCAACGACCCCTTCACCAGTACGTCGAATACGCCGACCGCCAGCCCGATCCCCTTTCCGACCTGGACCCACACGTTCGACGCGCCAGCGTTGCCGCTGCCGAACTGCCGGATGTCGATCCTTCGCGAAGCGCGGCCTACCAAGTATGCCATGGGAATGGAGCCAACCAGATATGCCACCAGGACCAGCGCGGCGTCCGTCATCATGTCTTCAACCCGGGTGGCAGCGCTGGCGCGGCCGCATCACGCGCACTCCAGTCCCCGCGAGCGGGAAGATTGGCCCGGTCTGCCGTGACTGGACGCACGTCCCCGTCGTTCGTGACACAACCGGCACAGCGTCACGGCCTCGACGCCGACACCTCGGCGGCCAGCGCTCGCAGCCGGTCAACAGTCTCGAGCGGCGGCCCCGATGTCCCCGGCTCCTCCTCGCCAGGCGTGCCAAACGCGTGGTAGTCGCTGCCGCCGCAGGGCAGCAGGCCGTACCGGGCGGCCATGGCCCCAAACGCCTCCACCTCCGCCGGCGTGTACTCCTTGTAGTGCACTTCCAGGCCAGCCAGGCCGGCCTCCGCAAGCTCCGGCAGCAGGGATTCCACATTTTCGACAACGTGAGGATGCGCAAGGACCGGAACGCCACCCACGCCCAGGATATACTCGACCGCCTCTGCAGGAGTCATCTTATCCCTCTCTGCGTAGGCAGGGCCGTTGCGCCCTATGTAGTGGGTGAACGCCTCTTGCGGATAGCTGATGTAGCCCTTCTCAACCATCGCCTGCGCGATGTGGGGACGACCGACGGCGCCCTGTGCCAGCTCGCACACGCGCTCCCAGTCAACCGGCAGGCCGAGCGCGGCCAGCTTGTCCACTATCTCCCGCGCCCGGTCCACGCGGCCGTCGCGGAAGCTCCGCAGCGTCTCCTGGAAGGCAGCGTCCTCGTACCGGATGAAGTAGCCAAGCACGTGGATCTCGTTGCCGGGAATGTCAGTACTGAGCTCCACGCCCGGGATGATGGTCAGCTGAGGGAATCGCGAAGCCGCCTTCAGGGCCTCAGGGAGGCCCTCCGTCGAGTCGTGATCGGTAATCGCGGCCACGACAATGCCTCTGGCCGCGACAAGCTCCACCAGCTGCGTGGGCGTGAGGCGGCCGTCGGAGCATGTGGTATGCAGGTGCAGATCGACTTCCGCCACGGCTACCCCACTTCCCTGTCAACGCGTGCGATCGCCGTCGCCCTGCCAGTCTCTTCGTCGATGTCCACCAGCACCGAGTTGAACCGTACCGCCCCTGCGGCGACCGTCAGGCGGTGCGGCATCTGGTGCAGGAAACGCTCCAGGGCATCCTGAATGTTGCTGCCGATGACGGACTGGCGGGGGCCCACCATACCGAGGTCGCTCACGAAGGCCGTGCCGTTTGAGAGCAGCCTGGTGTCCACGGTGCCCACGTGGGTGTGAGTCCCCACCACGGCGGTGGCCCTGCCGTCCAGGTACCAGCCCATCGCGGCCTTCTCGGAGGTGGTCTCGGCGTGGAAGTCCACCAGCACCACGCGACGTCTCGCGCCGAGAGTGCCCATGAAGTCGTCCATTGCTCGGAACGGGCAGTCGTAGTTGCCCACGAACACGCGGCCGATGAGGCTCACAATCACAACGCCGTTCACCTCCACGCTGCCTCTGCCGGGGGCGGTTGGCGGGTAGTTGAGCGGCCTAAGGATAGGCAGATCGGAGTCCAGGTGAGGTATGATCTCTCGCTGGTCCCAGATGTGGTTGCCGGACGTGATCGCGTCCACGCCTGAATCGAAGAGCTCGTGAGCGGTGTCCAGAGTTAGGCCGAAACCCGCGGCAGCGTTCTCGCCGTTGGCCACCACCAGGTCAATGGCGAACTCATCCCGCAGGCCGGGAAGCAACGCCTGCACGGCCCGCCTCCCCGGCCTGCCGATAACGTCGCCTATCATCAATGCCCGCAAACAACCACCCCCCGGTAGGCCCTCAAGTGGCCATACCGTCGTGGCGAAGTGGGCGTACGCTCCACGGCCGAATTCCGGCTGGAGAAACGTACCCTAGCGGGCGACCTCCACCGCGCGAGTCTCACGTATCACCGTCACTTTGATGAGGCCGGGATAGACCAGAGTGTCCTCTATCTTCTTCACCACGTCCCTGGCCAGCTTGGAGGCCATCACGTCGTCTATCTCTGCGGACTTGACCAGGACTCTAACCTCGCGGCCGGCCTGGATTGCGTAGCTCTTCTCCACGCCCGGGAAGCTCTGCGCAACCTTCTCCAGCTCCTCCAGCCTCTTGGCGTAGTGCTCGAGCGTGTCCCGGCGAGAGCCGGGGCGGGCGGCGCTGATGGCATCCGCAGCGGCTACGATAAAAGCCTCCACGGAGCCGCGCTCCTCGTCGTGGTGCTCCATGATGGCGCGCTCCACCTCGTGCGGTATTCCAAACCTGCGGGCCACCTCCGCGCCGATCTCGGCGTGCGGGCCCTCCACCTCGTGGGTGAGGGCCTTGCCGATGTCGTGCAGCAGCCCGCCGAGCTTGGCAACCTCGATGTTGGCGCCTATCTCCGCGGCCAGCATGGCCGACAGCTGCGACACCTGCACGCTATGCTGCAGGATGTTCTCGCCGTAGCTGAAGCGGTACTTGAGACGTCCCAGCAGCTTCACCAGTTCAGGGTTCATGCCGCGCGCCTTCGCTTCGAATACAGCCCGTTCCCCCTCCTCGCGAATGTTCTCCTCCACCTCCTGGCGGGTCTTCTCCACCACCTCCTCTATACGTGCGGGGTGGATCCTGCCGTCCGAGATGAGCTTGGTGATGGCCTGCCTGGCAATCTCCCGCCGGACCGGGTCGAAACACGAGATGGTCACGGCCTCAGGCGTGTCGTCGATAATGAGATCGACACCCGTAGCGGCCTCGATAGCGCGGATGTTCCGGCCCTCCCGCCCAATCAAGCGACCTTTCATGTCGTCGTTGGGCAGGCCGATGACCTTAACCGAGTTCTCGGACACCACGTCCGAGGCGAGGCGATGGATGGCCAGCGTGATGACCTTGCGGGCGTTCTGGTCCGCGTCGTCCTTGGCCAGCTGCTCCACGTCCCTGTATCGACGCGCCACGTCGTACTGGATCTCCTCCTCAGCCTTTCGCATGAGAAGATCCCTGGCATCGTTGACCGAGAGGGAGGCTAGGTTCTCCAGGATCTCGGTCTCCTGCCGCTTCATGTCCGCCAGCCTGGCATGCTCCTCCTCAAGCCGCTTCTCGTCTGCCGCCTGGTTCCGTTCCCTCTCATCCAGGTTGTCCGAGCGCCGCTCCAGGTTCTCTTCCCGGTTGCTCAACCTTCGTTCCTGGCGCTGCAGCTCCGACCGCCGCTCCCGCAGGTCCGCCTCCGCCTCTGTGCGAAGGGTCAGGGCCTCCTCCTTAGCTTCAAGGACGGCCCTCTTTCGCTCCTCCTCCGCCTCTTCTACTATGCGGGACGCCTCTGCAACGGCATTACTGGTTGACTTGCCCAGAATGACGGCTCTCAAGACGAAACCGGCTGCTCCGCCTGTCCCCAGGGCTGCCAGGACGGCCAGGACAATGATCAATGCGTCCATTGTCCCAAACCCTCCTTTCCGACCGGGCCGCAAGGGCCCGGAAATATCCATACCCCCACGATTGGGGGTCTTGGTGGATGTTAATCGCAGACAGGGAGGGTGTCAAGTTGACTGTGGTAGTTCTGGGATTATGACATCTGTAACGGTTCAGTGAAAATGTCACCCTATGAAAGGTGCAACAGTGACACTGACCGAGAGGGAGCAACAGCGAGGCATGGTACTGAATCAGGTGGAACGGGACGGACTCACAGGGCAGCAGGCAGCAAGGCTGATGGGCTTGTCGGTTCGGCAGGTGCAGAGGCTTAGGGCTGCCTACAGGAAGGATGGTGTGGCTGCCCTGGCCCATGGCAATCGAGGACGATCACCGGTTCACCGCATTACCGACGAGACCCGAAGGCAGGTGGTGGAGTTGGCCCATGGAACCTACCGGGGGTTCAATCACCATCATCTACAGGAGGAGCTGGCAGAGCAGGAGGGGGTGAAGCTGAGCCGCTCATCCCTGTGGCGCATCCTCACCAGGGCTGGTGTACCCAGCATCAGGAAGCGTCGCCGACCCCTGCATCGCCACCAGAGGCAGCGCTACCCCCAAGAGGGGATGCTGCTACAGATCGACGACAGCCACCACCTGTGGCTGGAGGGCCGGGGACCCTCTCTCAGCCTGGTGGCTTTCATCGACGATGCCACCGGCACCATCCCGGCAGCACTGTTCAGGGAACAGGAGGATGCCCACGGCTACTTCCTCGTGCTGCGGGAGACCATCACCACCAAAGGCCTACCCCTTGCCCTCTACAGCGACCAGCACAGCATCTTCCAGGTGAACCCCAAGAAACAGGAGACCTTGGAGGAGCAACTGGCCGGGGAAAGGCAGCCCACCCAGTTTGGACGGGCACTGCGGGAGCTGGGTATCCAGTCCATCGTGGCCCACTCACCCCAAGCCAAAGGCCGGGTGGAGCGGTTGTTCGGCACCCTCCAAGACCGCTTGGTCGGCCAACTGAGGCTGCGGGGAGCTTCCACCCTGGAGGAAGCCAACCAGGTCCTGGGAGACTACCTGCCCAAGTTCAACCGGGCCTTTGCTGTGCCTCCAGCCCAGGAGGGCACAGCCTACCGCGAAGCATCTGCCGGCCAGTTGGACCAGACCTTGTGCTTCAAGTACCCCCGCACCGTAGCCAGCGACAACACTGTCCGCTGGTACGCCACCACCCTGCAACTCCTCCCCGATGCCCACCGCACCAGCTACGCCCGGGCTAAGGTGGAGGTCCAAGAGCGTTTGGATGGCAGCCTGGCGGTCGTCTATCAGGGAAGCGTCATCAGCACAAGGGAGGCACCGCCTCAAGCCTCTGCCCTGCGAGCCCGCAAAGCTCCAAGGGCTGACATACCCAAAGAAGAAGGTACGACGGGTACGCCCGCCGTTCTTTCTTCCCCCTACCACCCCTCCCTACCACAGCCGCCCTCGAAGCACACCTCACATCCCAAACCCGGACCTAACCATCCCTGGAGAAAGATACCCTCGGCGACAAAATCACTGAACCATTAGGCGGACATATTGACTGAACTACGACAGTTGACGAATGGCCTCCCGGACGTGCGTTGGGCCCGCGCGCAGAGCCGTTCACGGGGACTGCCGTCGGCCATGCGAGATGCCGTATAATCGGCGCATGCCGCCTCCAGGATACAGCGACCGCAGGGCAGCCGGCGCCTCGCACGCCGGACGCACCGCCGCCGAGTACCGCGATATCCTGACGAGCGCGCCTCGCGTAGTGGTGGTGGGCTGCACCGGTTCAGGCAAGACTTCGGTGGCTCGGAGCCTTGCCCGGCTGCTCGACGCCCCACGCGTGGAGCTGGACGCCCTCAACTGGGAGCCCGACTGGACCGCCGCGGAGACGGACGTCTTCCGGCAGCGGGTGCGCGATGCGCTGACAGGCAAAGCCTGGGTGGTCGACGGCAACTACTCCGCGGTTCGTGACCTGGTCTGGCCCCGTGCGGCCATGCTGGTGTGGCTGAACCTGCCCTATCGAGTTGTCTCGTGGCGCCTCCTGTGGCGCACGCTGAGGCGCGTGTTCACGCGGGAGGAGCTGTGGAACGGGAACCGGGAGGTGTTCAGGACGCAGTTCCTGAGCAGGGACTCGCTGTTCAGATGGCAGGCAGGTACGTTCCACAGGCTTCGCGTCAGCTTACCGCAATCACTGGAGCAGCGGGAGCACGCGCACCTGGAGGTTGTGGTGTTGAGGTCGGGGGGTGAGGTGCGCGAGTGGCTGGCGGCGCTCGGCGACGCCCTGCGGCAGGAGTAGGCGACCCTCTTCTCTCGTGCTGCCGGCCGGCACGCCGCGGCACGCTTCGCCGTGTCATGGTAGACTATAGTCTTGCCCACTTTGCCGACCCAAGTCAGCTAAAGGAGGAATCAGTGAATACCGCAAGTGGAAACGAACAAGCAGCCCTGGACTACACCCTGAAGTACAACCCGCCCATGGACCACGCAGCGGCCGAGCGCAACCTGAAGCACATAAGGTCCATCCTGGACGGCCTCGGAGTGGTCTTCATGCTGGGCTCCGGCTCCTGCCTGGGAGCCACGAGGGACGGCGCCTTCATCCCCTGGGACGACGACATCGACCTGCTGACCGTCCTTGGCGTCAACGGAATGACTGACGAATCCATCGACTCGGTCTTCGCAGCGTTCCAGGAGGGAGGCTACCACGTGATGAGGCAGGACGGCCTGGACTCGACTGTGCTGATGACCATGAAGGACGGCGTGAGGGTGAGCCTGGAGTGTCTCCGCATTCGGGGCGAGAACGTCTTCTCATACCCCGGAGTCCTCCTGCCTTCCGTCATGTTCACAGAGCCCAAGCAGATCGAATTCCTGGGCGAGCGGTTCAACGTTCCCAACCCGCCGGAGGAGTACCTTGCCCTGAAGTACGGCCCGGAGTGGAAGACGCCCAGGCGTTCCGGGGAGTACGAGCGGGACGTGGTGGTGAAGATTCCGGGCGCCGAAATCGAGGGCAGCCCGTGCTGGATCAGGGTCCTGGACGCTGACGGCAACCCCGTGCCGGACGCGGAGGTGACGCTGGTCGGGGGGGCAACGTCACGCACGGACGCGCAGGGATACGCCGAGGTGATCGTGCCGGGGACGTACTGGTTCGCGATCGTCGTGAGGTTCACAGGCCACGAAGAGGTACTGTACATGGAGGAGCTGGAGCCGGGCGGGCGTTTCGTGTACAGGGCTGGCTCGATGGCCGCGGCGCGGAGCGAGGCCGGCGGCGAGACGGGTACGATAGGCAACGTGATGACGCGGGAGGAGTAGCGGGCGGGAGGTGGCGGTGGGCGCTCCTGGCCCAAATCGACACACTTGCCGGGCAACGTTCCTGGACACGGCGGGCGTGTGACCCTCATCATCGGACGAGCGACTGAAGTCGTGTCTGCGGCCGCCGAGAGTCTACCATGCCGCAGACCGAAGCCACCAGCATGTACGATACCGTTCGGGCATTCTCGGCGAAGTGATTGCGTCGCCAATCCGCCGCGCGGGTATTGCCATAATTCGTACCGTGATATAGGATATAGGGTAAGAATCCAACAAGAGGTAGAAGAGTTCATGGACGAATTGGATAAGAAGATTGTCGGAATACTCCAGCAAGACGGCAGGGCCTCCAACGCCAAGATCGCCCGGCAACTGGGCGTCAGCGAGGGCACCATCCGTCGCCGCCTCAAGCGGCTGATAGAAGACGAAGCCATCCAGGTGATGGCGCTTCCTGAGCCCAACAAGCTGGGCTTCAACACGGAGGCCATAGTCGGCCTGCAGGTGGACCCCAGCAAGATCGAGTACGTGGCTGCGGAGCTGTCCCAGGCTCCCGAGGCCCTGAACGTTGCCGTGACCACCGGCGCCTTCGACCTGTTTGCGTGGGTTGCGCTGCCCTCGCCTGAGGAGCTCCAGAGATTCCTGCTTGGCAAGGTAGGAAGAATCGACGGAATCCGGCGCAGCGAGACCTTCGTGACCATGTCCGTAAAGAAGCGGGCCTTCACGAGGCTTTCGTAAGCTCGACATGCCGGACCTGATCCGGAGAGCCGCGCTGTGCTAGGCATAGCCTTTGGCCTGATGGCCGCCACGTGCTGGGGCTTTAGCGCCATTCTGGTGCGGCTGGGGCTACAGTACATTCGCCCGACCACGGGCACGTGGCTATCGCTGCTTCCCGGCACCGTCTTGGTGATGGCGCTGGCGCTGGTGTTCAACCCGGACGTGTTCCCCACGCTGACGGCCGTGGCATTCCTGTGGTTTGCGCTCAGCGGGTTGTTCAACTTTGCGCTCGGCCGCTTCTTCAACGCCGTAAGCATCCAGATGGCGGGCGTGGCCCGCGCCACGCCGCTGTTCAGCACGGCGCCCCTCTTCGCCACCATACTGGCCGTGATATTCCTGGGCGAGTCCGTCACGCCGTGGATCGTCGTGGGCACGGTAACCATCGTCTGCGGCATAGCGCTGATTACGAGCGAGCAGGTGCGATGAAGGCGATCCAGTCGAGAATCCGCGGAAGCGGCCGCCTGTGGCTCGGCTACGGCTTTGCGATGGGCGCCGCCCTGTCCTACGGGGCATCACAGACGGTTGGAAAGCACGTAACCACCGAGTACGCGCCTCCGCTCGTGGGTACCGCCTTTGCGCTGCTGTTCGGGCTGGCGTTCGTATCCGTGATGTTCCACCGGCACATACCCACGGATCTGCGCGGCAGCCGGAAACAGGGCTTCCTGTGGTTCGGCCTGTCCGGCATCGCCTCGGCGGCCGGCGTTACGCTTCTCTACTTCGCGCTGAGCAAGGCCCCTGTGGTGGTCGTCTCGCCGGTTGTGGCAATCAACCCGCTGATTACACTAACGCTGGCGCATATCTTTCTCCAGCGGCTTGAGCGCATCACCAAGCGGACTATACTGGGCACGCTGCTGGTGGTGCTGGGCGTGGTGATCATCACGCTGAGCCGCAGCGGTTCATAGGAGGTGGGCCGTGTCCGTCGTAGCGGTTTTCCTGCTGCTCCTTGCCCTGCTGTTCTTCCTTGGGATAGGCGGCGTCTACCTGGCGCTGCTCGGCATTGCCAGGCTGTCGGAGCGCAGGAAGCGCGGGAGCAACGGCAGCTAGGCAGAAGCACTTCGCATTCACCGGGAATGCAGGCCACGAGAACTTTCAGGCTGCGAGCTGACGTCTGACCCCGAGGCCCGCGTCGCTGCGGCTCTCTCGCATGCCTCCGCGATCCAGGATCAAGACCAGGCACTTTGGACCGCCGCCCGCCTTGAGAAACTCGCTGACGTCCACCTCGTGGACCTCGAACCCCCTGGCTCGCAGCTCCGCGCCGGCCACAGGGCAGTTCTCGTTCATCACCACGTGGCGGTCTATAACGACGGAATTGCAGGCGAAGCGGCGGGCCTCCTGCTCCGGAACCGGAATCGCATCGGCAAAGCGGTCTTCAATCAGGGCGCGGCCGACCGCCGTGAACGCCCCCGGATAGTAGAGGATGGTGCTGTCGTTGAGTGGACACGCGCAGGTGTCGAGGTGGTAGAACCAGGGGTCGGCGAGCTCCAAGGCCAGGACTTCCTTCTGCAGCAGCCGGCCTGCGCACTCCACCGCCTCACGGTCGGACCGAAATCCGTAGCCCGCCAGGACCAGATCACCAGCGGCGAGCAGGTCGCCTTCCCCCTCAAAGCGCAACTCCGGCGACAGCCGGACTACCCTGTAGCCCTTCGACTCAAACCACGCCTGCCAGTGTCCCTCTTCCCGCGCCCTCTGGGGATGACGGAAGCTGGAGGCTATGAAGGTGTTGCCCGCGAGCAGCCCAGCGTTGGCCGTGAAAACGCAGTCCGGAAGCCCGGCTACAGGGACGACGAATTCCACCTTCGCTCCGACTTCGCCGGCCAGCACGCGGTACAGGGCGCGCCACTGCTTCAAGGCCTCTTTGCGGTCAACCCTGTCTCGCGTGTTCATCCATGGGTTGATCTCATACCTGACGTCGAAATGGTACGGAGGGCACATGAGAATGCGACTCGTATCACCCCGAAGCGCTGCTAGTATCCTCGCGAACTTTCCGGTCTTCATTTCAGCCCCACTCAATCTACACGCCTGGTTACCCGCCGCTCCGGCCGGCGAGGTGCATCCAGGCTGCTTCTAGTCGAGGTCCGCCTTCAGGCCCTGCGCCAGCTTGATGTCCTCCGCGTGGTTGACCGTCCAGGAGACCTTGTGGGTCACAGCCTCCAGCAGGCCTGCGGCCGAGGGCATCCCGGTCCCGCTCTTCTTCAACCCGCCAAAGGGCAGGTGCACTTCAGCGCCGATGGTCGGCAGGTTCACGTACCCGACGCCGAAGTCGCACCCCTCGCGGGCTGCGCGTATGGTCCGGTAGTCCCGGCTGCACACGGACAGTGCGAACCCGTACTCGGAGTCGTTGTATATACGGACGGCCTCCTCAAGGTCGTCGAACGGAACGATCCCCACGTGCGGCCCGAAGACCTCTTCTCTCAGCACCCTGGCCTCCGGGTTGTGCTCCATCGTGTAGACGAAGGGTCGGACGAAGTACCCGCCGGCGTACTCCCCTTCCGCGAGCCGTCCGCCGCCCAGGTGAATGGTCGCTCCCTCCTCGGCGGCCAGCCTGCAGTAGTACTCGAACTTCTCGACCGCGGCCTCGCTCACCAGCGGGCCCATGAACGTGGCCTCGTCCAGTGGATCGCCCACCCGAATCTTCCGCGCCCGCTCCACGAAGGCGTCGACAAAGCGATCGAAGATGCCCCGCTGCACCAGGATGCGCTCCGCGGAGACGCACCGCTGTCCGGTGGTGCGGAAGGCCGAGATGACGGCGGCGTTGACGGCCAGGTCGAAGTCGGCGTCATCGAAGATGATGATCGCGTTCTTGCCGCCCATCTCGCACACGCAGAACTTGCGATAGTCCCTGGCGCACGCTTCCCTGATCATCGAGCCGACCTGGGCGGAGCCGGTGAACAGGACCACGTCCACGTCTGGGTGAGTCGCAAGGGGCCAGCCGGCCTCCTCGCCGTATCCCTGCACCAGGTTCAGAACACCTGGAGGAAGCCCCACCTCGTCGAAGTACTCGGCGATGCGCTGCCCCATGAGAGGAGTCTCCTCGGCAGGCTTGAACACCACCGTGTTGCCCTCGACGAGCGACGGGCAGATCAGCCACAGGGGTATGGCGAACGGGAAGTTCCAGGGCGCGATCGCCGCTACCACTCCCTTCGGCTTCCGGTGGACGAATACGTCCTTCTCCGGTATCTCCGATGCCAGAACGTCGCCCCACTCCATGCGCGCCCTGCCGAACCAGTACTGTGCGGCGTGTATGCCCTCCACAATGTCGGCGCGGGCCTCCGCGATGCACTTGCTGGACTCCCTGCTCAGCAGCTGCGCCAGCTCCTCCTGGTCCCGCTTCACCAGCTGGACAAAGGCGTCCAGGTACTCCGCCCGGCGAATGCGCGACTCCCTCTTCCAGCCCGAGAAGGCGGCACGGGCTGCGGCCACTGCGTCCTCAACCTCCTGCAACCCCGACCGTGGGAAGACCCCGAGAAGCTCACCCGTGCACGCCGGGTTCCTGTCCTCAAAGGTCTCCCCGGCCGCCGCAGCCCATGTGCCGCCGGTGTAGTTCATGCCCTTGGTGGTTGTAGTCAGCATTTCCGCCCCCTTTCCCTGCGAAGACGTTGCCTTCCCTTCGCTTGGACCGTGGAACTCCCCGTTCAATTGAATTGTACCCCTGCGTTGAGGAATCCGTCAAAATGGTGACGCATATCACAAGGAATCACGGCTCTCTGGGTTGAGAAGCGCGCGTTTGGGTGAAGCGAATCACGAAGTCGTGAATTGTGTCTCGCGCAGTGAGAGGCGGCGGCTCGTGGAATGTCGGAGGACACACCTCGCGAAGACGTGAAGGAGACGGTGTGTAAGGAAGTTCCCGGGCCCTTTCGGCTGCCCTAGCCCTGCCGGTACCGGTTGACGATCGGCAGGCGCCGGTCGCGCCCGAACGCCCGCGGCGTTATCTTGACCCCGGGCGGCGACTGCCGGCGCTTGTACTCGTTGCGGTCCACCATCGCGATCACGCGGCCAACCGTCGATGCATCGAAGCCCATGTCCACGATGTCCGCGTAGCTGCGGTCCTGCTCCACGTAGGCTTCCAGTATCTGGTCCAGCAGGTCGTAGGGCGGTAGCGTGTCCTGGTCAGTCTGGTCAGGCTTCAGCTCCGCGCTGGGCGCCTTGTCCAGCACGCTGTCCGGTATCACGTTCGGCGGCGAGCCGTGGTTGTTGCGGTACCTGGCCAGCCTGTACACCAGCGTCTTGGGCACGTCCTTGATCACCGAGAAGCCGCCCGCCATGTCGCCGTAGAGCGTGGCGTAGCCCGTGGCGACCTCGCTCTTGTTGCCCGTTGTGAGCACCAGCCGGCCGTGCTTGTTGGACAGGCCCATGAGAATGTTGCCTCGAATGCGCGTTTGAAGGTTCTCCTCCGCCACGTTGGGCTGCGTGCCTCGGAAAGGCTCCGCCAGCATGTGCAGCATCGCCTCGAACGCCTCTTCGATGGGGATAGTGAGAAGCTCGATACCCAGGTTGGCAGCCAATGCCTTGGCGTCGGTGAGGCTGCCCTCAGACGAGTAGCGGGACGGCATCGCCACGCAGGTTACGTTCTCGCTGCCCAGGGCATCGGCCGCTATCACCGCCGTCAGGCTCGAGTCGATTCCGCCGGACAGGCCGATTAGCGCCTTGCCGAACCCGCTCTTTCGTACGTAGTCGCCGGTACCGAGGACCAGCGCGGAGTACACCTCCGCAAGCGGATCAAGCGGTTCGGCTACGCAGCCGTCCAGCGCCGGCCGGGCCGGCCTGGGCGTGTGCTCCGAGTGGTGCACCACCTGGGAGGCCCCAACGCTGCTGAGAATGGGCCGTTCCTTGCGGGGCCTGGGGTCGCGGAGGCGGTGTTGTAGCACCGTATCCACGTCGAGGTCGGCCAGCACCAGGTCCTCCTCGAACTGGCGGCCGCGTGCCACGAGCTCACCGCCCTGGTCGTACACCATGCTGCCGCCGTCGAAGACCAGCTCGTCCTGGCCTCCCACCAGGTTGGTGTACGACACGTACACGCCGTTGTCGGCCGCGCGCGTGGCCACCATCCGCTCACGGAAGGCCAGCTTGCCGGCGTGGTAGGGGCTCGCGTTGATGTTCAGGATGATCTCGGCGCCCGCGTCGCGCTGCACGGCGGACGGGCCGAGGGCGTACCAGATGTCCTCGCAGATGTTGACTCCTATATGGACGCCGTTGACCATGTACACGGGGCAAACGGAGCCCGCCTTGAAGTAGCGGTCCTCATCGAAGACGCCGTAGTTGGGCAGGTACATCTTGTGGTAGACACCCAGCAGCTGCCCGTCGTGGGCCACCGCGGCGGCGTTGTAGATGTCGCTCTGCAGGTCTACGAAGCCCACCACGACCGTGATGCTGCGGGAGCAGGCCACCACGCGTTGCATGGCATCGATGTTGGCGCGAATGAACGACGGCTTGAAGAGCAGGTCCTCCGGCGGGTAGCCGGGGATGGCCATCTCCGGAAAGACCACGAGGTCGGCCTGCTGCGCCCTGGCGCGCTCCACATACTCCAGCACCTTGGAGGTATTGCCCTCCAAGTCGCCGACCGTCGTGTTGATCTGGGCCATTGCCAGGCGCAGCTTGCGCACCATTACGTCTCACCTGTGCGAGATTTGGAAGTGAGTATAGCACACGGCGCAGGTGCACAGCCGTCATGCGCCAGGCGGCAGCCAGAAGCGCTCCCAGTCCTCACCGTCCAAGCAGGGGCAGCCTGCCCCAAACAGGCTGCAATTGTCGACGGGCCGCCCATTGTGTACAATCTCGCCAGATGCCTGATCTATACGAAAGGCAAGTGATTCCGGTATGACATCAGCGCGCCTGATCCGCTTCAAGACACT
Organism: Dehalococcoidia bacterium; assembly: GCA_965219025.1. GTDB lineage: Bacteria > Chloroflexota > Dehalococcoidia > Lucifugimonadales > UBA2985 > JAPPHY01. The sequence continues at coordinate 1,002,495 of OZ244716.1, forward strand.
GCTCGAGCCGGCCCTGATCGCCGCGCTGGCGCTCACTACCGCGGTCGCCTGCAATGGGAGCGTGTCGTTCGAAACGTCCAAGGACGCGGACTCAGGCCCATTGGGTTCAGTGAGGCTGGAGGCGGGCGAATCCATCCACGTACGCTCCATGACGTCGCTCACTGGCGTCGCCAGCCTGGGCGTCCCCGAGCGCCGGGGCTTCGAGATGGCGATCGCGGACTATGGCGACATCCACGGCCGCGCAGTCTCGCCCGGAGCCGGGCTGGACTCGCAGTGCTCCTCGGACGGCGGACGCCTTGCCGCCGAGACCGTGGCGGGCGACCCGCGGGTCGCTGGAGCCATGGGCACGTCGTGCTCGGTCGCCGGAAGCGCAGCCGCGCCGGTCATCAGCGAGGCCGGCCTGGTCATGGTCTCGCCATCGAACACCGCGCCTTCCCTGACGTCCGACCTCGCAGGCAACGCCGGCTCCAACCAACGCGCCGGATACTACCGCCTCTCGAATAACGACCTGCACCAGGCCGGCGCCGTGGCCCGCTTCGCCTATGAGGAGCTCGGCCTTCGCAGCGTGGGCGCGATCCACGACGGCGATCCGTACACGACGGGCCTCGTTGGCGCGTTCGAGGACGCGTTCGGCGAGCTGGGCGGAGCGACCGAGATTGCGGCCATCGAAAAGGGCCAGACGGACATAGGCTCAGCCCTGTCTCAGCTCGCGGGCGGAAGCCCGGACGGCCTGTTCTTCCCGCTCTTCCCGGCCGAGGGCGCGCACGTGATCGGTCAGGTTGCCGGCGTGGCCGGACTGGAGGACGCGACGCTCATCGGGGGCGCCGCGCTGCTGGAGCCGGACACCCTTGCTCTGCCGGAGTCGGAGGGCATGTACCTCCCCGGCCCGGAGCAGGACTTCGGCGACCAGGTCAACGAGGCCACGGGCAAGAGCGGCGCGGAGCTGATCGCCGACTACCGCGAGATGTACGGCGAGGAGCCTTCCACGGCCTACCTGGCCCACGCCTACGACGCCACCACCATCCTGCTGCGCGCAATCGAGGAGGTGGCGGTCGTCGATGGGGAAACGCTCGTCATCGACCGCGAGGAACTGAGGCAGGCCCTGACCGCGACCGCCGGATTCGAGGGCATAATCGGGACCATCTCGTGCGACGAATTCGGCGACTGCGGCACAGGCCGGGTCAACATCTACCATCACACGGACGCCTCGGTCACCGTCGTTGCCGAGGTTCCTGTCGTCTACAGCTTTGCGCCCTGACAAGCACGATTGAACCTACGGAGAATGCAATGTGGGCGTATGATGAGATCGTGACCCTGCTAGACAGGGACGGCGTCGAGTACGGGCGGTGCCGCATGCTAGGCTGGGTTAGCAGCGATGACGGGATGAAGCGCTGGCACGGCGAGCTGATGGGGATCGGCGGGCGTTTCTTCGATTTCGCCCTCGTACAGGTGGAGAAGAAGGCGCTGCTCATCGAGTGCGAGGACGGGGCGACGGCGCGCATTCTGCCGCCAACCATGATGGACGCGCAGAGCACGGGCACACGCTGCTTCTTCGAGGGCGTTTGGCCGCCGCCGCGGCCGGTGACCTAGCGCCTCGTAAGCACGACCAGGTTCTCGGTTTTCATGCGGCGGTCCGGCGCGCCGGTGGCCGGATTCACCCTGTACGAGAACAGGTTCTTCGAGACGATGGTGTCCACAAGCGTGGCCTCGTGCCGCCAGCCCAGTGCCTCGAAGTGCTCGAGGAATATGCGGTCTATGGGGATGGGCCTCGTACGGATGGTGGCCGGCCCCACGAACAGGAGCAGGCGGTCCGATATGTGCTCCTGAAGATTCGTGAGCGTGCCCAGGACTCCGAAGAAGTACCGCCGGAAGAGCCTCGCCATGTGAGGCTCGTGGATTGCCTGCAAACACTCGTCATACGTCTCGGAGTGTACGGCTATTTCGGGCACGTCCTGGTAGGGGAACTCCAGCTTGCCCAGCTCTCGCACCTTCGCCTCGGAGTGGCCCAGCCAGAACAGGTCCATCTTGGAGGCTCGTATGTACTCCTGCGCCTGCAGGTAAGGCGGCGAGGTTATGAGCACGTCGCGATCAGTCTCCGGTCCCGCTCTCAGGCCATCAACGCCCGCCTTCACCGAGGAGCGCACGGGCTTGGGGCCGAGCCGGGCGTACTCCTCCTGCGCGGCCAGCACGTGCTCCACGCCCGCCAGAACTCGGCGGTGGAACGTCGCGCGCCAGTCCCCGCTCTCCAGCTTGTCCGTGCGAGCCCTCGCAACATCGGAACGAGATAGCTTCTGGCGCTTCTCGTCGTCGTAGGAGAAGTAACGAGTGGCCTTCATGAGCGGTATGAGCAGCGCCCGCCTGAGGTCCTCGTCCTGTAGGGAGTGGTAGAAGCCCCAGGCTTCCGACAGCATTGGGAGAAAGGACTCCGGGTACCAGTAGGCAGCGTTGGGCCAGTCGGGTTCGAAGGGCGAACGATGGGCACGTAGCGCATCCACCAGGGCAGCGGCGTCCACGGACAGTGGTGGCGCAACGGCGACCGCGTGCAGGTGCTCCAGCAGTGGGTTGAGGTCCCAAAGCTCGTAGTCGTGGCCGTATATGCGCGCCACCGCCCCCACGGTGCCGTAGCCGGCGAACGGGTCGATCACGCTCATGCCGGGCGCGGCGTAGGTCTTCAGCGCGTAGGCGATAACCTGCGGGATGAACTTGGCCGGATACTTGTAGAGGCCAAACGTGGCGTACGTCGTGGATGGAATCTCCGGCACAAGGTCGCGAAACACCACGGCGGTCTCCAAAGCCGCATGTGGTGTATGAGGGTCGAAGCGAGTCGCGGATGTCGGGATGGCGATCGCGTTCCTCCCGTGGGTGAGCGGTCTCGTGGTCTGCAAGAATCCTACAAGCGATTTCGCAATTGTACCAAGTCGTGAGAGTTACGCATCAGCAGCATTTGACAGCCATACGCGCCAATCCTAGAATGGGCGTGTCCTGGAATCCGCGGCGGAGGCAGGGCGATAAGGCGCACCGCGATGGCAAGGAGGCAGATTCATGACTACCAAGGCGTACGTGCTCATTTCGACTGCGGTTGGCAAGACCAGGGACGTGCTGATGGCGCTCCGTTCGGTTAACGGCGTGAGGGAGGCTGACGCGGTCACGGGCGAGTACGACGTGGTGGCCGTGGTTGAGGCGGAAAGCCTGAACGCCATCGGTGACCTGGTCACGGGCAACATCCACACCATCGGCGGTATCCAGCGTACCACAACCTACCTCTCGGTGAGCATGTAGCGGGCGTAGCACCCGCTGCTCAGGTTCCGGACCCTTCCTGCGCGGTTTGAGTCGCAGGGACACACGGCCCGGAGTGGCACAGGAGTGACAGTTTCCCATGACCGACCAGTGCATCTTCTGCGGAATCGCGCGGGGCGACGTCCCCAGCGATATGCTGGACCGCGACGACACAGCATTCGTCATCCGGGACATCAGCCCCAAGGCGTCGACGCACCTGCTCGTGATCCCGCTCGAGCACGTGACGCAGATCGCGTGCTTCGACCCGGACGGGGGCGGCCTGCTCGGACACATGATGATGATGGCGAGTGAGGCGGCGCGGCGCGAAGGCATCGCCGAGTCGGGGTACAGACTGGTCATCAACCAGGGGCCGGACTCCGGGCAGGAGGTCGACCATCTGCACCTGCACGTGCTTGGGGGCAATCGCCTGGGGGCGATGGGCTGATGCTTAGACCGACATTCTGCCTGCATTCCGCGCGGCCACGCCGCGGGTTGACGAGGAGGCGGCTTGATGCTTCGTGACCTCAAGATCGAGGACGACGGCGTCCACATAGACTGGGACGACGGACACGCGGGCTTCTACCCGCACCGCTACCTGCGCGGCCACTGCTGCTGCGCCGGGTGCGTGGAGGAGATGACGGGCCGCCGAAGGATTACGGAGGACGACGTGCGGGAGAACGTATTTGCAGTCGAATGGATGCAGATAGGCCGCTACGCAGTGCAGTTCCTCTGGAGTGACGCCCACGACTCCGGCATCTACCCGTTTGAGCTGCTGCGGCGCCTGTGCCGCTGCCAGGAGTGCGTGCTGGCGTAGCGTTGGGCCGGCTACCGGCGTATGGCGAGTTTGGACCGCATCCTATAGAATGGCGGGGCGAGCCATCCGCCGCAGGCCCGAAGGGAGGTGCCCCATGACTGCAAGTGATTCAGGCGCAAAGCTTGTTCCCGTCACCGTCTGGTACGACTACATCTGACCCTGGTGCTACGTGGGACTGGCCAGGTTGGACCAGCTGGAACAGGACTTTCCGCTAGACGTTACCTACAAGAGCTTCTACCTCAGGCCTGACATGCCCCCCGAGGGCGTCGTGCGAGAGCAGAAGGAAGGCGAGCAGCCGGGGTCGCCGCTGACAGGCCACCTGGGCGAGGTGGCGGAGGAGTCGGGGCTCGTAATGCGCCGCGCGCCTGTAACGCCGAACACCCGCCTGGCTTTCGAGGCCTCCGAGTTCGCCAAGGACGCGGGCCTTTTTGAGCCGTTCCACCGGGAGTGCTACCGCGCCTTATGGGAGGACGGAGCGAACCTCGGGGAGCTATCGGTTCTCCAGCAGATTGGCAAGCAGGTGGGACTTGACCCCGCCTCAATGGAGGAGCGCCTGGGCGCGGGCCACTACACCACCGCCGCGCAGACGCAGTACGAGGAGGCCCTCTCGATTGGAGTCAGGGGCATCCCCTCCTTCATCATAGGGCGTTATTTCTTCTCCGGAGCACAGCCCTACGACCTGTTCAAGAGGGTGGCGGACATGGTGCAGAAGGAGGAGGCCGGAGAGGGCGAGGGCTGAATCGGCATGCCCAAACGGCCCTTGTCAAAGAAAATAGTTGGAAAACCCCCTTGCGCTGGCGGAAATACTGGGTGTATCTTGTGGGTACGCTAAGAAAGGAGGTGATCCATATTGTTATCTGATAAACGGACTTCTAGTGAGGTGTCTGTAGCGTAAACGGCACCGGACGCAAGGCGCTCCGGTATCCGCTTGCGGAATACCGGCAGGCACCGGACCCCGAAGCTCCCGGCTCAAGTCCACCGGGACGGTCGCAGACCGAAGCGCTTCGGGGTCTTTCATTTTGCGCGATTAGCGGGCCGGCAATAGCCACCGTAGGCAGCTGTCACGCGGTGAAGTCCGTCATCAGGTCTACGCGGGCTCGCATCTCATCACCGTCAATTTCGACCAACTGATGCAATCTCAGCCAACTCACGTCCCGAGCCAGTGTACGCGAGCTCAAGCCGCGGTACAGGTGCGAGATGGGGTGCCTGCCGGACCGCAGGTCCTTCAGCGATACAGGGCTTCTCCTCATATGTGTAAGGAGACGCAATTGCCTGTCGCCCGCCGACGTCCCCAACCGGTCGTGCCTCGACAGCGTCTCCCGCGCATAGTCGCGGAAGGCGATTACCCTCACCTCCGCCAGCACCTCCTCGTGCACCGCCTCCAGTTCCTCCACCAACCCGCGGAGCGAGAAGGCCACGAAAGGAGTCAAGTCCGTCGAACCTCGTAGCTGCACCAGGTTCAACTGGTCCACGTACTCCTGTCGATTCACGTAGTAGTAGTTGGCCAGCGAGAAGAAGCCCCGGGCGTTCGCGCCGGCCTTGTAGAGCAGGAAGCTCTCCACCGCCCTGGAAGTGCGCCCGTTCCCATCGCCGAATGGGTGAATGCTCACCACGTAGAAGTGAGCAACGATCGCCCTAACCACGGGGTCCCACGAGGCCGCCACTCCCTCGTTGAACCACTCCAGGAACTTGGCCATCAGCCGCCACACCTCGTCGCCGGTGTCCGGCGGCCGGTAGACGCCTGCGTTAACCGCGTGGCTGCGATAGACCCCTGGTATATTGCGCGGGTAGTCAATGCCCTCAGTCAGCGTACGATGGAAGTGGCGGATGAGTGGCTCGGTGAGCCGAGCGGCAGGGTTGGCGTTCACGTGGTCCCGAATGTAGTGCATGACGGACGCGGCGTTCCTGGCCTCCTTCTCCTCTCGCTCGCGGCCCGGGCCAAGGGCAGGACGGTCCGGAGGGGAGTCCATTACCAACTCGACTTCTTCCTCGGACAGATCCGTTCCCTCGATACCGATGGTGCCGCGGGCGGCGCGAAGCATGTTCAGCCTGTCCAGCCTTTGCTGTACGTGTGGCGGAATTGGGATGCCGCGAATGACGGAGGCCAAGGCGTGAATCCTGGCAAGGTCGCGAATGATCTGCGGCGTTTCGGCCCGTACGGTCAGATCGAAATGGACGCTCCAGCTTGGCAACCTTACCCCCAATATACGGACACAGTCCATGACAGTGTCCAATAGCTTTGACGCCTAAATTATATCTGATATATGTGGACATGCAACCTGACACTGTCCACTCACTTGTCGCAATCCGGCATGCACGCGCGGCGCGACGACGGGTCGGCACGGGGAATAGACGCCTGAGTGGGCGGGACGGATGCCCGCTCGGCCACCGACAGGCTCAGCACATGCGGCTGAGGGGACTCGGGCGCGGTCGGCGACCGCGCCTAATCGAAGCTGCGCAGCTCCCGCACCGTGTCCGAGTCCAGCTTCCTCACCACCGCCACTACCAGGTCCACCGTCCGGTCGAAGTCCTGCCGGCTGATGATGCCGTTATGGCTGTGCAGATAGCGCGTTGGAATGGCGATGTTGATGGAAGGCGCGCCGCTGCGAGACCTCTGCATCTCCGCTCCGTCCTCGCCGTAGCCGCTGAGCACGTCGAACTGGACCGGAATGTCATTCTCCCGCGCCGTGTCCACGAACAGGTCGCGCAGCTTGAGGCTGGGCAACATTGACGAGTCGTGCAGGAAGATGGAGGGGCCATTCCCTATCTTTTCCTGCGCCTCCTCCTGCGTGATGCCAGGGTAGTCGCTCGCAACGCCGGACTCCAGGTTGATCCCAAGATCCGGCTCCACTGCGTAGCTGCTGGTGTGGGCGCCTCTGAGGCCAACCTCCTCCTGCACGGTGGCTACGCCGTACAGCGTGTTCGGCGGCGGCGACTCTCTGAGGCGGCGCATGACCTCGACGATAACGCCCAGGCCAGCGCGGTCGTCCCACGCCTTGCCAAGGTACAGCGAGCCGCCGTTCAGTTGAGTGAATCGACTGTCCGGCGCTATCGGATCGCCGGGACGGATGCCCAGGCGCTCCTCGGCGTCCTCCTTGCTGGATGCGCCCACGTCGATGAACATCTGCTCCTTCTTGAACAGCTGGCCCCGAGCCTCGGCGGTCATCACGTGTATGGTCTTCACGCCGGTGACTCCGAGAACAGGGCCGTTCCTGGTCATGATGACCCATCGCTGGTTGATGAGGGCCTGGTCCAGCCAACCGCCCAGGGTTTGGAACATCACGTATCCTTCCTTGGTGATCAGCTTGACCATGAGGCCTACCTCGTCCATGTGAGCAGCCATCATGACCCTGGGCGAGCCGCTCTCCTCGCCCAGCCTCCCGATGAGCGAGCCGATCCCGTCCGTTTCCAGGCCATCGCAGAGACCGGACAGCTCGCGCTGAACGATAGCTCGGACCGGGCCCTCGAAGCCGGAAGGGCCGTGAGCGTTGGTCAACTCCTCCAGCAGTGATTCGACGTTATCCATGGCTTACACTCCTGGTAGCGTGGTAGAGCGTAGCGTACTCGCAAATGGCGCGGTGTCAAGCTCCGCGGCGCATGCCCGGCCCCGCACGCGCTGACGAACCTGCATCCTAGCATGCACCGCGCCGCGACCTCGCGCGTCCCGCCCCACCGCCGGTAGCGATATGGCGGCGCGCGGGGTATAATCCGCTTGTCGCTGTTCATACTGGCCTACGCGGGCCGCAATGCTCATTGGCGGAGACTTCATGCAGCAAGTAGACTTCGAGAAGTTCACCCTTTCGAACGGGCTGGACGTCATTCTTCACCAGGACAACGCACTGCCGCTGGTGGCTGTCAACGTCTGGTACCACGTCGGCTCCAAGGACGAAACGCCCGGCAAGACCGGCTACGCCCACCTCTTCGAGCACCTCATGTTCGAGGGCTCGAAGCACCACAACAGCGGCTACTTCGAGCCGCTGCAGGAAGTGGGCGCAACCCTCAACGGCTCCACCACGCCCGACAGGACCAACTACTGGGAGAACCTGCCATCCCACTATCTGGAGCTGGCACTCTGGCTGGAGTCGGACAGGATGGGCTTCCTGCTGGACGCCCTGGACCAGGGCAGGATGGACATCCAGCGCGACGTGGTGAAAAACGAGCGGCGCCAGAGCTACGAGAACCGGCCCTACGGAGTCTCCGGCATCCACCTGCAGGGCGCGGTCTATCCGCTGCCACACCCATACCACTGGCCCACCATCGGCTTCCACGAAGACCTGGACGCCGCATCCCTGGAGGACGCAAAGGCCTTCTTCCAGAGGTTCTACACGCCCTCAAACGCGAGCCTGGCCATCGCCGGCGACTTTCGCCCCGAGCAGGCCGCTGAGCTGGCGGAACGCTACTTCGGCGACATTCCGCCCGGCCCCGCACTGCCGCGAGCGACCCGCACCGACTCGCCCCTGCAGGGCCGCGCAGACCTCACGCTCCACGACAAGGTGACGCTTCCTCGCTGGTCGATAGTGTGGCCCGCTGTACCGCGCTTCCACCCGGACGAGGCGCCGCTCTCCGTTCTGGCCTCCCTGCTAAGCGACGGCAAGAGCTCAAGGCTGCATCGTTCCCTGGTGTACGAAAAGCGGATAGCGCAGAGCGCGGCGGTCCGTCACGGCCCATCGGAGATCGCAGGGGACTTCCACATGGACGTAACCGCGGCCGCAGGCCATACCGCAGAGGAGGTCGCTGAGGCTGCGCTCGCCGAGATCAGGCGCCTTCAGGACGCTCCACCTCAGCCGGAGGAGCTTGAGCGCTTCAGGAACCGCCTCGAGTGGCAGCAGGTGCGCCTGACCGCCAACATCGGAGGGTTCGGCGGTAGAGCGAACCGTCTCAACTCCTTCAACGTGTTCGCAGGGGATCCGGGAGCCATCAACCGGGACATGGACCGATTCCTGGCGGTCCAGCCGGAGGACGTGCAGCGGGCCGCGCGAGTGTACATGGGCGAGCGGCAGGTGCAGATGGTGGTCCTGCCAGAGCCGTCCAGAAGCCACGCCAGCGCAGGCATCGACCGCACGCAGCGCCCGACACCTGCGGCGCCCGCCGCGTTCACTCCTCCCATGCCGGAGCGCCAGAGGCTATCGAACGGCCTGGAGATCCTGGTCGTCGAGAAGCGAGAGCTTCCGGCCGTGTCTTTCGCACTGATCTTGAACACCGGCGCGGCCGGCGACCCGATATCGCTTCCCGGGCTGGCATCCTTCACCACGGCCATGGTCCAGGAGGGCACCACAGCACGCACAAGCAGTCAGATAGCCGATGAGATGGAGTTCATGGGCAGCCAGCTTGCCACGGCGACCGGCAGGGAGTCGACAACCCTGGCCGCGGAGACGCTGACTCGCCACTTCCCCAAGGCGCTGGAGATTGTTGCCGACCTGGTGCAAAACGCAGCCTTTCCCGAGAACGAGACGGACCGCATTCGCAGGGAGCGGCTCACCTCGCTCAGGAGGATGCGGGACGATCCGACGGCCATGGCCGGACGCCACGCTCCCGGTCTCATACTGGGCAATGAGAGCGCCTTCGGCCATCCCCTCAGCGGCACCGAAGAGTCCGTCGAGGCCATAACACGCGAGGACATGGCGGGTTTCTATGGCCGGAACTACGGGCCGGTGGGAGCCACCCTCGTAGTTGTCGGGGACGTGTCGCTCGGAGAGGTTGCGGAGTTGGCGGAGCAGTGGCTCGGAGCCTGGCAGGCCGCCAACGGCGACAGCCCTGACGCGGCCGCGCCGGCTGAAGACGCCGCGCCGTCACCCACCACCCTGTACCTGCTGGACAAGCCCGGCGCAGCGCAGTCGGTGATACGGGTTGGGCTAACAAGCGTCGAGCGCCAACATCCCGACTACACCGCTCTTGCGCTGCTCAACCACCTATTCGGCGGCCAGTTCACCGCCAGGCTCAACATGAACCTCAGAGAAGACAAGGGCTACAGCTACGGCTACCGCTCCTGGTTCGACTGGCATCGTGGCCTGTCGCTGTTCATGGTGGGTGGAGGCGTGCAGACCGCGGTCACTCGCGAGGCCGTGGAGGAGACCCTGCGAGAGCTCCGCGAAGTGGTCGGCGAGAGGCCCGTCACGGAGGCGGAGTTCGAGGCGGCCAGGTCGGCCATGCTGCGCCAGTTCCCATCGTCTTTCGAGACCTCGTGGCAGGTTCTGGAGCAGCTCGTGCACGCTGTGTCCTTCAACCTCCCGGACGACTACTACCAGACTCTCCCATCCGCTATAGAGGCGGTGACGCTGGAAGAAGTTAGACGCGCCGCGGTGCAGAACATAGACAACAGCCGGCTGACGCTGCTGGTGGTGGGCGACCGCGAGGTCATCGAGCCGGGCCTGCGGGAGGTAGGCGTTTCCGTACGCCTTCTGGACCAGGAAGGGCGGGAGGTCCAGGAGTGAATCTCCCGCGCGCTCAGTCCGGGGCCGTCTCGCTCCGGCGAGCCGGATGTTCTAAGCCCGCAATACTGCACAATCTTTCGACCCCAGTCCACACCGCCGGAGCGTCATGGAACTGAGCCTTACTCCGGCCATCGGGCTGTTCCTCGCTGCCGCCGTAGTGATTGTCGTGGCGGCGTCATTCCTCACGGCCGCGGCGGATACTATCGCCTCCCGGATGGGTCTGGGGCGGTTGTGGGTCGGGTCGCTGCTGCTAGCGGGCGCCACGTCGTTGCCGGAGCTTGTGACGGCCGTTGCGGCCGCCATCGGCGGCTCAGCCGAGCTTGCCGCCGGAAACATCCTCGGCGCCAACATGCTCAACATGAGCAACCTGGCCATCCTGATGGCCCTGTTCGGCGGTCGCGAGATATTCCGGCAGCTTGCGCCTCAGCAGACGTGGGTTGCGGGCTCAGCCATACTGCTGACGGCAATGGCCACGCTCTTTGCCGTCACGCAGATAGACTTCAAGCTGCTGGCCGTGAGCATACCGGCCATAGCCATCATAGCGGTCTACGTGGTCATATCCCGCATACTGCGCCAGTTCAGCTCAGAGGTCGAAGAGTCTGAGGGGGAGGACGAGGAGGAACCGGCTCACTCGCTGGCGTGGGGATGGACTGTCTTCCTCGCCGCCGCCGCCGCCATATTCGTTTCCGGCCCCGCGCTTGCCATCAGCGCCGAGGCCATCGCAGATGCCACCGGCATTGGCTCCAGCTTTGTCGGCGTGCTGGCCCTGGCGGTGGTGACCACGCTGCCGGAGCTTACGACGACAATCGCAGCCTTCCGCATGAAGGCCTACGACCTGGGCCTGGCCAACATGTACGGCACCAACTCCTTCAACATCGTGGCCCTGGCGGCCGCAGACCTGGCGTACACGGACGGCTCGCTCTACAGCTTCACGAGCGCAGGCACGGTTGCCGCCGGGCTGTTCGCCGTTCTGCTCATGTCGCTTGGACTGGTACAGCTGGCAATGCGACGCCCGTTGAAGCAGTTCTCGCTCCTCGAGCCCAGCCCGCCGCTTTTCGTGGGCATCTACCTGATCGGGCTGGCAGTGGTGTTCCGGCTGGCGTAACGCCGTGCGGGACATCGCTCGTTCAGCCCGCCAGCGACATGCCCACCAGCCTGCCGATGGTGAATGTGACCGTGGCAGCCACGCCGCCGGCCAGGGCCATTCGCGCTGCGCCCCACAGCGGGTTGCGGTTGGATGACCTGGCCAGGATCCCTCCCACGAGCAGTAGCGCGCTCGCGCTCAGGGCCGCACTGGCCGGAATGTTGGCCGACGTGGTGCCGAATATGTATGGAATGATGGGCACCACTGCGCCCATCACAAATGCCGTGAATGAGCTTAAGCTCGCGCCGATCGGCGAGCCTAGCCCGTCCGGGTTGAGCCCCAGCTCCTCTCGCACCATGGTGTCCAGCATGGCCTCCGGGTCCGCACTGAGCCGCCTGGCAACCGCCTCGGCCTCGTCCTGCGAAAGGCCCTTCGAGCGGTAGATCGTCACCAGCTCCTTCTCCTCCTCTTCGGGCCACATCGCGATCTCATACCGCTCTCTCTCGATCTGGTGCTCGAAGACATCCCTCTGGGAGCGCACGGAGACGTACTCTCCCGCGGCCATCGAGAAGGCCCCGGCGAGAAGGCCGGCTACTCCCGCCAGCAGGACGATGTCCGGATCGCTGATGCCACCAGCCACGCCCATGACGAGGCTGAAGTTGGATACCAGGCCGTCGTTCACACCCAGAACCGCGGCCCGCAGATTGCCGCTGGCAAGACCGGGACGCATCACCGTGGGCCCGTCCGGCTGGTCGGAGCTGCTGTGTATTCCCGGTGACATTACATTGGCAGGCCCCCAGGCTCCGGTCCCGCACATCGCTGCTGTGGTATGCGGGAGGAGAGTCTGAGGCGCTCTGCGGGTCAGCTCCCGGGCATGTTCTGGAGCATCAGCTTGACCAGGTCATGCCTGGTGATTATGCCGACCAGCTCCTTATCCCGCGTGACGGGAATCCTGTTGACGCCCTTGTTGATCATCAGGTCTGCCACCTCTGCAACGGAGGCATCCTCTTCCAGTGTAACGACGGGATAACTCATAACGTCTTTGATCCGCCGGGAGCTGACCTCACCGGCCACCATCTCCACCGTCTCCGGCCGGACATACGAGCCCATGAGGGTGTACAGCTGGCCCGACATGGGAATGAACTTGCGATGAAAACCGAAGTCGGAATGGGTGATGATGCCCGTGAGCTTCCCCTCGCTGTTGACCACGGGGAGGCAGCTTGCGCCGTGCTTCAGCATGAGCGCTGCCGCGTCGGCAACCGTGGAGTCCTCCGTGATGGTAACGACCGGGCTGGTCATTATGTCGCGTGCAAACATGTCTGCCTCCAACCGGGGGCGGGTCTCTGCACGCCTCTCACCGCCTCGGTGCCCTGGCGTTCACAGGCCGCGCCCGCGTAGACGCTGCCCCAACGTCAATTCTACCGCATTCGGCCGCACATGTCCTGCGCGCTCCGGCCTGCGTGTCAGTACCTCGTCCCCGCATCGCGTTAGCGATAATGAACCGGCCGGCGCGAAGCGCACCATTCCCTACCTGCGGGGCCGCAGCTCGGGCAGGCGTGCTATGACGTCGTGGAAGTCACCGAATGGAAAGAACGGAATGGCGTTGGCCTCGCAGTGAGCGCGGAGCCGCGCGCATGCGAAGACGTAGTCGGCCTTGGAGGCCAGGCAGGTGTCCGAGAAGCCGTCCCCGACGCTTACAACTGTGTAGCCCAGGTTAGCGTACTTGAGCGCATGGTAGCACTTGCATGCGCCAACCGAGTCGCAGACCTCCGGGCACTCGTCGTAGACGACGCACACCCGCTCGCCCGCGTCGAACGTTCCACGGCTGCTGAACACAGGCACGTCCGAAAGTCCATTTGCCGCCAGCACGGGGCGAATGTAGAACCCCAGCCCGCTGGACGCCACATTCAGCGGTATGCCACTCTCGCGGCACAACTCCACCAGCTCCCGCAGGCCGGGTCTGACCACTGCCTCCTCCCGGACAAAGCGCGCCATCTCCGCTTCCCTGTCGCTGGGCAGGCACCCGAACTCGCTCGCCAGGCACTCGCGCCCCACGATGAGGCCGGCCTCTCGCATCCGTCCAAAGCGCCGCCAGTCCTCCACGGCGAATGCGTCCAACAACGCAACGCCCATGTCCCGCTCCGTCACCGTGCCGTCGAAGTCGATCAGGATGGCCAGCTTGCCGGTGATTTCGGGCTGTGTCATGGCTCTGATGGTACCGGCTCTGGGAGCGCAGGCGGTGGCGTTTAGCCGGCGGAGGCCTTCACCTCGCGCCGGTAGCGGAACAGGCCGGGCTCCACGAAGGCGCTCGGAGAAGTCGCGGCCTCGTCGATGACCTGCAACACGGACACCATTGCCGGGCTGTTCAGCAGCTGCTCCCGCTTCTCCTGAGTGTCCGCCAGAGGCTCGTAGCCCTCCAAGGACGCGTTCTGCTCGTCCAGGATCTCCGCCACTCTCACCAACGCCTGCTCGATGTCGGCCTGGCTAATGACGTCGTGGAGCCTCCAGTTGGCCAGCACGGCACTGTCGATCCTCTCAGTTGCGCGATCCTTCATCTCCTCAACCCGGTCGAAGTTCAGCACACCGCTGCACCCGATGCCGCGGTTGACCCACGGCTCCGCGTAGGCGACCATGCTGTGGATGTACCTAAGGACCAGGTTCTCCTTCACGTCCGCGCCGGCCAGCTTGGACACGTCCAGCACGGGGAAGGACAGAAGCGCGTCCCTGCCGACGTTCTGCGCCGGCGAGTCCTCCATGGTCCGCTGCACCTCATCCACGTCTACCATGTGGTAGTGCATGGAGTGCAGGTCGCTGGGATACGGAGCGGGCACCCATGCCGTGTTGCCCCCGGTCCGGGGGTGGTCAATCTTTCTCTGTAGCATCTCGGACATTGCGCGGTTCCTGACCTGCATGCCCTTACCTATCTTGCCTTGCTTGTGGATGCCGGTTTGAATGCCCACGTCAACGTTGTGTCGCTCGTAGCTGGTGTTGTAGGTGGCCTGTGTGAGGTCGTCCCGCACGTCAACTGGCCCGGCCTGCATCTGGACGCGAATCTGCGACCCGGTGCGGTCCAGGAAGCCCGTGTTGATGAAGAAGACCCTGCTCTGCGAGGCGCGGAGCGCGTCCGCCAGCTGGAGGGTCATGCCCAGCTCCTCGTTCATAATGCCGATGAGGATTGTGCCCGAGGCGATACCCAGCCGCTCCTCGATGGCCGCGAACAGTCTCATCTGCTCCCCGACTTCCTCCGCCGTCTGGAGCTTGGGCGTTACCTGGTAGACGAAACCCCTGCTGCTGTTCGGCCCGCGGACGGGCAGGGCACCGGCGCCATCGTCTCTTGCCTCGCCGTTGGAGCCCTTGTCATGGAAGGAGGCAATGAGCGAGGTCAGAAGCAGGCCGACCATCCGCTCCGGCACCTCCTCGCCGTTGAGGGTGACCACGTCGGTGTACATGTGCAGCGACACGTTGCGGACGGACATCAGGCTGGTCGCTTTCAGTGTTTGCGTATTGCCGTCCGCGTCCGTCACGGTCCGGTCGGAGTTGATGGTCTTGAGGTTGCCGCGGGAGCCGTAGGCCAGCAGATCTCCCCGTATGACGCCGAGGTAGTTGCGAAGCGCCATGACCAGGTCCTCCGCGTCGACCACAGTCACCGCATCCTCGAAGTCGATGATGTTGGTGAGCGCGGACTCCACGACGAGGTCGCGGAACTGCCCGTTCCCCGCGTCGACTACGCCCCCTTCGTAGAGCTGTATCTG
Organism: Dehalococcoidia bacterium; assembly: GCA_965219025.1. Taxonomy (GTDB): domain Bacteria; phylum Chloroflexota; class Dehalococcoidia; order Lucifugimonadales; family UBA2985; genus JAPPHY01. Next base: position 1,017,852 of record OZ244716.1, read on the forward strand.
GAGCCTCAGCCCGTTGTCCGAAAGGTAGAAGTCAGAGAGCTGCCCGTCCTCGTCGAGATTGAACCCGACGAACGTTCCCGGCTCCTGCAGCCTTGCCTGCCGCTCATCGCGGGTGTGCGCCACAAGCTCGTACCGGCCGCCATCGCCGCGAGACACTGAGTACCGCGCGACGTCGTCGAACCGGACGCCTCCGTCCCACCTGGCCACGTGTTCGTCCAGGAAGGCGTTGGTCTCCTCCACCACCATCCTCAGCCTTGCGGGTCGATGCTCGTCGCGGTCGATCTCCGGGTGAACGTCACTCAGGAAGTAGGCATCGTAGAGACTGCCCCACCTGGCGTTTGCGCCGCCCACGGCCATGCTGGCGTTGGTCACCGGCGTGACGAGTTCCGGTCCGTTCTGCCCCATCTCTGCGTCCAGCTGAGGCGTGGTCATCCGGAAATCGACGGGCTTGCTGGGGCTGAGGTAGCCGATATCGATGAGGAACCGCTCAAGGTCCGCAGCGTCCTGCTCCGCCGCCTCAGGCGTGGGGCGCCAGCCGCTGCTCCGCTTCTCGCGGTAGTAGTCGTCTATTCTGCCCTGGACCTCCTCGCGCCTGGCCAGCAGCTCCCGGTTTCGGGCACCGAACCGCTCCACGAGATCGCCCAGAACGCGGAATACCTCGTCGGCGGTGCGACCGGTGCCCTCTACAACCTCGTCTCTGACAAACTCGTAGAGGCCATCGTGTACTTGCAGCGTGCCGCCCGAGTCAAGACTTACCTGTGCCATGAGTCGCTCCTTGATGGTGGGATTCTGAAGTATCGAACGCGACACCGGCACGGAAGGCGCGGCGTCGCCGGAAGGGGCTTATGCGCGCCTGACATTATCGCCCATAGCGCAACCGCCCGCAATGGGAGGCACCCGGCGCGTCGTCTCCGAAGCTAGATGGGCGACCCTGTCATTCCCTGCATCCCGCGGAGGAGCCACATCTCGCCCAGGTGGCTGAAGCCGTGGGTCAAAAGGTTCTCCATGAGCACCTGCGCGGCGGACAGCTCGCCCATGGGCCTTACGGTGTAGATACGCTCCAGGTCGGCATCCGTGATGGACGCCAGATAGTCGGCCGAGGACTGCCAAACTGCGCGCATGTAGGGCAGGAACTCATCGATCGAGGGGAGGCGGACGGCGGCGGCATCCTCCGCGCTCATGCCTGTCCCCTGTGCCACGCGTTCCAGCCCGAGTCGCTCGTGCCAGCCCTCCTCCAGCCACACGGGAGGCCGGCGCTCCTGGAGTACGAAGCGCACCAGGTTGTCCTCGGTGCGCACGTAGTGCCACAGCGAGAAGGCGATGTGGTTGCCTCCTGCCGGCGGCTGCCAGTTGAGCTGCTCCGGCGTGAGATCGGTGGTGGCGGTCTCGAGGGCCGCGTGCAGGCGCTGCAGGTGGGAGCCGATCAGCTCTACGATAGCCATGTGTACACCTCTCGATGGGGTTGAGTTCGGCGGGGTTGCCCCAGTATGTAGCTGCGACCACGCGCCAGTCAAGGACGACGCGTGCCCCTCTCCCTATCCGCCCTCCAGCGCCTTTCGTATCTGCTCGCCCTCACGACGCCAGAAGCTGAAGAGTATGCCCAGGTCCGTGCCCACCGAGAAGTGCCTCACGCCCATGTCCAGGAACTCTTTGGCCTGGTCCGCCGTGCCGATCTCCGCCCGCGGCGGCACTCCCATCCTGAACGCGGTTTCGAACACCCTGTTGCGAGCCGCGACCACGTCCGGGTGGCCGGCCTCGCCGGGGCGGCCGATGTTCATCGAGAAGTCGGCGGGGCCCCACTGCACCATTTCGACTCCCGGCTCGCTCAGTATCTCCTCCAGGCTGTCCAGCGCTCCCTTCTTCTCGATCATGAACGCGAGAACCGTATCAGCGATTAGCTGAACGTACTCCGGCGTCCCACCATATCCCATGTAGGTGTTGCGGCGGGTGGCCACACCGTAGTGTCCGCCGTGATCGGGGTGGTCAGGCCTCACGGCCGTGATGCACTCCCGCACGTCCTCTATCCCGCGGAGATCGGTGAAGAGCACGCTGCCGAATCCCGCACCTATGCCGCGCTGTGCCAGGTATGGCATGAGGCTCTGGTCGATCTTGATCATTGCCCCCATGCCGTAGAGCTCGGCGGCGCGGCACAGGTTGTCGAGATCGTGCAGATCCGAGGAGCCGTATTCCGCCACGAACTCCACGTAGTCGTACAGCCCCGTGTTGCCCAGCGCCTCAATCGCGGCTGGCCAGACGCCGACCACGTGGGTGCTGAGGGTGGGTTCGCCCGCCGACAGCTTCTCTCTGAGCACGTTTCGTCTTGGCATGTTCACGTCCTCCCTTTCTCAGCAAAGCTGCACACATCCTATCGGCATCTCTCTTTCACGTCCATGCTTGTTGGTGCTCTTGTTTTGCCGTAAGCTCCCCGTGGATTCAATGCTAAAGGGAGAGAAAAACCAGCAATGAAGATCACCAATATCGAGACTTTCATAGTTGACGCGGGCTTCCGGCCCTGGATGTTCGTCAAGGTGGAGACGGACGAAGGCGTCACCGGATGGGGCGAGTGCAGCGACGTTCGCCAACCGCACGCCATCGAGGGCGCCATACGAGACATGCAGCCCCTGCTCATCGGGCAGGACCCGCGCGCCTTCGAAATGCGCTACCAGGACCTGTTCCGCATCACGCGGCAGAGTCCTGGAGGCATCTCGGCAAAGGCAATCGCCGGACTCGATTGCGCCTTCATAGACATAAAGGCAAAGGCTCTGGGCATATCGGTAACGGAGCTATTCGGAGGTCCCACAAGGGAGAGTGTGCGCGTTTACTGGTCGCACTGTGGCAGCACCAGGATAATCCACCATGATTTCCTGGGCCTGCCACCAATAGATTCCTGGCAGTCGATAACCGACCTGGGTCACGAGGTCAGGGATCGCGGCTTTACCGCTCTGAAGACTAACATCCTCCTGCCCGGTCAGAAGGCGATGTTCGGCGGGGGCTTCAGCGGGGGACCCGGCTCCACCGACCAGGTCGCCCCCAAGTGGCTAGTGCCTCACTTAGAGAAGCTCATGGGCACATTCCGTGACGCCGTTGGTGACGACATAGACATTTGCCTGGATATCAACTTCCACTTCAAGACCGAGGGTACGCTCCGCATCGCCAAGGCGCTGGAGCAGTTCGACATGCTCTGGCTGGAAGTCGACATGTACGATCCAAAGAGCCTGCGCCAGATCAAGGACTCCACGACCACGCGCATCTGCACCGGCGAGAACCTGTACTTCATGCACGACTTCATCCCATACTTCGAGAACCACTCGGCGGACATGTTCATGATCGACGTGGCATGGAACGGCTTCAGCCAGTCCAAGAAGGTCGGCGATCTGGCCGAGGTGTATCAGCACAACGTCGCGCCGCACAACTATAACAGCCACCTGTCCAGCTTCGTCTGCGCCAGCCTGTGCGCAACCCTGCCGAACGTGCGAATCATGGAAATCGACATCGACGACGTGCCCTGGAAGGACGAAATGACCACCGCCGTACCGGAGATCATCGACGGCTACATGACCATCCCGACCGGGCCTGGCTGGGGAGCCGACGTCAACGAAGAAGTGGCGCGAGCCCACCCCTGGGACGAGAAAAGCCTCACCCAAGTGCAGGCCCGGGGCTACAAGATGTAGCTGCGGCAGGAATGAGCCAAAGGAAGTACCCAGAATCTGAGATTGCACTCATCCTGCGCCTAGGTAACCGACTGAGAGAGCTGAATCTATGGAATGGCGATGAACGTCATCCGTAGACATCCGGGTTGGCGCAGTTGGGAAGACGGCTACCTTCCAGGCCAGCCACCAGGTTATCGACCGCCATGTTGGCCATGCGCAGCCGCGTCGCCACGCTCGCACTCGCTATGTGAGGCGTGACGATGGCGTTGGGCAGCGACAGCAGCTCGTCGCGCGCGTCGATTGGCTCGACGGCGGTGACGTCGAGCGCGGCCATCGCCGGCCGGCCGGCCCGAAGCGCCGCTACGAGCGCGTCCTGGTCCACCACGCCGCCGCGCGCCGTGTTCACCAACATGGCAGTGTCCTTCATGAGCGCTAGCTCACGCTCGCCTATCATGTGCCGGGTGTCCGCGGTGAGCGGCACGTGCAGCGACACGAAGTCGGACTCACGCAGCAGGTGGTCCAGCGAGGCCGTCTCGGCGAGGATGTCCGGGGGCGCCGGAGCGTTCGAGCGCCGGGTGTACAGCAAACGCATGGAGAACCCCTGTGCGCGGCGGGCCACCGCCTGCCCAATGGCCCCGAATCCCACGATACCCAGCGTGGCGCCATAGAGGTCTCGGCCAAGGAGCACGCTCGGGCCCCACGTCTGCCACTCCCCAGCCCTGACGTAGGCGTCGGCCTCCACTATCCGCCGCGCAGCCGAGGTGAGCAGCGAGAACGCAAAGTCCGCCGTGGTCTCCGTGAGCACACCCGGCGTGTTGCCGACCGGGATGCCGCGCGCCGTCGCAGCAGCCAGGTCGATGTTGTCCGTACCGACCGCCATGTTGCTGACCACGCGCAGGCCAGGCGCATCCTCCAGCAGCGCCGCATCTATACGATCAGTCAGCAGGCACAGGATGCCATCGGCGAGGACGGCGCGCTCCCGCAGGCTGTCGTAGTCGGGCGGCATGTCGCTGTCCCACAGGTCGACCTGAAAGCCGGAGGCCAGCCGGTCCAGCGCCTCCTGCTGTAAGCGCCGCGTGACGAAGACCCGTGGCAACTCAGATGCCATTGTGCTTCCTTTCCGTGAGAGCGGCCACCGCGCGGGCCGCCGCCGCCTCGATGCGCAGAAGCGGGTCGGTGGTGCCGTTCCGCGGCGGCGCGAGCTCGAATATCCCATCGATCCCGATCGCGGCCGCGCCTTCGGTACCCAGCGCGTCGCTCCCGACGATGGCGGCCACATTCGGCCTGCCGTGCTCCCTCGCCAAAGCTGCCACGCCGCAGACTCCCTTACCCGCAAGCGTCTGAGAGTCGAGTCGCCCCTCGCCCGTGAGCACCAGATCCGCGCCCGCCAGCGAGTCCGCGAGACGCACCGCTCCGCTCACCACTTCGAAGCCCGGCCTCAGTGAAGCGCCGCAGAACACCACGAGGCCTGCCCCAAGGCCGCCCGCTGCGCCCGCGCCGGGCATGTCCCGCACGTCCAAACCCGTACACTCGCCTACCACCTCCGCAAAGCGGCCGAGTGCAGCGTCCAGGGCCTCGATCTGCGCGGGGCCTGCACCCTTCTGAGGCCCAAACACGGCGGAAGCGCCCTCCGGCCCACACAAGGGGTTGGCAACGTCGCAGAGCGCAGCGACGGACGCGGAGGCCAGTGCAGGATGCGCGGCCTCGCAATCGATTGAGGCGAGACTCGCAAGGGCGGCTCCGCCCGGAGTGAGGTCACAACCTTGACCGTCCAGCGCTCTGAATCCGAGGGCCTGCGCCATGCCCACGCCGGCGTCGTTGGTGGCGGAGTCGCCCAGGCCAACGAGAATGCGCCGGTGGCCGCTGTCCAGGGCAGCCCGGATGAGGTCGCCTGTGCCGCGGGTCGTTGTGACAGTCGGATCGCGTTCCGAGTCCGCAAGAAGCGCGAGGCCGGAGGCGGCCGCGGTCTCGATGACGGCCGTTTCGCCGTCGCCGAGCACGCCCCAACGCGCAAGGATCGGCCGGCCCAGCGGGTCGGCGGCCGGCGACTTGACCCAGCGGCCGCCCGTTGCGGTAACCAGCGCGTCAACCGTGCCACCACCGCCGTCCGCGATGGGTATGACAGCCACACAGGCGTCCGGCGCACCGCGCAGCGCGCCGCGGCGCATGGCTTCGGCCGCATCGGCGGCGGACGCCGTGCCCTTGAACGCCTGTGGAGCCACCACGATCTTCATTGCGCCTCGCGCTCGGAACTGAACGTGCAATGTCGGCTCAATTGTAGCGCATGGGCATTTCCCGGTCGAGCTAACACCGATTCCTCCGGAATTCCCTTGCCGGGCCGCAATCCGATATTGACAATGCGCCCAGCAGCGTTATAATCCGCCCCAGCATGTTTATTCGCACCTCATTCCGAGGCTTCCACGCCCTGCTTGCAGCCCTATTCCTTACGGTTGTGCTGGTTGTGGCCTGCTCGCCGGACCCCACGGCCACACCCGTTCCCACCGATACACCCGTTCCCACGGCGACGCCAACGCCGACTCCCACGCCCGAGCCCACCCCGACGCCCGAACCAACACCGACGCCCGAGCCCGCACCCGACTCTATGTCCGGGATGATGATGGACGAGAACACCATGGGCAGCGACATTATGGCCATGATGAGCGAGGTGGAAGTCGAGTGCGTGCAGGCCGCGATCGGCGATGAGGGCTTCACAGCGATGATGGCGACTCCTGTCTTCTTGCTCTCGGACTCAATGGCAATGGTCGCGGACTGCTTCGCACCGGAGTTGTCGGCAATGCTGGCAATCGCCTTCTTGTCCGCCGAAATCGGAGTCCTGAGCGCCGAGAGCAGCGCCTGCCTCATGGACTTCTACGCCGAGTACGGAGCATTGCCTCCCGACGAGACCGACCAGGCCGCGTCGATCGTCTACCTGTTCACGTTCCAGGCTTGTCTGACGGATGAGGAGGCAATCGCCCTCTCCGGCGGAGACGAGAGCATTCCTCTCCCCTCCCAGTTGGAGTGCCTCACCTCTCAGGTAAGCATCGAGGATCTGACTGCGCTGTTGGCAAACCTGGAGTCGCTATTCACGGGGAATGCCTCGCCGGAGATGCTGCAGACGTTGCAGGATCTGCAGATCGCCTCGGAGGCCTGCGGCGTCGATCTCCTGTCGATGGGCTGAGTCGCGGCTCGGCCCCCGTTGACACCTCCATGGCAGCCCTAATATAGTTCTCCTGTGCCCGTAGTTTCTCGCATTCCACGCATGGAGGCGCATCATGGCTCAGGAATTCGGACAGGGCGAGTTTCGCTACACCTACGTTGAAGACTGGGCCAAGCTGCCCGAGGGCATGACCTTCGTGGAATGTCCGGGCGTAGCAGTGGACTCCCAGGACCGGGTCTTCGTGCTGACCCGCGGCGAGCACCCAATCATAGTCTTCGACAGCGACGGCGCATTCCTGCGCACCTTCGGCGAGGGCCAGTTCAGCAACCGCACCCACGGCCTGTACATCGCCCACGACGACTCGCTGCTGGTGGCCGACGACGGACTCCACACCATCCAGAAGTTCAGCCCGGACGGCCAGAAGCTCATGGAGATTGGAGAGCGCAACCACCCTGCGCCCAGGTGGAGCGGCCAGCCGTTCAACCGGCCGACCTCGGCCGCCATCATGCCCAGCAACGGCGACGTCTACATCTCGGACGGCTATGGAAACTCACGCATCCACGCCTACACCGCCGGCGGCGAGTACCGATTCTCGTGGGGTGAGCCGGGAATCGATGCCGGGCAGTTCATCCGGCCCCACAATATCGCCATCGACGCCGACGACCGAGTGTTCGTGGTTGACCGCGAGGCGCACCGCATCCAGATCTTCTCCGCGACCGGCGAGTTCATCACCATGTGGAACAATATCCACCGCCCCGATTCCATGGTGCTGTGGCAGGACCACATCTACGTCGGAGAGCTCAACGGGATGGGCGGAGTGGACGACGCCCCTGGCTTGGGCCACCGAGTGGGCATATACACGCTTGAAGGCGACCTGGTGTGCCGGTTCGGCGACAAGGAGGAGGGCGAGGGAGCGGGCCAGTTCATCGCACCCCACGGCATCGCCGTCGACTCACGGGGCGACATCTACGTCTCCGAGGTCTCCTACACCATCCGCGGGTCGCACATGGACCCGCCAAGAGAGCTCCGCAGCCTTTCGAAGTACAGCCGCGTGTGAGCCGCCCAACCGGACACGCGTCCACTCATGTCCTTCGACAAGCTGAGAGCTTGCCCCGCACTTGATGCGGGGATGAGCGGGCCAGGGCAGCGCCCGCCTCGCGGCTAGCCGCGCCCTATGTAGGGCATCCTGGTGGCCATGATGGTCATGAACTGCACGTTGGCGTCCAGGGGCAGGTTGGCCATGAACAGGATCGACTCCGCCACGTGCTCCACGTCGAACGTGGGCTCGACCTCCACCGCGCCGTGAGCCTGCGGCACCCCGCTCTCCATCCTCCGGGTGAGGTCCGTCAGAGCGTTTCCTATGTCAATCTGGCTGCAGGCGATGTTGTAGCGCCGTCCGTCCAGTGAAATGGACTTGGTCAGGCCGGTCACCCCGTGTTTGGCGGCGGTGTAGGGGGCGGAGTTGGGCCTCGGCACGTGCGCAGAGATGGAGCCGTTGTTGATAATCCGCCCGCCCATCGGGTCCTGGGCCTTCATGATCTTGATAGCCTCCTGCGCGCACAGGAACGCCCCGGTCAGGTTGGTGTCCAGGACCGCACTCCACTGGTCATAGGTCAGGTCCTCGAATGGGACAGGCGGAGCACCCGTCCCAGCGTTGTTGAACAGCACGTCCAGCCGCCCGAACACCTCGTACGTCCTGGCGAATAGTGCCCCGACGGAGTCTGGGTCTCTTACGTCGGTGGGTACGACCAGCGCCCGTGACGCCAGCTCTCCCGCCTCCTCCACCGTCTCCTGAAGGGTTTCGGCGCGGCGGCCCGCCAGGACCGCAGAGTACCCGTCACGAAGCAAGGCCAGAGCGGAGCTCCGCCCAATGCCGGACCCTGCGCCGGTAACCATCGCTATCTTGCCGTTGGAGTCCATGACCACACGACCTCCTTTTTGGTATCCGCTTCCCGGGCGCCCCGCTTCCCCTGGACTCCCACTTCCTCGGGAGTGGTGCGGGGTAGGCGGGGGTGGCCGCTGTCCTTCCCTCGCAGACGGGGGAATGTTCGGATGGGGGCGTCGCCCACGCCCCTCGACAGGTTCAGAACCTGCTCCGCACCGTTCACCCCCATCTCAATCTTCCCCCTCGAGGGGGAAGAGGCTCTGGCGGCCGCCAGACGAGTTGGGCAAGGGTCTCCTTCCGCGGGAGTGGGCGTAGAGGGAGCGCCGCGGCCCTAAACGCGTATGTCCCTGCGCTGGAAGCCCACGTGTGCAGCGCCCAGGCACGCCAGCGCAACGACCAGCATTGCGCCCGCGTGCGCCGGGTTCAGGCCATTCACCAGCGGCGAGTCGCCGTTGTAGTAGTGCATCAGCGACAGCCACCGGGTTGGCTCCATGACCTCTGACAGCAGGCTCAGTGTATTGAGCACCCACCCGCCTGCCACCACGGAAGCGCCAATCGCCACGCTGAGTCCGTGCCGGCCTGTCACGGCGCCGACTGCGAATGCCACGCCTCCAAATGCAAGCCCCAGCAGCGCCAGGCTGAGACACATCTCCGCAAGCCGAACCAAGCCAATGTCCATGCCCACGACTCGTGCGCCCACCACCAGCACCACCCAGATGAACGCCGATAGCGCAAGAACGGACACCGTCATGGATGCGTACTTCTCCAACACCAGCCTACTGCGGGAGACCGGCTGCGAGAGCAGCAGCTCCATCGTCCCGGCGCGCTCTTCGCCGGCAACCGCGCCGCTGCCCCGGCCGATCGCGAACACTGCAATTAGCATCGGCACCATGAAACCGAAAAGCTCAGCGTTCAGGTAGCCTGCCGGCGTCGAGAAGCCCGCCAGGTCCGATGCGCCGAACATGGCCATCAGGCTGTCGGGGTACTGGTCGACCAGCTCCTGCAGGCCCTCAATCCCCTCTATCGTGGGATAGAAGCCGACCATCACGGCAACCAGGATGCCGGCCCCCAGGCACCACCACGCAAGCGACCTGCGCTGGTCTCGCAGCGTCTTCAGCAACACGCCGTTAAGCATCCCGCTCCTCACCGACGCCGTTGCGGCCCGACCCTGCAATACTTGTTGGTGACTCATGGTTCCCGCTCCTCCCCCATTCCGTAGTAGGCCAGGAAAGCCTCCTCCAAGCTTGGCTCCCTGGTAGTAACGTTGACTATTTCATAGCGGCTCGCAGCCTGGAAGAGCGACGCGAGCGACCCCTCGATGTCGCACCGCAGGAAGCGGTCCGACACGCTGATGTTGCGCACGCCGGCCAGCCCGTCGAAGTCGTCCGGGGCCACCTGGCCTCCAAACTCGATCTCAATGCTCCGCACGCGCCTGGCCTTCAGCGATGCCACATCCTCCACCGCCACTATGCGCCCGTCACGTATGATAGCCACGCGATCGCAAATCTCCTCCACCTCCGGCAGGACGTGAGACGAGAGGAACACCGTCCTACCCTCTTCGCGCGTCTCCAGCAACAGGCTCTTGAACTCCTCCTGCACAAGCGGGTCGAGACCGGTGGTTGGCTCGTCGAGCACCAGCACCTCGGGCTTGTGCATGAAGGCCTGGATCACCACCACCTTCTGGCGGTTTCCGTGCGACAACGTGTCGATGCGGCGGGAGAGGTCACAGGATAGCCGCTCGGCCAGCAGCTCCACCTCTCGCCAGTCGACGCCTCCGCGGAGGCCGGCGGCATATGTCAGGTACTCGCGACCCGTCAGGCTGCCATACATCCCCGGATCGCTCGGCACGTAGCCCACGCGCCGGCGCACCTCGATGGCGTCCGCCTGCGCGTCCAGCCCCATCACCTTCAGCGACCCGCTGGTCGGCCTGATGAGATCGAGCAGGATCCGAATGGTGGTGCTCTTGCCGGCCCCGTTGGGTCCGAGGTAGCCGAAGATCTCCCCGGCCATTACCTCCAGGTCCACGTCGATGACGCCGCGCTGCGTGCCGTAGAACTTGGTGAGCTTCTCAAGACGAATAGCTGGATCCATCACCATTCCGCCTACGCCCTCCCAAGCCTGAACCGCATGGCGGACCATACGTCGTCCAGGGACACCTGCCGCACGCCGCGCAGCCCCTCGCGTCTCAGCGCGTCCCACAGCACGTCGCGGTTGAGGTCCGTGCCCAGCCGGCCGGCCTTGGGATAGGCGATGAACGCGATGGCGGCGCGGCGCGACGCCTCCACGAACGGCGCAGAGTGCGCCTCGACCTCCGAGGAGTCCCGCACGAAGACAAGCACGACGTCGGCCTGCTCGCCTGGGCCGGCCCGGCGAACCGGCTCCGCCAGATCGAGTGCGAAACCCTCCGGCGTGTTCCCCACCATGACAGAGGCGCCCGGCTTTACCTGCAGCTTTCCGGCAACATCCATAACGTTTACACCGTAACGATTAGTATACATCATGGGATGATGCACAACCGACGATGTGTCGTGTATAATGGCGCCTATTGAAGGGTGGCAGGGCCTATGGACTCGTAAGCTTCTCGCCCGGGCGCCCACAACGGCGGAGCAAGGAGGAAGCGATGACAGAGGTGTTCGAAGGACTCAAGGTCGTGGATTTCACTGAAGGGATGCTGGGAGCGGTGACCACCATGGTGCTGTCGGACTTCGGAGCCGACGTGGTCAAGGTGGAACCGCCCGGAGGACACCGGTCCAGGAGCATTCCGGCAGCCCAGCAGTGGAACCGCGGCAAGAGGAGCGTCGTGCTGGACCTGGAGAACGCGGAGGACCAGGAGAAGGCGCGACGGCTTTCGCTTCAGTCGGACGTGGTCATAGAGAGCTTCACGCCCGGCGCAACGACTCGCATGGGCATCGACTACGATACCCTCAGCTCTCAGCGCCCCGATCTGGTCTACTGCTCCCTGACTGGCTGGGGGCCCAAGGGCCCTTACGCGCACTACAAGCCCTACGAGGGCGCTGTGGCCGCCAAGATCGGCAGGATGATGGTCTTCTCCGGGCAGGCCAACCGGCCCGGGCCGCACTACTCCGCGGTGCAGACCGCGACCCACGCCGCCAACATGGGCGCCGTGCGCGGCATAATCGCCGCGCTCCACGTCCGCGACAAGACGGGCCAGGGCCAGAAGGTGGAGACCAGCCTGATGCAGACAATGAACCTCTACGAGTTCATTGACCTGGTCTTCTGGCAGATGATGGTGCGCTTCCCGGACGTGTTCACCGAGCACCCGTGGCTGCGCGGCTACCCCACGCTGGCCTACATTCCGGTACGCACCAAGGACGGCGAATGGATTCAGATGGCGAACACCGTGCAGCGTCTCTTTGTGGCCATGATCCACGACATCGGACTGGGCCACATCTTCGAGGACCCGCGCTTCGAGAAGGCGCCGGTGCTCCTGCCCGAGGACCGCGAGGAGCTGCGCATGATCATGCTGTCCCGCTTCCAGGAGCAGACCCTGGAGGAGTGGATGGACCTGTTCGTCAACAAGACCCGGGACGTGGCCGCAGAGCCATACCGCACCTCGGAACAGGGCATGACCCATCCCCAGATGATCCACAACGGCCACGTGAGGGACGTGGAAGACCCGGTCGTGGGCATGATGAAGCAGCTCGGCCCCCTGTCGCTCATGTCGGACACGCCGGGCAGGATACAGGGGCCGTCGCCCCTGCCGGGCCAGCACACGGAAGAGGTGCTGGCGTCGCTGAACGGCGGGAACGGCCACCATGCCAACGGCTACGGCTCCGAGCCTCTGCCGAGGCACCCGCTCGAGGACGTGACGGTGCTGGACCTGGCCACGGTGATCGCCGGGCCGCTCGGCTGCGCGCTCCTGGGCGAGATGGGCGCTAGGGTTATCCGCATCGAGCCGCCCGGAGGCGACCTGCTTCGCGGCATGTCGAGGGGCGTAACCGCCAACAAGACCATGGCCGGCTCAGAGGACATTTGTCTGGACCTGAGCACGGAGGAGGGCCAGAAGATTGTGCACCAGCTGGCGGCCAAGGCGGACATTCTGGTGCACAACATGCGCCCCGGCGCGCCTGAGCGGGTTGGCATAGGCTTCGATCAGCTGATGGAGATCAACCCACAGCTGGTCTACGTCTACGCCGGAGGCTACGGCCCCACCGGACCGCACTCGCACCGCCCGTCCATGCACCCCATACCCGGCGCTGTCTGCGGCGGCGTAGTGACACAGATGGGCAAGGGCGCCATACCGCCCGCCGACCAGCCGATGACGCTGGAGGAGATCAAGGAGACCTCGCGCCGGTTCGGCCGCGCCAACGAGGGCAACCCCGATCCCAACTCGTCGATGGCCGTCTCCACAGCTGCCCTGCTCGGATTCCACGCCCGCAAGCGCACCGGCAAGGGCCAGTACGTGACCTCGTCCATGATCCAGGCAAACGCATACGCCAACGCCGACGACTTCTTCTGGTACGAGGGCAAGCCTGGGCGGCCTCTGCCCGATGCCGACGGCTATGGCCTCCACGCCCTCTACCGCCTCTATGAGGTCGAGAAGGGCTGGGTGTTCTTGGCCGCCCCCTTGGAGGAGGAGTGGCAGGCTCTCTGCGAGACAATCGGCCGGCCGGACCTGCTCACCGATGCGCGGTTCGCCACGCCGGAGGCCCGCCGCGAGAACGACGACGCGCTGGTCGAGGAGCTTGGGGCCGTGCTGGCCACCCGCGAGCCCCTTGAGTGGGAGAAGCTGCTCGTCGACGCGGGCGTCACGTGCGTCCGGGCGGAGGACGCCGGGCCGTACCAGTTCCACATGGAAGACGCGCACGTCCAAGAGAACGGCTACCTCACGGAGGTTGAGTCAGTGCGGTTCGGAAAGTTCATGCGATACAGCCCCATAGTGCGGTTTTCGCAGACCTCCCCCAGGGCGGGCGCCGGCCCCCTGCGAGGCCAGCACAACGACTCCGTGCTTACGGAGCTCGGGTACAGCGCCGACCAGATAGCCGACCTGGAGGAGCGGCGCGTCATCGCAAGGGAGGCCGTATAGGAGATAGCTCTACGGGCAGGCCCGCTCGAAATTATTACAATTTTGGTGCGGGTCTACTCTTGGACCGAAGCTGCGGGACGTGACCGCCACTTGACACTGGGCTTGCGTCTGTGGTAGTCTCCCGCAATAGGTAGCAGACCCGACCAATTCGCGCCAAATCGCTACAACGGAGGGGAAATGTTACGAAAAGCGGTGCACCTTAGGACCCTGATCGCAGTGCTGCTCGGCGCCGTGCTGGTGACGGCCGTGGCGTGTGGAGAGGATCCCACCGCCACCCCGCAGCCCACCAACACGTCTGTGCCGACGGCGACACCTGAGCCCACGGCCACATCTGCCGAAGAGATGATGGAGCCCACGGAGGCGCCTGTGGCTGAGACCAGCCAGGCCAATACCGGGCTGAGCGCCCAGGCCGTCATGGATCACCCCATGTTCAGGCCGGAGTGGGGCGAGCCGCAGTACGGCGGCACCATCAGGTTGCGCACCAACGTACCTGTGAGGACCGGATCCCCGTACAGGGGCAGCGGCAACAGCCACTACGTGGGCAACCAGATGACCTTCCGTGACACGCTGGTCATGATTGACCCGTGGATCGGCTGGTCCGGCGGCATCCAGGGCAACGTGGCAGAAAGCTGGGAGGTTTCGGATGACCAGCTCACCTACACGTTCCACCTGCGCCAGGGCATTAAATTCCACGAGAGGAACGAAGCCCATCAGGTGGACATGCCCGGCTACGGCCAGGAGGTCGTCTGCGAGGACGTGGCGTTCCACAACAACTTCATCGGCTCCGACCGCTTCTGGGACGAGGGCGGCTACCTCGGCGCGGTGGTGCCGGGCAATACAACCTGGACCTGCCCGGACGGCCCTGAGGGATACACCGTTCAGGTTACGCTGGACGGCGGCATACCCTTCCCCGGAATCCTGGGCTTGCTGAGCATTCCCGGCGTGTACGGCATCACCAACGCAGAGTGGCTGCAGTGGGTTCTGGATAACCTGGATCCCCAGGAGATCCGCACATACCCCGAGTACACGATTCACCTGGGTACCGGGCCGTTCATGCCCGGCGACCTCTCTCCCGAGGTTGTAGCACAGGGCGTCAGGAACCCGAACTACTGGAAGGAAGGCCTTCCGTTCCTGGACGTCTTCGAGTACCACACCATTGCAGACCCCGCGACAGCGTTCGCCAGCTTCTCCACGGGCAAGATCGACCTCATGGGCCACGGCAGCGGCTCGCCCTACCCCGCCCAGGTGGAGCAGGCCAACCGCGACTTCCCCGACCTGGCATTCGCGCCCAACCACTACTTCGGTGGCAGGGCCGTTGGATTCAACACTGAGAAGCCCCCATTCGACGACTGGCGTGTGCGCCGCGCAGTCAACTTGGTCATGGATCGGGAAGCGTGGAAGGAATTCCAGAACATCCCCGGCACCGACCTCTACGCCGGCTACATCCCGGCGGGCTTCTTCAACGCCGAGGGACGAGCCTTCAACCCCATGGGCCACTCGCTTGAGGAGATACTCACCTGGGACGGATGGCGCAGCCCCAAGGACGACGACATCGCTCTGGCCGTGAGCATCATGGACGAGATCTATGGCCCCGGTGAGAGGCCCGGCCCGTTCCAGTGTCTGTCCAGGGCGGACGACACGTCCACCAACGCCTGCATATTCATGGGCGGACTCATACAGGAGCACCTGGGCCTGGAACTCAGCCTGGATACATACGACCCGGCCACTCTCTCATCTCAGACCCGTGCATGCAAGCACACCTTTGCCGTGACCGTCATGCCGGGCTGGGAAGGGACGCCCGACCCCTACCTCCGCTACAGGGCGTACCACTCGGAGATCCAGGGCGCCAGAGCCTGCATGGGTGGCGTGGACCCGGATGTACAGTCCAGGGTCAACTCGCTGATAGACGAATTCCTGGTGGAGCTTGACTTCACCAAGCGGACAGAGATCAGCAAGGAGATCGAGTCCATAATGTACAACGAGTACATCCCCGCGGCCCCAATGGAGTGGCAGGTGCTGTTCACCGGCTACCAGCCGTGGGTGAAGGGGTTTGACATCCTGCCCGACCACGCCGTTCACACCTCGCACCTCAAGATCCACCAGCGCACCTGGGTAGCCAGGTAGAACCGAAGCGCAGACTGGGATCACCGACGGGATGGGGACACTGGCTCCATCCCGTCGGTGCCCTGCAATATCCGACTTCATGACCTAGACAAGATCAACCGACCAGACTCCGCTGCGTCGGACGTCCGACTGCTGGAGCAGCGGCAATGGTTTTCCTGGGCCGGCTAGCGGCCGACCCTCTGGAAGGACTGCCTAATCCTCAGGGAGGGCTAGAAGTGACACAGTACATAATCAGGCGTCTTCTGCAGGGAGTCCTGGCGGTCTTCGTGGTGACCGTCCTCATCTTCCTGCTCATCCGGGTTGCGCCCGGCGACGTGGCCATGATGGTCATCTCGCAGGGCGAGGAGGACTTCAACCCGGAGGACGTGGACCCCATAGCCCTGGCGCGGGTGCAGAAGCTGCTGGGGCTGGACCGGCCCCTGTACATGCAGTACCTCGTGTGGGCCAAGGACATGGTGACCCTGAACTGGGAAGCGTCCTTCTACACCTCCAAGCCCATCATGGAGGAGTTCACTGAGAGAGCTCCCGTGACCCTCCAGCTGGGCGTCTATAGCGTGGTGCTGTCCGTGATCGTCGGCCTGCCCATTGGCATAATAATGGCGCTCAAACAAGACGGATGGATGGACTACGTGGGGCGAATAGTCTCGCTTGCAGGACTTTCCATGCCCAACTTCTGGCTCGCCACGCTGGTGATAGCAGCGGGCGTGTACTTCTTCAACTGGTCGCCCAGATTACAGTTCGAGCATCCCTGGGAGAACCTGGCAGGCAATATCAGCATCCTCTTCTGGCCTGCCATCATCGGCGGCCTCGCTTCGGCGGCCACCAAGTCCAGGATGATGCGCTCCACCATGCTGGAGGTGCTCAGACAGGACTACGTGAGGACGGCTCACGCCAAGGGCCTGCGATACTCCGTGGTGGTATACCGGCACGCGCTCAAGAACGCGTTGCTGCCGGTGGTGACCATAATAGGCATCTCAGCGGCGGTGATCATTGGCGGATCGGTGATTATGGAGACCATCTTCCAGCTGCCCGGTATTGGGATCTATCTGGTACGCGGCATGAACCAGCGAGACTTCCCCGTGGTGCAGAGCATGGTCACCGTAATCGCCGCTTGGATAATACTCGTCAACATAGTGGTAGACGTGACCTACGCTTGGTTGGACCCGCGGATCCGGTTCTAGCCTCGGCCAAGGAGACGGTGAAGTGATAGAAGCAGCCAGAACACGGCAAACGGGCGTAGCCCCCAGGCTACGCGATGCCTACAAGTCCACTAAGACGTTCTTCAGGCGCAAGCCCCTAGGGGCCATCGGAGGGACCATCATCTTCGTGATGGTGCTGATCGCCATCTTCGCTCCCATCGTCACTTTCTACGAGCCCACCCACACCAGCTTCGGCGATGACCTCCAGTCACCCTCCCTAACGCACTGGATGGGGACCGACACCTGGGGCCGCGACGTGTGGACGCGAATAGCCTACGGCGCCCGCATCTCCCTGTACGTGGGCCTGCTGTCCGTTGCCACCGGCTCCCTTGGCGGAGCGTTCATCGGCTTGGTTAGCGCCTACTACGGCGGCAAGGCGGACGCTTTCATTCAGCGCATCATGGACTCCATGATGGCTATCCCCACTCTCATCCTGGCCTTGGCCATCATGTCCGCCTTGGGGCAGAGCCTCAACAACGTGGTCCTGGCCATTGCCATCCCGCAGATACCGCGCGCCAACCGCGTCGTTCGATCGCAGGCCCTCGCCGTGAAGGAAAGCGAGTTCGTACTGGCGGCAAGAGCCATCGGCTCCTCCGACATGCGCATCATATTGCAGCATGTTATGCCGCAGTGCGTGGCGCCGTGGCTCATCATCGCCACGGCCGGCCTGGGCACCGCCATCATCGCAGAGGCCGGCCTGAGCTTCTTGGGACTCGGCGTGCCGGAGCCTACGCCCTCCTGGGGCAGCATGCTGACCGGTCGCGTGCGCAACTACTATGCCGTGGCGCCCTGGTTGGCCATCTGGCCTGGCTTGGCAATCTCCGTGGCAGTGTATGGATTCAACCTATTCGGCGACGCCCTCCGTGACGTGCTGGATCCCAGACTCAGAGGCACCTAGAGTCTCACCGCCCTGACGCGCGCCCGGAACAGGGCCCTCGCCCGTTGGTAGTAAAGGAGGCTGCCATGGCAGGACCTTGCAGTGGGTATACCGTTCTGGACTTCAGCTTCGGGATGCCGGGCGCTCTGGCCACCGCAGTGCTCGCCGACTTCGGCGCAGAGGTGGTCAAGGTCGAACCACCATCGGGCGACCCCTACCGCGGGCAGGGCAACTGGCTTGCCTGGAACCGAGGCAAGAAGAGCATCACGCTGGATCTCGACACCGAGGTAGGCCGCGAGCAGGCTCAAGCACTGGCCCGCAGAGCAGACGTCGTGGTGGAGAGCTTCCGCCCCGGCGTCAGCCGCGCCAAGGGCATCGACTACGATTCGCTCTCGGCTGCCAACCCCATGCTGGTCTACTGCTCCATCACGGGGTTTGGCCAGAAGGGGCCTCTAAACAGCTACAAGGACTACGAGGGCGTCGTCGCCGCCAAGAGCGGCCGAATGTCCACGTGGGGCGGACAGCTGGACCGCCCCGGCCCAGTGTATGCAGCCGTCAGGACCGCAACGTGGGCGTCTAGCCAGGGGGCAGTGCGCGGCATACTGGGCGCTCTCCGCCTTCGAGACCGGCTGGGCCGCGGCCAGTGGGTGCAGACCAGCGTGCTCCAGGGCATGATTCCCTACTACGGCGGCCGGCCGCTATCCATCCACTTCAGCCGCAGGGACCCCCAGCGGTTCCCGTCCGCAGGCCAGGGGCCTCAAACGCTGCCAACCCTCGAGTACATCCCCGTTCGCACCAAGGACGGCCGGTGGCTCCAGCACGCCAACAACCGCCAGGGGCCAAGGCTGCTGCCCGCGCATCTGCGCGCCATCGGCCTCGGATGGGTCCTGGAAGACGAGCGCTACAAGAACGTGTTCGGCCTTCCGGAGGACCGCCGCGAGGAGCTGCGAGAGCTCATACTGGAGCGGATGCAGGAGAAGACGCTCGACGAGTGGATGGAGATCTACGTTGAGGACGGCGACATAGCCGCCGAGCCGTATCTGTACACGGTTGAGGGCATGAAGCACGAGCAGTTCCTCCACAACGGGCACGTAGTGGACGTCGACGACCCGCGCGTAGGGCCTATGAAGGTGGTGGGGCTCGTGGCGGACATGGCGGAGACGCCCGGCGAGGTGGGCGGCCCCGCGCCGTACCTCGGCGAACACACGGCTGAGGTGCTTGGGGGAATCGAGGAGCGCGTTCCAGTTGCGCCGGCCGGAGCGAGCAATGGACACGGCAACGGGCACACACCCGCCTACCTGCTCGATGGCGTCACCGTGCTGGACTTCTCCACGGTCATCGCGGGGCCGTACGGCGCGTCCATGATCGCAGACCTCGGCGCTCGCATCATCAAGGTGGACGCCACACCCGGCCGCGCTCCTGCGACCAGGCCAGGCGGCGTCCAGAACCTCATGACCATGCGGACCTACGCCGGCAAGGAGTGCATCCAGGTTGACCTCCAGACCCCGGAGGGGCAGGAGCTCATCCACAAGCTGGTGGCCCGCGCCGACGTCCTGCTGCACAACTTCAGGCCGGGCGTGCCGGACCGGCTGGGCATCGACTACGAGACCTGCCGGCGCATCAACCCGCGGATGGTCCACGTCTACGTGGGCGCATACGGCGCCACCGGCCCGCACAGCCGCCGCCCGGGCGCGCATCCCGTGCCCGGTGCCCTGTTCGGAGGTGCTCTCCGGCAGGCCGGCAAGGCCATGCCTCCTCCCACCTACCAACCCATGACCATGGAGGAGATCAAGGAAACCTCACGGCGCATGATGCGCGCCAACGAGGGCAACCCCGACCCCAACTCCTCGCAGGCCGTGGGCACCGCTATCATGCTGGGCCTGCTTGCACGGGAACGCACAGGTCAGGGCCAGGCCATCCAGGCGACCATGATGTGCGCCAACGGCTGGGCCAACCACGACGAGGCCTACGACTACCAGGGCAGGCCCCCCTACGCAGTGCCGGACGCTGAGTGCTACGGCCTCCACGCCCTCTACAGACTCTACGAGACCAGCGACGGCTGGGTGTTCCTGGCGTGCCCCTTTGAGGAGGAGTGGCAGGCGCTCTGCCGCACCATCGGGCGCGCGGACCTCATCGGCGACCCGCGGTTCGCGCCCGCAGCGCGCACGGCCCACGACGAGGAGCTCGTCGAGCAGTTGGCCGCGGTATTCGCCACGCGCACGGCCGCAGAGTGGGAGGAGCTCCTGACCGCCGAGGACGTGGCCTGCGTTCGCGTGTCCAACAGCGACGACGCTGAGGAGTTCTACCTGGACCATCCCCACTCGCTGGAGAACGGCTTCGCGGTGCACACCGAGTCGGACAGCTCCAGATTCGGAGGCTATGTGCGGCCGGGCGGGATCGTTCACATGTCGGAGACGCCCGGGCGGTACAGGGCGGCCCCGTATCCCGGAGAGCACACTCAGGTCGTCATGCGGGAGATGGGCTACGGGGACGAGGAGATAGAGGCGTACAAGGAGCGGAGCATAGTGCATTGGGAGGAGCCCAACCCCTGGTTCACGAGTTGACGCTCCCGAATGAACGTTGGTAACGCAAGCAAACCATAGAGGAGGTGAGGTATGCCCAAGACCATTCCGGTACCCGATGCGCTGGACAAGCCCTTCTGGGACGCCGTGAACGAGAAGAGGCTCCTGTTGCAGTTCTGCACCTCGTGCGAAAGGCTTCAGTACCCGATAAAGGCATCTTGCGTGCGGTGCGGTTCCGGGGACAACCTGGACTGGAAAGAGGCTGAAGGGAAGGGCCACATCCTGGAGACCCTGGTGGTCCACGACACGCGCGTGGTGCGCCTAAAGGCCGATGTGCCCTTCAACGTTGCCATAGTCTCGCTGGATGAGGACCCGGATATCAACTTCCTGGCCAACCTGCCCGGCACGCCGGTCAACGAGGCTCCGCAGGGAGCGCCAGTGGAGGTGGTCTACGAGGAGCAGGAGCCGGGCCAGTTCATCCACGACTGGAAGGTGGTCGAGTAGCAGGGAGAGTGTCGGGCAATGAGGTTGCACATCACTCTCTGTCAACCTGAGCAAGGAGGAAGCAATGACTAGCAGCGCTGGAGGATTCCCCAGATACGCAGATGGCATGGGCGTCTGGGAGCACCGGGGCAAGGTGGCGATCGTGGGCTACGGGTACTCTGCCATTGACCGCCGCTGGGACGGCACGAGCATGGACAGGACCCTGGGCGCCTTCCAGATCAACGCCATGCAGAACGCAATCGAGGACGCGGGGCTGAAGGCGGAGGACATCGACGGCTTCGTGTGCAGCGAGGCCATGGCCGGTGACACGTGGTCGCAGGAGGACCGCGGCGATCCGCGACCCTACTTCGACCCGCCCTACGACTCCGAGGACGGCCTCAGCTACACATCCGCCGACTGGCTCATGGCCGGCATGGCGCGCGAGGGCACGCCCCTAACCAACGTCAACTACATCGACCGCAATCAACTGGCCATCGGACAGGAGACCGGCAAGGCCGCTCAGGTGGTGGGCGACGGCCTGTCCAATGTCCTGCTCATGACCTACAACATGGGCAACGTGCCCGGCAGGTACAAGCTGGAGGAAGGCGCCTACTCGGAGGGCGGGCGCAAGTGGTCTGCCCCTTGGGGATGGATGACCTCCGCAATGATGCAGCACGCCTTCGTCTTCATGCAGTACTGCACCAAGTACGGCGGCAGCCACGACGACCTGGCTCCCTTCGTCATCAACCAGCGCAGGAACGGCCTGCTCTCGCCGTGGGGCTACTACGCGCAGCACGAGCCGTACCAGATCACGCTCGAGGACTACCTCACGCAGCGTTACATCTGCTGGCCCAACGGCCTGCTCGACTCAGACCGGCCTGTCAACCACGCCCTTGCCATTGTCTTCGCCACGGCGGACCGCGCTCAGGACATGAAGCAGAAGCCTATATACGTGCTGGGCCACGCCCAGGCAAGCCATCCCACCCGCTCTACCATGGCCACGCTGGAAGACCACGAAGAGTTCACCGACAGCCTGGCCCGCAGACTCTACGAGAGCGCAGGAGCGCGGCCGGAAGACCTGGACATCTTCAACCCCTACGACGGTTTCGCCACATTCACGCAGTCCTACCTGGAAGGCTTCCAGTGGCACGGCGTCAAGCGCGGCGAGGCGTTCGACTTCTACGCCGGCGACATTCGAGTTGAGGGGCCTCACCCCTTCAACTCCAGCGGCGGCAACCTGGGCTGCGGCCGCACGCGCACGGCCATGTACACGGACAGCATCGAGCAGCTCCGCGGTACGGCCGGCGCGCGCCAGGTGACCGTCCGCGCGGAGACCGCCGCCATGGGCCAGGTCACGCCCGGAGGCAACGGCCACATGTTCCTGAGCGTGCACCCGCAGATTTAGCTCGCTCAAGCCCGGTCGGCGGCCAGCGGGTGACCGCCGACCGGGCTGAGGCCTCACGCTCACCACTACAGCCACAGGAGGACACTGCTTGGAGCAACGGATACCAACAACGTCAAGCGAAGATGGCTCGGAGGCAGCCGCCGGCCGGCGCCCTACCGGCCTCATCAGCTTTGACATCGACGGCACTCTAACGACGGGCCACGGCCCCGGCCCCATAACCAGGGACATGGTGGAGCGCGCCAAGGAGTGGGGCTACATCATCGGCAGCTGCTCGGACAGGCCCGTGGGCGACCAGAAGAACATGTGGGAGACGTGGGACATCGAGGTGGAGTTCACAGTGCTCAAGCACATGCTGGACAGCGTCAAGTCGCGCTTCGAGGCCGAATCCTACGTCCACATCGGCGATACGGACGTGGACATGCACTTCGCACGGGTGTCGGGCTTCGACTTCCTGCAGGTGCAGACAATGGACCCGGAGCCCTGGATGCTGAGCCCGGAAGACGGTCAGATCCACTGGGGGCCGGAGGGCAGAACGCGATAGCACGTCCATATCCCACCGGTCGGCCCGTACAGGGCTGCCGCCCTGGGTGAGGCGCTGGAGCGTTGGGAGATACCGGCAATTGAAGAGGCTCATCGCCTTTGACATAGACAACGTGCTGGAGGTGTCCGCGGAGCCAGGCCCCGTCACACTGGACATGGTGAAGCGAGCCAAGGACATGGGCTACCTCATAGGAAGCTGCTCGGACATCCCGGTGTCCCAGCAGCAGGCCATGTGGGAGAAGCACGGCATTCCGGTAGACTTTACGGTACTCAAGCACAGGTTGGATGAGATCAAGCCGCGGTTCCAGGCTGACGAGTGCTATCTCATCAGCCCCAGGGACACCGGCGATTATTCGCGGATATATGGTTTTGTGTTTCTACCAGTGGACACCACCAGGGACCAGCCCTGGATGCTTGACGAGGCCGGGCAGCCCCCGCCGTAGCCCTGCCTCCATTCGTCAGCCACAATCCACCCCGAGCCGGCCACCGCGCCGAACGCCCAAACAGCCTCAGGAGGTCTACATCGTGACTCAACCGCTTGACAACATCGTTGTGCTCGACTTTACGACGGGACGAGCAGGATCCGTCGCCACCATGGTGCTTTCCGACTTCGGCGCAGAGGTCATCAAGGTGGAGCCGCCGGAGGGCGACCCCTACCGGCAGTTCCCCCAGAGCCTGCTCTGGAACCGTGGCAAGAAGAGCGTTGTGCTTGACCTGAACACCCCGGAGGGTAAGGAACGGGCGCGCGGGCTGCTGATGCAGGCGGACGTGGTCGTCGAGAGCTTCCGCCCGGGCGAGGCGGACGCGCTGGGCATCGGGTACGATGAAGTAAGCGCACAGCGGCCCGACATCGTTTACTGCTCCATCACCGCCTTCGGGCCCAAGGGGCCGTACGCTCACTACAAGCCCTACGACGGCGTTGTGGCCGCCAAGGTGGGCCGTTTCTCCGTATTCACGGGCCAGTCAAAGCGCCCCGGCCCGCACTACGCCGCCGTGCAGGTCGCCAACCACGGCACCGCCATGGCAGCCGTCCGGGGCATAGTGTCCGCGCTCATAGTGCGTGAGAAGACGGGCGTCGGGCAGCACGTGGAGACCAGCCTGATGCAGGGCATAAGCCCATTCGACGTCAACAACTGGCTGGTGTGGCAGATGATGATCAAGTTCCCGGACCGCTTCCAGGACGATCCTCAGTCCGATCCCAACCGCCAGCCCGGCGTTGGCTACCAGCCCGTCCGGACCAAAGACGGCCAGTGGATCCAGATGGCCAACATCATCGTCCGCCTCTTCCGCGAGTCCCTGGTGGTCATGGGCCTCGGCGACGTCCTCAACGACCCTCGCTTTGCACGCGCGCCCACGCTCATGCCGGAGGAGCGCGAGGAGCTTCGCGCCATGGTGCTGAACAAGGCCCTGGAGAAGACCGCAGACGAGTGGATGGACGTATTCGTCAATCAGACTGCGAACGTGGCCGCCGAGACCTTCCTGACCACGCAGCAGGGCATGGACCATCCGCAGATCGTCCACAACCGCCACGTGGTCGACGTGGATGACCCCACGGTCGGCCCTATGCGGCAGGTGGGCGTACTCGTGCGCCTGGACGAGACGCCCGGCAGCGTGAAGGGGCCGGCCCCAACGCTCGGACAGCACACCGAGGAGGCGCTGGGCGTGCTGGAGGCAGCCCCCGCAGTGAGGGGCGCCACCAACGGCGCGGCCATGGAGCTTCCAACGCATCCGCTCACCGGATACACCGTGCTCGACCTCTCGACAGTCATTGCAGGACCGCTCTCCACCTCGCTCAACTACGAGCTGGGAGCACGCGTCATTCGCATTGAGACCCTGGAGGGCGACACCATGCGCCGCAACTTCGACGGCCTGGGCGCCAACCGCACGCAGGCCGGCGCGGAGAACATCTCCATCAACCTCCAGACGCCGGAGGGCAAGGAGATCTTCGACAGGCTGGTGGCCAAGGTGGACATCCTGGTACACAACATGAGGCCGGGCGCGCCGGAGCGACTGGGCATCGGCTACGAGCAGGTCAAGCAGATCAACCCCGGCATCGTCTACGTGTACGCGGGCGGATACGGAGACACCGGCCCGCACTCGCACCGGCCCGCCATGCACCCCATCGGCGGCGCGGTCACCGGCGGCGTGATGCACCAGCTGGGCAAGGTCGTCATGCCTCCAGCAGACCAGACCATGACCATCGAAGAGATCCAGGAGTTCGCCCGGCGCCTGGGACGCTCCAACGAGACGAATCCCGACCCCAACTCCTCGATGGTCATCTCCACGGGCGCCCTGCTGGGCCTGTGCGCCCGCGAGCGACATGGCGGGAGCGGCCAGTACGTCCTCTCGACGATGATCGGGGCAAATGCCTACGCCAACCTGGACGACTTCTTCTCCTACGACGGCAAGCCGGAGCGCCTGATCCCGGACGGCGACGGCCACGGCCCCCAGGCCCTCTATCGCCTCTACCAGGCGCGGAGAGGCTGGGTCTTCCTGGCGTGCCTGTTCGAGGAGGAGTGGCAGGCGCTTTGCCGCACGCTCGGCCTCGACGACCTGCTCAGCGACCCGCGCTTCTCGACTGAGGCGGCCCGCCTGGAGAACGACGACGCACTGGCCGAGCTGCTGCAGGAGGTGTTCGCCACGCGCAACCCCGCGGAGTGGGAGCAGCTGCTCATCGCCGAGGACGTGGCCTGCGTGGAGGTGGAGGAGAGCGGCATGTTCAACTTCTACTCGCAGGACCCGCACGTGGCCGAGAACGAGTTCATCCGGCCCGCGGAGAGCCTGCGCATCGGCAGCTACTGGCGCTACGGCCCGGTGGTCAACCTGTCTCGCACTCCGAGCAGGGTGGGCTCCGGCCCTCTGAGAGGCCAGCACACTCGCAGCATCCTACAGGAGCTGGGCTACTCGGAGGCGGAGGTCGACGAGCTGTACGAGAAGCAGGTGGTAGGCTCGGAAGAGCCGACCACGTGGGACGAGGAGGCCGGTCACTAGAGCGCCGACGCCCGGCTGGCCCTGAGGTTGGTTGAGAGCTATGGGCGGGGCGCGCGGCGGCGCGCCCCGCCCATATTACTTCCCCAGGCTAGCTTATCCGCTAGCAGGCTGTAGCAGAACTCCCCGGTTCGCGAGGAGGAATTGATGGCAGAGCGCATATACACCAGAGGTGAGCAGGGGAAACTTGAGCCACTTGAAGAAGAACCCTTTTCGACCGAGGACGAGCTTCAGTTGCTCATCGCTGAGCATCCTGAGCTGCTTGACGGCGAGCAGATGCGCCCGGGCGATCCCCGGCGTTGGCTTCTCATAACCCGCGAAAAGGGAATTGCCGAGACCACAAATTCTAGCGCTAGGTGGTCTGTTGACCACCTAGTCGTAGACCAAGATGCAGTGCCGACGCTCGTGGAAGTAAAGAAGGGAACGAACTCCGAGATTCGGCGCTCAGTGGTCGGTCAAATGCTCGAATACGCTGCTCACGCGGCACAGACTTGGTCGGCGGACGGACTGAGACGCTCCTTCGAGGAGTCAGCTACCGCTCAAGGCAGAGAGCCCGACGAGGTACTCCAACAGCTTCTGCAATCAGACGGAGAACCGGATGCTGACGCCTTCTGGGAGAATGTCGCTACTAATCTCTCCGCAAAGCGCATGCGCCTCCTGTTTGTGGCGGACGAAATACCTGATCCACTTCAACGTGTTGTTGAGTTCCTCAATGCCCAGATGCCGAACGTCGAGGTGCTTGCGGTAGAGATCAAGCAGTTCCGGGGAGGGCAGATGCAGACACTCGTTCCCCGTGTCCTGGGAAGAATTGCAACGTCCACACAAAGTCCGTCACGCCGGTCCCTCAATCGAGAAACGTTTCTGGAACAATTCACCCGCGACGACGTGAGAAGTGCTGCTACGCGCATCCTAGACGTGGCCCAAGAGTTCGGCGCTGCTTTTGAGTGGGGGCAGCGAGGCGGCGTGAGCATTCGCGCCCGTAGCTCTCGCTGGGAAAACCCGATAACAGTGGCCTGGCTGTACACCCCGTCGATGGGGGACTACGGATGGATGCGAACCCGGCACTTCAGCTTTGGGGTTGCTATTCTCGACTACGACCCAGGCCCTCAAGGAGAACTCAGAGAAGTGCTTCAGAGATGGGCGGACAGCTTCAAGGAGGAAAACTTCGTCAGAGACGCCTCCAGCAAAGGTGTTTCTGCATGGTCCATCGACTACGACAACGCGATCCATAACATAGAGCTATTGGCGGGTCGACTCGCCGGAGTTCTCGAAGAGTTGGGATCGCTGTAAGCCGGCCCCTAGGTGCGCCGGCGTCAGAGACACTCCTCAGTGGCTAGAGGCTAACCGTGGGAGGCATGTCGCCGCCGCTCGTCCTACGCGACGGCCAAGTACTCCGCTCATCCTGAGCTTGTCGAAGGACATGAGCGGGCAAGCCTGCCGAAATGCCCGCTCAGATGGTTCCCTTTGGCAGGCTCACCATGAGCGGTGCCGAACCGTCACTGCCCGCCATGCGAGTCCTCCCTGAGCACCGGCGGCTTGGTGCGCCGCCACGAGAGGAGCGTATCACCGGGCCGATTCCAGGGCAAGGCGGGTCGGCGCCTCATGGACGAGGACAGTGACAGCGGCGGCTTGACGGTGGGAGAAGGTGAACCTATGCTGAGTCCACACTTCCACAAGAAGGGGTAAACCATGAGTCTTGCCACATATCTCCACTTCGGCAACAACTGCCGCGAGGCGTTCGAGTTCTATCGCACCGTGTTTGGCGGGGAGTTCTTGATATTCCAGACCATGGCCGATGGCCCCGACGACATGCCCGTACCTGATTCCGAGAAGGACCTGGTAATGCACGTGTCCCTGCCCTTAGGCACTAGCATCCTCATGGGCAGCGACGTGCCCTCGATGTTCGGACCGCCTCCCGTGATGGGCAACAACTTCTCCATCTCATACGCCCTGGAGAGCCGTGAGCAGGTTGATGAGCTGCTTGCCAAGCTGTCGGAAGGCGGAAGCGTGGAGATGGAGGCGCAGGACATGTTCTGGGGCGACTATTTC
This sequence comes from Dehalococcoidia bacterium, assembly GCA_965219025.1. Taxonomy (GTDB): domain Bacteria; phylum Chloroflexota; class Dehalococcoidia; order Lucifugimonadales; family UBA2985; genus JAPPHY01. The sequence continues at coordinate 1,045,778 of OZ244716.1, forward strand.
GCCTCCTGTAAGGACAGGTTCGGCATCGGCTGGATGCTGACCTACAACACCTCGGGTCACTAGCTCGGACTCAGACGGCAGCATCGAACGCCGCGTCCGGTCTAGTCAGACGATGGCCCCCCTTGCCGCGGCGGCGGGTTACGCGCCTAGAGCTTCCTGAGGCGCGGAAACAGGAACAGCGCCCCCACGCCCAGCGCCAGCAGCCCGGCGCCGTGGATTGTCAGCGCGGCGCCGACGGTCAACCAGGAAGCCAGCGCTCCAATCTGCAGGCTGCCAAGCGGCCCCATGCCCACAGCCAGCACCCACGACCCCATCGCGCGCCCGCGCAATGCGTCCGGCACTACCGTCTGCACCAGGCTCTGCGAGAGAATGTCCGATAGCGCACCCATGCCGTTGATGGCCATCACCACCACCAGCGCAATGAGGAACGTGTCCGCGGCCGCCAGCAGCAGCATCGATACGCCAAATACGTACACGGCCCCAAGGTACAGCGCCCCCTGCCGCCTGACCTGGCCCATCGACGAAAGCGCCAGTATGGCCGTGATACCGCCCACCGCACGCAGGGCGGTCAAGAGACCAAGGCCCTCGGCGCCCACGTTCAGCACGTCCCTGGCGATGACCGGAAGCAGCGCCTGGTGCGAGAATCCCAGGATCTCAACTGCCGCGGACAGAATGAGCATCCAGCGAAAGTCCTGATTTCGCACGAATTCCACGCCCAGCTCTCGCAGGTTCCGCACCAGGGGTGAGCGCACTTCTGCTGAGGGCCGGCTGCTGGCTCGTATGAGCTGTATGCTGAGCGCCGACGCGACGTAGCTGAGCGCCAGGACTCCAAACGCAGCATCGGCGCCGATCCGCCCCAGCAGGAAGCCCGTGAGCAGCGAGCCCCCAATGCCCCCAATCCTCATGCTCAGCGACACGTAAGACAGCCCGTTGACCAGGTTGTTTAGCCCCACGATGTCGAAGACGAAGCTCTGCCTGGCCGGCTGGTGCATGGCCCTCATGCATCCACCTACAAAGGTAATGGCCAGCAGCAGCCACAGCGTCATGACGTCCAGCACTATGAGGAGCGCTGCGCCGGCGCTCAGAACGGCCATGCCCAGGCTTACCCCTCGTAGGAGGCTGCGCCGGTCCACAATGTCGGCAACGGCCCCCGCTACTGCGCCAAGCAGCAGGAAGGGCGCCATCCTCAGGGCAAGCGCGGCGCCCACCATGAAGGGAGAGTCGGTCAGCTCCAGTACCAGCCAGCCCAGCACCACCTGCTCGCCGATGAAGCCCGTGGAGTTGAACAGGCCGGACAGCCAGAGCAGCCGGAAGTCGTGGAAGCGCAGGGCCGGCGCCGCCAGCAGATTGCGCAGCAGCGAGCCGGGCCCGGAGGCCACTCCGTCCTCCTGCAAGTCGTTCCTCCCTATCAATTGCGCACCCAGGCATCCACGCTGCGACGGACGTCACAGGTGACGGGCGTGCCGCTTGGCAAGCATTGTAGACTACGCTGAGCGCGGGTCAAGGAGACAGCAGTAGGGAAAGCGTCAGTCGACGCGACGTAGGCTCGGAAGCAGCGCGCCTACCAGGACGGCCCCGAACGCGCACAGCCCGCCGTAGAGCGCAAGGGCTAAGGGGCCGCCAATCGCAGCTATGGCGAATCCACCTGCGCCGCTGCCCAGCGTGCTGAAGCCGCGGTCCAGCGTCATCAGGCTGAACACGCGGCCCCTCAGCTCGTTGGGGGTAACCTCCATGAGCACCGCCGTCCTCACCGTCATCATCGCAGTCTGGCCCACGCCGACGATGATGATCATAATGGCCGGCAGGATCGGCACGGCCAGACCCAGCACTGCCACCAGCGGCAGCATGGACGACAGACCGAGGCCGCTGAGCGCCAGGCCGTAGAGAGCAAGCCCGCCGATGATGATCAGCCCGCGGTGCCTCAACTTGGAGCCGAACGTGGCCAGTGAAAGCGCGCCCGCCAGAGAGCCTATCCCGGAAATGCCCAGCAACATCCCCACTCCCTCGGCTCCAAGGTCCATCACTTCCAGTGCGAGCCAGGGCACGAACACCTGCAGATAGGGCATACCAAACAGAGATTGCACTGCGAACAGGATGAGCAACCCCAGGATGACGGGGCTACGGCCGGCGAACCTGAAGCCGTTGGCCAGCCCCTCGAGCCAGTTGTCACGCGTGGGCTCCACTCGGCCTTCCCTCGGCACCTTCAGAATGAAGGTGGCCCCAACCGCAACCACGTACGCCGCGGCGGTTACCAGGTACACCCCCCCGAAGCTCCGGGCGTCGTCATCCTCAAACCCGAATGTCCATGCCCAGAAGGCGATAAAGAACCCGGCCACGGAGGCGCTCAGGATTCGCACTATCTGCATGCTGCCCGTGTTCAGGGCTATGCCGTTGAGGAGCAACTTGGGCGGCACCAGGCTGGGCAGAAGGGCGTGCCGAGCCGGCCCATCGAAGGCCATGAGCAGGCTGCGCAAGATCGCAGTGGCGTAGATGTGCCACAGCTCTACCTGACCGGTGATGATTATGGCGGCAAAGGTGACGTTGACGGCCATGCTCAAGCTCTTGGAGAAGAGCATGACCGTGCGGCGGTCGAACCGGTCTGAGACCAAGCCTCCGATTGGGCCCAGGAACATCATGGGCACGCCGCGCACTAGTGCAATCATTCCCAGCTGCACCGCGGAGCCGGTTATTGCCAAGACCAGCACAGGCCTCGCCACCAGGTCCATCCACATAGCCAGCGAGTTGCTTATCTGGCCGATGAACATCAGCAGGTAGTTCCGGTAGGCAAGCGCGTGGAACGTGGGAGGCAGCCAGCTTGGTGGGTCCTTCCACTCCTGCTCAGGCGCGGCCTCGGCAATTGCCGAGAGCCTTTCGAATCTTCTCTGGACGTTAGGGTCCATGTACTACCCTTTCCTGTCCGAGTGCCTGGTCTAGCCTAGTCGATCCTGCGCAGCGGTGGATAGGCGGCGAACATGACCAAAGCAGTGATGACAAGTCCCACACCAAAGAGTATCTGCGCCATCTGGGCGCCCATTTCATAGGCCAGAAAGCCGGCCGCGGCCCCTCCGGCTGTCGTCATTGCCCTGTCCAGAGCGAGAACACCAAGGACGCGTCCCCGCATGGTTTCGTGCGCCTTTTCCACAAGCACTGCGTTAATTAACGGGAAGAAGCCCGACTGTCCTACGCCCAGGAACAGAAGAATGAGAAGGGCCAGCGGCACCGACTGGAGATAGGTGGAGGCTGAGAATGTGATGAGGAGCCAACCGAAGACGAATAGCAGCGCCAGCATGATCAGCCCGCGGAAACGCGCCGGGTTGGTCCACGCCAGTACCAGAGCGCCGAAGGTGCTGCCAACGGCGGCCACGGACAGCATGGCCCCAAATAGCTTCGCTCCCTTCACCGGTTCCTTCTGGTCCTCGCCGGCGGCCGTTTCGCCCTCCGCGGGGACAACTTCGGTGCCGGTGTTGTCGCCGGCAGCAGCTTCTCCCTCGGCAGGGTCAACTACGATGCCGGGATCGTCGGCTAGAAACCGCACAATGCGGTCCACTCCCGTGCCCTCCGGGTCCACGGTGAGGACCTGGGCAGCGAAGAGGGGCGCGAAGATCTGCATGAACGCCATGCCGAACATGAACCATCCCAACGAGATGATTAGGATGCCTCTTATGTCCGGGACCCTCCAGGCATAGCGAAAGCCCTCCACGAAGTCGCCGCCCATGCTCCTGATACCCTGGTAGCCGGACCTCTGGTGGTCGGCGGGCCTCAGCATCCAGGTGAAGACTATTGCCACGAGGTATATGGCCGTCATGACGGCGTAGGTCACGCCGAAGCCGTAGCTGGCAACCAGCAAGCCGGCGGCGGCCGCTCCGCCAATGCGCATGGCTGTCATGCTGCCGGTGCTCAGCGCCATGGCGTTGGTGACCAGGTTGGTGGGGACAATGGTGGGTATCATGGCGCGGCGTGCAGGCTGGTCAAAGGCCATGGTCATACCGCGCAGGATGTTGTAGGCGAAGACGTGCCACATCTCCGCTATGCCCAAGACGACAAGCGCCGTGAACCCGACGCTGAGCCCGAATACGGCGATCTTGGTGAGGACAAGCACCATTCTGCGATTGAAGTTGTCCGCTATCACGCCCGCCAGCATTCCGAAGATTACTGCGGGTACGGTACGGGCAACCAGTATCAAGCCAAGGTCTGCCGCTGTGCCGCCCAGGTGCAGAATGAACAGGGGCTTGGCCAGCATGTCTATCCACAGGGCGAACGCGTGGGTCAGCTGTCCCAGCCAGAGGAAGGTGAAGTTTCGATACCGCAGAGAGGCGAAGGTGGTTGCGAAGACACCTTCGCGGGCACCGCCGCCGTCAATGCCTACGCCGGGCGTCGGGCGTCCGCTGCCGCCTTCCTGCCCGGTGGTTTCGCCTCTGAATCTTCGCTGCAATCTCGGCCGCCTGTTCCGTTATAGACCGCGGACACCCGCACTAGTCCAGCCTTCTTATGCGCGGCATAAACAGGACCGCATAGACGGAGAAGACTATCAGCAAAATAGCCATGCCGCCCACCGCCCACTGCACGCCAATCACGTCTGTCATTATGCCAGCGAAGACGACTCCGAAGCTGGTGAGTCCGAATTCCATCATCATGAGACTCATGACACGGCCGCGGTACTCGTCCTGCACGTAGTACTGGAGGAGCGTGTTCCCCAGTGTCATCCGCGCCGTCTGGCCTATGCCCACGAAGAAGATAAATCCGAATGCCAGAGGCAGGGCGTAGCCCGGCAGCCAGCTGGCGGAGAAGAACATCCCCACAAGCGCCACGCCCAGCAACAGGCTGCCCAGGATCAGCATGAGGCCGCGTTTCTTGTTGGGCATAGAAGCCAGCACTATGGAGCCAAGCATGGCCCCTATGCCGGACACCATAAGCAGGAAGCCGTAGCCCCGCTCATCCATGCCCAGGACGTCTTCCGTGAGCGCCGGCAACAGCATCATGTAGGGCATGGACAGCAGTGTCACCACGAAGATGACGCCCAGCACCATGAGGATCGTCCTCTCGCCCCTGACATACTTCAGGCCGTCAACCACGTCCCTCATTGCTCCGCGCCCGCGCAGCGACACCACGCCTGCCTTGGGCATCAGCATGATGAAGATTACGGCTATGAGGTACATGGCCGTCATGACGAAGTAGACGGCGTCATATCCCATGAATACAATGATGAACCCCACGGGCACCGGAGCCAGCAGCCGCATGGCGTTCATGCCGAACGTGTTGAGCGCTACGGCGTTCATCAGCTCTTCCTGTCCCACAATTTCCGCGATCATGGCCTGGCGGGACGGCATCATAAGGCCCATGATGGTGCCCTGCATCAGCGCGGCCACGACCAGGAGGAGCCAGGAGCCGGATCGCTCTTCGCTCATCAGGCCGGTCATCAGCATGATTGCGACCATGAGTGAAACGACGGCGGAGGCAGCTTGCCCCAGCAGAAGTACGTACTTCTTCTCTACCCGGTCGGCAATGACGCCGCCGAAGAGTGAGAAGAACAGCATGGGGGCGGCGTTGCCGAGGGCCATGACACTAAGGGCAAAGCCTGAACCGGTGAGTTCGTAGACCAGTAGGGCTCGCGCCACCATCTGCATGTTCATGGCGGCCATCTGGCCCACCACAGCGCCGTAGAATAAGCGAAACGCCGGATACTTGAAGGACGTAAAGGTAGTCAGGTTGCGAAAGGAGACGGGGCCGCCCCTGTAGCCGCCCATCGCACCCTGGCCCATCGCCCTTGGCGGCGCGCCTCCGTCGTGGCCGTTGCCAGCTTCGGCGGTCGCGGGAGCCTCAGGCGCCGCCGGCGTTCGCACTGCGGCCGCCATAGCCTCGCGAGCGCGGCTCGTGTCCAGCGACTCCTGGGCGCGGCCGCTGCCGTTGCCGTCGGTGGGCGCAGCTCTCTCGTCTCGTATTGGCGGCTGCATCAAACGTTCCTCATATTCCGAATCGTGGTGCGTCTCGCGTACGACGGGGAAGCTAGAGAGCTCCCTGATCGCGAAGGATGCAGGATGACCCTAGCGCAGGAGGGCACCCTCCGGGACGGGTACCGGCTCGTGGGCGATCCTGTGCACCGCCCTGCGAACAGGCTCCATTGCCCTGCACACCTCCTCGAGTTCTTCCTGGGTCAAGGGCGACAGCCTTTCCTCCCAGCGGGAGCGCCGAGCGGCCAGGAGGCGTCTCGACAATTCGTGTCCCTGCTCCGTGAGGGCGCAGAGCACCGAGCGCCGGTCCTCGGGGTCGGCCCAGCGGTTTATCAGGTTCTTCTCGACCAGCCTATCAACCAGGCCGGTGGCCCTGGACATGGACACGTCCAGCGCCGACGCCAGCTCGCTCATGCGCAGCGATCCCTCCTGGAACAGGAGGAACACCACCCTCATCTGCGGCATGCTCAGGTCCAGCGTGAACCACTCCGGCGACACGGAGTAGGGCCCGGAGCGGGTCACCTCTTCAAGAGTGTCAATCACCCTCACCATCAGCTGTTGCCTTGACTCTGACACTTCGCCTGTTGTCATTTCACCATACCAAAAGATTTCAGGAGATTGAGATATTTTGGGCCCGCCGGGATATTTCACCTAGCGTGAACATTCTACCCCTTGGGTTAGTGTTGTCAATACGTCCACACCGGATTTTCGCAAAATGTAAGAACTAGCGTGGACAATGGCGATACCTCATCTTAGATGCCGCCTCGAATGGTACGGTGCAGGGAGAATTAACGTGGACGTTGGTGCTAATTCGACGGAGCCAACCCGCGGCGGCCTTCGTCTTATCCTCAAACCGGCACTCGTTGCGTGTACTACTCCACCTTTCCTCAATGTGACGTTCCCGCTTACTTCGGGTATCATGATGCTCGGTCAGAAGCTCTCAAACAAATCGGCGCCCTGCGCCGCTTGCAGAAGGAGTACGGATTGACAACACCTGACGAAGAAAAGAGTGAAATTGAGCAGTGGGTACAGGGAGATCCCCTGAGAGAGTGGTACGCCCGCGAGATCTGGGGCAAGCCGACGGAAGACGACGACTCGCTCTTCGAGGTCATGAGCCTGCAGGTCTTTCAGGCCGGGCTAAGCTGGCACCTTATCCTCACCAAGCGCGACGCCTTCCGCAACGCGTTCCACGGCTGGCGCATCGACCAGGTGGCCGCGATGGGACCGCCGGACGTCGAACGCCTGCTGCTTGATCCTGCCATAGTGCGCAACCGCAGGAAGATCGAGGCGTGCATCTCTAACGCCGGCGTTGTGCAGGAGCTCCGGCAAGAGCACGGCGGGTTCTGCAACTGGTTCTACCGGGTTCTGCCCGGCGATGACCTGGCAGTCCTGCAGCGGGAGCTGCGAGGCAGGTTCAAATTCATTGGGCCGGAGATCGCGCGCATGTGGCTGATGGCCTCCGGCCGCATTCCGGACAGTTGAGCAGCGCGGCCGCGTACGGCCTGTCCATATGGCCTGGGGCGAGGCGCTCGACACAACTGAGAGGGGCTTCCCGCTTCTCCACAGAGTGCGGTGGTCGACACGCGCCGATTGTGATAAACTATCGCTCGGACTGAAGCGTCAGTCCTCACTTTAGATGTTAACTCAGAGGAGGTAATATGCTGGACTACAAGCCCAACATGGTGCTGTCAACCCAGGAGTTCAAGGTTGTGGGCACTCGGCCCATTCGGCACGACGGCTACGACAAGGTGACCGGCCGCGCCCGGTACGCCGCCGACATCAGCCTGCCGGGAATGCTCCACGGCAAGGTGCTGCGCAGCCCTCACGCCCACGCCCGGATCAAGAAGATCGACTGCAGCAAGGCGCTCGAGTTGCCTGGCGTCGTGGCCGTAATGACTGCCGACGACCTGCCCGACCTCTCGGCCAGGGCTGCCGACCAGGAGGAAGGCTCCATCGCCAACCTGGGCTTCCGCACCAGGAACGTCATGGCGCGTGAGAAGGCGCTCTATCGAGGGCACGCCGTTGCGGCAGTTGCAGCCACAAGCGCGCACCTGGCCGAGGAAGCGCTGTCCCTCATCGACGTTGAGTACGAGGTACTCGAGCCGGTCCTGACCTCTCTCGACGCCATGAAGGACGACGCCCCCATCCTGCACGAAATGCTGACCACCAGAGCCTCCGCCGGAGGACCCGGCGGCCTGAGCGACGAGGCTCCCGAGAAGGGCACCAACGTGGCCGCACACTTCGAGTTCCGCGTCGGTGACATCGAGAAGGGCTTCGAGGAAGCCGATCTGGTGGTGGAGCGCGACTTCCACACCAAGCGCGTGCACCAGGGCTACATCGAGCCTCACTCCGCAACCGCCATGTGGGGCACGGACGGCTACGTCACCCTCTGGACCAGCACGCAGCAGCTGTTCGGAGCCCGCGAGGATCTGGCCAGGCTGCTCGGTCTCCCCACCTCCAGGGTCAAGGTCATCCCCATGGAGATAGGCGGCGGATTCGGCGGCAAGGGAACCAACTATCTGCCCGCCGTGGTGGCCGCGCTCTCCAGGAAGACTGGCCGCCCGGTCAAGGCAGCCATGAGCCGGATCGAGGTGTTTCTAGGCAGCGGCCCCACCTCCAGCTCCGACATCACGGTGAAGATAGGCGTCAACAAGGAGGGCCGGATCACGGCCGCTGAGGCTCACCTGATCTACGAAGCAGGCGCCTTCCCGGGCTCCTCCGTGGGCGGTGGCGCACGCTGCATGTTGTCACCCTACGACATTTCAAACGGCTACATTGAGGCATTCGACGTGCTGACGAACACCCAGAAAGTGGCGGCCTACCGGGCGCCCGGCGCTCCCATGGGAGCCTTCGCCGTGGAGCAGATCCTGGACGAGATCGCAGAGAAGCTGGACATGGACCCCATGGACCTCCGCCTGCTCAACGCCGCCAAGGAGGGCACCCGTCAGGTGACCGGCCCCGTGTTCGGCAAGATAGGCTGCGTGGATACCTTTGAGGCCGCCAAGCAGCACCCTCACTACTCCGCGCCGCTCACCGGCCCCAACCAGGGCCGCGGCGTGGCAGCCGGCTTCTGGGGCAACGGCTCCGGCCCGGCAAGCGCCCTTGCTACCGTGAACGCGGACGGCACGGTCAACCTGATCGCGGGCGCGCCCGACATCGGCGGCACCAGGGTGGTCATGGCGATGCATCTGGCCGAGACGCTGGGCATCTCCGCCGAGGACGTGCGCCCCTCCATCGGCGACACCGAGTCCATCGGCTTCAGCACCGGCGCAGGCGGCAGCAGCGTGGCGCAGAAGATCGGTACCGCCTGCCACCTGGCGGCGCTCGACATCAAGCATCAGATGGTTGAGCGGGCGGCCAAGATCTGGGACGTGCCGGTGGAGGAGGTCGAGTACGAGGACGGCGTCATCCAGAGCGCGACCGACTCCGAGCTGCGCCTCACCTTCAAGGACCTGGCGTCCCGCCTGAACGCCACTGGCGGCCCCATCTCCGGCAGGGCAAACCTCAATCCGGGCGGCGCCGGCGCATGCTTCGCCATCAACATCGCGGACGTAGAGGTTGACCCTGAAACCGGCAAGGTGGACGTGCTCCGTTTCACTGCCATTCAGGACGTGGGCAAGGCCATCCACCCCAGCTACGTGGAGGGCCAGGTACAGGGCGGCGCCGTGCAGGGCATCGGCTGGGCCCTGAACGAGGAGTACTACTACAACAACGAAGGCAACATGGTGAACTCCAGCTTCCTGGACTACAGGATGCCGATCAGCCTTGACCTCCCCATGATCGACACGGTGCTGGTTGAGGTTGCCAACCCCGGGCACCCCTACGGCGTACGCGGCGTGGGAGAGGTGTCGCTGGTGCCTCCCATGGCAGCCGTCGCCAACGCCGTTCACAACGCCGTGGGCGTGCGCATGAACAGCCTGCCCATGTCTCCCGGCAGGATCATGGAGGAGATGTGGGCGGCCGGCAAGGCCAACGGAGGGTCGTAGAGATGCCGGAAGTGTGGATGTCGCCCAGAATGCAGAGGCTCGTTGGCAAGGAGCAGGTGTGGGTTGACGGGGCAACCATTCGCCAGGTTGTGAACAACCTGGACAAGGAGTACCCGGGCATCAAGGACGAGCTGTGCGAGGAAGACGAGATCAACCCTGGCATTGCCGTGGTTGTGGACGGCGAGACTTCCAACCTGGGCATGCTGGAGCGGGTCAAGGAGAACAGCGAGATCCACTTCATACCGGCGATGTCAGGCGGCTGAAGCCGCAGGCGTCAACAGTGGAGCTACGAGAGGGGGTGGCCGCAGGGCCACCCCCTCTCTCGTCCCAATTTAGGCTATGACAATAGTCCGCCACTTCACAGCCACAGCATTCGTAGTACACGAAGACAGGGTTGCCCTCCATTGGCACCCCAAGGTAGGCGCGTGGCTCCCGCCCGGTGGACACATCGAAGACAACGAGGACCCAGTCCAAGCCGTGCTGAGAGAGGCCGAGGAGGAGACAGGACTGGCCGTCGGAGTGGTGCCGACCACCGGTCTACTGAACTTGGGGGGCCAGCGGCAGGTGGAACCACCGTTCACCATCTTGATTGAGGACATCCACGACCCAGAGAGTGGCTACCACCAGCACATCGACATGATCTACTTTTGCCGCCTCAAGGATCCACGGGGCGCGTTGAACCCCGGCTGGCGCTGGGTGAGCAGGCACCAGATTGAATCCCTGACGCCGCTGGACCGCGACGGCGGGCCACCAGAAGCCCCTCCGCAGGACGTCAGAACCCTCGCCCTCCACGCCATCGAGTTCGTGCGCGCCTAACTGCTCTCCTCATACCGCCTACGAACGAGCCGCTTCGAAGGCCCAGTTCACTCGACGCCCCCTGCAACGTGCCAGATTCTGCACGGGACCAAGCGGGACGCCTCGGGATGGCCCACCGCAGTCCCCGTTTACAGCGAGAGCCGTTAGTGCTACTCTCGCATGTATCCCCGCGTGCCCGTCTCACGGAAGACGGGCGACAAGGATCGATAAGCCTCTCCACCATGCGAAGGGTCTTCTACGGATGGTATATCGTAGCCGCAAGCGTAGGGCTCAACTTCTACCTGTCCATAGTGTTCTTTCAGGGCTTTCAGGTCTTCTTCCTGCCCATCCTCAACGAGTTCGGATGGAGCCGCGCCATGACGTCCGGCGCATTCTCGCTGAGACAGCTGGAGTCCGGTCTGCTGGCTCCGTTCATCGGATTCCTGGTAGACCGATGGGGGCCAAGGAAGATCATCCTGGCGGGCGTGGTGCTCGGCGCAGCGGGTATGATCATGATGGGCTTCATCAACTCGCTCTGGACGTTCTACGCCGCCTTCCTGCTCGCCTCCCTGGGCACCAGCGGCTCATCGCACGGCGTGTCCTGGTCCGTGGCCGTAGCCAACTGGTTCGACAGGCTGAGAGGCCGGGCGCTCGGCATCGCTATGATGGGCCCGGTTGTGGGCGGCCCGTTCGTGGTCGTCGTGGCAGTCCTGAACGGGGGGCTGGGCTGGCGATCGGCGCTAATCCTCCTGGGCATTGGCATGCTTGTGGTAGGCATACCGCTGGGCATGGTCGCACGCCAGCGGCCGGAGCCCTACGGCCTACTGCCGGACGGCGACACGGTGCGAAGGACGCGAGACCCTCAGGACACTTCCTTCCCGGCGGCCCTGCAGGGCGCCTCCGATGGCATGACCGTCAGCCAGGCCGTGGCCACCCGCGAGTTCTGGCTGCTCATGGTGCTCTTCGCCTCCATGTTCATGGGCATAAGCGGGCTGATGGTGCACCTGATACCCATGCTGGAGGACATGGGCTACTCCTCGGCTCAGGCTGCGGCGATCCTGGGCATCATGTTCCTGCTCAGCGGCATAGGCCGCTTGGGCGCCGGTTTCCTCGCGGACATGCTCGACTTCGTGAAGGTGATGGGCGGGCTCGTAGTATTCCAGGTCACCGGTCTGCTCCTGCTTGGTGTGATGGGCCCGGGCGAGCTGTGGATCATCGGCCTCTTTCTGCTGCTCTTTGGAATAGGATTCGGGGGCACCATACCCCTGAGGCCGTTCCTGATGATGCAGCTGTTTGGATCGCGATCGTTCGGAGCGCTCCAGGGACTGGTGCAGGGCGGCGCCATAAGCGCGGGCATGGTCGGGCCGGTATTCTACGGCTGGGTGTTCGACACGCGCGGCTCCTACGACCTGGCCATCTACGCGTCCATCGGGACAATCCTGGTCTCGCTGCCTCTACTGTTCTTCATACGAGCGCCCCGAACCGTTGCGCGGAGCATGCGCTGACACCGGCGCTGCCGGAAGGCGATCCTGGTAACCGGAAAGCTGCCGGCGGCAAGCCGGCGGCAATGGAGGTGTGAAATGGCGCCGGAAGCGGCAGACGACAGCGTCCTTGTGGACGCACGACGACTGGAACGGTTCGTGTTCACGGCCTTCTCGGCCCTGGGTCTGAGCGAGTCCAACGCCCGGGACGCCGCAGACGTGCTGGTGAAGTCCGACGTCTACGGAATCGAGTCCCACGGGGTGCCGCGCCTGGCAGGCTACGTGGGCCGGCTCAGGAACGGCTCCATCGAGGGCAACCCGGAGGTGGTCGTTGTGCATGAGCTGCCTTCCACAGCCCTGGTGGACGGCGCAAACGGCGTCGGCATGGTGGTGGGCAAGCGGGCCATGGAAATCGCCATCCGCAAGGCCGAGGCCACGGGCGCGGGCTTCGTTTCGGTACGCAACAGCTCACACTTCGGCATCGCAGGCTACTACGCCCGCATGGCGCTTGAGCACGACATGATCGGCTTCTGCATGACCAACGTGGGCAGCGGCGGCGCCACGCCGGCGACGGGCGGCCGTACCGGCTTCTTCGGCACCAACCCCATCGCCGTGGCCGCGCCCACCGGAACGCCTCCCGCGTTCGTCATGGACTTCGCCACCACCGTCGTCGCATCCGGCAAGCTGCAGATCGCGCAGCGGCGCGGCCAGGAAGTTCCGCTCGGCTGGGTCGTCGACAGCGAGGGCAACCAGTCCACGAACCCGGCGGACAGGCACGGCGGAGGCTATATCCTGCCCCTCGGCGGCATGCGGGAAACGAGCGGCCACAAGGGCTACGGGCTCCTGCTCCTGGTCGACATCCTGTCCGGCGTGCTTTCGGGCGCGGCTGTTGGGGCCACGGCAACCAAGCTGACTCCCGAGGGCGCGCGAGCCGAGCAGGCCCGCTCCGACGGCGCGGGCTCCAACACCGGCCACTTCTTCGGAGCGCTGCGCGTGGATGGATTCCGCCCCGTGGACGAGTTCAAGGCGCAGATGGACGAGATGATGAGCGTCATTCGCGGCTCCGAGAGGCTGCCGGGCTGGGAGCGCATCTTCGTGCACGGCGAGCCCGAATGGGAAGCGGAGCGCGACCGGCTCGAGAACGGCATACCACTCGACCGGCCCACCTACGACTCCCTTGTGAAGGTGGCGCAGGACCTGGATATACCCCTGGACGTGGATCTGTAGTGACACCAATGCGCGGCGGCCCGCAAACAACAAGGAGGATACCATGAAGCTGGTGCTATTCGGCGAGGAGTTCAGCCTGGGAATACTCTCCGGCGGTTCGGTGATCGACGCATCATCCGTTGCGGACGCCATCAACCACCACTCACCTCAGGAGCTGATGAGCGGCCTCATAGCGGACTTCGACCGCCATCGCGGCGCTCTCGACCAGCTCGCGGCCGGGGATGCGCGCATGCCCGCCGGAAGCGTGCGGCTACGGGCGCCGCTGCCCTGCCCGCCACGGCTGGTGTGCATGGCCGTCAACTACCTGGAGCACGACGACCAAATTGAGCCGGCTCCCATCAACGCCTTCAACAAGTCTTCAGGCAGCGTCATCGGCAACGGCGACACCATAGTCCTGCCGAGCGCGCCCGCCACAGTATTCGAACACGAGGCGGAGCTTGGCCTGGTCATCGGCAAGCGCGCCAGCGCCATCAGGGCGGAGGACGCCTACGACTACGTATTCGGCTACGTCAACTTCATGGACGTGTCCTGCCGGGGCATAGGCCCCGCAGGCCGCGACAGCTTCTTCATCGGCAAGTCGTGGGACACCTTTGGCCCGATGGGGCCCGCGCTGGTCACCGCCGACGAGGTGGCTGACCCGCTTAACCTGCCCGTGCGCCTGAGCGTTCAGGGCGAGCTGCGCCAGGACTACAGCACCCGCAGCATGGGCCACAAAATCCCGGAGCTACTGGAGTGGATAACGTGGATTACGGCGCTTGAGCCGGGCGACGTGGTGGCGTGCGGAACGCACCACCTTGGCCTAGGGCCGCTACAGGACGGCGACGTGGTGGAGATGGAGATCGCAGAGTTCGGCAAGCTCACGGTCAACGTCACCGACGCCTTGAAGCGCTCGTGGCCGCGGGAGACGAGGGCGCAGCGCGAGGCGCGGGAGGCAGCCGGCTAGGGGCGCCCAACCGCCAAACGCGCTTGCCCAGCCACGCCGCATGCTGCATAATCGAATTGAGGAGGTGGTAGCGCACCCCTCACCAAGCACAACATCCAGCAACAGAACGGGAGGTGACTCGCCTTGGCACACTTGTTGATCAGACATAAGGTGGAGAGCTACGCCAAGTGGAGGCCGGTGTTCGCCGAGCAGAACGCCGACCGTGAGGCCGCCGGCCAGGTGGGAGACGCCCAGGTATTCCGCAGCGGCGACGACCCCTGGGAGGTCCTGGTCCTCATGGAGTGGGACGAGCTGGAGAGGGCGCGACAGTTCGCCGTCTCCGACGCGACGCGCGAGGCCATGCAGGCCGCCGGAGTCTCTGACGAGCCCACCTTCCACTTCCTGCAGGGCGTGTAGCCCCCCACGGCGCCCCAAGAGGAGAAGATACCGTTGACGGCCGGCCCAAAGGCCCCGCAGAACTGCCTGTACACGCGCCTGGGAGAGTTGGACTACACCGAGGCGTGGGACATGCAGCGGAACATTGCCCGCCGCAGGGCGGACGGCGAGCTTCCGGACTCGCTGCTGCTCCTTGAGCACCCCCACACGTACACGCTCGGCCGTCGTGCGATCATCGACGACGTGCTTGCGAGCGACGGGGCCCTGGCGCGGCTTGGCGTGCGCGTCGTGCACGCGGACAGGGGCGGGCTGGTCACCTATCACGGCCCTGGCCAGATGGTGGGCTACCCCATCATGGACGTCCGCCCTCTCGGTGGGCCGCTGGACTACGTCTGCTCGCTGGAGGAGGTGGTCATCCTCACGCTCAACGACTTCGGTCTGGCCGCCGAGAGGATACCCGACGTGATCGGCGTATGGGTTGGCGACGTGAAGGTCGCCTCCGTGGGCGTGCGGATTAGCCGGGGCATATCCACCCACGGCTTCGCACTAAACGTGAATACAGACCTGTCCTACTTCCGCCACATTGTGCCCTGTGGAATGCCGGGCGCGGTGGTCGGCAGCATTCAGAGCCTGCTGGGAGCCCCGGTCGACATGGACCTCGTGGCCGAGCGGCTGGTGCACAACTTCGGGAGCCAGCTGCGCAGGACGATGGTGGAGGTGGAGCCGGCGGTGCTCGGCGCCCCCGCCGGCGCGGCGACGCAGGCCTAGCGGCGGCCTCTCTAGCCGTCGCCCGATGAGACCAGAAGCTCGTGGCGGTGGCCCCAGCGCCTGAGGAAGCGGCGGAAGTTTACCATGCTCAGCTCCTCCCGCTCCTCCTCCGACAGGCTCGTCCACACCCGGTGCTCGTGGCGCTGCAGCGGCAGCGAGGACAACGCCATCAGGCGGTAGCCCCTCTCCAGGAAGCAGAAGCTGTACTCCAGGTCCAGGTTGCGGTAGAAGCGGAAGCTCTCCCGCATGAGGTCCACCTCCGGCAGCAGCGCTCTCCGGAATGCGAAGCAGTACGCCTGTATCGCATCCGCCCTGCCCTCGTCGATCTCATCGAAGTGCCGCAGGTCTGAGGTACGTAGTCCCCACGGGCCTGCAACTCCCACGCCATCATCGGCCAGCGCGCCGGCCAGGAGCGAAAGGAAGTCCTCCGTGGCCTCCACGGACGTGTCCATGAGCACGACGTAGGTGCCAAGGCACTGCTTGAGCAGGATGTTCTTGGCCGCAGCCTCGCCCAGGACGTGGTCGGCGTGGATCACCCTCACCCGCGGGTCCTGCCCCGCCTTCTCCTCCAGCCACGCGGAGGTGCCGTCCGTGGAGCCGTTGTCAACCACCACGACCTCCAGGGGATGCCTTTCGCCCAGCGGCAGAAGGCTGTTGATGCACCGCTGTACGTCCCCGAGATAGTTGCACGCCACGATGCCCACGGAGAACTCCAGCCTGTCAGGCTCGTCCAGCAGCGACGATACGTCACGCGACGACGAGATCTCCGGCCACCTCTCCAGGCGCCTCTCCAGGTCCGACTTGGGCCGGGCGCGTGTGCCTGTGGCCGCGTCCTCGAGGATGTAACCGTCCTCGCCCACGCTGCGCCGCACGGCGTCCGCCTCCGGGTAGTCCCGCCTCGTCCTCAGCTCCGACCGCCGGGCATGCGCCGCCGATATGTGCTCCGGCACGCTCCACGATTCCACCGAGCCGGCGAGGCCCAGCCCCAGTATGCCGTCGAACTC
This sequence comes from Dehalococcoidia bacterium, assembly GCA_965219025.1. Taxonomy (GTDB): domain Bacteria; phylum Chloroflexota; class Dehalococcoidia; order Lucifugimonadales; family UBA2985; genus JAPPHY01. The sequence goes on from OZ244716.1 coordinate 1,062,305, forward strand.
CAGCAGCAGGGCCAGCTTGGCGTGGTCCGGCAGGCCGGAGCGCGTCATCGCCCACGTCAGGGCCAGCGCGCCGGGCATGTCCAGGTCATCGTTCACGCGGTCCAGGAATGCCTGCCTCCACTGCGGGACGTCGGTGTCCACGCCGTTTGCCGCTCCCGTCGAGGCCGACCACTCCCACACGCGGTTCCGCAGCCGCTGGAGGCCACGCTGTGCCGCCCGGAGCGCCGAGAACGTGAAGTTGAGGCGGGAGCGGTAGCGGACAGTGAGGCACAGGTACCGGAACGCCATCGGGTCAAAGCAGCGGCTTTCGAGGTCATCCAGGGTGTAGTCGTTGGCCGAGGACTTGGACATCTTCACGCCGTCTGCCAAGAGATGCTGGCCGTGGACCCACGTGCGCACAAACGGGCCTCCAAATGCGCCCTCGCTCTGCGCGCGCTCGCCCTCGTGGTGCGGGAACACGTTGTCCACGCCTCCGGTGTGGATGTCCAGTCGCTCGCCCAGGTACTTCGTGGACATGGCGGAACACTCGATGTGCCAGCCGGGGAAGCCGTCGCCCCACGGGCTGGGCCAGAACAGCATTCTGCCCGGCTCGGCCGCCTTCCACATCGTGAAGTCGCGCGGGTCGCGCTTCAGAGGGTCGGCCTCCGCCCTCACGCCCTCCAGCAAGTCTCCCTCCGTGTTGCCGGACAGTCGGCCGTAGTCGGGGAAGCGGGCCACGGAGAAATACACGTTGCCCTCCACCTCGTAGGCGTAGCCCCGCTCCACGAGGCGCTCCGTGATCCGGATCATTTCGTCGACGTGGTCCGTGGCGCGCGGGAAGTGGGTGGCGGGCAGTATGCCCAGCTTGGCCTCATCCCTGTGGAATGCCTCGGTGTAGAAGTCCGCTATCTGCCGCGGCGTCTTGCCCTCCGCCAGGGCGGAGGCGATCACCTTGTCTTCGCCGCGCTCCAGCATTTCCTGGCGCATGTGGCCGACATCGGTTATATTCTTTACGTGGACTACGCTCAGCCCCTGGACCTCCAGGCCCCGGCGGATCCAGTCGGCCATGAGGTACGTCCGCAGGTTGCCAATGTGCGCGTGGCGGTAGACCGTGGGGCCGCAGCTGTACATCCGCACCAGCCCGGGCTCAAGGGGCTGGACAGGCTCCACACTCCGGGAGAGGGTATTGGAAAGTCGCATAGCCTCATCTGCAACGGTAGGTCGGACTGCGTGTAATTCTAGTCCTTCCGCTGCAATGCTTCAATCCCGCCGCCAGGGCCAGACCGCGGAGAGTTGCTCGTGACGTCGCCCAGCAGAGGCGGAACCACCCGCTGCGGCCCCCTGACGCTCGAGTGGGGAAGCCGCACGTACGTCATGGGCATCGTGAACGTGACGCCGGACTCCTTCTCAGGCGATGGTCTGGCCCACGACGCCGACGCGGCCCTGGAGCAGGCCCTGCGCTTCCAGGCAGAGGGCGCGGACATCATAGATGTGGGCGGCGAGTCCACGCGACCCGGCCATACGCCCGTGGACGCGGAAGAGGAAATGAGACGCGTGGTGCCCGTCATTCGACTGCTGGCCTCGCGCCTGCACGTGCCCGTCAGCGTGGACACGTACAAGCACGAGGTGGCGCGCGAGGCCGTGGCCGCAGGCGCATCCATGATCAACGACGTGTGGGGACTCAAGCGCGAGCCTGCACTGGCAGAGCTGGCGGCCCGCGAGGGCGTGCCAATCGTTCTCATGCACAACCAGGCCGGCGCCGTATACGCCGACCTGCTCCCGGACGTGATTGCGAGCCTTCGCGCAAGCATGGAAACTGCGCTTGGCGCAGGCGTCCCTGCCGAGAACATCATCCTCGACCCCGGGCTGGGGTTCGGCAAGACCGCCGAGCACAACCTGGAGCTGCTGCGAAGGCTCTCGGAGATGACGGCACTGGGGCAGCCGCTTCTGGTGGGCACGTCCCGCAAGTCCACGATTGGGCTTGTGCTGGACCTGCCGGTGGAGGAGCGGCTGGAGGGAACGGCTGCCACGGTGGCCCTCGCCATCGCTGGCGGCGCGGACGTCGTTCGTGTCCACGACGTGAAGGCCATGACACGCGTGGCCAGAATGAGCGACGCGGTCGTGAGGGGCTGGTCGGCTCCAGCGGGCGGCGCGTGACAACCGTCGAAGCCTATCTCGGGCTTGGCTCAAACCTCGGCGACCGGAAGCACAACCTTGCCCGAGCCGTATCTCTGCTGGAGGAGCGTCTTGCGGCGCCGATTGTCGTATCGTCCTTCTACGAAACGCGGCCCTGGGGCTATGCCGACCAGCCCGATTTCCTCAACCTGGTGTGCCGCGTGGACACCGATCTGGCGCCGGAGGAGCTGCTTGGAATTGCGCAGGAGGTGGAGCGACTCATCGGCCGCGAGCCGACATTTCGCTACGGCCCCAGGGTGATTGACGTGGACATCCTGCTGTTCGGGGACAGAATCATCGACGCCGACGGTCTGCGCGTACCCCATCCACGACTGTTCGAGAGGGCGTTTGCGCTCGCACCGCTGGCCGAGCTCGCTCCCGACTTCACACACCCGGAGCTGGGTGTGTCGATTCGGGAACTGCTGGATCGGCTGCCGCGCGCGGAGCGGGAGGGCGTGTCTCCGGTTGGACCGCTACTTCGCCGGTAGAACGCCTGCCGGTAGCCCGCGCTAGGTGCGCAGGTTGGGGGGAAGCAGATTGGGAATAGAGTCCTCAATGGGATAGCTCTCCGGGCAGCTTTCGCAGTGGAGGGCACCCCGCACCACCTCAACCTCGTTCTCCTCTTCAACCTCAAGGGTCAGAGGGCTCTTGCACATGGGGCAGGCCAGGATGTCCAGAAGCTCTCTCTTCATATATTGGCGCTCCCTTTGGGCTTTGTCCGCCATCGTCTATATTGCCCGCGCGCTATCTGCCTGTCAATCCCTCCTGATAAATGAAGGCCAGCAGGTCGGACAGGAAGATCACGGTTATGCCAAGTATCAGGGTCAGGTTGACGCCGGACGTCAGGCTTCTTGCCCAGGCGCGAAAGCCTCCGGCCTTCGCCGGCGACTCCCGGCCGGCTCGCGTGGCCGGCCGAGTCCACCGGCGGCGCGCAATGACGAACATGACCAGCGCCAGCCCGATCTTCACAGCGGCAGCGATGGTGTAGGCGGGAGGCGTCGTGGGCTCGCTGAGGCGGTCGAACAGCATCACTGCGCCAGTGATCACCAGGACTGCAATCGCCGTGTCCACCACGCCGCGGAAGCGGATCACGGCCTCTGGGCTGAGCGCGGGCCCGGGGGACTCGGCGTCGCCCGCAGGCGACCGCAGCACCAGCACGTAGAAGAGCGTGCCGCCGACCCAGGACACCGCCGCGATGGCGTGAGACCAGCGAATGAGCAGCATGACGCCCTCACCCGGGGTCACGTGAGAGACTCCCACGTACGGGCCTGTTTGCGCCTGCGAACGGCGTTTTCCGCGGCATCATGCTCTTTGTGACAGCCGCGTCCCATCATTCCTCCGATACTCCTGCCATGTCTGGCGCCCCATTTCTGTAGAGTACGGCTAGAGTTTACCACCTCTCGTGCCGAGCTTGACCAGTGCCTGAAGCTAGTCCAATGCACGACCAGCGCAGTCCCCGCGACTGTCCGGCGTCCACACTGCGAGAAGTTGCTATGGACACTGCTCCACGTTCGGGTATAATATTCCTTCGGAGTTATGTTCATTGTGCTGCTAGTCCCGCGAGGCGGCGGCAATGGACTCAAGAGGAACGTACAACCCAACGCCATGTCCATACTGCTCAGGCTACTTCGCTTTGCTCTGAAGTACAAGTTCAGGCTCTTCCTGGCCTACACGTCCACAATCGGCGTGACCGCGTTCGCGTTGGCCATCCCACGGGTCTTCGGCGAGGCTGTGGATACGGTGCTGGAGTCCGGCGAGTTTCGCCAGCTGCTCCTGCTTGCACTGGTTATTCTGGTCCTCAGCGTCGGCCGCGGCGTGGCCGCCTACGGCCAGCAGTACCTCGGCGAGTCTCTGGGCCAGCGAATTGCCTACGACATCCGCAACGCCTACTACGAGAAGCTGCAACGCCTCAGCTTCGCCTTCCACGACAGCCAGAGGTCCGGCGACCTCATGTCCCGCGCCACCGCCGACGTGGAGGGAATCCGCATGTTCGTCCAGGGCGGTGTTGTACGCGGCGGCTTCATGGTCCTGCTCATCTTGGGCGTCAGCATCATCCTGGTGGTCTACAGCTGGAAGCTGGCCCTCATGAGCCTGGTGTTTGTGCCCTTCATCATCCTGCGCACCTCCACCATCATGCTGACCATGCGCCGCAACTGGCTGGCCGAGCGCACGGAGATGGGACACATGAGCACGGTGCTCCAGGAGAACCTGGCCGGGCAGCGCGTGGTCAAGGCTTTCGCAGCCGAGGAGCTGGAGAAGGAGAAGTTCGGGTACCGCGCAGGCGAGGTGGCCAAGTACGGGTTCAACGCCGAACGCCTCCAGGCCATTACCACCTCCCTCAACAACTTCTTCTTCCTGGGAGGCACCGGCGTCATACTCTGGTTTGGCGGGCGCCTTGTGGCCGAGGGCAGCATGACGGAGGGAGAGCTCGTGTCCTTCCTGCTCTACATGGGCCTGCTGGCCATCCCGGTCCGCATGACTGCATGGATCGTAAACAGCTTCTCCCGCGCCATTTCTTCCGGCGAGCGCATCTACTACGTGCTCGACGCCGAGTCTCCGGTGAGCGAGAAGCCCGCCGCGATAGAGCTTCCCCGGGTCAAGGGCGACGTGCGCTTCGAGAACGTGTCATTCGGGTACGAGGAGTCCACGCCCGTGCTTAAGGACGTGAGCATCGACGTGCCCAGCACCAAGGTCCTGGCGATACTGGGCGCACCCGGCAGCGGCAAGTCCACCATCGTGCACCTCATACCGCGCTTCTACGACGTCACCGGCGGGCATATTACAATCGACGGCGTGGACGTCCGGGACGTCACCCTGGCATCGCTGCGCCACAACGTGGGCATCGTGCAGCAGGACGTGTTCATCTTCACCTCCACAATTCGCGCCAACATCGCGTACGGCGCCGTCCACGCCTCCGAGGAGGACGTGATTCAGGCCTCCAAGCTGGCGCAGCTTCACGAATTCATCGAGTCCCTGCCGGAGGGATACGACACCTACGTGGGCGAACGAGGCGTCACTCTCTCCGGTGGACAGCGACAGCGTCTGGCAATCGCCCGTACGCTGCTGCTGGATCCTCCGATTCTCATCCTTGACGACTCCACGTCCAGCGTGGACACGCAAACCGAGCATCTCATACGCCAGGCCCTGATCACGGTAATGCAGGGCAGGACCACCTTCGTCATAGCCCACCGCCTGAGCAGCGTCAGAAACGCCGACAGCATCATGGTCATGAAGGACGGGCAGGTGGTGCAGTACGGCGTTCACGAGGAGCTGGTCAACATCCCAGGGCCGTACCAGGAGATCTACGAGTTGCAGCTGCGCCCGCAGGACTCGGAGGTCAACGGCCATCAGGGCGAGGCTATGAGGGCCGTCACGGGCGAGGCCGCCGTACACGTTGAGGCAGCCCGCAGACCGGGCACGGCGGAGAGGGAGGCCCAACCATGATAGGCGCTGGCGGCTGGAACCGCAACCTGCCCGGGATTGAGGAGGTGCGCCGCATACGCGGGCGGCTCAGCCTGGTGCTGGAGGACATCGAGTTCGGCAAGGCGTACGACCAGGGCGTGGTGCTGCGCCTGCTGGGCTACGTGCGCCCTCACTGGAAGCTGGCAACCTTCAGCATGGTGATGATGCTGCTGTACATAGGCACGCAGATATCGGTGCCGTTGCTGGTGGGCATGGCCGTTGATCAGTACATCAAGGCCGAGGGACTCACCCCCGCGGAGAGGATTGCAGGCCTGGACAGAATTGGCATGATGTTCGCCGTGGTGGTGGTTCTGAACCTGGTTGGAAACTTCTTCCACCTGCGCGGCCTTGCGCGGGTCAACACGTCAGTGCTCTACAAGCTGCGGACCGAAATGCACGACCATCTGCAGAAGCAGTCCACGCTCTTTTTCGACCACAATGAGGTTGGGCGACTGATGAGCCGCGTCCAGAACGACACCATGGCCCTTCAGGAGTTCATGACCATCTTCGTGGTTGGCTTTGCCGAGATGCTGAGCCTGGTGGGAATCATCATCATCATGCTGACCATAAACGTCGAGCTGGCCGTCATCTGCTTCACCGTCATCCCGGTATTCGTGGTAATCATGATCTTCTGGCAGAGGCGCGCCCGGCAGGCCTTCATGCGCATCCGCTACGCCATTGCCGGCGTGAACGCCAGCCTGCAGGAGAACATTACCGGCGTACGCGTCACCCAGAGCATGAACAGGGAGGAGATCAACCTGACGCGCTTCGACGAGGTGAACGCCATTCACCTGGACGCCAACCTCAAGGCCATACGCCTCACGGCCGGTCTGATGCCCTCCGTTGAGGTACTCACGGCCGTGGCCTTTGGACTGCTGATCGTGGTAGGCGGAGGCATGGTGCACGGAGGCGAATTAGAGCTGGGCGTCATGGTAGCCTTTGCCCTGTTCGTGCAGCGCTTCTTCGAGCCGATAAGAGCCCTGGTCATGCAGTACGCCATGATGCAGCGCGCCATGACCGCGGGAATGCGTATCTTCGAGCTTCTGGACGTGCAGCCGGACCTTGTGGATGCTCCCAATGCCAAACCGCTGCCGCCCATCAAGGGCCACGTCCGATTCGACAACGTAAGCTTCCAGTATGTGCCGGAGGTGCAGGTACTGAAGAACCTGTCGCTGGAGATTCCCCCCGGCGAAACGCTGGCAATCGTGGGACCCACGGGCGCGGGCAAGACCACCATCGTGGCACTGGTAGCCCGCTTCTACGACGTCACCGGAGGCAACATCACAGTCGACGACCACGACATTCGAGACGTCATGCGCTCCTCGCTGGCCGGGCAGATGAGCCTGGTGCTGCAGGAGCCTTTCCTCTACTCCGACACGGTGGCGGAGAACATCCGGTTCGCGCGCAGGGAGGCCACGCAGGAGGACATCGAGCGCGCTACCCGCGCGCTGGGAGCCCACGAGTTCATCATGCGCCTGCCGCAGGGCTACGACACCGTCCTGCACGAAAGAGGCAGCAACCTGAGCCTGGGACAGAGACAGCTGATCGCCTTCGCTCGCGCCCTGGTCGCAGACCCGCGCATCCTCATACTGGACGAGGCCACCGCCAACGTTGACAGCTACACGGAACGTCTCATCCAGGATGCCCTCAAGGAGCTGCTCAGGGGCCGGACCGCCATCATCATCGCCCACCGCCTCTCGACGATCCAGGACGCAGACCAGATACTGGTCCTCCAGCAGGGGCAAATAGCCGAGCTCGGGAAGCACGGCGAGCTGCTGGCCAAGAACGGCCTCTACGCACGCCTCTACGCCATGAACTTCCAGGACGAAGATGAGGAGACCGTAGCCGTGCCCCAGGACAGGCAGAGGACGGCCACCTAGCGAGATCAGCCCTCCGACTGTCGCTCTCCCCCGCCGCTGCGCTCCTCCCACAGTCGCGCCACAGCCTCGCGAATGAGCGTCGGTGCGAAACCGCGCCTGTGGAGGCGTCCCCACATTCGACGGCGGAAGGTGTCGTAGTCGTCGTTCGCCAGCGGAGGCAGCCAGCGGAGGCCGGCCCGGTAGGCGTTCTCGTGGTCGTCCAGCGGTTCCACGGAGGCCAATGCCACTTCGCGTTCAACTCCCTTTGCCTGGAGCTCCCTGCGAATCATCGCGGCACTGCGGGGCCTGTGTGACACCCTGCTCTGACTCCACGCCCACGCGAAGGCAGCGTCGTCAAGGAGGCCGAGCTCGCGGAGCCGCTCAATCACGTGCTCCACGGTTGACGCATCGTGGGTGCGTTGCAGGCGGCGGCGAACCTCCTGCTCGCTGCGAGGCCGGGAAGAGAGAAAACGGAGGGCGTGTGCCACGGCCCTCTCGCGAGCACTGTCATGTCGGGCGCTCACGAACGAACCTTGGCGGTGGACCGGCGAGCCGGCAGCCGTGCGCCGGTCGCCCTACTCCGCCTCCACCGCAGCCAGCTCCTCGGAGGTCTGGTTGGCATTGGCACTCATGGACGACCTGATCTGCTGCTCCACGTCAGCCGAAACGTCCTTGTGAAGGGAAAGGAACTCCTTGGCAGACTCCCGTCCCTGGCCCAGTCGCAGGTCACCGTATGAGTAGAAGGAGCCCGCCTTGGTGATTGCGCCGCTGTTGGTGCCCAGGTCCAGGATGTCGCCCTCTTTGCTGATGCCCCTGTTGAACATGATGTCGAACTCGGCGACGCGGAAGGGCGGCGCCACCTTGTTCTTGACTACGCGGGCCCTGACCCTGGTGCCTATCACCTGCGATGCCTGCTTGATGGAGTCTACGCGGCGCAGGTCGATTCGTACTGAGCTGTAGAACTTCAGGGCGCGGCCTCCCGGCGTGACCTCCGGGTTGCCGAACACTACGCCTATCTTCTCCCGCAGCTGGTTTATGAAGATGACCACGGTATGGGAGCGGTTTATGGCGGCGGACAGCTTGCGGAGGGCCTGGGACATGATGCGGGCCTGCAATCCCATGTGGGAGTCGCCCATGTCGCCCTCCAGCTCGGCCCTTGGCACCAGGGCAGCCACGCTGTCGATGACTACCACGTCCACCGCGCCGCTGCGCACCAGGTACTCGGCGATCTCCAGCGCCTGCTCGGCGGTGTCCGGCTGCGAAACCAGCAGTTCGCCAAGGTTGACGCCGAGGTTGCTTGCGTAGGTGGGATCCAGGGCGTTCTCGGCGTCGATGTAGGCCGCCGTGCCGCCCATTATCTGCGCCTCAGCCATGATGTGATGCGCCAGGGTGGACTTTCCCGCGGACTCGGCCCCGAATATCTCGGTCACCCGCCCGCGCGGCACACCGCCGATGCCCAGCGCTACGTCCAGCGAAAGGGAACCGGTGGGTATGGCCGCAACGGCAAGCCTCTCCCCAACCTCACCCAGCTTCATGATGCTGCCCTTGCCAACCTGGCGCTCTATCTGGCTCAGCGCCAGCTCCAGGGCTTTCTCTCTCTCAGTGGCCATGAAATATCCTCCGGCTCGACACTTGGGGCGTGGCTGAATCATAGCACGGGGCCCACGTATGGACAAGGGAGCGCTTTCACCCCATACTGAGGGTTGGCGGCCACATCCACCCCTCCTCCTCGAGCGCCACGTTCGAATAATGAGAAGGTACGCAGCCATACTGGCAGTGCTGGCAACACTCTCGGCACATGCGGCCTGCGATAACCCAACACCTGCGGCGCCCGCGGACACCGTCACGCCTCCACCCTCGCCGACCGCAACGCTCACGCCCGCGCCTCCCACCGGGGCGACTGCAACTCCGCGGCTCTCCGACACTCCTGTGCCTGTGCCGTCCCCCACGGCGACGAATCCGCGCCCCGCTCCTTCGCCAGTGAGTCCAACCCCCACGCCGCCTTCCACACCGCCCGTGCAGATTACGAGCACACCATCGCCCGAACCGATCGTAACCGATGAGACCACGCAGCTCACGGACGCCCCGGACCGTGACGTCTACTCGCTCATTCGCAGGCTTCGCCCGGACGTGGAGCTGCCACCGGCCACCCCGGTGAACACGGAGCCGGTCACCTACGAGGCGGGGCGCACGGACACCTTCTGGGTGGCGGATCTTGCGGACTTGAGCATGTACCAGGTGGATGCCGACCTGCTCTACGTGAGCGATCACGCCTACTGGTACTTCCACAAAGGCTACGAGCCGCGGGAGCAGGACCTGCAGACCGCCGTACGCGCCTTCGACGAGTCCATATACCCCACAGTCACGGCGGCATTCGGGACCGAGTTGTCGCCCGGCATCGACAACGACCCACGGCTCACCATACTTCACACCCCTCTCAGCAGCGTAGCCGGATACTTCAGCGCCTCCGACGAGTACCCCAAGGCGATCTACCCATTCAGCAACGAGCGAGAGATGATCTACATGAGCACGGGGGCGTTCGTGGGAAGGCCACCATACCTGGGCACTCTTGCCCACGAGCTCCAGCACGCAGTCCACTGGGCTGCCGACGCCGGCGAGGAGACCTGGATCAACGAGGGACTCTCCGAGGTCGCCAAGAACCTGGCGGACTACGGCTTCACCTTCGTCAGATTCTTCGCGGCTGACCCCGGGGCTCAGCTCACCACCTGGCCCGCCGACAATGCGTCCACGCTCCCCTACTACGGCGCGGCCACGCTGTTCATGGAGTACCTTGCCCAGCACTACGGGGGGCACGACAACCTCGTAAGTCTCGTGACGCAGGCCGAGGACGGAATCGAGGGCGTCACCGCCTACCTCGAATCACTGGGCTACGAGGCCACCTTCCTCGACGTGTTTCGAGACTGGCTTGTGGCCAACCACCTGGACGCCTACGTAGCCGCCGGGGACTACTCGTACCAGGGGCTGAACCTGAGCGTCCGCCCATCCACAATCATCCGCGAGTTCGGAGAGCACAGCGGAAGCGCTGCCCAGTATTCGGGCGACTACCTAGAGGTGCGCCTGCCTGAAGGGGACGCGTTGCTGTCCTTCGAGGGCCAGCCCACAACATCGATTCTGCCCACAACCACACACAGCGGCAGCCACTGCTGGTGGGGCAACCGCGGCGACTCCATCAACTCGTCGCTCACCACGGGCGCAAACCTTTCGCAGGTGGACACGGCGACGCTTGAATTCTGGACGTGGTACTCAATCGAGGAGTCGTGGGACTACGCCTACGTGGAGGTGTCCGCGGACGGCGGCGAGACCTGGACGGTCCTGGAGGGCGGTCTCTCCTCGCCGGAAAGCGGGCTGGGCATTGGCTTCGGACCAGGCTACACGGGACGGAGCGACGGCTGGCAGCAGGACACAATCGACCTGTCGCCGTACGCGGGCGGCGATGTCCTCATCCGGTTCGAGTACGTAACCGACGATGGCGTGAACGACGTCGGCATCTGCATCGACGACGTGTCGATTCCGGAGATCGGGTTCATGGACGACGCCGAGGAACCCGGCACGTGGGAAGCGGTGGGATTCGTGAGGACGGACAACTCCGTGCCACAGGAGTACCTGGTGCAGGTCATAGAGTTCGGCCGGGAGACGACGGTGAGGCAGATGGAGGTCGACTCAGACGGGCGCGGCGAGCTGATGCTGAGCGGCTTTGGGGACGGGCTGCGGAAAGCGGTGGTGATAGTGGCTCCCGTCGCGCCCAAGACGTCGCAGGAATCACCTTACGTGCTCAACGTGGCGCCTGCGCCCTAGCGCACGTACGCGAACCACGCGAGGCCTCCCACTATCGCCGCCGCGATGATCAGCGGCACCACGCACGTGATGAAGACGCTGACGCCATGAAGCAGCCTCAGCATCATGAACGGGAGCCGGACGGGAAGCAGGACTAGACGCAGCAGGGCGAGCATAGCCCGCTAGTCGGACAGGTTGAGGTGCTCCTTCAGGGCCTCCACCGCTTCGTGGGAACCGAACACGGTTGTCAGCTTGCCGTTCAAGCGGACTCGCCGCTTGGCAATCAGACCCTTCTTGTGGAGCAGATAGAGCGACCAGCTGAGGGAGGACCTCTTCAGCCGGGGGAAGATCCGCAGCAGCCCTTCGTCGCTGTTGTCGAATACCTCGTCAGGGCGCCGGTTCAACTCTTCCAGCAGCATGGCCTGCAGCGGGGGGAGACCTTCTTCGGTGGGTCCCGATCTAGCCATAATCTGCGAGATTTTCATTGCTCACACTCCGTACATTAAAGCGCTTATGAGAGTGTATCAGGTTTGTCAAGCCAATGTGCAGCTAAGACCTGCACTTGCAACCGCATCGGAGCACTGTCCTGAACGCCGGCGGCCGGCAGCGCACGACTCATTCACTGACGTTGCCGGTTGCTCGCGGACTCGGCTTGTCGCCGGGGTGGCTGTGGCAGCTTCTGCGTTTCCGGGCGGGAGCCCTGCGCCGAGCGTGAGTCGAGACTCACCCCGTGCGGGGAAGTCTACCACCAGATCTTGTTCTCCACGCTCGACTGAAGCTCGGCAAAGTCGCGAGTCCACAGGGAGGTGCTGAGGTACTTCCAGCCGCCATCGGCAAGAAGGCACACAATGTTCCCGCGCTCCATCCGCTCGGCGAGCCGCGTCGCGCAGCACACAACGGAGCCAGACGAGATGCCCGCGAATATGCCCTCTCTGTTCATCAGCTCCCGCGTGAACCTGAACGCCTCGCTGCTCTCAACCATTATGCGGCTGTCCAGCAGCGAAAGGTCGAGGATGGGCGGTATGAACCCCTCCTCCAGGCTGCGGAGGCCCTGAATCATGTCGTCCGGGTGTGGCACCACGGCCACCACCCTTATCGATGGGTTGTACTCCTTGAGCCGCCTGCCCACACCCATGAGCGTGCCGCCCGTGCCGAGACCCGCCACGAACACGTCGATGTCCGGCATATCCTCGATGATCTCTCGGCCCGTTGTCTCGTAGTGGGCCCTGGGGTTGGCCTCGTTGCCGTACTGGTAGGGCATGAAATAGGTAGGGTCCTCGGCGGCCATTTGCTCGGCCACCACAATCGCCCCGTTGGTGCCCTTGGCCCCGTCGCTGAACACGATCTCCGCGCCGTACGCCTGCAGAAGCTGCGCCCTCTCCCCGCTCACGTTCTCGGGCATTACCACCTTTATGCGGTAGCCCTTCCGCCGGGCGATGAACGCCAGCGCAATGCCGGTATTGCCGCTTGTGGGCTCCAGGATGGTCTTGTCGTGCGTGAGCGAGCCGTCAGCCTCCGCCCGCTCGATCATGTACTTGGCGATGCGGTCCTTGAGGCTGCCAGTGGGGTTCTGCCCCTCCAGCTTGGCGAAAATGCGGACGTCCGGGTTGGGACTCATCCGTTCAATCTCCACCAGCGGCGTACCGCCAATGGTGGAGAGGATGTCGCGATTGCTCATTGGTGACCGGTTGCCCATCCCGCGCGCCGGGGCACGCCTTCCTAGCCTACGGCGGCAGGCGTCTGCAGGCCGCAGAAGACCTCGTAGTCGATGAGCTCGTGGATGGTTGGATTCTCGCCGCACAGCGGGCACTGCTTGTTGCGACGCAGCCGCACCGTGCGGAACTCCATGCTCAGCGCGTCAATTAGCAGCAGCCTGCCGACCAGCACCTCACCCTGGCCCAGGATGAGCTTGATTGTCTCCGTGGCCTGGATGCTGCCTACCATGCCGGGCAGCGCACCCAGCACGCCCGCTTCCGCGCAGCTTGGCACCGCGCCTGGCGGCGGCGGCGTGGGAAAGAGGCAGCGGTAGCACCCGTGGCCCGGCACGAACACGCTGGCCTGCCCGTCGAACAGCAGGATACTGCCGTCCACCAGGGGCTTGCCCGCAAGGTAGGACGCGTCGTTCACCAGGTAGCGCGCCGGGAAGTTGTCGGCGCCGTTCACCACGATGTCGTACTGCGAGATGATCTCCATGGCGTTCTCGGAGGTCAGGGGCGCTTCGTGGCCCACCACCTTCACGCCGGAGTTGTACTCCTGCAGCGTCTGCTGGGCCGAGAGCACCTTCGGCGTACCCACGTCATGCTCGTGGTGGAGGATCTGACGCTGGAGATTGCTCATCTCCACCACGTCGAAGTCCACGATGCCGAGCGTACCGACACCCGCGAGGCCCAGGTACAGCGCAACGGGCGAGCCTAGTCCGCCGGCTCCCACGATGAGCACCTTTGCCTCAAGGAGCTTACGCTGTCCGCTGCTGCCCACCTGGGGCATGATGATATGCCTACTGTACCGCTTTACCTGATCCGGCGTGAGCGCTGTCGTTTGAGTCATGAACCAAGCCCTCCTGGTTGCGGCGGAGACCGCGCGGGAATTCCGGCCTCGGCCTGCTAGTGTACAACAAAGAAGCCCCGCGTTCCACACCTGCCGGGACCTGAGCGGTGGACCGCCCGCGGGGCCGGGGAATTGCGTGACTAGATGTGGTACATCCCCCGCCCGCTGGACCGCCTCTGCCGGTTCGCCAGGTCTCCGATGGTAGTGGTGCTGAGCACGCTGTCTATGGCGTCCTCCACTGAGCGCCAAACCTCACGCTGGGCGCAGTTGCCGGACAGCGTGCACTCTTCAGGCTCCGTGATGCAGTCCAGAGACCCTCCGCTGCCGTCCAGGCCCGCCATGACCATGCCCAGACTTATCTCGTCCGGGGACTTGGCGAGCACGTGGCCTCCCTGAGGCCCTCGCCGGCTGCGGATGAACCCGAACCTGCCAAGGGTGGTCAGCAGGTGCTCCAGGTACGGCTCCGGTATGCTCTGGCGGTCCGCAATCTCAACGGTCTGTACAGAGCCGTCTCCGTACCTCTGCGCCAGATCCACAAGCGCCCTCACTCCGTAGTCCACCTTCATTGGCACACGCATCCCTCCACCTCCTCGATGCGTCCGTTACGCGATTATAGCACTGCCACTTGTACGCCTTCAAGTGCGGCTATATCATACGTATCCCGCCACGGCTTAGGGGGAAGGTCATGGACAAATCGAACAGGGCATTTCTGAAGGGGAACTGATGCAACACAGGATTCGAGCGGCAGCGATAGTGGTCGAAGGCGATTCAGTACTGCTCGTCCAGCATCAGCACGACGATCTACAGGATGGTCGGTCCTGGTGGGTGCCGCCGGGAGGTGGTGTGGAGGATGACGAGTCGCTCGTAGAATGCGCCCAAAGGGAGACCCTGGAAGAAACGGGGATGTCGGTTGAAATCGGCAGGATTGCCTATGTCCGAGAGTTCGTAGAACCGGGCTATCACCACTGCGAGGTGTTCTTCATCGCAACCTCGTTCTTGGGAACGCCGATAGTTGGCAGCAACCCCGAGACCGACAACTTCGACGTAGTCCACCTTATCAAGGACGCAAGGTTTGTGCGCAGGGACGAGATGGCGGGCATGACGATCTACCCGGAGGAGATCAAGACCACCTTCTGGGACGACTTGGCAAACGGGTTCTGCGGGACCCGGTACCTGGGGGTTCAGAGGTCAGAGAGCAAGACATATCTCGACTCACAGGTTGGGGCCGGTTGACCCGCAGTCGAGTGTGAGCGGAGGTGCAGGATGCCCATGGAAATTCCCATTGGGCCAGGGGGAGCCGATCGCGGTAAGCCCGAGGTCCCGGGCGACCCCTGTTTCTTTTGCGAAGTCATCGCCGGGCGTTCCGAAAAGGGTGTGGTCGAAGAAACCGAGCTGACGCTCACGCTCGTGAATTGGGCCCAGTTCGAGCTGGGCCAGGTCTACGTTGTCCCCAGGCGCCACGCTCCCACGCTGTTCGACCTCACGAATGATGAGACCGTCGCGGTGATTCATGCCGCGCGCAGGGCCGCCGACGCCATAGTCCGCGCGTACGACCCCGATGGGCTGAACCTCATTCAGAACAATGGCGAGATCGCCGGCCAGAAAGCCCCTCACTTTCACATGCACGTTGTGCCCCGCCGCAAAGTCGGCAGCGACTGGGGCAACGGTCCTCCCCACCTAGCCGTGCTGGAGGGAAAAGCTCCCATTAGACCTGAACGCGACGTAATCGTCAGCCTGGAACAGGAGCACGAAATCGCTCGCGACATCAGGCGATTCCTATAGCCGTACCGCCACCAATTCACTCACGGCAGAATAATGGTGTCGTACATGCGGGTTGCCAGCTCCGGGTACTCGATTCCCCTTCTGCCTGTCCTGCCATCAACCGTGGTCTGGATCGCCTGACGTACGGCCGTTAGGTCCTCAGGAGTGACCGAGTCCATGTATGCCGAGATTTCGCCACCCTCCAGCTGCACAAGCCTCAGGAATAGCTCGTAAAGCGATGCGCCCGACAGGCGGCCGTTGGCCTCAAACTCCGTCCTGAGGTGGGTCAGCTCCGGGTCGTACAACATGGCAGTCCAAATGAGCAGCCTGCCCCGGTCGTAGGCCTCTCCGCCGTAGACCTCCGAGTTGGGCAATGTAGCAACTGAGTCCCCTATGGCGCGAATCGCGGAGTCGGGAATATGCCAACCCTGGGGCAGCGCGGACGCCTCAACGCCGGTCTGCTCCTCCAGTATCCTGAAGTTGGCAACCTCGAATGCCATTGCTACGGCCTCTCTATAGGCCCTCCAGGTGAGTAAGCCGTCGGGATATTCGAAGACTTCATTCCACTCGCCCCACTGCTCAGGACTGAGTATGTTGTTTAGCCCGTGTCCCACCTCGTGGAAAACGGTGCCGAGGGCAGACGGAAGGAGCTTGTCCGCGTTGACGAACATGTGAATGCCGTCCTCCTTCTCCCTGCAGCACCATCCCAGGGCAGCCTTTCCTCCCGGGTAACCCTCCTCGTCTGACACCCTCCAGAAGTCCTCGGTTGCAAGGATACGGATCACGTATCCCTCTTGCACCGGAGACGTCCCGGTAAGGTGATAGTAGGTGTTCTCAAAGACCTCCAGCAGCAGGCCGGAGTTATCGGAGTGGACAGCCCCATCGGAGCTGTAGGTGGTTGAGAAGGTCTGACGCACGGGCCTCACCACCCTGTCCAGGAGGGCCTTCAGCTCTTCGGGCGATAGGGGTTGGAATGGGATGGGCGTGGGCATTGGAACCGGCGTTGCCGTCGGTGCAGGCGTTGGCGTGGCGGTAGGGGCCGTAGTAGGCGTTGCAGTCGGTACGGGCGTGCGCGTCGGCTGCAGCGTGGCCGTGGGCGCACGCGTCGGTGTTGGCGCCGGCGTTGGCGTCGCAGTGGACGCGGGCGTCGGCGACGGGACAGGCGTGCGAGTTGGCGTGGGCAGGGCGGTCGGAGTCGGCGCGGCCGTGGGCGATGGCACCGGAGCGAGCGTGGGGCTCGGCGTTTCGGCGGGTGGCGCGGTCGGAGTCGGCGCGGCGGTAGCGGTGGGCGGCGCCGTCGTGTCCGTTGGCCTTGGCGTCTGCGTAGCCTCAGCGCATCCGGCCAGCACCACGGCCGCGATCGACGCCGCGCCCAGCAACGCGAACCGCGCTAGCAAGAAGGCGCGCCTAGGCCGAGTATAGCGCGGGATGCGACGAATCCTACCGGGCACTTCCGTTGTCATGCTCAGCCTACGGTCGTCTTGGTAGCGGCCAGGATGATCCGGCCGGGGCGTCCATTGACTCCATACTCGACGCCGTAGTCCGAGCGAGTCTCGTCGGTGTCGGGCAGCTCCAGCAGGGCGTCGATGCGAAACCCGGCCCTTGCGACCGCCGTCACCAGGCTGCCCAGCGTGTGCCCCCACTCGATCGTTGTAAGGGGCTCTGCGGGGTCTACGGGTAGATTCCACGGGTCATCAGGGCTTTCCTCCAAGTAATACGGCCCTATGTCGAAGTACGAGTCGCGGAGCGGATCGCCCTCCTCCATCTCCTGCACGTAGTGGGACACTGGATGACCGCCGTTGAAGAGAAAGCGACCGCCCGGCTTCAGAGCCCGCCACGCGCTGCCGAACCACGTGTCCAGGTCGCCTATCCACGACTGGACCCACGCCGTGAACACGACGTCGAACTCTCCCCGCATCAGGTCCTCCGGCAGCCGCAGGAGGTCTGCCTGCACCAGACGACACTCCACGCCCAGCTTATCGGCGTTGCGCCTCGCCGCCTCGAGCTGGACCGGCGAGTTGTCCACGCCGGTCACGATTGCGCCGGCCCGCGCCCACTCGAGCATCTCCGCGCCGTCGCCGCAGCCCATGTCCAGGAGACGCTTGCCCCGGACGTCGCCCACAAGCTCCAGGTTCTCCGCGTAGAGGAACCGCCTGCCCGCGAGGATTGCCGCGGCGGAGTCCGGGCGAATGTTCACCAGGCCCTCGTCGCGCTGACGGCGCAAGGAGTTCCACGCTTTGCGGTTTAGTTCGGCTGCCTGGTCTGTTACTGAGGACATTGCTCTATGTTGTAGGTGAGATCATGGATAGCAAACGGACTCCTTGGATCTGAAAGAATCAGAAACCGCACAGGCTCTCGGCGGCACGGGTGTTATTCTTATGAGCTTTCAACAAACCACCGTGGCGGTCCCCCGCCCTGGAAATCGTGTTCGTAGACGATCTTGTCCAGCCTCTCCGGCCACCAGTCCATACCCTCATGGTGCGCATACACAAGACTACCGTGCAGATTGAGGGCAATCAGGAGGTTGTACCGTTCCCAGAAACGATCAGGTGATGCGACGCCGAGGTAGCCTTCGACCTGGCCCCGTGCGAAAGGAATGCTGATCGCAGTGGTAAACCACGGGACCTTGTAGAAGTCCTCTACGGGGTCGCCCCAATCACACCGATTGAAATCTATGACTCCCTGGAGTTCCCCTTCACGGACAATCAGATTTTGCAGATGGTAGTCATCATGCTGGAAGCGAACCTCACTCTCACGCAGGAGGGAGATGTTTGTCTCAATGTAGCGCTGAATCCTTGCCTGCCCCCTGAAAGTCAGTCCGTGTTCGAGAGCTTGGGCTACCTTGCTTTCGTACTTGGCAACCCGGGCTTTGAACCAATTGAAGTCTCCGGCGGGGTGTTTCAACTGGTGCAGAGCCCATAGCTCCTGGCCCGCGTCCATCCCGACTTCGTACTGGGTCGACTCTGGTAGCTTCGGAATCGCGTCAGCCGCGCTCTCACCAGGGATGTAGCCGAGCAAGGTGTAGCAGAGCCGGCTTGGTTCGTCGACGCCGATCTCGAGAGGCTGCGAGCAACGGATACCCCTCTTGTGGAGGGTGCAGAGGAGCTCGAATTCCTGCTGACGCCGCAAGAGCTTGTCGATGCCGCTAATCCTGAGCAGGTAGCTACACTCGCCGTTTTCCCAGAGGATGTACTTCCGTTCATCGGAGAAGCCTTTGTCGAGGAACTCAATGCAATCCACCAAGCGAAGCTGTTCGCTCCGAGCGACGATTGGCTCCGCTTCTGCTGTAGTCTGTCCCATTGCCGAGCTAACCCTTTCTAGTCCAGTGGAAACGGAAGGAGTCCCACGCTTTACGGTTTAGGTCTGCGGCCTGGTCAGTTACGGAGGACACAGATTCGTCTACTTCAGATTGGACTCGAACTTGAAGTCCAGCAGCTTCTCGCGACCCACTCTCTTGCTGATGTTCAGAATCTCCACTCCCACCTCACGGTTCTCCGAGTTGAAGTCCAGAACGACTCCCGGCTGCACCTCTTCGGACTCCACAATTGCAGACTCGTCCAGTAGCAATTGGAGGGTATCGGTCTCCTCGTCCAGCTTAAGCTTCATTATGTTCCCCATCCTTGTGATTGGACAAGTCTTGGAAAGCCCAAGCCCCTCTGACCATTCCTGCGAAGGCAGGAATCCATCTCAGATTATCTCACCGTACAGGTCTAACCACGCGGGGTTTCCTACCTCAATTAGCCTTACCTTCCACGCCCTCTTCCAGTTCTTGATTGCCTTCTCCCTGACAAGAGCGCTTTCCATTGACTCGTGGACTTCATACCAGACCAGCGTGTGTACACCGTATCGCTTGGTAAAGCCCTCTACAAAGTCGTTCTTGTGCTCCCAAACTCTTCTGGCCAAATTCCGCGTGACGCCGACGTACAGAGTGCCATTAGGCTTGCTTGCAAGGATGTAGACGCAGGGGGCTGCCATATTAGGGTTTCTGGATGCCTGCCTTCAGCGATCTTATGTAACTACCATCAGCAGATAGGCCACCCCTTGCGAAGGCAGCGGTCTACCGGTCATCAAGAATGAGGTGTCGTGGATTCCTGCCTTCGCAGGAATGGCTAGTGAATTGTCGTGCTTATATCATAGCGTTCCTGCAGCCGCATCAAATGCGGTGCAAGCTTCCCAGGAATGGCTAATCTATCCCGTACTCCGCCCAGCGGCCGTCCACCAGCGCCCTGACCTCGTCCGTCATGACGATGTCCGGCGGCCACTCACGCTGCCGGCCCTCCAGAGGCCCCTTGGCCGTGGCGTCGATGCCAACCTTGCTGCCGAATCGCGCCGTGGGCGAGGCATGGTCCAGGTCGTCCACCGGGCCGGAGGCGATGATGATGTCGCGGGAGGCGTCCAGGTTGTTCGTCACGCGCCACGCCACCTCAGACACGTCCTGCACGTTCACGAACTCGTCCACCACGATGATCGCCTTCGCCAGCATCATCAGCCCCAGGCCCCACAGCGCGTACATCACCTTCTGCGCCTGCCCGGGGTACTCCTTCTTGATGGACACGATCACCAGGTTGTGGAACACGCCCTCCGCCGGCATGTTGACGTCCACAATCTCCGGCAGCACCATCTGCATAATGGGCAGGAAGAGGCGCTCCGTGGCCTTGCCCATGTAGTAGTCCTCTTGCACGGGCCGGCCAACCAGGATGGCGGGATAGATGGGGTTGCTGCGACGTGTGATGGCGGTGAGGTGGAACACGGGATACGAGTCCGCGGGCGAATAGTAGCCGGTGTGGTCGCCGAATGGGCCTTCGATGCGCGTCTCGCCGGGCACCACGTACCCCTCCAGCACGATCTCCGCGTGCGCCGGCACCTCCAGGTCCACCGTGGCGCACTTCACGACCTCCACGCCCTCCTCGCGGATGACGCCCGCGATCGCCAGCTCGTCCAGACCGGGAGGCAGCGGCGCCGATCCCGACCACAGCGTGGCGGGGTCGCCGCCCAGCGCCACGGCCACGTCCAGCCGGTCCCGCCCCATGCCCAAGGCCGCCCGCTCGTGGTGCGTGCCGACCTTGTGCGTCTGCCAGTGCATCCCCGCCGTCTGCCCGTCGTAGACCTGCATCCTGTAGGTACCCACGTTTCGAGCGCCGGTCTCCGGGTCGCGCGTGATGACCAGCGGCAGGGTGATGAAGCGCCCTGCGTCCATGGGCCAGCACTTCAGGATTGGAAGCGAGTTGAGGTTGGCCTCGCGGCCAGTGAGCACAACCTCCTGGCACGGGGCATTGCGGACCAACTTGGGCTGCGTGCCGGCGATCTTCGCCAGGTCGATGAGCGTGCGCGCCTTGTTCACGAGCCCCTTCGGCGGGCCCTGCGAGAGCGCCAGCAGCTTGCGCACGCGGTCGCCGAGCTCGTCGAGATGCTCCACGCCCAGCGCCCACGCGATGCGCCGAATCGAGCCGTACGTGTTGATGAGCACGGGCATGTCGAAGCCCTCCACGTTCTCGAAGAGGAGGGCCGGGCCGCCCCGCTTGACCACCCGGTCGTTGATCTCGGTGATCTCCAGGTCTCGGCTGACGGGCGCCTTGATGCGCGCCAGCTCGCCGCGCTCCTCCAGAAATGTGATGAACTCGCGTATGTCCTTGAATTTCATGGATTCTCCTTCTGAACGGCCCCTGCGCCAATGCTCCGCAGTAGCAGGCCACGCAGGTCGTCTAGGGCGCCCTCCAGCGGTTCAGGCTGCCCGGTATAGAGCCATCGCACGATGACCTCGTTCACGGCGCCCATCCACACGTAGGCGGTTAGCTCAGTGTCGACGGGAGCGATTGAGCCTTCCTCGACCGCCTCGTCGAGATGCGACCTGATGGCATCCGCAAAGCGGGAGTGGATGGCGAGCAGGCGCTCGTCGAACGCGCGGCCCAGGCCAACGCCGCCCACCAGCAGTATCTTGGCGAGGCTGCGATGCCGCGTGAACGTGCGGAAGACGGTATCCAGCGCCGCGGTCACCTTGGCCAGCGCGCCGCTCTCGCGGCCTATGGCCTCCTCCGTTGAGCGTGCCAGGTGCGAGATGAGCCGGTCCACCAGCGAGAAGAAGATCTCCTGCTTGCTGGGGAAGTGGAAGTAGAATGAGCCCTTGGACGTGCTGGACGCCCGTACGATGTCGTCCACGGCCGAGCCGTGATAGCCCTTCTCGGAGAAGACCTCCTCGGCGGCGTCCAGGATGCGCTGCCGGGTTGCCTCCTTGCCTTCCTGGGCAGGCTGCGGGCGCGACCCCCTGACCTCCATTCTCACCTCCGGACCGACTGGTCGGTCTACAGTCTAGAGAGGGCGCGGTCGAGAGTCAATATCGGGCAGGCCTGCGGGGTTCAGCGCGCCCTGGGGGCGTGCATGGCGCCGCTGGTGATGGGCTCGTTCAGGTATACGTCTCCGTTGCGAATCTTGATGTTGAAGCCGCAGTCGGGGTTGGTGCAGACCCAAGCCTTGTAGTGGATGGGCGCCCCCTGGCTCCCGAAGTCCGATAGAGGTACGAGGTCGCCTTCGCTGCACTTCTGACACTTGGGTAGGGTAATGTTCTCCACTTATGCCTCCTCCCTGCCGGTTCGAAACTTTGAGAAGTATATCACGAATGAAACCCAGTGACAAGCGAAACGGCCTGCCCGCAGCCCCTGCCTCGACTCGCCGCGCTCCTCACCGAGCACCTCGGCTGCCGCTAGTGGTATAATCGTCTCGCGGCAATCCCCCGAGGAGTCGCGAACATGAGCAGCCAAGCGTACGACATAGCAATCATCGGCGGCGGCATCGTCGGCCTTGCCACTGCCCTTCAGCTCTCCACTCACCATCCCGGCCAGCGCGCGGTGGTGCTGGAGAAGGAGACCGCCATTGCCACGCACCAGACGGGCCACAACAGCGGCGTCATCCACTCCGGCATCTACTACCGGCCCGGCTCGCTGAAGGCGCGGAACTGCGTGGAGGGCGGCCGCGCCCTCATGGCGTTCTGCGACGAGAACGGCATCGAGTACCAGCTGTGCGGCAAGGTCATCGTGGCCACGGACGAGCGCGAGATGGCCGCGCTCGACGAGCTGCACCGGCGGGGCGCCGCCAACGGTGTCCCCGGCCTGCGGATGCTCGGCTCCGAGGAGCTGCGCGAGATCGAGCCGTACGCCAACGGCCTTCGCGCGCTCCACTCGCCGAACACCGGCATCATCGACTTCGCGCAGGTGGCCGCCGCCTACGCAAGCCGCTTCCGCGATAACGGCGGCGAGGTGCTCACCGGCGCACGCGTGATGTCGATACGCCGCGCCGACGGCCTCACCTACCTGGAGACCGACGGAGGCGTGGTCCGTGCCCGGAACGTCATCAACTGCGCCGGCCTCTATTCGGACGCCATCGCCCGCATGATGGGCGTGCCGCAGGACGTGCGGATCGTGCCGTTCCGCGGCGAGTACTACATGCTGGCGCCGGAAGCCGAGCACATGGTGAACGGGCTGATCTACCCCGTACCCAACCCTGAATTCCCGTTCCTGGGCGTCCACTTCACCCGCACCGTCCACGGCGAGGTGGAGGCGGGGCCGAACGCGGTCCTGGCCTTTGCCCGCGAGGGGTACAACATCACCCGCGTGAACCCGAAGGAGATGCTCGGAACGCTGGGCTATCGAGGCTTCTGGACCATGTCGGCCCGCTACTGGAAGATGGGAATGATGGAGCTGTACCGCTCGGTCAGCAAGGGCGCGTTCGTGCGGTCGCTGCAGAAGCTGGTGCCGGAGATACGGGACGAGCACCTGGTGAAAGGCAACGCGGGCGTCCGCGCGCAGGAGGTGGAGCGCACCGGCCTCATGACGGACGACTTCCACATCACCGAGACGCCGAACGCCGTCCACGTGCGGAATGCGCCTTCGCCGGGCGCCACGGCCTCGCTTGCGATAGGCCGGGACGTGGTCGCGGCCGCCGCCAAGGCGTTCGGCCTGGGCTAGCGCGTCTTCATCTGTCATTTCGAGCGGAGCGCAGCGTAGTCGAGGAATCTAGGGAAGGTCTGAACAAAGTGCTGCCGGGCTGATTTATTGATTGCCGGGTGCAGAAGTAGGCTTGCCCTCCCGGTTGTTGTCTTGTTTGTTGATGGTGCGGTTAATTTCGGTCCTTTGCCCTATCCTCTCCGGCCGTTTCGTGGCTTCAGCCCCGCTTTTGGGCCCACTACCCCCTGGGTCAACCAGCCAAGTGGCCCTGGGCCCGGTTCAGGTTGGACAGCCCTAGCAGCAGCGCCAGCCGTTCTGTGTTCTTGGCCAAGCCCCGATAGCGTACCTTGGCGTAGCCCGATAGTCTCTTCACATCCAGAAAGGGGTGTTCCACCTTGGCTCGGATAGATGCCTTCACCTTTTCCCCTATTGCCACCGGGTCCCCAGGTTCCAGTTTCCGCCTCTGTCCCGGCTTCATTGCCACCTGCCACTGTACCGCCAACTCCAGATGCTCTTCCCGCTTCTGCACCCCGATGTAGGCAGCATCCCCCCACACCTGGGACTCCCCACCATGCAATAACCGGTGAGCCTGGGTCACATCATGCACGTTGGCCGATGTGGTAGCGAAGCTGTGCACCAAGCCAGTCTCCGAATCCACCCCGATGTGCAGCTTCATCCCGAAGTGGTATTGGTTCCCCTTCTTCACCTGACGCATCTCCGGGTCCCGCTCCCCGGCCCGGTTCTTGGTGGAGGACGGCGCTTCTATGATGGTGGCGTCCACTATGGTTCCCTCTCGCAGTCGTACCCCGTGCTCTTCCAGATGCCTGTTGATCTCCTCAAACAGCCCTTCCCCCAGCCCGTGCTTCTCCAGTAGATGCCGGAAGTGCAGGATAGTGCTCTCGTCAGGCAACGGCTCGCTTAGACGCAGTCCCGCAAATCGCCTTACTGACTCCGCCTCATACAACAGATCCTCCATCCCTGGATCACTCAGAGCCTGCCCTCGCGAAGGCGGGGGTTGTAGCAGAGCTGGACGATGTGGACCCGAAGCATCACCGACAGGGGGTAAGGCCGGCGACCCCGTTCCGCCTTAAAGTAGTGCGACTGGATGCGCTCCTCCAACCTCTCCCAAGGAATAAGGGTGTCGATTCGCTTCAGAAACACCTCCCGACGGGTCTGTCGCTTCTTGTGTTGGTACTCCAAGTCGGCAAAGGTTGGCTGGTCCGTCATGGTCACTCCCCCTCGGTCTTGGCTTGCCTGGCCTCAGTATGCCACAATCCAAGGGCATTATTCAGAGTTTCCCTAGTACGCGCCACCTGCGTACATGCCCTGCCCATCGGCGTCTCGAGTTGCTTGGAAGGCGCGGCGTATGGAATTGCGTGACGTCCTGGATTCCTCGACTGCGCCTCGCTTGCGCTCGGCTCCCCTCGGAATGACAGTGGTGGTAAGCGGCCGCCCTTCCGACCCCCTCAACGCCAAGTGCGGCAAAGCCGCAATCCCTGTATAATGCACGCACCGGCCGCGCCGCAACTCAGCAGGGGGGTGACAACCATGAACGTCACGGACACAATCGCAAGTATACTGAAGTCGGAGGGCGTGGAGTGGATATCCTGCTTCCCCTCCAACCCTCTCATAGAGGCCGTGGCCAAGGAGGGCATCCGCCCCATATCCTTCCGGCACGAGCGCGGGGCCGTGATGGCCGCCGACGGCTTCAGCAGGATGAACGACCGCCGGCGGTTTGGCGTGGTTGCCGTGCAGGACCAGGCCGGCGCCGAGAACGCAATGGGCGGCGTCAGCCAGGCCTTCGCCGATAATGTACCCATCCTCGTTCTGCCACGCGGGTCCGGCCTCGAACGCACCGCAGTCCGGCCCTACTTCTCCGCATTCAAGACCTACGAGCCCATCTCCAAGCACTGCGAGGTGATAATGCGGCCGGACATGGTGGGCGCCGTCATGCGCAGGGCCTTCCACGCTCTGCGAAACGGCCGCCCCGGCCCGGTGGTGGTTGAGATGCCCGCAGACGTGTGCGAGCAGGAGGTGCCGGCGGACAGCGCGCCGTACCACTCACCCGGCGTCTACGTGCAGTCGCCGTCCCCGTCCGACGTCAAGGACGCCGTGGGGGCGCTGCTCGACGCTGCCCGCCCCGTGATCTGGGCCGGCATGGGCGTTCTGCTTGGCGGGGCCACGGCTGAGCTGCGGGAGTTCGCAGAGCTCACCGAGATTCCCGTATATACAACCATGCCCGGCAAGTCCGCTTTCGACGAGCGTCACCCCCTTGCTCTGGGCGGCGGCAGCGGCTCCACAACACGCGCCGCCAGGCAGTGGCTCCAGGAGTCGGACACGCTCTTCGCCATCGGCTCCAGCATGACCAGGACGGGCTACGGACAGCCGATTCCGCCCGGCAAGACCATCATTCACAGCGTCGGCAGCATTGAGGATATCAACAAGGACTTCCCGGTGGACATAGCACTGCCGGGCGACGCCAGGGTCACGCTGCAGGCGATGATCGAGGAGGTGAAGTCGCGGCTCGGTGAGCACGGCCGGCGGGGCGAGACCAGCGCGCCTGCTCAGCTCGCCACCGTGAAGGAGGAGTGGCTGCAGGCGTGGATGCCCGTCCTCACCGACGACGAGGAGCCGATCAACCCCTACAGGGTGATCTGGGAGCTGAACCGAAACCTGGACCTGGAGAACAGCGTCGTCACCCACGATGCCGGATCGCCGCGGGACATGATGGTGCCGTTCCTCACGGCCACGGCCCCCCATACCTACATAGGCTGGGGCAAGTCAACTCACCTGGGCTACGGCATACCGCTGATGATAGGCGTGAAGATGGCCTACCCGGACCGGTTCTGCCTGAACTACATGGGAGACGCCGCGTTTGGCATGTCAGGCCTGGACATCGAGACCGCGGCCAGGAGCGGCGTGGCCATCACTACGCTGGTGCTCAACAATGGCGGTATGGCAACCTACCCCGGCGGCTTCCCTACGGCGCGCCTGCAGTACGGCGTGTCGCACATGTACGGGGACTACGCGAAGATAGCCGAGGGCATGGGCGCGGTGGGCATCACCGTCGTCAAGACAGCGGAGCTCGCGCCCGCCATCAAGCGCGCACAGGAGCTCAACGCCGAGGGCAAGACGGTCCTGCTTGACGTGCACACCCGCTTCGAGGACCGCCGATCGCCCAGGGACCTGTAGGCGCGGGCGCGGGCTGTCCTGTTCGAGCATAGCAGCCGCTTGCGAGGAGGGGAAAGATGACGACCGATTTCGTGACCATTCAGGAGATCATTCAGGCGGCGAGACACAACCTGAACCAGGGAACGTGGGGCTACCTGTCCGGCGGCTCGGAGTCGGAGACCACCCTGAGACGCAACCGGCACGCCTTTGACCGGCTGGCCTTCCGCCCCAGGGTGCTCGTGGACGTGTCCGACATTGATACGTCCGCCACCCTGCTTGGCCACGATTTGCGAATCCCTGTGCTGCTCGCGCCCATCGGTTCCCAGCAGGTGTTCTTCTCGGAAGGCGGCGCCGCAGCCACGAGGGCCGCGGACGAGTTCGGCATTCTGGACGTCATCAGCTCCGTGACGGAGCCCAGCCTGGAGGAAATCGCCTCGACCGCCGGCAATCCCAAGGTCTATCAGCTCTACCTTCACGGCGACTGGGAGTGGACCAAGGAGATGCTCGCCAGGATCCGGGCGGCCGGCTACGCGGCTCTGTGCATCACCGTGGACACCGCACGTCCCAGCCGGAGGGATAGAACGTTGCTGGCCCGGTGGACCCCCAGGGCCAATTTCCTTGGGTCCGGGGAATCCAGCAGGCACCAGGTGTCCGGAGGCAGAGTCGGAGGCCACGCTTCCCGGGTGACCTGGGAGACCATAGACAGAATCAAGGACGAGGTGCAGCTTCCACTCATGATCAAGGGCATTGGCACCGCCGAAGACGCTGCGCTTGCCGTAGAACACGGCATCGACGTGATATGGGTTTCCAACCACGGCGGCCGACAGCTGGATCACGGGCTGGCAACCATGGACGTGCTTTCTGAAGTCGTCGAGGCCGCGGGCGGCAAGGCCGAAATTGTGCTGGACGGGGGCATCCAGCGGGGCAGCGACGTGATGAAGGCCATCGCCCTTGGGGCCACGGCCACGGCGGTCGGGAAGCTCCAGTGCTGGGGGCTGGCGGCCGGTGGTACGCCTGGCCTCGTGAGGGCGCTGGAGATCCTGGAGGACGAGATAATCTCGTCGATGGCGCTGTTGGGCGTTTCGTCCATGAACGAACTCAGCCCTGCCTACGTGCGGAAGGCGGAGGCGGTCACCACTCCACACGAGATGAGTTCCTGGGTCAACATGCCAGGAGGGCGAGCCCTGTAGGACTCGCCCTCCCTAGCGCACTCTCCAAGAAACTGGATCCGTTGCCGGGGACTTAACCCTCTTCCTGGAACGTGGCCGGGTCATAGATCTCGACTACGGAGACGCCGGCCAACCTGCCCCCGTCATCCTCCTCCTGGCCTCCCACTACCAGCACCCTTCCGTCCTGGAGCACGGTTGCCGTATAGTATGCGCTCCGCTCCTGTTCGAGATTGCCCGCCGAGGCCCACATGTCCGTTGAGGGGTTGTACATCTGCAGTTCCCTGGTGGCCACTAGCAGCACGTTCCCATTGTTGAGCAAGACGGCTGCGTGGCGGCTGCGGGCGTCGTTCATGTTGGCTACACGCGTCCATGCTTCCGTGGAGGGGTCGTACAGCTCCACGTTCCTGATGGGATCGGCTCCGGCTCGCCTTCTCTGCTTGAATTCCCCTCCCGGCACCAGGACCATGCCATCGTTCATAAGAATCACCGGATAGCCTCCCGTCCGCTCCCGGAGGGGTTCGCCGGCAGAGGCCCACGTATCCGTGGCGGGGTCGTAGGTCTCAGTGAGTTCCGCTCCGGCAATCAAGACCCTGCCGTCCTGCAGCAGGACTGCGCCGTGGCTGTAGTTCTCGTTCTGCATGCTTCCAGCCGAAGTCCACTCGCCGGTTGCCGGGTCGAAGACCTCAGCCGAGGCAAACGGGTCCTGACCCGCCTTGGTGGCGTCCCCGCCTCCGGTCACCAGAACACGGCCGTCCGCCATCAGGGTGGAAGTGGCGGCGTTGCGCGGCTCGGTCATGATGCCCGCCTGCGACCACTGCCCGTCGGAGGGGTCGTAGATCTCCGCGATCGCCTCATCGCTGTCCCCGGTCACCAGCACCCGCCCGTCGCTGAGCCGCGTAGCCCTGAGACCAGCGCCTCGTGCCACGGACATTTCTCCTGCCGACGACCACGAATCCGAGGCGGGGTCGTAGATCTCGGCTGAGGCCAGCTTACCGGACGGACTCTCCTGGCCTCCTACAACCAGCACGCGTCCATCTTCCAGTAGGGTAGCGGTGTGGCCCCAGCGTCCCGTGGAGATGCTGGCTGCCTCCATGGCATCGGGCTCACCGCCGCCGCAACCTGCGAAGGCGGCCAGCATGAGTGTCATGCCAACTACCGCCAGAAGTCTTCCGGTTGCACTGGTTGCCATCTCGCACCTCCTGAAGGTCAACCCCTCAGGGCCAACCGATGGGAGCCGTCTCCTGTCATCACGCTCTGCGCCGGGGAAATGGAGGGCGAGAGAACGCGTCGTCCGAGCATCTCTCCGCGCTACCAGCCCTCGACCGAGTCGTAGATCTCCACGACATCGACCCCTAGGGATCTGCCACCGTCGCCCTCCTCAGACATACCGCCTACCAGCAGAACCCGGCCATCCTGCAACAGAGTAGCAGTGGATAGAGTACCGTGAGATGTACTGAGATTGCCGGCCTCGGTCCATTCGCCTGTGGCGGGGTCGAAGATCTCCGTCGCCCTGTCGCCTATGACCAATACCCTGCCATCCGACAGCTTGACCGAAGTGTGGTTCTCCCTGGGCTCAGACATGGAAGCAGCCTCTTCCCACGCGTTCGACGCAGGGTTGTAGGATTCCGCGGTTCTGACGGGCACTATAGCTCCGGACCACCCACCCTGCTGGAAGCGGCCTCCCGTCACCAGCACCCTTCCGTCCGCCAGGAGGTCTGCCGTTGTCCCAAAAGAGCGTTCCCTCGTGGGCGTCCCGCCGGCTGACCACGACTCGTCCGACGGGTCAAAGAGCTCACCCATATACCTTCCCACGACGAGCACCTTGCCGTCCTCCAGCAACACTGCGCCGTGGCCCGCGTGCACCTGCTCCATTCTGGCGATCTCCATCCACTCACCAGTGGCAGGATCGAATATCTCAACCGAGTCCAGCTGCTCCTCGCCGGCCTTGGTTGCATCCAGGCCACCGGCCACAAGAACGCGGCCGTCGGGGAGCAGTGTCGCAGAGGGCCACGTCCTGGCCTGCATCATGGTGCCTGCGTCAGACCACTGGTCGGTAGCGGGGTCGTAAATCTCCGCCGTGCCCTCGTCGTTCTCGCCGGCTACGAGCACGCGACCATCCGTCAACAGGACGGCTCTATGCCCCGAGCTGCGCTTCTCCGCCATCGAGGCGGCGGCGGACCAGGTCTCCGTAGCGGGATCGAATATCTCTGCCGAGGCCAGCTTTTGGGACGGCGTGGACTGGCCTCCGACTACCAGGATGCGGCCGTCCTCCAACGCGATGGCCGTGTGACCCCAGCGACCCTGCGCGAGAGGGGCCACTCCCGAACCCTCATCGCCGCCACAGCCGGCGGCAAGTCCAGCCAGGAGCACAAAGGCCGTTGCCAGGAGATACCGAATCGTTCTGCTCATTGCCTATTGGCCCTCCCGGGCACGGCTCCAAGGCCGTACCGCGAATCTATTCGATGGAATAGCCCTATGCCCCGGCAGGCCGCCAACGCCTGGAATCCTGGCGCTACTCCTCAGCCTCGAATGTGGCGGGGTCGTAGATCTCGACCGACGCCAGTCCTCGCGTTCTATCTTCGACCTCCCCCTTGCCGCCGACAACGAGAACCGTGCCGTCATTCAGCACGGTGGCCGTGAGGAGAGGCTCGTCGAGGTCCCGTTCAGTCGCCAGCTTGCCGGCCAGTGCCCAGGTGTCGGCGCTGGGGTCATACATCTCGAGCTCAGCACCTGCGACCACAAGCACCTTGCCGTCCTGGAGCAGCGCCGCAGCGTGGTCACCGCGAGGTTCGTTCATGTCGGCCTTCCTCGTCCACGCGCCAGCTTCGAAATCGTAAATCTCTGCGTTCCTGATGGGCGCGCTCGGAATGCCCTGCCAGCCGCCGCGCAGGAACACTCCACCGGTTACCAGGACCTTCCCGTCATTCAACAGGTCTGCCGTGTAGCCCCAGGATCGCTCACGGTCGGGGGTACCTGCCGAGGCCCAGGTATCGGTCTCGGGGTCGTAGATCTCCGTCAGCATGCCACCAGCGAGGAACACGGTCCCGTCCCCAAGCAGAAGCGCCTTGTGGTTGGACTGCACCTGATTCATGTTTGCTGCCTGAGACCACTCTCCCGCGGCCGGGTCAAATATCTCCACCGTATCCAGCCGCTCCTGGCCTGCCTTCGTGGCGTCCAGGCCGCCGGCCACCAGCACTCGGCCGTCCGCAAGCAGCGTGGATGAAGCCGATGTTCGTGCCTGACTCAGACTTCCCACCAGTGACCACTGATTGGTGGCGGGATCGTAGATCTCCGCGGTCGGCTCGTCGGTCTCGCCGAACACGAGGACGCGGCCATCGCTCAGGAGCGTGGCGCTGTGTCCCTCGCCCCGCTTATCCGACATACTGCCCGCAGAGGACCACGTCTGGGAGGCGGGGTCGTAAATCTCAGCGGTCTCCAGCTTGCCTGACGCGGTCTCATGTCCGCCGACAATCAGCACACGGCCATCCTCAAGAAGAGTTGCAGTGTGTGCCCACCGGCCCTGCGAAATGCTGGGGGCCTCCGTGGTGTCCGGATCGCCGCCTCCGCAGCCCGCCAGGACGGCCATCATGAGCGCGACTGCCGTCAGCGCAAAGTATCGAGTTATTGCCAAGCGTCCCATTCTTGAGACCTCCAGTCTCCTGTCATTCGTTGAACAAATCATACCATGGCCGCAGGGCGGCCGTGATTCATCATATGGTATTGTCATTCGCCAGGGTAGTCAATCCCCCGTCACGTGCCTGCAATTGCACAGCTTCCGCAAGCCGGCACTCGGCCGGGCAGGCGGTCTATCATCACGCGCCGGAGTGTATTAGAATCAAGGTGTACGGACCGCTCGCAGCGCGCGGGCCATCAAGCTAGTCTAATTAAGGAGGCGGCCATGCCATCGACACCCACCCTCGAGGGATACCCCAAGAGCTTCGCCCTGAACGACGGCACGGAGGTCGAGTTAAGACCCCTGGCCGCCGGCGACAACGAGGCGCTGCTCAGCCTCTTCCAGCGCGTGCCGGAGGAGGACCTGTTCTACCTTAAAGACACAGTGACCGACCCGGAGGTGATCGACGGCTGGACGCAGGACATCAACCTGGAGCGCGTAATCCCTATCGAGGCCCTGCAGGGCGACCGCGTTGTGGCAGACGCCACGCTTCACAGGAGCCGAGTCTTTGCTCGCAGGCACATCGGCGAGCTGCGGATCGTGGTTGACCCGGAGTTCAGGGGCAAGGGCCTGGGCCGCAGGCTTATGCGGGAGCTGCTGGACATCGCCGCGGAGCTGGACCTGTACCGCGTGGTGATGGAACTGGTGCCGGACCGCGAGGATGCCGCCATAGAGGTCGCGGAGAGCATGGGGTTCACCAAGGTGGCCACACTGCCTGCGCGCATAAGGGACTACTTCGGCAGCTACAAGGACCTGGTTGTGCTGGAGATTCCTCTGTCCGACCGATCCTCGTGGTGGGAAGGATAACGCCCCGCGCAGGAGCCGCCCGCGCCGCCGACTGTTGGCGCCGCCGGCCCTGGAGTACTCGCGTTGGACTTCCGGTTCAGCCCTGAACAGCTGGCCCTCCGTCAGGAGGTGGAGCGCTTCATCCACGAACGCCTGCCGGAGGAGCTGCGCTGGTGCGAGCGCGACGCTTTCACGGACGCGCTCTGGCCCCTGGTTACGGAGGCGCGGCGGGAGCTAGCCGGTCTTGGGTTGACCACCACTCATTGGCCCGCTGAGTTCGGCGGCCGCGGCGCATCCCGCGTCACCCACACGCTCATCGTGGAGGCAATGTCCTACGGCGGCGTGCCCCAGGTCATTGCATTCGACGACGGGCCCAATGTCATAGGCCCAATGCTCATGCGGTTCGGCTCAGAGCAGCAGAAGCGCAGACACCTGCCCGCCATCGCCTGCGCCGACGTGTTCTGGTGCCAGGCGTACACCGAGCCGGGCGCCGGCTCGGACATGGCGGCCATCTCGACGACCGCCGTACTGGACGGCGACCACTACGTGCTCAACGGCCGCAAGAAGTTCGTGGGCGCCGCCGCTCGCGCTGACTGGGCCCACGTGCTTGCCCGCACCGGCCCGGATGAGCTCAGGCACCACGATCTCGGCTACTTCCTCGTGGACATGCGCTCCCCAGGCATCAGCCTGCAGCCAATCGAGGAGGCTCACGGCAGGAGCGGCATGCTCAACGAGGTGGTGTTCGACGACGTGCGGGTGCCCACCGAGAACCTGGTGGGCGGCCACAGCGAGGGCTGGCAGGTGGCAATGAGCGCGCTTGACCTGGAGCGGTCCGGCATCGAGAACGTGGGCCGCGCGGCGGCGCTGCTGGAGGACGTAATCGAGTACGCCCAGACGTCCGGGCGCAGCGGCGGCCGCCCTCTGCTGGAAGACACGGCGGTGCGGCAACGGCTGGCGGAGACTTCGGTGAGGGTGGAGGCGAGCCGCCTGGCGGCCTACAGCGTGGCCTGGCGCAGGGACAGAGGTCTTCCAATCACGCACCAGTCATCCATGAGCAAGCTGATGACCAGCGAGACTTGGCAGCACGTCGCCGCCGTTGCCCTGCGCACGCTTGGCCCGGACGCCCTCCTTCTTCCGGCCGCCGATCGCGCGCCTCTACGGGGGAGGATAGCAGTCGCAGGCGTGAGCGCGATTTCGGAGACCATTTACGAGGGAGCCTCCGAAATCCAGCGCAACATCATCGCCCAGCGCGGCCTCGGACTGCCCCGGTGATGGACTTCGGCCTCACCGAGGAGCAGGAAGCGCTCCGCTCCACCGTACGCAAGCTGCTGACCGGAGAGTGGCCGGAGTCGCTCCTGAAGGCCATGGCAACCGCGGACATCCCGCCTCCCGACTCGGTGTGGCGCAGCCTGGCTCACAAGGGCCTGCCGGGTCTGACGCTCCCGCAGAGGTACGGAGGCGCGGGACTGGGGTTCATTGAGCTTGCGGTTGCGCTGGAGGAGATGGGGCGCAGCCTGCTCCCAGGGCCATTCCTCTCAACCTCTGTGTGCGCGCTTGCCGTCCTGGACTCCGGCACGGAGGAGCAGAGAGAGGAGCTCCTGCCGCCGGTGGCCTCCGGCGAGCTCAAGCTGGCTCTTGCCTTGTCCGAGCCCGGCGGCTCCCACGGCGTCGAGGGCGTCAGGCTAACGGCCGAGCCATCGGAGTGCGGCTACGTGCTCAACGGCGTCAAAACGCTGGTGCCCGCCGGCGCCGACCGGCTTGTCGTGGTCGCCAGGACCTCCGACACGGGCGATACCGGGGATGGCCTGTCGCTCTTCGTGGTGGACCCGCAGAGCTCCGGGGTTACCATGACACGGCTGCCCGTGTTGGGAATCGACAGGCACTGCGAGGTCGAACTCCGGAACGTGGAAGCGCCGGCGCGCAGCCTGCTCGGCCAGGCGGGCTGCGGCGGCTCTCTCGTTGAACGGGTCATGGCGTGGGAGGGCATCGGCAGGTGCGCCGAGCTTGTCGGCGGGGCACAGGCGGCGCTGGACATGACCGTCGACTACGTCAAGCGGCGGCAGGCCTTCGGGCGGCCCATCGGCAGCTTCCAGGCCATCCAGCACCACTGCGCCAACATGCTCGCGGACGTGGAATCGGCGCGCCATCTGACGCGGCAGGCCGCGTGGCTTGTCTCAGAGGGTCAGTTCAACGCTCCCGAAGTGTCGATGGCACAGGCGTGGACAGCCGAGGCCGCTCGCAGGGTGACCGCGACGGCCCACCAGTGCCACGGCGCCATCGGCTTCACCACGGAGCTGAGCCTTCACCTGTACCACAAGCGGGCCATCGCAGGCGAGATGCTGCTGGGCGGCGCCGCGTACCACCACGAGCGGATTGCGGCATCGTGGCGTGCCGTGGGTCACGTAGCCCGCTCACCCTGAGCTTGTCGAAGGGCGGGCGGGCGGATGGCCGACGACCGTGGTCCCCCCACTCCGGTTCGACATGCTCACCATGAGCGGGAGCGAGAAGCGCCGCCCGGGGGTACTGTGCCCGCTCACCCTGAGCTCGTCGAAGGGCGGGCATATGGCCGATGACCGTGGTCTCCCCGCTCTGGTTCGACACGCTCACCATGAGCGGGAGCGAAAAGCGCCGCCGGGGGTGGGGCGAGCCGTGTCAGCGGGCTCGGGAGTTCGCCACGCGCATCTCATTTCGGGCCTGTGGCTTGGTGTATAATGCCTCCATCACTTTGACAGCTTGAGAGGAGCTTCGCATATGCAGTACAGGCGCATGGGTTCGTCAGGCCTTCACGTCTCGACCGTTGGGCTGGGAACCAACAACTTCGGTTTCAGGATGGACGAAGAGAGCTCAATAACGGTAGCCCGTCACGCCGTTGACGAGGGCATCAACTTCATCGACACGGCGGACAGCTACGGCAACGGCCTGTCCGAGGAACGCATCGGCCTGGCGCTCAAGGACAGACGCCACGACGTAATCATCGCCTCCAAGGCCGGGAACCCCGTTGGCGATGGCCCCAACAGGCGCGGCGCCTCACGAAACCACATCATGAACCAGGTGGAGGCCAGCCTACGCTGCCTTCAGACCGACTACATCGACCTCTACCAGGTCCACAGGCCCGACCCCAACACGCCAATCGAGGAGACGATGCGCGCGCTCGACGACCTGGTCCACCAGGGCAAGGTGCGATACATCGGCTGCTCCAACTTCTCCGCCTGGCAGGTCTGCGAGGCCAACTGGATGGCCCGCGCCAACAACCTCAACCAGTTCGTCACCGTGCAGCCCGAGTACAACATGCTCAACCGCACCGTAGAGCTTGAGCTGGTACCCTTCTGCCACGAGTACAACATTGGCATACTGCCGTTCTACCCACTGGCCAGTGGCTTCCTGACCGGCAAGTACCGTCAGGGCGAGCCCCTGCCGGAGGGCGCTCGGCTGACCGGCAACCAGCGGGCGCAGGCCAATACGTTCACCGAGAAGAACTTTGCCATGCTGTCCAGGCTGGAGACCTTCGCCGAGGAGAGGGGTCATCCGATGGTGGAGCTTGCGATCGCGTGGCTCCTGGGCAACTCCGCCGTGAGCTCGGTGATTGCAGGCGCAACGAAGAACGAGCAGGTGACCGCCAACGTCAAGGCAGCCAATTGGGTCCTGACGCCTGAGGACATGACGGAGATCGACGAGATCCTGCGCACCGGGGACTAGCGGACGCAGGCCGTCAGAACGGACTGACGGGGCGGGAAGACTGGGCTGCCGAGCTTGGGTTCGAATAACGCATAAGGAGAGGCTTACGTACCACCTCTTCGATCGTAGCCCAGGCACTCTGCATGTTGAATGCCCTGCGCCATTTGCTTACCGCAGTCATCCTCTAAGGCGGGCAAGGCTGTATCCTGTCGGCGGCTGCGCGGGCAGAGTGTGCCGGCCTTCACCAGGACGCGACGCACGGTGGGACGGCTCAGGCTTACACCCTCCCGTTCTCGTAGCAGCTCGGTTAGGTGGGCGTGGTTGGTTCCTGCTCACGTCGGCGCTGCTCCCGGGAGGTGATCAGATGGACAGCTTCCTCCGCTCCCATGCGGCCCACCGGGCCGGATGCGTACATGGCGCCAAGAACCACACCGCCGCGTCCCAAGAGAAACTCCGCCGGCTGAATGTAACCGCCGCGGTTTTCGTCCCACCAGGCGTCGATGAGGTCGGCGTCCTCGCGGGTCGCGCCATAGGCGATAGGGAATGTCAGGCCACGGTCGGCCACCTCCTGCGACTGCTCAAGGGTGTCCACGCTGATGGCGTAGACGGTAGCGCCTAGCTCCTCCAGCTCCGCCTTGCGCGCCTCCCATGCGGCCAACTGCCGCTTGCAGTAGCCTCACCAGTGACCGCGGTAGAAGAGCAGGGCAGCGTAGCGGCCGGGCATGTCGTCCGGCATGTTAACGCTTTCGCCGCTGGTCAGCCTTAGCGTGATCGATGGAAATCTATCGCCCTGTTGCAGTTTCTGACCCATGTTCCCTCCCAGGAGACAACGATATGTCCCGCTTAGTATTGGTACACCTGAGCGTACCATATCTAGCTTGTCTTACAAGACTCCCTGGCAGGTTTCTCGCCTATCAGTATAGACCGATTGTGGCGTTCTACCTCGTGGCTTGCTCGGCAATACCTGTTCCAACGCCCACAGCTCTTCCAGCATCGACGGTTGCAGAGACTTCAACACAGGTGCCATCACTCACTCGTGACTTCGCGATGGAGCCCAGCACAGGTCCATTCAAGGAATCGCCTCCGTCACTAGCATATTTGAGAATCGAACATCAACGACACCGAGATTTCTCGGCGGAGTGCACATGGCCAAGATCACACCCATAAGGTCACTTGCGCATACGCTTGCGGTTCTATAGTATTCTGGATGGTTGCAGGTAATGCAGTACTTACTTCCCCCGCAAGCGGCAGGCGTTATGTCTAACATTTCAACCATATTCACGATCGGACATTCTAACCAGCCAGCAGCCAACTTTGATGGGTTGCTTGAACAGAACGAGATCGAACTACTTGTTGACGTTCGATCTAAACCATATTCCCGGTATCACCACTTCAATCGCGAACGCCTAGATTCTCGATTGGCAGCAAAGGGAATCAGATACCTTTATTTGGGCGACCTACTAGGCGGTCACCCAGAATCAAGTGAATTCTACGAAAACGGTCGTGTAGTATATGAGCGATTGGCCGCATTGAAGAGCTTCCGGAGAGGAATAACCAGAGTAGAAGAGGAGAGCGCGAAGAGTCGCGTTGTGCTGATGTGCACAGAAGAGGATCCGGCAAGATGTCACAGACATCCGCTTCTAGCGTCGGCACTACATGAAAGGGGCCTGAGAGTTCTCCACCTAAGGCGAAATGGCCTAGTCGAAGGCGCTGCAGACTTTGCAGAACAAACAAGCTTCCAGATTCCACTATTGGAGACGGTTGGTGAAGACTTGACGTGGAAATCCCCCAAGATTATCAAACTACGAGACTAGGATTGAAATCAGATATCCGGTTGCCTTCTCCCCCAGTTTCAGCAATCTTGTTCGGCCACGCAGACGCAGATGGCCATCTGGCTGCCGAACAGTCCCGTGAGTGGTTGGTTAAGACGGGATTTAGCGTAACGGTTGTTGTATCGTCTGAGACTCGAAACTATAGGTTTTGGGAAAGATTACCCAGATTCGACCTATCCGGCTACGGTTTGGTTGTGACAGTGGATGTTGCCTTTAGATTTCGGGGTCCCGCCGATTCCCTCGCTACACTATTGGCTGTATCGGATAGCTACCCCAATAAGGAATTCATTGTTATTGACCATCATGCCTTAGTTCGCCCACGAGTACCACGCAACAACCTGCAATTGATAGAAGTCGACGATCCATACGATTGCTGCCTTGGCGTACCGAACCCGGAACTCATGGCCGTAGCCGCCCTGTGCGACGGCGCAAGTACGTCCATAGCTCCAACTCCACTGCTGAGACAACGGGCTCTCGGAATCAAGCGAGCTGCGGCAGATGTGGGGGGAGCCGCCGGGTATGTCCTGCTTCAGTTGATTAGGGAACGACGATGGGATTTTTTTGAAGCATTGGCTGAAGAGGATATAGAGCTGCATAGATCGGTTCGGGGAGTTAGACGCTCTACCAATAGACTCAGCCCTTTACTTGAATATGCAAAGAGCCTTGCGTCTTCAGCGGTTCCCAAATAGCGACTGGCAGCGAATAGGTCACTCTTGCTTTGGCGCGTGTATCTTCCTTATGGCCGAGAATTCTCTTTCGCAGCCAGGGCGTGTATCTGCCAAAGAGAGCCCCATGCATTCTAGGTGAGAGCATGTGTTCAGTGGAAATGTTGGCGAGGTGTACGGCAAGATGGGTCTTCGACTGGTTACTCTTCTTGGCTCCCTTGGGCTTGGTTCTAATTTCAAGCGTAGTCACAGGGCATTGACGGGTCGGCGGGAATATGTCAAAGGGCCCCATACCAAGTGTCTCAACTACTATCCCGTCTGAAATCTCAACTCTGAGTCCGATTTGCACGAGCGTCCTTCGCCATAAGTGTTCTCTCTCTATACTCCATCCGGGTTGACAGCTAAGTTCCCAGACAAAGTGCGCCAAGCCTTCAACTGTAAGGATTTCAGGCAACAACACACTCAAGGCTTCGTTTGAGGGGTTGGGAACGCAACTTCCCACCAATCTATCAACTTCAGTCGCCAGTTTTCTGGGCTCAGGCTCATCCACTGCGGCATCGCCACGCGCCACTACAGTCCTAAGCCCGGTCCGGTAGTGGGACCTGGCTAGCAGTTGCGCAAAAACACATCCGACCTGAGGACGACGAAGCCAATCAAGGTAGACTGCCTTAGTCAGTCGATCATCGGCAATGAATTCGTCTTGGCTTCCAATTAGACCATACTTCTTTAGCTGATCGACATAGTCCTGGCGCCTGGGAAAGCGCATAGTTCGCCCACGTTCATCCCGCAGATGCAGCCCTTTGTCGACGGACTTTAAGATGTCCTGAAGATTAACGTTTGTCATGTATACATCAAGTATCAGCCACCGTTATTTTGCATTCTATCGGAAGCACTCTACCCATGCTGAGCATCGCCCAAAGGCAGCATCCGCCAAATTGCGTCGACATTTGCCATGCTACAATAGCTGGCGTTCTGCTCGAACTATTTCGGTGGCCGGCTCCTCAGTCCCTTACTTGTTAGTAGCGATAGAGTTAACTTGCCTTGTTTGTGCACCATTGTCCGCCGAGTCGTCGGTGGGGCTATAGTAACGGAGCAGGTAACATGCTGTGAGAAAACGCCGATAAGAGTCAAGGAACTGCCGAGCCTGGATTCGAACCAGGGTTACCTGATCCAGAGTCAGGCGTGCTACCGCTACACCACTCGGCAACGCGGGCGTCCATCTAGTTTAGTACACCGCAATAAGGCGGTCAAACGCGCTACGGCGCCAGCAGTCCCATCTCGCGAAGGCTGGGCGACCCCTCCCGGTCCGGGTGGAGGTCCGCCACAAGCCTGCCTGCGGCCAAACCCTTGATGGTCTCGGCGTGCTGCGGTATCGACTGCGCCCTTGCCTGCACGTACGATTCCACGGACTCGGCGGGCAACGCCACGAGATAATCGTACAGCTCCAGCGACGAGTCGCGTCCCAGGCGTCCCTGCGAGGTCAGCTCCTCCCTGAGGTGCGCCAGGTTGGGGTCGTCCAGGACCGACAGCCACTGAACCAGAAAGCCATAGGAGTGCACGGTCAGGCCAGGCTCTTCAAGCCATGTATCGAATCCGATGCCGATGAGGTCCCTGAGCCCGCGGTGGTCCGGGAACGAGAGCAGCTCCAGGCCGGTGAACCGCTCCATCTCCAGCCAGAATGCCCGCTCGAACTGCTGGGCCTGGGCCTCCTTCAGCGCATCCGGCCCGCGTGAGGTCGACGAAACGCCTCCCTGGTCGGGATTGAGAAGCGCCTGCCTCATGTGGCCCAGCTCGTGCATCAGCGAGCCGATGACGTCGGCCGCGCCGCGCTCGGCGTCCACCGCCACCGCGATCTTCCCGTACCTGGGCACCTTCAGCCCGCCCGAGTGCTCCAGCACGTACTCCCGCCTTACCAGGATTGCCGCCCGGTCCGCGCCCTCGGTCAGGGCCAGCCGCTCGGTGTAGTGGTCGTCAATCCATTCCAGGTACTCGCGCTGGTTGAGCAGGTACACGTCCACGCGCTCGTCGCGGAGGCTCTTGCCCGTGAGCAGGTAGTAGCCAGCCTCAGCCACCTGCAGGACCTCCCCGGAGTGGTCACGCACACCGGGCAAATGGACGGGTTCCCGGTTGTCCACCAGCTCCCGCAGGTTGGCCAGCATCAGGCGCAGCTCCTCCTGCGTGTACGTCGTGGGCGCGGGCTCGGGCAGAGGGCCGCTGATCCAGCTCAGCGTGACTTCGTATTCGTTGTCGTCCTCGTTGGCCTCAGCCACCAGGTTGTCTGGGTCGATAACCATCCTCAGGGTGTGCTCGCCTGCGGTGACCCCGGTCTTGCCGCGGAGGCCGTCCCAGTCCGCCGACCACCAGAGGGCGTTGGGCATCATGGCATCCTCGAAGTCGAAGGAGTGTGCCAGAACTCCGTCGAAGTACAGGTCGACGGTAAAGGGCACGCTGGCAGGCACAACGCTCTCGTTGTGAACGACCACGTCCACGTGTGGGGTCATGTCCGTGGTCAGCGGGCTGTTGCGGAACGTCCCCAGCTCGTGCGACACGATGACTGGGCCATCCCAGTCCAGCCGCCATCCGGGCACCAGGTTTGGCAGCGTAAGGGGCTCGGGGATGAAGCGCGGCGTTGGCGTAGGGCCCGGCGCCATCGGCGGGACGGCATCCTGGCCCCACGTGAACTGCTTCTCGATGGCGTTGTTGGTCTCGTCCGCCTCGTCGATCAGGTTGGTCGCGTCCACCTCCAGGCGGAGCGTGTGAACGCCCGGCGTCAGGTTGATCGACTCGAGCAGGCCAGCCCATTCCGCGCTGCCGACCGTCTCCTCCGCAAGCAGGCCCACCCCCACCTGAGCGGACACCAATACGCCGTCCAGGTACAGGTACACCCACGACTGCTCATCGAAGCTGGCGAGGCTCTCGTTGCGGAAGCCGTAGCTGATGTACGTTGGCACGTTCACGGACAGGGGCCCGTCCGCCTTGTCGCCTCTGTAGGACGTAGCAACGAGCGCGTCCGACCAACCCTCCGGTATCGCCGGCGCCAGGTCCGGCAGCCGCTTCGGCGGCGGCGGGGGCGCGCCCGTATACATGGTCGGGGCCTGCCAGGAGAACTGGATCTCGTACACGTTGTCGTGCTCGTCAAGCTCCGGCACCAGGTCGGTCGGGTCAATTACCAGTTTCAGTGTGTGACTGCCCTGCTCCAGCCTGATCCGCTGGTACAGCTCCTCCCAGTCCGTCAGGGCTATGACCTCGTCGGCTCCCAATTCCGGCGTGGACCAGCGCTCCGCCAGAACGCCGTCGAGGTACACGTCCACGAAGAAGGGATAGTCCACGCTTCCCGGCCCGTCGTTGACCACCGCCCAGCTTATGTAGGTCTCGCCGTCCACTGAGAGCACGTCCACCCTCTGTGAGCCGGGCGCGGCCGAGGCCACGAGCGGGTACGTCCAGGACGGCGGCGTGAACGGCGCCAGGTTGGCGTTCCGTTTCCTGACCGGCGTGGGCTGCAGCGTTGGAATGGGCGTTGCCGTGGGGTACGACGTCGGCGATGGCGCGGCGGTGGCCATCGGCGTTGGAAGGAGCGTGGGAGTTGGAGCGGGCGATGGCGATGGCGTGACGGACGGCGCGGGTATCGGGCTAGGTGTGGGCTGCGCCTGCGTGCAGGCCGCGACTATCAGCGCCGCGAGCAGGACTGCCGCGAGCCGCGCATGCCAGTTCAAGGCGTTATGCATACCACAAGTCTAGCAGAACGGACGGCAGCCCAGAACTGGGGAGGCGCGGCCGTCCTGCGCCGCGGTACAGACGCTTTACCTCGCCCGCCGTATGCGGGTACAATTGCGGGTGAAAGCAGGGCCGCGTCACTGCCCGGCCCGGAGGCAGAATCCGACATGATACTACTCATCGACAACTACGACAGCTTCACCTACAACCTCTACCAGTACCTGTGCGAGCTTGGCGCAGACGTGGAGGTGGTGCGCAACGACCAGGCAACCCTGGAGGACGTTGAGCTCATGGCCCCGGAGAAGATCGTCATCTCCCCCGGGCCGTGCACGCCAAGAGAGGCGGGCATTTCCAACGAGCTCATCACCCACTTCGAGACACGCGTGCCCATTCTTGGCGTGTGCCTGGGCCACCAGTGCATCGGCTTCAGCCACGGCGGCACCGTCGACCGGGCAGGCGAAATCATGCACGGCAAGACCTCGATAATCCACCACGACGGCAGGGGCCTCTTCGCCGGGCTGCCCAATCCCTTCGAGGCCATTCGATACCACTCATTGGCGATCTACCGGGACGACCTGCCGGACACGCTGGAGGTCACAGCGTGGACGGACAACGGCCTGATCATGGGCGTGCGCCACAAGGAGTACGCCGTGGAGGGTGTCCAGTTTCATCCCGAGTCCATACTCACCAAGGTGGGCAAGGACCTGTTGCGCAACTTTCTGAGGATGTAGGGACCTCGAATGGACCGCACTCGACGGCGCAAGGGGACCCAGACCAGCTCATTCGGCACATCCGGACGCATCGGCCACGACTCGTCGAGGTTCTACGCAGGCCGCCTCTACGAGGGCCTGCCTACGGGGTCGCGCGTGCACTACGAGGAGAACCCGCTGCCCGCCTGCGCCGTAAACCGGATCTTCTCGCACACGAGCGAGCGAATGGAAGAGCTGCCAGACCGCAGCGTGCACCTCATGGTCACCTCGCCGCCCTACAACGTGGGCAAGGAGTACGACGAGGACCTGACGCTGGAACAGTACCGCGCCTTCCTCAAGCGCGTGATGGCGGAGGTGTACCGCGTGCTCGTCCCAGGCGGCAGGGCGTGCGTCAATATAGCTAACCTGGGCCGTCGCCCGTACCTGCCTCTCCACAGGTTCATCATCGAGGACATGCGGGACCTCGGATTCCTGATGCGGGGCGAGATTATCTGGGACAAGGCCGCAAGCGCTAGCCCCTCCACGGCTTGGGGTAGCTGGATGTCGGCCGCTAACCCCACCCTCCGCGACGTGCACGAATACGTGCTGGTGTTCTCCAAGGAATCCTTCGGCCGGGATAACCCAACAGGACGAAATAGCACCCTATCTAGGAACGAGTTTCTGGAATTTACTAAGAGTGTCTGGGCCCTTCCGGCCGAGTCCGCGCGGCGAGTTGGCCACCCCGCACCCTTCCCAGTGGAGTTGCCTCGAAGGCTTATAGAGTTGTACACATTCGCAGGCGAGGTTGTGCTGGATCCGTTCATGGGAAGCGGGGCCACCGCTGAGTCCGCCGTCAACACTGGGCGCAAGTACGTCGGCTTTGAGATCTCGGAGACTTATCTGGCACTCAGCCAGCATAGACTACTTCAGAACGAAAGGGGGGATAACGGATTGAACAAACTAATCGTTGATCTTCTCAATGACCCTGAATCTGTTGAGCGCCTTCAAGCGGGCTTGCCTTTCGCGTTCGAGATGGCCGAGGCGGAGGCACAGCGAGTACAGAAAGGCCGAAACGGAACACACGTTACTACTGGTCAGGAAGTAGGAATCCTTAGAGAGAGATGCATTTTGGGCTACCTAACGAGTCGTCTTGGAGAGATTGCGGTCAGGTTGCCTCAACCGGGCGAAAGCATGGTGGACGCGAGGGTGGGAAATATCCCACTCGAAATAAAGACGGTAACCGGAAACGGACGAGTAACTAACAAATGGACCGCAGACAACCCCGCAGTGGCGCGTGAAATGGAACAGTTTCAGTTTACGGCTGACATGTGGCTTGTACGCATCTGGTGGGAGAAAGAGAGGAAGAGCGTTTACTACATCCCCCTGGAAGTGCTTACTGATGTGAGAAAAGAGATACCCGGGTTTTGGTATAGCGAAACTGGTACCAATAACCGAGGAATCAAGATCAGGAGAGAATTCATGGAAGCCGCACAATCCGACGAAAGGACAATAGCAATTGACATTAACTGGCGCCGTAGCGGACAGCGTTTGCCTAATCCGATAGCAAGATATGTGAAGTATTGGACGCATGAAGAGTTTCCTCTCTTGTCGGCAGGGTCAGATCAGTCGTCGCTAAGTCGGTTAGGGCACGGCGACAGCTCGTATCAAGCGCCAGCCCTCCTAATTTGATGACCAAGGCATACTCAAAGACAGACAACAGACCCTTGAAACCCTGTAATCGAGCTAGAAGTTCGGCCGGGAAGTAGC
Organism: Dehalococcoidia bacterium; assembly: GCA_965219025.1. Taxonomy (GTDB): domain Bacteria; phylum Chloroflexota; class Dehalococcoidia; order Lucifugimonadales; family UBA2985; genus JAPPHY01. Next base: position 1,106,961 of record OZ244716.1, read on the forward strand.
CTCCCGTCCGCGCGGCAACACCCAATACAGGAGCAATGCTAACATGGTGCAGCAAGCAATAGCCGACCTGGTCGCAGGCAAGGACCTGTCCGAGGAGCACGCCTCCGGCGTCATGGAGTCGATCATGACGGGCGAGGCTACGCCCGCCCAGTTCGGCGCCTTCGTGACCGCCCTGCGCATCAAGGGCGAGACCGCCGATGAAATCGCCGGCATGGCCCGCGTCATGCGGGACAAGGCCCTGCGCGTCAGCGTCGACGGCGACCTTGTGGACACCTGCGGCACGGGCGGCGACGGTACGCATTCCATCAACGTCTCCACCATCGCCGCGCTGGTGGCCGTCGGCGCAGGCCTCCGCGTCGCCAAGCACGGCAACCGCGCCATCACCAGCGAGTCCGGCAGCGCCGACGTGCTGGAGGCCGCCGGCGTCAAGATCGACCTGGGGCCTGAGGGCGTCGAGCGGTGCCTCCGCGAGGTCGGCGTGGGCTTCATGTTCGCCCCCGCGTTCCATCCCGCCATGCGCTTCGCCGGCCCGCCCCGGAGGGAGATCGGCATTCGCACCGTGTTCAACATCCTCGGCCCGCTCACCAACCCCGCGGGTGCGCAGCGGCAGGTGCTGGGAGTGGCCGATGGCGCGCTGGGCGAGAAGATGGCACAGGTGCTGCGCCTGCTCGGCTCCCGCCACGCGCTGGTGGTGCACGGCGAGGACGGCATGGACGAGGTCTCCATCGCCGCGCCCACGCAGGTGTGGGAGCTGAAGGACGACGCCATCCAGTCATACACGATAGCGCCGGAGGACGCCGGCCTGTCCCGCGCATCGCCGGACGCCATTCGCGGCGGGACCGCGGAGGAGAATGCCGCCGCCATGGAGCGCGTGCTGTCAGGCGACCACGGGCCACACCGTGACGTTGTGGTGCTGAACGCGGCAGCTGCGCTCGTGGTCGGCGACGCCGCGACGGACCTTGCGAGCGGCGCTGCCCTCGCCGCCGAGGCAATCGACAGCGGCAGAGCGCTGGCCAAGCTCCGGGACTTCGTGGCGCTCAGCCGGAGCCTGGAGTAGATTGCACGCCATGCCTACGATTCTCGACCGCATCGTGGAGGTCAAGCGGCTGGAGCTGGAGCGTCACGTCGCGCAGACGCCCCTGTCTGCGCTCGAGGAGCGCATTCGCGACCTCCCGCTGCCCCTGAACCTGTCCGGCGCGCTCATGGGCGACGGCCCGCGCCTCATCGCCGAGTGCAAGAAGGCCTCGCCGTCACGCGGGCTACTGCGCGATGACTATGACCCCGCAGCGCTTGCCACGGCCTACGCCGAGAGCGGCGCGGCCGCCATATCGGTTCTCACGGAGCGCGACCACTTCCAGGGCGGCCTGGAGCACATGGAGTCGGTGAAGGAGGCGACGCGCCCGTGGGCGCTTCCCGTCCTGCGCAAGGACTTCCTCTTTGACCCGTACCAGGTCTACGAGGCGCGTGCAAACGGCGCCGACGCCATACTGCTGATCGTGGCCATACTGTCGCCCGAGCAGCTAAGCGAGCTCCTCGACGTCTGCCGTAGCCTGTGGGTACAGGCGCTGACGGAGGTGCACACCGAGGAAGAGATGGACGCGGCGGTGGCGGCGGGAGCGGAGATCATCGGCATCAACAACCGTGACCTGCACACTTTCACCACGGACATCTCGCTGACGGAGCGGCTGGCGTCACGCGCGCCCCACGGCCGGATACTGGTCAGCGAGAGCGGCATCCACAGCCGCGACGACGTGGTCAGGCTCGGTCGTGCGGGAGTGCACGCCGTGCTCGTGGGCGAGGCGCTGGTGACGGCGCCGGACCCGGGCGCCGCGGCCAGAACGCTGCTGGGCGGCTGACGCGCCCGGACCGCTAGACGACCCCGCTCTCAGCCAGGACCGAAAGCTCCGCCCGCGAGAGGCCAAGCTCCCCGCAAAGGACCTCCTCGTTGTGCTCGCCGATAAGAGGCGCGCGTCGGGAGATGCCCCACGGTGAGTCGCTCCAGATGGCGGCCGGGCCCGGATACGTGAAGGTCTCCTCAAGCTCCGGGTGCTCCACCTGCACCCAGAAGCCACGGTCGTTCAGCTGGCCGTCGTCCGGCAGCTCGTCGTGGGCTCGAACCGCGCCCCACGACAGGCCCATCTCCTGTGCGCCCGCGTAGACCTCGTCGCGGGTTACGTTGTGGATAAAGTTGCGCACGGCTTCGCTGATGTGGTCGGCCTGTTCCTGGATCACCGCCGTATCCTGGTACTTCTCGTCCAGCAGGTCGTCGGCCATGCCGTACCGGTCCATCCACTCGGCCAGCCGTCGCAGCTGGGCGGGCGGCAGCCTGAAGGCGATCAGCTGTATGTTGATGTACTTGCCGTCCTTGCAGAGCGTCTGGGTGGGCGTCGTGGGGGCCATGCCGGCGTGGCGGCCGGTCTGGCGAATCATGGTCTTGCCGTTGTAGATCCAGGACGCCATGGCGCCCTCCGTGGTCAGCGCGCAAGACTCGTGGACGGAGACGTCGATGTACTGGCCCGCGCCGGTGTTGCCGCGGTGTATCAGGGCGGCGGTAATCGCCATGCAGGCGTAGTGGCTGCCCATGTGCCACGCCTGCCCTCCGCCCGGCGCTATGGGAGGCGCGTCCGGCACGTCGTCGTAGCCGCACGAACCCATCTGGCCGCCAACGGAGAGGTGAAGCAGGTCGCTCGTCAGGTAGTCCCGCCAGGGCCCCGTCTGGCCGAATGGCGTGATGGAGCAGACGATTATGCGCGGGTTTAGCTCCTTGAGGTCATCGTAGCCCAGGCCGAGAGACGCCATGTAGCCCGGCGAGAAGGACTCGATCACCAGGTCTGCGCCTGCGGCCAGCTTCCGGAACAGCCCGCGGCCGTCCTCAGATGACACGTCCAGCGTGACGCCGCGCTTGGAGGAGTTGTAGTGCCAGAAGCTGAGACTCCGCTCCGGCCCGAAGCTGTCCTGGTAGAATGGGCCCACCGTGCGAGTCGATTCGCCGCCCGGCGGCTCAATCTTGATCACGTCCGCGCCCAGGTCACCGAGGAGCTTGCCGCACCACTGCCCCTTCTCGTCGGAAAGCTCCAGCACACGTACGCCCGAAAACGGGCCGCCGGCATTGCTCTGAGTTGTCATTGCAGCAGCTCCTTCTGATAGGGATAGAGGTCCAGCGAGTCGGGCCAGAATGTGCCGTCACTGTAGCCGGACACCAGCTCCTCGCGGCTCATGCCCAGGATACCCGTGATAATCTCCTCGTTGTCCTGGCCGATCAGCGGCGCGTGTCGATGATTCATGGCGGGACTCTCCGAGAGCACGAAGGGGGCGTTCTGCATCCGCCACGTCCCCAGCTCAGGGTGCTCAACTTCACGAAGCAGGCCACGTTCTCGCAGCTGTGGGTCGTGCTCAGCGCGGTTCTCGTTGCTCTGCACGGGCATGGCACGCACGCCGGCCGCCTGACACTTCGCCATCAGGTCGTACTTCTCCAGCGAGAGCGTCCACTCCTCGATGCACCGGTCCATCTCCTCCTGGTTCTCCAGCCTGCCCTGCAGCGTGGCGAGCTTGGCGTCCGTGGCCCAGTCCGGGCTGCCCATGAGGCACACCAGGTTACACCACTCCTCGTCCGAGAAGCAGGCGATGGTGCACCAGTCGTTGTAGCCTCCGCCCAGCGTGCGATAGCTGTTGTGAGGCGCGACTGTGCGGCCGCGGTATCCGCTCACAAGCGGGGCGCCGGGCCAGTTGGCGCGGTTGCCCGGCGGGTAGCCCTCCCGCGTCGAGGAGCGGCCGTTGATGGTGACGTCCAGCAGCGCCGGGCCGTTGAGGGTTGCGCCCATGATCATCTGGCCCATGTCCACGTGCTGGCCGCGGCCGGTGGTCTGCCTGTGGAGAAGGGCGGCAAGGGTGTAGAAGGCGATGTACATGCCGCCGGAATCGTCCAGGTACGACCAGCCCCAGCCTGCCGGAGGCTTGTCGGGCAGTCCGGAAGCGAAGGTCATGCCGGACAGCGCCTGGGCGGACGGGCCGAATGTGGTGTAGTGCTTGTCGCGACCGGAATGTCCGAATCCGGACATGGACACGTAGACGATGTCCTCTCGCAGCTTCCTGAGCTCTTCGTAGCCAAGGCCCCAGTTCTCGAGCACCGACGCGCTGTAGTTCTCCACCACGGCATCAGACACGGCAATGAGCCTGCGGATGATGTCCATGCCCCGTGGGCTGCGTACGTTCAGGGACAGGCTCATCTTGTTGGCGTTGGTGTCGTTGAAGCCGCCGCCGGTGTTGAGGCTGGGCGTGATGCCGGGCGGCGCGCCGGCGGCGCCTCCTGCCCGGCCGAACTCGCGCAGCGGCCACTCGACCTTGATGACCTGCGCGCCGAGGGCGCCGAGCCATCGCGTGGCCCAGGGACCGGCGCGCACCCACGTGAAATCGACGATTCGGCAGCCGTCCAGCGGCCTGGGTTGGGTTCTCGGCTCAGCCTGGGTTTGAGTCATGGGCACCTCCATTACATGGGCGCATTCAGCCGTATCGACAAGCTCTGCGTGCGGTATTCGTAGGAGTGTAGGGGTGGTACGGCTAAGGCAATTCTATGTAACAGCGGTTGGAGTGTCAATTGCCCACGCGTGCGGGCATTTTTGGCCCGTTCACCCTGAGCGTGTCGTAGGGTGTGAGGGGACCGGAACGGACGGCAGGCGAAAGCGGCGGGCCCCGACAGCCTCAAGTGGCGTCAGCAACGCAAGATCCTTGGGCCCACTTCTTGCGTGGCCGGGCCGGAGGCTGGTAGGATAGCGCTGTACAACGGCCACAAAGTGCCAATGAGCGGCAAAGAGATGGGGCAATGGCAACCGTCAAGGAACTTCAGCAGGCCATTCTGAAACTCCCGGAAGAGGATTACGCCGAACTTCTGCGCTGGCTTCTTGAACTCGACTGGGAGAAGTGGGACCGAGAGCTGGAAGAGGACGTTCAGGCCGGCCGGCTGGACGCGCTTTCGGCAGAGGCAATTGAAGCAAGGGCAAAGGGCATCCTGAAGCCCCTCTAGATGCACTGGACAGATCCCGTTTTCTGGCGGCGCTTCCATGAGCTGCCCGCCTCGGTTCAACAAACGGCCCGCCGGAACTTCGATCTCTTGAAGGACAATCCCGGGCACCATTCTTTGAGGTTCAGAGTTGTCGGGACGTTACTGGTCGGCGCGCGTGGGCGCTTCACACAGAGCAATGGCAATCCAGGATGGCGGAGACTTCATCTGGTTCTGGATTGGCGACCACGACGAGTACACCAGGATCATCAGGACGTAGCATACTCAGCGCCAACAGCCTGCCCAAGTCTGCCCATCCCCACATCGGTGGCCGGGACGGGCTTAGGGTGAGCTGGCTTGGAGGCGCGGCGGTCATCCGCTTTCCACTTTCGTTGCCCCAAAGAAGAACGCCGTCTCCAGAATGGGAGGCGGCGCACCTTGACTGCTGAATAGCGGAAGGAAGGCAAATGACCATTGGTTGGCGGTGAGTTCTCTCGGGGCTTGCGCCCCGAACGGTCCCCGTCGTGAGGGAGCTTCCTCCGGTCCCCTGAAGGGGTCCGGGTCATGCTTCGACCACACGGTCGGGGGCCAATCACCCACCGATCGAACTGGGATCCCGGTACGAGGGGCGTTATGCCTCTCATGTGGGCTCCTTAGAAAGGAGGTGATCCAGCCGCACCTTCCGGTACAGCTACCTTGTTACGACTTCGTCCCAGTCACCGGCCCCACCCTCGGCCGCTGCCTCCCTTGCGGGTTAGCCCACGGACTTCAGGCATTGTCGGCTTCCATGACGTGACGGGCGGTGTGTACAAGGCCCGGGAACGTATTCACCGCAGTAATGCTGACCTGCGGTTACTAGCAACTCCTCGTTCATGCAGGCGGGTTGCAGCCTGCAATCCCCACTGAGGCCGGGTTTGATGGGATTAGCTCCACCTCGCGGTATCGCGACCCTCTGTCCCGACCATTGTAGCGTGTGTGTAGCCCAGGGCGTAAGGGCCATGCTGACTTGACGTCATCCCCACCTTCCTCCCCCTTGTTAGGGGCTGTCTCGCTAGAGAATTCAACTAGCGACGAGGGTTGCGCTCGTTGCGGGACTTAACCCAACACCTCACGGCACGAGCTGACGACAGCCATGCAGCACCTGTGACGGCTCCCCGAAGGGTCGCCCTGGATTTCTCCGGAACTACTACCGACATGTCAAGCCCTGGTAAGGTTCTTCGCTTTGCATCGAATTAAACCACACGCTCCGCTGCTTGTGCGGGCCCCCGTCAATTCCTTTGAGTTTTAGCCTTGCGGCCGTACTCCCCAGGCGGGATGCTTAACGCGTTAGCTTCGGCACGAGGGGGTTCGATACCCCTCATACCCAGCATCCATCGTTTAGGGCGTGGACTACCCGGGTATCTAATCCGGTTCGCTCCCCACGCTTTCGCGCCTCAGCGTCAGGTACAGCCCAGAGGGCCGCCTTCGCCACTGGTGTTCCTCCCGATATCTACGCATTTCACCACTACACCGGGAATTCCACCCTCCTCTGCTGTCCTCAAGCCCAAGAGTTTCCCCGGACCGCTCCCAGTTAAGCCGGGAGATTTCACCGGAGACTTCTTGGGCCGCCTACGCGCCCTTTACGCCCAGTAATTCCGGACAACGCTCGCCCCCTACGTATTACCGCGGCTGCTGGCACGTAGTTAGCCGGGGCTTATTCCTGGGGTACCGTCCTTGCTCTTCCCCCAGAAAAGGGGTTTACAACCCGAGGGCCTTCTTCCCCCACGCGGCGTCGCTGCGTCAGGCTTTCGCCCATTGCGCAAAATTCCCTGCTGCTGCCTCCCGTAGGAGTGGGGGCCGTGTCTCAGTCCCCCTCTGACCGTTCATGCTCTCACACCGGTTACCCGTCTTTGGCTTGGTGGGCCGTTACCCCGCCAACTACCTGATAGGACGCAAGGCCCTCCCTGGGCGCCACGGCTTGCGCCGCAGCTTTCCTGACCAGCCATGCAGCCAGCCAGCGTACGGAGTATTAGCCCACCTTTCAGTGGGTTATCCCTCTCCCAGGGTCAGGTCCCTTACGCGTTACTCAGCCGTCTGCCACTATCACCTAGGCCCGAAGGCCAAGGCAACCGTTCGACTTGCATGCATTAGGCGCGCCGCCAGCGTTCGTCCTGAGCCAGGATCAAACTCGCTTGAAAGAACCTTCCTTCCACTATTCAGTTGTTAAGGTGCGCCTCGGCTTCACACCGATGGAATCTCTATTATAACCTACGCTAGGGCTCTGTCAATGCCTGCGCCGCCTTGCCTACCTCGGATATGGCACTCGAATGAACTCCACGTCACTCCACGCGAAGTCTGAGAATTCTTCCCCATCCGGCACCTCGAAGAAGAACCAGCCCGCCACCTCGAATCCCCTGCGCAGCTGGAACTGGCCCCACAGGTGAGGCCCGTAGACGTTGTCTTCGGGCGCTTCCGCGCTCGTCTCCACGTGCCTGCTGTTCGGCTCGAAGGGCGCGTACGCCTCGCCTTCCTTGGCGGTCAGCGTAGCCGCTCCGGCATCGATGGACAGCGTAACCTGGGTGGAGTCCTGGTTGACGGCCCTGGCCCTGACCGCCGCGATCTTCGCTCCGTCCGCCTCCGGCTTAATCTCGTAGTTGAGGCCGTCCGACCACGTGTAGACCACGCTGTCCAGCAGCCGGGGCTGGTGAGCGCCTATCGAAAGCACTTCACCGTGGCCGCCGAATTCCCGGTCCGGAGTGCGGATGCAACCCAGGGCCGCGCCCAGTGCCAGTACAAGCGCAAGCAGAAGGTAGGGTGTGGACGAGCTCAGCTTCATTGCGTCTGGGTTGCTCAGCGGGTTGCGTGGGACAGGCTTGGCATGGCCCGGAGCCGGCCCACCAGGTCCGGCAGGACCCTGAGCACGTAGTCCACGTCCTCTTCGGTATTGTCGCGGCCCAAGGTGAGACGAAGGCTCCCGTGGGCCAGGTCGGCGTGCATACCCAGTGCCAGCAGCACGTGCGAGGGCTCCAGCGATCCGGACGAGCAGGCGCTCCCGCTAGACGCAGCCACTCCTGCGAAGTCCAGCCCCAGGAGCACAGGCTCGCCCTCCACGCCCTCGAACGAGAAGTTTACGTTATTGGGCAGGCGCAGCGTGGGGTGGCCGTTGAGGCGCACTCCCTGGATGCGTTCCCTGACGCCCTCGATCAGCCGGTCACGAAGGCTCGCGCAGTGGGCGCTTACAGCCTCCCTCTCGCCGTCGGCAAGGGCCAGCGCGACCGCCGTCCCCACGATGCCCGGCATATTCTCCGTGCCCGCTCGTCGCTGGCGCTCCTGCGCGCCCCCAAGCTGCTGAGGTGTGAAGGGAGTGCCACGGCGCACGTACAGCACGCCCACGCCCTTGGGGCCGTGGAACTTGTGGGCCGAGAGGCTGAGCATGTCCACGCCCAGCGTCTTCACGTTGATGTCCAGGAAGCCCGCGGCCTGCACTGCGTCGGTGTGGAAGACGATGGTGCGGCCGCGCTCGCGGGCGAATTCCTTGACCCTGCGAGCCATTTCGGCGACTGGCTCGATGGTGCCGATCTCGTTGTTGGCGAGCATGACGCTCACGAGCACCGTCTTGTCGGTGATGGCGTCAACCAGCTGGTCCGGGTCGACCATGCCGTCGCCGTCGACGGGAAGGTAGGTGACCTCGAACCCTGCGTCTTCCAGGTGAGTGAAGGTGTGAAGGACGGCATGGTGCTCGATCGAGGTGGTTATGACGTGGTTGCCGGTGCGAGCCAGCGCATGTACCGCGCCCTTGATGGCGGCGTTGTCGGACTCGCTGCCGCCGCTGGTGAAGACCACCTCGCTGGGCCTGCTGCCGAGGACACGCGCCACGGTCTCCCTCGCCTCGTCAAGCGCCATGCGAGACTGCTGCGCCAGCGTGTAGAGGCTGGAGGCGTTGCCGAACCTCTCCGTGAAGTAGGGCAGCATGGCCTCCATGACCTCCGGGCGGACTGGCGTGGTGGCTGCATGGTCCATGTATATCATCGCGCTATGCTCCTGTGCCCCGCTCTTGGCGATGCGATTGCACTCCCCAACGGGGTCGTGCTCTCCATTGTAGCATTGCACGGGCGAGTGATAAAGGGCAGGGGGGGGTTCGCTCAGCCTATCGCCGACAGCAAATAGGCCAATCTGTAATCCGCCACTCCGTTCCCTTCTCCATGCGGAAGAGTTCAGCCCTATGACGCGCCTCCGCCTCGGAGTCGAATATCTCCCACCAGCCATCCGTCATCACCAGCCTCACGCCGACCACTAGCCCACGCCTTCTAACCCATGAGCAGTCATCTTGATGCAGGACAGCCGCAATCTCCATATCTGGAGGCACGTTCCAGTGGTAGAAGCGAATAGCCCGTCTCATGCCCAACCCTGTAGCCAAGCCTCGCAATCCGGGCATAGTGTTCGGCCGCCGTCCCCGTAGCTGACGACTATGTTGTTCCGCATTGCGCTGACATCTCCGCGCCTAGCACATTTGTGGTAATGCCCATCATGAAGCGTCCTAGAGAAGAACGGCAGTAGCATGGCGTAACTACCTCCTGGGCAATCGCCACAGGCCGGGTGCAACCAGCCTGTGGCACGTTTGTTTTGTATCCGAGCCCGCCGTGTATTATAATGCAGGAGTGCAGAAGCTGCGAGGAAGTTGTCTGATGGACCGAGACATGAAGTTGGTGAGAGAGATCCTCTTGGTTATTCGGTCACAACCTACGGAATGGGTCGAGATGCCAATGATTACTGCCCCGCTTGTCGGTCAAGTTGAGGCTGTAGAGCGACATCTTAGGCTCTTGGAAGAGTCCGGGAACATCATATGAAGTCGTGGTGAGTCACCCGGACACATATACCTGACATGGAAAGGTTATGATCTGCTAGAGGTGCTCTATTCCTTGGACTTTGTCCCTGAGATTTCCAGTCCAACGGCTCCGTATCCTCTTCGTCATACTGAGAGACTGAACTAGCACAATGAAATGCCCTCATTGTCTCGAGAGTTTCTTTATCGCCGGGCGTGTGAATAATGCAATTAGCTCCGCTAGTAACCTTCAAATACTCTTTTATATAGGTGCCGACGTTGACGGGAATTGGTGGTTAGAAAAGACGACATGTCCCGCATGCACGAGGTACATTCTAGTTCTGATTCTCAGTGAAGGGTCGGTGCAGACATCGCTAGGAATAAGTGAGCCGTCAGGCTTTGGCCATAAGCAACCTGTACACCCTAAGTCCTCAAATCGGCCTCCAATACCTTCTGAGGTTCCAGAAGAATATGCTGCAGACTATCGTGAAGCCTGCCTTGTGATTGCTGATAGCCCAAAGGCTAGCGCCGCCCTCAGTCGCCGTTGTCTGCAACATCTCCTACGTGACAAGATGCAGATATCCGGTAATACCCTAAACCAGGAGATTGAAAAGGCCATTGAACAGGCTAACCTTCCCTCGTCTGTAACAGACCTATTGCATCCACTTCGCGAGTTGGGCAATACCGCCGCTCACCCCATAAACCACCTGACCACAGGCGAGATCCTAGACATTGAGCCGTGGGAGGCTGAATTCTGTCTTGAAGTAATCGAGGGACTATATGACTTCTTGTTCGTTGCTCCGGCCAGAACCGCCGAGAGGCTCAAACGGCTAGACCAGAAGACCCAGCCTTGACTAAGCCTTACTCCCGATCTTCCCTTTAGCCATCATGAATAGGCGGAGCGACCTCCAGTCGCTCGTGGACGATGTGTGCATCATCTCAGATGGCTGGCCGCCCCGCCCACTCTATTCTACACCCTCAAGACTGCAAAGCACCTGACAGCTAGGTAAAAGGGTATATAAGTCCGCAATTATACCACTGCCTACGGCGATGCGTCGCTGGCAAGGATTGCGGTGTACCCGCTCAACTGTAGCATTGCACAGGCGCGCGATAAAGGGCGGGGGGCGCCCTCCTACCGCCGCATCACGCTCTCAGGCGTAATCACGCCCACCAGCTCGCCCGACTCCATCACCGCCAGCATGCCCGTCTCGCTGTCCTCAAGCGCCTCCAGCACGCGCTCGCTGCCGTCGTCCGGCGCGACCGACGATGCGTGGTCCACCGGCGACATCACGTGCCTTACCCTGGCCGCCGCACGCGCCCGTCGCGACACCTTCCCCACGGACGCCGCGGCGAGCAGCCCGACGGCCCGCCCGTCCTCGACCACCACCAGCCCGCGCCGGTCCCGGCGCAACGCCCCCGAATCGATCAGCCCTTGCACACTCGCATCCGGCGACACCTCCGGAATGACCGTGCTCATCAGCTCACGCGCCGTCACGCCCTCCAGCCGCCTTCGCTGTCTATGCTGGCGGTAGCTCATGAACGCCGCCTGGAACAGGAACCAGCCCACCAGCGCCAGCCACATGCCCTGAAGCGCACTGCGAGTCACAACGAAGACGAACACCCCAAGCCCCACCAGGAGCAGCGCGGTCGCGTAGCCGCCCATCGTCGCAACGCGGGTCGCAGCAGCGTAGTTGCCCGACACCGCCCAGATGACGGCGCGGAGCACCCGGCCGCCATCGAGCGGGAACCCCGGGATCAGGTTGAATATGCCCAGCGCCATGTTCATCATGAAGAGCCAGCTCATCATCACCGCGACGTGCACACTGAACCGCTCGACCAGGTAGCCCGCTCCCAGGAACAGCAGGGCCAGCAGTACGCTGCACACCGGCCCCGCGAGCGCGATGAGCAGCTCCATACCCGGCCTGGGCGCCTCCCGCGAGATGTGCGCGGCCCCGCCGAACATGAACAGCGTGATGGCCTTGACCCGGATCCCATACCGCATCGCGACCAGGCTGTGCGACAGCTCGTGAGCGATGACCGACACGAAGAGCATGGTGCTGGCGGCCAGGGCCACGCCCCATCGCTCCGTCACCGACCACCAGGGTCGAATCCCACCGAGGAACATCGCCAGGGAGTAGGTGAATAGCAGAAGTACGAGAAACCAGCTGAAGTGCAGACGCAGAGGTATGCCCATCAGCCTGCCCACCTCGAATGAGCCCCTCAACGACCTTCCACCTCCGGGGCCGCGGCCCCCTCACACAGCGGCGTCACGCTCGGTTGCGTAGCCCATGACCTTGTACGCCAGCTTGGCGGCGACGTAGGCGCACGAAGGCGGACCGGCCCACGGGCACAGCTCCACCACGTCGAAGCCGACCACCGTGCGCTGCCGGCATACCTCTCGCAGCAGGCCTAGCACGGCCTCCCAGCCGGGGCCTCCCGGCTCGGGCGTGCCCACCGCCGCCATCAGCGCGGGATCGAATACGTCGAGGTCGATGCTCACGTAGACGTGCTCGGTGAGTCCTTCGAGCACTGCCGCTGCGTCCCACGACGCCGCGCGGCCGCCCTCGCCGTGCTGCATCACGCGCAGCCGATCGCGGCCGGCGCGGATGAACTCCGCCTCCTCCAGGCTCATGCTGCGCACGCCCACCTCCACCAGCGGGCACATCTCCCAGATGCGCCGCGCTGCGCAGGCGTGGCTGAGGGCGCTGCCCATGTACTCGTCGCGTAGGTCGGCGTGCGCGTCCAGGTAGAGCACCGACAGGTCCTCGTGGGCCTCCCGGAGCGCCTTCACGACGCCCACCGAGACCGAGTGCTCGCCGCCCAGGACCGCCAGTAGCCGGCCGCTGCCCGCAAGGGGCCGCACCGCCGAGGCGACGCGCTCCGTCATCGCCTCCGGGCCGCCGACGTGCGGTTCAATATCAGGCAAAGTGTGTATGCCAACGCGGTAGACCTCCCGATCGGTCTCCGGATCGTAGTCCTCGAGGTAGCGGGACGCCTCGATGATGGCGCGAGGGCCCTCGCGGGCGCCGCTGCGATAGGAGGTCGTCGAGTCGTACGGAACGGGCAACACGGCCACGCGGCTGCTTTCGAGCGGCGATTCGTCGGGGCCCACGCCCGCGAAGCCCCACGGCATCGACGGATAGGAGGACGCAGGGCCGCCGGGGAGCGTCATCCCGCTCCGGTGAGCACGCCCCTTGCGCGGCCGCGGGTGACGGGAGCGCCGCTGCTTGGGCTCGAGTAGTCGAGGCCGCGTCCGATGACCCAGTGCTTCACCTGGTCCAGCGAGAAGGTCTCCATGATCATGTCCAGCGCCCGCCTGTGGTTGAAGTCCTTGCAGCTGAACACGTCGATGTTGACGTATGCGCGCTCCGGGAAGGTGTGAATGCTGATGTGGCTCTCCGCGATCATCACGAACCCGGACACGCCCCAGTCCTCGGGCACGGGGCCGTTGTAGGTGGTGACCACGGGCGAGATGATCTTGTTCATATCGATGCTGCCCGGGAAGTCGTCCAGGAACCGGTAGACGGCCGCCTCGTCCTTCATCATGTCAAGATTGCCGCCGAATCCGTCAATGAGCAGGTGCATCTGCGAAACCTCCGCAAGTCCACTATAGGCGACTCTGCGTGCCCGGTCAAAGGCCGCGGAGCAAAACCGAGACAGCATAGCATCGATGGCGAGGCGGCACAACCGCGGCACTACTGAGCGGGCAGGGCCTACGGTGTGCCTGGCGAACCGGGTAGGCGGGGCACTCGAGGAACCCACGACATCCCGCATACCACTACGAACCTCCTTCGATGGCCTGCGCCCCTCGCGTAGGGGTTGGGGCGCGAACTTCTCCCTCGTGGTATAATGGTTTGCGCAAGCAGCTTGGAGAGTGCCAATGATGCCCGCCGCGGGATAGAACCCACCCTGTAGCGCATGGCCGCACCCCACAGTGATGTGAAGAGAGTGGACGCTTTGAAGCCTTCCGGCCAAGTTGCGCGCGAGAACAGACCGACCGCCATCGACCTATTCTCCGGTTGTGGAGGGTTGACACTCGGGTTGAAGCAAGGCGGCTTCAACGTGGTTGGTGCCGTGGACATCGACCCACTATCGGTTGAAACGTACAAGGCAAATCATCAGGACGTTGTCGTCTGGACAGCTGATATCAGGGACCTTGAACCCGCTGCGGTCCTATCCAGCTTGAAGTTGAAACCCTGGGACCTCGACCTCCTCGCTGGCTGCCCCCCGTGTCAAGGGTTCTCCACCATGAGAACCTTGAACGGTGCCCTGCCGGTCGATGACCCGCGCAACGATCTTCTGCTTCAGGTTCTGCGGTTCGTTGACGCCCTACGCCCCAAAGCTGTGATGATTGAAAATGTTCCGGGACTGGCAGACGATGAGAGATTCCGAGTCTTCCGGGACCGGATGGAGCAGACTGGATACCGCGGTGATCATGATGTCCTAAACGCTGCTGAGTATGGTGTGCCACAACGCAGGAAAAGGCTCATCTATCTCGCCGGCTTGGGTGCCAAACTTCAATTCGCCGAACCTGTCAAAGGCACTGTGACTGTAAGGGATGCCATCGGTGGCCTTCCGAAACCCGGAGAAAGCGGCGATCTGATTCATGACCTGCCGGAGAGTCGCACCCCACGCGTAATGCAATTGATTCAACGAATTCCTCAGGACGGCGGCAGCCGTACAGATCTCCCGGTCGAGGATCAGCTCGACTGCCATAGGCGCTGCAATGGATTCAAAGACGTGTATGGTCGAATGGCTTGGAGTGCGGTATCCCCGACCATCACAAGTGGATGCTTTAATCCCTCTAAAGGTCGGTTTCTTCATCCTGAGGAGCATCGTGCGATAACGATGAGGGAGGCCGCCCTACTCCAAGGATTTCCAGGAGACTATAGATTCCCCAAGGCGACTAACAAGTCCTCCATAGCTATGATGATCGGAAACGCCCTGCCCCCGCCTTTCATCGCAGCCCATGCCCAAGTCATTCGAGACACACTGCGCCAATTGAGCGGGACGCCTAATGAAGACCGGGAGGACATCTAGGCAATGGGCATCGCCCAGGTGCTGCGAAGTGAACTGACTACTGAACAATATAACGCAGCGGTAGATCCCGCTGCGGAAGTTCTGTGTTTGGCGTGCGCTGGTTCGGGAAAGTCGAGGACACTCGCGTATAGAATCGCCAGACTCCTTGCAGAGGGTGAAAGGCCTGAAGGGATTGTCGCGTTCACATTCACCGAAAAGGCAGCCGAGTCTATTAAGAGACGAGTATCTCAAGCACTCCAGGCCGCCGGACTCGACCCAACCAGCATTGGGGCGATGTACATCGGCACCATCCACGCGTATTGCCAACGGATTCTAGGGCACATAGACCCCACATACAGGCAATACGATGTGCTGGATGAGAACCGGCTGAGGCTCTACCTGATTTCACGCTATCCTCAGTTGGGACTTAGGAACTTCCGGAACCGGGCGCGCGGCAATAGCTACTTTGACACTATTAGACAGGCTTCCGATGCTTGGAAGACTGCGAACGATGAATTACTCGATTTCGCGGCCGTCTCGGCAGAAGACCCAAGTCTCGGCGACTTGTTGGTGCGTATTCGGGATGGACTTCGAACGGACCAGTACATAGATTTTTCTCTGATGATTCGTGATGTGGTCGAAGCAGTACATAACAATGTGCCTGGAATAGGAACCGCAATTGAATCCTTGCGGCATCTGATGGTGGACGAATACCAAGATGTGAACCCTTGTCAGGAAGAGTTGATCCGGCTTCTTCACCTACGCTCGAACACGCTTTTCGCCGTCGGCGACGACGATCAAGCCATATATGGCTGGCGAGGCGCTGACGTCAGCAACATAATCGACTTTCGGCAACGCTACTCTGGTTGCAGCGTGCACACCTTGTCGCAGAATTTTCGGAGCACCCAGCCGATTGTGGAAGCATCGGATGAGTTCGTCACTGCAACACTCGGGCCTAGCAGAATAGCTAAATCCCCTGCTGCCTCTGCAAATCTGTCGCCCCAACACTTCGGCGTTATGTGGTTTCCTGACCGTGCGTCGGAGGCACAGTGGGTCGCCAGTCGAATCCAAGATTTGCTTGGAACAGCGTATGAAGACAACGGAATCGTCCGAGGACTGACACCAGCTGACTTTGCAGTGCTTATGAGGTCGACCAGAACAGAAGAACAAGATGGCACTCCAAGGCACGGAGCTTTTACAACGGCTCTCGGGAACATAGGGATTGATTTCAGTTTGGAGGCAGGTGGGGGACCTTTCGACCGGCCCCAGACAGCAGTGTTGCGCAGCACTTTCGAACTCTTGCGCAGTACTCCCCTAGAGCGGAGCACAGTTGAACAACACTTCAATTCACACGTGCTTCCTGCGTACCCCAACGCTGAATTCAATGCGCTGGTCCAAGTTCTCACCGACTGGAGTCGTCGGATCAACAGACCTGAAGGTTCAACTAGGATCAGGCTCTACCCACAACAATTGGTTTATGAGTTACTAAAAGCGCTAAATGTCGCCCAGACAAACTTTAACGACGAAACCATGCGGGACATCGGCTTGTTTAGCCGCATGATTCAGGATGTCGAAACAGTTTACATGAGCGTTGACTCTAGACAACGCTTCGCCGATGTTCTTAACTTCCTACAGAATGCAGCAGACACAGGATATGACGTATCTACAGACGATGTCATCCAACGGCCAGATGCCGTTACAGTGTCCACGGTCCACAAAATGAAGGGCCTTGAATTCCCCTGCGTATTTGTAGTAGATGTGGAGGCTCTCAGATTCCCTGGGACAATGAGCAACTACCGTGGATGGCTGCCACCGGGCGTCATGGCTCCTGCAATTAGCCGAGGCGCATACCAAAGTACGCAGGACGGAGAGATTAGACTCTTCTATACAGCATTGACACGCGCTGAGAGGTATCTCTACGTGAGCGGCGCCGAAAGCCTTCCGCAGGCCAGTAGACCTAGACGGCGTTCAACGTTCGCGTTGCAGATTGCAAAGCATCCTGCCGTGGGGGAAGACCCATCGGTCCTGCCTAGCGGCCTCATGACTGCCACGCAACGCAGGAGACTAGAAGACACTGACTACCCGACTAGCTTTACTGAGATCAGATACTACCTCCAGTGCCCGAAAAGCTACCAGTTTAGGGAAAGGTACGGCCTTAACCCTCATATACCTGAAATGTTCGGCTATGGAAGGACGGTCCACACTTCGATCCAGAAGCTTCACACAATGTACCCTACCGCGACGCCCGGACCGAACCAAGTCGAGCCCGTGGTTGAGGATACGTTTCATTTGAAGCACGTTCCACAGAGTGGCGATCCAGTGAATCGGCCCGGTGCCTACGAGGTCGGCAGAAGCCGCGCAGTTGAAATCACTAAAGCCTACGTGGCAAATTTCGGGACCGATTTTGAGCGGGAGCGTCAGTTGGAAGCGTTCTTTGAGATTCCGGCCGCCAACTGTGTCATATCGGGTTCGATTGATTTGCTTCTCCATGAGGACGCTACCGGAAACATCCTGAAGGCGGAAATCATTGACTTCAAGACAATGGATCAAGACGATGACCTGGACTGGACTGAACTCGCCTTGCAGGTTCAGCTCTATGCCCGAGCAGCTGATCAAGTGCTGGGGCAAAACGCCAAGACCGGCAGCGTCCATCTCCTAAAAGATGGCAAGCGAGTTGAAGTTCCAATCACCCAGGAAGCACTGAACGCAGCAATTGCTAATGTAGAATGGGCCGTGACTGGCATTCTAGAGTCAGACTTTCCGATGCGACCGCATCCTGACAAGTGCCTCAAGTGCGACTTTAGTCAAATCTGCCCCCGCACCCCCCAAAGCTTTAGCGGTGTGTCCACTGTACCTCCTGAACTCCATCTGCCCGATGGTAAGGAAATGGCTCGCTCGTTCAGCCAGTATATCGGATCTTGAGACTATGCCTGACAATCTCACACAGGAACAGAGACGCTATTGCATGTCTCGTGTCAAGGGGAGAGATACGGGGTTGGAGACGCGTGTGCGTTCGGAGCTTCACAAGAAGGGATTCAGATTTCGCAAGCACCTAGGGGAGTTGCCTGGCAAGCCGGACATCGCCTTCACCAAAGCGAGAGTCGCGGTGTTCTTGGACGGTGATTTCTGGCATGGCTTCGAATTCGAGACGTGGCAAGACAGAATTCCCCCCTTTTGGCAAGCGAAGATCTCCAAAACAATAGACAGGGACAGGAAGTATGACCGTCAACTCCGCGAAATGGGTTGGACGGTTTTGAGGCTTTGGCAACACCAAGTCGACCGGGATTTTGAAGCCAGTGTCAAGCACATAACTTCTGCAGTGAGCGGAAAGTCGGCTACATCGATGGCGAGGCGGCACAACCGCGGTAACTCAGAGGCACCGTTAGACCCCTGCCTTCACAGGGGTGGTGACCGAAGGGAGACAGTCCCTAAGACCCCGTCGGCTCCGACGTGACCGCCTCCACCAGCTCCTTACGCTCGCCCAGCCGGGCCAGCCGGGCCAGCCAGATGCCTAGCTCGTACAGCAGCACTATCGGCACCGCCACCAGGCTCTGGTTCACCGGGTCGAACGTCGGCGTGATCAGCGCGCCCAGTATGAACGCCCCCACGATGGCGAACCGACGCTTCTTCGCCAATGCCCTCGGCGTCACCACGCGTATCTTGCTCAGGAAGAACATCACCAGCGGCGCCTGGAACGACACGCCCAGCCAGAACAGCAGCGTCACCACCAGGTTGATGTAGTTGCCCACCCGTATCATCGGCGTGGCTATTTCCGAGCCGAACGTGAGCAGGAAGTTGATGGCCGGCGGCAGCAGCACCATGTACCCGAACGACGCGCCCGCCGCAAACGACAGGATCACGCCTGGCAGCAGCGCGAACAGGTAGCGCTTCTCCTTCGGCGTCAGGCCGGGCGCGATGAACATCACCGCCTGGTACAGCAGCACCGGCGACGCCAGCGCAAGCCCGCCCATCATCGACACCTTCATGGTGATGCCGATCATCTCCGTGGCCTGCGTGAAGATGAGCTTGTTTCCCTGCAGCGACTCGAAGCCCTGCGCCGGGCCCATGAGCAGCTCGAAGATGAGGGGGTGGAACACGAACGCCGCCACGGTGCCCACGATGACTGCCGCCGCGGACACCATGAGCCGCCTTCGCAGCTCCACAAGGTGCTCGCTCAGCGACAGTGTGCTAGTCGACATCGCGCCGCCTCTCCGCAGGCCCCGCGCCGGTCTGGGGCGTGCTGCGGGCGCGCTCCTCCTCGGAGCTTCGCTTCGCTGCTTCCTCTTCCTCCATCGCGAGCATGGCGGGAATATCGCCGGTCGTGCGCCTGACGTCCCGGATGAAGTTACCCAGCGAGCGAGCCATCTCGGCCATTCGCATGGGGCCAAGGACCAGGAATGCCACCAGCAGTATCGCCAGAACCTCCAGCGAGCCTATGCCCAGGAAGTCCATCTACGAACCATCCTCCGTGCCGTTTGGCGAGTAGGGTCTAACTATAGCGCATAGCGCCAGCAGTGCCAAGGCAACCGGCCGGGTCACGATGTGCGGACGGAGGCCGCGCCCGTCGGGCACACGTCCAGCAGGCAGCACGAATCGCACAGCGGCGACCGCTTGCGGCAGGCCTCCACGCCGTGCCGGTCCAGCAACGCGTGGTACTCGTTGAACAGGGCCGTGTCACGAGGCAGGTTGTCCATGAACAGCGACTGGTACGCCTCGTACCGATCGATTGGCGGCGTGATGCCGAGCCTGGCTAGGATGCGCCGCGTGTAGGCGTCGATTACGAACACCGGCTTGCCGGCGGCGTACAGCAGGATGTCGTCAGCCGTCTCCTCGCCGATGCCGTGGATGGAGAGCAGCTCCCGTCGCAGCGCGTCGACGTCCTGCCGGAACATCGCATCGAGGTCGTCGTTGTAGTGCTCGCCGAGGTGCTCCACGAAGGCCCTGAGCTTGAGCGACTTGGCGTTGAAGTAGACCGACGGGCGGATGAGCACGGCCAGCTCCTCGATGGCGACGGCGCGGAGGGCGGCCGGCGACAGCGCCCCGGCGGCCTTGAGGTTGTCGATGGCGCGCGCCACCCCTGTCCACGCCGCGGACTGCGTCAGTATCGCGCCGACGATGACCTCGAACGGGGAGTCGCCCGGCCACCAGCTCTGCGGGCCGTACCGCGCCAGCAGACGCCGGTACACGCCCATCAGCATCTCATCGAGCGAGCCTGTCACGGACCTGATGCTACGTCCGGAACCTGGATGTCAATGGGGACGTCAAGGGCCTCGATCGTCATAAGACGCTCAGTTTCCGGGGCGTCGGCGTCATAGAGTTGGCCGTATATTCCTATCTGCCGCACGGTATGCTCGATCTCGTCGATCCACAGGGTCAGGCCTATGTCGTAACCCGAGTCCACCGAAGGGAAGAAGTCCGACATATCCTCAGACGTGATGCTACCGTCGACGCGAACGGTGTCGATTCCCAGTACCGACTCCCTGCCTGAGATGGTTGTATCCTGCACGAAAGGCAGCGTGGCGCGCAATTTCGCGGCCAGCCCCCCAAGGTCGAAAGGCAATAGGTCCACGGGAATATATGCCCAGGGAGAGATTGGGGACACCTTGATGTACGCCTGGTCCTCGACCACCACTATTTCGATTGGCACAACTCCGACGACCGGAGAAATCACCTCGATCACCATCCTGGAGTTGGAGGGAGCCTCTATTTCCACCTCCAGCCTCTTGAAGGTGAGTCCAAAGAACTTGGCTCCAGTTTGCCTCACGTCAACCAGCGTGACCCTTGCCGTTGACACGCTTGCCATCCTCTCCCCCACGCTGGTGAACAGGACCATCACCTCCGACTCCGGACTCGGATCAGGAGTCGCCGCGGCCGTGGCCTCCGCTGTTGGTGATACAATGGCGACAGGGATAGCCGTTGCTGTAGGTGCCCCCTTGGCGATGGGCTCGGGCGTGGGCGTTGCAGTGGCAGTGGGCACCGGGGTAGATGTAGGCGTTGGAACCGACGTGGCCGTCGGCTCCGGGGTAGACGTAGGCGTTGGCAGCGGCGTGGGTGTTGGTTCAGGCGTGGGCGTTGGCGTTGGGGACGGCGTGGCTGTGGCCGTAGGTGCCGGTGTAACGGTGGGCGATGGAGTGGGTTCCGCCTGGCATGCTGCCATCACAACGACCGCCATAGCGAGAATTGCAGTTGCGAGGGCCAGCTTGAGTCTTCGCCTCATCGATTCTCTTGTCTACGGGTCAGCGCTTCACGCGAATTTTGCCTGCGCAACACGCCTTCGACGCGCGCGCGACAGGCCGGCTCGCATTGTGCCATCAGCATAACGAGCGAGCCCAGACTCACGCCGGGGGATCGAATTCCTCCACGACGACGATATGGGCCTTCGTCGCACGGCGGCAGAGGTCGTCGAGGGCCGCGTATACTCGGCCGAGGAGGTGTACCCCCTTGCAGCTTCGAGGTTATCGAACTCCAGGACCACCAGGCGCTTCGGCATCCAGTCGCCCTGGATGGCCTCGATGTCTCTGGTGCGCACGAGGACTCGCCCGCCATGCGCAGCGACGGCCTCCTGGGACTTCTTGGCGAACTCGGCGTAAGCCTCGGTGTCGATGATCTCAGCGTCCATGAGAACGTGGCCCTTCATTGCTCCACTCCCTTCATGTAGGCCGGCGCGGCTGTATGGGGCACACCACTAGCTTATTTCTCTGGCGCTATCGTAGTCAATTGCCACCGCATGAGTCCCTGTACCACCTGCGATGCCTGCGGCGAGTGGGCCCGAATGTGATTGGTTCTTGAAGGCGCTGGCGGTGATTGAGGCCGTCGAGGATGTCAGCTCTCCTATTGGGGGCGGCTCCACATGGTAGTTGTCCTGCTTGATCAACTGGTCGCAGCTATGTGACTTCCGGTCCCCTAAGCTCGGGGAAATATGCGGAATAGACTCCCAGGTCCCGCGTGAGGAATGAGTCGGCCGTTGCGAGTGCGTGAGCCCCAATGAGAAAGTCGGTGATGATTCGTTCCCACGGGCCACCGGACGCCCGGTACTGCTTCCACCGGAGACCCGCCTCGTAGGCGATTGACGAGTCGACCGGAGACAGTGCAGCGCCGATCTCGCGGAGCGCGGCATCCAACGAGATCCGAGAGGGGAATGCTGGAACCAGCTCTGCGTACACTAGGTCGCAGACGATGACCGCCCCTCGATCGTAGGCGCGCCGCAGCCACTCTCGGGACCGGGAGTGGAACGGCGAGTCGGTCCTGAACAGATCGAGGAGGACGTTGGTATCGACGGCGGTTATCACCTTCCCCGCATTTCCTCCACGTACTTGTCGATGTCAAAGTCTGCGCCGTCCAGGATGCCTGCAACCCGGTCCACGGGATGAAGCTCAGCCGCTCGTTTGCGTATCAGCAGCCCGATGTCAGTTGGGGTGATCTCAACCTCGACGTCATGGTTCATTCCGAAGCGGTCCCTCAGGTGCTTCGGAATGGTAATCTGGCCTCGCTCGGAGATTCTCATGATTGCCCTCGTACGCATTGCGGATACATACAATCATAACATCTAATGCGGGTTGTAGGCAGTGGAAGCGTGCAGCGGCTGGAAGCGTTCCGGGTTGGTTACGCGGCACCAAGCCTCTTCGGACGGCGCATCGACTCCCCACCTGTCTCCGTGTGTGTCACTGCCTACCGGCCGGGGTGTCAACGACGCTAGTCGTCGCGGGCCTCTTCACCTCGTACACGAGACTCACTATGCCCGTCTTCTCGTACGTCTTCTGTCCCACCAGTTGCAGCTCTACTCGTGCGGACAGCTCGGGGACGAGAGGAACGCCTCCTCCGAGCAGGACCGGCACGATCGAGACCTCCACCGTGTCGACGAGCCCCTCCTCGCATAGGCTGCGAAACAGGACGACGCCGCCGAACAGCCAGATGTCCTTGCCCGATTCCTCTCGAAGCGACCGTACCACTTCTTTCCAGTTGTCGCCGATGATCGTGACGTCTGTGTAGTCGCTCTGGCGCAGCGTATTCGAGAACACGAACGTCCGGCTGCCCGGCGGGACCGGGAAGTCCTCCCCGGCGGTCACCTCAAACGTTCGACGGCCGAGCAGGTAGGTGTCGAATTGCTCGAATAGTGCATCGAAGTCGATGTCGGGATCAATCGCGATCCAGTCGAACTCGTCGTTCGGCCCGGCGATGTACCCGTCGAGGCTCATGGCGCAGTTGTAGCGGACCCTTCTCATAGCTAGCCTCCGGTCAGTTGCTCGCCTCGCCAGTCGCCCAGCGCGGCGATCATCTCGTGCATCCTGGCGTTCCTGAGGCGTTTACTGGCAAGACGCCCACTCAGTTTGGCGCTTGGCTGGATTGACGCGGTCGAGGTTGAGCAGCGATTGAGGGACGTGGTCGGCAAGTCTGAGTCCCGGACGCTCGCCACCTACTCGATCCAAAAGTGAGGATTCCAGGCTATCTCCCAGAGGAAGCCCTCCGGGTCGGCAAAGTATCCGGAGTAGCCACCCCAGAAGGTGTCTTGAGCAGGCTTGACCAGGGTGGCTCCCGCATTCACCGCAACGTCCAGCAGGGCGTCCACCTCCTCCCTGGTGCGGACGTTGTGGGCCAGAGTGACGCCGGAGAACCCACCGCCTTCCGTGGCGATGCCGACGTCGGCGGCCAGTGATTCTCGAGGGTACAGGGACAGCCAGGTGCCCCGGTTCTTGAAGAACGCGATGGATTCGGTGTTTTCGTCCAGAAGAGGTAGGCCCAGTCCGTCCCGGTAGAACTCCACCGCGCGGGGCAGATCGGAAACGCCAAGGGTGATTATGCTGATACGTGGTTCCATGAGAGTTCCTTTCTCACCCACGAGTTTGTGCGATTGCTCGTGCTTGCCTGGATGCGCTGGAAGTGCTCGATGGCCTCGGCGGGCCGCTCTCCCCTCCAGTCGCCCAGCGCAACGATCATCTCGCATGTCCTGGCGGACGCTGTGTCGGCGTATCGATAATTCTCGCTGCTCACGTGGGTTGCCATAAGCGCACCCCCTGGTGTGCTCTCACTGCCGAACGACCAGTTGGAGACGCTATCTCCAACCATCGCCAAGGACGGAGCTCCCCCATTCCTCAATATGTGCGGGGTCTAGCCTGTCGATCTCCGCCAAGTGATCGAAGTCGGCGTCAGCCGAGATGATGCGACTGGATCCGAGGCGCAGCATCACCGCTGCGTGCACCAGGTCCCGAGTGCTGACGTCGACATGGCGGTCCGCCAGCCGCGACGCCGAGAGTATGTCCTCCGCAAGGACGGGTTCGACCCGGCCATCCATTACCTCGGCGAAGGATTGAAGAACCGCCCGGCCCAGCGCCCAGCGCCCCGAGGCCAGATAGCGGTGCATCAGCTCCTGGAGAACCTCGGAGTCGGTGACGAACGGCTGAGGATCCGTAGCCGCCATGCGGAGAACGCGGGAACATGGCTCCTTGTAGGGGTGGTCTCCGCCGGCGGCGTAGATGGGAACGTTGGCGTCAATGAAGACCGCCGGGCTCATGGGCGGCCTCCAGCTCGCGGGAGAGGGTGTCCGGGTCAGGCGGAGCTTCCACGTTCAACCCGATCAGTCGCTCAACCGCCTGCTTCCGGCGAATACGAACGATGTCCTCGTAGGCGTCGTCGATCAAGCATCGCACGACTGCGGAAATGGGCACGCCTCTCTCCTCGACAAGCTCCTCCAACCGCCGTCGCCGCTCTGCATCCAGCCGTACGTCCAGGCGCGCCATACCCTGCTCCTTGTGCGGATAGTGGTGTACGGAGCCCAGTATGTGGCAGATGCTGTACGCCTGTCAATAGCGGACCTGAGGGCGGATCGCAAGCTCCGTGGAATCCACGGAGGGCGTTCGGCTGAGGGCGTCGAGCAACTGTCGGTCGGAGATTGCCATGCGTTGAGGATAGCAAGAGTAGGAGCGGGGATTGCAGGTGCACCATTATTGACTCTCGCCGAAGTCCCCAATAAGATACCATTGGTCAACTAAAGCGTTGGGATTGCCCAGAGGGGATAACGGAGAATGCTGAGAAGGTTCTTTAGCATCACCAGCGCCGCCAGCATAGTTGCCGTCGTGGTGGGCGTTGGATGGATAGCCTTTGGCGAAGCCAGCAAATCTGAGGCTGCGCACGCCGACGCAAGCCTTTCTATGGTGAATCATCAAACGGGTGGGATGAGTGAATCCCTCAACCGTGCTGGAACTTTCATTAGCACGGAAATCAGCGCAGACGTTGGACAGATAACCGATCTGTCTACTCTGCTCGAGGAGTGGTCTCCGAGTTATCAACAGGCGCAGACTGCGTACCGAAAGTTTGACGCTGCAATTGCCACTGCCGAAAGCAGCGCAGATGCTTACTTCGCGGCGCAAGGGGCATTGACCGAAGGATTCCATAGCGAAGAATCTCGTGAACGAGCACAGGCGGACGATGATGCAGAGTTTGCACAATACGAACAGTGGCGGGAGCGGGCTCGCGGAGTTCAAGGGGAAGCATTGGAGATTCTGCACCGTCTCAGCGATATGGATACTACCCTGCAAAAGCTGAAACTGCGGTCAGAATTTTCGTTCGATGCAAGTGGGTTCAACGAAGTTCCTTCCGACATCCTGGCGCTTGAGGAGGAGCTGGCTCAATTTCAGATCGCGTCGGATAATATCCGCGAGATCATTGCCTCGCCGTTCGGTACGAACGGATGAATCTTATATCATTGTCATCAGCTAATCTGCGCGAGCTTGCCACCTTTACCATGCGCCTCGTAGCTTTTGCAGCTGCACTGGCGATTATGGGAGCGTTTTTCTTGCCCTGGGCAAGGCTTGATGGGATGAATGAAGCGAGCAGTGGTGCTGAACTAGTAGCACTGGTGGTATCTCCAACTGCCAATTACCTGTTCGCGGTATCGACGCTTCAAGCCGTAGTGCTTGTAGGATGTCCCGCTCTCTTGATCTTATCGGCTACTATGGTTATGACGAAATATGCGCGGCGCAAGACTGCTCCGTTCGCCACATGTCTGGTCTTCGCATCGTCGGTATCAGTTGCCTACGGTGCGCCGGATCTCACTGCGAGCAACGAGCTGGGAGCCTATGTTGGGCTTTCGCTGATCGTGGTGTTATCGGCGGTCTTGCTCGTCCATCAGGCTCTCATCAAACTAAGGGAGAATCTGTACCATCGGCGCAGACTGCCAACTGTTTACCAAGCTCTTTCTGTCCTAACCGGCAGTGGTCACTATCGATGGAGTGAGAGGTAGATTACTACAGACCTACCTCTATCCTACTTGCACGCCGAGAAATTCTGTGTGGCGTAGATCGTCTCGCTGACGTATCCATATTCTGACGCTTCCTGTATGGCTATCCCTACGCCGATTCTGCGGGATTCCCTGTCGAGAATGTTCTCACGGTGACCTAGGCTACTCATCCATCCCTGCACAAGTCCCCGAGCCGCCTCCTCGGTGTCGTGATAATAGTCAACGGGACGGTAGGACATACCTAGACCCCTCCACTGGGTAACCCGGGGGTGTTCAGCGACATTCTCGCTTAGTCCATAGGAGTACGAACCGTCCCCTCTATAGGCGCGGCAATCGTACCCTGCGGCCATCGCCCTGTCGGTAGGATCCCTGCCCCCTATATCGTGACTCATGAGATCAAGTCTGGCCATATTCTCGCTGTGCGACCGTGCTATGCCTGAAATGGCGGCGTTGTGACGAAGCGGTTGCAAGCCAGCCTTAATTCTCTCCTCGTTGGTGAACTCGATCACCCATTTCTCAATCTCTCCGCGATTGAGGGGGCTTCCTCCCGCGTATTTCTGTGAAGTTGTTGCCCGCGATGCCTCCTGCACCGCTGGAGTGGACCTGATTCTCTCGGATATTGCAGTGTGTGCGTCCCTGGCCGCCTCCTTAGAGAAGCTCGCCACACTACTGTATGCCGTTGATGCTGCTTGCCATGCGGTCACCGCGATGGGCACATTTTCGTGGTAAGCCCACATCCAGATTGGGCCTATGATCAGACACGCCATCACGAACAGCTTGAACCGACTGCTCCCACTACCAGTGGAGGGCTGCCAACGGCTTGGATCGGCTATACGGCTGTACGGTCTGCCTCTGGTACCTTCCCTGCGGCGCTGAGTCTCTTCGCGAAACCAATCGCGATCCTGAAATCCCAAGCACAAACCTCCATCAAGAGGATGACTCAGATGTCCATAACTAAGGTCACTCGGTCCACCACAAGGCTACCATGTCCGCTGATACAACCATTCACGCACGCGCCAAACTGGGCGGCTACAGGGCCGACCTGAGCCTCAGGGTGAAGGTTTTTGATTTCATTAAGTCTGATGGGCCCGGCAGGGATCGAACCTGCGACCAATCGGTTATGAGCCGACCGCTCTACCACTGAGCTACAGGCCCCAGTCCAAGATAAGGGCGCGCCCCATCAGTGTCAAGAAACGCCCCCGGCCGCCAGCGCCTCCATCACGCGGTCCAGCAGCCGGTGCCCCACCTCGTACTTCGTCAGCAGCGGCAGCGCGTCCTCCGTGCCGTCCCGGCCGATGATCACCACCCGGTTCGTGTCCACGTTGAAGCCGCTGTCCTCCTGCGTGATGTCGTTGGCGGCGATCAGGGCCAGCCCCTTCGACTCCAGCTTGACGCGAGCGTTGGCCAGCAGGTTCTCGCTCTCCGCGGCGAAGCCGACTCTGAGCACGCCCTCGGGCACCTCCAGGAAGAAGTCGTCGTTCTTGACGAGCCTCAGCACCAGCCCGTCCTCGCCGGCATCGCCCTTCTTGATCTTCTGCGAAGCCACCTCCGCCGGCCGGTAGTCGCTGACGGCCGCCGCCATGATGAGGGCATCGGCGCCCGCGCAGGCGGCCAGCACGGCCTCACGCATCTCGGCGACGGTCATCACGCGCCGCAGCTCCACGCCCGCGGGATCCGGCAGCGACGTCGGCGCCGTCACGAGCGTAACCCGCGCCCCGCGGTCCCGCGCGGCTTGCGCGATGGCGTAGCCCATCTTGCCCGACGAGTGGTTGGTGATCACGCGCACGGGGTCGATCGGCTCCTGCGTTCCGCCCGCGCTGACCACGATGGCGCGGCCGGCCATGTCGCCCCGGCGGCCCAGCACGACCTTCAGCGAGTCGACGATGTGCGCCGGCTCCGACATGCGTCCCATGCCGCTCAGGCCAGAGGCCAGGTGCCCCGACTCCGGCCCGATTATCGTCGCGCCGCGGCGTCGCAGCGTCTCGAGGTTCTCCTGCGTGGCGGGATTGTCGAACATGTAGCCGTCCATGGCGGGCGCAACGACCAGCGGCGCCGCCGAGGCAAGCGCGGTGGTGGTCAGCGCATCGTCTGCGAAGCCGTGGGCCAGCTTGGCGATCACGTGCGCGGTGGCGGGCGCCACCAGCACCACGTCCGCCTCGTGCGCCATTGCCACGTGGTTCACGGCCTGCTCAGAGTCTGCGTCGAACAGGTCGGTGACCACGGGCCGGTGCGTGAGGCTGCGAAAGGTCAGCGGCGTGACGAAGTTGGATGCGCCGCGCGTAAGGACCACGTCCACGCGTGCGCCCTCCTGCATGAGCTTGCTGGCCAGGTCGGCGGCCTTGTAGCAGGCGATGCTGCCGGTGACCCCCAGGACCACCCTGGCGTCCACGAGCGGGCTATTCATTCGTCGTGCCTCCCGGCCCCCTCGCGGTGTCCGCGTTGAGCCTGTGGATGATGCGAAGGCCGATGAGGGTGAGATCGAGGTTGACCTCGTCGAAGATGTCCGTCTCCCTGTGCACCAGCGACGCCATGCCGCCGGTTGCGACCACCCGAGTCTCGTCGCCTATCTCACGCTTGAAGCGGCCTACCATTGCCTCCACCATGCCAACGTGCCCGAACAGGATGCCGGACTGGATGGCGGTGGCGGTGTTGCGCCCGATGGCGGACTTTGGGGCGACGAGCTCGACGCGCCGCAGCTGCGACGTTCTCTGGTAGAGGGCCTCGGCGGTGAGGTTGATGCCGGACGCGATGGCGCCGCCGAGGTAGTCGCCGTCGCGGGAGATGGCGTCGAACACGGTTGCGGTGCCGAAGTCCACGACGATGACCGGCCCGCCGTACAGCTCATAGGCTGCGGCCGCATCGGCCACGCGGTCCGCGCCCACGTCGCGCGGGTTCTCGTACAGGATGCGAACGCCGGTCTTGGTGCCGGTGCCAACCACGAGCGGCGGGCAGTCGAAGTACGCGGCGCTCAGCTCCTCGAACACCTGCGTCAGCGGAGGCACCACGCTGCAGATGACGATGCTCTCGATCTCCTCCGGCTGCACGCCCTTGAGGGGCAGCAGGCTGCGGATGAGGAGGGCGTACTCGTCGGGCAGCCTGTGCGTGTCCGTGGCCATACGCCAGGTTGCAACCAGGTTATCATCGCGAAAGACACCCATGGTCACGTTGGTGTTGCCTATGTCTATGGCCAGCAGCATGCGCCCCCTCCCCTGCGTCGATTATAGGCAAGTTGCCCACACGCTTCAACCGCGCCGCCGGGACGACGTGCCGCCCTCCCTGATCGCTCGCATGGCGAGGGGCAGCAGAGGCAGCAGGTCGCCGGCCAGCACGCCCGCGTCGCCCATAGCCTGCCGCGCCTGCTCGCCGGCCGCGCCGTGGAGGTAGACGCCGCACGCGGCCGCGTCGAACGGCTCAGTGCCCTGCGCGATCAGCCCAGCGATCACACCCGCGAGCACGTCGCCGGAGCCGGCCGTGGCCAGGGCAGGGTTGACGAACGGGCTGACCCGTACCGACCCCTGCGGCGAAGCAACGACGGTGTACGCGCCCTTCAGCACCACGGTGACGCCCCACTGGACCGCATAGCGCTCGGCGAAGATCATTCGATGGGCGTTCACCTCCGCCGTGGAAAGCCCGGTCAGGCGGGACATCTCGCCCGGGTGCGGGGTCACCACCGTCTCGGCGTACAGGCCGGCCCACCACTCCGGAGTCTCCGCCAGGAAGTTCAAGGCGTCGGCGTCCAGCACAAGAGGCGTTCCGGGATAGCGGTGCGTCCGCAGCGTCTGCTGCACCAGCCGGTCGGAGTCGCGCGAGCGGCCCAGGCCGCAGCCGACCAGCAGCGCCTGGTAGTCCTTCGCCTCAGCCAGCAGGACCTCGGGCGCGTCGGGCGACAGCGCGCCGTTGTCCGAGGGCAGCGGCAGGCAGGTGGCCTCGATGAGCTTGGGCGCGACGACTCGCAGCACGTTCTCGGACGCGGCCAGCGTGACGAGGCCCGCGCCCGACCGGGCGGCCCCCATGCAGGCCAGGTACGCAGCGCCGCCGTACCGCTCAGAGCCCGCCACCACAAGCGTCCTACCAAACATGCCCTTGTGGGAGTCCGGAGTCCGCCGCGGCAGGGCGCTCCGCACCCACTCCGGCGTTATGACCTCTCGGGCCGACGCCTCGTCCGCAAGGTGCGCCGGTATGCCGATATCCGCCACCTCCAGTCGGCCCACCAGGGCGGCGCCCGGAAACGCCATGTGCCCGACCTTGGGCAGGCCCAGCGCCAGCGTGACGTCCGCCCGCGGACAGAGCGGGTCGGCAAGGCCGGTGTCCGCGTCCAAGCCGGTGGGCAGGTCAACGGACAGCAGCAGCATTTCGGGCTTGCTGGATCTGGCCTCCGCGAGGCGGTCGAGGACGGCGGTAAGCGCTCCCTCGATGGGGCGGTTGCGCCCCGTGCCCAGCAGCGCGTCGACGACCAGCCGCGCTTCCTCCAGCTGCTCCGCCAGCACCGAGAGGCCGGGGTCGCCGTCTGCGGTATGGAGCGTGACGCCGCTGCGAAATAGCGCGACGCGTGCCTCATCGAAGTCCGACCGCACACGCGGGAGGTATCCCGTCACCGGGTGGCCCCACTCGGAGAGGTGGCGCGCGGCTACCAGGCCGTCGCCGCCGTTGTTGCCCGGACCCACCAGAACCAGCACGCCGGCATCGCCCGGCGGTACGCCTGCGGAGGCCAGAATGTCGTGCGCCGCGTGCGCGATCGCGAGGCCGGCCTGCTCCATGAGCGCGTCCGTGGTGACGCCCTCTTCTGCGCAGCGCTCCTCCAAGTGGCGCATCTCCTCAGCGGTTACTATCTTCATTTACTTCCATCACAACGGAGGCCACGGCGTAGTCGCGAGAGTGGGACAGGCTGACAGCCACCTGCGTCATGCCGATGCGCTCGGCGCGGGCGAGGCCGCGATTGTGGAGCGCGATCTGCGGTGGCCGGCCCCTTCGCCGCGTCACCTCGATGTCGCGCCAGCCGACGCCGCGGATACCGGTGCCCAGCGCCTTCATCACGGCCTCCTTGGCTGCGAACCGCGCGGCAAGCTGCGGAATGCGGCCGCGGCAGTAGGCCTGCTCATCGGGTGTGTAGATGCGGTCCAGGAAGGCCCGCCCGTACCGATCGAGCACGCCCTTCACTCGCCACAGCTCCACTATGTCCACGCCCACGGTCAGCACTAACTCGACCTCCGATTGCTCCGTTAGATTGCGAGAGGCAACGCGCCTCCCTGCTCCCGATTATATTCGTGGCGTCGTGAGTGTGTCCACGGCTAGCGCAGGCCAGCTGGTCCTACAAGTGAAGTGCAGAACAGAATCGCACCCTTTGGTTCATGCGCTAGTTGGGTTAATCTGGCAAACCCAAGAAACTGCGGGATACAGATACAGCAAGTTGCCTAATCACATCAACCGTCAAGGCAGTGAGACTTAGACCGGCTTGTTCTGCTCGGTCTTGAATCCCTTGCCATACTGACTCATTTCTAATTGCGTCCAGTAAATCATGACCTTCCCAAGTCAGTCCATTGATTACTACGTGATATGTACCACCAAGCGTCCAACTCCCGCGACCATTGATCAAACCAGCACCAATCAACAGATCCAAATTGTAGTCAATCTCGTGTTCCGAATACGGAGGTATCTCAAGATTTGGTAGTTCGTGACGGTCCTGCACATCTTCAATAGACAGGAGAATGCTCCGGATTAACTCCATATCTCTTCTCATTTCTTCTCTCCTTGTAGTCGTTGCACCACTCTAGCAATTCAAGTGTCATTAGCACAATGACCAAAGCCTCTGACCCTGGCCCGAGACTAGTAGCCAGATCCTCGTGCAGTCGGCGCTGAAGAGTGCGTGGAGTGTATAGGCTATCTACTGCATTGTCGGCAGTTCCCGCAGATACTACTCCGACACTCTCCAGCCCCACCAGACGTGGTTCTTGTGACAGCACAAAATTCTCGCAAGAATTCGGGACTGAGCGCGTCCCAGGCTAGGACTGGGGAGTGCGGCAGGACGTGCCCGCACACACGCAGAGGCGTGTTACAATGGCCGCGTCCCGGCCCGTCGACGCAGCCTTTAGGAGGCCTGTCATGCCCAGCCCTGACGGCATCATTCTCGGATTCAACCGCGTCGGTAAGGAAGCTATGGCGTGCCTGATCGGTACCTTTACGCTGGTGCTGATTCTGGCTGTGTGTGAAGGATCGCCGACTCCCACGCCTGCTCCTCCTCCGACATCCACATCTATTCCAACAGCGACAGCTGCTCCGACGGCAACGCCGGTTCCCACGTCTGTTCCTCCTCCGACGTCCACGGCTGTTCCAACATCGACGGCCGCTCCTACAGCGACAAGGGTTCCTTTGCGCACACCTGTCGCCGCACCGGCGCCCGGCGCCGGGCTCCTGGCGAAGCTGTCACTGATTCCAGCGTCCTTCGTAGACGAAGGCGTTTGGTACGGCGACATGGGTCGCGCATTGGAGATAGCCGGTGTTCAAGCGCCGCGTAGCCGAGATGACTTGACTCAATCGGATAGTGTCCGGGATGCGTACAGCGACGCGCGCCGTGGAATCGTCCTGGCTCCCGGATTCCTGGGCGGCGTGCGCAGCGAGCCAGGGTGGGAGGAGGTCTTCGGGTTCAATGGTTACGAAGTAACAGAGGCTTTGGGTTTCGGCGGGTCGCCCTTGGGGAACGCGCTCCCCTCCTCAACGGCGTACCTGGAAGGCGACTTTGACGATGGTGCAATTCGGCAGAAGCTCCAAGACCTCGGGTATGAGGAGATAGAAGCCTCCAGCCGGACCTACTTCTCGATGAACGATGACAATTCATGGGGCTCTCTTGCGAGGCCGGGAGCGTTTGCTCTCAGCTCAATGAACCGCGTCTACGTGAGCGGCACTGCTCTGATCGTCGCACCGGACACCGCGTTCATCACCGGCATGCTGGCTACCTGGGCGAGCGAATCGCCATCGCTGGCGGATGACGCCGCCTTCTCCAGCATAGCCCTCGCACTGGGAGACCCGCTTTCGGCCGGGCTATTCACCAGGGAGGCTATTATGAACCCTGAGTCTGGCGGCCCGGTGGACCTATCTCAGTTCGAGAAACCGGCTGAGTGGGGCACGTTTCACGAGTGGTCCGACATGGGCGCGGGCTACGGCCGGGGTGATGAAAGCGAATGGTGGGTCATATCACTCTTCTACTCCGATCCAGACGCGGGGGATGCCGACGCCGATGAGCTCATCCAGCGCATGTGGGGGTACGATACCAGCCTGCCGGAGCTCGTCGAGAGGGGTTGGCTACAGCAGCCCATCGACCAATCATGCAGTGAGCTTACGGCGGAAACCCGGCAGCATGAGCATGGGTCGACCCTGAGCATTCGCTGCACAATGAGGGAGGAAGGGACAACGGCGCTGTACCTCGTGGACTTCAGAGACCTGGGCTTTCTGCTGCCGTAGCGTCGAATCTAGCCGCCAGCCGAACCTTAGACCCAAGCCATCGCCGGCCAGGCCCATCTACCCCAGGGCCTTTTCGCTGTTGGGATAGAACCGTACCTCGCCGTTCGGCCTGAGCTTGTCGAAGGCCCAATTGTGGTTCGACAGGCTCACCACGAGCGGACTTCGAATGGGCCCCGCCTAGCGCCGCCGCCGTTGTTGCGCGCATGGGCCTGTGCTAACATTCTTCGGAGAACCCTACGCCACGACCAGAGGAGGTACATGACCGCGGTCGTAATCGACGGAAACGCCATCGCACAGGAGATCCGCGCCGAGGCGGCGGAGGCAGTGGCCGCCTTCCAGTCGCGTCACGGCATCGCACCGGGCCTCGCGGTCGTTCTCGTGGGCGAAGACCCGGCATCGGCGGTATACGTGCGCAACAAGGAGCGCGCCTGCCGCGAGGCCGGTATCCTAGCGCAGACCATCACCCTGCCGGGCAGCTCCTCGCAGGACGAAGTCATCGCCGCGGTGCGGAAGCTCAACGCCGACCCCGCCGTGCACGGCATCCTGGTGCAGCTGCCGCTGCCGTCCCACGTTGACGAGCGCGCCGTCATCCTGTCGCTGGACCCGGACAAGGACGTGGACGGCCTTCACCCCGTGAACGTAGGACGGCTGGTGCAGGGCGAGCCCCTCTTTGTGCCGTGCACCCCCTGGGGTATCCAGGAGATGCTGGTGCGCAGCGGCCACAGCCCGGAGGGGAAGCACGTGGTGGTGTGCGGTCGCAGCGAGATCGTGGGCAAGCCCGTGGCAATGCTGCTTCTGCAGAAGCAGGCGGGAGCCAACGCCACCGTGACCATGTGCCACACGGGCACCCGTGACCTCGCGGCCGTGACGCGTTCGGCGGACATCCTGGTGGTGGCCATCGGGCGGGCGGAGGTAGTGACCGCGGACATGGTGAGCGAGGGCGCGGTGGTCATCGACGTGGGCATCAACCGCGTTGAGGACTCGACGAGGCAGCGTGGCTATCGCCTCGTGGGAGACGTGGACTACCGGGGCGTGTCGGAGAAGGCGGCGGCGATCACGCCGGTGCCGGGAGGCGTTGGGCCAATGACGGTCGCCATGCTCCTGAAGAACACGCTCAGGGCTGCGGAGCGATCGGTGGCTGGTGGTTGACCCGCTCTAGTGGTTCGACCGGCTCACCACGAACGGGTCGTGGGTATACAACACCCGTTCGCCCTGAGCCGGTCGAAGGGTGAGCGGGCTGGCGCGGACTCCTGGGCGTTCGAATGGTTCGACAGGCTCACCACGAACGGGTCGTGGGTATACAACACCCGTTCGCCCTGAGCCGGTCGAAGGGTGAGCGGGCTGGCGCGGACTCCTGGGCGTTCGAATGGTTCGACAGGCTCACCACGAACGGGTCGTGGGTATACAACACCCGTTCGCCCTGAGCCGGTCGAAGGGTGAGCGGGCTGGCGCGGACTCCTGGGCGTTCGAATGGTTCGACAGGCTCACCACGAACGGGCAAGGGAAACTCAATCGCAGTGAATGGTGAGTATGGCATGACCGGACTGGACTTCCTGGGAAGGATGCTCATGCTGCTTGGAGGCGTGCTCGTCCTCCTGGGGCTTCTGCTGGTGCTTGCGCCCAAGCTGCCGTTCCTGTCCCGAATCCCCGGTGACATAGTGCTGCGCCGGGGCGAGTTCACGATATATTTCCCGATTGTCACAATGCTACTCGTAAGCCTGGGCTTGACGATCGTTCTGAACGTCGTCCTGCGGCTTTTCCGGGGCTGACGACGTGCGCACCGCCGACTTCGACTACGCACTGCCGCGCGAGCTCATCGCGCAGACGCCTGCGGAGCCGCGCGACCACTCCCGCCTCATGGCGCTGGACCGCCGCACCGGCGAGACGGAGCATCGCCGCTTCTACGAGATCGGCCGCTTCCTCAGGCCCGGCGACCTGCTGGTACTCAACGACAGCCGCGTGATCCCGGCGCGGCTTCGCGGGCGGAGGCTCGGCTCCGGCGGCGCCATCGAGCTCCTCCTGCTCCGCCGAGAAGGTGAGGGGACGTGGAGGGCGCTGGTGCGCCCGGGCCGCCGGCTCCGGCCGGGCGCGCGATTCGAGGTGGACGGCGTGGAGGGCGAGGTGCTGGCGAACGCGGACGGCGGCGCAAGACTGGTCCACCTCTCCGACGAGGGCGTCATCAGGCGCGCCGGCGAGATGCCCCTTCCTCCCTACATTGCGACGCCACCCGATGACCCGGAGCGGTACCAGACCGTGTACGCCAGGGTGGAGGGCAGCGCAGCCGCACCCACGGCCGGCCTGCACTTCACGCCCCACCTGCTGGAGTCGCTGGAAGAGGAGGGCGTGCGCTTTGCACATGTAACCCTTCACGTAGGACTGGACACCTTCCGCCCCGTGAGGTCGGAGGAGCCGGAGAAGCACAAGCTCCACTCGGAGTGGTTTGAGGTGGGTGAGGAGGCTGCGCGCGAGGTGAGCGAGGCCCGCGCAGAGGGGCGCCGCGTGATAGCCGTCGGCACCACCAGCGTCCGCGTGCTGGAGCAGGCCGCCCTACTGTCGCAGGACGATGGAGCGGGCGCGCTGTCGCCGGTGTCCGGCTGGGCCGACCTGTTCATCCTGCCCGGGCATCGCTTCCGGCTGGTCGACGGCATGGTCACGAACTTCCACCTGCCGCGCTCGACTCTGCTTATGCTGGTGAGCGC
The DNA here is from genome assembly GCA_965219025.1 of Dehalococcoidia bacterium. Lineage (GTDB taxonomy): Bacteria > Chloroflexota > Dehalococcoidia > Lucifugimonadales > UBA2985 > JAPPHY01. Next base: position 1,143,164 of record OZ244716.1, read on the forward strand.
GTTCGCCGGGGCCGACGCGGAGCCGGACAGCGGTCGGAGGCTGATGCTCACAGCCTATCGCGACGCCATCGAGCTAGGATACCGGCTGTTCAGCTTTGGGGATTGCATGCTGATTCTCTAGTGGTATCATAGATTCGGCCCCCTCCGCTGCAAGGTTGGGGTCTATCCCAAATCACGAGGAGGAAACGATGTGGAATTCCATGCAGACGGATAGCTTCGTTGGCCAGACCAGCGAGGTCGTCACCATCAAGGGGTACAACGGCGAGGACGTGAAGGCGTACGTGTCGAAGCCGGAGGGCAACGGGCCGTTTGCGGGCGTCGTGCTGGCGCACCACATGCCCGGCTGGGACGAGTTCTACCGCGAGACGGCGCGCCGCTTCGCCGATCACGGCTACCTCGCCATCAGCCCGAACCTCTACAGCCGGTTTGGGCACGGCGACCCACCGGACGTGGCGGCCAAGGTGAGGAGCGAGGGGGGCGTACCCGACGACTGCGTGATGGCCGATCTCGAGGCCGCGATGCAGTACCTCAAGGCCCTGCCCAGCTCCAACGGCAAGGCGGCCGTGATGGGCCACTGCTCAGGCGGGCGGCACTCGTACCTGGCGGCATGCCGCGTGCAGGGCTTCGACGCCATCGTCGACTGCTGGGGCGGCAACGTCATCCAGGCTGCCGACCGCCTCACGCCTGCCCAGCCCGTGTCCCCGATCGAGTACACCGCGGACCTTGGGTGCCCAATCCTGGGCATCTTCGGCAACGAGGACCAGAGCCCAACGGCGGAGCAGGTTGACCAGCACGAGGAGGAGCTCAAGAAGCACAACAAGGAGTACGAGTTCCACCGCTACGACGACGCGGGCCACGGCTTCTGGTACTTCGACCGGCCGGCCTACCGCCAAGAGCAGGCCATGGACTCGTGGAACAAGACGTTCGAGTTTCTGGCCAAGCATCTGTCCTGAGCCGGCGCAGGGAGGAGTGGCGACATGTGCACAATGATTGTCGAGAAGGCTGCCGTGACCGGCAGCGGCAAGGGGTCCAGGGGCTGGTTCGAGCTGAAGGAGGCCAATGTCTCGTTCGACCACCCACAGAATGCGCAGCTTGACCACGCGCTGAATATCGACTTCGTGAACCACGAGCTTGGCCTGGACAAGAGGGTGGCCGTGGAGATGTCGGCGGCCTCGGCGCGGCGGCTCATCGCTGCGATCGAGGAGGCGCTGCGACGCGGCGCGGAGGAGGAGGGGCTGGACACCCACTAGACAGCGCACCGCAGGAAGAAAGCGAAGGGCCGGGCGTATTTGAGCGCTCGGCCCTTTCATATTGCTCCTATAGGGTTGCTTCCTGCCCCATGTCCAAAGCCCGAATGAGGGCGGTGAAGCGACCTATAACTAGCCCCGCATCTGTCTCAGACGCGCGACCCGGTCTCGTATCGGCGGATGCGTGGAGAACAGCGAGGCTGTGATTCCGCTCAGCGGGTGTGATGGTTCCGACTGGCTGTGATAGTGAGCCTCCTGCCGAGAGTACGGGGGAAGCTCCGGCACAGTATGGCCAGGGGGTGACCAGTGAGCCTACTGAGCCGTCGGCGAGTCGTGAAGGTCTCGATAGTGGGAGCTTGCCGGACAGGGTGGGAGAGAGGATCGAGACTGCTTTGACCTGTGATGGATCAGACGGAACTACCTTCACTTCTGCTGTGTTGTGGCTGGAGATCATGGCTGGGGACTATGTCTTCGTCAGGTGTGATGAGGTGGAGGGACAGCATTTGCCCTACCTGGTAATGGACACGTGGGTCGAAGAAGACGGGCAAAGGCTGGTCTCGGTGGTCTATGGAGACTGCGGACCTACGGAAGGGAACCCGGGCGTTCGCTGCGATGAGATGGTCGTGGCCTATGAGGAAGTGCTTGGTCAGACTGTCGTAGGGGGCCGCGAGTAGGGCCTGCTGAGAAAGCCGGCTCGAGAGGCGGTCGGCTTTCGTCTTCACAGGCCAACCGGTTCCGTGAAGTAGTAGATGATGAAGAGCAGGCCCAAAACCTGCACGATGATGAGCAGGACCAGGAGCATGAACCAGAAGCCGCAGCCATGGCCAGGCTGGTCCTGTGTGTACAGGGGTCTTGTCTCCCAAGAGGGTAGGCCTTGTGAGCCAGGCTGTTGATTCATCAGTTACCTCCGCTCCATCCGCGGTTTGCGTCCTGGCACCGGAGTACCTTTGTGAAGGCCACTAGCGGGTCGTCGAAGCCGGCCGCCAAGCGGTGAGCTGAGGCCCTGGCCGTGAACCAGGTGGCCAACCTGGTGGAGACGCAAGGCTGGGGCCCCTCGCGGAGCCTCCGGCCTTCGAGTGCGATACGTTTGCGCGGACGCCTATGCCTTCTGCCTGCGCCTCCGCCTGCTCGTCGACGGCTTGGGTGCGGGCTCCGGTTCCGGTTCCGGCGGCTCCACAAGCTCGCCGGACTGTCCCCTTCGGAACTCGCGGATGCCCTTACCCAGCGCGCCGCCTATCTCACCCAGCCGTCCCACACCGAAGATGATGAGGATGATGACCAGGATGATTATCAGCTCCGTGGGTCCTAGTCTCAGTGGCATTTGAAGTTTACCTCCTGGCAGGCTTCCCGCCTGTGGGCGAAATGATAGCCCGCATCGCCCGCGCAGTCAAGACTTTGGCTCTGCCGATGCCTACCCGGTCACGGCGCCTTCGGACGCCGACGACACCAGCTTGGCATACTTGGCCAGCGCGCCCGTCGTGTGCGTGGAAGGCGGCGCCTCGTTCTCCCGGAGCCTCGCCTGGATCTCCTCGTCGGTGAGCTCCACTTCCAGCAGCCGGTTGGGAATGTCCATCGTGATCATATCGCCGTCGCGCAGCGCCGCGATGGGCCCGCCCACGGCCGCCTCGGGCGCCACGTGACCCACCATCGGGCCGCGGGTGGCGCCGGAGAAGCGCCCGTCCGTTATGAGCGCAACGTCGTCGCCCAGACCCTGGCCCACGATCGCAGCCGTCACGGCCAGCATCTCCCGCATGCCGGGCCCGCCCTTGGGACCCTCGTAGCGAATAACGACCACGTCGCCGGCCTTGATCTCGCTCCGCCGCACCGCCTCGAACGCGTCTTGCTCGCGTTCGAACACCCTGGCAGGCCCCTTGTGGTAGGTCATTGCGTGGCCCGCAACCTTGATGACGCCGCCCTCCGGGGCCACGTTCCCCTTCAGGATGACCAGCGAGCCGGTGTCGCTCAGCGGCGAGGATACGGGGAACACCACCTTTTGATCGTGGTTCTCCTCCACGCCCTCCAGGTTCTCGCGCAGCGTCTTGCCGGTGACGGTCATGGTGTCGCCGTGCATCAAGCCGGCGTCCAGCAACCGCCTCATCACCTGTGCCAGGCCGCCCGCCTGGTCGAGGTCCGCCATGACGTACTTGCCACCCGGGCGCATGTCTGCGATGTAGGGTGTGTTGCGGCTGATGTAGTCGAAGTCATCGATGTCCAAGGCGACCTCCGCCTCGCGGCTGATGGCGAGCAGGTGCAGGACGGCGTTTGTGGAGCCTCCCATTGCCACCACGACAGCAATGGCGTTCTCGAAGGCCTTGCGCGTGAGGATGTCCCTGGGTGTGATGCCCATCTCCAGCATGCGGAGCACGGCCTCGCCGGACTGCTGGCACTCCTCGGGCTTGCGCGGGTCGACGGCGGGTATGGAGCCGTCGCCGGGAAGGGCCATGCCCATGGCCTCGATGGCGGCGGACATGGTGTTGGCGGTGAAGAGGCCCGCGCACGATCCCTCGCCGGGGCAGGCCACGCGCTCCAGCGCGTCCAGGTCGGCGTCCGACATGGAGCCGCGGGAGTGGGCGCCTACCGCCTCAAACACGTCCTGAATATTGACGTCGCGCCCCTGGAAGCGACCTGGCATGATGGTGCCTCCGTAGACGAACACGGACGGTATGTTGAGGCGCGCCATGGCCATGAGGCAGCCCGGCATGTTCTTGTCGCAGCCCGCGACGGCCACCAGGCCATCGAACCACTCGGCCATCGACACAAGCTCGATGGAGTCGGCTATGACCTCGCGGCTGACAAGCGATGCCTTCATGCCCTCCGTACCCATCGAGATGCCGTCGCTGACGGTGATGGTCCCGAACTCAAACGGCGTGCCGCGTGCCTCACGCACTCCCTGCTTGACGCGGGCGGTCAGCCGGCTGAGGTGCACGTTGCAGGGCGTCACGTCGCTGGCGAGGTTGGCTATGCCGACGAAGGGACTGCTGAGCGCCGCGTCGTCGAGGCCAGTGGCGCGAAGCATGGCGCGGGCGGGCGTGCGCGCCGGCCCCGTGGTGATCTCGCGGCTCTTGTGCTTGAGGTTGTTGGGACCCGGTCTGGCCTGCATGGCGCCTCCTGTGCTGGGACTGTGAGTGATTTCAGTGGTAGTGTAGTCGCGCCGCCGACCGCTGGCAACCTTCTCACGCCCTATGGTAGAGTACAACCTTGTGTACGACTTACGTAAGGCGTTATAATGATTCAAGGCTTCAAAGACCGTAGAACCGAGCGGTTCTTTGAGGGTCAGCTGGTTCCGGCATTCTTGGGCTTCGCCGACCAGGCGACGCGCCGTCTGACGGTGTTGGACAACGCAGCGTCACTGCGAGACCTATCGAGTCTGCCCAGCAACAGGCTGGAATCACTATCTGGTATCCGTGCAGGCCAGCACAGCATACGCATCAATCGTCAATGGCGTATCTGCTTTCGCTGGGGAGACGATGGACCCTACGACGTGGAGATTGTAGACTATCATCGGTGAGGAAATTGGAATGAGCGTCAACAACGGAATGCGCCCGGTGCACCCAGGCGAGATACTGGGGGAAGAGCTTGAAGAACTCGGCATGTCGGCCAGTGCAATGGCCGTCGCGTTGGGGGTCCCAACCAATCGGATCACCGCAATCCTGAAGGGGCAGCGGGGAATAACCGCCGACACAGCCTTGCGCTTGTCTCGTTACCTTGGCACCACTCCCCAGCTCTGGTTGAATCTGCAGAAGTCCTTTGAGCTACGCGTGGCTGAGATAAGGTCTGGCAGGGACATTGAGGCACTCGTGCAGCCCCGAGAGGCGGCTCAAACCGCCGGCGGTCATGCCGACTGAGCGGCCTGCATGGCGCTGCCTCTAGATTAGTTCTGCTGGAATAGTTCAGGCAGCTGCCCTACAACCATCCTGGTCACTCCGGCGAACTCAACGGACTGATCGGTGAACATGGCAGAGAAGTCCTGCCGGTCGCCAACCGGCAGCCTCGAAATGTCCTCGGCGAATTGCCTTGTATGGTGGTGCCGATAGAATCGTACGTCGACAGCGTTCAGGCCCAGGTCATCAATGGTACGCAGGGCCCTTTGACGGGCTTCGCCCGCGAGGCCTCCCCTGGGCACTATCTCCCCCGTTAGCCGGTCATAGTCAAAGTAACGCTCAGGCCGTTCCGCTGCTACGGCAGCGCATGGGTCGACGTATCCGTGCTCCGGCCAGCCGTCGCCTTTGCTGTCGTTGCACCTTTGGCAGCTGTAGACCCAGTTCGGCCACGCATAGACCAGCGCTGGGAACCACCTACGGGGCCGAAAGTGGTCAACCGTGGGCGCGCGCTCAGGCGAGCCAGAGTCGATGTAGCACGCCCTCTCGCAGTACCAGCAGTTGTTATTGGTACACGCACCCAATAAAGGCCGAAACTCCCGCCAGTCGGAGTCCTCAGGCCTCGCGCCAACCCTCTTCTCGAAATAGTCTATCCAACCCTGTGTGAATCTTCGGGCGTAATCGACGACTCCACCAGGCTCCGGTCCCCTGTCAACCCACTTCACGCGGCCTACTCTCCGTCCTGGGTTGGCCCGGACTGGCGGGAGAGCAGGAAGCGCTCCATCAGGTCCGCATAGCGCTCTTGCTGAGCGCCGAGTTGCCCGGACTTGGATAGCAGGTCCTCGTTGACCTGGCGGCGCAGCTCAGCCAGCTCCGACTCTTCCTCGGCGGTCAGAGACTCCTTCTCCCTGAGCTGCCGCAGCCGGTTGGCCCGGTCGACGGTGCGCTGGTCGGTCGGGTCCTCCACGCCCATCATGTTCCGCAGGATCTCGTCAGCCGTCCAGCCCACGATGTCCTCCGGGTGGGTAGTGGCGGTGACCACGCCGTTCTCGTCGCGCTTCAGCAGGTGCACCTGCCCCGCCTTCAGGCCCGCCACTACGAAGGGCGAGTGCGTGGTTGCGAAAATCTGGAGGCCGGGGAAGTGCTCCAGCAGCTTGGGGATAACTCGGCGCTGCCAGGTGGGATGCAGGTGGTTCTCAATCTCGTCTATCAGCAGGATGGCAGGCTTCTTCTCCCAGCCTTCACTCCAGCCATAGTGATGTGCCATCTTGAGAGCGAGGGCCCATACCCACAAGAGAGTGCCCTGAGTTCCGGAGCTCAAAGCTCCGAGGAACAGAGGCTGTTGAATACCCCATTGGTCGTCTGAAGTCCCGATGCCATAGCCGTAGTAATTCGCGACAATCTCCTCATTGCCAAAGAATCCCAGTCGTGAGCCTATGAAGGAATGCGGTGCCGGATCATAGATGACCTCAGCACATATGGACTTAGCGCAGGAGTATCCGATTTGCATCGCCTTCCTGAGCTGCCTATCTCCAGAGGATCTTCGCTCCAGCAGCCAGTCAACGGCCAAATCCACGAGGCGACCATTGAAGACACCGGACGCTGTATCAAACAACCTTTGAAGGGGGGCATCTATATCCACATCCTGCGCCATTTCGCTTGACTGGTACAAGACGTATTGAGCTGGGAGACTGAGGCGCACAGGGGGTATGTAGAGGAATGGCACAGCATTCCAGTTGGCGCCGGAGATGTCTCGCGGCCAGTCACCGCAAGATTCCATGACAACTAGGGGCCGTTCATCATTTATCTTCCCATAATTCAGCCATAGAGTGCCAACGTCGACTTCGTTCGCTGGGACGTTTGTAACTTCTCCAGCCTCGCCGTCAATGACGGGAGGAGACGCTTCTCCAATCGCGAAAGAGTGCATCATCTTGATAGCTCGCAGAAGCGTGCTCTTGCCGGACGCGTTGGGGCCTATGAACAGGTTAGCCCGCTCATTGAAATCCAGAACAACGTCCTCCAGAGGTGGCAACCAGATGATATCTAACTTAGCTATGTGCATCACGCCAACTCCCTGATCGCGGCGCCCTCCGGCAAGCTCTGTCCTCCCCCAAATCATACCACACGCCTGAATGCGCGGCGGTTCGTGGACATGCGGTATGCGGTATAATGTAGGTGGCGCTCACACCACACCCGAACAGGAGCTACTCATGAAGATACTCGTTACGCTGGACGGCTCCACCTTCTCGGAAGCCATTTTGCCCGCGGCGGCACAGCTTGCGCAGGCCACCGGCTCAGAGATTCACCTGCTCAGCGTGGTCGAGGACCCTAGCATCCGCCGCTCGTGGGTCGAAGCAATCGCGATGAGTGAGGCCGGCACGGGCGAGTTCATGATCCCTCCCGCCTCCATGCCGCGCTACCCGGACGCCGGCCGCGGCTCGGATATGAGCACGGAGACCCTGGAGGAGGCCCTCAACTCCGCCACGCAGTACCTGGCCGAGGTGGCCCTGCACTTCCCCGCAGGAGCGAAGTCCAGCGCCGTTCCCGGCAATGACCCAGTCGCGGCCATCGCCGAATATGCCGCGGAGAACGGCATCGAGCTTATCGCCATGTCCACCCACGGTCGCTCTGGGCTGGGCCGGTGGGTATACGGCAGCAACGCCGACAAGCTCCTCCAGTCCACATCCTACCCCATTCTGCTCGTGCGTCCCCGCAACGGCGACGCGCCCGCACAGGTCGGCGTGCCCATCGACACGTTGTTGGTGCCGCTCGACGGGTCGATGCTTGCGGAGCAGGCTTTCGCCCACGCCGAAGCGCTGGCCTTGCAAATGTCGCTCAAGCTCTCGCTCATCCGCATCATCACCACACCCGCCATCGCCTACCCCGGCACGGAGACCTACGCCTACGACCCCGCCTTCTTCACCCAGCTGGAGGGCGACGCCATCGCATACCTGCAGGAGAAGCAGGCGCAGCTGGAGTCGAAGGGCCTGGAGGTCTCCTGTACAGTGAAGGCCGGCTACCCGGCCGCAAACATTATCGACTTTGCGGAGGACAGCGAGGGAAGCGTCATCGTGATGTCCACGCACGGGCGCGGCGGCCTGGGCAGGTGGATACTGGGCAGCGTGGCCGACCGCGTGCTTCGCGCAGCCTACCGGCCTATCCTGTTGATTCGCTCCAACTAGGGCCGTGACCGGCCATCGGGCACTGGAAGACCTCAACCGCAGGGTAGTCGACTGCCGCATGTGTCCACGGCTTGTGGAGCACAGGGAGCGCACGGCCCGCGAGAAGCGAGCCATGTACCGCGACGACGAGTATTGGGGCCGGCCGCTTCCTTCATTCGGTGACTCGCAGGCCCGCCTCCTCATCGTTGGCCTTGCGCCGGCCGCACACGGCGGGAATCGCACGGGGCGCATGTTCACCGGCGACAGCAGCGGCGACTGGCTCTTCGAGACGCTCCACAAGTACGGATTCGCCAGTTCACCAACGTCGCGGCGGCGCGACGACGGGCTGACCCTGACTGACGCGTACATCACCGCGGCAGTGCGCTGCGCGCCGCCGGACAACAAACCCACAACCGAGGAGAAGGCGCGGTGTCGCTCGTACCTGGCCGGCGAGCTGTCGCTGCTGAAGGAGGTGCGAGTGATCGTAGCGCTGGGCAGGATCGCGTTCGACGGCTACCTCTCGGCACGGCGGGAGCTGGGCATGACACCGTTGAGGCCGGCGCCGCGCTTCGCACACGGGGCCGCTCAGACGCTGCAGGACGGGGTCACGCTGGTCTCGTCCTACCATCCCAGCCGGCAGAACACCAACACCGGCACCCTGACCCGCGAGATGTTCGAGGACGTATTCGAAGCCGTGCGGGGTATCCTGGACAGTTAGCCGAACAGCCGGTCCGTCTTCGCCGCCATAATGAAGTCGTTGCGGTGAAGCCCTCGTATCTTGTGGGTCCACCACGTGACGGTCACCCTGCCCCACTCCGTCACGATGCGAGGGTGGTGTCCCTCCTCCTCCGCCGCCTCTCCGACGTTGCTGCTGAAGGCAAGCGCCTCCGCGAAGTTGGGGAAGGTGAAGGTGCGCTTCAACCGCGGAATGGAGTCCTCCTCCATCAGCTCCCAGTCGGCAACCTGCGGATGCAGCTCGGCGACCTCCTCGCCGGTTACCAGGGGCGAATCCCTGCGGCACGCCACGCACTTCTCCTGCATAAGCTGCGTCATGTTCAACCTCCTCAGCCTCTGAGATTTGACGATGCGCGGCCCAGCGGCCAATCCCGAGCGTTACCCTGTCGACTCAGCTCGATGGCTGCCCGACGTCCGCGCTCCGCAGCCGCCGCAACAGGTTCGCCATCTCGATTGCCGTTAGGGCCGCGTCGTAGCCGCGGTTACCCGCGCTGCCTCCTGCCCTCGCCAAGGCCTGCTCCTCCGTGTAGGCCGTCTGGATGCCGAAGGACATCGGGACGCCCGTTTCCCTGGATGCCTCCGCTATGCCCCTGGCAGCCTCACCGGCCACGTATTCGAAGTGGGCGGTCTCGCCCTTGATGACTGCGCCGATGCAGACCAGCGCGTCCCACCGCCCACTGCGGGCCATCTCGGCGGCCGCAAGCGGTACCTCGAACGAGCCCGGCACCCAGCAGACCGCGAGGTCGTCCTCACGCAGTCCGTGGGCCAGCAGGGCCTCGCACGCGCCCTCCACCAGCCTGGACGTGACGAACCGGTTGAAGCGAGCGGCTACGACGCCTATTCGCAGGCCCTGCGCGTCCAGCTCGCCGGCGAGTCGGAGCCCGGGACCTCCTTCGTCCTCCTCGTAGGAGGGGCCCTTCAACTCCTTGCCTCCCCCATCTCCAGCAGGTGGCCAAGCTTCTGGTGCTTGGTCTCCATATACCGCTCGTTCTCGGGCGTGGACGGCACAATTATGGGAACACGCTCCACCAACCGAATGCCGTACGCCTCCAGCCCTATCACCTTCTTGGGGTTGTTGGTGAGCAGGCGCATGTTCCTCACGCCGAGGTCCACCAGGATCTGCGCTCCTATGCCGTAGTGACGAAGGTCCGGCCCAAATCCCAAGCTTGCGTTAGCCTCCACGGTGTCAAGCCCGCTGTCCTGGAGGGCATAGGCCTTGATCTTGTTGTGCAGCCCAATGCCCCGGCCCTCCTGGCGCATGTACAGGAAGACGCCCTTGCCCTCCTGGGCTATGAGGTGAAGCGCAAGATCGATCTGGGCGCCGCAGTCGCACCGCTTGCTGCCGAACACGTCCCCGGTCAGGCACTCGCTGTGAACCCTCACCAGCACCGGGTCGTCCGAGCCAACATCGCCCAAGACCAGCGCCAGGTGCTCCGCCGTATCCACCTCGCTCCTGAAGGCTACAGCGGTGAACTCACCGAACCCGGTGGGGAGCCTGGCCTCGGCCACGCGCTGCACCATGTTCTCGTGCAGCCGCCGGTAGGCGATGATCTGGGCCACGCTGATGATCCTAAGGCCGTGGGTCTCGGCGAACTCCTCCAGGTCCGGCATCCGGGCCATGGTGCCGTCATCCTTCAGGATCTCGCAAAGGACGGCCGCGGGGTAGAGGCCGGCCAGTCTGGCCAAGTCTATGGAGCCCTCCGTCTGACCCGCCCGCACGAGCACGCCCCCTTCCTGGTATCGCAGGGGGAAGAGGTGGCCCGGCCTGGCCAGGTCATCCGGCTTGGTGGCCGGGTCCAGCATAGCGCGGATGGTGGCTGCTCTGTCGAACGCCGAAACGCCGGTGGTCGTGCCACGGGTGGCGTCCACCGAGACGGTGAAGGCGGTGGTGAAGCGGGATGTGTTGTCCCGCACCATCATGGGCAGTCCGAGCTCCTCCAGCCGCTGTTCGGTCAGAGGAATGCACACCAGTCCCCGGCCGTGCGTGACCATGAAGTTTACGGACTCCGGCGTCGCCATCTCCGCGGCGACTATGAGGTCGCCCTCGTTCTCCCGGTCTTCATCGTCAACCAGGATCACGGGTTTGCCGTCACGGAAGTCCTGAATCGCCTCTTCAATCGTAGCCAGTGCCATGTTGCGCCCTCCGCGCGGTTGTATGGTCGGATCGCTACGCGGAGGGCTCTTGCTGCACTCTGGACTGCAGGAGCTTCTCCACGTACTTTGCCAGTATGTCCACCTCCAGGTTGACCGGGTCGCCCGGCGCCCGATCGCCCAAGTTGGTGTGCTTCAATGTATATTCTACCACAGAGACCAGGAACGACTCCTCGGTGCAATCCACTACCGTGAGGCTCACGCCGTCCACCGCAATGAACCCCTTCTCCACCACGTACCGCGCCAGGCGCTGAGGCATGCTGAAGCGCATCAGCACGGCCTCGCCCTCCGGCTGCGCGTCCACCAGCGACCCCGTGGCGTCCACGTGTCCCTGCGTGATGTGTCCGCCAAGCGGCGTGCCGAGCGTGAGCGCCGGCTCCAGGTTCACCGGGTCGCCCGGCCTGAGCGAGCCCAGGCTAGTGCGCCTGAGCGTCTCCGGCATCGTGTCCACGGAGAACCAACCGTCGCCCCTGGCAGTGACCGTAAGACAGGCGCCGTTGACGGCAATGCTGTCTCCGTCGCGCAGCGCGGCTAGGGTGGCCTCGGCCTCAACCCTCATGCCGGAGCCGTCCCGCTCCCGCAGCCTACCGACCTCCTGCACTATGCCGGTGAACATCAGCGTTACCTCGCGTATCCCGTGATCATCACGTCATCGCCGATCAGTTCCGTCTTCGAGCGCGTGAGACGAATGGCGGAGGCCATAGCGTCCGCGCCGGCCCCGGCCACCGGCGTAGGAGCGTCGCGCCCTCCGAGTACGACGGGCGATACGAACGCGACCACCTTATCGACCAGGCCCAGGTCGAACATCGAACCCAGCAGCACGCCTCCGCCCTCCACAAGCAGGCTGGTAATGCCCCGCTGTCCCAAGGCCTGTATCAGGGCTCCCAGGTCCACGGAGCCGTCGCCCGCGGGCAGGTGCGCAACATCCGCGCCGGTTGCGCTCAGGGCAGCCACTCTTTCGGCCGCCGCGTTGGGCGTGGCCACGAGCACGGGGCCGGGTTCGCACAGGAGCTGCGCATTCGGCGGCAGCGACGCGACGCCCTCGACTACAACGCGCAGCGGCTGCCTCGGCAGGTTGCTTCCGGTATCGTCGCGGGCGGTCAGTCTTGGATCGTCGGCAAGGACGGTGCCAATGCCCACCATCACCGCGTCCGACTGGCGCCGCAGCTCCCCGGCGCGGCCTCTCGCCTCCTCGGAGCTGATCCAGCGAGAGTCGCCGGATGCGGTGGCTATCTTGCCATCCAAACTCATTGCAAACTTGGCCGTGACGAACGGAAGGCCCGTTGCCACAAACTTTGTGTATGCCTCCACCAGCTGCCGGGCCTCGTCGCCGCACTCGTCGAGGTGTACGCTCAGGCCGGCGTCCTTGAGCTCCGTCACACCCTTGCCGTTCACCAGCGGGTTGGGGTCGAGCGTGGCCACGTGGACGTCGGTGATGCCCGCACTGATGATGTCGCGGGTGCACGGGGGCGTCTTGCCGAAGTGGCAGCAGGGCTCCAGCGTGGTGTAGAGGTGGGCGCCCCGGGCGAGGTCGGCGGCCTGCAGCATCGCAATGATCTCGGCGTGGGCTTGGCCCGGCGGAAGCGTGTGGCCCTCGCCCACCACCTGCCCGTCCTTGACCACGACCGCCCCCACGGGCGGGTTGGGACTCGACAGGCCCAGGGCCTCACGCGAGAGCTCCAGGGCGCGTTGCATGTAGCCCATGAGCCCTATCCGCTCTGGGTGAAGTCCCTGTGTATCCTGCTCGCGGTGGGCTCCGTCTGCCCCTGGTACTTGCTGCCCAAAGCCGGCGAGCCGTAGGGATTCTCAGCCTCGGAGGTCAGCCGGAGGAAGGATATCTGGCCGATCTTCATGGCGTAGTACAGGGTGATGGGAAGGCTGGCCACGTTGCTCAGCTCCAGCGTGAGGTGGCCAGACCAGCCCGGGTCCACGTAGCCTGCCGTGGAGTGGATTAGCAGACCCAGCCTGCCCAGCGAGCTCTTGCCCTCCAGGCGCGCCACAATGTCCCCCGGTATCGTGACGGACTCGAGCGTGCTGCCCAGTACGAACTCGCCCGGGTGCAGGATGAAGGGTCCCTCCTCCGGAATCTCCTCCACCTCCGTGAGGTCCGGCATGTCCCGCCGCACGTCTATGTACGGCTGGCGCGTGTTGCGGAAGACCAGCAGCCTCCGATCCAGGTGCAGGTCAACGCTTGCCGGCTGAATGCAGGAAAGGTCCAGGGGATCGATGACGATCCTCCCACAGCCCAACTCTTCCTTGATTGTGCGATCGCTGAGTACCATGCGCTCCTCTCGAGGATGGTGAGGACGGCGAAACGACGAGAGAATTCTAGCAGTCCCTACAGGGTACCGCAATGCGGCGGTGTGCGATTAGTGAAATCTCCCCATTTGCATTATAATTCCCCCATTCGCCCTTAATCCAGACGCGCTGCCACTACGTATATGTTAGTGGAGCGGCGGCACTCAACAAAGAGGGGACGCCGTGGACTACCACCTTCTGGAGGATACAGAGCTGACTTCTCTGGTCGCATCCGGAGACCAGCAGGCCCTTGCGGCCCTTTACGACCGGCACGCCTCCAGGGTCTTCTCCCTGGCGCTCGCGCTGCTGGGGAACTACCACGACGCGGAAGAGGTCACGCAGGACGTCATCATGTCCGTCTGGCAGAACAGCGGCACCTACGACCCCCTGCGAGCCCGCTTCTCCACCTGGATCACACGGATCGCGCACAACCGCACCGTGGACGAGCTCAGGAGGAGACGCAGGCGCGCCGCCGACTCGCGCTTGGAAGACCAGGAGATCGAGCGGCCCGACTCCACGCAGGCGGGACTGGATTACGAGACGGTCCGCGGCGCGCTCTACGACCTGCCGGAGGAGCAGCGCAGGGTGGTGTACCTAGGCTTCTTCCAGGGATACACGCACACGGAGATAGCAAAGCTGCTGGACAGGCCGCTGGGCACCGTGAAGACCCAGATGAGGTCGGCCCTCAGATTGCTGAGAGATCGAGTTACCGCATCCGCGGAGGAAGTGCTATGAACTGCGAAGAGGCGGGAGAGCTTATTCACGCATACCTGCTGGGCGCTCTCGACGAGGACGAGAGGCACAGGCTGGAGGCGCATGTCCGCGGGTGCCCCGACTGCCTCGCCCTCTACTACGAGGAGAGCCCATCCATGGAGATGCTGATCAGGGTGGGCGACCCTGTGCCGGCCCCGCCGGGCCTCAAGAGGCGAATCCTGGAAATGGTTAACGTCGGCGCGCGCCCATCGAGTCGACCCGGGTTGATCGGGGGGCCGCTGGCCCTCCTGAGGAGCGCCCTGCAGCAGCCCCTGGCCGCATCCGCGATGGCCGTCGTGTCGGTCACCCTTGTGGTCCTCAGCGCAGGCGCCTTCCTGCTATGGCAGGAGGTGAACGAGCTGAAGGACGAGGACTCCCGTCTCTCTACCAACCTCCAGGACCAGCTGGACCAGATACAGGAGGAGAACGAGAGGCTTGCCCAGGTAATCCTGGACCAGCTTGACCTGGCTCACCTGGCGTCTCTGCCAGGCGTATCCACCGTCATGCTGGAGGGAGGCGAGTCCGCGCCCCGGTCGAGCGGGATGCTCATGCTCAGCCCAAAGGCCACGTGGGGCATTCTGATGGCGGTCGGCCTCGAGTCACTGCCAAGAGACCAGGTCTACCAGCTATGGCTCATGTCCAACAACACTCGGACGAACGCTGGCACCTTCACCGTGAACAGCACTGGCTACGGTCAGATGATGGTGTTCGGCCTTGGCTCCTTGAGGGAGTTCGAGAACATCGAAGTGTCCATCGAGCCTGCGGAGGGCAGCCTTGACGCCACTGGGGACAACGTGCTACAGGGTGCGCTGGTCACCGACGACGCTCAGTAGGCCGGGACGATCTGCTAGTTCCTCGTGGGCGTGACTCCATCCTCCGCGCAGCTTTCGTGTGCCTCAGCACCTCTGATATACTGTCCGCATGTGGCACATGTCTATCCGCTCTCGAAGCATAGCCCGTGGCGCCGCGCTGCTCCTGCTTCTATCCATTGCCATCGCGGCGTGCGCGCCCGCCGAGCCCACGACAACGCCAACCCCAAGCCCCACGCCGCCGCCGAACGCGGAGACCATCCTAGCTGCCTCCGGGGAGAGCATGGCGGCCCTGGACTCCTTTCGCTTCGGGCTGAGCCACGAGAACGGAGGCACACCCCTGGCCATCGGCCTCGTGGTGACGGACATGGAGGGCGACGTGGTCAAGCCGGACGGCCTGAGGGTCTCGCTCGGAGCAACCTTCAGCGGCTTCTTCGTGGAGATTGAGCTAGTAGCCCTGGATGGCGTGACCTACATGACCGACCCCATCACACAGGATTGGGAGATCCAGGAGGCCGGCGTGAACCCGCTGGCCTTCTTCGACCCGGCCACCGGCATAGACTCCATAATGAGCGACCTGGCCGAGCCATCCCTCCTGGGACAGGAGATACTCGACGGCGTCACGACTAACCGCATCAGCGGCAAGCTGCCGTCCGATTCGCTTGTGCCACTCCTGAGCACCGTCGCCCCCGACCTTACGGTGGACACGGAGGTGTGGATAGGCGTCGACGACTCCTACCTGCGGCGGGTGGTATTCCGCGGCGTGGCGGTCGCAGGCGACGCAGACGACATCGTGCGCACCATCGTGCTGTCCAACTTCAACCAGGCCTCGGCTATCGAAACGCCTCCTCTGAACTGAGGCGCACCGGCCCGGCGCCTACCAAAGGGCGTGGAAGTGGTTGAGCGGTCCGTGACCGGCCCCCACGGGGAAGGCGCTACGAATGGCCTCCGTGACGTACTCCTTAGCACGGGCTACTGCGTCCTCCACGTCCATGCCCTGCGCCAGCCCAGCCGTAACGGCGGATGCGAAGGTGCAGCCCGTACCGTGGGTGCTCGTGGTCTCCACGCGTGCGGCAGCAAGCTCGCGGAACTGCCGGCCGTCGTAGAAGACGTCCACGGCATCGCCCTGCAGGTGGCCGCCCTTGACCACAACGCTGCGCGCCCCCATGTCCACGATGTCGCGGGCCGCACGGCGCGCGTCCTCAAGCGACTCCACGCTGCGGCCGACCAGCACCGAGGCCTCCGGCAGGTTGGGGGTGACCACCGCGGCAAGCGGCACCAGAAGACTGCGCAATGCCTCCACAGCCTCCTCCTGGAGCAGCCGGTCGCCGCCCTTGGCCACCATCACGGGGTCCACCACCAGGTTTTCGATCGTGTGCTCGCGCACTTTCTCGGCAACCGTTCGGATGATGGCGGAGTTTGCCAGCATTCCTGTCTTCACCGCGTCCGCGCCTATGTCGGACATCACGGCGTCAATCTGTGCGGCGACCATGTCCGGGGGCAGCTCCACGACGGCGGTGACACCCAGGGTGTTTTGCGCGGTGACAGCCGTCAGGGCGGACGAGCCGTACACGCCCAGGGCAGCGAACGTCTTCAGGTCAGCCTGGATGCCTGCGCCTCCCCCGGAGTCGGAGCCTGCGATGGTCAATGCCTTCTTCATTGTGACTCTCCTGTGGCTGTTCTTGGCATCTCGCCGGGTCTTCGCGGGTCCTGCGCCCAATCCCGGACGCCCACCGTTGCCATGGAAGTGGAGCATGACGCAGCGCAATGTACGGAGGACTCAGCAGGCAATGATCCACGGCTTGGCAGCTTGTCATGAGCCATCGCTCATCCTGTCCTTGGCGGATCTATAGCAAGCCATAGCCGTCGGCAGGTCGACGCCCTCCCGGGCGGGATCCATGCTCTTGGAGTACTCCATGATCTCGTCCCAAGTCGGAAAGTAATTGCTGGACGCATGGTAGCCAACTATCCAGTCGATGACCTCCCGTTCCAGCAGACTGGCGGTGTTCTCCTGAATCCTGGCCTCGTGGGTAGGCCTGAGCCAGCCGATCTGTCGCCTGGCGTCAGCTCGAACCTTCAGCAGGTACAATCCTACCAGTACCACTGCTGCAACCGGGATCAAGATCCACTCTGGCATCCTGTACCTCGCAATCCTGCCCATAAACGAGGAGACCTCTGCGTAACCCTAAATCCCTCCCCCGTCTGCGGGGGAAGGTTAGAGCCTGCCCCGCACTTGATGCGGGGATGGGGGCAATCAGGTCGAGTGTCCATTCGCGGTTCACCCCCCATCTCAATCTTCCCCCTCAAGGGGGAAGAGGCTTCGGCGGCGGCCAGACGAGTTGTGCAAGGGTCTCCAAAAGAGCGCCTACGGCTGAAACTCGCTGGTGAACGCGTCCGCGGCGTCCACGTCCTCCCCAAGGAGGCCCTCCGACTTCATCCACGCCGCGAGGCTCTCCCACCGCTCCACGGACTGGTGGCCGAAGTCCACGCCCTCCTCCGACCAAAGCGGAGCCAGCAGACCGATGCCCTGCGACTCCAGGTCGCTGTCGATCTCCGGGTTCGCCTCGACGAGGATGTCCACTGCCGCCTGCGGATCAGCAATGGCGTCTGCGTATCCCCTGGCCGTTGCGCGGAGGAATCGCTCCGCTACGTCCGGGTCGTAGTCCAGGAGGCTCTCGCCGGCAACGAGCACAAGCTCGTAGAAGTCAGGGACGCCCCACTCCTCCATGCGCAGCACGCTGACCGGGTAGCCCTGCTTCTCCATGGCAATCGACTCGTGCGTCCAGTATGCCCCAACTATGGCGTCCACCTTCTTGCCGATCAGCGCGGGCGAGAGGTCGAAGCCCACGTTGACCAGCGTTACGTCCTCGGCAGCACCGCCGTCGTGCTGAAGCATGGCCAGGAAGAGCGACTCCTCGAACGGTATCCCCGTGACTCCCACGCTGCGGCCTACCAGATCGCGGGGCCTCTCGATGCCGGACTCCTCCAGGACCATGATGGAGTTGAGGGGATGCTGCACCATGGCGGCAATGGACTTCACCGGTACGCCCTCGCCCCGTGCAAGCAGCACCTCCGCCTGGTAGCTCACGCCGAAATCGTCGCGTCCGGCGCCCACGGTCTTGAGCACGTCCTCGGGGTTGGCCGGCACAACGATCTCGACGTCCAGCCCCTCCTCGCTGTAGTAGCCGCGCTGCTGCGCCACGTAGAAGCCGGCGTGGTTGGAGTTGGGAAACCAGTCCAGCGCCAAGCTGACGCTCACGACGGCAGGGGTGGGCGTGTCCGTAGGCGCGGGCGTCGCAGTCGGCTCCGCACTCTCACACGCCACGGCCACCAGGGCCGCGGCCATCAACGCTGCTAACATGAACCAGTAACTGCCGAGATTCGATTTCAATGCTCTACCTCCGTACAGAACTGTCTCCCAGCGCCTCATCCCGGCGCCCCTTGCTGTGCCAAGGCACGGCGTATCGCTCCGTCAGCACCACCAGCAGGAACAGAGCAACGCCCATGACGGACAAGATGAACATGGCAGCGAATACCCTGTCCGTGAGAAACTGCGGAGCGGAGCGGGTCATCAGGTAGCCGAGACCCGAGCTGGCGCCCACCCACTCGCCCACTACAGCGCCTATCACGCTCAGCGCGATGGCCACGCGCAGGCCGGAGAAGAGGAACGGCAGGCAGGATGGCGCCTGCACCTTGACGAAGAGCTGCCACCTGTTTGCGCCCAGCGTACGCATCATCCTGAGCAGGTCCGGGTCGGCCGACTTGAGGCCGTCCACGGTGTTAACCACAATCGGGAAAAAGGAGAGCAAAACCACCACGATCACCTTGGGCCAGATGCCGTAGCCTATCCAGATCAGAAGCAGCGGCGCGATGACGATTACAGGCACCGTCTGGGACGCGATGACAAAGGGGTACACGGCGCGTTCGACCAGGCGCGAGTAGGCGATGGCTCCGGCGATTGCCACCCCAATCACCACCGCTAGGGCGAAGCCCAGCAGCACCTCGCCGAGGGTGACCCAGGTGTGCCTGAGCAGCAGGTCTCGGCTGGCCAAAAGCTCCGCCCCTATGGCGGAGGGCGGTGGCAGGAGCCATCGCGCAACGTCGAGCAGGCGCACGGCGGCCTCCCACGCGGCGGCCGCCCCCCCGATGACGAGCGCCGGCAGCCCCCACCGCAGCGCGGCGGATGCACGGCCTTGAGGAGAGGGCTTCCGCGCCGCAAGCTCGGACTGCTCAGAGTGTTCCCGCAGGGTAGCTGCTGAGTCGCCTCTCACTACAGGCCCTCCGTTCGGAGTAGGTCAGACGTTGCCACGCCTCCAGCGCCTGCGAGGGCCTCATCCTCGCGAAGCGAAGCCAGCGCACGCGCCTTGATCTCCACGAAGGCCGCCTCCGTCACCATCTCGTACCGGCGCGGCCGAGGCAGGTCGACAGCGAACTCAGCCCTGACCCTGCCGGGGCGCGGCGTGAGCACGTATACCCTGTCCGACAGAAGGACCGCCTCCTCGACGTCGTGAGTCACCAGGACCACGGTCTTGCTCCAGGATTCCCAGAGGCCCAGCAGCCACTCCTGCATGCCGGCCCTGGTCAGGGCGTCAAGGGCGCCGAACGGCTCGTCCAGCAGGATGACGTCCTGATCGGCAAGCACGGTGCGCAGGAAGGCTACTCTCTGGCGCATTCCGCCCGACAGATGCGTGGGGTAGCTCTTCTCGAATCCCTCCAGACCGAATGGCCCCATCAGCGCCATGGCCGCGCTTTGTGCCTGAGGCCGGGGCTTCCCCCTGAGCTCCGGCCCCAGGACCGCGTTGTCCAGAACGCTGCGCCAGGGAAGGAGCAGGTCCTTCTGGTGCATGTAGCCGACGGTCCCAAGGCGTCGAGCGACCTGTCGACCATCCATGAGAATCCGGCCTACAGATGGCTCCTCCAGCCCGGCGACGAGATTGAGCAGGGTGCTCTTTCCGCATCCGCTGGGGCCGATGATGCTTACGAACTCGCCCTCGTGGACGCGGAGGTCAACGTCGCGCAGTACGGGCAGCGGGACTCCGTGCAGAGTAAAGTCCTGTCCAACGCCGTCCAGCTCAATCTTGGGAGGAGGCGCGGCACGGACTGGTCTGCGCTCCTGGCCGGCGGTCATCGCATCGATGGCCGGCCAGAATGAAAACAGCCGCCCGCATCAGGCAGGCAACCAATTGAGAACAAGCTATGGTCCGGCACTCTCCCTCCGCTGGCATTACCCAGATCAGGTGCTCAGGGTCGCCCCGAAATGTCGGGGCCTCTCAGCCTGGCTCACCAAGCTCCCCTCAGGCCCTATGCTGTTGTGACTCGCTCGTGAGTATAGCGCGGGCGGCGCCTCCAGTCAACGCCACGGCACAGCGCTCGCACCTACGCTGCCTTCTCCCACAGCATTCGTACAGGGACGGCATACAGCCCGTCTCCGAAGCCGATGGCGGTCTCGCCGTCGTAGAGCACCACCCCTGCGGCGAACCGCTCGCCGCAGGCCTCCCTCAGCCGGCGCAGGCCTCGAAAGTCGGAGGAGCGAACGGTTGCACCCAGCTTCACCTCCACTCCTGCAACCAGGCCGCCGTGCTCCATAACAATATCCACCTCCACCTGGTCCCTGTCACGGTAGTGGAAGAAGTCAACCGGGCCACCGAACCACGTGGCCTGCCGGCGAAGCTCCTGGAACACAAAGGTCTCCAGAAGCTGACCCATGAGATGGCGGTCCCTCAGGAGAGTTGCCGCGGACACGCCCAGCAGGGCGCACGCCAGACCGGTGTCGCCCACGTGGAGCTTGGGGGTCTTCACCAGTCGCTTTCCACGGTTGCTGTGCCACGGAGGCAGCCTCTCCAGCAGGTACACCCTCTCCAGCAGCGCTACGTAGTCGCCTATGGTGGGCCGGCTGAGCTGGAACGGCGCTGCCAGGCTGCTCAGGTTGAAGAGCTGCGCCGTCTGGGTTGCCGCCATAGTCAGGAGCCTGGGCATGGCGTTCAGGCCGCTGATGCGGGACATAGAGCCGATGTCCCTCTGCACCTGGGCCTCAATGTAGTTCCGGTACCAGCTGGAGCGCCGCCGGCCGGGTGGGCGGGCCAGCGCGGGCGGGTATCCTCCGGACGCAATGAGCTCGGCGAGCTCCGGCCCCAGGCGCCTGGACTGCCGGACAGGAAAGCCTACATCAAACAGGGCGTCGATGAAGCCGCTACCGGCGGAACGGCTCCCGAACAGTTCGCACTGGGCCAGGGGGTGCAGACGGATCGTCTCCAGGCGACCGGCCAGTGAGTCCTGCACGGTTGGCACGGCAAGCACGTCCGAGGAGCCGGTTAGGACGAACCGGCCGGGCGCCCGCCTGCGGTCCACTTCCAGCTTCAGCATGGTGAAGAGCCCCGGTGCCCGCTGCACCTCGTCCAGGACAACACGATCCGGCAGATCGGCCACAAAGCCGGTGGGGTCGGCCTCAGCGCCCGCGCGAACGTTGGGATCGTCAAAGCTCAGGTAACCATATCCCCGGCTCGCGGAGCCATCCAAACCGGCGCCGGGCCGAAGGTTCTCCGGAGAGCACACCATCTGCGCCAGGGTGGTCTTCCCGCACTGGCGCGGGCCCTGTATCAGGACCACGGGTGAATCCTCCAGAGCCTCCAGGAATCGCGGCTCTATGAAACGTGGGTGCAACCCATGCGAGGACATGGGACAATTGTAACCTTATGGCCCGTACGATTGCAAGGTTAAGCTACGGCTGATTGCAATACAGGATGGCGTACAGCTGCAAGGTTAAGCCATGTCTGATTGTAATCTTAATGCCCGTACAACTGCAATGTTAGAGTACGGCTGATTGCAACGTCAGCGGTATCGGACTAGTCCACCAGCCTCCGAAGGAACTCCCCAAAGGCCGGGCCCGTGTCCTCTCGCCTGAGCGCCATCTCAACGGATGCCCTCAGCAGCCCCATGGGATTGCCCACGTCGTAGCGGGTGCCATGAAACCGGAGCGCGTAGATGTCCTGGTCCTTCAGCAAAATGGCAAGGCCGTCGGTGAGTTGGAGCTCGCCTATGGCGCCCTCCTTAACCTCGGCTAGGGCGTCAAAGATCTGGGGCATGAGCACGTAGCGGCCAACGATACCCAGGTTGGACGGCGCGTCCGCCAGCGCCGGCTTCTCCACAGTCCCCCTGACTCGGTAGACGCCGTCCGCGACCGGTTCCGGATCTATCACGCCGTAGCTCTGAATTGCAGGGCCGTCCACCTCCTCCACGGCGATCACGGAGGCCTCATACCGGTCGAACACCTCCAGCAGCTGTGCCAGTGCACCCGGCTCGGCGGCGATGATGTCGTCCGGGAGGATCACGGCGAACGGCTCGCCTCCCACGGCCCTTGCCGCGCACGCCACCGCGTGGCCCAGTCCTAGCTGCTCAGCCTGGCGCACGTACGTCATCTGCGCCATCTCGGACGGACGCCTCACCTGTGCGAGGCGCTCGGTGTCGCCGCGGGCCGACAGCAGGCCCTCCAGCTCGGCGTTCTTGTCGAAGTAATCAGCAATGGCCTCCTTGCCGCGCGCGGTCACCACAATCACCTCCTCGATTCCTGCCGCAGCCGCCTCCTCCACCACGTACTGCATGGCCGCCCGATCCACCAGGGGCAGCATCTCCTTGGGAACCGCCTTGGTGACGGGCAGAAATCGAGTGCCCAGCCCGGCGGCGGGAATCACGGCCTTTCTCACCCTCATGGCTTCACCTCATTGCTGGATCGCTGCGACTCGGCCTTGGCGATGGCCTCTCCAAGGTCCACGTCTCCGGTGTATAGCGCTCTGCCTATGACCACGCCCTCCACTCCCAGCGAGGCCAGGCGTTCCACGTGATCAGGGGAGGAAACGCCTCCCGAAACCACCAGCGAGGCGCCGCAGCCCTGCGCTATGTCCTCGATGGCTCCAAAGTTGGGCGAGGTCAGCGTCCCGTCCCGGGAGATGTCGGTATAGACGAACCGCCGCACTCCCAGCCCGGCCATGCTCCGAATGAGATCCAGCGCGGAGACGCCGGTGGTCTCTCGCCATCCCCTGATGGCCGCCATGCCGTCCCTTGCGTCCACGCCCACCACCACCGCCGCCGCACCAAACCGGCGGCACGCCTGCTCCACCAGGGCAGGCTCCTCCACTGCGCTGGTGCCCAGTATGAAGCGTTGCACTCCCATGTCCAGGACTCGCGCGGCAGAGTCTAGGCTGCGTATGCCGCCTCCAGTCTGAATGGGCACGCTAACCGCCTCGCAGATTCGCCGAAGCGCTTCCAGGTTAGCCGGGACGCCGGTGGCCGCACCGTCCAGGTCAACGAGGTGGAGCCTGGGCGCGCCCATGTCCTGCCACTTCAGGGCCACGCTCGTAGGGTCGTCTGAGAAGACCGTCTCTCTGTCATAGTCACCCTGGTAGAGACGGACGCACCTTCCGTCCCGAAGGTCGATTGCGGGTATGACTTCCACCCTACGCCTCCACCATGGACTTGATGAAGCTCTCGTACAGGCGCAGCCCCAGGGCACCGCTCTTCTCAGGATGGAACTGGGTTGCCACCAGGTTGTCCCTGGCCATCACGCTACAGAACCGCAGGCCGTATTCCGTGGTGCCCAGCACCAGCGACTCGTCTTCGGGGGCAGCGTAGTAGCTGTGGACGAAGTAGAAGTAGGAGCCGCTTTCCACGCCTCGGAAAACCGGGTGGTCGTCGAGGAGGTCGACTTGGTTCCATCCCATGTGCGGGCGCTTCACCTGCTCCGGCAGCAGACGCACGCGGCCGGGCGCCACGCCAAGGCACGGCGATGGGCCCTCTTCGGATGTCTCCAGCAGCAGCTGAAGGCCCAAGCATACGCCGAAAAAGGGTGTCCCACGACCGATAACCTCTCTCAACGGCTCAACGAGGCCTCTGGCGTGCAGCGCAGTCATGGCCGACTCCGAGGCGCCCTGGCCCGGGAAGATCACCGCTTCGGCATTCTTCAAGTCGTCCGGGTTGCCTGTCACCTTCGGTGCGTAGCCCAGCTTCTCGATTGCCTTGGCCACGCTGCGCAGGTTTCCGGCGCCGTAATCGACAATGACGATCCTTGCCCGCGTCATTCCGAGTACCTCCCCAGGAAGTCCAGAATTAGCCCCTGCACACGCGGGCCGGAGTCGCCGGTGAGCATGTCCGTACCGTGCGCGGCCCCGTCAAGGAGGTGCAGCTCCTTTGGATCGTCGGAACTCTGATCCAAGAGGGATGCGCTTCTGGCGTAGAATACGTCCTGCCGGGCCGCGATGAACAGCTTGGGTGCGGAAATGCCCCTCAGATCAGGCCTGGCGTCCAGTCCCTCTATCAGCGGCGGCGCGGAGATCGTTATCACGCCCGCCACGTCCGATCGAGCGGCAACCTTCAGCGAGGCGGTTCCACCCATGCTGGCGCCGATCAGGAACACCCTGGTCGCACCGCGGGTCCGAAGGTGGTCCAGAGCCGCCTCCACGTCTTTGTCCAGGCTGTCTATGTCAACCTCCCCCTGAGAGTCGCGGTAGCCCCTGAAGTCGAAGGCCAGAGCGTGATAGCCCCTGTCCCTCAGCACGCGAGCGAACGGCCACCAGCTTTCCTGGTCCGCCGGTCTCATGTGGCTCAACACCACGCCGACCGGACCTGAGCCAAAGACGTGGCCGGACAGCTGCACCCCGTCCTCTGTATCGAAGGACACCTTCTCAGAGCCTCCGCCGGGGCTGAGATATGCGCTGCACCCGGACGCCATCAGGGCAAGAACCAGCGCGAGTACCGGCACGCCTATCCGCCTCGCAGGCAGGAGCCTAGGCGAGAAGTTCACTGTCATCATTGCGGGCCATGACAAGTCTCGGTTCGCCCCGGCCTGATTGCGCAGCTCGGCGGTAGCCTGGTAGGACGAAAAACTCCATTCGCTCTCTGTGCCGGATCGCGGCGTGAGTCACCGTCCGGCCGTCATTCTATGCGTGGATTATAGCACACGACCCTCCGGGGGCCGGGCCCAACGCAGGCCGCGAATCGCGCCCAATACCCGACCCGCGCAGGTTGACCGCGCTGGTACCACCGCTTAGAATTGGGACTGCAATAGGCGGCTGCCCGCCCGCCGGATCAGGTGCTAGTGCTGGGGCATTGGTTTAGTAGGGAGAGAATGGAAGAAAACCTGGAGCACTATCTGGAGACCCTGGCCGACGAAGACCGGTCGCTGAGAAACGCTGACCTCATGCGACTCTCGAACTTGACGACCGAGGACCTGCGGCTGGTGGTCTCCGTCTGGCGCGACATTGACGCCGGGAGGCGGCGGGACGCGCTGGTACGACTCATCGATCTGTCCGAGGAGAATTTGGAGGCGGACTTCAACGACCTCTTCAAGCATTGCCTGAGCGACGAGAGCGCGGAGGTCAGGGCCAAAGCGATCGAGGGCCTGTGGGAGTGCGACGACCGAACGCTGGTGACGCCCCTGATTACCCTACTTGCCCAGGATCCCTCGGAGGAGGTGAGAGCCACTGCGGCCGCAGCTCTCGGAAAGTTCGCCACTCTGTCGCAGACGGGCAAGATGCTCCAGAAGGACAGGGACCGCATAGAGCAGCGTCTCATGAACGCCTTGCTGGACGGCGACGAGAGCCTCTCGGTGAGACGCAGGGCCATGGAGGCGGTGGCGCCCTTCAACACCGTTGACGTCCAGAAGGTCATCCAGGATGCCTACCAGAGCTCCGTGAACGGGATGCGATACAGCGCCGTCTACGCCATGGGCAAGAGCTGCGATCCGCGCTGGCTGCCCATCATCCTTTCGGAGCTTCAGAACTCCGACGCGGCGATGAGATTCGAGGCCTCCAACGCCTGCGGGGAGCTTGGCGAGGAGCCGGCGGTGCCACACCTCATCCCTCTCTTCGAGGACGACGACCACCAGACGCAGATCTCCGCCATAACCGCCGTGGGCAACATAGGGGGCAGCCTGGCCCGGAAGGCCCTGATCCGCTGCACTAAGTCCGCAGACGACCTGGCAGCCGAGGCTGCTCAGGAGGCGCTTGACAACCTGGACGCCGGCGAGCGCACCTTTACCGCGGACCCCTATACGCCCCGATCGGCTCGCTGAAACGCCATGTGCGCCGCTCCGAGCAGGGGCGCATAGTCTCCCAGGGCCGTCGCGGTGACGTTTACCTTTTCCTTCAGGTTGGCCATCGTGTGGAGGCGCGTCGCAGCCAGCAGCGCCTCTGCGTAGTGGTCAAAGCTGCGACTCACGCCGCCGCCCAGGACAATCAGGTCCGGGTCAAAGATGTGCATCAGGTTCGCCAGCCCCAGTCCCAGGTCTTCCACGAATTTCCGCATGATGTCCGCGGCAAGCGGATCTCCCCTGACGGCGGCATCCATCACCAGCGCCGAGGTCACCCTGGACGGGTCGCCGCCCGCCATCTCCGTCAGGAGGCTGCCCTCGCCGCGCGCCAGGCCTTCCCGCGCGAACCTGGCCGTCGATGTGCCGGACGCCAGCGACTCCAGGCAGCCGCGGCCACCGCATGAGCACGGGGGCCCGTTCCTGTCTATCACCATGTGACCCAGCTCAGCGGCATAGCCCCGCGCGCCCATCAGGGGCTCGCCGTCCGCAATGACGCCACCGCCGATTCCGGTGCTCACGGTCAGGTAGACCAAGTTGTCCATGCCCCGGCCTGCGCCGTAGGCGTGCTCTCCGACCGCGCCCAGCGTAGCATCGTTGGCGGCCCACACCGGCAGGCCGAACCGGGGAGTAAGTTCTGCGCCGGGCGAGAAGCCGTCCCACCCGGGCAGGTTGGGCGGCGCGTAGAGCGTGCCCGTCACAGGATCGACGGGGCCTGCCAGAGACGCCCCGATGCCCACCACGCGCCGATCGCCCGTGCGCGTTATGAGCACCTCGATTATGGACGCTATCCGCTCAAGGGCTTCGTCGGCGCCCGCGAGGGCCTGCGTCTCGCCCCCCTCCCTCTGCACGATGTTCCCGGCGCGGTCAACCAGAGCGACACGGGTGCGGGTGCCTCCCACGTCCATGGCAATGCACAGGTCGTCCATGCCTGTCACGTCGTCCTCCTTGGCCCTTCACGCCTCGGTGCGGCGCCGCGCTGCGCCCTGCAATCGCACAGGGTTGCAGCGCCTCGCGTCCTCACCCGGGCGCGACTCGTGTCGGCAAGTGGTTGCGGGCCATTATGCGCTTGTCGATAAACTCAAACAAGGCCGCACTCCTGCTTTTGGACGCCTCTATGTTATTATAGAGGCAGTTCACACGCACGCAGGATCAGCACAGGAGCGGGCATGACATCCACCGAGAGAGCAAAGACGCTGGGTGAGCTGAGAGACAGCGGTTACCGCGTCGTCAGCGTGAGGGAGGAGATGAGGCGCAACCTCATCCACAAGATCACAGCGAACGAGGAGCTTTTTCCGGGCATCGTCGGGTACGAGGACACCGTCATCCCGGAGGTAGAGAACGCCATTCTGGCGGGTCAGGACGTCATCCTGCTGGGCGAGCGGGGGCAGGCCAAGTCCAGGCTCATCCGCGCGCTGGTGGAGCTGCTGGACGAGGCGATCCCATGCGTGGAAGGCTGCGAGATCAACGACGATCCGTTCGCTCCCATCTGCAGGGCGTGCAACGACCGCCTGTCCGAGATGGGAGACGACCTGCCCATAGCATGGCTGGGCCGCGACCGGCGCTACGCGGAGAAGCTGGCCACTCCGGACATCGCGGTCGCCGACCTCATCGGCGAGGTGGACCCCATCAAGGTGGCGGAGGGTCGCTACCTCTCCGACGAGCTTACCATCCACTACGGCCTCATCCCACGCACTAATCGCGGCATCTTCTCCATCAACGAATTGCCGGACCTGGCGGAGCGCATACAGGTCGGCCTATTCAACCTGATGGAGGAGAAGGACGTGCAGATCAAGGGCTATCGCATCCGGCTGCCCCTGGACGTCTACCTGGTGGCCAGCGCCAACCCGGAGGACTACACCAACCGCGGCCGCATAATCACGCCGCTGAAGGACCGCTACGGCGCGCAGATCCGCACACACTATCCGCGGCGGTCGGAGGATGAGATCCGGATCATGGAGCAGGAGTCCTCCTCCTTCCAGGACTTGGAGGACAGGCTGCTGGTGCCCCGCTACATGAAGGAGATCACGGCCGAAATCACGAGCCTGGCCCGCCGCAGCCCCGAGATCAACCAGCGCTCCGGCGTGAGCGTCAGGGTGTCCATTGCCAACTACGAGAGCCTCGTAAGCAACGCCTACCGCCGCAGCCTGCGCCAGCAGGAGGAGATGGTGGTGCCCCGCATAAGCGACCTGACGGCCATCATACCCTCCACAATGGGCAAGATCGAGCTGGAGACGATGGAGGACGGCCGCGAGGGACGCGTTCTGGAGGACCTCACCAAGAGGGCAGTGCTCAACGTATTTGGGCGCTACCTGGACGCGGACGAGCTGGAGGACATCGTGCTGGGATTCGAGGAGGGGCTGGTGGTGGAGACGGGAGGCGACAGGCCGTCGTCGGAGTACGTGACGCTGCTCGCAGAGATAGAGGGGTTCGACGAGCCCCTGCGCCGGTTGGGCGTCGACAACAGGCACGCGCTGGTCGCGTCCGGTATGGAGTTCATACTGGAGGGTCTGCACCTGAAGCGGCGCCTGAACAAGGACCGCGTGGGCGGGCGATACCGCTACCGCGGGTGATGCCCAATGACGGCATCAAGCACAATACCGCAAGGAGAGGGACCATGACGGACAACCACGCGGAGAACGTTATCATTATTGGCTCCGGGCCTGCCGGCGACACCGCAGCGCTCTACGCCGCAAGGGCCGACCTGCGGCCGCTGATTATCGACGGGGCAACACCCGGCGGTCAGCTCACCATCACCACGGACGTGGAGAACTACCCCGGCTTTCCGGAGAGCGTCATGGGGCCTGACCTCATGGTCAAGTTCAGGGATCAGGCCGAGCGGTTCGGCACTCGCTACGTCACCGGCAGCGTGACCGCGGTGGACTTCTCCAGCCGCCCCTTCCGCCTGGAGGTCGACGAGGAGGACAGCTACTACGCGAAGACAGTCATCATATCGTCCGGCGCCACGGCCAGACTGCTGGGCGTGCCGGGCGAGGCCGAGCTCATGGGCCGAGGCGTATCCGCCTGCGCCACCTGCGACGGCTTCTTCTTCCGCGACAAGGAGCTCATCGTGGTCGGCGGCGGCGACACCGCAATGGAGGAGTCCAACTTCCTCACCAAGTTCGCCTCCAAGGTCCACGTTGTGCACAGGCGCGACCAGCTCCGCGCCTCCAAGATCATGCAGGAACGCGCCTTCAACAACCCCAAGATCGACTTCGTCTGGGACACGGTGCTGGAGGAAATCCACGGCATCGACGAGGGCGAGGTGAAGTCGGTCCTTCTGCGCAACATGAAGACGGGGGAAGAGATGAAGCGCCCCATTGACGGCGTGTTCATGGCCATAGGCCACAAGCCCAACACCGAACCGTTTCTGGGCAAGCTGGACATCAACGAGAACGGCTACATCATCACCCACGACGGCACCAAGACCAGCGTGCCCGGCGTATTCGCCAGCGGCGACGTGCAGGACTGGGTCTACCGGCAAGCGGTGACCGCCGCGGGCACGGGCTGCATGGCAGCGATAGACGCCGAGCACTTCCTTTCGGCAAACGGGGAGATTTAGCGCCGCGTGCGGGCCCCTGAGGCGCCGCGGCAGACCCAAGCCCGTGCGAGGTGGCCCCAACATTGAACGCTCAGCCTGTCACAACGCTAGGCTCACTGCCGCTGGGCCGCTCGTTCCACTCGCTGCCGCATCCGGCGAAGCTCATGCCGGCCTTCCTCGGCATGCCCTTCCCGGTCCTGCTTGACGGCGCAATGCCCGGCGCGGCAGGCAGCCGGTTCTCCTATCTCTCCGCCGACCCATTCCTCGTGGTGCGAAGCCGCGGGAGCCGCGTGTCCCTGCTGCGTCACGGCGTCCTCGAGGAGACGGAGGGCGACCCGTGGGCGGCGATGAAGGCGCTGCTCCGCGACTACCGCGTCGAGAGCCGGCCCGGCCTGCCTCCGTTTCAGGGCGGCGTCATCGGGTACTGGAGCTACGACCTGGGCCGTCACTTGGAGCGGCTGCCGTCGCTCTCGGAGGACGATCTCTGTCTGCCTGAGCTGTACCTGGGCTTCTACGACTGGGTGCTGGCGCACGACGGAGACACCGGTCAGTCATATCTCATCTCCACCGGCCTGCCCGACGGCTCGGAGCGACGAGCGGAGGAGCGCGAGGCGGAGATTATGGACATGCTGGCCTCCGCGCCAGTGGAAGAGCCCGCGGCCGCACCGGCCTCACGCGCCGCAGAGCTGCGCTCCAACTTCTCGCGAGAGTCGTACATGGCCGCCGTGGACCGCGTGAAGGCGTACCTGGCCGCCGGCGACGCCTATCAGGTGAACCTGTCGCAGCGGTTTCAGTCGCCGTATGAGGGCGACACGTGGTCGCTGTACCTGCGCCTTCGCGAGGCCAACCCCGCGCCGTTCGCAGCGTATCTGGGGTTCCCGGAAGTGCAGGTGCTGAGCGCATCGCCGGAGGAGTTCCTGCGACTTGACGGCGGTCGCGTGCGTGTGCGGCCCATCAAGGGCACGAGGCCCGTTGGCGCGTCGGACGGCGAGACGGCAGCGCTCGCCGAAGAACTGCTGGCCAGCGAGAAGGAGCGCGCCGAGAACGTCATGATCGTCGATCTGATACGCAACGACATCGGCCGCGTCTGCCGGATCGGGTCCGTGGAGGTGCCCAGTCTGTTCGCCGTGGAGCAGCACCCCACGGTGCTGCACCTGGTGTCCACCGTCACGGGCGAGCTGCGCGAGGGCGCGGACGCCATCGACCTGCTGCGGGCGTGCTTCCCGGGCGGCTCGGTGACGGGCGCGCCCAAGGTGCGAGCCATGGAGATAATAGAGGAGCTGGAGCCGGTGCGCCGCGGCGTCTACTGCGGCGCCATCGGCTACGTCTCCTTCAGCGGCGACATGGGCACCAGCATTGCCATTCGCACGCTGGTGCTCGCCGGCGGGCAGGCGTACCTGCAGGCGGGCGGCGGCATAGTCGCCGACTCGGAACCGGCGGCCGAGTACGAGGAGACGCTGCACAAGGCTAGAGGGCTCCGCATGGCCCTGGAGCGCGATGGCTGACGCTGACGCGCTCATGTACGTGAACGGGGAGTTCGTGACCGAGGCGAAGGCCGCAATCTCCCCGCTTGACCGCGGGTTCACGCTCGCGGACGGCCTGTTCGAGACGATGGTGGCCGCTGACGCGAAGGTGTTCCGAATCGATGATCACCTCGCCCGCATGCGCCGCGGCGCCGACCTGCTCGAGCTGCCCATGCCGGACGCGGAAGAACTGGCCGCGATCATCGAGGAATGCCTGGCGCGTCGCGGACTACCGCTGTCGGTGGTGAGGCTCACGCTGAGCCGCGGCGTGGACGTGGGACGCGGGCTGAACGCGCCGGCCGCGCTCGACCCGAGCGTGGTCGTGCGGGTCACGCCTTGGCTCGGACCGCCATCGAGGCTGCCGCCGGGCAGAGCGCTCGTGATGTCGTCCCTGGCGCGCAACGACCGCTCTCCGCTTTCGAGCGTGAAGTCGCTGTCGTACGTGGACGGCGTGGTGGCACGGCTGGAGGCCCAGCGGGCCGGCGCCGACGATGCTCTCATGTGCAACACGCGCGGCCTCGTGACGGGCGCGCCGTCCAGCAACGTCTTTGCGGTTATCGGCGGCGTGCTGCTGACGCCGCCGGTCGAGGACGGCGCGCTGCCCGGCATATCACGGCTCACGCTGCTTGAGGAGGCGCGGCAGCTGGGTGTGGCCTGCGAGGAGCGGTCGCTTACGCCCCAGGACATCGCAGGGGCAAACGAGGCGATGCTGTCGAATGTGGTGCAGGGGCCGGTGCCCGTTGCGTCGGTGGACGGGTTACGGCTGCGTTCGGACGTACCGGGCGCGCTGACACAGCGTTTGTGTGAGGCGTACTGGTCCCGCGTGATGCGGGAGGTTGGGGGATGAGGGGTGGGAGGCGCGGCCCTACCCCTGCGGCACCGCCGGTGCGGCCAGCATACCCTCGAGTATGTTCTGCAGCGCCATCGAATGGCTGCAGAACCCGCGGCCTGCGTAGAAGTCGCAGCTGCACTTCAGGATTCCGTCGCTGTATTCCAGTCGGTGATCGTCGTTCTCGCCCTTAAAGTCAGCCACAAAGCTATCGAAGGTTACCCGGCCCTTCTCCTCTGCATACCTCTTGGCCTTCTCTATCTTGCCGATCACGCTGGAGTACATATATGCTCTCCTTTGGCAGCTCAGACTTCACTTCAATTCTATGCCGCAGCGCCTTCGGGGTCAATCTCTGGCGGCCGCAATCATGCGAGAGCATGCTGCGGAGTAGGTACACCTACCGCGCCATGCTGTGCTATAATTCACGATACTTCCAGTCGATAGCGTAAGGAGGCAGCCGAGCGACCCGTCATGGCCACACTATACGTAGCATCGGACAGGCCGCGAGCGGGCAGGACAGCCCTGTGCGTCACCCTGGCCCAGCGCCTTCGACAGGACGGCCGTCAGGTGGCCGCGTTCAAGCCATTCCACTCACCCGCGAGCGACGGTGATGCCGACCCTGACGCCTCCATCCTCGCGGCGGCCGCGGGCGCCACGCCGCCGAGCGACGCGTGGCCCATACCCGTGAGCCAGGACGCTGAGCCGGACGTGGCCCGTGCAATGAGAGCATACGGCGAGGCAACCGCCGGCGCCGACGTTGCCATCGTCGAGGGGCTGAGCGGCTTCGATGGCGCCTCCGGCGAGGCTTCCGGCCGCATGGCCCGCGAGATGGACGCCATTGTAGTCGCCGTAATCGCGTACCGCGACGGCATCGGTTTGGAGGAGGCGAGGGCCGCCAGGCAGCTCTTCGGCGAGAGGCTCGCCGGCGTGGTCATCAACGGCGTCACCCGGTACAAGTCCCGCGAGGTCAGCGAGCAGCTGACGCCCCTCTTCCAGGCACAAAACGTGAGAGTACTGGCCGCCATCCCGGAGGACAGGCGGCTGCTGGGCGTCACGGCAGGCCAGATTGCCGATCACCTGGGAGGCAGCTTCCTGAGCTGGGAGGAGAAGCGCGACAACTTTGTGGAGCACTACCTGATCGGCGGCATGGTGCTGGACTGGGGAGTCCTCTACTTTCAGCAGTTTGACAACAAGGCCGTCATCGTCAGGGGCAACCGGCCGGACCTCCAGATGGCCGCTCTCAGGACGCCCACCAGCTGCATAGTGCTGACAGGCGGGTATCCTCCCATCCAGTACGTGAGCTACGAGGCGGGCGAAGAGGAAGTGCCACTCATCCAGGTGGAGACGGACACACTGGAAACCGCCGCTGCGCTTGAGTCGCTGCAGGAACGGGCGCAGTTCGACCATCCGCTGAAGCACGAGCAGTTCCGCGAGCTGATGTCACGCCACGCCGACTGGGACGCTTTGCTCGGCGCGCTGGCCGGCTAGACTTCGCTACGGAGCGGGCGGAGTCGCCGCCCCTTCGCTCTGGCTGCCCACCCAGACCTCGCCGCCCTGGAACACCTCTTTCTTCCAGATGGGCACAATCGTCTTGATGCGATCCAGCATGTAAGCGGAGGCCTCCAGCGCCTCCTTGCGATGCGGTGAGCCGATTGCCACCACCAGGCTGATCTCGCCCACGTCCACCCTGCCCACGCGATGAGCGATGACCACGTCCTCGATCGACCACCGCTCCCTGATCTCGTCCACGATCTGCTGCAGCATGTTCTCGGCCATCGGCTGGTAGGCCTCGTACTCGAGGTGGTCCACGTCCCGGCCCTCGAACAGGTCGCGGGTGGTGCCCAGGAACGTGACCACGGCCCCGTTGGACGGCTTGCGCACAAGCTCGGTGATCTCCTGAGGGTCCAGAGCGTTCGGTGTGATGCGTATCATCTCTAACCTCCGCTGACGGGCGGAATGAATGCGACCTCGTCGCCGTCCTGCAGGACGGCCTCCTCGCTCACGTACTCGGAGTTGACGGCCATGAGCACGGGAGAGTCCGATGGCAGCGATGGAAACAGGCTCCGCAGGTGTGCGAGCAGCTGCGCGGGTGAAGCGCCGTCCGGCAGCTCCACCTCAGTGTGTGACACGCCGGCCCTCTCTCGAAACATTGCGAAGAAGCGCACCGCAATCCTCAAGCCGAGTCCTCCTAGCCGCTCATCAGCCCAAGTATACATCCCAAAACGGCGCGCGTGGAAGGCCGCCCGCGGCCGCCGGCCCTCAGGAGACGCGGTCGATGGTCACCGGTAACGTGGCTAAGCCGCGCCTCCGTTGAGCGCCAGCAACTCGCGGAGAACGTCGTCGTCTGAGATGTCCGTCGACCAACCGTACGCGGCAGCCACAACGGCGTCAAGGTCTGCATGTGCGTTGGCGAGCCACTGCGGGCGAGCGTTGTAGAGGTTCGTCAATGTGCGCTTGCTGAGAGCCTTCACCGCCTGCTCGTCTCGAGGAACGGGCCGCTTCGGGTAGCCCGGAACCGGCTCGTCGACCCACTCGACCCATTCGGACGGGTTGAGCCAGCGATCACGCAGCTCCACGAGCCGTCGGGCGGCCTCGGCAATAGGGATAGCACGCGGGTCGTTGGCGTACTCGGCGGCCGGAATATTTGGCGCCAGGCCGGGCGGGAACGGGAATGTCTCGAAGGTGGTTGTAGGCGTGTAGCGCGGCCGGTTTTCTAAGCTGGTTCCCAGTCGCAGCGACCAGATCTCATGAAACCGGCTGTGGAGGATACCGAATGTCGTGTCGTCGTCACGAGCGATGACGATCAGCTGATGATCGGGACACACGCGAGCATCGAGCCATACGAACAGCCGGTGCTTGGCGACCGTCGGCGTCGCGATGTAACGCGACAGACTCGTGAGCGCTGCCCACATGTTTGGCCGTGGCCTATGGTGCAACCACCACTGGCCTCGTCTCTCGGCCTCACGTTGCTTGTCCCACGTCGGCCAGACGTGCTCCTGGATCCAGCGAAACGGAGCTTCATATAGCGCCGCTTCGTCCACTGGCATGCTCAACCCGAAGTCTACGATCCACTTGCCCACCGGCCGCCGGGTCACGTCCATCCCGTTCACCCACACCTTCAGAACGTCATCGTTAGTCCGGCCGTTCGGGTTCGCTGGCAGGCGGAGCCACTGACGTGCCAGCTCACCCGCGACGTCGAAGGGGCCTCCCTTTGTATTGCCCATAAACGCCACGCCAGCGTTTTGGGCAAGGCGTCGGGTGTTCGTGAGGTCGACGCCGACACCGTCGCGTCGCGCCGTCAGGTCTACGTAGATATCGTCGACCGCCGCTCCGTCAAGCCGCAAGCCGACCACGTAATCGTCGCCAGCACGGGAGAAGCAGACCAGCGATACCCGCACCGCTGCCCCGTCAACCACCCACGGCTCGTCGCTCCACGCCTCAAATATCCGCCGATTCTCCGTTGCAGCCAGCAGCGCTCGGCGGTTTGCGCCGCCGCGGATAGAGTTGGTCGCGACAAGCCCGGCCCGGTTGGCCCTGCCGGATGCGATCTGCTTGCCAGCCTTCTCGAACCAGTAGCAGACGAGGTCCGCTTCCGCCGGCACGCGGCCGGCGTAGGTCGTGAACATTCGCGACACGTAGTCCTCGCCCAGGTTGGCGATCAATAGCTTGCCACCCAGGAATGGCGGATTGCCGATCACCACGTCCGCCTCCGGCCAGTCCGGCTCTGTGTTCTCCGGTGTCAGAATCGCGTCGCGGCACTCGATGGTGTCGAGCGGCTTCAGGATAGGGTCGTGCGACTCCGAGAAGCCGTTGCGCCGCATCCACTGAATCTCGCCGATCCACACCGACACGCGGGCCAACTCGGCAGCGTAGGGGTTGATTTCGATGCCCTTCACGTTTGCCGGGCCGATCTCAGGGAACTCCCGCGGGAAGCCGAGCGCCTCAGCCTCAACCTGCACCCGGTGCTCCAGGTCCTTGAGCGCCTGCAGGGCCAGGTATAGGAAGTTGCCGGAACCGCACGCCGGGTCGAGCACCGTGAAAGACCGCAGCCGGTTGAGAAACGTCCGGTACCGGCGCTCGGCCTCTCTCCGCCGTGACGTGCGAGTGGAGCGTGCCTTGGCGACATCCGCACGTTCCAGCTCGGCAGCAATTTCGGCCTTCTCAGAGGCCCAATCGGCAAGCCAAGGACGTACCACCACAGGCTCGACGAGCAGCATAATCTTGTCGCGATCCGTGTAGTGCGCTCCGAGCTGGGCACGCTTGCTGGGATCCAGTCCGCGCTCGAATAGCGTGCCTAGGATTGACGGGTCAACCTCCGACCAATCGAGGTTCGAGGCCGCCAGCACGGTGTCGATGTCGGACTTCTCCAGCGGCAACGCGGTGTCGTCATCGAACATGCCACCATTGAACCAGTCGACCGTCTCGAAGCCGACCCTGCCTCCGAAGGCCATGACGCGGAACAGATCGCCGGCGAGGTCGGCGAATTGCTCCGGCGTGCGCTGTGCCTGCTCCAGCATCCGCGTGAACATGTGGCCGGGCAGCAGGCCCACGTCGTCGGCGAACATGCAGAAGACGAGCCGGTTGACGAAATGGGCAACTGCTAGAGGGTCGTGCCCGCGCTCCCGTAGCGCCTGCGCAACCGTCGCGAAGGACTGCGCCGCCTGCTCGGTGAGCGCCTGCCGGGTCTCACCCGGCCGCAGCCGCTCGGGGTCCGAAAACGCCCACTTGAGCCGTTCGCGGGTAGCCGCGTCTTCGAGGTCTTCAAGGCCGAATTCGTAAGTCCTGCTGACGCTGTTCGTCCAATTGGTGCGGATGCGGAACCGCTGCATGTCGGAGACGATCAGCAGCGGCGGGTTTTCCAGCGCGAGAGCGTACTGCCGGAGCTGCTCGAAAGCGGCGTCGAGGTCCTTCCGCTTCCCCTTGTACTCCCAGGCAAAGTGATGGCGCTTCCAGACATCGGCCCATCCCTCACCGCCACTGTCCTTGCGAGCCCCACGCTCGAAGCAGTACCACTCGCCCGACGGGTCGACGTCCGCGGGTTTGGGTTCTCCCAGCAACTCACAGAGGTCGAGGAAGTGTTGCTGCGCTGCTGAGCGCTCCGACAGCGTGGAGGCTTTCCACTTGTTGATAAACTCGTATGGGGTCACGGCTACAGGCCCTCAGGACACGCGGTCTATGGTCACGTTGGGGAGATAGAGCCTCACGTCCGCGCTGAAGCCGGAGGCCTGCTCGAAGTGCGGAAAGAGGAACTCCAGGCACCGTCGCTCCCCGCGTTCGCTGCGGCCGGATGCGCCTCCGAAGTACCTGCCCGCCAGGTCCACCAGGGCCGGGTCCAAGTCGCGGGAGCCCTGTGTGTCGCAGTAGGAGACCTCGACGAAGTGGGTCAAGTCGTGCGCTCCTCCAAGGACAGATGCGAGCGGGTTACCGTTGATGGCTGCGGTGCTACGGCTCGCTTTGCTTCGCCATGCGCCGGTAGAGGAAGAAGATCAGGTGGGGTGCGATCGAGAGGACCCAGAAGGCGAGAATCCCTAACCACACATTGACGGTGAACCCCAATATCAGCCCTGTGGGGAACGCGACCCAGAACCAGTATTTGCCAAAGTTCTTCGGCATTATGGGGCAATGATAAGGCAGGGGCTGCGTGTCGGCAAGCGCGCCTCACGCCCGCGCGTCTATGGCCTCGCGAATGAGGTCCGCCGTGGCGTCGATAGGCGTCGGGCCGAGGTCTCGGCCGTCGCGGAGGCGCACTGAGGCCGTGTCCGACTCCGCCTCCTTGTCTCCCACCACCAGCATGTACGGCACCTTCTGGAGCTGCGCATGACGGATCTTCGCGTTCATCCGCTCCGAGCGGTCGTCCACGTCAACGCGGATATCGGACTGCTTCAGCCTCTGCGATACGTCCCGCGCAAAGTCCACGTGACGGTCCGCGATCGGTATGACCACCGCCTGCACCGGCGCGAGCCACACGGGGAATGCCCCGGCGTAGTGCTCGATGAGCACGCCGAAGAACCGCTCCATGGAGCCCAGCAGAGCCCTGTGCACCATGTAGGGCCGCCGCTCGCGGCCGTCCTCCGCAACGTAGGTCACGTCGAAACGCTCAGGCAGGTTGAAGTCGAACTGTATCGTCGTGCACTGCCACTCGCGGCCCAGGGCGTCGACCATCTTCACGTCGATCTTGGGGCCGTAGAACACGGCGCCTCCTTCGTCCTCCTCGTAGGGCAGACCGCGGGAGCTGATCACGTCTCGCAGCGCCTCCGTCGCCATGTCCCAATCGGCCGTGGAGCCGGCGAACTTGCCGCTCTCGTTCCGGGTGGACAGGTAAACGCGAAAGTCCTCGAAGCCGAATGCGCTCAGGAAGAAGCGCATGAAGTCCACGCAGCCCTCCAGCTCCTCTTTCACCTGCTCAGGCCTGCAGAAGATGTGAGCGTCGTCCTGGGTGAAGCCGCGGACGCGCAG
Organism: Dehalococcoidia bacterium; assembly: GCA_965219025.1. Taxonomy (GTDB): domain Bacteria; phylum Chloroflexota; class Dehalococcoidia; order Lucifugimonadales; family UBA2985; genus JAPPHY01. The sequence continues at coordinate 1,181,562 of OZ244716.1, forward strand.
GAGGCCGTGGAGCACGCCGGACCGCTCGTACCGGTACACCGTGCCCAGCTCGCCCAGTCGAATGGGCAGCTCCCGGTAGCTCCTGAGCGAGGTCTTGTATATCTGGATGTGGAAGGGGCAGTTCATGGGCTTCACGTAGTAGTCCTGGCCGTCCACGTCCATGGGCGCGTACATGTTCTCGGCGTAGAAGTCCAGGTGACCGCTGGTCTCCCACAGAGTGGACTTGCCGATGTGGGGCGAGTAGACCAGCTCGTAGCCGGCGCGGTAGTGCTCCCGGCGCCAGAAGTCCTCGATGACGGAGCGGATGCGACCGCCCTTGGGGTGCCAGAAGACCAGGCCGGGGCCATAGTCCTCGTGGAACGACAGCAGGTCTAGCTCGCGGCCGAGCCTGCGATGGTCGCGGCGCTGCGCCTCCTCGAGGCGCGCCAGGTGGTCGTCGAGGGCGTCCGCGGTCTCGAATGCGGTGCCGTAGATACGCTGCAGCATGGGTCGGTGCTCGTCGCCGCGCCAGTATGCGCCTGCCACGTTCAGCAGCTTGTAGGCGCTTATCTTGCCCGTTGACGCCACGTGCGGCCCCTGGCACAGGTCAACGAACTCGCCGTGGCGGTAGATGCTGATGGTCTCGTCCTCCGGCAGGTCGTCGATGATCTCCAGCTTGAATGGCTGCTCCGAGAACATGCGAATGGCGTCCTCGCGGCTCAGCTCCTCGCGCACGAACGGCATGTCGCCGTCGATGGTCTGCCGTATGTGGGCATCGATGGCCTCCAGGTCCTCCGGCGTGAATGGCCTGGACACCTGGAAGTCGTAGTAGAAGCCGTCGGCGGTTGGCGGGCCGATGCCCAGCTTGGCGTCCGGGAAGAGACGCGTAACGGCGTCGGCCATGACGTGCGAGGCGGAGTGGCGAATCCGCTCCCGCAGTGCGCCGACCTCTGTATCTGAGTGTGCGTGCTGAGTGCTCATGGCAGTGCGGTGATCGATGGGTAGTCTACAGCCTGGCACAAGGCCGGGCAAGGGGATGGGGGAGGGCAGAGGGATGACAGTAACGAAGAGGGACGCGCCGTTGTTAAGGCGTACGTTCACAAGGATTCTCTTGTTAAAGCAAAGAGGCCTTTGCTTTAACAAGACCGCGCGCCGTCCGCGCCTCGTCCTCATACGCGCGCCTGCTATAATCGCGCCGTGAACATCCAATCGCTGCACCCGTGGGACGTTGACCCGCGTACCGCCGCCGGCATACAGAGAGACCTGGCCGCCAGAGTGATCGCGCGAGACGAGGTCGCGACCGCGCCACGCTTCGTAGCCGGGGTGGACCTGTCGCCGCCGGACGCCGCCGGGGAGGCCACGGCCGCCGCGGTGCTCCTGGAGCTGCCGGCGCTGAGCATAGCGGAGGTGCGCCTGCACCGGGGCAGGCCTGCGTTCCCCTACGTGCCCGGCCTACTCTCGTTCCGAGAGGCCCCGCTCGTGCTCGGAGCCCTCGCGATGTTGTCGACAGCGCCGGACGTTGTACTGGTGGACGGCCACGGGATGGCGCACCCTCGTCGATTCGGTCTGGCCTGCCACCTTGGGCTGCTGGCCGGCGTCCCCACCGTCGGCTGCGCCAAGTCCATCCTCTGCGGCAGGCCGGACGGCAGCCCGGAGCCTGAGCGTGGATCGCACGTACCCCTGGTGGACCGCGGCGAGGTGGTGGGCGCGGTCGTTCGAACGCGCACCTCCGTGAACCCCATCTACGTCTCCGTGGGACACCGGACCAGCCTGGAGCAGGCCGTGGAGTTGACTCTCGCCTGCTGCAAGGGTTATCGTATGCCGGAGCCCACGCGGCTGGCCCACCTCGCCGCCGCGGGGCGCATAGCGCCGGTAGGCGCTCGCACGTAGGGGCGCCGCCAAGCTAGAACACGAACTACGGAGGAAGACGACCAGCCATGCAGGACCTCAGAGGCCGCTTCCAGGACCTCGGCGAGCGCATCTCACACATGATGGTGCGACTTTGACGTACCGGGCAAAGAGACAGAGATAACAAAGCTGGAGGCAGAAGCCTCCGATCCGCAGTTCTGGGACAACTCCCAGTCGGCGCAGGCCGCCATGATACGGCTGGCCGACCTGAAGCAGGTTACACAGGCCTGGCAGTCGCTAAGCGCACGCGCCTCGCAGGCACGCGATCTGCTGGATCTTGCGCTCGAGGAGGGCGATACCTCGCTGGAGGAGACGCTTTTCGACGAGCTGGAGTCCATCTCCAAGGAGCTGAGCTCGCGGGAGTTCACGCTCATCCTGTCCGACGATTACGACGGGCGGAACGCGATACTGGCGGTACACGCGGGCGCCGGAGGCACAGAGTCTCAGGACTGGGCGCAAATGCTGCTGCGGATGTACCTGCGCTGGTCCGAGCGCGAGGGCTACTCGAGCAGCATCATGGACCTGTCACTGGGGGACGAGGCGGGAATCAAGAGTGCGTACGTCAACGTCGCCGGCCGGTATGCCTACGGCTACCTCAAGGCGGACCGGGGCACACACAGGCTCGTGCGCCTATCGCCGTTCGACTCGGCGCACATGCGCCACACCTCCTTCGCGCTGGTGGAGGTGCTGCCGGAGGCAGAGGACCGCGTGGACGTGGACATCAACCCGGATGACCTTCGCATAGACGTGTTCCGGGCCAGCGGCCACGGCGGGCAGGCGGTCCAGAAGAACGCTACCGCCGTGCGCATTACACACCTGCCGAGCGGCTTAGTGGTGAGCTGCCAGAACGAGCGCTCCCAGTTCCAGAACCGCGAGTACGCCATGAAGGTGCTGCGAGCGCGCCTCATGGAGTTGGAGATGAAGCGCAGGGCGGAGGAGCAGGCAAGGCTGAAGGGCGAGCACGTCTCAGCCGAATGGGGCAGCCAGATCAGGAGCTACGTGCTCCACCCCTACCGGATGGTGAAGGACCACCGCAGCGGCTATGAGACTTCCGACACGGCCGCCGTGCTCGACGGCGACCTGAACCCGCTCCTGCAGGCGTACCTGCTATCGAGGGTGGGCAGGCAGGAGTAGCCCTGGCGGTCTCCTCACCTATACCGCGGCCGCCTGAGCGACATGAACAGCGCAGCCGAGATGATGAGCAGCGCCGCGAAGCTCAAGAAGGCAATGCGGTAGCTGCCGGTAGTCTCGAACACGTAGGCGGCGTAAACGGGGCCAAGCATCGAGCCGGCCACCTGTACCATCCCCGACAGGCCCAGGATCGACCCGAACGACCGCCTCCCGAAGTAGTCACCCTTTATCGCCGGCATCGTTGCCGCGGAGCAGCCATAGGACGGTGCGTACAGCCCCACGAACAGCAGCACGTGCCACAGCTCCTGGGCATAGGCGATGATCAGGCAGGAAATGGCAAGCGTGCACACGCTCCCGACGGCCACCACCTTCGTGCCCAGGATATCGTTCAGGAAGCCTCCGCCCAGCCTGCCGATGATGCTGACCATGCCCATGCTGCCCAGCACCGCCGCCGCGGTCGCCCTGGAGTGGCCCATGTCCTCCACAAGCGGTATCGCGTGAAGCGTCGCTGCGCCGGTCACCATCAGCCGTATCGCAAAGCCGAAGGAGAGCGCCCAGAAGGGCCGAGAATGCAGCGCCTCCATCACCGTCATGCCGATGTCTTCATCGACGGGCTGGTTGCGGGCCTCAGCGCCCTCGACGGCGGCGGGCGCGGCGTCCGAGCTGCCGTTCCCGCCATCCGAGCCTCCTGACACCTCCTGGGGCCGGACCTGTCGCGGCTCCCGCGGGCCGCCATCCGGGAGCATCCCGTACTGCTCCGGCCTGTGGCGCATGACGAGCGCAGTGGGAATGCCCACAACCAGGGTCCCGATACCGGACGCCACGAATGCCGCCCTCCAGCCGTACATGTCGATAAACCAAGCCACCACTATCACGCCGGCGGCCCCGACGGCCACCGCGGAGCGCAGCAGCCCGAAGGCCGTGCCACGCCGCCGGATGAACCAGTTGGCCACGGTGGTGTCTATTGCAATCATGGAGCTGAGGCTCCGTCCGACCGTCACCATCAGTATGAACACCAGGTAGAACGCGAGCAGAGAGTGAATAAAGGACAGCAGCACCATTCCGATGCTGGTCAGAATCACGCCCATCAGGATCATGATCCTCGGGCCGAACCTGTCGACCAGGAACCCCTCGATCCCACCCAGGAATCCGGCCTCCAGCCGCGAAAGCGAAATCGCACCCGCGAGCGCCGTTCGACCCCATCCAAAGTAGTCGATGAGCCGTTTGTAGAAGAGGCTCAGGCCGTATCCGCCGGTCATGCTGGTGAAGGTCAGCACAAGGAACGCCGCAAGGACGATCCACCAGCCGTAGAAGATCTTGGGCTTGCCCTGCTCCATCGCTACCTGCCGCCCAGCTCTCTGTGGATATGCCAAAAACGGTGCAGAGTGGTGAAGACCGTCAGGACAGCGATGACGGCCAGCGCGATCGTAACCTGCCCAAGCAGCAGGCCAACCGCCAGCGCCACCACGCGCTCAGGCCGGGTCATGATGCCCACGCGGCAGTCGACTCCCAGTCCCTCGCCCCTTGCGCGCAGGTAGCTGACCATGAAGGAGCCAACCAGCGACACGTTGATGAGCACGATCTCGGTGGCAGACACGGGGTCCAGGTAGTACACCAGCAGGCCAAGGAACACCGTTGCCTCCGCCACGCGGTCGACGACCGAGTCCAGCAGGGCGCCTTGCGGAGAGGCCGTGCCGCCTCGCCGCGCCAGTGCGCCGTCGACCATGTCCATCATGCCGGCCAAGATGAGCACGCCGCCGCCGGCCACGAACATCCCCTGGCTGAGCAGGTAGGCGCACCCCCCGCTGACGAGCAGGCCCAGGAACGTGACCCTGTTGGGAGTGAGCCCGACAGCCATCAGCGAGCGCGCAAGCGGCTCCTCAAAGTAGCGCGTGGAGACCCGGCGGGCGTGGGTCCTGTAGTGCTGCCACGTAGGCATATCGTTCAGGGAAGGATGGGGCCTTCTCTTGGCTCCGTCAGGTCCGCCGACCGGCTGGCGCTCCGCCTCCCCAGCAGGAGGGTGTAGTAGTCGATAATCTGGGCCGTGACCTGCTCCCAGTCGTAGCGTGGCGCCTTCAACGTGCCACGGGCGCCCATCTCTTCACGCATGGCGGGGTCGGAGATCAGGGTCTCGAGCGCCACCTGCAGGGCCTCCTCGCTGCGAGGCGGGACCAGCAATCCCTCCTCGCCGTGCGACATTACCGAGGAGTAGCCCTCGATGCTGCTGGCTACTATGGGCTTGCCGGAGGCCATGGCCTCGAGCAGCACGATGCCAAAGCTCTCCTTCCCCGTTGCCGGCGAGCAGAATATATCCGAGACCTGGTAGTAGCGCGGCAGGTCCTCGTAGGTTACGCCTCCAACCAGCACCACATCCTCCAGGTTGCGCTCGGCTATAAAGCGGAACACCTCCGGCTCCGGGTTGCCGGGGCCCACAACGATGAGCCGCGTGTTGGGGTACCTCCACTTCAGCTTGCTGTAGGCGCCCAGCAGGTACTTCAGGCCCTTTCGCTTCTCCAGCCGTCCCACGAACAGGATGTTCAGCTTGCCGTCCTGGAAGTCGCTGAGGGGACGGGCCGGGATGGCGAATCGGTTGAACTCGATGCCGTTTGGGATGACGCGGTAGTCGCCCGGGAAGTGGCGGCTGACCATACTCAGTGCGGGAACCGACACGGCTATGCGACCGTCCAGCTTGTCGTGGTATCGCCTGAGCGCGTACTTACTCACCCGGTAGACCCGGCCGCTGCCGTGGAAAGCGTGGAATGTGCCCACGTTCACGGCATTGGAGAGGCGAAGGATAAAGAGCGGTATGACAGGCGCTAGCGGCTCGTGAATGTGAATGACGTCGAACTGCTCTTCCGCCAGCAGGCGCTTGATGCGAGGCTCAAGCCACACGGAGAGGGATATGCGGGCCGTGGAGCCGCCGGTTGGGACGGGTACGGAGCGTCCGAGGCGAATGAAGCCCTTGTCCAGAATGGCCGGCGGGCTGGTGAGAGGGGCGATGATCTTGATTTCGTGCCCGGCGGCAATGAGGTGCTGGCTCAGATGGAAGATATGAGCCATAACCCCGCCGGGATACGCGTAGTCGTATGGGGAAACCAGGCCTATCTTCATGCCGCCTGCCACGTGGACGCCGGCGAGGCGCGTCGCTCCCTAGTCGCCGTCTATGAAGCTCTCCACCATGCGCCGCGCCTCCTCGTCGGAGTACTGGATCGGTGGAGACTTCATGAAGTAGGCCGCAGGCCCCATGAGGGTGCCGCTGATGCCCCGTTCGAGCGCCAGCTTGCAGCACCGGATTGCGTCCACAACCACACCGGCGGAGTTGGGGCTGTCCCATACCTCCAGCTTCAGCTCCAGGTTGATGGGCACGTCGCCGAATGTGCGCCCCTCCATGCGAATGTGACACCACTTCCGGTCAGCCAGCCACGGCACGTAGTCGCTGGGGCCCACGTGGACGTTGTCCGGCCCCAGGTCGTAGTCCAGCTGCGAGGTCACCGAGTTGGTCTTGGATATCTTCTTGGACTCCAGCCGTTCCCTCTCGAGCATGTTGTAGAAGTCTGTGTTGCCACCGAAGTTGAGCTGGTAGGTGCGCTCCAGCTTGATGCCGCGCTCCCGCATCAGGCGAGTGAGCACGCGGTGGGTGATGGTTGCACCAAACTGCGACTTGATGTCGTCGCCGATGATGGGCAGGCCCTTCTCCTCGAACCGCCTCTGCCAGTAGTCCTCGCGGCCGATGAAGACCGGGATGCAGTTGATGAAGCCGCAGCCGGCCGCCAGTACCTGCTCCACGTACCACTTGGTGGCCTGCTCGCTGCCCACGGGCAGGTAGTTGATGACCACGTGGGTCTGCCTCTCCTTGAGAATGCCGACGATGTCGGCGGTGGATCCGGCGTCCTTGACGATGAGCTGCTTGAGGTACTTGCCCAGGCCGTCGTGGGTCATTCCCCGCTCAACGGGCACGTCCATGAAGGGAACGTCAGCGAACTTCACGGTGTTGTTGGGGGCCGTGAAGATGGCCTGAGACAGGTCCTTGCCCACCTTGTTGCGGTCGATGTCAAAGGCGGCGACGAAGTTTATGTCGGATATGTGGTAGCCCCCCAGGACGGGGTGCATGAGGCCGGGGATGAAGGCGTCCTCGTCAGCCTCCTGGTACTTGTAGATCCCCTGTACCAGGGAAGAGGCGCAGTTGCCCGCCCCGATTATGGCAACATTTATCTTGGACACAGCCGTCTACCTCTTGAACCTTAGTCTGCGTGCTCGAACCCTTGCGGGCGTGAGCCACGCGTCATAGAATCTTAGCAGGTTTCCCACGCTGCCACAAGCCAAGCTGGGCCAGGCGAGATTAGTGCTACAGTGGCTAAGGCTACTTCTCCCAAGAGGCAACTAGTAAACGTCAAGGCCGCATTGGTGCCGGTGTTCATCGGTGGAGTCGTCTTGACGATTGCACTTCTCGCATGTCGTTCTCAGGTAGATATAACCCCAACCGACACACCGAAGGACGTACCGCCGGAAGTCACCGCTCAGGTAGAAGCGACTCCAACCGATGCACCGACAGAGGTCGTGCCAACAGAGGCCCACGCGCAGGACCTTTCTCAGGCCTGCGAGAAGGCCACGGCTTCGTCTCACTTTGACCTGGTGCAAACCGTGACAAGAAAACCGCTCGACGGCGGGGAAAGCGATGGCACGGAGTCAACACTGCACGTAGCCGGGGCCGACTACCACTGGACTAGGGAGTCGTACGATGGGACCAAGTTCGAGGGCATCTACGCGGGCGGTGTAGGCTATCGGCGTGACGGCAGCAGCCCCTGGGTGGAGCACAAGACCCTCGACCATCAGAGCACTGCCGGCAGCTTCGGGGTGGACTTCACCGCGCAGGGCTGGTCGATCTGCCCCCAGCTCGATCTTGCGGAGGATAAGGGGTGGGTCGAGAAGATGGGCGAAGAGAACCTTGACGGTGTCACCACGACTGTCTACGCGACAAGCCACGATGTTGTCGCTCCCTCGCCTACGGACGCCAATTACACCATCAACGTCGCGCTGCACTTCTGGGTGGACGAGACGGGGCAGCTCGTGCAGTTCAGGAATGTACAGAGATTCCCGCCTTCTCCGGTCGAAAGTATGCCCGGATTCACTGTCTCCATTGTGACAAAGGTCTCCGGCGTGGGCGAGCCCAACACCATCACGGCGCCGGTGGTGGGAGAATAAAGGCATGAATATCCGCATCGCATCGGCGTTCCTACTGGGCTTGGCCACTATGGCATTGGCCTCCCTGTCCTGCAGTGCGGAGGCGCCGGCTCCCACGGCCACGCCTGCCCCGCAGGCCAGCGCACAGGAGGTGGTTGAGAGTGCCTGCACTGAGATGGCAAAAACCGACCAGTTCGATTACTCGGCCCACTCAGAAGGTAAAGAGGACGGCGTTCCCTACTCCTACACCATCGAAGAGAAGGGCAGCGTGTCGGGTAAGGACTTGCACGTCACATACTCGGCCAACGACGAGCAAATCAACGAGTTCATACGGATAGGGAGCGACCTCTATCTACGTACGGAATCGGACAGCGCATGGACAGTGAGGAACGTAGACGCCGCCGTTAGCGCTTATGACCATCTGGGATTGGGAGATACGCCCATCTGCCCAGACCTGACCAATGTGACTCGCAAGGGCGAAGAAGACCTTAATGGCGTCAAGACAACACGCTACGTCTCTGGCGACATCGACGGCTCGGAGAAAGAGACGTTGCAAGCTGATGGTGACTTCCGGGGACACAAGTACATCTATTTCCACGAGTTCTGGATAGATACGAACGGTCTGCTCGTGCAACATCGGATGCATTTTTTGCTGCTGTCTCAGCGAGACCAAGACACCGGCGAGACCAGCCGGAACATTTCAGAGGGCTCCCGGCTCTCACGGTTCATTGGGATAGGCGAACCCAACACCATCACGGCGCCGGTGCTTGGGGAGTAGGGAGAGGAGTGTGGCACGCCGCCAGGCAGCGTCACTCTCCTTGACACCCTAACGGCCTCCAACTATAATCGCAAGCTGTTGCAGGGGTGCGCGCCCCCGGAGAACTACCATGCGATTCAACGTGGCCCAGCTGCTCAAGGAAGGCGTCGGAGCGCGCAGAAGCTATGCCATCGACGAGACACTGGAGCCCTTGGCCGAAACCGGCACCACACGCGTGAAGGGCAGCGTCACCGTCACGCGTATCGACAATGGCGTGTGGGCCAGCGGCTCCATCGAGACCAACGCCTTCAGCGCATGCGCCCGCTGCCTGACGCTGGCCGAGCACCCGGTGCGGTTTCGCATGGACGAGGAGTTCCTCCCCACCGTGACCATAGACGCCGGAACCCCGCAGGCCGTCAAGAGCGCGCAGGCAATCAGGGAGGGGCTTTTCACGCTGGACTCATACCACAGCCTTGACCTGACGGAGGCCGTCAGGCAGTATGTCATCATCAACCTGCCCATGAAGCCACTATGCCGGCGGGACTGCGCCGGATTGTGCGCTTCCTGCGGCGTCAATCTCAACGACCACCAGTGCGGCTGCTCAGCCGGCGTGGACTCCCGGTGGGGCCCTCTGCAGGAGCTGCTGGCAGCCGGCGGCAGGGGATGAACGGAGGCTAAACATGGGAGCGCTGCCTAAGAAGAAGAGGACCAGATCGCGCATAGGGCACCGCCAGGCGGCATACCGCCTGTACGTGCCACAGCTCAGCGCCTGCCCGCAGTGCCACAGCCCGCGCAGGCCGCATCGCGTATGCGGAGTGTGCGGCTACTACAACGGGCGTGAGGTCATTGTGAAGGAGGCCGCCGCCGGACAGGCAGCGGGCGGCTAGCCGCCGGCTGACGGACGGGCAGTCGCCCGTACCGGCCCGCAATCGTATGGCCAGCAACACTTCAGCACCAAGAGTCGCATTCCTGTTCCCCGGACAGGGTTCGCAGGCCGTGGGCATGGGCCTGGACCTCTACCGGGAGTCGCCCGCCGCCAAGGCCGTCATCGACGAGGTGGACGAGGCACTCGGCACTTCCCTATCGCGCATCATCTTCGAGGGGCCGGATGATGAGCTCCGGCGCACGGTCAACACGCAGCCCGGGATTATGGCGGTCAGCCTGGCCTGCCTGCGTGCAATGGAAGAGGCGCTGGGCGAGTCGCTAATGCCGTCGCCGTCGCTGGTGGCCGGCCACAGCCTGGGCGAGTACACCGCGCTGGTAGCCACAGGGGCCCTGAGCGCCGCGGACGGCGTGCGCCTGGTGCGAGAGCGCGGCCGGCTGATGCAGTACGCGGCGGAAATGTCTGAGGGCGCAATGGCCGCCATCCTCAGCATGGAAGACGCCGTCCTGGAGGAGATCTGCCGTGAGACGGACACGGAGATCTCCAACATGAACACGCCGGACCAGACGGTTATCAGTGGAGCCAGGGCCGCCGTTGAGCGGGCAATGGAGCTGGCCAACGAGCGTGGAGCCCGCAGGACCGTTCCGCTGCCGGTCGCGGGAGCCTTCCACTCGCGGCTCATGCAGCCCGCGCAGGAGGGCCTCGATACCGCCGTCGCAGGCGTCGCTCTGTCCGACACCGCGATACCCATCGTCGCCAACTGCACCGGCTCGCCGATCTCCACCGCCGACGAGATACGGACCGAGCTCACCACCGGTCTGTGCAGCTGCGTGCGCTGGAAGGACTGCGTGCAGCACATGCTGCAGTCGGGCGTCAACGTCTTCTACGAGATAGGTCCGGGCCGAGTGCTGACCGGCACGGTCAAGCGCATGGAGCCGGACGCGGAGGTATTCAACGTTGGTGACGTTGAGGGCCTGCGGCAGCTTGCGGAGTCTCTCCGAGGCTGAATCGCCCTTTGGCCCGGCGTTTACCGGCGGACCGGCCACAACTGGGTTCTTTAACAATCTAGCAGGATCAGCGCGGGGTCGAGAGAGATGGCGGATGACGGGTTCGTCACGGCTAGGCACAGGGCGAGGATCGCGGCATTCCAGGTCCTGTACGAGGTGGACTGCGTGAACCACCCGCTGGACGAGGTGTGCAAGCGCAACCTGGACGACGGGCGGCTTTCTAGCGAGGCAGCGGCCTTTGCTGAGGGGCTTGTGGGCGGAGTGCAGGAGAACAAGGCCTTCATCGACGGGGTCATCTCCTCGCTGGCTCCCACGTGGCCCGTATCGCAGCTCTCGATAGTGGACCGCAGCCTGCTCAGGCTGGCCGTCCTTGAGCTGCTGGTGGAGAGGACGACCCCGCCAAAGGTGGTCATCAACGAGACGGTGGAGCTGGCGAAGCAGTACGGCAGCGACGGCTCGCCAAGGTTCATCAACGGGGTACTGGGCTCGGCGGTGCGAATGAGCGAGGCCCTGGACGGCACAAACGAATAGAGGCACAACAGAACTCACAGGAGGTTCCGGGTGGCAACAGTTCTAGAGCGAGTACAGAAGATCGTGGCGGAGAGGCTGGGCGTAGACGAGACGGCGGTGGCGCCGGAGGCGTCGTTTACTGAGGACCTCGAGGCCGATTCGCTGGACCTGGTGGACCTCATCCTTGCCTTCCAGGACGAGTTCAGCACGGACGACAACCCCATAGAGATCTCCGATGAGGACGCGGAGTCCCTCCTGAAGGTGCAGGACGCCATCACGTACCTCACCGGCCGCGGCGTCGCCGACGAGTAGGGCGGCCCCGCCGGGCTGCAACCGTCCCGTTCGTGCTGAGCTTGTCGAAGTGCGAACGGGATACCGTCCGCCCGCCCTTCGACAAGCTCAGGACAAGCGGATGTGAGGCCGCTAAACGCCGGCCTTCCTCTCCAACAGCGTCCGGACAGCCTCCACCACGCCGTCCAGCTCCACAGCGCGGCCCTCTGCCTCATCGCGCCGCCGGACCTCCGCCGTGCCATTGCGCAGCCCGCGAGGTCCAACCACCACCCGCACGGGCATTCCCAGCAGGTCGGCGTCGTTGAACTTCACACCGGCCGACTCCTCGCGGTCGTCGTACAGCGTTTCGAGGCCCAATTCCACCAGCCGTGCGTACAGGTCACCGGCTGCCTGCGAAACCTCCGGGTTGTCCACGTTCAGCGCAGCAAGGTACACCTGGTAGGGAGCAATCGCGGCCGGGAACACGATGCCCTTCTCGTCGTTGTTCTGCTCGATGGCAGCAGCCAGCAGACGCCCGAGGCCTATGCCGTAGCATCCCATGATGATGGGCTTCTGCACGCCGTCGCTGTCCAGGTAGGTGGCCTCCAGGGACTCGCTATAGAAGGTGCCCAGCTTGAACACGTGGCCCACCTCAATCGCCCTGCCGGCCTGCAGCGGCGAGCCGCACCGGGGGCAGGCGTGGCCTGCCTGCGCCATGGCGATGTCCGCGATCACGTCCGGCTGTATGTCGCGTGGGAAGCAGGCGTTGCGAACGTGGTAGTCGGGACGGTTGGCGCCCACGACGAAGTTGGCGCCGGTCCGTATGGAGTTGTCGGCGACGGAGCGCATGCCCTCCAACCCAATGGACGATGCCGAGCCGGCCACCAGGCCGGCCGCCTCCACCTCCTCCAGCGAGGCCAGGCGAAGCTCGCGGCAGCCCAGGAGGCGAGTCAGCTTGATCTCGTTCACCTCCAGGTCGCCGCGTATGGTGACGAACACCACCTCGCCGTCGCAGGCGTAGAAGACGGCCTTGAGCGTCTTGGGAGCTGGGATGCCCAGGTGCACGCCCAAGTCCTCGATGGTCTTCATGCCGGGAGTGTGTATCTCCTCCAGGGGCAGCGGCTCCTCGTGCTCCAGAAGCGGCTTCACGCTTTCCGCGCGTTCCGCATTGGCCGCGTAGTCGCAGGCGGAGCAGTGGATGAGCAGGTCCTCTCCGCTTTCGGCGGGCAGCAGGAACTCGTGGGACTCCTTGCCCCCAATGGCTCCGCTGTCGGCCTCCGCCATGACGGCGTTCAGGCCGCACCTGCGATAGATGTTGCGATAAGCCTGCACCATGGCGTCGTAGCTGCGGTCGAGCCCTTCCTCGTCGGCGTCGAAGCTGTAGGCGTCTTTCATGTCGAATTCACGCACGCGGATGAGGCCGGCGCGGGGCCGGGGCTCGTCGCGGAACTTCGTCTGGATCTGGTAGAGGATCTGCGGCAGGTCGCGATAGCTGTGAACGTTGGCCTTCACCGTGAGGGTGACCACCTCTTCGTGCGTGGGGGCCATCACCAGCGAGCGCTCCCGGCGGTCCTTCAGCCCGAAGAGCGTCTGGCCCATGGCCTCCGCGCGGCCGGTGGACTCCCACAGCTCCAGCGGATGGAGCGCGGGCATTCGCAGCTCGTGGCTGCCCGCAGCGTCCATCTCCTGGCGGATGATGTTCTCGATCTTGCGGAGGGAGCGCCAGGCGAGCGGCATGTAGGTGTACACGCCGGAGGCCACCTGCCGGATCATGCCCGACTTCAGGAGAAGGCGATGGCTGGAGGTCTCGGCCTCCGCGGGCTCCTCCCGCAGGGTCTTGCCGAAGAAGGCGGTCATTCGCATTGGCTTGCCGCTATCGGAACAGGCCCTTCATGCGGTCGCCAAACGACTTCGACTTGAAACGCTTCAGCATCCCGGCCCACTCCGCCTCGGCATCCTCGGAACGCTTCAGGTCCTTCACGCGCTGTTTCATGATATCCAGCACGCGCTTCTCCTCGCCTGCGTCCAGCCAGAAGCCGTGCTCATTGGGGCAGAAGTCCAGCTCCAGGTCGAAGGCGCGGTAGTGGAACATCTGCATTCCGCCTTCGCACGTGGGGCAGTGAAGCTCTCCCACGTAGGAGCGGAACATCCACGAACCCTTCATATCATCGTCGTCCATCGCCCGGTCTTCGAGCCGGTCGAGCTCGTCGTACTCCAGCCACATGCCGTTGCAGCCGGAGCAACGGTCCACCTCGATGTCCTTGAACTTCTCGACGGACAGTGCGGACCGGCACCTTGGACAGACCATACTGTTTCTCACAATCAGACCTCCCGTGTGCGGAGCGCTGCTCCGTATCCGATACTCGGCAGATTATCGCCCGCGGGCGCGGTTGTCAATGAAGTCGTGCGGGGGCGGGCGGGCGCGGCACGCACCGGCACCGCTCATGGTGAGCCCGTCGAACCACTTGAGCGGTGCTCCTGCACGGCGCGGGGTCGACTGGCTCGGACGGCTCTGTATTATAATGTGCGGCGCAGGCCGAGGAAAACCTTGGCGGCGTATAGCCCGCAGGAAGGCGCCATGAAGTACCGCAGCGTAGCAGACACCGGAATTCAGGTCTCCGCGATGGGCCTCGACGTGTGGTCACTAATCGGTGCGGAGGCGGACGGGGGAGACGAACGCGAGAGCCTCGCGCTGCTCAGCGAGGCGATCGACCTGGGCGTCACCCTGTTTGACACGGCGGACGTTCACGGCCGCGGCTACGGCGAGGAGCTGCTCGCGCGGGCGCTGGGCAGGAGCCGAAGCCGCCTCGTCATCGCCACCAAGGCGGGCTACGACTTCTACTCCGTCCCGCTACTGGAACCGGACGCTGCGCCCGCTCAGGACTTCTCCCCCACGCACGTCCGCCGCGCCTGCGAGCAAAGCCTGCGACGCCTGAAGAGCGACTACATCGACCTCTTCTACCTCCACTTCCCGCCATGGGAGGCGCTGGAGTCGGACGAACTGTTCGAGACGCTGGAGGCGCTGGTGCGGGAGGGCAAGGTCCGCTGCTGCGGCGTGGCGGTTGCGTCGGACGCGGAGCGCCTCGACGAAGGGGCGCAGGCGGTGCGGGAGCGTCGCGTAGCCGCCCTGCAGATAGCTCACAACATTCTGTCGCAGGAACACGCAAGGGAGCTGGCGCCCGCCGGGCAATCGGGTGGCCCGGCGCTCCTGTGCCGCGCACCTCACGCCGCCGGCCTGCTGGACGGCACGTTTGACCCGCACGCCACTCACGCAGGCGCCGATGAGCGTCTGCAGGATGGCCTGAGGAAGCTTCGGATGCTGGACTTCCTGACGTACGAGAGTGAGGCCACGCTGGGCCAGGTTGCGCTGCAGTTCGTGCTGGCCAACGAGCGGGTCGCTTCAGCACTGCCCATTGTCAGCAGCACGGACAGGCTGCAGGAGTTCGCCGCGGCGGCCGACATGCCGGAGCTTGACGCTGCCACGCTATCGCACATCAACGAGCTGTACGAAACGGGGTTCGATCCGGAGGCGAAAGATCTGGAGCGGGGCGGCTAGGCGCCGTTCTGCAGGCGCCGCCGCTGCGCGTGGCGCGAGGTCAACTTCCGCATCTCCTGCTCCAACAGCTCGAAGTCTGCCTTGGGCAGGATGTGGAGGTTGCCCTGGAACGCCAGGGGCCACATCTCCGGGGGCCACCTGCGCACGTACTCCATGCGCGGTCCGATCTCCCTTGCATCCAGAAACTGCTCGTCTGCCAGGGCCACTTCTGCCCGTATGTTCACGCGCCACGGGAAGTCGTCCGCCTTGCCGTCGCTCTTCCAGATGACCTCGTGGTCCTCTGAGCACTTTGAGATGACGGTGGCCGTAGCCCCGAAAACCTGCGCGCCGGTGATGTAGAAGACCAGCCTGTCGCCCGGCTCCATGCGCTGGGCCTTGCGGCGCTGGCGGGACATCATGCCCTGCAGCGTGAAGTCCATTTCGCGCGTCTTGTGGAAGTTTTCGAGGGAGCTGGCGACCATCCAGTAGGTCTTGCCTCTAGCCACTGCTCTCTCCAATTGAATCGATTACGGGTTGCATGCCGTGCCGCCATAGTACCACGCAGCGAGCGGCTCGGCAAACGCGGGGGCGCGGGTGGAGTTCTGTATTGTATAATGGAGTACAGGAGTGGTGTAGACCGGACTTAAGTGCGGGAGGGGGCATGAAGACTTTGGCTTTCATAGTAACGTCTGGCGAAGGAGCGCCCGTAGAAGGGGCGGTTGTCCTTGTAGCCTACCCCAATGGCACATATCTCACTGGCATCAGCAGCCACAACGGGAACTGCCAGTTCAGCCTCTACCGAATAGACCAGCCCATCAAGGTCCTTGCAGCTGCGGCGGGTTATCTGTCATTCAAGACCACCATCGAACCTACGTTGGAAGAGCCCGTCCCACTCAGGTTGGAGCCGTCGAAAGACGAGAGAAGGGCGCTGCTATTCACCAGGAGTACCGAATACATTCCGGGGGTAGAGGGACGCCTGAATCCACATAAGGATGGGTATGTTGATGCCAACAACATTGCCATCAACGGACAGCTCGCAACTCCTGCTGTCCGATTTGAAATAGGGAAACCACTCCACCTCATCGACGTGTTCGGTGTGGAGACAACGATACGCTTTGTGGACGTTGAGGGGCAATTCTCGCTCATGGAATACACGGAGCCCAAGGCGTACGCAGGGGAATGACCGTGGCCACGGCTGAACAACACCTGTCTATCAACAGTCAGTTCCTGGAGCATGCTGACGACGAATTTCGCAGGGGAGAACTACTCCAGGCTTCTGAGAAGGCGTGGGGCGCCGTTTCTCACTATGTGAATGCCATAGCCCGTCAGCGAGGCTGGCCTCTGGGCTCGCACAACCACCTGATTGAGAATGCCCGAGAAGTCTTCAGTTGGGATCCGACGAACGCGGCCCACTACCGGAGGCTTCTAAGGTCGGTTGAGGCCCTTCACGCCAACTTCTATCAGGCAGTGCTGGACGAGGAGTCAGTGGGAGAAGGCGTAGAAGACGCCAAGGAGCTTGTCAGGGCTCTGGCAGTACTTAACGCCAACACCTAGCGTTCAGGGCGAGGTAGTCAGTCACGTGGCGTGTCTCTCTGCTGCTTCCCGCAGCTACGGGTTGCTGCGGAGGACGGCCACCACCTTGCCCTGGATCTCCACGTTCTCCGGGTCCACGTAGATGGGGCTCATAGTAGTGTTGGCGGGCTGGAGCCTGACGCGCTCGCCCTCGTGGTAGAGGCGCTTGAGCGTGACCTCCTTCTCCGCCCGGAGCCACGCCACCACCATGTCGCCGTTCTTCACGGAGTCCACGGGCCGCACGATAACAACGTCGCCGTCGTCCACCAGGGCGTCAATCATGGAGGTGCCCTTCACGCGCAGGGCGTACGCGTCGGCCGGGACCTCGCCCAGGAGACCCTGCGGCACGTCCAGCTCGTCGATTGCCTCGTAGTCGCTCCACGACTCCTGCGTGGGCACGGGAGTCGGCTCACCTGCGGCGATGTAGCCGAGCACGGGAACACGCCCGCGCCGCCGGCCGCCCACCAGCACCTCGATGCCCCGGGACACCTCGCGGTCGCGGCGGATGTGCCCCTCCCGCTCCAGGATCCGCAGGTTGTAGTCGACCACGGAGGTGGAGCTTATGCTGCATGCCTGCTGAATGTCGCGGATCGTGGGGGGATAGCTGTGCTCCTCGTAGAAGGACTGGATGAACTCCAAGATACGCTGCTGCCTTGAACTGAGACCTTTCTTAGCCAATGAACCACTCCTCAATGAACGCATGTTCTCTGGGAAGATAGCACATGTGATTCAACCTGTCAATGTGCATGTGGTAGTTCTGGGATTATGACATCTGTAACGGTTCAGTGAAAATGTCACCCTATGAAAGGTGCAACAGTGACACTGACCGAGAGGGAGCAACAGCGAGGCATGGTACTGAATCAGGTGGAACGGGACGGACTCACAGGGCAGCAGGCAGCAAGGCTGATGGGCTTGTCGGTTCGGCAGGTGCAGAGGCTTAGGGCTGCCTACAGGAAGGATGGTGTGGCTGCCCTGGCCCATGGCAATCGAGGACGATCACCGGTTCACCGCATTACCGACGAGACCCGAAGGCAGGTGGTGGAGTTGGCCCATGGAACCTACCGGGGGTTCAATCACCATCATCTACAGGAGGAGCTGGCAGAGCAGGAGGGGGTGAAGCTGAGCCGCTCATCCCTGTGGCGCATCCTCACCAGGGCTGGTGTACCCAGCATCAGGAAGCGTCGCCGACCCCTGCATCGCCACCAGAGGCAGCGCTACCCCCAAGAGGGGATGCTGCTACAGATCGACGGCAGCCACCACCTGTGGCTGGAGGGCCGGGGACCCTCTCTCAGCCTGGTGGCTTTCATCGACGATGCCACCGGCACCATCCCGGCAGCACTGTTCAGGGAACAGGAGGATGCCCACGGCTACTTCCTCGTGCTGCGGGAGACCATCACCACCAAAGGCCTACCCCTTGCCCTCTACAGCGACCAGCACAGCATCTTCCAGGTGAACCCCAAGAAACAGGAGACCTTGGAGGAGCAACTGGCCGGGGAAAGGCAGCCCACCCAGTTTGGACGGGCACTGCGGGAGCTGGGTATCCAGTCCATCGTGGCCCACTCACCCCAAGCCAAAGGCCGGGTGGAGCGGTTGTTCGGCACCCTCCAAGACCGCTTGGTCGGCCAACTGAGGCTGCGGGGAGCTTCCACCCTGGAGGAAGCCAACCAGGTCCTGGGAGACTACCTGCCCAAGTTCAACCGGGCCTTTGCTGTGCCTCCAGCCCAGGAGGGCACAGCCTACCGCGAAGCATCTGCCGGCCAGTTGGACCAGACCTTGTGCTTCAAGTACCCCCGCACCGTAGCCAGCGACAACACTGTCCGCTGGTACGCCACCACCCTGCAACTCCTCCCCGATGCCCACCGCACCAGCTACGCCCGGGCTAAGGTGGAGGTCCAAGAGCGTTTGGATGGCAGCCTGGCGGTCGTCTATCAGGGAAGCGTCATCAGCACAAGGGAGGCACCGCCTCAAGCCTCTGCCCTGCGAGCCCGCAAAGCTCCAAGGGCTGACATACCCAAAGAAGAAGGTACGACGGGTACGCCCGCCGTTCTTTCTTCCCCCTACCACCCCTCCCTACCACAGCCGCCCTCGAAGCACACCTCACATCCCAAACCCGGACCTAACCATCCCTGGAGAAAGATACCCTCGGCGACAAAATCACTGAACCATTAGGCGGACATATTGACTGAACTACGACATGTGCACGTGTCCTGTGGGCTTCCCTATTCTCATTCAGAAACATGTGAGACTAGTCAAGACGAAAAGGAGGGGCCATCCTTGAGGTGAGTAAACACTAAAGGAGGCCCCCCATGCGGGTAGTTGGGCTACCCAAGGGTATTGTACCAAGCGGACCGGCTGGCGAGAAGCACTGCGGAGCCGGTCAGTGACGAAGCGAGAGCAAGGGAGGGGGCACTGCGCCTGTGGAGGGAATTCCAGGCGCTGGGTCTGCGGGGTCAAGTCGCTGCTGAGGTGATAGGCATACCCCGCTCCACTCTGTACCGCTGGGCCCGGCGTCGCAGGGAGGTTGGCATCCCGGGTCTGGAGCCGAGGTCGCGTGCACCCCACCGCAGGCGGACGCCCCAGTGGGACCCGCAGCTGGTGACAGCGATTGAGGACCTGCGCCGGCAGCCGCCATGGTTCGGCAAGGACAAGCTGGCTCCCCTGTTGCGACAGCGTGGATGGATGGTCTCCACCTCCACCATCGGTCGCATACTCGCCGACCTCAAGCGTCGCGGGGTCCTGAAGGAACCACCACGCCCCGGTGTAGCCAGCGCTAAACGCCACGTACACCGTCCCTACGCCGTACGCACCCCAAGGGACTACCGCCCCAAGGCCCCCGGTGACCTCCTCCACCTGGACACCACCGACCTCCGCCCACTCCCAGGCGTAGTCCTCAAACACTTCAGCGCACGGGATGTCGTCTCTCGATGGGACACCCTACTCATAGCCTCACGTGCTACCGCCAACACCGCCACGCGGGTCTTGGACGCCCTCCAGACACGATGCCCCTTCCCTGTACGCGCCATCCAGGTGGACAATGGATCAGAGTTCCAGGCCGACTTCGAGACCGCTTGCCGAGACCGAGGCATCCGGCTCTTCACCACTCCACCTCATTCTCCCAAGCTCAACGCCTTCGCCGAACGAGCTCACCGCACCCACAAGGAGGAGTTCTACGCCTTCTACGACGGCGACTGGTCTGTCCAGGACATCACCCCAGCTCTCAGAGACCACGAACTCTACTACAACACACACCGCCCACATCAGTCCCTTGGCTATCACTCTCCCATGGAGTATATTCTTCAGTGCCACCCGGAGACCCCTCTGTCTCATATGTCCTGAACGAGTACATTCCCTTGCCCCTGGTGGGCGGCTTGCCTATAATCAGCCGAGGCGGGGGAGGATTGGGGCATCGTCTGCGGCTGGACCGCCCACGGCGGCCATCGCAGCCCGACGGAAAGGCAGGCACAGATGGACGAGACAGGCGCCCAGCCCAGGGGGACCTACCAGGCCCTGGACAGCGTCGTCGAGCGGCTCCTGGCCCCCGGCGGCTGCCCCTGGGACCGGCAGCAGACCCACCAGTCGCTCAAGCGCTACCTCCTGGAGGAGTGCTACGAGCTGATGGAGGCCATCGACGCCGGCGATGCCAAGGGCATGCTGGAGGAGCTGGGCGATATTCTGGCGCAGGTTGCCTTCCACATCCGGCTCGCTGAGGAGGCTGGGACGTTCACCGCCGAGGACGTGTTCGGCGCCATTGGAGACAAGCTGGAGCGCAGGCACCCCCACGTCTTTGGCGACGGCGAGGCAGACACGCCGGAGCAGGTGAAGGCCAAGTGGGAGGAGATCAAGCGGCAGGAGCGCGGCGAGACCGCATCGCGGCTTGGACAGGTGCCGGACTACCTGCCGGCGCTGGCCCAGGCGCAGCTGATTCAGGACCGGGCCGCGATTGCAGCATTCGATTGGGACCGCGCGGACGAAGTGCTCGAGAAGGTCGAGGAGGAGGTGCGCGAACTCGGCGAAGCCTCAAGCGACGACGAGCGTGAGGCCGAGATGGGCGACGTCCTGTTCTCGCTGGTGAACTCGGGCCGGTGGCTTGGAATACGTATGGAGGACTCGCTTCGCGGCGCCAACCGCCGGTTCACGCGGCGGTTTGTGCACATGGAGCGCCTCTGCTCGGAGCGCGGCGTGGACTTCGCCGGCCTGACCATGGAGGAGAAGGAAGCTCTGTGGCAGGAGGCCAAGAGGAGCGTGGGCTAGCCCCTGCCTCATCACTCGAAGAAAGGCTGGAAATTGCCATGCAGTACAACATAGCTCTCCTACCTGGGGACGGTGTCGGACCGGAGGTCATCGCAGAGGGCGTGAAGGTCCTCCGGCGCGTGGAGCAGGTCACAGACGCGTCGTTCAACCTGGAGACCGAGCTCGTCGGGGGCATCGCCATAGACGAGGTGGGTAATCCCCTGCCCGCGGCGGCGCTGGACCTGGCGCGCAGAAGCCACGCGGTGCTCTTTGGAGCGGTCGGCGGCCCCAAGTGGGACAACCCACTGGCGCCGCACCGGCCGGAGGACGCCATCCTTGGCCTCAGAAAGGCGCTGGGGCTGTTCGCCAATCTCCGGCCAGTCAAGGTCTTCCCGTCACTCATCAACTCAAGCTCCATCAAGCCGTCCGTCCTGGAGGGCGTGGACATTCTGGTTATTCGGGAGCTGACCGGCGGACTCTACTTCGCGAAGCCGAAGAAGCGGTGGAAGACATCCCGCGGCCGGCGTGGCGTAGACACGCTGCGCTACACGGAAAGCGAAATCGAGCGCGCCCTGCGCGTGGGGTTCGAGCTGGCCCGCCGCCGTCGCGGCAAGCTGACCTCCGTGGACAAGGCGAACGTGCTGGAGAGCTCGCGCCTGTGGCGCGAGATCGCCATAGAGCTTGGGAGCGAGTACCCGGACGTGCAGCTGGAGCATATGCTGGTGGACTCGTGCGCGATGGCGCTGGTGAGGACGCCGTCGCGGTTCGACGTGCTGGTGGCGGAGAACATGTTCGGCGACATCCTGACGGACGAGGCGGCTATTCTGGCCGGATCGCTGGGTATGCTGCCGTCGGCCAGCCTCGCGGGCATTCCACGCGAGGAGGGCAGCCGCGGCCGCCCCGCGCTGGGCCTCTACGAGCCCATCCACGGTACCGCTCCGGACATCGCAGGGCAGGGGAAGGCCAACCCGATCGCCACCATCCTGAGCGTGGCGTTCATGCTACGCTACTCGCTGCAGTTGTCCAGCGCGGGCGCCGCGGTGGAGCAGGCCGTGCAGCGCGTGCTGGAGCAGGGCTACCGCACGCAGGACATCGCGGAGGAGGGCTCGGGCAGCGTGCTCAGCACCAGCGAGATGGGCCAGCGCATAGTGGACGCTATCGAGGTATAGCAGAAGGGGCGTCGAGCGCAAGACTGGCTATGCTGAAAAAGGCTATGCCGCGAGGACTTCTGCATCACCGGCTGTTCTGATGCAAAGGTCATGGGGAACGCTGATATATGTCGAGCGCCAGGTGGCACTTTTCGACGCCAAAGTACTTGATGGGGTACGATGCAAATACCCAATGGAACCCGGGTAGCGATAGGCGTTGTTTCTGCCTGTGGAGCGTTCGTCATCATAAGCGTGCTGATTGCCCCCCTACTGCCGGGGCCTTCGCTCACTGGAACCGCAGAGCCATGCCCGACTGCGCCTCCATTGGATGCAGGGCAAATGCCCATTGAGACGTATATGAGTCAAGCAGAATTGATCGTCGTTGGGACAGTCGGGCAGGGTGAGCCTGAGGTGCTGACAGGCCGCAGTTTCTATCGAGACTGGGAACTGGATGTAGAGTTGTATCTGACGGACGCACTGCCCTACGAGACCATTGTGGTGCGTACGTTCACGGGCGCTACAGATGCCGCAGGCGACCGCATGCCGGTCAAGATGCCCGACCTGGCACATGGAGAGCGGGTCTTGCTGTTCCTCAACAAGAACTGGGACAACCCGCCCCTGGCAAGCCATGAGTATGTTATGCCCGACCCACTGGGCGGCAAGTTCCGAATCGTGGACGGCGATGTGCGTGTGCGGTATGCGGATGAAGAGGCGGTATCTATCAGGAGCCTGTCGGGAACTGTGTCGAGAATCACCGACCGTATAGCAGCCTGTAATGGAGTAGGTCCAGCCGTGAGAAGCAGATAGGGGATCCCTGATACTCCGGCGGACTCTTGCATCAAGTGGCGTTTATTCCTCGTAACCGCGCAAGACTGGACAACCAATCGCGGACTCCCTATCATCATGACAGGGTCGCTCGCAGGCGCTCACCGCGGGTAGCGTCAGTGTTGAGCTCCGGCTCGGTTGGATTGCCGGCGGCTGATACAAAATATCGGCAGGGAGGGATGGGCCTCCGTGGACTTCGACAGCTACAACCTCGACCCCGCCATTTACGACGAGATGTTCCTGCCAGACGGGACGCCCCGGGAACACTGCCGTGAGCTCTACAACACGCTCCTCGGCCTAACCGTCGAGGAGATGACCACCATGCAGGAGCGCGTGACGCGCTCGTTCTCCCAGGAGGGTATCTCCTTCAAGGTCTACGGTGGCGACCAGGAGGAGGAGCGCATCATCCCGGTCGACTGCCTGCCGCGCATCGTGTCCGCCGAGGACTGGCGGCTGCTGGGGCAGGGCTTGGCCCAGCGCCTCAAGACCCTCAACCTGTTCCTGGACGACGTCTACAACGAGGGCCGCATCATTCGCGACGGCGTCATCCCGGAGGACGTCGTCACCGAGTGCCCCCACTACCGGCGCGAGATGAGGAACTTCTCGCCGCCGCAGGGCGCGTGGGCCGTCATGTGTGGAACGGACGTGGTCCGCACCAACGACGGCTTTCACATCCTGGAGGACAACCTTCGCGTGCCCTCCGGCACGTCCTACATGATAGCCAACCGCAAGGCGATCAAGGCCACAATGAGGCGGCTGTTCCGGAGCTCGCGCGTCCACGGGGTTGAGAATTACGGCGAGACCCTGCTGACGACGCTGCGAGAGCTGGCGCCGGAGGGCGTCACGGACCCTGTTATCGCTCTGCTGACGCCCGGCGTATACAACTCCGCCTTCTACGAGCACATGTTCCTGGCCCACGAGCTTCGCGCCGAGCTAGTGGAGGGACGCGATCTGCTGGTGGATGGCGGATACGTATACATGCGCACCTCTCAGGGTCTCCGGCGCGTGGACATCATCTACCGCCGCGTGGACGACGACTTCCTGGACCCGCTGGTCTTTCGCCCAGACTCGCTCCTGGGCGTTCCGTGCCTGCTCGACGCATACAAGCGCGGCAATGTAACGCTGGCCAACGCACCCGGCACCGGAGTCGCCGACGACAAGAGCGTCTACGCCTACGTTCCGGACATGATCCGCTACTACCTGGGCGAGGAGCCTCTGATTGCCAACGTGGAGACCTACCTCTGCCGCCGTCCCCGCGACCTGGAGTACACGCTGGACAACATGCAGGACCTGGTTGTGAAGCGGGTGGGCGAGTCCGGTGGCTACGGTATGATCGTCGGGCCTCACGCCACGCAACAGGAGCGCGCCGACTACGCCGTCCAGCTGCGTGCCAACCCCGCCGACTTCATATCGCAGCCGGTGCTCTCGCTCTCGCGCTCGCCCTGCCTTGTCGATGGGCGCTTCGAGCCCCGGCACGTGGACCTTCGACCCTTCGTACTGCAGGGCGGCGTGAACCGCGTTGTGACGGGCGCCTTCTGCCGAGTCGCCCTGCGGCGTGGCAGCCTTGTGGTGAATTCCAGCCAGGGCGGCGGCGGCAAGGACGTCTGGGTGCTGGAGGGCTGACAGGGATGCTGGCCAGAAGCGCGGAAGGCCTCTACTGGATGGGGCGATACCTAGAGCGGGCGGGCCATCTGTGCCGCTTGCTTCGCCTGCAGACGGAGGCGCTGGTGGACCGGCCAATCGCCGAGATCTACGCCGGCTGGAACCGCATTTACCGTAGCCTGGACCGCGAGCCTCCCGGAGGCGGGCTGGAGGTAGTCGGCAGCGACGACTTCACCCTGGCCGACTCGTTCACGCTGGCCGATGATCTCACGTTCGAGCCATCCAACCCGGACTCCATACGCAGCTGCTTCGTCATGGGCCGCGAGAACGCCCGTCAGATGCGCCACTACATCTCGGGCGAGATGTGGCTCCGGCTCAACCTGGCCTACCTCCGTATGCAGGGACGGGGCATCAGCGAGATCTGGCGGACGTCGCCGGAGGGGTTCTACACCGAGACGGAGGCGGACATAGACACGTTCATGGGTACGGCGGCCGCGACTATGTACCGCGATCCGGCCTGGCGCTTCGTGCAGCTGGGCCGCTTCATCGAGCGAGCGCAGGCGCTTGCGTCGCTGCTGCTAACTCAGCTCACCCTGGATGAGGAAGTGGAAGAGCTTTCCGAGACGGACTGGACGGGGCTGCTGCGGCTGCACCACGCTCTAGAAGCCTACAATCGTATATACAGCGTCGAGGTGGTGCCTGATAAGGCACTGGACCTCTTGGCCACCGACCCGCTGCTGCCCGATTCCATTGGCCACTCGGTAGACAGGGCGTCGGACGAGCTGGAGGCCATCGGGCCGGGCATCGACGACGAGGCTGTGGCAGCTGCGCGGCGTCAGGCCGGACGCCTCAGTGGCCTGGTCCACCACCACTGGCCGGACAGCGACGACCACTCGGCGCTGCTGAAGCAGACGGGGCTCGACTGCCGCCGCCTCCACGAGCTGGTCACCGCAGCCTACTTTCGGTAGCTGGCTAGCGGCGCCGACCTCCCCCTACTCTTACTCCTCGTAATCTTCGGGCATCAGCACGAACTCTGGGTAAGCCTCGATGCCCAACTCGCCGGCGTCCTGGCCCAGCCGTTCCACCTGTGGCGACACCCGCAAGCCCAGAGTCTTGTCCAGTACCTTCCAGACCACTGACGACGTCGTAAAGACGAAGGCGCCAATCGCCACCACGCCCAGCAGCTGCACGTGGAGCTGAGCGCCCGCGGCGATGCTCGCCGCCAGCGTGCCCCAGATACCGGAGACCAGGTGGGCCGGGATCGCGCCGACCACGTCGTCCAGCTTGACCATCTCCATCAGCTTGAGAGCCGAGGTGCACAGGACGCCGCCGACCGCGCCGATGATGATGGCCCAGTAGTGGTCGACGATATCAGGGCCGGCGGTTATGGACACCAGCCCGGCAATGGCGCCATTCAGGCCGGCGAACAGCGCCATCCGGCCAAGAATGGGACGGGAAACGGCCAGGGCCGCCATCACGCCCGCGGCGGCTGCGAGGTTGGTGTTGACCAGCACGTGGCTTATGGCCACGGCGTCCAGGGCGCTGCCCAACGCGAGCTGGGACCCGCCGTTGAAGCCGAACCACCCAAGCCACAGGATGAAGACGCCCAGGGTCACAATCAGTACGTTGGAGGGAGGCGTTGCGCTGACGCTGCCGTCGCGCCGGAACTTGCCAAGCCTCGGGCCGACCATAATCACGCCGGCCAGTGCGGCCCAGCCGCCCGTGCTATGGACGATTGTGGAGCCAGCGAAGTCCTGGAACCCCAGACTATTGAGCCAGCCGCCTCCCCACGTCCACGCGCCCACTATGGGGTAGATGAGGCCGGTCAGGATGAGCGTCACGAGGAAGAAGGACCAGAGCTTCACGCGCTCGGCGATGGCGCCGGAAACGATGGAGGCGGCAGTCGCCACGAACACCATCTGGAAGAACCAGTCGGACATTGTGGAGTGGCCGCCATCAATCACCCTCGCGGCCGCCTCGCTCTGCCCGCCAACCAGGGCCACCTCATCCGCGGTCGGGCCGTAGAGGAACTTGAAGGAGCCGATCACCTCGCCGACGTCCACGTACATCAGGTTGTAGCCGATGAAGAAGTAGGCCAGCCCTGCAATGGAGTAGATGCCGATGTTCTTCAGGCAGATCATGGAGGCGTTCTTGGTACGAACTGCGCCCGACTCCAGCATGGTGAAGCCGGCGCACATCCACATCACGAGCGCGCCCCACACCAGGAAGGCGAAGGTGTTGAGGACGAACTGCGTCTCCTGGTCGATCCCCTGGGCGTGGGCGATGGACGGTCTCGCCAGGAAGTAGCCCATGCCAAGTACGGCGATGCTCCCAATCATCACCACCGACCGCCTGCGGCTCAGAATCGTACTCATCGGCCACCTCCCGAGCGTATCGAGTCCTGGTCCGACGCGAATGATAGCACGGCAGCCGCTCGATGGTCACGCCTGCGGGTGGTGCTCACCACGGACGCCCGCAGCCTGGGGCAGCCTTCATGCGCGTCAGGTGGAATGCAGGCACTCGCTGTGCTAATATGAATACGAAGGCGACAACGATACGCGGGAGTATGTGACGTGCGTCAGAACGCGACGTATCAGGAACAGAGCAAGGTGTTCCTGGAAAGGGCCTACGCCGAGCTCGAGGCAGGAGACCTGCATCAGGCCTCCGAAAAGGGGTGGGGCGCGGCTGCACAGATCCTCAAGGCGGTCGCGGAGGAGCGCGGATGGGAGCACGCCAGCCACAGGCTGCTCATCGACGTGGCGGGCCGTCTGGCAAACGATACACAGAGCGAGGAGATGCGTCACGGGTTCAACGCTGCCAGCGTCCTGCACATCAACTTCTACGAGGGCTGGCTGGACAGGACCACAGTTGAAGCGAATCTCAATGAGGTGCGCGGATTTGTGACCAGGGCGGAGGCCCTTCTCAACGGCCGTTGAGCCCGCACTAACCCTTCCGCCCCCTACGGCACCTTTCCCATCGGCCCCCCAGCCGCGCGGTGTGCAGTCGCGTGTACTCCGAGCCGGCCGGCGTCAGTACGCTGCGTATGAGTGAGATGCTCTCGACGGGCAGCATCGGGCCTGCGTCAATCTGCACGGCGGCGAGCGCATCCGCCACGGCGCGCCTCTGCGGGACCGGAGCGCCATCCCTAACGCGGCCCAGCGTGATGTGAGGCCGGAACGCACGCCTCTCCCTCGAAAACCCCAGCGTCTCCAGTTCGTCTTCCACCGAGCCATTCAGCTCCATGAGCGGCTCGAGGTCGCCTGCGACCGACATCCAGATCACGCGCATCGCCCGCAGGCGCTCGAAGCCTCCTATGCCGCCAAGCGCGACCTCGAACGGGCGCGCGGCCGCCCCGCAGCGAGACACCACGTCCGACACGGCCGGCACAGACTCGACGTCGATGTTGCCCAGGAATCTTAGCGTGAGGTGCAGGCTCTCCGGCCTCGTCCACCGCACACCGCCGTCCACGCGGGAGGCGAGATGCCGCACCACGCCGGCGATCTCGTCGCGCGTCGGTAGGGGCAGGTCCACGGCTATGAAGGCTCGGATCTGTGGCATGGTCAGGCTCCGGCGTCCATGATGGCACGGCGGACGTTTCAAACGTCCCTGTGTGTGCGGATGAAGGCTAGGGCTGCTCCGCCTGCGGCAGGCCGAGCAGCCTCGCGGCGTTGCGGTACAGGATGCCCTCCTTGGCGTCGTCCGAAATGGGCGCGTCGACGACCTGCCGGAGGAGGCGTTTCTGGCTGATGAGCGGGTAGTCCGTCCCGAACATGACCCTGTCCTCGCCGACCAGCCCCACGACTGCGGCGAACACCTCCTCACGGTAGAGGAACGGCGATGCGGCGGAGTCAAAGTACACGCGCTTCAGGGACTCCCTCACCTCCGGCATGAGGGCATAGAAGGGCAGGCCGCCGCCCCAGTGGGCGCAGACGATCGTCGCCTCCGGGAAGGCCTCGATGAAGCGGCAGAGGACAACCGGCGTGGTGCTCCCCTTGCCCGCGTAGGTATGCCCCACAGGCTCGGACGTGTGCGTCAGGATGGGCATGCCCGCCGCCACGGCCGCCTCCACCACGGGCGCCATTACCGACCTGTCGCCCAGGTCAAAACCCTGCGTGTCTGGGTGCAGTTCGCCGACGCCCGACAGCCCGGCGGCGGCGCATCGTTCCACCTCGGCGACGGCAGCGGCGCCCCACTGCGGGTTGACGGCGCAGAAGCCTCTGAGCCGCAGCGGAAAGCGATGCACTGCGTCGATCAGGTAGTCGTTGACCTCGCGCGCCAGGCCGGGGTCGTTCCAGCCAATACCCACCATGACGGACAGGTCCACGGCCGCGCCGTCCATGGTGGCCACAAGCTCCTCGGCGTCCGCCATATGCGAGCGGGGGTCGGAGAACATCGTAGACAGCGTGACGTCGAGGTCCAGAAGCTCCTCGCGGCGCCTGATCAGCTCCGGCGGGAAGACGTGCGTATGCGAATCGATGATCATGGCTATGCTACACCGGCCGCCCGGCCCCGGACTCTCCTGGTGAACAGCAGGCCGGACCACGTCCCGTCTATGGAGCAGATCTTGTAGTCGACCAAGCCCATCTCCAGGCCCGTGTCCCGCACGACCACCTGCGTGAGATCGGAGGGGACGCCGGAGGCCTTCTTGGGCCAGGCCATCCAGAGGCTCCCATTCTCAGCTACGCCGCGCAGCACCTCGTCCAGCCGTTCCACGATGTTGCCCCTGGACCGGACGAACCAGATGGCCAGCCGGCAGGGGTCTTCCGGCCGCTCGTGGAGCGTGACTCCATCAGGCAACGCACCGAGCGTCTCCTCGAACTCGTCCGGCGCGTCGACCAGGAGCACGGCGTAGCCGGCGCGAATGCCCAGCTTGCTGACGAGCGGCGTCGACGAGTACGCCTCGAAGCCGGAGGTCGGCACTCGTGGCGCCGCGGGCGCATCCGCGATGGCGTTCCGCAGTGCCTCTCCAACGTCGCTCCACGTGGTGTATACGGCGTCCGGCAGGATGTCCATAATGCGGCTCACCTTGTCCGGCTGGCCGCCGACGAATAGCAGCGGCGTACCGCGGGACGACTTCCGGCCCCGCAGGTAGACGCCCATCTCCCGTCCGTGCGACGGCAGCCTGCCAAGGTCGATGACGACGGCATCGCCCGGGTCCGCGGCCAGCGCCTTCATGTCGTCGAGCGTGTCCAGGGGTCGGTACGTCGCTTCAAAGCCGGCGCTGCACAGCCGCTCAATGCGCTCCGGGGCCTCCGCGGCCTTCCAGTGCACCAGACGCACTCTACGCTCGGCGGTCACGAGCGGCCCGCCTCACCGCGCACAGCGGACAGCAACGGCTCCACGCGCTGCCAGATCAGGTCCGATACCTCCTGCTGGGGAAGCCGCGCGTCTATCACGGTCCACCTCTCCGGCTCTCTGCGGGTCATCTCCAGATAGCCCTGACGAATGCGGCGGTGGTAGTCCATCGTTTCTCTGTCCTCGTAGCCTCCCTCAAACAGAGCGCCCTGGCTCGATTCCTGGGCCGGGTTGGGAGTGTCCTTCTCCTCGAGCGCGTCGGCGAACAGGTAGCCCTGGCTGGCGGCATCCCGAAAGCTCCCGATGGCCTTCTGCTCCATCCGGTCACCGGACCAGGTGTCCCTCTTCAACCTCTCCTCAGGCGGCAGGTCAAGCAGGACGGTCAGGTCCGGCTTTAGGCCGCCGGTACCCACCGAATTCACGGCCTCCACCTTCTCCGGCGGTATGCCGCGCCCGTAACCCTGGTACGCCACGGTGGAGTCCGCAAAGCGGTCCGAGATCACAACTTCGCCGCGGTCCAGCGCGGGGCGTATGACCTCAGACACAAGCTGCGAACGCGAGGCATTGAAGAGCAGGAGCTCCGCGTCCGGCGTCCGGGGCGCGTTGCCGAACTTGAGCACGCTCCTGAGGAGATCGCCCAGCCGGGTATCGCCGGGCTCACGCACAGCAGTCACCGGAATCTTCCGCTGACGTAGGCGGTCTACAAGCGCCACCACCTGCGTGGACTTGCCGCTGCCGTCTCCGCCTTCGAGCGTGATGAAGATACCTCCCGGCATGGACTCGCACCTACCGCCGGGAGATGGTCACGCGTCGGTTTGGCTCTTTGCCCACGCTCGTGGAGGCCAGGCTGCTCTCCTCGGCGATCTGGTGCTGAAGCCTTCTGATGTAGGCCATCTGGGGCGTCAGCGTCACCGTCTCCTCGCCCTTGTGGACCTGACGCGCAGCCTCCTCCGCCTCTCGCACCGCCAGCACCGCGGGGTCCTCCCACCCCCTCTCCCGCGAAAGGCCCGTGAGGAACTCACGTATCTGGGGTGGAGTGTTGTTCCTGAGCACGAAGATCGACCTGCCCGACTCCTCGGCGTTCTTGAGAGTGCGAGGCATCTTGCGGAAGAACTGCTTGGTGGTGAGGAGTATCTCCGCCCGCTCCATTCTGTCCACCACCTCGATGGGCATCCTGGCCGCCTGCACGGTCTGAACAAGCCGGCCCTTGTTCACGCCGAACGGCAGCACCCTGATGCGGTCTCCTGCCGGCTGAAGCCCAAGCGAAAACTCCTGCGACTCCCCTGCGCCATCGCCCGGGAAGAGCGTGGCAGCGGGCGCCTCCCTGGAAATGCTGACCTCGCCGCGCTCGTCCGAGGAGCGGGTCTCCGGGGAGACGGCAACTCCGCGCAGCATCGCGTCCACAACCCGCGCGACGTCATCGTGAACGGCCACGCGGTCCCATGACTGGATTTCAATCACAACGTCGAACGTGGGAGGAGACTTGCGCTCCAGCACACTCTTCTGTGTGCGACGCCTGCGGGCCTCCTCGTCTCCGAGGGTGACAGTCTGTATACCGCCTATCAGGTCGGAAAGCGTGGGGTTGAGCACCAGGTTGCTTAGCGTGTTGCCGTGGGCGGTGGCGATGAGCTGTACGCCGCGCTCTGCGATGGTGCGGGCTGCAGCCGCCTCCAGCTCCGTGCCCATCTCGTCGATGATGATGACCTGCGGCATGTGGTTCTCCACCGCCTCGATCATCACGGCGTGCTGCAGGGCCGGCGTGACCACCTGCATGCGCCGGGCGCGGCCGATGGCGGGATGCGGTATGTCGCCGTCGCCTGCGATCTCGTTGGACGTGTCCACGATGATCACGCGCTTGCGTACGTCGTCGGCAAGCACGCGCGCCACCTCTCGCAGCATCGTGGTTTTACCCATGCCCGGGCGGCCCAGGAGCAGTATGCTCTTGCCGCTCCTCACGAGGTCCTCGATGACGCGGATTGTGCCGAAGACTGCCCGACCCACTCGGCACGTGAGGCCGACGATCTTGGATCGCCGGTTGCGAATTGCGGATATGCGGTGCAGCGTTCGCTCAATGCCAGCGCGGTTGTCGTCGCCAAAGTTGCCGATGCGCTCCACCACGTGTTGGATGTCCGCCTCCGTGACCTCCCGCGGCGACAGCACCACCTCGTGCTCCGGGAACCTGGCCTCGGGCGGGCGCCCCAGATCAAGCACCACCTCGAGCAGCCCGTCCAGGCTGCTCCGCTCCCTAAGCGGCGCCTGTACATTCAGAGGCAGCGCGCCAACCAGTTCTTCCAGGTCGTCGAATACGTACTTCTCTATCCGTTCCTCTATCGCGTCACCCCTTGATTGCGACTACGCCCTCGCGGGCGCCAAGGCCCGGTCCTTCACCCTCACGGCCAGAGGCTTCACCATCAGCTGGTACTGGCGAACGGGCACGAAGTCCGCACGCTCCAGCGAACGCGCCTGCTCAGGCTGGTGGCTGGGCACCAGCGACAGGAAGGGAGCCAAGGGCCGTCCCTGACGCATTGCCCAGCTGACCAGGTTGTCCCAGGCGACCGCGTCCTCCGAGGGGTGCATCATCACCTCCAGGCTGTTGACGGACTGCCCGCCGGAGCCCACGCGCGCCCAGCCTTGGACGCTGCCTCGCACCTCGTACACGCCCTGCCGCACACGCTTGCCGGGCGACTCCAGGGCGTGGCTCCACTCGTCGAAGGTCATTGCGTACTCCCACTTCACCGTGGAAGGTACACAGCGATCGTAAAGGAGAAACACATGGTAGGCGTCGGCTGGCGTGAGAGCGCGGATGGCGCTCTCGTCGCGCGGCTCTGCCGATGGAAGTGGCTCGCGCCTGTACAGCGTCTCCTGTGCGCAGCGCACAAAGCCGGCATCCCTGGCCAGGTCCACAACGCGGTTCAGCGCCGGCAGTCGCAGGAAAACGCGCTCGCCGCCCTGCTCGCCCGCCAGGGCGCACAGCCTCTCCAGCAGCTCGATTCCCTCGCGTTCGATCTCTGGCGGCAGGTTCAGCAGATGGACCTCCCAAGCTTTTGGCCCGGACCGTGTCCTCACGGAGGCTAAGGCGCGAAGGTGCATACCTTCCGTCAGCACGCTCCCGCGCTCCCTCTCCCTGTGCAGAGCCAGCCCCCCGGCCACGGAGCGCGTGCTTGGAATACTGTCAGCGCCCTTGCCCACGCGGTCCCAGGTCTGGGCAAGGCTGGGGCCGAGCCGCGGTCCATCGATCAGGTACCACAGCAGGTCGGTGGTGCGCAGCCTTCGGATCGTCACCTCACACCTCTGATGCCATGTTCAAGAAGTAGGAGTGGAACCTGCAATCGCCAGTGAGCTCCGGATGGAACGACGTGGCCAGGATGTTCCGCTGCCGGACGGCCACGACTCTCCCGTCGCCCAGGCAGGCCAGCTGCTTGACACCCGGGCCCACCTGCTCGATGACCGGGGCGCGGATAAACACGGCTCGGAACGCCTCGTCACCAAGCTCAGCTACGTGGAGATCGGCCTCAAAGCTGTCGACCTGGCGGCCGTAGCCGTTCCGCTGCACGCGGACGTCGATGAGACCGAGGGGTTTTGGCCGGTCGTCGGTGAGGCTTGCCGCCAAGACTATCAGACCTGCGCAGGTGCCCCACGTCGGCATGCCGTCCCGGACGCGCGCCTCGATTTCGCCGGCAAGCTCGAAGACATCCATGAGCCGCGAGATGGTGGTGCTCTCTCCGCCGGGGATGACCAGAGCTTCCACGCCGGCGAGGTCCCTGGGCAGGCGCACCTGAGCCGGCTCAGCCCCGGCGCACTCGAGGGCCGTCACGTGCTCGGCAAAGTCCCCCTGAAGGGCCAGGACTCCCACCTTCTTGGCCACTCTACCAGCCTCTTACGGCCAGGATCTCCTCCTGCTTCATGGTGCGAATGTCCATGCCGGGCATGGGTTCGCCCAGGTCCTCGGACGCCTTGGCGATGACGTCCGGGTCGTTGTAGTGGGTGGTGGCGGCGACGATGGCCTTGGCGCGGGCCTCCGGGTTGTCCGACTTGTAGATGCCGGAACCCACGAAGACGCCCTCGGCGCCCAGCTGCATCATCAGGGCTGCGTCAGCGGGCGTGGCCACGCCGCCGGCTGCGAAGTTGACGACGGGCAGGCGTGCAGTGTCGTGGACCTCGCGCACGAGCTCGAAGGGAGCGCCCAGGGCCTTGGCCTCGGCCATGAGCTCGTCCTGATTCATGCCGACGATCTTCCGGATCTCGCCCATCACGGAGCGCATGTGGCGCACGGCCTCCACGATGTTGCCGGTGCCGGCCTCGCCCTTGGTGCGAATCATGGCTGCGCCCTCGCCGATTCGCCTCAGCGCCTCGCCCAGGTCGCGGCAACCGCAGACAAAGGGCACCTTGAAGTCGTGCTTCCAGATGTGGTTGCTCTCGTCGGCGGGCGTGAGCACCTCAGATTCGTCAATGTAGTCGGCGCCCAGCGCCACAAGCACCTGCGCCTCCACGAAGTGGCCGATCCTGCACTTGGCCATGACGGGAATCGTGACCTCCTTCATGATGGCCGTTATGCGCGTGGGGTCGGCCATGCGGGCAACGCCTCCGGCAGCCCGGATGTCCGCGGGCACGCGCTCAAGAGCCATGACGGCGCAAGCGCCCGAGTCTTCAGCGATCTTGGCCTGCTCGGCGGAGACCACGTCCATGATCACGCCGCCCTTGAGCATCTGGGCTAGTCCGGCTTTGACACGCCACGTTCCCTGGTCCATATACCGCTCCTTCTCCGGGAAGCATCCCACTGTATAGGCCATTATACAACAGCCACTGGGGACTTACCAATTGCGGGGGGCCACAGTTTGCGCGCGGACGGTGCGGCGGCCGTAGCTTGGCACGGCCTTTACTCCAACACCGTCGGTGCTTCGATAAGGTGGAGAAGTTCAGTTGCGACATACAGCCTGGGCCACGCGCCCACTACCTCGTTCACAACTCCGGCCTGCACCAGCCTGTCCAGAATCCGCCGCGCCCCTGCCGGCGTAAAGTTCAGCAACCCGGCCACCTGTGACGCCGTCATGATCGGACGAGCGAATATCTCGTCCAGCAATCTGAGGGCATTCGCAGACTGCCGACGTTCGAGCAGGATCTTCCTCTTCTGCTCATGCAGGTCCCGCACCCGTCTGACGCGAGTCTGAGCGTCTCGCGCCTGTTCGGTAACGCCTCTGAGGAAGTAGACAATCCAAGTCTCCCAGTCGCCGGTGACGCTCACATTAAGCAACTGATCATAGTAGACATTCCGGTCGCGTTCGAAATAGGCGCTGAGGTAGAGGAGCGGCTTCGGAAGGACGTCCCGTTCATATAGGAACAGGGGTATCAGCAGCCGTCCAATGCGGCCGTTGCCGTCACGATAGGGGTGGATAGCCTCGAACTGGTAATGCATCATGGCGCACTGGAAGAGGGCCGGCAATGCATTGGACTCGTTCACGAACCGCTCCCAGTCTAGGAGCAGGTCCCTTAGCAGGTTAGCCGGAGGAGGTACATAGCGAGCCTCCTGGATTGGGGTGCCGGTTGACCCAATCCAGACCTGCCGGTCACGCAGTTCTCCCGGTCGGCTTTCTTCTCCGCGTACACCTTCCATAAGTACCGCATGCAACAGATTGATAAGCCGGAGCGAAATCGGCAGTGATAGTACCAACCCTTGGTCCAGAGCCTCCACGTAGTTGGCAACTTCTTGGACGTCGCCACTGGGGCGTCGCCCTCCGGACGCCTCATACCGGAACAGGTCGGAGATCGATGCCTGGGTCCCTTCGATCCTGGAGGAGAGCACAGCCTCGCGCCTCACAAACGGCCTTATCAGCAGGTACGGGTTTTGTATGGTTTCGCCGACACCGGCAAGGCTGGCCACCGCGCTCACTGCTTCTTCAAGCGACCGCATAAGTTGAACACTGGGTTCTATGTGGCGCGGCAGCGGCGCGGGCACAAACGCGCGCTGCCCTTCAATGGTGGGCACAAGATGCCCGCTGGGACTGTTCTGCAACCGGTCCATGCTCATTTGGATACTCCCGTATCCATTTCCCCAACAAAAGATACTAAACGGCCCAATAGTATCTTTTGCCCGCGGCAATGTCAACCGGCGTATCTTTTTGGACGATGCAGCATTTCAGCCCCGTCACAACACTACATGTCGCGTTTGCCGGCGCTTCCGGCCCTTGTCCCCACCCGCCCTTGTTCACCTGCACGCTCCAAGGTAGAATGCGACGGGCGGCAGGCCGTCGGTGACGCCGGGCCGAGTTGCCCCGCGGTATCCCATACGACGCTCGGAGCGAGATCAACACGCTGTGACAGTGCAGAGCAAGAAGCGAGGTATCTTCTACGGCTGGTGGCTCCTCGGCGCGGGCACCATCGTGCTGGTGATGCAGGGAGGTCTCTACGCCTACGGCTTCCCTCTCTTCTTCGTGCCGCTGGCTACCACCCTTGGCACCAGCCGGGGCGCCCTCTCGTTGGCCTTCTCCTTCACCCGGCTGGAGAGCAGCCTTCTCGGCCCCATCGAGGGCTATCTGATCGACCGCTTTGGCCCCCGTGGCATCATGTACGTGGGGTTTGGCCTGCTTGGCCTGAGCTTCATCCTGTTCAGCCGCGTTAACTCGCTGCTGGGCTTCTACATGGTGTTCCCGATTCTGGCCCTGGGCGCGAGTCTGGCCGGGTTCCTGCCCGTGGTCACCGCCGTCAACAACTGGTTCTCCCGCCGGAGGGGGCTTGCTACCGGCATATGCTCTTCGGGCGTCAACATGGGCG
Organism: Dehalococcoidia bacterium; assembly: GCA_965219025.1. Lineage (GTDB taxonomy): Bacteria > Chloroflexota > Dehalococcoidia > Lucifugimonadales > UBA2985 > JAPPHY01. Next base: position 1,218,163 of record OZ244716.1, read on the forward strand.
GCGTGCTGCTCTTCCTGATGGCCCTGGCAATCTCCACCTACGGCTGGCGCACGACCGCCGCGCTGACGGGCGTGATCATCCTGCTCCTGGGTTTCCCTCTGACTGCGATGATGCGACACAAGCCTCAGCCATACGGCTACCTACCCGACGGCGATGAGGCGGAGGAGCCTGGCGACTCAGAGGACGGCACGTCTTCTCGTGCGCAGGAAACGGCCGACTTCACGCCAAAGCAGGCGCTGAAGACCCCCGCGTTCTGGATCATTGCATCGGCTCACGGATTCTCGCTTTTCATCGTGGGGACGGTGTCCATTCACCAGGTGCCGCTGCTGGTAGACCACGGAATATCGTTCGAGGCGGCCGCCTCGGTGCTGGCGTTCATGACGCTGGTGGCGATGGTGGGACGCGTGATCGGCGGCTACCTCGGCGACCTGATCGGCTACAAGGTGATACTGGTGGCGTGCTTCCTGCTGCTGTCGGTCGGAGTGGTGGTGCTCTCCACAGCGCATACGATGACTCAGGCGCTGGTGTACGCGGTGCTCTACGGCCTGGGCTACGGCGCCAGGGCGCCCCTCCTCATCGCCCTCCGCGCCGACTTCTTCGGCCCTCGCAACTTCGCCACAATCATGGGCCTCTCGCAGCCCATCATGGTCATCGGCTCGTTCTTCGGCCCCATTGCGGCCGGCTACGCCTACGATGTGCAAGGCAGCTACCAGATGGTCTTCAGCATAATCGCCGGCCTCAACCTGATTGGCGCGGTGTTGATCTTCTTCATCAAGCGCCCGGACCTACCTAGCCGCACGGAAGCCGTGCCGGACTCAGGACAGCCCTAGACGCCCACGCCCACTTCCGGGCGCGCCGCGCCCTCCCGCGCCAGCACGCCCCGCAGGTAGCGGCCCGTGTGCGACTCCTCCCACTCCGCGACCTCCTCCGGCGTGCCCGCGACGATCACCTGCCCGCCGCGCTCGCCCGCGCCCGGCCCAAGATCCACGACCCAGTCGGCGTTCTTGATCAGGTCCAGGTGGTGCTCGATGAGGACGACGGTGTTGCCCGCGTCCACCAGCCGGTGAAGCACGCCGAGCAGGGCAGCGCAGTCCTGGAACGAGAGGCCGGTGGTCGGCTCATCCAGGATGTAGAGCGTCTTGCCCGTGGCCCGGCGGGACAGCTCCGTGGCCAGTTTGACTCGTTGCGCCTCGCCGCCGCTGAGCGTGGTTGCGGGCTGGCCCAGCCGGATATACCCCAGGCCCACGTCCTTCAGCGTCCCCAGCTTGGAGCGCACGCGGGGGAAGTTCCAGAAGAACTCCAGCGCCTCCGAGACGGTCATGTCCAGAACCTCGGATATGTTGCGGTCCTTGAGGGTTATCTCCAGGGCCTCGCGGTTGTACCGCTGCCCGTGGCAGACCTCGCACGGCATGGTCACGTTCGGCAGGAACTGCATCTCGATCTGGATGTAGCCGGCGCCGGAGCAGGCCTCGCACCGGCCGCCCTTGACGTTGAACGAGAAGCGGCCCGGTCCGTAGCCGCGCACGCGGGACTCCGGTACGGAAGCGAATATCTCGCGTATGGGCGTGAACGTGCCCGTATAGGTTGCGGGATTGCTTCGCGGCGTCCGGCCTATGGGCGACTGGTCTATGTTCACCACCTTGTCTATGTTCTCGATGCCATAGACCCCGTCGCATTCGCCCGGCCTGTCCCGTGCCCCGTAGAGCATCTGGGCCAGGCGCTTGTACATCACCTCGTAGATCAGGCTGCTCTTGCCGGAGCCTGACACTCCGGTGATGCACACCAGCATCCCGGTGGGCAGCGCCACGTCTATGTTCTTGAGGTTGTTCTCCCGCGCGCCTTTGACCAGCAGCTCACCACCGTTGCCCGCGCGGCGCGACTCCGGCAGCGGAATCTTGAGCCGGCCGCTCAGGTACCGGCCGGTGACCGAGGTCTCGTGCCCGGACACCTCTTCGACGGTGCCGGTGGCCACCACGTGGCCGCCGTGCTCGCCTGCGCCCGGGCCCAGGTCGATGATGTGGTCGGCGGAGCGCATTATGGCCTCGTCGTGCTCAACGATGATGACGGTGTTGCCGATGTCACGCAGGCGCTTGAGGGTGTCTATGAGCAGGTGGTCGTCGACGGGATGGAGGCCCACGCTAGGTTCGTCGCACACGTAGAGCACGCCCATCAGGCCTGAGCCGATCTGCGTGGCCAGCCGGATGCGCTGCGCCTCCCCGCCGCTGAGCGTGGACGCCGTGCGGTCCAGCGTCAGGTAGTCCAGTCCCACGTCCTTGAGGAACCGCAGGCGTGCGTGAATCTCCTTCAGGATCTGCCTGGCGATAGTTCGCTCGCGCAGATTCAGGGGCGAATCATCGCCCTCGCGGTCCAGCCACTCAACCCACTCGATGGACTGGCCAATGGTAGAAGACGTCACCTGTATGATGTTGCGGTCCGCCATAGTCACCGCCAGCGACTGAGGCTTGAGGCGCTTTCCGCTACAGTCGGCGCAGGGGCGGGCGGCCATGTACCGCTCGATCTCCTGGCGCATGTAGTCGGAGGCAGTCTCGCGGTAGCGTCGCTGCAGGTTTGGGATCACGCCCTCGAACCTGGTGTCCCAGGTGTACACGCGGCCCCGGTGTGTGCGGTGTCGCATCTTAACCACCTTGCCACGGTTGCCGTACAAGATGAGGTCCACGTGCTCCTTCTTCAGGTCCCGCACCTTGTCCTTGACGGAGAACCCGTACGCCTCCGACAGCGACTGCAAGAGGCTGGCAAACCAGGGGTTGGCCGTGCCTGAGCGAGACCAAGGGACGACCGCGCCCGTTGCCAGGGTCGCGTCCTTGTTGGGCATGACCAGGTCCGGGTCTATCTCCAGGCGGTAGCCCAGGCCCGTGCAGGTAGGGCAGGCGCCGTGCGGGCTGTTGAACGAAAACGTTCGAGGCTCGATCTCACCCAGGCTCACGCCGCAGTGCACGCAGGCGAACCGCTCGGAGAAGAGGAGCTCATCGCCGTCGACAACCGACACCTGCACAACGCCGCCGCCAAGGTTGATGGCCTGCTCCACGGAGTCCGTGAACCGGTTGATGTCGGCGTCCTCGCCTACCACCAGCCTGTCGACCACAACCTCGATCGTGTGCCACTTCTGCCGGTCCAGTACGATGCTCTCGGACAGGTCGCGTATCTCGCCGTTGACGCGGGCCCTCACGTAGCCTGCTGAGCGAGCGTCCTCCAGCACGTCCTTGTGCTCTCCCTTGCGGTGGACGACGAGCGGCGCCATGATCATGATGCGGCTCTCGCCCGGCAGGGACATGATGGCGTCCACGATCTGCTGCACGGTCTGGCGCTCGACGGGCCTGCCGCAGAGGTGGCAGTGGGGCCGGCCTGCGCGGGCGTAGAGGAGGCGTAGGTAGTCGTAGATCTCAGTGACGGTGCCCACCGTGGAGCGCGGGTTATGTGAGACGCCCTTCTGGTCTATGGATATGGCGGGGGAGAGGCCCTCGATGTACTCCACGTCGGGCTTCTCCATGAGGCCCAGGAACTGGCGCGCGTACGCGGAAAGTGACTCCACGTAGCGGCGCTGCCCCTCCGCGTAGATTGTATCGAATGCCAGGGAGCTCTTGCCGGAGCCGGATACGCCGGTGATGACGACGAGCCGGTTCCTGGGAATGGAGACGTCGATGTTCTTGAGGTTGTGCTCCCTGGCGCCCTTGACTACGATGCTGTCTTGAGACATAACGTCCTTTGCTCGCGAATGTGCCTGCGGGCCAAGGGATATTCTACCACCGAGGAGGGGTGAGGGGGGAAGGGTGTCTACGCGCTGCGAGACAGACTTTGCCACACTTCCCTGAGGGTGGAGTGTTTTTCGTACTCCGGCCTGTTGGGACCCCTGAGATAGAGGATAAAATACCGGGCCCTGCTTGACCCTGAAAGCTCTGCCTGAATGGCATCCAGCTTGGTGACCAGCAGAAGCAACGTTTCCTTCAGGCTGATCACATTGCGCCTGAATGAAGCTCGCCTTCCTCTCCCGTGCGAGAGACCGCGCAAGAAGACGATGCTAATGCCCGCATCCCGAATGGCAGCCTCATGTTCAACCCTAGCCCTGTCATCCTTGGTGATCCAGGTCTGGCCTGTCCTGCCCATTTCTTCGATGAGAGCTTCATCCGCAAGTCCCTTTGATCCCACCTCGAGCGAAAACCCAACGTGAGCCAGAACCTCACCGATCTTGGGTGACAACCCTTCATCATAGAAGAAGAAAGGACTAGTTCGCTCCGTTGTACCCGAGCTTTCGTTCCCAACCAAGAGCGGCCTCTACTCTTTTCACCGGCACTCCGTACGCATCAGCAATTCGTTCCGTAGAGTCGCCGGCAGCGTGAAGCGCCCACAGGGTTTGCGTGGCAATACGACTTCCCCTCAGGCACGGCTCGCCAAGTGAAACCCTTGGGTCCAGGACGATTCCGTCCTCAGGCTCCCAAGCCGACGCCTGCTCGTCTTGATCAAAGGCAAGCCGGTGCACTGGCCCCACAAATAGATCCAAAAAGTCTAGGGCTGACTGCCAATTGCTGTTCCTGTCCAGCTTTACGGGAATCCCGTGTTCCCTTATGTAGATTCCCAGTCCCGATATCCAGATGGGCTCCATCGCAAAGGGATGAGTCCAACCCCGCGCTTCCTGCAATCCAGTGTGTGTTCGCCGGAGCTCAGCGGAAGAAATACCGTGGGCCCTAAGAACCGATATCAGCCTCAAGCTCACCAAGTCCGGAAACGTAAGTGCCACTTCCTTGCCCCTGAGGCCAAGCAAATAATCGCCCGCCAATCCATCCCTCACCCACCGATAAAGATGTCGGGAGCCAATGCGGTCGAGCGCGTTCCTGTGTCGCTCCAGTTCGACAGACTGCTTCTCAGGACGAGTGGCCTGAATCAGCGCCGTAGCATCGGCCACGGTATACACGCCCGCATAGCGCGGTCTCTCTATGAAAGTGTCTGCGATCACCCATGTCCTCCAGTCAGCTCTCGGGCTGACGGCGCTCCCCCTACACTACTGCCTATTTTATCACGGTGCGTTTGGGGCGTCTCGTTCAGTTGATGCCCTCCAACTCCTTACGAAAACCACGCACATTTGACAGCTAGCCACGCATGGCCTACCATAACCTGAGGCATTGCGGGCGTCTGCCATGCTACCTCTATGATGCCCACGCCGAATCTATTTCACGGAAGTCGTAAAGTGGACCCCCGCATACTGGACAGAATCAACGAGCCCGCCGACCTCAAATCGCTCTCCTACGACGAAGTGGCCCAGGTAGCCCAGGAGGCACGCGACACCATAATCTCCGTCATCACGGAGCGCGGAGGTCACCTCGCATCAAACCTCGGCGTGGTGGAGCTCACACTGGCGCTCCACCGCGTCTTCAACAGCCCCACGGACAGCATCGTCTGGGACACCACCAACCAGACCTACACCCACAAGCTGGTCACCGGCCGGCGCGACGAGTTCCCCAACATCCGCCTGGAGGGCGGTCTCTCCGGGTTCGGCGACCCCCTGGAAAGCTCCCACGACACGCTGGCCGCCGGTCATGCCGGCACAGGCCTCTCCATCGCCTTGGGGATTGCGCAGGCCGCCACACAGCGCGAGCTCGATTCGTGGACCATCGCCATCGTCGGTGACGGCGCGATGACCTCCGGCTCCAGCTTCGAGGCCGTGAACAACATCGTCCACCTCAACCCGGAGAGGTTCATCGTCGTCCTCAACGACAACGGCATGTCCATCTCCGAGAACATAGGCTTCCTCACCAACTGGCGAAAAAACCTGATTACACACCCCGAGGTCCAGACCATGATCGGCCGGGCAAGGGCCTTTTCGCAGCGGGTGCCCAACGGCGAGTTGCTGTACCGGCTGGTCAGGCGTCTAAACACGGGACTTGCCGGCCTCATCGTACCGACGATGTTCTGGACCGAGCTGGGGTTCCAGTACCTGGGCCCTGTGGACGGCCACGACATCAAGCAGATGGAAGAGATCCTGAGACAGGCCCGAACCCCCACCGGCTCTGTGCCTCTCGTCCACGTGGTGACTCACAAGGGGCATGGCTACGAGCCCGCAGAGGAAGACCCAGTCAAGTTCCACCAGCCCAGCTCGCCCCTGGGCAGCGGGTCGGGAGCGCCCACGTACTCCAAGGTGTTCTCGCAGACCCTGACGAGGCTCATGCGCGACGACGACACGGTGGTGGGCATCAGCGCGGCCATGCTGGAGGGCACGGGTCTGGCGGAGGTGCAACGCGACTTCCCCGAAAGGGTCTACGACGTGGGCATTGCCGAGCAGCACGCGGTGAGCATGGCTGCGGGCATGGCCTCCAACGGCTTGCACCCCTTCGTCTCCATCTACTCCACGTTCCTGCAGAGGGCCTTCGACCAGATAGTGCACGACATCTGCCTGCAGAACCTGCCCGTGACCATCATCGCAGACCGCGCCGGCATTGTGGGCGAGGACGGCAAGACCCACCACGGCGCCTTCGACATCTCCTACCTCCGCTGCCTGCCCAACGCGGTGCTCGCGGCGCCAATGGACGAGAACGAGCTGCAGCACTTGGTCTATACCGCCTACAGGCACCAGGGGCCATTCGCCATTCGCATAGCCAGAGGAGCTGCCGTCGGCACGCCGCTCGACGAGGAGCTGAAGAAGCTGCCCATAGGCAAGGGCCGCGTGGTCAGGGATGGCAGCGACGTGGTCATCTTCGCCCTGGGCAAGTCTGTTAGCGCGGCTCTGCAGGCGGCGGAGCAGCTGGCACGGGACGGCATCTCCTGCGGCGTGGTCAACCCGATCTTCGTGAAGCCTCTGGACGTAGAGCTGCTTCTCGGCGAGGCCCGCAGGACGCGGAGGGTGGTTACGGTGGAGGAAAACGTCCTTGCCGGCGGATTCGGCTCGGCGGTCCTGGAGGCGATAGCCGAGGCCGGGCTGGAGTACACGTCCGTACATCGCATAGGAATGCCGGATTCGTTCATCGAGCACGGTACTGCAGCCGACCAGCGCCGGCAGTTGCATCTTGATGCGGCCGGCATAGCGGCCCAGGCGCTGAGCGCATTCTTCCCGCAGGTGGGCGCGCCGCAGTCGTAGCCCCCGCGAAGGCTCCTGTTCCGGTCTAGGTGTCCGTCCGGTACAGGTAGCGGATGTCCCAGAGGCCGTACAGGGTGGGCGTCGAGTTGCCGAAGACGTTTCGGACTGCGCTAAGCCGCTCGCTGAGGGTGGTGTAGATGACGGGAACGTTCTCGGCGGCTATCTCCTGCGCTCGGTGGTAGTACCCCAGCCGCGTGTCATAATCGAGCTCCTGGCTGGCCTTTATGTACAACTCGTCGATTTCCGCCTCCCACTCCGTCGCCGGCTGAGGCTGATTGGGATACCACAGGTGCAGACCCTCGCCGCTGTGCCAGAAGGTGATGCCACTGTGCGGGTCCGTGCCTCCGGTGAAGCCGATGAGCATGGCCTCCCAGTCATAGGAAGCCGTCAGCTGTGTGACCAGGTCGCCGAACTCGACCAGCTTGTATTCCACGTTCAAGCCGATCTGCCTCATATTCTCGCTGAGCAATCTGCCCACCTCTGCGCGGACGCTGTTGTCACCGTTGGTCACCAGGGAAAAAGCAATCTCGTTGCCGTCGTCGTCTTCTCGAATGCCGTTTCCGTCGGTATCCGTCCAGCCGATACCGTCCAGAATCTCGTTGGCCCTGTCCATATCGTACTCATACCTTTGGACATCCGGGTTGTGGAAGTCGCCCGCGGCCGGGCTAATGGATGACCACTGGGGATACCCCTCGCCGTGCTGCACCTCGTGGATGATGGTGTCCTTGTCTATGCTGTGTGCGACGGCCTGCCGGAACTGGACGTTCCGGAACCACGTGAGCTTCTCGGGCGCAAGGTACGCTTCGCCGGTGTCGGCCTTCGCGCCGGGGTTCATGTTGAACCCCATGAAGGTCGTCCCGAACGCGGGGCCTCGCCTGTAGATCGTGAAGTCTCCCTCTTCCTGAAGCGGTTCGAGTCCTGCGAGTTCCTCCCCAAGCACGCCGTGAACATCCGATTCGCCCGTCATGAAGCTCGCCAGCTCGGCATCGAGGTCAGGCACGATGACGTGAACGACTTCGTCCAGGTACGGCAGTGAGTTGCCGGCGTCGTCCTTGAGCCAGTAGTTGGGGTTGCGCTGCATCACCACCCGCTCACCCGGCACGTACCTCCCTATGGTGAATGGACCGGTGCCGATGATCTCGGAAGGGTCGGTATCGATGTCCCACGTGGAGACGAAGGTGTCGTCATCCACGTGCCTCTCCAGGATGTGCTTTGGGTATATGGCCGTGCCCATGGAGCGGAGGAAGGTGGCGAATGGCACGGGGAGGACGCACTGGACGGTATAGTCGTCCGGCGCCGTGACGGTCATGGGCGACTCCTTCCATTCGCCGCTCTCCTCGTCCAGGTAGCGGAAGTGGAAGGACGGGCGGCTGCTGGCGGGTATGTCGTCGTTGTAGATGATGCTGTTGAAGGTGAACTCCACGTCGTGGGCGGTGAAAGGCTGCCCGTCGTGCCACGTCACGTCCCCGCGGAGGTGGAACGTCCACGTCAGACCGTCTTCGGAGCGCTCCCACGACTCGGCCAGGGCCGGCTCAACCTGATCGGTAAGCCACGAGGTCTCGGTCAGGCCCTCGAAGAGGTATCCCAGGACACCCGACGACGAAGCGTCGGTCGAAATCGCCAGATTGAAGGTGAGCGGTTCAGAAATGGTGGCAAGGGTCAGGGAGCCTCCCTGCCGTCCGACGGTATAGTCGAACTCCTCGGCGTTCCGCCTGAGTTGTTCTACAGCGGTGTGCTCAGGAGTAGAAGTAGGCGTGGGAGCCGGGGTGGGTGTCGCCGTCGCGGTCGGCGTTGGCGCCGTCGCGGTGGGCGAGTCAACCGGCCCTCCGTCGGTCGGACTTATGCATGCGGCAACCGATAGCACACTGAGGACGAGGAACAGGGCAAGGGCGTATAGAAATGCCCGGTAGGAAACTCTACTCATGTAACCTAGATGTTATGCGCTGCTCAGCGGCAGTGTCAAGGCTACTGTGGTAGTTCTGGGATTATGACATCTGTAACGGTTCAGTGAAAATGTCACCCTATGAAAGGTGCAACAGTGACACTGACCGAGAGGGAGCAACAGCGAGGCATGGTACTGAATCAGGTGGAACGGGACGGACTCACAGGGCAGCAGGCAGCAAGGCTGATGGGCTTGTCGGTTCGGCAGGTGCAGAGGCTTAGGGCTGCCTACAGGAAGGATGGTGTGGCTGCCCTGGCCCATGGCAATCGAGGACGATCACCGGTTCACCGCATTACCGACGAGACCCGAAGGCAGGTGGTGGAGTTGGCCCATGGAACCTACCGGGGGTTCAATCACCATCATCTACAGGAGGAGCTGGCAGAGCAGGAGGGGGTGAAGCTGAGCCGCTCATCCCTGTGGCGCATCCTCACCAGGGCTGGTGTACCCAGCATCAGGAAGCGTCGCCGACCCCTGCATCGCCACCAGAGGCAGCGCTACCCCCAAGAGGGGATGCTGCTACAGATCGACGGCAGCCACCACCTGTGGCTGGAGGGCCGGGGACCCTCTCTCAGCCTGGTGGCTTTCATCGACGATGCCACCGGCACCATCCCGGCAGCACTGTTCAGGGAACAGGAGGATGCCCACGGCTACTTCCTCGTGCTGCGGGAGACCATCACCACCAAAGGCCTACCCCTTGCCCTCTACAGCGACCAGCACAGCATCTTCCAGGTGAACCCCAAGAAACAGGAGACCTTGGAGGAGCAACTGGCCGGGGAAAGGCAGCCCACCCAGTTTGGACGGGCACTGCGGGAGCTGGGTATCCAGTCCATCGTGGCCCACTCACCCCAAGCCAAAGGCCGGGTGGAGCGGTTGTTCGGCACCCTCCAAGACCGCTTGGTCGGCCAACTGAGGCTGCGGGGAGCTTCCACCCTGGAGGAAGCCAACCAGGTCCTGGGAGACTACCTGCCCAAGTTCAACCGGGCCTTTGCTGTGCCTCCAGCCCAGGAGGGCACAGCCTACCGCGAAGCATCTGCCGGCCAGTTGGACCAGACCTTGTGCTTCAAGTACCCCCGCACCGTAGCCAGCGACAACACTGTCCGCTGGTACGCCACCACCCTGCAACTCCTCCCCGATGCCCACCGCACCAGCTACGCCCGGGCTAAGGTGGAGGTCCAAGAGCGTTTGGATGGCAGCCTGGCGGTCGTCTATCAGGGAAGCGTCATCAGCACAAGGGAGGCACCGCCTCAAGCCTCTGCCCTGCGAGCCCGCAAAGCTCCAAGGGCTGACATACCCAAAGAAGAAGGTACGACGGGTACGCCCGCCGTTCTTTCTTCCCCCTACCACCCCTCCCTACCACAGCCGCCCTCGAAGCACACCTCACATCCCAAACCCGGACCTAACCATCCCTGGAGAAAGATACCCTCGGCGACAAAATCACTGAACCATTAGGCGGACATATTGACTGAACTACGACAGGCTACCCGGAACTACGCCGTATCCGCTGCGCTGTGTACCGTACTTCATTGGCGGCGGTTGCCGGAAGCGACCCGATGGCCTATAATGTGGGCGTCCCGGACACCTTCATAACGCAGAGGAGAGAGCACTCATCATGCTGAGGTTCGCCGAGGAAATCATACTACTCCTGCTGGACGACGATGGCCGGTTTGCGCGGCTGCCAAGCTGGTCGCTCAACTATGCGCTGGCCGGCGGCGTGTTGATGGATCTCGCACTCGAGAACCGCATCGACACCGACCTGGAGAAGCTGATTCTAATCGACGCCACGCCCGTGGGAGACGGCCTGCTCGACCCCACACTCGCCGACATCGCGGCCGGTGAGGAGAGCGACGCACGCTACTGGGTGGGACGCACGGCCAGCCGTGGAGAAGAGATTCGCGATGAATCTCTGAAGCGCCTGGTTGACCTGGGCATTCTGGAGAAGCGGGACGAGAGCTTCCTGTGGGTCTTCCGCGCGCGGCGCTACCCCTCCATAGACGGAAAGGTGGAGCGGGAGGTCAAGCTGCGTATCATGGGCGTGCTGTTCAGCGACGAGATCCCGGACCCGCGCGACATCGTCGTAATCTGCCTGGCCGACGCCTGTGGAATCTTCAGCGAGCTGCTCACCTCGCGGGAGATCGAAAGCGTGGCGCCGCGAATCGAGCAGGTGCGCAGGCTGGACCTCATTGGACAGGCCACCACGCAGGCGATCCGCGACATTGAAGTGTCGATTGCCACTTCGATGAACCAGCAGCTGTTCTGATTCTCGGGCCTGCACTCGCCGCAATCGACCGACCCCAGCGCCCCTCTAGTGCCGCGTGGCACGGCCTTTCAGCGCGAACAGCGCCAGGCCCAGGCTGACCACACCCACCAGCCCCACCGCGCCCACACCCTGCAGCAGCACGACCGGCTCCCATCCCTCCGTTATCAGCGACCGCATTGCCGCGAGCAGGTAGGTCACGGGGTTGTAGTCCGCCACAGTTGCCATCCACGATGTCATAGCCTCCTGCGGCAGGAACAGCGTGGTCATGAACAGGAACGGGAAGAACAGCAGGAACGTCAGGTTGACGGCGGCTACGTTGCCCGTCTTCAATGCTATGGCGTAGGGGAATCCCGCGAATATCAGGCCCCACATACCTCCCAAAAGCATGAATAGCAGCACACCCAGCAAGCCCGACTCGAAGTGAACGCCCACCAGGAAGCCCATTATCACGACTGGCACCGTCAGCAGGACCACGAGGGCAAAGTCGGCGAGCATCAGGCCAAGCAACAGTGCCAACCGGTTGACCGGCGTGATCACCAGCCTGTCGAAGTAGCCGCTCTGGATATCGGTCACAACGGTGATGGCACGCGACACGCCCGTTACAGCGAACAGGATCGCCACTGGAAGCTGGAACGCCTTGTAGTCCAGCCCCGGAATCTGCTCGGCGAAGTCGGCCAGCGCGCCTATGTTGAGGAAGAAGAAGAATACCGGAACCACCAGCGCTGGAATCGTGACCTCCGGGTCCCTGGCAACGGAACGAATCGCCCGCTCCGCCACGGAGGCCATATCCCGCAGGAATCCCGCTCTGCGCGCTTGAACCGGCGTCACGGTTGTGACACGAGTTGCCAACTGCTGTGCTCCTCAGTCTCGATTGCCGGGTGCGTCGAAGCGCAGGCTTCGACCGCCTTTAGGACGGTGCGGCGCCGTCCTCCTGCGACCACTGCTGGTCGGAGGCGTCGTCCTGCAGGCGCTCGCCGGTTACGTGCAGGAACACGTCGTCGAGTGTCGGCGTGCGGAGGGTAAGTTCCTGAACTCCAACACCCTGCCGGGCCAGCGCCAGCGCCACGTCGCTAATCACGGCCGCTCCGTTGCCCACGCTCACCGTCAACTCGTTGCCGTGCACCTCAACACCGCTCACGCGGCCCGTGCCCATAAGCGCGTCCACGGCCGCGTCCGTGTCGCCGTCCACCTTTGCGATGATCAGGTCGGAGCCTCTCGCCCGCTTCAGCTCCCCCGGCGTGCCCTGCGCAGCCAGACGGCCCCGGCTGATGATGCCGACGCGGTGTGCCAGGGCGTCGGCCTCCTCCAGGTACTGGGTGGTGAGGAATATGGTTACGCCCAGCTTCTCGTTGATGCCCCGTACCTCCTCCCAGACTCGGGCGCGGCTGACGGGATCGAGGCCCGTTGTCGGCTCGTCCAGAAAGAGCACCTCCGGGTTGTGTATCAGGGCGGCGGCCAGGTCCAGCCGGCGCTTCATCCCCCCGGAGTAGGTCCCGATGAACCTGTCCATAGCATCGCCAATGTCGATGAGGTCCGACAAGTCTGCAATGCGTTGATTTAACTGCCTGCGGGGCAGGCCGTAGAGCCGTCCCTGGAGTCGCAGTAGCTCGCGGCCGGTCTGCTTCGCGTCCAGGGCCGCGTCCTGCAGGGCCACGCCGATGCGCAGTCGCACCTCGTCCGGCTGGCTGACCGCGTCGTAACCCGCTACGGTCATGCTGCCGCCGGTGGGGGCCAGGAGCGTGACGAGCATCCGGATAACCGTGGTCTTCCCAGCGCCGTTGGGACCCAGGAAGCCGAATATCTCGCCCCTTCGCACTTTCAGGTCCACGCCGTCGACGGCTCTCACCGTGCCGAATGTGCGGACGAGCCCCTCCACGGCGATTGCGTATGTGTTGTCGGCGGCTGCGCTCATTCGGACGTGGTTCCTCGAATTCGACATTCTAAAGTCCGCGAGCGCCATCAGCAAGTGCCGCTCGACGCGATACTTCAGCGCTCAGGCGAAGTCTGCGCCGCACGCTGGAGGCGGGAAAGCCGCCGGGATGCATCCGGACCGCTAGTCAAACATCAAGACGCTGCGGGTTACCTCGCCGGCCTTCATGGCGCGGAAGGCCTCGTTCACGTCCTCCAGGCGGCCGCGGCGGGTGATCATCTCGTCCAGCAGCAGCCGTCCCTGGCGGTACAGCTCGATCAGGCGGGGCATATCCGTGCGGAACCGGTTGGAGCCCATGCCGCTTCCCTGAATCTTGCGCTCGCTGAGGAACATGCGCCCCTCTATCTCCACCTTCTCCCCCACAGGAATCATGCCCACGACGGTTGCGGTGCCCCCGGGAATCAGGCAGTTCCACGCCTGTTCGGCAGCCACCTTGAGGCCAATCGCCTCGAAGGAGTAGTCCACGCCTCCGCCGCTTAGGTTTCGTATCGCTTCCACCGGGTCATGCGATGAGGCGTCGACCACGTGCGTCGCACCCAGCTCCAGCGCGTGCGTCAGCTTTGGCTCGACCACGTCCACGGCGATGATCTGCCTGGCTCCGGCGATGCGCGCTCCCTGCACAACGGACATTCCAACTCCGCCCAAGCCGAAGACGGCGACGCTGCACCCCGCTTCTATGCGCGCGGTGTTGAATACCGCGCCCACGCCGGTCATCACGCCGCAGCCGATGAGGGCCGCACGGTCCAACGGCATGTCATCGTCGATCTTGACCAGGGCGTTCTCGTGGACGAGCATTCGCTCGGCGTAGCTGGACAGGTTGAAGCCCTGAGTGAGGGCTGCACCACTGCCGGCAAGCGATAGACGGGGCGGCTCATCCTCGGTCCGGCGGGGCCTCTGGGAGCAGCGGCTGGGGTGGCCGGACAGGCACTGGTGACAGGTACCACAGAAGATGGAGAGACAGGAAATAACGTGGTCGCCGGGCTTCAGGTAGGTCACCAGGTCGCCCACCTCCTCCACAACGCCCGCGGTCTCGTGGCCCAGGATGGCCGGCGTGACCATGGGGTACAGCCCCTCCACGAAGTGGAGGTCGCTGTGGCAGACGCCGCTGGCGACGGTGCGGACCACAACCTCCCTGGCCATTGGCCCGTCTATGTTCACCTCATCAATTGTCAGGGGCGTGTTGACGGCATGAAATACGGCGGCTTTCACCATGCACCTCCCTACTGAAACTTTCCAGTGCCACGGGTGTGCCACCGCGGCTGTATGGCCGCGGCCCTGCGCCCATTCACCGGTCCCCGGCCATCACCCGGCGCTGAATGATCTCCAGTGCAATGCCCATGCCGATGGGCAGAAGACCAAGGGCGTTTCCCAGGATGACCCAGCCTACCCCCATGCCGATCACTATTCCATTCCACATCCCGGACCAGCGCTGGCGCTTTGCCAGAGCAAGCTCGGGCCTCTGCTCTTCCATGTTCACCCTCCTGGACTCGATGGGTACAACTATACTCCCATGAGTCCCGTTTGCCAAACTGCAACGGAGGGTCGTGGCGGACGCTAGCGCCGGCTGAGACCCAGGCGAATCTTCTCCTCCGGCGAGAGCGCCGACATGTCCGCGTCGCCGCGCGCCGGCGCGCCCGAGGGCGTTCGCTCCAGCAGCGCCTGCTCCTCCAGGCGGCCGCGCACCTGCTCCACGATCTGCCGGGCACGCGCGTGGGACGCCTGGAGCTCCTCGATCGTGTCGCCGGCAACCAGGTCCGCGGGCAGGCCGGGATCGGCCTCCAGCAGCGAGGCGCGGAAGGCCCCAACTGCCTGCGAAAGCTGCGACCTCATCGCCTCCACCTGCTGCTCGCGTTCCCCGGCGGCGCGTTCCATGCCGCCAACGGAAGCCTCCAGCTCCGCAATGCGGACGTCCCTCTGCTCCAGCGTCCGGCTGAGGCCTGCCAGCCGCTGCTCGCCCTCCGCAAGTCCCGTCTCCAGCTCCGCGATGCGTGCAGCGAGGGTTGTGGTGGAGTCGGCGTCCTCACCGGGCGTCTCTTCCGGCAGATCCGCTGCGGTGGTCTCCTCCGTGGTGTTCTCGTCGTCGTTCATGTGCTGCTCCTGCGAGTGATTGCGCTCAGGTTACGCGGCCTCGGCGGAAGCGGGCAAGCGGGAGTTGGCAGGGTCGATGCGCATGGGATGTCCGGCGTATGGTAACATTCGAGCATCCCATTCAATCTTGCAGGCGAAAACAACGGAGGAGGACTCGAATGAGCACGACACGCAGAGCAGAGGCTACCTGGGACGGGGACCTGGTATCGGGGAGCGGCGTGGTGAGCGCAGTGAGCAGCGGCGTATTTACCGACCTGCCGGTGACCTGGGTATCACGAACCGAGGATGCGGGCGGCCGCACCAGCCCCGAGGAGCTGGTGGCCGCAGCGCATGCGGCCTGCTACAGCATGGCTCTATCGTACGGGTTGGGCGGCGCGGGCACACCCCCTAGCAAGCTCGAGGTCAGCGCAACGGTGACATTCGAGGTTGGACAGGGCGGGCCAAGGGTTGCCTCGAGCGCCCTGACCGTGCGCGGAGAGGTGCCGGGGCTGGATGCTGACGCCTTCCGCGAGGCGGCCGAGGCAGCCAAGGACGCATGCCCCATTTCGCAGGCGCTGCAGGCCAACGTGGCCCTGAGTGTGGAGGCCACGTTGGCGTAGGGCAGTAGCTACTGTACGCAACCGGTTAAGGACTCATCGGGGAATCCCAAGGTGAAAGTGAAGACACCCCTCGCGGGCCTTCTCATGGCCGCGACTCTGACGGCGGCCGTGGCCTGCACCCTCGCGCCGCCTCCGACCGCCGCGCCTGGAGCTACTCCCACACCCACGCAACTGCCAACCCCAACGGCGACACCTGCGGTTGGAGAGACCTCCCAGACGGCCGCCCCGCCCCAAGAGACTCCGGTACCCGCGGAACCACCGACTCCAACGCCCCGGCCTGCTCCAACGCAAGCACCAACAGCGGTTACCCCTCCAATGCCGCCTCCTACGGAAACCGCCACACCGACTGGCACGCCCGCGCCCACTGTCACACCTCTGCCAACTAGAACACCTCTGCCCACGCTATCGCCGGAGGCCGTTGCGACCACCGAGGCCTTGGTACCGGGCTGGGTGGAGAATAGGTCTGAACTGACATCATTCCTTCTCAGTCTGAAGCAGATCTGGCCGGAAGCATCGGCATTACTCGAGAGCCTGGAGTGGGTGCAGGACGGCATCGGGAACTCGACTTCAGGACGCGATATCCTTGAGGTTGACCTTGTGTCGACTCTTAGGGATTTCTGGGGACTTGGCCCAACCGGTCAAGAGGTTGTCCTCGGTCTTCTGGGCAAACCCTGGATGCAGGACAACGTCGCCGGAGAAGAGTCGCGGGTAGTGGACTCCCTCTGGCACATCTTTAGAGGGAACTCAGTAGCATCCATGCGCCTTGTGCAAATGCCTTTTCTAGACACCGTGGACGGAGTGTTTGAAGCCCGCACTCTCAGCTTGGTGAATAGAATGTTGTATGACGATCGGTGGGCACTGCAAAATCTCCTCTCCAATCAGGAGTTTGCCGACGGAATAACCGATGACCATGTGACAGCTCTGGAGTTGATCAACTTTGAACGCTTTGAGCCGCAAGCGGCCGCCGCGATAAGGGCGCTGCCATGGATTCAGGACGGAACGGACGCCTCAGATCTTGCGTTAGTGCATGAGCTGATAGACCTGTCCGGGATCTCGGAGCTTTTCTTCCAGGCCGCCTTGGATCTACCCTTGGTAAAGGACGGGCTTTCGCAGGATGAGTTTATGGCGTTAGATTCTTTCACCCGAGACCGGCGGAATCTAGGTACCGTTGACTCCGAAGCTGCGGCTGCCATAGAGGCGCTGCCATGGCTTCTAGACGGCGTAAATCGGACGGAGTGGGATGGCGCGCTCGCGCTAATGAACCTCGGCTTGGCCAACATTACGGCCTTCTGGTCAGCTATCGAGACAGGCTGGGTGCAAGACGGGATCACTGCGGATGAGGTTAGGATGATCTCCTCTCTCGCTTAGAGGATACCGTCGGCTGCCAAACCAACCTGGCGTGGGGCAGCCCGCAGCGCACAACACCTTGCCGCGCAGGCAGCAGCCCAATCTGATATACTTGGCATCGCACCAATATCTCGGAGGCTGCGGCCATGACCATGACCACCGACATCAGGCACCTTCTGTCCGTGGCGGATCTGTCGCCCGCGGAGGTCGCAGGGATGCTGCGTCGCGCGTACGAACTCAAGGGCGCGCCCGCTCCGCAGGTCCTGTCGGGCAGGACGGTTGCCCTCGTATTCGAGAAGCCGTCCCTCCGGACAAGGGTCAGCTTCGACGTGGCCATCCACCAGCTCGGAGGCCACGCCCTGTACCTGGGCCGCGACGAGGTGGGCATGGGCGTGCGAGAGCCGGTGTCCGATACCGCACGCATACTCTCCCGCTACGTTGACGCCATCGTGGTGCGCACGTTTGCGCAGGCCACCCTGGAAACGCTGGCCCGGTACTCGTCCGTGCCCGTGATCAATGCCCTCTCCGATGCCGAGCACCCGTGCCAGGCCCTCGCTGACCTGCTCACCATCCAGGAGCACAAAGGGAGGCTCACAGGTATTACCGTCGCATACATCGGCGATGGCAACAACGTAGCCGTCAGCCTGGCAATCGCCGCCGCGTCCGTAGGCGCCCACATGTCGATCGCATCGCCGGCGGGATACGAGCTGCCGGCTGCGGCCGTCGAGGAGACGCGAAGACGCGGCTCACTCACCGGCGCGCAGGTCACGCTCACTGACAACCCCCAGCAGGCGGTTGCAGGCGCGGACGTGGTGTACACAGACGTATGGACCAGCATGGGCCAGGAAGCGGAGGCCGAGCTTCGCCGCCAGGCCTTCCGCGACTTCCGCGTCGACGCGGAACTGATGGCGCACGCAGGCGATGGCGCGCTGTTCATGCACCCGCTGCCTGCGCACCCGGGCGAGGAGATCGCCGAGGGCATGCTGGATCACCCGCAGTCGGTGGTATTCGACCAGGCGGAGAACCGCCTGCACGTCCAGAGGGCGATTCTCGCCGACCTGTTCGCCGCGGAGAGGTGACGAGTGGCCAGGCAACTGGTAGCCATCGTGGGGCGGCCGAACGTGGGGAAATCCACGCTCTTCAACCGGCTGGCCGGCCAGCCCCTCGCAATCGTGTCCGAAGTGCCGGGTACCACCCGCGACCGCGTCATGGCCAGCTTACCCTTCAGGGACAGCTCGCTTATCATTGTCGACACCGGCGGCATCGAGACTGTGCCTACGTCCAGCCTCTGGGAGCAGGTGAGAGCCCAGGTGGAGGTGGCCCTCGACGAGTCGGACGCCATCATCTTCCTGACCGACGTGGTGGAGGGCGTCACGCCCTCGGATCTCGCCATCGCGCAGTCGCTTCGAGAGAGAGGCAAGCCAATCGCGCTCGCCGTGAACAAGGTGGACAACCCCAGGCGAGAGCTGGACGCGACCGAATTCTACTCGCTGGGCCTGGGGGACCCGCTCCCCATCAGCGCATACCACAACCTCGGCATCCGGGACCTCCTGAGCAAACTGGACGAGCTTCTGCCCGAGCCGGCCGATGAAGAGGACGAGACTGAAGGGCTGAAGCTGGCGATCGTTGGGCGGCCCAACGTGGGCAAGTCCATGCTGCTCAACTCTATCCTGGGGCACGGCCGCGTCATCGTCTCCGAGACGCCGGGCACAACACGCGACGCCGTCGACATTCCCTTCGAATTCAACGGCGAGCCGGTCACGCTGATCGACACCGCCGGGCTGAGGCGCCGCGGCCGCATCGAGCACGGCATCGAGCAGTACAGCGTGCTCCGGGCAGTGCGCGCCATCGAACGCTCCAACGTGTGCCTTCTGGTTATCGACGCCATGGAGTCCATCACCGCGCAGGACACTCACGTGGCCGGATACGTCACGGACGCGTACAAGGGTGTTGTTGTTGTGGTGAACAAGTGGGACCTGGCCGGGCAGGAAACCGACACGGAGTGGATGGAGGCGGAGGTGCGCCGACGCCTGAGGTTCGTCTCGCACGCGCCGGTGCGCTTTACGTCCGCGCTCACGGGCGAAGGCGTGCAGAAGGTGATGGAGACCGCGGTTGACGTCTACGAGCAGGGCAGGAAGATGGTCTCCCGCGGGGCCCTGGACAGGACGCTCATGAACGCCCTCTCCGAGCACCTGCCGACCGGACGCGGCAGGCGGCCCCTTAAGATCTTTCGCATGTACCAGAGGGGCGTGAGCCCGCCCACCTTCGTCACCTTCGTAAACGACCCCGACCTGGTGCACTTCTCTTACCAGCGGTACCTGGAGAACCGCCTGCGCTCGGCATTCGGCTTTGCGGGAAACCCCATACACCTGATATTCTCCACCAGGGGTAGGAGAAGATGACGATCATCCTTCTGGTCCTGGTCAGCTATCTGCTGGGCGCACTACCGTTCGGCCTGCTCATGGCGAAGCTCGTGCGAGGCATTGACGTGCGCCGCTACGGAAGCGGCAGCACGGGCATGACCAACGTGCTCCGCACCATCGGGCTGGCGCCGGCCCTCGTGGTGCTGGCGCTGGACGCGGGCAAGGGAGTCGCGGCCGTGTTCCTGGCCAGGTACTTCGAGGCGGGTCTGGCCGTGGAGGCCATCGCGGCGCTGGCCGCGCTCGTCGGCCACAACTGGTCCGTCTTCATACGATTCCAGGGCGGCAAGGGCATAGCCACCGGGATCGGCGCGCTCTGCGCCCTGTCGCCTGTAGCGGGCCTCATCGTGATTGCGGTGGGCGCGCCCGTGATCGCGCTGAGCCGGTACGTATCGCTTGGGTCGATTGCGGGCGCGACCACGGGAGCCATTGCAGTGCCCATCCTCGCAATGGCCGACCCGTCGATGCCGCTCGGAGTGCCGTCATACGGCTACGCCATCTTCACCTCGATAGGCGTCCCGTTGATAGTGCTCAAGCACAGGTCAAACGTGGCGCGGCTGCTCAAGGGCCAGGAGCGGAAGCTCGGCGAGTCTGTGCCCCTGAGCGGGACGTAGGGCTGACCGGCGGAGACCGCATGGCAAGAGTGACCGTCATAGGCACCACCAGCTGGGGGACGACGCTGGCCATCCTCCTGGCCAACAACGGCTCGGACGTGGCGCTGTGGGCGCGAACGGAGGAGGAGGCCGCAGCGCTGCGGCAGGCGGGCGAGAACCCGCGCCTGCCGCCCGGCTCGACCTTCCCCGCCGGCCTGCGCGTCACCGCATCCCTGCATGACTCCGTCCCCGATTCCGACATGGTGGTCGTGTCGGTGCCGTCCCGCAGCCTGCGCGAGAACATGCGCGCCGTGGTGCCCCACCTGGTCGGCGGCGCCATTGTCCTAAGCGCAACCAAGGGCCTGGAGAACGAGTCGGCAAGGCGCATGAGCGAGGTGATGGAGGAGGAGCTTCCGGAGCAATTCCACGACCGCATCGGCGTGCTGTCCGGCCCCAACCTGGCGCGGGAGATCGTCCGCGGTATGCCGGCGTCGACGGTCATCGCCTCCCGCAGCGAGGACGTCGCACTGAGAGCGCAGGAGCTGTTCATGTCGCCCGTGTTCAGGGTGTACACCAACGCGGACGTGGTGGGCGTGGAGCTGGGCGGGGCGCTGAAGAACATCATCGCGCTCGGGGCGGGCATTTGCGACGGACTGGGCTACGGCGACAACGGGAAGGCGGCGTTCATCACCCGCGGGCTGGTGGAGATGACTCGCTTGGCCGTGGCCGCGGGGGCCAACCCCCTGACGCTGGCCGGGTTGGCCGGGCTGGGCGACCTCGTGGCCACCTGCTCGAGCCCGCTGAGCCGGAACCGGCACGTCGGCGAGCAGCTGGCGGCGGGCCTGGGGATCGAGGAGGTGCTCTCCTCGATGCAGAACGTGGCGGAGGGCGTGGACACCACACGGGCGGCGCTCACGCTGGCAGCGCGGCTGGGCGTGGATATGCCACTCACGCAGGCCATAAGCGCGGTGCTGTTCCGGGGCGTGGACCCGCGGTCGGCGGTGGCGGAGCTCATGGGCCGCGCGCCGCGGTCGGAGTGGGCGGGGCTGGAAGGTTAGGGGGGCCTTGGCCGGCGACGGCTCGACTGCACATTCGGGCCGGTCCAGCCGGAGGCGCGGCCGCGAGCGGCCAGTGGCATTGAGCAAGTGGCAACAGGCAGTGATTGGCCCTTCGGTCCTGAAGTCGTAGAAGGGGCCTCGTATTGGTGCGAAACATGAATCCCGACTTGAAGCTGGGTATGGTGCTTGTGGCGGCCGCCGTGCTCTTGGCGCTAGGTCACCACGGCAACTTCTTCGTGACCCAGGCTAAACTGCGACTAGATCTTTCGGCAACATCTTACGGCTTGCTGATTTCTGCAGGCGGCATGGGTAGACTAGCGGTTATTGCTGCGGCGATCTGGGTAGACCGCAGGCCTCCACACGCCATGATGGCAGCCGGCGCGCTCGCTGCTCTCCTCGGCCTCTCCGTCCTCGCCCTGCCCGCCAGTTTTGCGGCGTTCGCGGTGGGCATGTTCGTGGCCGGCGTAGGTAGTTCCGCAGTCAACCCACTGATACTCTACGCCATTGCGGTGAAGGGTGCCTCTCGTTACAGGGGTACGTTGATCGGGGCGTTGGGCATGGTCTTCTTGCTCAGCCCCGGTACCCGCGGCGACATCGATTGGCATTTTGGTGAGTCCACGTCATTCATCCCGGTCATTGCAGCACTTACCCTGGCCGGCGCATCACTGCTATTTGTTGC
Organism: Dehalococcoidia bacterium; assembly: GCA_965219025.1. Classification (GTDB taxonomy): domain Bacteria; phylum Chloroflexota; class Dehalococcoidia; order Lucifugimonadales; family UBA2985; genus JAPPHY01. Next base: position 1,240,160 of record OZ244716.1, read on the forward strand.
ACTGCCACGCGTTTTCACGGGCGCGTATGAATCAGATCAGACGCAGCAGGTGAAGCCCGGGGCGCCGGGCGTTTGGAGAGCCTTGCTGTGGGTGACAATAGCTTTTTCCGCCGCTGCACTGGCCTCAACAACCATTGCAATTCTCCCCTATCAGATTGCCATGAATTCAAGTTCAGAGCTTCTTCGCCTTGAGCCGGAGTTTCCGACTGCGCCCGTTTTCCAAGCTGTCAACGCTGCTCCCGTTTTGCATGCTGCCAGCGCTGCGGGCGTTCTGCTCTGGGGTGTTGCCAGTGACTTCTTCGCGCTTCGGCGATGGCTGCTCCTTACGGCGATACTGTTTGTTCTCGGAGCGGGAGGGGTCTGGGTTTTCGGAAGCCCACTCGGACCTACTTTCCCTCTTCTGGCCGTTGGGCTCGCCCGAGGCGGCCTAGTCTGCCTGCCACTTATATTGATGGCGGAGCTGCTTCCCACCCGGCACTTCGCAAAGCTAGCGTTACTCATACAATTTGTAAGCATAGCGACAGTGGGAATTCCTTCCGGGCTCTTGCTGGTCGCCCTCCACGACACAGTCCCCCTCATATCCTGGGCGCTTGTCCTGGAAGCCTTTGCCCTTGCGATAATTGCCGCCTTCCTGCCGCGCGCCGCGATCGGAATGGGCGGGGCTGGAGGGGTAGGGGGGCCGGACTCTCTCGGCCGGTGATACGACAATCGGCATAGTATCGGCTGATACTGTTGCATCCGCGTGACGATTTCTACTTCAATTGCTACAGCACGGCTTGACGATCCTGCAAGAGTGGCGTAAAATGGTACCAATTGCGTAAACAATGGATGCTATTGCTACCCTGAACCTTATTGCTCCCAACTATAGCGAAGGTGTGTGGGGGATGGGGCTGTATCGGCGTGCTTGCGCCCCGCGTCTTTATTCCTCTTCGGTGTCGCGTGGGATTCTTGAGAGGCGGTTGGCATGCCCGTTGGCGCGTTCGCTTATTCCCGAGAGTAGGAGAAATAAGCAATGAACGACATACGATCGGTTTCTAGTCTGTCTCGGGCGGCATTGGCAGTTTCAGTCGGTGTTGCGTTTACCTTGGCGTGGTTGGCGCTTCAATGGAACGGAGGACGTGAAGTATCCGCCGATGATACTGTATCCGTTGCGTATCAGAATCTTCTCGCTATGGATACGTTCCGCTACACTCGCAGTACCGAGATGTATTCCTGCCCTGGTGAATCCTCAGCAACTGAAGAAGCAGATTTGCCGCTACATCCTTGCGTGTTGGACCAAGAAGATGCTACCGGAGAAGTGGTTTTGCCTGATACGTGGTACGAAAGGACTACTGTTTCCAATGCATCTCCTAAAGAGTGGGGCGGTAGTGAACCGAAGGAGATGATCGTAACGGGCGGTACTCCGTACCTAAAGTCTGGAGCCAATTGGGTGAGAAGGTCTGATCTGAGATTCAGGTATGAATTTGCTAGCTACTTCATGATGGACAGCCCCGGCTTCCTGGACGATTCCAGACCAGAATTCAGCTATGTGGGTGAAACAAGAGTGGATGGCGACCTCACTAAGCACTACCGAAGCTCTTCCGAAGGGTGGGGATATGCAACAACCCTGGAGGTGTGGGTAGGCGCAGAGGACGGCGTACCTAGGAAAATCCTCCGCCGAGCTGATGCTTTGGCCGACACACCTCTTCATCCATCCGACGTACCTACTGAGCTCCCCAATGGCATTCCGATTGTATTCATGATTGACATGTGGAAGTCAGACACGATAGTGTTTTACGACTTCAACAGCCCGATTCTCATAGAGCCACCGACAAAACTAAACTGACGGTGACGGAATCGGGGTTGAACGCTGTGGGCTGCAACGCACAGGTTTGCGTAGAGGGCCGGCGAGAAGTCATCCCGGTTGGAGAAGTCAGGAATCAGAACCTCGCCGGGGTCAGGTTGCGTTCCGCGGCTATTCCCGCGCCCTGGAGATACATGCCAGTCATAACCGCCGCGCCCGGTCTCGCGAGACCACCGCCGGACGGCATTGAGCACACGCAAGGCAATACACCCTTCGGGGCCTGATCGATTCCGAGCCGCCCTAGCGGCTGAACAACGCCCGCAGCCGGGCCCAGAGTGACATCGGGCGGGGTGGTGGGCTGGAGGCGCGGCGCTCGCCTTCCTCGCGCATTTGGGACCGCGTCATCTCCCCAGCCGGCCGCCGGGACGGGCCTCCCGTGCCGAGCATCTCTTTGGCGTCGTTACCGCGCCCCCCACGAAGCAGGCGATCTGCGGCACCGGATTTCCAATCTCCTCTTCCTCCTGGCATCATGGCACACCTCCGACGAGAAGTGCTTAACATAATATCATATCCAGGCACGATCCGGCAAACCGGCCCGGGTAGCGAGTCAAACCTTAAGGCATCTTGGAGAAGCCCGCGCGGGCAGTTGGCTCCATTCCGATTCGTTGACAGGCCATCGCCTGTGGCCTACAGTGGGTCGCGGTCCACTTCCAGGCACATCTCACTCGCGGAGGGAACAGGCGTCATCGCGCACAGAAAGACGGTAACGGACGACGGGCTTCGCATTCTAACCTCGCGGATGCCGCACACGCAGTCGGCGAGCATCGTGCTCTACGTGGGCGCGGGCTCACGATACGAGTCGCCGGAAGAGGCGGGCATATCGCACTTCGTGGAGCACATGTGCTTCAAGGGCACGCCACGGTACCCGACGTCGAAGGAGATCAGCGAGGCCATCGAGGGTGTCGGCGGCGTCATGAACGCCTCCACGGACCGGGAGCTCACCTCGTACTGGTGCAAGGTGCCTGTGACCCACTTCCACGAGGCGCTCGACGTGCTGGCCGACATGGTCAGGGATCCCCTCTACGAGGAGGACGAGATCGAGAAGGAGCGCCAGGTCATCCTCGAGGAGCTGGCCATGACCTACGACGTGCCCAGCTACCGCGCAGAGCTGCTAATCGACGAGGTGATGTGGCCCAACCAGCCGCTCGGCAGGGATGTGGGCGGCACCCGCGACTCGGTCTCCGGCATAACCCGCGACATGATGCTGGACTACATGGGCCGGCAGTACACGCTCCCCAACCTGGTGGTCTCCATCGCCGGCAACATCCACCACGACGAAGCCATCGAGGCTGTCACGCAACGCTTCCGCGGCTGGGCCGGCCACTCGCCGGGCCACTGGTTCCCAGCCGAGGACAGCCAGGCATCGCCCTCGTTCGGGATGGAGCGCCGCAAGACGGAGCAGGCGCACGTATGCATCGCGCTCAAGGGGCTGTCCTCGTCGCACCCGGACAGGTACGCGCTGGACATGCTGAACGCCATACTGGGCGAGGGCATGAGCAGCCGCCTGTTCCTGGAGCTGCGAGAGCGGCGCGGCCTGGTCTACGACGTGCACACGTCCGTCAGCCACCTGAAGGACTGCGGCACGTTCATCGCCTACGCCGGCATGGACCCCAAGAACGCTCGCACCGCCGTTCGGAGCATCCTGGAGGAGCTGGACCGAATCAAGAGCGGGGTACCGGAGGAGGAGCTCCACAAGGCCAGGGAGTACCTCAAGGGCAGGCTAGTGCTGAGGATGGAGGACAGCCGGAGCGTGGCGGCCTGGATTGGCGCTCAGGAGCTGCTCACCGGCAGGGTGCGCACGGTGAAGCAGGTGCTGTCGACGGTGGACTCGGTGACGACGGACGATGTGCGTCGGGTTGCCAACGAGCTGCTGGTGACCGAGAAGCTGAGCACGGCGATAGTGGGGCCATTCCGCAGCGAAAGGCCGTTCCAGACGCGGCTGCGGATCTAGGGCGCGCGGGTACACAAGCACACACGAGCCCTTAGCTACTCCGAGCCCGCACCGGCATCCTCGTACTCACGGATGGTCCTCACCAGCGACTCCAGCCACATAAACAGCACCTCTAATTCGGACGCCTGCCACTGGCGGTCGGTTTCGCAGGCAACTTCACCAACGCTGCCTACCGGGACAAACAGACCAGTAGACATGGCTTCCCCCTTGAGGGCTTCGATCACTTCCGTCGGAACGTTGGTCCTTTTACTGACAGAAGTGAAACCTGTCCAGAGTCTCTGGTTGAATGCAGATGGCGGGTAGCCGTAGCAGACCACTACATTGGCGCCATTTGACACTACATTGAGGGTGAAGCCCTTGGTCCCCCAATTGACGTGCATCCCTTGTTGCTTGCCCAGATCCAGCACCATCTCGTAGATGATTCTCCCGCTTGCGCTAAGGGATTCCATGAATTCCGCTTCATTTGTCCTCGCCTGGCGTCTCTTATAGGCAGTGGAGGCTTCGATGTCTTCCGGTTGTAGCTCCGCGATCTGTTGACTGACTCGCGGGGTGACGTCCCAACCTGGCATGACCTGAAGCAGAGCCTCAACCCGTTCCGGTTCAATCCGAAAGAACTCACGTGACGGATTTATTCTGTCTGGGTCGAACGCTACGTGCAGAGCGTTCTCAACCTGCGCCGCCTGTACGTCATCAAGCTGGCGCGCAATTGCACACTCAAAGGGCAATGGCACTCCAGTGCCATAGAGAGACTTCATCCTGTCTCGGACATCATCACTCTCGGTCATGCCAATTTTTACGATGCCCGGCATCGCCGGATTGGTGAGTACGTACACTATGTTGGGCACAGTTTTCCCTCCTGCCAGGTCTAGGCGGAACAGTCGATGGCCGGGTTAAGGCGGGGATGTATCGCACTGCATATGCAAGAGCTAACCACCTCCCAATAGTTGTACCACCTCCTGCATTAGCCGCACAAGCACCAAGGCCCAGCCGGAGAAGCATCGGACCGAAGTCCCGCTTAAAGGGTATTGCGTTCCTCATTTAACTGCGGTAGACTAGTTTGTATTACAAACTACATGGGCACACCAATGCCCAGGAGTCGTCAAGGAGGAGCAAGGTGCAAGAAGCAGACAGTGAAGGAAGGGCCCTTACACCCGGAGATAGCTGGCACACCATCCACTCGACTATGGAGACGGCCAGAAGCTCCATGTACCTGGCCGGGACAACGACGATAGTCCTGCTTTGGGGCGCCATAGCCTCGCTGGGGCTACTATCGCAGTACGCCATCGAGACGCTGGCGCCGGGGCTTGCGGCTGATCGCCCCTGGTTCCCCGGGCTGCTGTGGGGCGCCCTGGCTACGGTGGGGTTCATCGGCAGCGCGACCATTGGGCATCGCGCCGGCAAGGAGAATGCGGTAGGCGACGCGATCCGCGGGGCGGGCGTCAGGGTGTTCCTCTTCTGGCTCGCGGTGCTGGCGGCTGCATTCGCCATCCCGGCAGCAGCAGGACTTTGGAACGCGGACGGAGCAGAGAGCATACCTCACGTCACAATCGGCGTTTTGGCACTGGGCCACGTGCTGTTCGGCATAATGCTGCGTCCGGTGATCGCAGTGGTGGGCGTCGGGATAGCGGCGGCGTTCTACATTCCCGACAATCTCGCAGGCGATGCCGCGCCCGTGGTTACGGCAGTTGCCATACTAGTGCTGGTCGCAGTGAGCGCGGTATGGATGCGCAGGAGCGGCGCGCAGTGACCGACGACAGCGTGCTCGATGAGACCATCCACCAGTCGACCCGACTCCGGATAATGACCATGCTGGTCTCCATGCCGGAGTCGGACAAACTGGCCTACGGGTTCATTCAGAAGACGCTGGATCTGACCGGTGGCAACCTGACCACTCACTTGCGCAAGCTGGAAGACGCCGATTTTCTAGCGATCACCAAGGAGTTTCAGGACTCCAAGCCGCACACCTGGGTGCAGGCGACATCGACGGGCCGCCGCGCCTTCGCCGAGTACCTCTCCAACCTGCAGAAGGCGCTGAACTGGCGGCCGGGCTAAACCAGCCGCTCGATCAGTATAGCGGCCAACCCCAGGAACAGCAGGAACCCAAGCACGTCCGTAAACGTCGTCACGAAGATTGCGGAAGACACGGCCGGGTCCATCTTCAGCCGGCGCAGCAGCAGAGGCACTCCGCTGCCCGCAAGGCCCGCCACGACCATGTTGCCCAGCATCGCTACTCCGACCACCGCTCCGAGCACAGGCGTCCCCATCCACGCGTAGGCGACCGCTCCCACAACCGCCGCCAGCAGCAGGCCGTGCACAAGTCCGAGCAGCAGCTCTCGACCCACGAGCCTTATGCCGCGCGTGCTGCTCAGCTCGCCGAGCGCCATGCCTCGCACAACCAGCGTCAGCGTCTGCGTGCCCGCAATGCCTCCCTGGCCCGCAACTATCGGCAGGAACACGGCGAGCGCCGCCACCCTCGCGATCGTCGACTCGAAGAAGCTGATCACGAGCGCTGCCAGAAACGCAGTCGCCAGGTTGATGTACAGCCAAGGCAGCCGGCTGCGCACCGAGCTACCGAAGGGCCCCATCACGCGCTCGCCGGCTATGCCCGCTATCCTGAACATGTCCTCCGTGGCCTCCTCCGTCACCACGTCCACCACGTCCTCCAGCATGATGATACCGATCAGCCTCCGGTCTCCGTCCAGCACCGGCAGGTAGTGGAGCCCGTAGCGCTCCATCAGGCGGGCGCACTCCTCCTGGTCGGTATCGGCGGCGACGGACACCACCTCGGGGTGCATGATGTCAGCCACCACTTCGTTGAGGGGCGAAAGGGCCAGCCTCGTGACGGTGATGGACCCCAGCAGCCTGCCCTCGGCGTCCGTGACGAAGATGGACGCAAACTCCTCGGCATCCGGCCCCAGGAGGCGGAGCACGTCCAGGGCGATGCCCGCCGTCATGTGTGCGGACACCGAGGGGAATTCCGGCACCATGAGGCCGCCCGCTGACTCGTCGGCGTAGCCCAGCAGCGGGGCCACGTCCGCCGCATCCGACATGCCTGCCAGAGCGGCCAGTGACCGGCCAGGTGGAAGGCTACGCAGGACGTCGGCGGCCACGTCGAGGCTGGTCTCGTCCAGCACGCGGGGGAGGAGCGCGGGGTTCATCTCGGAGATGAGGGCCAGCGCCTCCTCCAGGTCCAGGTACTCCAGGGCCTCTGCCGTCGCCTCGGGCGTCAGCCGCGACATCGCCTCACCGAGCGGCCCGCGCTCCAACGCAAGCAATGCCTCGCCGCGGTCCGCAGGGTGCAACGCACTCAGCAGCGCCACCGCCGAGTCAACGTCGCCATCCTCGACCAGGCGGAGGACCCTGTCCACCTCCTCCCTCATTCTATCCTCCGCAGACAGCGTCTCCTCCGGCTGGTGTTCCGTATCCGTCCTTGTGGTGTCTTCCATTCGGCTCCCGGATGCGCGTTGACCCGCCGGCTCGCACTGCGACTATACTAGTGCGAAGGCCGAGGATTGCAACCCCCGGATTCGCGCTCGTCCAGCCGGGTTGCCGCGAGGAGAAGCAATGTCCCTACTCCCGCGCAAGCGGCAGTCCACAGCCGACGGGGCGAATCGGGATGGATGCCCGCGTCCGCGGGCACGGGCGGTTGGGGCACGGCGGTTTGTAGGGACGACCACTATGGTCGCCCATGCGGTGGCCGTTGAGTCTCGGCTAATTGTCCTTGGTGAGCGTGGCCAGGAACTCCTTGTTGGTTGCGGTCCTCTTCAGGCGCTCCATTACCTTCTCCGTTGCCTCCGAGGACTCCATGGAGCCTGACGTTATCATGGACACCATGCGCCGGAGCAGCCACACCTGCTTCAGCGTCTCCTCGCCGAGCAGCAACTCCTCCCTGCGAGTGCCGCTGCGCTGTATATCGATGGCCGGGAATACGCGCTTCTCCGCCAGCTTCCTCTCGAGGTGGATCTCCATGTTACCGGTGCCCTTGAACTCCTCGTAGATGACCTCGTCCATGCGGCTGCCAGTGTCCACGAGGCAGGCGGCCATGATGGTGAGGCTGCCGCCCTCCTCCGTGTTTCGAGCGGCTCCGAAGAAGCGCTTGGGGGGGTACAGGGCCACCGGGTCGATACCGCCCGAGAGCGTCCGGCCGCTGGAGGGAAGCGAGAGGTTGTACGCTCGCGTCAGGCGGGTGATGCTGTCCAGCAGTATCACCACGTCCTTCCCACACTCCACCTGGCGCTTGGCCCGCTCCAGGGCAAGCTCAGCCACGCGGCAGTGGTCCTCAACCGGGTCGTCGAAGGTTGAGCTGAACACCTCCCCGTCGATGGAACGCTTCATCTCGGTTACCTCTTCGGGTCGCTCCCCGATGAGGGCCACCATGAGGCTAACGCCGGGGTTGTTTGTAGAAATGCCCTGGGCAATGTGCTTGAGCAGCGTGGTCTTGCCCGCCTTTGGAGGAGACACAATCAGGCCTCGCTGGCCGCGGCCTATGGGGGAAAGCAGGTCCATCAGGCGAGTAGACAGGTTGTCCTTGGCAGTCTCCAGCTTCAGCTGGACGTTTGGAAAGATTGGGGTCAGGGTGTCGAAGCTGGGCCGCGCCCTGGCAGCGTCCGTGTCCAGGCCGTTTACGCCCTCCACGCGCACCAGGCCGTAGTACTTCTCGCCGTCCTTGGGAGGCCGCACCTGCCCCATCACCTGGTCGCCCGTCCGCAGAGCGAAGCGCCTAATCTGCGATTGCGACACGTAGACGTCGTTAACGCTGGGTTTGAGATTGAGCTGGCGCAGGAAGCCGTATCCGTCGTTTATGAGGTCCAGGATGCCGGCGGCCAGAATGTAGCCCTGCTGCTCCGCGTGTGTCTGCATCATCCGGAACACGATCTCACCCTTGGTGAGGGTGGTCAGGCCGTTCTCCAGCCCCAGCTCCTTGGCCAGGGTTAGCAGTTCCTGCTTGTTCTTCCCGTCTAGCTCGGTGAGGTTCATAGCTTACTCCGTGGGATCCTAACGTGGGGGTGTATATGGCGATGGCCGGGTGGCTTCAGAACTTGGGTGGCGTACCTTGTTGGACTCTCTTCGCAGTCCGATTCGCAGGTGCGACTGGCTGATGTGCGTGGCCGCGGCTACTTCACGTGCGCTGCCCGCGGCGGCATGCCAGGGAATCGGAGCGAACTGCCCGGTAATGATGCGGGGATTGTCACCTGCACTGCGGGGAAGAGATCGCGCGGGGGCGAGACATGAGCCTGCGGTGATCCGGGAGGGCTGCTGCCTCCCACGCACCTCAAGTGTAACACACTCAATCATGCTAGTCCAGCCACGCACCTTGGGCATCAGGACTCCGCCTGCCGTGAGAAAATGGGCAGCGGCGGCTGCGCGCCCTCCCGCAGCACGTCCTTGGCCGTGCCGATGAACTCGCGGAACAACGGGTGAGGCCTCGTGGGCCGCGACAGGAACTCGGGGTGGAACTGGACGCCCACCATGAAGGGATGGTCCACGATCTCGGAGGCCTCTACGAGGCTGCCGTCCGGGGACAGACCGCTCGCAATCAGCCCACCCTCCAGCAGGCGCTCACGGTACGAGTTGTTGAACTCGAAGCGGTGCCGGTGTCGCTCCTTCACTTCCGGGACGCCGAATGCCTTGGCGGCGCGGGTGCCCTCCACCAGTTGGCAGGGGTAAACGCCCAGTCGCATGGTGCCGCCCTTTTGGCGAACGGCGCGCTGGTCCGGCAACAGGTCTATCACGGGATGAGGTGTGCCCTCGTCAAACTCCGTGGAGTTAGCGTTCTCAGCGCCCAGCACGTTTCGCGCCATCTCCACCACCATGAGCTGCATTCCGAGGCACAGGCCGAGGTAGGGCACCTCTCTCTCACGCGCGTAGCGGGCCGCCTGGATCATCCCCTCGATGCCGCGGGGGCCAAAACCGCCCGGTACCACTATGCCGCTGGACGAGTCCAGGTATTCCTCCGGCCCGTTACGCTCTATGTCCTCCGCGTTCACCCAGGTCACCTCCACCTCCCGGCCATGGAAGAGCCCGGCGTGGCGCAGCGCTTCCCGCACGGAGATGTAGGAGTCCGGCAGGTCCACGTACTTACCCACGACTGCGATCGGCAGCGGGTTGTTGAGGTTCTTCATGCGCTCCACCATATCTCGCCACTCCTTCATGTCGCCGCCCGGCGAGGACACGTTCAGAGAGCGTAGGATCTGGTCGGCGAGGCCCGCCTCCTCCAGTATCATGGGCACTTCGTACACGTTGGAGACCGTGGCCAGCGGCACCACGAGTGCCGGCGGTACGTCGCAGAAGAGCGATATCTTGGCGGTGATTTCGTCCGAAACCTCATGGTCGCTTCGGCAGATGATAGCGTCCGGCTGGATGCCCGTGCTGCGAAGCTCCTTCACGCTGTGCTGGGTGGGCTTGGTCTTCAGCTCGCCGGTGGAGGAGATGAATGGCAGGAAGGTGACGTGGACGTAGAAGACATTGTTCCGTCCCACGTCGTTGCGCATCTGGCGAATGGCCTCCAGGAAGGGCTGCCCCTCTATGTCGCCGACCGTGCCGCCGACCTCCACCACCACAACCTCCGCCTGGGTCTCGTCCGCCAGCTTCTTGATGCATGCCTTGATCTCGTTGGTGACGTGAGGCACCGACTGAATGGTCCCGCCCAGGAACTCGCCGCGCCTCTCTCGCGCTATGACGGAGCTGTATATCTGGCCGGCGGTCACGTTGGACGAGCTTGTCAGCCGCACGTCTATGAACCGCTCGTAGTGGCCCAGGTCCAGGTCGGTCTCCGAACCGTCGTCCGTGACGAACACCTCGCCGTGCTGGTACGGCGACATGGTGCCCGGGTCGACGTTCAGGTAGGGGTCCAGCTTCTGCACCGAGACTGAGATGCCGCGGCTCTTGAGGATGCGCCCGATAGAGGCGACGGCTATCCCCTTCCCAACGGAGCTGACCACGCCGCCCGTCACGAACACGTACCGGGTCACGGCTGCAATCTCCGTTTCAGCGCGGCGCGTCTTCCACCGCCGCGCCTGCACTGCGGCGTCTCTGATCGCGATTTGCTGCGGGCCTGCGCCCGCACTATGTTGTTGATCATGGCTGCTACGGAGTGGGGGTCGGGGCTGTGGTTGTGCCTGCTGTGAAGAGGAAGATATAGATGATTATGAACAGCAGGGCAACCGAGTTGGTTGCGATCCCGGCCACGGCCATCCCTATGCTCGCACCTCTCTGCCGTCTCCGGATGAGGCCGATAATCGAGAGCGGCATTCCCACAAGCACCAAGGGTATGGAGACTATACCGATGAGGGGAATCCACGCCAGAGTGACTGCCACGATGCCCAGAACCATGCCGGCAATGCTCATGTATTGTGTCCCTGATTTCGGTCATAGTCAGCGTAGGTTGGGAGCACTGGTGCGCGATTGCCCGGGAGGGCGCCGACGCGGCGCAGGCAACCGGTGTTCCACCCCCCGTTCCACCCCACGGCAGGATGATAGGGGGCGACGAAAGGCGTTGTCAAGCGTTTTGTTTCAGGGTTTGGGGGGAAAGCGGCCGTTGTCCCCCGGGACCATAACGGCTAGAATTGGGCCTACGCGCAGACTCGCAGGGAGAAACTGCACGCCAATCGCCGGCAGGAAGGATATTCGCCATGATCATGGTCCGCCGACGCAGCCGTATAGCGGTCGTGGAGCTCTTTGGCGTGATCGGAAGCTCCGTGCGGAGGGCCGTCTACGGCCGCATCTTCGACGATATCCGGCGGAACCGCTCCATCAAGGCGCTGGTGGTGGACATCGACTCACCGGGCGGATCGGCCATGGACTCCGAGTACATCCACATGAGCCTCTCGAAAATAGCGGCGACCAAGCCCGTGGTGGCCTTCATAGGCGGGATGGGCGCCTCGGGCGGCTACATGGCCAGCTGCGCCGCACACCACGTGGTGGCCATGCCCGGCTCGCTGGTCGGCTCCATAGGCGTCATCTCCGCCCGCCCGGTTCTCCAGTCGCTCCTGGAGAGGATGGGCGTTTCCGTATCCGTCAGCAAGAGCGCTCCCATGAAGGACATGGGCGCACTCTACCGCGAGCCCACGCCCGAGGAGGAGGCGAGGATGCAGGCGCTGGTCGACGAGCTCTACGATTCGTTTGTGGCGAAGGTGGCGACTGCAAGGGGCATGTCGGACGACCAGGCCAGGCTCCACGCCACGGGCGAGGTGTTTACGGGCCGGCGCGCGCTAGAGATGGGCCTTGTGGACGAACTCGGCGACCTGGACCGTGCTATCGAGGTGGCCGCAGGGCTGGCGCACATCCCGGTCCCCGAACGGCCTCAGTACGTGCGGGCCCACCGGCCGCTGCGCGCGCGGCTGCTCGGAAGCTTCGGAGCGTCGCTGGCGGACAGGCTCGTGGAGGAGACGGAGCGCCGCCTCACGGACAGGGTCTTCTACCTGCCTCCCGGCTGGGGCGTGTAGGGAGGCGGTCTAAACGCTATCCCGCCGGCCTCGGTATATTGCGCTCCTCGTATGCGGAAATCTTTTCTGCGTGCTGGAGCGTCAGCGCGATGTCGTCGAGGCCGTTCAGCAGGCAGTGGCGCCGGAACTCGTGCGTCTCCGGGTCGTTGTGCACCACGAACGGAATCGACAGGCCGTCGTCGTCCGTCAGAAGGCAGGTCTCCAGGTCCACAGTCAGCCGGTAACCCGGCTCCTCCTTGGCCTTCATCATGATGAGGTTGACCTGGTCCTCCGGCAGATGCACAGGCACGATGCCGTTGTCGAAGCAGTTCTTGTGGAAAATCTCGGCGAAGCTGGGCGCGATGATCGCCCGGAACCCGTAGTCCAGAAGCGCCCACGGTGCATGCTCTCGCGAGGAACCGCTGCCGAAGTTGCGGCCCGTAACCAGTACGGTGGAACCGCGGTAGCCCGGAATGTTCAGCTCAAAGTCCGGGTTGGGCTGGCCGTCCGGCAGGAACCTCCACGCAGAGAACAGGAAGGGGCCAAAGCCCGTGCGCTCGATGCGCTTCAGGTAGACGGCCGGTATGATCTGGTCCGTATCGACGTTTTCCCGGTCCAGGGCTGCGACAACGCCGTTCAGCTTCTCGAATGGCTCCATGACGTGCTCCTTTGTGGTTTGTCTACGACATCATCTGCCACTCGCGGATGTCCACGAAGTGGCCTGCAATGGCGGCGGCCGCGGCCATCTGCGGGCTCACGAGGTGAGTCCGGCCGCCGGGGCCCTGCCGTCCTTCGAAGTTGCGATTGGAGGTGGACGCGCATCGCTGTCCCGGCTGCAGTATGTCCGGGTTCATGCCCAGGCACATGGAGCAGCCCGCCTCGCGCCAGTCCAAGCCGGCGTCCTTAAAGACGCGGTCGAGTCCTTCGGCCTCCGCCTGCAGCTTGATCGCCGTTGAGCCGGGCACCACCATTGCGTACACGTCCGAGTGCACCTGCCGACCCTTCACCACAGCAGCGGCGGACCGCAGGTCCTCGATGCGGGAGTTGGTGCACGAGCCGATGAAAACGTTGTCCAGTCGGATGTCCTGGATGGCCGTGTCAGGCTCCAGGCCCATGTACGTAAGGGCGCGCTCGGCGGCAGACCGTTCGCGGTCGGTGTCCAGGGCCGACGGATTCGGCACGCGGCCCGTAACCGGCACCACCATTCCGGGGTTGGTGCCCCACGTCACGTACGGCACAAGGCTTCCGGCGTCAATCTTCACCACGCGGTCGTAGACGGCGTCCGGATCGGATGCCAGGGAGCGCCAACGCTCCACGGCCTTCTCGAACTCCTCGCCCTGCGGCGCGTTCGTCCTGCCCCGCACGTACTCGAACGTGGTATCGTCCGGCGCGATCATGCCTGTGCGGGCGCCCGCCTCGATCGACATGTTGCACACCGTCATGCGGCCTTCCATCGACAGACTGCGAATGGCCTCGCCAGTGTACTCGATTGCGTGGCCTATGCCCCCGTCCACGCCTATGTGGCCTATGATGCCCAGAATCACGTCCTTGGCCGTGACCCCTAGGGGGAGCGTGCCGTCCACCCGCACCTCCATGGTCTTGGGCCGTGCCAGAGCCAGGCACTGCGTGCTCAGCACCTGCTCGATCTGAGTGGTCCCGATGGCCATGGCCAGCGCGCCAAACGCGCCGTGCGTGGCAGTGTGGCTGTCGCCGCAGACGATGGTCTTGCCAGGCTGCGTGTAGCCCTGCTCCGGCCCTATTATGTGAACTATGCCCTGGCCGGGGCTGTTCATGTCGTAGAGGGTGAGCCCAAACTCGTTGCAGTTGTTGGTCAGGGCCTCGACCTGCCTGCGCGAAGTCTCGTCCGCGATGGGCAGTGAACGGTCGGAGGTTGGCACGTTGTGGTCTGCCGTGCACACTGTCAGGTCCGGGCGCCTCACCTGTCGCTCGGCCATTCGCAGCCCGTCGAAGGCCTGGGGCGAGGTGACCTCGTGCACCAGGTGCAGGTCCACGTACACGATGGTGGCCTGACCGGCCTCATCGTGGACGACGTGAGCGTCCCATATCTTCTCGAACATGGTCTTGGGCATGTCGGCTTTCCTCCGGTCTAGCTGTTTTCGAGTGGCAATGCGAATACGGGGCGTGGTGTGTCAGGCTCTTGCAGCGGTTACCTCGGCCTCCGGCACTCCTTCTATGGACATCAGCTTGTTGAGTGCGTTGACGTAGGCCTTGGCGGCCGCCACGATGATGTCCGTGGAGGAGCCGCGCCCGGTATACACCTTGCCGCCCTTCTCAATGCGAATGGTCGCGTCGCCGATGGCGTCGGTGCCCTCGGTGACGGCGCCGATGGAGAACTCCTTGAGCGTATTGGAGACGCGCAGGATGCGGTTGATTGCCAGGTAGACGGCGTCGACCGGGCCGGTGCCGGTTGCGGCGTCCGTCAGCACCTCACCGCTTGGGGATACCAGCCGCACGGTGGCAGTCGGGATCTCGTGGTCGCCGCAGGAGACCTGCACGTGGTCCAGCCGGAACAGCTCAATTTCCGTGCGGCGCCGGTCGCTCATCAGCGCCTCCAGATCCCTGTCCGTAACCTCCCGCTTGCGGTCCGCCAGCTCCTTGAAGTCCTGGAACGTACGGTCCAGCTCCTCCTGCGTCAGGTGATATCCCAGCTCCTCCAGGCGAGCGCGGAGTCCTGCGCGGCCGCTCAGCTTCCCCAGCACCAGGCTGCTGCCCGGTATGCCGATAGACTGCGGGTCCATGATCTCGTAGGTGGCGCGCTCCTTGATGACGCCGTCCTGGTGAATGCCGGAGGCATGCCTGAAGGCGTTCTGACCGACAATCGCCTTGTTGGGCTGGACGGAGAAGCCGGTTATGTCGCTCACCAGCCGGCTGGTGCGGTACAGCTGGGTTGTGTCAATGCCCACGCCGGCCCCGAAGTAGTCGCTCCGCGTGGCCAGGGACATGATGACCTCTTCCAGGGATGCGTTACCGGCCCTCTCTCCGATGCCATTGATGCACCCCTCCACCTGCCGCACACCGACTTTCACCGCGGCCAGGCTGTTGGCCACGGCCAGGCCCAGGTCGTTGTGGCAGTGGACGGATATGACCGCCTTGCCGATGTTGGGGACGTTCTCCCTTATGCCCACCAGCAACCGTGCGAACTCCTCCGGGATGGTGTAGCCCACGGTGTCCGGGATGTTGACCGTTGTGGCGCCGGCGTTGATGGTGGCCTCCAGGAGGGCGTACAGGTAGTCCGGCTCGGTCCGCGTGGCGTCCATGGGCGAGAATTCGATGTCGTCGTAGTAGCTCTTTGCCCTCTCCACCGCGGCCACGGCCATCTCCATGACCTCCTCGCGGTTCTTGCGGAGCTGGTGCATGATGTGGATGTCAGAACTGGAGAGGAAGACGTGAATTCGGGGCCTCTCGGCGCCGCGGAGGGCCTCACCCGCTCGATCCACCGCGTTCAGGTTGGCGTGGGCCAGCGAAGCGATTATCGGCCGGCGGATCTCCGCAGCTATGGTCTGGACGGCCAGGAAGTCCCCGGGGGAGCTGGCAGCGAACCCCGCCTCGATAACGTCCACCTGCAGCCGCTCGAGCTGACGGGCGATCTCCACCTTCTCCTCGAGCGTCATGGCTGCGCCGGCGGCCTGTTCGCCGTCGCGCAGGGTGGTATCGAATATTATTACCTTGTCCTCAGGCATTGCTTGAATACTCCTTAGTCTGTTGCGGGCCGCTCCGGCACGATGTGGCCGTCGCATGGGCTTGTGCGCAAACCGACATCCCTATTGAGTGGGGCGCGGTTACCCGCAGAGTGTTGTTTCGGTAGGTAAGCTGCTTGAGGGGGCTAAAGGACAACGCGGTCCGCCGAGACGACCCCTGCCATGAGCCGTCCCTTGTGGCGAACCACGCTTAGTACCTCTGAAGAGAAGGTCTTGCTGCGCATGAGCCGCTCCATTATACCAGACTACGGGTTCCTGAGGAACCCCATCATCTCCCGGAGCGTCTTGCCCACGCTCTCGATGGGGTGGTCGGCGTCCTCCTGGCGCATGACGTTGAACCTCGGCCGTCCCTCGTCGTTCTCGGATATCCACTCGCGGGCGAAGGAGCCGTTCTGGATTTCCTCCAGGATTCGCTTCATGTTCTCCTTGACGTGGTCGTCCACCACCCGCGGGCCCCGGCTGTAGTCGCCGTACTCTGCCGTATCGCTGACCGAGAAGCGCATGTATTCCAGGCCGCCCTGGTAGATGAGGTCCACGATGAGCTTCAGCTCGTGAAGGCACTCGAAGTATGCGGACTCCGGCTGGTAGCCGGCCTCCACCAGCGTCTCGAAACCGGCCTTGATGAGGGCGCTGACGCCGCCGCAGAGTATCGTCTGCTCGCCGAAGAGGTCCGTTTCCGTCTCCTCCTTGAAGGTGGTCTCCAGCACGCCAGCGCGCGTGCACCCGACCCCCTTGGCGTATGCCAGGCCCAACTCCCTTGCGCTGCCGGAGGCGTCCTGGTGAATGGCCAGCAGACCGGGCACGCCGGAGCCCTGCGTGAATATCTCCCTCATGCGATGGCCGGGCGCTTTGGGCGCGACCATGGTCACGTCTACGTTGGGGGGAGGCGCAATCTGACCGTAGTGTATGTTGAACCCGTGGGCAAACATCAGGGTCTTGCCCTCTTGAAGGTGCGGCTGGATCGACTCGCGGTAGATCCTGGCCTGCAGGTGGTCCGGTACCAGCATCATCGTCATGTCCGCCTGCTGCGCCACCTCCGCGACGGTGTCCACGCGCAGTCCTGCATCCTCCGCTTTGGCCCAGCTGGAGCTGCCCTCGTACAGCCCAACGACCACGTCCACGCCGCTGTCCTTCAGGCTCAGCGCGTGGGCGTGTCCCTGGCTCCCGTACCCGATGACCCCTACCGTCCTGCCATCCAGCAGGGTGAGGTCAGCGTCGTTCTCGTAGTAGATGGTGGCCATGTTGATTGCCTCCTCTTCTGTAGGTTGGGCAGCCGGGTTGCGTGCCGGAGGCGTGCGGCTCCGGAGCGCTAGACCATGACCCCGCGGCCGTTAGGCCTGCCGTTCGTGCGACCGGGCCGGCCGGCGCTATCCAGCGCAAGCGACTTGGACATGCCGCGCATGAGGCCCACTCGTCCGGTACGCATGACCTCCCGGATGCCGAACGGACGCAGGATGCGTATGAGCGAGTCCACCTTATCCACGTCGCCCGTCACCTCAAGGATGATCGAGTCCTGGGACACGTCAACCACGCTCGAGCGGAATATCTCCGCCAGCTGCAGTATCTCCGGGCGAGAGGACGGCGTAGTGCGCACCTTGATGAGCGCCAGCTCGCGGAGCACCACGTCCTCCCGGGATATGTCCGAAACCTTGACCACGTCAATCAGCTTGTACAGCTGCTTTGTCACCTGGTCCACGGTCGTCTCGTCTCCGTCGACCACGAAGGTCATGCGCGAGAACCCGTTGGTCTCGCTGTGTCCAACGGCCAGGCTGGATATGTTGAACCCGCGGCGGCGGAACATGCTCGCCACCCGATTGAGCACGCCGGGCTTGTCCTGCACCAGCGCAACGATTGTATGCTGCTCCATGACTATGGCCTCGCCTCCTCCGTGAGTGGTTCCTCCAGGAGCTCCGCCGTGGACTGGCCCGCCGGTATCATGGGGAAGACGTTCTCTTCCTCCTCAACAACGAAGTCCACTACCACGGGGCCCGGGTGCGCCATGGCCTCTCGAATGGCGTCCAGCGACTGGCTTCGCTCGGTCACGCGTATCCCGCGAATGCCGAAGGCGTCCGCCAGCTTCACAAAGTCCGGGTTGTTGGTGTAGTGCGTGGCAAAGTAGTCCTTCCGGTAGAAGAACTCCTGCCACTGGCGCACCATGCCCAGGTATCCGTTGTTGAAGATGGCGAACTTCACCGGCAGGTTGTTCTCGGCGATGGTGGCCAGCTCGCTCATGGTCATCTGGAAGCCGCCGTCGCCGCAGATCGACCAGACCACGCGGTCGGGTCTCGCCACCTGCGCACCCATGGCCGCGGGCACCTCGTACCCCATCGAGCCGAGACCGCCGGACGTGATGAAGGAGTTGGCCTGGCGGCAGGCGTAGTGCTGCGCCGCCCACATCTGGTGCTGACCCACGCCCGTGACCACGATGGCGTTGCCCTCCGTAACCTCCCACAGGTCGTGTACCACCTGCTGGGGCAGGAGCTTGTTCGTGTCGCGAATGTGCAGCGACGGGTGGTCCGCCTTCAGCTGATCGATTCGCTGGAGCCACTCCACGTGTGTTGCCGGCTCCACCACGGGGTTGAGCTGTCTCAGCACCCGTGCCAGGTCTCCAACGACCGGCACGTCCGTATGGACGTTCTTGCCGATCTCCGCGGGGTCGACATCCACGTGAATGATCTTGGCATTGGGGGCGAATGCGCTGACGCGGCCCACTATCCGGTCGTCAAAGCGCATGCCAAGGCCGATGACCAGGTCCGCCTCGTCGATGGCCAGGCTGGCGTAGGCCACGCCGTGCATCCCGGGCATGCCAACGAACAGCACGTGGGCGTCCGGGAAGGCGCTGCGACCCAGTAGCGTGGTGATGACAGGGATCTGGGCCTTCTCGGCAAGCTCCTGCAGCTCCTTGAACGCCCTGGAGATGATGACGCCGTGTCCTGCCAGGATGACGGGTTTCTTCGCCTCGTTGATGAGCTGCGCAGCCTTTCGCACCTGCGAAGGGTGGCCATCCATGACCGGCTTGTAGCCGGGCAGGTCCACCGTCTCCGGGTACTCGAACTCCGCCGTTTCCTGGAACACGTCCCTGGGGATGTCCACGAGCACGGGACCGGGCCGGCCGGTATTGGCGATGTAGAAAGCCTCCTTGATGGTGGGGGCGATCTCCTCCGGAGTCATCACCAGGTAGTTGTGCTTGGTAACCGGCAGAGTGATGCCCGTGACGTCGGTTTCCTGGAAGGCGTCCTTGCCAATTGCCGGCCGCGCTACCTGGCCGGTGATGGCCACCATCGGCACGGAGTCCATCTGCGCCGTGGCAATGCCGGTCACGAGGTTGGTTGCGCCGGGGCCGGACGTGGCCATGCACACACCGACCTTGCCGGTGATCCTTGCGTAGGCGTCGGCGGCCATGGCCGCGCCCTCCTCGTGGCGCGTGAGGATGTGCCTGATCTGCGGATACTGGGAAAACGTCCCGTAGAGTGGAAGGATGGCGCCGCCCGGTATGCCAAACACCACGTCCACTCCCTCCATCATCAGGCTCTCGCAAACTATCTGTCCGCCCGTCAGCTTCATGCTCCGTACCTCCGTGGGCCCATTTCGACCAAAAAATAAGTTCCCGCCCCAAGGGACGGGAACATTTCCCGCGGTACCACCCTTTTTCCCCGACTGAAGTCGGGACGCTCTGTGTGGGCGTCTCTGCGCCCTGCCCTCTATAACGGGGGGCCAACCCGGCCGGTTCTAGTTGCCCCGGCTAGCGGGGCTTTCTTCCGGCGGCTCTGGAGCTACGTTCGGAGGGGCCTGCCACGTCTGCTTCCACCGTACCAGACTCGCTTGATGGAGGCGCTCCTCCTACTCCTCTCCGTCCCTGCCTTTGGCTGGATGCTTGCCTATGCTTAGCTGTGGTAGTCTAGCACACGCTCGGCGGTTGTCAAGCGGCGAAGATGGAGAACGTAGAGCGAAGGAGTATAGCACCCTCATAGCAGCCATCCAAACGTAAGAATTATGCCTCCAACAAGTGCCAAATAGGCAAGAATCCAGACTATCCCCATTGCGAGTACTCTCAAATTCAGTTTGGCCTGACCAGTCTCCCTGATCTGCAATTCGTCCTCTTCGTATCCATACCGAATGAGCATAGCCAGAATTGAGATTAGCACTGACAGGCACATGGCTGGAATAATGACACCCGAGTATGTTGCAGGCATTCCCCCAGTAGCGTTCAGCAGCCAAAACCAGGCGGCCTCACCTACAGCGAATGCGCCCACTACTCCAACATACAAGTTGGTCCACCGATCTCTACGCGAAGTACCTGCCGGAATTGCCCATATGAACAGTACGGAAGCCGCGATCATCGCCAGCAACGCAGCCTTTACTCCATAAATCGCGGTAGGCGTAGTCAACCCGGTCAAGGTTAAGAGGCTCGTCTCAGGAAAGGCAGGTTCTCCGATGTCCACGAGAGTGACGTTCATTCCAACGCCAAACGCCACGGTCGCCAAGACTTGCTTCCAAGTTGCCGGGTTTCTGAACATCGTAGGGCTA
Organism: Dehalococcoidia bacterium; assembly: GCA_965219025.1. Lineage (GTDB taxonomy): Bacteria > Chloroflexota > Dehalococcoidia > Lucifugimonadales > UBA2985 > JAPPHY01. Next base: position 1,260,623 of record OZ244716.1, read on the forward strand.
CAATTCCACTGCTGGTCGCTGCAACGATTTCCCCCTCCGGGGCCGGTGCCGCTCCGCGCTGTCGATCATCAGCGTGACCGGGCCATCGTTGCACAGCTCCACCATCATACGCGCCTGGAAGCGACCCGTCTCCACGCGCAGTCCCGTCTCGCGGAACAGCTCAACCGTCCTTTCGAAGAGCGGCTGCGCGTCCTCCGGGGCCGCCGCCTCTGTGAACGATGGCCGCCGGCCGCGGCGCACGTCGGCGTAAAGCGTGAACTGGCTTACGACAAGAAGCTCGGCCGATACGTCGAGCGCGGATACGTTGAACCGGCCGTCCTCGTCCTCGAATATGCGGAGATTGGCGACCTTCTCGACCACGTAGCGAGCGTCTGCCTCATCGTCATCGCGGGCCACGCCCACGAACACCACCAGCCCGCCACCGATACGCGCCACGTCGCCTTCGACGCTGACCGATGCGCCGGCCACCCGCTGCACCAGGGCGCGCATGCGAGCCCCCTTCCGGCTAGTCCTCCTTGGCGGAGGTCTCCTTCTCCGTCGACGAGGAGGCTCCGCTGTCACTGGAGTCGCCGCCATCCGAGCTGGGCCGGTCCCTGCGGGCGTAGTCCGTGGTGTAGAAGCCGGTGCCCTTGTAGATCACGGCCGGGATGTGGAACAGCCTGCGGGAGAGCGACTCGCAGACGGGGCATGGCTCGGTCGACTCGGCGTCGAAGCCCTGCTTCAGCTCGAAGCGGTGGTTGCAGCTAACGCACTGGTATTCGTATATCGGCACGGGTCCTCCGCGCGTCGGTTGCGTTCCGGCCTGGCCCGGCGACGCGCCCATGTAATGTAAGGTCTCACGTTGCCGCTGTCAACACGCACTCCACTGATGGGCGGCGCGCTTGCGAGGGCGTAGACCCCGCTCCTCGCTTTCGCGGGGACAAGCTTCGCGTGGGTGACGGTCGTGGGGGGCCGCTCGTGCTGAGCTTGTCGAAGTACGAGCGGCCCCGACAGGATACGCGCCCGCACGACTACGTCAGGTGCACGATCTCCACGTCGCCCCACCTCTGCGACAGGTACTCGGCCACCAGCCGCCGGTGGCATCGCTCCGGCGTGTGCTCGCTGCACAGCAGGCAGCCGCCATCGAGCATCTCTTTCAGCTGAGGCTCCCCAATGCGACGCTCCTCCATGAGCGCCAGGAACCTGCCCTCGTAGGTGGGCCAGTCGATGCGCTTCTTCCGGTAGTCGTCCAGCAGCTCCGCGTCGGGCGCAAGCTCCGTCAGGTGCACGTAGTCCATCCCGCAGACTCTTCCGACAAGGTACTCGAGGTCGTCGCGCTTGGCGAACCCGGCGAGCTGCGACACGTTCTTGAGGCGGATGTCCACGAGGCGGCTTGCGCCGGAGGCCGACAGCAGCTCGAAGAAGTCCTCGGCCGATTTCTTGGTAAACCCTATGGTGTACAACCTCAATGCGATGGCTCCCAGTCGTCCGGAGACGGCGGAAGGCTGGCGCCCACGTAGGCCACGCGCTGCGCCTGGCGGCTCAGCGCATCGCCAATCACCTCCTCGCGGGAGCGAAACATGTCGCCGTTGCGTGGCAGCTTGAGGCCGTCCAGAAGCCTGTCCATGGCGGCCGCGTGTGTTTCCAGCGCGCCATCGGCGAGCACGTGCTCCACGGCCGCGCCGAGATCCGCCAGAGCCCTGGCGACGAGCAATGCGCGATGACACTCCAGTGGCTCCTTCTCGCTACACATCAGAACCACGCGGGACTCGTCGGCGTGGCGCACAACGTACGATATGCCATCGAGGAACAGATCCGTCTCCGCCAGCCGGTCGTAGAGCACACGTCCGTCTGAGTCGTAGCACGAACCGTCGCTCGGCCTGCCGCCAAGCTCAGCGCCCCGGAAGGCGTATTCGATCCCGGCGCTCTCCAGCATCGCAGCCAGGGGAGCATGGTTGAAGTGGGGAGCATACCGGCTGTAGGGCGACGTGCGCACGTCGATGACCTCACCCACCTCGTGCAACCGCAGCAGCGCCAGGAAGGCGTCCGGCGGGTGGTTGGAGTGGCCAATCGTCAGGACGGGATGTTGCGTTGCGCTCATCTCGTGCTCCGAATTTCGCTAAGCTCAATGATTGCGGCGATCAACTTGTAGACGTAACCTTCGAATGGCTCGCCGAGGCTTATGGTAAGATAGCATTCGCCTATCTCGTATGTCCCTGCTTCCCGACTCAGGAACCAGTTCTCATATTCGGGGTCAGTGGGACGCAACCCGTACTCGACGCCAGCATGGCGAAAGAACAAGCGCAGCCTCCGCCTGTTTTGGTAGTCGGTCACGCTCATCACCGCTCGCGCCACCCGGATAAGGCACAAGGAGTTGTGCAGCCCTTCTGCCTCAGCTATCGGAATACGGTCGTTTTGTCCCTCGCTGCTACTATAGCCATTGATCCAGAGCGGGGCTGCCGACTCCACGAGTCTAGATAAGCGGGCAGGGCCGACGCGTCCCACGAGCCGCCACGTGCGAGCCGGATCCAGTAACCAATTCTCACTCTGATAGAATCTGGGACGGGCTTCGAGCACTGGCACCTCAATGACGTCTAGAAGGAGCGGCTCACCGCGGTCGCCTAAGCGGCGCTCATCAAACGACACCTCCTCGTGCTCGCGTGAGCCAACTGGCCTCACCCACGGGCCGGGCTGTCCTCCCTGTAGCAGTTCGCGGCCGGCAATACAACGCCCCTGCATCTTACGTGAGTTTGCCAGGCACACAATCCGTTTTACTGCGTCTGCCACGTTCCTCTCCGATATCACCTACAGGCACCAGTATACCCCATCCGGTGCGGTCATGACGCCCCACTCATGTCTTCCCACCCTTGAGTGATTCCCGCGTGGCTGGCTGTCCTGAACTCCTGCTTTCGCAAGAGTGGCTACCGCGGCGCGTGACTCACAGCCCGCCTGGTTCGGCGAGCTCACCATGAGCGGTTCAAGGCCGCCAGGTGTATAATCCCCACGTGACTACCGACCTGCTGGCAGGACTCAACGAGGCGCAGCGAGAGGCCGTCGAGGCCGTCGACGGGCCGCTGCTCATCCTCGCCGGACCGGGCAGCGGCAAGACCCGCGTCATCACACATCGCATCGCCTACATGATAAGGTCGCTCGACGTCAGCCCCCGCAGCGTGGCCGCCGTCACGTTCACCAACAAGGCCGCCCGGGAGATGCGCGAGCGTCTCTTCGGCAGGAGCGAGCACGATGCCGCATCGCCGCTTCTGCCGGGCATGTGGCCCTACCGCCACGAGTTCACCGTCTCCACGTTCCACGCCCTGTGCGCCCAGATACTCCGCCGCGAGGCCCTGCACGCAGGCCTCGAAAGCACCTTCGTCATCTACGACCAGGAGGACCAGCTGGACGCCGTGAAGCAGGCCCTTGAGATCCTGGAGATCGACCAGAAGCGCGTCTCACCACGCTCGGTCCTCTCCGCCATCTCGGCGGCCAAGAGCAGCCTCATCGGGCCAGAGGCCTTTGCCGCCGGCCGGTCCACTTTCGCCGACGGAATTGTGAGCAAGGTGTACGGGCAATACCAGGACCTTCTCCATCGCAACAACGCCGTGGACTTCGACGACCTGCTGTTCAGGGCCTACGTGCTCTTCAGGGACAACGCCCAGGTACTCGACAAGTACCGCTCCCGCTACGAGTACCTGCTCGTGGACGAGTTCCAGGACACCAACGTGGCCCAGTACGCGATCGCACGGCAGCTGGCCGGCAAGCACCGCAACATCTGCGTTGTCGGCGACCCGGACCAGGCCATCTACTCATGGCGCAACGCCGACATACGCAACATCATGTCGTTCCAGCGGGACTACCCGGACGCCCGCACGGTCACGCTGGGCGAGAACTACCGCTCCACCTCCACCATCCTGGACGCGGCCACGGGCGTCATCTCCGCCAACAACCGCCGCATAGACAGGCCGCTCACCACCAACAACGGACGCGGCGACCCACTACTCGTGGGTGAGGCGTACACGCCCGAGGAAGAGGCGCAGCAGGTACTCGGCGAGATCCAGCGCCTCAGGACGGACGCGGGCTGTAGCCTGGGCGACTGCGCCGTCATGTACCGAGTGAACGCGCAGTCACGCGCCCTGGAGGACGGATGCCTCCGGCGCGCTATCCCGTACCGGCTCATCGGCGGCGTGCGCTTCTACCAGCGCCGCGAGGTGAAGGACGTGATCGCGTACCTCAGGGTGGTCCAGAACCCCTACGACGACGTGAGCCTGCTTCGCATCATCAACGTACCGATCAGGGGCATCGGACAGCGAACGGTGGAGCAGCTGGTGCACGAGGCGCGCATGCAGGGCATTCCGGTCTATGCCGCCGCGCAGCTCATGGCCGAGGCCGAGGAGCAGGAGCGGCCCGTCCGCGACCGCGGCTCCCGCACCGGCCGCGCCGTTACGCGCTTCCTGTACGTCATCAACGCGCTCATCGAGTCCGCCGGCAGCCTCCCCGTCGAGGAGCTCATCGACGCCATCATGGAGCGCACGGGTTACCGCGAGCACCTCAGGGCCGAGGGGGAACAGGGCCAGGAGCGGCTGGAGAACATTGCTGAGCTGAGGGCCACGGCCCGAGAGCTACAGCCGATGGAGCCTTCGGAGCGTCTGGCCGCCTTCCTGGAGGGCGCGGCGCTGGTGTCGGACGTGGACTCGCTGGAGGAGGGCGAGGACGCGATCACCCTCATCACGCTGCACCAGGCGAAGGGGCTGGAGTTTCCCGTAGTGTTCATCGTGGGGCTGGAGGAGGGCATGCTGCCCCACATCCGCTCATTCGACGACCCCGACCAGATGGAGGAGGAGCGCCGCCTCTTCTACGTGGGCATGACCAGGGCCAAGGAGAAGCTCTACCTCACTCGCTCCTTCCGCCGCGATTTCAGGGGCAGCTCGGGCGCAAGCAGGCCGTCGCGCTTCCTGTCGGACGTGCCTCAGAACCTGGTGTCCTCGCTGGCGATGGCGGGGCGCCGGAGCGCCGTCACGCCGCTCGGAGCCAGAACGGCCTCACGCGACAGCGCCGGCGCGGATACGGGCGTCGAGGCGCCCTTGAAGGCGGGTGAGCGCGTCAGGCACGCCAGGTTCGGCGACGGGATAGTCGTGAGCTGCGTGCCGTCCGGCACCGACCACGAGGTCACCGTGGCCTTCAAGGGCAGCTCGGGGATCAAGCGTCTGTCGTACAGCTACGCCGCGCTGGAGATGGTGGAGTAGACGGGCGCCTCCCAACCCCGCTCACGCTGAGCTTGTCGAAGGGCGAGCGGAGAGACGGCGCTCGTGTTCATCCCCTCATGGTTCGACAGGCTCACCACGAGCGGGCTGGAATCCGTCCGTTCGTCCTGAGCGTGTCAAAGGACGAAGCAGGCGCGGGGCGTCATGGTTCGACAGGCTCACCACGAGCGGGCTGGAATCCGTCCGTTCGTCCTGAGCGTGTCGAAGGACGAAGCGGGCGTGGGGCGCCATGGTTCGACAGGCTCACCACGAGCGGAACGGGAGGCAGCGGCAGACGGGCGGCCTCACCAGCTGGTGGACTCCTCCGCGTACACGTGGTCGGGCAGTGTATAGCGGATCCCTTCCTCGTCGAACAAGGAAGTATCAAGCAGTGACGTGAACCTGACGAAATTGCTGTCTTGGCGACTCTTCGGAAACAGCTTGCTCAGGACTTTGCCATAGCGCTGTTGCATCCTGAACCACCAGACGGCTCCAAAGGAGGATATCGGCGGATACATCAGTGAATCGGCAGTCTCGTTTCCGATAAGCCCGCGGGAAACGCGGTAAACGTACCCGGCTAGCTCGCGGCGACCGGCCGGATCTGTCCTTCCCGCAATCAACGGAGCTGAGTTGACCAGGGAGTGTGCCATGACGACCGACTCCAAGGGGGCGTCAGGCTCACACATCAGGGCGATTCTCCACAGTTTCAGCGCTTCATCGGCATCGCGGAAGAGGATGGTTTCCGGAATGCCCATCAGATACCCCGAGTAGCGCCACACGGCCATGAAACTATGGTACTCTTCGTCAGTGTATTCAGCGCCCAGGGTTTTCATGTGTTTCAGCAGCCTTGCAGAAAAAGCGGAGATGGCGTAACCCAAATGCGCAGCGCTAATCGGTGTACCCCAAGCTTCGGTGTCCCATTCTTCCGAACGGTTCAGAAGGTGTCTTAGCTGTGAGTGAACCATCCTGATACGGACGGAAAGCTTCCATCCGTCTCCTTCCCTGTACAGACCGCCGGGAAGGAATATCTCCATCATGTGGCGGTTATTTTGCCCCAAACGCCTGACGCCCTGGTCGCGCACTCGCCCGGTGATGAAGAAGGACTTTGCTATGTTGGTTGTAAAGCCTTCTATCAGAACGCCTGCTACAAATGCCGCCAGGATCACCTGTGAGCTCCTGTGAAACATGCGGACGGCCGGGGCGAAATTTGAATAGTCCACCCATTCCGGCAGAGTTTCCGCTTCTTTGAAGAATTTGCGCAGAGAGGCAGGCGCGTTTCGTAGAGCCTCCTCACCTTCGTTGTCCATAGCGTTTTGGATGAGTATGCTTGCCTCTTTAGGCGTAAACTCCGAGAGGTCATCCGCCATCTCTTCGCCCAACGGGTCTCCAATGAGTGTGTGGGCGATGTATTTATCCGCTATATCGGGCGCAATGGCGCGCGCCTTTTCGTAACCCGGTATGTAGTCGGTCGGTATTTTCATTGGCACTTACACCCCCAAGCAACTCTGCTCTTGGCGATATGAGCTTAATGTTCCTGCGGCTCCACCCGCAGGTCCGGCAGCCAACTCAGCCAAGAAGGCAGATACCAGTTTCGTGCCCCCAGCATCTCCATTGTAGCAGGTACGAGTACGGAGCGCACCAGCGTCGCATCCAGTAAGATCGCTACGGAGAGGCCGAAACCCACCTGCTGGTTGATGATGGTCTCCCCGGAGGCAAACGCCCCGAACACCGCCACCATAATCAGCGCCGCGCCCGTTATCAGTCCGGCGGTGGAGCGCAGCCCGTAGGCAACGGCCTCCGCGTTGTTACCCGTCTGGTCGTAACGTTCCCGTATGCGGCTCAGCAGGAACACATGGTAGTCCATGGACAGCCCAAAGAGTATCGAGAACAGGAACAGGGGAATCCATACGTCTATCACCTCTGCGTGCTGGAACCCCAGCAGGTCCGTGCCCACGTCCTTCTGGAACACCAGGACCAGCAGCCCGTACGCCGTGCCCACGGAGAGGAGGTTCATGACCACGGCCTTGATGGGAATGACTATCGATCGGAAGACCAGCATCAGTATGATGAAGCTGAAGCCCAGCACGAACGCGAAGACAATGGGCGTATATGTGTCGACTATAGAGAAGACGTCCGTGGCCTCCGCGGTCAAGCCTCCAACCAGAATCTCTGCGTCAACGCCTTCTACCGCGGCGGGGACGTACTGATCGCGGATGGTGGACACTGCGTCCACTGCCGCCTGGCTGCTGGGCTCTCCGGGGATAATTACCGTCAGCAGGGCCAGATCCCCGGAGGAGTTGACCTCAGGGGGGAAGGGTGGAACCAACAAGCGGCTATCGCCCATGAGAGAGGCCTGCAGCTTTCCAATCGCCTCCTGTACGCCGGGGCTGCTTATGTCACCGTCGACGACGATCTCCGTGGGGTTGACCAGCCCGAAGGAGAACTCCTCCTCCATAACGAAGAAGGCCTCCCTGGTCTGCGCGCCTTCGGGGAAGGTATCAACCCCGTTGAGCCCCGTCCTGATATCGAAGTAGAAGTAGGTGGCCATCAGCATAGGTATGCCCACGGCCAGCACGCTGACAATGGGCAGGCGCATTACCTTTGCCGTAACGACCTCCCAGAACCCGTGCTGTGGAGCCTCAGTCGTCTGGACCTTACCCTTACCGATGAAGGGTATCGGCAACAGGTTCACTCTCGGCCCCAGCAAGGCGAGCACGGCCGGCAGAAGCGTCAGCGTAGCCGCCAGCGCAACCAACACGACGAGGATGGCCCCAATGGCAAGGGACTGGAAGAAGGAGAAGGGAACTATCAGCAGCCCGCAGAGGGCGATGACCACGGTGAGTCCGCTGAAGAGCACCGTTCGGCACGCCGTTGCGCCCGTTCTCGCGGTCGCCTCATACTTGTCCAGGCCGCGGTCCATCTCATCCCTGAAGCGGGATATTATGAGAAGCGAGTAGTCTATGCCCACCGCCAGGCCGATCATGGTGATCATCAGCGTGACGAAGAACACCAGCTCGAAGACCTGGCCTATGAGCGCCGCCAACCCCAACGCGGCGATGATGCAGATGACGGACAACCCAATGGGCACCAGGGCGGCTACGATGGTGCCAAAGAGCACCACGAGGATGAGAAGCGCCACCGGTACGCCCACGCGCTCTCCCTGCTCGAGGTCGTGCCGGGCAAGCTCGTTGGTCTCCACCGAGATGGTGGCAGTCCCCACAATCAGCACGCGGAAACCGCTTGCAGCGTCCGCCTCTTCGACGATTTCCAGGATGTGCTCGACGTTCTTCTCAGCCTCTTCCAGGTCGCCTGCCAGCACAATGGGCATGATTGTGGTCATGCGGTCCTGGGACACCAGGGCCTCGTTGTTCAACTGGTAGAAGTGCTGCCCCAGGGTTACCTGGTCGCTACCCAGGGCAGTGATCTCGTCGTAGAGCGTTTCCACTCTTTCGCGGAAGGCCGGATCGTCGACGGTCAGGGACTCCGATTGGACGATAACTGTCTCGGCAATCGGCTCAGGGCCTCTTAGCCTGTCCTCAAGCAAACGCGCCGCGCGCTCTGACTCTGCGCCGCTGCCCATTCGGAACTCAGTGGTGGTGGCGCTCTCCAGCAGGCTCCCGCTGAGCGCCCCACCTGTGAGGGCTATCAGCAGCCAGAGGAGTATGGTCAGCAGGGGTCTGCGTGCACTGATGCGGGCTAGGTATTCGGTCAAGGGGTCACACCATTACTGTTTATTGACACCAAAGTATAACATACGGACTCTCGACTGCAGCGAAGGCGCCGTGCCGGGTCGCGGCGCCAACGGGCTGTTGCAGGGACTCGGCGTCGTTTACTATTTGGAGCAAACGCGTACTCAGACACGCTACGCTTGGGAAAACGAGCAACTATGGCCTTTCAGATTCACCAGGAACAGCTCCTGAAGCATCCCATTGATCAGGTCTTCCGGTTCTTCGCCTCAGCCGAGAACCTCAACCTGCTCACGCCTCCCTGGCTCGGGTTCAACATCCTGACGCCGCTGCCCGTCGAAATGGCGGTTGGGACCATCATCGAGTACAGGATCAGGCTACGCGGACTCCTGCTCACCTGGAGGAGCGAGATCACGGAGTGGCAGCCTCCCATTTCGTTCTGCGACGAGCAGCGCGGCGGCCCGTACCGGTTCTGGATACACCGGCACACGTTTGAGGAGAAGCCGGACGGCACGCTTGTAACCGACCACGTGGACTACGGCGTTCTCGGAGGAGCGCTGGTCAACCGGCTCTTCGTCGCGGGTGAGCTGAAGAAGATCTTCGCCTACCGAAAGGCGCGGCTCGCGGCGCTGTTCCCGGCCACAGGGTGACCGCCAGGTCTGGAGGCCCGTTCGTGCTGAGCCTGTCGAATTACGAACGGGGCACACCCCACGCGACTCATGCCCGCCCTTCGACAGGCTCAGGACGAGCGGGTCAAGTTGTTCGTCGCGGGTGAGCTGAAGAAGATCTTCGCCTACCGAAAGGCGCGGCTCGCGGCGCTGTTCCCGGCCACAGGGTGAACGCCAAGTCTGGAGGCCCGTTCGTGCTGAGCTTGTCGAAGTACGAACGGGGCACACCCCGCGCGACTTCATGCCCGCCCGCCCTTCGACACGCTCAGGACGAGCGGGTCAAGTTGTTCGTCGCGGGTGAGTTGAAGAAGATCTTCGCCTACCGAAAGGCGCGGCTCGCGGCGCTGTTCCCGGGAACAGGGTGAGCGCCAGGTCTGGAGGCCCGTTCGTGCTGAGCTTGTCGAAGTACGAACGGGGCACACCCCGCGCGACTTCATGCCCGCCCGCCCTTCGACACGCTCAGGACGAGCGGGTCAAGTGGCACGGCGCCAGCGCCTACGGCTTTGTGGCTATCGCCTCGCCGAATGCGAATGCACCAAAGGCTCCTGGATGGTCTCTCCACTCGTCCAGACCCTTGCGCCACTGGTCGAACTGCCCGCGGCTAGCCAGCCCGAACTGCACCGCCGCCTCGATGACTCTGGGCGAGTAGAACCAGTCGTCGATGAAGGCGCGCAGGAACGCCACGTCCTCCGCGCTTCCGAAGTGGTCGAAGGACGCGGAGGCGCGTATATTAGTGAAGCCGGCCTCCAGGAATGCATACTTGAGCTCCCTGCCCATCTGCGGATGGCCGCCGTTACCCTGGAGCAGCCTCGCAAACGTCTTCCAGGCGTCCTCCACCTCCTCGCTGCCCGGTTCCAGGAACGAGGAGGTCACGAACATCTCGCGACCTGCGATGATGCCGCCCGGCTTCAGCACCCGCTTCACCTCGGCCAGGACGGCGCGGGTGTCCGGCACGTGCATCAGGACTGCGTGGCAGTGCGCTACGTCGAAGTGATTGTCCTCGAAAGGGAGAGCCGTCACGTCGCCGACGTGGAACGTGGCGTTTGCGTGCCCGCCGGCCTGCGCGGCCGCCCTCGCGACCTCGATCTGCGTCTCCTCCACGTCCACGCCGTGCAGCTCGCCCGGCTCCACCGCCCTGGCCAAGCCAACCGAGATGGTACCTGGGCCGCAGCCGAAGTCGAGCACGCGGTCGCCGAGCTTCAGGTGCGGGAGTAAGTAAGCGGCGTGGCTCTCCGCGCTGCGCCGGCGCAGAAGCTGCTGAAAGTTCTCATCGTAGCCCATGGTATAGGCAGCATCGGGTGGAGTGTTGCCTTGCATGGTCGAGTCTCCTCTCGGTTCTCGTACGGAGTCGGGGGCCTGCTAGACTATGGCCTCCCGGTCCATCAGGTCTTCCGCCTTGGCCCTATCGTCGGTAACGATTGCGACGGTGGTGTAGCCCTCCCGCCTGTCCACAATCTGAAGGCTCTGGATGTTGATGCCCTCCTGCTTCAGTCTCTCCGCCACCTTTGCCAGCGCGCCCGGCTCGTCATGCAGGCGCACCAGCAGCGACTCGTCCGAAACGGTCTTGAACCCCGCGGCGGTCAGCGCAAAGAGCGCGCCGTCGTAGTCGTCCGCGGTCAGCGATATGGAGCCCTTGTCTCCCAGCGCCTCCACGCTTATGGTCTCGATGTTGATGCTGCTGTCCGCCAGCACCCGGCTAATGTCGGCGATTACGCCAACCTCGTTCTTGGCCAATACAATGATTCTGGGCATACGAGCTTGTCCTCTATTCGTGTGTGGATTTGTCCCTCACGCAGTCGTCCACGACCGCGTCGATGGTCTCCCGCGTAACTTGCGGCATGGTCAGCATGTGCGCGATGTCCTCGTATGGAGCGAGCTGCCACTTGAGGATTACTTCCGGAGACGGCTTCGGAAGGACGACGGTTACGGAGTTCCTGTTTCGCCACGCCGGTATGCCGCTGTCGTTGAAGCGCGTGACCGCGTACTCGGCCTTGTCCAGGCACTCGTTCACAATCCGCTTGAAGCCCTCCATCCCGTGCTTCTCGAAGGCATACCAGATCATCAACGGCGTGATGGCGCTGCGTGAGCCTGTCAGAGTGGTGTCCAGGACACCCACGTACTCGATGGAGCGGGCAATGCGTGCAACGTACTCGCGCTTGGTGAGGGCGATGCCACTGGGCAGCGGGGAGCCGATCATCTTGTGCCCGCTTATCGCCACGCTATCGAATCCAACGTCGAACCCGTACGGCTGGGGATCGTCCACAAAGGGCAGGATCATGCCGCTGAGGGCAGCGTCCGCATGGATGTAGGAGTTGGTCACGGCAAGGTCCTTGAGGATGGCGCGCACCCTGCTCACGTCGTCGATGGCGCCCTTCATCGTAGTGCCTATGTTGGCCATGAAGATGACCGGCACATCGCGGTTGATGCGGATGGACTCATGCAGGTCGTCGTAGTCGATCTCGCCGTTGCGCTGGCTCTTGATCATGATGCTGCGGGCCTTCAGCAGGCGCAGAATCTTCACCACGCTGTAGTGGGTGTCCTGGGAGAAATAGACCACACCGTCCGGGAAGAGCTCCCGCCCCATGTACAGGCCGTACATGTTGCCCTCGGTGCCGCCGGAGGTGACGTAGCCCCAGGCCAGGTCGCGCTCCAGGTGCATCATGTCGGCGAAGTTGCCGATTACCTCGTACTCGATCTCGTGAGTATTGACACGGAAGCTGCTGCCATGGAACGGGTCTCCAACGTTATTGCCGCTGTATTGGAGGAAGGGCCACAGCTCCGAGTAGTCGAAGTCCTGGTTGCACGGGTACCCAACCTGCTGCGCGCTCATCTCCGCGAAGTCTCTCAGCAGGAGATCAAGACGCTTCCGGGTTCCCTCCTCCATGATGCATCTCCACTCTGCGGCGGCGCCGCGGCTTTCATCCCTCCCATCGAATATAGCATGCAGGCATGCTCACGGGCAAACGCCCGGAGGCGATGCTTGGTGGCGATACAGCTACAGCCTGACAGTCTCGCCCCGTTTGTGGTACAACTATCGGCGAGGTCAGGACATCGTATGTTGATCCGCCACAGAGCGCGAACACTTCACACAGCGCAAGCAGCCCGCGCGCGGGCGCGACCGGGTGGCGCTTGATAGTCCTCTGGGTGGGAGCAGGCGGTGTGGTGGGCGCGACCATGCGCTACCTGGTTGTCACGTGGGTGAACAGCGCTATGGGTGGCGCGGCCTTCCCCTATGGAACCCTGGCCGTGAACGCTCTCGGCTGCCTCATCATCGGTCTCATCGTGGGATTCTGGGAGGCGCACCATCCACTCACGCCGGAGGCGCAAGCCTTTCTCATCGTGGGCGTACTGGGCGGATTCACCACCTTCTCGGCGTTCGGCATCGAGACCGTCCGGCTGCTGAGGGACGGGGCGTACCTTGCAGGCTCCCTCAACGTATTCCTCCAGCTGGGCATTGGCCTGACCGCGGTGGCCGTGGGGCTTCGAATCGGGCAGGCGTTCAGGCCCGACGTGTAGGCCGCTGACGCGCGCCACCACGCCCGCCCTTCGACAAGCTCAGGGCGAACGGACACAGTATCCCGTTCGTGCTGAGCCTGTCGAAGCATGATCGGGCCACACCCGCCCTTCGACAAGCTCAGGGCGAACGGACACAGTATCCCGTTCGTGCTGAGCCTGTCGAAGCACGAACGGACAGATGCCTCGCCCCTACCGCGACAGCGCCGGCAACAGGTGGACGACCACCATCGCCTCCAGCCCGGCCAGCAGCACCAGCGCGATGATGTACGGGATCACCGCGCGGAAGATGCTGCGCTCCTGGCCGCCCAGGCCGACCACCGCCGCCGCAACGAGCACCTTCGCCGGCGCCATCGAGCTGCCGACCGACGCCCCTATCGACTGGATGCTCGATATGGTTACAGCGCCAATGCCCAGCGCATGCGCCGTCTCCATCTGCAGCAGCCCGAACATCACGTTCGAGTTGGTGTTGCTGCCGCTCATGAACGACCCCAGCAGCCCGATGAACGGCGAGACCAGCGGGAACAGCGGGCCGGACACGTTCGCGATGCCCTTTGCCAGCAGCACCGTCATGCCCGTGTCGGCCATCACAACCGCCATCACCACCATAGTCGTGACGCTCAGGGTGGAGCTGCGGCTCTGCCTGTACGTGAGCCTCACCGCCTCGCGTGCGACGTCCTTTCGCCACCAACCCGTTGCCGCATAGGCCAGCACGCTCGCCAGCGTTGACATCACTATGAGCGGCGCGGGATGGTTGAGCAGGCTGATGGGCGCATAGTTGTCCGCTGCCGCTACCACGAACCCCTGGCCGGTCGTGAACCCCGGATAGTCGGCGGCCAGGCGAAGTCCGCTCACGGCCTCCATCACCGGCCTGATCTGCGAGATGACGCTCAGCGTGACGAGCAGCAGGTAGGGCAGGAGCGCAAGCACCAACGGCATGAGCCTCAAGGAGTGTTCCGAGTCCTCGACCGTGTCGCCCGCCGCTCCCACCGATGCGGCCCGCGGCGCCGGCAGTAGCAGCGGCGTCCTGGCCAGCAGCGCCATCGCCACCATGCCCAGTATGCCAGGCACGGTCGACGCGATCTGCGGCGCCCCGACCAGCGCCAGCACGTACATCGCTCCCGCCATCATCGATCCGGCGACGACGACGAGCGGCAGGCTGCGGACCACCGCGGGCAGGCCTCCCTGGATGTGCGCCACGAGCGCGCCGCTCGCCACGATAACCGGCGCGAACAGCAGCGCCATGTGGGGCGCGATCACCTCGCCCTCGATGCCCGTCACTAGCTGTATGGTGTAGTAGGAGGAGGCCATCGAGCCGAAGGTCACGGCCCAGCCGTGGCCCACCAGCGCCATCGCCGCGGCCCGCGCCGGCGAGAAGCCGAGCATGATGAGCAGCGGCGCGGCGACCGCCACCGGCACGCCGAACCCGGTTATGCCCTGGATGAAGCTGGAGAAGCCCCAGCCGATGATGAGCGCCTGCGCCAGCCCGTCGCCTGCCAGGGCCGCCATGCTGCGCCCGATGGAGTCGATGGCCTTCAGCCTGTCGAGCACGTTGTACAGGTACACGGAGGTCCAGACGATTGTGAGGACGAACAGCGAAAGGCTGATGCCCTTGGCGGCGGCGATGGCGGCGTGGCCAGGCTCGGCGCCGAAGACCAGCAGGGCAAGCGCGAGGGCGAGCACGCAGGCGCCCGCTCCCACGCGCGGAACGCTCCAGCTCAGCCACACGATCGCGGCCACCAGGAACACGACCGGCGAGGCCGCCAGCAGCCAGTTGACGATGGTGATCTCGGGACCATTCACGAGTGCGCGCCTCGGCGTGTTGGCATCCGGCTCACACTAGCGCAGCGCACCGCAAGAATCAATGGCGCTCCAGTGGCGGCCCCCAGTGTCATTTCGAGCATAGCCGAGAAATCTAGGACCTTGGGCAGTCGGGACGGTTTCGCCTCAAAGAACCCCGCGCAGCCCAAGTGTGGTTTGTCTCGCCTTTCAATGGCCGTGGATTCCTCCACTGCGCTTCGCTCTGCTCGGAATGACAATTGAGCCGGTCGGCGGAAGGAAGCCCTCCACTGCTATTTCTTGAGCTAGGTGGTGGACTTTGGGGAATTTACCCTCTTGGGAAGACATGGTAAGCTTTATTCGGACAAGACATTTTCGGTCACTCTGGCGAAGTGTGCGGTGTAGACATGAATGGTATGCTAGCGAAGCTGTTCCGCCGTTTCTTCTCCTCAGGGTCACAAGTCGAGTCGATTGAGGTACGCCATCACGCTCTGTTCAACTATAGAGAAACCTGGCTAGTTGGTGAAATAGCCTTCAAGGACGCTCTTGAACTGGGTCAGGAGAAAACTCCGGTTCATGTGCTGGGCGCCGCCTTATACAGGCTTCGTGATGCGGATCCCAAGCTTGCGGACCGGCTGTCCATAGACTTCCTCCACGTGAGGCGATGGGCCATGGAAAACTTGCCCAGTCGAAGACGATTCCATGTAGATTCTCCTGCCCTAGACTATGACTATACGGTCTATGAACGGGAATTCCGGGGTATCTTCCAGCTAAAAGTAGACCGTATGAACAGGCCGGTTAGAAGGGTAGTTCCAGAAACTGCAGAGCCGGTAGGCGGTTCTGAACACCGCACAGGTGTGGGTTCGTTTATCGCGGTACCGCCGCAGGAGCCAGTCTATAGGGACAGAACAGAAACGGCCCTCAGCTTGCTGGCCTCCTGCGATAACCCCGGTGACACACATGAGCTGACCATCGTTGTCGTGCACAGGATTCTGACCAGGCTCCTTGACGACTGGCAGGTTCAGGAGTGCATTGCAGCCCACGGAGTTTCGCCACAGGGATTTCTGACGGAGCTTGGGCCTCCTCCCGCTTAGGGTCACTAGGCCCCCTACCCCTTCCCCTCCACCGCGCCTGCGTCCAGCGCGCCCTCTCGCATGAACACGTTGCGCGCCGGGAACGAGATCTCGATGCCCTCCTCCTCGTACCGGCGGGCAATTGCCTTCACGAACGCGTGCTTCACCGACCACGAGCTCAGGTATCCGTCGGATCGCATCACCACCCAGAAGTTGATGTTGGAGTCGCCGAAGTTCTCGTACCAGACCGATGGCTCGTAGCCGCGCACCGCGCCCGGCGTCTCCTGCAGCACCTGCCTCGCCACTTCCACCGTCACGCGCTCCACGTGCGCTAGGTCGCTGAAGTAGCTCACGCCTACCTGCATGTAGACCGACATCTCCTCGTAGGGGTAGTTGAAGTTCGTGGTAATGCTGTCGGCAAGCCTGGAGTTGGGAACGAAGACGATGTTATTCGAAAGCAGTCGAACGCGGGTGGTGCGCCAGCCTATTTGATCGATGGCGCCCACCATGCCTCCTTCAAGCTCCACGTAGTCGCCCACGCGGATGGACCCGTCAGTGGTCACGCTGAGGCCGGCGAACAGGTTGGTGAGCGTTCCTTGCAGGGCGAGCGCCACGGCCAGGCCCCCGACGCCAAGGCCCGCTATGAGCGGCGCAATCGAAATGCCCAGACGGTCCAGTACGACCAGCCCGGCCATCGCAAGCACGACGGCGTTCGCTATCTGCGTGGCAATTGGCGTCACCGACTCCACGACCCGGCCCTGTGCCGTTCGCTGGCCCACGCGGCCAAGGGCCCACCGGATGGCGTCGTCCTGCGCGCGTATGGCCCCGTACAGCACGACGCCAATGCTGATGATGACGAACGCGCTCGTAATGACGTTCCGGTACTCAGCCAGCGAGGGCTGCCACCTCAGCCCTACGTACACGCCGAACAGGATGATCAGGAGGGAAAGCGCCCCGTCGACGTCATCGATGAGGTTGGCGCGGAGGCACGCCGGGTCCTTGCGTCGCAGGCGTCTCTTGACCGAGCCGGTGATGATTCGCACCACAAACGAGACGACAAGTCCCGCCAGGGCCGCCGACCCCAGGTACACAAGGTCGCCCAGGGTCACTCCCTCCAGGACCACTCTGTCCATCGTGCGTCTCCTTCCGGCCTGCGCCGCGTGGCGTCGATACCCGAGCAATGGTAGCCGTACCACGCAGGCGGGTCAATCCTGCGCTGTGTGCCAGGAGCACTGCGATCCTGGCATTCACGGGTCTAATAGAACGGGTCCGAGCAGCCATCCTTCACCGTCATTCTGAGCCCTTCGGCCAAGCTCAGGGTAAACTCCGCGGAGCGCAGCCGAAGAATCCAAGACCTCCGAGCCGCATGCCACCCCCCATCCCCTCAAAGGCGCGACGCTCCCACGGCAATCCGTCGCGGACCACGGCCGCCCTAGATTCCTCGACTGCGCTCGGAATGACGGCGACTGGAGCCCGGTCGCCATGCGCTATAATGCGCGTTGCCCACCACGCAAGCGCTGCAAGGGGAGAAGGAGGCCATGGCCTGGTCAAGAACGCTGGGAATTCTCGCCGCGCTGACCGCCGCGGCGGTCACGACCGCCATCGCTGTGACGGTCGACCGCTTCCAGTGGGAGGTGGAGCTCACGCTGTGGCTCCAGGGGTTCAGCCTTGGCCTCTTCGACTTCCTGCGCGGCCTGCTGTTCTGGATGGGCGTTCGGGGCGTTGCCGGCGCGGTCATGCTGGCGGTGTGCATCGTGCTCTGGCTTCGGCGATGGAGGCTGGAGTCGGCGTTCGTGGCGCTTGCGCTCGTCCCCGACCTGCTGAACCTCGTCCTCAAGGAGGCGATAGCGCGGCCGCGGCCGACGGCAGACCTGGTGGACGTGACGATCGGCTGGGGCGGCCTGCAGGGGTTCGGCTTCCCCAGCGGCCACGCGGTACACGCAGTCGTGTTCTACGGGCTGCTGCTATACCTGGCGCGGCGGTACGTGCCGCGCAGGCCGGTGGTGCGGGCCATCGCGGTGGCGGTCGTCGGGTACGTTCTGCTGACGGGGCCGTGGCTGCTCTACGAGGGGCGACACTGGCTGCTCGACGTGCTGGGGGGCTACGCGTACGGGACGGTCTACCTGCTGTCGATCATCTGGGCTTACGAGCGGGCGCTGGATCGCCTGCGCGCCGGCGGCGGAGGGCGTGCGCGATCCAACCCTTCCGCTCATCCTGAGCTTGTCGAAGGACATGAATGGAAGCAGGCATCTGAGTGTGCCCGCTCAAATGGTTCGACAGGCTCACCATGAGCGAGCTTGGGGCAGGGCGGCCAAGAGCGCAAGGCGTAGCGTCCTGCCCTCCGGCAACGATTACCCTATGCGACCGACGTTGCTGCCAGCGAACTCCCGACCCCGTCAATGGCGGACTTGTTCATCAGGTAGAACACCTCTTCACGGTCACCGCCCATGATTCTGATTGCGACATCCTCCATGCGCGGCTCCAGGAGGCGGTTGAGGAGCATTGCAGCCCCTGCGCCTCCGATAGCGCCGGCCGCGGAGCCGGCCAAGGTGCCGACTGCGGGAGCTACCGTTGTTCCCGCCGCGCCCCCAGCGGCGCCCCCGGCCCAGGCGCACACCTGGGTGACGCCGAACCTGGACATCATCGTCAGAGTGCGGATGGCATGGATGCGTGTTCGCTCGCTGACCTCTACACCGGTGAGCTCGCCTTCCGTGGACACCATCTGCGCGATGAGCCTGATTCCGAGAACGACTTCACCGACGTAGGGCAGCATCTCACCGATGGAGTCCGGAACGTCGATGCCCGAGTTGTTTGCCAGAGTCCCCAATCCCGACTCCACGTCCTCTGTAAACGGTGTGATTTCTATTCCCGAATTCAATAGACGATCCGCAGCATCTGGTTGCAACTCCAGAACCTTAGCGTGGAGTTCTTTACTGAGCTCGAAGTAGACGTGTTCGGGGGCTTCTTCCATGCTCTGAATAACGTCTCTGGTGTAGTCTAGCTCGCCAACCTTGACCTGCACCAACACGTCCTCTGCGCCTTCGGGACCCTTGCCGATCACGTCCCAAACTTCTTGGTTGGGGTTTTGCGCAACCTCAAAGTTATACCCGGGAAAGCGCTCTTCCAAGCGTTCTACACTCTCCAATTCCGCCACCTTACCCTTCAGATTGCTGATAAAGCCCCCAAGTGATTGCTCTCCTGAATCTAGTCTCTCTGCATAGTGCTCATGAAGGGACTGAGTTTTGGAGACATCTGTGAACGCCCGTGCATGTGCTTCCTTGAGCACGTCTCGAACGTTGCCAAATCTGTAGAAGGCCTCTAGCACCTCCTCCGCAGCCTGGGCTACTCCCAGCGCGAAGGTGTCCTTGTCCGTCCCCCGCAGCTTTGAGACGGCTGTCTCGTGCGAATACCCCTCTGCTTCATCGCCGACCGGGAGCTTGCGCAGGTCCTCCAGCAGGGCAAGTGATTCCATCATCGCGTCTAGCCCATTACCGCCAGTACCACGGCAAGCGCGGCTACGCCTGCGCTGGCCAATGAGACGAATATAGCGCGTCGAGTTGAGGAACGAATCTCAGCGGCCGTACGTGCCTCAATCTCCGCGATGGCCTTTGCATGCCGTTCAGCCATCTCGTCTATACGCGAGTTCATGGAGGAACTAATCTGCTCGCTTGTTCGCGCCTCAAGCTCTGCCATCTCTCTTTTGTGACGCTCCGCCATCTCGTCCATGCGCGAGCTCAAGCTGGCGGCCTGAACCCTGACCTCTTCGTGGCTGGCGACGTGGGCGGATAGCAGCTCGTTCTGCTTCAATACCCTGGGGATGAGTTCTCTGTTGATGCGGTCCTGTTCCTCCCAGAACCGGACCTTGTCAGGGATTCCGGGTCTGTCAGAGGCACTCGGAGTCTCAGCCTCACCAACGACCTGCGCGTTGTCCTCGGATTGAGAGTCCTCAGCCTCGGACTCTCCCTGGGAAGACCGGCTAAAGAGATTCATACGCCCAAACACCACGGCACACCTCCTTCCGTGAACTTAGGCGTCCGGCTAGCGTGGGATCACCCGCCCGCGCGCTTGCGGTGCGAGCGGATGCCGTCTGAGAGCGCTGCCCACGCGAGTAGCGCACACTTGATGCGTATGGGGAAGTTCTTGACGCCTGCCAGCGACTCCACCTCGCCCAGCATGTCCTGCTCCTCCAACGTCGGGTCGCGGCCCTGCATCATGTCGCGGAACAGGAAGTAGAGCGCCTCCGCGTCCTCCAGGCTCTTGCCCTTGATGGCCTGCGTGAGCATCGAGGCCGACGCCTGGCTGATGGAGCAGCCCGTCCCGCGGAAGCTCACGCCGTCGACCACTTCGCCGTCCAGGCTCATGCGCAGGTACACCTCGTCGCCGCAGAAGGGGTTGACGCCCTCCGACACGATGTCCGCATCGGCAAGCTCCGCCTGGTTCCGCGGGCTGCGGTAGTGATCGAGGATGATCTCGCGGTAGAGGTCGTCGACGTCTGAAAAGTCGAAGCTCTGCATAGCCGGCTGCGGGTGCGGTGTCCTACGTCCTGGCGCGCGTTCCGGAGAAGTACCTGATCGACTCCCGGACGGCGGCCACTAGCAGGTCCACCTCTTCCTCCGTGTTGTAGACGTAGAAGCTGGCGCGGGCGGTTGCGGGCACGGCCAGCTTGCCCATCAGCGGCATGGCGCAGTGATGGCCCGTGCGAATGGCGATGCCCTCGCGGTCCAGCATGGTGCCGAGGTCGTGGGGGTGAACGGCCTCGGAGTAGAACGACACGATGCCGCCCCTCTGTGCGACGTCTCGCGGCCCAAACGCGCGCACCTCCTCCGACTCCTCCAGCTCGCGGAAGGCGTTGAGCGCGTACTCCGTTATGGCGACCTCGTGCTCGCGGACGTTGTCCATGCCCAGGGCCTCCAGGTAGTCGACGGCCGCGCCCAGGGCGATTGTGTCTGCGATGTTCGGGGTGCCTGCCTCGAACCGCATCGGCAGGTCGTTCCACGTTGCCCGGTCGTCCCACACCTGCAGCACCATCTCGCCGCCATGCAGGAACGGCTCCATGTCCTCGATGACCTCCTGCTTGACGTACAGCACGCCGATGCCCGTTGGCCCGAGCATCTTGTGGCCGGAGAAGGCCAGGAAGTCGCAGTCCAGGTCGGTCACGTCCGTCTTCAGGTGAGGCACGCTCTGCGCGCCGTCGATGAGCACTCGCGCGCCCACGCGGTGCGCGGCCTCCGTGAGCTCCTTCACCGGGTTGATGGTGCCCAGAACGTTGGACATGTGGTTCAGCGTGAGCAGCTTTGTGCGGGGCGTGAGCAGGCTGTCGAGATCGGACAGGTCCAGGGTCTGCTCGTGGGTGAGCGGGATGAACCGGAGCGTTGCGCCCCGGTCCTGTGCGACCTGCTGCCAGGGCACCAGGTTGCTGTGGTGCTCCATGTGGGTTGTGAGGATCTCGTCGCCGGGGCCGAGATTGCGTCGCGCCCAGGTCTGCGCCACCAGGTTGATGGCCTCCGTGGTGTTGCGCACCAGCACCACGCCTGTGGTGGACGGCGCGCCGATGAAGCGGGCGAACTTGCTGCGGGCTTCCTCGTAGCGGTCGGTGGCCTCCATGCTCAGGGCGTGGACGCCGCGGTGAATGTTCGAGTTGTAGCTCTCGTAGTAGTCGACGAGCGCCTGGATGACCTGCGCGGGCTTCTGCGAGGTGGCGGCGTTGTCCAAGTACACCAGCGGCTTGCCGTACACCTCCCGCGAGAGAATGGGGAAGTCCTTGCGTACTGCCTTGACGTCTAGCATTGGTTGTCCTCCCACCGCTGCCGGTGGACGCTCGCGTGCCCCCGCCACTCCTATCCGATGTCCCCCAGCCACTCGCGCAGCGTATCTGCGGCCAAGCCGTCTATCTGCGAGCGAAGCGTCTCGTTAGCGATGCCGTCGATGACCTCGCTGAGGAACGCGCGGGTCAGTAGCCCTCGCGCCATCCTCTCGTCGATGCCGCGGCTGCGCAGGTAGAACAGCGCCATGGGGTCCATGTGCCCGCAGGCGGCGCCGTGGCCGCACTTCACATCGTCGCAGTAGATCCAGAAGGCCGGCTTGGTGTCCGCCTCCGCCTGGTCCGAGAGCAGCAGGTTCTTGTCCACCTGGTTTGCGTTGACCTTCACCGCGCCCTCTCGCACGATGATGCTGCCATGAAAGACCGACCGCGACCTGCCGTCCAGGATGCCCTTGTACAGCTCGCGGCTGGTGGTATACGGCTTGGCGTGGTCGATGATCACCTGGTTGTCCACGTGCTGGCGGCCGGTGACCATGTAGAACCCCGTCAGCAGGCAGGAGCAGTCCTGGTCCAGCGTCACCAGGTTGAGGTTGTTGCGCGTGAGCCTGCCTCCCATGTCGATGTTGACCGACGAGAAGCGGCTGTCGCGCTCGATAGCGACGTGGGTGTTTGTTATGTGGTAGGCCTGCTCGCCCTGGCGCTGCACCTTGTAGTAGTCCAGGCGTGCCGCCGCGCCGACCACCACCTCCGTGACGGCGTTGGTGAGGTGCTCGCCCTCCGAGAGGCCCGCGTAGACCTCCAGCACGGAGGCGCTGCTCTCCTCGCCGGCCACGATGAGCACGCGCGGCTGAGCCACCGTCTCCTCGCCGTCGCCCGTGGAGACGAAGAGCAGGCGGATGGGATTGTCCGCGCGGACGCCGCGGGCAACGTGCACGAAGGCGCCGTCGTGCAGGAAGGCGGTGTTGAGCGCGGTGAATGCGTTGTCCTGGTATCCGGCGAATCGCGACAGGTGAGGCTGCACGAGGTCAGGAGTCGAGCGCATGGCGTCCGCCAAGCTGACGGCCGTCACGCCGTCCGGCAGCACATCGACGCTCGAGAGCGTCTCGCTGTACCGGCCGTTCACGAACACGAGCTGAGGCCATCCGGGTGCACCGAGCGAGGTCCGTTCCACGGCGCCGGGGTCAATTGCGGCGGCTGTGCCGGTCAGACCGAGGCGCACCGGCACGCGTGCGATGGGCAACACGTCCGTGTACTTCCACTCCTCGTTGCCGCGACGCGCGGTGGGAAAGCCGAGTTCACGGAACCTGTCGAGCGCGTCCCTGCGAAGCTCCCGGGCCCACGCGGGGTCGTGCGATGCGCCGTTACTTTCGAAGGACTCGGAGGCCGCCAGGTACGCCTCCTTCTGGGTTGCTGTGCGCTGGGTCATGTGCTTAGCCGGAGGCCTGAACGGCTTCCGCAGACCTCCCCAGTTGGTCGTAGCCCCCGGACTCCACCTCCAGGGCAAGCTCCTTGCCGCCCGACTTGACGATTCGCCCGTCGATGAGGACGTGGACCCTGTCGGGCACCACGTAGTTGAGGATGCGCTGGTAGTGGGTCACCAGGATGATGGCGTTGTCGGGCCGCCGCAGCTGGTTGATGCCGTCGGCCACGATGCGAAGGGCATCCACGTCCAGGCCGGAGTCCGGCTCGTCCAGGATGGACAGCTTCGGCTCGAAGATGGCCATCTGGAGTACCTCGTTGCGCTTCTTCTCGCCTCCCGAGAACCCCTCATTGACGGAGCGCTTGGTGAGGTTGCGGTCCATCTCCACCACTTCTACGCGCTCGTTGAGCAGCCGGTCGAACTTCAGGACGTCCAGCTCCTCCTGGCCCTTGCTCTTGCGGATGGCGTTGAAGCCTGCGCGCATGAAGTGGTCAAGCCGCACGCCCGGCACCTCGATGGGGTGCTGGAAGCAGAGGAAGAGGCCGGCCCGCGCCCGGTCCTCGGGCAGCTTCGCGAGAATGCTCTCGCCCTCGAATGTCACGTCGCCGGCGGTGACGGCGAACGAGGGGTTGCCGGCCAGCACGTTAGCCAACGTACTTTTTCCAGAGCCGTTCGGCCCCATGATGGCGTGCACCTCGCCCGCGTTCACACTGAGGTCAACGCCCTTGAGTATCTCTACGCCGCCTATTGCGGCGTGAAGGTCCGTTATCTGAAGCATTGGCAGTGTCTCCTGTATGCGCCCGTGATGGTCGACCCGCGGGGGATCAGCCCACGGTGCCCTCGAGGTTCATCTCCAGCAGCCGCGTCGCCTCAACGGCGAACTCCAGCGGCAGCTGCTTGAAGACCTCCTTGCAGAATCCGTTGATGATCAGCGAGTGGGCCTCCTCGATGGAGATGCCCCGCTGGTTGCAGTAGAAGAGCTGGTCCTCGCTCACCTTGGAGGTGAAGGCCTCGTGCTCCAGGTGGGCGGAGTTGTTGCGCACCTCAACGTAGGGCGTCGTGTGGGCGCCGCACTGGTCGCCCAGCAGCAGCGAGTCGCACTGCGTGAAGTTCCACGCGTTGGTGGCTCGCGGCATGACCCTGACCAGGCCGCGGTAGGTGTTCTGGCCGTGTCCGGCGGAGATTCCCTTGGCTATAATGGTGCTGCGGGTGTTCTTGCCAAGGTGGATCATCTTGGTGCCGGTGTCGGCCTGCTGGTAAGCCTTGGTGAGGGCCACGGAGTAGAACTCGCCGATGGAGTTGTCGCCCAGCAGGATGACGCTGGGGTACTTCCAGGTGATGGCGGAGCCGGTTTCCACCTGCGTCCAAGAGATCTTGGAGTTGCGTCCCTCGCACTTGCCGCGCTTGGTGACGAAGTTGTAGATGCCGCCCTTGCCCTCGTCGTCGCCCGGGTACCAGTTCTGGATGGTGGAGTACTTGATCTCGGCGTTGTCGAGCGTGATCAGCTCCACCACAGCCGCGTGGAGCTGGTTCTCGTCGCGCATGGGCGCGCTGCAACCCTCCAGGTAGCTTACGTAGCTGCCCTCGTCAGCGATGATCAGCGTGCGCTCGAACTGGCCCGACCCCTCGCTGTTGATGCGGAAATAGGTGGTCAGCTCCATCGGGCAGCGCACGCCCTTGGGTATGTAGCAGAAGGAGCCGTCCGAGAAGACGGCGGCGTTGAGGGCGGCGTAGAAGTTGTCCGTGTAGGGCACCACCGAGCCGATGTACTTGCGCACGAGGTCCGGGTGCTCCTGCACTGCCTCCGACATGGAGCAGAAGATGATGCCGTG
Source organism: Dehalococcoidia bacterium (assembly GCA_965219025.1). GTDB lineage: Bacteria > Chloroflexota > Dehalococcoidia > Lucifugimonadales > UBA2985 > JAPPHY01. The sequence goes on from OZ244716.1 coordinate 1,285,571, forward strand.
CTTGGCGAGCTCCTCCTTGAAGGTGGTTGCGATGGACACGCTGTCGAACACGGCGTCCACGGCCACGCCGGCCAGACGCTTCTGCTCCTGCAGCGGGATGCCCAGCTTCTCGTAGGTGCTCAGTATCTCCGGGTCCACCTCGTCCAGGCTGGCCAGCTCATTCTTGGCCTTGGGCGCGGAGTAGTAGATGATGTCCTGGAACTTCACGGGCGGATGGCTAATGTTTGCCCAGCCGGGCACGCGCTCATCGCCCAGCAGGGACAGGAAGTGGTTGTACGCCTTCATGCGCCACTCCAGCATCCACTCCGGCTCGCTCTTCTTGGCGGAGATGAAGCGGATGGTGTCCTCGTTCAAGCCTGGCGGAGCCGATTCCTGCTCGACGTCGGTGACAAAGCCGTACTTGTACTCCTGCTTGGCGACATCCCTGACGACCTGGTTTGTGGTGGTCAACTGCTCACTCCCTCCCGCGCCTCTTCGCCGGAGCCCAGCGGCCTCGGCGGTTCGGAGACACGAATGCCAGCGGTTCTACATCTTTCCGGGGTACCTGTGGCCGGGCACACCTGACGCTGCACCGGACAATTGTCGACCTAATTGGTCGACAATTATGCTAGCACAGGGCAGTGTGCCGGTCAATAGAGGCTGAGCAGGAGAGAAGCCTCTCCTGTGCCGTTTGCTTCTTTACAGCAGAACATGCATTCTTATAGGATTTCATTCGGGCGTATAGGCCCAACCATCCCTGCAAGGAGGTCGTACAAGGAGGCCGCGTGCGAGTCGCCTGTATCCTAGTTACACACCTGCGCGCCAAGGTGGAGCTGCTACGGCGGCCTCACCTCCGGGACACGCCCGCCGTTGTCGTGGGCCGGAACCGGGGCCGCGCAACCGTCCTAGACGCGCTGCCGGGAGCAACCGGCGCTGCGGTGGGCATGACGCTCGAGGAAGCACTGTCGCTCCGACCAGGCACTGCAATCGTAGAGGCGGACGAGGCCGTCTACCGCCGCGTATTCCACCAGGTGCTATCGTCTCTGCAAAACGTTAGCGACCGCGTGGAAGCGGGCGATCTGGGGGTGGCCTACGTACGGCTGGACGGGCTATCGGAGATGTACGGCGGAGAAGCGAGGCTGGCCGTAGCCATGCTGAACGCCGTTCCCGAACACTTGCTGTCCCGCGCGGGCCTTGCCTCCGGCAAGTTTCCCGCCTACGTCGCAGCGCGCACGGCTGCCTCCCAAGGAGCCGTCCGGGTCCCGGCGGATGTCGCCTCCTTCCTGGCTCCCCACCCGGTCGATCTGCTACCTGTCACCAGCGGGGTGATGGCGGCCATGCACCGCTTTGGAATCCACGCCCTGGGAGACGTGGCATCGTGGCGAGTCGAGCCACTGGTGGACCAGTTCGGTGCAGAGGGCAGGCTGGCTTGGGAACTGGCCCGCGGCATCGATCACAGGCCCCTGACCCCTCTGAAGCACGAGGAGGCCGTCGTCGAGCGGCTCTCCCTGCCCTTCACCTCCGCTTCTCTGGAGCTTCTGACGGCAGGGGTGGAGCGGCTGCTGTACCGCGTCTTCGCCCGGCCCGACGTGCGCGGGCGCTACGCTGGCTGGGCAGAGCTGCGATGCTCTCTCGTCGATGGGGCATCGTGGGAGAAGGCTGTCCACTTCAAGCGGGCCGTCGGACGGTGGGAGGAAGCGGCCGCCATAGTGCGGGGGCAGCTGGAGTCGGACCACCCATCGGCCCCGGTGGAGGAGATGACCCTTACCCTGGGCGCGCTCTCGGGCGGGTCGGCGGTGCAGATGGGGCTGCTGCTCGACCTCCAGAAGGACCGCCATGAACGGCTGGTGGAGATGGAGCGGCAGCTTCAGGCCAAGGCCAACGGACGGCGCTCCCTGTACCGGATCGCCGAGGTCGCTCCCTGGCATCCGGCGCCGGAGATGCGCGCACTGCGCGTCCCCATCGACCCCCTGGCCGGGGACGAGATGCAGCCTCTCGCCGCGCCCGTGGCCGTCGCGGTGCGGGAGGGGCGCGGCCACCGACCCCAGGCCGTGCGGGTGGGGCGCGAGTGGCGCCGGGTGGCGAGCATCGAGGACAGTTGGAGCTTCGACCTGTGGTGGACGCCGGAGCCAACCAGCCGCGCCTACTACCTGGTCACCCGCGAGGACGGCGGGCAGGAGACCCTCTTCCGAGACCTGCGGGACGGCCGGTGGTATCAGCACCGCACCTAGCGAGGGAGACCCGCCATGACCACCGGTTACGTCGAGCTGCACGCCAAGAGCTTCTACTCCTTCGGGTTGGGGGCATCTCACGCCCACGAGCTGCTGGCGCAGGCCAGGGAGCACGGCTGCGACGCCCTGGCCCTCACCGATACGAACCTGTGCGGGGGCCTGGAGTTTGCACGGCTTGCCAACAGCCTGGGCATCCGGCCCATCACCGGCGGCGAGCTGACGCTGACCGGCGGCTCCCGCGTCGTCCTGCTGGCAGCCACGCGGGAGGGATACGCCAACCTGAGCCGCCTGTTCACCCTGGCCAACGCCGCCGACCGCCGTGAGCCTCGCCTGGACCAGGCGCTCCTCTCCCACCACACTGGCGGTCTCATCCTCCTCACCGGCGGCCGCGACGGGCCGCTGTCGCGCCTGGCGCAGGACGGACACCGCGCCGATGCCCAACGGCTGCTGCGGGAGTGGAGGGAGTCGTTCGGGACCGATGGGGTCTACGTCGAGCTGCAGCGCAACTTCCTGCAGGGCGACGCGACCCGCAACCGCGACCTGCTCGCACTGGCCGGCGACACCGGCGTCGGTATCGTCGCCACCAACGACGTCCACTATCACGCTCCGGAGCGCTACCGGCTCCAACACGTTCTGGTCGCCGCCAGGCTTAACATCACCCTGGACCAGGCCCTTCCCCATATCCGGCCCAACCACCACCTGCACCTCAAACCGCCGGAGTCGATGACGCGGCTGTTCCACCAGGTCCCGGAGGCCGTCACCAACACCGCCGCCATCGCTGAGCGGTGCGCTTTCAACCTGGCTACGGACCTGGGCTACAGGCTTCCCCAGCCCGACGTGCCCGCGGGCTACACCTCTCAGAGCTTCCTGGAGCGCCTCTGCCGGGAGGCTGCCGTGCGCCGCTACGGCGGCGTGTCCTCTATCGTGGAGGCGCGTCTCTCCGAGGAATTCCGACTGATAGAGCGCCACGGCCTTGCAGGCTTTCTCCTCCTCTACCGGGAGATATGCCTGCTGGCGCAGCGCATTATGGAAGAGCGCGGCCTGGCCCACCCGGAGACGCCCCTAGAGGAGCGGCCTCCAGGCCGGGGTCGCGGGTCGTCGGTGGCCCTGCTGGTGGGCTATCTCATAGGCATCAGCCACGTGGACCCCCTGCGGTGGGATCTAACCCTGGAGCGATTCATATCCGAGGAGATGCACGCTCTGCCGGACATCGACCTGGATTTCCCCAGAGGTCTCCGCGACGAGCTGATTCAGCGCGTGCACCGGCAGTTCGGGCCGGAGTTCGCCGTCCTAACGGGGGCCGTTACGACCTACTCGGTCAAGGGGATCATTCAGGACGTGGGCAAGGCGCTGGGGCTACCCCGCGAGGACTTGCGGGCGCTGTCGAAGCAGCTGCACTCCCACGACGCCGCCGACCTGCGCGACGAGATGCTCGCCTTACCCTCCTTCCGGGACCGCGTGGACGCGCCGGGCTGGCGGTCATTGCTGGAGCTGGGGCCGCAGCTGATGAACGCGCCCCGGAGCCTGGGCCAGCACGTGGGCGGCATGGTGCTCAGCGACGCCCCCATCTCCGCTATGACCCCCGTACGCGCCGGAGCCACAGAGGGCCGCTACATCATGGACTGGGACAAGGACTCTGTCGCCGACGCCGGTTTCGCCAAGATCGATCTGCTGTCGCTGCCGGTCCTAGACCAGATCGAGGAGGCCCTTGACCTCATCAATGCCGCCGAAGGGCGCAGGCCGGACTTAAGCCGCATCGACCCGGAGGACCCCGCCGTCTACGACATGATCAACGCGGGGCGCAGCAAGGGCGTATTCCTGCTGCAGTCGCCGGCGCAGCTCAAGATGGCCCAGAGGCTGAAGTCCCGCAACCTGCTTGATCTGGCATACCAGGTGGCCCTCATCCGGCCAGGCGTCGGCGTCCAGGGCAGCGCGGTGTCCCAGTTCGTGGAACGGTACCGCCACGGCGCAGCGTGGGATTACGACCACCCGCTGGAGAAGCGCGCCCTGGAGCGAGGCTACGGCGTCATAGTCTGGCAGGAACAGGTAGTTCAACTCATCATCGATGTGGCCGGGTTTACGGCAGCCGAAGCCGACGAGGTGCGCCGCGCCTTCGCCCGTCCCAACAGTGACCACCTCATCGCCATGCACCTGGCGCGGTTCATCGAGGGCGCGGCTAAGCGGGGCGTGCCGGAGGAGACGGCGCGCAGCATCTTCGGCAAGGTCAACGGCCACTACATGTTCCCGGAGTCCCACTCACACGCCTTCGCGGTCACCGCGTACCAGGCGGCGTGGCTGAAGCGCTATCACCCCCTGGAGTTCTTCGTGACATTGGTGAACAACCAGCCCATGGGTTTCTACCCCGTTGAGACCCTGAAGGAGGACGCCATGCGATTCGGCGTGCCCTTCCTGAACCCGTGCGTGAACCAAGGCGACGTTCGATGCGTGTCCTCCGACGGCTCCGTGCTGCTGGGGCTGCGGTTCATCAAGGACGTGGGCGAGAAAGGGGCCGCGGCCATCGTCGAGGAGCGGGAGCGCGGCGGCCTCTACGCCGGCCCCGGCGATCTGGCGCGGCGCACCGGCCTGAAGCCGCAGGCTATGCAGTCTCTGGTACAGGCCGGGGCCTTCGATGCTCTCGTGCCCAACCGGCGGCAGGCGCTGTGGGACGCGGGTCTCGCCCTTGGCTCCCACCGCAACGGACAGTCGGCCCTTGCCTTTCCCGGTGGTGGTGGCGCACCAGACCTGGACGACTTCACCGAGTTCGAGCGTATGATGGGCGAGTACCGCGTGATGGGCATCTACCCCAGGGGACACGTAATGGAGTTCGTCCGGCCCACCCTGGACGCCGATGTGCTGCCCACGGCTGCGGTGGAGACCCTGCCCGATGGCCACAGCGTGCGGGTGGCGGGCTGGCCCGTTGCACGGCAACACCCGCGGGGACGGAGCGGGACGGTGTTCGTCACCATAGAGGACGAGGAGGGCGACGTGCAGCTCATCATCTGGCCCAAGGTCTTCGCCCGCTACAGGAGGGCCCTGGGAAACCGCGTCATCTTGGCTCAGGGCGCGGTCTCCCGGTACGACGGCACCACCAACGTCATCGTCTCCCACATCCAGGCTATTCCTACGCGTGTTCCATTGCCGGCGGCCCACGACTGGCGGTGACGGGTTTGCGGCGCCGCTTTCGCTACAAAACCGCCGTCGATTTCATTGACTCGCGCACAGCGCGGTGGTATATTTCCAACCACAATCACCGGGAGATGTACCGTGGAGGTTCCTCACCTGAAAGAGCTCCGCAGGTCCTACGGCTTCGACGAGGTGGCCATCGTCCCCGGGAGCGTGACGGTCAACCCCGACCAGACCCTGATTGACTTCTCGATAGGCGACTTTTCCTTCGGGACTCCCTTCCTTGCTTCCTCGCTGGATGCCGTCGCGTCTCCCAGGTTTGCGGGCTGCCTGGGCAGGATGGGCGGGCTCGCCGTCATCAACCTGGAGGGCATCTACACCCGCTACGACGACGCCGAAGCCGTCATCCAGCACATCATCGAGGCGCCCCAGGGAGAGGCCACACCCCTCCTGCAGAAGATTTACTCGTCGCCCATCAAGGAAAACCTCATCGGCGAGCGCGTGGAGGAGATCAAGCGCGAAGGCGTCGCCTGCGCAGTCTCGCTCACGCCCGCCAACACCAAGCGCCTCTCGCCCATTGCCGTCGAGGCCGGAGCCGACATCCTGTTCGTCCAGTCCACCGTCACCACGGCCCGGCATATTTCGAAGAGCGAGCAGGGCCTGGACCTGTACGACATCTGCCGGCAGGTGCGCACGCCGGTGGTGGTGGGCAACACGGTCAGCTACGGCGCCACGCTGGAGCTGATGGACACGGGCGTCCAGGGCGTCCTTGTGGGCGTTGGGCCCGGCGCAATCTGCACGACTCGCGAGGTGGAGGGCATCGGTGTGCCACAGGTCACTGCTACGCTCGACTGCGCCGCGGCAAGGGAGGAGTTCTTCCACCGCACCGGCCGGTACGTCCCCATCATCACGGACGGGGGGATGCGCACGGGCGGCGACATCTGCAAGGCGATAGCCAGCGGCGCCGATGCGGTGATGCTCGGCACCACGTTCGCGCAGGCGGAGGAGGCCCCCGGCATGGGCTACAACTGGGGCATGGCCAGCTTCCACCCGGCGCTGCCCAGGGGCACCCGCATAAACGTCGGGACGAAGGGGCCGCTGGAGCAGATCCTCTTCGGGCCGACGTCGGTGACGGACGGCACTCAGAACCTGGCCGGCGCGCTGCGGGCGGCGATGGGAATGTGCGGCGCGTTCAACATCGGGGAGATGCAGCAGGCGGAGATGGTGGTTGCGCCCGCCATCAAGACCGAGGGCAAGTACTTCCAGCTGGCGGGGCGCTTCTAGGGCCTGCGGTCGCTCTTCGCAACGACACCCGCAGCGTTCCAGGCCATTCCTCGATTCCTGTAGCGTGACGGCGCGCCCAGCGATTTGACGCGCCAAGTTGACGCCGATACAATCGATGACACAGCGCGACCGGCGCTTGCGAGGGGATATAGCTCAACTGGGAGAGCGCGGCGTTCGCATCGCCGAGGTTGGGGGTTCGAGCCCCCCTATCTCCACCAGGTTGCGCAGAATCCAGAAACCTTATGAAAGCTTGGTGACTGACTTGGGTGCTAAGTTCGCTTCCCTCCTCTTGCTATTCCTGGCAACCGCCCTTGCCTGTAGCAGCGACGCGCCGAACGAGGAAGCGCTGAAGGCCGAGGTTGAGTCTGCCCTCGATACCCTGGCGGCAGAGTTGGCAGTGGAGAGACCCGCCGGAGCCACCGAATACCCGGATCGTCTGCGGGCCTATCTGGATGCCCACCCCGCGTTCTACGGGAGCGCCGCAGCGTTGCTGGATAGTCACGGAACGATTACCGCCAGCCCATACGTCTATCGTACCTCCGAAGACTACACCACCCTGGACCTTGCCGTGCCGTCCTACAACATCGACTCGCAGGCCTGGGTGACGGCGCCACTGGCCGCCAACGAGGGCGTCTGGACGGATCCTTACTTCGACGCAGGTGGCGGTGAGATCTGGATGATCACCCGGTCGGTTCCGGTTCGCGATGCCGACGGCATATTCGCCATCGTCACCACGGATCTGCCTGTGGAGGCACCTTCCCGGTGAGCCCCGTCCAAGTACGACCGGGGGCCGGGGCTACAGCGAGTCCACCGCGGCCTGAGCGCAGATCTCGTCCTCTTCTCCCGTGCCCCCACCGACTCCACAGGCCCCCTCCACGACGCCATCCCGGATGACGGGTATGGCTCCCTGGCCCGGGATCATGTTGCTACCGGAGGCGGCGATGATGCCCCGGATGGTCGGGTGGTCGGCGCGCTCTTGGAGCATGACGCTGGGCCTGCCGAATCCGACAGACGCGGTTGCCTTGCCCTGGGATCCGTAAACGCTGGCCCAAATGGCCCCGTCCATCCGGGCGAAGGAGATCAACCTTCCGCCCGGGTCGCACACGGCCACGCTGATCTTGATTCCCAGCTCATTTGCCTTCGCCATAGCGGCATCACATAGCTTGATCGATTCGTGCAGGGTCAGCGCCATGTCGGTTTCCTCCAATGTTGTTGGTGGTAAGCATCTTATATCAGGGCCTGGGGGTTCACAAGGAGAGGAGGTTGCGCTGCGTAGACCCTCACAAACCCTCTTTCCATTTGATAGGGGAAGATTGAGATGGGGGTGAACCGCGCCAGCCGCGCCGCGCCCCTGGATTGCTGCCCGTATCGCTATACGGGGCAGGTCTTCCGCTGCAATGACGGTTGGGTCATTGATACGTAATCGCCCCTTCCGTGCGAATTGACGCGCAACGCCCGCGCCGATATGATCGAGGGCACAGCGCGAGTGACATGTACGCGGGGATATAGCTCAACTGGGAGAGCGCGGCGTTCGCATCGCCGAGGTTGGGGGTTCGAGCCCCCCTATCTCCACCACAACGCGGTTGCCCGGCAATTCCCTGACAACCTGCTCTTACTGCAGTTGTCCCTTGCTCCACCACGTGCTAGACTACGGCCGAGCGATTGAGATGAACACCACTGTGCGGACATTAGCAAGCTTCAGCCCTATTGGCGTCGTTGTAGATGTGCATATGCTCCCATTGTCGGGGAGAATGTAGCTACTCGATCCAGTCGCAACTTCGAGAGCCTCCCCGAAAAGGGAGGCTCTTTCAGTTTGTGGGGAAACAAGTAGTAGTTCGCCGAAGGGCATATTTGCGCAGCACAGCAACAAGAAAGAAACGGAGTAACCGAATGCCACAGTGGTTTGAGGACGAGAGCTTCTGGAAGATGCTATATCCGTTCATGTTCTCAGAGCGGAGGTTTGATGTCGCGGAGGATGAAGCGAGAGGTATTCTCGACGTTGCAGGCATGGGGGAAGGAAACGCACTCGACCTCGCTTGCGGACCGGGGCGGCATGCAGTTGCACTTGCTAAGGGGGGATTCCGAGTGACCGGCGTTGACCTATCACCCTTCCTGCTGCAAAAGGCAGCTAGACTAGCTGAGGAAATGAGAGTGGAAGTTGAGTGGGTTGAAGCTGACATGCGTCACTTTCTCCGTCCAGAAGCATTCGATCTCGTCATTAGTATGTTCACGTCGTTTGGGTACTTTGACGATAAGAACGATGAAATGACAACTCTGCGAAACACTTACCATAACCTCCGCAGCAGAGGCACTCTCGTCATGGAACTTATGGGCAAGGAGATACTGGCCAGGGGATTCCTACCGACCACGTCCGAAGATCTATCCGACGGGAGGCTGCTCGTCCAGAGGCGAGTGGTATATGACGACTGGACTCGACTCAAGAACCAATGGATCCTTATCGAGGGCGAAAAGGCTACCTCATTCAGTTTCCACCACACCGTGTACTCAGGCCAGGAGTTGAGGGACCGGTTGATTGACACCGGATTCATTGATGTGCAGCTATACGGTGGCCTTGATCGCAGCGAGTACGGCCGAAATGCTCGCCGCTTGGTGGCCGTCGCCAGAAAGCCACGGTAGTCTGCAATCAACTGATATAGTTGGTTCAGAGCTCGCGACTCACCTGTACAGCGCTGACCACAAGCATTGGCGTAACGTGAGCGCAGTGCTCAAATGCACGGGTACCATACTGAACTGGGATAGCTGATAATGAGCAACACAAACGCTTCCTGGCAGCCGGGTACGCAGATCCTGCAACAGGACCTGTGGGGCGAGCAACTCTTGACCGCCAGACCGGTGACGGTCGTGGAGGATCGCGAGAGTTGCCTGGCCCTCTACACTCACCCAAAGGCCCCGTATCGCTCCGCTGCCACCCGCAACCGGCTCTCTCTGCCAGTGAACGAACGCATCGATCTCTGGGAAAGGCCGGTCCAGACCCTGCTGGAGGAGCGATTATCCGGACCGTACCACGTCGTAACTCTTACTCCTCCAGAGTCATGGCACTCAGTATGGGTCTTCTGGAATCTGGAGTGGCGGATTCACCGATGGTTCGTGAACCTGCAGTCTCCCATTCGCCGGACATCGAGAGGGATCGTGGTCCGGGATCATATCCTTGACATCAGAGTCGAGCCGGACCTGTCGTGGTCGTGGAAGGATTGTGACGAGTTTGATGAGCTGGTGAGGCGCGGCTGGTTCACGGACGAAGAACACTCGTCGATCCTGGCTGAAGCAGAGAAGATGGCTCTCGTCGTCGCCGAAAAGGGCCCGCCTTTCTCGGACGGCTGGGAACAATGGCGACCGGACCCTTCGTGGCCAGTCCCATCCGTACCCGACGACTGGGACCGGCTTGACGGCTAAACCGGGGTGGCTCGACCCCGGCAAGCCGGAGAACGCATGGATACCTGGCACTCACTCGGCACCCCTGGGGAGCATATCGAGGTGGTGGAGTACCGCGCCGAGTGGCCGCACGTGTTCGAGCGGGAAGCGGCGGCCATCCTGGCGGCTTGCCGCCCCTACATCACCGAGGTGCACCACATCGGCAGCACGTCCGTGCCGGGACTGGCGGCGAAGCCCATCCTCGATGTGCTGCCGGTCGCCGCAGGGCCCGCGGAGGCGCTCGAAGCCGTCCCTCGGATGAAGGCGCTGGGGTACCGGTACCGCGGCGAGAACGGCATCGCCGGCCGCTTCTACTTCGACAGGGTCGTCGACGGACGCACGGTGATGCACGTCCACATGTTTCCGGCGGGCCATCTCGAGGTCCGGCGACATCTGCTCTTCCGCGACCACCTCAGGGACCACCCTGCGGTTGCCCGCGAGTACCAACGACTGAAGCGGGAGCTTGCCGTTCGATACAGAGACGACCGCCGGACCTACACCGACTCGAAGGCTGCATTCATCACGGGTGTTATCGACGCCGCACAACGCGGCGCTGGACGACGCCGGAACGCGGCTCCTTGCCGGCGGCAGTCCCTCGCTCCGTTTGACACCGGAGCCTCGATTCAGCTAGTCTTCGAATCTCCGGACGATGCCGGACGGATGGATCGGCACTGGGGAATCTGCGGATTGGGAACCTCTTAGAGCTATGCGAGCGCTATCTGTAGTTGTAATACTTGCCAGCGTGGTAATCATGGTGCTGCGCCTCCTGAAGGCGTACAGGATCACCGCGAAGTTCGAAATGACCAGGCGCGACCAGAACCCCAGCGACGCTACGGAAATCACTGCCCTGTTTGAAATGAACCATCGCGACTGACGTCGGAGGCATCCGGCGAGCTACACCCCTACCCCTCGCCGGTGTAGAACGCGGCCGTGCGCGCCGCCGCAGCCCGCGCGGCCTCCGGGGCCTCCCCGGCGTCGATCGAGGCCTGCCCCCATCCATCGCTGCTGCCCACCATCAACGCCCGTCCCTCCGACGACGCTGCGAACTCTTCTTCGTCGAGCTTTGGCGCGTCCGGCTGCGCGAGGTACAGCGCAAGCCCCAGCATGCCCATCTCCCAGCCCACGCCCACGGCACCCGAACCGAACTCGTCCCAGTGAGGCGACAACAGCGCCGTGTGCGAAAGCGTCAGCTGGGCGCGGCCTGCGCCTTCCTCAGCGATGCTCACCTCCACCCAGCTCACGTCACCGGCAAACTCCCACGTTACGGCCACCAGCGACGGCGGCTCGCACGTGACGACCGTCCCGCCCGCGTTGCCCTCCAGCTGATACCGGCCTCCGAGTCGCAGGTCGCCGCTCACGGGCATGAACCACCGGGGAATGCGCTCCGCGCTGGTGCCAGCGTACCAGAGGTCCTCGACGCTCGTTAGGTAGCTTCTTGACAGCGTGACTACACTCGCGGGCCGGCCGTCGCGCGCCGTGTACGTCACGGCGCGCGAAACCGCACTCAAATGCTCCTCAACGTTCAGGTCCACGTCTCCACCTCCTCAGGAGTTGTCAGTCAGGATCGATCCTACAAAGTCGGCGTGGCCCTGCATGAACTCGGCCGCGTCCATGACGCGGCGACCCTCGGGCTGCACTTTCACCAGGCTCAGCACGCCGTCGCCCGTCGTCACGCCCACGGCGGCGGGCGCGGTTGGCGGCAACTTCAGCACATGGCCAGGTGACGCGTCGCCCTGCTCCGAAAGCGGGATCGCCTCCACCACCTTGAGCAGTCCTCCGCGCCAGCGCGTGTAGGAGCCGGGCCAGGGCGTGAACGCTCGGCTCTGCCGCCACAGCTCGACTGCGGAAAGCTCCCACCGGATGGCGCCGTCCTCCTTGGTGAGCTTGCGGGCATACGTAGCGCGGCCGCCGTCCTGCGGCACCGGCGTAAGCTCGCCGCGGCCGTAGGCCGGGAGGACGCGCGCCAGCAGCTCGGCGCCGCGTTGGAACAGCTCGTCGGTAAGCGTTCCCGTCGTATCCTCGGGCAGCGCGGGGCGCTCCTCCTGTGCGAGGACGGGCCCGGAGTCCGTCCCGCGGTCCAGCAGCATGAGCGAGACACCGGCCGTTTCGTCTCCCTCCAGGATGGTGAACGCCACGGGCGACGGCCCGCGATGCCGCGGCAGAAGCGACGGGTGGATGTTGACGCACCCCAGGGGCGGCGACTCTACCACGCCCCGCGGCAGGATCAGCCCGTAGGCCGCTATGACGATCACCTCCGGCTCCAGCGAGCGGACTTCGGCCTGTGCGCCGGAATCGCGGAGGGTGGCGGGCTGCAGGACCCGCAGCCTCTGGGACTCCGCGTACACCTTGACCGGCGGCGGCAGCAGTCCCCGGCCGCGCCCCGCGGGCCGGTCGGGCTGCGTCACGACGCCAGCCACGTTGTGACCACTCTCCAGCAGTCCGGCCAGCGGGGTCACCGCGTAGGCCGGCGTACCCATGTAGACGACACGCATTCCGGCTCCTTCGCGGGCGATTATAGTGGGACGAGGGAGCCCAAACAACAGCCCCCCAAAGTCTCCGAAAATTCCCATCGCGACCCTCTTGCCCCCCCATTCCACCCCCCCTGTTATATTCTCTATGACCGACGAAACCACCCTCCTTAACCCGATTCCATCCCGTCGCGCTCTGCAAGCCGCCCGGCTGTCGGGCGCCTCTCCAGTGCCTTCCGGCGCTATCTATCTTGGCATGTCCAGGCCCCACCGCGGTTGTCCGCGGGCCGGTTTAGGAGAGGCGACAGAGCGTTGAACCATCCGAGTCCCCGCACTATTTGGGAGGCCGTCCTGGGCCGCCTAGAACTACAGGTCAGCAAGCCCAGCTTTGCCACCTGGCTCCGGGACACCTCGGGCGTCTCCTATGACGACGGCAGGATGGTCGTGGAGACGGCATCGCCCTTCGCGGCCCGCTGGCTCGAGCAGCGGATGTCGGCACTCGTTGAGGCCACGCTTTCGCAGATCGCTGGGCGTCCCTCCACTGTGCGCTTCCGGGTTGCCGGCGCGCCGCCGGGCCCCGATCCCGCGCCGACTGCAAAGCACACCTACGCCGGCCGCGGCGAGCACCAGCCGTACGAACCGCCGGCACCGGCCCTTCGAGGCGACTTCCCGCTCAACCCGCGTTACACGCTCAGCTCCTTCGTGGTGGGCGAGTCCAACCAGCTGGCCTATGCCGCGGCAGTGGCGGTCTCAACCCGGCCCGGCACGGCCTACAATCCGCTCTTCCTCTACGGCGGCGTTGGGCTTGGCAAGACGCACCTGTTGCACGGCATCGGGAACGCTTCCGCAACCAGGGGCCTTTCGTGCCTGTACGTGAGCTCCGAGCAGTTCACGAACGACTTCATCACCTCCCTGCAGACGAAGCGGATGCGTGAGTTTCGCGAGAGATACCGGTCCGTTGACGTCCTCCTGATGGACGACATCCAGTTCCTCCGCGGGAAGGAAACCGTCCAAGAGAGCTTCTTCCATACCTTCAACGATCTCCACAACTCGAACCGGCAGATAGTCCTGGCGTGCGACAGACCAACGTCAGCCCTGTCCCCGATCGAGGACCGCATCCGCTCACGGTTACAGTGGGGGCTGAGCGCGGACATACAGCTACCGGCGCGCGAGACACGCAAGGCCATCCTGGAGTTCAAGGCGCGAGAGATGGGCGCAACCGTTCCCGATGAATTGCTTAACCTACTCGCTGCAAGGTTCCCGGGAAGCGTCCGCGAGATGGAGGGCGCCCTCAACCGGGTCGTTGCCTTCGCAGACCTGACAGGCGGCGAAATCAACCTTGCGCTGGTACATAGCGCGCTTGGCGACCTACTGTCCTCACCTCCTGCTGCTTTACCAGAGCCCGAGGCCATACTCGGCCGCGTCTGCGCGTTCTTCGGCGTTGACATACATGCGGTCGTCAGTAAACGCAGGGACAGGAAAGTCACGCTCGCCCGACAAGTTGCCATCTACCTCCTACGGGAGCAGGCACAGTTACCTCTCAAGAGTATCGGCGCGCTCGTCGGCAACAGGGAGCACCCTTCGATCCGCCAAGCCTGGGCAAAGATTCAACGGGATCGCGAGGCCGACGCCGTACTGGACAAGCAGATACGTACCCTCTCTAATGCAATATCCTCCCCTGAAGATACGGCTGGCTTCTAGACTCCAAACTCCGGTCTCCGATTCACTTTGCTCCACTTCCTTCCACCGCCACTACCTCTCTCGGCACTCGCCAGTATAACGACTCAACGTGCCTGATTTCACATTACCTCCACATTCAGCTATTATTCCTGTTATCTCTTCCCACTACTTTAGAAAGATACCACTGTGATAGATACTGCAACTGTAGTAGTCCGTGGAGGCAATGGCGGTACGGGATCCATCAGCTTCCGTAGAGAAAAGTATGTGCCTCTGGGTGGACCAGACGGTGGCGATGGAGGGAATGGGGGAAGTGTGGTTGTTGAGGCTCGATCCGGCCAGCACCTGTTGAGGAACTTTCGTTCAAAGCAGCGCTTCGTGGCTATGGATGGACAGAGTGGGCAGAGTAACAACAAGGCTGGTCGGAGTGGCGATGACCTGGTGGTTGGCGTACCCGTAGGTACATTAGTGAAGCGTTGCGGGGTTGATGGAGGGGAACAGCTAGTAGCGGACCTCACTGAGCTGGGAGCTTCCGTTCTAGTTGTGCCGGGAGGGAAAGGCGGTAAGGGAAACGCGCGCTTTGCACATTCCCAGAACCGCGCACCAGTGCTGGCAGAGGCGGGAGAGGTTACCTCCGAGACCATAGTGCAACTGGAACTGCAGTTGCTGGCGGATGTGGCGATCATCGGCGTACCGAGCGTTGGTAAGTCCTCGCTGCTGCGTGCCAGCACACGCGCTCGCCCCGAGGTCGCCGCGTACCCCTTCACCACGCTTGAGCCGGTACTCGGCGTGGTGGCAGGACGATCTCGCGACTTCGTTCTGGTGGAAATCCCCGGCCTGCTGGAGGGTGCACACCGAGGCGTTGGCCTGGGCACTGAGTTCCTGCGGCACGCCGGGAGAGTGAGCACAGTTGTGCATCTTCTGGACGGGACTGCCGGCGACCCCGTCGCAGACTACCTCCGCATCCGCGAGGAGATGCGCCTCTACGACGAGGCGATGGCCGCAAAGCCGGAGATCGTGGCAGTGAACAAGATGGACACGCCGGAGGCGGAGGCCCGCCGCGAGGAGATTGAGGCCGCACTACGGGACCGTGGCCTGAGACCGAGCTTCATCTCAGCTGCCGGCGAGGTGGGCATACCGGAGCTTCTGTTGCGGGTGGAGCAGATGCTGAGCGAGCAGACCGCGCCCGCGCCATCACAGCTGCCCCCGCCCGTGCTGACGCCGCGGCCTTTCCGCGAGCGGGTGACCGTGACGCGAGACGGAGACGTGTTCGTGCTGCGCGCCGAACGCGCGGAGCGCATCGTACGCCGCGTCAACGTCAACGACTGGATGGTCCAGGCCCAGTTGTGGAGTGAGCTGAGGTGGATGGGTGCGGTTCGGGCCTTGGAGCGCGCCGGAGCGCGTTCGGGAGCCACGGTGCGGATCGCCAACTGGGAGCTGGAGTGGAAGTAGCGTGAAGCTGGGTGTGTTCGGGGGCACCTTCGATCCCATCCACGTGGGCCATCTCATCATTGCGCAGGAGGCCGCGGTCGAGGCCTGTCTCGACCGGGTGCTCTTCGTGCCGGCAGGGCAGCCGTGGCTGAAGGCTGGGACGGCCGTGTCGGAGGGGAAGCACCGGCTGGAGATGACGCGGCGAGCCGTGGCGCTCAACGACCGATTCGACGTCTCCACCGTGGAGGTCGATCGGCCGGGGCCGACCTATACGGCCGATACGCTGGAGGAGCTTCGAGGCGGCATGGACGCTGCCGACAGCCTCCACTTCATCCTGGGCATGGACTCGCTTGAAAACCTGCACAGGTGGAGCAGGCCGGAGCGCCTCTTCGAGGTCTGCACGATCGTGGCAGTGTCGAGGCCGGGTCATCGGGACTTCGACCTGCAGGCCCTGGAGAACATCCGCGCCGGAGCATCGGCGGGGGTTGCGATTGTGGCCGGCCCGGGCATAGGAATCAGCGCGGCAGAGGTGCGCCGGCGTGTCGCCCGCGGGCTGCCCATCACGCATTGGGTTCCCCGCGCGGTGGAGGAGTACATTTACGAGAACGGACTGTATCGGGAGGTCTAGCGTGAGCAATGAACCGGCTAGCAGGATCCTGGAGATCTCGGAGGAGGTGGGCGCGCTCAAGTACGGTGAGTTCACCCTGTCATCAGGTACGACGAGTACCTACTACTTCGACGGGCGGCTCGTGAGCCTCCATCCGGAAGGGGCCTACTGGCTGGGGCTGGCCTTTCTCGGCGCGATTGAGGGGGACGTGACCGCTGTGGGCGGGCCCGCAATGGCCGCCATCCCCATCGCCACCGCCGTGGCCCTGACCAGCTGTGTGGAGGGCACACCCGTGCGAGCCTTCTTCGTGAGGTCGGAGGCAAAGGCACACGGAACGGAGCAGCAGGTGGAGGGTGGCCTCCAGCCCGGCAGCCGCGTCATGATCGTGGACGACGTCTGCACGTCCGGAGGCTCGCTCATAACGGCCATCGAGGCGGTTGAAGCCGCGGGGTGCAGCGTGGCGAGGGTGATGGTGGTGCTGGACCGCCAACAGGGCGGCGGCGAGGAGATTAGACGGCGGGGATACGACTTCCGTGCCCTGCTTGAGCCGGCGCCGGACGGCAGAATCCGCGTTGCAGAGCAGCCCTAGATCCCCAGTATCCGTATGGCTGTCCGCGCCCTGTACGTCCGGTTGACGTTGAGCAGCAGGGGCGTGATGCCCTCTACGTAGCGCGAGCCTGCCAGGCCGCCGCCGTCCACGGCTCGCAGCGCTGGGATCCGCTCCGCGAGCGACATCACGAGCTGCCTAGACGCGTCGTCGTTCGTGCACACGATCACGTCGCCCTGCACGGCATGGGAGGCGTCCAGCAGGTCCCGCGCGCTGATGGTCTGGAAGGCTGCAACCACACTGCTCTCGGGGAGCAGGGCCTGCGCCTGCAGCGAGGCCGATCCCTCATCCACGTGCATTAGGTCAAAGCGGGCGCCGGTGCGAGTGAGCGGGACGGCCGTGTCCACCACGGTCTTGCCGCGCAGGCGCTCCCGCACTGACTCCAGGACGGCGCGCTGGGCTTCGAATGGAACGGCGACGATGACCGTGTCGGCTCGCTCAGCGGCCTCATCGTTCAGGCCGCCTTGAATCTCTGTGGTGACGCCCTGATCGAGCAGGCTCTCGGCGGCAGCGACGGCGCGGGCCGCGTCGCGTGAGCCGATGAACACCGGCTCACCGGCCAGCCCGAGGCGCAAGGCCAGACCCATTCCCTCAGGCCCAGTGCCTCCCAGGATTCCCAGCAATGGCAGCCTCCCGTCGTGTGCAGGGTACGCAGGCACTATACCACCGGCGCCCCTGCCGGACAAACCGACCGGCGTCGGAGAGCGCCGGGAGTTGCGAGCGTGGGCCGCCCGTGCTATAACTGGACTGGAAAATGGGAGGGACAAGATTGAGCATCTACACTCGTCTGGTACGGCCCCTCCTATTCAGGCTTCCTCCCGAAAGGGCCCAGCGCCTCGCCGAAACCCTCCTTGTCGCAAGCCCTGTCTGGTGCGCTCTGTCCAGCCTGAACGACCCGCGTCTCCAATGCGAGGTGGCGGAAATCCGCCTGCCGAACCCCATCGGCCTGGCCGCCGGCTACGACAAGGACTGCCTAATGCTGGACCGCCTGGCCGGCCTGGGATTCGGCTACATGGTGGGCGGGACGGTCACCGCGGAGCCTCGCCCGGGCAACCCCAGACCCCGGATCGTTCGCAACCCGCACGAAGGCTCGCTGGTGAACTCGCTCGGATTCCCCAGCCGTGGCGTGAAGGATGTGACCCGAAGGCTCAGCCGGCGGTTGCCCGGCGTGCCCTTGCTCGTCAGCATCTCCGGTCTGAGCGTCGAGGAGTTCGCTCTGTGCTACCGCAAGCTGGGTCCGCTCTGCGACGGCATCGAGCTGAACGTCAGCTCCCCCAACACGCAGGGGATTCGCGTATTTCAGGAACCCGAGAGGCTTGGTGAGCTGCTTTCCGCGCTCCGGCCTCAGAAGGCGGGGCCGTTGTTCCTGAAGCTGCCGCCGTACTTCGACGACGACCAGAGGGACGGCGTACTGAAGCTGGTGGACGTGTGCCTGGAGCACGGCGTCGAGGGCGTGACCGTGTCCAACACGCACCCCGTGCCGGACGAGCGGCTGGCCGTGGGAAGGGGCGGGCTGAGCGGTAGGCCCCTGCTCTCCCACACGCTGCGGATGGTGGCCGACATCAGGAGCCACGCCGGAAGCGGCTTGGCGATAAACGGGTGCGGGGGCGTCTCCTCCGGCGAGGACGCGCTGAGCGTGCTCCGGGCCGGCGCCGACTCCCTGCAGCTGTTCACTGGCTTCGTGTACGAGGGGCCCTGGCTGATGAAGCGCATCAACCGCTACCTGCTGGCGATCATGGAGCGCGAAGGGATGTCCTCGCTTGCGGAGCTGGTCCGCGCTGCCAGTGGCGCGCCGCCACACCGTGCGAGCGCATGAGCCGAAGGCGTCGTTGGACGAAGGAATGACATGCCCCCAGTGCGAGCACGCCAATGCGCCGGGCTCAACTGCCTGCTCCGCCTGCGGAGGCGTCCTCGAGTCAGATCACGTGCCTGCGGCCAGTGAAGCCCCCGAAACGCGGCTTTCGGACCGGTTCGGGCGGCGCCACGGCCTCGTGTTCAGCCTTGTGGCCCTGGTCCCGATTGCGGCCATCACCGCCTACGCGTTGCTCTTCGCGGGTGACATCCGGGACCTGCAGAACATTGGGTATGCCGGCGTGCTGGCGGCCAACCTGCTGGCCAGCGGCACCTTCGTGCTGCCTCTACCCGGGCTTGCCGTCGCATTCGGTGCGGCGGCCGTGCTGAATCCCGTTCTAGTTGCCCTGGCAGGCTCCACCGGCTCCACGCTGGGCGAGATGGCCGGCTACGCGGTAGGCGCATCGGCGCACTCGACGTTTGGGGACAGAATGGAGCGCAGCCACTGGTATCGCCGGGTGGAGGGCTGGCTGCGAAGGTACGGCGCACTGACGATCGTGGCGCTGGCTGCCACGCCCACGCCGCTCTTCGACGTGGCCGGCTTCGCGGCGGGCTCCCTGGCGTACCCCGCGACTCGCTTTGCCGCGGCGTGCTGGCTGGGCAAGACCGTTAAGTTTCTGCTGGTGTCGCTGGCCGGGGCGTGGTCGATCCCAACTGTGGCCGCCATATTCGGGCTGTAGCCGGTTCGACCGAGCTGATAGGTGGTATAATGAGGGAGGACGCCCTCAACGGGGCGTCTCGAAAGCAAACGCGGAAGGAGATACTCGTACCATGTACTCACGGATTCTGGTGCCCCTGGATAGCAGCGAGCTGGCGGAAAAGGTTCTCCCCCACGCGACACAGATCGCCAAGGGCATGAACGTCCCCCTGGCGCTGGTGCGCGTCATCGACCAGGTTGACCCCGAGCTCACCGATCCGCGGCACGGCCTGTACCTGGACCAGGTATCTCTAAGCCTGCGGACGAGCGCCCAGGAGTACCTGAACAAGGTTGCCGGTCTCCTGCGCGACGAGGGCATCGAGGTGACCTGCGAGGTCAAGGAGGGCGACGTGGCCTCTCGTATAATCGACGAGGCTGAGTCAGAGCCGGACACCCTTATAGCCATGACCACTCACGGCTACTCCGGCGTTGCCCGCTGGGTGATGGGCAGCGTGACCGACAAGATCCTGCGGGGCTCCACCAACCCGGTTCTCGTAGTTCGCGCCAACTAGCGGGCCGGGCCCGGTGCGGCCGCCGGCCGTGAGGACCAGTACATGCCTCCCAGAGTAGACGTAGTCATACCGGTCCTGAACGAGGAGCGGGCCCTGCCCAACTGCGTGGAGACACTCCTGCAGTTCCTGGGGGACTCCTCGCCCTACCCGTTCCGCATCGTTATCGCTGACAACGGCTCCACGGACCGCACTCCCGAGATCGCGGAATCGCTCTCCCAGGCGCACTGGCCGCGCGTGGCCTGGAGCCGGCTGGAGATACGTGGAAGGGGCAGGGCACTGCGGAAGGCGTGGCTGGAGAGCGACGCCGACATTCTCACCTACATGGACGTGGACCTCTCGACGGACCTGGCGGCCTTCCCGCCCATGGTCCGGGCCATAGGCGAGGAGGGGTTCGACCTGTCCGTGGGCTCCCGCCTGATGAAGGGCGCCAGCGTTAGCAAGCGCACGCTCAAGCGGGAGATTACCTCACGCTCCTACAACATGATCGTGAAGGCGGCCTTCTTCACGCGGTTCTCGGACGCGCAGTGCGGGTTCAAGGCGATCAGCAGCCGTGCGGCGCAGGCGCTGGTACCCAAGGTGCTGGACCAGGGCTGGTTCTTCGACTCCGAGCTGCTCATCCTTGCGGAGAAGGGTGGCTACCGGATAAAGGACATTCCCGTGCGCTGGGTCGATGACCCGGACACCCGCGTCCGCGTCGTCAAGACGGCCGTCGACGACCTGAAGGGGCTGTACCGTCTCAGGTTCGGCGGCGTGTCCCGCGCGTTGAAGTCGGACGGAGGGTAGGGCGACAGGCGCCGCCGTCCGCCCTCTGCCAGCGCCCGATGCTGCTATACGCCGTGGTGGCAACCGGCGTGGCCGCCGTGTCCTGTGCTGCGGTGCTGATACGGCTGGCCGATGCGCCCGCGCTGGCAATCGCCGCCTACCGGCTCAGCGTGGCTGGTCTGGTGGTGGCGCCACTGGCCGTCTCGCGTGACTGGAGCGGACTCCGATCTCTGACGTTCTCGCAGGCGACATGGTGCGTGGCCTCCGCGCTTGCGCTTGCCGTGCACTTCGCCGCTTGGATCGCTTCCCTGGAGCACACCTCTGTTGCCAGCTCCGTGGTGCTGGTGACCACAAGCCCGCTGCTGATAGCCGCGGTCTCCTACGTAGCATACCGGGAGCGGCTTACGGCGCCCGTGGCGGGCGGCATCGCTCTTGGCCTAGCGGGCAGCCTGACGCTCGCGCTGGGCGACCGGGCCGCCGGCGACCGGGAACTCTTTGGCGACCTGTTGGCGCTTATCGGAGCCGTGGGCGCCGCGGCCTACTTCCTCATCGGCAGGAGGGTCAGGCGGCAGATGTCCAACGTGAGCTACATCGGAATCGTCTACCCCGCCTGCGCCATCACGCTGCTGGCTGCCGCCGCGGTGACCGGCACACCGATGACCGGATACGACTCGTTCACGGTTGCGATGATCGTGACGATAGGGCTGGTGCCGCAGCTGCTGGGCCACTCCTCGCTCAACTGGGCGCTGGGCCACCTGAGCGCGACGATGGTGGCCGTGGCGGTCATGGCGGAGCCCGTGGGAGCGACGCTGCTGGCGTGGCTGGTGCTCGGAGAGGCGCCGCCGGCCGCAAGCGTCGCGGGCGGCGGGCTGGTGCTGACGGGCGTGTACCTGGCGTTTCGCAGGCAGGCCGCGGCGTTGGGGAGGGGGTGAAGGAGCCGCTTAGCCGCTTGGGGGTGAGAGATTACCAAAGGAAGTCTCTAACTGCCACGAGGATCGTAATCGCGATAGCGAGAACTCCCAAAGATATTATAACTCGGTTGTGCCTGATGGACAGGCTATAGCGGTAAGGGGCCCCTCTCTCCCTGTATTTCTGATTGGTATCCTCATTGACCTCTTCATCAGATAGCTGGGTGTATTCCTCCCAGAATAGAGTCGGTGCGTACTTCAAGCTTTCGTATACGGAAAGCAAGTCTGATGGCTTGAACCGGTTGCGGAAGACTTCCTTAGTCCTTCTAGTCTCTCGACTTTTTGTATTATTGCATCGGTCCTCTGCGCTTCGAGATTAAACCCAAGTACCCAGGCAATCAAGAATAACAGAAATGTGTAAGTGGCTTGATCTACATCGTTCCGTGAACCCTCAGTTATCGAAAATGTAGAGAAGAACGCGAGGGTAGAGGTGTAAACTGCGCTAACTGTAAGAGCAATGCCCCAACCGATAAACGGTTTCCCCCGATGAGGCCATAACAGGTCCTTCTCTACACCCCACTTCCATAATAGAGAGAGCTCCTTCTTCTTTGTCAGCCTCAACGCCCCTTGGACAACAATCAGCCCAAGGTAGAAGGCATTTGCACACATCAGCCCAAATAGTGAAATGACGAGAGCCCAATCGGACGGACTAACTTCATTCATTTGCATTCCTCGCTGTCATTAATGGGGTTGGAGCGGGATATGCGGATCGAACCAGAGACTGCTCTTTCGGAAAGCAACGGATCTACCCCTCAGCAAATCCCGCGGGAGGTCATTATAGCAGGGCCAGGGCGGGTATAGGCAATCAAGCCAGTGAGCCGCTACAATGTAGCGCAGCTATGCTCTACCTTGACCAGAAGTACGCCCGGGAGATGGTGGCACACGCCCTGGAAGACGACCCCAACGAGTGCTGTGGCATTCTCGCCGGAAGCGGAGGCGAGATCCACAACCTGTACCGCATGGTCAACGTCGAGGCGAGTCCCTACCGCTATCGAATGGACCCCAAGGAGCTTCTCAACGTCTACCGGGAGATCGACGATCGCGGCTGGGAGATAGTCGCCATCTACCACTCGCACACCCACTCTGAGGCGTACCCTTCGTCGACCGACGTGCGTCTCGCCACGTGGCCGGAATCGTTCTACATCCTCATCTCGCTCCTCCAGCGAGACAACCCTCCCATCCGGGCATTCCGCATCGAGGGGGGCGACGTCACGGAGGAGGAGGTGTGCGTGGGTGAGCAGGAATGACCACTGACCCTGTCCTGTGCTCGATCTCATCGGGGAGGAATGCGCCTTGAGCTTTCCCAACGCCAACCTGTTCCCCTTCACCGCCGAGGTGGACGCCCGCGGCCGGCTGGCACTGGGCGGATGCGATGCCGTGGAGCTGGCTGCCGAGTTCGGCACACCGCTATACGTATTCGACGAGGAGACGCTGCGCGGCATGTGCCGGGAGTTCGTCGGGGGCTTCAGGTCTCGCTACCCTGACAGCTCGGTCATATACGCCTGCAAGGCCTTCATCAACGTGGGGTTGGCCCGGCTGCTCCGCGAGGAGGGCCTGGGACTGGACGTTGTGTCCGGCGGCGAACTCGCGGTTGCCATGCGTGCCGAATACCCGCCGGAGCGCATCTACTTCCACGGAAGCAACAAGAGCCGCGAGGAGCTGGCGATGGCGCTCGAGTGCGGCATCGGCCGCGTGGTGGTCGATAACTTCCACGAGCTTTCCATGCTCGCAGAGCTGGCGTCCGAGCGGGGCGTGGTCCAGGACATCACGTTGCGCGTCTCGCCAGGTGTGGACCCGCATACCCACGTCTACACGACCACCGGAGTCCTGGACAGCAAGTTCGGATTCGCCATGCAGACGGGCGACGCGGCGGAGGCCGTCGAGCGGGCCGCCGGCGAGGGCAGCGTGCGGCTGGTGGGCCTCCACTTTCACCTTGGCTCGCCCATATTCGAGCTGGAGCCATTCACCCGCGCCATGGAGATCACGCTTGACTTTGCCTCCCGGCAGGGGCTGACGATGTCGGAGATCAGCCCGGGCGGAGGGTTCGCGATCGCCTATACGAGAGACCAGGAGCCGCCGCCGGTAGAGGCGTACGCGGAGGCCATCGCCGCGCCTCTGCCCGCGGAGGGCGGCCCGCACCTTGTGGTGGAGCCGGGCCGCGCCATTGTTGGGCGGGCCGGCGTTGCCCTCTACAGCGCGGGCGCCGTGAAGGACGTGCCGGGCGTCCGGCGGTACGTTTCGGTGGACGGTGGCATGGGCGACAACATACGCCCCGCGCTCTACCAGGCGCAGTACGAGGCGGTCATAGCGAACAAGATGGTGGAGGAGGAGTGGGAGGCCGTATCGATTGCCGGCAGGTTCTGCGAGTCGGGCGACGTGCTGCTGCGCGACGTGCTCATCCCGCGGCTGGAGCCGGGCGACGTGCTGGCCGTTCCCGCGTCGGGTGCCTACGCCCCCGCCATGGCCAGTAACTACAACCTTGTGCCCAGGCCTGCCATCGTCATGGTGAAGGACGGGCGCGCCGGCCTCATTCGTCGCCGCGAGTCGTACGAAGACCTCATGCGGCACGACGTGGTCTGAAGGCGCCAGCGGGCTGACTGCCGGACCATGTGGCGAATTGCGGGTCACGACGAGGCCGTTTCGCTCCTCTCCAAGAGCATTGAGAGGGAGAAGCTGTCGCACGCGTACCTGTTCGTGGGGCCGCCGCGGGTGGGCAAGGCCACGCTGGCAATGATCCTGGCGCAGGCCGTGAACTGCCTCGCAGACACCGGCGAGCGGCCGTGCGGCGAGTGTTCCCAGTGCCTGCGCATAGCGGCGGGGCAGCACCCGGACGTGCAGACCATTGACCTTTCCTCCGCCCAGTCGCCCACGCGGCGCGAGATAGGCATCGACCAGGTGCGGGAGGCGCAGCGGGCTGCGGCGCTCATGCCGTTCGAGGGACGCCGCCGAGTGTTCATCTTTCCGGATGCGCCGTCGCTCAGCCAGGAGGCGTCCAACGCCCTCCTCAAGCTACTCGAGGAGCCTCCCGAGTCCGTGCTTCTTCTGCTCATCGCCGCCGACGAGGGCTCCGTACTGCCCACCATCCTTTCTCGCTGCCAGCGAGTCGAGCTTGGCCGGCTGCCGGTCGAGACCATTACGGGCGAGCTCGTCCGATCCCGCGGCGTGCCGCAGGAAGAGGCGGAATCCCTTGCCCGGCTGTCCGGCGGCAGCATCGGCTGGGCGATGGAGGCCGCCGCGCGCCCTGAAGTCCTGCAGGAGTACGCGGACGAGCTTGAGCGTGTGTCTGCGCTGCTCGACGAGGGACTGGAGGGGCGCTTCGCATACGCCGAGGAGACTGCGAGCCTCTACGCCAGGGATAGGGAGAGGGCGTTGTCGCGGCTCAGGACGGCGCTGGGCTGGTGGCGCGACCTGCTCGCGCTCAAGGAGGGCGGCGAGGCGCTGGTGTCGAACACGCCGGCGATGGAGTCGCTGAGGCGTCACGCAGGGTGGGTCACTTCGCCCCAGGCAGTCGAAGCCGTCGGCCGTGTCCGGGAGGCCACCGGCCACCTGGAGGCGAACGTCAACCCAAGGCTGGCGCTGGAGGTGATGGTGCTTGGCTTCCCCCGCGGCGCCGCGCAGGCGGAAAGAAAGGTGGGTTGAGTGTCGAGACTGATTGGCGTGAGGATCCCATCCGAGCACCGTGTCCGCTATCTGGACGCGGGCGACGTCGAAGTGGCCCTACTGGACCGCGTGGTGGTGGAGACCGAGCGAGGGGAGGAGACTGCGCAGGTGGTAATCGGCCCGGAGCAGGTGGTGTATAGCGAGGCGCGCGGCCCCTTTGGGAGCGTGATCAAGAAGGCGTATCCGGAGTCGCCGCAGGGGACTTAGCCGCTCTTCGAACCGCGCTGGGCCGGAGCTCGCTGAGCCACGGCACGTAGTTCAGCCACTCCTCGCGAATGGGCCCGTGCGAAAAGATGGCGTACGGGTTCGGCTTCGGCGGGAGGATCTCGCCGGGAAGAAGCATACCCGCCTCCTGGGGCGTGCGCCCCGCCTTGCGGTGGTTGCACGACATACAGGCGCTGACCACGTTCTCCCACGTGTGGGCGCCGCCGCGATACCTCGGAATCACGTGGTCGAGCGTGAGCTGCCGGGTCTCGCGGCCGCAGTACAGGCAGGTGTAGTTGTCGCGCAGAAAGACCTCGCGCCGGGACAGGCGGCGCTGGAGCAGAGGCCTCCGTATGAGGTACACAAGCCGAATCACGGACGGCAGCGGGAACGAGGTGGCGGTTGTTCGCAGCCTGCCGCGGCCGTTCTGCAGAAGCTCAGCCTTGCCCACGTCCAGCAGGACTACGGCGCGGCGCACCGTGCACACGTTGAGCGGCTGGTAGTTCTGGTTCAGGACCAGGACGGGCGCGGTGGTTGACGATGAGCCGTTCACGAACCCTCCCGGCTCCCGCCGTTGATCTGCGCCTCCAGTATGTCCAAAGCAGCGTCGAAGTCGTCCGGAACAAAGCCCATCGCGTCGCCGGGAATGGACCGGCGCGCCTCCAGGTAGGCCGGGACCAGTGCGGACTCTATCAGCGAGTCGTTGAGCCCCGTCTGGAGTTCAGTCCTGTCAATGCCCTCCAGATCAACCACCTCGATCTCCTTCGGCAGGTCGCTGGCCAGTCTGGCCATCATGGCGATTAGACCGCCCGTAAGCGCAAGCCCCAGCACGATGCCAAGGGCGGCGCCTCCCAGATTGTCCATCCACTGAACGGAGACGGCCTTCATCATACTGTTCAGCGGCCCCTTGAGCACTCCCCGGAGCGCCTGCACCGCCACGAACACGACGGTCGCTATGGCGGCGTAGGCGATGACCGTTGCGAGCGTGTCGCTGAACAGGGAGTCGGTGAGCAGCTCCGAGACGTCGTCGCTGATGTGGCCGGCCACGAAGACACCTGCGGCCGCGCCTCCCGCAAGGAAGGCGGCGTTGAATAGCCCGGTCCTCCAACCCAGCAGAATGCTGATTCCCAGCAGGAATAGGATGGCTAAGTCAAGCCAGTTCAACAATGCACCATGCCGAATATGGCGCTCACTTCAGGAACACGACACAGTGTAGCATACGGCCATTGCATGGGCAAAGCTGAGGCCGTGATGCGCGCATCTCTCCTTTTGCGCCGCCGGAGCCCGGGCGACCGGCAGGCTCGACGGTGGCAGTAATGGCCGCGGGCTACCCCCGACACGCCTCAATCACCCTCTGCGCCGCCGCGTAGTCGCGCAGGCCGCGGGGCAGGACCGGCGGCACAAGGTAGATGCGGTCGTGCCCGTCGGCCATGAGGCGGCGCCCAAGCTCGATCGCAATCTCCTCGCCCGGCCGACCGGCATCCAGCTGCCGCTGCACGTCCTCCGGCACCTCGCTGAACGGCAAGCCGCCCTTTGCCGGCACCTGCAGCCCCACGAACAGCGGGCAGGGCAGCTCCTCCCCGGCAACGGCGCGGTAGCTCGTGAGGAACTCCGCCACCCGCGCGGGTTCGAAGATAGGCTGCGTGACCAGAAAATCCGCTCCGGCCGTCACCTTGCGATGCGCCAGCGCGGCCTCCCTGGCGATGTCCTTGCCGGGGTCCGCCACGGCGCCCACGCAGAAGGAGGTGGGCGCACGTAGGGGCAGCTCGCGGTAGTCAACGGCGTGATTCATGTCCTTGACGGCGCTGATGAGCTCAGTTGGGCGGAAGCCGTCTGCCGTCCGCCCGCCCGACGTCGAAGGGCGGTCTCCCGCCACAACGATCACGTTCTCGAGTCCCAGAAGCGCGGCGCCCAGGAGATGGCTCTGAACGGCCAGCCGGTTCATGTCCCTGGTGGCGATGGTGAACACCACCTGCTTGCCGAAGCGCTGCCTGATGGCGAGCGCCGTCATGGCGGAGCCGGCTCGAACGGAACGCCCCGGGCTGTATGCCACTGACAGGAAGTCGGCGTCCAGTAAGCGTGCGCCGTCTAGGAGTGCCGGGTCCGGCCCGCGCGGCGGCGAGAAGTCACAGATGAATGCCGGCCTGCCCTGGCCGGTGCACTCGGTCACGCGGGTCACGACCTGCTCCACATCGCAGTCCATGCGCTACTCATAGCGCCAATTCTACAGGCGCCCTCGCGTTGAGCACAATGCACCGGACGCCAGGCTGAGGCCGCCCACGGGCATCGTACAGCGAGACAACGCGCAAGGCTCGGACGCTTTACAGCCGTCTACGTGGGCCTTACAATAGCACGTAGTTGAGGGGAGCCGGCGGTTCCTCTCTCACTTTTCGCGTTGCGGAGGGGAGCCGTGCCAGGTAGAGAGAGCTACCTCACCAGGGAAGGGCTGACCAGGCTGGAAGCGGAGCTTGACGAGCTGCGCACCAACCGGCGACAGCAGGTCGCCGAGCGTATCCAGAAGGCCAAGGAGCTGGGTGGCACGGTGGACAACGCCGAATACGACGACTCCAAGAACGAGCAGGCCTTCATCGAGGGGCGAATCCTCACACTGGAGCACATCACCGGCGGCGCAATCATCATCGGCGGTGATATTACGCTCTCCGGCGAGGTACAGATGGGCGGCCTCGTGACCCTGCTGAATCAGAACGGGAACGAGGAAAAGTACACGATTGTGGGCAGCCCGGAGGCGGATCCGGCGCAGGGCCGGATCTCCAA
Organism: Dehalococcoidia bacterium; assembly: GCA_965219025.1. Classification (GTDB taxonomy): domain Bacteria; phylum Chloroflexota; class Dehalococcoidia; order Lucifugimonadales; family UBA2985; genus JAPPHY01. Next base: position 1,313,839 of record OZ244716.1, read on the forward strand.
CGAGTCTCCCGTGGGCAAGGCCCTCCTGAACAAGCGCGTCGGCGATGAGGTGGAGGTCAACACCCCTGCCGGCACCGTAACGCTGACCATATCGAGCATAAGCTAGCCGTCGGTCGGGATAGACCACACGCCATGGCCGGACAAGGCGGAGACCTCCTGTTCAGCCGTCGAGAGAAGCTGCGACGGCTGAGAAGCAGAGGTACGGAGCCGTTCCCCAACACCTACCGGCGGACCCACACCATCCGGGACGCAATCGATTGCTTCCGGGCGCGGGAACGCGAGGACGGGCCGCAGGCCCGTACGGAGGCCGTGTCGCTGGCAGGACGAATCGTGTCTCTCAGGGGCATGGGCAGGGCCACCTTCCTGAACATCCAGGACGCAACAGGAGACGTCCAGGTGCACCTGCGGCGGGACGTTCTGCAGGACGAGTACGAGCTGACCCGCGACCTGGATCTCGGCGACTTCCTCGGCGCCCGCGGGCCGCTCTTCCTCACTCGCACCGGCGAGGTGACGCTTGAGGCGGCCGAGATGACCATCCTGGCGAAGTCCGTGAGGCCGCCGCCGGAGAAGTGGCACGGGCTTTCCGACGTGGAAACCCGGCACAGGCAGAGGTATCTGGACCTGATGGCAAGCCCGGAGGTGCGGCAGGGCTTCCGGCTTCGCAGCAGTATCGTCGGCGCGGTGCGCCGCTTTCTGGAGGGCCGCGGCTTCATCGAGGTGGAGACGCCCGTGCTCGTACCCGTCGCCGCCGGCGCGATGGCCCAGCCGTTTGCCACGCACCACAACGCCCTCGACCGCGACCTGTTCCTGCGTATCGCAACGGAGCTCTATCTCAAACGTCTCATCATCGGCGGGATGGACAAAGTGTTCGAGATTGGGCGCGTATTCCGGAACGAGGGCATTGACCAGGACCACAACCCGGAATTCACCCTGCTGGAGAGCTACGAGGCCTACGCGGACTACAGTGATGTGATGGAAATGGTTGAGCAGATGGTGTCCAGCGTGGCCGTGGAGGCGCTGGGGACCGCCGTCGTCCCCTTCGGCGAGGAGGCCATCGACTTCACGCCTCCGTGGCGCAGGGTCAGCCTGCGGGAGGAAACTCTGCGCTGCACGGGCATCGACTTCCAGGACTTTCCTGATGCCGCCTCGCTCGCAGAGGCGATGCGGGCCAGGGGCATACACGTGGAGGGTCGCGACAGCCGCGGGAGGCTCATCGACAAGCTGGTTTCGACCGGCGTGGAGCCTCAGCTGGTGCAGCCCACGTTCCTCATAGACTACCCGGTGGAGATGTCGCCGCTGGCCAAGCAGAAGCCCGGCGACGCGACCCTGGTTGAGCGCTTCGAGGGATTCGCGGGGGGTATGGAAATCGCCAACTCATTCAGCGAGCTGAACGATCCGGACGAGCAGCGCAGCCGCTTCATGGAGCAGGAAGAGCTGCGCAGAGCCACGAACGCGGAGGAGGACACCGACCGCCTGGACGAGGACTTCCTGCTGGCCCTGGAGTACGGGATGCCGCCCACGGGGGGCCTCGGTATGGGCGTCGACCGGCTGGTCATGCTTCTCACCGGGAAGCCGTCAATACGTGAGGTCGTCCTGTTTCCACAGCTGAAGGAGAGGTAGCCGGATATGCTGAGCATTGATCTTGTTCGCAGCAACCCGGACGCGGTCAGGGAGGCTCTTGAGCGCAGGGGCGAGCACGCGCCCCTGGAAGCCATCGCGGCCCTGGACGCCGATAGGCGCGCCCTCCTTACAGAGCTGGAAGGCCTGCGCGCCGAGCGCAACCGCGTGAGCCGCGAGATGGGACGCATGTCGGAAAGGCCGGCCGGTATGATCGAAGAGATGCGCCGCACCGGCGACCGCATCCGCGGCCTGGAGGAGCGGGTGAAGGAGGTGGAGACCGGCCTGGAGGCGGAGCTTATGGCGCTTCCCAACCTGCCCCTGCCCGGCGTTCCGGACGGCACGGACGAGACCGCCAACACGGTTGTGGGCACGTGGGGAACACTCCGCTCCTACGATTTCTCGCCACTACCGCACTGGGATCTGGGCGAGCGCCTGGGAATCATCGACCTGTCCCGCGGCGCAAAGCTCTCCGGCTCACGCTTCTTCGCGCTCGCGGGCGCCGGCGCACAGCTCCAGCGCGCTCTCACCTCCTGGATGATCGACCTCCACGTGCGGGACCACGGCTACCGAGAGGTCTACGTGCCCTACCTGGTACGAAGGGATACGATGTACGGCAGCGGCAATCTGCCGAAGTTCGCTGATAACCTCTACCACGACGAGGAGGACGATCTGTGGCTCATTCCGACGGCGGAGGTCCCCCTCACCGGCTTCCACCGAGACGAGATCCTTGAGCCGGGCGCCCTCCCCATCTACTACGTAGCGCACACGCCGTCCTTCCGCCGCGAGAAGGCCGCCGCGGGCAAGGACACCCGCGGCATCAAGCGCGTTCACCAGTTCGACAAGGTGGAGCTGTACAAGCTGGTCGAGCCTGAGTCCTCCGGCCCGGAGCTCGAGAGGCTGCTGGAGGACGCGCAGGACGTATGCCGCGGCCTCGACATTCCGTATCGCGTGGTGCGGCTCTGTGCCGGCGATATGGGCTTCCCGTCCGCGGAGTCCTACGACCTGGAGATGTGGGCGCCGGGCTGCCAGGAGTGGCTGGAGGTGAGCTCATGCTCCAATTGCACCGACTTCCAGGCCAGGAGAGCCAACATACGCTACAGGCCGCAGGCGGGCGCGAGACCGCAGCTTGTACACACCCTGAACGGCTCGGGGCTGGCCCTCCCCAGGGTGCTCATTGCGATCCTGGAGACTTACCAGCAGGCCGACGGTTCCATCAGCGTGCCTGACGTCCTTAGGCCATACATGGGACTGGACACCATAGCCCTCTGACGAGGGCGACAACGTTTGTGCGGAGGCAGAAAACGGGTATAGAGGGCTCACGGGAAAGGAGAGCATCATGGCGTACGATATCACCGTTCTCATAGACGACCTGCCGGGGGCGCTGGCCCAGGTGGGCGAGACGCTGGGCAAGGCCGGAATCAACATCGACGGCTACTCCTCCTCCACGGTCGGCATAAAGACGCAGCTTCACGTGCTGGTCCAGGACGCGGAGGCGGCCCGGAGCGCGCTGGAGGCGAGCGGCATCCAGGTGCTGCAGGAGCGAGAGGTGCTGACCGTGGACATGGACGACAGTCCGGGCGAGCTGGGCAAGGTGGCCCGGCTGATCGCTGACGCGGGGGTCAACATAGACATGGTGTACATGGGCACGGAGTCCCGGCTGGTGATCGCCGCCTACAATCTGGACACCGCCCGGCAAGCGTTGGGCTGAAGCGCGCAGCGAAAGCGACTGCGCTTTGGGTCTGCGCATAGCCGTGCATACGGCATTGGGCATCTATTGCACAGGATGCGGGGATTAGTGACTCGCAGTGCGAGCCGCTGCGCCTCGTAACCACTTCCGCGGAAGCAGGAGTCTACGATTGCCACCGCGCCCCGCGCGTGGATGCCGCCTCTATCCGTCATTCCGAGCCCCAAGGCGAGGGATCTAGGACGAACGCATACTGACTACCTCACGGACGCAGAGCCCCGTGAGGTCTCGGGGGCGGGTGGAGGAGCCTGGGTAAGGTCCAGGATTCTTCGACTCCTCCTAAGATGACGGTTGAGTGTGACGCGCAGCAACAGAGAGAGGGGGGAGCGAAAGCTCCCCCCTCTCTCATCGCGTATCCGTGGTTACGGATACGACGTATGGTTGCAGCGTTGCTTCTCTACTCGTTGGCAAGCGCCGCTTCAACGTTGGCGATGATCTCGTCCGCGTTGTCGTCCGTGATCCAGCTGGTCCACACGTCCCGGTTGTTCTTGAGGTAGTAGATCGCCACGTCCCGCCACTCGGCGTCGTTGTCGTTCTTCCACACCTCGAGATCACCCAGGTTGAGTGCGCCGATGAAGACGTTGGCCAGGAACTCCGTCACCTCAGGGGCGCGCTCCTGCAGGCTGGAGTGGACTCCGGAGTGGACGTCCCAGACCTGGTAGGCGCAGCCCACCTCGGACTCATAGGGTTCCTCTTCCACGCCGGCGTTCAGGGCGTCCTGGCAGTCCTGGGTCCACTCCGGCTCTTCAAGCCGGACCATGTCCAACTCGTTGATGATGGTGGTGGGTTCCCAGTAGTAGGCCAGCACGGGCTCTCCGGCCGTGTAGGCGCCGGTGATAGCCGCGTCGAGAGCGCCCGCCGAGCCCGGCTCAGCGACGTTGAAGGTGTCGTACAGGCCGTAGGCGTGCCACTTGGCCCGGTTGAGCTTCTGGCACTGCCAGCCGATGATGCAGTTGATAATCACGCCCTTGCCGGGATCCTCCGGGTCTTCGAAGAGCTCCACGTAGTCAGGCAGGTCGGAAACCGACTGCAGGCCGGGATTCTCGTCTACGACGTACTGGGGGACGTAGAAGCCCTGCGCCGACTGCTCCAGTATCTGCCCCTTGGCGCCGTTGGAGACGTTATCACCGGTACCCGCCAGGTCGATAATCGTGCCGGACTCCGTCTGCTCGTTGTACCAGTCGAGGATGTTCGCGCGCCAGATCTCCATGTTGACCTCCATCTCGCCGAGCGGGAAGGTCGCTATCATGGTGGTCGTGGTGCCCGGAATGTACTCTACGGGGTAGCCGTAGCCTTGCTCGATTATGTAAGCAGGGACGCGGGTGTTGAGCTCGATGGAGGTCCAGTTGGAGGTGTAGACCCTGACGGGGTCCTTCTCCACCATCATGGCCTCGGGAGTGGGAGTGGGCTCCGGAGTAGCCGTAGCCGCCGTGGTGGCGGTCGGCTGTGGCGTTGCCGTGGGATCCTCGCTGCAGGCTGCCACAACCAGCAGCATCAGCCCTACAATTCCCAAGAATAGCCCCATAGTTCTGGGGCCTGTATATCTGCCTTTCATCTGCATTTGCCTCCTAGTGTAGTTCAAGGTCCGTTTAGGTCCAGGGACGGGAGAAACCGGGGAATGTTGAGTTGGCCTATTCCCATCCGTTCGGAGATCTGACTCCGATACCAGTTTCTGGGCCGTTCACCTCCTGTCCTCTGAATTTACCGTCCCCGCTGCGGTCGGAAGCCACTTCACGCTCCCCGCCGGGAGAAGTACCGCGCGATGCAATGCATCGGGATACCTTGGGATGGCTTCGGGATTGGCGAGTGAGACTGCGGACGCAGCCCCATCTTTTGAATCGACCTGTTGGGGTTCCGGTCGAGATACCTAAAACTAGTCGGTTTGCGCGCTAATGTCAACCCCTGCGACGCCCGTCGCAATCAGACGGCGATGCCCCTCAGACCAAGTCGTAAGATTTGGACGCCGTGCGGGAGCAAGGGCTCGCCCCCGTGTCATTCCGGATTGCGGAGCAGGTCTCGGCCTGTGCCCACCTGTGAGAGTGTCTTGGTCCCGGTCAGCAGCCGCCTAGTGCCAGAATGCGCGCTGGCCGGTGAGCACCATGGCTATGCCCGCAGCGTCCGCGGCGTCAACCGAAGCCTGGTCGTTGATCGAGCCGCCCTGCTGCACGATGGCCGCGATGCCGTAGCTGGCCGCCAGTTCCACGCTGTCCTGAAACGGAAAGAAGGAGTCGGACGCCAGGATTGCGCCGCGGGCGCGCTCGCCGGCCTGCTCCAGGGCTATGCGCGCCGAGCCAACCCGGCTAACCTGGCCGCTGCCAATGCCCAGCGTCACGCCCGCTGCCTCGTCCCAGACCATGATGGTGTTGGACCGGATGTGGCGCATCAGCATCCATGCGTCCTCCATTCCGTGCAGCTGCTCAGACGTGGGTTCGACGCGGGTGGCCACTCGCCACGCCGCCCGGTCGATGGGCGACGTGTTGGCCTGCTGGTACAGGAGTCCCCCGGGCACCTGCTTGACGTTCACGCTTCCGGCGGGAAGCGCCCCAAGCTCGTCGACGGTGTAGAGCACCATGCGCCTGCGAGTCCTGCGCAGAATGGCCACGGCCTCCTCCGACGCGCCGGGCGCCACGATGGCGTCTATGTTGGAAGATTCCAGCTCACGGAAGCGGGCCACCACCTCCGCGGTCTCCACGTCCATCGGCCGGTTCAGCCCGATGATGCCGCCAAAGGCTGAGGTGGCGTCCGCATGGATCGCCTTCTCCAGCGCCTCAGCAGACGTGGCTCCGAAGGCGAAGCCGCTGGGCGTGGCGTGCTTGATGACCGCCGCCGCCGGCCTGTCCATGAAGTCGCGCACGCTCTCCAGCGCCGCCGACATGTCGTATACGTTGCACAGCGACGGCTCCTGGCCCAGCACCTGCGAGCCGGTCGCGAGGCTGGCGAAGCCGGGCAGAGGCTCCGTGTACAGCGCGCCCAGCTGGTGTGGGTTCTCTCCGTAGCGGAGCTGCTGAACCCTGCGGTATGCCAGCGTGAGCTCCTGCGGGAAGGCTCCCTCAGGGTCGTCGCGGCGCAGGTATGACGCTATGAGGGTATCGTAGTAGGCTACGTGCTGGAACGCCTTGTGCGCGAGGCGCCGCCGCTCTTCCAGCGAGAGGCCATCGCCTGCCAGCTTCTCCGCGACCCAGGCATAGTCGGCAGGGTCCACCACCACGGCCACGAACGGGAAGTTCTTGGCCGCGGCGCGGATCATTGTTGGGCCGCCTATGTCGATGTTCTCCAGAGCGTCGTCGAGGGTGACGTCGGGCCTAGCGATGGTCGCGGCGAACGGGTACAGGTTGACGGCCACTACGTCGATTGTCTCCATGCTCAGGTCGGCGAGCTCCGAGACGTGGCCGGGGTTATCGCGCCGGGCGAGGATGCCGCCGTGGATGGCGGGATGAAGCGTCTTGACGCGGCCGCCCAGGATCTCCGGCGAGCCGGTGAAGTCGGATACCTGCTGAACGGGCAGGCCCGCGTCCGCGAGAGTCTGATGAGTGCCGCCCGTGCTGATGAGGTCGGCGCCCGCCCTGTGCAGGTCCTGTGCAAAGTCCACCACGCCGCTCTTGTCGAATACGCTGAGCAGGGCCTTCATCGGCCACCTCCTCGTGTCGCAGTATGGTCAGTTCAGTGTCACGCCCTCGCCCGCCACCACCACTCCAGCCGGTATGGCCTCCGGCACAAGCTGCAGCACTTCATCCGCGCGCTCGGGCGAGCATGCCAGCACCATCCCCACGCCCATGTTGAACACGCGGTACATCTCGTCGGCTTCCACCCGGCCTGCCTCGCGGATGAGCGTGAAGATCGGGGGGACCTGCCAGGCCGAGGTGTCGAAGCGCGCGCCGAGGCCTGCCGGGAGTATGCGGGGCACGTTCTCCGGGAGGCCTCCGCCGGTGATGTGCGCCATGCCCTTGATGGCGGGAAGGGCTGGCTCCAGGAGCGGATAGTAGCACCGATGCGGCTCCAGCAGAGCCTCCCCCAGGGTGACGCCGAGCTCAGGCGGCCTTCGGTCGAGGACGGAGGGGTTGTCGTCAACGCCGAACACCCTGCGAGCCAGGGAGTAGCCGTTGGTATGCAGGCCGTTGGAGGGCACTGCCAGGAGCGCATCGCCCTCTACGATCGTGGATCCGTCCAGGATGGCGTCCTCCTCGACTACGCCCACAGCGAAGCCCGCAAGGTCGAATCCGTCCTCCGGATAGATACCCGGCAGCTCGGCCGTCTCGCCGCCGATCAGGGCGCATCCCACGGCGCTGCACGCTTCCGCAACGCCTCGCACCAGTGCCTCCGCCCTCTCCGGCATCAGGCGTCCCACGCCAAGGTAGTCCAGGAAGAATAGTGGACTTGCTCCTGAGACGAACACGTCGTTGACGCAGTGGTTCACCACGTCGATGCCGACGCTTTCGAAGCGGCCGGTAAGGGTGGCCAGCATGAGCTTGGTGCCCGGCGAGTCCGTGCTGGAGACCAGAACGGGCCGGCGATAGCCGTGGAGCCTGTACATTCCGCCGAAGAAACCCACGCCGCCGATGACGTTGGGGCCGTGCGTGGCGCTGGCCAAGGCTCCGATGGTCTTCTTTGCGCTCCGGGCGGCTGCCTGGTTCACCCCGGCTGCGAGGTAGGTCTCACCCGGCATTCCGCCTCACCCGACCGCTGGGACTTCGAGGGCCAGCTTGTTCATCTCCAGCTGGACGGGAATGGGGTGGTTGCCGGTGAAGCAGCCCATGCAGTGGCTGTCCTGGTCGCCGCCAACGGTCTTGAGAAGCCCGTCCACGCTCAGGTATCCCAGGGTGTCGGCGTCTACGAACTGCCTGATCTCCTCAACGCTCTTGTTGGCGGCGATGAGCTCCTGATAGGAGGCCATGTCCACGCCGAGCTGGCAGGGGTGCCTGATGGGCGGAGCGCACACGCGCAGGTGTACCTCGGTGGCGCCGGCCCTTCTGACCAGCCGTACCACGTGTGGGGTTGTGGTGCCCCTGACGATACTGTCGTCGACTACAACGACGCGCTTCCCGGCCAGGACCTCGGGAAGGGTGTTGAACTTGAGTTGCACGCCCAGGTCCCGGACACGCTGGTCCGGCTCGATGAAGGTGCGTCCCACGTATCGGTTCTTGAGCAGCCCCTCGCTGTACGGGATGCCGGTCTCACGGGCGTAGCCCACGGCCGCCGCGGTAGCGGAGTCCGGCACGCCGATGACCACGTCGGCGTCCACGGGGTGCTCCTTCGCAAGCTGTGCGCCCATCTCCTGGCGCAGCGAGTAGGTCAGCCGGCCTCCCAGGATGCTGTCGGGCCGTGCGAAGTAGATGTACTCGAAGACGCAGAAGGCTCGCCGCCGCTCGCCGCCGCGGTAGAGAGTCCTCATGCCCTGGTCATCGATGACGATGGCCTCACCTGGCTCGACCTCGCGGTGCAGCGTTGCGCCAAGGTGGTCGAGCGCGCAGCTCTCCGATGCCACGATCCAGCCGCCGTTCATCTTGCCCACGCACAGGGGTCGGACGCCGAGAGGGTCTCGTATGGCGATGAGCGAGTCCAGCGTCAGGACCACCAGGGAGTAGGCGCCCTGCAGGCGGCGCATGAGGTACTGCACGCGCTCCGCCCAGTCGCGGCCGGGGGCGTTGGCGAGCAGCTGCGCCACGATTTCGGAGTCGGACGTGGAGGAGAAGCGGCAGCCCCATCCCTCCAGTTCCTCGCGTAGGGACAGGGCGTTGACAACGTTGCCGTTGTGGCCCAAGGCCAGCTCGCCGTATGGGCCGCTGGCGAGAATGGGCTGTGCGTTGCAGAGGATGCTGGAGCCGGCGGTGGAGTACCGGGTGTGCCCTATGGCGATGTGGCCGGTGAGTCGCTGGAGGTCCTCCTCGCGGAAGGCTTGGGCCACCAGGCCCATGGCGGTGCTGTTTCGGAGCGATTCGCCGTCGCTGACGGCGATGCCGGCGCTCTCCTGGCCGCGGTGCTGCAGGGCGAATAGACCGAAGAAGGCGATGCGCCCCACGTCCTCACCGGGTGCATATACGCCTACAACGCCGCAGCTTTCCTGCGGAATGTCCCAGTCCCCAGCCGCCTCCAACCCGGTCGGAAAGGTCACCTTGCTCAAGAGCTCCCTTCCATGGGGCAACGTAGGTTGCGCATAGGGATTGTAGTATCAATTGTGGGAGCCGGTCAATCCCTGTTGACGGTCGATGCTTCAATTTACAGGCTCAATTCGCTGGTATATCCTAGCTGAGTCTGCAAGTCCTATCGCAGCGGCCCGTCGAGGGCTACGCCTATTGGGGCAAGAAGACACCTTAGCGTGTTACCCTTAACCGGCTTCTTTGCACAGGTCTGCCGCACTCGCACCGCTGTACGCCTTGCCCGACGCGATAGGGGCGGATCGGACCCGTTGCCACAGCCTTTTCGGTGAGAAACAGTCGCCATGAATCGGAGTGACGAGTTGAGACGGCGAATCTTGAGCGGTCGGGCGGACGCAAATATTCGCTTCGACGGACTTCGCCAGTTTCTGCTAAGACTTGGAGTTCATCGAGCGGGTAAGCGGGAGCCATCATCTATTCAGGAAGCAAGGTGTACGGGAGCTGCTGAACATTCAGGCTGAGGGCAGCCACGCCAAGCCTTATCAGGTGCGGCAGGTCAGACAAGTAATCCTGAAGTATCGCCTCGGAGGAGGGGATTCGAATGCACAAATATGAGATTGTCATCTACTGGAGCAATGAAGACGGCGTGTTTGTCGCCGAGGCGCCCGAACTCCCCGGATGCGCAGCCCACGGCGATACGCAGGAGACGGCGCTCCAGAACGTCAACGAGGCCGTGAAGCTGTGGCTAGAAACGGCGCGCGAGTTTGGAGACGCCATCCCCGAGCCCAAGGGCGAACGCCTAATGCTGGCATAGAACTCTCAGGACGTGCTGCTCCTCCATCGGCTGCCTCCCGCTCACGCCCTTGGACAAGCTCCGAGCAGGTGACGCATGGCCCCAGTCCGCCCGCTCGTGTGGTTCGACAAGTTCACTACGAGCGGTAAGGCGTACAGACGGTACTTCAATTGACACGGCCAGAGAGGTGATATATCCTAGGCTAAGTCTGCAAGCCCCGTTATGGCGGCCCAACGCAGGCCGCCGGTCTGGAGGACCAGTTGGCGCCTGAAGGCTTTACCCTCAACTACACCGCAGTGGTGATAGCGGGTATTGTGGGGTTTGTGGGCATGGCTATCATGTTCGCCGCTTCCTTCATCCTCTCTCCCAAGAAGCGCACGGCCCTCAAGGACATGCCCTACGAGTGCGGCATCCCTCCCGCGCCCTACTCCTGGTCGCAGCTCCACATGCGCTACTACATATTCGCCATCCTCTTCCTCATCTTCGACGTCGAGGCCGTGTTCCTCTTTCCGTGGGCCGTGGTGTTCCTAACCAGCATCGACGCCGTGTTCTACGAGATGCTCCTCTTCATTGCCATTCTCTTCTTTGGGATAGTCTACAGCTGGAAGAAGGGGGTGCTGCAGTGGAAGTGACCATTGGCCCAGGCAACCAGGAGCCGCGCAGCCTGCTGAACCGGGCGGCGCCGGGCGTGATCACCGCCAAGTCCGAGCAGCTCATCGCGCTGGCCCGCAAGTCGTCGCTGTGGCCCATGACGTTCGGCCTGGCCTGCTGTGCCATCGAGATGATGAGCACTTATATGGCCCACCACGACCTGGACCGGTTCGGCATTGTCACGTGGCCCTCTGCAAGGCAGTCGGACGTGATGATAGTGGCCGGCACCGTGGTCAAGAAGATGGCGGAGCCAATCAAGATACTCTACGAGCAGATGCCGGAGCCCAAGTGGGTTATAGCCATGGGAAGCTGTGCGACCAACGGCGGGCCCTACTACCGCTCCTACTCTGTGGTGATGGGAGTGGACCACATCATACCCGTGGACGTCTACGTGCCGGGATGCCCGCCCAGGCCGGAAGCCCTGATAGACGGCATTCTCAAGCTGCAGGACAAAATCATGCAGGACGCCAGGGAGCGTGGCAGAAAGGCATAGGCGAGAGCAGGCCCCCCAGGCCCCGGTTGCTCTCGACGAGAAGGGCCTGGTCCTGGAGCGGCTGCTTCCGGATGTCTTGGCGCGGTTCAGCCCGGAGTTGGGCGCCGCCGTCGATCTGGTCACGGCCACCGTGAGCCCCGGCGACGTCCCCGATGCCTGCCGGACACTGAGGGACTCGCCCGAGCTTCAGATGGACTACCTGACCTGCCTGTGCGTGGTGGACTACGAGGAGTATCTTCAGGTGGTCTACCACCTGTACAGCACCACCAAGAAGCACATGATGGTACTCAAGACCAACCTCTCGCCCGAAGATCCCGTGGTGCCGACTGTGACCTCCGTGTGGAAGGGCGCAGACTGGTACGAGAGGGAGGGCCACGACCTGTTCGGCGTGCAATTCGAGGGGCACCACAACCTTGCGCCGCTGCTGCTGTTCGAGGGCTTCGAGGGATACCCAGGTCGCCGGAGCTTCGAGATGCCGGAGTACACGGAGTGGTAGACGTGAACGTGGAGAGGCAGTCGGAGGGCCAGCTGGACACGGTCCAGATGCTGGTGAACATGGGGCCGCAGCACCCCAGCACTCACGGTGTGTTCCGCATGGTGCTGATGGTGGACGGCGAGCGAATTTTGGACGTGGAACCTCACATAGGGTACCTGCACCGAGGCTCGGAGAAGCTGTGCGAGGGCGAAATCTACGCGCAGATCGTCACGCTGTTCGACAGGCTGGACTACATAAGCAACCTCAACAACGAGATGGTCTTCTGCCGCGCGGTGGAGAAGCTAATGGGACTGGAGGTGCCGGAGCGCGGGGAGTACATTCGCGTCATCCTGTGCGAGCTCAACAGGGTTGCGAGCCACCTCCTCTTCTTCGGTACGTTCGGCATAGACGCCGGCGCTATGACGCCCATTATGTACGCCTTCCGCGACCGCGAGAAGATACAGTCGATGTTCGAGGCCGTGACCGGCGCTCGCATGATGCACAACTACATTCGCATCGGCGGCGTCAAGAACGACGTGCCGGACGACTTCCGCCAGCGCATGACGGGCCTGATCGGTGAGATTCGCCAGGGCATCGACGAGGCGGACCGGCTCCTGAGCTTCAGCGAGATCTTTCTGGCCCGCACCAAGGGCGTCGGGGTCATAGATCCGAAGACCGCCATCAGCTACGGAGCAAGCGGCCCCACACTGCGGGCCTCCGGCGTGCCGATGGACGTGCGCAAGGACGCCCCTTACTCCATCTACGACCGGTTCGACTTCGGCATTCCGATCGGCGAGAAGGGCGACTCCTGGGACCGCTTCTACGTGCGCGTCGAGGAGATGAGGCAGTCGCTGAGCATCATCGAGCAGGCGCTGGGTCAGCTGCCGGACGGGTCGACAATCACGCCGACGCGGCTCGTGCTGCGGCCGCCGCAGGGCGAGGTGTACGTGCGTGGCGAGAACCCCCGCGGCGAGATCGGCGTTTACCTGGTGAGCAACGGCGCCGACAGGCCGTACCGGGTGAAGGTGCGCCCGCCCTCATTCTGCAACCTCATGGCCATCAAGGAGCTGCTGCTGAACACGTACATCGCGGACGCGGTGGTGATCCTGGGATCGCTGGACATCGTACTGGGCGAGGTGGACAGGTAATGCTGCTAGACACCGCACTTCTCGTAGCGTTCTCCCTGACACTGCTGACGGCGCTGTCCGTGGTGGTGCTTTCGCTGGTGTGGGTGGAGCGTAAGTTCTTGGGTCGCATCCAGATGCGAATGGGCCCCATGCACGTTGGCCCGTTCGGGCTGCTGCAGCCGGTGGCGGACGCCATCAAGCTCATGTCCAAGGAGGACCTGCTGTCCTCGTGGGTGGACAGGGTTGTCTACTGGGTGTCGCCGCTTGTGGTGTTCGTGCCCACGTTCATGATCTGGGTGACGATACCGGTGACCCGGGACCTTGTGATACGGAACCTGGACCTGGGCCTGTTCTACATCATTGCCTTCTCGGTGCTGTCGATCGTGGGGCTGGTAGCCGCGGGCTGGGCGTCCTCCAACAAGTACGCCGTCCTGGGCGGGTTCCGGGCCGCCGCGCAGCTGGTGAGCTATGAGATACCCCTGATACTGGCCGTGCTGGGCGTGGCGATGCTGGCCCAGTCCATGAACCTGGTACAGGTGGTGAACGCGCAGGACACGCTGGTCTACGCTCTGATACAGCCCCTTGGGCTGGTGATCTTTCTCATCGCCGGGCTGGCAGAGCTTGGGCGCACGCCGTTCGACATCCACCCCGCGGAGTCCGAGGTTGTGGGCGGGCCGTTCGTGGAGTACAGCGGGGCCCACTGGTCGGTCTTCTTCCTGGCCGAGTACATCAACACCTTCGCTATCGCCGCGCTCACGGTGCTGCTCTTCCTGGGCGGCTGGCTGTTCCCGGGGCTGCCGGGCGACGTGCCCATCATCAGCCTCTCCGTTTTCCTGGCGAAGACCTACCTGGTGGTGCTGCTCATCTTCTGGATACGCGGCACCTATCCCCGGCTGCGCATCGACCAGCTGATGTCGCTGGGGTGGAAGGTGCTTGTCCCGCTTGCGTTCGTCAACATTCTCATGACGGGCGCGTACCTGTTCTACGAGTGGCCGGCGTGGGTCCTGAGCCTCCTGTCGGTGGCGGTGCTGGCCGCTGCGGTATGGGGGCTGAGCAAGGCCATGGGCACGGCTCCCAAGCCCGAGTACACCGTGCGAATCTACAACCCATCGTCGGAGGCAGGCCATGCTGGGTAACCTAAAGGGACTCCTGGTCACCTTTGCGACCATGATCAGAAAGCCCGTAACCTACCAGTACCCCAAGGAGCACAAGCCCATCGAGGACCGTTTCATGGGCTTCCCCGTTCTCATGTGGGATGAGAAGGTGGAGGAGCCATACTGCACCGGCTGTATGGTGTGCGTCAGGTACTGCCCCACGCAGTGCATGACCGCCGTGATGAAGGATAATCCCCTGCACGCAGAGGGCAAGAGCTCCCGCCGCAAGATCGTGGACACATTCGAGATCAACCTGGGGCGGTGCATCGTGTGCGCCATCTGCGTCGACGTGTGCAACTTCGATGCCATAGAGATGAGCCACGAGCACGAGCTGAGCAAGTACGCTCGCAACGACAACCGCAGCGACCTTGGCAGGCTGCTGGAGATGGGCTGGTCGTACCAGAAGGAGACGGGTTGGCGGCCGGCGAAGGAAGTCGCGAAGGAAGAGGAGGAGGCCAAGGTGGAGGCTGAGAGTTGAGCCTGTCCCTCGCGGTCTTCTACCTGCTGAGCGCCGTTTGCCTTGCGGGCGCCGTGGGCGTGGTTGTTTCCAGAAACGTGGTGTACGCCGCGCTGCTCCTGCTGGTGTCGCTGGTGGCCGTGGCCGGGCTGTACCTCCTGCTGCTGGCGGAGTTCCTCGCACTGGTGCAGGTGCTCATCTACGGCGGCGCGATCACGATCGTCATTCTCTTTGTCATAATGCTGACCCGCGTACACGAGTTCCGCGCGATGCGCGACAACCCTCAGTGGCCGCTGGCCCTGGTCACGTCCCTGGGGGTGTTCGCACTGCTCGCGCTGGCGCTGGTCAACGGCGCGCCGGACGAGACCGCGCGGCGCGGCGTGAGCTTCACCAGGCTGGGCGACAGCCTGTTCGCGCAGTGGGCGGTGCCGTTCGAGGTTGCCTCGCTGGTGCTGCTAGTGGCGCTCATCGGCGCCATTGTCATAGCGCGGGAGCGTGAGGAGGGCGAGGAAGAGTGAGCCTGCTTCACTTCCAGCTTCTGGGCGCGGCCCTGTTCTCGATAGGCGTGTACGGCGTGCTTGCTCGCCGCAGCGCAGTGCTCATACTGCTGGCGCTGGAGCTGATGCTAAACGCGGTGAACGTGAACCTCATTGCCTATGCGGCGTACGGGACGCCGGCGGATACGACCGGTCAGGTAATCGCGATATTCGTGATCACGGTGGCGGCCGCGGAGGTTGGCCTAGCGATGGCCATCATTCTGCGGCTGTTCCGTGACCGGGGTTCTGTGGACTTGGACGAAGTGGACCTAATGAAGGGGTAGCCCTCCACTAGACGATGCTTTTTCAGGCAGGAACGACTACGACCTCAGGGGTGGAACTTGCGTGGCTGGCGCCGGCCGCATGCGTAGCCGCATTCCTTGGAATCGTGGTATTGGGGCGCTTCCTGCCGTGGCGCGGAGTGTTTCTGTCGCTTCTCGCCATCCTGGGATCCTTCGGGCTGTTCTGGTACGTGCTCGCCGAGTTTCTCGCGTCCGGCGGAGACGTCTTCTCCGTGGAGTGGTTCAGCGTCGGGGAGAGCACGTTTGCCGTCGGCATGATCATCGACGAGCTGTCGGTGTTGATGCTGGGCCTCGTGACATTCGTGGCTCTGATGGTGCAGGTGTACTCGCTGGGCTACATGCGCGGCGAGCCGGCCATCGGCTGGTACTTCGCCGTCCACTCGCTCTTCGCCGCGGCCATGCTTGCGCTGTCGCTGGCCGACAACCTGCTGTTGGTGTACATAGCGTGGGAGCTGGTGGGAGTGTGCTCCTACCTGCTGATAGGCTTCTGGTACGAGAGACGGTCGGCGGCGGAGGCGGCGAAGAAGGCGTTTGTGACCACGCGCATAGGCGACGTGGGCCTGCTGATAGGCATCCTGATCCTGTTCAAGGAGACGGGCACGTTCGACATCTCCGCCATCTTCCACGTCGTGGAGCAGGGTGGCATAGACTCGGGCACCTTGACGATTGCCGCGCTGCTCATCTTCCTGGGGGCGATGGGCAAGTCGGCGCAGTTCCCGCTGCACGTCTGGCTCCCGGACGCGATGGAGGGCCCCACGCCGGTCAGCGCCCTGATCCACGCGGCGACCATGGTGGTCGCGGGCGTGTTCCTGGTGGCGCGTCTGTACCCGATATTCGTCACGTCCGACACGGCCATGATGGCGGTGGCCGTGGTGGGCCTGGTCACAGCCCTGCTGACGGCTGCTATGGCGCTCGTCATGACCGACCTCAAGCGCGTCCTGGCCTACTCCACGGTCAGCCACCTGGGCCTCATGATGCTGACGCTCGGGTCGTTCGGGTTCGCGGCGGCCCTGTTGCACATGGTGGCCCACGCCTTCGCGAAGGCTCTGCTGTTCCTGGGCGCGGGCAGCATCGCGCACGGCACGGAAGACCACGACCGACCGGAGGGTGCCAGGGACATACGACAGATGGGTGGCCTGTGGAAACGGATGCCGGTCACGTCCATAACCTTCGCGATCGGGGTGCTGTCGTTGGGCGGCATACCGCTCATGGGCGGGTTCTTCAGCAAGGACGAGGTGCTGGTGGCGGTACTGCACGGCCGCGGCGCGATCTTCTTCGCGCTGCTCCTGTTGGCGGCCTTCCTCAGCTCGCTATACATGGCCAGGCTGCTGTTCGTGGTGGTGCTTGGCGACCTGAAGCCTGAGAACGAGCACGCCCACGAGTCGCCCTCGGTGATGACGGCGCCTCTGGTGCTGCTGGCCGCGCTGGCGCTGGGCTCGGGCCTGCTGGCCGTGGGCGGCTGGTGGCCGGGCTTCGACGGTCTCGGAGCGTGGCTGTTCTTCGAGGAGCCACACCCCTACAAGGTGAACGTGACGGTTATGGCGCTGTCCGTGGCGCTGGCGGTTGCAGGCTTCGGCCTGGGGTGGTACCTGTACGGCCGCGGCGTTGAGGCGCCACGCCTGGCCCGGGGACGCCGGCGGGCGGCGCAGGCGCAGGGGCAGCAGGAGTACGCCAGGCATCCGATACCGGCCAGGCTCCAGGAGCAGTTCTCCGGCCTGCACACGCTGGTCGTCAACAAGTTCTACATCGACGAGCTGTACCAGTGGATAATCGACCGGGTGGCGCTAGCCTTCGGCAACTTCATGGCGCTGTTCGACCGCGTTGTCGTGAACGACACGGGCGTGAACGGGACGGGTCGCTCGGTGATGCTCTCCGCGCTGGTGCTCAGGCTGCTGGAGACCGGCAAGGTGTACAACTACGCTCTGGGTATGGCGGCTGGTTCGGTGATTGTTGTACTGATATGGTGGCTGGCGCTGCCGCGGTTATGACGAATACGAGGCGGAACGAAGCGAGCGAGAGGGACTAGCGGGCTGATATGGAAACGCTGGACTCATACGTACTGATGGCGCTGGTGGGCGTCCCCTTCGTTTGGGGCATCCTTCTCGCCTTCCTGCCCGGCCACAGGCTACAGCACATCCGCGTGACCTCCGCCGCGGTAGCCGCGGTGCTCATGGCGCTCACGGCCTACGTGTTCCTGGTCTACGACCACGAGGAGGGCGGCTTCCAGCTGATGCGAGAGATCGCGTGGCTGGACTCGCTGGGGGTCGCATTCTCACTGGGCGTGGACGGCATATCCGTGCCCATGGTCCTGCTCACGGGCATCGTGGGACTCACAGGCGTGCTCATCTCCTGGACTATTCAGGAACGCGCCAAGGAGTTCTTCGTGCTGTTCTTCCTGCTCGTCGCGGGAGTGTACGGCGTGTTCGTAACCCTGGACCTGTTCTTCTTCTTCTTCTTCTACGAGCTGGCCGTGATGCCGATGTACCTGCTCATCGGTGTTTGGGGCAGCAGCAGCGACTTCGGCAGCTTCCTCCGTCCCAAGGAGTACGGGGCGATGAAGCTCATGCTGTACCTTGTGGCGGGCAGCATCCTGGTGTGGGTGGCGCTGTTGGCCGTGTACGTGGACGGAGGCATCGGTAGCTTCAATCTGCTGGAGCTGCGCGAGGTGACGTTCTCGGTGGAGTTCCAGCGCATCTTCTTCCCCCTGTTCATGATCGGGTTCGGCGTGCTGGCAGGCCTGTGGCCGTTCCACACGTGGTCGCCGGACGGCCACGTTGCGGCGCCGACCGCGGTGAGCATGCTGCATGCGGGCGTGTTGATGAAGCTGGGCGCCTACGGCATCATCCGCGTGGGCATCGACCTGCTGCCGCAGGGCGCCGACGACTGGATGCCGGTCCTCATCATCCTGGGTACGATCAACGTGGTGTACGGCGCCGTCTCCGCGATGGGCCAGCGGGACCTGAAGTACGTCATCGGCTACTCCAGCGTGAGCCACATGGGGTACGTGCTCATGGGATTTGCCACGCTCAACGCGCTGGGCGTCGGGGGCGCGGTGCTGCAGATGTTCTCGCACGGCATCATGACAGCCCTCTTCTTCGCACTGGTGGGCGTGATCTACGAGCGCACTCACGTCCGCGACATCGGCGTATTGCAGGGCCTGACCAAGCGAATGGGGCTGACGGCGGCGTTCTTCGCCGTGGCGGGCCTCACGTCGCTGGGGCTGCCCGGGCTGAGCGGGTTCGTGGCGGAGGTGATGGTGTTCATCGGCGTGTTCCAGGACTATCCACTGCTGGGCGTGCTCGGCATTGTGGGAGCGGCCATAACGGCCGTCTACATCCTGCGATTGCTGGCTAAGGTGTTCTTCGGGCCGTTTGACGAGCAATGGGAGGGCCTGCTGGACGGTGGCCGACTTAGGGACGCCACCCGACTCGAGGCGTTCCCGGCGGCGATACTGGTGGCGTTCCTTGTCGTAGTGGGTCTGTATCCGAGGCCGTGGATGGACATGATCGACAGCGGCGTCGCCCCGATCCTGGCGAGGGTGGCAGGTCTGCAATGAACTTCTGGCTATTCGCGCCTGAGTTCGCTCTGACCGGGGCTGCCTTCGCGGTCCTTGGCGTCGACCTGCTGCTGCCGAGGGAGAAGAAGGACTACCTGCCGGCGCTGAGCATCGTCGGGCTGGTCGGGGTGCTCGTGCTGTCGCTGTGGTACCTGTGGGGCCGCGACGAGCAGCTGTACGACGGCCTGTTCCTCATCGACGACTTCTCGCTCTTCTTCAAGGGGTTCTTCCTGGTGCTTGGGGTGCTCGTCGTGCTGGTCTCGGTGGAGTACGTGAGGAAGCACC
Source organism: Dehalococcoidia bacterium (assembly GCA_965219025.1). Classification (GTDB taxonomy): domain Bacteria; phylum Chloroflexota; class Dehalococcoidia; order Lucifugimonadales; family UBA2985; genus JAPPHY01. The sequence continues at coordinate 1,333,124 of OZ244716.1, forward strand.
TGAGCCGCCCCGGCGAATACTACGGCATCCTGCTGTTCTCCGTGCTGGCCATGATGATGATGGCGGCGTCCGGAGAGCTGCTGACGGCGTACATCTCGCTGGAGCTGCTGAGCTTCAGCCTGTACGTGCTGGTCTCGTACGGCAGGCACGGGCTCAAGCCGAGTGAGGCGGGCGTGAAGTACATTCTGCTTGGCGCGTTCGCCTCGGCGCTGCTGCTGTACGGGATCAGCCAGGTGTACGGCATTCTCGGCACGACGCGCTACGACGAGATTCACGCGGCGCTGGCCGTCGCCGACTCGCCGCTGAACCCGGCGGTGCTGGTTGGCCTGGCGCTGATCATCGCCGGGCTGGGGTTCAAGGTGGCGGCGGTGCCCTTCCACATGTGGGCTCCGGACGTATACGAGGGCGCACCCACGCCGGTTACGGCCTACCTGGCCGTCGGGTCCAAGGCCGCGGCCTTCGCGCTGATACTCAGGCTGTTCACGCAGGCGTTCATGCCCGCCTTCGACGACTGGCAGGTCGTGCTGGTGGTGCTGGCCGCGCTGACGATGACGCTCGGAAACCTCGTCGCGCTGGCGCAGTCGAACATCAAGCGAATGCTGGCCTACTCGAGCGTGGGGCAGGTAGGCTACCTGCTGATGGGTGTGGCGGCCATTTCGCCGCTTGCGTCGAACGGGGTAATCCTGCACCTGGCGGGGTACGCCGTCACGAACCTGGCCGCGTTCCTGTGCATCATCGTCTTCTACAACGCGACGGGCAAGGAGAACATCCCGGACTTCGCAGGGCTGGCGAAGCGATCGCCGTTTGTGGCGATGGTGCTGACGGTGGCGCTGTTCTCGCTGGCGGGGCTGCCGTTCTTCGCCGGGTTCACGACGAAGTTCTACCTGTTCACGGCGGCGGCGCAGGGCGACCTGCTGTGGCTGGTGGCGCTGGCGATAACAAACAGCGTCATATCCCTGTACTACTACATGATGGTGATGAGGCAGATGTACATTGAGCCGGCGGAGGACGAGTCGCCGGTGCCCGTGTCGGCGCTGAGCCGCAGCGTATTGGGTGCGATGCTCGTGGGCATCATAGCGATCGGCGTGTACCCCGCCCCGCTGGTGGACGCGATAGACGCGGCCACGCGCGTGATCCTGCCGTAGGGGGGCCAAGTCTTTGATGACAATGGAAGTCTAACAGAAACCAGTCGCCAGATTCAGGGGGCGAAGTCGACTTGGGACTTTGGCAGTGCAAGACGTTCAACGATTTAGGCATTTGCTGGGAACTGCCCAGTACTGTGCTTCGCTAACGCCGCTATAGGCGCCCTTGTGGTATGCTGCTCTGCAAGTCCATTGCCCTATGCGCGCAATGGACGCCTGCCAATGCAGTAGTACGGAGTTGAGATGAGTATCCAGTCAAGCGAAAAAAGTGCTGAACACTTGATGCACCTTATAATGACCAGAAACGGGGAGGTTCCAAACTTCTCACTACTTCTGGGTTCAGGGGCGTCGAAGACTTCAGGAGTCAAGACCGCCGAGGACATGATTGGGGAATGGCGTAGAATCCTCTTCAGCCGTGCTGGCAGTAATTCAAACTTTAGGGAATGGCTCGCCAAGCAATCTTGGTTCAATCATGAGGATGAGTACTCGATCCTATTCGAAACTATTTTTGACCAGCCTTCCCAACGCAGGGTCTATATTGAGGAATGTGTCAAGGATGCTCATCCGAGCTGGGGATACGTCTATCTAACCAATCTTCTCAGCAATAAGTTTTTCGATGTCGTCTTTACGACCAATTTTGACGACCTGATCAACGAGGCCTGTTATCTCTACTCAGATGGTTTACGTCCCTTAGTTGCCGCTCACGACTCGGCAATTCAAGGAATTCGACTAACATCTGGACGTCCGAAGATTCTTAAACTCCATGGGGACTTTCTGTATGACAACATTAAGAATACACTCGCCGAACTTGAGACTCTCGAAACCAACACCAAGAGAAAGCTATATCAGTTCGCACAAGAATATGGTCTTGTAGTTCTCGGCTACAACGGTCGCGATAGATCCGTAATGGATACGTTGGATCTTCTACTGAGGGACGCAGAGAACTTCAAGCAGGGAGTGTATTGGTGTATCCGACGTGGAGCAACCAGGTCACGTCGCCTGCAAGATTTACTAAGAAGAGAAAGAGTGTATTTGGTTGAGATCGACGGCTTCGACGAATTCGCAGCAGACTTGAACAGGGCGGCACACCTGGTACTCCCCAAGGCCATTGCAAGACCACTCGATATGGCGCGAGATCGTGAAAGACTATTCGTTGGAGTTGAAGACTCCCTTATGTCCCATCCGGTCATCGCCTCACATGTTAGAGAGGTCCTGGGAGAGATTTCCACGCACAGGACTCAATTGCCGCTTCCAGTAGAGGCGGCTATATTGGCTACTAAAGGGGAATTTGATAAGGCCATTTCGATATGGGAAAGGGCATTTGATGAAGATCCTGAGGACACGGACATTGCTTATCGCTATGCTGACGCACTAGCTGATGCCGGCAAGGACGACGAACTGGCAAAGTTCGTCACGGAAGCGCCGATTCCGAAGTACAATAGGATATACTTCTTGCTGAGAGCTGGGCGGAACCAGGAAGTCATTGACCTGGCAACTGAAGCCTTGGATGACCCGGATACTAAATCAAGAGACACTGTAAGGATCAATCGCGCGATTGCATTCAAGAGACTTGGGCGCTTCGACGCGATGAACGCCGACCTTAATATCATGGAAATCATCGGAGACACTGAACAAGAAAACTTCAGGGCAGGTGTCGCAGCCCTTAGGGGCAACAGGGAAGAAATGTTCGCCGCGCTTGATGAGGCGATGTACAAGTCGATTTTTCCTAAAGACCTAACGCGGTTCCCAGTGTTTGAGGACTATTTGAGCGATCCGGAATTCTTGGAACTAATAAGGGCGTCTACGAATGGAGATTGACTTTACTGGGGATTAGTTGTACGCTCAATACACGGAAAAAAGGGAGGCAAGCGAAATGAGGGGGCCAACTAGGTAGGTAGTGGTTGGAACTAGTCGAGGGGACGCTCCATCTGATGGAGCGTCCCCTTCGCTTTCAGCGATTCGACTCCAATTTGACTCACCGAGTCACTAGGTGAGAATGATCCCAAAGGTAAATTGCAGAACGCGCCTGGCAGGAGCCCCCTGCAGTAACCGCGTGGACAATCGCCCCTTGCCCATCCGTCGCCGTTTTGGTATCATACCTTGTCAATAGGCAGGAGGGATCGCATAGAGGCCTAGTGCGGCCGCCTGCTAAGCGGTTAGGGGGCGAAAGCTCTCTCATGGGTTCGAATCCCATTCCCTCCGCCAAACGGGGTATGCGCACGATGCCACAGACGCAGTTGAGCCCCTCCAGCTACCATATCTGGACCATCGGCTGTCAGATGAACACAGCCGACTCTGAGAGACTTGCTGGCGCCCTGGAAGGCATGGGCCTGGAGGAGACCTCCCGGCCTCAGGACGCCGACGTCATCGTGCTCAACAGCTGCGTGGTGCGTCAGGGCGCCGAGGACAAGGTGGTCGGCATGGTCACCTCCCTCAAGCCCGTCAAGCGGTCGAGACCCGACCGCATCCTGGCACTCATGGGGTGCATGGTGGGACCAAGCTCGGTGCGGCTGCAGCAGCGATTCCCCTACGTGGACGTGTTCATGCGCCCGCAGCAGTACGAGCCGCTCATCGATCTGATAGGCGGTCGCCTCGGCGTCGACGTGGAAGGCTGCCTGCGCGACCTGGCGCCGGTCCGGCCTCGCGTCGCAACGCACGTGCCGGTCATCCACGGCTGCGACGAGTTCTGCTCGTTCTGCATCATCCCGTACCGCCGGGGTCGCCAGAAGAGCCGCCCCGTGGATGACGTGACGCGCGAGGTGGAGCTGCTGGTGCGCCGGGGCGTCCGCGAGGTCACGCTGCTGGGCCAGACGGTCGACGCCTACGGCCACGACCTGCCGGACAGGCCCGACCTGGCCGACCTGCTGGAGTCGATACACGAGGTGGACGGCCTGGAGCGCATTCGCTTCCTGACCTCGCATCCCAACTACATGAGCGATCGAATCATCGAGGCGGTGGCCGAGCTGCCCAAGGTGTGCGAGCACGTCAACCTGCCGTTCCAGGCAGGCGACGACCGCGTGCTGCAGGACATGCGCCGCGGCTACGCCTCGGATGACTACCGACGGCTGGTGGACCGCATCCGCGACGCCATCCCCGGCGTGTCCATGAGCACCGACGTAATCGTCGGCTTCCCCGGCGAAACTGACGACGAGTTTCGGTCTACGCTGGATCTCATCCGTGACGTGAGATTCGACAAGGTGCACGTGGCAGCCTACTCGGACCGCGAGGGTACCATCGCACACCGTCGCATGGACGACGACGTGCCCCACGAGGTGAAACGGGCACGCGTGCAGGAGATAGAGCGTTTGCAGGAGAGCATCGTCGAGAGCATCAACGCAGGGCTGATGGGTAGCGTCGAGCCGGTGCTGGTGGAGGGCAGCAGTCGAGAGGGATGGCAGGGACGCACTCGCAGCAATAAGCTGGTATACTTCTCCCACGAACAGGACCTCACGGGAGAGGTGGTTGACGTCAGAATCGAGAGAACCGGCCCCTGGTCGCTCAGGGGCGCGGTTGCGGAACAAGTCATGAGCGGCGCGAGGTGACCATATGACTACCACGGAGAAGACCCCATATATTCCTCTGACGGAGGTCGAGCAGTCGGCGTTCTGCCGTACCGATGAGACACTGGAGGTTAAACCGCTGGCGGAGGAGTTCGCCGCGGTGGTCAGCTGGCAGAGCATACCGGCCGAGTACCACCACATGGGCGGCGAGGAGCTGACGCGCCGGATCCGATACGCCAGGGACATACTGGCGGACCGACTGGTGGTGCTGGGCCACCACTACCAGCGCGACGAGATCATCCAGTTCGCCGACTTCCGCGGCGACTCGCTCAAGCTGTCGCAGCAGGCAGCGGCGCAGCCGCAGGCGGAGTTCATCATCTTCTGCGGCGTCCACTTCATGGCGGAGACGGCCGACATACTCAGCGCGCCGCACCAGCAGGTCATCCTGCCCAACATCACGGCCGGGTGCTCCATGTCCGACATGGCCCGCACGGACGACGTTCTGGACTGCTGGGACGACCTGACGGAGGTGCTCGGCGAAGGCGGCATCATACCCATCACGTACATGAACTCCACGGCCGCCATCAAGGCGCTGTGCGGCCGGAACAACGGCATCGTGTGCACGTCGTCCAACGCGCCGGCGGTGATGCGCTGGGCCTTCGAGCGTGGCGAGCGAGTGGTCTTCTTCCCGGACCAGCACTTGGGGCGTAACACCGGCCTCAAGCTGGGCATTCCGGCGGAGGAGATGCTGGTGTGGAACCCGTTCAAGCCCCTGGGCGGGCATACGCCGGACGAGCTGAGGCGGTCCAAGGCCGTGCTGTGGCAGGGCCACTGCTCGGTGCACACGCGCTTCAGCGTTGCGCAGATCAACAAGGCCAGGGCCGCCCACCCGGACATCAACGTGGTGGTGCACCCGGAGTGCGTGAGGGAGGTGGTGGAGCTGGCCGACTGCGACGGCTCGACGGAGTTCATCATCAAGACGATCAACGAGGCGCCTTCCGGCAGCAAGTGGGCCGTGGGCACGGAGATAAGCCTGGTGAACCGGCTGGCGCTGGAGAACCCGGACAAGCTGGTGTTCTGCCTGGACTCGGTGGTGTGCCCGTGCTCGACGATGTACCGGACGCACCCGGCGTATTTGCTGTGGTCGATGGAGCGGCTGCTGGACGGCGAGGTGATCAACCGCATCACGGTCGACGACGAGACGGCGAACTACGCCCGCATAGCGCTGGAGCGGATGCTGCAAGAGGTGTAGGGGAGACGAGAGGGCAGCGAGACCGGGACGTATACTTTTCTCAGTAGGGGTGGGTGGTTGAGAATCTTCCGACGCCGTCCAAAGGTGCCGGAACCTCCGTGGCGCAGATACAGGAGTGATTGGGAACCCCCTTGTGCAGTGGGACGGTATGCAGCCCACAGTTCACAGCTCCCCACAGAGGCCCACCATCCCGCTGATGGCGGTGGCCCTGCTCAACAATGCCCGGAGCGCCTTCTCTCGTAACGTCCTCAGGCGCCGTCCCCGTCCTCCTGAGCTGGACGAGCACGGGTTCCCTGTCGATTGGAGGGTGCACCCGGAGGACCCGGATCAGCAGTGGTATCTGTCTAGATCTGCGGAGCACTGGCCCATCTTCCAGGGGTGGTGCGAAGCGCGCTCCCTCAAGCCGTTTCCGGCCACGGAGGACACCGTGCTGGGATTCCTACTCGACCCACCGGTCAAAGGGCAGAGGCTATATGCGACCTGGGAGGCGATTAATTTCCGCCACGAAGCCTTCTATTGGATGGAGGACGCGAATCCCACTTACTTGCTTCGACATGGTCATGGCGTGGACGTGAAGCAGGACGGGACCGTGATCGTCCCTGACGAGGCGCGGCGGGCGCTTGGCCTTTGACCGCGCGTCGGGTGGTCTGCCTGGGCCCTCGGAGCGTGGTACAATGGCGGCTAGAGCACGCAAGACCGGAGGCGCGAATGAGCAAGGAAGCGTCCGAGAACGGAAGAGAGAGCAGGGCAGAGGTGTATCTGAAGGCCCTGTACTCTCTCTCCAAAGCCGATAGAGAGGCCGTAATCACCAAGATCCTGGAGGCCCCTGACCTCCTGGAAGAGGTGATCGACATTGCGCTGCTGAAGCAGCGCCAAGGGGATGAATCTCGTCCTTTCGAGGAATACCTAGCCGAGAGGAGCCAGGGAATCCGTGTGAAGTGAGGTATCGCCTCAGCGTTACGAGGGCCGCTGAATCGGACCTTGACAAACTAACGCCTCCTGTTCACAGACGCATAGAGCGCAGCCTTGACATCCTGAGGGAATATCCGAGACATAGGAACGTCAGGAAGCTGAGAGGCCAGGACGGTTATCGGCTTCGCGTGGGCAACTACAGGGTCCTCTTCACTATAGACGACACGAACGACGTGATTTCCGTGTTCGCCGTTGTACACAGGCGGGAGGCGTATCGCTGACGGGCCGCGGGGGCGCGTGGTAGAATATCGACCCAAGCAAGCGGGATGGGAGCGTCAATGAGCGGCGAAGAGAAAGAGGCGGTAGTCTTCATAAGAGCGTTTGAGTCTCTGCCAAAGGTGGAGCAGAGAGCGGTTGCTGCCCGTCTCATCGATGATCCCCAGTTCCGAGAAGAATTGCTGGATATTGGGCTCATTCGAGAGTGCGAGACAGAGCCTGCCCGACCGCTTGAGAAGAACTTATCCGAAAGTGGCATAAATGAAGGTTGATGGCAGGGAGAGCAGGGCAGAGGTTTTTCTGATGGCTCTTGAGTCTTTTTCCAAGGATGAGAAGCGGCTGGTGGCTTCACGGCTGCTGGACTATCCCTATCTCCGTGAGGACGTGCTGGATATTGCCATCATACGAGACCGAGAGGGTGAGCCTTCGTACCCCTTCGAGGAGGTCATGGCTAGAATTGGAGAGAAGTCATTGGACCGGTGACTAATCGAGTCGATTAGGATTCTGTATATCATTGACGACAGGGATAGCGTAGTGGCAATCCGAGCCGTTCGGCACCGGCGGGAGGCATATCGCTAACAACATCCCGAAGGTACGGTCTACTGACATGCTGCATATCACATCCTCGATCCGGGATATCGTGGAGCGGGCGCTGGTGGAGGATCTGGGCCACGGCGACGTAACCACGGACGCGCTTATTCCGCCGGACGCGCGCGGGCAGGCGTCGGTGGTGGTCAAGGCCGATGGCGTGGTGGCGGGCTTGGAGGTCGCGCTCGAGGTGTTCCGGCAGGTCGAACCGTCGACGCGTAGCCGTATTCGCATGGAGGACGGCGCGCCGGTGTCGCCCGGCGACGTGGTAGCGGACGTGGAGGGGAGCGTGGCCGGCATTCTGAAGGCAGAGCGCGTGTCGCTCAACTTCCTACAGCGCCTAAGCGGCATCGCCACGGCCACAGCCGCCTACGTGAAGGCCGTGCAGGACACCAAGGCCCGCATCATCGACACGCGCAAGACGGTGCCCGGCCTGCGACAGCTGGAGAAGTACGCCGTGCGCGTGGGCGGCGGCCACAACCACCGCTATAACCTGGCCGACGGCATCCTCATCAAGGACAACCACATCGCCGCGCTGCGTGCTCGAGAGCTGGGTCTGGCGGAGATTGTCGATCTGGCGCGGGAACGCTCGCCGCACACGCTGCGCGTTGAGATCGAGGTGGAGACGGTGGAGGAGGCGGTCGAGGCGCTGGAAGCGGGCGCGGACGTGGTTCTGCTGGACAACATGACGCCGAACGAAATGCGCCGCGTCGTGGAGATTTCGGGAGGCCGGGCGCTGCTGGAGGCGTCGGGCGGCGTGACATTGGACACGGTGCGAGCGGTTGCTGAGACGGGCGTGGACCTGATATCGGTTGGGGCGCTGACGCACTCAGTGCGGGCGCTGGACATCAGCCTGGACATGGGCTAGGCGGGCGCGGGCAAGACGGCGTTCTCAGACAGCTCCGTATGCCCCAATACCAGAGAGAGTCGTCTACCACGCCCGTCAGCTTGCATTGGCTGCCCGACTGTGCGATACTCAGGCACGCATCTTTAGGCGGGAGTCGCAGGCAGGGAGGAGCGCGCACGCATGGTCGTATCTGATGAACGGGATGTAGCCTCTCAACCACAAGAGGCGCTTACCATGAAGTCTCTGCTGGAAGCAGGGGTCCACTTTGGGCATCAGACCCAGAGATGGCACCCCCGCATGAAGCAGTACATTTTCTCGCAGCGCAACGGCATTCACATCATAGACCTGCAGCAGTCGATGTCGCTGCTCAAGCGCGCGCAGCAATTCATCTCGGACATTGTGGCCGGCGGTCAGAGTGTACTGTTCGTGGGCACCAAACGCCAGGCTCAGGACTCCGTCGAGCAGGCCGCCAGGAACTGCAGCATGTTCTACGTGAAGCATCGCTGGCTCGGTGGAACGCTCACCAACTTCCCGTCCATACAGGGGCGCATCGACTACCTCGTGCGGTTGGAGGAGCGCCGCGCCAAGGGTGGCTTCGCCCTGCTCACCAAGAAGGAGGCGCTGAAGCTGGAGGACGAGGTGCAGCGGCTCAACCGCAACTTCGGGGGCGTCAAGGAGATGACCACGTTGCCCGGGGCGCTCTTCGTGGTGGACATCGGCCGGGAGAAGATAGCCGTGGCCGAGGGCCGGCGGATGGGCATTCCCATCGTGGCGCTCGTGGACACGGACGGCGATCCAGACCTGATCGACTACCCCATCGCCGCCAATGACGACGCAATTCGCTCCATAAGCCTCGTGACCGCCCGCATCTCCTACGCCGTGATGGAGGGCTTGCGCAGGCGCGCAGAGCTTGCCAACGCCGCGCAGGAGCAGGAGATGGCGGAGGAGGCCCTGGAGCCGGGTGAGGAGGGGGAAGAGGAAGAGGTCGGGGAGACGCTGGTGGAAGTGGACCCGGAGGCACTGGCTCGCGCAATGGCCGGTGAACCCGGACCGGCGCCGGTGCAGCGGACCCCAAGCCAGAGTTCCACGGAAGGGACCGCATAGCCATGCCCGGAGTATCGCTTGACGCGATCAAGGACCTGAGAGAGCAGACCAGCGCGGGCGTCATGGACTGCAAGAACGCGCTGGAGGAGGCGGGCGGCGACATGGCGAAGGCGGTTGAGCTTCTGAGACAGAAGGGCCTGTCGATCGCCGCCAAGAAGTCGTCGAGGGACACGCTGGAGGGCGTGGTCGACTGCTACATCCACGCGGGCAGCCGCGTTGGCGCCATCGTGGAGCTGAACTGCGAGACGGACTTCGTGGCTAGAACCCCGGAGTTCAAGGAGCTGGCGCACAACCTGGCCATGCAGGTAGCGGCCATGTCGCCCCGATACGTGGACGGCGAGGCCGCCCCGGAGGACGAGACCGCAGGCGCCGGGGACATGCTGCTCATGGAGCAGGCCTTCATCAAGGACCCGTCCTTGACGATCAGGGACGTGGTGAACAACGTCATGGCTCGCGTGGGCGAGAACATCCGCGTCCGGCGGTTCCAGAGGTTTGCGCTGGGCGAGGACGCGGCCTCGATCGAGTAGGGGGGCGCCACGAGCGGTCGTCGCTCGGCTCTCCATTCCGCCGACCTTCGATTTTCCGCTCGCGTTCTCTCGAGATCTGCGCACCGACCGTCCTTCCGAGCCCCTCGCTCGCGCTCAGGACAAGCTCCTCGCAACGTAGTCCAGGAATCTTGCCCGGTCCCCCGCGTCTGCTGCGGGACAAGCCAATTGGGTGTGGCGCCGGGGTTGGAACTAATCCGGTTGACAATCCGCCGCCCTAGTCATACGCTTGACTAGAACGACCGCGGAGGAGCCGCCATGACAACGGTGAACGTCCACGAAGCGAAGACCCACCTGTCGCGTCTGCTGGCACAGGTGGAGGCGGGCGAGGAGGTTACCATCGCCCGGAACGGTAAGCCCGTCGCCCGGCTCGTGCGCTGCAAGGAGCGAGGTGAGCGGAGGCCGGGTTCCATGGTGGGGCTCTTCACGGTGCCCGACAGCTTCTTCGACCCTTTGCCCGAGGATGAACTGGCCGCATGGGAGGGGATCGCATAGCGGATGCGGCTTCTTCTGGATACCCATGCGTTCTTGTGGTGGCTCATCGATGACAGGCAGCTATCCCAGGCCGCCCGGCAGGCAATAGCGGATGATGGCAACGACGTGCTGGTCAGCGCGGCAACGGCGTGGGAGATTGCGACCAAGCGCCGAATTGGTAGGCTGCCGGCTGCGGAGGCGTTGGCAGGGAACATAGCCGGTACGATTGCTCTCGAATCCTTCGAAGAGTTGCCCGTCAGCGTGGACGACGCCTCCCGCGCGGGCGCGCTCCCCGGCCCACTCAACGATCCCTTCGACCGGATGCTGATCGCGCAGGCAATGTCACGCGATCTGGCTCTGGTTTCGAACGAAACGATCTTCGAACGGTACGGCGTTCGTCGCCTGTGGTGAAACGCCGCGGGACTCGCGTGGCCGCAGGCGGAGTTCGTCCCGCAACGACCGAGTTCAGAGTCCCGCCCGCGTCCGGCGGTTCCAGAGGTTTGCGCTGGGCGAGGACGCTGCCTCGGTCGAGTAGCTCCGGCACTCCGTATGCCGCGCGGTCGAGCCTGCTAGAGACCCACGATTACCCCTATGGTAGCCGCGCTCTATGCGCGCTCACCCGGCCAAAGCCAGCATACGCTCCACGAAGCGGCGTACCAACCCGGCGGGGTTCTCGAACTCTTCAGGCTCCAGGTGGCCGTGATAGAAGTTGGAGTGTAGTAGCTGAGCCGCCATCATGCCTGCCCGCAGGCCGTCGTCGTTATGTTCGTCGGCCAACTGCCAGGCCACGTGCACCATCTTTCGATGCGTCCCGCAGTCCTGGCCGCGTTGCATCGCAACCGCCATGATGGCGTGGGACGCCGCGCCCCACATCTTTTCCGATGCTTGGAGGGTGTCACCCGCCGCAAACTCGCGGTCGGCTTCTTCCAGGAACGCCCTTGCCGTCCCGGCGTGTTCTTGAGTCAGCAATGCGTTGCCTCCGTCAATCTGGCTGCGCGAATTATAGCAACCCCTCAATCGGTGGGGAAGAGGGTTTGGCGGCCGCCCGTCCACTACTCCCTTTCGTCGTCTCCGATGCGCAGTTCCAGGCGCCGCAGTGTGGCTTGCGTGGCTCGTATCTCGCGCAGGAGCTCCTCCCTGCTTGCAGGGCCTTCCAGATCGCGCAAACGCTCCATCTTGGCTTCGTCCAGGTTGTTGATGATGATGGCGATGAACATGTTGATGACCACGAACGTGCCCAGGACAACAAAGCTTACGAAGTACACCCAGGCCCACGGATACGCCTCCATCGCCGAGTCCATCACTTCTGTCCAGCCCTCCAGCGTGAGAATGTTGAAGAGGGTGAGGAGCGCCGTACCCAAGTTTCGCCAGTTGTCCGGGTCGTGACTGTGGAACAGGTGATAGCCCATGATGGCGTAGATGTAGACCACAATGCTCATCAGGATCAGTACGTGACCGACACTGGGGATGGACCGCACCAGGGCGGCGACAATCAGGCGCAGGTCCCTGATGGTGGAAATGAGCCGCACAACCCGCAGCAGGCGGAAGAGGCGCGTCACTATGGCAAACTCCCCCGTGGCCGGAATCAGCGCCAGCACAATCACCGTGAAGTCGAAGACGTTCCAGCCGTCGGTGAAGTAGCGCTGCGGCCTTGGCCATCGGACCGCCAATTTCAGCAGCGCCTCCAGGACGAAGATGCCCAGGATGACGTTGTTGCCAAGGTGAAGCCAGCTGCCGAAGTCACGTTCGATGGCCGGTGAGGTGCCGAGTCCGAGAAGCGCGGCGTTGAGCAGGATTATGCCGATGATCAGGTACTCGAACCGGTTGGCGTCGACCATCCGCCGGCACCCGTCCAACAGCCGGTTTGCCCCGGCCTGCCGGGTGATTTCTTCGTTGACTTCTCGTTCGGTCAATGCTCTGCCTGCGCGGCGGGTGTAATTGGCATCACGCTAAATCTCGCGCCCGTGTCGGCTGCAACCTATCCCCACCTAACGAGGCTATTCTAGGTTAGCGCCTCGAACCTAGCAAGGAGTGGTACTCGTTCGGAGAATGCGAGACTGCGCTCCTGCCATTTGCATGGCTTTATCAGGTGGCTTTCCCTATGCTAAACTTCATTTGACGCTGCCCAAGTGGCACCCAAGGAGTCGCCGCAGGAAATTCTCGCAAGGGGAGTGACCCATGGCCACGATAAGGGAGGTCCTCGAAGAGGGCGACAGAAGAAAGAGCCGTTCGGTGGATGCTCTGAAGAGAGAGCTTGCGACCGTCAGGACGGGCCGGGCCAACCCGGCGCTGGTCGAGAACGTGATGGTGGACTACTACGGCACTTCTACGCCTCTCAACCAGCTGGCATCCATTAGCGCTGCGGAGGCGAGACTGCTCGTGGTGCAGCCCTGGGACAGGCAGAGCCTGCCCGCGGTGGAGAAGGCCATTCAGAAGCTCAGCATAGGGCTGAACCCCATCAACGACGGCAACGTGCTGCGACTCGCCATCCCGCAGCTCACGGAGGACAGGCGCAGGGAACTGGTTCGCCTCGTTCGCAAGAAGGTGGAGGACGGCCGAGTTGAAGTGCGCAACATTCGGCGCGACGTGCTGGAGCAGCTGAGGGGGATGGAGCGGGAGAAGGAGATCTCGCAGGACGAGGGCAAGCGTGCGCAGGACCAGCTTCAGAAGATGACTGACCTCTACGTGGCGGAGATGGACGGCCTGGGCTCCAACAAGGAGAAGGAGGTCATGGAGGTCTAGGCTTCCGCGAATCTTCAGCGGCGGGCTGCCCTGACCGCGGCGCGGAGCCGGACTTTAGGACCCATGAAGGCGAAGGAGCAGACAACGCCGGACGTGAACGACGAGATTTCGCACGTTCCGGTACACGTAGCCATCATAATGGACGGCAACGGGCGATGGGCGGAGCAGCGCAACCTTCCCAGGCTGGCCGGCCACCAGGCGGGCCGCGAGAACATCCGGCACGTAATCGAGGAGTCGGCGAACTTCGGGGTCAAGCACCTCACGATTTACGCCTTCTCAACGGAGAACTGGGACCGCCCGGCAGAGGAGGTCAACGGCCTCCTGGAGATTCTGGGTGAAGTGGTGGAGAACGAGACGGGCGCGCTCCACAAGCAGGGCGTGAGGCTGTGCCACCTGGGCACTCTCGATCGCCTCTCTCCGAAGCTTCGGGAAGCCGTGTGCCGCGCCGTAGAGCTGACCAAGAACAACGACCGCATCACCCTCAACGTGGCCTTCAACTACGGCGGCAGGGCGGAGATACTGGGGGCGGTGCGCCGGATTGTCGAGGAAGGAGTGGCGTCCAAGGACATCGACGAGGTCACCTTCAGCAGCTACCTGGACACGGCCGGCATGCCGGAGCCGGACCTGATCATCCGCACCGGCGGCGAGATGCGTCTGAGCAACTTCCTGCTTTGGCAGTCGGCGTATAGCGAGTACTACTGCACACAGGCGTACTGGCCGGACTTCGACCGGAAGGAGCTGCACATGGCGTTCAAGGCCTACAGCCGCCGCAGGCGCCGATTCGGCAGGATCGAGGGCTGAGGCCACGGCCCACTTGGAGGGCCGCCTCCGGAAAGGCTGCGGCCCAAACTCGGCAACGGCCGCAGGGCTGCTCGTGCGGGACCCAGCGCCGCTAAACGTCTGACCAATGGCTTCTCGACTGGCAAGCGCCTTCGTCGGTATACCCATCGTCATCGCCGCCCTGTGGGCCGGCGCCCCCTGGCTCTCCCTTCTGGCAGCCGTGCTCGCGTCCATTGGAGCAGTGGAGTTCTATCGCATGGCGTCGCTGCGAGGCGCGCGGCCGGCCGCCGCGCTGGGCGTCATCTGGGCGCTGGCCTTCGTGGTCAGCGGCCACGGCGACGACTATATGGAGTACCAGACGACACTGGTTGCCCTGGGCGGCGGCGCGCTGACCCTGGCGTGGCACATGGCGCGTCGATTCGCGCCTGCACGCCTGGTGGGTGACGATGGAGCAGCGTCGGGCAGCCTCGGCGATATCCTGGTCGACTGGGGTTACACGGCCGCGGGCGCCATCTACACGGGCTGGACGCTGTCGCTGTTCCTGCGCCTCCGCGCAGGGGACGACGGCCTGGAGTGGGTGCTGCTGGCGGTTCTTGCCACGTTCGCCACGGACACGGGCGCTTTCCTGGTAGGCCGCGCCATCGGCCGCCGGCGCATGGCGCCGAACATCAGCCCGGGCAAGACGTGGGAGGGCGCAGCCGGTGGCTGGCTTGCGGGCGTGGGGGCCGTAATCGGCCTGGCGGTGCTTCTGAACTTGCCAATCACGCATGCTGAGGCCATCGCTCTGGGCGCGCTGGTCAGCGTTGTGGCGCAGGTGGGAGACCTGGTTGAGTCCATGCTCAAGCGGGCCGCCGGCGTAAAGGACTCCGGCACGCTGATACCCGGCCACGGCGGCGTGCTGGACCGGCTGGACAGCGTTGTCTTCGCAATCGTGGTCGTGTACCATTTCAGTGTATGGACAGCGGGGTGAAGGGCCTGGCAATCCTCGGTTCTACGGGGTCAATCGGTAGACAGACCCTGGACGTTGTTCGCGCGTTTCCGGACCGTTTCTCGGTAGTTGCACTATCCGCGGGACGGAACCTCGAGCTGCTTGCCGAGCAGGCGCGCGAGTTCGGCGCACGCGTGGCGTCGAGCGAAGCGTCCGTGGACGAGCTGGCGGCCGCCCTGCCGCCGGGCTGCGCGCCCGCAACGCATGAGGAAGTGGCCACTCATCCCGACGTTAGCTTGGTGATGGCCGCGAGCGTGGGAGGCGCCGGCCTCGGCCCAATCCTGGCGGCCATTCGCGCGGGCAAGACGCTGGCGCTTGCGAACAAGGAGCCCGTGGTGATGGCCGGCGAGGTGGTGATGAGCGCGGCTAGGGAGATGGGCGTGGACGTGCTTCCCGTGGACAGCGAGCCGAGCGCGATCTGGCAGTGCCTGCGCGGCCAGGATCGGGCCATCTCACGCGTGATCATTACCGCTTCCGGCGGCGCATTCCGCGCCCGCGCGCCTGAGGAACTGGCGTCGGTGACGCCCGAGGAGGCACTGCGACACCCCACGTGGACCATGGGGCGCAAGATCACCATCGATTCGGCAACCCTGATGAACAAGGGGTTCGAGGTGATCGAGTCGCGCTGGCTCTTCGACCTGCCATGGGAGCGGATCGACGTGGTGGTGCACCACCAGAGCATCATCCACGCGATGGTGGAGTTCGAGGACGGCTCCACGATGGCACAGCTCAGCCCGCCGGACATGCGGATTCCCATTCAGCACGCGCTGCTCTACCCAGAGCGCATGGAGAACGATGCGCTGCCCCGCTTCAGGCCGGCGGAGACCGGCGCGCTCACATTCGAGCCGCTGGACGAGGCGAAGTACCCCTGCTTCCGGTTGGCGGTGGAGGCGGGCCGCAAGGGGATGACCTACCCGGCGGCGCTCAGCGCTGCGGACGAGGTTGCGGTCGAAATGTTCCTGGGCGGAGCCATCGGGTTCACTGACATACCGGCAGTGGTGGAGTGGACGCTCTCCAGGCACGACCCGGCGCCGGCGCCCGCACTGGAGGACATCCTGGCCGCGGACGAGTGGGCCCGCCGGACGGCGCTATCGTGGTCAGGCCGGGCCTGAGCCGGGCGGAAGGAGCGGTATGCTGGGCGGAGTGATGGTGGTGGTAGCGATCGTAGTCATCCTGATGGCCCACGAAGGCGGGCACCTCGTGGCCGCCAAACTCCTGGGCATGAAGGCCACCAAGTACTTCCTTGGGTTCGGCCCCACGCTCTGGTCATTCCAGCGAGGGGAGACCGAGTACGGCATCAAGGCCATCCCGGCCGGCGGCTACGTGCGCATAGAGGGCATGAACGCGCTGGACGTGGTGGAGCCGGAGGACGAGGCCCGCGCCTACAGAGGAAAGCCCTTCTGGCAGAAGTCGGTGGTGGTGATGGGCGGCATAGGCACGCACTTCGTGATCGCCTTCGTGCTTCTGTGGGTTGTGAACGTAGTGATCGGCGAGCCGGACACGTCGAGTCCGCTGTTGGAAGTGGCCCTCGTGATACCGGAGACGGAGGATGGGTCGCCGTCGGCTGCGTCGCTGGCCGGAGTGCTTCCCGGCGACCGCATAGTGGCGGTCAACGGCCGGCCCGTCGATCGGTGGAGCGACCTGTCCGAGGTGCTTAGGAGCAGCCCGAACCGGCGAGTCGAGCTGGACGTGCTGCGTGACGGCGCGCCGGTGCGGCTGACACCGACGCTCACGGCCAGGACCGATACATCCACGGGCGAGGAGGTGGGCTTTCTGGGCGTGTCGCCGAGGGTTGAGCGGGAGCGGGACAACCCTATCCTGGGCGTCGGCAAGGCGGCGGGCGACGTGGCCCTGTACACGAGGCTGAGCGTACAGGGCATCTGGCTATTTGCAACCAACCTGGGAACCCTGGCGAACGCGGTGGTCAGCGACGACGAGTCTCTGGACAGGGTGCGCCCCGTTAGCGTCATCGGCATCACGCAGTTCGGGGCGGCCAGCTCGAGGGCTGGGCTGAACGTGACGCTGGAGCTCATCGCCTACATCGCCATCTTCGTGGGAGTGCTGAATGCGATACCGCTGTTCCCGTTCGATGGCGGGCACTTCGCCGTGGCCCTCTACGAAAAGGTCACGGGCCGGCCGCCGGACATGCGGAAGGTGGTCCCGGTGGGAGCAGCCGTGTTCGTGTTCGTCGTTCTCATTGGAATCCTCAGCGTCTACCTGGACATAGTCAGGCCGCTGGACCTGGGCTGAGGCTGTCTCGATTGACCACCTGCGCCCCTGTACGTTAAGCTACAGCCACCAGCAGAGAGAAAAGGCGGGTCGACATGACAACCAGACGTGTTTCCAAGGCCATCCAGGTAGGCGACGTAACCGTTGGGGGCAGCGCCCCGATCACCGTGCAGTCCATGACCAAGACGGACACCCGCGACGTTGAGGCCACGGTCCGCCAGATCAAGGAGCTGGAGGACGTGGGCTGCGACATCATCCGGCCTGCGGTCCCGGACATGGAGGCGGCGCTTGCGCTCCGCGAGATCAAGAAGCAGGTCAAGATACCTGTCATCGCGGACATACACTTCCACTACCAGCTCGCGCTGGAGTCGATTGCGGCGGGCGTGGACGGGCTGCGGCTCAACCCGGGCAACATCCGCGACCGGGACAAGGTGGAGGCGGTGGTGCGAGCGGCCAAGGAGCGCCAGATTCCGATTCGCATCGGCGTGAACTTCGGCAGCCTGCCGCCGGTGGGACAGATAGGCAAGTTCGGTGGGCTGCACCGCCACGCGGACGGCGTGAACAAGCTGGCCAAGGCCGGCGAGGCCGGGGAGGGCGAGTTCAGCGTGGTGGACCACATGGTGGCCACGGCCCTGTGGGAGATAAGCATCCTTGAGGACCTGGACTTCGACCTGATCAAGATATCGTTGAAGGCTTTCGACGTGCCCACCACCGTCGAGGCTTACCGGAGGCTCGCGTACATGGTGCCCTACCCGCTGCACCTGGGCATCACGGAGGCGGGCACGGCCATGGCCGGGTCGATCCGGAGCGCCGTTGGCCTGGGCTACCTGCTGTACGAGGGCATTGGGGACACGATACGCGTGTCGCTGAGCGCGGACTCGAAGGAGGAGATCGCTGCCGGCTACGAGATCCTGAAGTCGCTGAACCTGCGCGAGAAGGGCACGACGCTCGTGGCGTGTCCCTCGTGCGGTCGCGCGGACGTGGACGTCATCAAGCTGGCGAACGCGGTCGACGACCTGCTGAAGACGAAGAGCTACAACGTGAAGGTTGCAGTGATGGGCTGCGAGGTGAACGGCCCCGGCGAGGCGAAGGATGCGGACGTGGGCATTGCCGCGGGCGTTGGCCGTGCCGTGATCTTCCGCAAGGGGCGCAAGTCCAGGGTGGTGGAGGAGTCGGACATGCTGACGGCGCTGATGGAGGAAGTGGAGCTGGTGGCTGCGGAGCAGGGCGGGTAGGCTCACCGGCCCGTACTCGACCCGCTCACGCCCTTCGACAAGCTCTGAGCCTGCCCCGTACTTGATACGGGGGTGAGCGTGAGGTGACAGTCTCGTACCGCTCATGGTGAGCTCGTCGAACCATTTGAGGGGTGCGAGACACAAACTAGGGACGGCAGAGCGGGCCATGATGCTTGGAGGCGTATGCGATGGCCATATACAGAATGGTCAATGGGAAGGAGAGGCTAGACAGAATCGCTCAGACCTCCTTTGGCAAGGAAGGAGTTCTGGAACGTTGGGATTTGCAGCGCATTCTGCGCGACCAGGCTGAAGTGCTGGAAGACAAGCTACTAATCATCTATGAGGAATTCGGCGATTGGCAAGACTCAAAGCGAAAGATCGACTTGCTAGGCCTGGACGACAAAGGTAGATTGGTGGTGGTTGAGCTGAAGCGTGGCGAGACTGGCGAGCATATGGATCTTCAGGCGATTCGGTATGCCGCCATGGTAGCGAATATGACCTTTGAGCATATAGTTCAGACCTATCAAGAATATCTTGCGAAACGTGCTAGCGAAGAGGGCAAGACCGTTGAAGAGAATGCTGCCTATGACAGTATCCGGGAACATCTGAATATCAAGGAATCAGATAGCGAAGCGGTACATACAGACATTCCCAGAGTAATTCTGGCTTCCGAAGACTTTAGTAAGGAACTTACTACTTGTGTGATGTGGCTAAACGATTCGTGGCTCAGGAGCATCGATCGGGAGATCAAATGTGTCAGGCTGCAACCGCACAGGAATGGGGATGAAATACTGATAGAAGCCAGCGTTGCAGTTCCTCTACCTGAAGAGGCGGACTACAAAATTCAACTCGGAAAGCGGCAACAGGAAACAAGAGAGAGTGGCTCTGCGAAGTCCGAAATCCTACTAGGTGGAGATAAGTTCAATGAGAGTATCGCTAGGGCGGATGAGAGTTACCGGCCTGGATTGGAACGTCTTTATGAATGTGCAATTCGCCTAGAGGAGAGTCACCTTGCCGAACTTTTCACTTACGTCAATGGCAAGGGAGACTATATTCAACTGCGGCTATGGGTCCCCGACGGTAGCGAGATGTTGGTATCTTTCAATATGCTGCTGTTTAACGGAGGTGTTGGAGAGATCAGCCTCTGGGGAGGCTGGAATGAGCGTGCCTCTGTGTCAAGAGACCGCATGAATGAGTTAGTTGGTTCTGCTAAGTCTCCATCGGGAGTTCGTCACCGCAGGCTGTCAGTCGCTAAGACTTACGGTGACTTGGAAGAGATCTTGGGGGCCATACGTGAGGCTTATTGGGCATTGGCTAGCAGTCCTTCCGACTAGGCCAACGCAGTGGTGTGAGGAATCGTCAATGGGAGCCACGATCACCGTTGGGCTGCGTACGCAGGCGCCCGCCCGCTTCGGCGGCGGCCTCTGCGCATTGCTGACGGCGCTACCGCTCGTGCTGCTCGCGGCGGCGTGCGGAACGGACCCCACGCCGACCTCCATCCCCACGGCAACCCCGGTGCCCACGCCAACCCTGCAGCAGTACGGCTCGCCTCCGCCACTGACGATAGACCCGGACAAGAGCTACACGGCAACGCTGGAGCTGGAGAAGGGAGGAGAGATCGTCATTGAGCTGTTCGCCAAGGAGGCGCCGGTGACGGTCAACAACTTCATCTTCCTGGCGCGTGAAGGCTACTACAACGGGGTGACCTTCCACCGCGTCATACCGGGATTCATGGCGCAGGGCGGCGACCCGACGGGCACGGGCAGCGGCGGCCCGGGATACAATATACCGGACGAGTTCAGCCCCCTGAGACGCCACGAAGGGCCCGGCGTGCTGTCGATGGCAAACGTCGGCCGTCCCGACACCGGCGGCGGCCAGTGGTTCATCACCTTCGCAGCCACTCCACACCTGGACGACGCGCATACGGTGTTCGGCCTGGTGGTAGAGGGGATGGACGTGGTGAACGGCATATCGCCACGCGACCCCGGAACGGCGACCTCGCCGGGCGACGCGATCTCCACCATCACCATTCAGGAGGGCGCATAGGCGGGGCAGCACCGGCCGCGGCGCGAGCCGGGGAGGGGCGGCGGTGAGTGTTGCGGACGAAGTAGCGAGTGTGCCAACTGAAGGAAGGAGACTTCGATGGGTATTCTGGGGATCAAGAACCGCACGGAGAACTGGAAGACAGCGCAGCACTTTGCGCCATTCTTCTGGGATGAAGACGCCCGGGTGCGCCTTGCGCAGAAACTTGGCGAGCCTAATGGAACCAACGCGAAAGAAGTTCATGTGGAACTCTTCTGGAAGGGCTTCCGCGACTATACTCATAAACAAAAGACAACCCCGGACAAGGTGGCGTCAATCTATATGACGAAATTTCACGACCTCCGGCAAAGTATTGAGGACTATGGCTCGCGTCATCCAAACCATCGTCTCCAGCTTCAGGCACACAACTATGATGCGTCTCCGAACAATCGATCCACTTTGCTTGGCAACCTAGAAGGCACAGAAATCGACATCGCTGTCGAAACCAACGACTGCCTAATGATCGGCGAAGCCAAGGACGAAAGCGGCCTAGATACCGATGCAACGTATATCTTGGTACATCAGCTAGTCCGGGAATACGTCATGGCAAGGATCCTGCTTGAGCTTGTTGGTAGCCAGAAGAAGGTGGTGCCATTTCTTGTCAGGCCCAGCCCAAGCGGTAGAGAGCAAGCTCAGGTTGAGTTTATGATTGCTCATTACGGAATGAGGCGCACCAATGTGCTCACTTGGGAGGACATTGAGGCACTTTGGCCCGAGCACCTGCGCCGGAAGCGTGACGCCCCGTTCCAATAGGGTCCCGCTCAACCTTTGTTAGGCCGCAATTTCGGATTTTAATGGGAGGGTAACATGAGCAACTTTGAGAGAATGCAGGCCCGCATCGCTGCAGGAGAGACGATCCTGATGGACGGTGGCATGGGCTCGGAGTTCGAGCTGCGAGGGCTGGCGAGTCCCAAGGTGTGGTCGGGCGGCCCGATGCTCACGCATCCCGAGCTGGTGAGGGACATTCACCAGGAGTACATCGATGCGGGCGCCGAGATCATCATCACGAACACCTTCGGCACCGGGCGCGACATGCTGGAACGGGGCGACCTCGGGCACAGGGTGGCCGAGGCCAACCGGCTGGGCATCGAGGCGGCGGTGCAGGCGAGGAGAAACGCCGGGAAGGAGGACTCGGTCGTGATTGCGGCTTCCGTATCGACCATGACCCCCAAGGAGCACGCGCAGACCCCGGTGCCCTACGAGGAGGCCCTGGAGACCTACCGGGAGCAGCTGGGGGAGCTGGCGAAGGGCGGCCCGGACGTGGCGGTGGGCGAGATGCTGATCCGGATATCGGACACGCTGGCGTCGATAGACGCGGCGGCGGAGCTGGGCCTGCCGGCGTGGGTCGGGCTATCGCTGGTCCGGGACGGCGACGAGCTCTACCTGGGCATCCGTGGCAGACAAGGAGAAGGCACGCACGGAGGCGAGACGCTTCAGGACGCGATGGACGCCATCAAGGACAGGGACGTCGCGGCGGTGTTCGTGATGCACACGCCGGTGGATAACACGGGGCCGGGGCTGGAGATAGTCAAGAGGAACTGGTCGGGGACATTCGGCGCCTATGCCCACTTCCCTGGCAGCCGGGGCCCGAACCCGCGGGCGAACGTCCTGGACCCGCAGCAGTACCTTGAGTACGCCAAGGGTTGGCGTGAGCAGGGTGCGCGGATAATCGGCGGTTGCTGTGGCACGAGACCCGACCACATCCGGGCGCTCAGTGAGTGGCTGTCGGGCGCGTAGGGGGGGATTCGCTCGTCTTGGCCTTGTCCAAGGACCTGAGCGGGCGACGAACGTGCTGCACGCTCAATTGGTTCGACAAGCTCACCATGAGCGGTGATGCTTCGCTGGCGCCGCGCCTGTCCCCTTACCCCGGCAGGAGCTTGACGGGGCCGAGGCCGCCCGGGTCCAGGGCGCCGCCGGGGCCGTCCGGCGCGTCCAGCTGCTCCGCAAGCTCGCCCGCGTCCGTCACCGGCCGTTGGCAGACGTAGCTGTGGCACACGTAGGCAGTCGGCCGGCCGCCCTGCATCACCTTGTCCTCCAGCAGTGGCATGTCGGGGTGGGAGGTGCCGCCGGCGGGGTCGAAGCCGGCCAGCACGCGGTTCGGCAGGTAGCGGCGGTGCACGGCGTTGAGCAGCGACCGCGTGGCATCGTCGTCGAGCGGGCCGACGATGGCGATCTCGTGGGGCGACGACAGGTGGAAGTCCAGCGCGCCGAGCCAGTTGCCGAAGCCCTCGGGAACGCGGGCCATGTACGGCTGAACGGACCTGAGCGCAGCCGCGGCCGTGCGGGAGTAGGACGGCTCGTCGGTGAGCACGCTCAGGCGGAGCACCACGTCCGTGGCCGCGGAGCCGCCCGATGGCATCGCGTTGTCGGTGATGTCACGCGGGCGCACGATAAGCGTCTCGTGGTCGGTGCCCGTGTCGTAGAACTTCGCCTCGCGCTCGTCCCAGAACAGCTCCAGCATCCGCCGCGCCAGGTCGCTCGCCTCGTCAAGCCACCTGCGATCGAATGTGGCCTCGTACAGTGCTATGAGGCCGCCGGCGAGCATGGCATAGTCCTCCAGGTAGGCGTTGAGCCTGGCCTGGCCGTCCCGGTAGGTGCGCAGCAGACGCCCGTCGGGCTTCATGTTCGACAAGATGAACGTGGCGTTGGCGATTGAGGCCTCCAGGTAGTCCGGCCTGTTGAGCACGGCCGCGCCAAGGGCGATGCTGTGGAGCATCAGGCCGTTCCAGGCAGTCAGCACCTTGGTGTCGGTTGCGGGCGGTACGCGGCCGCCGCGGCTCTCAAGCAGCAATCGCTTGCCCCTGGCGATAACGCCGTCCGTTTCCGAACCGGCCGCGTCCTCGCTGCCGGCGGGCAGGTGGAGGATGTTCCGCCCCTCGAAGTTGCCCTCGTGCGTCACGCCGAAGTGTGCCTGCACAACCGCGCCGTCCTCGCGGCCGAGCACGCCGTCGATCTCGCCGGGCGTCCACACGAAGAACTTGCCCTCCTCGCCCTCGCTGTCGGCGTCCTGCGCTGAGTAGAAGCCGCCGAGCGGGTCGGTCATCTCGCGGAGCACGTAGTCGATGGTCTCCTGCGCGATGCGGGCGTAGAGGGGGCTGCCGGTGGCTTGGTATGCGTGTATATACAGGCGGCTCAAGAGAGCGTTGTCGTAGAGCATCTTCTCGAAGTGTGGGACGAGCCAGAACGGGTCGGTTGAGTAGCGATGGAAGCCGCCGCCAAGCTGGTCGTACATGCCGCCGCGCGCCATGCGGCCGAGGGTCAGCTCCACCATTTCGAGTGCGTGGGCGTCGCCGGTCGCGGCGTGGTGCCTGAGCAGGAAGTCGAGCGCCATGGGCTGCGGGAACTTCGGCGCGGTGCCGAATCCCCCGTGCTCGGCGTCGAAGCCGTTGCGCAGCCGCGCGTAAGCCAGGGACATGGTGTCCTTTGAGAGAGGCGTGTAGTCCGTGAGCGCCTGCCCCATGCTGCCCATTGCCGCGGTGATCTCCTTTGCGGAGCTGGCCACGTCGCTGCGGCGCTGCCTGTAGGCGTCCGAGATGGCGGCCAGCACCCGCGGAAAGCCGGGCATGCCGTGGCGGTCCTCGGGCGGGAAGTAGGTGCCGCCGTAGAACGGCTCGCCGGCGGGCGTGAGGAACATCGAGAGGGGCCAGCCGCCGCGGCCGGTCATGGCCTGGATGGCGCCCATGTAGATGGAGTCGATGTCCGGGCGCTCCTCACGGTCCACCTTCACGCTTACGAAGCTCGCGTTCATGAGGGCCGCGATGTCGTCGTTCTCGAACGACTCCCGCTCCATGACGTGGCACCAGTGGCATGCGGAGTAGCCGATGCTGAGGAAGATGGGCCTGTCGTCCGACCGCGCCCGTGCGAGAGCCTCCTCGCCCCAGGGGTACCAGTCCACGGGGTTGTGAGCGTGCTGCAGCAGGTATGGGCTGGTCTCGTGAATCAGGCGGTTTGGCATGGGAGTCCTTCCGGGAGAGGTTGGCGCCGACGCGTCTCCATTCTCTCAGAAGCGGCCCCGAAAGGGAATGAGTCGGTGGGCGGTGCGATCTTCCGGGCGTTCGTGAATGGCGACTTGACTATAGGGGCGCTCGTGTGTCAAGTGCATACTCGGAACTCTGCTAACACCCCATCCTGTAATGGACTGCTCTTGCTATAGCGTGGGAACGCGTATAGAATTGCCCTTACGCGTGGCAGAGGGGGAAGCATGAAGGTCATTGGTCTGGCGGGCGGAATCGGGACCGGCAAGAGCGAGGTTTCCCGCATCCTGGGCGAGATGGGGGCTGAGGTGCTCAACGCCGACCGGTACGGCCACGAGGTCTATCTGCCCGGTACGGACGGCCTCCGTGAGGTTGTGGAGGCGTTCGGAGAGGACGTGCTGCAGCCGAACGGCGAGGTGGACCGGCGCGCGCTGGGCGGCAAGGTGTTCGGCAACCCGGAGGCAATGGCCCAACTGAACGCGATCGCCTGGCCGCGCATCCGTCAGAAGCTAGAGGATGGCATCGAGGAGCAGCGGCAGCTGGGCACCGGCGTTGTCGTGCTGGACGCTGCTGTGCTGATAGAGGCGGGCTGGACGGACGCCGCGGACGAGGTGTGGGTGGTGACGGCGCCCGAGGGGGACGTCGTAAGCCGCCTTCAGGCCCGTAACAATCTCACGGAGGAACAGGTCAGGGCCCGCATGGCTTCGCAGATGTCCTCGGAAGAGCGAGTGAAGCACGCGGATGTGGTCGTGGCCAACGATGGTGACCTGCAGGGCCTCCAGAGCAATATCGAAAAGCTGTGGCAGGAGCGGCTGGACGGCTAGGCGCCTGCCGGGAGGAGCAATGGCTGAAGCTGAAACATACACCTCCTATCGTACCGAGGAGTACGTCATCAAGGAGGAACCCTTTTACCTGCCCGTTGGCGACGAAGTTGAGCTGTTCGAGGTGGCATACTCGCAGCAGATGCCGGTCCTGCTGAAGGGGCCCACGGGCACCGGCAAGACCCGCTTCGTCGAGTACATGTGCTATCGCTTGGGTCGGCCCGTAACCAGGATCACCAGGGGCAAGCGCTCCGGCAGCCGGTCGACAGGCGCCAGCGTCCCGCTCATGACGATAGCCTGCCACGAAGACCTCACGGCAAGCGACCTTGTGGGCCGCTACCTGCTGGAGGGAGACGAGACCCGGTGGATGGACGGGCCGTTGGCAAGGGCCGTCAAGGTGGGAGCCATCTGCTACCTGGATGAGGTGGTGGAGGCCAGAAAGGACACCACCGTGCTCATCCATCCGCTCACCGACCATCGACGCTTGTTGCCCATTGACAAGCGTGGCGAGATAATCGAGGCCCACAAGGGCTTCCTGATGGTGCTCTCCTACAACCCCGGCTACCAGAGCGCGCTCAAGGACCTGAAGCACAGCACGCGGCAGCGGTTCATGGCCATGGAGTTCAACGCGCCGCCGCCGGAGCTTGAGGCCGAGATCATCAAGCACGAGAGCGGGGCTTCTGCGTCGGTGTCCCTGGCCCTTGCCAAGCTGGGCGAGAAGGTGCGCAACCTGAGAGACCACGGCCTGCAGGAGGGTGTGGGCACAAGACTCCTGATCTACGCCGGCAAGCTGATTAACAACGGGATTGCCCCGCGCAGAGCATGCCAGGTGGCCGTCACCTGGGCGCTGACCGACGACCAGCAGGTCCAGCGCAGCATAGACGAGGTCATTAACTCCATCTTCGAGTAGGCCGTCGCATTCGGCAGCCCCTGGGCCGGACCGGCAGACGATGCTTACCCTCAGCCCCGGAAGGCTCGGGCAGATTGCACCATGCAGCAAGTGACACTAGCCGAGACCGAGGAGAAGTTCCAGCGCTACCCCAAGGATCTCTCTGAGGCGCTCAGAGAGGCCTGGACACCCGTCTCAGAGTCGCTCAGCGATGAGGAGATGGTGGCATGGGTGGACTGGGGTCTCGCCATCTCACAGCAGGCCGGCCGCTCCTGGGAGGCGGCGAGGGAGTACTTCCGGGCAAGCCCTGCGGCAGTCCGGGCGCTTCCCTTTGTGCACCTGAAGCAGTGGGGCTACTGGGGCAACTCCATTGCGGAGGAGTCACCGGCGGCATCCGGGGCATACTTCCGGGCCAGCCCGCGCATAGTCGTCAGCCTCAAGCCGTGGGACGTGTCCGAGTGGGCCCAGATCGGAAAGAGACTGTACGGCAGGGGCAGGCGGTCCGGCGTGCTGACCACCCGCTACTTCGAAGTGAGCGGAGACCTGCTGTCCGTCCTGACCTTCAGCGAGCTTCAGCATCTCGTGACGATGATGGAGTCCATCGCCGAGCGGTCGGTTGACGAGGCCGCGTCCTTTCTGTCGCTGTCCGGCGAGGTGCTGCCCACGCTCAGGGAGGATACCAGGTCCTGCCTTTCGCTCATCTCGGCGCTCTTGGGTAAAGAGTGGCAGCAGGCAACGGGTTGCCTGCAGGTGGTGGGCGAGTCGCTTGCCCGCGTGGAACGCGTGGAGCGCTCCCGCTACCTGTCGCTGGTTGGTCGCATTGCAGGGTTCGGCGGCCTGAACGTACCGGCCTTCCTTCGGGACAGTTCTTCGGCGCTGGGCCAGCTGGATGGATACGTGCACGTTCACGTTCTCAACATGGCGGACTCGCTGTCCCGAATAGACCACGGGGTGGTGCTGGACTACCTGAAGGGCGTGCCCCAGGTGCTCCGGCGCGTCAGCATCAACCAGCTGGAGGCGTGGTACGAGACGGGGGTCGCAATCCTTAAGGAGAACCCGGAGGGCGGCGCGGCCTACTTCAAGGGCGAGTCATCGCGTTCCGAAGAGGTGCTCGAAAAGCTGTCGACGGGTGTGGAGTTCGGCCGAGTCAAGGAGGTGATGCGCCTCTACTGCCGCGCCCTTTCGGCGCTGGACGTGGAGATTTCAGCCCACGAGGCGGAGGATACGCAGGGCAAGGGCTGGGTGGCCCTGGAGAAGATGATGGCGGAAGGCGCCACCGTCTATCTGCCGCCCGTTGCGGAGCGATTCGGGAACAAGGATGAGAACTTCGACTGGTACAAGGTGGTGGCCACGCACCAGGTTGCCCACCTGGAGTTCCAGAGCTTCGATTTCTCCTTCGACAGGCAGGCAACCCAGTTCACCGACATGCGGAGTCGACTGCTTCCTGAGCCGTCCGAGGACGACGGTGACGCAGCGCCGCCCGACGGCCGCGCCGTGGGACTCGCGGACATTCAACGCTTCTTCGCCATGTTCGTGGAGGGCAACCTGGCGAGGGACATATTCACCGCCGTGGAGGACTGCCGTCTGGACTATCGCGTAAAGGTGGAGTACCCGGGCATCCGGCAGGCGTACGCCGGAGTGCAGGGCCTGGCCCTCTCGGAGCGGCCGCGGCTGGAGGAGATGCCGGCGCGCGAGGCCATGGTGGAGCTGCTCATTCGTTTCAGCCTGCAACAGGGCAGGGAGTTGATGGTTCCGGAGCGATTCGCAGGGTCGGCCAGGGCGCTCTGGGACGTAGTCCGGCCGCTGTCCAGCCCTCAGGCGCTGGTAGAAGACAGCGCGGAGGCCACCATTCGCATATACCAGATCATTTCGCAGGTGCCCAACGAGGAAGTGCCCGAGGAGGAGTGGCAGCAGGGCGACTTCCCGGATGAGCAGACGCCGTCCATGAGCGATGAGGAGTGGGAGGAGCTGCTTCAAGAGCTGCTCGAGGCGCAGCAGCAGTTCGGCGAAGGCGAGGAGCAGTCCTACGAATCGCCGCCGCAGGTGGATTACCGCGGCGATTTCAAGCCGGAGCTAATGCAGGTCATCTCCATGCTCCGGGAGTCGCAGAGGGAGCGCGGGGCCAAGGGCGAGACAATCTCCAAGGGTGAGATGGAGAGGCTCCTGGCAGAGGCAAACCAGCCCGTCACCAATACACCGGGCGTTGACCCCCAGCGCAAGGGCATGTTTGTTACGGACCTGGTCAAGGAGATTGGCTCTCGCGGAAGTCCGCAGGGCGCCATCCAGCAGACCAGCATGGCCTACGACCCCTCCTACGACGAGGAGGAGCAGGGAGGGCCGCTCGAGGTCAAGGAGCCGGCCTCCTTCCTCTACGACGAGTGGGACTATCGCATGTCGGACTACCGCTCGCGGTGGTGCTTGCTGCGCGAGAAGGACATGTCGGAGGGGGACGCGACCTACTTCACCGCCACGCTGGACGGCTATGCGGGCCTGGCGGCGCAGATACGGCGGCAGTTCGAGCTGATGGTACCTCAGGGCCTGCAGAAGGTGAAGCGGCAGCAGGACGGCGACGAGCTGGAGCTGGACGCGGTGATTGAGGCAATGGTGGACAGGCGCTCCGGGACTTCGCCGTCTGAGAAGGTGTACGTGCGGCGCAACAAGGTGCATCGCGACGTGGCTGTCGTGTTCCTTATGGACATGAGCGCGTCCACGGCTGAGGCTATCGACGAATCGCGGCGCCTCGCGGACGAGTGGGACGCGCCGGACGACCCGCTGGAGTACATGTTCTGGCTGCGAAGCCGCAGGGGCGAGGGAGTAAGACGCAGCTACAAGCGCATTGTGGACCTGGAGAAGGAGAGCCTTGTGCTTCTCATCCACGCGCTGGAGACCATCGGCGACACCTACGGCATATACGGCTTCTCCGGCTACGGGCGGGAGAACGTGGACTTCTTTGTCATCAAGGACGTCCAGGAGGCGCTTTCCGACAGGGTGAAGCGCCGGATCGACAAGGTGTCCCCGCTTCAGGCAACGCGAATGGGGCCGGCCATACGCCACGCCGTGACCAAGCTGGACCAACTGGAGGCGCGCACCAAGTTCCTGGTGCTCATCAGCGATGGGCGGCCGCAGGACCGCGGCTACAGCCGCGAGGGCGTGGAGAAGGAGTACGCCATCCACGACACTCGGGTGGCTCTCCTGGAGACCAGGCGCCGCGGGATCACCCCGTTCTGCCTTACCGTGGACAAAGAGGGCCACGACTACCTGCGGTCGATGTGCCAGGACATGGGGTACGAGGTGCTGGCGGACATCCACTCGCTGCCCCGCCGGCTGCCCGCGCTGTACCGCAGCCTCACGGTCTAGGCACCGGGCGCGGCGCGAACGGAACGCCACCTAATGGGCCGCACAGCTACCCACCGTTGTCATTTCGAGAGAGGCGCAGCCGAGTCGAGAAATCTAGGGCCTGCGGAAGGTCACGCCACCCTCCGTGCGTTGGCCTGCCGCGGGCGAATCGTGGTGGCGTGCGAGACGCCTCTGGATTCCTGCCTGCGCAGGAATGGGAGGCAGGCGTGACGTCGGCTGCCTCTACCGTACCACCCCTGCGTAGGCAGGGGTCTATCCCCCCCCCTCTGGATTGCGGCTTCCGCCGCAATGACGGTAGTGTGTGGCAGCAGCCTGCCGCCAGACGAGTCGTTCAAAGGTCTCCACTTGATGTAAGCTCAGGCGTGAAAGTTTGGGTTGAGGCGCAACAGCTCCCACAGCTCCAACAGCGCTTGCACGGTGGCCCGCTGCTTGATGAGCGCGCGCTGTCCGGGGAACCGCCGGCTCACGTGATGCTCGCCCCACTGGTGCGAGAACCCCATGTGCACCGTGCCCACCGGCTGCCCTTCCAGCTCGTCCGGTCCGGCCACGCCCGTTATGCCGATGCCAACGTCCGCGTCCATGGCCTCCCGGCATGCGCGGGCCATGTCGCGGGCCACCTCAGGGCTGACCACGCCGTGCTCCTGAATGATTGAGGGGTTGACGCCCCAGGCCGCCTTCACCTCGCTGGTGTAGGACACGATTCCGCCCAGGAAGTACTCCGAGCTGCCCGGGACCTGCGTGATGGAGTGCGCCAGCAGGCCGCCGGTGCAAGACTCCATCACGGCCAGCGTCAGGCCCCGGCGGGCCAGCTCGCGGCCGACCTGCTCCTCCAGCACGTCTTCGTCGGCGCCCCACACGTGCTCTCCCAACAGGCGGCGCAGCTCCGCCTCCACCGGCGACAGCATGCGCGCGGCCTCGTCTGAACTGGCTGCTCGGGCCCGCAGACGCACCTGCACGCCCTGCGCCTGCGCGTACATTCCCAGGGCCACGTCCGGCAGGTGGAACAGGGGGGCAATCAGCTCGTTGATGGCCGACTCGCCGAGGCCGTGCGTCTTGAGGCTTCGGGTTAGGATTACTGACCCGTCGGAGTGCTCGCGCAGGCGGGGCTCCACCTGTGTCTCCCACATGGGGTGCATCTCGCCGGGAGGACCGGGCATGGCGACGATGATCCTGCCGTTGGACTCAACCCACCAGCCGGGAGCGGTGCCGTGGTCGTTGGGTATGGAGCGCGCCGAGGGGATGAGGTTAGCCTGCTTGACGTTGACGTCCGACATGCTCGCGCCCCGGCGCCGGAAGGTCTCGCGAAGATGCTCCAGCGACTCCGCGTCCACGTACAGCGATTCACCCAGGAGCGTGGCGATGGCCTCGCGCGTCAGGTCGTCGTCGGTCGGGCCCAGGCCGCCGGTGGTGAGCACTAGGTCGGAGCGCTGCCACGCCTGCCGGAGCACCTCCGCGAGGGCGTAGAGGTTATCGGGTGCATGGGTGATTCGCTGCAGGTCGATGCCGATGGGCGGCAGGCGGGCTGCCAGGTAGGCGGAGTTGGTGTCCACCAGCTCACCCATGAGGAGCTCTGTGCCAATGGATACTATGTCTGCCTTCAAGGAATGTGTCCTGCCGGTCCAGGCAGCGTGGTTCGCCGGGCCCGCTTCGTACTACTGGCCTGAGGTTTCCGTGCCGTCGGCATGGGGGTAGCCGGCTGCCAGGGCTTCCAGGGCCTCCACCCATGAGGCCTCAGTCGTGAAGATCTCTTGGAAGGGAAACTCGCCACGCACGGTCTGCGCGTAGTAGGCGCTGCCGTCCTCCGTTGGCCCGCCTATCAGATAGCGGGAATGCGAAACGACGTTGAAGCCCTCGTCGTCCAGCTTCTGCGTCTCCAGGAAGAGGGAGACGACCGGCTCATCAAGGCCGAATTGTGCAAGGTCCAGAGTATCGGGTGCTATGAGCTCCTGTTCCGGATTCTCCAGATGCGCAAGTATAGCGGGGAGTTCCGCGGGATCGACGGGGGCTGCCTCATCGTCGTTGAAGCGCCATTCGTCTCCTTCCCTGATGAGGGACAGGAATCCCTCTTGGGTGAAGAGCTCAAAGCGGTTGACCGTCTTGGCATCCGCGTTGTAGAACCACTCCGGATACGGAGGGTCATCAATTAGCTTGGTCAGGCTCTCGCGCCACCCGGTGAATACCGTGAACACCTGCGGGAAGCCTTCCACCTGGGCGTAATCGTTCTGGCCGTCGGGCGTGGTGAGCCCCAGGAGCACGTTGATGCTGCGTCCGTCCTTCAGGTCCACTTCCACAACGGTAGGCGGTGCGTCCAGGCCGTAGGGGACTAGTTCGGCCGGCTGTTCGTCCAGCAGGCGGCGGCTGCGAGGGCCGGTCAGCAGCAGTGTGATGCCACCCCAGCGCTCCAGACCCACGGGAATGCCGTCCGGGTCGCCAATGCGCCAGACATTGTCCTCGCCCAGGTGGAAGGAGGCGTTCTCCTCCCCGTCCTTGATGTGGATGCGAGTCAGGTCCGAGATGTCCAGGTTGTAGAACCACGGCGGCTGCTCTTCCTCCTCCTCGACCTGCCTGAGCTGGATGAAGAAGACGTAGCCGGCTACCATTGCAAGGGCTACCACCAGAATGATGGACGTGCGAATGCTCATGGGTGCGGATTACCTTCTGCGCCACCATGAGATACCGGCCAGAAGCATGAGGCCGGTGGGGAGCAGGAACCAGCTGGAGTAGCGAATGAAGTCGAACTCCCTCTGGTCGATAACCAGGAGGCGGAAGGCTTGCGGCTTTGCGCGTATGGAGATGAGGTCGTACTTCTGGGCCAGCCAGTCCACGGAGTTGAGGAAGAGGTCGCTGTTGTTCAGGGCGTAGTAGAACTTGTTGCCTGCGAAGTCCGAGTCGCCGAAGATGATCATGGAGGCGAGGGTCGGCTGCTGGCCCGGTTCGAGCGCCGGCGCCTCTTCGCCGACGAAAGCTACCAGCTGGACCGCCATTGCCAGGGCAAACGGGCCGGGGATGTCGTCCTCGTCGGAGCAGTCGGAGGCGTCCCGTTCGGCCGTAATGCAGCTGAAGAGGGAGGAGAAGGCCAGGGGCGTATGCTGGATGTTGATCTCGTCCGGGTTCGGGGGAAGCCCCTCGGGCGCACGCTCGATGACGCTAACGATGCCGGTAGAGTCCGTGAGGAAGGTGTCGTCCAGCTGCCTGGTCACGGGGTGCTCCTGGTTGTAGGCGCTGCGCCGGATGATGGGGCTGCGCGGGTCCGCCACGGTGGAGCTTGCGGTGTCAACGATGGTGCCCTGAGGCAGCTGAATGCCGAACTTGGCAAACGTGGTGTTCATCTGCGTGTTGATGGCGTCGTCGATCAGGAAGAGGCCGCGGCCGCCGGCCTTCAGGTAGCGCTCCACCATCTCGCGCTCGTCCCTGAGGATGCTGTTGCTGGGCCCCGCCATGATCAGGACAGCGGCATCCTCCGGAATCTCCTCCACCTCCCTGAGGTTCAGCGTCCTGACGATGTAGTTGTCGCCGAGAAGGCCGGCCCGTGCGAGGCCGTAGCCGTCGCCGTCCTCCGAGGAGTCGGTGGTGTTTCGTTCGCTGTGGCCGGTGGTGAAGTAGACCACCTTCTGCTCCTCGCCTGTGGAGATGAGGAGGGCGCTGACCAGGTCCTGCTCGGCAAGCGTGAAAGCCTCACCAAAGAACTGAGGCGTGAGCAGGTATGGATTGCGCTCTGACTCCGTGGCGCGGAACGCAATGGTGGGGTACTCCTGGACGCCGTCGCGGCGGGCCTGGGATGGCGTGAGGTCTGGGTCCACAAAGTCGAAGGTGAAGCTCCTATTGCGCCTGTTGAACTCGAAGAAGAAGTCCTCGGCCTGGCGCCGGATGAGCTCGTGGCGCGCGTCCTCAGGACTGGAGTAGATGGTGGCGTGAACCGGCTCTGCCACCGCTTCCAGGACCTGCTCCGTTTGGGGAGCAAGCGTGAACTGCCGGGTTGCGGTGACGTCCAGCCGGTAGGAGTTTTCGTAGGAGATGAAGCCCAGCAGGACCAGTATCGCGGTGAGGGCGCTCACCATGATCAGTGTGTTGGCGGCGTAGCGCCCGGCACGTGCTCTGACGGCGCTCTTTACAGCCGGGAAGTTGGTCACGGCGGCCGTGGCCAACATGAGGACGGCCAGTGCCATTAGAAGCTGCCCCGGGCCGCGCAGCTCCCGGATGGTGATAAACACCACCAGGCCGCCCACGAAGATCACCGCGCCGGAGAGCGAGAAGATGGGGCCGGCATCGGCAAGCGCTGTCCACAGCTTCTCGCGGCTGAAACGGCCCTGGGTCTCACCGCTTACGCGGCTGCGGCGCTCTCTTCGCCGGTCGCCGCTGGTGCTCATCTCCACCTCCTGGACTCCAGCGACC
Source organism: Dehalococcoidia bacterium (assembly GCA_965219025.1). Classification (GTDB taxonomy): domain Bacteria; phylum Chloroflexota; class Dehalococcoidia; order Lucifugimonadales; family UBA2985; genus JAPPHY01. The sequence continues at coordinate 1,367,253 of OZ244716.1, forward strand.
GCGCCGTGAGGAACAGCATGAAGATGGTGAAGATGGCGAAGTAGACTATGTCGTGCGTGTCAATCACGCCGCGGGCAAAGCTCTCCAGGTGCGTGGTGATGGATATCTGCAGCACCAGGTCCGCAAATATGCCTCCCGCATAGGAGGATGCAAGGTCTATGATGGTGAGGATGAGTAGGATGCCCATCGCCAGCACGGCGGCCACTATCTGGTTGCCGGAGAGGGAGGAGGCGAGCAGCCCCACGGAGAGCGTGGCCATTCCGAACAGCACAAGGCCGAGGTACCCGCTGAGTATGGGGCCGATGTCCGGCGTGGCGAACCACGACAGCATTAGCACCAGGTAAATGGTCGGCACCAGTATGGAGAGCAGGCTGGCCATGGCGGCCAGGAACTTGCCCATGACGATCTCGTAATCGCGCACCGGCGCGGTCATGAGAAGCTCCAGCGTGCCCAGCTTCTGCTCCTCCGCGAGCAGCCTCATTGTGATGATGGGCGAGAGGAGGGTGAAGATGAAGGTGCTGGGGATGATGTAGCCGCGGATGGTGGCTTCCGGCAGGACCCCGCTTATGCTGGTAACAAAGTAGTATGCGGCCAGGGCGGCGTAAACCGCCATTATGATGTAGGCCATGGGGGAGGCGAAGTAGGTCCTGGTCTCCTTCCAGGCTATGGTTATTGTGTTCTTCATTCCTTGTCCGAATCCGGTTCCGTGAGGCGCAGGAAGATCTCCTCCAGGCTCATCTGAATGGGCTGCAGCCTTAGGAGGCCCCAGCCGCGCTGCAATACGAGGTTGGAAATCTCCTCGCGGAGGTCCTCACTGCCCGTGGTCTCAATGCGGTAGATGCCCACGTCGTCCTTGTCTGTGCGCGTGATCTCCTGGACGCCGGGCAGATCGCGGAGGGCCGTCATCACCTGCGCCGAATGGCCGCGTATGTCCACCTCCAGCCGCTCGGTGCCGCGGAGGCGCTCGGACAGGTTGTCCGGCCGATCCACTGCCACCACCTGGCCTTCGTGGATGATGATTACGCGCTGGCATACCATGCTGACCTCAGGGAGTATGTGGGTGCTGAGGATGACGGTATGGTCGCCACCGAAGCCCTTGATCAGGTTGCGCGTCTCCACCACCTGGATGGGGTCTATGCCGATGGTTGGCTCATCCATGATGAGCACCTCCGGCTCGTGGAGGATGGCCTGAGCAATGCCCACCCTCTGCCGGAAGCCCTTGGACAGCTTGGCGATGAGCGACGTCCGATAGTCGCCCAGCCGGCAGATGTCGATGACCTCGCCGACGCGCCGCCGGCGCCACTCCTTGTCCATGCCCCGGATGCGGCCCATGAAGTCCAGGTAGTCGGAGACGCTCATCTCCGTGTACAGAGGCACGGTCTCCGGCAGGTAGCCGATGTGGCGTCGCACCTCCAGTGACTGGTCGACCACGTCGTAGCCTGCGATGCGCGCGGTGCCGGAGGTGGGCGGCATGAAGCCGGTGAGGATGCGCATGGTGGTGGTCTTGCCGGCTGCGTTGGGTCCGAGGAATCCCAGGACCTCGCCGCGGTTGACGGTGAAGCTGATGTTCTCGATTGCCGGGTATTCGCCGTAGTACTTGGTGAGGTCTTCGACCTCTATCATGGGCGTACCAGTGTTCTCTTGCATGCTTTTCCTCTTCTGCGTCTCGCCGCGGGCCGAGATGCGCATTGGAGGATTATAAGGGTAACAGCGTAACAGCTTCAAGGGGATAGGGTTGCTCGTAAGGAATGTGAAGGAAAGATTGCGAAGTTTGCAGGAACAACAGCGAGTCGCTATACTCTCAACATGGCAAGACCGCGTGTTGCGTACGAGACACATACCGCCGAGGACATCCTGTCGAAGGCGAGGGGCTACCTGCCGCTCGACAAGCTCTCGCTGATTGAGGATGCCTTCGACTTTGCTTTCCGCGCCCACGACGGCCAGAAGCGTCTCTCCGGGGAGCCCTACGTGGAGCACCCCATCAACACCGCCCTGTTCCTTACCGAGCTGAACCTGGACGCTTCCACGCTCGCCGCCGCTCTGCTACACGACGTGATCGAGGACTGCGGCGTCACCTTCGATGACCTGCGCCAGCAGTTCGGCCAGGAGGTGGCCCGTCTGGTGGACGGCGTCACCAAGCTGAGCAAGATGGACCTGATGTACTCGGAGGACGGCCCGCGCTACGACTACGACGACGGCCAGGCGGGGAGCCTGCGCAAGATGCTGGTGGCCACGGCCCAGGACGTACGCGTGGTGCTGATCAAGCTGGCGGACCGGCTCCACAACATGCAGACGCTCAGCGCTCATTCGCCGGAAAAGCAGGTTGCCATCTCCAGGGAGACTCTGGACATCTACGCGCCCCTGGCCCACAGGCTGGGCATCTGGGACTTCAAGTGGCGTCTGGAGGACCTGGCGTTCAGCTTCCTGGACGCATCCCGTTACCGGGAGATCTCCCGCCTGCTCACCACCAAGCGTACGGAGAGGGAGATGTACATTCTCCAGCTGAGCCAGACGCTGCGGGACGAGCTGAACGAGCGAGGACTTGAGGCGGAGGTTACGGGCCGCCCCAAGCACATCTACAGCATCTACCAGAAGATGAGGAAGTATGCGGAACAGGGCAAGGAGTTCAGCCAGATTTACGACCTGTTCGCTCTGAGGGTATTGGTGCCGGAGGTGCACGACTGCTACAGCGCCCTCGGCGTCATCCACGGGCAGTACCACCCCATACCGGGGGAGTTCGACGACTACATAGCCAACCCCAAGGACAACATGTACCAGTCGCTGCACACGGCCGTGATGTACCAGGGCAACACGCCGCTGGAGATACAGATCAGGACGTACTCAATGCACCAGGTGTCCGAGTACGGGGTGGCGGCCCACTGGCGCTACAAGGAGGGGGAGACCAAGGACCGCCGCTTTGAGGAGAAGATGAGCTGGCTCAGGCAGCTGCTGGACTGGCAGAGGGAGGTTGTGGGAGCTGAGGAGTTCGTGGAGTCCGTTAAGATGGACCTGTTCCAGGACCAGGTATTCGTATATACACCCAAGGGCGATATTAGAGAGCTCCCCGCCGGCTCGACGCCCATTGACTTCGCTTATCGTATACACACGGACCTTGGCCACCGCTGCATTGGAGGCAAGGTGAACGGCAAGCTGATGCCTCTTTACACGCAGCTCAAGAACGGCGACACGGTCGAGATTCTGACGAGCAAGCTGGAGCGAGGGCCAAGCCTGGACTGGCTCAACACCAACCTGGGCTACGCAAACACGGCGAACGCCCGCCAGAAGATACGGCTGTGGTTCCGAAAGCAGGAGCGGAGCGCCAACATCCAGCGCGGCAAGGAGCTGCTGTCCAAGGAGATGCGCCGCCTGAGCGTGAAGATGGACGAGAGCGACGTGGCCGCGCTGCTGAAGTACGATACGGGTCCGGAATTCCTGGCGGCGCTCGGCAGCGGGTTTGTGAGCATAGCGCAGGTGACGTCGCGGCTGGCGGCGCAGCAGGATCAGTCGCCGGTGGAGCCGGCGGCCGCGCCGGTGCTCACGTGGCCGTCCTCCGGCATCGAGGTGCTGGGCGTGGGCGACCTGCTGACGCGCGTCTCCCAGTGCTGCAGCCCCATACCGGGCGACGGCATAATCGGCTACATCACGCGCACCCGCGGAGTGTCCGTGCACAGGACCGACTGCCACAACGTCCGGAACGAGAGCGAGCAGGAGAGACTGGTCAGCGTGAACTGGGGCAGCGGGCAGACGCTGTATCCGGTACGGCTGCGCATCGAGGCGTGGGACCGCGTGGGCCTGCTGAGGGACATAACCACGCTGGTATCGCAGGAGAAGGTGAACATCGCCAGCGTCATAACCACCGAGCACGAGGACAGCAGCGCCTCCATATACCTGACGCTGTATACCACGGGCGTGGGACAGCTCAGCCGGCTGTTCTCCAGGCTCGAGGGCGTGGTGGGCGTGTTCTCGGTAACGCGAAGCGCTCCGGAGGAGGAGCGGATCCTGCGGGTTGGCGCAGGAAGATCGAACTGAAGGAGATAGGGCATTGCCAAGTGAAAGATCAGCCCGCGTGGTGGCTCGGAAGACGGAGCGAAACCGGCCGATACGCACGGCAACACGCACCTACGTGAAGAGGGCACAGGACGCCATCGCGCAGGGTGAGTCGGAGGCCGCGACGGTGAGCGTGCAGCGTGCGATCAAGGCGCTGGACAAGGCGGCGGTGAAGGGCATCATCCACCCGAACAACGCGGCGCGCCGGAAGTCCCGGCTGATGGCAAGACTGAACCGCCTTAGCGCCTAGCCGGGCGTCAGCGCGACGAGCAAAGATTAGGAGTACTATGGTGAAGGTCAACAAATATTGGCCCAATGCAATCTATCTGTTTGGAGTGGGCACTTTCCTCCTGATCTGGGGGGGCGTCCTTGCCAGGAGTGAGAACCCTCCTCCTATGGAGTTCCTGGTAATCCTCCTCGTCATGGGCGTAGGGAGTCTCTTTACGGGCTACCTCGCGATTCCCACGTCGCCAAAGCGCCGCCGCAGGCGGCGGCGCAGGCACGTTATGTAGAAGGCTTCTCAAGGAATGATCCAAGTGGCCGAGCTCAACTTCCAGAACCGCACACTCTTTCACGGGGATAATCTCGACTTCCTGCGTGGAATGAATAGCGGTACCGTGAACCTCATTGCCACGGACCCGCCGTTCAAGAAGGGTCGGGACTTTCACGCAACGCCGAACTCGCTTGCTGCGGGAGCGAGCTTTCAAGACCGGTGGAGATGGCGAGACGATGTGCATGATGACTGGCTTGAAGCGCTCCAGCGAGACGAGCCAGAGGTTTGGCAGGTCATATCGACCGCAAAGACCGTTCACGGAGAGTCGATGGGAGCTTTCCTGTGTTGGCTGGGAGTACGGCTGCTGGAGATGCACCGTGTCCTTGCTGACGACGGTAGCCTGTACTTGCACATTGACCACACGGCTCATGCGTGGGTGAAGTGCTTGCTTGACGCCATCTTTGGACGCGAGAACTTCAGGAATGAACTTGTATGGCATTACGATGGCCCTCAACGTCCGAGCGTTCGGGATTTCGGAACAAAGCACGATACGATTCTTCGCTATTCCAAGTCGGATTCTTACACGGCGAACATGCGAGTCCCCGTCGTCCTCACCGAGGAAGAAGCGAAACAGCAATACAAGCAGACCGAGGATGGACGCTACTACTATGACCTGCCAAGAGGTGACTATACTGATGCCTCTATCGCTAGACTGGAACAGGAGGGACGCATACGGTACACCCGGAACGGTACAGTCCGTGTGATGTATTTCCTAGACACGGACAGCGCGGGAAACGTGGTGCGCCAAAAGCAATTGCACGATGTGTGGGAAGACATCCCAAGTCTTGGGATGGCGGCACAGTCGAAGGAGAACACAAAGTATCCCACGCAGAAGCCTCTAGCCCTCTATGAACGCATCATCAAGGCTAGCAGCAAACCTGGTGATGTAGTGCTCGATCCCCACTGCGGCTGCGCAACGACCTGTGTCGCTGCAGAGAGGCTTGGAAGGCAGTGGGTCGGAATCGACATATGGGACGGCGCTGTGGATGTTGTGCGGAGGCGCATGGAGAGAGAACTTGGTCTGTTCAGTCTCGGGATTGCCTACCGTGACGACGTGCCAGTTAGGACGGATGCCGGAGAAACGGCGGCGCAGGCGTTTCGGACCCCTCTGGGTCGCACCCGGGAGCGCTATCCCGCACCGCGCACTCAGCACGGGAAGCTGGTGGGTGACATAGGCCCGTTGTGCCAGGGCTGTGGCGCGGACTACACTTTTGACCCGCGTGTGTTGGAGGTAGACCACATTCGTCCACGATCCGACGGCGGAAGCAATGCCTACGACAACCTCACCTTGCTTTGTCCGCCGTGCAACAAAGAGAAGCGAGACTACTACACCTTGTCAGCGCTCCAGGATCGGAACCGGACTAACGGCTACATGAAGCACGAAGGCAACCTACGAATGGGGCGCGCTGCTCGCGCTCCGGCTCGCAGGGGCAGGCGGCGCCGTTAGGATAGTGCATAGAGGAGGAGTGCTGGCGGAATTCAACGTGAAAGGGCCCCCACCCTTTGGTAGATATCCTTCGCGCCAGACTTGTCCTCTTCATTTTACACCCTGGTCATCGGAACTCGAAAGGGCACCTGCCTTTCGGCGGATGCCCCTCTTGCGCCACGCTGCCACCTAATTCAACACTGGCTCGAGACCTTCTAAGCGTCAAGGCCAAGGGCAGCTTACTTGCTTGGGAAAATGCCGAGTAGGTCCCAACGCAGGACGGACCCCTCACGCCACGTGCAGCTGCCTGACCACTCCGTCCACCACCGTCCCAACCACGTGCCCGCCCACAGCTCCGCGGAGTCGCTCGTCGTCCCAGTCGTCGCCCAGGTCATAGGTGTAGCTCTTGTAGTCCGACGCCGGTTCAGCCTCGAACGCGAATACCTGTACCTCCAGGGTCAGCTCCCTCCTGGCAGTGTCTACGCTCAGCAGCGTTCCGGAGATTCCGTCCCTGCTCGCCATCCGGTCCCCCTCCTGTGATTGTCCTTCAACCGAGGATAACACCGCGGCGCCCATCCGGGCAATCCATGCGGCGGCGCGGAGGGCGCCAGCCCGTCATCCGAACCAGATGGCGAGGTACTTCGTGAACCAGAACAGGCCGGCGTACGTGGCAACGGCCGATGCCGCCAAGACGATCAGCATGCGGCGGTACCGGTACGCGCCGCGTACGTTGCAGACGCCGCGGCCGCGCAGGAACAGGACGACGGCCAGCGTCGCCACTGCCAGGCCCGCCGCCCGGAAGTACCAGCCGTAGTCGTAGTAGAGGGTGTCGCCGAGCGTCACCGCCTCGGCTGCGGTTGCGATGCCCAGCAATGCCAATACCACCGGCGATACGCAGCAGGTGATGGCGACCAGGCCCGAGCCCACGCCCATGAGGACCCCACGCTTCAGGGACCTGTTGGCTGCCTCGGGCGCCGTGCGTTCAGACATCGTAGATTCTCTCGTTCGGAGGGCCACCTATGGGGCTTGCCCGGTTCAACAGGCTAGCCTCTTGCGGTGACACTCGTCAACAGGGGTTCGATGCCGTGAGGAGTCAGGACGGTCCGCCTTCACGCGCGCGTGTCGTCACACTCCCGTTGACCAAAGAGAACAGGCGTGCTATTCTCCTCCCTGCACGTCTCCAAATCAGGGATGACGGCGCAGGAGGAAGCCTTGCCGGACTCTCTGCAGATTCTGATACTCGCTCAGGGGTCGCTTACCGCCCTGTCCGGCGGGTTCAACGCCGTCTACTTCGCCCGCTACTCCGCGTCCGACCGTAGCAGGCGCATTGCCTCGCGAGTGCTTGCGCTGGTCAACGTGAGCTTCCTTCTGCAGGGCCTGTACTGGGCCGCGGACGCGGCCGGCGATCAGGGAGATGGCCCGCCGCCGTGGCCGGGACTCGTAACGCTGCTGGCGTCGCTGGCCATAACCGCCATGGTGCTCCGTCGAAGGTCCGGCGGCCGCCGCCGCTAGCAGCATAGCATTCATGGAAGGGAGGGGGCCAGTGAGCGCCATGTCGAAGGCCATCGAGAAACGTGAGTGGGAGGTGGTGGCCGTGTGCCTGCTGAGGGGGCTTGTGCAGGCGGCCTCCGCGCTGCCTCCGGACGCCGTGCACCAGTTGGTGGAAGCGCTGGAAGGAGACGAGCGTGCCAAACCCCGCTAGCGGAAGTTCGCCGGAGCCGGGCGCCTTCTACGAGGATGCCATGTCCCGGGCGGAGCGCGTGCGCCTGTCGCGGGCGAGGCAGCTTCAGGGCCTGGACGAGGAGATCGCTCTGCTCAGGGTGCGCCTGGGCAGCCTTGCAGAGGAGCAGCCGGACAACGTGGAGCTTCTCATAAAGGGGATCGGGATGCTGGTCAGGGCGGTATCCGCCAAGTACCGGCTTTCGCCCAGGTCCGAGAAGGACCTGTACCAGAGCCTGCTAGGCGTGCTGGAAGGCGTGGGCAGCGTCCTTATGCCGGAGGCGTCGGATGGGCAGTGACGAGATGGAGAAGGCGCTGGGGAAGTTTCGCAAGCCGGGCGTGGACGTATCGCCGCTGTCGACGTTCGACGCGCTGCTGGACCAGCGAATGGGACACCTGGAGCGGAGCGTAGAGGAGCTGAAGACGCGAGTCAACGGCCTGGTGTTTCTCGTGGCGGGAGCGGTGATTGTGCAGGTGCTGCTGCGCCTGCTGGAGTGGAGCTGAGCGAATGAGCGGGATGGTGAATCTGAGGCCGTACCAGGTGGAGATCGGCCGGGCCGTAATGGACAGCGTGCTCAACGAGCGCGGCTTGACGTTCACGGTGGAGATCGCGCGACAGGGAGGCAAGAACGAGCTGTCGGCGCAGATGGAGGTGCTCCTGCTGGCCATGTTCGCGGCGAAGGGCGGCAACCTGGTGAAGGCCGCACCCACGTTCGACCCGCAGGTCCGCATCAGCATGTCGCGGCTGAAGGAGCGGCTGGGTCAGGCCGGCCTGGGCGGCCTGTGGAGCGCGGAGGCGGGCGGCGCCGTCCGGCTCGGCAGGGTGAGGCAGCTGTTCCTGAGCGCCGAGCCGTCGAGCAACGTAGTCGGCGCCACGGCCCACGTTCTCATCGAGATGGACGAGGCGCAGGACGTGGAGAGGGACAAGTTCTACAAGGAGTTCCGGCCCATGGGCGCCTCCACCAACGTGACAACCGTCCTCTATGGCACGCCCTGGCGCGGCGACTCGCTGCTGGAGGAGGTGAAGCAGTCCAACCTGGAGCTGGAGCGGAGCGACGGGGTAAAGCGTCACTTCCGGCAGTCCTGGGAGGAGGTGGCCGCTCACAACCCGCTCTACCGCGATTACGTTGAGGGCGAGCGGCGGCGGCTGGGGGAGAGCCATCCCCTCTTCCGCACGCAGTACATGCTGGAGTCGCTGAGCGGCGGGGGAGGCTTATTCTCGGCGGAGCAGCTTGCGCAGATGGATGGCCGCCACGGCCGCCGCCGCTCGCCGGAGCCGGGGCGGGTCTACGTCGCCGGCGTGGACGTGGCCGGCGAGGCGCCCGATGGCGAGGGTGTGGATGAGGCGCTGCGCGCCGCACGGCCCACCCGCGACTCCACAGTGGTCACCATCGGCGAGCTGGACTTCAGCGGCTGCGACGAACTATCGCCGGACCCGGCCGTGCGCATCGTGGAGCACCACTGGTGGACGGGGCAGAGCCACGCGGATCTCTACCCCAGGCTCGTTGACGTGCTGCGCGAGGTGTGGCGCTGCAGGCGCGTGGTGATAGACGCCTCCGGACTGGGACAGGGCATTGCCAGCTTCCTGGAGCGAACGATGGGCAGGGGCGTGGCTGTGCCCTTCGTGTTCACGGCGCAGAGCAAGTCGCGGCTGGCGTTCGACCTGCTGGCCGCGGTGAGCTCGGGCCGGCTGAAGATGTACGCGGCGGACGGGTCGCCGGAGTACGCCGAGATGCGCGCCCAGACCGAGCGTGCCGTCGGTCGGGTGAGGCCAAACCGGACGATGAACTTCTACGTGGAGTCCCGCGAGGGGCATGACGACTTCCTGATGAGCCTTGCGCTGCTGGTCGGCGCCGCCGAATACAGGCCGCGTCACGCTCGGGGAAGAGCAGCGGTGAGAGCGGGCGCCGTCCCGCCGAGGGGGTGAGTGCGTGAGTCCAAGAAGGAACGAACCCGTCATTGACGTGCTGCCGGAGCAGCACCAGTACCGGGACGAAGGCTGCAGCGTGTCGCCGTCGTGCCTGCGCTGCCCGCTGCCGTGGTGCAAGTACGACGACCCGGCCGCCTACCACCGGGAGCTGCGGCTGAGTCGTGACCGCGAGGTGATGCAGGTGAAGCGCGATCAGGGCAAGACCGTACCGCAGCTGGCGCGCCACTTCGGCCTCAGCGAGCGGACGATACATCGGATCCTGGAGCGCGCCAGGGTCGTAACGCTCGAAGGCGATGGGCTGTGAGGTGGACGTCTTGAGCAGTTCAGGAGAACGACATGAGTAACCTTTCGCTTCCGCAGCAGCTGGCCCGGATGGACGGCGATAGGCTGAGGGCCTACCGCGAGAATCTGGAGTTCTACGCAGGCGCGCAGTGGAAGGGTACGCCGCACCGGTGGGAGCGACGGCTCACCTTCAACTACGCTCGCACGTTCCTGGACAAGGTGACCTCCTACCTGATGACGGAAATGTCCTTCGTCATCGGCCCCACGGACTCGTCGGCGGAGGCGGTGGAGCGGGCGAGCCGCGCGGATGAGGCGCTGCGCGGCGTGTACGATGACAACCGGCTGGAGCAGCTCGACTTCGATACGGAGCTGGACACCGCCATTCTGGGCGACGGCTGCTACAAGGTGACGTGGGACTCACAGGAGCGGCGAGTGAGGATCAGCGCGCCGGACGTGCAGGGCCTGTTCGCCTGGTGGGTCGCGGACGACGTGGGTCGCGTGTGGCAGGTCGCAAGCCGCTACCACCTGACGCCGGAGCAGGCGCAGACGCTCTACGGAGTGAAGCCTGCACAGATGAACCGCCGGGCCGGCCGAGCGACCGTGGTGGAGGCGTGGACCCCGCGTGAGCTCCGGCTGTGGGTGGACGATACGCTGGTGCAGGAGCGGGCCAATCCCTACGGATTCATACCGTTCGTCATATTCCCCAACCTGCGCGAGCCAAAGCGGTTCTGGGGCCAGTCGGACATCCCGCCAATCGTGGAGCCGTCACGGGAGCTGAACAGGGCCGTATCGCAGCTGTCGATGATACTGGAGCTGTCGGGCAACCCCATCGCGGTTGTGGAGGGCGTGGAGCGTGCGGAGGACATCGCCGTACAGCCTGGCGCGGTGTGGGAGCTGCCGGAGCGCGCTCGTGCGTACCTGCTGGACCTGCTGCAGGGCGGGGGCGCCAAGCTCCACGTGGACTTCATCGACGTGATACACCGCGCGCTGCACGACCTGTCGGAGGCGCCTCGCATCAGCTTTGGCGACAACCCGCGGAACCTGTCCGGCGTGGCGCTGGAGATGGAGATGGGCCCGCTGCTCCAGCGCGTGCGGCGGAAGAGGCTCATCCGAGCGACGGCCTACCGGGAGCGGAACGAGATGGCGCTGCGGATACTGGAGAAGCGCACGGGCGTGAAGTACCTGCCGGTGAGGCAGCGAGTGGTGTGGGGCCCGCTGCTTCCGCAGGACCGGAGCCGGCTGGTGAGGGAGCAGCAGACGCTGGTGGAGGCTGGGATCCAGAGCAGGCGCCGCGCCATGGAGAACCTTGGCATCGATGACCCGGATGCGGAGCTGGAGCGTCTGAAGGCTGAGGGGTGACGCCGGGTCGGGAGACAGATCGCGCCTCCCGACCAAGACCTTTGCGCCTTGCCCTAGTCCGGTGTGGCGCTCCAAACGACCGAGTAGCTGAAGTCCGGCATGAACGCGCCCGACACGCCTATCTCCGCCGGCTTGTGTATCTGCCGCGCGCCCGCCCTGCCCTGCAGCTGCTGCACGCTGTCGATGTGCAGCCAGAAGCGAGTGCGACCGGCCCCGGCGTTGCCGCCGCTGGGCGACGCGGGGTTGGGCCCCTCGATCGAGATGTCGGTCTGGTAGAAGTCCAGCGCCTCGCCGCGCTGAACCCCTGCGAACCGCAGCCCCTCCAGGTGAAACTGGTGGAACAGCGTGAAGCCGTCGTACATGTTCTCGAACGTCAGGTCGCTGGGGCCGATGCCGGCGCCCTCGTACAGCTTTCGGCCCGTGAAGTCGGCGGCGTCCTGCCACTCCTCCAGCGTGGGCACCACGCTGCGAGACGCAGGCAGCGTTCGGTTGTGGTTCAGGATGTAGACCGGCTTCTGCTTCATGTCCTTGGCCCGCTCGGCCGTGGTGTATACGAAGGCCGCGGAGACGCAGATTGGCAGGTCGTTGTCGAAGAGGTTGGCGGGCTTGGCGATCCAGCGGGCCGCCAGGTAGTCCTCGACCGACAGAGCCTCGGGTCTGTGCTGCGCCCAGAAGCCCTCGGGGAACAGCAGGCCATTGCGCTTCTCCTCGACCACGAACTGCGCCATCATGTCGTGGCTCTTGCCGTACTTGCGGCAGTAGGATTCGAAGATCATGGCGGTGGTGTAGCAGGCGACGGTGCCCCACAGGCCCTGCCACTTGCCGGGACCGGCGATGGTGTTGCCCGCGGCGTCACCCTGCCCCACGTAGTACCGCCCGCCGAAGTTGTGCCATCCGCGCACCACCAGGCAGGTGTTAGTCATGCCGTCCCCCACGGCCTGCGCCGCCACAACCAGGGCGTTGGACATGCAGATGGGCGCATACATGACGAACTTGACGTTGCTCAGTTCCGGCATATTCTTGAGGATCCAGTCCGAGCTGAGCTTGGCGATGCCGTCCATGGGGTCGTCGGTGGACTGGTACATATTGAGGAAGTCCTCAGGGATGGGCTTGTCGGACGGCCAGGGCGAGCCGGTGGAAGTCTCCGGTGTGAGCACCAGCCCGTCGACCTGGTCAGGCGTTACGCCCGCGTCCTCCATTGCCCTGCGGATGGCGAGTATGGTCCACGCGCCGACGCTGGTATCGGCGGTCTCGTCCCAGCGCCGCGCGGTGGGCGACACTCCGACGCCAACGGCCGCCACCTTGCCTCGGTGCTCCCACACACCCAGTCCCTCGGTGCTTCTGTAGATCGAATCCGGGGCCATCTGTGCTTGCGTTACCACTTCTCACCTCCTCGAAAGTCTCTCTGCCGCATCCGCAGCGCAATTCGACTGGCGCACCGCCGCGCCCTGTGTTCCGGGCACCTGGATTGTAACTCAGGGGGCCTCCCAAGTCGAGCCGCCGCGCTAGCGCAGCCTGAACAGGGCCGCCCACTTGATGCGGCTCCACGCATTCGCCAGCCCGGGCGCCTCGGCGGCATCGGGCCGCACGCCGCCGTACCTGTGGCGCACGTAGGCACGCGTCACAAGCTCCACCTCCGACCGCGCCTCAGGTAGCAGGCTCGAGAGGCTGTGCGAGTACTCTAGGGCGGTCTGCGAGGACGGCGCGCGGAATCCGAGTAACGTCGCCAGGCGTTGCATCCTGCGGTAGGCGGCCTGCGCGGACCAGGGCGCGCCGTACTGCGCGACCCACAGAATGCGCATCACCGACGCTCCGGCCAGCATGAAGCCGGCAAACATGAGGCCGCCCGCGCCCAGCGGCGTCCCGACCCTCACGCCGGGATCCCGCGAAGCCTCCTCGTCCGCGGCCGGGGCATCGGCTTCCACCGCCATCGATAGGTTCCGCGGCGACAGCTGGTCCGGACCGCGGGGGCGCACGGGGTAGATGGGCGACGGTTCGAACGGCGCCCAGCCCAGGCCGGGGAAGTAGACCTCCGGCCACGAGTGGTTGTGGCTGTCGCGCACCAGGTACCCCTCCGGGTCGACCTCGCCGGGCGCGAATCCGAGTACCAGCCGCGCGGGTACTCCCTGCGTCCTCAGCATCATCGCCATCGCAGAGGCGAAGTAGTCGCTGTAGCTCTCCCTGGACTCGAACAGGAAGTAGTCAACCGCGTCGGCCTCGTTGGGCAGGAAGATTGGGACACTACTGTACTCCAGAGTTCGAAGGTAGGACTCCACGGCAAAGGCCATGTCGTACGGGTTGGCCGCGCCGTCGACCAGCTCGTCGGCAAGAGAAGAGACCCTCTCGGGCAGAGACGGCGGTATCTGTAGGTATCGCTCGACTATGCGTGGAGGGTAGTCCCGCGGGGCGGCGCGCAGTAACGCCTCGTCCGCGATCAGGATGTCGGAATCGACGGCGTAGCTGTTGCCAAGCCCGAGCTGGCCCTGCGTGGTGAAGAGTACAGGGGAGTCTTCCAGCGGTGCGCGGACAACCTCCAGCGCGAGGGTCTGGCCGGGGCCGTCCAGGGCGCTCCGCAGGTCCTCCGTGTACGCGGGCGAGCCTGGGTCAACGACTACGACCGACTCCTCGCCGGCAGGTCCGGCCGACTTGACGACGGCGGAAACGCGCAGGTGGGCGGGCAGCCGCGATACGTCCGGCGACCCCGCCGTGGAAGCCAGCTCCGACTCCAGGGCGCGCAGGTCGCCGGACAGATCGTCGCTGCGGCCGGGGTCGGCCAGGTCCAGCCGGTGTGCCGACGATGAGGGCGCCTGCAGCTGCGCGTCGGGGTCGACGTCCGCAGGGTTTCCGGCGATGAACAGGTAAGGCGTCTCCACGTACAGGTATATGGTGTAGGTGGTCGGCCGCGTGATGGGAGGCCCGTCGCTTTCCCCGGAGGCAGGCACTTCCGGCGGGGGTATCACGTCCAGCGTGGCCGTGTCCTGCACCTTCCAGACCTTGGACGTGTAGTGATCGTATGCCACCGCCGACCAGTAGTACGGATAGTCGGCCTCCGCAAAGAGGATCGGTTCGGTGCTGTTGGACACCGGCCTCACGAGTGACAGCACGGAGCCCAGGAACCGGACGGAGAGTATCTCACGGTCGCTTGTGCCGCCAAAGACGCGGCTCACCTCGTCGCGGATCTCGCCTCTGGCGGTCCCGTTAACGGGGTTGTAGAACCAGTCCAGCGGCGAAGATGGCGATTCGCCGAGGGGTAGCACCGCTGCCAGCACCACCAGGGCAGCGCTGATCCACAGGCCGTGCACCAGCGACCTCCGGTGAAGCGATGCGGGATGCGCCGCGCCCTGTGCCAGCAGCGCCTCGATCCGTACCCGGCTGGCGGCGTGCGCGATCATGAGCAGGCACAGCAGGAGGAACGTCCACAGGTAGGGAGAGGTGCTTCCGGGCTGGTAGGTGACGTTGATGATCGTGACGGCGCCCACCGGCAGGAGGGTCATCCACACACTGCGATAGCGCAGAAACGTCAGCGTGGTCAGGTAGGACATGGCCCACGTGAGGGCCGTTATGGTGACGGACAGAGGCAGCTGGTCCGAGACCCTCTCGCCGCTGCGCAGGGCTGAGATCCAGCCGGAGAGGCCCGAGAGCAGCGCGTCGAGCTTGTCGAATGGCCCATCGCCTTCGGCGACGAGCGTGCCGCAGGCGCAGGCCACGATAGCGCCGGCGGCCAGGGCCCGAAGGTGCAGGTAAGCGCGACGTTCACTGGATGCGAAGGCGTGAGCGGCGAGGATGGCGGCCAGGAATGCCGCCGGCGCCAGAAGCGGCGCTTTCACCCAACCTGCGAACTGCAGCGACGAGGCCGCCGTTACCAGCAGGGCCGCCTGAAGCCAGAAGGCCGCGCCGGTCCTCTGCAGGAAGCGCGGAATGTAGGCTGTTGGTGGCAAGCTAGGCCTCCGGGCCCGACTCTACCGGGCTGCCGGCCTGCGCGCCGAGGAAGCCTCGCGGCCGCCGGCCGCCGCGGGAGCGGCGCCGGCTACCCTGATCGCTGGGCGGCCGGCCTCGCTCCCTGCGTGCTCGAGCATGCTCTAGGCTACGACGGGACGTTGGAAAGGCAGAGGTAGGCGGAGCTGGTGAAGGGAGCGAAGGCGCAGATGGCCGTCTCCGCCTTCACGCTGACCTGACGACTGCCGGCGGTCCCTCGGAGCTGCTGGATGCTGTCGATGTACATGGACGTGCGGGTGCGCCCGTTGCCCAGGTTGCCGCCGCCGGAGCAGAATGGGTGAGGCCCTTCAACGCTGATGTCGCCGTTGAAGAAGTCCCTTGCCTCGCCATAACCCACGTCGTGCCAGCCGAAGGCCTCCAGGAAGAACGGGAGGAACCAGGAGTAGCCGTCGTACGGGTTGAAGATGTCCACGTCCCTGGGCGTCCAGCCTGAGCCTTCGTAGGCCATCTGGGCGGCCATGGCGTTTGCCACCTCCTGCTCGTCGCAGGTGATCTGGCTGCTGCGGGGTCTGCCCGTGTTGCCCTGGTTGTGGTTCATCACGTAGACCGGCTTCTGCTTCATGTCCTTCGCGCGCTCCGCAGTGGCGAAGACAAAGGCGCCAACGGCGTTGATCGGCCTGTCGCAGTCCCAGATCTTGATTGGCCAGAAGGTGGGTCGGGAGTTGAGGTAGTCCTCATGGGTGAGGCCGGAGGCCCCGTTCTGGTAGTAGAAGCTCCAGCCCTCCATGTCGGAATCCTGCTTCATGAGGCCGTTCCGGTGCTCGTTGATGATGACGGGGGCCATCATGTCGTCCCATTCCACGCCGTACTTGTGGCAGTAGCCCTGTAGCGGCAGCGCGTCCTGCCCCCCGGCTGCGCCCCACGGCGTGTTCCACTGGCGAGCGCCCCTGGAGTGGTCCTCGGCGTTGTCGCCGCCGCGGCGGTAGCGGCCTTCCAGGTTGTTGGCGGTGTAGACGTACACCCCGACCTGGTACTTGCCCTCGGCGCAGGCCTGGGCTGCGTAGCCCATCCCCTCACCGATTGCGGGTATGTCGTCCGCCGTGTACGTCACGTTGGACAGCTCCGGCATCTGGCTCAGGAGCCAGCGGTTGGTGACGATGCTGATGCCCTCCTCGGAGTCGTAGGGCGGCGCGAGGTATGGGCGATAGGGCCCCCACTGGCCGGCGGGTCCGGCCACGTTGAAGCCGGCCATGTTGTCCGGGCAGCAGAGCAGGCCGTCGACCTCCTCCGGCTTCACGCCCGCGTCGTCCAGGGCTCGTCGGACTGCCTGTATGGCGTAGGCGCCCAAGATAGTGTCCATGGTGACGCCGTCCCATCGCCGGTCCACCGGCGAGTGGCCCCATCCTGTGATCGCCACCTTGCCCTGGTGCGGCCAGACGCCCAGGCCGGTCGTGTCCCTTCTCCAGCTAGTTTCCTGTGTGGTCACGTTCCACCTCTTTTCTTATGCGGTGATTGGCTCCGTATCGGCCGTGCGACGCGTTCGCTACTCGACCAGCTTCCACTCGTGTATCAGCTGGCCCGGAGCGACCTCTTCGAAGACGATCTCCACGGCGGCCCCCACGGGCACCTCTCTGACGGGTACGCCGGGCAGGTTGGAGTAGAAGTTGATTCGGGGGTCGTCATCCAGGGCGATGAGGGCGATGTTGAAGGGCTGGTCGGGCACGCGCCTCTGGAGCCGGGTGTCCGCGGACACCATGAACGTGGATATATGCCCCTTGCCGCTGGTCTCCTTCCACCCCAGGTTCTCAGAGTTGCAGTCCTGGCAGCGAGGCCTGGGTGGGTATTGCAGCGTGGGGCAGTCGTTGCAGCTCTGGACCACCAGCTTCCCCTCGTTGACGGCGTCCCAGAACGGCTTGCTCAAGTCATCGGCCACGGGAATCATCTTTGGCAATGGATACCTCCTCTGCGTGCTACCTTTTCGACGACATAATATGCTACTCCGAAGATTTCGGCAAGCGGCAGGCGTGCGATGATTGAAGGTCGCGCCGCCGGCCCTCAGGCTTGCCCGCCGTCTTCAGGGGAATGTATACTCATAGGCACCCGCATCGAGGGGCGTCGAGTGCCTCGCCCGGCCGCCGAGCGTTGATGGGCGCCCAGCCCTGCCCGGCGTGTCACGACGTGCGATTGCGGGACACGGGCGGTTAGCTCAGCTGGTTAGAGCGCTTGCTTCACACGCAAGAGGTCAGTGGTTCAAGTCCACTACCGCCCACCACGACTTGGTAAAAGAAGGCCCTTCACCTTGAGGTTCAGCCCAAGAGTGTAGACCACAGGGCTAGACTTGCAGCGTCCACCTTCATCTTGGAGCTCCAATTGCGAAAGGACATCGGTGGAGTCGGGGGAATCGTGTCGTTATGCTTAGTGGGTGCCGCTATGCTGTTGGCATGCGACGACGGCCTGCAGATCTCGTCTACTCCCAGCGCTACTTCGATGCCCGTGCCAACACTCGCTCTGGTTGTCACTTCTACGTCCACACCGGAGCCTTCTCAAACTGAGCCAAGGCCTGTCTACACGCCGACGACTAGTCCGAATTCCACAGCCACGCTTGAGCCTCGTTTCACGCCTATCAGCAGTGGCCATCTGCACACCTGTGCACTCACTCAGAGTGGAGCCGCCATTTGTTGGGGGAACGATGAGTATGGCCAGTCATCACCACCGGATGGCGAGCAGTTCATCTCCATAAGCAGCGGCAGCCGACACACTTGCGCCCTTACTAAAGACAAGACCGCTCTTTGTTGGGGCGACAATGAATACGGTCAGTCATCACCGCCAGAGGGCGAGCAGTTCATCTCCATAAGCAGCGGTGGTGATCTGTTCGGCTATTCATTGTTCGACGGACACACCTGTGCGCTCCGCCGCGACGGCTCCGCCGTTTGCTGGGGAGACAACAGCTCGGGGCAGTCATCGCCACCGGAAGGCGAGCGCTTCACGTCCATCAGCACCGGAGAAGGGCACACCTGCGCCCTCCGGGAAGATGGGACAGCCGTATGTTGGGGTCATTCAACGGAACCGCCGAAGGAAGAGCAGTTCACCACTATAAGCGCTGGCGAGGAATACACGTGTGCTCTGCGCGGCGACGGTTCTCCAGTCTGCTGGGGATATGGTCATCATGGGGCGGCAAATCCGCCACAAGAGGAGCGCTTTACTGCTCTCAGCAGCAGTGAAGGATACGCTTGCGGTTTGAGAAGTGACGGCTCGGTTGCCTGCTGGGGGCTGGTCCCTCCTATAGATGCCTCTCCTCTATGGAATGATTTCGGTCAGGCTGCACCGCCGGAGAGTGAACGCTTCACGGCCATTAGCAGCGGGCCGCTCCATACCTGTGCACTTCGAGAGGACGGTACGCCCTTCTGCTGGGGTGTGGATACGATACCAAAGGGTGGCGAGCGCTTCATACCAGTTGCCGGGCATTGGACATCGGCTGAGATGGATGGAATGCCGGTGGGGAATGAGCGCTTCACTACAATCAGCAGTGGCAGCCGCCAGACCTGCGCGCTCCGAGAGGATGGCTCCGATCGCTGCTGGGGACCATGGGGCGTGTCCAGCAGATTCCGGCTCTTGGATGAAAACAGGGACTTCCTGGAGGACGCACGGTTTGCCGCCATCAGCTCTGGGAAGTACTTCGCCTGCGGGCTTCGCGAGAACGGCTCAATAGCCTGCTGGAATTCAGGTTTCTGGCAACCCTTCTCACCCCCGGAGGACCACCGCTTTGAAGCGGTCGGTGTTGGGGGTGACACCTGCGCCATTAGGGATGACGGCGCTCTCATCTGCTGGGGTTGGTCTTTTGACGATGCAGTTGTGCTGGACGGTGGCCCCATCATCGCGATAAGCCCGGGCTACGACCATGTCTGCGGGCTACGTGAAGACGGCTCTCCTCATTGCTGGAACTACGTCGAATTCACCCAAGTGTCTGTCCCGGATGGAGAACAATTCACCGCAGTTAGCAGCGGTCGGGGGTTCGCCTGCGGACTGCGCCAAGATGGGACTCCCGTTTGCTGGGGCCGGGCCACCGACAGTTGGCTATCGCCACCGGAGGGTGAACGTTTCATTGCTATAAGTAGTGGTCGTAGTCATAGCTGCGCACTCCGACAGGATGGCTCTCCTGCTTGCTGGGGCGAGAATGGCGCAAACCAGTCATCGCCACCGGAGGGTGAACGTTTCATCGCCATTAGTAGTGGTGATGACCATAGCTGCGCCCTCCGAGAGGATGGCTCTCCCGTCTGCTGGGGTTGGAGTGACTTCGGCCAAGCCTCACCTCCGCGATAAGGCGCTTCTACTGAGCCATGAGTGCCTTCTATCGTTACAGCATTGCCAGCTACCGAATTATTCGCAGTTCAGTGCGCCTTGACCCACCATGCGCTAAACTTGTCCGAGCCAGCGAAGAGTCCTTCGAAGTTTTCGCATCGCAAACACCGTTAACTCTTCTCCGACGGTTCGTCGCAGGGCTTGTCAAGTTAGCTTAATCGTTAAGCCGAAATTGAATCGAGCACAAGAGTGAAGAAGTACATTCTCTTTGACCATGATGGGGTTCTGGTCGAAACGGAACAGTGGTATTACCTGGCAAACAAACGAGCGCTGGCATCTCTCGGAATTGATCTCCCGCGAGACGCATATTTGGTGAATATGGCCAATGGAGTTTCCGCGTGGGAGGCTGCACGAGTTTCAGGAATATCCGAATCTGAAATCAAACGTGGCCGAGAACTAAGAAACCGATACTACCAGGAATACCTGATGACCGAAGACATCGAAATCGAGGGTGTCCTGCAAACACTGGCCGAACTCGCTGGTACGTACAGGATGGGTATCGTTACCACATCCAAACGACCTGACTTCGCCCTGATACACGAAAAGCGATCCATTCTGGACTATATGGAATTCTATCTGACTGAGGAAGATTACGAGCGAGCCAAACCACATCCCGAACCCTACCTGAGAGGGCTCCAACGCTTTGGCGCTACTGCCGCTGAAACGGTAGTTGTTGAAGACTCGGCCAGGGGGTTGAAGTCAGCAATAGCGGCCGGTATTGACTGCATCGTGGTTGCAAACGAGTTCACTGCATCTCACGATTTGTCCAAAGCAACTGCCAAGGTCGATACGTTTAGGGAATTGCCATCTACTATTAGGGGCTTAACAAGTTTAGCCAGGCGACGCTGAAAAGCGCGCCTGCCAAAAGCGTTAGGTGTTAGGAGACGATAGTCATAGAATGGTTGAGCCTCCAACCCTGGCGGATCGGAAGCTCGTGAGGCGCCTTCCGGAGTCGCTTGACCGCCTCCTCAGATACGAACCTCCCACCGAATAGCTCGCAAATCAGTACGCCTTTTAGCTCCACCACCTTCAGCTGGACTAGTTCAGAGATTGCTCGATTCAGCCTGACTTGCGTGCGAAGAGGACGCAGTGGTCCATCGGCTTGGGATCCTTGAAGTAGATGACGCCTCCCAGCTTGCCGCCCTCCGGCGCCACCACGCTCAGGCCACGGTCTGCCAGGATGCCGACGACTTGGTCAACGCCGTAAAGCTGGAATGTCCTGTCCGCGTCGTAGTCCTTGTCGTACACCGTTGCAACGCCGACACCGATCTTGAACATGAGTTGCAGAACGCCACCATTCCCAAGCACCCTGATGAACTCCGGCAGAGTGACGCCCAGGGTCGTCTCCGGGTCGATGTGCTGGATGACGGCGTTGCACGTCAGAAAGTCGAAGCGGGCGTCGGGGAACGCCAGGGGCTTTCGGAGATCGGCAACGGACACCCTCGCCGCTATCTCCGGGTGGAGCCTGCGAGCCTCCGCGACGTTTTCCTCGACTGCGTCCACGCCGTAGATGTCGTAGCCCTTCTGCCAGTAGAAGTACACGTCCCGTGCGCCTGCGCCACAGCCGGCGTCCAGCCCCCTGGAACCGGCGGGGACGAGGTCCTGCAGCCGTTCCGCGAGGTCCATGTCGCTCTTGAGGGCCGGATGAGAGACGTCGGTATACACCGACTGGATGAAGTTGTGGCTGACCTCGGCGTAGCGCCGTGCGTGGTGTCTGTAGAACGACTCTGAGTAATCGGGTTTCTGATTCATCGGCGCAACCTCAATGGATGGGCTGTACTTTACCGCCAGGCAGGTCTATGAGCGGCTCGATATTGGTCTGCCTGTGCAATCCGGTCGCCGGCCCCTAGAACCCCAGCTCCAGGCGAGGCTTCATAAGGCGCTCCGGCACTGCGGTCTCCTGCATGAACTTGACCAGGTACTGGTGCAGGTCTCCCGCTATGTCCTTGTGGCCCCCTATGACGTTCTCCTGCTGGCCGGGGTCCGAGCTGAGATTATACAGCTCCGACCAGCCCTTCCGGGGGCTGTAGAGCAGGCTCCAGTCCTGGACGGTAATGGTCGTGACGGGAGAGTCGACCAGCGGGCGCAGCAGGTTGTCGACGGAGTGCACTGGGTCGCCGGGGTTTGCGAAGGGTATGCTGCTGACCACGTACTCCCTCCCGGGCACGGAACCGTCCCTCATTCCGGGAGCGAGAGACCTTCCCTGGACAGAATTGGGGACCTCCATCTCAAGCAGGTCAAGGACGGTGGGCATGACGTCCACGGCCGAGCTCAGGCCGCTGTACGCTCCCGGTGGAACGCCGGGTGCGTGAATGAGAAGCGGGATGTGTACGAGCTCCTCGAACAGTGGAGAGTGGGCCCACATTGACCCCGGGTCTCCATAGGGCCGCAGGGTGCCGTCCGGGTACTTGTCGCCATTCATCTTGCCAAAGAGGCCGCCATGCTCTCCAAAGTAGAAGCCGTGGTCCGTGGTGAAGATGACCGCCGTCTTGTCCGTCAGGCCCATGTTCTCAACGGACCTGAGCAGGTGGCCCAGCCACGTATCGACCATGGTGATCTCGCCGCAGTAGGTGGCGTGCCCCTTGTGCATGGTCTCCTCGCTGTAGCCGCGCACGTCGTGCCAGTTGCCGTAGAGGGGCAGCACCATCTCGCCGTCGTATCCGGGCCAGTAGAGTTCCGTGTAGTAGGGAGGCGCATCCCAGGGCTCGTGGGGGTCCCAAGTGTCGACGAGGAGGAAGAAGTCGTCCTTGTAGTGCTGCTCCAGCCACCGGATGGCCGTCGTGAAGGTGCGCGGGGCATTGCGGTCCGACTCGTGTCTCCACGCCGCCCGTACGTCCAGGGCCTCGTTGTGGTAACCGGGCTGCGGGAGTAGTGACCACAAGGTGTCCTGCCCACGGTTCATGAAGAACGACTGAAAGCCCCGGTCGTAGTTCATCCCGTCTCGCAGGTAGTACGGGGTGTCAACCGACGCGGCAGTGTGAAATCCACGCTCGACCAGCATCTCTGCCAGGGTGGTCACGCCCTCCGGGAGGGGCTGCCAGCCCATGAAGGACATGGTCCAGCGGCCCGTCTGGTGGTCGGCCCTTGTGGGCATGGTAGGAAAACCGGCGGAGTAGTGCCTGTCGAATCGGACGGATCTGCCTGCAAGCGCGTCGAGGGACGGCGTCCGAATCGTGGGGTTCCCGTAGGCGCCGATGTGGTCTCTGCGGAATGTATCGGATACCACCCAGATTACGTTCAAGGTACGGCCTCCTAACTGGGATAAGAGGTAAATCTATCACAAAAGCCGGGGACTCCGAAAGTGCAGGCGTGGTTTTCCCCCATTCTTTTGATTCGCAGTGTACGTTGTGTGCGGACGCGCATACGAATACAATCGATCTGCATCACCCGTTATTGGCACACGGGAGGCCCTGATGACTGCTACGGATGATGTCCTCAAGAATAACGCCCAATACGCCGAGAGCTTTGACCAGGCGGACTTGCCACTGCCGCCGGCGCTCAACATGGCGGTTGTGGCGTGCATGGACGCGCGCCTGGACACCCACAAGCTGCTGGGGATCCAGGAAGATGACGCGCACGTCATTCGCAATGCCGGCGGTGTGGTCACCGACGACGTGATCCGCTCCCTGGTGATCTCTCAGCGCCTGCTGGGCACAAGGGAGGTGGTGCTGATACACCACACCGATTGCGGGATGCTGACCTTTCGAGACGACGAAGTGAAGGACGCAATCCAGGCCGACACCGGCCTCCGGCCATCCTTTGCAATGGAGGCATTCGGTAGTCTGGAGGGGGACGTGCGGCAGTCCATCGGACGAATCAAAGCCAGCCCGTTTGTCCCGGCCAAGGACCAGATTCGCGGCTTCGTGTACGATTGCGCCACCGGGCGTCTCAATGAGGTCTCGCCAGCCTGACGGTACACGCGCCTTAGTTGGTTACACGTTGGGCCGGTTCCGAAAGACGATCCTGCTTGCCGGCAGTCGAGTCCTTCAGCGGTAGCCACCCCCGCCGTCGGAATCCACCTCTGCAAGTCGTCGGCGTAAGGCCTCCTCCAGCGCGGCAATTCTATGCCCGGCCTGATGTGTAGCGTTGTTCCCGAAGTCGCAATGCCGGCAGGGCGGACGGCAGGAAGTCTCGGGCGGTTAGAGCGCTTGCTTCACACGCAAGAGGTCAGTGGTCCAGGGCCACTACCGCCCACCATGACGGGCCAAAACCTGTGAGGACTCGAACTCTTCCGCTGGGGCGTACAATTGAGCTCCAGCTAGGGGAGCGTACCGTGGCCGGCTTGTATTCGACGTAGCGCGAGATTTTGCAGTAATGCTCTTCTTCTACGGTGATCGGGTGACTCCTTTGCCCACGCCGTCCGTCTCCACCTCCGCAAGCCGCCGGCGCAGCCACCTAAAACAACCCTTCGAGGTTTTCCCGGAGGTTCTGCCACCATCCCCGATCCGATCCATAGTCCGGTACGAGGTGTACTGCGTATGTCTTGTCCTCTTCCACTTTGAGCCGACCGGCCAGGGTGACCACGCGGCCCAAGGGGATTGCTCCGAGAACCTCCGATGGGCCGAGCACGTTCACGCTCTGCACGAACTCGCCCCGATTCATCTCCGCCACCAGCACGCCGGCGTGCTGGAATACGACCTCGCCCCTGACCCACACACACTCATCGCGGAACAGGTCGCTGGCCACCGCAATCTGTGCGGGTGTCGGGATCACGGGAGAGTCCAAGGGACACGGTTTCTCGCGAGGCGAGACCACGTCTAGGCTGAACAGGACGACCAGAACCAGCGCCCCTATGCCCACCAGGCCTACCACCCCTGTGAAGCACCCGCGGAGGCACCCTCCGCCCTTCTTCTCCTCAACCGCCCCCTCCCACCTCTGCGGCTGATACTCCGTTGACGACGCTCTCGCTGTGGCTGTCGGAGGACTGCCCTGCGCCTCCAGCTCACTATCAATCTCTTCGACTGCGTCGGCGTTCCCGCGGTGGGCAGTCTTCCCGGTATCCGATGACTCCGGGTCTAGCACCTCGAGCTCCAGCTCATAGCCGTACTGCGCAGCCGCTTTCGCCGCATCGTCCGACCTTCCGTCCAGGTACCACTCCGGTGCGTGCATGAAGGCGCGATAGGCCGCGTCCAGGTCGGCGCCCCGCAGGGAGGATTCCCCTCCGGACCCGAACCACGGCGGAGCCGCGGCCTCAACGTCGAGCCACGGCTGGGATGCATTGAACGCGACGGCGTAGGCCAGCACGGGATCTGACTGGTTCCGAGCACCGGGCGGGGCAGATCCGGCCATGAACTCTTTCCAGCCAAGCCACTGACTTATCTCAAGCGCCCCCGCCTGCGTCGGTTTCAGCATGCCTGTCCTTATCCTCGTCGGCACTGTAACAAACGAGTACACGAGACCCGCGAACAAGCCGATCAGGGCGTTCGCCCACCACTGGTCCAGCCATAGAGCCGCCCAGAGCCCGCTGCCAACAGCCGTCAAGATGCAAGCGAGCATCCACCATAGACCTCCGTCGTCAGAGTTTTCCCTCCTCACGCGCACCGGGTTGTCATGGAATAGGCCTCGATGCTGGAGGTAGTCCCCAATCTGGTCGCCGATGGCATCTTCGTGCTTGTCTATCGCTTCATCCAGAGCGTCAACCGTTGTTGGGCGCGACGGCAGGCTGTCGCATATCGTTCGCTCCCAGCCATACTGCGCCGGGCCCTGCCGGGACAGGCGATACAGAAAACCGACCCTTGTTCCGACGGCCTCGATTCGCAGTGTGCCGCGTTGACACATCTCGATGATGGAGGCCAGCATCGTTCGGCTCAAAACCATGTGGCCTTCGAGCGCAGATACGGCCGCCGCGGGCATTGAACCGGGCAGCGGGGTCCCCGAGTACCACGGGCTCGCCTGCGGGGGCCGGTACTTGGGCCACAGGTTCAGCACTATTATGAGCAGCTGCGCCAGGACTACGCCTATCGTGCGGAAGCCCCAGACCGCCAGCTGCTTCCAGTCCATCTCCTGAAAGTCGGGAAAGCCGCCTTCTGCGATTGCCCCGCCTGGGTCCATCGCGAACAGCAAGCCGATGGCGGCAAGGGCCGCCACTGCAATCAGCAGACTCACAATGGATTGCCCTCCTTCTCGGCTGGTACTGCCTCAGTAGACTCCGCTGGACAACCGTCCCTCACACTACTAGCGGAGAGCAGTTGACGCCAGGCGATACCCGCGCCCAGCCGTATCGGCGGCGATCCTCTGGAGGCGTAGGACGGGCGGCGCTTCCGTCCAACACGGCGGCTGCGACCATCTTGGTCAGCTAACCCTTCCAGAGGACGGACCGGGCATCGCGGCGCAGCCAAGGCTGCCCAGAATGATCCTTCTCCCATAGTAGCACCTCCCACCGAAAAGTGCGCAGCACAGTCCCCTCCAGGGCGCCAACCAATCCCAATATCCCGCGCTGTCCGTGACTTGGACTGTGACGATGTCCACGCCGTGGAACTTCTGGTGGCGCACGGCAGCGGAATGGTGTCTCAGCAGACGGAGCGAGAGGTCATCGAAAGTCTGTACGGAGGCCTCGTCGCTCAGGTAGGCCAGCTGGTCATCCACGTTCTCCTGTCGCGTTGTGGCCACGAACTCAAGCTCCACTATCGTCCCCTGAGGCCGAGCGTTGATGATCAGGCGTGGGTGCTCCGAGCCCTCGTCATCGTCCACCTGCATCTGCAGGCTTGCGAGCGTTTCCTCGCCGGCGGCGCGCAACCGTAGCGTGGAGGTCTCGTTCCATCCGAGCCTGGCTGCCAGTCCGGTCAGAAACTCGTCGATTGCGGGGAGCGAGTCCATGTCCATCGTGGTCTCGAGGCGCGAGCGGCGCGTGCCGGTGGCCTCCAGCACAAGCGTCATCCCGATTGCAACCACGGCGCCGATCGTGACCCCATTGCCGAGCAATCCGCCCACGTCGTCGCCGAAGAGGTCCCTCATGATGTCGTGATTGTGGAGTCCTAGTCCCGGCGCGCTTGCGAGCGCGACCACCAGCACACGCCTGGAGTCGAGGCCGTCGCGCAGGATCGTCTGCCAGTCACGAGCAAAGAACGGTAGATGTATAATGAGGTTGTGCATCTACGACGAGAACACGAAAGAGGGTTGTCTTGGCCATGGTCTCGCGGATAACCGGCGCACTGATGCTGGCGTACTCGGCGGTGTACACCGCCCATTTCATCTTCGATACCCTCTACAACGCCCAGCCCATCTGGACCGTCTTCAACATCATCTCCGCTGTAGGCATACTCATCGCGCTGGCGGTCAATCTCGCCCACATGCGAGCACAGGCAGGCCATGAGCCGGTCGCCGTCCCGCGGGTCGGTCCATAGGTCCTATTCTATGCCAACGCCGCCTTGGCCATCTGGTTCTTTCGCAACTGGGTCCACCTGCTTACGCTGGAGGAGGGCGAATCCGTCAGCGTCCACTCAGACGTCATCTGGCTCGTCATCGCCGTTCTAATTCCTCTCGTCCTAGCCACCACGGGATGGCGGCTCTGGCACGAGTCAGACTGAACAGGGCCTCCGGGGAAGAGTGAGATGGTAGCGCGGCGGCGGCTATTCACACCAAATGAGGGAACCTTTTCCAGCGACTATATGTATTTCTGAGTATAGGCCCCCGGAATTGAGAACCGATTGAAGCGGGCACCCGATGGAGGTGACAGATGGATGAGAGTATTACCGGCCTGAGTAGGCCGAGGCGGTCGGCACGGTTGACCTCAATCGTTATAATCCTATGCTTGACGGCAGCCGCCTTGGTGTCGGCGTGCGGTGAGGCGCAAGAGCCTGTTGCCATGTCTGGCGGCGAGATTCGCTCGGCCAAGGAGCGAGCCGAGCCATCAGCCGCCAGTGCGGACCTGGCTGCCCTCGGCAATGGCAACAGAGCTTTCGCCTTCGACCTGTACCGGACTCTGAGGTCCCAGGATGGGAACCTGTTCTACTCGCCCCACAGCATCTCTCAAGCCCTCGCCATGACCTACGCAGGGGCCAGGGGTCAGACGGCAAGCCAGATGGCGGACACGCTCCGCTTCTCCCTAACCCAAGACCGGCTTCACCCCGCGTTCAATGCCTTGGACCTGGATCTCGCCTCTCGGGGCAAGGACAGTCAAGGCAAGGACGGCGAAGGGTTCAGATTGAACATCGTCAACGCGGTCTGGGGCCAGGAAGACTACGAGTTTCTGGAGCCGTTTCTCGACGTTCTGGCGGAGAGCTACGGGGCAGGCGTGAGGCCCGCCGACTTCATTGACGCTCCCGAGGAGTCCAGGGTCGCAATCAACGACTGGGTCGCAGAGAGCACGGAGGACAGGATCAAGGACCTGATTCCGCCGGACGTCATCAACTCGCTGACCAGGATGGTGCTGACCAACGCCATCTACTTCAACGCGGTCTGGAGCTATCCCTTCGATGAAGCGAACACCCGCGAGCGACCTTTCCACCCGCTGGACGGCGGCAGCGTGGACGTTCCGATGATGAGGACATCGGAGGGTTTTGGCTATGCGTCGGGAGACGGGTACCAGGCCGTGGACCTGCCCTACGATGGACACGAGCTGTCCATGACCGTCCTGCTGCCGGACAGCGGGCGGTTCGGAGAGTTCGAGGACTCCCTGGACGCCGCCTTGGTAGACCGGGTTATCGCAGACCTCGAGGGCGCCTACGTTACCCTTGAACTGCCGAAGTTCAAGTTCGAGTCCCAGTTCCGGCTGGCCGAAACCCTCAAGGCGATGGGGATGTCCAACGCATTCGACAGATCTACCTCCGACTTCTCGGGCATGGACGGCAAGTCGTGCATCGCGGGAGACGCTGAGTGCCTGTACATCAGGGATGTTATCCACAAGGCCTTCGTGTCGGTGGACGAAAAGGGCACCGAGGCGGCCGCGGCCACCGCTGTAGTGATGCAGCTGGAATCTGCTCCCATGAATCCGGTCAGCGTTACGGTGGACAGGCCTTTCATCTTTCTGATCCGGGACCTGGAGACGGGGGCCGTCCTGTTCGTGGGGCGCGTGACAGAGATATAGGGTGGCTACCTGCTCCCCAAGCCTGCCCAGCGGAAAGCGGGGGACAATGCTTCTGGGCAGGGTTCGAACCTGCCTGGCGGCGGCATCGGCCTTGGCGCTTTTCTCTCTAGCGTCTGCGGGCTGCACCAACCCGCAGACGCCGACAACCAACGCAGTCGAAAGAGAACAGGCCTCCTCGGGTTCAAGTCGGATGGGCTGGTCCGCGCTCCTGGAAGTCAACGCTCGGCCGTACTCCCCGGCGCCTCCCTCGAATCGACACTTCTCGGGGATGCCTGCCTGTAGTCGCCCCAATGGGCAAGGCTTGCCCGAACCTTACCGATTCGGACTTGGTGCGTCAATAGGCCGAGTTGCCTCACAATAAACGTTACCGAAGGGGGTATCGTTGCTTCATAAATCATGTTACCGGGAGGGGACATGAGGAGAGGCAGAGTGAGCGTGACGTAGCGCATGGTGCGAATGCAAGAGCCTTACCGGACAGCGCGACGGCAGGACTCACGAGCTCCGAACAGGTAGCCCGTTCACGACGTGCAGCTGGGACACGGCTGCGGGGAGCCTTAGACGTGCTCAGCTCCAGGTTGAGGCTCCGCGCTTACTTGCTCCTATTCCGCCGCCGCCGTGCGCCAAATTGAGCCGGGACTATACGCCGAACCGCTGTCGCACTAGACTACATTGCCATATGAGAATGCTCGGCTTTCTTCGACCCAGCCCAACCCTGACCCCTCGCGAGGTGCGTTTCAGCCTGCGCATGATGGTCTGGGAGGGCCTGACCAGCGAGGCACTGACAACCGTCCAGGTCATGGGGTACCTTGCCGCCTACGCCCTTGCTTTGGGGGCCAACAACCTACAGGTCGGCATAGTCTCGGCAGTCCCCCTGGCGTCTCTGGTGGTGCAGCTGCCGGCCATCCTGCTCATCGAACGGTTTCGCGTTAGGAAGGCCATTGGGCTTCCGGCGTGGCTGCTGGCACAGCTGCTGATGGTGCCCATTGGCGCGGTTCCATTCTTCATTGACGCACCGAGCCCGCTCGCGGTGCTGACCGTGATCTTTCTGCTGGCGTTCCGCGGCCTGTTTGCGCCGATGTGGATCACGGCGTGGATGAGCTGGATGCACGATCTGGTGCCGCGGAAGATTATGGGCGGCTATTACGGACGGCGGCTGGCTGCCAGCACCGCGGTGCTGGCCGTGCTGGGGCTTGGCGCGAGCTTCTTCATCAGCTGGTGGGAGGGGCAGGCGCCGGCTGGACAGGAGGCCTATGGCTATTCCTTCTTCTTCATCGTCGGAGCGCTTACGCTTGGTGTCATCGGTCCGTTGATGGTGGCCCGGGCCAGGGAGCCGCTGATGCCGGCAGCCCCGGAGGTGAAGCAGTCGCCCCTGGATATGCTGACAGAGCCTCTTCGGGACAGGAACTTCTCGCACCTCCTGCGGTTTCTATGGGTGTGGGGCGTGGCGTCCAACATAGCGATTCCGTTCTTCGTCGTGTACATGCTCACGGACCTGGAGCTGGAGCTTCCCGTGGTCATGTCGCTCGTGGTTCTGAGCAACATCACGCACGTCCTCTTCGTGCGCGTTTGGGGTGTGATGGCCGACAGGGTCGGGAGCAAGACGGTGATGTCGCTATCGGCGTCGCTATTCCTCCTCGTGTTCCTGGGTTGGGTCTTCGTGGCCCACACGGAAAAGCACGTGCTGACCATGCCCCTACTGATCGCTCTCAACGCATTCGTGGGGATCGCGCGAGCAGGCGTGCTGCTCACCCTAAACACGCTTGCGCTCAAGATTGCGCCGGACAACAAGGCCACAGCCTTTCTGGGCGTGGCCGGGATTGCGGCGTACGTCAGCATGGGTATCGGACCGATAATTGGAGGCTTCCTGGCAGACTTCTTCGCCGCGAAGACGTTGCGGTTCGATCTCACCTGGATTTCGCAGACGGGCGTGGTGGAGATACCCGCCCTGCAGCTGATCGGGTTTGACTTTGTCTTCCTCATCGCCTTTTTCTTCAGCCTGCTCTCCCTGAATCTGCTGGTGGCGCTGCGAGAGGAAGGCGAGATTCCGCGCGAGGTTGCTCTGGCGGAGCTGCTGGCGCACGCGACGCCGGCAAGGCGGGCACTCACCTCGGTGCCCGTCATCGGCCCGCTGACGTCCAGGTCCTACGGGTACCTCAAACGGCTGCCCGGCGCGGACGTGGCACTGGGCGTGACGGCATACCAGATTGCCGCGTCGACCCAGGCGGCGGTTACGTCGGTGGGCCGCGGCCGGATCCTGGTGCGAGAGGTCGCTCACGCGGTGGGCGAAGCGGTGGAGGAGGCTGTCGAGGATGTGGGTGACTTTGCCGAGCATGGCCTGGAGCTGGCTCGACACGCGACACGCGGCGCGGTCCACGTGGGCGATGATCTGGCTGACCAGATGGGCCGCGCAGTGCGGGGCGCTGTGCTGGGAACGCTGCGCACGCTGACAGAGCGGCAGGTGGACTTCCTCGACGCTCTGCACGGCGCGGGTTACGGAGTGGTGGAGGGTGCGGTGGAGGGCGGTCTCAGCGCCGGCGAGGCAACGACCGAGGCGCTGGAGGCGGCAAGGCAAGCCGCCAGGGAGCTGGGCGTCCCCGCCGAGGCTGCGGATACGGCGCTGGCCGCAGGCATGCTGGAGGCCGCGGAAGCAGCCGGAGAGGAAGCGCTGCTGGAAGTGCGCGAGGCGCTGCCCTCGGAGCTGGCAGAGATCGTGAACGAGCCTGCGGCAGAAGCCGGGGAAGGGGAGCCCGCGAGCGGCAGGGATTGAAGTCGGGAGGTTGAGGGCATGATCCCGGCCTCGCTGTCCCCGGTGGCCTTGATCATCACCATTACGCGCATAGATACAGCCCTCCCAGCGATTGCCGGCTCCATGGTAGACGACCGGGATGGCCGCGGGCAACCGGATTCCTTGACACCCCAGTTTGCGCGCTCGTATCATGGACGGCGAGACGCGATGGGGCAGAGCGTGTGTGGGAGGGTTGCTTATGCCTTGTCTGCTCGAGCGGGCCATTAGCTCAGGTGGTTAGAGCGCGGTCCTGATAAGACCGAGGTCCCTGGTTCGAATCCAGGATGGCCCACATACCCGGATCCAGGCTTGAGAGAGATGCGAAGGAATCGCCGCTAAGGCTACCAATCCATAATCCTCACGTAGGTGGGCAGAGATGTAGGTAAGCTCTGCTGCCGGTTGGTCACTCATCCTTGCCGTGGTCATTGGCCTTGTTGGGTCGATGCTCACACAGGGCGGTTTCCTGATCGATCCTGTAGACTCCGCCAGCTTCGGAGAGGCTGCACGCGTCCTGGGCGACAACGGTCAGTTGGCTCAATTCTCGACATTCCTGTTCGTAGTCAGCGTCCTGCTCTACTGGTTCGGGCTGCACAGCTTGAACCGGGCGTTCAGCGTCGGGTCCGTCATGGGCAACGTGTCCCGGTTTGCCCTGAACGTGTTTCTGGTTGGCTACGACTTTCTCGTCATTGAGCTGAGCGTCCGGCACATTCCTGACCCACGTGCTGGAGCATGGCGTCGGAGGCACGGCTGCGGAAGAACAGGCTATGGCAACCACTCTCTTTGCCGCGGCCTCGGGTGTTCACATTGCATTCCTCTACGTCACGGCCATCGGCTCGACGATATTTGGGTTCGGCCTGGTGCGCCGGTGTGAGGGCATGAGCAACTTCAAGCTGGCGTCCATAGGGCTGACCCTCACAGGTGTGCTCAGCTTCATAGTGCTGATGGTCGCAGAACACGTGCCGGAGATAGACCTGCATGGAGTTGCCGTCGTGAGCAATATCGTGCTGTTCTTCGGCTCCTTCTGCATCCTGGCCATCGGCGTGGGAATCATGCAAGGTCGACAGGAATTCGTGGGAGAAGAAGCTGCGGCTTAGCCATCACTCCTGGCGACAAGACCAACGGAAGGTGTCCACGCCCGAGGCCCTGGACTTTCGGCACGGCGCGAGGGCGGTTCGCAATGCGGATTGCCGCTGCATACGGCCCGCAGTTGGAATTCCGTTTAGCTGGACGGATAGCAAGCCGGCAAGAGCGAGGCCCCTGGCGCGTTGGAAAGCACGTGGACGGCGGCCATTCACAAGGGCCGGTACGAGGTCTTCAACATCGACCTCACCGAGATTGCCAACGCCATTGCGCAACGCGACCCTAGTCTGGTCGTCCAGCTATTCCGACGCATCACCCCCGACCGGACGGCAACGCCCTTGTCGCAATTACCCTACACCTGCGCCACGCCGTGCGAGGGTGGGACGCTGACGCTGTACCGCCAGTACTCGACGCCCAAGCTCATCAAGCATGACACCTTCCATGTCTACGGCGACCACCTGTTTACCAACGAGGGGCAGACGTGGGAGCCTCAAACGCACACTGAGGGCCAGACGACCTTCGAGGGCAACCCGCTCAACTGGCTAGGCACCTTCAAGCGCGAGCTCATCAATGACCTCGGCGAGGAAGTGTGGGATGATATTATGGACCTCGTGGACACGCTAAGGGGGAGCAATGACTAAGCGCCAAGCACTCGCCATCACCACGACGCTGGGCGTCATCATCCTGGCCGTGACCCTGCGGGCGCTCTTCACGGCGGACACGGCGGACGTGAACGCACAGGTGGTCACCGACGCCTGCACCAAGACGACCCAGGCCACGCACATTGACCTCAGCATCTCCCACGTCGGCAAGTACCTCGCCGGAGAGGGCACTGACTCGGCAGGGGAAGTCAAGGCGCGCATTGCCGGGGCGGACTTCCACTACAGCGGGCACGTCACTGGGGATCCCCATCTCCCCTACAATACCTTCGAGGCAGTCTACCTCGATGGCGTAGGCTACTCGCAGGTTGACAATGGCCCCTGGGCAGTCACGCGCGAGGTGGACCAGGAGGTCCTCGCCCGGCTACTGCAACTCCAGCCCGCGGCCGACGGCAGTTGGGACTTGTGTCCGCAGGTCACCAACATCGAGAAGGTGGGACCGGAGACGCTCGACGGCGTGGCGACGACGCACTACACGTCCTTGTCGGAGCAGACCACCAAGATGGGGAAGACGGACGTGGTCTTCAACCTCGCCCTGGACTACTGGCTCGACGAGGAGGGGCTGCTCGTGCAACTCCAATTCGACGTGATACACCGCCAAGGCGAGTACGAGACCCTCAACCGCACCACCACCAAGGTCTCCGGCGTCGGCGAGGTCAACACCATCACGGCGCCGACGTTGGGGCAGTAGTCTCATGGCTGGCGCATCTGCAAAGCCCTGCGGTGCTGCCGTCGACGCGGCGCTTCGACAAGCTGCCGGTCTGGAAGGTGCTGCTGTTTACCAATCCGCTATTCATCGCGCTGTTTCGCCGCTGGAAGGCGGCGTGGCCGGACTGGTACGAGAGACCGGTTCGGTAGTTCGCGATCCTCGCCCTTCTACGCCCAGCGCACCGGGTGCGAGTGTTAGCGGAGTTGTAATGGTTCGGCCCGCTCCCTGCTCGGAATCGTGTTACGATTAAAGCGACAGCCGGCGAAGGAACTTCGTCGCAGGTGCGGTGGAAAGGAAGGTGACCGATCTTGAAGAAGATACTCTATATGGCAGCAGTCCTGTCTGTCGTGGTTGTGGCGCTGGCAGCCTGCGAAAGCGAACCTGACCCGACATCGACCATCGTGCCTCCTACTCCCACCCCAACGGCCGCGCCCACGAGCACGGCCACGGCCGCGCCTACGAGCACGGCCACGGCCGCGCCTACGAGCACGGCCACGGCCGTTCCGACACTTGTTCCCACGGCCACCCCGGCCCCAACTCCTACCCCCACGCCGACCCCTGAGCCCACAACCGCACTCAGTCCGGACACTGAGGTCAGCGGCGGGGAGACCCTCTCCGATGGGGATTGCCCAACCGACGGCTCCCTGGACAGCGCCGTAGCGGTCGCATCTTGCAGCGCGGCGGCGTTGGAGGACGTCAGGAGCTTCTCCTTTGAAGGAGTGATCGACCTGCTCGCGCTCTTCCCGTTGGGAGAGAGCGATGGCGGCGAAGCCGCTATGCGGCTGAGCGGCGCCATGATCAGACCGGACAGACTCCGCTACCGGATAGACATAGGCCCCGAGGAGGAGATGGCTTCGATCACAGGGGTGCAGATCGGCATGGACATCTATGTCCAGGACCCGGATTCCGGCCTGTGGTTTAAGGGCGCTCCAGCAGACTCAGATTCGCTAGGAGCCCTGCAGCTGGTTGGCATGTTCTCGCTGCCAGGCGATGCCGGCGCGTCCCTTCACGGTATTGCGGATCTTGACGACGGCGCCTCGGCGTACCGCCTGGTTTCGAGCCGGCCCCCACTCGGAAGCGAGGCCCTGTTCCTTTCCGGCACGGGGACCTCCATGACCGTTCTGGTGGGCGTGGCTGACTTCCTGACCAGGGAGGTCCGGATTTCCACGGAGACCGCGGACGGCGAGGCCAGGGACTTCATAGCGATCAGCTACCACGGCTACAACGAGGCTTTGGAAATCGAGGCACCCGCCAACTTTGTGGAACTGCCCGAAATTACGACGGATGTAGGGGTTCCGGGGCCGCCGATGGTGGTCAGCCTGATACGCAACGACGACAGCGACGTGGAGGTCATGTTCAACGAGCCCGTATTCGTCGAAGGGAGCGTTGAGCTCTACGTCCTGGAACCCTCCACGGGGGGCTGGGGGCTTCCGCTGCTCGGCGGGAGCGGCACCGATACCCTCACCTTCGACGCGGACGCAGAGGGCAGACCCACGCTGGTTCTGGGTGAGAGCCAGATCGCCGGCTTCACCTTCCCCGACTTCGATTCCAACCTCGTGGACGCCGAGGGCACGCGTGCGAATCTCAACTTCGACGTCTGGACGTACGAGTAGACGCTCGCGCATTGCAGCGCTCATGAGTCGGTTGTGGCTGCCTCCCGTCATGACGCTGGCGCTCCTGTCCGCGTGGGGGTGCGATTCCCCGTCTCCTTCCGAGCCGGTTGCAGGTGAGGATGCTGTAAGGATCAAGGCAGAGCTGGAAGGCCGTTCCTTCCGGCAATTTGAGCCGTCCAGGGACGGGGACCCGAGGAAGGGCGTCATCCTGGACTTCTTCGGCCCCATCGCCATCTGGGCCCAGAACGCCGAGGGCGAGTGGGCAGTCAACGAATGGGAGATCTTCGCCGACGACTACCGGATCGAGGGGTACGCCGACGGCTCGTAGGTCACCATATATCTCGAACAGCCGAGGTCGCAGCAAACTATTCCCACCGAATGCGACGACTGCATTCCAACCGACAACGTGTCGCTCTCGGTCAGGAACGTCTTTGACAGCGAGAGCATATCGTTCAAGCTGAACGATCCCGACGGCAACCTGCCCCTGCCGTTTCCGGTATTCCACTCATGGACGACGTTCTCCGAGGACGAGTATTTCGAGTGAACCTCGGCAGACCTGGAATCCACACGCAGTGGTCCGGCGCGCCGGTGACTTGGGGAGGAAGCCCGGTTGGTGACCGCTGCAGTGCCGCGGCCGGGGTATTCCCTTTGAGTCACCGGGGCGGCGTGTTGCCTACAGAGGCGTCCGAGACTATACTGAATATGCCGAAATCAGAGCGCTCCTTCACGAAAGGTTGCACGCCATGATGGTCGAGTTCGTCGGGTTCAGAGGTCCAGCGTGTCTGCTTCAGGCAAGTGGACGCGTCAACGTCCTCAACGCGAACGTGTTTGAAGCCCATGCCATGAGCGCGATGGCGGGCACGGACTGTGACGTCATCATTGACGCCTCCCGGGTGACCTACCTCAGTACATCCGGCCTGCGGGTGTTCCTGCACGTCTGGCAGGAGTTGCAGAAGAGGAACCGCAACCTCTACGTATGTTCGCTCCAGCCGTATATTCGGTACGTTTTCGAGATAATCGGATTTGACAAGCTCATAGCCCTACAGGCGGACATCGACTCCGCCCTTGAGGCCTCCGAGAGCGGGGCGTAGAGGCTCTTACGCCGGGGTGTTGAAGGTTGGAGCCCGGCCGCCGATTCAGATCTCAATCGCCCGTATCAGAACGTTCGTCGTCGCCGAGGAACGCCTGGCCGAACATGGGGTTGAGAATCCTGTGGACGCGGAAGGTCGCCGCAACGAGCAGCGCAACAATTCCCGCGATGATCAGAAGCGACAGCGGCGCGCTAAAGCTCCCCAGGGCCAGCAGCCTTGAGACCATCGGTAAGCTCCAGATGCCCGGCACTGCCAGCAGCGGGATGAGTGCGGTGTCGCGGAACGCCATTCGCAGATTGCCGCGCGTCCAGTTGTCCGCAACCCCCAGGTAGCCGGGCAGTCTGAACGCCACCAGCGTATCGGCGAGGTTTCGCAGCGCCCTCCAAATTGCGAGTCCCGGCGGAATGCAGAAGGCCAGCACGGCGCTTCCTATCAGGAGTCCCAGCATGCTCTCACTCAGGCGGACCATGGAGGACAGCTGGCCGGTCAGATTCAGGAGTCCTGTGCCAAGCGCCAGGAATATCCCCACAATGCCCAGGTCCAGCATGATGAACCTGGTGCTCCGCTGGATCACCCTGGCCCTGGGACCGCTGAACCGGAAGGCGCCGCGATGCGTGGCAAGCAGAAGGACCAGTTCCTTGGCGTATTGCCTCAGGAACCGCGGCGACCACCGCTGCAGCAAGTTGGAGACGGAGTCTGTGGCGCGGAAGAGGATGGGATAGGCCAGCGCCGTAATGGCCGTGGCTCCCGCGACCACTGGAAACATGAAGCTCCCCACCGCGCCGAAACCGGCCCCAGTCTTGACCATTGCAAGCGAGAACTCGCCCATCTGAGGCATGCCAAGCCCCACGCTGAGCGATACCCGCTCGCTCTCCCCGGATATGAACGTCCCCAGCGTGTCCGCGACCACCTTCCCAACCACGAAAACTGCGGATACCAGAAGGATCGGGATGATGAAGTCGTCCGCCAGCGAGAGGTCTATCAGCATGCCCGTGGAGACGAAGAAGAGCGAGGCGAACAGCGTACGTACCGGGCCCATGGCACGGCCGATTTGCTCCGCGTGCTGGGAGTCGCCAAGGACGGCGCCGATGAGGAACGCACCGGCCGCGCCGGAAAGCCCCACCTGCTCGGCTGCCAGCGCAAGCCCAAAGCACAGGGTCAGCCCCGCTATCAGCAGGGTTTCCTCCGACTGGAAGCGGTCCACGAAGCTGACAAGCTTGTTGGCAAAGGCTGCGCCCAGGACAAGGGCAAGGACTGCGAAGGCTGCTAGCTTCACCACCACCGGCCCTATGCCGGCGATGTCGGCCTGCCCCGTGCTGGCTATTCCCGCAAGGACCGAGAGCAGGACAACGGCCGCGAAGTCCTCCACCACCAGGATCCCGACTATCAGCCGTCCTCGAGTCTCCAGCAGCTGTCCCGACTCCCGCAGCATGGTCATCAGAATCGCGGAGCTGCTGATGCTCATGGCCGACCCCAGGAACACTGCCTCTATGTCGGTCCACCCCATGAGCTGCCCTATCTGGAATCCCAGGGTGAACATGACCGCCATCTCCACGGAGGCTATTAGCACGACCCTTGCTCCGACCTCGCGGATGCGCCGCCAGCCGCACTCCAGGCCAATGCCGAAGAGGAGCAGCACCAGGCCAAGCTCCGCAAGCAGCCCTATGGTCTCCTCGTTTTGCACGGCCCCCAGAACCGACGGGCCGATGAGCACGCCCGCGCCCAGATAGCCGAGGATGGGGGGCATCTTCAACATGCGGAGCAGCAACATGGCCGCTCCTCCGCACGCCGTGATGACCGCGAAGTCGCGCAGGAGGTGGGGCTCACCCGCGACGGTGGCCGCTGAAAGGCTGAAGAATGCGCTATCGATCATGTCAAGCGACTTGGGGCGAGCCACCTACGGGCGCCGGCGGTGGAAGCGAAGCCAGGCGGAGTACGCCTCTGGGTAGAGTTGTCAGTTGCTCAGTCGGGAGGTTGGAATCCGGCAGG
The DNA here is from genome assembly GCA_965219025.1 of Dehalococcoidia bacterium. Lineage (GTDB taxonomy): Bacteria > Chloroflexota > Dehalococcoidia > Lucifugimonadales > UBA2985 > JAPPHY01. Next base: position 1,405,815 of record OZ244716.1, read on the forward strand.
TTGCGCCGGCCATCGGCGTCATGTCGGTCGTGAGATTGGGGCGTACTCCCGCAATTTGGCGGCGTGGCAGGGATCGGGCCGGAGTCCTCACTCGTGCGGGGCCATCAACCCTTGTTGTCCGCTGAGACTCTCTACGTGAATTGACTCCAGTTCGTCTGCAGGCTCGAATCCGAAGACGCTTGAGTGAAAGCGGAACCGGGCTGAGGGGCGCTTCATGTTGGTCAACGCCTCGCTAAGTCCGTGGCGCTCGTTTTCACACGCAGGGTAGGCGGCTGAGATGCGTTCCTCCTTCAGCGCTCTGGTGGCGGCGCGAGTACCGGCGTTCGGCGAAACGTGAAAGGGCAATGTGTCGCGGGAAGCGAAAACGGGACGTTCCATGGTCTGCGTGGTATAGAATAGACGGCCGGTGCGCAACAATGAGGTCTAAGTTCAGATTATCACAGTTCAACCCTCCCCGCTATGGACAGGCGGGGAAGGATCGAACTTTACTCGCGGCGTGCCCACTTTCGCACTGTCTGCGGGGATGGGCCTCTCAGCTTCCAAGCGCGCCCGTTGCCGGCCTGCTCGCTGAACTCGCGACCGGAGGCTCGGCCAATCGCCGGCTCCGTTCCGCTAGACCCGGATCTTGGCGGATAGTATCATCGCAGAACGCGCGGGCGCCAGCGATCCGGGAATCCTGCGCCGCGGGTGAGAGGCGAATGGAGGCGCATTCATGTGGAAGGTGATACTGGGTTGCGTGGCCCTGGCGGCCGTAACAGCTTCCTGTACCGGTTCGGACGCGCCTGCATGTCCGGACGGGACCGAGCACTATGTCGAGTACCGGCTGTTCATGGGCCGCGGTGGCGACTCCGGCGAGGTCGTGGATGACGCCGCGTGGGAGGCCTTCCTATCCGATACGGTTACGCCGCGCTTCCCGGACGGCCTCACCGTGCTGGATGCGCGCGGTCAGTGGCGCGGATCGAGTGGGGCGATTCAGTCGGAACGCTCCAAGGTGTTGTTGGTTCTCGCGCCGCCCGGAGGTGCCGCGCCGCGCCTCATCGCCGAGATCGCGGACGAGTACATCCGCACATTTCAGCAGGAGTCCGTGCTCCGGGTCATCGGAGACGCCTGCGCGTCGTTTTCCTGACGACGAGACCTGGGACCCGTTCGCGCTGTCCAGGTTGTACCACAGCGCCATCTGCTAGAATGCTGTCATGCCCAGCTACGGGATCACTCTCCTCTCCGGTGGACTCGACTCCACAACGGTCGCGGCCTACGCGAAGGGCCGCGTCGATCACCTGACGGCGGTCACGTTCAACTACGGCCAGACACACGCCAGGGAGGTCGAGTGCGCGGCGAGCATAGCCGGCATCCTGGGCATCGAGCACAGGCTGCTGGACATCTCCTTCCTCTCCGAGGTCGCCTGGTACTCAGCGCTCACCAGCCCGGAGCGGTTCCATGTGCCGTCGGATCGGCCCGGCGAGGACATTGGCCACGGCATCCCGATAACCTACGTGCCAATGCGCAACACGATCTTCCTGTCGCTTGCCGCCGCCTACCTGGAGAGCCGCGTTCTGAACGCCATCGAGGTTGAGGAGGTCGGAGCCGCGGACGTGGCGGCCTGCGTGTACATGGCGCCGAACGTGCTCGACTACAGCGGCTACCCGGACTGCCGCCCCGAGTTCTACGAGAGCATGAGGCGTACGCTGGAGCTGGGCAGCAAGCTCTGGACTGAGTACGGGGTGCCCATCAATGTCGAGACGCCGATCATTGACATGGCGAAGGCGGAGATAGTTGCGCTAGCAACCCGGCTCGGAGCGCCGCTGGAGCACACCTGGAGCTGCTACAGGGGAGGCGACGTGCCATGCGGCTCGTGCGACAGTTGCGTCCTGCGCGCGAAGGGGTTCGCGGAAGCGGGCGTTCCCGATCCGCTGCTCGTCAGACTTGGCCGAGCCTGAATCCGCTTCGAAAGGGCTGGGCAACCGGGAGTGTGGCCGGAGCCGGGCGCATACTGCGCCCGGCTCCTAACGCACCGGTCTTCGCTCTCACCTGAGCTGTGGCTCGGTTGCCGCGAGCGGGCTGGTCCTAGCCCTCCGGCCAGCCGTCCGGAATTCTGTTCTCCGCCAGTGCCTCGCTGATGGCGGCGTCTGCGTCGCTGGTGACCCAGGTGCTCCAGATGCCGGGGTTCTGCTTCAGCCACCAAAGTGCGGAGTCGTTGATGCTGGCGTCTTCGTTTTCAAATCGCCATACCCCAACTTCCAGGTAGCGCTCGATGTTCATGTCCCAAGCCCGCAGCATGTCGACTACTTCAGGGGCTCTATCTATGAGATCCTGACGCACCGCTACAATTATGTTGGCGGGGCCGTAGCCGCAGGCTTTGGTTGTGGCCCAGCATTCCTCGCTGTACGGAGGCTCTTCCAGCCGGACTAGGCCAAGCTCTACGGTGGGATCGTTGGAGCCCCACTGGTAGCCAAGCCAGGGCTCCCGCTTCTCATAAGCGCCGTACAGGTCGGCGTTGGCCGCCGCGCCGTCCCCGGGGTTCAGTAGGTGCACGTGGTCGGACAGCCCGTACGATTCGATCTGCTGGGCGTTGACCTCCTCGCACGCCCAGCCGATGATGCAGGACACCAGGCGCGCCTTGCCGCCCGTCTCCGCAGTTGCGAACAGCTCCTTGAACCGGTCCTCCTTGAGGTCCTCGATGCTGTCCAAGTCGGGGTACTGCTCCTGGAGATAGGCCGGGATGACGAAGGCAGACTGCCAGTCTTCCCCCAGGCTCTCCCCTATGGGAACCACCTCACCGTTGTCCACTGCCTCCGTCCATGCTTCTTCCTGGTTGGGGAGCCAGATCTCCATTGTCACATGGGTGTCGCCGTTGCGAAGGCCTTGGAGTAAGGGAAGCGTGGCACCAAATACGACCTCCGTTGTATAGCCGTAGCCCTCCTCCACGATGTACTGCGCGATCCTGTTCTGAAACTGGGCGCTGGTCCAGTTGAGATCACTGAAGATGATGGGATCCTTTTCTTCTGCACATGCCAGCGTGGCCAGTCCGACCAGCAACGCCGCCATCAGTGCAAACACCCTTGTTTTGGTTCTCATTGCTGCTCACCTCCACTCGTTCAACATTCGTGCCGCGTCCAAGGCAACTGGTGTGCCCATGTTACCACCGATGTGGACTCGATTCTAGCCGCAATCCTTATCCGGCAGTGTGCTGTTCAAACGGAATGTGATGCTCAGTGGGTCGCCTGGAAGTGAAGAATGCCCGACCGTGAAATAGTGAGGGACGGACTGTTCCTGGATAGGCGGACTCGTACATTAAGAAAGGTGATTTGTGGTACAACTATAGGGTAATGCGCGACACGGCCGGGTGGGAGAGGATGGCAGACATGAGCTCGGAGAGGGCACTGATTGAGGTCGAGGGCCTGTGGAAGGTGTTCGGCGACAGGCCGGACAGGGTCTTCCAGTCGGAGTATGAGTCGACGAGCCGCGCCGAGATCCAGGAGGCGCTGGGCTTGGTGGTGGCCCTGAGAGACGTCTCGTTCCGGGTTCTTGCCGGTAACATATTCGTCGTGATGGGCCTGTCCGGCAGCGGCAAGTCCACGCTGGTGCGCTGCCTCATCCGGCTCATTGAGGCTACGAGCGGGCAGATCTGCTTTGACGGCGAAGACATCCGCAACTACTCGCCCAAGGAGCTCATGCAGTTCCGCCGGACCAAGATCGCCATGGTATTCCAGCACTACTCCCTGCTTCCCCACAGGAACGTCCTGGACAACGTGGCGTACGGCCTGAAGATCCGGGGTACGGACAAGGAGGCAAGGTACAAGGCGGCTGAGGAGGCCATTGAGGTTGTGGGTCTGGGCGGCTGGGAGAACTACTTCCCGCGTGAGATGAGCGGTGGTATGCAGCAGCGCGTCGGGTTGGCGAGGGCCCTGGTGATGAACTCCGAGGTAATCCTCATGGACGAGCCCTTCAGCGGTCTCGATCCCCTGATACGAAGGGAGATGCAGGACCAGCTTATCACCCTGCAGTCGAACCTTCATAAGACTATCGTCTTCATCACTCACGACCTCAATGAAGCCCTCAAGCTGGGCGACCGCATCGCGATAATGCGGGACGGGGAGATCATCCAGGAGGGTTCGCCCGAGGAGATCGTGATGCTGCCGACCGATGACTACGTCATCGAGTTCGTGCGTGACGTGTCCAGAGCAAAGATCATCAGGGCCAAGGCAATCATGCGAGAGCCCGACGTGGTGGTGTACGAGAGGCAGAACCCGCGGGTCGCACTGCACGCCATGCTGAATCACGGCATCGATGCGGTGTTCCTGATAGCACGAGACTTCACGCTGCGGGGGATACTCACCCGACAGCTGGCAAACGAAATGGTGTCGGAGCGAAGGGAGTCGTTGGAGGGCGCACAGGTCGTCGAGCCGGTTACAACCGACCCGGAAGACCATATCGAGGACATTGTACCGAAGTCTGCCCAGTCCGAGTATCCGATCGCGGTCGTGGGCGAAAATGGGAGCCTGCTGGGGGAGGTCCCCCGTAGCGTACTGCTGGCGAGCATTTCCGAAAACGGTTAGGAGTTCTGACATGGCACAAGAACAGAGTGTTGAGTCCCGCGGTGTCGAGACACAGACGGCGCAATCGGAGTGGCGCATTCGCTCGCTAGTCTACAGCTGGGGGATAGGGCTGGCGGCGGTGGTGGCAATACTCGCGGCGAGTCTCGTGGTCTGGGGCTCTGAGATGGACTTTCCAACCACCGTGTCCAGCAGGACCATCGGGGACGTAGTCCTCGACAGGTCGCTCAAGGACGTCACCGCGGGCGCCATCGATGACTCGGTTGACTGGATTACGCTGCAGGGCGCCTGGCTGTTCGACGGACTGAGCACAGGGGTTACGTACGCGTTGATAAACATCGAAGCGGTCCTGAAGTGGACGCCCTGGCCCGCCGTCGTGGCCGGCCTGGCCCTGGTTTCCTTTGCCGTGGGCCGTTGGGGCCTCACGGCCTTCACTGCCCTATCCTTGCTCTTCGTCGGGTTCATGGGGCTTTGGGAGAACATGATGGACACGGTAGCGCTGATGGTGGTGGCGGTGGTCATCGCAGTGGCCATCGGGCTGCCGCTTGGCATCCTGGCCGCCCGCAACCGTACTGCGGACTACCTCTTGCGTCCCATCCTGGACGGGATGCAGACCATGCCCAGCTTCGTCTACCTGCTGCCCGGCATTCTCTTCTTCGGGCTGGGCAAGCCGGCGGGAATCTTCGCCACCATCATCTATGCGGTCCCGCCCGTGATAAGGCTCACGAACCTGGGAATACGTCAGGTGGCCGCGGAGACGGTGGAGGCTTCCCGCTCATTCGGCGCGTCGCCGTGGCAGCTGCTGACCACGGTGCAGATACCCATGGCTCTCCCCACGATCATGGCCGGCATCAACCAGACCACGATGATGGCCCTGGCAATGGTCACCATCGCGAGCATGGTGGCCGCGGGCGGGCTTGGGGACGACGTGCTGCGGGCGCTGCAGAAGAACCAGTCGGGCAACGGGGCAATCGCCGGCCTGGCCATCGTGTCCCTGGCCATCATCATCGACCGCTTGACGCAGTCCGTTGCCGCCAGCAGGCGGGATAGGATGAGCGTAGGCTAGCGGCGCGGCGGAGACATGCGCAGCCGCTCCTTCTCCCGCTTGCCGCAACGGGCACGCTTCCTTGCCTGCCGAATTGAGGCTTGCTATACTAGCGCCTACCCGAAAGCGAAGGGCCTTGAACGGACATGGTCAACGGAGCTAAGTACGAGACGGTCATTGGTCTGGAGGTGCACGCACAGCTCCTCACCAGGAGCAAGATGTTCTGCGCCTGCCCCGCGGAGTACGTGCAGGGCGCGCCCAACACCGTGGTCTGCCCGGTATGCCTGGCGCTGCCCGGCGTGCTGCCCGTCATCAACCGTCGCGCGGTGGAGTGCGTCATCATGACCGGCCTCGCGCTCAACGCATCCATCGCCGGGACGACTCAGTTCCATCGCAAGAACTATCCGTACCCGGACCTGATGAAGGGCTACCAGATCTCCCAGTACGACGAGCCCATCGCCTCCGGCGGCTGGCTCACGATAGACGTCGACGGGGAGCGAAGGCGCATCGGAATCGCCCGCGTACACCTGGAGGAGGACGTGGCCAAGCTGCAGCACCGGCAGGACACGCAAGGCGAGGGTTACAGCCTCGTGGACGTGAACCGTTCGGGCATACCGCTCATGGAAACCGTAAGCGAGCCGGACATGCGATCGCCGGAGGAGGCGCGGCAGTACCTCATGAACCTGCGCGTCATCCTCCAGTACCTGGGCGTATCCACGGGCAACATGGAGGACGGCAGCTTCCGGTGCGACGCCAACGTGAGCATACGCCCCGCCGGCAGCACAGAGCTGTTCACCCGCACCGAGGTCAAGAACATGAACAGCCTTCGCGCAGTCTTTCGCGCCCTAGAGTACGAGGTGGAGCGGCAGACGAGAGTGGTTGAAGAGGGCGGTCGCGTGGTGCAGGAGACCCGCGGCTGGGTGGAGGAGCGTGGCGTGACCATGTCGCAGCGCACCAAGGAGTTTGCCCACGACTACCGCTACTTCCCTGAGCCGGACCTGCCGCCCCTGTCGGTCAGCCGGGAGTGGGTGGAGGAGATCAACGAGCGCCTGCCGGAGCTGCCGGGAGCCCGCCGCGACCGGTTCGTGAGCGAGTTCGGCCTGTCCGCTTACGATGCGGGCCTCCTGACCGCCGCGAAGAACACGGCGGACTACTTCGAGGAGAGCCTGCGAGCAGGCGACTCGAAGCGGGACTCCCTGCCCGCGAAGGCCAAGGCCATCGCCAACTGGATGATGGGCGACATGGCCGGGCTTCTGAACGCTTCCGGCATCGAGCTGGAGGAGTCCTTGATCGGCCCTCACGCCCTGTGCAGCTTCACAGACCTGATAGACTCGGGCGTGATCAGCGGCCCCGCGGCCAAGGCTGTGTTCGAGGAGATGTTCAGGTCGGGGCGCGCCGCGATGGACATCGCCGAGGAGCATGGACTGACGCAGCTGAACGACGACGCACAGCTGATAGGGGCCGTGGACCTGGTGATCCGGAGCAACTCGCAGGCTGTTGAAGACTACCTTGGAGGCAAGGAGACCGCGATCAAGTTCCTCCTGGGCCAGGTGATGAAGGAGACGCGGGGCAGGGCCAACCCCGCATCCGTGACCAGACTCCTGGAGGAGAACCTTAAGACCGGAGCTAAGGGATAGTGGACGCATTCTTCCAAGCTGCAACTATACTGGTTTCCATCCTGCTGGTGGGCATCATCCTGATCCAGGTCAGGGGTCAGGGTTCGGGATTCTTCGGCACGGCGCAGGCATCGTTCCGCACGCGCCGCGGCGTTGAGAAGACGCTGTTCCAACTCACCATTGCGCTGGCCGTCGTGTTCACGCTGCTTGCGATTCTCAGCGCCGTGCGGCCCCCGTTCATTTTCTGAGCGCCGGCGGCCGCTCGAGAGGCCTCCCCGTGATCACCCTCCTCACCGACTTCGGAACGCGCGACTCCTACGTTGCGGAGATGAAGGCGGTCATACTTCGGCTGGATCCGCGAGCCACAATCGTCGACATCACGCACGAGGTGGCGCCGCAGGCGGTGGCGGAGGGAGCGGTGGTGCTTGGCCGTGCGCTCAGGGTATTCGCCCCGGATGCGGTGCACGTAGGCGTGGTGGATCCCGGCGTGGGCACCGACCGCCGCGCTCTGCTCCTGGTGACGCCGGACGGCCGGTTCCTGGCTCCGGACAACGGCCTGCTCACGTACGCAGTGAGAGATGCGCCGGAGTACGAGGAGGCCATAGCCAGCGTCGAATTCCTGCAGACCGCGGCGATGCCCGTACCTGCCGGGTGCGCCGCCTACCGGCTCTCCAACGAGGCGCTGTGGCGAAAGCCGGTTAGCGACACATTCCACGGGCGGGACGTGTTTGCGCCCGTGGCAGCTCACCTGTCGCTCGGCTTGCCACCTCAGGATGTGGGCGAACCCGTTGCGTCGTTAGCGTGCCTCAGCATTCCGCACCCGCGCCGCCGCGGCGATGAGATCGCGGGACACGTTGTGCACGTGGACAGGTTCGGCAACCTGGTGACCACCATAGGCTGCGACGCACTGGCGGAGCGAGACGCGGAGGTGGTCGTGCGTGGCCACAGCATCCGCGGAATCAGCCGCTCCTACACGGAGGGAGGCGAGCTTCTGGCGATCATCGGCAGCGGCGGCAGCCTGGAGATTGCGGCGCGGGACAGTAGCGCGGCTCAGGCTCTGGGTGTGATTGTGGGGGAGCTCGTCGTGGTAAAGCAGTAGCTGACTGTCGGCCCGTTCGCCCTGAGCTTGTCGAAGGGCGTGAGCGGTCTTGGGGCCCCATTCATGCTTCGACACGCTCAGCACGAACGGGCTAGACACCGAGCCCGCGGCGCCACCACAATCGTCATTCCGAGCGGAGCGAAGCGCAGTCGAGGAATCTGGGACGATCGAGTGCCCTACACGCATCGAGAAATTACGCCACGTGGAGCCATTGGGCGGGGTGTGTCAGAAGGCGAGACGTCCTGGATTTCTCGACTACGCTCGAAATGACAACAGCCTGTCCTACTCAGCTGCCTCCGTCTCGGCCAATACGACGGCCGTGCCATAGACCAGTATCTCGGACGCGCCGCCCATGATGGCCGACGTCATGAACCTCACGCCCACAATGGCATTGGCGCCCATGGCCTCCGCCTCTTGCGTCATCCTGCCCACCGCCACCTGTCGGGACTCGGAGAGCAGCCGGCTATACTCCGAGATTTCGCCGCCCACGATGTTGCGCAGACCGGCGATGATGTCACGCCCAATGTGTCTGGCCCGGACGGTGTTCCCTCTCACCAGACCCAGCACCCGTTCGATGCTCTCGCCCTTGATCTCGTCGCTGGTCACCAGAATCATCAGTCAACCTCCTCGAACCTCTCGGTCCTGCTCGTGCGAACCCTGTCAACGACCACGTAGAGCATGAGTATCGCAAAGCCGACTGTGATGGCGGCAACAGCGATGCTGATAGCAAGGGGTACCTCGTCCGACCTGAACAGCGCCGTGAGAATGGCGTAGGCGGCGTAGCCGAATAGAACCAGCAGGCCTCCGACGATGAGAATGGCCGCCGCTCTCTGAAGTGCAGAGCCCATGTGTGCCTCCTACAGCCCCAGTCTTCCTGGGTTCATTATGCCACGCGGGTCCAGGGCGCGCTTGAGTTCCCGGAGCGTCTGCATGGATTCTCCGAGCTCGCGGCCCATGAGGTGCGACAGCCTTGTGCCGACGCCGTGCACGTACTCCATCGAGCCGCCCATGTCCTGCGCCAGGGCCAGCACCTCGTCAACGGCCTCATCGAGTCCCCCAGCGGCTCCGTTCTCCTCCAGCCCAACGTCCACCAGCACCACGGAGAACAGCTCAGGCTGAGTCCACAGCGCGTACTCGCGTATCTGCAGGCCGGCGCGGTCGGCGATCTGCTGGCAGCGGCGGCGGTACTCCGGCACACACGAGGCCGGAATTGCGACGTGCGGGTAGGCGCTGGTGCGGGGCCACCCCCTGCTTTCGGGGCGCACCTGCAGGGGCGCGTCTAGGAATCGCTCCTTGTAGCGGTAGGCAGAATCGTGACGCTTGGCCCAGTACTCGAGGGCAGGCTCCGGGCCGATGTCGCTGCCGCGGCTGGCGTCGCATATGCGAGCGGCGCGGGCGCACTGAGCCTCCACCTCCTCCGCGTACCCTTCGAATACCATGTACAGCCATATCTTGAATGGCGGAGGGCGGCCGGGCGCTCCGGCCCGCGAGTCGTCCGGCTCCTCGGTCAGGTCCACGAGCGCGGGCCGCAGACCTATTGCGAACATCTCGAGCATGGCGTTGTAGCCGTCCTCAAACGTCGGAAAGTCATAGGCACGGAACTCGCGCGCCTCCGGTTCGCGGAACACCCTGAGAGTGGCCTCCGTTACGATGCCGAACACCCCTTCCGCGCCGATGAACAGGTGGCGGAGGGCCGGCCCGGTTGAGGTCTTGGGCACGGCGCGGGTGCGAATGGTATCGCCGGTAGGCAGCACCACCTCTAGTCCGAGCACCTGCTCGCCCATCGAGCCGTACCTCGCGGCGCGATAGCCGACGCCGTTGGTGGAGATTGCGCCGCCGATAGTGGCGATCGGCACCGAGTACGGATCGTGTCCTGCGAAGAGTCCGTAGCGGGCCAGCGCGGCGTTCAGGTCGCCCAGCACCGCCCCCGCCTCCGCGGTGGCCGTCCGGCCTTGGGCGTCCACGTTCAGGATGCGGTTCATGCGGCACATGTCCACGGCAACGCCACCCCGCAGGGGCGTGATGGCGCCTGCGACTCCCGTGCCGCCTCCGAAGGGCACCAGGGGAAATCCCTCCCGGTTTGCCAGCCTCACGATCTCCGCTACCTGCGCGGTGGAGCCCGGTCGCGCAACGGCGAAGACCCGCGGCTCCTGCGGATCCGGTGCGCCGCCTCGCCAGCGACCAAGGGCGTCCGCGGAGTAGTATCCCAGCGAGCGTTCGTCCAGGAGCACGTTCTCGGGCCCGACGATTCCGCCGATGGCCTCAACCATCGACGCACGGGCGGGCGCGGAGTCCTGCGGTGGGATGCTCATGGCTGGCCGGCCGTGGGAAAGCGGGCTAACGGAGGCTCTTGAATCGCCACTTTGTGCCATCCGGCGTGTCCTCCAGGGACACTCCCAGCTCATCGAGCTGGGTGCGTATGGAGTCGCCCAGCTGGAAGTTGCGCTCGGCGCGCAGCCGCTCGCGGGTCTGCACCAGCAGGTCGATGAACGGGTGGGCGTCATTGCGCTCCTCGCCTGCCGGTTCCTGCATGGACAGGCCGAGCACCGAGGCCAGCTCGCGGAGGGCGGCCTGGGCGCTGCTCACGGAGTCTCCTGCCTCCCTGTGGCGGTTGATCTCGCGGGCCAGGTCGAAAATGGAGGCGAGGGCCTGGGGCGTGTTGAGGTCGTCGTCCATGGCGGAGGTGAAGCGGTCGCGGAATGCGTCTACGTCCACGGAGCCGCCCGCGCCGCCTTCGGGGCCGGGTCGAAGGGCGTTGCGGAGCCGCTCCAGCGCGCGGTCCGCTGCTGTCACGCCCTCATCGGAGAAGGTGAGCGGGCTGCGGTAGTGGGACGAGAAGAAGTAGAGTCGGAGCGTGTCCGGGTTGTGCTGGGCGAGGGCGTCGCGGCAGCTTATGAAGTTGCCGACGTGGCGCGACATCTTTTCGGTGTCGTCCTCCGTGAGGCGGAGCAGGCCGTTGTGTACCCAGAACCGGACGAATGGCGAGAGGCCGGTGTAGGTCTCGGACTGTGCGATTTCGTTCTCGTGGTGGGGGAAGATGACGTCCTGGCCGCCGCCGTGGATGTCTATCTGGTCGCCGAGGAGGCTGAGCGACATGGCGGTGCACTCGATGTGCCAGCCTGGGCGTCCGGGGCCCCACGGCGTGGGCCACGACGGCTCGCCATCCTTGGAGGCCTTCCACAGAGCGAAGTCCATGGGGTCTTCCTTGCGCGGGTCGATCTCAATGCGTGAGCCGGCTCTCATCTCCTCCATTGGACGCCGCGAGAGGCGGCCGTAGCTCTCGAAGCCGCGCACCCTGAAGTAGACGTCGCCCTCAACCTCGTAGGCGTGGCCCCTGTCGATGAGGTCGATGATGATCTCGGTCATACGGTCAATGTAATCGGTTGCCCGCGGGTACTCGTGGGCGGGCTGTACGCCGAGCGCTTCCATCTCCTGCAGGAACCGCGCGATGTAGTGCTCAGCAAGGTCGCCAATCGTGGTGCCATCGTCCTGCGCCACCTGGATGATGCGGTCCTCTATGTCCGTGAAGTTCTGGACCTGGCGCACCTTGTGTCCCCGGTACTCCAGATAGCGGCGCAGCACGTCGAAGAAGAGGTATGAGAGGGCGTGGCCAATGTGGCAGGGGCCGTACAGGTTGGGGCCGCAGACGTACATTGTGACTTCGTCCGAGCGAGGGGTGAAGTCCCGCTTCTCGCCGGACAGCGTGTCGTAGAGTCTCATGCGTTATCCTCGATGGTGGCGACGGCCAAGGCGGCGATACCATCGCCGCGGCCTGCGAATCCCATGCCGTCCGTGGTTGTGCTCTTCACGCTCACCTGCTCCGGTGTCAGTCCCAGGCAGCCGGCGATGGTCTCACGCATGCTCCTGGAGTAGGGTGCCAGTCTGGGGCGTTCGGCGATTATTGTAGCATCGAGGTTTGTCACACGCCACCCTTGTTCCGCCAGCAACCGCGCGGCGTGCTCCAGGAATGTGACGCTGGAAGCGCCGCGGAATCGCTGGTCGCTGGACGGGAAGTGCGCGCCGATGTCGCCCAGTGCGGCGGCGCCCAGCATGGCGTCCACGACGGCGTGGATCAGCGCGTCGCCGTCGCTGTGGCCCGCCAGGCCTGCCTCGAATTCGATGCGAACGCCGCCGAGCCACAGCGGCTCGCCGGGCTCCAGCCTGTGCGCGTCCAGCCCTATGCCCGTGCGAATGGTCAAGAGCCGCCCTGTGCCGCGGTTCGCGAGGCATGGGCTGCGGCGCCCGCCCGGGCCGACAGGATGGCCTCCGCCAGCAGCAGATCAAACTGCGTGGTCACCTTGATGTTCTCCGGCGAGCCGGGGAATGTGCCCACCGCGTGTCCCATCCGCTCCACCAGCGAGGCGTCGTCGGTGGCGCCTTCCAGGCTGGACTCGTAGGCGCGGCGGAGCAGATCGCGGCGAAAAACCTGCGGGGTCTGCACGGCCCACAACTGGTCACGTGGAGGCGTCTCCGTTATGGAGCCGGCGCTGTCCAGCCTCTTGACGGTATCGCTGAGGGGGACGACGGGAACGGCGGCGCCTGTTTCCCGCGCGCGTGTTAGGCCGGCCTCCGCGAGCTCCGCGGTAACGCATGGCCTTGCGCCGTCGTGGACCATGACCCAGTCGCAACCGGAGAGCCGCTCCAGGCCCGCCTTGACCGAGTCCTGTCGCCGCTCGCCTCCCAGGCAGATGTGGCTCAGCTTGCTCCATCCCTCACGCTCGGCCAGGTCGCGCCCCTTTTCGAGATTGTGCTCGCCCAGCACCAGGACGATCTCTGAGACGATGGGGCACTCCTGGAACGCCGAGATCGTGTGTGCGAGCAGGGGACGGCCCAGGAGCGGAAGGAACACCTTGTCGACCGGCATGCCGTCGTCGCCGGCCATGCGGCGGCCGCTGCCCGCGGCGACGATTACCACGCCTGCGCGGGCGGCGTCAGCTGTGCCCGCGGACGGCACGGCGCGGCCCGGAGCCACGGCTAACCCGCCTGTGGCTGTGCGAAGATGATGCGACCTGCGGCGGTCTGGAGGACGCGGGTTATGGACACGTCCAGATGGGTGTTTATGTGCTTCCTCCCCCCTTCTACCACCACCATCGTGCCGTCGTCGAGGAAGCCCACGCCCTGACCGGACTCCTTGCCCTCCTGGATTATGCGCACCATCATCTCCTCGCCGGGAAGCACCACGGGCTTGAGGGCGTTGGCCAGCTCGTTGACGTTGAGGACGCGGACGCCCTGCAGCTCGGCGACGCGGTTGAGGTTGAAGTCCGTGGTCATGATCTGCGCGTTGAGGTTCCTGGCCAGCCTGACCAGCTTGCCGTCCACCTCTGAGTCGTCGTGAAAGTCCACGTCCATGATCTGGATGGGGACCTCGGCCTCCTTGCGCAGCTTGTTGAGCATCTCCAGGCCGCGCCGTCCGCGGGCTCGCTTGAGCGAGTCGCTGGAGTCGGCTACGTGCCTTAGCTCGTCCAGGATGAACCTGGGAATGACCATCGTGCCATGCACAAAGCCGGTCTTGCTGATGTCGGCGATCCTTCCGTCGATGATTGCGCTGGTGTCCATAAGGACGCGGCTGTTGGACGCGCCTCTGCCGGAGGCCTCGGCCCGGCGTGTTCGCTCAGGCAGCATCTGGGACACGTCACGCTCGCGGGCCACTCCAACGGCCAGGCCCGCAAGGCCCAGGACGGCCGTGAGCGCCACGGGAACGGCTATGCCCGGCCATTCGGGCAGCCTCGAGATGGGCACCGAGAGGAGCGCTGCGATAGTGAGACCCACCACGAGGCCGGCCGTGCCGGACACCAGCGTGGTGAACGGGATGCTCGAAACGGACCTGCCGAGCGGGGCGAAGGGTAACAGGGCTACGGGTACCAGATAAGGAGCAACTAATATTCCGATGAATGCTCCGGTCGCCACGCCGATTGCGCTCCAGAGTGCCGGCCACTCGCTGTTTGTCAGGCTTCCCGCAAGTGTTCCCAGCCACCATCCTCCCAGCCCGGCGAGCGGAGCTATCGCCAGGCGATACCACCAATGATTCCCCATGTACCTGTCTCCTTCCTCCTTGTTCTCAGGATGGCCGCGAGACAGCCTTCGCGGCTGCCGGGCGCGCACTTGACGCCTGCGCCGCGAGCGCGCTCAGCGCACGTAGTATACCACGAGTGCGCCAGCTTGACCGCCTGAGGGGGCTAACCTATGATGGAGGCACGGGGTGTAGCGCAGCGGCAGCGCGCCTGGTTTGGGACCAGGAGGTCGGCGGTTCAAATCCGCCCACCCCGATTGGCAACAATCCCCGGCGGCGCGAAGATGCAGCCGTGAACGGGAGGGAATTCATACGGCGTACCCAGCGCTATGCCAGAAGACACGGACTGGAGTTCTTCGTGGATGCCCGTCAAGGCAAGGGAAGCCATCAGACAGTCCACCTTGGCGGTCGGCATACTCAGGTGCAGCATGGCGAGATTTCGCAAGGTACGCTATCCTCGATGTTGAGGGACTTACACGTCAACAGAAGGGAATTCTAGTATGCGATACGTCTATCCCTGCGACATTGTCCTCGATGAAGAAGAGAAAGAGGCGACCGGTAGGGAGGCCTACACGGTAACATTCCCGGACGTATACGGAGCAACCACTGGCGGTTGGTCATGGGAGGAGGCCCTGAGGAACGCAGAAGACGCTCTCGTCGCCGCGCTGGGTTCCCATTACTACCTAGGCAATGACCTTCCGCTTCCCAGCGCTATCGGAGAGGACCAGCAGCCCGTGCCCCTGCGGCCCGTCGCCGCAGCAAAAGTCGCCCTGAACACCGCCATGCGCGAACGGGGCGTGACAAAGGCCAGCCTTGCAAAGAAACTGTGTATTACGGACTCAGCTGTGCACAAGCTGTGCAACCCGGACTCCTTCTCTCACATGAGCTCCATTGAACGAGCGCTCCAGGTCGTAGGGGTCAGCCTGGTAGTCGAGGCCCTGGACACCGCAACGGCACTCCCCAGTGGTCGGCCTGCCCCGTAGTGTTCTCCGGAGTCCGCGCCTATCGCGGTACTCCGGGCAAGAGAACCGCTCGAGGAGGAGAGCGCACGGAGAGGAACGGCCCATGTATCGGCCCCGCCGGAGTTTACCAGCGCAGCGGCAGCGCGCCTGGTTTGGGACCGGAAGGTCGGCGGTTCAAATCCGCCCACCCCGACCATGGGGGAGATGGGGATTGAGAGGCTTCCTGGCAGGTGTGCTTGATGGATTAGGTGGGGTTGTGCATTTGCTTCATAGCAACGAAGAAGAGTACTAGAGATGAACAGGGCAGAGCGACGCCGAAGAAAGGCCTCGCAGACCGTCAGTACAGCGCAAACGGGTACAAGGAAAGCGGAATCCGCCCCTACTTATGCTTGGAAATCCGTCTTTGATGCCGCGCCTATGGCAGAGGGCATGCCTCCCCATTTCCTCCTGTATGTGCTCAATGAGAAGGAGGGATTTGCTCGATTCGGCAAGCTTGTTACTGCAACACTCTGGCTACAGAGTCAGATGGTCGCACTGATCTGCTTATACGAAGATGCAGAGTTGAGGAAGCTGAACGACGTTGAGCACGGACGCCACTTGCCGGGGGCTTTGCGAGGTGCTGCGACGAAGAAACTAGAAGCCCTTTCCTCAGAGCCGCTACGCAAGGAATTCTTGCGTTG
This sequence comes from Dehalococcoidia bacterium, assembly GCA_965219025.1. Lineage (GTDB taxonomy): Bacteria > Chloroflexota > Dehalococcoidia > Lucifugimonadales > UBA2985 > JAPPHY01. The sequence goes on from OZ244716.1 coordinate 1,421,780, forward strand.
TTTCGGCTCTCAATTGACCCCGAGCTTAAGAAACGATCTTGACGGGGTCATCCTTGACCGTGACGGTCTTTCCCATGGATATGTGTCCTTGTTCAGTCAGATAACGGGCCCTGGTGCAGTAACATGGGCACCGCGCTCGTCATCGTCCAGAGACGGGGTGCTTAGCAGAGTAGTAGGTGAACCAAGAGAAGGCACCGTACCGGCGTTTAGCCTCTCAGCTGATGCATTTGAGGAGGTAATCGCCCGGATATGCCGGATAATGGATTTCATAGCGTCCGTCCTAAAGCAGTGGGGAATCCCCTATCCTGTGTTTGCCTGAGCACCTAAGAAGCGGTTGCCGGACATTGAACGACTAAGACGGGTGCCGCCATCAAGGAAGCGACTGGTACCAACAAGGGAATTCACCTAGGAGCACGCGAGCACGACCGCTTGGAGATGTCCGCGCCTCTCCCAAATGGCTACCCCCAGAGGTTGACAAATCCCCTGAGCGGCGATAAAGTCACTATTTGGCGCTCAGGGCGAATCCCGGAGCGTATGTGTTCTAGTCTCAGGAGCGTACAGGTATGCCAACGGTGAACCAACTGGTCAGAAAGCCAAGGGTCAAGGTGGTCAAGAAGACCAAGGCCCCGGCGCTTCGCTATGGCTTCAACTCGTTGAAGAACCGTGTGACGCGCACGGGCGGCTCTCCGCAGAAGCGGGGCGTCTGCGTGCAGGTGCGCACGGTCACGCCCAAGAAGCCCAACTCCGCGCTGCGGAAGGTGGGCCGCGTGCGCCTTGCCAATGGCATGGAGGTCACGGCCTACATTCCGGGCGAGGGTCATACGCTACAGGAGCACTCAGTGGTGCTCATCCGCGGCGGCAGGGTGAAGGATCTGCCCGGCGTGCGGTATCACATCATCAGGGGTGCGCTGGACTGCACCGGCGTGGCGGACCGCAAGCGAGGCCGGAGCAAGTACGGCACCAAGCAGTCGCAGAGGCCGGGAAGGTAGCACATGTCCCGCCGCAGACGCGCCACCAAACGGGAGATCGCCCCGGACCCGAAGTACAACAGCGTGTACCTGGCGGGTTTCATCAACCGGGTAATGACGCGGGGCAAGAAGTCCGTGGCACAAAGGATCGTTTACGACGCACTGGACCTGGTACAGAAGGAGAGCTCCCGAGACCCGTTGGAGACCTTCAACCAGGCGCTTAGGAACGCCACGCCGCAGCTGGAGGTGAAACCCCGGCGCGTCGGTGGCGCTACATACCAGGTGCCCATCGAGGTCAGGAGCAACCGGCAGCAGTCGCTGGCCATGCGTTGGCTCCTAAGGGCAAGCCGAGCCAGGACGGGTCGTCCCATGGCGGAGAGGCTGGCCCTGGAGCTACAGGAGGCTTCCCGGGGGCAGGGAGCAGCAGTGAGAAGAAGAGAGGAAACCCATCGCATGGCAGAAGCCAACAGGGCCTTCGTGCACTACCGGTGGTGATACCAGACCCGGCCGGTCGATAGCTCGTCCGGCTGCACCCGGTTGGAGAGATTTCCCGTGGATCGAATACGGAATATAGGCTTTATTGCTCATATAGACGCTGGGAAGACCACCGTCACGGAGAGGGTGCTCTTCTTCTCTGGCCGCACGTATAAGATGGGCGACGTGGACCAGGGCAATACCGTCATGGACTGGATGGCCCAGGAGCGCGAGCGCGGGATCACCATCACCGCCGCGGCCACAACCTGCGAGTGGCGTGACCACCGCATCAACATCATCGACACGCCCGGCCACGTGGACTTCACCGCAGAGGTGGAACGAAGCCTGCGCGTCCTGGACGGCGGCGTAGTGGTCTTCGACGCGGTGGCAGGCGTTCAGCCGCAGTCCGAGACCGTGTGGCGTCAGGCCGACCGCTACCGCGTGCCCCGCATCTGCTTCATCAACAAGATGGACAGGGTGGGCGCCGGCTTCCAGCGCACCATGGACATGATCGCACACCGCTTCAGGACCAATCCCGTGGCGATCCAGCTGCCCGTTGGCGAGGAGGACTCATTCAGGGGCGTGGTCGACCTGCTGGAAGAGACGGCCTACATGTTCCCGGAGAACGGGGGCTACGTGCCGGAGGAGTCGCCCGTGCCGCTGGAGATGGAGGAGGAGGTCCGCAACTACCGGGACCGCCTGGTGGAGAAGGTGGCCGAGACCGACGACATTCTGATGACCAAGTACCTGGAGGAGGAGCCGATCACCACGGAGGAGATCAGGGCGGCGCTCCGGAGAGCCACCATAAGCAACTCCCTTGTCCCCGTGCTGTGCGGCAGCGCCCTTCGCAACAAGGGCATCCAGGCAATGATGGACGCCATCTGCTACTACCTGCCGTCGCCGCTGGACGTTTCGGCCGTCAACGGCACGCGCCCCCACAGCGACGTAGAGGTCATCGTGAAGCCCGACGAGGACGCGCCATTCTCGGCGCTTGCATTCAAGGTGATGACGGACCCCCACGTTGGGCGGCTGGTCTACCTGAGGGTCTACTCCGGCCGGGCCAAGTCCGGCGCCTCCGTGTACAACTCCACCAAGGGCACGCGAGAGCGTCTGGGCCGTGTGCTCAGCATGCATGCGAACCGCAGGGAGGAGACAGAGGTGGTATCGGCGGGCAATATTGCAGCCGCGGTAGGGTTGAAGAACACTTTCACTGGCGACACCATCTGTATAGAGGCGTCGCCCGTGGTGCTTGAATCGATACGCTTCCCGGAGCCGGTGGTGTCCGTAGCCATAGAGCCGAGATCCAGGATGGACCAGGACAAGCTGATCGACTCGCTCATCAAGCTGTCCGAGGAGGACCCCACCTTCCGCACAAGCGTGAACAATGAGACGGGACAGACCATCATGGCCGGCATGGGCGAGCTGCACCTGGAGGTGCTCGTCGAGCGGCTGCGGCGGGAGTTTCAGGTCGCGGCCAACATAGGGCGGCCGAAGGTTTCGTACCGCGAGGCCATCACCCGCCAGGCCCGTGCGGAGGGAAGGTTTGTGCGCCAGACCGGTGGCCACGGCCAGTACGGCCACGTGTGGCTGGAGATCGAGCCGCTGGAGCGGAACCAGGGCGTCCAGTTTGAAAACCGCATTGTGGGCGCGGCCATCCCCCGCGAGTACATTCCCGCGGTGGAGAAGGGCGCGCGAGAGGCGTTGGATACCGGCGTGATGGCCGGCTACCCCATAGTGGACGTGAAGGTGTCGCTGGTGGACGGCAGCTTCCACCCGGTTGACTCTTCCGAGTTGGCATTCAAGATGGCCGGCTCAATAGCCGTGAAGGAAGGAGTGAGGCGGGCCTCCGCCGTGCTCCTGGAGCCCGTCATGGAGGTCGAAGTGGTGACGCCGGGCGAGTTTCTGGGCGAGGTGCTCAGCGACTTGGGCGGCCGCCGCTCTCGCATTCGCAGCATCGAGGGTCAGGAGGACGTGCAGATTGTGCGGGCCTTGGTGCCTCTTGCGGAGACATTCGGATACATCACCACCCTCCGCTCCCTCACGCAGGGAAGGGCCAGCCAGTCCATGGAGTTCAGTCACTACGACGAAGTGCCGCAGGGCGTGGCGCAGGAGCTTGTGAAGGCGTAAGGGAGAAGACGTGCCACAGCAGAAGATTCGCATAGTGCTCAGGGCGTTCGACCATAAGGTGCTGGACGTGTCTGCAGCCCAGATAGTCGAGGCGGCGGAGCGCACCGGCGCCGGCGTGGCCGGGCCTGTGCCAATGCCCACGTCCATCAAGCGGTTCTGCGTAATTCGTTCGCCTCACATAGACAAGGACTCGAGGGAGCATTTCGAGCTCCGATCTCACAAGCGCCTCATCGACATACTTGACCCCAGTCCCAAGACGATCGACGCCCTCACGCGGCTGAGCGTGCCTGCGGGCGTGGACATCGCCATCAAGACGTAGAGGACTGACGGGAGACGAATGAAAGGCATACTGGGACGAAAGCAGGGAATGACCCGCCTCTTCATGGAGGATGGGGTTGTTGAGGCTGTCAGCGTGCTCGAGGCCGGCCCCTGCGTGGTGACTCAGGTGAAGACCAGGCAGCGTAACGGCTACCAGGCTGTGCAGATAGGCTACGAGGAATCGCGCAAGCTGAACGAGCCCGAGGCGGGCCACCTGAAACGCATTGCTCCCATGCGCCACCTGCGTGAGCTGAGGATGGACGAGCTGGGTGACTCCCAGGTGGGCCAGAGAATTGACGTGACCATTTTCCAACCCGGCGACATTGTGGCCGTGGAAGGCGTATCCAAGGGCCGGGGATTTGCCGGCGGTATGAAGCGCCACAACTTCCGGGGCGGGCCCAAGACGCACGGCCAGTCCGACCGCGGAAGGGCGCCCGGTTCGGTGGGAGCCGGAACCTCGCCGGGAAGGGTCTGGAAGGGCACCAAGATGGCCGGTCACATGGGAGACCGCAGGGTCACCGCCATGAACCTTCGGGTTGTGCACGTTGACGCGGAGCGCAACCTCCTGATGGTCAGGGGCGCGGTGCCGGGCGCCAGAAACGGCTTGGTGCTTATACGTGAGCCCAGGAGGAATTCGTAGTCATGCGTTTGCCGATGTGCGACGCCACGGGCAGGGCCGTTGACGCCATAGAGGTCAGCGACGGCCTTTTCGGCGTGCCCATGAACCAGGCCCTGGTGCACCAGGTGGCCGTGTCTCATATGGCCAACGCCCGGCAGGGCACGGCTGCTACAAAGACTCGCGGCATGGTGTCCGGTGGAGGCGCCAAGCCCTGGCGCCAGAAGCACACCGGCCGCGCCAGGCAGGGCAGCACGCGCTCTCCCCAGTGGCGGGGCGGAGGCGTGGTGTTCGGGCCTCACCCGCGAGACTACACGCAGCGCATACCCAAGAAGATGAACCGCGGCGCCATCCGCTGCATCCTCTCGCAGAAGGCGCGAGACGAGAAGCTATTGATCGTGAAGGACATACAGCTGGCCCAGGCCAAGACCAAAGAGATGACCAAGCTGCTGTCCAACCTGGGCGTGACGTCGCCCGCACTCATCGTGACGTTTGCACCTCAGAAGGACGTCATCGTCTCGGCGAGGAACTTGGGGCGTGTGAAGACCCTCCCGGCGCCGCAGCTCAACGCGCTGGATCTCCTCCACCACGACCGCGTGGTGATGACCGAGGACGCGGTCCGACGTGCGGAGTCACTGTGGGCCCTCGAGACCTTTGCTGCCGTGACGGACGCGGAAGTGGAGCCGGCCGTGGACGAGGCCTCAGACGAGGCAGCGGAGATGGCCGCCACGGAGTCGGAGGAGGAGGCGCCGGACGCTGAGGTGGTCGAAGAGACGCCCGTAGAAGAGGCGGACGAGGAGCGGGAGGAGTGAGGCCATGACGCTGCACGTGTTCCAGGTCCTTCGCAGGCCGCTTATCACGGAAAAGAGCACCATCCTCCAGGAAGGGCAGAACAAGTACGCATTCGAGGTCGATCCTCGCGCCAACAAGGCGCAGGTCAAGGCCGCCGTGGAGCGGTCGTTCAGCGTAAGCGTGTTGGACGTGAATGTGGTCATGGTCAAGGGGAAGAGGAAGCGGTTTGGCAGGCGTATGACCAGCCGTCCTTCGTGGAAGAAGGCCCTGGTGAGCCTGAAGGCGGGCGATAAGATTCAGATATTCGAGGGTGCTTAATTGCCGCTGAAGAACGTAAAGCCAACCTCTCCCGGCCGGCGCGGCGTTGTTCTGCCGTCCTTCGAGGAGATTACCAAGAAGAAGCCTGAGCGTTCACTGCTGGAGCCCCTTCGCAAGAAGGGTGGCAGGAACAGCCAGGGCCGGCTCACCGTACGCCACCGCGGAGGAGGCTCCAAGCGGAGGCTGCGCGTCATCGACTTTAAGCGCGACAAGCCGGGCGTACCCGGCCGCGTGGTGGCGATCGAGTACGATCCCAATCGCTCAGCCCGCATCGCCCTCGTGTTCTACGCAGACGGCGACAAGCGATACAGCCTGGCGCCCAACGGCCTGCGAGTCGGCGCAACGATTCAGGCCGGCCCAAACGCTGCCATAAGCGTGGGCAACGCCCTTCCGCTTCGCCTCATACCCTCCGGCAGCACCGTCCACAACGTGGAGATGCGCCCCGGAGGTGGAGGGAAGCTGGTGAGGGGCGCGGGCACTTCCGCTCAGGTGCTCGCTCGTGAGGAGAGCCACGTGCTTCTTCGCATGCCCTCCGGCGAGGTACGCCGACTGAACCCGGAGTGCATGGCCACGCTGGGCCAGGTGGGCAACGTTGACCACAAGAACACCAAGCTGGGCAAGGCAGGCCGGAGCCGCCACATCGGGCGGAGGCCCCAGGTGCGGGGCGCTGCGATGAACCCGAACGACCACCCTCACGGCGGAGGCGAGGGACGGTCCGGCATAGGCATGCCCGGGCCAAAGACGCCGTGGGGCAAGCCGGCGCTTGGCCGGAGGACGCGACGGCGCAGCAAGGACAGAAGCATGATAGTGAGGCGCAGGAGTTAGGAGAAGGCATGTCCAGGTCGATTAAGAAGGGGCCGTACGTGCACCCCAAGCTGATGAAGAAGGTGGAGACCCTGCAGAGGAGTGGGGTCAAGACCATCATCAGGACGTGGTCGAGGGCGTCCATGATCATGCCCGACATGGTCGGCATGACCATTGCCGTTCACGACGGGCGCAGGCACATCCCAATCTTCCTCACCGAGAACATGGTCGGCCACCGGCTGGGAGAGTTTGCGCCTACGCGCACCTTCCGGGGCCACTCTTCCAAGTCTGAGCGCACCACCCAGGTGAGAAGGTAGAGGCGAGCAATGGCGGTTAAAGCCGTGGCAAAGAACGTCACTGTCTCTCCCAAGAAGATTCGCAGGGTGCTCAGCACCGTGCGGGGAGAGAAGGTTGAACGCGCCCTTGAGGTGCTGGGCTTCCTTCCCACACCCGCGGCGCGTCAGGTTGCCAAGGTGGTGAAGTCCGCGGCCAACAACGCCGAAAACAACAACTACATGTCGCAGGGAGACCTGAGGATAGTGGCCATTCACGCCGACCCGGGCGTCACGTTGCGAAGGTTCCGGGCCAGGTCTAGGGGCAGGGCCAGCCGCATCTCAAAGCGAACCAGTCACGTTACCGTTGTGGTAGATGAGGAGGTGGCCTGATGGGTCAGAAGACTCACCCCGTGGGATTCCGCCTGGGTGTGATAAAGGACTGGCACGCCAAGTGGTATGCTGCCAGGCCCGCGCAGTACAGGGACCTTCTCCAGGAGGACTTGAGGATTCGCAAGGCCATATTTTCGCGCCTGCCGGAGGCCGGCATATCCAGGGTTGAGCTGGAGAGGGGCCCCCAGGAGTTGGTGGTCACAATCCACTCGGCCAGACCGGGAATTGTCATCGGTCGCGGCGGACAGAGGGTTGAGGGCGTGCGCCGCGCAGTGGAAGAGGTCTCCAACAAGCGGGCGCGGCTCAACGTGCAGGAGGTGCGACAGCCCGAGCTGGACGCCCAACTGGTCGCCATAAGCATTGCCGAGCAGCTCGGGCGCCGCGTGGCCTTCCGCCGTGCGATGCACCAGTCGGTCACGCGTGCCATGCAGGCCGGCGCCCTGGGCATCAAGGTCATATGCAGCGGCCGGCTGGGAGGCGTGGAGATCGCGCGCAGGGAGAAGGTGATGCAGGGCAGAGTGCCCCTGCACACGCTGCGGGCCAACATCGACTACGGCCTTGCCGAGGCGCGAACAACAATGGGACGCATTGGAGTGAAGGTGTGGGTCTACCTTGGAGACGTCTTGCCGGAGCCCAAGGAGGTGGAGCCGGAGGCGGACGCGGAGGAGATGCGGCTGATAGAGGTCACCGTGGGAGGCCTGGAGGAGACACAGGATGCTGCAGCCGAAGAGAACCAAGTATCGGAAGGTACATAGAGGCCGCCGCGCCGGCACCGCCCAAACGGGCAACGAGGTGTCCTTTGGGGACTTCGGTCTCCAGGCCACGTCGGCGGCGTGGGTGACGGCCCGGCAGATCGAGGCCGCCCGTCGCGCCATCACGCGTCACTTCCGGAGGGGCGGGAACGTGTGGATCCGGGTGTTTCCGGACAAGCCGGTAACGTCCAAGCCGGCGGAAACGCGCATGGGCAGCGGCAAGGGAAGCGTCGACCGCTGGGTGGCCGTGGTACGGCCCGGCCGCGTCCTCTTCGAGGTGGCCGGAATCCGGCAGGAGATGGCCCAGGAGGCCCTCAGGCTTGCCTCGCAGAAGCTGCCCGTCAGCACAACCATGATAGTGAGAGGCGATGGCGATCAGGCCGCTGAGTAGGGTGTGAACACATGGAAGTTGCAACCATAAGGGCCCTTACGGACGACCAGCTGTTCACGGAGCTGGACGGCGCATTCAGGGAGCTGATGAATGTCCGCTTCCGCCTGAGCACGCGCCAGCTCAATAACCCGCAGGAGATGCGAAACGCCCGAAAGACTATCGCGCAGCTTAAGACCGTGATGAGACAGCGCGGCGTCAGGGAGCGATGAAATGGTGAGAGGACGGAGGAAGATCCGGATGGGCCGGGTGGTGAGCGACAGAATGGACAAGACGGTTGTCGTGGCCGTGGAGTGGCGGCAGAGGCATCCCCTCTACGGGAAGTCCGTGAAGCGCGTCACCAAGTTCCACGCCCACGACGAGGAAAACCGGTGCAAGATGGGTGACGTGGTGAACATCATGGAGACCCGGCCGCTGTCCAGGACCAAGCGGTGGAGAGTGACAAGCGTCCTCACCGCCGGGGACGCCGCCGCGGGCGTCAAGATTCAGGACATGCCGCAAGTGGAGCTAGATTCCGACGACGAGAGCTCGGAGGCAATAGTCGAAGAGCCGGAAGCGCTGGAAGACGAGACCGTGGCCGATGACGAGCCTGTGGTGGACGAGGGCGCCGCGCTCGAGGAGCCGGAGCCGGACGAGGGGGAGCCCGTGACCGAAGCCGAAGAGGGTGAGAAGCCATGATACAGGTATTCTCCCGACTGACCGTGGCCGACAACTCCGGGGCCAAGGTGGTCATGTGCATCAACGTGCCCGGCGGTACACGCAGGCGGTATGCCCGCGTTGGCGACGTGATCGTGGCCTCCGTGAAGGAGGCGGTGCCGGCCGCCGCCGTCAAGAAGGGCGAGGTGGTCCGGGCGGTCGTTGTCCGCACGGCGGCGCCCCACAGGCGGCCCGACGGCTCCTACATACGGTTCGATGAGAACGCGGCGGTGGTGCTCACGGAGAGCCTGAACCCCCGCGGCACTCGAATATTCGGCCCCGTGGCCCGGGAGCTTAGGGACAAGGCGTTCATGCGCATTGTATCCCTTGCGCCGGAGGTGCTGTGATGAAGCTGAGGCGGGAGGACACGGTGCAGGTCATCACCGGCAAGGACAAGGGCAAGCGCGGCAAGGTTCAGGACATTCTGCCCAAGCAGGACATGGTGGTTGTGGAGGGCGCTAACGTGATAAAGCGTCACGTGCGGCCCCGCCCCAACGTCCGGCAGGCGGGCATAGTTCAGCAGGAGGCGCCGTTAAAGTCCTCCAAGGTGATGCTGGTTTGCGCGCACTGCGATCGCGCGGTGAGGGTGAGCCGCAGGTTCCTGGAGGACAACAGGAAGGTTAGGGTGTGCAACTCATGCGGGGAAGTGATAGACTAGAGGACGAAAAGGCTCCGGAAGCCTCGGAGGCGACGACGGAAGACGCCGCCACGCCCGAGGTCCAGGCGACCCCGGAGGCGCCGGCCCGCAGACCGCGAGCCAGGCGCACCAAGGCCGCCGAGGCCCCGGCAGCAGAGGCCCCACAGGCCGAAGCTCCGGCTTCCGAGGAGCCCTCGCCCGCACCGGCGCGTCGGACACGCGCACGGCAGCCTCGCGCCGCTGCGGCGTCGGAAGCGCCCGCCGCGGAGGCTCCCGCAACCGCGGAGGTAGCGCCGGCCCGCCGTGCTCGCACGACGAGGCGCAGGGCCGCCCCCGAGGCCGCTGCCCCGGAGGAGCCTGCGACCGAGGCCGCGCCACCCTCCGAGCCTGAGACCGCGCCGGTGGCCAAGCGACTGCCCCGTCTGCTCGAGCGATACCGTTCCAGCGTCAAGGGTACGCTCCACGAGGAGTTTGGCTATAACAACGTTATGCAGATACCCAGGTTAGATAAGGTGGTGCTCAACGTCGGCCTTGGCGAGACCAAGACCAACCCGCGCGCCATGGAGAGCGTCACAAGAGACCTCTCGCTCATCGCAGGTCAGAAGCCTGTGGTCACGCGCGCCAAGCGATCGATAGCCGGCTTCAAGCTGAGGGAGGGCGACCCGATAGGCGTGGCGGTTACCCTGCGAGGCAACCGGATGTACGAGTTCATGGACAGGCTTTTGAACGCGTCCCTGCCCCGTATTCGAGACTTCCGCGGCGTTTCGCGGAGGGCGTTCGACGGGCGGGGCAACTACTCACTGGGCATCCGGGAGCAGGTGATTTTCCCGGAGATCGACTACGGCCAGATTGACCGTATCCGCAGCCTGCAGGTGTCAATCGTGACTACGGCCGCCACCGACCGGGAGGCCATGCGGCTGCTTGACCTGATGGGTATGCCCTTCACCCGTGAACAGGCGGGACCCGGAGGAGACGGCAACGCGTAGGGCCGTGCGGAAGGCCGTGACACAGCACAAGGAAGGTATGAGTTGGCAAAGACGTCCCAAATAGCCAAGTGGCGCAAGCCCAATAAGTACTCGGTGAGGCAGCACAACCGGTGCAACCTCTGCGGGCGGCCGCGGGCCTACATTCGCCACTTTGGACTGTGCAGGATATGCTTCCGCACCCTCGCACTGAGGGGAGAGATCACGGGAATCAGAAAGGCAAGCTGGTAGTCTCATGAACCTTACCGATCCCATTGCGGATATGCTGACCAGGATTAGGAACGCCTCCATGGTGCACCGTGACACCGTGCTTGTGCCCGGTTCAAACCCCAAGGTGGCGCTGGCGCGCATCATGAAGGATGAGGGCTTCATTGATGACTTCGAGATCCTCAGGAGCGGTGTGCAGCGCACCCTTCGACTGCGGCTGAAGTACCGAGACAGGAAAGCGCCGATCATATCCGGGCTGAAACGGGTGAGCAAGCCCGGGCTTCGCCGGTACGTGGGCGCACGGGAGATACCCCGCATCTACGGCGGAATGGGCGTGGCCATCATATCCACCTCCCAGGGCGTGATGACGGGCTCGGAGGCGCGTCGCCGCGGCATCGGGGGCGAATTCATTTGCTATCTGTGGTAGTGATATGTCAAGAATAGGAAACAAGCCAATACCAATACCTTCGGACGTGCGGGTGGACATCGACGGCCACAACGTGGTGGTCGCGGGCAGCCGCGGCACCCTTTCGAGGTCCTTCCACCCCGATATGTCCGTCCTCAGGGACGGCGACGTGCTGAAGGTCACGCGTCCCTCCGATGAGCGCGACCATCGTGCGCTCCACGGCCTCACCGGCGCGCTGCTGGCCAACATGGTGACGGGCGTGAGCGAGGGCTTTCGGCGCTCACTGGAGCTGGTGGGCGCAGGCTATCGCGTGCAGCAGGCCGGCGACGGCATCGTATTGCAGGTTGGATACAGCCACCCCGTCGAGATGGCGCCGCTGCCGGGCGTTGAGATTGTGGTGGAGGGCAACAACCGTATACACATTGAGGGAGTGGACAAGCAGGTCGTGGGGGAGATGGCGGCGCGCATCAGGCGGGTCCGCCGCCCCAACGCCTACACGGGCAAGGGAATCCGATACGCCGGGGAGAGGGTCCGCCTCAAGCCCGGCAAGGCCGCGGGTAGAAGGGCATAGTCATGGCACTGGTGAAGAACTCAAGGAGCATGCGGGTAGTCCGTCACCGAAGGACGAGGCGGAAGCTGGAGGGCACGACCCAGAGGCCGCGCCTCGCCCTGTTCCGCAGCCTGAACCACATCTACGCGCAGGTCATAGACGATTCGCAGGGCCACACGCTGGCAGCCGCTTCAAGCCTGGACGCGGAGGTCAGGAGCGGCAAGGACTCGCAGCCCAAGGCTTTGGTGTCCACGATGGTTGGAGCGCTGCTGGCCCGCAGGGCAAGGGAGCAGGGCATAGGGCAGGTGGTGTTCGACAAGGGAGGCTACAAGTACCACGGCCGGGTCAAGGCGTTCGCCGAGGCCGCTCGAGAGGCCGGACTGGAGTTCTGATGACGCTGACGTTTGACGGACGAGGGCGAGGTGAGCCGTCTGAGCAGCAGCTCACCGAGAGGGTGGTGAAGATACGCCGGGTGACCAAGGTGGTCAAGGGCGGAAGACGCCGCGGGTTCAGCGTGATGGTGGTGGTCGGTGACGGCGAAGGCCGCGTGGGCATGGGTCTGGGCAAGGCGTACGCCGTGCCGGACGCCGTGCGGAAGGGGGCCACAATCGCCCGCAAGAACCTGGTCAGCGTGCCTCTGAAGGGCACTACAATCCCGCACCAGATTATGGCCAACCACTGCGCGTCTTCCGTGCTCCTCAAGCCCGCGCCGTCCGGCACGGGTGTTATCGCCGGTGGCGCCGTGCGAGCCGTGGTGGAATCGGCGGGCATACGTGACATTCTCACCAAGTCGCTGGGAAGCGCCAACGCGATCAACGTGGTGAGAGCCACAATCAATGGGCTGACCCAGCTGAAGGACCCGGACCGCGAGATCGCCATTAGGAAGGGCCAGCCTCTGCCGGCGGAGTGACGTCCGGCGGACCGTTCGACGAGGAACAAGTCGTGAGCAAGATACGCATTACGTGGAAGAAGAGCGCCATAGGCTATCCCAAGGAGCAGGGTCGGGTGATCCGCGCCCTGGGACTCCGGCGTCTCAACCATGAGGTTGAGCGGGAAGACAGTCCTGTGGTGATGGGCATGGTGCACAAGGTCAGGCACCTGGTGCAGGTCAGGCAGGTGGGAGAATGAGACTGGACCAGTTGAGAGCGCCTAAGGGCGCCCGGCGCCCTGGCAAGCGTATCGGGCGCGGAAACGGAAGCAAGGGCACCTACTCAGGCCGCGGCATGAAGGGCCAGAAGTCCCGCTCCGGCGGCGGCGTACGCCCCAGCTTCGAGGGAGGACAGCAACCGCTGATGAAGCGGCTGCCTACCCAGCGCGGCTTTGTCAACATCTTCCGCGTTGAGTACTCCACGGTCAACGTGGACGAGCTGGCGGCTCGCTTTGACCACGATGCCGAGGTCACGCCACAGGCCCTGAGAGATGTAAGGCTGGTCAGGAGCCGGGACGCTCAGGTGAAGGTTCTGGGCCGTGGCGAAATCGACCGCGCGCTCTCGGTGTCGGCGCACCGCTTCTCCAGCGAGGCCCGGCGCAAGATCGAGGCCGCGGGCGGCGTGGCAATGGAGATAACGACATGATGAGACAGGCCGCCAGGACGGAGCCGGGGACACCCAGGCTTCTCCAGGCAGTGGTGGACGCGATGAGGGTGCCTGAGCTCAGGGCCAGGCTCCTGTTCGTATTCGCCATGTTGGTCATCTTCCGGTTCCTGGCCCAGGTGCCAGTCCCGGGCGTGGAGAGGGAGGCACTGGCCGACTTCTTCCGCCAGAACGATCTGTTTGGATTCCTGGACGTGTTCAGCGGAGGCGCGCTTCGGAGCCTGAGCGTGGTTGCGCTGGGCGTGTTCCCATACATCACGGCGTCCATCATCATGCAGTTGATGGTACCCGTGTTCCCGCAGCTGAAGGAGCTCAGCCGCGAGGGCGAGGCGGGCCGGCAGCGCATCAACCAGCTGACGCACTACTTTATGGTGCCCATAGCGGCGCTCCAGGGCTTCGGACAGCTGACGCTGCTCCAGCAGGGCGGCGCCATCAGCGGCATCGGGGTATCCGGCGAGAACCTCCTCCCTACTATGTCGATCATCATCACGATGACGGCGGGGTCGGTCTTTCTGGTCTGGATTGGCGAGCTGATAACGGAGAAGGGCATAGGCAACGGCATCTCCATCATCATCTTCGCGGGTATAGTTGCCACGCTGCCGCAGATCATCGGCCAGGGTTTCCTGGAGAAGGACAACGTGGCCGGCCTCGGTATGCTGGTGATCATCGGCGTGCTGATGGTCTACCTGATAGTGATGTTCACCGAAGCCGAGAGGCGCATACCCGTGCAGTACGGCCGGGCCGTGTTTCGAGGCGGGCGGATGTACCGCCAGGGCGGCGCAACGCACCTGCCCATCAAGGTCAACTCGGCGGGCATGATACCGCTCATCTTCGCCTTCTCCATCATGATATTCCCGGGCGTGGTTGCCAGCTACTTCATAGACCCGGCCAGCGCCTCCTTCATGAGCAGCGCTGCCGACTTCATTCAGCGCCTCTTCGACCCAACCGGGTTCTTCTACTATTTCTTCAGCTTCCTGCTGGTGGTGGCGTTCACCTTCTTCTATGCGCTGCTCGTCTTCCGGCAGCAGAACCTGGCGGAGAGCCTGCAGCGGAACGGCGGGTTCATACCGGGCATCCGGCCGGGGCGGTCAACCGAGGAGTACCTGAACCGCATCATCGTACGGGTGACGTGGGGAGGCGCGCTGTTCCTGGGCCTGGTTGCGGTGATACCGTTCATCGCCACGCTGGCAACAAACATCCGCGCTCTGCAGCTGCCGTCGATCAGCCTGCTGATTATGGTGGGCGTGGCGCTGGATACCATGAGGCAGTTGGAAGCGCAGCTGCTCATGCGAAACTACGAAGGGTTCATCAAGTAGGGAAGATCGAAATGCGCATCGTACTACTGGGCCCGCCGGGAGCGGGAAAGGGCACGCAGGCCAAGACCATGTCGGAGTCGCTAGGCATCGTTCACATATCGTCAGGAGACCTGCTGCGCGACCACCAGGAGCGGAACACAGAGCTGGGCACCACCGCCCGCTCGTACATGCAGCAGGGCCTGCTGGTACCGGACGACCTGATAATAGACATGATCGAGGAGCGCATCGGGCGGCCGGACGCTAGCGGAGGCTACGTGCTGGACGGCTTCCCCCGCACCGTTGAGCAGGCGCAGGCCCTTGGAGTCGCCCTCGAGAGGCGCGGCGAGGCCATCGACCGCGTGGTGAACATCAGCGTGTCCGAGGAGGAGCTCGTGGCCAGGCTGGGGGGCCGGTGGATATGCCGCAGCTGCCAGAGGCCGTATCACGAGGTGAACTCGCCGCCAGCAAAGCAGGGCGCGTGCGACGATTGCGAGGGAGAGCTGTACCAGCGTGAGGACGACGCCAGCGAGGCCGTCAGCCGTCGCATACGCGTGTTCGCGGAGCAGACGGCGCCACTCATCGGCTACTACAGCGAGGCGAGCGGGTTCGTGGACGTGGACGGCGAGGGGACCATTGACGAGGTTCGTGAGTCGCTTGTCAAGGCAGTTTCATAGGTTTTACGGATGAACACTGGAAGAGAAATACTGTTCGCTGGCCCGACCATCGGAGAGCGGGGCATAACCCTGAAGTCTCCGAGGGAGATTGAGTCCATGCGCCAGGCCGGCTGGGTGGTGGCCAAGGCGCTTGACTCGATGATGAAGGCAATCAAGCCGGGCATGACGACCGCGGACCTCGACGACATTGCGTCATCGGAGATACGCGCGCAGGGAGCGAAGCCGTCGTTTCTGGGCTACCTGGGGTTCCCGCGCACGGTCTGCGTTTCCATCAACGAGGAGATCGTCCACGGCATTCCCGGCAAGAGGGTTATACGAGACGGGGATATGGTCAGCATCGACTGCGGAGCGGTGGTGGACGGATTCCACGGCGACTCGGCGGTCACCGTTGGCGTCGGGGGATTCTCCACCGAGTGCCAGGATCTGATGGACGTGACGCGTGAGGCGCTGGATCGCGGCATTGCAGCCGCACGGCACGGCGCCCGCGTGGGCGACATTGGGTGGGCGGTGCAGTCGTTCGTGGAGGGCAAGGGCTACTCTGTTGTGCGAGAGTACGTGGGCCACGGGATAGGCCGCGCACTGCACGAGGAGCCGCAGGTACCAAACTACGGTGAGCCCGGCACCGGCACGCTTCTGAGGAAGGGTATGGTTATTGCCATTGAGCCGATGGTCAACCTGGGAGGCTGGAGGACCCGGGTGCTGGACGACAACTGGACAGTTGTCACAGCCGATGGTAGCATGTCCGCCCACTTCGAGAAGACGCTGCTCATCACGGAGGGTGATGCGGAGGTGCTGACTCGGTTATAATACATTCTTCAGCGCGTGAGCGAACCGGAAGGTGGGCTGCTAGAAAATATGCCTAAGAAGCCTGGCCTGGAGGTGGAAGGAACGGTGGCCCAGTCTCTGCCCAACGCCGTGTTTTGGGTGGACCTGGCAAACGGGCATCGTATTCTGGCCCATGCCTCCGGAAAGATTAGGGTACACTTCATCCGGGTTCTCCCGGGTGACAGGGTGTTGGTGGAGCTGTCGCCGTACGACCTGACACGGGGTCGGATAACGTACCGCTTCAAGTGAATGCGGAGGAGTGATGAAGGTTCAAGCCTCTGTGAAGGCAAGATGCGAGAAGTGCAAGGTGATCCGCAGAGAGCGGATCATCAGGGTGATCTGCGAGAATCCCAGGCACAAGCAGAGACAGGGATAGGAAGCGAGGGACGACCATGGCCAGAGTTGCCGGAATAGACATACCGGACGGGCAGCGGCTGGACTACTCGCTGCGCCGCATATACGGCATCGGCCCAATGATCGCGCGGGAGGTAGTGACGAAGGCCCGTGTGGAGGGCAATCCGCGCGTACGGGACCTCAGCGATGACGAACTGGCCCGCATACGCGAGACCATAGACCGTGAGTACCAGGTGGAGGGCGACCTGCGCCGCGAGGTGAACGGCAACATTCGCCGGCTGATAGACATCGGCTCGTACCGTGGCCTGCGCCATCGCCGTGGCCTGCCGGTGCGGGGACAACGAACAAGGACCAACGCGCGTACCAAGCGGGGCGCACGCAAGACCGTCGCCGGTCGCAGGCGCGCCGGTACCAGGAGGTAGCAGCACACAATGACCAGCAGACGCAGACCCAGGACCAGAAGGCGGGAGAGGAAGTTCGTTCCCCAGGGGAGGGTCTTCATCCAGTCCACCTTCAACAACACCATCGTCAGCCTGACCGATCTTCAGGGCAACGTGCTCGCGTGGGGCAGCTCCGGCGCGGCCGGATTCCGCGGCTCTCGCAAGGGTACCGCATTCTCTGCGCAGCGCGCAGCGGAGGCCGCTGCACGGCGCGCGATGGAGCACGGCCTGAGGCAGGTGGAGGTGTTCGTGAAGGGTCCGGGGTCCGGGCGAGAGGTGGCAATCAGGTCGCTGCAGAGCGCCGGTCTTTACATCACTACAATAAGGGACGTGACTCCTATACCACACAACGGCTGCCGGCCGCCCAAGAGCAGGAGGGTCTAGGGGCCGGAAGACGCCCGCGCAGGTAGAGGCAGCACGGAGGCCGCGCCGGCGGGGAACCAGAGGAGCTTGGGGGAGAAAGTATGGCCAGATACACAGATGCCGTTTGCAGGCTTTGCCGCAGGGCCGGGGTTAAGCTGTTTCTCAAGGGGGAGCGCTGCTATACCCCCAGATGCGCTGTCGACAAGCGCAGAAAGCCTCCGGGAAGCCAGACGCTCCGAAGGCGGCGCACGTCCGACTGGGGCATCCAGCTGAGGGAAAAGCAGAAGGCCCGCCAGATCTACGGCGTGATGGAGAAGCAGTTCCGCAAGTACTTCGCAGAGGCGCAGCGCCGGCCCGGGATGACCGGTTTGCACCTGCTCCAGCTGCTGGAGGAGCGGCTGGACAACGTGGCCTACCGACTGAACTTCGCCGACTCCCGAAGCCAGGCGCGGCAGCTGGTCAGACACGGCCACATAATGGTGAACGGCCGCAAGGTGGACATCCCGTCCTACCGCGTGAAGGTGGATGACTTGGTGAACTGGAAGGAGTCCAGCAGGGAGAGCGGCATATACGCCCAGATGTCAGAGGACATCCCAAGGCGCCCGCTTCCGAACTGGCTGAGCCTTGATACGGAGAATATGGCCGGGCGCGTAGTTTCCGCCCCGGAGCCGGGCGAGATAGACACAGGCATTGACGTTAGGCTGGTGGTAGAGCACTACTCCAGATAGCGCGGAGGAGATACTCACATGGTCTACATAGGAGTGATTCTGGACGAAGCTCCAAAGCCCGAGATTCGGGTGCTGGAGACCCAGGACAACTACGGGAAGTTCTCCGTGGAGCCCCTGGAGCCGGGCTATGGGATCACCCTGGGCAACCCCATGCGCAGGGCGCTTCTTACCTCAATTCCCGGCACCGCGGTCACCTGGGTCAAGCTGGAAGGAGTCCTCCACGAGTTCTCGACCATCCCTCACATGAAAGAGGACGTGACTGAATTCCTGGTCAACGTCAAGGCGATCCGCCTGAAGGCGCTGGCGGATCGGCCGGGCAAGCTTCGCTTGGACATCGCCAGGGAAGGTCCGATCACCGCAGGCGACATTAGCGTGCCCGCGGACTTCGAAATCGTCAACCCGGACCTCCACCTGGCCACGATGGAGTCGGACGAGGGTCGTCTGTCAGTCGAGTTCAACGTGGAGCAGGGCAAGGGATACGTCCCCGCCGGCCGTGTGGAGGGCCTGGCGATAGGCGTGCTGCCTGTCGATGCCATCTTCAGCCCCGTGCGTAAGGTCAACTACGTGGTGGAGAGCACCCGCGTTGGCCAGGTCACCAACTACGAGCGCCTTATAATGGACGTGTGGACGGACGGCACCGTGAGCTCGGTGGAGGCTGTGAAGAAGGGCGCCGAGCTTCTCATGGAGAAGTTCTTCCTCTTCGCCAACGCAGACAAGGCCGGAGAGGGCACGGTTGACCGGCCTTCGTTCGCTGCCACCATACCGATGGAGCAGTACAACACGCCAATCGAGAAGCTGGACCTATCGTCCCGCACCCTCAACTGCCTCAAGCGAAGCAACATCAACAAGGTTGGGCAGGTGCTTGGCATAGAGGAGGCAGAGCTTCTCAAGATTCGCAACTTCGGCGCCAAGTCTCTGGACGAGCTGAACTTCAAGCTCAGGGAGATGGGCTTCCTGAATGACGAAGAGGGAGAGTATTTCGTCAACTCTCCCGCCGAGCCGCAGGAAGGGGACATCGAGGAGGAGGACTATGAGTCCAGGGTTGAGGCCGCCACGGTAGAGGGAATATGAGACACGGAGTATCCGGGCGAAAGCTCAGCCGGCCAACGGGACAGCGCATGCTGATGTTCCGAACCCAGGTGACCGACCTCATCCGCCACGAGCGCATCCGCACCACGGAGGCCAAGGCCAAGGAGGTGCAGGGCTTGGTGGAGAAGGTCATCACGCTGGGCAAGAAGCAGTCTTTGAGCCACCGCCGCCGGGCGCTTACGTTCGTAACGGACGAGCGCATGGTGCGCAAGGTGTTTGACGAGCTGGCCGAGCGGTATGCGACCCGCGAGGGCGGCTACACCAGGTTGATCAAGCTGGACCCGCGCAAGGGCGACGGCGCTTCCATGGCGCTGCTGGAGTTCGTCGAATGAGCAGTACGCTCGCACAGGGTGCACGCGCTGAGACGGGCGACGCGCGGAGGCTGGCAATGCTGGTGGAGTACGACGGACGAGCATTCCACGGCTTCCAGGCGCAGCGCGACGCATGCAGTGTACAGGGCACGCTGGAGGAGGCGATACGCCGCCTCACCGGCGAGAGCACTCGCGTTCGCGGCGCAGGGCGCACGGACGCCGGCGTGCACGCGCTGGGGCAGGTGGTCGCTTTCGATACTGGATCGGGCCACTCGCCGGAGGTATTCTTGCAGGCGCTCAACCACCACCTCCCGGACGACATTGCCGTCCGCGAGGTCCTGGATGTGAGCCGTGAGTTCGAACCGAGAAGGTGGGCCGTGGGCAGGGAGTACCGCTACCGGGTACTGAACAGCCCGGCACCTTCGCCGCTGCTGAGGGGCCTTGTACATCACGTCAGGCAGCCGCTGGACGCGGTGGCAATGGACCGGGCGGCGTCGCTCCTGGAGGGCGAGATGGACTTCGCGCCCTTCGCCGCGTCGATGCCGGAAGGCCGCGCAGGCGCGAAGCGGATCGTGTACCGGTGCCGCGTGACGCGGAGGGGCGAGATGGTCATCCTGGACATGGAGGCAAACGGCTTCCTCAGGCAGCAGGTGCGCAGGACCGCCGGCGCATTGCTGGAGGTCGGCCTGGGCCGGATGGACGTCGAAGGCTTCCGGACGCTGGCGGAGTACGGCAGACTCGGAGCCGCCGAGCAGTCGCTGCCGGCAGCAGGGCTGACGCTGATGAGAGTGAACTACCCTACGCCGCTGTTCCGGACGCAGGATGCCGCGAATGAGCGGGAGGCCGAGGTGCTGGAGGCAAGGGCGCAATGAATACAGGGAAGACATACTCAACTCGGCCCAGGGACGTCGAATCACGCTGGCACGTGTACGACGCCACGGACGTGGTCCTGGGGCGACTGGCCACGGAGATCAGCGTTTTGCTGCAGGGGAAACACAAGCCCATCTACGCTCGCCACATCCTCACGGGCGACTACGTTGTGGTGGTCAACGCTGCGAGGGTGAAAGTGACCGGCGCCAAGATGGCCCAGAAGATGTACCGCAGTCACAGCCACTATCCCGGAGCTCTCCGGGAGACACCGCTATCCAAGGTGCTGGACCGCTATCCGGACCGGGTGATACGCGAGGCTGTGCGTGGAATGCTTCCCAAGAACACTCTTGGGCGCCGGATGCTGCGAAGACTGAGGGTCTACGCGGGCGATTCGCACCCCCACGGCGCGCAGGTGAAGGATATGGCGAGTCTGGAGGAGGTGGTTGCGCCGGTGGAGCGGGAAGAGATGCCGCCTGTTGAGGTAATAGCTGACCAGGTCGAGGCGGTGGAGGACGCGGCGGAAGCGGAGACGGTCGCTGAACAGACCGAGGTCGAGGCGGAGGCGGAGACGGAGGCCGTGGAGACGGTCGCTGAACAGACTGAGGTCGAGGCGTCGGAGGAGACGGAGACCGCGGAGGTCGTTGCCGAGCAAGCTGAGGTTGAGGTGGCGGAGGAGCCGGAGGCGTCGACTGAATCGGTCGACGAGTCGGAATCAAACGAAGAGAAGAGATAGAGAGCCGCCATGACGGAGCAGCACTACTACTACGGGACAGGCAAGAGAAAGACCTCGGTGGCGGAGGTGAGGCTTTACCCCGGGGGCGGTGGGTTCACCGTGAACGAAAAGACGTTGGAGGAGTTCTTTCCCCTTCCAGCGTGGCGCTCCACGATCACGGAGCCGTTTCGAGTGACCGAGAGCCAGGGCCGCTATGGGGTGGTGGTCAAGATCCACGGCGGCGGCGTGGTGAGCCAGGCCGGCGCACTGCGCCACGGCATCGCACGCGCCCTGCTGCGCGCCGACGACGCCCTCCGACCCGTGCTCAAACGGCGCGGCCTCCTCACCCGCGACTCGCGGATCAAGGAGAGCAAGAAGTACGGCCTAAAGCGCGCCCGAAGAGCTCCCCAGTACACCAAGCGCTAGGCGCTGGGCATTTGATGATTGCCTTGCCCTGACAGCGCGCGGGTCAGGAGGTCTCGTCAAGGGCTACTCAATGCGTGATGCTTTTGCCATTGCGCAAGCAGAGGATGAGCCGACTTGGCCGATTCACCCCTCACCCTTGAATTCTGCACCCCGGTGGAATAGCATTCCGCCAAGGAGGAGCATCGCAATGAAAGCCAGCGTAAGAGCGCGATACGCCAACGGCGTTCTCACGCCGCTTGAGCCTCTGGACCTGGAGGAAGGCGTAGAGGTGACGGTGTCGGTGCAGGACGCCGCCGCGGAAGCGACGGAGGACGCGCCTGCGCCCAAGCAGGGGTTGGCAGCCATTGTAGAAATGGTGGACAAGTTGCGAGAGGAATACCCCCCGGACATGTGGGAAGGTCTGCCCACTGACCTCGCCAAGAACAAGAAGCACTACCTGTACGGCCATCCCAAGGTAGAGTAGTGACGTCGCAATTGAGTGCGCTCTTTGCCGACTCCGGCTACTGGATTGCGATCATGTATCCCGGTGACCAGTTGCACCTGCAAGCCAGACGAGTGGCGGCCCGTCTGGCCTCCGTGCAGATTGTCACGACACAAATGGTATTGACCGAGGCGCTGAACTACATGTCAGACCTCGGCGAGCACCGCCGGAGATTCGCATCGGATATGGTGCGGGGCCTGAGTGACGCGCCCAACGTAGAGATCATCCCGCAGTCGGACGCGCAGTTCAGGGCAGCCGTGGAGCGGTACGCTGTCCGAAGCGACCAACGGTGGAGCCTCACGGACTGCGCGAGCTTCCTGGCGATGGAGGAGCGCGGCATCACCGAGGCGCTGGCCTACGACCGGGACTTCGAGCAGGCAGGGTTCGTCGCGCTGCTCAGGCAAGTCTGACCACGGGCGGGGCCGCCTACGCCACTCGGCCAGTTCAGAGCCAGACCGGCTCTCAATTTGGGGACGAGCGGACCGGGTGGTTCTTTGACCACGCTCAGGGCAAACGAGCCCCCTCCCCCCGCCCCCGCGCGTTGACCGCTTGCGGAGTTGCGCCCATAATGGGGGTTGGGGGTGCATCTTGCTCAGTCCGGGTCCTAAGCGCGTTGGAGTCCCCGGCAGGACGGCAAGGTCAGGCGCGCCCGCAGCGAGAGCCGGGCCGGCTCTGCGGACCGCCGTGCTGTCCCTGTCGCTCGTGGCGCTCCTGCTTGGCCTCAGTGGCGCGGCGATGGGCCAGTCCCGGCACTTCGCCTACGTCGAGATCGAGGAAGTCATAAACCCCACCATAGCGGGCTACCTGGAGCGCGCCGTGGAGCACGCCGAAGAGAGCGGCGCGGAGCTGATCATCGTGCGGCTGGACACACCCGGAGGATTCCTGAGCTCAACGCGTGACATGGTCACCGCACTCCTCGAGGCCAACGTGCCGTCCGTGGTCTACGTGGCGCCCGGAGGGGCGCACGCGGCATCGGCGGGCACCTTCATCACGGCCGCGGCCACTGTCGCCGTCATGGCTCCCGGCACCAACATCGGCGCGGCGAGTCCTGTGGGCTCAGGCGGCGAGGAGCTGCCCGAGACCATCAAGAGCAAGGCAACCGAGGACGCCGCCGCGCTCATGAGGGATATCGCCGAGAGGCGGGGCCGCAACAGCGAGGCACTGGAGGCAACCGTGCTGGATGCCGTCGCCTACAGCTCGCAGGAAGCCGTCGCGCTGGGCATCGCCGACTTCACGGCCGACGACCTGGACGACGTGCTGGACCAGCTTCACGGCATGAGCGTGGAAACACCCACAGGCGACGTGACTCTGGACACGGAGGGCCTGGAGATGCGCCGACTGGACCTGACTCTGGCGGAGCGGTTCATTCTGTTCCTGTCGGAGCCCAACGTCTACTTCATTCTCATTACCCTGGGCGGCCTTGGTCTTGTGGTAGAGCTGTTCAACCCGGGCATGGTTGTGCCGGGCGTGGTGGGTGCAATGTGCCTGCTGCTGGCCTTCGTGGCCACGGGCAACCTCCCGGTAAACTGGGCGGGATTCGCATTCCTGGCTCTGGCTCTGCTGCTATTGTATTTGGAGGTCCAGGTTGCGGGCATTGGTCTGCTGGGCATCGGCGCGGTGGTGAGCTTCGTTGTCGGAGGGCTGCTGCTGTTCAACCCTTCCAGTCCGCCCTCGCCAACACTTCCGGGCTTCAGCGTAAACCTGTGGGTGGTGCTGGCTACGGCGGCGCTGCTGCTCGGGGGCGGAGGCTGGCTCCTCGCATCGATTGTCAGGGCGCGTGACGACTCGAACGTGCCGGTAGTGGACACCATGGTTGGGCAGATGGGCACCGTGGTCTCGGATCTGGTGCCGAGGGGCACGGTGCGCCTGGCAAGCGAGGTGTGGACCGCCATCGCCGATGACGACCAGGACATTGGCACCGGCGAGCGGGTACGGGTGGTTGGCATGGAGGGACTGTCCCTCCGTGTGTCTAAGCTGAGAGACTAAGCAACTATAGGAGGAGCATCATGGTATTCTGGCGAATCGTAAGGCAGTATGAGCGGATGGTGATACTGCGATGGGGCAAGTTCATGAACGTGCGAGGCCCCGGCCTCAGGGTGGTGATTCCATTCGTGGACCAGCCCTACAAGGTGGACCTGCGGGAACAGGTGGACAGAGTGCCCACGCAGAAGTACATCACCTCCGACAACGTGGTGGTGGACATGGACTTCGTGATCTACTATCGGGTGCTGCCGGATAACGATGAGGTGCGCAAGGCCGTCGTGGATATCGAGAACTACCGCGTGGCGACCATCAACCTGTCCTTTGCCACGCTCAGGGCGGTGATAGGCTCCACCTCGCTCTCGGAGGCGCTCTCTGAACGCGAGAGGATACGCGACCAGCTCCAGGTGAGGATGGATGAGGTCACGGGACGCTGGGGCATCAAGGTGAGCCAGGTGGAGATCAACGAGATCGACCCGCCGCCGGGCGTGAAGGCCGCCATGGAGCGAGAGAAGTCTGCAGCGGCCATCAAGACCGCCGAGATTACGGAATCGGAGGGCGCGCGGCAGGCCGCCATCAACCGCGCGGAGGGCGAGAAGCAGGGGGCCATCCTGCGCGCGGAGGGCTCACGGCAGTCGGAGATACTGACCGCGGAGGGCGATCAGCAGGCCGCCATCCTGCGCGCGGACGGCTTCAGCACGGCGCTCGACCGCATCAACTCGGTGGCACAGGTGGCCGACGGCCGTACGATGAGCCTCCAGTACTTCGAAACGCTGAAGGAGCTTGGAGGCAGTCCGGCTACCAAGTTCATATTCCCGATGGAGTTTACGAGCATGCTCCAGTCATTCGTGAGCTCCGCCACGGGGCGCACGAACGGCGGGGACGGCGCGGACATCAGCTAGCTGATCTCGCCGTGCGGAGACGCAGCGGCGAAGCGGGTCAGCTCTTGCGCCAAGGCGCGATGGTCCGGGCTCTCCAGGGCCGGATCGTCGCGCAGCAGGGCGGCTGCTTCCTGGCGCGCCATGGACAGCAGGTCCTGGTCGGACAGGCGGGCCATCCGCAGGTCCGGCAGGCCGCTCTGACGCGTGCCGAAGTAGTCGCCCGGGCCGCGGAATCGCAGGTCCTGCTCTGCGACGGCGAAACCGTCCGACACCCGCTCCATGACCTCCAGCCGCTCCCTCGCCTCGGCCGAGGGGTAGTCCGACATGAGCATGCAGTAGCTTGCGTGCTCGCCCCGGCCCACGCGGCCGCGGAACTGATGAAGCTGCGCAAGACCGAACCGGTCCGCCCCGTCGATTAGGATGACGCTAGCGTTTCGGTTGTCTATGCCCACTTCCACAACGGGCGTGGAAACCAGCACGTCAAGCTCGCCGCGTTGGAACCGGCCCATGACGTCCTCCTTCTCGCGGAGCGGCAACCGGCCGTGCAGCAGGCCGAGTGTCAGGTCCGGAAACACCTCCGTCGATAGGCGGTGGAACTCGGTTGTGGCCGCCCGCGTCTGCAGCACCTCCGACTCCTCGATGAGCGGGCAGACCACGAAGGCCTGCCTGCCGAGCGCCACCTGCCGCCGCACGAACTCGTAGGCGTCGCGTCGCCGTTCAGGGGTCACATTGTACGTCCGAATCGGCTTCCGTCCCGGCGGCTGCTCGTTGAGCACCGACAAATCGAGGTCGCCGTACAGCGTGAGCGCCAGCGAGCGCGGTATGGGCGTGGCGGACATGACCAGCAGATGCGGCGTCTCGCCCTTGTGGCGCAGCGAGGCGCGCTGCATGACGCCGAAACGGTGCTGCTCGTCCACGACGGCCAGCCCCAGACGCGGCAGGTCCGCGTTCTGCTGCAGCAGCGCATGCGTGCCAACCACCATGTCCAGCGCACCCTGCGACATCATGGCCTGGATCTCACGCTTCTGCCGTGCAGGCTGGCTGCCCAGCAGCAGACCCAGCGATACAGGGCGCGGCAGCGAAGGGAGTTCGAAGGTGAGGAGGGCGTCGCCGTCCGCGGATGAGCCAGTGCCCTTGACTAGCTCGGCGATGCTTCGGAAGTGCTGCTGCGCGAGAATCTCCGTTGGGGCCATGAACGCGCCCTGCCGGTTGTTTGCGACGGCCGACAGCAGGGCCGCGAGCGCCACGACCGTCTTGCCGCTGCCCACGTCGCCCTGGAGCAGGCGGCTCATGGGCCGTTCTCCCTCCATGTCGGACAAGATCTCGTCCAGGGCCTTTCCCTGGGCGGACGTGAGCGAGAACGGCAGGCGCGAGGTGAGGGCGTCAAGCACGCCCTGGTCGCGGCGGAGAGGAGGCGCGCCGCCCGACTCTCGCCACTCCCTGCGCCGCGAGAAGACGAACATCTGCATCGTGAACAGCTCATCGAATGCGAGCCGGCGCCGCGCCATGTCCTGGCTATCGGGGTCCTGCGGGTAGTGCGCCTGCCGGATGGCCTGTGCGAGGGGGAGCAGACCGGTCCGTTGCCGCATCGTCTCCGGCAACGGGTCTTCGAGGAGGCTGCCCCAGCCGTCCAGCGCTGCCTTCACCAGGCGCCGGAGATTGCGCGGCGTCAGCCCATCCGTGAGGGGATAGACGGGTACAAGGCCGCCGGTGTGGATCATGTCCTCGGCGCTCTGCATCGGCTCGTACTCCGGCGACTGCATCACCGGCGCGTCGCGAAACAGCGTAACCCTACCGCTTAGCGCGAGGCGCGTGCCGGGCCTAAGACGCTTGGCGAGGTGCGGCTGGTTGAACCAGACAACGCGCAGGTTGCCGGTATCGTCGCCGACGACCGCCTCGGTGGAGCGCATTCTTCCTCCCAGCATGGTCTCGCGGGCCTCCCATACGCTGACGGCCACAGTCTGCTCGGCCTCCATCCTAAGGTTGGCGACGCTGCAGAGGCTGCCGAAGTCGTTATGGCGGCGCGGGAACAGGTACAGCAGGTCTCGGACGGAGGTTACGCCCAGCTTCCTGAGCCTTCCGGCGATTGCGGTCGAGACCCTGGGCAGGACTTCAACCGAGGATGTGAGCGAACGTTCCTGTTCCCCGCTGGGGCGTCGAGGCCTGGCGGCGCGGGCAGTGCGCGCGGGTGTGGCGGCGCGGCGCTGAACGGCCGGCGTGGTGGCCGCGCCGTCGCCATCGAGCAGCGTGAGGGTGTCGTCGAGCCAACTGCTGCGCTGGTCGGCGGACATGGAGGCGTAACCCGGGCGCGGGAGCCGGATGGGAGGCTGGTCAGGCAGCCGGTCGAGCCACCGCGCAAGGAAGCCGTCCAGGCCGCCCACGACTGCGGTGTCGCGGCAGCCCTTCTGCCTCTCCAAGGCTAGGACTTTTCTCAGCGTTACCAGTTCACTGCTAGTCATGGTTCTCGGTTTGCGGGGCTATCTGATTCCGGAGGGCGTCCGCGCTCACGCGTTGGCGTCCGTTGCTCGTAGCGTCCCCGCATGGCAGTCGCGTCCGGCATGCAGAACGAGCCGCCTGCGTCTCCACTGGTCTTCTCCAGCGAGACCGGCAGGGCGCGTCAATCGTCTGCTCTGGTTGCCGCGAGGCGTGGCGCAGCCAAATCTCTGATTGTGGCGAGACGTGAGACCGCGGGAGCCACCGCCGCTAGCCCCGCGTCAGCAGCGCCACGCCCAGCACCTGCGGCCCCAGGTAGGTGCCCACCACGGGGCCCAGCTGGCTGACGAACACGTCGCCGTTTGGGTGCAGAGGCCGGAGTCTTTCGGCAAGGGCGTGCGCCTCGTCCGGTGTGGTCGTGTAGGCCACGGCGAGGTCTGCCAGCGGGGCGTGCTCCCTAGCGATCTCGTACAGCCGGCGCGTGCCCCGGGCGCGGTTGCGCGCACGCTCCAGGGGATGCGCCTCGCCGTCGCGGATTGTCAGCAGCGGCTTGACCTGCAGCAGCGAGCCCACGAACGCCTGCGCCTTCCCGATTCGCCCACCCTTCTCCAGGTAGCGTAGCGTGTCCAGCAGCCCGAAGAAGCCGGCCCTGACTGTGGCCTCCCGCGCAGCGCGCAGCACTTCATCCACGTTCCCGCCCGACTGCGCGGTCCGCGCCGCCGCGATGACCACCATCGCCAGCCCAAGCGAGGCCTGGAGCGAGTCAACCGTCTCCACGCGGGTGTTGCCCTGCAGCTGCTGCCTCGCTTGCTCGGCGGAGTTCAGCGTGCCGCTGAGCTTGGCCGACACGTGAATGGAGACGATACCGTCGGAGTCCTCGCGGAGCGACTCGTAGGTCTCCAGGAAGTCTCCCACGGACGGCTGCGACGTCGTGGGAAGGTTGGGGCTGCTCACCAGCATGGCGTAGAACTGGTCCGGTGAGATGTCCACGCCGTCGCGGTAGACCTCCGTGCCGAAGTGCACGTTCAGCGGGACGACGGTTATGCCCAGCTCCTGCGCAAGGGCCGGAGGAAGGTCTGCGGTGCTGTCCGTAACGACTCTGACGGTCAAGGGGCTGCTCCTCACTCCACGGATACGATGTAATTGTAGTGCGGTTGTCCGCCGAACACCACCTCCACCTCCACTTCGGGGAACTGTTCCCGGATGGCATCTCCCGCGGCCTCTGCCTCTTCCTCCTGCGTACCCGCGCCCCAGAAGAGCGTGACAATCGATCCGGGCTCGGCCTGCGCCATGCCCACCAGCTCGGCGAGAACGGCGGATGCGTCGTCGCCGGACGTCACCAGGCGGCGCTCCAGGAGTCCCATGAGCTGCCCCGCCGACACGCTGACGCCGCCAAGCTCGGCATCGCGCTGCGCCGGGCCCACGGCCCCCGAAACCACGCCGTCGATGGCGCCGCTCATGGCGCTCACGTTGGCCTCGAAGTCCTCCAGCGCATTGAAGGCCAGCAGCGCCGCCACGCCCTGCGGTATGCTCGCGGTGGGCACAACCGCCAACTCGCGAGTGGCCAGAGAGCCGGCCTGCTCAGCTGCCGCCACTATGTTGGGGTTGTTGGGCAGCAGGATGACCTGCTCCGCGCCGGCCTCTTCCACGGCGTCCAGGATCTCCTGCGTGCTGGGGTTCATGGTGTCGCCGCCGGACAGCACGCGGCCGGCGCCGCTGCCCAGAAACAGGTCGGTGAGGCCCTCGCCGCTGGCCACGGCCACGACGGCAACGGGGCGCAGCGGCTGCTCCTGCCTGCGCGCCGCGACGAACCGCCTGTGCTGTTCGTCCATGTTCTCGATGCTCACCTGCGCGAGCGTGCCCAGGGACGCGCCGCAGCTGATGGCCGGGCCGGGATCCTCGGCGTGCACGTGCACTCTCACCACGCTACCGCCGCCGATGACCACGGTGGAGGCCGCCACCGGCTCCAATGCCGCGCGGACAGCGTCCGCCGACAGGCTCTCGCCCTCGATGACGAACTGCGTGCAGTAGCCGTAAATCTCGTCCTCGGTGCTGGCGATGAAGCCCTCGCTCACGGCCTGCTCGCCGGCCGTGCCGCTGTCCAGCACGGGAGCCGGGAACTCGCTGGACGCCGGCTCCTCGCCGCGCAGGCCTGCCAGGGCGCCCTCCATGATCACCGACAGGCCAAGGCCCCCTGCGTCCACCACGCCGGCCTCTCGAAGCACAGGGAGGAGCGTGGGCGTCCGCGCCACGGACTCCCGGGATGCCAGGTATGCGGCTTCCCACGTGGCGAGCACATCGCCGCCGCTGCCTGCGGTCCGCTGCGCGGCGTCTGCCAGGTCGCGGATGACCGTCAGCATGGTGCCCTCCACGGGCCTGGCGACCGCGCCGTAAGCGGCTGTGCAGGCCTCCTGCAGCGCTGCGGCGAGGTCGCGGCCGTCCCACTGCTCCTTGCCCTCCAGGCCGCCGGTAAGGCCGCGCAGGAACTGGGCCAGGATGACGCCGCTGTTGCCCCGCGAGCCGCGCAGGGCCGCGTCGGAGATGGCGGAGAGCATTGAGGCTGACGACGCGGCGCCTCGAGCGGAGGGACTGTCCTCCAGAGCCTTCATCGTCAGGAACATGTTGATGCCGGTGTCGCCGTCGGGCACAGGGAAAACGTTCAGGGCGTTGATGGCCTCAACGCGCGATTCCAGCGCCATGCGGCCATGCGCCAGGATGCGCTGCAGCCCGTGCGGATCCAGGTAGCCGGTTGCCGACTCAGTGACCCTTTCCATGCGCTCTTCCAAGGGGGCCGGGCATTGCCAAACTCGCCGTCATCTGGTAGTCTAAGCCCTCGGATTGTACTTAATCCCCGCGGGTACGTCAAAGCAGGCGCAGACGACGGGCCCGCTCGGCGAGAGATAAGAAATGGCAAAGTGCGAGCTGTGCGGTAAGGCGGGCCACGCCGGGAACAACGTCAGCCACTCCAAGCGGCGGACCAAGACCCGCTTCATGCCCAACATCCAGAGGTCGAAGATAACGGTGGACGGCCGGCTCCGCAGGCTGTCGCTGTGCACCCGCTGCCTGCGCACCAGCAACAAGATGCCCCGCATCGCGTAAGCGCGGGAGCAGTGCATTGAGGTCGCGTAGGAGCACATCCATGACGATGTGTCCCGCCTCGTTCCATACCACCCTCCGGGAGGGCTTGGCGTGACCACCATTGCGAGCGGCAACGCCGCACTCGACTCGATACTCCAACGCTTGCCCGAGAACCTGCAGGCTCACGCCGGCCGCGCTCGCGACCAGGCCCTGTGGATGGCCGAGGCGCACGGAATCGATCCGGAGCGCGCCGGCCTGGCCGCCCTGGCCCACGACATCGCCCGCGCAATGCCCGAAGCGGAGCTGCTCGAGCGGGCCGCCGCATACGGCATCGAGGTGCATCCGGTCGAGGAGCGCATGGCCGTCCTGCTGCACGGGCAGGTGGGCTCGGAGATCCTGCGCAGGGAGTGCGGCATCGACGACCCGGAGGTGCTGGAGGCGGTCTGGTGGCACACCACCTTCAACCGCGGCCTGGGACCGATTGCAGCGATCGCCTTCCTGGCCGACAAGCTGGACCCGGCGAAGGCGGACAGGTACCCGTACCGAGACCGCATCGTGCGGCTTGCCGGGGAGGACCTGGGCGCGGCCGCGCTAGCCTTCATTCACGAGGAGCTTGTGGCCGCACTGAACGATGGCCGGCAGATACACCCCGCGTACATTGAGGCGCGCAACGAGCTGCTGGCGTCCGGCGGGGGCAGCTGATAGCCTGCCCCGCTCGTGGCGAGCTGCGGGACACCGCCCGATCCGCTCACGTCCTTCGACAAGCTCAGGACGAACGGATTCCTCCCCGCTCGTGGTGAGCTTGTCGAACCATTCGAGCGGGCCAGGGGGCGGCCGCCGCCCCTCGCTCACGCCCTTCGACAAGCTCTGGGTGAGCGGACGGGGTGGCACTCGACGCCCGCCCCTCAGCTTGACACGATAACGGCCGCAGGCGTAGCATAATACACTACGCCGAGGTAGCTCAGGTGGTAGAGCACGGCACTGAAAATGCCGGTGTCGCCAGTTCGACTCTGGCCCTCGGCACAGCGTCAGCCCCTGGCGCAGACGACATTCTCAGCGAGCGGAAGTGGCTCAGTGGTAGAGCATCTCCTTGCCAAGGAGAGGGTCGTGGGTTCGAATCCCATCTTCCGCTCCAACTCCCATCGTGAGTCCGCGTACTCGGTGGCGGGATTCTAGTGCGCGATCTACTTGATTCAGTTTCCTGCTAGCGAAGATGGAGCAGGGTACAAGCCCTCCCGGGGGGATTTGGCATAGCAATTGAGGACTCCTAATGGGCGGATTGGTCTTGGCCTTCCCGGAGGGAGGATTCGAGCTAATTTGATTGTGGTCATAGAGCTCCATTACAAGACAGTGCATTCTGCTCCGAGCCAGAAGGGAGTGAGACTCAGTCGAGATGCAAGCCGTTAGGTGTCCCGTATGCGGCACGGATTTCAACGTAGAAGGATTTCTTCTTGGAGATCTGCGTTCTGTATCTCTGCATATTGCAGGGAAGGCAATGGCATGGAACGATAAGATACACTGGGATTGGATTCATGAGTTGCCACTAAGCATAGACGTCAACAACATGACGATCAACCAAGTAGACTCAGCCATTCGCTCGCATGTCCAAGAAGCGTTGAAAGGAATGTAGTTTAGACTCTGGTTCTCCGTGGTCAGAGCCCCGTCGACAAATTCGCTTTGACTGAGGTGATTAACCACAGGCGCCGCGCTAGACGGCGGGTGCCATCGCCCGTGCCATAGGGGGTGAAATGAGACGCGTGCTAATCGTAACCTTAGCTGTTCTGCTAATGGCCTGCGAAAGCGAAGGGTCCAGCGGCTCGCGGTTTGACCCCACAGCCACTCCTGATGTACCAAAGTACACAAGAACGGAAGTGATTGGGATGGTACACAACAAAATGATACAGGAGTGCGGTGCAAGAAGTGACCTGGGTAACTTTCGTGGAAACTATCATGCCGTTTCTAGACATGAGAAACCGGGCATATATGGATTCATGGATAGCACTGGCGGTGAAGGCGGGTCTTCTGCTCTTGGCGGTTCACTTGATGGGCAGTATCCGTTCTTGGGCTATTGGCATGTCGAGTGGCGAAAAGAAGTTCGAACCGTTGGCGGCGGAACGGGGACTGTATCCCTTAGGTGGATATTCTACGAAGATAGCGATACTGTTGCGCAGCTAAGCGACACATTAGGACAATTCTGTCACTAAAGGGGCCAACGTGAAATTGGAAGAGTCGAAGACGGGCCACCGAATCTACGCATAATCTCACCTACGGTTCTCTACTATCGGGGAATAGCAAGCCCCCGCCTGCGGCGCAATTTCATTTCTTCCATCAAAGGAATGTCCTCCTGCGTGCAGTGGCGAGAAAAGTCGAAGTAGCTGACTGAGCATGATGCCAAGGCTGTTATGCGCGCGGGAATTGGCTATGCGAGCCCTTAGTCTATTCGCTGGCTCTTCTGTAGGGTCAAATGGGCGCGGTCAATTAGGCGCGCGAGACGATTGAAGACCAGGCTCCGACGGGATTGCGGGCCGAGCCTCTCCAAAGCTGGTACAATAGTGTTGATGGGCCGCGGGCAAGCCAACCGGCCGGCGCCTGCGCAAGCCGCTTCAGAATCTGGGCCGGACGAATGCGGGCGCGAGGGACGCGCCTTGGATAGACTCGACAGGTAGCAGGCGCCATCGCCCAAGTGGTAGATGGCAAGGACAAGGGATGCTGAGATATGCCAAGGTACTCAACGACGCAGCTGGAAGAGTGGGCGAGGACAAGGACCTGCGCCCCGCATCGGGACGCTGACCCTGATCGTGAGAATATCGATCACGTGGGGTGTGAGAAAGCACTAGTAGCAGCCGCGATCTTTGGACGGCTCAGGAGATTCGCTGGAACTGAGGATGGGAAGCCTGTCGGTGGCTGGATTATAGAGGACTGACTTGACGCCAATTTGCGAAGGAGTATGACATGGAGAGACTGCCAGGACTCACCATTTACGACCTTACGGAGAGGGAGCTGCTGATCTATCGGGAGCGAGTGGAGCAGATGCGGAAGACTCCGCTCGTGGCATGGCTCCTGTGGTTCTTCACTGGTGGCCTAGGCGGCCACCGCTACTACTTCGGTCATACGGGATACGCCATCGGCATGACGCTAACGCTAGGCGGTCTTGGGATCTGGGCGCTGATCGACGCTTTCTTTATCCCAAGGGCGCTGCGCACCAACCTCGCGGAGGTGGGGGCCGTCGTACTGCAGGAGATAGCCGCGTTAAGGTCCAGGGAGTAGTGGGATACTTCAGTTCCCATTGACGCGGACAAATGTCACTGATGGCTCGTTTGGTATCCTGTGTCCATTGACGGCGAAGTTTCATTGCAGCGCCGACAAATCCCCCATACACGTAGCCAACCGGCATCGTCTCCGCCCACAGCTACGGACAGCCCACTACGCGCGCCGTACCCGGCACGTGACGCCTCCGGCGTCTACGCTCACTCGCAATCGTGGTGGCGCTGTGGTAACCTTGCGTCAGCCGGCCCCGCTCGTGGAGGCAGTGTGGACGCCAACGCCGCTATCAGGACGGTGGACAAAGAGGAGATCCTGCGCATCGAGGACCTCCACACCTACTTCTACTCCCGAGAGGGCGTGGTCAAGGCGGCCAACGGCGTAAACCTCTCGGTCAAGGCGGACAGCACGCTGGGCATCGTGGGCGAGAGCGGCTCCGGGAAATCGGTTACTGCGCTCTCGGTGCTGAGTCTCATCCCGTATCCGGGCAGAATAGTCCATGGCGCCGTCCACTTCGAGAACAGGGACCTGCTAAAGCTGGACGAGGAGGAGCTGATCAGGGTGCGCGGCAGCTCCATAGCCATGATCTTCCAGGACCCCAGGGGGTCGCTGAATCCAATCGAGACCATCGGCAGGCAGATATCGGAGATCCTGCTGGCCCACAGCCCCATGTCGGTCGTGGAGGCCACGGAGCGCACCTACGCCCTTCTGCGGGATCTGAACCTGTCCGACAACGTGTTCCGGCAGTACCCCTTCCAGCTCAGCGGAGGTCAGGCGCAGCGCTCCATGATAGCCATGGCCACGGCGTGGCGGCCCAGGATACTCATCGCCGACGAGCCCACGTCAAACCTGGACACAACCACGCAGGCGGACGTGCTTGCGCGGCTTAAGCGAATCCAAACGGAGCACCACTCCGCCATCATCCTCATCACGCACAACATGGGCGTCATAGCGCAGATGGCGGACGAGATCGCGGTGATGTACGCAGGCTCCGTGGTGGAGTACGGCGATGCTCAGTCGATCTTCGAAGCGCCGCTGCACCCATACACGTGGGGCCTGCTCCAGTCGCTAACGCGCCTTGACGAGCCGAACAAGAAGCTCCAGCCGATACCCGGCTCGCCTCCCGACTCGATCGACCTGCCGGACCAGTGCCCGTACATGCCCAGGTGCCCCAAGGCCACCAACGAGTGCCGTCTGAGCCTGCGGCCGCAGCTCACGGAGTTCGAGCCGGGTCACTTCGTGGCGTGCTACAACGTGATCGAGCGTGCGCCGGAGGGCTGAGCGCGGGGCGGATTCCCGCGGAAGTGGGAGTAGTTTCGTCTTGCAGAAGTCAGCGCTTGAAGTCCGCTCATCCTGAGCTAGTCGAAGGACATGAGTGGACGGGGCATTGCGAACGGGCCCGCTCAAATGGTTCGACTAGCTCACCATGAGCGGGAATGACGGTGGCGCGCACCCTCAGCCCATGGGCTACGTCCCCAACCGCTCGCCGACCTCTAGCCCGAGCGCCGCGGCGACGTCCGCGGCCGCCGCCGGCCTCTCGCCCTCGCGGCGCATCCGGCGTACCAGAAGCGAACCGCCGTTGAGCGCAACGCGCACGCCTGATTCGTCGATCGACAGCACCTCGCCGTACATCGCCGCTCCCGTTCGCGGGCCAAGCTCGGCGTCGAAGATGCGGACGGTCTCCTCTCGAATAGTGGTTGCCGCGCCGGGCTGCGGTTCGCAGCCGCGCACGTGGTCGTAGACCTGCTGCGCCGGCCTGAACCACTGGACCTCGGCCAGACGGCCCTCGCACGGGGGCTCGTAGGTTGCGGCGGACTCGTCTTGTGGCGCCCGCGGAGCGGTACCTTCGCGGACCATTGCGACGGCCTCCGCCAGTCCGTCCACGCCCTGCGAGAAGAGGTGGTTGCGGTAGAGCGAGGCGAGGGTGTCGGTCTCGGAGATGGGAGCGGACTTCTGCAGCAGGACGGGGCCGGTGTCGATGCCACGGTCGACCCAGAAGATGGTGACGCCGGTCTCCGTGTCGCCGTTGATGATCGCCCAGTTGATGGCACTGCGCCCGCGGTGGAGCGGCAGCAGCGACGGGTGGTACTGAATCGAGCCGTGCTGTGGAAGGTCCAAGACGCGCTCGGGGATGATGACGGTCACGAATGCGAGGACGTTGAGCTCTGCGCCGAGGTCCGCGTAGGTCTGCATGAAGTCGCGGCGGCGCAGGCTCTGCGTGGGGTGAGTGGGTACCCCCAGCTCGACGGCAAGGTTGTGGAGAGGGTCGCCCTCCCGCTCGTAGAACACGCCCACGATGTCCTCGCCTTGCTCCAGGAGGCGTCTGTAGACGGCCTCACCGAAGGCTGCCTGTCCTATCAGAGCAACTCGCATGACACACCTCCCGGCAATGGCTGGAGTTGCCCGCATTATGGACGCGAAAGCTGGATGGGGCAAGCTACCGTGATGTGGACACTCCCCCACCTAATGACGAGCTCTTTACCCGCCCGCTTCGTGATGCCGACGCTGTTGTCGGAGTCGACCGCGACTCTGTCCATGGTCAGCCGCAGGACATCGACGCTCTCCCGGCGATAGGCCCTAGGTCAGGAGGGCCCTGTCCAGCGCCAGGACAAGGAACAGCAGAGCCAGGTAGATGGTGGAGTAGCGGTAGAGGCGCATCGCCGCCGGTTTGCCCGGCGAGCGGTAGAGCTTCGCTGCCAGCCACAGAAACGGCGCGCCAAACGCCAGCGCGCCGGCAAAGTAGAGGAGTCCAAAGTAGCCGAGGGCGAAGGGAAGGATCGTGAACGTCACGAGCACTACGGTGTACAGCAAGGACTGGCGGCCGGTCTCAGCTTCTCCGCGAACCACCGGAAGCATGGGAATGTTGACTTGCCGGTATTCTTCCTTCATCAGAATGGCCAGGGCCCAGGCGTGGGGCGGGGTCCAGAAGAAAACGATCAGGAATAGGAGAACGCCCGGAACATCCAGGGCGCCGGTGACCGCAACCCAGCCGATGAGGGGAGGGAACGCGCCAGCGGCTCCCCCAATGACGATATTCTGCGTGGTTCGCTCCTTCAGGTAGCCGCTGTATACGAATACGTAGTAGGCCCAGGCCAATGCCGACAGTCCTGCCACCAGTGTGCTGACGGTCAGGAAGAGTGGGATGGACAGCAGGCTTATGACTACGCTGAAGGCGAATGCCGCCCGTGGACTCACGCGGCCTGAGGGGATGGGCCGCCGGCTGGTACGACGCATGGCCACATCCCGGTCGCGGTCGAGGTACGAATTCATGGAGCCTGCACCACCCGCGCAGAGGAACCCTCCGCCAAGGACGGCCAAGGCCGTTGACCAAGGCACAGCGCCTCCCGCCGCCGCCAGCATTCCCGCCAGTGTGCTGATCAACAACAGCACGATAATGTTGGGCTTGGTAAGCCAGAAGAAGGCGGCTGCGGTGCTTGTCAGAGAGGCTTGGGAGGGTTCCGTCATTGCGGCGGCGCCCTGAGGGACACTGCGTCCACGCCATAGAGCCGACAGCAGGAGGACCACGCCCGCGAAGAACACACCGGCCAGGGCAAGGTGGGCACCGCGGGACCAAGCCGGCAACGCCAGAACCACAGTTGTGGCTCCGAGGGCCACCTGAAGGACAAAGAGAGACGCCAAGAGCACGGTTAGAAGAGTGACGGCGCGATGACGCAGAGTTAGCGCTGTTCCCAGCGCTCCCAGCATGAGCAATCCCACCAGGAGAGCCACTCCCCGGTGGGCCATGTTGTTCCACTGAAGCTCGCCCATGCTTCCCGGGGCGTCCCCGCACAGAGGGTAACCCAGGCAGGCCAGTGAGGCGCCTGTGCGGGTCACATAGGCTCCTGACAGAATCAACAGATACGTCGCCGCGCCAAGCAGGCCCAGAATCCAGCGGTACCTGTACGCTTCAGGGCCTGAGAGGAACGGTCTACGCCACCTGTTCGGGATTGCTGTGACGATGACGGCAACTGCCAAGAGTCCCACGAAGGTCATAGCCACGGCTGTATGGACCAGAGCCACCTCCGACGACAAGTCCAGGAGCACGGTCAGGCCGCCGAGGACGACTTGGACAAGGAGGAGCAACGGGGCCGCAAGGATCAGGTGAAAGCGCCTGTCCCTCCAGCCGTGTCGAAGAAAGCCGGAAGCCGCCAGTAGGAATGTGAATATGACTGTGAGTGTGGCGGAAAGGCGGTGGCTGTATTCCAGCCAGGCGCCCAAGTCTGCGGGGGGGATGAGGCGCCCGTGGCACAGAGGCCAATCGGGACACCCTAGACCCGAGCCGGTGACGCGGACGCCGCCGCCGACGGAGACGGTTAGCAGGGCTGCGATGAGGGCTGCCCAAGCCAGCGGAGCGTACGATCGCTTCAGAATTGCCATCTGCCACAGAATAGCACAGGTTGTGCCTGCTGAGCCTCTGAACTCATTGCGGCTTGCTGGCAACCGGCAAGGTTGGCGCTGCGAAGATCCCACCTGTTCTACTCGGCTCGAGCTTGACCCCAAAGCGGATCGGAAAAAGTCCTCATAGCCGTCGTCGCTTCATGCTCGAGTAAGCCCGCCTGCTCATACCCGTGCCGGTCGGACAGTGACTGTACGGCTAGCTGCGGGATTAGAGCAGTGGGCCAACCGGGGGGAGCCGATCATCACCGCTCGCCGCCTCCCAGTCGGCGGCCTACGAATAACCGAGATCTTGGCATCGATTTGGCTATTTGAATTGAGCAGCTCGCCACGAGGAGAGGGAGAGTCCGTTCGCTCAGCCTGAGCCAGCTGCAGGGAGAAGTAGCAGTTTGGCAGCCCGCCGCCACGACCGCGCGACAGGCGGTGTACCTGTGGAGAGGGTCGCAAAGGCTTGACACCGTGGAGTGGGGTTTGTAGGCTTGTGATTGCCGGACGCACGCATTCCTGACACCCTTTTTGGGTCATGCCCGGCGCAAGCTCCGCAGTGGTGTGCGGATGAACCCTGAGAAAAAGGACCGAGAAGGAGGTTCGCATGGCAGAGATCAGTGGTGGAGAAGCATTCGGTCGTGCCCTGAAGCAGGAGGGCGTGGAGTACATCTTCACGCTGAACGGCGGGCACATCTACACCCTCTACGAGGGGTGCGAGGACAACGGGATCAAGGTCATCGACTTCCGGCACGAGCAGGCGGCCGCCCACGCCGCCGAGGGCTGGGCAAAGGTGACGGGCAAGCCGGGCGTGGCAATCGTTACCGCCGGGCCTGGCGTCACCGGGACCATCACCGCCGTTGCCAACGCCTTCCAGGCCAACAGCCCCATGATCGTCATCGGCGGCAACTCCGCCGTCCGCGAGCGCCTCATGAGCAGCCTCCAGGAGTTCGACGGCGTGGCCCTGATGTCCTCCATCACCAAGTGGTCACACCAGGTGCAGGACTCGAGGCGCATTCCCGACTTCGTGGCCACTGCCTTCAGACAGGCCACCAGCGGCAAGCCAGGCCCCGTCTACCTGGAGATTCCAACCGACATTGTCAACGGGCGCATCGAGGAGGATGACCTGGT
Organism: Dehalococcoidia bacterium; assembly: GCA_965219025.1. Classification (GTDB taxonomy): domain Bacteria; phylum Chloroflexota; class Dehalococcoidia; order Lucifugimonadales; family UBA2985; genus JAPPHY01. The sequence goes on from OZ244716.1 coordinate 1,460,785, forward strand.
GCTGCCCACGGGCTATCGCACGGAGGCACGCGCCTTCCCGGACCCGGAGTACGTGCACAAGATTGCGGAGACGCTCAAGAACTCGAAGCACCCCGCGGTGGTCGCCGGCAGCGACATCTGGTGGTCACAGGCCTGGGACGAGCTGCGGGACTTCGTCGAGATGATCGACGCGCCCGTGTTCCTGAACTCCATGGGGCGCGGCGCCATTCCGTCCGACCATCCCAACGTGGGCAGCACCGGGCGGCGCTATGCCCTCGTGAACTCGGACGCCATCCTGCTCATCGGCACGCCCATAGACTTTCGACTGAGCTTTGGACGTGACGTGCTGTTCAACAAGGACGCTACGGTCATGCAGATGATGTTGGACGCCGAGGAGGTCGGGAAGAACCGCCACATCGACATCGGCGTGGTGGGCGACGTGAAGGCCACGCTGCAGATGACCATGGACGAGCTGAGATCCATGGGCTACCGCTCGCCCGGTCGTGAGTGGCTGGAGGAGGTGATGACGGAGGACAAGGCGCTGAAGGAGCCGGACCAGGAGATGCTGAACAGCACCCAGTCGCCGATTCACCCCATGAGGCTGATGAAGGAGCTGAGGGACTTCCTGGACTATGACGCCACCGTGGTGGGCGACGGAGGGGACACCGTGACCTTTGCGGCCAGGGTGCTGGGCATCAACAGGCCGGGCCACTGGCTGGACCCGGGCCAGTTCGGGTGCCTCGGCCCCGGCACCGGGTTCGCCGCGGCGGCGCAGCTGGCGCGGCCCGGCAAGCAGGTGTGCATCGTGTTCGGCGACGGCGCGTTTGGCCTCAACGGCATGGACATGGAGAGCATGGTGCGTTTCAACCTGCCGGTGGTGGGCATCGTGGGCAACAACGGCGCATGGAACCAGACCACGCAGGGCGTCATCCGCAGGACCGGCCGTGCCATCGGCACGTACCTGTCGCAGGAGACGCGCTACGACCTGATCATGCAGGGCTTCCGCGGCTACGGCGAGCGCGTGGAGGACCCGGAGCAGATCCGGCCTGCGCTGGAGCGGGCCTTCGGCTCCGGCAAGGCGGCGTTGCTGGACGTGGTCCTCGATCCGCACGTCTCGTACGGCGACATGGGCGGGCGCTCGCGCCAGGTGCGCCAGTACTAGCCGATTAGTCGAGCATCGCTCGTTCCGCCGACTATGGGAGCTTGATGCGTGGGGAGAACCCCCCGTATCCGATAGTGTCTTTTGGGCCCGCGCCCGCGTGAGAATCGCCGCTTGAGGAGGAGTCATGCGTCCAAACAGGGTAAAAGCGCTGTGGAGAGAGGGCCGTCCAGCCACGGCGGGCTGGCTCGCCTCCGGCGACCCGTACATCGCCGAGGCCATGGCCAACGCAGGCTACGACGCGATCGTCGTGGACATGCAGCACGGCATGGGCATCACGCCGGACAGGGCCATCGCCTGCCTTCAGGCCATATCGACCACGGAGACCGTGCCCATCGTGCGCGTGCCTTGGAACGACCCCAAGGAGATCCAGTACGTACTGGACGCAGGGGCCTACGGCATCATCGTGCCGCTGGTCAACACCTACGAGGAGGCGGCCAGAGCGGGCGGTGCGACCCGCTATCCGCCGCAGGGATACCGCAGCCTGGGCCCCAACCGGGCGACGTTCTACGCCGGCGCGGACTACGGCCAGAACGCCAATGACGAGATCATACTGCTGGTGATGATCGAGACCGTGCAGGCGGTGGACAACCTGGAGGAGATCGCGAAGGCCCCCGGCATTGACGGCTTCTACATAGGCCCGTCGGACCTGGCGGTCTCACTGGGCATTCCGACCGGGCCCGGCACGTTCTCAGACCCCCAACACGCCGCGGCCTGCCAGCGCGTTGTCGACGTTGCCCGCGCTACTGGGCTAGTGCCGTGCCACCACGGCTCCGGGCCGGAGGAGGCGGTGCGCCGCATGGAGCAGGGCTTCATGATGTGCCAGCTGGGCTCAGACGTGGGCATGGTGCGGGCGAGCGCGGCCGCGGCGCTGAAGACCGTCTCCGACGGTCTGGCGTCGTCCTAGCGTGGCGCGTACATACAATTAGCTCGACGCCGAAGTGGCGGAATGGTAGACGCGGCGGTCTCAAAAACCGTTGGGGTGAAAGCCCCGTGCCAGTTCGAATCTGGCCTTCGGCACCACGGCGCCCGTTACGTGCGTGAGAATCCGCTTTATCGCTCCCAAACCTATTGATATATTGTAGGCCAGAGTCTACAATATTGTATCCTGACTCTGTACTACACCGATGAAGAAATTCGACGCCGCAGACTTCATCAACGATGAGAAAGACGCCACGTACTATCTCAATGCAGCCGTTGAAGAAGACCCTGGGGATGGTAGCCTGATACGGCTTGCCCTTGGGGATATCGCCCGGGCGAAGAACATGAGCGGAATAGCCCGAGACACCGGGTTGGACAGAGCAGGCCTCTACAAGGCGCTATCGGAGCACGGAAACCCGTCCTTGGCTACGACCATGAAGATCGCCCGTGCCTTGGGATTGCGACTGCGTTTCGAAGCTGTGGAGCAATAGCCCCATGAGACGAATCTCCCCTTCGGCACCAGGGTGCCCAATCCACGCCTGCAATGCCCGTTCAGGACGTCCCAAACGGCCGGTTTGACGACGGATTGACGACCAAGCTTTCGAGCGTGGACAAGCGAACGCGCACAACCGGACGACAGACCAGCAAGGAGGCATCACGTGAAGATCGTTGAGCTGAGGACGATGGTCGTGGAGAACGAGCCGCCCTACCGCGGCGGTCGGTACCTGCTATTCGTGGAGCTGGTCACGGACGAGGGCATCGTGGGGCTGGGCGAGCGCATCACCGGCAACACCTTCTCCGGCGCCGGACGTGACTTCCCCGTGCAGGAGATGAAGTCGCAGATCAGCCTGCTGGAGGAGATGGGCCGCCAGTTCATCGTCGGGGAGGACCCGTTCAGCATCGAGCAGATCTGGCAGCGCGTGTACGGCTCTCGCCACGACTTCCGCCATCCCAGCCTCAACGCCACACCCGCCCTGAGCGCCATCGAGATCGCCTGCTGGGACATCATCGGCAAGGCGACCAACCAGCCCATCTACAACCTCCTGGGCGGCCGGTACCACGACAGGCTGCGCGCCTATGCCTACATGCCCATCCCGGAGGGTGGCTTCCAGGCCAACCCGGAGTTGGCGGGCGAGATCGCCGTGCAACTAGTGGAGGAGGGCAACTCTGCCTGCAAGCTGGACCCGTTCCCGCCGCTGTACCCGCTGCCGCGTGACATCTCGCTAGCCGAGATCAACATTGCGCGGCGCATCTTCCGGAGCATCCGCGACGCCGTGGGCGACCGGATGGAGGTGGGCATCGGCACGCACGGCCAGCTCACCACCTACAGCGCCATTCGGGTGGCGCAGGCGATGGAGGAGTTCCACCCGTTCTGGTTCGAGGAGCCGGTTCCGCCGGAGAACGTCGACGAGATGGCCCGCGTCGCCGCGCATACCAGCATCCCAATCGCAAGCGGCGAGCGGCTGGTGACCAAGTACGAGTTCGCCGAGCTGATCGAGAAGCAGGCCGCGCAGATCATCCAGCTGGACGTCGGCCAGTGCGGGGGCATCCTGGAGTCCAAGAAGATTGCGGGCATAGCCGAGGCCCACTATGCGATGATTGCGCCCCACATGGCCTGCGGGCCCATCGCCGCGGCGGCTGCGGTGCAGCTGGACACGTGCTCACCGAACTTCCTGATCCAGGAGGCGAACATGGGGCCTCTGCACCAGACGATCTTCAAGGAGCCCATCGTCTTCGAGAATGGGTACATCACGCCGCCGACTGGGCCGGGCCTTGGCGTGGAGCTGGACGAAGAGGTGTTGCGGCGGCGGCGCGTGGGGTAGGGGGAGTGGGCTGGGGGCACTGAAGGATGAAGCTACTTATGGGGCATCTTGCTCCGTATCCGGCTCGGCGAAAGGCTGGCCGGGAGACAGCACGGCCGCGACGCTGGCCCGCAACCTGCTTGCATGGCTGAAGAGGTCGTCCAAGTCGTCGAGGGGTATGCGTTCTTCGCTTCCGCCATCGTGCAGGAGGAGACGCCAGTTGTCAGTCCTGAGGCGTAGCCGGCACACAGTCCTTCTACGGTTGTCGTCCAGCAGGACAGAGCAGTATGTTGCCAGAGAGCGTAACCCGACGCGCCGGACGTCCACAACGTCCCTGACGATGGCCTTGATTACGTTAAGAGCATCCAGTTCAGCGGGTACAAACTCGGGGGCCTGTTCCTCCTCTTGGGCGGCCGTGTTTGCCGGCGGGGTTGCCTCGCGCTCCTCGGTCTGCCGGGCGTACTTCAGGCGTATGTCGATGCGGTCGTTGATGAACTGCGTGAAGGCCGCTGGCGCCAAGGCGTGGAACTGCCTGCGGACTGAGTTGGCGGTGCGCGCATCCGGGTAGACCCTTCTAACTATCAGATTCACCAAGTCCTGTGACGGACCGGCAAACTCCTCGGATAGCACTCGCCTGATCTCTGCCGTGTACTTCAAACCGGTGGCAGCTTCTACGATTTCGCTCTCGTCGTAGGAATCTTTCTGAAACCGCTTTAGCTGATCCACATGGGCGTCGGAGAAGTCAAGCATGTTAAACTCAAAGAAAGGTCTCTTGTCCATCAGGTTAGTCTGGTCCAGGTCCGAGAAGAAGTGATAGACAATGCCGTCGGTGAGGATGCCGAAGTGCGCGTCGGTTACTGTAAAGTAGCGGAAGAGCTGGGCGGTCTCCGCGCCCTCCAGCTTGGTCCCGTACCTTTTGACCTCGATGAGCACGGCAGGCTTGCCCTCGCGCATCAGAGCGTAGTCGACCTTCTCGCCTCTCCTGCCACCCACGTCTGCGGTGAACTCCGGCACCACCTCCGTGGGGTCAAATATGTTGTATCCGAGCATCTGGAGGAAGGGCATGACGAGGGAGCTCTTGGTGGCCTCCTCGGTCTCCAAATGCTCAACGCGGCTAGCGAACCGACCCGCCCGTGTCCGCACCTCGTCTATGAAGTCCATTCATCTCCCCCTTCCTCACCAATTGGCGGCGGGGCCTCTGTAGATGGGAGTGGGTCAGCCGCTGGTGCTGCTGTCGCCGCCGCGGGCGAGCAGCCAGCCGGCGGCCGGGACGAGCACGATGATCGCCAGGCCCAGCACGATGGTGCCGTTGTGCCCGGCAGCCAGGAACACCGAACCCAGGCCGATCATCAGTATGGCAACCGCAATCATGGCCCCGATGGGGAGCAGGATGGCAATCAGTCCGTTCACGTTGTGTCTCCTCGGTATGGAGATGGTCGGCGCCATGCACCGTCTCGTGCGATGACGCCTGCGTATTGTACCGCATTCCGCCTGCGTGCGCTATAGGCGGGGCGCGCTGCCCTATTCACTGTCATTTCGAGCGAAGCGGAGCGGAGTCGAGAAATCTCGGACTTCTCGCTGGGTTGCCACCCCGCGCCTCAGTAGATGGCGCGCCCGCTGCCTCCGTCCATTCCGCCGCGGCACACGACCGCCCTGGATTTCTCGGCTGCGCTCGAAATGACAGGGGAGGGAGTGTGGCTCGATCCGTGCACCGCGTTGACTTTGCGCACCGTGGCTGGTTATCATCCAATCGCAATGGCAGAAGCTGAGGGAGTCGGCCAGACAGGAGGCTGGGCTGCAGTCAGAGGGGTCATCTCCTCGATGCGCCCGCGCCAGTGGACCAAGAACCTCATCATCTACTTTGCTCTGTTCTTCACGGTCGACCAGGCGTGGAGCCTGAGCGACCTTGGCGAAGTAACACGCACCTTCGCGCTCATCACGGCTGCCGCGGCCATATTCTGCCTCGTCACCAGCGCTGTGTACCTCGTCAACGACGTCCTGGACGCCGCCCACGACCGTCACCACCCCAGGAAGCGCCACCGGCCCATCGCCGCGGGCGTGGTGTCGCCGGTGGCTGCCGTCGCGGTGGCCGTCACGCTAGCGGTCGCGGGGTCGGCCCTTGCATTCCTACTGGAGCCGCTCTTCGCACTGGTCGCGGCCGTGTACCTGGCCATCAACGGGGCGTACTCGCTGTTCCTGAAGCGGATGGTGATCCTGGACATCATGGCCATAAGCTCCGGCTTCGTGCTGCGGGCCGTCGCGGGTGCCGTGGTGCTGGACGTGGAGATCTCGCCGTGGCTGTACGTGTGCACGTCGCTGGGCGCGCTGTTCCTGGGGTTCGCCAAACGCCTCAACGAGATCGAGCTCGCGGGCGACAGCGGTTCGCTCCAGAGGCAGAGCCTGGAGGACTACACGCCGCGGCTGCTTGAGCAGCTCATTGCGATTGTTGCGCCGGCGACGCTGGTCTCCTACGTGCTCTACACGTTCACCGCCGAGAACCTGCCCGACAACAACGCGATGCTGCTCACGATCCCGTTTGTGATGTACGGGCTGTTCCGCTACCTGTACCTGGTGCACCACAAGAACCTTGGCGAGAGCCCGGAGCAGGTCCTGCTCACGGACGCGCCGCTGCTTGTGAACATCGTGCTGTGGCTGGCGACTGCGTCGGTGGTGCTGGTGGCGTACCGGTAGGCTGCGAGCCAACCACCACCGTCATTCCGAGCGTAGTCGAGGAATCTCAAGCGGTCGTGGGCAGAGCGCGTGTCGAAGTCGGCGGCTGCGCGACTCCCTGGGATGGGGCGTCAGAGGCGGCGGGTCCTAGATTTCTCGGCTACGCTGCGCGGAGTTTATCCTGAGCGCAGTCGAATGGCTCGAAATGACAGAGAAGGGCCGCGAGCCAACCACCACCGTCATTCCGAGCGTAGTCGAGGAATCTAAGGCGGTCGTGGGCAGAGCGCGTGTCGAAGTCGGCGGCTGCGCGACTCCCTGGGCGGTGGCGCGTACTAGGGAAACTCTGAATAATGCCCTTGGATTGTGGCATACTGAGGCCAGGCAAGCCAAGACCGAGGGGGAGTGACCATGACGGACCAGCCAACCTTTGCCGACTTGGAGTACCAACACAAGAAGCGACAGACCCGTCGGGAGGTGTTTCTGAAGCGAATCGACACCCTTATTCCTTGGGAGAGGTTGGAGGAGCGCATCCAGTCGCACTACTTTAAGGCGGAACGGGGTCGCCGGCCTTACCCCCTGTCGGTGATGCTTCGGGTCCACATCGTCCAGCTCTGCTACAACCCCCGCCTTCGCGAGGGCAGGCTCTGAGTGATCCAGGGATGGAGGATCTGTTGTATGAGGCGGAGTCAGTAAGGCGATTTGCGGGACTGCGTCTAAGCGAGCCGTTGCCTGACGAGAGCACTATCCTGCACTTCCGGCATCTACTGGAGAAGCACGGGCTGGGGGAAGGGCTGTTTGAGGAGATCAACAGGCATCTGGAAGAGCACGGGGTACGACTGCGAGAGGGAACCATAGTGGACGCCACCATCATAGAAGCGCCGTCCTCCACCAAGAACCGGGCCGGGGAGCGGGACCCGGAGATGCGTCAGGTGAAGAAGGGGAACCAATACCACTTCGGGATGAAGCTGCACATCGGGGTGGATTCGGAGACTGGCTTGGTGCACAGCTTCGCTACCACATCGGCCAACGTGCATGATGTGACCCAGGCTCACCGGTTATTGCATGGTGGGGAGTCCCAGGTGTGGGGGGATGCTGCCTACATCGGGGTGCAGAAGCGGGAAGAGCATCTGGAGTTGGCGGTACAGTGGCAGGTGGCAATGAAGCCGGGACAGAGGCGGAAACTGGAACCTGGGGACCCGGTGGCAATAGGGGAAAAGGTGAAGGCATCTATCCGAGCCAAGGTGGAACACCCCTTTCTGGATGTGAAGAGACTATCGGGCTACGCCAAGGTACGCTATCGGGGCTTGGCCAAGAACACAGAACGGCTGGCGCTGCTGCTAGGGCTGTCCAACCTGAACCGGGCCCAGGGCCACTTGGCTGGTTGACCCAGGGGGTAGTGGGCCCAAAAGCGGGGCTGAAGCCACGAAACGGCCGGAGAGGATAGGGCAAAGGACCGAAATTAACCGCACCATCAACAAACAAGACAACAACCGGGAGGGCAAGCCTACTTCTGCACCCGGCAATCAATAAATCAGCCCGGCAGCACTTTGTTCAGACCTTCCCTAGATTTCTCGGCTCCGCTCGAAATGACAATGAAGAGGGGTGACTATCCACTGCCTGGGGGCCCTTGATCAGCCTGTCGGAGAGGCTGCCGCGTCGTCAACGCGACCGTCCACCAGGTTCAGCCTCCTGTCGGCTATCCGGGCCAGTGTGAGGTCGTGAGTGGCCACAACCACGGTCACCTGCCGGTTGTGAGCCGTGTCCCGCAGGATTTCGATTACGGACATGGCGGTTGCGCTGTCCAGCTCGCCCGTGGGCTCGTCGGCGAATATCACCGCAGGGCCGGTTACCAGCGCTCTCGCTATCGCCACCCTCTGCTGCTCGCCGCCGGACATCTCGTATGGCCTGTGGCGCGCCCGCGGGCCCAGCCCGACCGTGTCCAGCGCCTCTGCGGCTCGGCGGCGACGCTCTCGCCAGCCCACTCCGCCGATGTGCAGCGGAAGCTCCACGTTCTCCTGCGCCGAAAGCAGCGGCATCAGACCGAATGACTGGAATACAAAGCCAATTAGCCTCCTGCGAAGCTCCACCAGCTCCGATTCGCGCAGTTCCGGCAGGCTCAGGCCGTCCAGCGACACAGTTCCCGCGGTGGGCCTGTCCAGCCCGGCCATGATGTTGAGCAGGGTCGTCTTTCCGGAGCCGGATCGACCGGTCACCGCCAGGAGCTCCTGGCCGTACACGTCCATGTCCATGCCGTCCACCGCAGTGACCGCGGAGTCGCCCGAGCCGAATACCCTGACAAGCCCGCGCACGGATATGAGGGGCTGTCCGGGCCGGCCAGGCATTGCGGCTCCCCGCGCCGCGGCGCCTATCAAGGCGCGGGCTCGCTCGACCGACCGTCGGTCTCGGCAGGTTCCGGTCGCGGACGCGCGTCCCGCCTGCTTCCCGGGGACGCCGTCCTGATGTTGACCTGCTGACCGGCTATGTCCGCGCTGGCCAGCCCGTGCATGCGCAGCCTGTCCACGTACTCCTGAGGAAGCTGAAGGCGGCCCACCCTGTCAACCACCAGGTACTCCTCGGTTGACCCTGCGTCCGCTCCATCCGCGCCCGTATCCAGTCGGCTCTCCGAGCTGATGCGGCCGTCCCTGATGTGCAGCACGCGGTCCATGTGCTCCGCCACTCCCGGGTAGTGTGTCACCACCACGACCGTCACGCCGTAGATGCGATTGACGTCTTTCAGCAACTGGAATACCTGCACGGCTGTCTGCGTATCCAACTCGCCCGTCGGCTCGTCTGCGAGGAGGAGCGGAGGGTTGTTGGCCATGCCGACGGCTATCGCCAGTCGCTGCTGCTCGCCCCCGGAGAGCTGATGGATCCTGCGGTCCGCCTTCTCTTCGATACCCAGCAAGGCCAGCAGCTCGATGCTTCGCTTCCTCCGAACGTCCGAGCCGATGCCCGCGATGGCCTGGGGCAGCTCTATGTTGTCCCTGGCCGAAAGGTAGGGCACGAGGTTCCGGGCAGTCGCCTGCCATACGAAGCCGACCTCCAGACGCCTGTACTGCACCAGCTCCTGGTCCGATATGTTCAGCAGGTCGCGCGTCCCCACCCTAACCTGGCCCGCGGACGGCCTGTCCAGCCCGGAGAGGATGTTGAGCAGCGTGCTCTTGCCGCTCCCGCTTGCCCCAACGATGGCCACCATCTCGGCCGGCTGCACCTCCATGTCCAAGCCGCGCAGGGCAACCACCTCCAGCTCCGCCTTCTTGAAGATCTTGAAGAGGTCATGGCATTCGATGTAGGGCTCCGCCTGTGCCAGCGCAGCGGCCGCGGCCGCGCTTCTGGCCGCGCCTTGGCTCCTCGCTTCGGGTCGTCTCCACTGGTCTTGCATCGAGAGCTCCTTCCGCAACTCTATACTCCATCGCGTGGCCGCGGTCAAGCGTCGCCGATTCGCAGGACTCGCTGCACCTCAAGCCGCGCGGTCACGAAGGCCAGCCACGCCACCGTTACCGCGGCCACGACAGCCAGCACTGCATACGTGCCGAGCAGCACGTTCCAGTTGATTCGCACCACCATTGGCGGCGTAACCCTCACGCCTTCCTCGGCAATCTCCAGGATGGGAAGCACGCTTGCCGTTATCTGCTGACCGGCCCATGTTCCAAGACCTACGCCGCACGCCACCACCAGGAGAAGGTTGAACCAGACTACGCCGTTCAGCTGCACCCTGGAGAACCCCAGCGTGCGAAGCAGCGCGAACTCAGCTCCGCGCTCTTGGGCGTCAGTGAAGGAGTAGAGCATCACGCCTGATGCGCTTGCCAGTGCCAGCGCTAGGAACATGAGTATGAGCAGGCCGCCCCATCCTGCGCTGACCAGGGGTTGCTCCACGCGGTGCTCCTCCAGGTCGGCGGCCACGAACACGTTTCCCGTGTCTATTCCGAAGCTCTTGAAGTCGCTTGTGACGGAGGCGGCGTTCCCTTCAACCGGGTCCAGGCTCGTCCACATCTCGTTGCTGCCGCCAATAAGGCCCTGCCCGTGGAGGTTGGTGTAGTGGTTGAACGTGCGCAGGTCCATGACCACGAACGGCCCCTCCCTGGGGTCCAGCGTCGGAAAGTAGTCGGCTACGGCAACCGCCCGCACCGGAACTGTGGCGTCGATGGTTCCTACGGCGAACGCGTCGCCGACTCCCACTCCGGCGAGGTCAAGCACGTCCCGGCTGACCACTGCGGGTATGGGCGTCTCCGGCTTGCCCACGCGCAGGGTTGGCAGACCCAGGCCACCGGGTATCCAGCTCATGGCGGCCGACCCGTCTGTGCCGGGCTGGGCAACCGCGGCGCTTGACTCGAGTGCGTACAGGCCGGGGACGTCGTAGTCCTCCACCGTGTGCCAGCCTTCCAGGAAGCCGCGGTAGTCTCCCAGCGGCTCCTCTCCGAACAACTCCGATCCAACGGACAGATCGCCCAGGAAGATGGCCCCGGGCTGCCGTATGGTTGACCTGGTGGTCAGGCGGAGGGATAGCAGCGTAAACGGAGGCACGGCGCCAACCGAGTCCAGCCAGCCGCGGCTGTCCACCCGCAGGGGGCGGAAGAACCTCCGTGGAGCCGGCGGGAAGAGGTCGGCGTCCACGCGTACCCACCCCTGCGAGTCCAACTCCCAGTCCTCGAAGTCCATTGAGCCGAACGGAACGTCGAAGTAGTATCCCGAGTCGTCCCGCACGCGTCCTACCAGCGTGGCGCTTGGGTCCGTGGTGCCCGGGTTCACCCACAGCGCCAGCGACGTGGACTGTGGGGGCAGCTGGATTCCGTCGCTCAGGATGGAGACGGACGGGTCGACGCTGATTGCCTCCGTCAGCGACGTCAGCGTTTCTCCGCCGGTGAAGTCGTCGCGATACCAGGCCACGTCAGCGAAGCTGTCGGTGTCAACTGCCACTATCGACATCTGGGTCTGGTCGAAGGCGCCGGCGGACAGCGTCCCCGTGGTGCGCAGTACCTCTGAGATGGTCTCCACGCCTTCGAGGCGCTGAACAAGATTGGACATGCCAAGCATGGACACCGGCGCCCTGCCGACGCCGTGCTCAACGCGTAGGTTCGCGCCGGAGTCGTAGAGCGCGCGGTCGCGCTGGCTGCGTTCGATCGTGGAACTGAAGGTGCTGCCCATGACGCCGAGCGCCGTTGTAAGCATGAGGAGAACCACCAGCGAGCCGGGCATGATGGGATCGCGGGATACGCGCCGGAGGCCCAGCACCAACCACACCGGCCCAACCGTCTCCGCGGCACGCGCCACCAGCGATACGCCTATGGGAAACAGGCGCATGACCAGCAGGCCCAGCGCCAGCAGTCCCAGCAGCGGCCCAAGCAGCAGCGAGACGTCCACCTCAAGCTCGCCGGTGCCCAGGGAGCGCACGAGGAACGATCCCCTGGCCTGGATCTGCCACCATATGAGACCGATGAGCACGAGAGCCAGCAGGTCCAGGTAGCTGCGATGGATGAAGGGCGCCCTCGGAGGTCTAGCGCCGGTCTGGCGGAACTCAACCATCCCCTGGCGTGACGCGATCACAGTGGCCGCGGTGAGCACGGCGGCCGCCAGCACAGCCCCCGCGGTGCCTAAGATGAAGGCCTGGGAGGGCAGCGAAACGGGGATAGGGCCGCTTCCCAGATCTGCTTCCACAAACACCCTGCCCAGCGCGCGCGAGATGGCGAGAGCCAGAACGGGGCCAAGCACAATCGCCGGCGCGGCCAGAAGCGCCCCCTCCACCAGCGCGAAGAGACCCAGCTGCGGCGTCGTGACGCCCCTGCTCTTCAGTATCACTGTCTCCCGCGCTCTTGACTTGACCGCCAGCCCTGATATCAGTGCCAGGTAGTAGACCAGGATGCCGGTCGTCAGCGAGACCATGAGGTATAGGGGAATCCGCGACAGGAGCACCTGCTCCTGGAACGCGCTCAACGCGTCGTCGAGATCAATGGCGGTGGAGGCATTCTCCAGCCTGCGTGGCAGGCGTTCCTTCACCTGGGCAATCGTGCTGCGAATCTCGTCGACCTTCCCGGCCCTCACGGTGTGCCGGTCCAGGTAGTAGAACCAGCGCACGTCCGCATAGGAGTTGGGATAGTTATGGGCCACGTGCTCGAGAATGGCGGTCTCCGTGGTGAAGAGCGGCACAATCGGCACACCGTCCTCGCTGTGGCTGAAAGTGCGTTTCACTCCATACCAGAACTCGTCGTCGGGGTCGGTCCGGCTGAACAGCCCAACCACCCTCATGCGAATGGACTCGTCAGGTGAGCCGTCAACGGCCGGGAACGCCTCGATCTCGTCGCCCGGGGCCATCTCCAGCATCTCGCCGCCCGTTACGTCCAGCGCTACCTCCAGTGGGCCACCCGTGTCCACTGGCCTGCCGTCTGAGTAGGGCCAGCTGCCCGCAACAACCTCCACGCGCTCCGGGAACAAGCCGGTCATGTAGCTTACCTTGCCCCGGGGGCGCACGTTGTCATTCAGCTCCAGCTCCGGCCGGCCGGCGAAGTAGAAGGTAATGGTTTGGAAGAGGTGAGCCTCGTCCTGAACGTAGCCGGAGAAGGGCTCGCCGACCTCACGCCTCACAACCTCCAGACCCCTCTCGTAAAAGGTATCCTGCCGTGCGACTGCGGACGGCTCCTCCAGGGCGCCGTAGGTGCGAGCCGTTACGTGCAGCTCCGCCGGCGGCAGCCGGTCAAGCGTGCGGCGGAGCGCAGCCTCCTCTATCAGGTTGGAGAAGATGACTCCGCTGGCCATAAGAGATACCGCCAGCAGCATTCCCAGGAACAGTACAGCCTCCAGCCTCCAGCCGGTGGCGATCCTGCGGAGCGCTATCAGGTATGCAAGTCGCAAGAGTGACATAGTCTCGGGTTCTCGCTATGCTCCGGTTCTGAGCACGTCGGGCGCTTTGAGGCGTCGCAGGGAGGCCAGCGTGGCCAGGATGGCCGTCACGAGCGCCGCAGCCAGGCAGGCGAATACCAGCCCGGTTAGTCCGGCGCTTGTAGTGACTATCATCGGCGGTACGACGGGGCTTCCGTCAGAGGTGACGTTCAGGAATCCCAGGACCCAGCGGCCGAGCCACAGCCCCACCACGCTCCCAATAGCCGCCCCGATTCCCGCTACAATGACGCGCTCGAACACCTGCGAGAGCAGCACCTCCATGCGCGTAAGGCCCAGGGCCTCGCTCAGCGTCAGGTCAATGCGGCCGGCCTGAATGGACACCACGGAGTGGGCGCCCAGCGCAACCGACGCTGCAACGGTGAGGGCCGCCAGGCTCAACATGGTCAGTCCGTCCCAGCCGCCGCCGGCCAGGGGATTGCGCCGCGCCAGGTCCACCGCGGCATCCCTATCCTCCACGGACGTGACGCCCTCCACGCGTCTCACTGCCAGCACGGCGCTGCTGCGAGCCACGGAGTCGTTGAGCGCAACCCAAGCCTCCCTCGGTACTGCAGCAGGCTTGGAGCCGGGCATCCGGGCCACGAAGCTCTCGTAGTCGGCGATGTTCACCAGCAGGAAGGGCAACGTTGGCCCTTCGATGGTCGGGAACCGGTCGATCACGTCCACCACTTCAACGGGAATGACCAGGCCGTCGCCCTCCACGCGCGGCCGCTGCCCGACATCGAACGTGGGTCCGCCGACGGCCGGTATGGGAATCGGGCCGGCCGGCACCAGTATTCCACGCGCAGACGGCCCTATGGAGTCCCGCCAGCCGAACGTCAGGCCCATCCCTCCGGTGCGGGCGGCGCCCCGGCTCCGCTGCACCCTGTCGCTGCTCGAGTCAGGGTTGGGCAGCGTGACCCACAAGTCCTGGCCGGGAGGCTGCTCGAAGCTCTCAATCACGACGCCCTCGGGCAAGGTTGCCGGTCCGCGGGCCGTCACGTCGTCCAGACTGATGCTGCCGGGCTGAACGCCGCCGAGCGAGCCGCTCAGATTACGCGTGTTGTAGATTGAGACAAGCCTGAACGGCGGCGAGGAACGCTCCACCGGAAGGTTACCCTCACGGAACGTCCACTCGTCGGACGGGCCGGTGTCCGGCAGCTCGCCAAGGGGCATGTCATAGTACCTGCTGGACCGGTCGACGAGGCGCGCGCCGAGGTGCTGAGGGCGGCCCACCTGTGAGGCGTCCTGTTGGTCCACGCGCACCCATACGCCAAGCGTCTCCGCGTCTTCCGGAAGCGCCACGCCGGGCGCTCCCTCGTCAGATCCGAGCAGCTTCGCTGCTCCCGCGGCGAGACCGGCGTCGTCACCTCCGTGCCTGCGCCAGGCGGCATGCGGAATGGCCTGCGGGTCTACGCGTACAAGCGCGCCGGATACGCGGGACACGGGGGTGACCGCGGTCACCCCGGGCAGCGCCGCGATCTCTCCCAGGACGTCGTCGTCGAGCGAGGGGCCCCTGACGACCAGGTCGCCGCCCACGCGGAAGCCCGCCTGCTCTTCCTGGCTCTGAACCAGCGTGGACTGGAAGGACGCGCCGAACACCCCAAGCGCCGTGACCATCATGACGATGATTACCAGCGAGCTTTGAGGTAGAGGGTCACGTGCCATCCTCGTCAGCGTGAGCGCGATCCACGCCGGGGCCGCGAAGCCGCTCGCCCACGCCATCCCTCGCATGAGCCACGGCAGAATTCGTGGAATCAAGAAGGCGACGGCCAGCAGCGCCAGCACCGGCCCCAGCAGCATGCTCAGGTCAACCTGCTCCAGCGCTCCGCCTGCCAGCTCCCGCTGCACGAATCCCCCGCGCTGCTCCACCTGCCACCAGATCAGCGCCAGCGCCGCCACTACCAGAACGTCGACGTAGTACCTGTGGAGCAGGGGCACTGTGGCCGGCCGGGAGCGTACGCGAAGGAACTCCACTATGCCAAGCCGCGCCAGTCCCACGCCGGACGCCGCCAGCACACCCAGGCTCAGCAGTCCGCCTATCGCTCCCATCAGGAACGCGTCGGGGGACAACTGCACGGGTACCGGCCCGCCGCCGCCTGCAGGGTCGATTGTCCGCACGAGCACGAACCTCACGATAGCCAGCGCCAGCAACGGCCCGACCGCCAGCGACGCCATCACCACGATGCCCTCGCCCAGCGCGAACAGTCCGCTGACCTGCGCCATGCTTGCGCCGCGGCTCCTCAGCACGTTCGCCGTATCGCTTTGCGTGCGCGCCAGCAGCCCAAGCACGAGCACCAGGAAGTACAGGACGACCGCGACTACCAGCGACAGGAACAGGAACAGGGGCACGCGGGCCAGTGTCAGCTCCTCCCGGTAGTCGTCTATGGTCTGCCCAAGCGCGGTGAGCACCAGCGAACGCGGGTAAAGGAGGTTCAGCTGCTTCTCCAGGCCGATCGCTGCATCGCGAGTTGGGCCGGCGGTGTCCGCCGTGAGCTCGCCGGTGTCCAGATACAGGAACCACCAGTAGTCGCCCAGAAGCGAGGAGTACCGCGCGCCCAGAGCATTGAAGTAGTCATCCTCGGACATGTACATGGGGGCGACTGTCCACGGGTCCCTGTCCTGCGTGTTGAAGTAGTAGGTTTCCCAGGTCATCCAGAACTCCTCGGATGGGTCGACCGGCTCCACGATGCCGACAATGGTGTACCTGACCCGCTGCGTCGGGTCCGCGATGAAGGGCACCAGGTAGACGTCCTGGCCAACCTCGAACGCCATGTTGGCGGCCGTCTGCTCTCCCACCACGGTTTCGAGGTGGATACCGGATTCGTGAACTACTGGCGCCGCCTCCGGCCAGCGTCCCTCCACAAGCCTTGTGTGCTCACGGAACCCGGTGAGAAAGAAGGGCTGGCCGGCGCGCCCACCAATTCGCGGCGGACTCGCGTCCTCGGTGAGCGTGAGTGGCAGGTTGGCCTGTGCACGGCCGGACCTCTGCACGTCGCGAATCAGGTGGCCCAGGTTCTCGTTTAGCACCGGATCGACCGTGCTACGCATCTCGTCGTAGTCGGCCGGGCCCAGAGGCCGGTTCTGCAGCGCCACCTGTGCGTTCAGGGCTACGCGGGGTGTCAGAGACAGCGTGTGCCGGAGCCCGCCCTCGGCCAGCGCCTGCGAGTAGAGCGCGCCCACCGCCATTAGCGTCACCGCCGTCAGGATGCCGAATGAGGAGACGGCAAGCAGCGTCCATGACGAGCGTAGGCGCTTGGGGAGCAGCCAGAAGAGGACCCTGGTCCAGGTCATGTTCTTATGCCACCAACTGTCCGGGAGCGGTATTCATCCGCCGGCGCCGTTCACAGACCGTCCCGCGGACAGGCATGATGGGGAAGTATAGCAGAAAGGAGGGTAACGCACGCGGGACGCTGCGTCTCGGGTGCTACGTGAGCGCGGAGAGCGCCTGGCCGCCCGCGGCGATTGCCAAAAACTACCCTTCCACTTGGGCTGCTGAACCGGAATCGGTAGCAGTGAAATACTGCGAGTCTGAAGCGAATCGGGGGATGTGCACCAGTGGCTACGTTTCCTGGCTAGGAATGTCGAATCCGAGTTTCCTTGCAAACGCCTCTTCTGCTGCGGCACCCTTTGGATGACAGTGCGCATGGACTAGAGCACCATTCTCTAGAGTGGTCTCGCCTCCCCTACCGTGCGGTATGATGTGATGAGCTTCAGCCTCATCCCACGGGACAATTGCTTCGCAGAGTTGACACTGCCCTCTCTCCCTGTAGTAGATGATCTCCCGTTCCAGTTGGTTGAATGCTCTGCGTGGGTCCTTAGGCTCGAGATTACCCATAAACTCCGCCATCCGAGCGGAGTAGAATTGGTGCCGCCGCCTGATGGAATCACCACGATCGCTATTGCTTCTTATCCACGTTCCATATCGGTTCCAAAAGTCATCAGGCTGTCCGTCTTTGGCCTTTTGTGTTCCATTGGCCAGAGCCTCGGAGAAACTATCCTGCGCCTTGCTAAGTTCCGACTCCCAAGACCTGGTGTAGTCATCCCAGATGGAATCCAGTAGCAGCATCAGGTGTATGGCGTCGTGACCGCGCAGCTTAGGGCCTCTCCTTTTGCCCAACAAGTCTGTGAGCTTGGACAGGATTTCTGTCAGCCGTTTGGCGCTAGGTGACTCCTGATCGAAGTCCAAGTTATCGTAATAGAAATCGTCTAACGCATCTGTATTAATGTCCACGTACGTGTCAGGGCCTCCCTCTTGTCTTTTCAAGAAGAGAATTGCGATCTGGGCCGCGAGTTGACGCGTCTTGCCGCGGTCTGCTCCTGGCTTCATGCCGAGCACAGTTTGAAAGAATTGGTGGCCCGGGTATCTTGGTATTTCAGGCTTTCCGCCAAATCGGAGAATAAACTCAGTGAAGGCTCCTGGGTAAGAATCGCGCTTCTCTTGGGCATTGAGAGGGAAGCCAGATTGGAGACGTACGAACAGGTCTCTGACCTCGTTGTCGTCGGCGGCTGTGATGGATGCGACGGGCAATTGTGCGTTGAGCAGGTGGGACTGTAGTTCCTCCGAAAGTTCCATGAAATACTTGCCTCCCCAAGGGCATGGCTTTGATTGCAGAAAGCCGGGAAACTTAGCGTGTAAATCATTGACGTTGTAGAGCGGAAACTCGCCCTCGCAATAACGGTAAAGTGCATCAATTCGCTGCTGGCCATCAATAATCTCATATGACTGCTGAAGCCTGCCCGCGATATTCTTTTCGACGTCGTGGAGGTAGATGACGGGCAATTGATAACCGCGCATTACCGAGTCAATCAACTTCCTCTTTTGCTCGGGCTTCCATACTTCTCCGCGTTGATACTCATGGTTCACCTTTACCATATCGTGCTTGCGGAGTTCCACTAGCTCGTTTACGGTCATTTTGGTGAGTTCGGTCTGCATTTGTCTCAATCCTCTTTACAACTGAGAAGAGTAGCGTTGCGAATGCACGCGGAACGGGTCAAGAGGTACGTTGGCGCCGACTGGGGCATTGGCTTTCCGTGATGACCACTAGGCAATGATGACCGTGGCTGGCTGGGATGGTCACACGCCTTGTCTCGAATGGACGACCCACGATGGGATTCTAACCTCTCTATCTTTGGCACACAACCCCAAGCCACCTAGCGAACAAAGTGACATGCCTGCGGCAACAGATAGGCTTGCCGCAGGCATCGCGCCTCTCTACGTGAGCACGACGAGAGCCTGGCCGCCCGCGGCGGACAGCGCGACCACCAGCCATGGCGGCGCCCTCCAGAACGCAAGCATCCCGAACGCGGCAAGCGCAAGCCCGAAGTCTTCGCGCGTGTGGATAGCGCTCGCCCACACGGGGTTGTAGAGCGCCGCGACCAGCAGGCCCACAACCGCGGCTCCGATGCCACGGCTTGCGCCGCGGAAGCCGCTCTGGCTTCGAAGCCGGTCCCAGAAGGGCATGACGCCTATAACCAGCAGGAACGAAGGCAGGAAGATGGCCGCAAGCGTGAACAGGCCGCCCAGCCAGGCGGTCTTGTCCTGGTAGGCAACCGCGCCAAGGTAGGCCGAGAACGTGAAGAGTGGGCCCGGTACCGCCTGGGCAGCTCCGTAGCCCGCGATGAACTCCTCGTTGCCAACCCATCCCGTCGGCACCACCTGCGTCTGCAGCAGCGGCAGTACAACGTGGCCCCCTCCGAACACGAGCGAGCCGGCGCGATAGAAGCTATCGAATATCTCCAGCCTTTCGTCTGGGAAAGCCTGCGTGAGCGCAGGAAGCCCGATCAGGAGCGCAAAGAACAGGGCCAGCGACGCCACAGCCACGCCGCGCCCCACGGGAAACCGCTGCGCAGGTCCTGCATCGGCGCGGTCCTCTCGCAGGAGGCGCCAGCCAATCGCACCCGCAACGGCGATGGCAATCACCTGCCCCAGCGCCGTCGGCCAGGCAAGCATGGCTATCGCAGCGGCGATGGCAAGCGTAGCCCTCGGCTTATCCGGGGCCAGATTGCGGGCCATGCCCCACAGAGCGAGTGCGACAACGGCTACGGCCGCTATCTTGAGGCCGCGCAGCCAGCCGGTCTCGGCCACGTCTCCGATCGCCGTGACGCCGTACGCGAACAGGATCAGGGCGGCAGCCGACGGCAGCGTGAATCCGAGCCACGCCGCCAGACCGCCGAGCAGCCCAGCCCTTCGTATGCCCAGGGAGATGCCCACCTGGCTGCTGGCCGGGCCGGGAAGGAACTGGCAGAGAGCGACGATGTCTGAGTACGTGGTCTCGTCCAGCCACTTCCTACGCTCCACGAACTCCTGCCGGAAGTAACCCAGGTGCGCCACCGGCCCGCCGAACGACGTCAGGCCGAGACGGAGGAAGGCCAGCAGCACCTCAGGGAAGGAGCCGCGTGGAGAGTCTTCTTGCATATATCGGTCCCTTATGCCGGTTTGTGGGGCCGGATCGTGGGGCGCTTTCATGCGCAATGGCCGATGAAGGGGCGACTGCTATGGAGCTGACGCTGACCTTTGGCTATTCCAAACGGTGGACGGCGTTTCGCTGCACAGCAGGCACTCCTACCAACGCTTCTGCAGTGGGGAGCGGCGAGTGCGGACCAGTTACTCGCCCTCTATGGCGGCGCGAATGCCCTCCTGCAGCGTCTCGAACACCTCTCGCACGCTCTGCCGGGCGTCCACCCTCTCGAAGTTGTACTGGGCGGCGAGGCTCTGGAACTCCTCCAGCATGGCGTTCTGGTACTTCACGAAGCTGTCGTGCCGGTCAGCCTCCCGCAGGAAGTCCTCGCCGGACTCCCAGTGGTCCAGCTCGCGGTTGGCGAGCACGCGGGTCAGCAGGTTCTCAACGTCAATGTCCAGGTAGAACACCTTGTTGGGGATGATCGCGAACTCCAGCATGTCGTCCAGCCACTTGGCGGGCACGCCCCGGACCCGCGCGCGGGCCATGATAGTGTAGATGTAGCGGTCTGCCAGGACCACCATACCGGCGCGCAGTGCGGGCACAATGCCCTTCTCCATGCGGTCCCAGAAATCGGTGGCATAGAAGAGGTTGAGCGTGAACTTGTCGAGAATGTGGCCGCGCATGGCCCGGTCGATGCCGTCCCCGGTCAGGTCCGAGCGGCGGAATCCGGTATCCATCACGGCGTAGCCCTGGGTCTCCAGCCACTCCTTGAGCAGGGCTATCTGCGTAGAGCGTCCCACTCCGTCCGTCCCCTCGATGACGATGAGGTGGCCGGGCATAGTCAACTCCCCCAGGTCCAGGGGTATGTGTCCGTAGAACTTGGGCGTGTTCATGGAGCCTCCTCCTTTTCGCGTGGTGGGAGACTAGCCGTCAGGAGCGGCGAGGAGCTCGGGCACACGGCGCGAACCGGACTTGGTGATGTAGCGCCCGGTGAGGCCTGAGGTGCTGAGGACCTCCGCGACGTCCTGGCCTCGCAGTTGCATCACGCCCGGCAGCATGGGTTCCACCAGATCCCGGACCATCCGTTGCTGGTCGTGAATGGGCAGAGTGGCGTCGATGGTCACCAGGCCGAACTCTTCCGTGAGTTTATCGTACTCCTCCAGAATAGAGCCCTGAAAATCCCGGAATGCAGATTCCCTGCGGGAGTTGGGCTTGACGTCCTGGCCTGACTCGTAGAATCCCAGCTCTGCGCGGCCGGTGACTATGCGCCGAATGGACTCGTCCAGAGGCACCCTGAAGTAGAGCGCGAGCGAGGGGCGGATGGCGAATGCGTACAGGCGCCGCAGCCAGTCCTTGTTGACGCCGCGTGCACCGTCCCGAGCAAACGCGGTGTAAACGTAGCGGTCCGCCAGGACAATGGTGCCGGACTTGAGCGCGGGCAGTATCTGCGTGACCACCCGGCTGGCAAAGTCGGCGGCGTGGATCAGGCTGAATGACATGGGCGTGAGCAGGCGCATCTCCTTGCCCCGCCGCGTGGTCCGCTTCACAATTGGGGAGGAGTTCCACTCGGTGAAGACGGTGACGTACCCCAGGTTGGTCAGCCACTTGGCCAGCAGGTCTATCTGCGTACTCTTGCCGGAGCCGTCGATTCCCTCCACGATGATGAGACGGCCGGGGTAGGCGTCATCGTACGGGTGGTTGCCGTAGCGGGCGCCCATTGGGAAGCTTGTGTTGCCGTTGTTCGTCATTGCTCACCTCGACCAATCAGAATGGGGTGACCGAACTCGCTCTCCCAGCGAACCTTCAGAGCCGTGGCCGATGCCTCAGCCCATGCGGGCGTGGTGACGGCAAAACCACCACTGCCCGGAGTAATGGTAACAGATTCCACTGCGGTTTGTGGAGGGAGCCGCCGCTCAAGCTCGTCCGCCAGCAGCAGCACAAGCGCGCCCTGCCGCAGGCGGCGGCGATCTCGGCCGGTGAGAAGCTGCGACTTGCGGAACCGCTTGGGCAGCCTGTCGCCCTCAGCCAGCAGCAGCATGGCGGCCAGCATCGCCGACTCGCGGTGGGTGAATCCCGGCATGTCCGTCCAGGAAAGGACGGAGGCGGCGCGGTTGAGCCGGTTGTAGTAGTCCACGGCGCTGCCGATGTCCAGGATCAGGGCGGCACACTCCACCAGCGCGGTCAGATGCCTGCGCTTTCCTTCCCACACGGCGCGGCCGATCCGGCGCGCCAGCGCTGCGCGGCGAGGCCCACGAAGGGTGTACCGTGGCGCGAACCTGTCCATCATGTCCTTCAGCGTGCCCCATCGCACGTCTGCTATCGACGTGAGTGAAACGCCCCCGTTCTCAGGCAGAGGTTCAGGCTGCTGGGCCAGTCCCTCTCGCAGGCCCTGGCCGGACAGCATTATGCTGCCCGCTCCGGTGTGCTGCAGCAGCGCTTGGGCAACCACGGCTCCGCCCACGATCGAGTGGGTGCGCTCCGGGTTCATGCCCGGTATGAGCGCGCGCTCTTCAAAGTCGCACGAGGCCAGCTCGTCGAGCAGACGGGACAGCCCGTCGGCGTCCATGCGGTAGCCGTGCAGGGTGCGCATGGGGTATGGCCTGCGCTGCCTGTCCAGCTTGCAGAGCAGGCGAAATGAACCTCCGGATCCCACCAGGATGTCGTCTGGCGCCAGGGTGGAGAGCGAAGACTCGGACAGAAGCCGCATGGAGTAATCGTATGCGGAGGCCAGGTCCTCGGCTCTGGGTCGGTCCGCAAGCCGGAAGGCGTTGGCAATTCGCAGGCTGCCAAGGGGCAGGGTGTCCCGATTCTCCATGCGCCGGTCCGCAAAGCTCACGACCTCCATGCTGCCCCCGCCGAGGTCTGCCAGCAGGCCTTGAGTTACGGGCAGGCCCTGCACCGCCCCGATGAAGCAGTACCCGGCCTCCTCGTAGCCACTGATGACGTGCAGCGCGACGCCGTAGCGGCGGTGGGCCTCCCGCGTTATGTGCTTTGCGTTGCGCGAGGCGCGCAGCGCCTCCGTGCCCACCGCGTGGAGCGTGGTGACGCCGTATCCACGGCACACCTCTACGAAATCCTCGATGGCGTCCAGGGTGCCGTCCACGCCCTCATCGTCCAGGGCGCCGTGCTCATCCACGTGGCTCATGAGATTGAGGACCAAGCGCTCCTGCGCCAGGATTTCCACGCCACCGCTGTTGACCTGTACCACTACTGCGCGGGCGGAACCTGAGCCGATGTCTATGACCGCCGTGGGCGGACGCGCGCTGCGGTCGGTGACGGACGCTGACTCGAGGGCCTGGAGGTCAGGAAGCTCCCAGTCCCTCGTCGTCGCAACGACCGGACCCGGAACATCTTCCTGCCTGCTCATGACTGGTTTCATCGTATGCGGGCTCCGCCCGGAGTACGTTCTTTCCCGCGAGCCGCGCCGCCCTCGCTGGAAGCTGCGCGGTCAGTGGAAGGATACACCGTAGCATCATGCGCCACAAGGGGACGCAGGGCTGTGGTCGTAGCTGGGCGCGCTCTGGGCCAGGTAGCGCCAGATGCAGCCGTGGGCGTTGCCCTAGGAATGCGAATTGTTGTATCCTAACGCCCAAAATCCTGTACGGCCTCTTGAGAGGAGATCGGCAGGCAACTGGGCGCGGAAGAGCAGCAGCCCGACACAGTTACGCACTTGGAGCTAATGGAACACGGAACGCTGTCGGCCGCGTTGGTATCCGGGTTGAGGACGGCCTGGAAGGCTCTTGCCATCCTGGCATGCGTGGCCGTGGCGGCTTGTAATGGCGCGGAATCCACACCCACCGGCGGCAGTACCTCCACGCCCACACCGCCGGTAGTCATCCCTGCGACGGAGACGCCCGGCGTAACTGACGACGCGGTGCTTTTCGGGCAGTCGGCCGCCTTCACCGGCCCGGCGCAGGAGCTTGGCATAGGCATGCGGCTCGGAATACGCGCCGCATTTCAGGAAGCAAACGAGAGCGGCGGCGTCCACGGAAGGCGAATTGATCTCGTGTCGCTTGACGACACCTATGAGCCGGAGCTGGCCATTGAAAGAACCCTCCACCTGATCGAGGCTGAGGAGGTATTCGCGCTGATAGGGGCCGTTGGCACTCCCACATCTCGCTCCGCAACTCCCATCGCCAAGTCCGCCGGCGTGCCGTACATCGCCCCCTTTACCGGCGCCGAGTTCCTTCGGGGCGCGGACCTGGACAACGTGATCAACCTGCGTGCATCGTACTATCAGGAGACCGAGGAGATGGTGGCGCGGCTCACAAGCGAGCTCGGTTACACCAGGATCGCCGTCCTGCACCAGGACGACTCGTACGGACGCGCGGGATATCAGGGCGTGCTGCTTGCCCTGGAGCGGCGAGGCATGGAACCCGTGTCCATTGGCGTGTACCCGCGGAACACCACCGCGGTCAAGACGGCGGTGCTGGACCTGCAGCGGGGAGATCCGGAGGCGGTCATAATGATAGGGGCTTACGAGCCGGTCGCAAGAGCGGTGTCGTGGGCCCTGCGCATCGGGATGAAGTCCGTATTCCTGAACGTATCCTTCGTGGGAAGCAACGCCCTTGCGCAAGAGCTTGGCGAGGACGGCGTGGGCGTATTCGTAACGCAGGTGGTGCCCTTCCCAACGGACGACTCCCTCCCCATCGTTGCGTCATACCTGGAGGCGCTTACCGCGTACGATCCCGACGCCGTTCCCGGTTTCGTATCGCTGGAGGGTTACCTGGCCGGACGCCTGGCAATCGCCGGGCTCGAGCTCTGTGGGGCGGAGGTGAGCCGCGAGTGCTTCCTCGACGCGATACGGAACGCCGGGGAGATAGACATTGACGGATTCAGGCTTCGATACGGCAGCGGCGACAACCAGGGCTCCGACTCTGTTTTTCTGACCGTCATAGGACGGGACGGCGGCGTTCACGCAGCCTCTTCGCTGGGGGATCCGGTGCCATGATTGGCAGGCTGCTTGCCCTCCGATTCCTGATCTCCACACAGCTCTACGTGGTGCTTGGAGGCGCGGTTGCCCTCACGGTTGCTGCCAGTCTGGTGGGCTGGTTCTCCTTCAGCCGGGTCGGCGAGGTCCAGACCCGCGTTACCGATGGCAGCGTCCCGGAGCTGGAGGCCGCTTTCCGCATTGCGCAGCACAGCAACTCGCTGGTCACGGCCGCACCGAGGCTGGTCTCCGCGGTCAACTTCAGCGACCTGGCCGTGGTGGAACTGCTGATCGCAAACGCATACAGGGCTCTCGAAAGTGAGATTGCTTCACTGGAGCAGAGCGGCACCAGCCGTGAGAGGGTGGAGCCGATACGAGAGCGCTCCAATGCTCTGGTCAGCAACATTGAGCAGATTGAGGTTTCCATGGAGGAGCTCTTCGCAGCTGCTGCGGACGTTCAGGATCTCAGGGATCAGCTGACCACTGTCAACACGCGGCTGGACGCCACTGTTGTTCCGGCAGTGGATGACCAGTATTTCTACACCATCACCGGTTTCCGCACGCTTGACCAGCCACCGGATGACCCGGAGCTCTATTTTTCCGACAACCAGGTGACACTCTATCGCAACCTTTCCGAGATTCAGGCGGAAGTCAACATAGCCGTGCAGCTGCTGGTGAGCGCATTCAGCGTCTCCGAGCAGGCGCTCATTGAGCCGCTCCTTGAGCGGTTCGAGACCGTCGCCGCTCGAATCAAGAGGCGACTGGACGACATACGGGACCCTATGCTTCACGACCAGCTGGACGAATTCTTCGCCTCGCTATTTGAGCTGGGCATGGGCGAGGCCAACGGCTTCGAGTTGCGCGCTAGAGAGCTCGGCATACTGGAGCGGCAGCAGGAGCTTCTCGACGCCAACAGTGACCTCGCCATCGTGCTGGTGGATGAGGTGGACGGCCTGGTCAACTCCGCCAACGCCAACGTACAGGAGGCAAGTGAGGCATCCACGCAGGCCATCTTCAGGGGCCGCATTTTGCTGCTGGCCATTGGCGCCGTGGCCGTCAGCGGCGCTTTGCTGCTGGCCTGGCAATACGTCGGACGCGTCTTGCTCAGCCGTTTGCAGCTCCTCTCCAACCGTATGCGCAGCATGGCCAGAGGTGATCTGGAGACAAAGGTTGAGATCAGCGGCAAGGACGAGGTCGCCGACATGGCGGCGGCCCTGGAGGTTTTTCGGCAGCACGCTCTGGAGGTCCAGAGGCTGAACCTGGTGGAAAGGCTGGCGGAGGAGCTGCAGGGCAAGAACGAAGAGCTGGAGAGCGTTCTGGCAGACCTCCAGGTAGCCCAGGACCAGATAGTCATGCGAGAGAAACTGGCTGCCCTCGGTGAGTTGACTGCAGGCGTGGCCCACGAGATCAGGAACCCACTCAACTTCATCAACAACTTCTCGGAGGTGTCCGGCGAGCTGCTGGAAGAGTTGAGGGAGGTGCTGGAGAAGGGCGGCGAAATGGGGCCAGAGGACCGGAGCTACATTCAGGAGATCTCCGACGACTTGAACGGTAATCTGGTGCGCATACGGAGCCACGGAGACCGCGCCAACCGCATTGTCAACGACATGCTACAGATGGGACGCGGCAGCGGTGAGCACCAGCCTACCAACATCAACAACCTGCTTAACGAGTTCGCCACGCTGGCGTACCACAGCGCCCGCGCCACTGACGCCGATTTCCAGCTCACCATTGAACGAGACCTGGAAGAGGAAATTGGGGAGATAGAGGCCATCCCCCAGGACCTTGGCCGCGTGTTCCTTAACATCGTGAGCAACGCCTGCCACGCAACTGACCAGAGGAGACGCGCCTCCTTAGCGGCAGGCAACGGCGCCTTTGACTATATTCCGACGTTGACGCTCTCCACAAGCCGGGAGGGCGACATGGTCCACGTACGTATAAGGGACAACGGGAGTGGCATCCCGCCAGACGTTGTGGACAAGATATTCAACCCGTTCTTCACCACCAAGCCGACGAACCAGGGTACGGGCCTGGGCCTGGCGATATCGAATGATATCGTGCGTCAGCACGGAGGCAGCATCAGCGTGGAGTCGGAGCCGGGCCAGTATACCGAGATGACGGTAGCCCTGCCCTTTGTGATGCCTGCAAAGACGGAAGATGGTGACGATGCTCAGGACGAAGGTGACGACGACGATAATGGCGCCGACCAAGAGGACAGCGGCGAAGGCGGAGATTCGGAGGAGTCGCCCTCGGTCTAGCTCTCGCGGGCCGGCAACCTGCAACGGCCCTTTCGCCGATCGATGCGCGGCGTGCCAGGAGCCCGTACAGGCTGGTCGGGCGCTATCTAGCGCTCCGACTCGAAGCGGCCCACCATCTTCAATGGCTCGGCGTCGGGGTCCCGGTGCATTCTGGCCAACGTCAGGTACTCCGGCAGCACTATGCCTCCGGAGAATACGAGTCTCATGGCTCCGTCCACCGTCAGGTCGGTCTCAATCACGTCGTCCTCAATGACAAAGGCCAAGTTCCCTGACGTGGGGTTGGGGACAGTTGGGATGTAGACCGCCACAACGGACCATTCCCTTGATGGCGCGTATATGCGCCCCGTGACGAATCCCATTGCGATCATGCCTTCGCGAGGCCACTCCACGAATACCACGCGGCTGAAGTTGTACTGCGAGGCAAACGCGGCCACCGCCTGCTGAGACACGCCGAAGATGCTCTTCACTATGGGGGTACTGCTCAGGAGCGCGTTCAACAGCTCGAGCGCCTTCATACCCGGCTTAGCCCACACCATCAACCCGACGAAGTAAATCAGTACGACCAGGACCACCACACCAACGCCCGGGAAGTCCCACGGCTCGCCCTCAATGAAGGGCAGCGGCCTGACGAGTCTGTCGGCGTTGCCGATGAGGAAAAGCAGCACAATGATGGTGATAAGCATGGGCAGAAGGTTTATCAGCCCAGCCACCATTCGGCCCTGGATGTGGCTGTCTATATGATTCAGGATTCCAGGGCGGTCTTCCTGGTCCTGCCCCAAGTCGGGTTCTTTGTCATTGGCCATGATTCACGCTCCTTCGCCCGCGACTTCCGACAGCTGCACCCGGGCTATAGTCCCGGATCTTCCCGTTGAGGAGAATGGTTGCGAAAACTTCGTTTCCGGTGGCTCAGGCAAGTCACGAGAAAGCCAGTGTGGCGAGAAAAATATAGAAGGCATCCAGGCACTGTGTCAAGGCTGGTGACGGTGATACGCGCAAGCCGCTCTAACTCCCACCCCCAGGCCCCTTGTCGCTCCGCGTCAGTGGGAGGCTGGAAATCCGATCCGCGAGTGCCCTAACTAGCGACCGAACGAGCCCGCCAACTCCCTCTACGGCCCGTGAGAAACATGCGTACGGGCACCGGCAGATGTTGTGTGGTACATCTTCCACTGGCCGGCGCCATCCTCAATGGCGTGAGCCGGACTAAACAGCTGCGCCGGCTCGCTCGCCGCCACGGAGGTAGCCTTGGACATAAAACTGCTGGAAGTCGACGGATCGCATCTTAGCTCGCCGCGCGGCAGTGTTGCTGTGCGCTGTCGCCGCGCTCTTGGCGGCCCTCCAGACCTTCCAGGGCGTAGAGGTTGCGCTGGGCCAGTCGGACGCGGGATGTGAAGCCATTGAGCTTGGCTCGCTCGGCGCCGGCGAAGGTGACATCCTAACCGCCTCCGGGAGCTGGACCGGGGAAGACTGTGACTCGCGCCTCTTCACTAATTGTGACGCGCACAACTACAGTTTCAGTCTGCTGGAGGGCGGGCAGGTCAGGGTAGAGCTGTCGTCCGATGAAGGAGACTCCTACCTGCAACTGCTGACGAGCGAAGGCAGCCACATTGCCCACGACGACGACTCCGGCCAAGGCCTCGACTCACGCATCGAGCGTGACCTGCCGGCCAGAGACTACCTGATCGAAGCGGCGTCGGCCGTGGGCCGAGACAGCGGCCCTGCCGACTTCACTCTCACGGTAACGAGACCCACTAACTGCGGCCCGATGGACCTGGGCAGCCTGGAAGCCGGGGCAGGACTGATATTCAGCGGCGCCTGGACCGGCGAGGACTGCGGCGCCACATTCCGGGAGGACACGCCCGCGCAGACGTTCCGCTTCAGCATCGCTGACGAAGGCCTTGTGCGCATCGACCTCACCGCGCCCGTGGGAGGCGATCCATACCTCTACCTGCTCTCCTCAGACGGCGCCTACCTGTACAGCGATGACGACGGAGGCCAGGGCCGCAACTCCCGCGTCGAGAACGACCTGGCTCCCGGCACCTACCTGATTGAGGCCACCACCTTCGGTGACCGCGACCATGCCCATGAGCTAACCGACTTTGACCTCGTCATCCGCCTCGTGGACCCGGACGCCTTCCATCTCAAGGCCGAGGCCATAGTCCTTCCTGACCCTATTGTGGCGGGCCAGCCGGTGGTCGTTCATTATGTCGGCCGAGCCGGGCGAGGAAGGAGTTGTGACCACTAGCGTTACCGCAGCCTCAGACCCGGAAGCCGAGATAGACCCTGAGGTGGCAGAGCCCACGCCCCCGGAGCCACGAACGCTCCCGCTGCGCGTGATTGCCAGGCTGCTCGAGGACGACCGTGTGGCGCACGGCGTCGAGCTGTCCAACGGCCTGCGCATACTGCCGGATGCTCGCCACACGGACGCCAGCCACAGCGTTGGGAGATGGTCGGTCAGCAGCGCCGTTCAGGTGGGAGGCAGTGAGGTTGGCATGATCCGGGCGAGACGCCTGAACGACGGGCGCATCGAGCTTGCGTTCCTGGCCGTCACCGGCGAGACGCTCCTGCCGGACGTTCGCTTCGTTCCGGCGGATGCGCCGGTTGGCGAGTGGCTGCGCAGCGGGGAGATAGAGGCGCCGTGGCCGGAGGAGTGACGGGGACTTAGCTTCCCAGGCACACTGCTTGGGGGCGCTGCGGGCCTAAACGCTTCGCTGGTAAGCGAATGCGCGCCGTTGCAGGCGCACGTGGGCATTGTCGAATGGCTGTGGTTTGCATGCCTACGAACCGCTGCCCCAGCGCTAGGGATCGCCGCCGTGGGCCGCGCCCCTTCTCACCAGGACTATGCCGGAGGCAAGGAGCCAGCCGAAGAACGCGACGCCGACGACCCGGTGAACCAGTGTCGCCGCGTCCAGCCAGATGAACTGCATGGCGATACCGATCGCCAGCGACGCCGGTGGAAACAGGCGATGGGGGTCTGCGGGCTGCGGCCGTCGGAGAGCCACGGCCACCAAGCCGATACCCGCCGTGGCAAAGCCAAGGTTGCCGGTTAGCCGCCTCACGTACGCGACCGTCTCGACCGTGTCGCCTACGGATGCGGAGGCTTCCGCGACGGCTGCCAGGACCAGCGCGCCGGCCCCGCTCACGGCCGTGATCGCGCCTGACGCCGCCAGCAGAATCGCAGCGAGCTGCGCGCGTCCAAAGGGAGCGGCCCACGCTTTCCACAGGTACAGCGCCGCGCCGGTGAGCAGAACGCCCGAGATCAGCCGCGCCGCGCCTGTCATTCCGTACATAGCGCGGCTCTCGGCGATCGCTGCCAGCGATTCAGCGAGCGTGGGCTGGTCCGCGTCCGCCATGACGCGCGTGAAGACCATTACCACGTTGGCGGCCGCGGTCAGCAGCAGGAACATTCCTGCCCGCTTGCCCGCTCGCCGCTGAAGGTCAACGCTCTGCCACGAAGTGTATCGCTGGGAGAGCCTCATTCTTTGGCGGAGTCCTGCCGGACCCAGATGCGGGAGGCTACGCCGTAGCCCAGGGCGCCCTCGCCCTGCTCAGTCTTCACGGAAATGACGCCGCGAGACTGGCTGGCATCCACAACGGATATGCTCCGGTCCGGCAGCACGCACAGCTCAACCAGGAACCTGAGCAGCTCTGTGTCCTCCTCCGGCACGCGGTCGACGGTGTATGGCACGCCGGGCCGGGCCTGGTCCAGGGACAGCCTTGGCGCCGCCGGCTCAGTATGACCGCTGCCGGGTATTGGCCTGCCGAAGGGGCACGTGGCCGGGTTGCCCAGCCTCTCGCGGATCTTCACTTCCAGGTCCGCCGAGATGGCGTGCTCCAGCCTGTGGGCCTCCTCGTGGGCCTTGTGCAGCTCGAGTCCCAGTAGGTCGACCACCATGCGTTCGGCCAGGCGGTGTCGCCGCACCATACCCTCGGCCAGCTCCAGTCCGCGCGGGGTCAGCTTGACCTCTTTGTCGGAGGTCAGGACCACCAGGCCCTCCCTGGCCATCCTGCGCAGCATACCCAGCACAGACGGGAGCGTGGTGCCCAGGCCCTCACCTGCGGGAATCGACCTTATGAACTCCGCCAGGTGGCCCGCGGTGGCCCGCGTTCCCTCCTCGCCGAGCACATAGAGCGAGAGCAGGTAGTTTTCCGCCACCTGGGACAGGCGCTCAGTGCTTGTCTGTGAGCCGTGCGTGGATCTTCTATCGGCGTCGTTCATGCCCTGCCTCGCCCCTAAAGATAGCCCGCGCCGGCATCTTCGTCAATATACCAGATCGAGAGTTGACAGCAGGGCGTTGGTTTAGTATGGTATGCGCCACCGAGTTAGCCTGTACTAACTCAACTGCAGTGCACTTGTATTTGTGAATGCGTTGTGGAAGCGTAACACTCAATTGGAGCGTACAGAGAGGCGCTTCCGGCCACGTCAGGACGCCGCTGTACAATACCATATCCTATGCGATCTGACCTGCCGGACGATGCCTGCGGCCTGAAGGAGCCGCGCTGTGAGGGGCGCGCTGGCTGGGCTCCAACCACCGCATCATTCCGGGGGCCACGGCGGTTCCGGGAGACACAGTGAAGCTCCAGGAGAAGACAGGGGTGCTCCCATAGTTTCATACGGAGCCGGAGGCCGGCGTACTTGGCATTAGGTGAACTGGCCGGGACACAGGCGAGAGTCTACGAGGGAAGCCGGAACCGCGGTTCGCGCCCCCCGTTCGCTCTCCTGATACCCGCAGCGCTCGTGGGGGCGGCCGTGCTGCTGCCTGTCGCCTATCTCGCGCTGCGCTCCCTGGAGGCGGGCGCCGAAGCGTGGGACCTGCTTCTTCAGCCGCGCACGCTCGCCATCTTGGCGCGTTCGCTGCTGCTGGCCGCCACGGTTACGGTGGCCTCGGCGGCGATTGCCGTACCGCTGGCGTGGCTCACTGTTCGATCCGACCTTCCGCTGAAGCGCCTGTGGTCAGTGCTCACGGCGCTTCCGCTGGTAATCCCGAGCTACCTGGGCGCATTCCTCGTCGTCACCGCAATCGGGCCGAAGGGCCTATTGCAAGGGTGGCTTGAGCCTCTGGGCGTCGAGCGCCTGCCGTCGATATACGGCTTCGCCGGCGCGTGGCTGGTCCTGACGCTGCTCAGCTATCCGTATGTGCTGCTGCCCGTTAGGGCTGCCCTGGCGCGCATGGATCCGGCACTGGAGGAGTCGTCTCGATCATTGGGAAGAGGCGCGTGGCAGACCTTCCTGCTGGTGACACTGCCCCTGCTGAGGCCCGCCATCGCAGCGGGCGCCCTGCTGGTTGCGCTCTATACTCTGAGCGACTTTGGAGCGGTGTCATTGCTGCGCTACGAGACCTTCACGTGGGCAATCTACGTGCAATACGGATCGTTCGCGAGGGACTCGGCCGCCGTGCTCTCGCTCATGTTGGCGGCCCTGGCACTCGGCATACTGTCGGTGGAATCGCGGACGAGGGGACGCTCCCGCTACGATAGCACTGACACCGGGGGCAGCCGGCCTGCGGCGGTGGTGCGCCTGGGCCGATGGCGATTGCCGGCTGCTGCGCTCTGCATTGCGGTTGTGGCCCTCGCGCTGGCCTTGCCGACGGGTGTGCTGGCCTACTGGGCTGCGCGGGGCTTCCTCGCCGGTGAGACGCTCCCGTTGGTGTGGGTCCGCGCCTGGAACTCGCTGTTCGTATCCGCACTCGCCGCCGCCGCGACAGTGGCTGCGGCGCTGCCCGTGGCGTTGCTGGCCGTCCGCTACCCGGGCCCGTTGGCAAGGCTGCTGGAGCGCGTCAGCTACGTGGGGTTCGCTCTGCCCGGCATCGCCGTGGCGCTCGCTCTCGTGTTTCTCGGCGTGCGCTACGCCACGCCGCTCTACCAGACGCTTGCCATGCTGGTCTTTGCCTACGTGGTCCTGTTCTTGCCCACTGCGCTGGGGTCTGTCAGGGCGTCGCTGCTGCAGGTGAGTCCCGCGCTCGAGGAGGCGGCGAGGAGCTTGGGCGCCACGCAGCTTCGAGCTCTCTACAGCGTGACTATGCCTCTGTCGCGTTCGGGCGCACTGGCGGGTGGGGCGCTGGTGTTCCTGCTGGTGATGAAGGAGCTTCCGGCCACGCTCATACTCAGCCCCATAGGGTTCGAGACGCTCGCCACGTCCATCTGGGGCGCTGCCAGCGAGGCGTTCTTCGCGCGGGCTGCCGTGGAAAGTGTGCTTCTGTTGCTTGTATCCTCCGTCCCGATGGCCTTCCTGGTGCTGCGAAGCGAGGCGCGCGAGCGATGAACACGACGGCGGTGATTTGCACCGGCATAGCCAAGGCGTTCGGTTCAACGATCGCGGTGGACGGCGTCGACCTGACCGTGGAAAGCGGCCAGGTGCTGGCGCTGCTGGGCCCCAGCGGCTGCGGCAAGACCACGCTGCTCCGCCTCATCGCAGGACTGGAAACGCCGGACGCGGGAAGCGTGGAGGTGGGCGGCCGGGTGGTCGCCACGCCGGAGTCGTCGCTGGCACCGGAGAAGCGAAGCGTTGGGATGGTGTTTCAGGACTACGCGCTGTTCCCGCACATGAGCGCAGAGGGCAACATCGCGTATGGGCTGTCCCGCGGCTCCGGTCGAGACGGCCGCGTGGAGGAGATGCTGGCCCTCGCGGGACTTCAGGGGCTGGCCGATCGGATGCCGCACGAGCTTTCGGGCGGCCAGCAGCAGAGAGTTGCGCTCGCGCGGGCGCTGGCCCCGGGGCCGCAGGTGCTCCTGTTGGACGAGCCGTTTTCCAACCTGGACCCCGCTCTCCGGGACCAGGTGCGCCGGGATACCGCCGAGATCCTGAAGGCAGGTGGAGCGACCGCCATATTCGTGACCCACTCGCAGGAAGAGGCGATGGTGATCGGCGAGGTGATCGCGCTGATGGACCGGGGCCGGATCGCGCAGGTGGACACGCCCGAGCGGATATTCCACGCGCCATCCAGCCGGTTCGTTGCAGGCTTCATGGGTCTGGCGGACTTCATACCGGCAAGCGTGAAGGATGGGGCCATCCGGACCGAGCTGGGCAGCGCGACGTTGCCACAGCGTCCTCCCGATGAGGACGGCCTTGAGGCGATGGTGCGCCCGGACGACGTTGTCCTGCGTCCGTCCGCGTCCGGAGGCGGAGTTGTTGTCGAGCGCAGGTTTCAGGGGGCGTTCTACCTGTACCGGGTGGCGCTGGCCTCCGGCTCGGTGGTGCACAGCCTGGGCAGCCACACGCGACCCTTGGAGATGGGTGAGCGCGTGGAGGCGCGGCTGGACACGGCGCACCCGCCGTTGGCCTTCCGCGACGGCCGCGCCGTCCATGGCGGCGATGGACTGGAGCACGCGCCGCGTGAAGGTCGATAGCGCGCAAGTATCTGCGCTCTCTCCTTGAATCTCCGCCACCTCTTGGGTAATATAGGCCCAACTGAGTACATTACGAGGTGTGAGTCCATGCCGGACGCAGTGCTAGTTGTGGATATGCTGCGGGGTTTCCTGGAAGAGGGGTACAACCTCTACTGCGGCGAAGGCGCTCGCAGGATCATACCGGAGGTGCAGGCCATTCTCGAGCGGGAAAAGGCCCGAGGTTCCAGCATCTTCTACATCTGCGACACCCACGAGCCGGACGACCTGGAGTTCAAGATGTTCCCGGTCCACTGCGTGAAGGGGACCGCCGAGTGCGAGGTCATCCCCGAGCTGGATGCCTACCCCGGCGTGCGCATTAGCAAGCAGCGGTACAGCGCCTTCTACAACACCGACCTTGAGCAGCGTCTGCGTGACCTGGCCCCGGACCGTATCATCGTCTGCGGCGTCTGCACGGACATCTGTGTGATGCACACCACTGCGGACGCCCGCAACAGGGACTACGCGGTCGAGGTGCCCGCCGGCGCGGTGGCGTCCTTCAACGAGGAGGCCCACAGGTGGGCGCTCCAGCACATGGAGAGCATTCTGGGAGCCAGCGTGCCGGCGTCTGAAGCTTCTGAGTCCGCGCAGTCATGAGGGGAATGGGGCGTTGCCGTACTCCAAAGCAGAGGCAGACTGCGAGGAGTCCAAACTTCCGGATATGACACCCGCGGGCTGAGGCTGCAAGGCCCAAACTCTGAGCATCCAAGGGGAGAACAATGGCGGAACCTGAATTCGAGGTAAGGCCTTCGGTACAGGTGGGCGACACTGCGGACGCACGACTCCATCGAGGACTGACGGTCCTGCGTAGCGAGGGGATCAACCCCGTGGTGACGGTGGAATTTTCGGCGGCCGACCAAGGAATCTTCTGCGGCATCCGGGAGGTGAAGGCGCTGCTCCAGAGGGTGCTCCCTGAGGCCAGCCGCGATGCGTGGGCGCTGGAGGAGGGCGACACGGTGTCGGCCGGCGAGGTTGCGCTGCGTGTCACTGCCCCGTACGGCACCCTCGGCCTCTACGAGACCGCAATTTGCGGAACGCTGTCCCACAGCACCGGCTGGGCTACCGCCAGCCACGAATGCGTGACAGCAGCCGGGGGCATACCCGTCATTTCCACGGGCGCGCGCTACGTGCATCCCGGCGTGGCCGGCGTCATGGACTACGCCGCCACCGTGGGAGGGTGCGTCTCCTGCACGACCCCCATCGGCTCCAAGCTCGCGGGCACTACCCCGGCAGGCTCAATCTCGCCGGATGTTGTGCTGATCTTCGGTGACTCCATCAAGGCCATGCAGGCCTTCGACAAGCATCTGCCGCAGGAGATCTCGCGGGTTGCTCCTGTCAACGTTTTGAAGGATGAAGCGGAGGAAGCCATCTCCTTGGCAAGGTCGCTAAGGCTCCGCCTGCGGGGCGTGGTGCTGGAAGCGATGCGGACCAACGACGAAGTCAGCCCTCACATGGTGAAGGAGGTCCGCGCTCGACTGGACCAGGCCGGGTTCTCTCACGTGGAGATATTCGTCAGCGGGGAGCTGGACAAGAGCCACATAAGAGAGTTCGTGGAAGCCGGCGCGCCCGTGACAGCTTTCGAGGTGGGCGGCTACATAAGCTGCGCCCCGCCGATAGGATTCCGCGCTGACATACACGAGGTGGATGGCAGGCCGCTGGCCAGGCGCGGGCAGATACCGGGCGTTACCGAAAACTCGCGGCTGGTGGAGCTCATCTAGCGCTCGCCGGCCGAAACTCCAGTCGCAGCACTCGTTCCGTTTCCTCCGTTACCCTGGCCCAGTGGGCCAAGCGGTGTCCCACGACCCACACCACGCCATTCTCCGAGACCACCAGAGGCACCCGGTCCCGCTCCGCCGCCGGTGTCTTGTCGTCAACCATCACGTCCTGCACCTTGCGGGAGCCGGTCATCCCGAGCGGCGAAATGCGGTCGCCGGGGCGCCGCGAACGGACGCACAGGCGATGGCCCGCGCGGTCGGCGTCCAGCACGGCGAGGTTGCGACCGCCTTCCGCGAGCCCGCGAACGGGCGTGAGCACCTCCGCATGGACGCACCATTCTCCAACGCAGGTCTGCCCAGGTATCGATAGCGCGTACTCCCCTACGATGGGAGGAGCCTTCTCGGGCAGGTCACCGGCAGGCGCTAAACGGAGCGTGTCGTAGCCGACCTCGAACCTCAGGCCGCCTGGCAGATCCAACCACGCGCCGGTCCTTCCGCTCGACAGGCGCACCATGTCCTCCACTTGGCGGTGCGTCAGCTCCTTCGTTCCGCCGACGAGCTCACGGTACACCAGTCGCAGGAGGTGGCGGTGCACGGCGGGGTGTAGCGCCCCGAAGCCCGCACGCGACACGGCTACGCCGCTGTGCTGTCCCGCGACCTCGAGGCTTCGGCGGGCGTCGCCGGCTGCCTGCGCCAGGAAATCTATATCGTGGGACGTCGATGCACTCAGGCGCAGCAGCGCTTCGCGGAAGCGAGGGTTGTACCGCTCAAGCTGGGGCATCAGCTCAAGCCTAACCCGGTTGCGGGTGAACTCGAGCGAGCTGTTGGAGTAGTCCTCCCTGGGAGTCACGCCCCTCAGCTCACAGTAGGCACGAGTCTCGGCCTTTGTGAAGTCCAGCAGCGGTCGCACCAGGGCCATGCGCTCTCCGTATCGAGAGGCGGGCACGTGTGAGACGACCGGCATACCTGCCAGCCCGTCGGCGCCGCTGCCCCGGAGCAGGTGCATGAGCACCGTCTCTGCCTGGTCGTCGGCGGTGTGGCCCAGTGCAATGGCGGAAGCTCCCAAGCCGGAGGCGGTCTCGACCAGGAACGCGTAGCGCGCTTCCCGCGCCGCCTCCTCCACGGACATGCGCCTGCCCGCTCGAAGCGCGTTCACGTCCAGGCGGCCGAGCGTTACCGGCAGCCCCATGTCCCGCGCCGCGGATTCCACGAATCGGGCGTCCTCGCGAGCCTCTTCGCCGCGAAGGCCGTGGTTAGCGTGGGCCACGTGAAGATCGAAGCTCAGTTGGCCGCGGAGCCGCTGTAGGAGCAGGAGCAGAGCCATCGAGTCCGGGCCTCCGGAGATGGCGGCCACGATGCGGCGGCTGGTCAGTCCGGGCAGCAGTCCGGCCAGGATGCGCTCAATGCCGGCGAGAAGCCGCCGCTCCGGGTGTGAGCCGCTTCGGGTGGCGTCGTTCACGCTGCACCGTCCGGCGCGGGGCCTCAGCCCTCGCGGGCCGGCTGCTCCCGGGTCACCATCACCTTTTCGATGCGCATCCCGCGCACGTGGGTCACCTCCAGGCGCAGGCTGTCGTGGTGGAAGTGGTCGCCCTCGGCTGGTATACGTCCGAGGGCCTCCAGGATGAAGCCGGCAACCGTGTTGTAGTCGCCCGTGGGGAGGTCCAGATCGAGCTCATCGTTCGCCTCATCTATCTGCATGCCCCCGTCTATGTGGTATGTGTTCTCGTCGATGGCTTCGTACTCCACGTCGGGCTGCCTTCCCTCTTCGCCAACTGGGCCGACGATCTCCTCTATGAGCTGCTTGAGGGTGACCAGACCTGCAATGCCCCCGTACTCGTCCACGGCAACCGCCATCTGGTTGCCAGCTCCGCGCATCTCTCGGAACAGCTGGCCCACCAGCTTGGTGTCCGGCACGAACACCACGGGGCGCAGCAGGGTAGTAACTGGCGTGTCGTCGGAAACGTCCTCGCGCGCCAGGGCGGTGACCACGTCCTTCACGGAGAGAATGCCCACCACGTTCTCCATGTCGTCCTCGAACACGGGAAACCTGGTGTGATAGTGGTCACGGTATACGGACAGGAACTGCCTCAGCGTGGTGCCGGACTCCAGCTGGACAATCTCCGTTCGCGGCGTCATCACCTCGCGCACCTGCCGGTCGCCGAAGCGGAAGACGTTCTCCAGCATCTCTCCTTCCTCCTCCTCCACCGATCCCTCCTCCATGCCGATGGATATGGCGGTCTTGATCTCCTCCTCGGTGAACAGCGCCCGCGCGTCGCTGCCAAGGCGTGCCGCAAGGAAACGATTGACCAGCTGCAGCGTGGCCGCAAAGGGAAGGAGCAGCAGCTCGATCAGCTGGAGCGGCCTGGCAAAGAGAAAGAACAGGCGCTCCGAGTGCCGGATGGCCACCGTCTTGGGCAGCGTCTCTCCGAACACCAGCAGCGCGATGGTGCTCACCGCGGTCGCGGCCAGCACGCCGCGACCTTCGCCGATGAGCGCAACCATGATGACGGTGGCCAGCGCCGCGAAGGCGGTGTTGACCAGGTTGTTGCCAAGCAGGATGGTGGGTAAGACCTTGGCGGGCTCGTCCACCATGCGTGCCACCCTTTCGGCGCCCGGTACCGCATCTTCAACCAGGCGCCGGATGCGCACCTTGCGAAGCGAGAGAAAGGCGGCCTCCGAGCTGGAGAAGAATGCCGAGAGCAGCAGGAATGGGACCAACAGGGCGAAGTAGAGCGTCGAAAGATCCATTGCAGTACACCTATGCGGCCGGATGGCCGTCTTGCGTTCTCATGGTGCGGACTGGAGTGAGGTCGAGAGTGCCGGCTGGCAGGGCAAGTACGTCCTGCAGGCTCGCGGGCTGGCGCCGGTCTGGCTTTCGTGGCAAGATAGGAGCGCGAGAAGAGGTCACGATCAGGAGAGAAGCCGGCAGGAGAGAGTTTGCACACCCATCAGCTTGCGCTCAATGATACCATCGCCCCATCGGGGTGTCAAAGCGCAGGGCCGGACACCGGCTCAGGCGGCTGGTATTGGTCAAGTACACAGGATTGAAGAGATGAACGCGGGAATTCCGGACGATGCCACACTGAAGGAGCTGTCGGTGGCGTCCGTCAGCCTTGCGCGGGGCGCCGGAGAGGTGCTGCTGCGGTACCGGCCAGGATCAACCCACGTCGACTTCAAGGGTAAGGGCGACACTGACCCGGTCACGGAGGCCGACCTGCGCGTTGAGGAGTACCTGAGGGACCGCATCGTCAGGGAGTTTCCCGGCCACGGAATCGTTGCGGAGGAAAGCGAGGCCTCGCCGGCCGGGCATGACGCCGACTACCAGTGGGCGATCGATCCGGTGGACGGCACCGCGAACTTTGCGGCGGGCGTGCCCTTCTTCGCAGTCTCGATTGGGCTGCTGCATCGCGGCAGGCCGGTGTTGGGCAGCATGTTCCTGCCCAACACGCTGGCGGGAGACGGCGTGCTGTACGCACGCGCGGGCGGTGGCGCCTTCGACGAGGACGGCCCGCTCACGGCGCTGACGTATTCCGAGCCCAGGCCCTCCGGCCTGGCAGGCGTACCGTCCGGCTTCGCGCGGGTGTTCAGCGTCAGACGGCATCACGGCATGGGACTGGGCGAGCCTCGCGTCATGGGTAGCATAGCCTGTGAGCTGGCGCTGGTGGCAAGGGGGGTGTTGCAGTACTCGCTTCTGACCGCTCCGCGAGTGTGGGACGTGGCGGCTGGCGTGCTGCTCGTGCAGGAAGCTGGGGGTGACGTGCTCGTGTGGAGAGACGGTGCTTGGAGGCCCTTTGAGCGGTTCCCGGTCTCGCCTCCGGGGGGAGGCCGCGACCCGCGCGGAGGGCTGCGCGGGCCGGGCTATCCCATGCTGGCCGGAGGCCGTGGCATCGCGGCGCACGTGGCCTCGCGGTTGAGCCCCCGACGACGTCCGTTCCTCGCGTCGCTGGCGCGGCGGTTGGGACTGCGGCGCGGCGGGCGCAGAGGCCGACGGTAGGGCGCAGGAGCGCTATCCCGCCGCGGCCTGCTCCAGAATCGACGCCTCGAGCGCCTCCTGGGTCTCCTTGCCGTTGCCCTTGCGTCCGGGCGCCTGCTCGGCCGCCGGGCCGCTCACCGACGCCGACCTAGGGTCGATGCTCCTGTCGTCGGCGATCAGGCCGTACTTGTGCTCCAGCTCCAGGACCAGCCGTTCCAGGTCCTGCTGGGACTTTCGTGCTTCCAGGGCCCGCCTGTCCGCGTCCATCTGCGCCTTCATCAGTTGGTACTTGTCGTCTGGGTGCAGCTCCATCGCTTGTGCCTCCTGGCTGTTGATGGATAGCAGGATAGAACACATGTACGCACTTGTCAAGGGTTTGTCCGGGCCGGCGCATATGACCACTTGGATGGCACTCCACCCCCTCTGGCCGGCTCGTGGAGAGGCACAGCCTGCGGCATGGCACCCTGCGACTCAGGTGGAAGCGTCTACCAGCCGCTCGATTGCGCTCACGTCGGTCTTGGCACGAGCCAAGTCCAGGTCGTACATTCGCTGCAGGTTCAGCCAGAAGTCGGGAGTCATGCCAAGCGCCTGTCCGATTCGCAATGCCGTGTCCGCTGTAATGGAACGGCGGCAGTGGACGATTTCATGGACGCGTACCTGCGGGACTCCAATTGTCTTGGCCAACCGGTATTGGGTGATGCCGAGCTTCTCCATGATCTCCGCCAGATGCTCTCCGGGATGAATGGGTTCTGGTAAGGTGATAATGTTCCTCCTTGGTGGCTAGAACCACGGCCAGGGCACGTTTCGGCGGTAGGGGTCCTGTGGCGGGAACCGTCCAGTGGTCAGGAGAGACTGGATGCGGCTTCTCAGCGCCCACAGCTCTTCGTCGTCCAGCAGCTGTTGGAGCTGAAGCGTTACGTCGCTCTCCGTGAACAGGCTCTCCAGGAATCGCGCCATCTGCTCGAGCAGGGGGGCCGAAATCGGCTCGTCCTCGAAGTCCCATATCACCGTGCGCAGCTTGTGCTCCGGGTGGAAGGTGAGGCCGTGGTCGATGGACCAGATGGCGCCGCGGATGTCACGGAAGCAGTGGCTCGCCTTTCTGTCCGCGTTGTTGGTCAGGCAGTCAAAGAGCGCAATTCGCTCGAGATCTTCCGGCGCCTCCTGCCGGATGGTGAAGTAGCTGGAGTGCGGGTCAACATCGATGAACTGCTGCACGGCCCCGACGCCATAGGGGCCTCCCCTGATGACGGTGCACGGGATAAAGTCCCACGACAGTTCCTGGGACACCAGGTACGCCGCGTATTCGCGCTTGTAGAGTGAGCCCGTTGGGAAGTCCCAGAGTGGTTGCTCGCCGTCGCGGGGCTTGTAGATGGCGTACATGGATTGAGAGCCCTGCGAAACCCTCACGATGAAGGTGTAGTTTGACCCCTGAGGCACCAGCTCCGGCGATGATATCTCGCCTTCAAGCAGCGCCCTACGAAGCTGGGCGGATGTGAGTGTGGGGCCGTTGTCCGATACCATGAGACTCACCCGGCGGAAGTTCGATGCGAACGCGCGAGGGCTGCACGGACGCTCACATAGGCTGGTGGCCGTCGGTGCGCACGCACATGTGGCCTGTGGCGTCTATGGGGCCACTGCACAGCGGGCACAGTGGACGGCCGGCCGCGCACACCGCCTGCGCCTCCTCCGCGAGCCCCTCCATCTGCGAGCGAGAAGCCCAGAAACCGACCAGAGGCTCGTCTTCATCATCCTCCCGGGCGAAGGCCTCGATGATGAACAGATCGCCGGCGGGCTCGTGTCCCAGGCTCAGGTTTCCCACGTCGAACTCGAAGGAGGCGGGATTGGACGCGGCGGGACTGTACTCGGACTGGTCCGCCTTGCCGGACTGCTCAGCGTCGGCGCGCGCGAGCAACTGCTGGATTGCTAGCGAGAGCTGGAACAGCTGGCCCTTCTCCAACCAGAGGCAAGCGTTTCCCCCCGGGCCTTCCAGAAGGAGTCGAAACCGCCGCTGACCGGGTACGCCTATGGCCTCAGCCTTTACGGCGTCCACGAGGCCGAGTTCATGCTTCGCGTCTGCCATAGTCGCACTCCGTGACGCCGCCTGCGCTCCGCGGCCTGCCGCCGGGCGCAGGCCTCCGCGGTGCAGGCGCGGCGATCGAGGTTCGTGAACGGCTCAGTCCACCTGCTCGATTCGATAGCGGAGGTTGCCACGCGGCGTGACCACCTCCACTTCGTCGCCAACCTTGTGGTCCATGAGCGCCCTGCCCACCGGAGAGGCAACCGACATCCTGAATTCCATGGGGCTGGCCTCCGAGGCGTTGACCAGCGTGTAGGTCATCTCTTCCCTGGATGCCGGGTCTGCAAGCCTGACCATGCTCCCCAGCTTGACCCGCCGCTCGCCCCGCAGCGCGGACTCCTGCGGGTCCGTGTCCACAATCCGGGCTCGCCGGAGGCCGTCCTCAAGCTCACGTATACGGGCCTCGAGCATGCCCTGCTTCTCGCGGGCGGCATCCAAAGGGGCGTTCTCCCGGAAGTCCTTGTCGGCGGCGGCCCGGCTGATCTCCTTTGCGATCACCACGCGCTCGTCGCGCAGGGAGACGAGTTCCGCGCTCAGGCCTTGGTAGCCCTCCTCGGTAATGTCCATCGGCTCTGGCGCCTTCTCCGAGGACCGGGATCTCTGCATCGCTCTCCTCACCCGAACGTGCTTGGCAAGCGACGTGGTGGTGAGGCTGCTCTTGTAGCAGTAGTTTAGGAAGTCCTTTACGATCTGCGCCCGGGCCGTCGTGTCCTGTGCTCCGACCGACTCGGACATGTACTCGCCGTAGGTCGCGGCTTCCTGGGGCGTCAGCCCCATCACACTGCGGTCTCGCCCAATCCATCGAACGAATCTGTTGAGCTCCTGCAGCGCCTCCTGGGCCGCGGCTGAGCGCCTCGCCGAAAGGTACTGCGCCAGTGCCTCCGAAACAGGTAGTGATTGGGAATGCATTGCGTTGTACCTGGGCCTCCTCACATCTGGATTTTGGTACATTGTAGGCGTCGCTCAAAGGGGTGTCAACGCAGGGTCTGCTATAATCCGGGTTGCAGGGTGACTCGGAACGCACGGACCCGGAGCCCTGTGGTCCGGAAGCAGTTCTCTGATGCGCACAAATTCGACTCGCGGAGGAATCTCATGGCCTACGGTGTGACTGTAAAGGAAGATGTCGGCAGCGTCCGCGTGGAGGTCCAGTGCTCTCACCAGAGCGGGCTGTTGTATGCAGTCCCCGCCGAGGCCAGTTGGGTGTGCCAGCCGGAGCACCTCCACGCCCACGCCATAGCGGGCTTCTTCCGTGAGCTTTTGGAGATGGGCGACCCCGCAGTCAGGGAGCTGATGCAGCGGTGGGGCCTCTATTACAGGCCCAGACCGCTGGAAACTCAGGCAGAGCAGGAATAGCAAGAGGCTCCGTCCCAACCGGGACGGAGCCTCTTGGGTTGCACTTAATCACCCCGCTTGTGGCGTGGGTG
Organism: Dehalococcoidia bacterium; assembly: GCA_965219025.1. Lineage (GTDB taxonomy): Bacteria > Chloroflexota > Dehalococcoidia > Lucifugimonadales > UBA2985 > JAPPHY01. Next base: position 1,504,347 of record OZ244716.1, read on the forward strand.
TGGGCGAGGTGGGAGTGGGAGCCGGTTCCATTGGGTCACGCGGCTCGTCCAGCTCCTTCCCCTTGTCTTCCGCCCCCATGGTATCCGGCTTCCTGACTTTAGTGCCCAGGAGGACAGGCTCCCTGAGACGTGAATCCTGCACCTCGGGAGCAGTCGAGTTGAACAGCTCCTCAAGCTCCTTGCCCTCCACGGTCTCGTTGCTGATCAGGTAGTCAGCAATCTGAAAGAGCTTTGGCCGGTTGTCGGTCAGCAGCTGCGTTGCAGCGGTATAGGCGGCCTGTATTAGGTTGTGCACCTCGTCGTCGATCTCCTCCGCGATCTTGTCGCTGTAGTCGCGCTGCTCGGAAATCTCGCGGCCCAGGAAGACCAGCTCTTCCTTCTTGCCGAAGGTTCGAGGCCCCAGGCGCTCGCTCATACCATAGCGGGTCACCATGTGGCGGGCCAGGTTCGTGGCGTGCTCCAGGTCGTTGCTGGCGCCCGTGGTGACCAGGTTGAACGTGAGCTCCTCCGCCACGCGGCCTCCCAGCGACGTGGCCAGCATGTCGGTGAACTGGTCCTTGGTCATCAGGTAGCGCTCCTCGGTGGGGAGCAGCCGCGTATAGCCTCCCATGCTACCCCTTGAAATGATCGATATCTTGTGCACGGTGTCGGCGTGTGGCAGTAGGTGGGCAACCAGAGCGTGGCCCGCCTCGTGGAAGGCGGTGACCTCCTTCTCCCTGGCGCTGATGACGCGGCTCTTGCGTTCCGGGCCGGCAATTACCCGGTCGATGGCCTCTGCGAACTCATCTCTGCCAAGCTCCTTCTTGCCGCGGCGGGCCGTGAGAATGGCGGCCTCGTTGATGAGGTTCTCGAGGTCGGCGCCGCTGAACCCGGGGGTCTGCTGCGCTACGGTGTTCAGGCTTACCTCTCCGGATATGGGTTTGCCTCGGGCGTGCACCTGAAGTATGGCGGTGCGGCCGATGATGTCCGGCGAGTCCAGCACCACGCGCCTGTCGAACCGGCCAGGCCTGAGCAAGGCAGGGTCCAGGATGTCCGGGCGGTTGGTGGCCGCTAGCACTATGACGTTTACGCCCGTGTCGAAGCCGTCCATCTCCACCAGGATCTGGTTGAGCGTCTGCTCCCTCTCGTCATGGCCACCGCCGAGGCCCGCGCCCCTGTGCCTGCCCACGGCGTCAATTTCGTCTATGAAGACGATGCAGGGCGAGTTGCGCTTTGCCTGGTCGAACAGGTCGCGCACCCTGGATGCGCCCACGCCCACGAACATCTCCACGAATTCGCTGCCGCTTATGCTGAAGAAGGGTACGCCTGCCTCGCCGGCAACCGCCTTCCCCAGCAGCGTCTTGCCCGTGCCGGGCGGCCCCACCAGCAGTACGCCCTTTGGTATCTTGGCGCCCAGCGCTACGAACCGCTCTGGGAAGCGCAGAAACTCCACCACCTCGTGCAGCTCCTGCTTGGCTTCCTCTATGCCGGCAACGTCCGCGAAGGTTACGCTCGGCTTGTTGCCCACGAACATGCGCGCGCGGCTGCGGCCGAAACTCATGGTCTGGTTGCTGCTGCCCTGGGCCTGCCGCATCATGAACAGGATGATGGCCCCAAAGAAGATTATGGGCAGGAAGTTGATGAACAGACCGAAGATGCTCCCCAGCCCGCTTGAGCCTGCCACTTTGATCTCCAGTGTGGTGACGTCCACGCCGGCGTCGGTCAGCACCTGGACGATGCTCGCGCTGCTCTCCTTGCGGGACCTGAACGTGTCCCCGCCGTTGTCTATTACCTTGAGGGAGTCCTCGTTCACCTCTATAGAACGAATCTGCAGGCCCTTGGCCATCTGTATCACCTGGCTCAGAGGTAGGTCACGCGAGCCGGACGGCGCCTGGAAGAAGGTGAAGAAAATGGCCACCACCGCCACGATGATGAGGAGGTAGACAAAGCTGTTTCTCAGCCACTGACTGTTCATTGGACACCTGTTCCGGCTGCGCATACCGCGCAACTCAATTTCATCTTACTCCAAAGTGCGAAGGAAATCAAAGTCCGTCGCCGCAGGTGACGCCTGACCGTTCCCCGACGGCGTGTACGTTCAGAGTGTTGTAAGGAACTCTCCGATGACGGAGGCAAGCTCCTCCGGCTTCTCGTATCCGATGTCGTGGCCCGTGTCCTGGACCCACTCCACCCTGGCGTCCGGCATGGCCGCCTGCGCCGCCTCCACGCTCGCGCGGCGTCGCTCCAGCATCTCCGGGTTCGCAATTGGCTGGCGGCCCGCCGCGGCGACCATCAGAGTGGGGCAGCGGACGTGTGGCATCAGCTCACTGGTCGGCTCCGACCACATGGCCCAGAGCATCTGCTGCTGATTGGATAGCTCCAGTCGCTCGTGGACGCTGCCGTCGGGGTCCACCCGCACCATGCTCATCACCATCTGCTCCAGCTTGTCGCTCCAGCAGTGGGCAAACTGCTGCCGCAGGGTGCCCAGATACCGCTCCCGGGGTCCGTAGATGTCCCTGGGGCTGAGCCTGGTCTTGAACTCCTCCCAGGTCATATCCGGCGAGCGCCGCCCGCCGAATCCGCCGTCGACCATGATGAGGGCCTGCGTGCGGTCCGGGTGGTAGGCTGCGATACCAAGGGCCGTGCTGGCGCCCCAGGAGTGGCCCATCACCACGGCCTTCTCGATGCCTAGCTGGTCGAGGGCGCCGACCACGTCGCCGGCCAGTGTGCGCCAGTCGTAGCCTGTCGAGGGCTGGTCGGTCTTGCCGTGGGCGCGCTGGTCAAGCGCGATGACGCGTATGTCGCAGTCGAGGTGCGGAATTACCAGGTCGTACCAGTGGCTCGATGACGCTGCGCCATGTAGCGCCGTGAGCGCCTGCCCCGAGCCGCCCCAGTTCAGGTAGTGCATATTGAGATCGCCCGACCGCAGCCAGCGGCTCTCCGGGTCCGACCTTACGAGTTCGCTCTTCATTGTGCCGTTCTGATGATATCACACAGGGGAATGGCGCTGGTCACGGCGCAGGCAGGCCAGGTGCGGCCAGTGTGCCTCCGGCGCGCGCCTGCGCGTGATACCTCGCCTGGCCGTATGTGAAGGGTTGATGGTGCCGAAGGGGAGATTTGAACTCCCACGTCCGCAAGGGACACTGCGCCCTGAACGCAGCGCGTCTGCCGTTCCGCCACTTCGGCATTGGGATGGCGTGGGCTGGTCCACGCTGAGGCCCGCCTGGCCGCTCGCCGACCGGTCGAGCCTGCGCCGATGCCCCACACTTCCATAGTACAACCGCGCAGGCCTAGTGCGCAATACGTGAGGCGTGGGGGGGGGCGGGGTAGAGCTTGACTTCACATCGGTCGTCAGATTAGTCTGGAAACGGTACTATGAGCTTGGAGCTGACCATGAAAGAGAGTCCGCAAACGAAACCGAATCTGAAGGAGCTGCTCCTCGCGCCGGAGGCGCGTACTGAGCAGCTTGCGCCGCCCCGAAGGCAATATCGCCGCAGGAAACCCTTGGCGATGAAGTAGGCGCGAAGTGGTGAGCTTCGCTGAGCTGCGGGCTCGTACTCGTTGGCCAGGTGTTGCTTGATGACCGCCTCACGTCGAACCCCCTACCCGTCATCCCTGCCGGAGTAGGTCAGGATTGCTCCGAATACCAGAAGTGCCATTGCCGGTACGTTGGGCACAAGCATGCCGGAGACTGCGCCCAGCAGCATGAGTGTCGCTGCCAGCCTGGGCTGGCTGTTGGACAACACCGCTCCCAGCAGCCCGACGGCGTAGGCGCAGAGGGACGCCACCGCATATATGGTCAGTGCCCCGGTGTCGCCGGGGCCGGGCGCCACGCCGGGCTCGTGCCTGACCAGCGCGTTGGCGACGCCGAACAGACCTGCCGCGGATCCAAGCCCACCAACGACCATCCCCGCTGCTCGCAGATTTAGAATCTCCATACTCGCTACCCCTCAGTCCACTTCACGCCGACGACCGGCTGCCGCGCAGGCGTTCCAAGCCGCATCCCGAGGGGCGGGGTCAGACGTGTTGGTCGACGAGAATGGGATTGCCGTCCGGGTCCACTACCACGAAACTGCCAGGCCCAGTGGTCGACTCGTCCGCTTCCATGGCGAGGCTAACGCCCCCGGACTTGAGGCTGCGCTGCAGCTCTCGTACGTCCGTGAACTCGTCGAGGGGCTGTGCGAAGTCGTCCCAGCCTGGGTTGAAAGTGAGGATGTTCCTGTCGAACATCTCGTGGAACAGGCCGATGGTGTGATGGCGATTCCTGAGGATTAGCCAGTTCTCCTCAGCGGCGCCCCCGACGACCTCGAAGCCTAGTTTCTCATAGAAGTCGCAGGATGCGTTGAGGTCCGCGACGGCCAGGCTGACGGAAAACGCTCCGAGATTCATGTTGCTCTCCCTTCGTGCGTGGTGTGGTTATCGGGCCACGGCGTCGAGCAGGCCGGCAGCGGACGCCGCTTCTTGACATTATGTCTGAATGCCCGACTATATGCCAGCCAGGTAAGCCGGTTGCGAGCCGCCTTCCCTCCCGCGACCCATTTGGAGCAGCGAGCTTCTCTACGCAAGCACGTCAGCTTGACCAATTCGAGGCACTGGCGATATAGCGACACGAGCAGCTGAATTCGGCTGAATGAGCACGCACCAAGCGAACGCAGGGAGTCTCGCCTCTACTTCCGCGAGGGAGTCGCTAGCGGATCGGGTGCCATGACGACTCGACGCAGAGAGCTCAGAGATTCTCCTCTTCCATCCCCGTTCCCCGAGGGCTGGTACTTCATTGCGCCTCGCCGTGTAATCGAGCAGGCAGGGCTCTTCCATCGAGACTGGATGGGGGAGAAGATAGTGGCCTGGATTGACGGGGAAGGTCGCATGTGCCTGGCCGAGGCGTTTTGTCCCCACCTGGGCGCGTTGCTCTGGCCGGAGGTGGGTGGACGCATAGTCGGCGGGCGGCTCGTCTGCCCGTTCCACGGCTTTGTATACGATACGACAGGCCAGTGCGTGAACACTCCCTACGGCGACCCGCCGCCGACAGTTCGGCTGCGCGTGTTTCAGACCGGCGAGATGATGGGGCTGGTCTTCGCCTGGTGGGGTATTGACGGGCGCGAGCCTCAGTGGCCCATGCCCGACTTGTCGGAGGATGCGGAAGGCTGGCAATCCGCGGAGTTCAGGAACCTGCGCTTCATCGGTCAACCACAGGAGACAACCGAGAACGCCGTCGACTTTTCCCACCTGAATTACGTCCACGGCTTTGGGGGAGTGAGTCGCGCCGCGCCTCTGGTCGTGGAGGGGCACCGCCTTGAGTGCCGCTTTGACTTCAACACCACCAAGAAGATCGTTGGTCTGTTTTCTGTCAGCTACGAAATTTCTGCCAGCACATTCGTGTACGGACTCGGCATCTCCCAGGTTGACATTCGGGAGCACTCCATTGGCATGGATATGCGACTCTGGGTCTTTGCCACGCCCGTGGACGGCACACTCATTGACCTGTCGATCCTGTCTCAGGTAAGGGAGATACGGAGTCCAAAGCGCCTCTTCAGCGGACTGGGGTTCCTCCCACTGAAAATGCGCGCGCCCATCATGAACAAGTTCGTTACATCCCAGCAGATAAGGGACATCAAGAAAGACATCGTCATTTGGGGCCGCAAGAAGTACCGGTCCCAGCCGCGCCTCTTCCGGCTGGACGGTGACATCATGCCCTACCGCAGGTACTGCCGCCAGTTCTATCCCGCTCCCGAAGCGTCCAGCGCGCCCGTGCCCAGCCGGGCCGATGGCGCGGAGCGTTAGCGATTCAGGCCGTGAGTGAGGGCATAGGTCGACTCTGCATGAGAGTCCAACTCCCGCGGCAGAGAGGGGCGCGCTCGATATGAACGCGATTCTGGGCAAGTTCAGCGGCTTGGTTACAGCCCGTCCCAAGATCGCACTGGTGGTGATGTTCGCCGTCGTTATCGCGCTTGGCGCGGGTCTTCCGCTCCGTGCTCCTCTGCCCGAGACAGCCGATACCTTACCCGAGGGTGGGCCGGTAGCGCTGGCACTTGCCGAAATCGATGAGTACTTTGGAGAGTTCGGCTCGGGTCGAGTCGTGACACTGCTCTTTCGCGGGGACGCCATTTCGCCCGGCGGCCTGTCCCAGATGGCAGACCTGCTCAACAGGGTCGTCACGGACCCGGCCGTAGGAGTTCTGCTTGCGCACGACAATCCCGTGGCCGCGGCCACGCTTCTGGTCCAGGCCATGCTCCAGGTGGACAGCTTCGAGTCGGTCACACGGGCACAGGTCGACGATGCGCCGGCCCCTCCCGAGCTGCGGGCCGCGTTTGACGCGCTGACGAGAACGGACACGGACGGCACGGAGGTCGCGATCGCCGTGGTCCGCCTGCGGGACACGGGAGACGAGCGCGTGGGGGAAGCCGAGAGGCGGATAGGCGAGCTGGCGGCCGCGGATGAGGGCCCGCTGCAGGTCACCAGCATCTCGCCGGTGATCATCGAGGATGAGTACAAGCTCGCCACCGAGGAGGGCATGGCGCCACTCATCGGACTGGCGCTGTTGTTGATCACAGGGATACTGCTGCTTTTCATGCGCACCATAGCCGACCTGCTCCTCACTCTGCTGGGGCTAGTCCTGGCTCTCACGGCAACCATCGGGATAGAGGGCTGGCTCGGCCCCAACGGCCTGGCCCTGACCGGCCCCCCGAACTCGTTTACTGCGCTGACGCCGGTGATCATCATTGGACTCACCGTGGACTATGCAATCCAGATTGTGTCGCACTACCGCGAGCAGCGCATTGCCGGCCTGCCGGTGGCCGACGCCGCACGAACCGGACTACGCAACGTCACCGTCCCGCTCATCCTGGCCGCCGTCACGACAATTGTGAGCCTCCTGGCCAGCCTCTTCTCTCCGATTGGAATCGTCGGCGACTTCGGCGTCAACGCGGGGTTGGGCGTGGGCCTTAGCCTTCTGGTTATGCTTACGCTGCTGCCGACCGGCCGTACGATAATCGACCGCAGGCGGGAGGCACGTGGTACGCTGAACCAACCTCGTCCTATTGCCACCGCGCTGCCCGGAGTGGGACGGGTGGCGCAGTCGCTTGGCAGAGGGGTGTCACCCGCAGGCCTGCGCCGTACATCGTCGCTGTGGTCCTGGTAACCGCTTCGCTCGGCTATTTTGCCACGGACCTTGAGTCGGAATTCAGCATCCGCGACATCCTTCCCAGGGGTGGCAGCCTTCTGCAGGACTTTGACACCCTGGATGCGGCCGTCGGCGGCTCCACGGAGCTTGCCAGCGTCCTGATAAAAGCGGAGGCCACGGAGACGCGGACACTCCTGAACCTTGAGGACCTCACACACGCATTCTCGGACGAGGGACGCCGTCCAAGGGCGGCCGCGGGACCCATCCAGCCCTCCTATGTCCTGCTCATAGAGGACTGGACGAACGACAGCGGTGAGCCAGGGGACAAGTACGACGCGGACCTTGCTGTGCTCTTTCGCGAAGCCTCGTCCGGCATAGAGCTGGACCAGCGCTTGATGCGGGAGTTCATCGACAGGATGGCAGCGATGGACCCAGCCGTCGAGCGGGTCCTCGTCAACAATCCTGACGGCATGGACGTCATACTGGTTGAGTTTCCGACGTTTTCTGGCGTTCCAGCGTTCACCAAGACACTGCAGAGCGACATGGAGGCCCTCTGGCTCGGCGACGACGAAAACGTCACGGCGACGTCCGATAGCATCATCTCGGTTACCGTTACGGATACGATCACTGAGCGGCAGACGGAGGCGATCAGCGTCACCATCGTCGTTGCCCTCAGCGTGCTCGCGCTCTTCTTCTGGGCTACGCTGCGTCAACCGGCGCTGGCGTTCATTGCCGTGGGGCCGATTGTCCTGGTGCTGATCTCCGTCCTGGGAACCATGGCCCTGTTGGGCATACCCTACACCCTGATCACCTCGATCATAACGGCACTTTCAATAGGCATAGGCGTCGACTACACCATCCACATGATCCACCGCTACCGCGAGGAGTACGCCATGGAACGCAATCCGGAGCAGGCGGCGATCAGAACCCTGGGCACCACGGGTTCGGCGCTGCTGGGGTCTGCGCTGACCACTGCGCTCGGACTGGGAGTGCTGGTTGCCTCGCCTCTGGCTGCTTCGCAGCAGTTCGGCTTCACTGCGGCTATCACCATAGCCTACTCGCTGATAGTGTCCATATTACTGGTGCCGCCCGCAATGACGGTGTGGGGCGCCTACCAGAACATGAGGCTGCGCTCGATGGTGCAGAACTGGACAAACGAGATGGAAATGGCGATCGACGTCGTTCACCGGCGCCACGAGCAGGAGTCCTAGAGCCCGCGCTTCTCGGTGACCACCAGCTTCAAGGACTTGTGCGGCTTCAGTGAAGGAATGGGGTTGATCTTCAGCTTGTCCTTGTACTTGCTGGGGTAGACGTCGAACGTGAAGTGCCGTGCGAGCATTAGCACGTTGACGGTCAGTTGCAGGTCCATCCATCTTGAGCCAAGGCAACTGTGCGTGCCCAAACCGTAGGGCGCGTAGCTGGAGCCGTGGTGCTCATTGCGCGGCGGCGAATAGTGGTCTATGTCGAACTTCAACGGATCCGGGAAAACGTCGTCCATGTATTGGGTAGCCGTCTGAGCAATGTGCAAGCGCGTGCCTACGGGCAACTCGTAGCCCTCAACCACGCACGCATTCATCACGTCACGCATGGACATAGGAACAATCGGGTACATCCGCATGCACTCCATCAGGAAGCGATGCGTGACGTCGATGGCGGCAAGAGTCATATCTTCGCCCGTCGGGTCGCCTTCATAGTGTTGGAGAATGTTCAGGTCCACGAGCCGGTCCAGGGTGTACTCGATGACCGAATCCGCAAGGGGGGCGAGCCGCTCGATCCAGTACTGGGTAGTGTTGGTGGCCCGTTTCGGCGGCGATGGCCTGCAGGGCGGGATCGAGTATCGGATTGCCAGTCTCCGTGTTGTCGATCAGGAACAGCGACTCGAGGTCTGTGTCTATGCGGTTCATGAGCGACAACTCCGCAAGTACGGCGCCGATGACGACGCAGTTCAGGTTCCAGCCCGGCACCTGATGGAAGTAGCCGTTCTCCTCGTTGAGGAGCATCAGGATCAGTTCATCCGGCAGGCTCAGCGTCTCGGTTGTGCCACGCTCCGACGCAATCGACGTCGGTCCTTGTCTTCGTTCCCTGCGTGATGTCATGAGACCACCCCCTAGCGTTCCGCTGCCTGTACGTTATAGCATTCAGCCTGCGGACGTGACAATTTCGTAGTCGCTTTGAGCAGGCGCGACGACTGACGGAATGGTGGACTTGCCTAGTGTCTATACAATATACTCTGTGAGTGAGGCATTCCAGCGGTGCGGTCAGTTGAATGTCTTGGCTGCCGCGGTATACTCTCTATGGTGGCAATAGCTTGCACAATTCAAGGATGCCGTAAGAGAGCGTTTGACCTTGGTTCAAGCGCTGGCTGAGAGTTGTCCGATAGGAGCGATCATGAAATCGAGACTCCGGTTCGTGCACCCCTTGGGTGTGATTCTGCTGTCGGCCGCTCTTTTAGCGTCACTGACCTCGTGCGCCGAAGCGGAGCCAGTGGTGATCGCCACCGACGGAAACTACGACCCCTTCAACTTCATAAATGACGCGGGTGAGATAGACGGCCTGGAGCGCGAACTTGGCGACGAGCTGTGCAGCCGCGCCGATTTGGAGTGCGAGTGGGTCCAGAATGACTGGGAGTCGATGATCCCGGACCTAGTTGCAGAGGAGTTCGATGCGATCTTCGCGGGCATGAGCATCACCGCCGAACGGGAGGAGACGATCGACTTCACGGAGGCCTACTACCCGCCGACGCCATCGGTGTACCTGGCAAGGGCCGGCGAAGGCGATGCCGCTATCCAGGGCACTCTCGGCGCAACCGCCAACACAATATACTCCGACTACTTCACAGAGCAGGGCACACCCTTCGTGTCACTCGAGGGCTCCATAGACTTGGCGGATGCGCTGCTCGGTGGCGACATAGACGCCTCCCTGGTGGACCACGGATACGCCGTGGAAAAGCTGGAGGAGTTCGAGGGCAGGCTGGCGATTGTGGGGCCGACCGTCGTCCTGGACAGAGGGCTCGGCATCGGAGTGCGCAAGGACAGCGACCTGAAGGGCAAGCTCGATGAGGCGCTGTCGTCGATGAAGGCGGACGGCTCCCTGAACACGCTCCTCGTCAAGTGGGTTGGCGAGGACGCATCGACCTTCGAATAGGCGGCACAGTGTCGCGCGGGCTGGCGGAAGGTGGCCGTTGCTCCTTAGGAATCCGCGCCGGGCTGCTCCCCTCCCCGGCTGGCCGCCACCTTCACTGAGACCACCTCCACGCCGTGGTACTTCTGGTGGCTAACAGAGGTCGATAGGTGGCGCAGCAGACGGAAGGAGATCTCGCGTTCGTCGGAGATGTCCGGCGCGTCGCCCAGATAGGCGAGCCTGTCCTCCAGGTTCTCGCCTCCGGCCGCCGCGATGAACTCCACCTCCGCCTCGCGGCCAAGGCTGCGAGCCGTGGCAACCAGCCGGCGACCGGCCGGCACGTCCTGGTCGTCCGAGGACATGCTGAGGAGCGTCTCCTCACCCACGAGAACCAGCCGCTCGGCCGCCGCGGCGTTCCACCCCGCGTTCGTGGCAAAGTCTCGCAGGAAGTCGCTCACGCGCGGGAGAGTGTCGTCGTCGAGCGGAACGCGAAGGCGTTTACGCCTGGGCCCGGTGAGTTCCAGGAACACCATCATGATCACAGCGGCGATCGCGCCGGAGGTCATACCGTTGCCCAGCAGTATCGCCAGAAAGCCGTCGCCGAGGAGATCGGGAAAGATCCACCCGTTCTGGAATCCCACTCCGAGCCAGAAGCTCAGGCCGGCGACTAGGGCCTTGCGATGGTCCATTCCGTCCTGGATTACAATGCGCATTCCCTGCACGAAGAGAAGGGCAAGCAGGACCATGATGTACGCAGCTGCCACGGGCGAGGGTATGGCTATGAGCAGCGCCGCGATTTTGGGGAAGAACGCCAGGCCGAAGATGATCGCGCCGATGATTATGCCCACGCGCCTGGCGCCGATGCCCGTCACCTCCGCCAGCGATATGCTTGTTGAATAAGTCGTGTTCGGCAGGGTGCCGGCCAGTCCCGAGAGCAGGTTCCCCATGCCGTCCGCGTTGAGGGCGCCCTGCACCACTTGGAAGTCCGTGGCCTGCGGCCGTCGCCGCGACACCCGTTGGATGGCAACGCCATCGCCTATGGTCTCGATTGCTCCCACCAGCGTGACCACTGCGAAGGCGGGCAGGAGCGCCCAGAAGGCCGCATCCGGCTTCAGATCGAACCCGGGCCACTCGGCCAGGGGTACGCCGAACCACGCGGCGTCCTGCACTGTACTTGTGTCGTAGATGCCGAATGGCGCGCCGACCGCGCACCCCGCCGCGACTCCCAGGACGGGTGACCACAGGCGCAGAGACGGCGGCCCGCGAAGAATCAGCCCTGCGACCACTGCGAGCGTGGCCCCCGCAGCCAGGGGAGCGGCTGCTTCGTTCGTGCCTTCGGGTACCTGCGTCAGCGAATCGAAGATCACCGGCGCGACGGTTGCGGTTATGAGCATAATGACCACGCCCGCGACCGTGGGAGTGAAGATGCGCCGCACCAACGACAGCCGCGCAGCTAGGAGGAACTGGAACAGCGATGAGATGACTACGAGCGTAGCCAGCTTCGCGGGACCGGCCAGCTGCAGCGCGGCCACGCTCACAGCGATGAAGGCCCCGGACGTGCCCATTATGAGAACGTGCCCCGATCCGAACCGTCCGATGCGCGCCGCCTGCAACGCGGTGGTTAGACCGCAGACCACCATCGCCGCAAACACGCCCCATACCATGTAGCTCTCCGAAGCGCCGGCGATCCGCACTACTATCACGACGGTGAGGACCACGGGCGCCACAATGAGCGCCGCCGCCTGCGCCCCGGCCCCCAGGGCTACCAGCGGCGGTGGAACTTCATCCGGTTCGTAGCGGATATGCTCGTTTACGGGACTGGCCATGTTCTCTCATCCAGCACGTAGACCTCTACTTCAGCAGGCTTCCCGCAGCATCGCATGGGACTGCTCACAGGACCTCAGCCACCGTTCTGGCAGCATATTCTGATGGCAGAGGTCACGGAATCTTGAGCGGGCCATGGGCGAACTCTAAAGGTTGCCAAGTTTGAGACTCAGGATTGCGTCTCATAAAGCGCCGCGGCTTGGAGGGAAACACCGCCTACGAAATCTCTCTGCCGCCTAGTCCCGCGTTACCGCCACCCCAATTGCCCCGGGCCCCAGGTGGGTCCCCAGGACCGGACCGAATCGGGATTCCACGATATTCTCCGGTTCTACCAGGTCGGCTAGCGAAGCGCGCAGCGAGTGTGCGTCGTCGGGGCCTGTCGTGTAGCTTACGTGAAGGCGGCTGACCGGCGCCAGGCTGCGGACAAGGCTGGAAAGCCTGTCCAGCGCCTTCCTTCTTGTCCTGGGGCGCTCCTCCGGGTGCACCGCGCCGTCTCGAACGCTCAGAATGGGCTTGAGCTGCAGCGCTCCGCCCATGAAGGCCTGCGCCTTCCCAATTCGTCCGCCCTTGGCCAGGTACTTGAGCGTATCGACCATCACGTAGCCGGTCTGCCTCTCCACTCGCTTCTCCGCCTGGCCGGCCACCTCGCTGTGATCATCATACTGCTGAGCCAACCCGGCGGCTTCGAGGGCCAGCAGTCCAAGTGCCCCGCCCGCAAGATACGAGTCCACCACTGTGATGCGGGAAGGGTCCTTCGACATCTCCTTGGCCTGGCTCGCCGAGTTGTAGGTCCCACTTAGGATGGAGCTGACGTGAATCGCAACCACGTCGTGACCATCTTCAAGCAGCTGATCGTATATCTCGGCAATTTCTGCGGGAGGCGGCTGGGAGGTCGTGGGCAGATCGGGAAGCGATTGCAGGAGTTCGTAGAACCGGTCGGCACTGATGTCAACGCCGTCGCGGTACGTCTCTTCTCCCGCGTTCACCAAGAGCGGTACCACAGTAATGCCGCAGGCCAGGGCCGTGTCAGGGGGAAGATCCGAGCAACTGTCGGTCACAATTCGTACGGACATGAGACCTCCTCTGTGATGGTGCGCGCGGCGCGAAGGTCAACAGCATTTTAGCGCAAACCACCACTGTTGCAAGTCTTGAGCCTTGGTCGGGGCCCATCCTGTCCGGCGTGGTGGTCATGTGGACATAGCCGCACTTGACTCAGGGAATCTTCATGGTAAAGAATGCGAATGGACGGCAGCCAACCGGCTTCAGTCGTATTCAGTTCACGTTCTCTCATCCTCCCGGCGAACCGCACTCCAGCCAACGCAGTGCTGCGTGGCCCGCACGAGGAAACTAGAGGAGGCGTTACCGACCCATGACATCACCCACACACAACGAACGCCCCATACCCAACAGCTACTGGGTCAGGCCCGGGAAGTTCGCGGCCGGAGAGTACCCCGGAGACATCTTTCGTTCGAACGCCAGGGAGAAACTGAGCAGCCTACTCGCTGCCGGCGTCAGTCGCTTCATCGATCTGACGGAGGAGGGGGAACTGGACTCGTATCGCGAGATCGCGCAGCAGGAAGCCGGCAGGCTATCGCGGTCCCTAGACTGGGAGCGCCACCCCATCGTCGACAGGTCCACTCCCCTCCGGATGCGGATGGTCGAGATTCTGGACGCCATCGACTCCGCGATGGAGCGGGGCGAGACGGTCTATGTTCACTGCTGGGGAGGAATTGGGCGCACCGGCACCGTGGTTGGATGCTGGCTGCGCCGCCGGGGCTACACGGGTGAGGAGTCCCTCGCCCAGATTGCGACGTGGTGGAAGGGCGTGGCCAAGAGCTATCGCCGTCCGCACTCGCCGGAAACGTCCGAGCAGCGCCGGTACATCATGGAGTGGGCCGAATAGCCGCAGGTGGCCGGACCGCAATGAGCCAACCGACGACCCACGAGCAAGTGCCGGTTAGGCCAATCCATTCATCACAAGCCGAAGGGGTAGTGAAATGAGCACCGGATCGCCAAAGAGGCCAAGGAAGGCTGCGGAAGAGCCGGTCGCCGGAGATGCCGGCGCGAAGCAGCTGGTGCTCCTTACGGGCGGCAACCCGCAGATTGCCAAGGCGGACGGCGACGCGCCCGTGCAGGCTTACATCGCGGCAATGCCCGGCTGGAAGAGCGAGCTGGGCCGCCGCCTTGACGACATCATCGTGCGCACCGTGCCTGAAGTGTTCAAGGCCGTGAGGTGGAACTCGCCCTTCTACGGAGTCGAGGGCCAGGGCTGGTTTCTCAGCTACCACTGCTTCGACAGGTACATCAAGGTCTGTTTCCTCTACGGCAAATCGCTGACCCCCATGCCGCCCGTCGACTCCAGGGACAAGGATGCGCGCTACTACCACGTCTACGAGGACGGCCACATTGACGAGGAGCTCCTTGCGAGCTGGGTGCGCCAGGCGGCCGCCATCCAGGGCTGGGACGGATTCTGAATCGGGCTGGCATTGGTTAGCTGACCTCACCCGCGTCCCGCCAGGCACCGCTCACACACGCTACGCTCGCCCGTCGCAGGCTTGCGGATTGGTAGGGTGTGTTATAGGATGTTACAGATATAAGGAGTCGCATTTGGACGTGGACGGAAGGGAGGTAACATGAAACCCCTCAAGTTGAACATCGTTGCCATGCTTGGTCTCGTTCTCGTTTTGGCGGTTTCCCTCGCCGCATGCGAAACAAACGGCGAAGTGGCGGAGGATGAACCCTACACGATTGGGGTCATGGAGTCGGTCACCGGCCCGGGCGAATCATACGGGACGGTGATGGTGCAGGCCAAGCAGATGGCTGCAGACGAAATCAACGCCGCCGGCGGCGTAGACGGCCGCCCGCTCAGGCTCGTCATCGAGGACTCCAAGTGCGGAGCGGCTGACGCCATCACGGCCTACAACAAGCTCACGGACGTTGACGGCGTGAAGATCATCCTGGGCACGTCCTGCAGCGGCGCCATGCTCGGCGCGGCCCCCCTGGCGGAGCAGGACGGCGTGGTAATGCTCTCCGCTTCCGCCACCAACCCCGACATCGCTGAGGCGGGCGACTACATATTCCGCACCGCTATCAACGACAGCAAGCTTGGCGTTGACACCGGAAACACCATGTGGTCGGACGGCGCCCGGAGCATAGCCACCATCAACGAGCTTACCGACTACGCCGAGGGTGTTCGCCAGACCACAACGCAGCGCTTCGAGGCGCTGGGCGGCACGGTCAACCTCGCTGAGTCGTACGCCTCCGACGCAACCGACTTCCGGAGCCAGCTTACCAAGCTGACGGAGTCCAACCCGGACGCCATCCACGTTGCGGCGCAGTCGGAGTTCACAGGCGGCACCATCGTCAAACAGCTGCGGGAGCTGGGCTACAACGGCCCAATCTACGGCGAGAGCGTGGTGGCCGGCACGCAGGCCCTGGAGATCGCGGGAGCGGCCGCGGACGGCATGAAGGCCATCATCCCCAGCCCGGACCTGGAAACCGAGCGGGGCAGCCAATTCCTCACCAACTTCCGGGAGCGCTACGGCTTCATCACCCTGCCCTGGTTCCTGGGCTCCGCCTACGACGACGTATTCATCGCCGCGGAGTGCCTGAAGGTGACGGAGGACGACCAGGACGCGGACGGCTTCCGGGACTGCCTCTACGACCTGACGTTCAGCGGCGCAATCGGCGACGACTTCTCCTTTGACGACAAGGGCGAGGTTGAGGGTCTCTCCAACGTGGTGGTGCAGGTGCTCCCCGTGGCCCAGAGGAACCTGGACAACCAGGGCTATGAGATCCTGGGAGGCGCGCCAAGTGTTGAGTAGCCCTGGCCGCTTCACGGACCTGGGAGTCGGAGTCCGGCCGGCCGGAGAGTGAGGTGCGCCTTGGGAGCGGCCGGATTTTGTGGTCCGGCGACCGCCGGGGCAGGCTGCTGGCAGCGGCGCTGGTGGCGGCGGTCGTCGCCTACGTTGGCTGGAAGATAGGGGAGTCCCCGAGCCAGGCGCTGCAGTTCGGCTTCAACGGCCTCTCGGTGGGCGCGGTGTACGCCCTGCTGGCAATGGGGTTCACCATTGTCTACAGCACGGTCTGGTTCTTTGATCTCTACTACGGAGCGGCGGCGGCAATCGGCGCATACGGCGTCTTCTACCTCCGTTCCAAGGACGCACTGAGTGGGCTGCATGCTGTGCACAACGCCTACGTCAACGTGCTGTTTGCGTCTATTGTCGCAGGCGTGGTCGCCTGGATTCTCTACGAGACGCTCTACCACCGGCTGAGCCGCCGGTACAACAGGGAGGTTCTGCTCGCCGCGGGAGGAATCGTGTCGGCGGCGGCGGGATGCTACACCCTGGCGGTCCTGCACTACGCAGAGAACCTGAACGTGACTCTGGGCCCTGCTGTGGGATGCGCGGCGGCCGCGGTGACCGGCTGGCTCGTGTACAGAGGTCTGGGCCGCCTGGCTCCGGACGAGGCTATACGGCTCGTCGTTGTTGTGGCAGGCGTGGTGGGCCTGGCGGTTGGAGCGTCGACCGCTCTTTACCTGATCGGCGCGCCCGGATCACGGCTGTATCTCAGTTGGGCGTTGTCCTGCCTGCTGGCCGGGACGGTCGGCCTGGCGCTCTACCGCGGGTTGTACGCTCAGATGAGGGAGCGGGCCAGGTCTCCCCTCGTTATGCTCGTGGCCACGCTGGGCATACTGCTGGCCATTTCCGCCGCCATTGTCCTGGTGTTCGACAGCGCGCCCCGTCCGCTACCGGCCGTGTTCGGCAGCGAGCCGAGGGAGATACTGGGAGGCACCATCAAGGGATTCAACCTCTTCACGGTCGGAGTGGCGATTGTCGCATTCCTGGGGCTGCTGTTCCTCTTGAATCGCACGTCGCTGGGTAGGGCCATACGCGCCATCGGGGACGATGAGGAGGTCTCCAAGGTCGTGGGCATCAACACCACGGTGGTGATCGCCGTGGTGTTTTTCATCGGTGCAGTCCTCGCGGCGTTGGCCGGCGTGCTGAGCGGGCACGACACGGCGATTCAGCCGCGAATGGGGTTGCTGCTCCTGCTCAAGGGGTGGATCGCTTCCGTGGTTGGAGGCATCGGTAATCTGTACGGAGCCGCGCTCGGCGGGCTTGCCCTCGGTATGGTGGAGCAGTTTGGGATATGGGACCTGGCCGGCGAGTGGCGGGACGTCATCTCCTTCGTAATGCTCATCCTGTTCCTGTCGTTCTGGCCCAGGGGCCTGTTGCCCCGGAGGTAGTGCTTGAACATTGACGCCGGCGGCCAACCAAGACCGGTCTGGGATCCCAGGCGCATGCTGAGCGGCGTGCGGGGCAACCTGGAGCTGTGGGCCAACCTGATCATACTCACTTGGGCCGTGGTGTTCGCCGTTTGGCAGGGCATGGGTTTCGCGATAGGGCTGGGCACGGTGTTCGCGATCTGGGCAATACTGGCGGTCAGCCTCAACCTGGTCGTTGGGTACACTGGCCTGCTGTCCGTGGGACATATCGGGTTCTTTGGCATTGGAGCGTACTCGGTCGCCGTCCTCACCTCCACGGCCGACTACGAGCTGCTTCGCACGGGCTCGATTCCCACCTATGAGTGGACCTTCTTCGCGGCGCTGGCTGTGGGTGTCTGTATCGCCGGGCTGACGGCCCTGGTTGTGGGCGTGGTGTTCAACCGGTTCCGGGACGACATCTTCGTGCTGGTGTCGTTCGGATTTGCCATCATCGCCTTCAACTCCTTCCTGAACCTCAGGGGCGTCACCCGCGGCGCGTTCGGCATCCACGAGGTAGCCAGGCCGCAGTTAGGCGGGTGGGTGTTCGACGATGAGGGCGAGTTCCTGGCGCTGGCTCTCGTATGCCTTGCGCTGGTGACGCTGGTCTCGTGGCTCATCGTGACCTCGTCCTTCGGGCGCGTCCTCACAACCATCCGCGAGGACGAGCGAGCGGCGGAGGTGTTCGGATACCGGGTGATGCACTACAAACTGGCGGTGTGGGTCATCTCGGCGATGATGGCGGCGCTGGCCGGCGGGCTGTTCGGCAGCTGGACCAGGTTCGTCGATCCCAACGCCTTCATCCTGCTGGAGTCCGTGCTGCTGGTGTGCATCGTAATCCTTGGGGGCCTGGCGAGCATCTGGGGCTCGATCCTCGGTGCGCTCGCGTTCGTTCTTCTGGAGGAAGGGCTGCGCTTCCTGCCGTTTGTGCCCGACGAGCACGTGGGCCAGGCCAGGCAGATGACGCTTGGAGTGATGCTGGTACTGCTCATGCTGTTCAGGCCGCAGGGCCTGCTTGGGAGGTTCAAGCTGTGAGCGAGCCAAGCCGCGACAAAGGGATGGAGTATGCGCTGCAGACCCGGGGCGTGACCAAGCGCTTTGGCGGCGTTACGGCCGTCGACGATCTCTCGCTCTCGATTCCTCGAACGGGCATGACCGCAATCGTGGGGCCGAACGGTTCCGGCAAGTCCACGCTGATCAACCTGCTCAGCGGGATGCTGCCCCTGGACGGCGGGGCGATTGTGGTCGACGGCGTGGGCCTGAAGGTGATCCGGGCGCACGAGATACCGGGCCTGGGCATTACCCGGACGTTTCAGGACGTGAGGCTGTTCGACCAGATAAGCGTGTTGGACAACATCCTGGTGGTGCTCACGGAGCGGCGTCTAATCTTGGCCCTGCTCGAGCGCACCCGCGCTCGCCAGCGTGATCGCGCGCGGGCGGTCCTGGAGGCGGTTGGCATGTGGGAGAAGCGTGACTCGCTGGCGATGGACCTGTCCTACGGGCAGAGGAAGCTGCTGGACATGGGCAGGGCCCTCGCGATGGACGTGCACACCTACCTCTTCGACGAGCCTTTCGCTGGCCTGTTTCCGCAGATGCTGGAGCGGGTCAAGACGCTGGTGAAGAGGATGCGCGACGATGGCCGCGCCATTATCTTCGTATCCCACAACATGGACCTGGTGCGTGAGCTCGCCGACCACCTGATTGTGCTGGACAGCGGCCAGCTGCTGGTGGAGGGCGACGTGGAAGAGGTGCTCTCGCGTCCGGAGGTCATCGAGGCGTACCTGGGTGTGTAGCGACACACGCAGCGATACGAGGTGTAAGGTATGTCGGTAGAAGGCTCGCAGGCCAACAGCGGCGGACGGCCGGCTGGAGACGGCGGCGATGGTGCCGCGCCGCTGCTGGCACTCGAGAACGTGTCGGTCAGGTACGGCGCGGTGAACGCGCTTAACGGCGTGTCCCTGGGCGTGCGCAGGGGCGAGGTGGTGGCGGTGATGGGCCCGAACGGCGCCGGCAAGTCCACCGTGCTCAAGGCCGTCATGGGGCTGGCTCCCGTGGTGTCCGGCCAAGTCTACTGGCGGGGACAGAAGCTGCCTTCTGCCACTCACGAGATCGTGAAGGAGGGCCTATCGTTCGTGCCCCAGGGCAGGCGGCTCTTCACCCATCTCACGATTGAGGAGAACCTGGAGATGGGCTGCCTCTTCGTGAAGGACAGTGCGGAGAGAGAGCGGCGCAGAGAGACCGTCATGGACCTGTTCCCCATCCTCCGCGAGAAGCGCCGCGACCCGGCAAGCCAGATGTCCGGCGGCCAGCAGCAGATGCTCGCCCTGGGCCGCGGCCTGATGGCCAGCCCGGAGGCGCTGTTGCTGGACGAGCCGACGCTCGGACTGGCGCCCGTGATCGTGAAGGAGGTGTTCCGCACGATCGAGACCATCGGCAAGACGCTGGGCACCACCATCATGGTCGTGGAGCACAACATCCGTGGCGTCCTGGACATCGTGGACCGAGCCTACGTGCTGGATGCCGGACGCCTGGTCTTCAACGGCACGCCCGCGGAGGTCCTGGATACCGGCATTCTGAACGAGGTGTTCCTGGGCAAGGTGGAGCAGGAGGAAGAGGAGGAGTAGGCGCCACCGCGCCGGCAGCTCCGGCTCACGACCGGCGGGTTGTGCGGCGGGGTGCGCGGCGGGCCCGCCGGATGCTCGTGTCGGCGATGAACCTCGATAGGTTCAGGGCCGTGTGGATGAGCCCCACGTGGGAGTACCCCTGCGGGAAGTTGCCCAGCTGTTCGTTGGAGACCGGGTCGAACATCTCGGACAGCAGGCCTAGGTGGTTGGCGCGCTTGGTGATGATCTCGTGGAAGTAGTCGAAGCCGCGGTCCGTCTGGCCCGTGTACACCAGGTTGCCGATCAACCAAAAGCTGAGGAGTGAGAATGCTCCCTCCGGCTGGCCTGATAGCCCGTCGTCCGTCTCCTCCGGCAGGTATCTCCAGACCAGCGGCCCGTCGGTCAACTCGCGTTCCACGGCGTCAAGGTTCTGGCGAATGCGAGGGTCGTCCCGCCGGAGCAGGCCCAGGAATGGGATGACCAGGTTGGACGCGTCCAGGGTGTCGCTATCGTAGCGCTGACGGAACGCCTTCTTGTCGGGGCTCCAGCCGGCGTCCAGGATCTCCCGCGCGATCTGTCGAGCCGTCCCGGCCCAGCGGCGCGCACGCGGCGTATCTCCCAGCCTGTTCGCGATGTAGGAGGCCCGGTCCAGCGCCACCCAGCACATCACCTTGGAGTACACGAAGTGTTTTTGCTCGCCGCGCACCTCCCAGATGCCGCGGTCGCGACGGCGCCAGTTGGCCATGACGGTCTCGGCCAGCGACTCCACAAGCTCCCAGGCCTGGCGGGGTATTTGGCCCTCCAGCAGCAGCAGCGAGTGAATGGAGATTATGACCTCCCCGAAGACGTCCAGCTGGAGGTGGCGCGCCGCCCCGTTCCCTATGCGCACGGGATGCGAGTCCCTGTACCCCGACAAGTGGTCCAGCGTTAGCTCCCTGAGCGACGAGCCGCGGCTGATGCCGTATACAATGCTCGTGTTGCCCTCCGTGAGCCTGCACTGCTCCAGCAGCCAGTGGATGTAACGGTCGGCGCCGTAGTAGTCGCCCAGCCGGTAGAGGATGTCCACGGTGAAGGCGGAGTCGCGCAGCCACGCGAAGCGGTAGTCCCAGTTGCGGGTGCCTCCGATGGTCTCCGGCAGGCTGGTCGTTGGCGCGGCGACTATGGCCCCCGTTTCCCGGAACATCATCAGGTGAAGCACCAGGAATGAGCGGACTATGGCGTCCCTCCACAGGCCCTGGTAGTCCATGGATGCCACAAGTTCCTGCCAGTATCGACGCGTCTGGTACAGCTTAACCGGGGTGTTCAGTTTCTCCACGCTTGTCGGGCGGCCGTGACCGTACGTTAGCACAAAGATCGCGCTATGCCCTTCGGTGAGTCCGAAGTTTGAGTATCCACCGTTCTCGTCGGCCGACATGGGAACGCTTGCCAGCAATGTCGTCGTCTGGCGTCCGCCGCGCGCCTCCACCGCCGTGTTGCCCCGCAGCATGCGGAATGCCGGAGTGCTGCGGCCGTAGTTGTGGCGGGGCTGGAAGTCGCATCGCATCTGCACCTCCCCCGCAAGGCACGTGACGATGCGGTGGATCTCGTGGAGGTGCACGGGCAGCGTGGCCGGATCGTCGTCGTCGGTAACGGGCATGAAGTCCGTTATGGAGACCAGGCCGTTCTCAGTGCGGAATGTTGTCTCCAGGATGTTGGTATCGGGCAGGTACTTCTGGCTTGACTCCAGGACTGTGCCGGCGGGGGAGATCTTGAAGCGGCCGCCCACGTCTTCGTCCAGGATGGCGGCGAATACGCTTGGGGAGTCGAAGCGCGGAAAGCAACACCAGTCGATCGAGCCGTCGGTCCCGACGAGCGCCGCGGAGGACATATCGCCTATTAGTCCGTATGGGAACATGCGTGATGAAACGGCCGGGACCTGCCCTGGATGCGAGTGAGTGTATCACCGCTTCCTTGCTACGCGCAACACGCACGCAAGCAGGGCAGGCCTCGGCGTTGCAGCACTCCGCCGGTTGCCTCATCGGTAGGCGGATGGTACATTCACGGAGGAGGTGTGGGTGTGTCCACGGAGCTGGAGCGCGCCAGGGAGAGGCTGTTCGCGGGCCTGCGCCGGCAGCGCCGCTGGAAGGCTGCCCTGGACGCCATGGCAAAGGTGCCCCGCGAGCTCTTCGTGCCCGAGGAGAGCCGGCACCAGAGCTATGAGGACATACCGCTGCCCATAGGCGAGGGGCAGACAATCTCCCAGCCATACATCGTTGCGCTCATGACGCACGCACTGGACATCCGCCCTCGCGACCTCGTGCTGGAGCTGGGTACGGGCAGCGGGTACCAGGCGGCGGTTCTCTCGCTGCTGGCGCGGAGGGTGTACTCCGTAGAGCGCGTTGCGTCCCTGGCCGAAGGAGCTTCAACGCTCCTCCGCTTCCTGGGCTACTGCAACGTGGAGGTGCACGAGGCGGGCAGCGAGCTTGGCTTGCCCGAACAGGCCCCCTTCGACGCCATCGTGGTCACGGCTGCGGCCCCAAGGCTTCCGCGGTCGCTCATGGAACAGCTGGTGGAGGGCGGCCGGCTGGTGATCCCGGTCGGTTCGCAGCAGGAGCAGTGGCTCATGAAGGTGACCCGAAAGAGGGGAGGCTACGCCACCAGCAGCCTTGGATCGTGCCGCTTTGTGCCTCTGCTGGGCAAGGACGCCTGGTCGTAACCGGTCCGGAGCAACCGCCTCGCGCCGGAACGGCTTCCTGACGCGCCTTGGCGCGCGACATGGTCGGGGCCCGCGCCGGAGAGGGCCGTTTATGCTGAGCCGCTCTCAACTGCCCGGCTGGGCGACCTCCAGGTAGCGCCACATGTACCAGGTCGCAACGCTGCGGTAAGGGTGCCACGGCCTAGCGATCTGCCTCATCTCCTCCTCCGTGGGCAGCGCCTCTAGGTTGAATGCACGCCGAAAACCTCGTTGGAGCCGGAGATCGGTCACAGGCAGCACGTCCGGCCTGCCAAGGCAGGCCATGAGGAGCATCTCGGCCGTCCAACATCCGATGCCCTTCACCATAGAGACCTTGGTGATCACATCTTCGTCATCAAGTAGTGCGAAATCGGCCTCTCGCAGTTCGCCAGAGGCAAACTTCTCGGCCAGGTCCCGGAGATAAGCGCACTTTCGACGCGAGAGCCCCGCGTCTTGTGATAGGCGCTGACAAGGCCGTAACCGCGGAGAATGTCGACGGCATCGGCGTGATTTATGGGCCAGCCCGGTCTGTCCCAAAAGACGTTATTGTTGAAGTCCCCGGCGGCGACCGATGGAAAAGAGGCTAGAAACTGACGGTATCGATCCAGGGCCAATCGGAGTGGGCCCGCTTGATCCTTCCGCGTGACGCCGTCGCTGAAGTTCTGCGCCCAGACGGCGAGCAGGTTGAACGCAACCGGCCCCTTTACCGTGACAGGCGCAATGAAGCGAAGCGACGGGTCGTATTCCTCCGCCAGGGATACACGAAAGCCGTTGAACGCTAACACCGCCAGGCCCTTGTTCGGATTGGCGCCGATCCAGACCATGTCAGCCTCTGTTTCCAACAGGTCCGATTTCTCAAAAAATCGCTCCGGCTCTGCACACTCGCAAATGATCGCCACGTCCGGCTTCAGGGAGCGCAGTGCGTCAAGCTTTCGATGCAGCGCCATGTTGCAATTCCAAGCTACTAGTCTCATACACTTAGGACTGTCCGGCTCAAATAGATCTTTGGAGTCTCCTCATGTGCAACACAACCGGACATACTTACTCCGCTGTTACCCCCAGGTGCTCCTGAAAGGCCCTGTCGCCTTGCGGCGTTGCCCGCACTAAACGCGGGCCGAAACCCGGCTGCAACCATTCCATCGCGAAGTAGTGCTTTGTGAGGGCTGCTCCGAGGGCCCCGCCGAGGTGGTCTCTCTTGTCCGTCCAGTCCAGGCAGCGCCGTGCGAACATCCTTCGCTGGCGCCTTACCGCCTCCAGGTCGATTCCCAGCTCCAGGCAGAACAACTGCCCCTCCGCTGAGAGCACAAACTCCTTCTCGTGCGGAACCAGGTAGCCTCGGGAGGTCATCGCGCGGGTCAGAGCCGAACCAAGCCGCCCCGCCAGATGGTCGTAGCAGGTTCTGGCGGCCTCAATTTCCGTCAGGAGCCGAGCAGGCGGCCCCTTTTGGTTCGGGAGAAACTCGTACATGGTTTCGATCACGTCTGAGATTCGCGGCTCGGAAATGCGGTAGAAGCGATGCCGCCCATTCCGCTCGAAATCCACAAGACCCGCCTCCACCAGCCGGCCGAGGTGAGAGCTGGCCGTACTAAAGGCCGCTCGGGATATGATTGACAGCTCCGTGGCTGAGCGAGGATGGCCGTCCAGCAACACCTCCAGCATCCGCCTTCTGGGTGGAGTAGCGAGAAGAGCGGCCAGACCCTCGATTGATTCAGTTGCATCCACACTTCGATTCTATCGGATGCATCGAATGCAGTCAACTTATACCATTTCTCATATCTGTCAACGAGAGGCGGCAACATGCACGATAACTCCAACGCCCCGCGTCGTCCTATACTCAGTATTTTTGCGAACGCGTCCTATCGGTGGTTGTTTTCCGCAGGCGTTATGGTGAACGTCGGAGTATGGGCGTGGCTCCTCTCAAGCAACTACATCATATACCAGATAACACAGTCGCCTTTCCTGGCGCAACTCAACGGCGTAGCCTTTGCCATTCCAAACTTGCTTATTGGCATCCTGAGCGGCGTCCTTGCCGACAGCTTCAACCGGCGCAGGCTGCTTCAGGTGACCTACCTCCTGAACAGCGCCGTCGCCCTGCTCTTCACCTGGATGGTCTTGACGTTCGACGTCGAGGCTTGGTGGGTAATGGGAGCCACACTGATCATAGGCTCCGTAAACACGATTGATTGGGCTGCCCGGTGGACCCTGGCGTCGAACGTAGTCGAGCCTCGGGTTCTCCCGTACACCATGGCCCTGGAAGCGTCTTCGTTGATGGGTGGGCAATTCGCCGGGCCTTGGTTGGCAGGGGTGCTTATAGGCATTGTGCCCTTGGGACAGGTTGGAGTCGCTGTCCCTCTGGCTGTTATTGCGGCCCTGTTCTTGGCAGGGGCGTTCTTGATGTTTAGGGTCATTCCACTGGTTCCGCAGGAGCTCAAGTCATTCGAGGTGCGGGCAGCATGGTCCGGAACCGTTGAGGGAATCTCCGTAGTTGCGGGGAATCGCGTGGTCATCGGAACGCTGGGCATAGCCTTCCTGGTCAACGCATTCTTCTACTCCCATACGTCATTGATTCCGGCCTTCGCCGAGGACGTCTTGCGCGTAGGCCCGGCACCGATGGGCCTTCTGGGGGGCGCGCAGGGGATGGGAGCACTGGTGGGATCCACGTACATCGCCCTGCAAAGCAACATCCGCCGACAATCAACCTACTTCGTCGTGGGTTCCCTGATGACGCTGATCGGCCTGCTGTCGTTCTCCATCTCACGGTTCTATCCGATCGCGCTGGGGAGCCTGCTATTTGCCGGCCTCGGCCTTGGGGGGTTCTCCTCGATGCTCACGTCCCTTACGCTCACCTCCGTCAGGGATGAGATGCGCGGCCGCGCCAGCGGCATGGTAAATCTCGCCATTGGCGGATGGCCCCTGGGTCTATTGGCAGTGGGAGCACTGGCAGAGCTGTGGGGACCTAGCTTAGCCCTGATCTGCACCTCTGCGACAGGCCTGGCGGTAACCGCTCTATGGTCGTATCGGTGCAAGGAGATGCGTAAAGTGTAACGAGAAGGACAAACGAATCGCATACCTGTCTTCCGGCGGGATTATAATCTATACTAGCGGGTAGCTCTAATGGGCCTGTGAGTAGGCCAACAAACCAAGAGGACCTGCGGCAGTGGCAACTTCACATCCAAGAGAGGCTGGCTTTCCGCCCTTGTCCAAGCTGCGCCTGCTCCTGGACTCGATACGATTCGAGCACACCGTATTTGCCCTGCCATTCGCCTACCTGGGCATGATACTGGCCGCGGACGGCCTGCCCACCCCGGCACAGTTCGTTTGGATCACCGTGGCCATGGCCTCCGCTCGCACGCTGGCCATGTCCGCAAACCGGATCATTGACCGGCACCTGGACGCCCGGAACCCGCGCACGGCGTCGCGGCCGTTGCCGTCCGGCAGGCTGAAGCTGTGGGAAATGCGAGCCATGGCACTGGTGTCGCTGGCGGTGTTCCTGCTTGCGGCGGCCATGCTAAACACGCTGGCGCTTGTGCTGGCGCCTGTGGCGGCCGTGGTGGTGGTGGGCTACTCATACACGAAGCGATTCACGTGGACGTCGCACTTCATACTCGGCTGGGCGGATGGCATCGCCCCCGCGGGGGGATGGATCGCAGTGACCGGCTCGCTCAGCTGGGAACCGGTGCTGATGGCTTTCGCCGTGGCGGCGTGGATCGGCGGGTTCGATATGCTCTACGCCTGCCAGGACTACCACTTCGACAGGCAGAGCGGACTGCACTCGATACCGCAGAAGTTCGGCATTGCGGCGGCTCTCTGGTGGGCGAAGGCCATGCACCTGCTCACGGCCGCATCCCTCCTGGCGATCGGCCCGTGGATGGGGCTGGGTTGGCCGTTCTACGTGGGTTGGGCACTGGCCGCGGGGCTTCTGATTTATGAGCACAGGTTGGTCTCCCCAACGGACCTTTCGAGGCTCAACCTGGCTTTCTTCAGCGTGAACGGCTACATAGCCGTTATCGTGTTCGTGTTCACATTTGCATCGATCTACGTGTAGGGGTAAGGTGACGGTGTCATGGATCCGGTGATAGTGGGCATTTCAGGGGCGAGCGGATCGGCGATGGCGGAGCGCGCCATAGACGTGCTGCTGGAGCGCGACGTTCCCGTTATTGCCACATGCACAAACGCGGGCCGGATGGTTTGGCAGGAGGAGATGGAGACGCCCTTCAATTCGGCGGTGGCGAGGTGGCAAGAGTTTCCCAACTTCACCTACCACGCGATAGGCGACCTCAAGGCGCCCATCGCCAGCGGCACAACGCGCACGGCGGGAATGGTCATCGTTCCGTGCAGCACCGGCACCATGGCGGCCGTGGCACATGGGCTGTCGTCGAACTTGCTGCAGCGCGCCGCGGACGTGTGTCTGAAGGAGAGGCGCCGGCTGGTGGTGGTGCCTCGCGAGACCCCGCTTTCGCCGATACACCTGGAGAACATGCTGGCACTGGCTCGCTTGGGAGTGACCGTGCTGCCGCCGGAGCCGGCGTTCTACCTCCGGCCGCAATCGGTGGATGACGTGGTGGAGTACGTGGTGGCCAAGGCTCTGGAGGCGCTTGGACTGGACAGGTTCATGGACGATGGGATGCGATACCAGCGGCGGAGCGACTAGGAGAGGGCGCATGGTTCAGCTTAAGGGCGACGACAAGGCCCGCTACGTGTCCTCGATGTTCGACGGCATCTCCGCCCGCTACGACCTGATGAACACGTTGATGACCGGAGGGATGCACCACCTGTGGCGGTGGAGGACCACGGCGGTGGCCGGCCGCGCGGGCTCCGGTGAGGCGCTGGACATCGCCACGGGCACGGGTGACATGGCGTGGGAGCTGGCGGACAGACCGTCGGTGTCGCGGGTGGTTGGACTGGACTTTGCGCCGCGGATGCTGGCCCGAGCCCGAGCGAAGACGCGCCGGCACGTTGGCGAGGCGCCGCGGGTGCACTGGGTGCGCGGCGACGCTCTCAGCTTGCCCTTCTCGGACGGACGGTTCCGCAGCATCACCTGCGGGTTCGGTCTGCGCAACTTCTCGGACCTGGGGGCGGCGCTGGGCGAGATGACACGCGTGTTGGCCCCGGGCGGCCGCGTGGTAATCCTGGACATCGTGCCCGTGAAGGGCAGCGACGGCCTGAGCCGCCTGTTGCAGTGGTACTTCCGGAGTGCTGTCCCGTGGATGGGGTCGCTCGTAGGCGGCAGCAGGGAGGCGTACACCTACCTGCCGGAGTCCGTGCAACACTACGTAACGGCGGAGGAGCTGGTGGCCTTGATGGAGGGTGTCGGCCTTAGGGACGTCGAATTCAGAAAGATGGGGCTCGGCACGGTGGCGATCCACGCCGGCGTGAAGCCCCGCAGGGGGGCGGAGCCCACGTGAGCACTAGCGCACACCTTCGCGAGAGGTTCGGCTACCTGTGGGACAGGCTGTTCGGCCACCCATTCGTGGTGGGCGTCGGCGACACCACCCTGCCCATGGACCGGTTCCTCTTCTACATGAAGCAGGACTACTTCTTCCTAGTGCAGTACGCACGAATGCTCGCGCTGGCTGCGGCCAAGGCGCCTGACCTGAATGGCGTGGGCCGGTTCGCCGCGCTGTTGGGCGAGACGCTGAACACGGAGATGGAGCTGCACCGCTCGTACTGCCGCAGGCTCGGCGTATCGGCCGAGGAGCTTTCCGCCGTGCGACCTGCGCCGGTCACGCTGGCCTACTCGGACTACCTGCTGCGCGTAGCCTACGAGGGCACGCTCACCGACGTCATTGCCAACCTGCTGCCGTGCCAGTGGGGCTACTACGAGACCGGAGTGCACCTCGCCCGCACCGGCGACGCCTCGGAGGCGAACCCGTACGCGGAGTGGATACGCATGTACTCGGACGAGGAGTTCGGCAAGTTCGTGCAGTGGTTGCGGGAGCTCCTGGACTCGCTGACGGAGAATGCGGACGAAGCGGAGATGCGGAGGCTGGAGGACCACTTCCTGACGGCCACCCGCTACGAGTACCTCTTCTGGGAGATGTCGTACAATATGCAGGACTGGCCGGTGTAGGCTTGGACTCACTGGGCAGCCGGTCATGCGCTGCGCCGCGGCGCTCGCGTTGACA
Organism: Dehalococcoidia bacterium; assembly: GCA_965219025.1. Classification (GTDB taxonomy): domain Bacteria; phylum Chloroflexota; class Dehalococcoidia; order Lucifugimonadales; family UBA2985; genus JAPPHY01. Next base: position 1,533,091 of record OZ244716.1, read on the forward strand.
CCTCACAGGCCATCTGGTAGTCTTCAAGTACCGCCATTCTCAAGCACAACATGATACTTGTCACCGGCGCCACGGGTTTCGTGGGAAGGAACGTCGTCAGGGCGCTGCGAACCCGCGGCAGAGACGTGCGCTGCCTGGTTCGCAGTCCTGGCAGGGCGCGCCGGATTCTCGACTTCGGCGTTGAGCTGGCCTACGGCGACGTGACGGACCCCCCAAGCGTTGCGCGTGCAATGGACGGCGTCGAAGCGGTGGTCCACCTGGTGGCCATCATCCGCGAGCGGGGCAACCGTACCTTCGACCTCGTGAACCGGCAAGCCACGGAGACTGTCGCTCGAGAGGCGCGGCTGGCCGGCGTGAGGCACATGGTGCACGTCAGCGCGATAGGCGCGCAGGATAACCCCGCCTATCCGTATCTGCACTCCAAGTGGCAGGGCGAGCAGGCGGTTCTGGGTAGCGGCGTGGCTTACACCATCCTCCGGCCCTCGCTTCTGTTTGGGGATGGCGACGAGTTCATCAACACGCTGGCGGGGATGGTGAGAGCCTTCCCCATCGTGCCCGTTGCCGGTGACGGCAAGGCGCTCCTTCAGCCCATTGCCGTGGAGGAGGTAGGCGCCGCGGTGGCAGAGGTGGCCGGCAACCCGCGCTTCGGCGGCAGAACGATTGAGATGGGCGGCCCGCAGCTCCTGACCTACGACGAAATCGTGGACGTGGTCAAGAGGACTCTGGGCGTCCGTCGCCTCAAGGTGCACATTCCGCTGTCGCTGATGTTCGCGGCCGTGCGAGTCATGGAGGCGGTGATCCCCAATCCCCCCGCGACCACGAACCAGCTGCGGATGCTCGCCCTGGACAACGTGACGAGCGAGCCGCCGGTGGAAGCGGTGTTCAGGATCAAGCCCCGCACGCTGGAGGGCAACGTGGGGTACATTCGCAGCATGTCATACCTGGAGGCCCTGAGGACTGCGCTTGGCTTCATGCCGGGCCGCATACGGGGCGGTTAGGGAGAGCCGATTGAGATACGCTGAGGCCATAGAGCGCATCATGGGCATGGTGGACTACGAGCGCCCCGCCACCATTCCGGGCGGTCGCGCCCGCTACGACCTGGAGCGTATCGGGGCGCTGCTGGAGATGCTGGGCAGTCCACACCTGGGCGTGCCCACCGTGCACGTCGCCGGGACCAAGGGCAAGGGAAGCACCACGGCAATGGTCGCATCGATCCTGAATGCTGCTGGCTGCTCGACGGGGCTGTTCACCTCGCCGCACCTGCACACCTTCCGCGAGCGCATTCGCGTCGGTGGCCAACCTATCCCGGAGGACGAGTTTGCCGGGCTGGTTGCGGCACTGTGGCCCGCCGTGGAGGAGATGCGGCGCGCGGGCCACGGCCGCGTGACCGTATTCGAGCTGCTCACGGCGATGGCGTTCCGCTGCTTCCGCGAGCGCGGCGTCGGCGCGCAGGTCATCGAGGTTGGCCTCGGCGGCAGGCTGGACTCCACCAACGTGGTGCAGCCCCTCGCCTGCGGTATCACCTCGCTCGGGCTGGACCACACGGAGGTGCTCGGCGACACGCTGGCGGAAATCGCGATGGAGAAGGCCGGTATCATCAAGCAGGGTGTGCCGGTGGTGTGCGCGCCGCAGAGGCCGGAGGCCCTGCGAGTGGTGTGGGACGTCTGCGAGGCGCAGGAAAACACCCTGACCCTAGCCGGTGAGGATATACTCTGGTCGCCGGAGAGCACCACGCTGGACGGTCAGACGTTCACGCTGGAGACCGCCTGGCGCACGTACCGCCTTTCGATTCCGCTGCTGGGCGAGCACCAGCTGGAGAACGCGGCGGTCGCCGTGGGGCTTGTCGAGGCGCTAGGAGAGGGCGGCATCGACGTGTCACGCGAGGCGATCGAGGAAGGGCTGCGGTGCGTGGAGTGGCCCTGCCGCCTCGAAGTGCTGAGCCGCGAACCGCTGGTCATTGCGGACGGCGCTCACAACCCGCACTCCGCCGGGCGCCTGGTGGAGGCCATGCGGTCGCTCGTACCCGGCCGGCGCCTGACGCTGGTGGTCGGCGTGTCTCGCAACAAGGACGTGGACGGCGTGGCCTTCGAGCTCAGCCGGCTCTCCCCAGCGGAGGTGGTGGCCACCCGCTCCCGCCATCCGAGGTCCGCGCAGCCTGAGCTGCTGGCGCGGGAGTTCGAGCGGTACGGTGCCCGCGCCCGCACGGCCGGCTCCGTAGCGGAAGCTGTGGACGACGCGGTTGCGTCGGCTTCCGACGACGACGTTGTGCTTGTCACAGGCTCGCTGTTCGTGGCCGCCGAGGCCAGGGAGCATGCGATGGGCATCGAACCGGAGCTGTATCCGGTATTCGACGTGCTTGCGGCGCCGGCGCGCCATTCTTGAGACGAGAGGTTTTCTATGAACGCGGACAGAGCTAGAGTTGTGGTGACGGGCATGGGCGCCGTTACACCCCTGGGATCATCGGTGGAGCAGTTCTGGGACGGGCTGGTGGCCGGGCGCTCCGGTATTGGCCCCATCACGCTGTGCGACACGACGAGGTATCCCACGCGCATTGCCGGAGAGGTATGGGACTTCGAGCCTGACAAGTATATTAGCTCGCGCGAGTCCCGCAGGATGGCGCGCTTCAGCCAGGTATCGCTCGCGGCGGCGTACATGGCCATGGAGGACGCATCGCTGGACCTGGAACGCGAGGACGCGGAGCGTATCGGCGTGCTGCTGGGCAACGGCGCCGGCGGCCTGTCCGCCACCCAGGACGCCTGCGCAGACATGACCACGAAGGGCGCCATGCGCATCAACCCGTTCTTCGTACCAATGATGCTGCCCAACATGGCGTCGGCCAACGTGGCCAGGCTTGTGGGGGCCAAGGGGTACAACTCCACCGTGGTCACGGCCTGCGCTGCATCCAACCAGGCCATCGGCGAGGCGGCCGAGGCAATTCGACGCGGCGCCGTGGACGTGGTGCTGGCCGGCGGCTCCGAGGCGAGCATCAGCGAGATCGGCCTGTCCGGCTTCTGCATCCTCAAGGCGCTGAGCACGCACAACGACGAACCGGAGAAGGCGAGCCGGCCGTTCGACGCCAACCGCGACGGCTTCGTGCCGGCGGAGGGCGCGGGCATCCTGATTCTGGAGAGCCTGGAGCACGCGCTGGAGCGCGGCGCGACCATCCTGGCGGAGGTGGCCGGATACGGCGCGTCGAGCGACGCCTTCCACGCCGTGCAGCCGGACGAGACCGGTGAAGGCGCAAGCCGGGCGATGCGATGGGCCCTGGCGAACGCGGGCATCACCACGGACGACGTCGATTACATCAACGCCCACGGCACGTCCACGCCGCTGAACGACGCGGTGGAGACTATGGCCATCAAGAGCGTGTTCGGCGAGCTGGCCTACTCGGTGCCCATCAGCTCGACCAAGTCGATGATCGGGCATGCGCTGGGAGGCGCGGGCGCGCTGGAGGCGGTGGCGTGCATCAAGACGATATTGGACGGGATCATACACCCGACGGTGAACCAGGAGAACCCAGACCCGGCCTGCGACCTGGACTACGTGCCCAACGTGGCGAGGCGGCAGCCGGTTGACGTGGTGCTCTCGAACAGCTTTGGCTTCGGGGGCCAGAACACGTGCATAGTGCTGCGCCGGTTTGTGGAGTAGGGGGATGGTGGTTGAAGCCCGCTCACCCCCGCATCAAGTGCGGGGCAGGCTCTGAGCCAAGTCGAAGGGCGTGAGTGAGGAAGCTACCCGACGGTTACAGCATGATGAGGTTTGCGGGGACCAGCCTCTGCGAGGAGGGGTCGACGACTAGGGCCAGTCCCTCCAGCGTGTAGGCGCCCAGCTCGGGAGGTGCGCCGTCCTCCCCGAAGGCCACTATCGTTATCTCGCTCTCGCCATCGATTGTGGCCCACGCCCGTCCGTACTGCATCTCCACGCGGCTTCCGTCGGCTATCAGGAACGTGCGGTTGCCAATAGGCTCTACGCCCAGCTCCAGCAGCATGCGTGCGGGCAGCATGGTATAGAAGGCTCCGGTGTCAACTGTGGCTTCTACTTCAAGGCTCTGGCGGCCGTCCATGCTGGTGATGCGCATCGGCCAGGTGAATGTTCCCATGGTGCGGCCTCCTCAACGCAGCTTCTACGGGTATATTGTAGCGGATTCTGGTTGGCAGTGACAGGACGCGGGCTTGTCGCTCAGTGAGATCTGTCCAGGCTAGATCACGAGCGCCGCACTCCGGGGTACCGACTTGCCGCCGTGCACCGACGTCTCCGCGCATCACTTGGCGGCTAGGCGGCGCACCGCGTGTACGGCGCCTGTTCAAAACCAATCGAGTTGCAGAAGTTGCGCCGGTTCAGTAGTTCGCGGTCGCGGCGGCGGCGAAGACATCAGGGTGCTGTACAGGCGCTTAGTTCCGTCTGGAAGGACACACTGCAAACTCAATGTGGGCTCAAGTCCGGTTCATCGATCCAATCCATCTCGTCGCACCCGTGAAACAACGCCCAGAGGTCCTCCGGCGACGCGAGGTGCCTAAGGCTCCGACCGGCCTCGATGCGCTCGCGTGCTGCGACCAGCAGCCACGCGCTGAGGGACATGCCTTCTCGCCGAGCTTGGTCATCGAAGCGCTCACGGTCCTCGTCAGGTATCACAAGTTCCACTCTGGCCATGTTGTCACCTCACCTGCGCCGTCGAGAGTGTGCATCGAATCTACATACCGCCAAGCGCGGAGTCAATCGCAACGCTTCCAGCCCCCCTCACTCCACCGCTGAGCGCAGCGCACGCGCCAGGGGCTCCTCTTGGCCGGAGAGCACGGTGCGGGGATCGATGACCACCCGGTCGTCCTCGATCCGTGCGACGACGGGCGGATCAGAGGCTCGCAGCCGCGCGGCCAGGGCCGTCGCGCCGCCAGGCGCGTCGGCCGCGTCGATCGTCAGCAGCCATGTCGGAAGCGTCTCGCCGGGCAGGCTTCCACCTCCTACCGTCGACAGGCCCCGCTCGACGCGGCCCGTGCCGCCCGCGGCGTCCTGCAGCCGGCGGGCCGCCGCCTCCAGTTCGTCGAGCGGCGCGGCGATCATTCTCCAGACCGGTACCGCCTCAACGGCCTCGCCCTTCAGGTAGTGGGCCAGCGTGGCCGTGAGGGCCGCCAGGCTGAGCTTGTCGATTCGCATTGCCCGCGCGAGTGGGTGACCGGCCAGGCGCGACACCGAATCCCGTCTGCCAACGATGATGCCGGCCTGCGGGCCGCCCAGGAGCTTGTCGCCGGAGAAGCAGGCGAGATCGACGCCTGCGTCCACGCTCTCCTGCACCATCGGTTCGTGCGCGAGGCCGAAGCGGGCGGTATCGAGGAGGCAGCCGCTGCCCAGGTCGTGGATCACCGGCACGCCGTGACGCGCGCCAATCTCGACCAACTCGCCGATGGTCGTTTCGTGCGTGAAGCCGGTGATGACGAAGTTGCTTGTGTGGACCTTGAGGAGCGCGCCCGTGTCTTCGCCGATCGCGCCCTCGTAGTCGGCGGCGTAGGTGCGGTTGGTGGTGCCCACCTCTCGCAGGACGGCGCCGCTGCGACTCAGCACGTCCGGGATGCGAAACCCGCCGCCGATCTCGACGGCCTCGCCGCGGGAGACGATGACCTCTTTGCCGTACGCGATTGCGGACAGCGCGAGCAGGACTGCTGAGGCGTTGTTGTTGACGACCAGCCCGGCCTCGGCGCCCGTCAGGTGGCGCAGGATGCCGGAGACGTGGGCCTGCCGCGAACCGCGTGCTCCCTCCTCCAGGTTCAGCTCCAGGTCAGAGTAGGAGGAGGCGACGCGGGCGACGGCCTCGGCGGCGGCGGCGCTGAGGGGCGCGCGGCCGAGGTTGGTGTGCAGCACGACGCCCGTGGCGTTGATGACAGGCGCGGGCGCGGGGGCCAACAGCCGGGCGGCCGCAGCGCAAACATCCTCCACCAGCACGTCGAGCGGGGGCGGCGCGACGCCTTCGGCCACGCCGCGGCGGGCGTCCTCCAGCCGCTCGCGGGCCAGGGCGGCCACGGTCTCGTGCGAGACTTCCGCGGCGAGGGCGCGCAGTCGCTCATCGGACAGGAGCCTATCGACGCTCGGTATGCGCCTGTAGCCGGTGGACATGGGCTGGGAAGGCGAGGGCCTAGCTCCGGGTGGAGCTCCGCCGCTCGTCCTCTGCCTCGCGGGCCAGCGCCAGGATCTCCTCGGCCGAGAAGAAGGTGCGCCGCTGGCCCACCAGCGTGTCGCTCTCGCGGTCGTAGGCGCCGTCGTAGGATGCCTGGATGTGGTCGTAGACGTGCTTCACGGCGCGGCTCACGTTGGAGTAGGTGCCATCCTGCCCGGTCTCTTCCTTGACCTTGCGGTTGAGGACAGAGACGATGCCGTCCATGCCGGAGAGAGCGCCGATGCGGTGCTGCTCGACGGCCTCGTCGCCCACAAGCGCGGCGTCGAACGGGAGGTAGATGGGCCCACCGCCCGCTTCGTCCGAGCGCCGCACGCCGGTCTGGTGAAGGCCGGCCTGCGTGGAGAAGACCTCGCCGATGATCGGCTGCTTGGGCGGTATGGTGCACACCTCGTTCGTGATGAGGTCCCTGATGCGCCCGACAACGTCCAGCTTGAATCCAGGGTCGCCGTACTCGCGGATGTAGCTCGCCAACACCTGCTCCAGGGCGGTGTTGCCCGTTCTCTCGCCCAGGCCCGCAAAGGCGACGTTGACGCGCCGGCAGCCGTAGCGCAGGGCGGCCATGCTGTTGGCGGTGGCCATGCCGAAGTCGTTGTGGCCGTGGAACTCCAGCTCCGCGCCGGTCTCCTGCACCAGCGTGGAGATGAGGCGCGGGATGCCGACGGGCAGCGGCGCGTACGGGTCGGGCGAGCCCCAACCGATGGTGTCGCAGATGCGGAACTTCGCCCAGTTGTCGGTCTCGTCGAGGACGCGCTGCATGAATGGAATGACGAAGCCGAAGATGTCGGCCTTGGTGGTGTCCTCCAGGTGAATGCGGGGACGGATGCCATTCTCGCAGGCGGTAAGGATGGGCGCGAGGTACTTCTCGACGGCCTCGGCCTTGCTGCGGTACTTCAGCTTGTCGATGATGTGGTGGTCGGAGCTGGAGGCGAGCATGCCCGTCTCCTTGATGGAGCCGCGGGAGATCTCGACCAGGTCCTTGATGTCCTTTGGTATGGCCCTTGTCCAGGTGGTGACCTGCGGAAACTCATACTCGCGCTCCAGCAGGCGCTCCAGCGCCCAGAGGTCGCGCTGCTGGTAGATGAACACCTCGATCTGCTCGATGGCGCCGGTGCCGTTATCCAGCTCGTGGAGCAGGTCGAAGTAGGCGAGGCGCGCGTCCACCGGGAAGAGCGCGAAGTGCGGGTCCTGGGCGCCGTCTCGCAGAGTCGTGTCTGTGATGAGCTTGCGGTGCGTCTTTTCCGTAACGGGCGGAATGGGCGCGGGCTCATCTTCCATAGGCAAGGGTGGGAACCTGCCCTGGTAGTTGTAGTAACGTATCTCCGGGTCTATGTGATACTCCGCCAATTCAACCTCCTCCCTAGTCGTGCCTGGGCGCAACGCCGCACGCGCTGACTGCTGCGCCCCTGCCTAGTCTTCTTCCAGTGTCGAGGTGTCGCCCTCCGGGAGGCCCAGCTCGCGGGCCTTGAGCAGCCTGCGCATGATCTTGCCGCTGCGCGTCTTGGGCAGCGAGTCCACGAACTCGATCTCGCGAGGCGCAACCCCCGCCGACAGCTTCTGGCGCGCAAAGCCCAAGATCTCGTTGCGCAGCCGGTCCGACGGCTCCTGCCCCTCGTGGAGCGACACGAACGCCTTGACTACCTCCATCGCCACCGGGTCGGGCTTGCCGATGACGCCCGCCTCCGCCACCGCAGGGTGCTCGATGAGCGCGCTCTCGACCTCGAACGGCCCCACAAGGTGGCCGGCCGTGTTGATCACGTCGTCCGCGCGACCCACGAACCAGTAGTACCCGTCCGAGTCCATTCTTGCCCGGTCCCCGGTAATGTACCAGCCGTTCTTGAACTTGGAGTCGTACATCTCCTGGTTGCGCCAGTAGCCTCGGAACATGGAGGGCCAGCCGGGCTGGACCGCCAGGTCGCCCTCCTCGCCGGGCTCGACCTCGTTGCCGCTCTCGTCCACGATGGCCGTGCGGATGCCGGGGATGGGCCGTCCCATAGAGCCGGGGCGTATGTCCTGGAACGGGTAGTTGGCGATAAGTATCGCCCCGGTCTCCGTCTGCCACCAGTTGTCGTGGAACGGCAGGTTGTTGATCACCTTCTCGCCCCAAACGACAGCCTCCGGGTTGAGGGGCTCTCCCACGGAGCAGATGTGGCGGAGCGTGGAAAGGTCGTACCGCGACGGGACGTCGTCGCCGGCCTTCATCAGCATTCGGATGGCCGTGGGGGCTGTGTACCAGACCGTGACGTCGTACTTCTGGATGATCTGGTACCACGCGCTGGCCCGGAAGCCGCCTTCGTAGATGACCTGGGTCACGCCGTTGGTCCACGGCGCGGACATGCCGTAGGACGTGCCGGTCACCCACCCGGGATCCGCCGTGCACCAGTAGACGTCGTCCTCTTGGAGGTCGAGCGCCCACCGTCCGGTTGCCATGTGCTGCAGGGCCGCTAGGTGGGCGTGGACAGCACCCTTGGGCTTGCCCGTGGTGCCGGAGGTGTAGTGCATTATGGAGTAGTCTTCCTCCGTGGTGGGCACAGTGTCGAACTCGGGCGATGCCGATGCCATCGCCTCCTCGTAGCTCACGTCGCCGGGAGCGAGCGGCTCCTGGGAACGTCCGTTCTTGTTGACTACGATGACGTGCTTCAGGTCCGGCAGGTCGCCAAAGATGTGAGCGATGCGGCTCCTCAGCTCCGGCGTAACCACCAGCACAACTGCGCCGCTGTCCTCCAGGCGGTCCCTCACGGGATCCGGCCCGAACGCGGAAAAGAGCGGGCCGGCAATGGCCCCGGCCTTGAGGATGCCGAAGAATGCCACGTACAGCTCCGGTACGCGCCCCATGAAGATGAACACCCTGTCGCCCTTCTCCACGCCCAGCTCTTGCAGCACGTTGGCAAAGCGATTGGTCAGGTCTCGCATCTGGGCGAAGGTGTACTGCTCCTCCTCGCCGCCGGAGCCCTCCCAGTACATGGCCACCTTGTCACCGCGGCCGTGGTCGACATGCCGGTCGATGGCCTCGTGGGCCAGGTTCAGGCCGCCGCCGGGGAGGCCGTCAAGCTCCTGCCTGAGCTCCTGCCAGGAGAAGGACTCGCGCATGGAGTCGTAGCGGTCCAGGTTGGGGCGGACCGTGAAGTCGTCCAGTCCGGGCTTTGCTATAAATGGATAGTCCATGTTGCCTCCTTGCACCGCAAGACGGAGTGAATGGGGGCTGGTTCTATCTTAGCCCAAAGCGTGCAGGCTCGACAATCCCCGGGGCGTTGGGGCTGGCCAGCCTGCCCCTTACTGTCATTTCGAGCGCAGCCGAGAAATCTAAGGCTGCTGTGGGGTGAATCGAAACTGATTCAGGGGTGCAGCGCGTTCGCGGGGTAGGGTGGTGGGCCACGACGGCAGGACGTCCTGGATTTCTCGACTCCGCTGTGCTCCGCTCGAAATGACATACGGCAGCCCGCTCATGGTGAGCACGTCGAACCATTTGAGCGGGCTTAGGCGGCTTGCCGTCCGCTCACCCAGAGCTTGTCGAAGGGCGTGAGCGGATTTTCCTTTCGACAACGAATAGACCCCAGGGCCAGTAGGCGGTCGGTTGACAAAAGATACCAATAGTGATACTATCATGCTATCTGGAAGCTTGGAGGACACGAAGATGCATAACTTTTTGGCTACTATAGCGAGGTTCAGAATTGGAAATCTTGTCTTGCATAAGTGAACTCCGCAGGAATCCTAAAGGCGTTCGGTTTGAACGCCTTGCTAGAATATGCGACAACTTCTTTTGAGAGCCTCGTCAACAGGGAACCAGCCACCGGGTCTACAAAACTCCGTGGCTAAGCGATCCGAGAGTTAACATTCAAGACGATAAAGGTATGGCGAAACCCTATCAAGTACGCCAAGTCACAAGAGCTCTCGAAAAACTACAAGATGATTTCCCCTGAACATTACACATACAGAGTCACTTGGTCCTCTGAGGACGGCGAATTCGTTGGGCTGTGCGCCGAGTTTCCTCTGCTGAGCTGGCTGGCGTCTTCCCAGGAAGACGCCTTCTCCGGCATTCGGCAGTTGGTTGCGGATAGCGTGGCGGATATGGAGTCCAACAATGAACGACCCCCGGAGCCTATGGCAGCCCGCGCCTACAGCGGCAGATTCATGGTGCGCGTGCCGCCGGAGACCCACCGCGCCCTCGCCATACGGGCCGCTGAGGAGGGCGTCAGCCTGAACCGGCTGGTGAGCGCCAAGCTCGCCAGCAGTGTATAGCCCACATCAGGCCCCTCTCAAGGCAACAGTGTAGGGACACCTGGGCGGCGCAGTCGACTGAACAGACCATCTTACATACCCCTAAGCCGGCCCCTTACTGTAATTTCGAGCGAAGCCGAGAAATCTAAGGCGGCTGTAGGGTGAATCGAAACTGATTCAGGGGTGCAGCGCGTTCGCGGGGTAGGGTGGTGGGCTGCGACGGCGGGACGTCCCAGATTTCTCGACTCCGCTGTGCTCCGCTCGAAATGACATACGGCAGCTCGCTCAAATGGTTCGACAAGCTCACCACGAGCGGGTTTGGATGCCTGCCACGAGCGGGCATGGGCGCCTTGTCACGAGCGGGACCCCTATCCCGCTCACCCTGAGCTAGTCGAAGGGCGGAGCGGTAGAGCGAACCTGGGTAGTGCCTACTCCCCCGCGTTCAGCCCCAGTTGTCCCGCGACAGGCTTCAGGGCGTCCACAACAAACTTGATCAGCTCGTCCAGCTCCACGCCCAGGTCGGCGGCGCCATCCACCAGGTCGTCGCGGCTCACGTTGCGAGCGAAGGCCTTGTCCTTCATCTTGCGGCGCACAGCGCGGGCGTCGGTGTCGGCAAGGCTCTTGCTTGGCCTCACGAGCGCCACGGCGGTCACGAAGCCCGACAGCTCGTCGACGGCGAACAGCGCCTTCTCCATCAGGCTGTCGCGGGTGACGCCGGTGTGGTTGCCGTGGGACAGGACAGCGCGAATGATGACCTCGGGGTATCCACGCTCTCGCAGGATGGCCGCGCCGAACTCCGGATGCTGGTCGTCCGAGGGACATGCGTCCCAGTCGAAGTCGTGGAGCATACCGGCAATGCCCCAGGTCTCCTCGTCCTCGCCGGCGCTGCGGGCATAGGCGCGCATCGACGCCTCAACCGCGATGCAGTGCTTCAGCAGCCGCTCGGTCTGCGCGTACTCCTGTACCAGGGCCCATGCGGTGTCTCTATCCATTTCCTCCTCCTTGCGGGGCGCGCCGAACGCGGCTCAGTCGCTGGGGCCCTCATCTGCCGCCGGCTCCTCCTTTGGGTCGCACTTGCGCGCCGTGGTGATGAAGCCGGTGTGCGCGATCATGCGGTGAACCGGCCTGACGCTGCGCTTCGTAACCGACCACGGCCGCGTCAGCACCTCCACCGTCTCCATCATCTCGAAGTTGGGGTCCTCTGCCAGGGCCTCGTAGAGCTGGTGGACCTGGAGTATGGTCGGCAGGTAGCCCAGGAAGATTCCGCCTGGCGTCAGCGACGTGGCCGCGTGCGGCACGACGTGCCACGGCTCCGGCACGTCCAGCACGATGCGGTCCAGCTCTGTCTCCTCGACGCCTTCGTACACGTCCTTAAGCTTGACTTCCAGGTTGGCGGCCTGCGGGACCAGCGTGCGAATGTTGGCGTTGGCCCCGTCCACCAACTCCGGCCTGATCTCGTAGGTGGTCACGTGGCCGCTTTCGCCCACGGCCCTGAGCAACGCGATGGTGAGTGCGCCGGACCCGAGGCCCGCTTCCAGCACGCGTGCGCCGGGGAAGATGTCGCCGTGCATGAGTATGGCCCCAAGGTCCTTGGCGTAGATGACCTGGGTCTGGTGCGGCATCTCCTCCACAAAGTCGCCGAGCGTGGGCGAGAAGGCCAGCAGCACGTGCCCGGTGGTGGTGTTCAGGCGGGCGCCGTGGCTGCGGCCTATGAGGTCGTTGTGGTCTATGGCGCCAACGTGCGTGTGGAACGACTTGTACAGCGTCAGCGTTATGAGGTAGCGTCTGCCGCGCCTGTCCACCAGGAGGGCGGGATCGCCCTCGGCGAACGGGGGTCGTCCATTCAGGCCGTCAGGAGTATTGACCAAGGCCATGCGTGAGAGCCGCGGAGTCGGCTAGAGCCGGTCCAGCTCCTCCAGGATCTCCTTGGGATCGGGCAGGCCCTGGGTGTAAACCCTCTTGAACCTGATGACGCCCTCTTTGTCGATGATGATCACGGCACGCATCGTGACGCCCCGCTCCTCGTTGTAGATGCCGAACAGCTGCGACACGTTGCCCTTGGGGTGGAAGTCGGCCAGAAGCGGGTAGGGCAGGTTGCCCAGCCCCGTTGCGAAGGCCCTCTGCGTGGGTGCGCTGTCGACGCTCATGCCCAGAACCTGGGCATCCTTCTCCTCGAACCGGCGGTTCTCCAGCCGGAACCCGGAGCACTGGTGCGTTCAACCGCCTGTGAAGGACATGACGTGGGTCTGCAGGACCACGTTTTTCTGTCCCAGATACTGGCTCAGCGTGATGTCCTCGCCCGTTTGGGAGCGGAGGGTGAAGTCGGGCGCCTTGTCTCCTACTTCTGCCGGCATGGGAGGCCTCCTGAAGTTGATGCGTGCATTATACCCGAACGGACTGCCTCTTGCGATGCGCTTGGCGAGTGGGCTGGCATGCGAAATGCGTAGCGGGCCGCGGCCAAAAGCAACGCCCCGCTCACGCGCTTCGACAAGCTCAACGTGAGCGGGGCGTTGCGATGTGCGCTGCTTCGCGGTAGGTCAGGAGGTGGCGCGCTCGCTTCGCGGGTCCTTGGCCAAGCCCTGCGAAGTGCGGTCGATGATGATGGCCAGGATGACGATGCCCAGGCCGCCCAGCAGGCCCTTGCCGGTCTCCAGCTGGGATATTCCGTCGTACACGGTGGTACCCAGCCCAGGCGCACCCACCAGCGCGGCTATCACCACCATGGCGAGGGCCATCATTATGGTCTGGTTGACGCCCGCCATTATCGTGGGTCTTGCCAAAGGCAGCTGGATCTTCACGAGAAGCTGCCACGGCGTGGTGCCGAACGCCTTGGCTGCTTCCACGAGTTCGGGCGACACCAGGCGGATACCCAGATTCGTGAGCCTCATGGCTGGGGGTATGGCGTAGATCAGGGTGGCCACCACCGCAGGGGCCTTCCCGATTCCGAGGAAGAAGATGACTGGGATGAGGTACACGAACGCCGGCATTACCTGCATCAGGTCCAGCATGGGCCGCATCGCGCCCTGGAACCGGTCATTCTTGGCCATGACGATCCCCAGAGGAATGGCTACTGCTACCGACATGACTGCTGCAGTGCCCACCACGGCGATTGTGCGCATGGCGCTGTCCCACAGGCCAAATATCGAGATGCCCAGCATCCCTATTGCAGACATGACGGCTATGCGCATGCCGCTGATCTTCCACGCAACCAGCGCCATGCACGATATAGTGAGCCACCACGGCAGCGCGATGAGCCCCTTCTCCAGAGGGACGAGGATCTTGTTCATTCCGTTCCTGACGGACTGGAAGAAGGGCCGCCATTCCACCACCATCCACTCGACCCTATCGTCTATCCAGTTGTCGAGCCCGCCGGGGCGGACCTCCAGGCCCAGCACGTTAACGGAGATAGGCTTCACCAGGGTTTCCCGCTCGTTCACCTGAACCTCCTGGCCGGGGGCGCGGAACGGGAAAGTGCTTGTGGGGCCCATGACGGCGACCAGGGTGAACAGGGCCGCCGTTAGGCCGATGGCAAGTCGCCACGGCCACGAGTTCAGCGACTTCAGCGTGTGCCACACAATGGTGGCCATGATCACTACAAATAGCCAGAGGAAGAGTCGAGGGAAGAAGGTTGTTATCGTGGGGCCCTCCATGTGGTTCCAGAGGTCCCATATCAGGAAGGCTGCCACCACTGCGAAGCCGAACCGAAGGCCCCACTGCCGTATTGGCGCTGTGCCGCTCCATGTGCGAACTGTGCTCATACTACGAGGAATATCCATGACATCCTCCTTGCGCTGTCTCGCCGGGCCGTCCCGGTCCTGATTTCGCGTTCGGGTCCGCTATGGCGTCCTCAGCGTACCACGCTCTCGCGGTTGGCATCTGCCGTCTGGTGGTTGCCGGCAAGGCTGGTCAGGAGGGCGGTCCTTGGGATGACACCCAGAAGCCTGCCGTCTTCGTCCACAACGGAGATGGGATGCTCCGTGGCCGCTGCCATCGGGATCAGATCGTCTATGGAGGTCTCCGGCGGGACCCGGGGACACGCCGAGGAGTCGGGGTAGTCCAGGTCCTGCAGGCGTTCGACTCCACGCCCGGCGGCCTCCGCGGCCTGCGCCGCAGTGATTACGCCCATGAAGCCCTCCGCCGAGTCCACCACCGATGCGATGTCAGCGCCGGCGCCGCGCATGGCGTCGAGCGCGATTGACGGCGACTGGGTTGCGAGCGCCTTGACGGCAGGGTCCTCCATGATGCTGCCGGCTCCCATGAGCCGTGTCTTGGAGACATCCCGTATGAAGTCCTCAACGTAGTCGTCAGCCGGCCTCTCGACAATGTCCTCCGGTGTGCCCATCTGGATGATCTTGCCGTCCCTCATGATGGCGATGCGGGTTCCGAGCTTCAGTGCCTCGTCCAGGTCGTGAGTGATGAAGATGATTGTCTTCTGAATGCGCTGTTGGAGGTTGATCAGCTCGTCCTGCATCTCCCGCCGTATGAGTGGGTCCAGGGCGCTGAAGGGTTCGTCCATCAGGAGGATCTCCGGGTCGACGGTCAGGGCCCGTGCCAGTCCCACGCGCTGCTGCATACCGCCGCTGAGCTCCGAGGCAAAGGCGTTTTCCCAGCCCCTGAGGCCCACAACCTCCAGGGACTGACGGGCGCGGTCGTGTCGGTCGCGCTTGCTCATGCCCTGCACCTCGAGGCCCCAGGCGGCGTTGTCGATTATGGTGCGATGTGGGAGCAGTCCGAAGTGCTGGAACACCATGGCGGACTTATGGCGGCGGAACTGCGTGAGCTGCTTGTCGTTGTACTCGAGGACGTCCTCGCCGTCGATCCAGATGTGACCTGCGGTGGGCTCGATGAGGCGGATGAGGCATCTGATGAGGGTGGACTTGCCGCTGCCGGAAAGGCCCATGACCACGAATGTCTCGCCAAGGTCGACATCGAAGCTGACGTCCTGGAGCGCTACCACGCATCCCAGCTCGGCCTGTATGTCGGCCTTGGAGCGGCCTTCGTACTCCGGGGTCATCACGCGCTCAGGCATCGGCCCGAACACCTTCCAGAGGTCACGTACTGAGATTCTGGTTCCTGTGACGTCCGGGGTGAGGATAGCTGTACTTTCTTGAAGCCCGTTCTCCATGCTCAATATCAACCTCCTACCAAGTCTGGAGGATTGACGCGCCCTGAGAGCCCGTCCCCCTGCCGCTCTGTCGCTCCCTGCGACTCCCGAAACCGGTTATCCTGGCGGATCCATGCCCCCGCTGGGGCCTCCTCGGTGGTGCAGTCCGCACTGGCTGCCACGAGGCGACACGGAGGCCGTATGGAGATGGAGTCATGCCTGAGTGGCAACTCCTCCCATGAAAATGCGCCACATCTCGGCGCGTCTCTCTGCCAGCCTTGGCAGGTAGCTGTTGAGTGCCCAGAGAGTGGCGGTGCTCTGCACAAGACCAAGGAAGGCTGTGGCCGCCGCCTGGGCGTCCACGTCCGGCCTTATGCTGCCCTCTCGCTTGCCATCCTCCAGGACCTCTTGCAGGAACTCAAGGTAGTGGGTGAGCATGAGCGCCACGCGGCTCTGCAGGCCAATGCCGTCGAAGCCCGTGGCCTCCGCAATGATGATGAAGGATACGGCGCCACGGCCCTCCACGTCGCTCAGGTGGGCCTCCAGGATGCGTTCCAGGTTCTCCCTCGCGGGCGCCTCCTCCACGCGTGCGCCGCGGAGCGTGCCCATGAGGCTCTCCTCGATGTCGTCAATGAGGAGCGACAGGATGGCGCGCTTGCTCTGGAAGTGGCGGTAGATTGCTCCCTCGGTCACCCCCACGGCCTCGGCGATGGCGTCGATTGTGACGCTCTCCATGCCCTTGGAAGTGATGAGGTCCCGCGCCGCGTCGATGATCTGACGCCGTCGGACGGTGGTGCTCTGCCTGTCGATTCGAATAGCCATAAGGTTATGAAAGTAAGCGTTCGCTTACAAGATAATCGCCTGTCTCAATGTTGTCAACCCCTTGTGTGGTAGTTCTGGGATTATGACATCTGTAACGGTTCAGTGAAAATGTCACCCTATGAAAGGTGCAACAGTGACACTGACCGAGAGGGAGCAACAGCGAGGCATGGTACTGAATCAGGTGGAACGGGACGGACTCACAGGGCAGCAGGCAGCAAGGCTGATGGGCTTGTCGGTTCGGCAGGTGCAGAGGCTTAGGGCTGCCTACAGGAAGGATGGTGTGGCTGCCCTGGCCCATGGCAATCGAGGACGATCACCGGTTCACCGCATTACCGACGAGACCCGAAGGCAGGTGGTGGAGTTGGCCCATGGAACCTACCGGGGGTTCAATCACCATCATCTACAGGAGGAGCTGGCAGAGCAGGAGGGGGTGAAGCTGAGCCGCTCATCCCTGTGGCGCATCCTCACCAGGGCTGGTGTACCCAGCATCAGGAAGCGTCGCCGACCCCTGCATCGCCACCAGAGGCAGCGCTACCCCCAAGAGGGGATGCTGCTACAGATCGACGGCAGCCACCACCTGTGGCTGGAGGGCCGGGGACCCTCTCTCAGCCTGGTGGCTTTCATCGACGATGCCACCGGCACCATCCCGGCAGCACTGTTCAGGGAACAGGAGGATGCCCACGGCTACTTCCTCGTGCTGCGGGAGACCATCACCACCAAAGGCCTACCCCTTGCCCTCTACAGCGACCAGCACAGCATCTTCCAGGTGAACCCCAAGAAACAGGAGACCTTGGAGGAGCAACTGGCCGGGGAAAGGCAGCCCACCCAGTTTGGACGGGCACTGCGGGAGCTGGGTATCCAGTCCATCGTGGCCCACTCACCCCAAGCCAAAGGCCGGGTGGAGCGGTTGTTCGGCACCCTCCAAGACCGCTTGGTCGGCCAACTGAGGCTGCGGGGAGCTTCCACCCTGGAGGAAGCCAACCAGGTCCTGGGAGACTACCTGCCCAAGTTCAACCGGGCCTTTGCTGTGCCTCCAGCCCAGGAGGGCACAGCCTACCGCGAAGCATCTGCCGGCCAGTTGGACCAGACCTTGTGCTTCAAGTACCCCCGCACCGTAGCCAGCGACAACACTGTCCGCTGGTACGCCACCACCCTGCAACTCCTCCCCGATGCCCACCGCACCAGCTACGCCCGGGCTAAGGTGGAGGTCCAAGAGCGTTTGGATGGCAGCCTGGCGGTCGTCTATCAGGGAAGCGTCATCAGCACAAGGGAGGCACCGCCTCAAGCCTCTGCCCTGCGAGCCCGCAAAGCTCCAAGGGCTGACATACCCAAAGAAGAAGGTACGACGGGTACGCCCGCCGTTCTTTCTTCCCCCTACCACCCCTCCCTACCACAGCCGCCCTCGAAGCACACCTCACATCCCAAACCCGGACCTAACCATCCCTGGAGAAAGATACCCTCGGCGACAAAATCACTGAACCATTAGGCGGACATATTGACTGAACTACGACACCCCTTGGGGACAGATCCCAGTTCGGCTGTTGGGCTCTCCCCGCTAAGGGGCGAAAGTTGACTACCCTCTTGGCGCTCGTATATGCTTTTGACTGCGAAAGGCGGCAGACGCGCACCTGATTCCGAGCGTCGGCACGCCTCGCACCGCATACGTAAGGAGAGAGTTCCGATGAACCGCCGTACAATTCCAACCACCGCCGCTGCGGCACTTTTTCTGACGCTGCTCGCTGTACTGGTCGCCTGCGATACCGGCGAGCCAACGTCCGTTTCAGGCCCGGGCTCCGTGGCCGACGTGCCCCTGAGGTCGGATAACGACGCCTACACTCAGTACTTCGTCAGGCAGGCCATCGACATGTACGAGACGGACGGTCTTGACGCCACGATCGATTATTACAACACGCAGGAGAGCGTGGACGGCCAGTGGTACGTGTTCATCGTCGGCGAGGATGGGCGCACGATTGCACACTTCAACCCCATGTTCATCGGCCGGGACCCGGACCAGCGAGTCGACTCCACGGGGTACTTCTACGGTGACGACCTCCTGGGCGCAACGGAGTCCGGAAGCTGGGTCAGCTATGTGCTGACGAATCCGGAACAGGGCACGGAGCGGCGGAAGCACACCTGGGCTGTGAGCCACGATGGCCTGATCTTCGCGTCCGGCTGGTACGAGTAGCGCTTCTAGTGACGCGGGCCGTGCGCAGGCCGCCCCGCCCTGGCGGCAATCGAAATCGGCTCCGCGCACGTGGGGAGCTGACCCATGTCAGCATTCGTATGAGCGCCGTATGTCGAATGACAGGCACTTGGATTGCCCTGCTGGTTCTCATCGCGGGACTTGCGGCTACGGCCGCCTGCTCTTCGTCGCAGGGTATGGACGGGACGGCTAGTTCCGTCGGGCCGCCGTCTGGCCAGCAGACCTTCGCAACGGTGTGCGCGGCGTGCCACGGAGCCGCCGGCGAGGGCCAGCCCAACTGGCACATTCGCAAGGCGGACGGGACCCTGCCGGCTCCTCCCCTGAATGGCACGGGCCACACCTGGCACCACGCCGACGGCCTCCTGTACCGGATAGTGAGCAAGGGCGGAGAGCTCTGGGAGGACCCAAGCCTGCCTAATCTCAAGAGCGGCATGCCCGGCTTCGAGATGCAGCTTTCCCGCGATGAGATTATCGCTGTGCTCGAATACGTCAAGAGTCTGTGGGGCGACAGGGAGGTGCGCGGCGCGTCCATCGTGGAGCAACAGTCCTTCATAAGCGAGTCGGACCCGTTTCCGCCGCCCGACGGTTCGTAGCGCGGCGGGGCGGCCTGATATAATGGCGCCTGCCGGCGTCCGCAGGGGGCTCGCTCGCCGATTCGGACGCGGCGGAGGACAAGTGACCGATACCGACATGCCCAAGCAGCGCGGGCGCGCTGGCCGCGGGGCACAGGCGGCCCCGAAGCTGCATACCATTCGCTTGGGCAGCGCAACATTACGCTTTGAGCTGCGTCGCAGCGCCCGGCGCACCAGGACAATCCACATCAGGGTGGAAGGCGATCGCGTGGTACTCGCAGTGCCCATTCGCACGCCCATGAGCGAGGCACGGGAGATCATCCGCAAGCGAGCGCCCTGGATCCTGGACCACATCGCCAGGAAGCCTGCCCAGCCTCCGCAGCTGCTGGTCGACGGCTGCGACGAGCTCCCGTTCATGGGCTGGAGCATTCCCGTGGTGGTCGAGCGGGCGGCGGTGCAGTCGCCGATGGCGCGGCTCGTCGATGATGTCCTTCGCGTCGACGTGCCAGCACGCCTTGATGACGGCGAGCGAGAGGCGGCGGCAAGGAGCGCGGTCGTCGGATGGCTGCGAGGGCAGGCCGCGGACCGGCTGCCCGCTGAAGTCGAGCGTTGGTGGCCCACGCTGGGCAGGGGAGAGCAGGCTCGCATTCGCATTGGCAATCAGCGCCGGCAGTGGGCCAACTGCTCTGCGAACGGCGCCATTCGCTTCAGCTGGCGCGTGATGATGCTTGCGCCGGAGCTGATCGAGTACGTGGTGGCGCACGAGATGGCGCACCTCACTCGCATGGACCACTCGAAGGAGTTCTGGGCGCTCGTGGCCTGGGCGATGCCGGACGCTGCGGACCGGCGGAGAAGGCTGCGGGAAGTGCAGGACCTGCTGCCGCTGTAGGGCGGCGACCGCCGGTCAGCCGCGGTCGGAAACCGTTTGCGAATGCGGCACGCAGTAGACCATCTCCATGGGCAGGCCAAGTGGGTCTTTCAGCGGCTGCGCCGGCAGAGTGGCGAACCTTCCGCGGCCGCTCTTCCCAAGCCAGCCCGTAACGGCCGCCGCCAGCGCGTCAAGTATGTCGTCCTTGGCGACCTGTTTGCGGCTTGTGCCATCAACCATTTTCTGGAACATGCTGCGGGCCGACGGCAGGTGGCACTTGAGCACGAGAATACGCTCGTCTTCACCAGGCCGCTTCTTTTTGTTGTGGCTCATGGGACTATTGTTATTCAGTGCCCAGAAGCACACTTCCGGGTGAACCTCTTGCACCTTGGGCGGGGCCTCCGCGGCACGACGAGCCAGGGCATCGTCCACCTGCGCGATCTTCCGTGCGATGAAGAACGCCTGCCAGGTGAGGCCCTTTTTCGCTACTACGCTTTCGACCTTGGAAGCTGCGGCGAAGGCCCTCTTCCTGTCGGCCTCGGTCTTTGGAAACGGATGGCGCATAGCTTCCCGCACCGTCTGACGTGTGGGAGTGCGAAACACGCTGGAGTGGCGATGAGGCTTCAACTTATCGACAGACTCCTTGTCACACTTGCGGCGGCAGCCGTCCTCCGAAAGGCCAATTGGCATGTCTACGAGCACCAACTCAGCGTCCGAGTTGTACGCAAGTAGCTCTTGGAAGGTCTCATGCACCCCACACCGGACCAAGCTGCCATCCGTGTCCAACCCAACGCTGAACCAGCCCGCGGGGCACCCGTCCACGCCAACGAACACTCTCTTCGTCATGTCGCCTCTCCCCCCGCCGGGTCGAGGTATCCGGCCGCGATCATCATATCACGATAGGATGGCGTTCCCCTCGCACGCCATTTGACGGCGGCAGTCTGCGCCGTTACAATGATGTATCTCTCGTTGAACGGCTCGGCTCTGTGCCTGCACCGATCGCATTGCTGCCGAGGGAACGGTTGTGGAATGAGAATAGGTTTGATTTCGGATACGCACACCCCGGGAACCGGCAAGGAACCGCCCCCCGAGGTGGCGATGGCCTTTGAGGGCGTGGACCTCATCCTCCACGCCGGTGACATATACATCTCCTCATGCCTCGACTGGCTGGAGCGCATCGCACCGGTCACGGCGGTGGAGCTTGGCTCCAAGGCCCACTTCGAGGATGATCCGCGTGTTGAAGAAAAGCGAGTGTTCGAGCTGGAGGGCTACACCATCGCACTGGTGCATGACCTCATCATCCCAGGCATGGGCGGCGAAGTGATGCAGGGTACCATCCCGCGTCAGTTCACCGCAGAGGGCAGCCTGCCCAAGGCCCTGGAGGGCGTCTTTGGCGCTCCGATAGATGTCATGGTCTTCGGCCACACGCATCACACCGTGGTTGAGAAGCATCAGGGCGTCCTGCTGGTCAACCCAGGCAGCCCCACGCTTCCAAGACAGGTGCGACGGCTGGGCCAGGTAGGTATCCTGGAGCTGCTGCCGGAAGGTCCGGAGGCCACGATAGTGGAGTTGTCGGACTACAGATAGCACGCAGAGCAGAAGTTGCTCGGCCGGCTCCACAGCCTCCTCGGCAGCCGGCCGGTCGCACGGCAACAAATCGGCGACACTCAGCCGCCAATCGATACCTGACATAGAACATCTCGACAGGAGGTGAGGTAATGTTGGAGACTGAAACCATGGTGGCGACCGCACCCAGGGCGCTGGATGGCGTCCGCGTTCTGGACTTCACGTGGGTCCGAGCGGGCCCGTGGTGCAACCGGTGGCTGGGCGCTCTTGGCGCAGAGGTCATCAAGGTTGAGTGGCCCCAGAGCCCCAATACCCGTGGCATAGGTGGGCAACCGGTGCCCGGATTCGAGCCGACTCTGAACACCTCCGGCCACTTCAGCGACACCAACGCCAACAAGCTCAGCATAACGCTCAACACCCGCACGCCCCGCGGCCAGGACCTGGTCCGGCAACTCGTCTCCGTGTCCGACATCGTGATCGAGAACTTCGCGTCCGGAGTCCTGGACCGGTGGGGACTGGGATTCGAGGAGATGAAGAAGCTGCGGCCTGACATCATCTACCTGTCCATGTCCGGCTTCGGGCACACAGGCCGCGACCGCGACTACCAAACGATGGGCCCGATCGCGCAGGCGCTTTCCGGTCTGACGTACACGTCCGGCCTGCCGGGCGAGCAGCCCGCCGGGTGGGGCTGGTCCTACATGGACGACACCGGCGGCTACTTCGGCGCCATCTACGCGCTGAGCGCGCTGTACCACCGCAACGTGACGGGCGAAGGCCAGCACGTTGACCAGTCGCAGTGGATCACGGGCGTTCCCCTGAACGGCGCGGTGTTCCTGGACCTTCAGGCCAACGAGCGCTCCTCGATCCGCGAGGGCTATCCGCCCGGAAACCGCGCTCACTGGCCCGGGACGCCTCTGCTGAACGCCTACCGGGAGCGCACCGTTGCGCCCCACAACGCCTATCGCACGAGCCCCGGCGGTTACAACGACTGGTGCACCATCGTGTGCGTGACCGACGGCGAGTGGCGGAGCCTGGTGGAGGTGATGGGATCGCCGCCGTGGGCCAAGGACTCGAAGTTTGACACGCTGTCGGGAAGGCTGGCGCACCAGGAGGAGTTGGACGCAGGCATCGAGGCGTGGACGCAGACGCTGGACAAGTACGACATCATGGAGCGGTGCCAGAGGGCCGGCGTGCCCTCCATGCCGGTGCAGAGCAACGAGGACCGCTTCGAGAACGATCCGCAGCTCCAGGCGCGCGAGATGTTCAGAGACATGACGCATCCTGTGCTGGGCACGTGGCCGCTGCAGAACTCCCCGTTCACGATGTCGGAGACGCCCGTGTACAACCACCAGACGGGACCGCTGGTTGGTCAGCACAACAAGGACATCTTCGAGGGCCTGCTGGGCATAAGCCACGAGGAGCTCGTGGACGGCTTCGAGGACGGCACCTTCTGGCCGAAGGACATGGACCGGACGCCGTACCCCTACCTGCAGGAGATGATAGACGACGGCACGCCCCCGGAGTGGACGGGTCAACCCAAGGGCCCGCTTCCGGCGCCCGCACCCATCCGAACGCCGACCGCGGAGACGGACGGAGCATTCAGCGGCCTGCGCGTGCTGGAGCTGACGGCCGAGAAGGGGCAGTGGGCCGGCAAGCTCATGGGCGACCTGGGCGCTGACGTCATCAAGATCGAGCCTCCCGGAGGCCAGTCTTCCCGCACCATTGGTCCGTTCTACGGGGACATGCCGGACCGTGAGAAGAGCCTCTACTTCTGGCACTACAACACCTCCAAGCGCGGCATCACGCTGGACCTGGAGACGGAGGACGGTAGGCGCCTGTTCCGCAAGCTGGCGGATGGTGCGGACGTCATACTGGAGACGTTTGACCCCGGCTACATGGCCTCGCTCGGCCTGGGGTACGACGACCTGAAGGAGAGCAACCCCGGCCTGATCATGTGCTCGCTGACCTCGTTCGGCCAGACGGGGCCGTGGAAGGACTACGTCGGCAACGACCTGCTGCACCTTGCGGCCGGCGGCCAGATGGCCTGCTGCGGGTACTCGGACGAAGACCTGCCCGGAGCCCCGCCAATCGCGCCGGGTGGAGGCCAGGCGTGGCACACCGGCAGTCACTTCGCCTGCATCGGCATCATCTCGGCGCTCATGCATCGCACTCAAACGGGCAAGGGTCAGTACATCGACACGTCCGTACACGAGTCGTGCGCACTCACCACGGAGATGCACGTCAACACCTGGATCTACGGCAAGGCGGTTGTGCAGCGACAGACGGGACGCCACGCTGCCGCTCAGCCCAACCAGAAATCCCAGCACATGTGCGGCGACGGCAAGTTCGTCAACGTGGGCGCCCAGATCGTCACGCGCATCACCGGCGAGCAGCTCAAGGTGTTGCGCGGCTGGTACGAGGAGCTTGGCCTGCCCGTAGACCTGATCGACGAGAAGGAGCGGAACCCTGACGTCATCACCGACAACGAGCTGTTCATGATGCTGCTCGCCAGCGCCAGCCGCGACCAGATCTACCACGGCGGGCAGAAGCGGGGCTTCAACCTGGGCGCAGTCCGCGCTCCGGACGAGGTGATGGAAGACCCGCACCTGGAGGACCGCGGTTTCTGGACCGCAGTGGAGCAGCCCCAGGTTGGCAAGAGCTTCCTCCATCCTGGACCCGCCGGCATCTTCAACGGGTCGCCGTGGCGCATCTCGCGGCGTGCTCCCATGATCGGCGAGCACAACGAGGAGTTGCTGTGCGGTGAGCTGGGCCTCAGCCGCGCAGAGCTGGCGGTCCTGGCCGAGAGCGGAGTGGTCTAAGGCTCCGTTTATCGCTCTATTGGAGCTTGCATGGACTAGATGTGGCAGCCCCTCTCACGCTTGAGAGGGGCTGCCCGCGCGATAAACGGGGTGTGACGAGCCGCCGATTGCGGCCTACAATGTTAGGGCAATGGAGAGCGTGAACATTCTGGTGGGCTGGGGCATGCCGCCGCCGCTGATGGAGCGCATCGCGGCTGTTGACCCGCGCGTGCGCCTCCTCAACGACCCGCACCTGGACGTCCCAAGGCCGCCGGTGTGGCCGCCCTTCCCCTTCCCGGAACAGCTTCTTTCGTTATTCCCAAGCGCTCAGGTGGTCTTCACGTCCAGGCTGCCGCCGGATGCGCTGAACCTGGCCCCGGGCCTCCGCTGGCTGCAGCTGTTGAGCGCGGGCGCGGACATGGCCATTGGGGACGAGGTGGCCTGGGACCGGATCGCAGTGACCACTGCCAGGGGCGTGCAGGCCATACCGCTTTCGGAGTGGGTCGTGGGTGCAATGATCGCCCTGAGCAAGCAGTTCCCCGGTGCCGTCCGCGCCCAGGACCGCGGTGAGTACTGGAAGTTCATGGGCGGCGAGCTTGCCGGACGTACTGCAGGCATCCTAGGCATGGGGAACATTGGGGGCAGGGTAGCGCGTCTCTGCAAGGCGCTGGACATGCGTGTTCTGGGAATGCGTCGCTCTGTGACAGCGGCACAGGAAGGCCAGGGTGAAGCTGATCTGATACTGCCGCCGAGCGATCTGCCGCTAATGCTACGCGAGAGCGACTTCCTTGTGCTCAGCCTGCCCATGACACGCGAGACCGCGGGCCTGATCGGCCCGGCCGAGCTCCATCAAATGAAGGAGGGGGCCTTCCTCATCAACGTGGCGCGGGGCGGATTGGTGGACGAAGACGCGCTGGTCGAGGCGGTCCGGTCCGGCCGGCTTGCGGGCGCGGCGCTGGACGTTTTCACGCAGGAGCCTCTGCCTCCGGACAGCCCGCTTTGGAGCGAGCCTCGCATTTTGCTGACCGCACACAACGCCGCACACTCGTACCAGTACGAAGAGCGGGCCACCGAGCTATTCATCGAGAATCTGCGCAGGTTCCTGGACGGCCGGGAGCTGCTCAACGTGCACGATCGCGAGCGCGGCTACTGAGAAGGACGCGCGTCTGGCGAGTCGCAGCGGTGTGCAACCAATGCGCCCAGGATTGCCTTAATTGACAGGGCCGGTGAGCGAAAGCTCACCGGCCCTGTTCATTCCCTCTATCGCTCTTGGCGCTAGTTCTGCTGTCTGTTCTGCCTCAGGTAGTAGCCGCCGGCCGCCATCAGGACGAGGGCCACCGCCACCAGACCGATCATGAGACCGGAGGTCGGGGCAACGTCACCGACCACGGGAGGCAGAGGAGTCGGCGTGGACGTCGGCGGGCGAGTTGCCGTCGGAGGCCGCGTCGCGGTCGGAGTGGGCGTCGCCGTGGAGATTCCGGGCAGAGGCGTCGCCGTTTGCGTAGGCGTAGGCGTTGGCGGCTGAGGGAAGCCCACGACTGCGAAGGAGCTCAGCCTGCTGGCGGCGGTCGAGATGGTCCCGTCGACCACGTTGACGGAGGTGGTGAGGGGCGACCACGTCTGGAAATCGCTATCGTACTTGTAGATGGTCAGCCTCGTGGGGTTGCCGCCCGCCGCTGCGAGGTCTGCGTCGGAGTAGTTGATCGTGATTGTGGCGGCGCTATCGAGGCGTACGCTGGCCATGCTTTCGTTGGCTTCGTCGTATCCGGTCAGCTCGAAGAGCGTGTCACCGAAGGAGCCATTGCCCGGCGCGGGCGCAGGAGCGCTGCTGGCCGTCGTGGGGGCGTACAGCAGGGAGCCGGCTGCCCTGGGGCCCGATGCCGGGATGGAGACTGTAACCTTGCCGTCCGGCGAAGAGAGGGTTGCCGCAGTGCCGGGTGCGAGCTCAACAATGGCTCCACCTTCCGGCACGGCGATTGCCGGTTCCTCGGTCGCCTCTTCCGTGGCCTCCTCGGCGGCCTCTTCCGTGGCTTCCTCAGTGGCCTGGCCGTCCGTGCTAGTGGTGCCCGTGTCCTGCGCGCTGGCGCTCTGCGGGCTGCCTGCCCAGGCGGTAAGATAAAGCGATGCGACTAGTGCGAGGATCCCTACTACGATGAGGGTATAGAGCAACCCTTTCGATTCCCTTAGTGCAGGCATTGTGCCCTCCTGGCGTCCATATCTGCTATCGACAACTCGAGTCCGTCACCGGCAGGGAAGGCTCGCAGGTGCGCGATACAACTTCTCCGCCGTCACTCAGGCGAAAGCTAGCGGTAAGGCTACTACAAGACTGCGCCTTAGTCAAGACGTAGGGAGTGCATTTGCGAAGAGTATGCGAATCCGGGAGAGCAAGAGCGTTTCCTCTCTGCGAGCGGTTTGGCGACCTCGACGGCGCCGGATGGCGCTCCGTCGAGGTGTACGGCCGTTGGCCCCTGTGCTATGCTACGGCCCTGTCGTAGGCAGGCGAGACCGGCGGCGACGTTCCGGTCGCTCGACACCTGGAGCAATGAGGTGAAAGTGACACTCACCAAGGTTCTGGTCACGGGGGGCGCGGGCTTCATCGGTTCCCACGTGGTGGACCGGCTCTTGGAGCTGGGCCACGAAGTGGCGGTGGTCGACGACCTCACCTCCGGTCGAGCAGCCAACCTCTCGCCTGCAGCCACCCTGTATGAGGCGGACATCGCCGGCCCTGCCCTGGACGACGTGCTCCGAGCCGAGAGACCGGAGGTGGTCTGCCACTACGCCGCCCAGATTAGCGTGCAGCAGTCCATGCGCGATCCGGTTGCGGACGCTCGCATCAACGTACTCGGATCACTGAATCTCCTCCAGAGCTGTGTGCGGAACGGGGTTCGGAAGGTGGTCTACACGTCCAGCGGCGGAGCCATCTACGGCGAGCCTCGGTATCTGCCCTGCGATGAAGCCCACCCCGTGCAGCCGCTGTCGTACTACGGCGCGTCCAAGTACGCCGTCGAGAAGTACCTGTACGTCTACCGGCTGGAGCAGGGGCTGGACTACACGGCGCTGCGGCTCGGCAACGTATACGGCCCGCGGCAGGACCCCACGGGAGAGGCCGGAGTGGTCGCCATCTTCGCTCAGGCTATGCTGCAGGGGCGGCCGATGGTCATAAACGGCACTGGCGAGCAGGAGCGGGACTTCGTCTTTGTGCGGGACGTGGTTGAGGCCAGCGTTGCGGCCCTCGAACAGGGAGGCGGCGAGTCGTTCAACATCGCCACCGGCACGGGCACCTCGATCAACCGCATCTACGAGCTGCTGAAAGATGGCGCGGCGTACGCGGGAGACGCGTCGTACGGGCCGGCGCGGCCCGGCGAGGTATTCAAGATCTACCTGGACGTTGCGAAGGCGCGAGAGGGTCTTGGGTGGGCGCCGCGTTACTCGCTGGAGGACGGGCTGCGCGAAACGCTTCAGTGGTTCCGGGACGGCGGCGCGTGAGAGCGCAGCCGTAGGCCCCGCCCCGCACCGTTGAATCTGCATTCCCTCGTGTAGTAACATAGCCCTATAAGCCCCCACTCTTTCCCCTGGGTAGGTCGCGTATGGAAGACTTCAGATACTCCCGATGGGACGGAACACAGCAGGTCTTCGAGCCGTCGGAAGAGGACGTGATGGAGGAGATCGCCGACGACCTCATGGGCCACGGCGACCTCATGCGCTCGCTTCGAAACCTGTTCCAGAGAGGAATGCAGGACCCGTCCGGCCAGCGCATGCAGGGTCTGCGCGACATGCTCCAGCGCCTCCGCGAGCAGCGGCAGGAGCAGCTGGGTCGCTACAACCTGGACTCCGTCCTTGACGACATCAAGGAACGCCTGAGCAACATCGAAGAAACGGAGCGCCAGGGCATCGACCGGCGCGTAGAGGAGGCACGCCAGCAGCAGGCGCAGTCGCCTCCCGACGAGGCCGCGCAGCGCGAACAGCTCATGCGCATGCTGGAGGAGCGAGCCGCCCGCAACCGCGAGCGTCTGGACAACCTGCCGGAAAGCCCCGCCGGCGCCATCCGCGAGCTGAACGACTACGACTTCATGGACCCTGAGGCGCAGCGCCAGTTCCAGGAGCTCATGGACCTGCTCAAGCAGCGGGTGCTGGAGAACACCTTCCAGGACCTGCGACAACAGATCCAGAACATGACGCCCGAGGACATGGCCGCGATGCGACAGATGCTTCGCGACCTGAACCGCATGCTGCAGGACCGGATGAGCGGGCAGGAGCCGGACTTTCAGGGCTTCATGGACCGGTACGGCGAAATGTTCGGAGACGACCCGCCGCAGGACCTGGACGAGCTGATGGAGCAGCTACAGAGTCGCATGGGCCAAGCACAGTCGCTCATGAACAGCATGTCACCGGAGATGCGGCAGGAGCTCCAGCAGCTTATGGAGGGCGCGCTCGACGCGGAGACGATGAGCGAGATGGCGCAGCTGTCGTCCGCCATGTCCCGCATGTTCCCCCCGGACGAGATGGCCAACCGCTATCCGTTCCTCGGCGAGGACTCGCTCACGTACGACGAGGCCATGGAGCTGATGGGGCAGCTTCAGAGCATGGACGAGCTGGAGGGCCAGATACGCGAGGCCACACGCAGAGGCAACCTTGATGACCTGGACCTGGACGAGGTGCAGGAGCTTCTCGGCGACGACGCAAGGCGAGACCTGGAGCAGCTTCAGCGCATCGCCCGGATGCTCGAGGAGGCCGGCTACGTGACCAGGAAGGGCAACCGGCTGGAGCTGACGCCCAAGGGGATCCGGCGAATCGGCCAGAAGGCGATGAAGGACATCTTTGCGCAGATAAAGCGCGACCGAATCGGCCAGCACCAGATGCACATGCGAGGCGCCGGCGGAGAACGCTACGGCGACACGAAGCAGTACGAGTTCGGCGACCCGTTCGACCTGCACCTGGAGCGCACGATAAGGAACGCTCTGCTCAACCGCGGGGGCGGCACCCCGGTGAAGATCTCGCCGGAGGACTTCGAGGTGCACGTGCCCGAGCACTCGGCGCAGGCGTCAACGGTGCTCTTGCTGGACCAGAGCCGCTCGATGGGCATGCACGGGAGCTTCGTCGCCGCTAAGAAGGTGGCTATGGCCCTTTCAACCCTGATTCGCACGCAGTTTCCGCGCGACAGGCTCTACATAGTGGGGTTCTCCGACTACGCCGTGGAGATCAGCGAGGAGGAGCTCGCGCAGGTCACCTGGAACGACTGGCAGTCCGGCACCAACATGCACCACGCGCTCATGCTGTCCCGCAAGCTCCTGGCCAAGGACAAGGGAGGCACCCGTCAGATCCTCATGGTCACGGACGGCGAGCCCACCTGCCACCTGGAGGGCGACTACTCCTACTTCAGCTACCCGCCAAGCTACCAGACCATTCGCGAGACGCTGAAGGAGGTCAGGAGGTGCACGCAGGAAGGCATCACCATCAACACCTTCATGCTGGAGAGCAGCGCCTACCTGGTGGACTTTGTGGACAGGATGATGCGAATCAACCGCGGCCGCGCCTTCTACTCGGGCCCCGGCAGCCTGGGGGAGTACGTGCTGGTGGACTACATGTCGAACCGCAGGCGGCGCATCGCCTGAGGTAGGGCGGTACGTGGCCGCTCATCCTGAGCCTGTCGAAGGGCGGGGAGAGGCATCTTGGGCGCCGTTCATGCTTCGACAGGCTCAGCACGAACGGAGCGATACGTAGCCGCTCGTCCTGAGCTTGTCGAAGGGCTGGCAGGCGCGCCCGCGACTTAAGTGCGCGACAGAAACTCCAGCGCCACGCGGTTGAACTCGTCCGGCTGCTCGTTGTTGATGGTGTGGCCGCCCTCGAGCACCACGAGCTCCGCGTTGGGCATTTCCGCCGCCATCTCCTCGCCGTGTTCCGGCGGAAAGATGTGGTCGTTCGTTGCCTGCACCACAAGCGCGGGCACAGTGATGGCCGAGAGCTCGCCGAGACGACGGGGAAAGTAGACCGAGCCAGGGCGGCCTCCGTCGCGTCCCTTGGCCGTGGCGCTGACGATGAGAGCCGCGCGACACATGCTCTGGTACCGCATGAGAAACTCGATGAGCAGCATTCCGCCGTACGACACGCCGCCCAGGTAGGCCTGCTCCAGGCCCAGGCTGTCCATCAGCTGCTTCATGTCCTCCACCCACAGCTCCGACCTCTGCGGAACGTCAACCGGAGTGGAGCGTCCGCAGCCGCGGCGGTCGTATCGAATCACCCTGTACTGCCGCGACAAGGCGTCGACCTGGGGGTCCCACTCCGTCACGTCGCTGAAGCCGCCGTGTCCGAGCAGGATCGGGTAGCCTTCGCCCGTATCCTCGTAGTAGAGCTCCACGTCCTTGAGCTTGGCGAATGGCATAGATTCTCACCCGTGGGGCCGGCCTCCGGAGGCCGCTACAGCCCGGCTATGATGCTCCTCTGCACCTCGAGGTGGTCCCGTATGCCCTTCTCGGCGAGAGAGAGGAGCCCGTCCATTGCCTGCCGTGAGAATGCGCTTCCCTCCGCCGTGCCCTGCACCTCGATGAAGTCGCCATCGCCGGTCATGACCACGTTGAAGTCCACGTCGGCGCGGGAGTCCTCGTCGTAGCAGAGGTCCAGGATGGGCTCGCCGTCCACCAGCCCAACGCTCGTGGCTGCAACGGCGCTGGTGAGCGGCACGGACGAGATGGCGCCGGTCTTGACCAGGTGTGCCAGCGCCTGGTACAGCGCGATGTAGGCGCCGGTTATGGCGGCGGTCCGCGTTCCGCCGTCGGCCTGCAGCACGTCGCAGTCGATGATCACTGTTCGCTCGCCCAGCCCTCTCATTTCCACCACCGCCCTGAGGGAGCGGCCAATCAGGCGCTGGATCTCCTGGGTGCGGCCGTCCACACGGCCAGCCTCGCGCTCCCTGGCGCGCCTGGTGAGCGTGGAGCGAGGCAGCATGCCGTACTCGGCGGTTACCCAACCGCGGCCATGGCCTCTCAGGAAGGGAGGCACCCTGTCCTCCACAGAGGCCGTGCAGATCACCCAGGTTTCGCCGACCTCGATGAGAGCGGAGCCTTCGGGAAACGCCAGGTAGGAAGGCGTAATCTTGACCTCGCGTGGCTGGTCGTTGGCCCTGCCGTCAACTCTGAACATGCGGTGGAGTCCTCCTTGCGGTTGCTCAGTATAGCACACCGAGCCTCGCCTACCGCTCCGTCTGCACGCTCAGGCTCGACCCGTCCGACACGATCTCGACGCTGCCGTCCTCGTAGGTGGCGAAGACGCGGTCGTCCCCGAGCGCCTCCGTAAGCGCCTCCACTACTTCGGCGTGAGGGTGCCCGAAACGGTTGTCGGCGCCAACCGATATGACCGCCACCTGGGGCGAGACTTCCTCCAGGAAGTCCGGCGTGGTCGAGGTGCGGCTGCCCTGGTGGCCCACCTTCAGCACCGTGCTGTCCAGGTGCAGCGAGCGGCGCAGCAGGTAGTTCTCGGCGTCCCACTGGATATCGCCCGCCAACAGGAACGAGGTCTCGCCGTAGACCAAGCGAGTTACCACTGACGAGTTGTTGAGGTCTGAGGACGTGCCCACAAGCACTCTCTCCGGCGGGTACAGCACCTCCAGCACCAGCCCGTGGTCAAGTTGGATGCGCTGACCGGGCAGTGCCTGGACAACCGGACCTGCCCTCGCACTCAGCGCCGCCAGCCAGGAGGCGTACTCAGACGACGTGTGGTCCACCTCTCGCTCCAGCACCAGCGCCACGTCGTAGCTGCGCAGAGCTTCAACCAGCCCCGCAGCGTGGTCGGAGTGCGGGTGTGTGAGCACCACCAGGTCAAGGCTCCGGTCCCAGAATGGCATGCGCTCGCCGAGCAGGTTCAGCAGGAGCTTTGGGTCCGGCCCGCCGTCGACCAGCACCTGCCTGCCTCCGGGCGTAACGATGAATATCGAGTCGCCCTGGCCCACGTCCAAGACCGTGACGTGCAGGTGCCCGTCGGGACGTTCGAGGGCTGCGCTCCAGGTGGCTGCGGTCGCCAGCAGCGTCACTGCGACTATGGACCAGAGACCCAGGCCTCCGAGCCGGCCACGATCGCCCGCCGCTGCTCCCGGCATTGCCGGCAGCTCTGATCGAGAGGGAGCCGAGCGAAGCATCCCGGACATCGGGCGCAGCATCATCGCGCCCGCCAGCGCCGCGTAGTAGGCCGCCACGAGGGGCGCGCCCATCCAGCCCACGCGGACGGCCGAGCCCGGTATGGCGTCGAACAGCTCCACCACCTGCTTCAGGTACGACAGGCACAGCCACGCGATCCAGGCCGCCGGCCGCGCTGCGCTCGCGTCCACCAGGCCTAGCGCCGACGTTAGGAGCGCGGAGCCCAGGATTAGCGGCATTGCGGGCATGGCCAGCAGCGTGGCAGGAAGGCTCACCAGAGAAACGTAGTGGAAGTAGTAGGCCACCAGCGGGAGTGTTGCCAGCGTGGCCGCCACTGATGCCGCGATTACAAATGTGAGCTCGCGGCTCCAGGGCCGCTCTGGGCCTGCGGGCAGCGCGAGCTGGAGCCGTCGCTCTATGGGCGGCGCGAGAAGCACAAGCCCGGCCATTGCAGCGAAGCTCAGCTGGAAGGAGACGCTGGTGAGTATCGCAGGGCTCAGGCCAACCATCACCGCGGCCGCCGCGGCGAGCGCGGGCATTCCGCTGTTCTGTCTGCCCAGGTACAGTCCGGCCAGATAAACGCTGCCCATGATCGCTGCCCTCTGCACCGAGGGCGACATGCCGGACAGCGCTGCGTACATCCAAACGGCTGCGAGCGGCGCCAGCACGTAGACCCGGCCCCGTGCTCCGAACACCAACCTGCTGGCCGCCAAGGAGAGGGCCAGAAACACTCCAACGTGCAGGCCGGAGATGGCCAGGAGATGGGACGTGCCGGTCTCTCGAAATGCGCGGACGAGATCGGAGGGTATGGCGCTTCTGATTCCCAGCAGGATGGCTTGCGCCATTGCTCCCTGCGGCTCGGAGAGAGACTGCGACAGGCTCTGAGACAGCCTGTATCTAAGGCGGTAGACGCCTCCCAGCTGCGGGTTGCCCTCACCCTCGCCGGCGAGTGCCAACCTTGGATACAGCATCACCGAGTGGATGCCCTGCCTTGCCAGGTAGTCACGATAGTCGAAGTCCTGGAAGGCCTCCGGCTGCTCGACTTCGCCGGTCACCACCAGCCGGTCGCCGTAGCGCAGGAGCGGATCGCGGCCTGTCTCGATCATCGCGGCCGGCGGCCTCGCGGTCACAAGCAGCCCGCCTTGTGACTCGTGCCAGTCGTCTCCCAGCAGCACTCTTTCCACGGCGAGACGGAAGTGCCAGCCGGAGGAGCGGCGGTCCGGGTCGGAGACTACCACGCCTTGCACTGCGACGCTATCCTGGCCGTTGTAGGTTTGAATGGGCGGAGCCATCTCGCCACCCATCCCTGCGCTCGCTCTCAGCGCGCCAAGTGCGATGAGAGCCATCACCACGGCCGGCAGTACGGGCCGCGCTCGCAGCCTGAGCACCAGAGCCAGCACGAGGGCTTCTGCAAGAACCGCGAACATTCCGATCGCGGGGATGTCTACCAGCGTGGCCAGGTAGACTCCCGCGGTCCAACCCGCCGCCAGCAGGACGAGCCTCACGGCTACTCCACCTTTACGAAGTCGAGAAGGCTGTCCACGGTCTTGGGGCCCAGGCCAGGCACCAGAAGCAGGTCTTCTCCTCGGGCGAAGGGGCCTTCCGCGGTACGGTACTCGATGATGTCCTTGGCCCTTCCGGGCCCGATACCGGGAAGCGTCTGCAGTTCCTCGGCCGCCGCTGTGTTGATGTTGACGCCGGCCTCTGCCGGCGACGCCTCGGGCGAATCGACCTGCTCTCCGATGGTGGGTATGTAGAAGCTAGCCTCGTCTCTGGCGCGCAGCGACGGGTTGACTCTCCTGGGGTCGGCGTCGCCGGTGAGGCCGCCTGCCATGGCCA
The DNA here is from genome assembly GCA_965219025.1 of Dehalococcoidia bacterium. Classification (GTDB taxonomy): domain Bacteria; phylum Chloroflexota; class Dehalococcoidia; order Lucifugimonadales; family UBA2985; genus JAPPHY01. Next base: position 1,567,370 of record OZ244716.1, read on the forward strand.
ACACGTTCTCCAGCCTGTCGCCGGGCTGCACGACGTAGACGCCCGGACGGTTCACCGCGCCGTTGACGTAGACCTTGAGCTCGGGCTGCGGCGTGGCAGTGGGAAGCGCCACCTCGATCCGGCCCGGGGAGGGCTGCAACAACAGCACTGTCGCCCCCACTCCGAGGGCGGCCAGGCAGAGAAGCAGGAGGACAAGCTGAACGGACGCTTTCAATAGGGCGCTTACTCCGGGGTCAGGGCCACTATAGGCGGCTCACATACCGCCGTCAAGAAAGCCCGGAACCGTCGCATGGACTCACACCTGTAGGTGAAATTGAGACCTTACGATTGACTTGCGCCTGAGTGGTGTGCTATATTTTGCGTCAATATTCCTAGAATCAACGGTGGGGGGAAGGGCATACCAAGGGACTACAGGATCAACCAGCGAATCAGAGTGCCTGAGGTGCTTGTCGTCGACGAGCAAGGCGAGCAGCTTGGCACTATGCCCACGCTCCAGGCTATCCAGCTTGCACAGGAAAGAGGCCTGGATCTCGTGGAGGTAGCCCCTGCGGCCCAGCCTCCCGTGTGCCGCCTGCTCGACTACGGGAAGTTCCGCTACATACAGACCAAGAAGGAGCGCGAGGGCCGCAAGACACAGAAGGTGAACCTGCTGCGCGAGGTCCGGTTCCGGCCCCGCATTGGCGACCACGACATGGCGGCGAAGCGCCGGGTGGTGAAGAAGCTGCTCGACGAAGGCTCCAAGGTCAAGCTGACCGTCATGTTCAGGGGTAGAGAGATCACGCATCAGGACCTAGGTGTCGAACTCCTTCGCAAGACGGCGGAGGCCTTCAAGGATGAGGCCAAGCTGGAGAAGACGCCCACCATGGAGGGGCGCAGGCTTAGCATTGTGATAGCTCCCCTCGGCCAGCAGCGCGCCAAGGTGGAGAAGGAGCCGGACGCCAAGGACAGGAGAGAACAGGAGGCGGTGGCGAATGCCTAAGCTCAAGACCCATAAGGGGGCAAAGGCCCGGTTTCACGTGACCGGTACCGGCAAGGTGCTGCGCATGAAGGGACACCGGAGCCACTTGCGCCGGAAGAAGCCTGCCAGGGTGCACCGGCTGTACCACAAGAAGCACGAGGTCAGCTCCTCGGATCTGAACAGGATCCACAAGGTGCTGCCGTACCTGTAGACCACACGGAGACTCATCGTGGCAAGAATCAAGCGCGGCGTGGCCGCAAGGCAACGGCACAAGAGGCTGCTCAAGATGACCAAGGGTCATCGAGGCGGCCGGCACAACCTCTACCGCCAGGCGAAGGAGTCGCTGCTGAGCGCGCTCAGCCACGCCTACAACCATCGTCGCGAGCGCAAGGGCGACATGCGGCGCCTGTGGATCACACGCATAAACGCCGCGGCCCGCGAGCAGGGGCTGTCTTACAGCCGGCTGGTTCACGGACTGGGCCAGGCGCAGGTGGCGGTTGATCGCAAGATGCTGGCCGACCTCGCCGTTAGGGACCCCGCCGCCTTCGCACAGCTCGCAGCCATGGCCAAAGAGGCCGCAGCTCCGGCGGCCGCCTCCGCCTGACGCCGGGACCCGTTTCGCTGCGGCGTCACGCAGCACTCCTTTACGCCCCCCCATTCGACCCGCGGCATGCCTCGATGCTCCACTCCCAGAGCCAACCTGCCCAAGAGTCGTGCAGGGGCTGCGGGCTGCGTTTGTCGAGGAAGCGGTGGTGAAGAGCCGGGGCCTCTTCCGCTGACGGCGCCAGGAGCAGGAACGAGTCCTTCTCGTAGCCGTATTCAGCGGTCTTCGTGTCGGGTAGGCCGCCGGCGAGTTACCCCGTGTTAGCGGAGCACTTTTCCGTCGGCCCCCTTCCGAACCGGACGTGCAACTTTCGCGGCATTCGGCTCTCTAGTGTCTTAAGTGGTGGTAGTGTCTAGTGCCTACGGAGATATCCGGCACCTAGGGCGACAACCTTCAGCGTCAAACCAAGCGCAATAGCGCCGACGCCTCCGGCGAGGGTAACAAGGCTGGCAAAGTAGGCGAAAAACGATGTGTAGGCGAGTCCGACCACCAGCATGTATCTGGCACCGCTGTCACCTACGTAGTCACCAGCTACCACCCAGCCCACACCAGCGGACAGGCCAAACAGCAGCCCCATTGCGACACCAATGGCCACAAGGATGATGCCGACCCAGACCAGTTTCCGGTTTAAGTGATGCATGTCGTACACTGTCATCTACAAGAATGACAGTTGGAGCGCCCCTTCCTAAGCCACAGTATAGTTATGCAAGGGTCTCGGTTCAACGTGAGCGGACCGGTCGGTTGGGGATGTCGCGGCCACGCGCCGGTTGAGCGCGCCCCCGTGATGCCTTAAGCTGAGACCAGGTGATGCCTATGCGAGTAGCCAGGCCAGCGCTCCGCTATGCCATGTTTGCGCTCGTGGTGCTGCTTTTGCTCACAAGCAGGGGCTCGCTGAACCTGTCACCCGTTCGCGAGCTGGCCGCGCCCCATCGCTACTCCCTTGTTCAATGGGAGCTTGCCACCTTTCCGGAAAAGTGGCTGTACCGGCTCGGACTGACTCTTCCTGGCAACGCGCTGGACAGGCAGGCCGAAGAGGTGCTTGTTCGGGAGTTCTTTGAGCTGGCAGACCAGCGGCGAGGCATCGAGGAGGCCATCAGGGACGCCCGCGCAGGCTCCGAAACGGGCAGCCTCGACTCTCTGCGGGCCGAGCTGGCGAAGGTGGAGGCGGACCAGGCCGCCATCCGCAACAGGGCGGAGGAGATTATGGAAGGGGAGATCGACTCGATCGTGTTCCGGGAGGGGCTGCACGTAGGCGGCCCTCTCAGCGCGATCGGGGTGCACTTCCCGCCCGTCGACTTCCGGATCCAGGCCTCGCCGCCAGTGACCGTCGTCTCTCCGCGCGACCGCATCGAGAGGCTTGAGGACGTGCTGCTTAGGCCGGGCACGGCACTCGAGGAGCGTGAGGCGCTGGAGCAGGCGATACTCGAAGAGCGTGATCTGTCCGCGCTGGTGCAGGCCACCGGTGGAGTGGCCACGGTCCCCGCAGTGATTTCCCCAAACTTCTCCATGCACGGCACGCTAGTGACCGCAGCCCACGAGTGGACGCACCACTACCTGTTCTTCTCTCCGCTCGGCCAGGGTTACGGCAGGACCGAAGAGCTCACGACCCTCAACGAGACGGTGGCCAACATCGTCGGCGATGAGGTCGGGGACTTCGCCTACGAGCGGTTCAGGCTGAGTTCGGAGGAAACGCCACCCCCGCCCGGAGAGCCTCCGCCACCGCCTGAGCAAGAGGAGTTCGACTTCCGCGGGGAGATGCGCGCCACACGTCTCAGGACGGAGGAGCTGCTGGCGGAAGGTCTCATCGACGAGGCGGAGGCGTACATGGAGGAGCGGAGGCTGTTCCTGGCCGATAACGGGTACTACATCCGCAAGCTCAACCAGGCCTATTTCGCATTCCACGGCTCATACGCCGACAGCGCGGCGTCGGTCAGCCCAATCGACGGGCAGCTCAAAGCGGTGCGGGAGGCAAGCGATTCGCTGGGCGAGTTCGTGCGGACGGTTGCGGCCGTCTCAAGCTACGACGAGTTCCTAGACCTGCTGGCAGAGCTCGGAATAGAGAGCTGATCCGCCGCCGGCCGCGCCGGCCCGCTCAAATGGTTCGACAGGCTCACCATGAGCGGGCTGGGGTGTCAGCCGTCCTGCTTCTCCCCCGACTCCTCCGCGGCGGGAGCAGTGCTCTCCGGCTCCCGCGACACCCTCCGGAGGTCGCCGTACCGGCCCCTGGCGTGGTTCCATCTCACGGAGAGCAGGTCCCTCAGCATCAGGAAGCTGTCCCTAACCGGCTTCACCTTGCTGCCCTCCCGAAAGTACCAGTCGATCGGCACCTCCTGGATGCGCATGCCCATTCTGCGCGCCAGGAATAGCACCTCCACGTCGAAGCCAAAGCCAAGCGCGCGCTGCAGTGGGAAGAGGGCCTCCGCAGCTCCGGCCGCGAAGCACTTGAAGCCGCACTGCGTGTCGGAGAGACCCGGCACGGCGAGCAGTCGCACCATGCCGTTGTAGGCCCGGCCCATCGCGTGCCGCGACGCCGGCTCGCCGATGCGGCGGGCCCCGGGCGCCTCGCGTGAGCCTATCGCCACTTCGAAGTCCACCAGCTGTGGTGGAAGGAACCGCTCCACCTGCTCGATGGGCATCGACAGGTCCGCGTCGGCCAGGAATCTGAACTCGCCGCGGGCCTCCAGCATGCCGGCCCGTACGGCCGAACCCTTGCCGCCGTGGGCCAGCCGCACGAGACGTATCTCGTTGTACTCGCGGGCGGCAGCTTCCACCAGGGCCGCCGTGCCGTCCACGCTGCCGTCGTCCGCGACCACCACCTCCCACGAGTAGTCCTGGGAACCTGCGTAGGCGGCGACGGTGTCCAGGGTTTGGGCTATCCGTGCCTCCTCGTTGTAGGCGGGTATGACAATGGAGAGGAAGGGCTGCGCCAAGGAACCAACTCCCTGCTCAGTCCACCTGGTCCAGGCGGAAGGCTGAGTGCAGGGCGCGGACGGCGTCCTCCACCCTGTCTTCGGCCACGATGCAGGTGATGCGTATCTCGGAGGTTGTGATCATCTCGATGTTCACGTCAGCTTCGAACAGGGCGCGGAACATGCGCGCCGCGTATCCGGGGTTGTGCTGCATGCCCGTGCCCACGATGCTGACGTTGCCCAGGTTGGCGTCGCTGACGCAGCCGCGGGCGCCCATGCCCTCGGCCACGGGCTGCACGATCTCCATGGAGGCCGACAAGTCGGCGCGTGCGACCGTAAAGGTGAGGTCGGTGATGCGCTCCACGCTGGCGTTCTGGACGATGGTGTCTACGCTGATACCCTTCTCCGCCAGGGGCTCGAACAGTGAGGCCGATATGCCGGGGCGGTCCGGCACCCCTAGCACGGTGATCTTGGCAACGTTCTTGTTGTGGGCTATGCCGCTTACGCGGTTTCGCGTCTCCATATATTCCTCTCAGTGTATGAGTGTTCCCGGTACGTCCCTGAAGCTGGACGTGACCAGGATGGGTATGTTGTACATGGCGCCAAGCTCAATGGAGCGGGGATGCATCTTGGCCCCGTAGCTTGCCAGCTCCAGCATCTCCTCGTATGTGAGGCTCTCCAGGACCCTGGCGTCCGGCACCACCCTTGGATCGGCGGTGAAGATGCCGTCCACGTCGGTGTAGATCTCGCAAACCCTCGCCTCCAGGGCTGCTGCCAGTGCCACGGCGGTTGTATCCGACGCTCCGCGACCCAGGGTCGTGACCTCGCTATCCTCCGTGGCGCCCTGGAAGCCTGCCACCACCACTATCCGGTCTTCGCGCAGCTCTGAGATGATGCGGCTGGGGTCGATGCCCACGATGCGGGCCCGCGTGTAGTCGGTGTCCGTGCGAATGCCGGCCTGTCCGCCGCTCAGTCCGATGGCGGAGTAGCCCAGCGCGCGCAGGGCCATGGTGACCAGCGTGCACGACACGATCTCTCCGGTGGAGAGAAGCAGCGCCAGCTCCCGCGGGTCCGGGCTGTCGTTTACCGTGTGGGCCTGCTGGATCAGGTCGTCCGTGGTGTCGCCCATCGCCGAGACCACGGCCACAACCTGGTTGCCGTCCTCTCTGGATCGTGCAATGCGCCTGGCCGCCGACTTGATGCGCTCGGCGTCCGCGAGCGAGCTTCCGCCGTACTTCTGGATAATGAGGCTGTTAGTGGTCATGGTGCGCTCCGTCTCTTCCGTCAATCCCTGGACACCACGTGCGCCCCCAGGGCCGAGGGCGTAGTGATCCTGATGCTTGCCTGGTACCCCAGTTTGTCGGCCGCATCCGCCATCTCGAAGCCGATGGTCATGAACCGCGATGCGGCCAGCGCCAGAACACTGGACCCGCCGCCCGAGAGGAAGGCGCACAGCGCGCCGGCGCTCTCGGCGGCGCGGATGACGTATTTCATGGCGGGGAAGATCTGGGCCCGCGCCGGCTGGTGCAGCCGGTCCTGAGTGGCCACGCGCAGATTCTCCCCTCGGCCCTGTGCCAGAGCGTTCACCAGCAGGGCTACCCTGCCGAGATTGAACACGGCGTCCTCACGCGAAACCTCCGAGGGGAGCACGGCCCTTGTCTGCCGGGTGGGCATGGGCACGTCCGGCACCAGGACGATTGCCCTGAGCTCGGGCGGCGTGGGCACTGCGTCGGTGAGTATCGAGTCTCCGTTGCGCACCACCACGCGGCAGCCTCCGAGCAGGGCAGGAGCGACGTTGTCGGCGTGGCCCTCCATCCGCGCGGCCAGCTGCAGTAGGCACGCCTCGTCGAGAGGGTGCTCGCAGAGGGCGTTTGCCGCCACCAGCCCGCCGACAAGCGCGGCGGCGCTGCTCCCAAGGCCGCGGGCCAGGGGTATGCGGTTCTCGCAGGTGACGGATAGGTGCGGCCTCTCCTCTCCCGCCTCTCGGAAGAGGGCCTGAGCTGCGCGGTAGACCAGGTTGTCCCTCGAGCTGCTCAGGCTGCCGGCGCCCTCGCCCAGGGCTACCACGCGTGGCTCGGAGGAGACCTCCATGTGCACGTCGTTCCACCAGTCCAGTGCCATGCCCAGGCAGTCGAAACCCGGTCCGAGGTTGGCAGTGGTGGCGGGCACTCGTACGCTGACGCTTCGTGAACGCATAGCAGGAGTATACAGGGCGAAACGGCGCGGATTCAAGGAACCGCGAGCGGGGAGCGCACAGCTTACGAATCTTACATTTTGGCCGGGGCACTTCCGCAGCGGGATTCGATGCGGTACAATGGCTCCAGCAGCGCAAACGAGGGCATTCATCGGGATGCCCAAAGGAGGTGGAGATGACGACCTTCAGCAATACGGGTTCAGGTGCAGTACTAGCGCCGCGGGGCGCTCAGAAGGCCCTTGAACAGGAGGTTATAGACCGCTTCCTTTCGCGGGCCTCGGCGCTGGGCATTACGCCCAAGCCGCTGAGCATCAAGCTGCTGGGCGGAGGCCTCATGGGCCTCTGGGAGACGGCCGGCACCTTTCGGGTGTCGTGGCGCGAGGCGGTCCGCGTGGGCGTGCCGGGCGTGGCAGGCTTCACGATGCGCATGCCCCGCACCGGCGTGTTCACGAAGTACAACGCGGACAAGGTCCTGATGAGCGTGGGGGCGGAGGCCTACCGGCTGCCGCTGTCCACCCTGCACGAGATCGAGGAGACGGCGGTGCTGGCCGAGGAAGTGGACCCCATACTGGCGGTGAGGGTGGCCGGTCGCTGGTTCGAGGTGTATCGCTGGCTCAAGCGGCCCTACGTGCTCTCTGACGACGAGGCACGGCACATGGCCGCGATCCGCTAGCGGAACTCAACACAGTTCGAATTGAAGAGAGGGCCGGCTTACGCCGGCCCTCTCTTGTTTTGGCTATGGTAGGATCCGCATGTAGCCATTCAAAGGGTAGGCCAATAGCGTGATGATAGTTGTTCATGCGTATGGGTCAAACTCCACCTCATATCTTGCCGACTGGCGTTTGGCTGACCTTCCGAGACCATTGTCAACCGAAGCGTACCCACGTAGAAGGCATCGTCATCGAATGTCAGAGGAGGCATGACGCTGTACGCCAGAGCAGCCGGGGTGTCCTCCTTCCGAGGAGCGGTCAGTGCGAAATGTGCTCCCACTTTATTCCGCCATGTGTGGACCTCTGGCAGCACATGCGTTAGATATTCTCCTACTTTGCCAACATCTCCGTAAACAAGCCAGCCGACCAATTGAACGTAGCTACAAGCTGTTACTGAATACCAGTGGAAGGCACAAGCGACAAGGTCTTGTGATATTCCCTCAAGTTTAGGATGATTACCAAACATGTAGCGCCTCTTATTGCTCTCCAACCTACCTCTTACCATCTCTTCCATACCCTGGACCTGACCATTGAGGAAATCGAGGCCTGCTGAAAGACGGTGCAAGGCCGCGCGTTCATTGTGATGCTGCTCTGCGTCTTGAAGCTCAAGATTGTCAACGTAGTCAATAATCATATCACCGCCTGCTTCCCTGCCTAGTTCTTCGCCATCCAGCCTATACGTTGTTGGATGCTGCTTTTCATGGGTCAAGCTGAGTTAGCTTTTCTTCACCTTCTGTTGTCAGAGCCAGGAACAGTGAGGGGCGAGCCTTTGTCAATAAATGACTAAAATCCGTCGACGAACCGCCGTGCATAGTAGGGGGTGGCGGAACCCTTATTTCCACGAGGCCCTTATCGAGGAGCCATTGATCCTCGGCGTTTGCGCCTGCTGAGGTAGCGTATTGCCCAGCATGTCTAATCTCTTGCAACAGAGTTCTCAGCCTATCATCGTCCATAGACTCTTCCCTTTCACTGCTCATCTCCTTCTCCGGCGGGCGGCCCGCGCTCGGCCGTGCCGGATGTTGACTTCGTTCTCCGAAGTCAGATGGCCGTTCCTTCGATTGTGGTCCTGCAAGCCGGTCAGGGTCATCCTGTCACGTTTTTCCCTATTGCACGGAGGACATAGCAAGGTGAGGTTGTCGTAGGCGTCACTCCCGCCGTCCGATTTTGGCCTTATGTGGTCAACTTCAAGAACTCTAGTGTCAAAGCCGTAGTAGCGCCCGCAACCCTGGCAATACGGTCCGATGTCCATTAGTAGCTTGTCCTGTTGAGAGCGGGGCGGAGGGTAGCGTTTCGCGCGCGCCGTGGGAGTTTGCAGATACAACACAGCTTCCTCGCCGCCGTCGGTACGGACCGGAGGCGTGGTCGTGTAATGCACGGAGCCAAAGGTGAGCAAGTGGCTCTTGTACCTGTCATCGTCCTCGTATGGGACAGCCAACCCCTCGCTCTCCAGCCGGTCGAGTACCATTTTGTAAGCATTATCCCATATGTCAATTCCGACCCACTGGCGGCCCAACCGCTCGGCGGCGACCGGCGTAGTGGCGCATCCGCAGAAAGGATCCAGCACTACTTCTCCCGGACTGCTACTGGCTGCAATGATACGCTCATAAAGAGCTAGCGGCTTTTGTGTGGGGTAGCCAAGTCGTTCCTTGGCGTGAGCAGAAATCGGAGGTACGTCATGGATAATATCTTGAATGGGTACCCCCAAGCTTTCATCCAAATATCGCTTTTGTTGGGGGATAGTTCCCCGCGCAGGCCAGTAGACAAGCCCGGCTTCATTCAGTAAGTCTAGTTTCTCTTGTGTAGTTAGCTCGGTTAGGTCTACGTGGGGGAATGCCCTTTGTAGAGTGCCCATTGGAATGGCCCAATGTCTCCCTGAGTCTGTAGGGTTCACGCCAAACCACGGTTTGCCAGAGTCACCGCTTCTCCTTCCTGCGCCAGTTAGTGTAACCAATCGATATCGGCCCTTCGCGTCTTCAAAACGGTAAAACTCTTCAATGTACGAACTGTCATATTCTTGATAAACTCGATTCCATAGGTAGTCGTCAGATTTGGAGTAGAAAAGCATCGTGTCGTGAATAGGGCCCCAACGTCTAGAGCCTCCATGTGAAGCCGTCCGCTTCCAAACAATCTCGTTTCTGACTTGCTCCTTGCCAAACACCGCGTCCATGAGCACCTTGAGATAGTGGCTCGCGGTGGGGTCGCAGTGCAGGTAGATGCTTCCTGTGGGCTTCAACACCCGCCGCATCTCCAGGAGGCGTACACCCAGCCAGCAGATGAAAGCTCCCATGTCGTCGCCGTAGACGTTCTTGGCGGCGTTGATGACGTGCCATGCCTCGGGATTGTCCCGCTGTATCTTGATGAGCCACTCGTCGTGGATATCGTCTCGCCAGCTCCATCGGTCTTGGAAGCTGGCTCCGGCAGCCAGGGAGTCCGGCGTGGCGTGGAAGTCTCTGCTCTTGTTGAAAGGCGGGTCGGTCGCGATAAGGTCAATGGTTTCGCTGTTCATCCCGCGTAGGAAGTCCAGATTGTCTCCGTGGTAGAGGGTACGGTTGGAAAAGTTAGGTTCGGGCATATCAAAAGTGAAACGAGGTGACAGGGGTTCCACTGCCTAAGACTACATATGTTCTAACACATTGAGCAGTCATTGTCAACGAAGGCGTAGGCATAGGTTCGAATCCGCCCCTCCTACCCACCTAGGCCCATCACCGTGTCCACGTCCTTGTCTCCGCGGCCGCTGAGGCACATCAGCACCACCGTGTCCGCGGGCAGCGTCGGCGCCAGGCGGCTCACGTAGTACACCGCGTGCGCAGGCTCCAGGGCCGGTATGATGCCCTCCGCCGTCGAAAGCAGGTGGAACCCCTCCAGCGCCTGCGAGTCCGTCACCGCAACGTACTCCGCCCGGCCCGTGTCCTTCAGGAAGCTGTGCTCTGGCCCGACGCCCGGATAGTCCAGCCCGGCCGAGATGCTGTGCGTCTCCCTCACCTGCCCGTGCTCGTCCTGCAGCAGGTACGACATGGCGCCGTGCAGCACCCCCGGCCGGCCCGCCACCAGGGTCGCAGCGTGCCGCGTCGAGTCTGTGCCCTCGCCGCCGGCCTCCACGCCCACAAGCCGCACCGACTCGTCGCCGATCATCGGGTGAAACAGGCCTATCGAGTTGCTGCCTCCGCCCACGCAGGCGACGGCGTAGTCCGGCAGGCGGCCCTCGGCCTCCAGCGCCTGCGCGCGCGCCTCCTCGCCGATGACCGACTGGAAATCGCGCACCATCATGGGGTACGGATGCGGGCCCACGGCGCTTCCGAGCAGGTAGTAGGTGGTGCGCACGTTGGTCACCCAGTCGCGAATGGCCTCGTTGATGGCGTCCTTGAGCGTGCGGCTGCCCGACGTCACGCCGCGCACCTCCGCGCCCAGAAGGCGCATGCGGTACACGTTGATGGCCTGCCTGCGCATGTCCTCCTCGCCCATGTACACCAGGCACTCCAGCCCTAGCATGGCGCAGGCCGTGGCCGTGGCGACCCCGTGCTGGCCTGCTCCCGTCTCCGCGATGATGCGCCGCTTGCCCATTCGCACGGCGAGTAACGCCTGTCCAAGCGCGCTGTTGATCTTGTGCGCCCCGGTGTGGGCCAGGTCCTCGCGCTTCAGGTAGATGCGCGCGCCGCCGAGCTTGCGCGACAGGTTCTCGGCGAAGTATAGCGGCGTGGGCCGCCCCACGTATGTGCTCAGGTAGCCCGACAGCTGCGACTCGAACGCCGCGTCCTCGCGGGCGGCGCGGTACGCAGACACCAACTCCTCGAGCGCGGTCATCAGCGTCTCCGGTACGTATCGCCCGCCGTGGGCGCCATAGCGGCCCCAGGGGTCCGGCAGGTTGTCGAATCTCACGTTCAAATCGCCGCCTCGCCGCCGAGCGACAGCGCCCGGTCGGTGCGCTGCACCAGCTCGATGAACCGGACTATCTTGGCCTCGTCCTTCCGGCCGTCGGTCTCCACGCCGCTGGAGATGTCCAGTCCCCAGGGCCTCACGCGCTGCATCGCCTCGGTGACGTTTTCCGCGCTCAGGCCGCCGGCCAGCAGAAACGAGTGGCTGCGGGCCAGCTCCCGGCCGACGTCCCAGTTGAACGCCTGCCCGGTGCCGCCCAGCACACCCTCCTTGTAGGTGTCCAGCATGACCATGCAGCCGCCGTCGCGGTATGCGTTCAGGGCGTGCTGCACGTCCTCCAGCACGTCATCCTGCAGGGCGTCGCTGCGCACGTGCACCACCTTGACAACGGGCCGTAACACCTGAGCGCAGTAGTCCATCGATTCATGCCCGGAAAGCTGGGCCAGGTCCATGTCGCAGTGGACCAGCAGCCGGTTGACCTCTTCCAGCGGTTGGTTGGCGAACACGCCCACCCACTGAGGCCCGCTGCCTTGCCACCGATCGCGGAAGGCCCGCACGAGGTCGCGTGCGTCATCCTCGTCCAGGCGCCTCCGGCTGCGCGGCTCGAAGAGGATGCCGAGGAAGTCGGCGCCCGCCTCAGCCGCGGCGATGGCGTCGTCCAGCTTGCTGAGACCGCAGATCTTGACTCTGGTCATGGTTGCAAGTCGCTTTCGCTCCGGTTGTCGGATCTTAGGCTAGCCCAGGAAGTGGCGAAGCTGGGCGGCCTCCTCCACGTAGTGGAAGACGTTAACAGCGCCGTCGCTGCTGCTCAGGCCGGCCCACACTGCGCCGGTCAGCCCCTCGTGGACGCGGTCGATGTCGCCCGCGAACTGTGCCACCAGCTTCACGTACTTCTCGCCCAGCAGCTCGCGCACCCGCTGCTCGTTGGTGAAGCGCAGGGCGGCGCGGAGGTCGCCGTCCAGGCTGGGGTAGACCTCCCGCACGAACTCCAGGTCGTCGGGCTTGAGGCAGGCCATGCCCAGGAGCTCCGGCGGCACGCCGATGGAGTAGAGAGCGGCTGAGAACCCGATGGCCCTTGGAAGCGTTACGCCGCCGCCCAGCGAGCGACCGTAGCCGAACAGGCCCACGTGCATCCTGCGCTCGCGCCGCCTGGGAACGTGGACGGCCACGTTGGAAATAATGCCGGCGAGCTGCTGAACCTGCGACTGGTACTCCTCAGTGGCCTTGTCGATCACCTCGCGTGCGCGGGCCTCGTCGATGGGCACGGGCTCGCCCTTTTCGTGCGCCAGGATCTCGGCGATGCCGCGCCGAACGTCCTCCCGGTCGTAGTCGTACTTGAAGGCGGACTGGACCGTGAAAGTGTGTGCGCTGGGGTACTCGGTCAGGGCGCGATCGATGTTTAGGGGCGTCAGGTGACCTCGGAAGGGCACGCCCCCGGCGCCGATGATGGGGTAGATGCCGAGTCCGATGCGCTCCTCCAGACGGTGCAGTCGTTGCAGTGCCACCTTCAGCAGAAGCTCGGCGGTGACCACGCCGTAGTTGAGGGCAGGGTCGCTCCGGGCCAGGAACACACGCTGGTGCGGCAGGTCCCGGCCGCTGACGTACTCCTCCACTATGCTGTCGCAGGTGAGAAGGCTCTCCATGTCTTCGACGAGCGGAATCACTCTCAGCTCCTTGGGGCAGAACTCGCCCACCCAGCTCTTCACGAGCTGGTCGCCCAGAAGCATCTGGTCCTCCTGCTCCACTATCACGCGCCGGTAGTATGCCTCCACCATCGCCAGCTCCCTGGCGGAGGTGGTCAACGGCAGGATCACCTCCTGGATGGGAGCGTCTGCGCCCTCGCCGTAGAAGGTGGTGGCCGTGTCCCAGGCGGAGGGCACGCTCTGAAGAGCCTCCACCATGGACTTGCGCATGTCCCGCTCGACGCTGGGGTTGGGGACGCGCAGGGTCAGGGCTACGTCCCGGCCCAGGCGCAGGCTGTCGAACACCCGGGAGTAACCGGTGAGGAGTTTGCGCACCACGTGGTTGTCGGCTTCCTTGCCCTCCGAGTCCCACATCTGCTCGTCGCAGCCCAGCCCGAATACGTCGACGGCCTCATCGACCTCGCCGTCGCCCTTAACAACGCCCATGTCGTCGGCGAAGGGCGCGGGCCTGGCGTTGTCCGGGTGCTGCGTGCTCATCACTTTTGGAATCAGCGTCACTGCTAACCTCCGCAGGGCCGGCAACATGGAATGCGGCGTTCGGCCGCCGGATCCGACCCTCGCCCCATTATACGCGATTGTTGCACGGATGCTGAACCCCTGCGAGGGGCGGTAACAGTGACCACTCCTGCGAAAGCCTTGGCCCGTACCACGGTAGGGGCGGGAGTCCGGGACTCAGGCCACGCTCCCGTGTCGGTCATTCCGAGCGTAGCCGAGGAATCTAAGGCAATCGTGCACCGCGAGGCATATGAGTGTTGGCGCGAGGCTGCTGAGGTTTCCTGGCGTACACTCCGGCGGGAGTCCTGGATTCTTCGACTCCGCTCCGCTACGCTCAGAATGACGGTGGCTGTGGATGCGCGTCTCTCGCTTCAGCCTCCGCATTGCGGGAGCGGATGCCGTGTGCTTTAATTGGGCCGCCATGGACAACACCCTCTACTACGGCGACAACCTGGAGATCCTGCGCGAGCACGTGCCGGACGAGTCCGTGGACCTGGTCTACCTGGACCCGCCCTTCAACTCCAACGCATCCTACAACGTGCTGTTCCGCGAGCAGACGGGCGAGGGGTCGCCGGCGCAGATCAAAGCGTTCACCGACACTTGGGAGTGGACGCAGGAGTCGCAGCGCACGTTCGAGCAGGAGATCATGCTGAACCCGGCCGCGCCCGCCAACGTGCGCGAGATGGTGAACGCCTTCCGCCAGTTCATCGGCAGCAATGCCATGATGGCCTACCTGGTGATGATGACGCCCCGGCTGGTGGAGCTGCGACGCGTGCTCAAGCCCACCGGCTCCATCTACCTCCACTGCGACCCCACCGCGAGCCACTACCTCAAGGTGCTCATGGACGCCGTGTTTGGCAAGGACTACTTCAGGTCTGAAGTAAACTGGCGCCGCACAAATGCTCACAACGACGCCAAACAGGGCCGTCAGCAGTACGGAAATGTGCGGGATACGATCCTGTTCTACACCAAGGGTCCGAAATGGACGTGGAATTGGCTTTACACGGACTACGATAATGAATACGTGGACTCATTCTACAAGTTCGCGGAGCAGGGCTCAGGACGCCGATACCGCATGGGAGATCTGACCGCAGCCAAGCCTGGTGGAGACACTAGCTACGAATGGCGCGTAAAGCGATTTCAGGGTGGGGATTGGGAGGCAGACTTGACCAACGAATATGCTAATCCCTTCGAAGGTTGGCACTACAAGGGCATTCTGCCTTACCAAGGGCGATATTGGGCCTACTCAAAGGCCGGGATGGCTGCGATGGCTCATGAGGGGCGTCTTGTATATACAAGAAACGGGATGCCAAACTACAAGCGCTACCTAGACGAGATGCCCGGTGTTCCATTACAGAATGATTGGACAGACATACGCCCGGCATCTAGGTCAGAGGCAATGGGCTACCCTACGCAGAAGCCGCTGGCACTGCTGGAACGCATCATCTCGGCGTCCTCCAACGAGGGTGACGTGGTGCTGGACCCGTTCTGCGGATGCGGCACCGCAATCGCCGCCGCCCACAAGCTCAACCGCCAGTGGATCGGCATAGACATCACCCACCTTGCCGTCGCCCTCATGAAGAACCGGCTCAAGACCGCCTTCAACATCCTGCCCGGCCAGGACTACAAGGTCGTCGGCGAGCCGGTGGACGTGGGCAGCGCCCGCGCCTTGGCGGAGCAGGACCGATTCCAGTTCCAATTCTGGGCCATGTCGCTGCTGGAGGCGTTCCCCAGGGAGCAGGACAAGCGGGGCGCGGACCGGGGCATCGACGGCGTGGTCTACTTCATCGACGGCCCGCGCCGCGCGGTGAACAAGGCGGTCGTGCAGGTCAAAAGCGGCAGGGTGTCGTCGCCGCTGATACGCGATCTGGTGGGCACGGTCGAGCGCGAGAAGGCTGCGATGGGGCTGTTCATCACGCTGGAGGAGCCGACCAGGGACATGCGCACGGAGGCGGTCAGCGCCGGCTTCTACCACTCGGACCTGTGGCAGACGGACTTCCCGAAGATCCAGATACGCACGGTCGGCGAGCTGCTGGAGGGCAAGGCGTTCGAGATACCGAGGCACCCGCAGACGTACCAACCTGCCCAGCGCATCGCGCGCCCAGCCGGCGAGCAGGGCCGGCTGGAGGGTCCGGGATAGGGGGCCACTTCCCGTGGCGCACCGTCATTCCCGCGCAAGCGGGAATCCATGTCCCGTCCGCGTCGTGCGGCCGCACCCGCAAGCATTCCCCCGCACGCTGGGAACCGCAACCCACCTTGACCGTCATCCCGCGCAGCAGGAGTCCACTGACGTTGCAAACGAAAACACCCGCTGTCTACATCCTGGCAAGCCGACCGAGAGGGAGCCTGTACATAGGAGTAACCTCCGACCTTGTAAGTCGCGTGTGGCAGCACCGGAATGGGTACGTAGAGGGATTCACGAAGCGTTACGGCGTTCATATGCTGGTATGGTATGAGATTCACGAGTCCATGGTCAGCGCTATCACGAGGGAAAGGGCCATGAAAAAGTGGTACAGGGCATGGAAGGTTGAGTTGATCGAGGAGAGCAACCCGGCGTGGCTCGACTTGTATGATGGGATTTGCTGAAGTGGGTAACCGTTTGGGCCGGGGCAAATGCGAGGCTCCGGGTGTGGATTCCCGCTTTCGCGGGAATGACGGTGCCGGGGCGCGGCTCACCCCCGTATCGAGTGAGGGGCAGGCATGAGCGGGCGCAGGTTTCCGGCGTTCCTCCGCGCCGCCGCCCTCGCCGTGCTGCTGCTCCTCGCGGCGGCCGCGTGCGGGCACAGGATGGTCGAGCCGGCCGAGACCGCGCAGCCTGCGGGGCCGCCGTGCGGCGTGCACGCCGCCGTGGAGCGGACGCCCATCGCGGACGGCGCGTTCGCATATCCCGCGGAGGCGCTCGATCCGCCGTGGCTCGACGAGCGCAGGTCGGATCAGATTGCCGACGCAGACCGGCTCGACGTGTTCTGCGACTTCCGCTTCATAGATCTCGTGGAGGAGAGCGGCATCACGTTCCGGAACCGGCCGGTGGACGACGCGGCGCGCACCTACAAGGCCGTCCACTACGACCACGGCAACGGCCTGGCCGTCGCGGACGTGGATGGCGACGGCCTCCACGACCTCTACTTCGTGAATCAGATTGGCGCAAACCAGCTGTGGCGCAACCTCGGCGGCGGCCGGTTCGAGGACGTGACGCTCGACGCAGGCGTGGCCGTCGACGACCGCGTGAGCGTGAGCGCGTCATTCGCCGACATGGACAACGACGGCGACCCCGATCTGTACGTCACGGCCGTCCGTGCCGGCAACCTGCTGTTCGAGAACGACGGTAGCGGCAGGTTCCGCGACGTCACCGCCGATTCGGGCACGGGCTACGCAGGTCACTCCTCCAGTGCCGTGTTCTTCGACTACGACGCGGACGGACTGCTCGACCTCTACGTGGCAAACGTGGGCCGGTACACGTCTGAGCGGCTGCGGCAAATGACGCTCGATGCGAGCGCCAGGTACGAGTCGGGCAGCTACGAGTTTCCCGACGGCTTGGAGGACGCCTTCGAGGGCCACCTGTACCCCGACCGCTCGGAGAGCAGCGTGCTGTACCGCAACCTGGGCGGAGGCCGGTTCGCAGACGTCACGGAGGAGGTCGGCCTGGCGGACGCTGCGTGGTCCGGTGACGCGACGCCCCTGGACGTGAACGGCGACGGACTGCCGGACCTGTACGTGCTGAACATGCAGGGCCACGACCGTCTCTACGAGAACGTTGGCGGCCGCTTTGCGCTGAGCGAGGACGCGTTCCCGCGGACGCCGTGGGGCGCGATGGGCGTGAAGGCGTTCGACTACGACAACGACGGCGACGTTGACGTCTTCGTGACGGACATGCACTCGGACATGAGCGAGGACATAGGGCCGGAGAGGGAGAAGGCGAAGTCGAGAATGCAGTGGCCGGAGATCTTCCTGCGGAGCGGTGGTCGCAGCATCTACGGCAACGCCTTCTACGAGAATCAGGGCGACGGCTCATACCGGGAGGTCTCCAATGAGTTGGGCGCGGAGACCTACTGGCCCTGGGGCCTGAGCGTGGGCGACCTCAACGCCGACGGTCACGAGGACGCGTTCGTAACGGGCAGCATGAGCTTCCCCTTCCGCTATGCCGTCAACTCGCTGCTGCTCAACAACAGCGGCGAGGGGTTCGTGGACAGCGAGTTCATCCTGGGCGTGGAGCCCCGGCGGGAAGGGCGCACGGCCGCACCCGCGTTCGAGATCGACTGCGCGGGCGAGGACCGTTTGCATCGCCTCTGCGCGGAGGAAGGCCTGAGCGGCCGCGTCGAGGTGTGGGGCGCTATCGGCTCCCGGTCGTCCGCTCTTTTCGACTTGGACGGCGACGGCGACCTTGACATCGTTACGAGCGACTTCAACGCCGGGCCGCAGCTGCTGGTGAGCAGCCTCGCGGAGTCCCTCGACACGCTCAGCTACGTGAAGGTCGCGTTGGAGGGCACCGAGTCCAACCGCGATGGGCTGGGCGCAACCGTGACGGTACGCGCAGGCGGCGGCGCCTACACCCGCGTCCACGATGGCAAGTCGGGATACCTGTCGCAGAGCCTGCTGCCGCTATACTTCGGACTTGGGGACGCGCAAGCAGTCGACAGCATAGAGGTGGTGTGGCCGTCCGGGCGACGGCAGACCATCGACGGCCCGCTGGACGTGAACAAACTGGTGCACGTGCGGGAGGAGTAGCGCGGGCACGTCCTCCGTCATTCCGAGCGAAGTCGAGGAATCTGGGACGTCCCGCACACAACCGTGAACCGCCCACCGTTTGCGGTGCGCGGCTACGGTGGGCTGGGGCGTGGCACGATGGCGGAATGCCATAGATTTCTCGACTCCGCTGCGCTGCGCTCGAAATGACAGTGGAAGTGACCCCCGAGCCGCCGCCCGTTGTCCGGCCCTCGCCAACCCGCTAGACTTGTGCCATGAGTCTCCTCCCGCCGAGCCCGCGAATGCCGTCCCTCGCCTTCGTCCGACGTTTCCTGCTGCCGGCCGTCGCGACACTGGCCGCGGCCCTGTCGGTCGTCGGCTGCGCGCCCGCCGAGCCTACGGCCCTCCCAACGCTCGAAGGCTCGCCTCCAAGCGTCATACTCCACGGCGGCAGCGTGATCACGATGGAGTCGGACATGCCTCGCGCGGAGGCGATAGCCGTGCACGGCGACGAGATCGTCGCCGTCGGCAGCAGTGAGCAGCTGCTGGCGCTGGCAGGGCCGTCCACGCATGTCGTCGACCTGCAGGGCAGGGCGGTGCTGCCAGGCTTCATCGACGCCCACAACCACCTCTTCAGCGAGGCAATCCGTACGGGAAGTCCCACGCTCCACGAGGTCCAGAACTACGCTCTGAGCCTGGGCATTACCGCGATGGCCGACATGTCCGTGGAGCCGCCCGTGCTCGCCGTGATCCGCGACTTCCACGATACGGGTGAGCTGCGCGTCCGCACCAGCGTCTACCCGCCGTACAACCTCCACTGCGGTGAGGTACTGGGCCACTGGTACGCGGAGCTGCCGCCGCAACTCGACCCCGACCTCATGCTGCGAACTCCCGGCGCAAAGGTCTTCACCGACGGCTGGACGTGCGATCTGCTGCCGGCCTTCAGCTTTGAGCTGGGTGACGCCCCCGACCCGGAGAGCAGCCGCGGACACCTCATCGTCGGGCCGGACGAGCTCGCCCGCGTGCTCTCGGAGCTGGAAGCGATGGGCTACCAGGCGGTCGTGCACGCTCTGGGCGACCGCGCGGTGGAGAACGCCCTGGACGGGATCGAGAGCGTGCTTGCGGGCGCGCCCAATGACCTGCGCCATCGCATCGAGCACAACATGTTCATTCGGCCTGAGCTGATGGACCGCTACGGGGAAGTTGGAGCGGTGCCAGTGGTTTGGGGCTCGGAGGCGTGCTTCATCAGGAATACGTCCTCTCGGGACTCGGAGGGTCGGCTGACGCACCGCTGGGGCGGCCCAGAGACCCACACGTGGATCAACCCGTGGCGCTCGCTGCTGGACGCCAACCCGGGCCTGCCCGTCGCCTTCCACAGCGACATGTCGTGGGGCGAGCCGGGGCCTCTGGCATATCTCTACAGCCTGGTCACACGTCACGAGGTGTTCCTGGACGATTCGCCCATCTGCGAGGCGCCGGAATGGCTCGTGCACGAGGCCATTGGCGTCGAGGAGGCGCTGCGTATGATGACCACCGGTGCGGCCTACGCGCTGCACTTGGAGGAGAGGGTGGGCTCGCTCAGGCCGGGCAAGTTTGCCGACCTGGTCGTGCTGTCGGACGACCCGCTGGAGACCGACCCGGAGTCGCTGCACCGGCTGGAGGTGCTGGTCACGATGGTCGGCGGTCGTGTGGAGCACTGCGCGGCGGAGGCTCAGTCGCTATGTCCCGCATTCGCCGAGGGCGGCTAGGTCTGGAATACGCGCATAGCCCGGCGTCTGCCCTGGCTCCAGGTCACCATGAATGCCATCACGCCCACGGCTATCAAGATGCCGGCCGTGCGGAACACGTCCTCGATGCTCCCGCCGCTCTCGATCAGGCTGCCGCCCACGGAGCCGGTGAGCACGCCCAAGATCAGGACGGCGTTGCTGAAGCCTATCAGCGTGCCGTAGCCGTAGATCCTGCCCAGGTCGGTGGTGATGGCCAGTGAAGACGGCAGAGCCGCGCTCTCCGCAAGCCCCAGAATCAGGAACAGCACGAGCAGCACCGTTACGCTCTGTGCCAGCGGCAGCGCCTCCGTGCCGGCGGCCATCAGCAGCCCTCCTCCGATGACCAGCAGGTGACGCGGCACGACATCGGCCAGGCGCCCGAACAGCGGCTGGAAAATGCTCGAGATGATGGCGCGTGAGCCCACCACGAGGCCCACGAGCGTCGCGCTGGCCAGCAGCGACTCGGTCATGAAGATGGCAATGAAGGTGAACACCGACCCCATGCCGAGACCGAAGGTGAAGTTGAAGACGAACAGTGACCACACGCGCAGGTCGCCGACCATGACGCGAAAGCTGGGCACGATTCGCTCCTCAGACTGGCTCGTGCGGCCGGCGGACGGCATCAGGAATGCCACCACGGCCGCGGCTACAACAGCGGCGCCGGCCAGCGTCAGGAATGTGGCGTCCACTCCGAAATTGTCCTTGAGCACGCCTCCAACCAGCGGACCGGCCCCGAATCCAGCCGTGAACGACACCATGAACATGCCCATGTAACGCCCCTCATGACCCCTGGGAGCGAGCTCACCGACCATCGCGAGCGCGGACGGGAACATGCACGCGGCACCGACACCCATGCCCATGCGAAGCAGCGTCACGACCTGGTACGAATCGGCCATTGAGAGCCCGACGCCGATGAACACGTACGCGGAAAGCCCTATGAGAATGAAGGGTCGCCGCCCCAGTCGATCGCCAAGCCTGCCTACGATAGGCGTGAGGGGTGTCTGCGTGATGGCAAATCCTGAGAAGGCCAGGCCCAGCCACACGCCGGAAGCGCCCAGGTCCCGCACGAATACTGGCAGAATGGGCACCACCATGCCAAGCCCGCTGGCTATCACGAACATGGAGAACCAGAGTATAGCGAAAGTCCGCCATCGGCGGGCTGTTGAGGTGGTCTCTAAAACCGGGGTGTTCAATTCAGGCGCCTGTGCGCGATTCTATCACCCTGCGCTCCTTCCGCACAACCGGACGCGGGCATGAAGTCCCGGAGCGCGGACCGGCAGCTCATTGAGACTATGCTTGCGGGGTCTGTCCAAAGCAAGAGCCGAGCAGGCTGTAGACGGCTAAACGATTCTATAGAATGGCTCTGCGCGCCATTCGGCCGCGCATTGCCAATGCTGCTGCAGCGAAGAGCGTCGTGGCCACCAGCGCCATCGCCGGCCCGGACGGCAGGTCGGCGTAGTACGAGAGGTATAGACCGGACACCGCCGATGCCGCTCCCACTGACGCGCCGACCACCATGACCTCCACGAACCTCCTGGCGAGGAGGTAGGCGGTGGCCGCGGGCGTTATTAGCATCGCCATGACCAGCACAATGCCCGCCGCCTGTATGCCAATGACTATAACCAGCGCAAGAAGAGCGAGCAGCACGTACTCCACCAGCCCCGTCTTGATTCCGACCACGGACGCGCCCACCTCGTCGAAGGTTGTGTATACAAGCTGACGGTGAAAGCCGTAAAGGCCAGCCAGCACCACGGCCGTCAGGCCAAGGGAAACGAACACGTCAGTCTGCGATACACCTAGCACCTGCCCGAGCAGCAGGTCCTCTATGTCCACGTTGATCCCGGTGGCCCGGGACAGCATGACAAGGCCCAGCGCGAACATGCCCGCGAAGATGATGCCTATGGACGTGTCCTCGCTGATGCCCGTACGCCGGCTCACTGTGCCCATGAGCAGCGCGATCGCTATTCCTGCCGGAACGGCGGCGAAGAACGGGCTGATGCCCAGCAGGAAGGCCACTACCATGCCCGGCAGGACGGAGTGGGCGAGCGCGTCGCCCATGAAGGCGCGCCCGCGTGTTATGACGTAAGCGCCGAGCAGTGGGCACATCACGCCCACCAGCACAGAGACGATCATAGCCCGCACCATGAAGCTGTATTGGAACGGGTCCAGAACGTAGTCCATTACGGAGCTCCCCCCGCGGCGGTGAAGTGATCCGGCGCGAACTCTATACCGTGGGAGCCGTACAGCTCTTCCAGCACCTCCGTCGTGAATGCCTCGCTGGGTGGGCCGTAGGCGCATACGTGGTGGTTGATGCAGAGCACACTGTCGAATCGCTGCGACAGGTTGGTCAGGTCGTGGGTTGCCAGCAGCACGATCTTGCCCTCGTCACGAAGCGTCTGCAGCACCTCTACGATACCCTCCTGAGCGCCCACGTCCACACCGCTGAACGCCTCGTCGAGGAGCACGCAGCACGCCTCCTGCGCCAGCGCACGCGCAATGAACACTCGCTGGCGCTGCCCGCCGGACAGCTCAGTCACCAGGGAAGAACGCTGCTCCCACAACCCCACGCGCTCCAGGCACATCCTGACCGTGTCGCGGTCCCGGCGGCCGGGCTGCCGGAATAGTCCCAGCTTCCACGTGCGTCCCATGGTGACCACGTCTACGACTGTGGCGGGAAAAGCCCAGTTGATACTGTCTCGCTGCGGAACGTATGCCAGAGCGCCTCTCTCGGACGCCGCCCCAAGCAGCTTAACGCTGCCCTCTGCTATGGGAAGCGTTCCGGCAATTGCGCCGAACAGCGTGCTCTTGCCGGCGCCATTGGGCCCCAGGACGCCCGTGAGAGTGCCTGGTCCGACCGAGAAGGAAACGTCGGTTAGGGCGGTGTGCCCTCCGCGAACAACACTAAGGCCCTCGCAGACAATACCAGGCTCGGAGGTATCTCTCATCACCCACCTCGCGGTGTGGCTGCGGCGAGAGAGGTCTCTCTCACCGGCAAAGTTGACCCGAGGGTACTAAGACATAGTATCAATAGCATCCCCCAAGAACCGGTTCGCTTCAGCATGAATTCTCACTTTGCCCTGAGTGGGCGTCACGCACGTATGCGCCGATGAACCACTTCATGATACAATAGCATAGCTGATGCTGGATATCAAGTGACGGGACGCTGCCGTGCGAGTTGCAGGCGCGCTCTACGCGGACGATTGGAGCTGAACCGGCACTTGCCGGGAATACGCTACAATTCTGGGGCCTCGACCGCGAGGCCCGGAAGCGGAGGCTAGGAGATGGCGCCGTCGGTTCGAGCTTTTCTCAGAAACCTGAGAGTGCCCATACCGTGGCGGCTCCGGTCCAAGCTGGTGGCGCGCAACAACATGAGGAAGGTGACGCGGGTGCGGCTGTGCTGCGGCAACCCCGGTCAGCCGGGCTGTTGAGAGGACGTGAAGGAGGCTCCCGGAGGGAGCTCGGCCAACTAGCGGTCACGAGTCCGGAGTGCCATTACAGCGATCGGACCGCCTCCTCAATTGCATTCGTGGCCTCTTGGTAAGCGGTTCTAGGCGGAAACACCAGCGGCTCCCCGAAGCGCACCTCCACCGACCCGCGCCTCAGGATGGGGTACTTGGACGGGCTGCCAAATCGCTTGATCTGCAGCTTCATGGGCACCACCGGCAGCCGTCCCTCGACCGCAACCAGGCCAGTACCGTTCTTGAACGGCAGTATGGGCCCGCCGACCGTCAGCCTGCCTTCGGGGTAGATTAGCACCGACCAGCCGCTGTCCAGTATACGGCCCATGTTTTCGAGGCTGGGGCGGATCGGGCCTTCCTGCGCCAGTGGAAACCCGTTGCCCAGAAGCGGGTTGAGCACCGAGCGAACGGGGTTTCGCCACAGCTTCGCGGCGGCGGCGATGGCCAACCGGCGTCGCCATGTCTGCGGAATGGCCTTGATGATGAGCGGGTTGTCCAGGCCAAGGTGGTGGTTGGACGCAAACAACACCGGGCCCTCTATGCCCTTCAGCCTCTCCTGTCCCTGTACACTCAGGTGATAGGGCGCCAGCACAGCTGGGAACAACATGGTGCGCTGCAGGAAGCCGCGGGCCATCCGGCACCACCAGCGCATTCCCCATCCAGGGAACCGGTTCATGGCAGTATTGGCCACGCCCTCGTCCAGCACCCGCTGGAGCCGGCCTACCGTCGTTTCCGAGTCCACCTGGCTCTCGTCGATGTAGACGCCCAGATGTGATTCCACGGCGGACAGCAACTCGACTCTCCCAAGCGAGTCCAGGCCCAGGTCATTTCCGAGGGTCATGTCTTGGGTTACCTCTGCTGCATCCACCGGGGCGACCTCGGCGATGATTTCCGCGAGACTCGGCGTGCCGTCCCGCCGGCGTGCCGTGGTCGCAGCCTGCCGCGCCAGGGACGCCTCCAGTGGCATCCTGGTCGACCCCGTCTCCGCCAAGCCGATCAGTGTTTCGATGAGGACAGGCTTCTTCACCTTGAGCGTGTGGGTGCGCGGGAAATCCTCCTCCGGCCACACGGTGAAGCCACGTATGTGCTGCTGTTCCGCGAGCTGCGCGTTTGCCCACGAGACGATGGCCTCAGGGTCATGGTCGTCCGCGAGTATGAGCGCGGCGTGCACCTCCAAGCTGCCGGCGCGCGGCAGGCCGACCACAGACGAATCGGTTACGCCCGGGTGCCGGTTGAGCACTGCTTGAATATCGTCTGGGTAGACGTTCTGGCCGCTGGGCAGGACAATCATGTCCTTCAACCGTCCACGTATGTTCAGGAAACCCTGGTCGTCAAAGTGGCCCAGATCGCCGGTCCTGTACCAGCCGTCCTCGAATGCTGCCGCCGTCTGTTCTGGAGCGTTGTAGTAGCCGGGGGAGATGCTTTCGCCGCGTACCATGATCTCGCCTTCGGCGCTGATGGCGACTTCTACGTTGGGCAGCGGACGCCCCACTGAGCCCGGTCGGCGATCCTCCAACGTATGGTTGCTTATGACGGGCGACGCCTCGGTCGCGCCGTACCCCTGCAGAACCCTTACGCCCATCAGCTCCCACTTACGGCCCAGTGCCGGGTCCAGAGCGGCGCCTCCGGAGACTATGAAGTCCAGCTTCCCGCCGAACTGCCTGTGGACCCGCCCGAAAAGGCGCCTCCGCAGACGGAACGGAGTCCTTTCCGCAAGCTTAATGAGCCTTCCCCACAGCGCCTCTCTTCCCTGCCGCCGCACCTCCCGCTCGATGCCGTTCATCAGCAGTTCAAGCCCCTGGGGCACCAGCAGCAGGGTGGTAATTCGGCGCTCACGCATCGTGCGGGAGAGCACTGCCGGCTGGCGGCTGGTGGGGTATGTGACGCTGGCGCCGAAGTGGAGGACGGCCAGAAGGCCACCCATCTGCTCGTACATGTGGCTCAGGGGCAGGATGGACAGGAGCCTGCTGGAGGTGTCGCAGGCGACGTACTGCGTAATGCCCTCTACGTTGGCGGTCAGGTTGCGATGCGTTAGCATGACGCCCTTGGGATCTCCCGTTGTGCCTGAGGTGAACATGATCTCGACAAGATCGTCAGGTTGGATGTCCACCGGCTCCGGCTCCGGCAGGTCGAATATGGCGCTCTCTAGCTCTTCAAGGGCGACCTCGGGCACGCCGAGATCCGCCTCACCCTTGGGGGTAAAGCGAGAGGTGAAGGCCAGCCGCAGCGATGTGCGGGCAACCACGCGGCTCACGTAGTCGGGGGCGCTTCGCAGGTCCAGGGGTACTACCACCACGCCTGCCCTCACACATCCCAGGAAGGCCAACACCCACTGCGGCGAGTTGGGGCCCCACAGCAGCACCTGGTCGCCCTTGGACAGCCCGCGGGACTGGAGCAGCGAGGCCACCTGGCCGGACTCGCTCCAGAGATTGCTGTAGCTCCAACGCAGGAATCGGAATCCGGGCTTGAACAGCAGCGCGTCGCGCGGGCCGTACCGACGGGCCCTGGTCCGCAGGAAGTCTACCAGCGTTCTCTCCATGGTAGAGTCGGGCCTAAAAGCCGCTCGATCCATCCAGACCTCCTGTCGGCGGCTCGACGGTGCGTAAGGTTCGCCGATTCTCGTCCAGCATCGCCCGCAGTCCAGCCTTCGCGCCGGTACGCATTGGAGGAAAGTGGGCGAAGCAAATGGCATCGAAATCAATGCGGAGCAGCTTCTCCAGAGACGCCAAGGCCTGCGCCGGATCCTCGGTGACGGCTGCTGCCGGTGGGCTGAGCTTCCGCCCCAATCTGTACTGCAGCGAGTCCCCAATGACGACGAGACGACGGTCCGGCACATAAAGCGCAATGCTACCGGCGGTGTGCCCGGGCAGGTGCACCGCACGCACCGGCAGAGTGAAGGGCACCTCGTCCCCATCCTCCAGCTCCACGTCCACGGGAATGGGCCCGCCGCTCATCCTGTGTAGGACGGGCGGCGCAAAGCGCGCAACCAGCGATGTGCGGATGGAGCTGGATTGTACGTACCGACCGGTCAGGACAGCAGAGTCCAGGCGGTGAGCCATCACCGAGATGCGCCTCCCCGCCACCAGCTCCGTGACGCCGGACGCGTGGTCGGGATGGTGGTGAGTGAGCACGAGTGAGCGCACCGCGTCCAGGGAGATGCCAAGGGCATCCAGGCCGCTGGCGATGAGACCTGAGCTACCGCGCATTCCCGCGTCGACGAGGAGGGCCTGACCGCCTGCAATAAGCAACGTGACCCTCGCGCCGATGGCGCGAATCTGGTACACGCCATCAGCGACCCAAATAGGATTGCCCAGCTTCACTTGCCTGCCTCCATTGGATCACGCATGGTCCAGTGCCTCCGTCGGCTTCGGGCTCCAGAGGTAAAGTATGCCATTCGACGCCAGCCAAATCAAGACGGAACCCTGCTTTCGATGACCGAGGCTCCTTCCAGTCCAATGCGTCCCTCCTCACCGAATACGGGGCATGACATTGACGCATGCTGTATGAGTAAGATATACTACCGGCATGACGAAGCGATTGCAGGTTCTGCTGAATTACGAGGAATACGGCGAGATAGAGGCCTTCGCGCGCGGCAATAGGATGACCGTGGCGGAGTGGGTCCGACAGGCACTGCGCAAAGCAAGAGAAGGCCCGACAGGAAACTCAGTGAGGGAAAGCCCAGCCACCTACTTGACTCAGGGAAGATTAGTAGATTATACTACCGCCATGACAAAGCGACTTCAAGTCTTGCTGGATGAAGAAGAACTCACTGAGATTCAAGGCGTTGCACGCGGGCAACGGCTGACGGTCGCGGAGTGGGTGCGTCAGTCCCTGCGTAGGGCCCGGCATGACCAGCCCGGCGCCACGGACGTAAAGCTGCGCGCCCTTGCGGAGGCGTATCGCCACTCCTATCCAACGGGTGACATAGGCGCCTTGCTGGATGAAATTGAAGCCGGTCGTCAGTATCAGTGATCTTCATAGACTCCAACGTGCCCATGTACCTGGTTGGCGCCCCGCACCCCAACAAAGACCGTACCCTTGCGCTTCTCACTCAACTGGTAGGGGATGGGGAACGTCTGGTCACAAGCGTGGAGGTGTACCAGGAGATAATCCACAGGTACGCTTGGATCAAGCGTCCGGATGCAATTGACCCCGCCTTTCGGGCACTCGACGACGTGGCCGACGATGTGCTGTCGTTCGGTATGCCTGAGGTACGCGCCGCCAGGGATCTGGTCCGGACGGGGGTCGGGCTGTCAGCGCGTGACGCGCTCCACGTGGCCGTGATGCGCAGCGCGGGCACCAACCGAATACTCAGCTTCGACTCGGGATTCGACGAGTGCCCCGGCATAGAGCGCCTGGCGTGATACGTGCTAACCCGCCCGGGCGTGTAGCTACCTGGCTATTCGAAGACGCCTGACACCGCAGACGCCGCGCTCTCTAGCGGCACCTCACGCTGCTCGGCGCGGGACATGTCGCGCAACACGGCCACGCCACGGCTGAGTTCGTCATCGCCGAGGATCAGCGCGTAAGGTACGCCCATGGAGTTGGCGTAGCGCAGCTGCGCCCTCAGGCTGCGACCGGCCGGGGCGAGGACCACTCCTAAGCCGGCGCTCCTCAGCTCCGACGCGAGGGCCACGGCCCGGTTGGTGGCCGAGTCCCCAAGGTGGACCACCACTGCACTCAGCTGTTCCCCTTCAGGGGCAGGCAAGCCCTGCCGCTTCAGGTTGAGGATTATCCGTTCCATGCCGGCCCCAAATCCGATGCCGGGTGTGGGTGGGCCTTCCAACTGCTCCACCAGCCCGTCGTAGCGGCCTCCGCCGCAAATGTTGGTCTGCCCGCCTTCTTCTGGAGGCTGAATCTCGAAGACTGTTCTTGAGTAGTAGTCCAGGCCACGCACCAGCCGCGGTTCCACACGGAAGGGTATGCCCAGCGAGCGCAGGTAACCAAGCAGCCGTTCCCAGTGCTCATGGCACTCCGGGCAGAGATGCTCCTCAGTGCGAGGCGCTTCGAGAGCCATTTCGATGCAGGCCGGCTGCTTGCAGTCCAGCAGGCGGAGTGGATTGCGATCAAGCCTGAGCTTGCAGTCGTTGCAGAGGTATTCGACCCGAGCGGCGTAGTGGGAGCGGAGCCGCTCCAGGTAGGCAGGCCTGCAGTTGGAGTCGCCGATGGAGTTGACGAGCAGCGAGAGGTCCCTGAGGCCCAGTTCGCTCATGAGGCTCCACGCGAGCTCTATGACCTCGGCGTCCACGGACGGGTCGGCGTCGCCGATGGCCTCTACCCCGAACTGGTGGTGCTGGCGGTATCGGCCTGCCTGCGGACGGTCGTAGCGAAAGATAGGGCAGAAGTAGAAGAGGCGCACAGGTTGGGGGAGGTTGCGCATCCCGTGCTCCAGATATGCGCGGCAGACGGGGGCTGTGCCCTCAGGTCGAAGGGCGACGTGGTCACCGCCCCGGTCTTCGAAGGTGTACATCTCCTTCTCGATGATGTCGGTGACCTGGCCCACGCCGCGCACGAACAGGCCGCTGCTCTCGAACACGGGCGTGTCCAGTCGGCCGTAGCCGAAGCGGCGCGCGATATCGCGGGCAACTCCTTCCACGTAGCGCCAGTAAGGCTGCTCCTGGGGCAGGACGTCTGCGGTGCCTCTTGGGGCGCGATACAATTCGGCCCTCCCAAACGGTGGATTCGGCAGGTTGAAGGATAGACCAAGAGGCGGGGTTTGCCAAGGTGGAGTCCACGCCGCTTGCTGGCACAGCACACTTGGAATACAATGGGTGAAGCCATCGCCACCGAGCCAATTGCGGTGAGGAGCACGGCAAAGTCCGCCCCTTGGCGGTCGTTCACAATGCGCTTGTAGCTCAGATTGGATAGAGCGCAGCCCTGCGAAGGCTGAGGCCGTGGGTTCAAGTCCCGCCAAGCGCACTATCTCCGTCCGACTGCGGTCGGGTCCGGCCGATGAACCGGCGCCCGCCGCACGGCTCGAATCGCTTCACGCAAGGAGGTACGATGACGACCACCGAGAATCGCCCCACCGACTACAAGGTCATTGGGACTCGTCCCATCCGGCACGACGGCGTAGACAAGGTAACCGGACGTGCCAAGTACGGCGCCGACGTTATCATGCCCGGCCTGCTGCACGGCAAGGTGCTCCGCAGCCCCCATGCCCACGCACGCATTTTGAGCGTGGATACGACCCGGGCTGAGGCCCTGCCCGGCGTCCGGGCCGTGGTCACGGGCCAGGACATGCCTCGCATCACCGGCAGGGTGTCAATTGCAGGCGGCGAGGGCGGCGCCATCAACCTGGACTACTACCGCGAGATGATCCTGGCCTCAGACAAGACGCTCTTCAAGGGCCATCCCGTGGCAGTGGTGGCGGCCGACAGCCGGCACGTTGCAGAGGAAGCGCTCTCCCTCATCGACGTCCAGTACGAGGTGCTGCCCTACGTACTCACCGCTCCGGAGGCCATGGCGGAGGGAGCGCCCGTGATCCTGGAGGATCTGCGAACGCGCTCCATGGGCCGCGTCACGGACAACGCGGGAAACGTGGCCTCCTATGAGAAGTACGCGCTCGGCGACTCGGACGAGGGGTTCCGGAGTGCGGACATAGTGGTGGAGCGCGAGTTCAACACGGCCACTGTCCACCAGGGCTACATAGAGCCGCAGAACGCCACGGTGCTATGGAATCCGGACGACGAAGTCACCGTATGGACCAGCAATCAGGGCCCGTTCTACGTGCGCCGCGCCACCGCCGCGCTCCTTGGGCTCTCGGAGTCACAGGTTCGAGTCATACCGATGGAGATCGGAGGCGGGTTCGGGGGCAAGATACTCTGCTACCTGGAGGCGCCGGCCGCTCTGTTGTCCCGCAGGACCGGCCGTCCCGTGGAGATCGTGATGACCAGGGCGGAGGTATTGGAGGCCACCGGTCCGACGTCCGGCTCATACATGCGCGTGAAGATTGGCGTGACCAAGGACGGCAAGATCACCGCCGCAGAGGCTTTCCTGGCCTTCGAGGCGGGAGCCTACCCCGGCTCGCCTGTTGGGGGCGCCGCCAGGTGCATGTTCTCGCCATACGCCATAGACAACGTGACGATCGACACCTACGACGTCGTCGTCAACAAGCCGAAGACAGGCGCATACCGCGCACCCGGTGCTACACACGGCTCCTTCGCCGTTGAGACCATCGTTGACGAGATCTGCCGCTCGCTCGAAATCGACCCAATGGATTTCAGGATCCGAAACGCATCCGGCGAGGGAGACCGCCGCGCCGACGGCGTGGTGCACCCGCGGGTTGGGAACCTGGAGACCCTACAGGAGGTCGTCGCGAGCGACCACTGGAACACACCCCTTGAGGGTTCGAATCGCGGCCGGGGGATCGCAAGCGGCTACTGGGGCAACGGTGGGCTGGAGTCGAGCGCCACGCTGAGCGTCAACGCAGATGGTAGCGTGAACCAGGTGACCGGCTCCGTGGATATCGGTGGTACGCGGGTCGCCACCGCAATGCACGCCGCCGAGGTGCTGGGCATTCGTGCCGAGGACGTCCACCCCATTGTCGGCGATACGGGAGCCATCGCCTACACCGCGGTTACAGGCGGCAGCCGGACCGCCTTCGCAACCGGCTGGGCCACCTACGAGGCGGCGCATGACGTGATTCGCAAGATGAAGGAGCGCGCCTCCCTGATTTGGGAGACCTCGGCGGAGCAGGTCGACTTTGCGGATGGCGCCTTCAGCCACAGGTCAAACCCAGAGCAGCAGCTCAGCTTCAAGGAGCTGGCGGCCAGGCTCATGGAGACGGGCGGTCCCGTCATTGGCAGCGCCACGGTCAGTCCCAAGGGCGTGGGCCCGTCCTTCTCCACCCACCTCGTGGACGTGGAGGTGGACACGGAGACGGGAAAGGTGGACATACTGCGCTACACAACCTTCACCGACGTGGGCAAGGCCATTCACCCAAGCTACGTGGAGGGACAGATTCAGGGCGGCGTCGTGCAGGGCATCGGCTGGGCCCTCAATGAGGAGTACTTCTACGATGCGGTTGGACGCATGGCGAACTCCAGCCTGCTGGACTACCGGATGCCCACCTCTCTTGACCTGCCGATGATCGATGCGGTTCTGGTGGAGGTGCCGAATCCCGGCCATCCGTACGGCGCGCGCGGAGTCGGTGAGATACCTCTGGTGCCGCCCGTGGCCGCCATCGCGAACGCCATCTACGACGCCGTGGGCGTACGGATGCAGCAGACCCCCATGTCGCCCGGCCGCATCCTGGAGGCGATCTGGGAGAACGAGCGGGAGGCCTAGCGGAACTCTACCTCTCTGCACTTGCTTCCGTCCCGACATGAAGGACGGGACGGAAGCCACTTACAACGAAGCGCGGGACTCGGAGCTCCCTCAACAACAGGAGGAAAGAAATGGTACAGGTACAGGCGGAGAAAGCCACCAGGCCGCAGTCCCTGGCGGGCATACGGGTGCTGGACTTCACGTGGGTACGCGCCGGCCCGTGGGGTTGCCGGTGGCTGGGGACGCTCGGCGCGGAGGTCATCAAGATCGAGTGGCCACAGAACCCGGACATGATACGCAATCCCGGTCTCATGAGTCTGCCAGGCATTGAGCCGAGCCTCAACTCCAACTACATGTTCAACGACACGAACGCCAACAAGCTCGGCGTCACGCTCAACGTCCGCTCGGAGAAGGGCATGGGCCTCCTCAAGCGGCTCATCGCAGCTTCGGACGCCATCGTCGAGAACTACAGCTCCCGCGTGCTGCAGAGCTGGGGGCTCCCGTTCGAGGAACTGAACAAGATCAAGCCCGGCATAATTTACGTCTCGCAGGCCGGCTTCGGCCACACGGGACGAAACCACACCTACCAGACCATGGGCCCCGTCGCGCAGGCGTTGTCCGGCATGACCTACCTCTCAGGGCTGCCGGGCGAGGAGCCGTCAGGCTGGGGCTGGTCCTACCTGGACGATACGGGCGGCATGTACACCGCCATGGGCATGCTCACTGCTCTCAACCATCGGAACATGACCGGCCAGGGGCAGCACGTCGACCTTTCCCAGATGATGATCGGCATACCGCTCAACGGCCCGGCGCTGCTGGACCTCACGATCAACGGCAGGAGCCTGCGGCGTGAGGGCTTCCCGCCCGGCAACCGGGCCCACTGGCCCGGCACGACTCTGGTGCACAACTACCGCGGCCCCATCGTCGCGCCGCACAACGCCTATCGAACAAAGGGCGGCGGATACTACGACTGGTGTACCATCGCATGCTTCTCCGACGCCGAGTGGCGCAGCCTGGTGCAGGTGATGGGGTCGCCCGAGTGGACCCTCTCCGAGCGGTTCGCCACGCTCCGAGGCCGCCTCGAGCACCAGGAGGAGCTGGACCAGCTCATCGAGTCCTGGACCCAGACTGTTGAGCGGTACGAGATCATGGAGCGCTGCCAGGCCGCCGGCGTCCGCTCCATGCCCGTTCAGAGCAACAAGGACCGGGTGGCCAATGACCCTCAGCTGCGCCATCGCGGCATGTACACCGAGATGGAACATCCCCTCCTGGGCACGCACCTGTTCCAGAACGCTCCCTTCAAGATGTCGGACTCGCCCGCCTTCAACCACAGGCCGGCTCCGATGATCGGCCAGCACAACCGGCTGGTCTTCGAGGGACTGCTGGGGATGTCGCACGAGGAGCTGGTTGAGTGCTACGAGGACGGCACATTCTGGCCCTCCTCGATGGACCGCTACCCATACGTGGACGAGTCTATACAGGTAGGCCCACTGACGCCAGAGGAGGCCGCCGAGGTAGCCATGCCCAGACCTGTGCTTGGACGAAACGGCTCAAGTGGAAATGGCGCCGCCATGGCAGACCACGGTCCTCTGCACGGCCTTCGCGTGCTGGAGCTCTCGGACGAGAAGGCGCAGTGGGCGGGAAAGCTCATGGCCGACTTCGGGGCCGACGTCATCAAGATCGAGCCGCCCGGAGGACAGTCCACCCGCACGGTGGGGCCCTTCTACCAGGACCTGCCGGACCGCGAGCGGAGCCTCTACTTCTGGCACTACAACACGTCCAAGCGCGGCGTCACTCTGGACCTGGAGACGGAGGACGGCCGAGGACTGTTCCGCAGGCTGGCGGAGGCCGCCGACGTGATACTGGAGACGTTCAAGCCCGGCTACCTGTCTTCGCTTGGCCTTGGGTACGACGACCTGAAGGAGGACAACCCCGGTCTGATCATGTGCTCGCTGACGCCGTTCGGACAGAGCGGCCCGTGGAGTAACTTCGTCACGAGCGACCTGATCCAGCTGTCGGCCGGCGGCCAGATGGGCTGCTGTGGCTACAACGAGGAGGACGTGGAGGACCCGCCGCCCATTGCCGGCGGTGGTGGGCAGGCGTGGCACATGGGCAGCCACTACGCCTACATCGCCATGATGGCAGCGCTCAACCAGCGGGCAGTCACCGGACGCGGTCAGTACATCGACTCCGCCGTTCACGACGCCTGCGCCCTCACCACCGAGATGCACGTGCTCACCTACATCTACACCGGCGAGGAGGTCCGCCGCAACACCGGTAGGCACGCCTCGTCGCCGACCGGCTTCTCCCAGCCCAAGAGCCAGCTGCGGTGCAGCGACGGGAAGTAC
Source organism: Dehalococcoidia bacterium (assembly GCA_965219025.1). GTDB lineage: Bacteria > Chloroflexota > Dehalococcoidia > Lucifugimonadales > UBA2985 > JAPPHY01. The sequence continues at coordinate 1,601,339 of OZ244716.1, forward strand.
GTGAATGCGTCGCTGCCCCCTCTGCGCTTGACGCCGGTGCAGGTAAAGACCCTTGCGGAGTGGATGGACAGTTACGGCATGGCCGGCGACCTGATGGACGAGAAGTACCAGGATCCGGAAGTCATCCGCGAGAACGGCGCGTACATCCACGGCCTGTTCATGAAGTTCGTGGGGAGCCTGACTCAGGACGAGGTGTACCACGGTGGACAGGAGCGGGGCTTCACGTGGGGCGCAATCCGCGCGCCGGACGACCTGGTGGACGACGGCCACCTGAACGACCGTGGCTTCTGGACGCCGGTCGAGCACCCGGAGCTTGGGGAGACGTTCACGTATCCGGGCCCGGCGGGCATCTACAACGGCTCGCCGTGGAGCATCTCTCGAAGGGCGCCGCTGATTGGTGAGCACAACGCTGAGGTGCTCTGCGAAGAGCTTGGCCTGACGCCTGCGGAGCTGTCGGTGCTGGCGGAAAGCGGAGTGGTCTAAGCCGGAGTGCAGGGAGGTGAGGACGCTTGCCGTCTTTGTCGTCGTTGGTCTGACTGCGCTGCTGACGGGGGCCTGCAACGCGCCTCCGCCTACGCCGCCGGATGCGCCCGCGACTACGGCGCCGGCCACGGCTGAAGCTACTGCGCCCGCGGCGGTCACCTTCCCTGACCGGAACCTGGAAAGGGCAATCAGGGACGCGCTTGGCCTGTCCAGAACAGAGGCAATCTCCGAGGCCGACTTGTCCGGGCTAACAAGCCTGGATGTGACCGCGCGGGACATTTACGACATCTCCGGCATTCACCGACTGAATAGCCTCACCGAACTCTACCTTCACTTCAACCACGTAGAGGACTTATCACCCCTGTCGTCGCTGACTGGCCTGAAGCGGTTGGACCTCAGGACCAACGCCGTCAGCGACCTGTCGCCGCTGGCATCACTCACGAACCTGACCGAGCTGAGCCTCCGCTCCAACGAGGTCAGGGACGTCTCGCCCCTGGCCGGGCTGACACGGCTGGAGGCCCTGGACCTGGGGACCAACAAGATAGTGGACATTTCGCCACTCTCCTCTCTCACCAACCTCACCTGGCTCAACCTGGAAGAGAACCGAATCAAGGATGCGTCCTCCCTGACATCTCTCACCAAGCTCACGCAGCTCTACCTGCATTGGAACAAGGTCGGCGACCTGACGCCTCTGAGCTCCCTGACGGGGCTCAGATCCCTTGGCCTGGGCGCCAACGGGATAGCAGACCTGTCGCCCCTGGCGCCGATTGTGGACCTGGAGCTGCTCCATCTGTGGGGGAACGACGTGAGCGACATATCGCCACTGGCCTCGATGACCAGTCTCACCGAGCTACAGCTGTGGCGCAACCGCGTGAGCGACATTTCGCCCCTGGCCTCAATGGCAGGCCTCACCCGGCTTGAGCTGTGGGAGAACGAGGTGAGCGACATATCACCGCTGGCCTCCATGACCTCACTCACCGACCTCCGGCTGTGGTTGAACGACGTGAGCGACATATCCGCGCTGGCACACACTTCGAGCCTCACCCACGCGCACCTGGACGAGAACCGCATAGCCGACCTGTCGCCGCTGGCGTCCCTCGCCGGCCTGGAAACCCTTGACGTGACCGAAAACCTGGTGGTTGACGTCTCCCCCTTGCGCGCCGTAACGACCCTGACCGTGCTGAACCTGAGCGGCAACCTGATTGTCGACGTATCGCCCCTGGCGTCTCTGGTCAACTTGTATTCCCTGAACGTGGGTGACAACCAGATTGAGGACTTCGCCCCACTCTCGGCACTGACCGGTTTGACCAGCCTTTCCCTGGACAGGAACGAGATAGTAGACATCTCGCCGCTGGCCGCGCTCACTGAGCTTTCGCTGCTCGACCTGAGCTACAACGACATCGACGACGTGTCCATCCTGGCGACCCTAACTAGCCTGGACGAACTCCACGTTCAGTCCAACCGGATAACGGACGTAGCCCCGCTAGTGGAGAACGCCGGTCTGGGTTGGGGCGACCTGGTGCAGCTCAGGTACAACAAGCTGGACTATAGTGAGGGGTCCGAGGTTCGGGAAGACGTTGAATTGCTTTGGGGGCGCGGGATAGAAGTGCGCCTCCGGTAGCCTCGGCGCGCCATAGTGCGCGTGTGTTGACAAAGTGCAAGGCGAGTGCTACTCTTCCGCCAACTTCCTCAGGGGGTCAGATATGAAGTTACGATATACGCACCTCGCTAGTAGGATTACAATTGCGATAATCGCAGCCACCGCCTTGGTGGTTGTTGTTGCTTGTGGGGAGGATCCGACTGCCACTCCTGTTCCCACGTCAACACCCAGTCCAACCGCCACGTCCCCCGAGGCCACGGCCACATCGGAAATGATGGAGCCCACTGCCACGGCCGTCCCGGACGTTATGACGGACGAATTCCGAGAGGACTGGGTGAACTATCTCAAGACCCACCCCGGCTATCAGGCGGAATGGGGAGAGCCCAAGTACGGGGGCATTGTCAGGTTGAGCGGCCCCTCCACCCCCTCCCGTTCGCAGATCACGTTGGGTTGGAGCGCCTTCATCAATCTGTCCTTCGAGGCGCATAACAGCCTGCTGATGTTTGACCCCTGGCTGGAGCAGGACGACGGAGTATTCTGCGATCTGTGCGAGACTTGGGAAGTGTCGAGCGACGGCAAGACCTACACCTTCAGGCTCAGGGACAACGTGCAGTTCCACTCCGAGGGATACGCCAAGGACATGGGCGCGCCCGGCTTCGGTACTGAGCTTGCGTGCGAGGACGTGAAGCACAGCATGGAATGGTTCGCCGCGCCTCCGGAAGGAACGGTGGCCAGCACCGCCGCCGCCGGCAAGGAGAAGATGGGACACCTGGACGATGTCACCTGCCCGGACGGCCCGGATGGCAAGACCGTGGTGCTGGAATTCTCCATGTTCAGGAATCCCACGACCGGCTGGCTGGCCTCCGGCATCGCTATCTGGGACAAGGACTATAAGGAGTGGATGGATGCGGAGCACCCGGCCATCCAGTCCACCGGAGAGGAGATGGGCTACCTCCTGGACATGGGTACTGGGCCGCAAATCCCCGTGTCCTGGGAGCCGGAAGTGGTGCTGAAGACCCGCACCAATCCGAACTACTGGATAGAGGGCGCGCCCCTCGTGGACGGCTACGAGTTCTACCCCATCCTGGACTACAACACCAAGTTCACGTCCTTCATCACGGGGAAGATCGACCATGCCGGCCACGGCAGCAGCGGCCTGACCAAGGCCCAGGTCAAGCAGATACAGGAGAGCTACCAGGACTACACGGTGCATGAGGTGCAGTACAACCACATTTCTCAGCTGCCCATGAGCCCCTTCAGGCCGCCCTTTGACGATTGGAAGGTCCGCTGGGCCATCCATCTTGCGCTGGACAGGCAGGCCTGGCTGGAGTTCAACAAGGCGGGCACCCTCGACATGGCGGCTCACAACTACTACCTCCATCGAGCCAGCCCGTGGTCCTGGCCGGAGGAGGAGTTCTTGAAGTTCCCCGGCTGGAGGGCCGACCAGAAGGACGCAGACATAGCCGAGGCTAACCGCATCCTGGACGAGGTTTTCGGCCCCGGGGAGCGTCCCACCGACACGGAGATGACCATCTGGACTCTGCTCAGTCGTCGTGAGATCGGCGTGTGGGCTCTGGACCAGTTCAGGGAGTCCCTGGGCTGGGAGTTGGACGCCAGGTTTGTAGAGGTGGGCGAGTGGATCCAGAAGCGCCAGGAGGGTACCTTCGTCCTCCAGCCGGACGCCGCCCCCATGCACGGCATGGGGTACATCCCTGACCCCAGCGATGGCTTCTTCGGCGCTCACTCCAAGACGGGCACCCGACCTGACGCCTACGTCAGGGCCTGGAAGGGAGAAAACGAAGGGAAGGAACTACAGCCCGAGCTGGACAGGATAGACGCCCTCATTGAGGAGCAGGACGTTGAAACCGACCCTGCGAAGCGCCTGGAAATGGTCAGGCACCTGTCCAAATACATGATTGAGGAGCGCACAACCGGAGTGTTCCTGGGCGCAATGAACGTTGCATGGGGCACCGCGCCAAGGCTGAGGGGTACCCACTTCTACAGTCTGGGGACCTATTCTCAGCAGCGCCTGTACGACAGGTGGTGGATTACCGAGTAGCAGGGCGCAGTCTCAACGTGCACGAGGCGGCTCCGCGTTTGCGGTGCGTGAGAAGTGATGACGGCCAGTTCTGGGACCGGCATGGCCCCAGAACTGGCCCTTGGCTCAGGTGGGAGTTGAGCGTTCTCCGGCTCATTGAGATATCAGGTGCAGGTCGGCATACGGCACGGCTAGGCACACCGCCCGAGCGGCTCAGAGATCAGGAGGCAAAATGACCGAGTACATCCTTCGCAGGTTGTTGCTAGGGGTACTGACCGCGTTCCTGGTGTCCATACTGGTCTTTGCCCTCCTTCGCATCGCACCCGGGGATGTGGTGGACGCCATCCTGGGTGGTGAGGGTGAGGCCTACTCCGATGAGATAAGGGAGGCGCTCCGCGAGCAGCTTGGCCTGAACAGGCCCCTTCCGGTACAGTACCTGACATTCATTCGGGACTTCGTGACCCTGCAGTGGGGCGAGTCTCTCCGCAACAACACGGAGATCTGGCCGCAGATCCAGAAGAAGCTGCCAATTACCCTGGAGCTCGCCGTTATGACGTTGCTTATCTCAGTGTTAATGGGCATTCCCATAGGGACGCTCATGGCACTGTACCGTGACACGTGGGTGGACTACGTACTCCGGGTGTTCTCCCTGGCCGGGCTGTCTATTCCAAACTTCTGGACCGCAACCATGATTGTCCTTGGGGGCGCCTTCTTCCTCAACTGGAGCCCGCGGCTGGAGTACGTGTCTCCACTGGAGGACCCGCGGGCTAATTTCATCATGTTCTTCTGGCCGGCACTGGCTGCAGGATGGGTTGGCCAGGCCACACAAGCCAGAATGATGCGCTCCACGATGTTGGAGGTATTGCGACAGGACTACATACGGACCGCCCATGCAAAGGGACTGAGGTATTACGTGGTTGTCTACCGCCACGCCCTGAAGAACGCCCTTCTGCCGGTGGTCACCATTATCGGCATTACTGTGGCGCTGATACTGGGCGGGACGGTCATCATAGAGACCATCTTCCAGCTGCCGGGGCTGTCAAGGTACCTGGTCCAGAGCCTTCAGAACTGGGACTACACCGTGGTGCAGACCGTGGTGCTGTTCCTTTCGATATGGATCGTGCTGTCCAACCTGGTGGTTGACCTGGCTTACGGCTGGCTGGATCCCAGGATTCGATACGACTAGGCCGGCAGCAACGTAGCCACCTGGGGAGACGGCGCCAAGGAGGCGTGATGGCGACTCGGGAAGAGAGACTGGAACCTCTGGCAACCCGGATGCGGGCGCCCTTGCCGGCGCGCCTGTTGAAGGGACTGAGCAACTTCATTGTCAGAAAGCCATTGGGTGCCTTTGGGGCATTCATTATCCTGGCCATGGTGTTTATGGCCCTGACGGCACCCTGGATCTCGGGCGACCCCAACAAGTGGCACATAAGCGACGCGATGTACGGTCCTTCCCTCAAGTACTGGCTCGGTACGAATGACTTGGGCCAGGACATGTGGGCGATGATAGTGAGAGGCGCCAGAATATCACTCTACGTGGGGTTCTTGGCAGTGGCCATGGGGTCCTGCAGCGGTGGGATCATTGGGCTGGTCAGCGCCTACTACGGCGGGAAGGTGGACATAAGCATACAGAGGCTCATGGACGCTCTAATGTCCATACCCACTCTCATCCTGGCTCTTGCGATTATGGCCGCACTCGGCCAGTCACTCAACAATGTAGTCCTCGCCATTGGCATTGTGCAGATTCCCAGGGCAAACCGCATAGTGCGCTCCCAGGCCCTGTCCGTGAAGGAGTCGGAGTATGCCCTGGCGGCGCGTTCCATTGGCGCGGGTGACATACGCATAATGGTGTACCACATACTTCCACAGTGCATGGCTCCGTGGCTCATCATCGCATCCGCGGGTCTGGGTACGGCCATCATATCGGAAGCTTCCTTGAGTTTCCTGGGCATGGGAGTGCCTCCTACTGTGCCTACCTGGGGAGGAATGCTCTCCACGCGAGGAAGGGAGTTCTTCATCGACAATCCCTGGATGGCGATATGGCCGGGCGTGGCAATCTCTCTTGCCGTCTACGGTTTCAATCTCTTCGGGGACGCGCTGCGGGACGTGCTTGACCCGCGGCTACGCGGACTATAGGCACGGCGGCATACGGCGCAGGCTTGTAGACCGGGGAGGACTGCCATCCGAGGAGGCCGGCGCCTCCGGGAGCAGAGCGGGGTTACTCAGACTTTCTGAGCGCCACAATAGTCAGGCGGTTCTGCTCATTCTCGCGCTTGTAGTGCATCTGGTCCATGAGGGTCTTCACTAGGTGCACGCCCAGTCCACCGATTCGCCGCTCTTCCACCACCGCGTTCAGGTCTGGCTCCGGTGCGTCGCTGAGCGGGTCGAATGGCCGGCCGCTGTCCACAATCTCAATGGTGATAGCGTCCGAGTCGGACGTGACGTTGATCTCGATGTCCTGTAGTTTGTCTTCGTATCCGTAGTCCATGACGTTGAGTACCAGTTCCTCCAGCGCCAGGTGCACCCGATAGGAGAAACCCGGGTCCCATTCCTCGCGCTCGGCCATGCCTTCCACGGCTTCGATGACCTGCTCCAACTCGGCGCGGTCGCTCTTGACCTTAAGAGAAAGTGTCTCGCTCACTGTCCAAACTCACCCACGCTGAGAATCAGGCACGTTATGTCGTCGGACTGAGGTGTGCCGTCCGCAAAGCTGCGCACCGCTGCGAACACATCATCGCTGGCCTGCCGTGCGGACGCCGGAGGGCCGCCGGAGAAAATGCTCAGCAGCCGTTCGTTTCCGAACTCCTCGTCAACGCTGTTCATAGCCTCGGTGACGCCGTCCGTGTAGAGCACCACTGTTTCGCCCGGCTCGAGCCTGGTGACAATCTCCTCGAACTCGTAGTCCGGCAGAAGTCCCAGAGCAAGCCCCGAGCTTAGGGTCAGCAACTCAGAAGTGCCGTCCTTGCGGACCACGAGGGGTGGATTGTGGCCCCCGTTGGCAATGGTCAGCTGCCCACTTTCCGGGTTGTATACAGCGTAGAGAACGGTTACAAACATGGACGACTCGTTATCTTCCTGGAGCAGGTTATTGACCTCGTTCAGCACGCTCTTGGGTTCGAGGGTGCCAATTGCCGCGCCCTTGAGCAGGGTCCTGGCGGACATCATGAAAAGCGCCGCGGGCACACCCTTGCCGGAGACATCTGCAATTGCCAGGCCGATTCGGTTGTTGTCCAGGCGAACAACGTCAAAAAAATCACCTCCCACGCTGCGCGCGGGGTCCATGTTGGCATAGACCTGGTAGCTGCGGCCCGAAGGGAAGTGGACAGGGAGGATGGACTGTTGCATCTCAGATGCCACGTCCAACTCATTCTGGATTGCGACCAGCTTGTCTCGGGAGGCGAGGGCCTCTCTCCACTGCACAATGTTGGCCAGCGTTCGCTCGATTGTAACTTCCAGGTCCTCGAAGTCTATGGGCTTGGTTACGAAGTCAAAGGCGCCGCGGTTCATAGCGGTGCGAATGTTTTTCATGTCGCCGTATGCGGAGATGATGACGGCACGGAGCTCCGGGTCCAGCTTGGAGATTTGTTCCAGAAGGGTCAGTCCATCCATCTGGGGCATGTTGATGTCGGACAGGACCATGTCGATATCGGATTCGTTCCGGAGCCTTGCCAGGGCTTCCACGCCGTTCTGAGCGAACACGAACGAGTACTTGCCGGCGCGTATTTGGCGCCTCATTCGCTGCAGGACCAGCGGCTCGACGTCCGGCTCGTCGTCGACCACCAGTATCTTGTAGGGTTGCCGAGTGTCAGTTGTCATATCCGGTGATTCCGGTCTGGCGCTAGAGCAGATGCCGCCTGAAGCTTGGCCATTTGGGCGCGGGAGCAAACTTCAAGAGGAGGCAAGTGACCCTCCGCGAACGGGAGGCAGCTACCGACCGATGGACGAGAGCGCGTCGGACTGAGCGGCGTGTGTAGGAATGATCTTGTCGAAGCCACTGATCTGGAACACCTCGCTGATGGCGCTGGAAAGGGCACAGACGCCGAACTTGGCGCCCTTGCCCTGCAGCTGCTTGGAGACTAGGAGAATGACCCGGAGGCCGGCGCTGCTGATGTACGAGAGGTTTTCCAAGTCCAGGATCATGGCGTTGGAGTTGTCCTTGAGGAGCGTCTCCAGGGCATCCTGAAACTCTCTGGCGTTAGCTCCGTCAACGCGGCCCGCCGTGTTGGCAATAAGCACGCCGCCCTTAATTTCGCCCTGCACGGTGAGGTTCTTGGTATCGGCAACTGTCCAGGTGGCTCCGCTTTCCTGAGTCATTGGCGAATGCTCCTTTGAGGTGGATAGCCGTTTGTTGCTCTAGCTCTGTTGGTCGGCAGACCGTCTGCCTTCCAAGTTAAGTGACATACAGCGTCCGGTGATCCGGTAGCCGCAATCCGCTCCATAGCACTGAATACGACACACACCTAGGGCCAGACGGCCCACTGGCGTTCTGCGCAATTATAAGGCTCGCAGGATGGGTGGTCAATAGGGTGTGCTCGTTGAGGACAAATGAGACTGAAGGGTCTCCGGGTGACGCCGACCAAGATACTCCGTGGTACGTGACAATGTCCGGTGACCGGTTCGCGTGTTGCGTATTGCGGTAGTGTTCATGATATCCGGTTGGAGCGATGGCGGTGGGCACTGTCCGTGGTCGAACGCGGGAAACCCGTTCAATGGCTTCTTCACTGGCTGCCTTCGCACAGGATTCCGATATCCGACTTGCTCCATACCGCGCGTTGGGTAACCGGCCGGCTGCCTGTGACGCCAGCTCTTGCGCTGCTGGAATTCGATTCCCACCCGTCCTCCTTTGGGCTCTGGTCTGGAAAGGATTGCGCCCTGTTGACATACCACAGCCATCCCTGTAGACTTCGTATCATCTTATTTGACCATCCGACGCTCGGAATCCCGATCCAATCGATACAAAATACCATGAACCAGATGCAGGCCCACCGCCCGGATCTCATCGCAGCCCTGGAGGACCAAGGCTACAGGATCACGGCCCCGCGCCAGGCTATCGCCCGCATGCTTGAGCACAAGAAGGAGGGCTTCACGGCGGAGGAGATCATCGCAGAGCTGCCCGCCGTTGGCCGGGCGACCGTCTACAGGACCATCAAGCTGCTCCTGAGGGCCGGCGTCGTCTGCAAGCTCGCCACAATGGAGGGCGCCCCCATGTACAGCCTCTCCCGCGCCGAGCACCACCACCACACGGTCTGCGTTTCCTGCGGCGCCGTGGGCGAGTTCCGAGCAGCGACCGTCGAGCGTCTCCTGCGCGGCCTCGGCGACGACATTCCCGGCCGAATCCTTGGCCATCGCATAGAGTTTTACATCACCTGCGACGCCTGCCTGCCCGTAGAATCCAGCTGACCGATTCTCACCGACCAACGAAACGCCATAGTTCCTTCGAATCTAATGATACTGCATATCACTACCACCAAAGCCGAGTCTGATAGCCTTGGCCGACTCTCGTAGACCATACGTACCGGAAGGAGAAAAATGCTTGGAATACCATTGATACGGAGTCGCAAGACTCGCCCGATTGGGCGGCTGATGCAAGCGTGGTCACTCGCCATGGCGCTTGCGGCGCTCGCCATGTTTGGCGCTTGCAGCGGCGAGGAACCTACTCCCACCAGCGCGCCGACGGCTACGACGCCGCTAACACCCACCGCCGCTCCCACCGCGACGCCGGAACCCCCACGGCTGCAGGTGGTCACCACCACAAACATCATGGCCGACTGGGTTGAGAACATCGGCGGCGGTCACATCGATGTCTCCAGTCTTCTGGGCGAGGGAGCGGACCCGCACTCCTTTCAGCCCGGGGCCCGCGATGTCACAGCCATAGCCGACGCCGACCTGGTCCTGAGCGTTGGCCTGGGCCTGGAGGGAGCCTGGCTGCTGGAGCTGCTGCAGAACGCCGCCCGCGACCCGTCGACAATCGTGGACTTCGACGAGACCATCGACCCGATCGAGTTTGGCGAGACTCATATCGAGGACGTCGAGCTGCTGGAGGAACTCAGCCATGTCGTCCACGAGGTCGAGGAAGGCGAGATATCTCCCGAGGACGGACTCGAGGAGATTCGGGAGCTGCTGGAGGCCGCGGAGGGCGAGGAAGAGGAGGAGGACCACGGCGATGAGGAGGGAGAGGAGATGAGCGCGATGGTTCTCGAGCTGGTCATGGCCGTGGACGAAGGGCAGATGGAGGCCGAGGATGCCATTGAGGAGATCGAGCACCTCACGGAGGAGGGCGAGGGCGAACACGAAGGCCACGGCCACGGCATATTCGATCCCCACTTCTGGTTCGACCCGCTGCGCGTCAAGATTGCGGTAAACGACATCGCAGCCCGCCTCTCCGAGCTGGATCCCGCAAGAGGCGACGACTACGCTGCCAACGCCGCGGCCTACAACGCTCGCTTGGACGAGCTGCACGAGTGGACGCTTGAACAGGTTGCCGTAGTGCCGCAGGAGCGCAGGCTGCTCGTGACCTCCCACGACAGCTTTGGCTACTTTGCAGACCTGTATGGCTTCGAAGTCGTGGGTGTGGTGCTGTCCATAACGACCGACGTGGAGCCTTCCGCGGAGCACATAGTGGAGCTGGTTCACGAGGTGGAAGAGCAAGGTGTGCCGGCCGTGTTCGGCGAGACTACGGTGAGTGAGCGGCTGGCCCAGACCGTCGCGCAGGAATCGGGCGCATCGCTGGTCCGCCTCTACTCCGGCTCACTTGGCGCCGGTGGCAGCGGTGCTGACACGTACCTCGACATGGTGCGGACAAACGTGGACCGCATTGTGAACGCGCTGAAGTGATCTTGTTCGGGGCTCACGACTGCAATCGCCCTGGAACGCGTTCGAGGCGCCGCTCAACCGGTACGTCAGTGCCGGCATGAGCGGCGCCGGCGCGCCTCGCAGTTGACGGCGCGGAGTGGTGACACTACAATCGCTCCAGTCCGCCGCGCCAAAGACCCTGCCGCCGCGGAGAAAGGACGTCCCGCATGAAGATAGGCCTCATTTCGGACACGCAGGTCCCTTCGGCAGAGCTTTCGCCAAACGTGAGGAAGGTCTTCGAAGGGGTCGCTCTCATTCTCCACGCCGGTGACATCCTGATTCCGGCCTGCCTGGACTACCTGGAGGAAATCGCCCCGGTGATGGCGGTGGAGACGGGTGCAGAGCGCCAGTTCGCCGGCGACTCCCGGGTGGCGGAGCACCACCGCGTGGTGGAGGCCGAGGGCCACTCCATAGGCATGGTGCACGAGCTATCCATTCCGCATATCATCGCGCTTGAGGTGCTGCCGGGTGTGATTGAGAATCGCTTCCCGGCGGACGCCTCGCTTCCGGACGCGCTGGCCCAGGTTTTCGGCCAGAAGGTGGACGTGGTGGTGTGCGGCTTCTCGCACATCAGCTTGGTTGAGGAACACCAGGGCATAATGATCATCAATCCCGGCTCCGCAACGTGGCCCAACCAGCGCGTGATGCCAGGCACGGTGGCAGTCCTAGATCTGACGCCCGACAGCCGGGAGGTCCGGATCATCGACCTGAACGCGATGGAATAGGGGGCGGCCCTCCTCCCCCCGAAACCACTCCTGCGGAAGCAGGAGTCCACGTCATCCGCCGCGAATCGAGATGGATACCTGCTTTCGCAGGAAGGACGGGACGAAGGCGGTCGTGACGCGTCTGGAAACCAGACCGCAATCCTATGCGCCGGGTGCCATGGTCCTGATCAGCTCCGGGCGAATTCGCTCCATGATCTCGGCGATGTGGAAGTGGCGATTCAGCACGTAGAAGTGAATACCGGCCACGTCGTGCTCCAGCAGGTCTGAGGCCTGCTCGGCCGTGTGTGATATGCCCACTTCGTGGACTCGCTCCTCATCATCGCCCGCCTCCTCCAGCCGCCGCATGAGGCCCGCGGGGATGGTTGCGCCGCACATGCCGGTGATGCGCTTGATCTGGTCCACGTTCAGTATCGGCATCAGCCCGGCGACAATTGGCTGACGAATGCCGATGGCGCGGCACCTTTCCACGAAGCTGTAGAAGTCCCGATTGTCGTAGAAGAGCTGGGTGATGATCACATCCGCACCGCTGTCCACCTTGAGCTTGAGGTTGTGCAGATCGGTCTCGGAATCGGGGGCCTCCTGGTGCGTTTCCGGGTAGCCGGCGACGGCGATTCCGAATCCCCCGTGGCGTTTCACGTGCTCAACCAGCTCGTAGCCGTGGCGGTAACCGTCGGGGCGCGGCGTGAAGGTGGACTCGCCGCGTGGCGGGTCGCCGCGCAGCGCCACGATGTTCTCGATGTTCTGCGCCTGGATTTCGTCGAGCAACCGGTCGATGTCGTCGCGGCCTGCGCCAACGCAGGTGAGGTGGTGTGCCGTCTCCATGCCAAGGCCGTTCTTGATCAGGGACGCCACCTCCAGAGTACGCTCGCGGGTGCTGCCCATGGCGCCATAGGTGACCGTCAAGAGCGAAGGCCCCAGCCGTAGGAGCCTCGGAATCCGCTCCTCCAGCTCGGCCATTGAGGCCTGAGTGCGTGGCGGGAACAGCTCGAAGGAAATTGCCGGCTGGCTGGTCCCGTACACGTCAGGAAACTTCATTGCTGCTGCCCTTCGTTGCGTCGCATAGCCTGTGTTGCCGGGAACCGAACGCTACAGGAGCGCTCCCAGGATCACGCCTCCGGCGATGGCAGAGCCGAGCACTCCGGCCACGTTGGGCCCCATCGCGTGCATGATCAACCAGGTGTCGCTGTCTTCCTCCTGTCCCACCGTGTGGGCTACGCGGGCAGCCATCGGTACGGCCGACACGCCTGCTGCGCCTATCAGTGGGTTGATCTTCCGCCTGGAGACCAGGTACATGGCCTTGCCAAGCAATACGCCGGAGACCGTGGCCACTGTGAATGCGAACAGGCCCAGAGCGAATATGCCCAGCGTGTGAGGCTCCAGGAATCGGTCGGCCGTCATGGTGGAGCCGACGGTGAGTCCCAGGAATATGGTGGTGACGTTGATGAGCTCGTTCTGGGAGGCGCGGGCCAGCCGGTCCACAACTCCGGCCTCTCTCAGTATGTTGCCGAACATGAGCATTCCCACCAGGGGTGCGGCCTTTGGCGCCACCAGGCTGGCCAGGATGATGACGATGATGGGGAAGAGGATCCGGGCCTTGTAGGAGGCGGTGCGGGAGGGATACGGCATCTTGACCTGGCGCTCGCGTCGGGTTGTGAGCAACCTCATGATGGGGGGCTGGATGAGCGGCACCAACGCCATGTAGGAATAGGCGGCGACGGCAATGGGGCCCCACAGGTCTGGGTCGGCAAGCTGCGTGGACACGAAGATAGTCGTTGGGCCGTCAGCTGAGCCAATGATGCCTATGGCGCCTGCATTGTTCAGGTCCCACCCGAGCAGCAGGGCGGCCATTATGGCCGCGAATATGCCGAACTGCGCCGCCGCGCCCAGGAGCACGGTGGTTGGGTTCTGTATGAGAGGCGTGAAGTCGGTGAGCGCGCCCACGCCCAGGAACATGAGGAGCGGGAACAGCTCGTTGTCCAGCCCGACCTTCCGCAGGATGCCCAGGAAGCCGTCATCTTCGGCGATGCCGGTCGCGGGAAGGTTGGCGAGAAGCACACCCAGGCCTATGGGCAGCAGTAGTAACGGCTCGTACTTGCGGGCCAAGCCCAGGTATACCAGCAGCAGGGCAATGGCCATCATTGCGACCGCGCCCCACGTCAGGTCCGGGATTGCGCCGAGTGCCTCGCCGAACATGCTACGTCGCCCTCCCTCTGGATGAATGGTATGCGCTGTGAGTCCTGTGTCCGTAGGCAGGTGGTCTCCGCCCTTGGCTGCTCCACAGAGCGGCCCTGCCCATGTTGCTCCAGTTGCTCGTCAGCTCCGCGGGTTGCGGAGCCGCTTGCGATGCGGAAACCGGGACCTGGCCCGCGCCCGCTCGCTCGAATTCCTCCTGCTCCATAGCCAGGTACACGGATACGGCGAGGGCAGCGACCTTTGCTCCGGTCACGCCGTCGCGAGGCGCCGTGACGGTCACAGGCGGTGGCGCCGGGGCCGGTGCGGGTGCGGGCGGCGGAGATGCCTCGACCTGGGGCGGCGCCTCAATGGGCGCGGGCGGCTCGGCGGCCGGCGCGGCGGCCTCATCCAGGGCCGCGGTCGACTGCGTCTCCGGCGCCTCGGCCTCTTCCACCTCTTCGCCCGGGAACAGCCTGCCGAGCGCGAAGAGGATTATCATCAGCGCAATCAGCGTTGAGAACACCAGGGCCATGCCCGCTCCGGCCAGCCTGAGGCCCTCAGCCAGCTCTGCGCTCATGCGCGCCCTCCTCCGGTTGTGGTCTCGGCCAGCGCAGGGGCTGTTCCGCTCTTGTTACCCTGCGAAACCTGGCCAAGGAAACGAGTTCCCCTCGGTTCCCGGTCCAGGACGTACTGCAGCAGCGCCTCCATCAGGCGTCTCATCTCGGTCAGGGTCTCGTCGTCCAGTCGCAGCCTGACCGCGTCCTCGATGCGCTCACACCTCTGCAGGAATCGCAGAGCCTTGAGCGTGTTCAGTGATAGTGGTAGAACGGACACTCCCGGCGGGTGGCAGCCGTCGCAGATGCAGCCTCCCTGGCCCGGCGCGAAGCGATGGCGGCCCGGTTCCAGGGCCGTCTCGCACTCCACGCAGCGATGGAGCTCCGGCATGAACCCGCTGTGGCCGAGCAGCCTGAGCTGGAAGTGCGGCAGCAGGGCCGGCCCCGCCGAGTCTGCCAGCGATCGTAGCGTCTCCAGCAGCAGCCTGTAGACGGGGTAGTTGGCCTGGCCCTCCGGCGTTGAAGCGTCCACCAGCTCCGCCATGTAGATCGCCTGCGACAGCCTGTCCAGGTCCTCCCGGACGGCGCGGAAACCCTCCAGCACCTCGGCCTGCTGCACGGAGTCCATGCTCTGGCCGCGCGTCATGAGGAGCGAAGTGCGCATGAGAGGCTCCAGGTGGCCGCCCAAGCGGCTCTTGATCTTCCGCGCGCCCCTTGCGACGGCACGGAGTCTGCCCTGATTGGGCGTGTAGAGAGTGACAATGTAGTCGGCCTCTCCCAGCGGGAGGTGCCTGAGCACGATGGCCTCGGTCTTGTGAATGCGCGGTTGGGTGGTCATGGCTATTGAGCAGGCTTCAGATCTCCTGCCGTCCCTCCAGGGCGCGGCTGAGGGTGACGGAGTCGGCGAACTCCAGGTCGCTGCCCACGGGCAGGCCTCGGGCCAGCCGGGTGACGTGTGCCACCAGCGGGGATAGCAGCCTGTGGACGTACATCGCAGTGCTCTCGCCCTCCAGGCTTGGGTTGGTAGCCAGAATCACCTCCGTGACCTCGCCGCTCCGGAGTCGCTCCAGCAGCTCGCGGATCCGCAGGTTCTCCGGGCCGATGCCCGTGGCAGGCGAAATCGCTCCGTGGAGCACATGGTACAGACCTCGATAGGCCTGCGTACGCTCCAGCGACAGCACGTCCAGCGGCTCCTCCACCACGCAGATTCGTGAGCGGTCCCGGCCCGTGTGCGAGCAGAGGTAGCATGGGCTCTCCTCCGTGATGTTCTGGCACACGCTGCAGAAGACGACCCTCTCCTTGACCGAGATGATGGACTCCGCCAGGGAGGTGGCCTCCTCTTCCGGCATGCGTATGAGGTAGTAGGCCAGGCGCTGGGCGCTCTTGGGGCCTATGCCGGGCAGCTTGTGGAACTCCTGTATCAGGCGTGCCAGTGGAGCCGCCACGGATGGAAGGAAATCGTAGGTCATGAGGTTATCCGGGCAGTAGTCTCTTGTCTCCGCGTGTCCTGGATTTCTACGTCAGCCCCGGTATCTTGAATCCGCCGGTAATGGCTGAAATGCTGTTCTGGGCCATGGCTTGGGCCTTTTCGAGCGCCTCGTTGGTGGCAGCCGTCACGAGGTCCTGGAGCATCTCCACGTCCTCGCTGTCCACCACCTCCGGCGCTATCTCTATCGAGCGTATCCTGAGGCTGCCGGTGATCACAACCTTGACTGCGCCGCCGCCTGCAGTGGCCTCCACCTCCGCGGTCTCCAGGTCCTCCTGGGCTTTGGCCAGCCGCGCCTGCATCTGCTGCGCCTGGCGAAGCATATTCCTATTCATTCTGAGCCTCCTGAGTTCCGACTTCCTGGACAATCTGGGCGCCCATATTTCGCGCCGCCCGCACAAGGTGGCCCCTTGGTGCGTTTGGGCGTCCCGCGCCCTGGTCTGCAAGGGACAGGCGCAGGTTGTACTGGACGCCCGTTACGTTTTTCACCGTATCTTGTATTTGCCTGCGGGCATCCGGGTTGTCTATCTCCTCCTGCAGCCTCTCCATGTTTGGCCGAGTCTTGAACTCCAGCACCAGTGTATCATCCTCGGTGTAGCGCCTGGAGCAGTCAAGCAGTAGAGCGCGGATGTTGTACTTGTTGGGTTTGAGGACGCGCGTGGCCTTGAGAAGGGCGTCCCACTGAGCCTCCGGCAGGCTGCCTTCAGCCGGTTCGATGTCCCGGTGAGCCCCGTTGCTTGCCTGTGCCTGGACTGCAGCCGGCCGCGGCCTGTCCTGCGAGACGTCCGCGTCCGAGGTCGAGCGGGCGTACCCGCCGGCCTGCGCGGGGGGTGCGGCGCGAGCGGGCGTGGCGGCCGGCGGCTGCTGCCGCGCGCGGGGCTGCGGCGCTGGCGGGGCAGGCTCCGGAGCGAGCGCCTCCGCCGGCGCCGGTTCCAGGCAGCATTCCAGTAGGGCCAGCTCCAGCGATAGGGTGGACGGCTCGTCCTGGCGTGGCGCAGCCTGCTCGAAGGCGCGGAGCGTTCTGAGGACGCGCTCCGCCGTGGCGCCCTGCGAGATCTCGGTCAGCGTCTGCGCCGCCTCAGGCGAATGCTCCAGCAGCTCGCGTGCGCCGGCGCTTATCAGCAGCAGGCCTCGCAGGTAGTCCTGTACCTGCCGGTGGAATCGCCGCAGGTCCAGGCCGCGCTCAGCCACGGAGCTGATGGTCATCAGTCCCTCCCTGGCGTCGCCGCGCAGTACGTGGCCAACGAGGGCCAGCGCAATCTCATCGTCGCCTATGCCCAGCATCTCCCTGACGTGGGCCAGGCTGACGTCGGAGTCGTGCGAGACCACCAGCTGCTCCAGCAGGTTCTCGGCATCGCGGAGGCTGCCTGAGGCGCTGCGCGCGAGAGCCTTGAGAGCCTGCGGCTCGGCGCGGATGCCTTCGCCGTCGCAGAGCTCGGCCAGGCGCCCCTCGATGTGCTCCTGGGACAGGCGGTGGAAGTCGAACCGCTGGCACCTGGAGACCACCGTGGCGGGCACCTTGTGCGCCTCCGTGGTAGCCAGTATAAAGATGGCGTGAGCGGGCGGCTCCTCCAGCGTCTTGAGCAGAGCGTTGAAGGCAGGCTCAGTCAGCATGTGGACCTCGTCCACGATGTAGACCTTGAACGCGCCCTCGGCGGGGGTGAAGTGCACCTTTTCGCGCAGGCTGCGGATGTCGTCGATGCCGCGGTGGCTGGCGGCATCGATCTCGATCAGGTCCATGGACCTGGTCTCGTTGATGGCGGAGCAGGTGCGGCACTCGTTGCACGGCTCGCCGTCACGCGGCTCCAGGCAGCTGACGGCCTTGGCAAGAATGCGCGCGGTGCTGGTCTTGCCCGTGCCCCTTGGCCCGCAGAAAAGATACGCGTGCGCCATTCTGCCCTGCACGACGGCCTGCCGCAGCGTGCGGGTCACGTGCTCCTGGCCTTTCACGTCCGCCAACAGGCGGGGACGCCACTTGCGATAGAATACCTGGGGCAACTTCCTGTCCTGCTCCTGTTACATGGGCACCCGGGCCAGCACGTCGTCCTGTACGGCCCACATGCGCTGCTTTTCGCAGTCGTCCGCGTGATCGTAGCCTAGAAGGTGCAGCACGCCGTGGACAACCAGCAGGGCCATCTCCGCCCTAACGAGCTTGCGGGCCTCTTTGGCCTGCCGCGCCGCCTGTGGGTAGGAGATGACGACCTCGCCCACGGGAGCGCTCGCCTCCGGTGGCAGGCCTTCGAGGCTGCCGTTGCCGCCTGATGCGGCGTCGTCCTCTTCGTACCGCGACTCCCAGAGCGGGAAGGCCAGCACGTCCGTTGGCTCGTCGAGCCCTCGGAAGTCCCGGTTGAGGCCGTGGACGGTCTCGTCGTCGGCGACCACCAGGCTGATGCAGAGCGGCGACTCCTCGTCCCGCACGTCCAGAGCAAGCTCCACCACATCCCGCAGCCAGGCCTTGGACAGCCTGCGCGAATACGGAGGGAACACCTGAACGTCAATGCTCCGGGAGGGGACTTGAGCCACGGGGCTACCTCACAACCTCAGTACAGTATCGACCGCGCCATCATATCATAGGCGGTTTGCAAGCTACAAGAAAAGCGCAGCGGCCGTAGAGGCCGCCTCCATCGACTGGCGCGACCGCGCAGGCTAGAATGGAGGTGGACACACCATCACAAGCGTCCGAGCGTCCGGACTCGGCGTTCGGCACGCGGAATTCAGGGCGTTGATCTCACTGCGAAACCGTCGCACCCCACTGCGAAGCGCCGCTAAGTGGCTCGCTCTGTCGCTGCTGGCCGCGCTTCCCGCCGTCGCCGGCTGCGAAGCTGCCGCCACGCCGGAGGTCGCAGTCATTGAGAAGGACAAGCCGGACTGGATAGAGGCCAGGCTGGAGACCATCAAGGTCATCTATAACCTAACGCCCGAGGGCGAGCGCTTCCTGGAGAAGCACGACCTCCGCTGGATGCGTGGCGAGCCGGGATGGTTCGGCAGCTTCGGCTACGACCGCTGGACGGGCGTTGGGGAGTCCCGCCTGGGGCCGATCATGCACGAGATGGGTCATGCCTACTGGGGCGCGTTCGAGGTCACGGGCCGCGCCGACCTGAGCTGGGATTACCCGGACGGCCGCCACGAGTCGTCGGCCATCCTGCAGCTCCACGCAGACCTGATCGCCTTCATGGCGCAGCCTCCGGACCCGTACGAGCCACTGCGCGAGCGGCTGCGCAACCTGCCGGATACACAGCTGGGCGACGAGTCCGGGCTGCTCCATTTCGGGGAGGCCGACCTCGTGCACACCACGGGCGGCAACGCCCTCCTGCTGCCGCCCATCCTGCGCAAGTACTTCGACGGCTACCTCACAGGCGGCTCGTTCGACTCGTGGTACGAGGTACTGGAGTGGTACCAGGGCCTCACGCGAGAGGACGCCCGTGCGGCGGCCGTCTTCTTCGGACTCGACCACCTGGACTTCGATCTGTACCGCGACCTGGAGCCAGCCAGGAGCATGTCGCTACCGGAGGGTATCGCCGCGCTGGTGGAGCGCGAGGAGAGGCAGAGGCTCCAGGATTTCGCGATTCAGTTTGATCTCGTCACGGGCCTGGAGGAGTTGGATGGCAGGCTCATTGCGCTGGAGCTGCGGTTTCTCCGGGGCTACCTGGAGGACAAACTGGCGCTCCACAAGCGCTACCCGGACGCCCTGTCCGGCATCGCGGACGCGACGCCCGCGGCGGCCAGCCTGGAGCGAGTGCTGGATGCCTTTGCGGAGCTGGAGGGAATGCCGACGGACGAACGCGCCGACCTGCTGGCCTCCCGTATGGAGGAGCCGATCTTCTCGGTGTTCTGGCCGTTGGTGCGCGCCTCCACGATGATGGAGCTTCACGCCCGCGGCATCCCCCCGCGAGACACCGAACCCGCAGAGCGCACTACGGACGTGGAGATCGAGAGGCTGGCGCGCGTGGCGGACTCTGCCACAACGATCCTGGGACGCGCCCGCGACGACCTGGACGTCGGTGTGCGGGACCTGGAGGCCCTGCTGCGCGACGTGCTGGAGCGGAACGACCGCGACGCCGGCCTCGTTCTCGAGCTGGCCCTTGCCGCGGACCGGGAGCTTGCGGAGCGGGTGGTGGTCCTCCTGGACCATGGCCTGTTGCGGGAGCTGCTCGCCGAGGAGCCGGGCATTGTGCGGCAGCTCCTGGAGCCGGAGCAACTGCTGCCGCTCCTCGGAATCACCGCGGACGCGGACGCCGACGACCTGGCGAGCGGCATCCGCGAGCTGATGCAGGCCACGTCCGGCAACTACCGCACGGACCGGCCATACCTATCGACCGTGTACGAGCTGGTTGCGGAACGGGGCATGTCCAGGCCGGACGAGGCGCTTGAGGTGATGATTGAGTCGGGGCTGTTTATGGAGGTCATGCTCCGGGAGCGCCCCCGCGAGACGGTCGACATCCTGGCCTCCGACCTCGAGCGCGCGGCGGCGCTCATAGCCGAAACGACGGGCCACGGCCGGACGCCGCAGGGCATGATACACGCCGTCATCTTCGAGGAGCCGCTGCTGGCCGCCCGGCTGGTCGATATCTTGAAGGACACCCATTCAGAGGCGGCGCGGGAGGCGCTGGTCCAGTTCGCTTACGACTCGCATCGCAAGGCGGCGCTGCCATCGCTCAGAGTATCGCCGGAGAACGACGGCGTGTTCATATTGGCGCTGGCCGACCTGCAGGGCGACGGCCGCGTGTCGGAGACGATGGCCGGGGCTATCTCGGCCTACGAGGTGCTCGTGCGTGACGGGACGGCGCCGCAGGACTTCCTGGAGGCGTACGCGGCCACCCTGGAGGAGGCCGCGGCCGCGCAGTCCGCCGCGGAGGACGGCGAGAGGCTGCGGCAGATCGTGCGGGATGCGTTCGCGCTGGCGGGCGGGGGGTAGGCGGTAGGGTGACTGGCTAGCTAGCTCTGAGTTCTACTCTGGCAACGGCCTGCCGCCGGCCGCTATCAGTTCACCGTTCTCGTGCCGTTCGACAAGGACTCGACCGTCTGTGCCATCTGTCTCTATCGTGTAGAGTACAGCGTCGTCACCGCCGACCACAGCTATCCTGGAGCCATCCGGAGACCACGCGGTATACTCGTCCGTCCTAGGTAGCTGCCACCCTGCAGAGCCATCTGTTGGGAACACGTGGTCCCCGAACAGTATCGCGGAGCCGTCAGGAGACCACGATAGTGTGTCAGTCCAACGATGACGCACGATGGAGGACTGAACCATCCTCTCTTGTTGAGAGCCATCTGGGTGCACGGTGTATAGGTCGTATGGGCCACCTTCGGTGGTAGTCATTGCGAAGGCAATCCTACTGCCGTCGGGAGACCATGTAGGCATGCTGGTATTGTCCGCGAGTTTCTTGAGGCCCGAGCCGTCTTCTGCGACTACGTAGATGGACCTTGCCTCTTCAGAGTCCTGGGTTAGTATTGCCACGCGGTTTCCGTCAGGGGACCACGCCGGCCGCCCTCGAACATAGCTATTCTCCAAATCTTCTGGAGTAACCAGCGGCTGCGATGGAGTTCCGTCTGCCGCAATCACGCTGGTTCCACGCTGCCAATCAGGCTGCGACGATACAGCATATGCAATTCTTGTCCCGTCGGGCGACCAGACGGGATTCATGTCTAGCGTATCGTTGTTGGTGAGTCTGAGTTGGTCTGAGCCATCGGGCTTGGCCGTTACTATCTCCCAACTCCCAGACCCGCTATTGGGATCTTCGATGTAAGCGGCATAGGCTATGCGCGAGCCGTCTGGCGAAATGCTTGGAGTAGTAGCGAGGTCCAGTCCCTCACCACTGCCGTCAACTAGGCCCAAACGTGAGCCTGCAGAGTCGATCACATAGAGCCTGCCGCTCAGGCTAAACGCAATGTAGCTACCGTCGGGGAACCATATGGGTGCTGACCGCAGCAATGTCCAAGCTTTACTCCGTTCTCTCTCCCATCGCTTCTGCATTTGTTCCACAGTGGCTTGATTTGCCGGCGGTGGGGTAGCCGTCGGTTCAGGCGGGCCGTAACCACGAAATGCAAATTGGCTAAAGAGAAACCAGTAGAGCCCTGTCAGGAGAAAACCCACTCCGAGAATTCCCAACACGCTCAGCAGGATCCGGGACGCCACCCTAGTCAACATAGTCCAACTCCGAATCTCACTCCTATGGCCCGGCTCAGCCTAAATGAATGGCATCACGTACGACGCGTAGTACCAAATCTCCGCCCAGAAGTCCAGATAGAAGTACCAGAAGCGGTCACCGAGTGCTGCCCTCCTGATCTCCGCAACGATGAAGACCAGGCCGAGGAACGCCAAGATCCCCACTAGGTACTTCTTGACGCTTTTCCCTCCGGTTGGTCTGCCATGGGGGGAAGTCAACTCGATCACCTCACGGGGCAGTCCGCCGATACAAGGCTTGGGTGCGGACTTCGGAACGCCGCCCTACTCCGCCTCTCGTACCGTGAGGGCGGTGTTGGCCTTGACGTCCTGCAGGAGCGTCACCTTGCCGCTGGGCCACACCACCTCGATCTCGTCCACCTCCGCCATGCTCCCAAGCCCGCAGATGATGTCCCGGCCGTTGCCGCCCAGGTAGCCGGAGCCGCCGCGGACCTCCGCGATCTGGCGCCATTTGCTTGTCTTGAAGGTCACGCGTGCGCCGATGCCGTCGCGGTTGGCCGCCGCGCCTTCCAGATGCAGCTTCACCCAGTTGTTGCGACCGGCCAGCTCGTTGCGGTAGAGGGCGTTGTCGCCGTCGGCGTTGACCACGTAGAAGTCAACCGAGCCGTCGCCATCGAAATCACCCACGGCGGTGCCACGGCCCACGCCGGGGTTGCCGAAGCCAGCCGCGACGCTAACGTCGGTGAACGTGCCGTCGCGGTTGTTGCGGTACAGGATGTTGGGCTCCAGGCGCGCCTTGCCGCCTCCGCCGCCCTCCTCCTTGGGCACGCCCACCAGCCCGTTGGTGACGTATATGTCCAGGAAGCCGTCGTTGTCGTAGTCGACGAAACCCGTTGCCCAGCCCACGTTGAAGTCCGCCACGCCTGCGTCCTGGCCAATCTCCGTGAAGGTGCCGTCACCGTTGTTGCGCCACAGGAAGTTCTCGTTGTAGTTGCTCCAGTAGATGTCGAAGTGGCCGTCCTTGTCGTAGTCGCCCGCGTCGATGCCCATGCAGCTGCCCAGCACGAACATGCCTGCGTCCTCCGTGATGTCCGTGAATGCGCCGTTGCCGTCGTTGCGATAGAGCGGGCTGACGCCCTGGTCGTTGCACTCGACAAAGTCCTGGTCGCCGTCGTTGTCGTAGTCGAACCATATCGACTCGAACGTCATTCCGCTCTTGACGAGCTGGCCGCCGGCCCACCGGTAGCGCACGGGACCGTGCTGGCCGCGGACACCCGCCTGCTCTGCCACGTCCGTGAATGTGCCGTCGCCGTTGTTGCGGTAGAGGACGTTGGCGTCGCCCATGCCCGTGTCCTCCTCGCCGTAGATGCCAAAGTTTGCCACGTACAGGTCCAGGAGGCCGTCCATGTCGTAGTCGACCCAGGTTGCGCCGGAGCCGTGCGCCACGTTGTCCACGCCGGCGAGGGGAGCGACGTCCGTGAACGTGCCGTCGGCGTTGTTGCGAAAGAGCAGGTTGGGCTCGCTGGCCTTGTGGTCGATGGAGACGCCCTGGTCCTCGCTGTGGCATACGACGTAGAGGTCCTGGTCGCCGTCGTTGTCGTAGTCGGCCCATGCGACGCCGTAGGAGTTGCACGGGGCGGTGACGCCCGCTTCCGCCGTCACGTCCGTGAAGGTACCGTCGCCGTTGCTGCGGTACAGCATGTTGGGGCCGTCGGTGGCGACGTACAGGTCCGGGTGGCCGTCGTCGTTGTAGTCGCCCCACGAGGCGCCCGGCCCGAAGCCGTTCCGGAAGTTCTGCGTACCGCCGCCGGGCACGCCGGCAGCCCCGGTGATCTCGGTGAACCAGGGCATGGCCTGCATGACAAAGGCGTTGGGTGCGCTCTTGCGGCTGCCGTCGCTGACGGTCAGGCTCACCTCATACTCGCCGGGCACGTCCGGAGTGAGGCTAGTGGTCGAAAGGTCAAGGCTGGTGAGCTGCGCCACGCTGTGCTCGGGCGCACGCGCGATCTGCCACGAGTATGTGAGCGCTCCGCCGTCCGGGTGCAGGCTTGCGTCGCCGCTGAGAGCGACGGCGTGGCCCGCGAGCACGGTGGAGTCGCCCTCCACGCTGGCCTCAGGCGCAGGGCTGCTGCAGCCCGCGAGTGCAACTGCGATGATGGCCATCGCCGCGGCAACCGGCAGAATGAACTTCCGCATATCCACCCCGTCATTCACGGTGTCAATATGATACGCTCAGCGGGCCTGTTGCACAAGCGCAAGCGACGTGCCGTCAACGCGAACGCGGAAGCGCCCCCTTTCGGGGGCGCTTCCATACAGTCCGATCCAGTCGATCTCTTGCCGGCTACTCTACCAGCCAGACCCTGTCGGTGAGTCTCTGCTGCGAGTAGGTGCCCAGGTTGTAGTACCGGACTCCCTTTGCCTCCCAGCGGTTCGGCCACGCCACGTTCATGATACCCAGCGGCGTGTGCACCGCCGACTCGTAGAGGTACAGCTCCATCTCTCTCACCAGCTCTTCACCGCGAGCCCTGTCCTGTGTCACGTCCAGCTCTTCGATCACTGCGTCCAGCTCGGCCCACTCAGCGGCCGGTATCGGGCCGTCGTTGGTCCACCCGGGGTTGTCCCGGCAGTCCTCGCGGCCGTGCCACTGGCTGTGGACCTTCCAAAGGCCGTCAATGGCGTGCTCAATGTAGGACTGCCCGTAGGTGGGACTGGCCTCAGACCGTATGGTGTACAGGCACTCGGTCTGTATGTTCCCGTAGCTGTCGACGTACTGCACGTCGAACTCCCAGTTCAGGTGCTTCTTGAAGAAGTCCAGGCCCCACAGGCTGACCTCTCGACGGCTAAGCAGCTCTCTGACGTACTGGTCCGTCCTGGGCCTGACCCCTGGGCCGAACACCTCGTCCAGAATCCGGTTCGCCTCAGCCAAGTCTGCGTCCTTCGTCGCAGGGTTCATTCCGGGGAACGTCTGGAACTCCTCCTCCTGGATTCCCCAGCCGGCGTCCGAGTGGAGCACCAGGTAGGGGTCACCCATCTTCACCGCGCCGACCGTGGTGAACCTCAACCAGTCCTCACGGTCGAGAGCTAGCTGCACCGCGTGCCTAACGTCCCAGTCGTCGAACGGGGGCCGCAGGTGGTTCAGGAGGAAGTGCTGCTGGTGGTTGTACCGGACTATCTGTAGCTCGATGATGTTCGAGTACTGGTCCTGCACCTGCTGCACCTGGGCCTTGGTTATTCCGCTGCTGCCATGGCCGGCCTGGTGTATCTTGCCGGTCAGCAGCGCTGCGAACTTCGTGTTGTAGTCCTGGATGGCGAAGTTGTCCATCCCGTCGATGAACGGTGCTCCGGTCAGCCAGTAGTTGGGGTTCTTCCGGGACTTCATCACTGTCTGCGAGTCGGCAGACAGGGGGATGAACGGACCCGTGCCCATGTTGACCATGTAGCCCTCGGGCACCGCCGTGGACTGAATGCCCGGATACTCCGCATCCATCCACTCGCGGTAGTCCCTGTCCCAGATGGCAATGCCGGCCGCGAGCCAGCCCAGCGTTCCGTTCCTGACCCGGTCGAATTGCATCACCGCCGTCTTGCCATCGGGGCCGTCCGGGCAGCTCACCTCGTCCAGGTGGCCCATGATGAACTCGCCGGTCTTGATGTAGCTGGCCCGTGTCTCGGGCGGCGGGTTGGCGAACCACTCGTGGCTGGCCTTGATGTCCTCGCAGGCCAGCTCAGTGCCATAGCCTGGTGCACCCTGCTCCTTGGCCCAGCCATCCTCGTGGAACTGCACGTTGTCACGCAGCACGAAGGTGTAGGTCAGGCCGTCCGCCGAGATCTCGAAGCTCTCGCACAGGTCGCAGATTGGTGCATCCGTGATCGCGCCCCACGGGTCCATCATCATCAGGCTGTTGTGCGCAGCGAACTGCCACCGGCTGAACGCGCCGTACCCCAGCGTTGTCTGGAACCGTGATGCAGGCCTGGGTTCCGCGGTCTTGTAGATCCCGCCGTACTGCGGCTCGCCCCAGTCAGGCTTGTAGCCGCGGTGGTTGAGGAGGAAGTTCGTCCAGTCGTCACGGTAGTCCGTCGGCAGCATTTCCTCCACCGGGGTTGCCGTGGGCGCCGTTGTGGCCGTCGGCTCACCAGGCGCAGCAGTCGCATCCGGCATGGCCGTGGCATCTGGCATGGCCTCTGTCGCCTCTGGCATTGCCGTGGGCGGCGTCGTTGCCGTTGGCGCGGGCGTGCTAGTCGGCTCTTCACCTCCGCAAGCTAGCGCCACCGCCAAGATGGTAGCGGCAAGCACCGCCAAAAGCGGCCTTACTCTGGGTGCATAACGCAAACGCATATCCCACCTCCCATCGGAATGCCGCCATTCTATCAGTCACCAAGGAGTGTGTCAATTAACGCACGCCCTAGGCATATCATAACGTGAAGGTGTCCCTTCTAGACAAGTGCCGTATTTCGTACTTGCCTCCGCCCAACTATACTCTTTCTCGTCATCAGCTCGACGCATTATCGTACGCTCCGGAGCGGCCTATGCGACACGCTTGGGGACAGCCGCCGTCTGGGTGACCTCCGTGAAGCAGGGCATGGCCTGCGTCACAGAGTCGTTAGCGTGCTTTCGCGGTTGCTGTCCCGGACGGTCGGGTGGATCTCGTTCACGCCCGGCACGTCCGGCGTGAGGCTCGCGGTTGACAGGTCCAGGCTCGTGAGCTGCGCCTCAATCGCTACCCGGCTAGTCTACCAGCCACACCCTGTCGTGGAGCCTCTGCTGTGAGTAGGTGCCCAGGTTGTAGTACCGGACGCCCTTCACCTCAGCCCTGTTGGGCCACGCCACGTTCATGGTGCCCAGCTGGTAGGCCGTGGCCCTCTCATTGACCATGTACTCTTCCAGCTCCAGCGCTAGCTCGCGGCGCCGGTCCTGGTCCAGGCTGGTGTCCAGCTCGATAATCATCGAGTTGATCCTTGCCAGCTCCTCGTCGGGTGATCGACCGTCGCCCTTCCAGCCCGTAACGTCGCACTCAGGGCTGGTGGTCAGTTCGGTGTGCATACCCCAGAAGGCGTCCGAGGGATCGGAGGTGTACACCTGCCTGTTGGGAGCGGCGTTGGCCTCAGCTCTGATGGTGTAGAGACACTCGGTGCTGATGGGGCCGTAGGTGTCACCGTACTGGACGTCGAACTCCCAGCCCAGGTGCCTCTTCATCTGGTCGATGAGCCAGAGGCTGATCTCACGTCGGCTCAGCAGCTGGATGACGTACTGATCGGTCCGCGGCCGGTTGCCCGATCCAAACGCATCGTCCAGCAGCCGGTTCGCCTCCGCAATGTCGGCGTCCTTCGTGGCGGGGTTCCAGCCGGGAACCTGCATGAACTCCGCGGTCGACTTGCCCCAGCCGCTGTCAATGTGCAGGAAGTAGACGGGGCTGGACATCTTGATGTCGCCCACGGTGCTGAACGTATCCCAGTCGCCCCGGTCAAGGAACAGCTGGACTGCCCAGCGGACTTCCCACTTGTCGAACGGAGGCCTCAGGGGGTTGGCGCGAATCCCGGAGATGTGGTTGTACCGGACAATCTGCTGTTC
Source organism: Dehalococcoidia bacterium (assembly GCA_965219025.1). Classification (GTDB taxonomy): domain Bacteria; phylum Chloroflexota; class Dehalococcoidia; order Lucifugimonadales; family UBA2985; genus JAPPHY01. The sequence goes on from OZ244716.1 coordinate 1,628,936, forward strand.
GATGATGTCCGAGTACTGCTCCTGGATCTGCTGCACCTGCGCCTTGGTGATGCCCATGCTCCCATGGCCGGCCTGGTTGATCTTGCCGGTTACGAGAGCTGCAAACTTCGTGTCGTGGTCCTGGATGGCGAAGTTGTCCATCCCATCAATGAACGGAGCGCCCGTCAGCCAGTAGTTCGGGTTCTTCCGGGACTTCATCACATTTCCAGAGTCGGCGGACAAAGGGATGAAGGGGCCCGTGCCCATGTTGATCAAGTAGCCCTCGGGCACTGCCGTGGACTGCACGCCGGGATACTCGGCATCCATCCACTCGCGGTAGTCCTTGTCCCAGACGGCTATGCCGACCGCCAGCCACTGGAGGGTAGCGTTCCTGAAGCGGTCGAAGTGCATCACAGCCGTCTTCCCATCGGGGCCGTCTGGGCAGCTCACCTGGTGAAGGTGACCCATGTAGAACTGGCCAGTCCTGATGTAGCTTGCGCGAGTCTTGGGCGGCGGGTTGGCAAACCACTCGTGGCTGGCCTTGATGTCCTCGCAGGCCAGCTCCGTGCCGAATCCCGGCGCTCCCTGCTCCTTGGCCCAGCCCTCCTCGTGGAACTGCACGTCCTCACGCAACTTGAATGTGTACGTCAGGCCGTCGGCGGACACCTCGAAGCTCTCGCACAGGTCGCAGACCGGTGCATCCCGGATGGTACCCCACGGGTCCTGCATCAGCAAGCTATTGTGCGCAGCAAACTGCCACCGGCTGAGCGGACCGTATCCAAGAGTTGTCTGGAACCTCAACGCGCGCCTCGGGTCTGCAGTCTTGTAGATCCCGCCGTACTGAGGCTCGCCCCACTCGGGCTTGTAGCCCGGATGGTTCAGCAGGTAGTTCACCCAGTCCTCCTGCGGGACCTCTGTGGCCGTGGGCAGGGGCACTGCCGTGGGTGTGGGCGTTGCCGTGGGCGTGGCAGGAGCAATGGGCCCATCAGGCGACTCCTCCAGCTTCGAGACCTCTGTCGGCGTGAGCGCAAACGAGGCGGTTGCAGGAGCCATCGTCGCGTCAGGTGTCCCCTCCGTCGTGGGCTCTGTCCGCGTGGGCACTACCAAGGGGGTGGCAGGAGCCATCGTCCCGTCAGGCGTCTCCTTCGTCATGGTCTCCGTCGGCGTAGGCGCTGCCGAGGCGGTGGCGGGAGCCACCGTACCGTCAGGCGTCTTCTCCGGTGTCGCGGCCTCCGTTTGCGTGGCCGCCGCTGTGGCTCTCGGAGCCGTGGAAGTTGTCGGCGCTCGCACGGCAGTAGGTGGGATGTCACACGCCAACAGCGCCAGTATCGTGGCGCCGGCCAACACCACTATGGCAGGCCTTGCTTTCAATGCGTAGCTCAGCCGCATGTGCTACCTCACATCGTAATGCGGCAAATATATAGGGCGTAAAGATATCTGTCCATCAACCCGCTTCCCTGGAGCTTTTGCAGATTGCGCTGTTACCGTCAAACCTTGGGCGCATTTCGTACTCGCCACTGCCGGGGCAAACTCCTTCTCACCGTCAAGCCGGCGCGTTGTCACACGCCCCGGAGCGGCCCGCCCCGCTCAGGCCCTTCGACATGCTCAGGATGAGCGGAGGCAAGGGAGGGCTGCCGTCCGGCCAGCCGGCAGGTGGATTTGGCCACTTCAACGCGCTATACTTCTCGTCCGAGGCGCAATCGGAGATTCGCGCACACAACGGGAGGAGTCGCGGGCCATGACATCCAGCGGACACAGGGTATTCTCGGGTATGCGGCCGTCTGGACGGCTGCACGTGGGCAACTACGTGGGAGCCCTGCAGAACTGGGTTGCCATGCAGGACGAGTTCGAGTGCATCTACTGCGCCGTGGACGTCCACGCCCTCACCGACATGCAGGGCGAGGACACCAGGGAGATTCGCCCCAACGTGCACGAGATGGTGCTCGACTGGCTGGCCGCGGGCATCGACCCGGACAGGAGCCTTGTGTTCGCGCAGTCGCAGGTGCCGGAGGTGATGGTGCTCCACACGCTGCTGAGCATGGTCACGCCCCTCGGCTGGCTCATGCGCGTGCCCACCTTCAAGGACAAGGTGCGGCAGATGCAGGAGACGGAGGAGTCGGTGAGCTACGGCCTCGTGGGCTATCCCGTGCTCATGACGGCGGACATCATCCTCTACAAGGCGGACACCGTTCCGGTGGGCGAGGACCAGCTGCCGCACCTGGAGCTGGCGCGGGAGATTGCCCGCAGGTTCAACCACCTGTACGGCCCGACGTTCCCGGAGCCGCAGGCCCGGCTGACGGAGGCGCCGCTGGTCGTCGGCTTGGACGGCGCCCACAAGATGAGCAAGAGCCTGGACAACCACATCGAGCTGGCCGCCACGCCGGAGGAGACCGGCGCCAGGATCGCAACGGCCTTCACGGACCCTGAGCGGCTTCGCCGGTCCGACCCCGGGCGCCCGTGGGTGTGCAACGTCTACTCTCTTCACCGGCTGTTCAACCCAGACAAGCTCGACGAGGTGTACCAGGGGTGCGTGTCCGCCCAGCTGGGATGCGTGGAGGACAAGCGCCTGCTGGCGGACGGCGTCAACGAGAGCCTGGCCGCCTTCCGCGAGCGGCGCAACGAGCTGGCGTCGAGGCCGGGCTACGTGGAGGATGCCCTGCGAGAGGGCGCCCGCCGCGCCCAGGCCATCGCACGGGAGACCCTGGCCGAGGTGCAGGAGCGGCTTGGCCTGGTGGGAGTCGCCCTGTGAGCGGCGGAGCCGCGGCCACGCGCCTGTCGCGAAGCGGCCGCACCGCGCTTGAGGTGGCGCTGGACGTTTCGCGCGAGGCTGGCGAGACGCTGCTGGCCAGACTTCACACCGACAAGGAGGTCTCCTACAAGGGCCGCGCCGACCTGGTGAGCGACGTGGACAGGCTGGTGGAGGCTCGCGTCATCGAACGGCTGCGGTCGGAGTTCCCGGAGGACGGCTTCCTGGCCGAGGAGTCGGAGGGCGTGGAGACGTCGTCGGGCTACACGTGGATCATCGACCCACTGGACGGCACTCGCAACTACATCTTGGGAATACCCTTCTTCTGCACGGTGCTCGCAATGGCCGAGGGCCAGGACGTCACGTTGGGCCTCACCTTCGACCCGGTGCGCGGCGAGATGTTCCGGGCCGTGCGCGGGGGCGGCGCATTCCTCAACGACAGCCCCATCGTGGTATCCGGCAAGACCGAGCTCGAGGAGGCCCTGCTCAGCTACGACCTGGGCTACGTCGACGAGAAGGCGTCCACGGCCATCGAGATGGTGCTTCACCTGTGGCCAAACATACAGGCCACGCGCATCATGGGATCGGCGGCGCTGGGGCTTGCCTACGCAGCCTGCGGCAGGACGGACATGTACTTCCATCACCACCTCTCGCCGTGGGACCTGGCAGCGGCCCTGGTCCTGGTGCCCGAAGCGGGCGGCGTCGTCACCGACAAGTACGAGAACCCCGGCTCGCTCTGCTCCGAGAGCATTATCGCCGCGGGAAGAGACCTGCACGCGAAGTTCCTTCGTGCCACCGAGGGTCTCGCGTGGAGGCGGTAAGCCCTCGGCGTACTTCCTTACGACCGCTTCTCTGAGTGCCGCGCCGGACGCTGAGGATGACACCGGCCCGACCTGGTGGTACACTCAATGGCGTCCACTTCTTACCCGCACGGAGGTGCAAAGTGCCCAAACTCATTCCCGTCCCCGACGAGCTCAGCAAACCCTTCTGGGACGCTGTTAACGAAAACAGGCTGATCGTCCAGCATTGCATCGGCTGCAATACGTTGCAGTATCCACCTCGGCCGGCATGCCAGGACTGCGGCTCCGGCGAGCTGGAGTGGAGGAATACGAGCGGGCGCGGCCACATCATGGCGAACATGGTTGTGGCGGACGGCAGGCTTGGGAGGACCAGGCCGGATCAGCCGTTCAACCTCGCTGTCATCTCGCTGGACGATGACCCCACGATCAACTTCTTCTCCAACCTGCCCGGCGTGCCCGCCTACCAGGTGCCAATCGGCGCCGCCGTTGAGGTTACGTTCGAGGAGGTTGAGCCGGGCCAGCTCATCCACGAGTGGCGGTTGGTAGAAGAGTAGGCGAGCCATCGCAGCACGAAATCCGCGCTTGGAGATGTAACCATGACTCAACAGAATACTGGAGGCGCCGACTGGCGGCGAAACAGGTCGGGGCTGGGCGTCTGGCCCCACCAGGGTAAGGTGGCAATTGCGGGCTGGAGCCAGTCTCCCGTGGACCGCCGGTGGGACGGCGTGAACATGGACAGGACACTGGGAGCGTACGCCATCCTGGCCGTAAAGCGAGCTCTCGAGGACGCGGGAATCAAGCCGGAGGATGTCGACGGCCTGCTCTGCTGTCCCGAGAACATGGCCGGCAACCCTGGCCCCGCCGGCTCGTGGGGGCCGTACCGGCCCTACTTCCCGCCTCCATACGACTCCGAGGACGGGCTGACCGTGGTCAGCAACAACTGGCTGCGAGGCCAGATGCCGGAGCTGACCAACATCCAGTACGCGCCCGACCACGTGCCCGCCATCGGAGATGGCATGGGGTTTGCCGCTCAGGCCTGCGCCGACGGGATGTACAAGGTGGGCGTGTATGTATATACAGCCAACAACCTGGAGGGGAGATACCGCCAGGGCGGCGAATTCGACAATGCCCATGTCAGCGGAAACCGCCAGTGGGCACAGCCTTGGGGCGACTACCAGGGCCTGATGACCTCGACCAACGTGCCGATCCAGCAATACTGCGAAAGGTATGGGGTAACCTGGGACGAGCTCCTGAGCCACTTCGTGATCAACCAGCACCGCAACGGTCTGCTGAAGAACCCGGACGAAAACGAGGGGTGGAGCTACTACTACCAGTACGGCCCGTCCCAGCTGACCACCGAGGACTACGTCAACTCAAGGCACATCTACTACCCTCTCAAGATCTGGGACTGCGATCGCCCGGTCAACTCTGTGGGGGCCTTCGTGTTTGCCACGGCGGAGCGTGCGATGGACATGAGGCAGAAGCCGGTCTACGTGGCCAACCACAGCCAGGGCAGCGGTGGAAGAGCCCGGAGCAGCCAGGAGACCCTGGACGATACGGAGAAGGCCAAGGAGTGGGTGGCTAGCCTGGTATACGAGGGGTCGGGCTGGTCGCCGAGTGACGTGGACATCTTCAACCCGTACGACGGGTTCTCCACCTTCATGCCTACCTCGCTGGAGGCATTCCAGTGGCACGGCGTGCAGAAGGGAGACGCGGCCGACTTCCTGAGGGGCGACATCAGGGTGGAAGGCCCGCATCCGTTCTGCTCCGGCGGCGGCAACCTGGGCAACGGGCGCACCCGCACCGCCATGTACATTGACAGCATCCAGCAGCTCAGGGGCACGGCCGGACCCAGGCAGGTGAGCATCAAGGGCGGCCGGCCTCAGACTGCGATCTGCGCGTTTGCTCCCGGCAACAGCGCCGCCTACCTCTGCCTCACCAACGAGCCCTCGGGATAAGCGCGGAAGTGCCCTACGCCGAGTCGAACGGCCTGAGCCTCTTCTACCGCGTGGGCGGGCCGGAGGATGCTCCTCCTGTGCTGCTCATCACCGGCCTGAGCGGCGACCACCGACTGTGGGGCGAGCTGGGTTCCGCGCTCGCAGCATCCTTCCGCGTGATTGCGTTCGACAACCGCGACAGCGGCCAGAGCAGCCGCGCCGACGCGCCGTACGCCATTCTGGACATGGCGCGCGACGCCGCGGGCCTGCTGGAGTCGCTGGGAGTGACCCGCGCACACGTGGTGGGACACTCGATGGGCGGCGCCATTGCGCAGGAACTGGCCATCTCGTTCCCGTCCGTCGTTGACCGGCTGGCGCTGCTGGGCACATACGACGCGCCCGACCCCCGCGGCTCAGCCCTGCTCAGCGGGTTCGCGTCCCTCAGGCGCGAGCTGCCCAGGGACGAGTACCTGCGCCTAACGCTGCCGTGGTCCTACACGTACCAGGAGTACGAGCAGCCCGGCTTCATCGACCGGCTGGTGCAGGACGTGATGGACGACCCGCTCTACCAGGAGGCGGACGCCTACGACCGGCAGATGGAGGCCACCATTGCGTTCGACTCGCGGGAACGGGTGCACAACATCTCGTGCCCGACGATTCTCGTGTTCGGAGAGGACGACGTGCTTACGCCCATGCGCTTTGCACACGAGATGGTGCAGGGCATCAGTGGGTCGCGGCTGGTGACGCTCGAGGGAACGGGCCACGGCTTCATCCGCACAAGAGGCCGGGAGATTGCAGACGCGGTGCACGGCTTCCTGCGTGAGGGTGGCTAGCCCGCTCACGCTCTTCGACAAGCTCAGGGTGAGCGTGCCGAATGGTGAGCGGGAGACCGACAGGTAGGTTCATCTGCTCATGGTTCGACAGGCTCACCACGAGCGGGCCGAGTGCCCCGCCTACGTGTTCTCTAGGAGCCAGCTCTTGAGCACGGGGTGAAGCTCGTCGCGGCACTCGCGCAGGTTGTGGCCCGCGCCTGGATAGAGAATCAGTCGCTTCGGCTCACGCGCCCACTCGTTGATGAGGATGGAGCAGCGCGCGCTCAGGCGGTCGTCGTCCTCGCCGTGCACGAGCAGCAGAGGCCTTGGGCTGACCAGGTGCGCGTACCTCGCGCCGTGCGTCTGGCTCGCCAGTCCCGCGACCGACCACACGGCGTCGCTGAGCGGCGCGGCGGCGATGACCACGGCTCCGCCGAACGAGTGACCCACGAGCGCAACGCGTTCGCAGCCCTGTGACCGCAGGAAGTCAACGCCGGCCAGCACGTCCATGATGGAGTGGTGGAGGACGTTGGGATGCCGGTAGTCCAGGCGCAGCGAGGATATGCCGTCCGCGATCAACTCGTCGGAGAGGATGGAGTAGAGGCCGCCTCCGCCGCTGAACCCGCCGTACGCGCCGGAAACCCAGACCACTCCTCGTTCGGCTGACGGGGACTCATGGTATAGACACCGGATGGGGCCGAGGTTGGTCAGGACTTCGATGCCGGTCCCGCCCCGTTCATCTTGGGGCTGCCATGGGCGGGAGCCCTCGTATCGGATGTCTACGGGCGCTTGCCCGAGGACAAGGCTCTCCCAAGCCCTGTCAAAGACCACGCTTCACTTTCCCAACGAAGCGCCCGATGCGGTCCAGCGCCTCTTCGATCTCCTCCGTGGCCACGGCATAGCAGCAGCGCACGTGTCCCTCGCCGCTGGGGCCGAACGCCGAGCCCGGCACGAGCGCTACGTGCTCCTCCATCAGCAGCCGCTCAGCGAACTCCACAGACGTCATGTCCAGGCTCTTGATGGAGGGGAAGGTGTAGAATGCGCCCTGCGGCTCAAGGCAGGCGAGACCCATGCGGTTCAGCCCGCTCAGCATCAGGTGGCGTCGGCGGTTGTACTCCTCGCGCGCTTCCTCCACGGAGCCGTCGCCGGAGCGCAGCGCCTCTATGGCTGCCATCTGGCCCTGTATGGGCGCGCACATCATTGTATACTGGTGCACCTTCATCATGGCCTCGATGATCTCCGGGTGGCTGCACGCGTAGCCCACGCGCCAGCCCGTCATTGCGTACGACTTCGAGAAGCCGCTCAGGTGCACCGTGCGCTCCGCCATGCCCGGCAGAGAGGCGAAGCAGGTGTGCTCTGTGCCGTACACCAGCCGTTCGTAGATCTCGTCCGAGACCACGAACAGGTCGTGCCTCTTTGCGATGTCTGCGATGTCTTCGAGCTCCCTGCGTGGCATCACGGCGCCCGTGGGGTTGTTCGGGTAGCCCATGAGTATGGCCTTGGTCCGGGGCGTCACCCGGTCCTCGATGTCCTGCGGACGGACGCGGAATCCGTTCTCCATGTGCGTGGGCACCGTCACGGCCACGCCGCCCGCCAGGGTGACGCAGGGCACGTAGGAGACGTAGGTCGGCTCGGGGACGATGACCTCGTCGCCGGGGTCGAGCAGGGAGCGCATGGACAGGTCGAGCGCCTGGCTCACGCCCACCGTCACCAGCACCTGGTTCGCGGGGTTGTACTCCAGTCCGGCGCGCCGGCTCATGTATCCGCTGATCTCCTGGCGAAGCTCCATCAGTCCGAAGTTGGAGGTGTACATCGTGTACCCCTTCTCGATGGAGTATATGGCCGCCTCGCGGATGCGCCACGGGGTGACGAAGTCCGGCTCGCCCACGCCCAGCGAGATCACGTCGTCCATGGTGTACAGGAGCTCGAAGAATTTCCGGATGCCGGAAGGTGAGAGCGCCTTCACGCGCTGCGAAATGTGTGGTGAGCCTGTGGTGGTCTGAGATTCGTTCTGCAAGGGTTTCACCTACGGGGTCATGGGTAGACGCCTGGCCGTTTCTTCACCGTCCAGGACCACGCCGTCCTCCTTGAAGCGCTTGAGAAGGAAGTGGGTTGTGGTGCCATGCACCTCCTCCAGCGCAGCAAGCTTCATGGCGACAAAGCTGGCTATGTCCTGCATGGTGCGGCCGGCGAGGAGCACTGACAGGTCGTAGTCACCGGACATGAGGTGCAGCGACCGCACCTCCGGGAATCGGGCTATGCGCCTGGCAACGCCGTCGAAGCCCACGTCGCGCTGAGGCGTCACGCGCAGCTCCACGAGCGCGAGCACCTCCTGCTCGCCCACGCGGTCCCAGTTGACCACGGCCTTGTACTTGACGATCGCGCGGTCGCGCTCCGCCTGGGCGATGACCTCACGCACCTCTTGCTGAGAGCGCCCCGTCATCTCCGAGATCTCCTCAGGAGTGGCCATGGCGTTCTGCTCAAGGATGGTGAGTATGCTCTTGGTCTCTTCAGTCGTCACTTGCTTCCGCCTCTGCAATAATCAGCAACTCGTGGGAACGCTTCACGTTTGTGATTGTGCCGCGATCCACGCGGTTCTTGCCAATCCTCGTCTCTCCCTGTCCCAGCGTGTACTGCCACTCCACCTCGAACACCCGGCAGTCCGAGTACATCTGCCGGACGGCGGAGCAGTCATTATAGGATAGCACAAATCCGCCCCGGTGCTCAGCAAGCAGGTCTCGCAGAAGCCCGTGGTCGAAGCCCCTGTGATGGACGGGGAAGTTTCGCTGCGGGTAGATCCCGCGGAACATCCTGCTGTCGCCGTCCAGGTAGTAGGGCGGGTCGCAGTAGAGGAAGTCGTCGCGATGGCGCGGCAGCACGTCCGCGAAGTCGCCCTGTGCCACGCTCATTCCGGGGCACCGGAAGGTCCGCACCTTGTCCAGCAGCCGTTCGTACCGTGCCGGCTCCTCGTAGATGCGGGACATCCAGCCGAGGAAGCCGGGGCCGTAGCTCAGGTTGTGGTTGAACCAGTAGTGCGCCGCAAGCTCCAGCGGGTCCTCGATGGGCTCCGTGCGGTCCCAGTGTGCCTTCAGTCGCTGTTTCACCGAGGCGTAGGTCTCCTTGGTCGGCTGCCAGCGGCCGATGCGCTCGGCAAGCTCCTCGGGCGCGTCCAGTTGCACCTGCCAGTAGCCCGTGAGAATGTCGAACACGTCGTAGGCGGTCACCTCCATGCCCAGCTCGTTCGCGCAGGCGATCTCCACCGACGCGCCTCCCACGAAGGGCGACACCAGCCGGGTCAGGCCCGCGGGCAGCTGCTCGATGACGTGGCCCACCGCCAGGCTCTTGCCGCCGCCGTATCTCAAGGGCAGGCCGCCGTACCGGCCGTAACGATACGTACTCTTGCCCTTCAGGCGCGCCAGCAGCCTCTCGCGCGGCGACTCCTCGGGGCAGGACTCGTCGTGCGGGTCGCGCGCAGGATGCGAGACGCCGTCGCGCGCGTCGCGCGTTGCCGTCACAGGTCCGGCCTCATCGTGTGCCACTCCGTCGCCTGCTCGTAGGCGTGGGCCGTGCGCAGGATCGTCTCCTCGCCCAGCGGGCGGCCGATGATCTGCATGCCCACCGGCAGGCCGTCCACGAATCCCGCGGGCAGCGACATCGCCGGCACGCCCGCGATGTTGATCGGTATGGTGCAGACGTCGCTGAGGTACATCTGCACGGGGTCCTCAACCTTGTCGCCCAGCTTGAACGCAACCGTGGGCGAGGTGGGCGTTACCAGCACGTCGTATCGCTGGAATGCGTCGCGAAACTCGCGGCCTATCAGCGTCCGCACCTTCTGCGCCTTGAGGTAGTAGGCGTCGTAGTAGCCCGCCGAGAGTGCGTAGGTGCCGAGCATGATTCGCCGCTTGACCTCCGGCCCAAAGCCGCGCTGCTTGGTGGTCTCCATGGCCTCCCACATGCCGCCCGCGTCCTGCGCCGAGTAGCCGTACTTCACGCCGTCGTAGCGGGCCAGGTTTGCCGACGCCTCCGACGGCGCCAGGATGTAGTAGACCGCCAGCGCGTAGGCGGTGTGCGGCAGCGACGTCTCCTCCACGACTGCGCCCAGGCTCTCCAGCTTGGCCAGCGCGGCGCGCAGGGTGTCCGCTACCGCGGGATCGATGCCCTCCGCGTAGTACTCGCGCGGCACGCCAACCCGCAGGCCGCGCACGTCGCCGGTGAGGGCCGCGGTGTAGTCGGGCGGCTCCATCGGGATCGACGTGGAGTCGCGGGGGTCGCCGCCGGCTATCGCGCTGAGCACGATGGCGCTGTCGGTCACGTCCTTCGTCAGTGGGCCGATCTGGTCGAGCGAGCTTGCGAAGGCCACCAGGCCGTAGCGGCTGACCAGCCCGTACGTCGGCTTCATGCCGACGATGCCGCACAGCGACGCGGGCTGCCGGATGCTGCCGCCCGTGTCCGAGCCGAGGGAGTAGACGCTCTCGCCGGCGGCGACCGCCGCGGCCGGCCCGCCGCTGCTGCCCCCGGGAACGCGCCCGGTGTCCCACGGGTTGCGAGTGGGGAAGAAGGCCGAGTTCTCGGTGGAGGAGCCCATCGCGAACTCGTCCATGTTGCCCTTGCCGACCATCACCGCCAGCCGGTCGCGCAGCCGCTCGACGACCGTCGCATCGTAGGGCGGCACGAAGCGCTCCAGCATCCGCGACGAGCAGGTGGTGGCGATGCCGCGGGTGCACATGTTGTCCTTGATCTGCATCGGGATGCCGGCCAGTGGGCCAGCCTCGCCGCGTGCGATGGCGGCGTCGGCCAGGTCGGCTTGCTGCAGCGCCTCTTCCGCGGTCACGCAGACGAATGCGCCCACGCGCGAGTCAAGCTCGCCTATGCGGTCCAGGTGGGCTTGCGTGAGCTCTCGGGCGGAAACCTCACGGCGGTCTAGGAGGCTGCGCGCCTCGCTGATGGTGAGGTTGTGGAGGGTGGACGGCATCAGTCCAGCACCGCCTTCACGCGGAAGAAGTCGTCCTCACGCAGGGGGGCGTTGGCCAGCGTGTCCTCAGTAGGCATCGGCGACGAGGCTTCGTCGTCGCGCATCACGTTCTGCAGCTCCACGGAGTGGCCCGTGGGTGGCACGTCGGTGGTGTCGACCTCCTGGAGCACGCGGAAGTTCGCCAGGATATCGGAGAGCTGGTTGCGGAGGCGTTCGACCTCCTGCTCGTCCAACCCCATGCGGTACAGCAGTGCGATGTGTTTGACTTCTTCGGGGGTCAGCCCTGGGGACTCCATGCGCGCCTCCCGAGGTTAATGGCGCAAGTGTAGCAAAGAGGGCAAGGCGCTTCAAGGCGGAGGGGGCGGAACACTATGACCGGAAATTGCTCAGGGCTGCCTCTTGGGTCTTGCGCACCAAATCTTATAGGGTGTACAGGTATTCGCTGGAACGCTAAACAGGGGTGTCCGGCATGCCGTCACTGGAGTTCAAGGGCAAGTATCACGTCTACGCCCACCACCTCACCGTACCACATCGTCCACTGGCTCCCGATCTTGAGCGGTCGGAGAATGGTGTCGGAGTCGATGACAATCTCATCATCCACGGGGATAACCTGCACGCGCTAAAGGCTCTGCTACCCCGCTACTCAGGCCGGGTCAAGTGTATCTATATAGATCCGCCCTACAACACTGGGAATGAGGGATGGGTCTACAACGACAACGTGAACAGCCCCTTGATGAAGGAGTGGCTGAAAGCCAACAGCCCTATTGACGGTGAAGACCTGGAGCGGCACGACAAGTGGCTCTGCATGATGTGGCCCCGCCTACAGTTGCTCAAGGAGTTGCTTGCAGACGACGGAGCGATATTCGTGTCCATCGACGATAACGAGCAGCACCACCTTCGTATGCTAATGGACGAAGTATTCGGGGAAGAGAATTTCCTTGCGGCTATTTCTTGGGAAAAGCGATTCACGCGGAGCAATAATGCAAGAATGTTCACGTCTGTGGTAGACAAACTGATGGTCTACCGCCGAACGGGCCTTCTAGACCTTCTTCGCGAGCCGCGAACCGAAAAGTCTGATGCAGGGTATAGTAATCCAGACAGAGATCCTAAAGGGCCATGGATTAGCGTCTCGTATGTGAATCCAGCCAGTCGCTCCCAGCGCCCCAATCTAGTCTACGGCGTTATAAATCCGTTTACACATGAAGAGATTAGGCATCCTACAAATGCCTGGAAGTATGAGCAAGCGGAGTACGATAGGCACACAGTTGAAGGACGGCTCTGGTGGGGAAACAGGGGTCAGCTCAAGTATCCGCGGCTCAAGACCTACTTGTCTGAAGTGTCTGGAGGTCTAGTACCTATCGATCTCTGGAGGCAAGGTGATACTGGTACTACCGATGAAGGTAGTAGGGAGCTGGAACAGATCCTTGGCAGAGCCGCGTTTGACAATCCAAAACCAATCAGGCTGGTGCAGAGAATAACTAGACTTGCTGCTGGCACCGATGGCATTGTCTTGGATTCCTTCGCCGGCAGTGGGACAACCGCCCACGCCGTGCTCGCGATAAACAAAGAAGATGGCGGCAACCGCAAGTTCATATTGGTGGAGTGTGAAGACTACGCGGATACAGTTACAGCTGAGCGTGTTCGGAGGGTGATCAAGGGCGTGCCTACGGCGCGAGACAAGTCCTTGCAAGAAGGGCTAGGCGGCTCCTTCACGTACTGCACGTTGGGAGACCCAATTGGCGTTGAGGGTATGTTGACCGGGGAATCCCTGCCTGAGTACTCGCAGTTCGCAGCCTACCTGTTGCACACCGCGTCGGGCGCATCGGTCGGCGCGGAGGCGCTGAAGCGCCAGAACGAGGACGGTTTGTTCTACACCGACGGCGCGACAGACTACTACCTTCTGTATGAGCCGGACGTTGCGTGGCTCACCAGTAATGAGGGCATGCTGAACGAGGAGCGCGCTCGTCGAATAAGCGACCGGAGCCGGGGAAGTGGCAGGAAGACCGTTATATTCGGTCCCGGCAAGTACATGGGTCAGCGGGACCTCACGTCAATGGGAATCACGTTCTGCCAGTTGCCCTACGAGATGCACCGCACTGGGTGAGCAATGGAACTCAAGAGCTATCAGATTGCCGCCCTGGACGCCTTTGTTCGTTGGCGTGAAGCCTTGGCCGACGCCCAAGCCAGGTCGGAAGCCGCTATTGCGGCGATTGAGAGCGCGGGCGCGGCGGTTCCCGAAGAGATTCGCAACTTCCCAAGGAGCGCCTGGGAAAGCCTGAAGAAGGCCGGTGGCGTTGCCGATAGTGCCGGTGTCTACACCAGCCGCACAGACGATGCGGGTAGGCCAATACCGCACGTATGCTTTAAGGTGCCCACCGGCGGCGGCAAGACGTTGCTGGCTGCCGCCGCATTGGAGAAGCTGAATCGTCGTACCGGTCTGACGTTGTGGATTACCCCCACGCGGGCCATCTACGAGCAGACCAAGGCCGCTCTCAGAGACAAGGAACATCCCTACCGCCAGATGCTTGATCGGGCCTGCGCCGGAAGTGTCAAGCTGCTGGAAAAGGACGATCAGTTTACTCGAGCCGATGTCGCCAACTACCTCTGCGTCATGTTGCTAATGCTACCCGCCGCAAACAGACGGAAGGGAAGGGAGTTCCTGCGGATGTTCCGGGACTCAGGGCGCTACCCGACTCTGTTTCCCGACAGCGATGATGCTTTTGGGGACGCCAAACTCTTGAACGAGTTTCCGGATTTAGAGAGAACGTCGGATAACGGCCCCGTCAAGCACAGCCTGTTCAACGTGTTCAAGATGCTGCGCCCCGTTGTGGTGCTAGACGAGGCGCACAAAGCCTACGGCGCAGCCAAGACCGAGGATAACGAGGAGTTTGTGCGCTCGGTGAACCGCTTGGATCCCGGCATGGTCATTGAATTGTCCGCCACTCCGAACCGTGGCATAAGCAACCTGCTCGTGGACGTTACCGGTATTGAACTAAAGCAGGAGGAGATGATCAAGCTGCCAGTCCAGGTGAAGTCGTCCACAAACGCCGACTGGCACTACACCCTGGCGGAGGCGCACACGGAACTGGAAGGATTAGACGCCCAGGCGGTGTCCCTACAAATGAACGAGGGGTGCTACATCCGGCCCATCGCGGTTGTGAGAGTTGAGCGAACTGGCAAGGATCAACGTATAGAAGGCAAAGTTCACGCGGAAGACGTGCGAGAGTACCTGGTTCAGAACCTTGGCGTCCCGGCAGAGGCTGTTGCCGTGAAATCGTCTGAGTTGGACGAGCTGCGAGGAACGAACCTGCTTGCGGAGTTCTCACCGATACGTTGGATAATCACCAAGGCCGCATTGATGGAGGGCTGGGACTGCCCCTTTGCCTACGTGCTGGTGATGCTGGACAACACACAGGCGCAGCGGGCTCTAACTCAGCTGGTGGGTCGGGTGATGCGTCAGCCCCACGCGCAGCGAACCCATAAAGAAGCCCTTGATCAATGCTACGTCTATTGCTGCAATACTGACGTAGGAGTTGCGGTAGCGCAGGTGAAGAATGGACTGGAGCAAGAAGGCCTGACGGGACTGGGAGATGAGGTGAGGTCCGCCTCGGGAGAGTTCCAGAACATACAGTTCGTGCGCCGCGAGCGCTTTAGGGACAAGGACATATTCCTGCCGTTGGTTCTCCACAGAGACGGCGCCAATTGGATGGAATTGGATTACCAGCGTCACATCCTGCCGGGGGTCAATTGGGACTCTATTGAAGCGCCTGACCCACAGAGTAGTATGCCGGAAGCTGCCAGATGGCAGTGGGCAACAGTTGACGTAGGAGAGTCGTTGCCGGTTTTCCACGCTGACCAAGAGTTGGAAATCGACAAGTCCGTGAGCATATCATGGTACGCCCGTCGCCTGTCCGATGTGGTGCCGAATCCGTGGCAGGCAAGCCGCATATCCCAGCAACTAGTGAAGAGGCTTCAAGAGGCAGGGGAAACGGAAGACTCCATACACGCTCAGCGAACGAATCTAGCGTCTGCTTTGCGAGGGCATGTGGCAAGCGAAGTGGAGAAGCAGGCCGAAGCTGTTTTCGGACGCAAGCTTCGAGACGGGGACATTAGATTTGACCTAGCAGCAGGCAGCCCGAGTTTTCGTATAGTTGACACCTACGAGATCTCCGCAATCGGTGATCTCGGGGGGCTATTGGCTCGGAGAGACCACCAACCCATGCAGCTCAGTCTATTCGAGCCGGTTTACGAGCGCCAATTTGACACCGAGTTGGAGCGCAACTTTGCTCGCTATCTGGATGAACAGAAAGCCCTGGAGTGGTGGCACAGAGTCGCCGTTCGTCAGGGCGGAGAATACTACCTGCGAGGCTGGCGCCAGGAGCGTGTCTGGCCAGACTTCGTGGCCATGGGCGGGCAGGTTGAGGGCAAACCCAGTGTGTTGGTCTTCGAAACTAAGGGCCAGCACCTGGAGGGAAACCACGACACGGAATACAAGAAGAGGCTCTTTGAGGCACTTGAAGGGGCCTTCAATGCTGGCAAGATGACAATTCGTGACGGACCGGCCAAGGGTGCGTTCCGTTTGGTGTTCGACCGCGCAGGCTTTCCTGACGCTGAGGAAGCCATAAGCAGCTTGGCGCAGGCGTACAAGGCACCGTAGCTCCCCTCCCCTGACCCCTTGGATTCCCGCGTCCGCGAGAATGACGGAAGCCCCCGCGCCCGCGGGTGTATACTGGATGCGACCCGTTGCGGGACTCTCTCACAAGGATGGCTTGTATGGCGGACTTTGACTTTGACGTGGCGGTAATCGGCGGCGGTCCCGGGGGCTACGTGGCGGCCATACGCGCCGGCCAGCTCGGCCTGCGGACGGCGCTGGTCGAGCAGGACGAGCTCGGAGGCATCTGCCTCAACTGGGGCTGCATTCCCAGCAAGGCGCTTCTCAAGAACGCGGAGGTCCTCAGCCTGTTCCAAAGGTCGGAGGAGTTCGGCATCACCGTCGACAACCTGCAGTACGACTTCGGCAAGGCGATTGATCGCAGCCGCGGCGTGGTCAGGCGCCTCACCGCGGGCGTTGGGATGCTGCTCAGGAAGAACAATGTGGAGCACGTGAACGGTCGCGGACGCCTGACGGACGCGCACACGGTCGACGTCGACGACGGCGCGCGCAGCCTCACTGCCGCAAACGTGATCGTCGCCACCGGCGCGAGGCCGCGCCCGGTGCCCGGCCTGGAGGTGGACGGCGACACGATCATCGGCAGCCGCGAGGCGCTGGAGCTTCGCGACGTACCCTCGCCGGTGGGCATCGTGGGCGGCGGCGCCACGGGCGTCGAGTTCGCGTACCTGTACCGGGCATACGGCGCCGAGGTCACCATCGTCGAGATGATGCCGCGCCTCATCCCAAGCGAGGACGAGGAGATGGGGCAGCAGCTGGAGCGTGCCTTCTCCGGCCAGGGCATCAAGACGCTCACCGGCTCCCGCGTGACCTCCGTCGAGAAGCGGCCGGAGGGCGCAGTCCTGAGCGTGGAGACGCCGGATGGCGCTCGAGAGCTTGAGGTGCAGAAGGTGCTCGTGGCCGTGGGCGTTCAGGGCAACGTGGAGGGACTGGGCTTGGAGGAGCTTGGCGCTCGCATCGAGAGGGGCTTCGTGCAGGTGGACGACAGGATGAGCACGGGCGTGCCGGGCGTGTACGCCATCGGCGACGTGACGGGCAAGCTGCTGCTGGCCCACGTGGCGCAGGCGCAGGGCGTGCTGGCGGTGGAGACGATCGCCGGCATGGACAGCCAGACGCTGGACTATCGCATGATGCCGAGAGCGGTCTACTGCCAGCCGCAGGTGACGGGCTTCGGCTACTCGGAGAGCGAGGCCTCGGAAGCGGGCTTCTCGGTGAAGGTCGGGCGGTTTCCGTTCCGGGCCAACGGCAAGTCGCTGGCGGCCGGCGACTCGGAGGGCATGGTGAAGGTTGTGGCGGACGGCGACACCGGCGAGATACTGGGCGCGCACATGATCGGCGCGGAAGTGACGGAGATGCTGGCGGAGCTTGCCATGACCAACCTGCTGGAGGGCAGCGTGAACGAGCTGGGCTGGCTGGTGCATTCGCATCCCACGCTGTCGGAGGCGATCAAGGAGGCAGCGCTGGACGTGGAGAGAGCAGCGATCCACATCTGATCGCCGTGCGCCGGTGGTAAGATGACCAAAATTCGGGCGATTGGCGTTCCACCGTCATTCCAACTTCCGCTATAATGTGGGCATGGCTCCTGGAGACAAGCCTGACGGCGCGCAACTGATTGACTTCTACCGCCGTATGCTCCTCATAAGGACCTTTGAGGAGAGATCGGCAGAGCAGTACACGCTCGGTCGAATACGAGGCTTCCTGCACCTGTACAACGGCGAGGAGGCCATCGCGGTGGGCTCCATCTCCGCGCTGCAGCCGCAGGACTACGTCGCAACCCACTACCGCGACCACGGCCATGCCCTCGCCAAGGGTATGGACCCCAACGCTGCGATGGCGGAGCTGTTCGGAAAGGCCACGGGGTGCAGCAAGGGCAAGGGCGGCTCCATGCACTTGTTCGATGTCGAGAAGCGGTTCATGGGCGGCTACGCCATCGTGGGCGGGCAGCTGCCCCTGGCAACCGGGTTTGCGCTGGCCAGCAAGTACAGCGGCGAGGACAGCCTGACGCTCTGCTTCCTGGGCGACGGCGCCATCAACGAGGGCGAGTTCCACGAGTCGCTCAACCTGGCCGCCCTGTGGAAGCTGCCCGTGATCTTCTTAGTCGAGAACAACCTGTACGGCATGGGCGCCACAGTTGACCAGATGCTGGCGTTTCACGATGAGATATACAAGTTCGCAAACGGCTACAAGATTCCGTCCGTTCGCGTGGACGGCATGGACGTGTTGAAGGTGCTGGATGCCACCAGCGAGGCGGTGGCCTACGTGCGAGGCGGCGGTGGCCCCTACTTGATCGAAGCGATGGCCTACCGGTTCAGGGGACACTCCATGGCCGACCCATCGGAGTACCGGGCCAGGTCGGAGGAGGAGCGATGGCGGACTCGCGACCCCATCGTCACATTCGGCAGGCAGCTTGTGGACGGAGGCACGGCGACTCAGGAGGAGCTAGACCGCATCCGCAGCGGGGTTGAAGAGATTATCGACGCGGCCGTCCAATTCGCCGAGGACAGCCCCTTCCCAGAGCCGGACGCACTCTACGACGACGTGTACGGAGGCATGTGAGCATGGCGGTCATCACCTATAGGGAAGCCGTTGGCCGTGCGCTCAGGGAGGCGCTTCAGGACGAGCGGGTCTTCATGATGGGCGAGGACATCGGGCGTTACGGTGGAGCGTATGCCGTGACCAGGGGCCTGCTCGACGAGTTCGGGCCTGAGCGCATCCGCGAGACGCCCATCGCCGAATCGGTGTTCACCGGAGCCGGCGCCGGCGCCGCCATGGCGGGCCTCAGGCCTATCGTGGAGCTGATGACCATCAACTTCAGCCTGCTGGCCATGGACCAGATAATCAACCACGCCGCCAAGGTGCGGTACATGTCCGGCGGGCAGCTCTCGTGTCCGCTTGTCGTGCGCACCGTCACCGGCGGCGGCGCTTCCGTGGGAGCCACCCACTCGCAGAGCCTGGAGGGCTGGTTCGCCTCCGTGCCGGGCATTCGCGTGGCGGTTCCATCCACGCCCCACGACGTGCTCGGCCTCTTCCGTGCGGCGATGCTGCAGGAGGACCCCGTGATGTTCGTGGAGCACACGCTGCTCTACAGCACGCGCGGGGAGGTGGAGGACGAGCCGTACGTGATACCCCTCGGCAGGGCGGACATCAAGCGCGCGGGCACGGACATCACGATCGCGGCCTACTCGCGCATGGTCAATGTGGCGCTCCGCGCCGCTGAGCAGCTGGAGTCCAGGGGCATAAGCGCGGAGGTCGTTGACCTGCGCACGCTCAGCCCACTGGACGGCGAGACCGTGGTGGAGTCGGTACGCAAGACGGGCCATGCAGTGGTGGTTGAGGAGACGTGGTACACGGGCGGGTTCGGCGCTACCGTAGTGGGACTGATCCAGGAGCGCGCCTTCGACTACCTGAACGCGCCCGTGGCCCGTGTGGCCGGCGTGGAGGTCCCCATGCCCTACTCTCGATACCTTGAGCAGGCGTCCATACCGGACGATGCCCGCGTAATCCGGGCGGTGGAAGCCACCCTCGGTCGCTGACACAAACGGCAGGAGGCACGGGAAATGGCTACATCGGTTGTAATGCCTCAGATGGGCTACGATATGCAGGAGGGCACCCTCGTGCGCTGGCTGAAGCAGGAGGGGGAGGAGATCGCGAGAGGCGATGCCATAGCCGAGATCGAGACCGACAAGGCCGTGATCGAGATGGAGGCCTACGCCTCCGGCGTGGTGCTGAAGACCGTGGTAACGGAGGGAAGCACGGTGCCGGTGGGGGACACCATCGCGTTCATCGGCAGCCCCGGTGAGCCGGTGCCCGATGTGGCAGCCACGTCCGCTCCCGTAGCCGAGCCCGCTCCCGAGCCGGAGCAGGCAGCAGAGGCTCCAGAGCCTGCCGCAGCCGCGGAGTCCGGCGCGGTGAGGGCGTCACCGGTTGCACGCCGGCTGGCGCAGGAGAAGGGAATCGATCTGGCTCAGGTCACGGGCACGGGACCGAACGGGCGCATCACGCGCGACGACGTGGCTGCCCATGAAAGCTCGGCGGCCGCTCCTGCACCCGCGGCGGAAGCTCCCGCTGCGGTCGAGCCGGCCGTTCGCGGTCAGCAGGGTGAGCTCGTGCCGCTGACGCGGATGAGGCAGGCAATCGCACGGCGCACGGCGCAGAGCAAGCGAGAAGTACCCCACTTCTACGTGTCGGCGGGCGTGGACATGACGGCCGCGATGGCGTTGCGCCAGCAGATCAACGAAGCGCTCGCGGGCGCGGCGCGCGTCTCCGTGAACGACCTGATCGTGAAGGCGTGTGCGCTGACGCTTGCCAAGTACCCGGCCTTCAACGCCTCCTTCGAGGGCAACAACCTGCGCATGAACCCGGCCATCAACGTGAGCATCGCCATTGCCGTGGAGTATGGCCTGCTCGTGGTGTCGCTTGGAGACTGCCGTGGCAGGTCGCTCGTGGACATTTCGCAGGCGGCACGGGGCGCGGTGGAGAGGGCGCAGAGCGGAGTGCTGCGCGAGGAAGACTACACCGGCGGCACCTTCAGCATCAGCAACATGGGCATGTTCGACGTGGACAGCTTCTCGGCGATCATCTACCCGCCACAGTCGGCGGTAATTGCCGTGGGCACGGTGCGGCAGCAGCCGGTGGTGCGCGACGGCGAGATAAAGATCGCGCAGATGATGCAGGCGACGCTTTCCACCGACCATCGGGTTGCGGACGGCGCGCAGGCTGCGCAGTTCCTGGTAGAGGTGAAGCGGATCCTGGAGAACCCCGTAAGCCTGGTGGTGTGAGTCCAATAGGACTCCACCGAACATTCGCTCTGGCGAGACCGGTAAGTATGTTCGCCGCCTTCTGCGTATGACGCAGGTGGCGTGCAGGCTCTCGTAGCCCCCCGCAAACGCAGGCTAAAGTGGCATCCGCATGGCTTGGTAGACCTCGATCTCACAGCCCTCTCCCCAGCCAAGGTGCGGGTGGTCCGCAACCAGCGCTGCCGCGGTCTCCATGTCGTCCGCTTGGAGAACGGAGTATCCGATCACGTCCCCCTTGCCTGGCGAGCTGCCGGTCTGCGTCAGCCTGAGTCCGGCCATGAGCGCCGAGCCGGGGTATGTGAGTGCATCGCCGCACCGGTCGGCCCACACCTTCCACGCGTCCATGCCCGCCTGCATGTCCTCCGGCGAAATGTGCTGCATCTGCTCTATGACGGACGGCGATGCGAAGTAGATCGCGACAAAGTCTCCCATCGTTCATTCTCCTGTCTTTCGGCTTTATGGCCTGCGCACTGTAACACCATCGGATGAGGTGGGCAATCGCCTCACTGGTGGGTCTGTAGCGTGCCTGCCGATGCGTTTGCTTGACATTCAACCCTGCCTACATTAAGATTTCCGCAAATGGACGCTCAGGTTCGCTCTTTCTGCTGCTGTTGTAGGCCCTGAACCGGGGGCTTGCGCGTCTTCAAAGGCTTCTAGTCTCGCCCCCTCAGTTGCGCCCTGAGGGGCGATTTGTTTCAGCCGCAAACCCGCGCCGGAGGCGGACTCCCAAGGAGGCATCATGAGCCAGGCAAGAATAAACGAAAAGGGCATCCTGCCCGTTCTGCAGGAGGAGCTGGACAACTTCGAGTCGGTGGTGGGCGAGTTCATCCAGGGCGACTGGGACCCCACGGCATTCCAGGCATTCCGCCTGCGGATGGGCGTCTACGGCCAGCGCCAGCCGGATGTCCACATGCTCAGGGTGAAGCTGCCGGTGGGTGAGGTCTTCGCCGAGCAACTGGAGACGCTGGGCACCATCGCGCGCGAGTTTGCACCCATGCAGAAGGGACACGTGACCACGCGCGAAAACATGCAGTTTCATTTTGTGCCCATTGCGGAGGTGCACCAGGCGCTGAACGTGCTCGGGCAGACGGGCCTCTCGACCCGCGAGGCCTGCGGCAACACCGTGCGCAACGTCGCCGGGTGCCCTCTGTCCGGCGTCTG
Source organism: Dehalococcoidia bacterium (assembly GCA_965219025.1). Classification (GTDB taxonomy): domain Bacteria; phylum Chloroflexota; class Dehalococcoidia; order Lucifugimonadales; family UBA2985; genus JAPPHY01. Next base: position 1,650,808 of record OZ244716.1, read on the forward strand.
CAACGACGAGCCATTCGACGTCACGCCCTACGCCGGCGCCTACGCCCGCTACTTCCTGCGCCATCCCGTCACGCAGTCCATGCCCCGCAAGATCAAATCGGCCTTCTCCGGGTGCGAGAAGGACTGCGCCATCACCAGCATCCACGACGTCGGCTTCATTCCGCGAGTGCGCGAGGTGGACGGACAAGAGGAGCGAGGCTTCAAGATGGTGGTGGGCGGAGGCCTTTCGATCATGGCCCGCATTGCGCCCACACTGTACGAGTTCGTGCCCGTGAGCGACTTCCTGCGCGTTAGCGAGGCGGTTCTGCGTGTCTTCGACGCCTCGGACGAGCTGCGCAAGAACAGGATGAAGGCGCGCATCAAGTTCCTAGTCGACCGCGTGGGCATCGACGAGTTCCGCGTGATGGTTGAGCGCGAGCTGGAGATGCCGTGGGCACAGCAGCCCAACGATCCCACGCCGCTGCTGTACCTGGACGACGAGGCGTCGGACGCGCCGGAAGCAGAGGCTGCGGCGCCGGAGACGCGCCAGTCGCCCAACGGCGACGCCGGTGAGTTCGACCTGTGGGCGGCAACCAACGTGGAGCCCCAGAAGCAGGACGGCTTCTTCGTAGCGCTCATAAAATTGCCCCAGGGAGACATCCAGGAGGACCAGTTCCCGCTGCTGGCAGAGATCACTCGAAAGTACTCCAGCGGTCGTGCCCGCTTAACGCAGCAGCAGAACATGGCGCTCAGGTGGGTGAGCCGGGAGTTGCTGTACCCTCTGTGGCGAGACCTGAAGGAGGCCGGTTTGGCCGAGCCGGAAGTCAACACGATCACCGACGTGACGTCCTGCCCGGGAACCGATAGCTGCAAGCTGGGCATCACGTCATCGATGGGCTTGGGGAAGGCGATTCGCGAGGAGCTTGAGGTGATGGACGTGTCCGACCCGCTGGTGAAGGGACTGCACATCAAGATGAGCGGTTGCCCCAACTCTTGCGGGCAGCACCACATAGCTAACATCGGGTTCCACGGGGCGTCCATGAAGGGCGAACGCGGCAACCAGGTGCCCGCATACGAGATGTTCGTTGGCGGAAGCTACCAGGACCTGCGCGGGCAGGAGGAATCGCGCATTGGGATGCGGCCCAAGGGCAAGATTCCGGCCAAGCGCGTTCCGGAGGTGATTCGCACGGTCCTGGAGTACTACCAGGGCAACCGCGAAGAGTCGGAGACGTTCAACACCTTCGTGGACAGGGTAGGCATGGCTCCGTTCGAGGCCATTGCCGCCGAGTACCAGGATCTGGGCCCCCTGAACCGGGACAACATCGACACGTACATGGACTGGAACAAGACGGTGCTCTACAAGGTGGAGCGGGGCGAAGGTGAGTGCGCGATCTAGGGACGGCGGCTGCCGGCCGTACGCGATTTGCGATGTAGGGGTGCTTCGCGAAGCGCCCCTACTGATTTCCTGGCTGGAATCTAGCGCTCGGGCGGCCGTTCAGTTCACCGGGTCACATAGGCATGTGGGCATCTGCATCCGTCCTCGGCTTCCCCGGGCGAGTATTCCTCTAGCGCGTCTAAGAGTTGGTGTGCAGTTGCTACCGCTAGGCTAAGGAACTGTCGAGGGGCCAGCGTACGGCCCCTGAATCTGATTGGAGGGACAAGCTCATAATCTGCTTCGGTCCGCAACGCCATCATGTCGTTCAAGAGATTGCCCACTGTCCGAGCCCTTGGATCATCACGGGCGTTGAATCGATCTCGGAGTTCGGTATGTCTGCGATTGGTGGCAAGAGGCGCCGACACAGTATTGGTTCTGAAGTACCTGCAGCAGGCCTCATGGTGAAGCCCGTAGTATAGCCGACTTACAACAGTCCGCTGTTCAGCTTCAGCTCCAGCGGTCTGTGCGAGGGAAACGCCAAGCTTGTAGAACTCAAGCGGCCTCATAGGCTGGAAGGAATCAGGCTGAAGTAAATCCTCCGCCCGTAGTCTAGTTGTTCGTCCTCCGACCACTCACTTGACCACTCGCCGACCTTGACCAGAATGTCGGAACGCAGCTTTCTGATGAATTCCCACTCGGCGTTTACAGTCATCGTCAGGTCCAGGGTAAGTGAGTCCTCCTCGCCGGGCTGGCTCGAAACCGAGACTGCCGCGAACTCTAGGCGGCCGCCGGACAGATCCAATGCGGTCCTATAGATGTAGTTAAGCACCTTGTTGCGGAAGGGCGTCCGCATTCCCCTCAAGTAGTAAGGAAAGTAAAGACCCTGGTGGACAAGGAGGCGCTGTTCGCGCCGAAGTGCTTTCCGCCTCTCATTAAGCCTCTTGAATCTTCTTTCACTCAGGACAAGCGCCGGGCTTGCCATTGTACCCTCCATGTTTCATGTCTTGGAAACCACTTGTATCAGTAACCTCGCAAACTCTAGAAGGTGCTCTTCTTCCTCTTCCGTCTTTGCCACCCAGTGTAGTCCAACGTCTTCCTCTCCTACTCGGTTGGCAAGGACTACCAGGGACGAGTCACGCGAAGATTCTAGGTTTGTGAGAGGGCCTCTGTGAATTGAGACCTCACTGAAAGATTTCAACGGCTGAGCAATCAGATTGCCCGAGTTGTCATTGTCGTCACCCTCGACGTCTACCAGCAGACCATCACCGACTATTGCCACGTTACAATAGTCACCCAGCTTCCGGCCGAAGTCTCCAACACGCACTTCGGTTCTGAGGTAAAACGCCTCTACAGTAGTAACTTGGCAGGTGGACTCGTACATCTCCCAATAAGCCTCAAACTCCTCAAGGTGCAATTCCTCGATAGCATCTTCAACAAGCTTGGTAAGTTGCGCGGAGCGGTTGCGGGTACTCATTTCGTTAATCTCCTCGTCTTGTGGGAGCCGTTATGCGCGAAGAGCCACGGACAAGTCTGCGGCGTCTCGCAGCGCCGCCCCCGCCTAACGCTTGAGCCAGCGCTGGAATCGCGTCCACGCGCCGTCCTCATTGGGCGACTGCTCGATCGTCCGTCCTCGCCAGCGCCTCTCAGGACTGCCGCCGGGCCGCGCGAAGTAGAGCGCGTAGATCAATATGAACAGGATGAGCCCAAGCCACACGAACGGCCCAAGGAAGCCGGGCAGGATCACGCTGACCAGTATGGCCAGCAGCAACAGCACGGCGCCGATAACCAGCAGGCGGCTTGAACTGCGGTAAACCAGGCCTGCCACACCCCTGCCGATGCCCCCGAACACGGACGAAGGCGATCTCTTGCGGGGCATTTCGGGCTCTTTGGTGGGAGTGTGCTCCCCCGCCTGCCGGAGGATCTCCTCGATTTCTCTCTGATACCGCTCGGACATGGCTCCCCCCCGGAGCGCCTATCATTATTCCTGATTATAGTCGAATATTCAGACCGGGGAAACCCCCGGCGCGCAATGCAGGATTCGTCGGCCCTTCAATTGGTCACGACGCAATCGTATGTTCCTTCAGGGATTGCGTACCCCTTGACACAGGGTTTACAATCTGTCTCCACTCACACCGTGGAGCGGCGCAAATGATTCTGGATAGCGAAAGCAAGGCGCGCAAGAAGAGGGACAAGGCGAAGGAGGCAATTGCGCTTGCCCTTTCCAGCCGTTGGCAGGAAGCTGTCGAGCTCAACCGCGAGATAATCGACGAGTTTCCGCGGGACGTGGAGGCGCACAACCGGATGGGCAAGGCGCTCTCTGAGCTCGGGCTCTACAGGGAGGCCAAGGTCGCATTTGGCCGTACCCTGGAGATCTCGCCCGCAAACAGTATCGCCCGCAAGAACCTCCGAAGGCTGGACCAGCTCAGCGAGGACACGCCGGTGCCCCGGCAGGGCTCCAAGGCGACCCTCCAGCTATTCATCGAGGAGCGCGGCAAGTCCGGCTCAATTTCGCTGACGCGGCTGTCTCCGGGCGGCGCCCACCTCCACGTGGCGCCCGGTGACGCCGTGCAGCTGCGGGTGACCGGCGGAGGCCTCACCGTGGAGAGCCCGGAGGGACTGTACCTGGGAGAGGTGGAGCTGAGACAGGGACAGCGCCTGGCGCGTCTCATGGAGGGCGGTAACCGCTATGAGGCCGCGGTGACCTCCGTGCAAGAGGACAGCCTGGTCATCATGATCAGAGAGACTTACCAGCACAGCAGCCAACAGGGCATCATGTCGTTCCCGTACAAGCAGCCGATGGGAGGCGTCTACTCCTACCTGGGCAACCCGCCATTGCCGGCCGAGATCGACCTGGAGGCTGAGGAGATCGAGCTGGACCGGCCGCCCATCATCGACTGGGACGAAGAGGGCGAGATGACCATCGCCGCGCCGCCCTCGGATGAAGAAGAGCCCGTGCCATCCTCCGCCGACGACCTGGAGGAGCAGCCCGGCTTCTAGCACGTCAGCCCCTTCGCGCCCGGACCGGCCAAAGCGCTCTCATTCGGCAACGTCTGCTTCCACGCGCGTGCGTCCTGGTGTATCATCACGCGCGCGAACATGGAGCTCTCTCGGCGCATATATCCCCTCGGCTTGCGCAAGCTGACAGAAGAGCAGCTCGCAAACCCGCGCGAGCTGACGGAAGAGCAGCTTGCAGTCGTGTTCGCCATGACGTCACGCAACCCCCAGCCCTTCGACGAGATCGCGCGGCTGGTGACCGAGGAGCGGGCCGCCGACTTCCACGAGCGTTGGGTGCTCAACTACGGCCACGCCTCCGTGGCAGAGCACGCCGTATTGCACATGGCCGTGGAGAATATCTCCCGCCTGGCCTGCGACACCCTGGAGGACAATCGGCTGGCTTCCTATACGGAGAAGTCCTCCCGCTACCAGGTGCTGGAACGGGGACACTACCACGTCCCCAGCGAGCTGGACGAAGACGTTACCCTGCGCGAGGTCTACGTCGGCGCCTGCGATGCGCTGTTCGCGGCCTATGAGGCGTCGGTCGACGGGCTGCTGACCCACCTGCGTGACGTCACACCGCGCAACGAGGGCGAGCGAGAGGCGGGCTACAACCTCCGGCTCAGGCGCGTTGCCACGGACGCGGCCCGCTTCCTGCTACCCGCAGCTACCCTGACAAACGTGGGCGTCACGCTGAACGCCCGCTCCATGGAACACGCGGTCCGCAAGTTGTTGTCGTCGCAGCTTGCTGAGGAGAGGGAGATTGGCGAGGAGTTGAAGGAGCAGGGCAGGGAAATCACGCCCACGCTCATCAAGTACGCCGACCGCAACGAGTACATCGCGCTAACGCGCAAGGCTCAGGAGGCGCTGGCCCTGCCCGGCGACGACTCCGGAGCCATGTACGACTGCCGCGCCGAGCTGGTCCACTACGACTCGCAGGCGGAACAGAAGCTGGCCGCCGCGTTGCTGTACCGCTTCTCGCCCATGTCGTATGCGGGGGTGTGGGAGCGTGTGCAACGCATGGACGGGTCGCAGCTGGAGGCTTTGGTCCACGAGGCGCTCGACCGGCTGGGCCCGCACGACATACCGCTGAGGGAGCTGGAGGTGGTGGACTACACCTTCGACCTGGTGATGGACTACGGCGCCTACCGCGAGTTCAAACGACACCGAATGCAGACGTACCTGGCGCAGCCGGCCACCGTTGACCTCGGATACATCGTCCCGGACATCGTGCTGGAGGCCGGGCTTGAGAACCAGTTCAGGGATGCGATGGACGCGGCGGCGGAGGGCTACCATCGCGTCGCCGGGGCTTCGCCCGACGTGGCGGCGTACCTGGTGACTCACGCTCACCTGAGGCGCGTGCTCTCCAAGCTGAACCTGCGCGAGTGCTACCACCTGTTCAAGCTGCGCACAAGCCCGCAGGCGCACTTCACCTTGCGGAGGGTGATGCATCAGGCTCTTGACCTCGCAAGGGAACGCCACCCGCTCCTGTTCAGGTATCTGAGCCTGCGTGGAGAGCGGTCTTAGCGCCGCCTACTTGGAAGGCCCTCCGCCGACGTTCATGCTGGTTGCCGTGACCACGTAGTCGTCATCGTCGGGCTTCATGATCTTCACGCCCTGCGTAATGCGGCCGAGCGAGCGAATCTCCGCCAGCGGCGTGCGCATCATGACGCCCTTCGCCGATATGATGATCACCTCCGTGGCGGCGTCCTGTACAAGGTGCGCCGTGGCCACGGGCCCGGTCTTGTCCGTGATCCTCAGGGTGGTCACGCCCATTACGCCGCGGCCGGTGGTCTTGTAGGACGTGATGGCCGTGAGCTTGCCGTGGCCGTTTCGGCTCACCACAAGCAGCCTTGCGCCAGGAATCACCACGTCCATGGACACGACCCTGTCACCGAGACCCAGGCGCATACCGCGCACTCCGCCCGACTGGCGCTGCCTGACAGGCACCTTATCGATGGCAAACCTGGCCGCTTTGCCCATCTCGGACACCATCACCACCTCGTCGTCGTCCGCGGCCTGCCATGCCGAGATCACCTCGTCGCCGTCCTCGATGTCCATCGCAATCAATCCGTTGCTCCGAATGCTCGCAAGCGCCTCGAACTTCATGCGCTTGATCTCGCCCATGCGGGTTGCCAGGAGGATGTTCCCACCCGTGTCGATGCCGGTCTGCACCACCACGGCGTTGATGCGCTCTCCTTCGGACAGCGAGAGCAGGTTGACGGCGGGAGTGCCGCGGGTGTTGCGCGAGCTGTCCTGTGGAATCTCGTAGCACCGCATGGAGTAGGCCTTGCCGCGGTTGGTGAAGAAGAGGAGCGTGTCATGCGTGTCGCCCACAAGGAGGTGCTGCAGCGCGTCCGTCTCCCTTGTGGACATGCCCACGACGCCCCTTCCCCCCCTGTGCTGGGCGCGGTACGTGCTGGTGGGCATGCACTTTACGTAACCGCGCTGCGTGATGGTGATGACCACGTCCTGATGGGGCACCAGGTCCGCCCGCGTGGGTGCGTCCGGCTCCCGGTCCAGGACCTCGGTGCGGCGGTCGTCGCCGAAGTCCTTGCGGATTTGCCGTGTCTCCTTCTTGACCTCCGCCAGGATCTTCTGCGGGTCGGCGAGCAGCGTCTCCAGCTGGCCGATCGTCTTCTGCAGCTGCTGGTACTCCTGTTCGATGCGCTCACGCTCCAGCGCGGCGATGCGCCGTAGCTGCATGTCCAGGATGGCCTGGGCCTGCACCTGCGTCAGCGCAAACCACTCCATCAGGCCCTGCCGGGCGGTTTCCGCATCGGCGGCCTGGCGTATGATGACAATGACTTGGTCCAAATTGAGCAGTGCCGCTCTGAGCCCCTCTACGATGTGAATGCGCTCCTGCGCCCTCCGGAGGTCGTGCTGGGCGCGGCGAGTGACGACCAGTCTGCGGAAGTCGATGTAGTGGCGCAGCATACGCTTGAGAGGAAGCACCTGCGGCTGGCCGTCCACCAAGGCAAGCGTGTTGACGAAGAAGGCGGTCTGCATGGCCGTCTGCTTGTACAGGTTGTTCAGCACTATCTCCGGCTGGGCCTCCCTGCGCAGCTCCACCACCACGCGCAGGCCGTGACGGTCCGACTCGTCCCGCACCTCGCTGATGCCGTCTATCTTCTTGTCCTTGGCAAGCTGAGCTATCTTCTCCACCAGCGACGCCTTGTTGACCTGGAACGGAATCTCCGTCACCACGATCTGCGGGCGCTCAGAGCGTCTTTCGCTCTCCTCAATCGCGGCCTTGGCCCTGACCAGGATGCGTCCCCGGCCGGTGGAGTAAGCGTTGAGGATGGAGTCCTGTCCCATGATGATTCCGCCGGTGGGGAAGTCCGGGCCCTTGATGAACTTGACCAGGTCCTCCACCGTGGCGTCGGGGCGGTCTATGAGGTGGATGACGGCGTCGCACACCTCCCGCAGGTTGTGCGGCGGGATGCTCGTTGCCATGCCGACCGCGATGCCGGAGGCGCCATTGAGCAGCAGGTTGGGCAGCAGGGCCGGCAGCACCTGGGGCTCGCGGAGGGACTCGTCGAAGTTGGCGGCAAAGTCCACAGTCTCCCGGTCTATGTCCGCGAGCAGCTGCTGCGCCATGACCGAGAGGCGGGCCTCCGTGTAACGCATGGCGGCGGGCGGGTCGTCGTCAATGCTGCCGAAGTTGCCCTGCCCGTCGACCAGGGGATAGCGCATGGAAAAGTCCTGCGCCATTCGCACCATCGAGTCGTAGACGGGGCTGTCTCCGTGGGGGTGGTACTTTCCCAGTACCTCTCCGACCAGGCGGGCGCTCTTCTTGTATGGGGTATTGGCTCTCATCCCCAGCTCGTCCATGGCGTAGAGGATGCGCCTCTGCACCGGCTTCAGGCCGTCCCGCACGTCCGGCAGGGCGCGTGAGACTATTACGCTCATGGCGTAATCCAGGTAAGAGCTGCGCATCTCGTCTTCGATGCGAACGGGGCGTATGTTCTCGGCTGAAGGAGTTACCATTGATCCATCCTCTTTTCTGAGGTTATCTCGAGGCCGCTCCGTGGGCTGGCAGGGCGGCCCTCATCTGCGAGTACGTCTCTCCCCTGTCTGCCAGCGCGAGGAAGAGATTGCCGAAGTTACGTGGAAGCTCGTCCAGGTTCTCGTTGTGCCACTGTACGCCTATGACCCAGTCGTGGTGCGGGCTCTCCAGCGCCTCTATGAGGCCGTCCTCAAGTGAGTAGGCGGAGGCCATCAAGGAATGGGCCTTCAGTGGTTCGCTCACTCCCTGGTGGTGCCGGCTGTTGACCCTCACGAATCCGCCGGCGCCCATTATGGCGGCCAGCTTGCTTCCGGGAGATATGTACACTCTGTGGTATGCCGAGCCGGGGATGCCATCCTCCCTTCGATGGCCGGGCAGGTGCTGAATGAGCTGCCCGCCGCACATCACGTTGAGGAGCTGCATCCCGCGGCAAATGCCCAGAACGGGCATGTCGCGCTCCATTGCTGCGTGCAGCAAAGCGATTTCCCACTCATCCTGAGCGTGGGCAGGATCGTCCAGGCCTGCGCTGGGGTCCGGATCGCGGTTGTATCGAGGGGGATGGATGTCCGCGCCTCCCGTGATCAACAGGCCGTCGATGGAGTCCAGGGTGGCCGGGACGTGCTCCGGTGAGTCCGGCAGAAGGAGGAGCGTTTCGACGCCGCCCCACTCGGCGGCCTCCACGTAGGTGCGCGCCCAGTCTGCGTCCGAGGCTGCCACGCCAATCAGCGGCATAGCGCGGCCTCCTCATCGGTGCGTAGCACCGGCACTTCGTGCGCGCAGAGAACGCATGCCACACGCGCGATGCGAGTCACTGCCAGGGATTCTGGATTGGGGAAGGACGCCACTGGGTTCTCCTGCCTAGCCTGGCTCTGAAATCCCCAGTGACGAGAGTGTCTCAAGGCAGTCGGGGGGTATCTGCAACCCCTCCTGCACGCCCTGCTGGCACTTCTTTGTGAGGGCCTTCAGTATGCGCTCCGCCGGGCGCTGTCCTTCGCCGGAATGCGCCGCCAGGTCCGAGAGTGAGCCGCAGGCCTGCTGCACGTGCCAGTAGAACGACAGCAGCCACGCAAGCTCGCGCTCGTTGGAGGGTGGCGGAATCTCGTCCAGATCGAAGATTGCGTCGTTGACCCTGGTATAGCGCAGGATGCCGGCCTTGTCCTTCTCGTTGTCGCCGTAGAAGCGCTTGCGCTTCAGTTCCCGCACGCGCTTGCGGTACTCGTCCTCGCCGTATATCTCGCGGGGCAGCCACTCGCTGCGAAGGTCCTGCACCTCGCGGCCATCGCGGTCCACGATGGCAACCGCCACCTCCACGCCGAGCACGGGGTCGTGCTCGAACTTTACGGCGTTCCTGAGCACCGCCTCCTGCAGCATGAGCGTGATATCCCGAGTGATCTTGCGATACAGCGGCCCGCTGGCTTCCTCGTTGCGCTCAGCGCCAAGCCCGCCTGTGTTGAACATGTAGAACTCCTGGGCCAGGCCGCCTTCCGAGATACTGTTCAGGATGGAGTACATGTGGTTGGCGTTCTCGTCCTCCAGGCCGATGATGAACGGATCCGAGAAGTACTCTACGTACGGCCTCCCGATTGCCCCGGTGGCCGCGCCGGTCTGGACGGCCTCTCCATACATGAGAGCGCGGACGTATGTCTCGGCGGTGAGTTTCACCAGCGGAGGAACCACGGTGTTCTGGCGCATGACGCCCTGCCATAGCAGCCTGTCCGTGACCTCCATTGGCACGTGCACCGAGTCGCTCAGCCGGCCGTCCGTGAAGGCCTGGGCCAAGTGTGCCACGCCCTTGCGGGCCAGCAGCCTGGACCGGGACAGGATCATGCGCATATTGCGGACCGGGTTGTGGAGGAAGTCCGGGACGCCTTCGTCGTGCTTGAACGGCACGTTCTCCAGGGTCTCCTGAGGGTTGGGCTCCTCGCTTGAGCCTTTCAGCACGTCGTAGGTGATGGGGTCTTCTTCCCTGGTCAGCCCGAACGGGACCGCGTAGAGGTTGTTCTCCGTGCCGTCTATGCCGTAGGATACGGTCACCTGCCGGCCTCCCCGCTCCACCTCTATCGGGTCACTGAGGGGCTGCAGCAGGATGATGTCGTCGTTCATTGGGTATATGCCCTCTTCAGAGTCCGGCGCCAGGTCCAGCAGGGAGGCGAGCCGGCTTTCGTGCAGCTCGATCATGATGGTGAGAGTGCTCTTGCCGTGGAGAGAGGGGCCGGTGGTGACGAGGGCCGAGTTGGTGATTTCGCCTTGGAGGGTTCGGACGCGGGCCATGCTGAGGGCTGCCTGGAGGGCCAGACCGTTGGCCTGCTTCACCTTGAACATAGCGATGGATAGCGGACCCATCTTGTGCTCGCCCATGTAGTCAAAGCCCAGGTGGAGCGAGAGTCCCCTGGTTGGCGCCTTGAAGATGAGCTGGGTGAGCTCGGCCTCCTCCACGCGGCGCTTTAGGTCGCGCGGCAGGCCCAGGTGTTCCAGCCACTTGGGTATGGAGACCTCCATTATGTGAGGCTCTTCCTGGAGACCGGCGTCCGGCAGGTCGAAGGTGAGCTGGCGCCACATGTAGGGCAGCTGCGGGTAGTCGGTTCCGAACAGGAGCTGCCTGGCGTGGAAGGAGCGTCCGGGCGCGTCGCCTATCTGCCGGTCGGTCTGGACGATGGTGTCGCCGGAGTCGAAGCACTCCTTCATGCGCGCCGTAATGTACGGTAGGATCTCGGCAAAGAGGGCCTGGTTTTCCTGGCTGAAGGCCAGGGCGTCGCGGTTCCTGTGAAAGCCGTCGATGAAGTACTGGGTGAGGTCCGGCCGCCTTGCCACGCCCAGCTGGCTGAAGAAGCCCACACCTCCGCTGTCGAGACGTACGACCGTGTCCGGCCACGCTCGGATTCCCGCCTTGCCCTCACCATTGAGCCAGGCGCACTCCTGCGCTACCTGATCGGCCTCCAGGATGAGCTGCTCCTTTTGCTGAGCAGGAAGATCCTGAAAGATGCGCATGTGGCTTTTGAGCCACTCGCTGTCTGGATTGAAGAACTGGCTGTCTCTGGAGTGGCCCTTCCTGGCTGTAGCTACCAGGTCGTCAAGGGCCTTTGAGAATTCGGGGTGCACTGGGGGGCCTTGGAGAGCCGTCCCTATCCCCTGGGTAATTGCCATGTTGCCAATCTCTCCTGATCCAAGTGTGGTCCCATCAAGGGAGGGTATTCCTGGTCCTCAAGGAGGGGCTATCCACGATTGAACCGTGGCAAGGGGCGCGACACAGCCATTCTACACGTAGCGGGGCCGTTTGGCAACCCAAATGTCACCGCAGCGGCTGTCGGAGAGGGCGTCCGGCTGCACACTCCGGCGGTGCGCGGCGGGGTACGCGAGTCCTGGGGCCCACGCCTGCGAAACGAGAACAAAATTTTGACAATCACGCCTAGATTTGGTATGATTGAACACGCAATATTCCAAGGCCTGCGTCGTTTCGGACACCGCATTAAACCAGCTCTTGATTTGATTGACAGCGCAGGCAATCGGGGCCGTCAACCGGAGCTGTCCCACGTCATGCGGTGAGTACGTTTCATCGAAGTGGGAATGGTATCGCTCATCGGCCCTGGGCAGCGAATACTGGCAGCGGCAGCGCCGCCGGCCGGACGGATTACTAGGGGTGTCCCTAGATAGAGAGGTCGAGACTATGGCGGAACTGAGACACGCGGCGGAGTATACCGCCGAGGATATCCAGGTACTCGAGGGGATGGAGGCGGTGCGGCGGCGCCCCGGAATGTACATTGGCAGCACCGATCACCGGGGCCTTCACCATCTGATCTACGAGATTGTTGACAACGCAGTGGACGAGGCGATGGCCGGCCACTGCACCAGCGTGATCATCCGCATCGCAACGGACGGCACGGTGAGCGTTGAGGACGACGGCCGGGGCATACCGGTTGACCTCCACCCTGCGACCGGCAAGACTGCGGTAGAGACCGTGATGACCACGCTCCACGCCGGGGCCAAGTTCGGGGGCAAGGGCTACTCAGTCTCGGGCGGTCTTCACGGCGTCGGCGCTTCCGTCGTCAACGCTCTTTCCTCCTGGCTGCGAGTGGAGGTGAAGCGGGACGGTTTCCTCCATACGCAGGACTTTCAGCGAGGCATTGTGGTCGGCCCGCTGGAGAAGGGAAGCACCATTACCGGAACGGGTACCGTCACCACCTTCATGCCGGACGTGGAGATTTTCGGATCTCCCGACTACGACTTCGACGCCCTGAGCCAGCGCTTCAAGGAGATGGCCTACCTCAACAAGGGCTTGAGGATCACCCTGCTGAGCGACTGGCACAGGGAACAGGGCTACTCCACCTGGCGCCAGGAGTACCACTTCGACGGCGGGATCGTCAGCTTCGTTTCCAATCTCAACCACGGCAAGGAGGTGCTGCAAGCAGCGCCAATCTACGTACAGAAGACCGTGGAAAGCACGATGGTCGAGGCCGCTTTCCAGTACAACTCCGGCTTCTCCGACGTGACATACTCCTTTGCGAACTGCATCAACACCGTGGACGGCGGTACCCACCTCACCGGTTTCCGCACCGCGCTGACCCGCGCCCTCAACGACTACGCTCGCAAGCAGAAATTCCTGAAGGACGACCAGGCCAACTTCTCCGGCGAGGACGTCCGCGAGGGGCTGACCACGGTCTTGAGCGTCAAGCTGATGGACCCGCAGTTCGAGGGGCAGACCAAGGGCAAGCTGGGGAACTCGGAGGTGAGGGGATACGTGGATACCGTGGTCGCCGAGGCCCTCACCTACTACCTTGAGGAGCACCCCCAGGAGGCCAGGCGAACCATCGACAAGTGCCTCACGGCCCAGAAGGCCCGCGAGGCGGCGCGCAAGGCCCGAGATCTGGTGCTGCGAAAGAACGCAATGGACGGGGGATCGCTCCCCGGGAAGCTGGCGGACTGCTCCGAAAAGAACCCAGCCCTTTCCGAGCTCTACCTGGTGGAGGGAGAGTCCGCGGGCGGCTCGGCAAAGGCGGGCCGTGACCGCCGCTTCCAGGCCATACTACCGCTGAAGGGCAAGATCCTCAACGTTGAGAAGGCGCGCCTGGACAAGATGCTTGGCCACGAGGAGATCCGCGTGATCATCACTGCTGTGGGCGCGAGCCTCCGGGACGACCTGAACCTGGAAAAGCTGCGATACCATAAGGTCATCATCATGACAGATGCCGACGTGGACGGCTCGCACATCCGCACGCTGCTGCTCACGTTCTTCTATCGCAACATGGAGCCGTTGATCAGGGACGGGTACCTGTACATCGCGCAGCCGCCCCTGTACAAGATCCAGGCGGGCAGGGACTCCCGCTACGCTTACATGGAGGCCGAGAAGGAAGATATCCTCAAGAAGATGGAGGGCAAGCGCGGGCTTTCCACACAGCGATACAAGGGACTGGGCGAGATGAACCCGGACCAGCTGTGGGAGACGACGATGAACCCTGAGACACGAAGCCTCCTTCAGGTGACCGTCGATGACGCGGAGGCCGCGGACAGGGTCTTCACCGACCTGATGGGCGAAGACGTGGCTCCCCGCAAGGCCTTCATACAGGAGTACGCTACCAGCGTCAAGAACCTGGACGTCTAGCCGAGTTTGGCAGGTCGGCTAGCCCCGCACGCCGACAAGCTTCGCCGTGACCATGAGCCGGTGGTCGTACACGTAGGCGGGCACGCATGCCACCATGGTGATGATGGCCTCCGGTGACTCCGTGACGGCGAAGTCTTCCTGGTGCACCACCGAGGTCTGCGTAACCCGGTAAAGGAACTCTCTGTCCTCCTCGTTTCGCAGCACCACGTACACCTTCTCTCCCTTGCGGAGAAGGTCCGGCACTCTTGCCAGGTTGCGAAACACGGAGCCTTCGTCTCGCACGGGGCTCTGGAGGTGGCCGAAGAGAAACACGTTGCCCATCGTGCCCGGATTGGGCGTCGTTGGTATGTGGCCCACAATGTCCTTGGGCGTCTCCCAGGCGCTGGCGTCGCCGTAGTTGACGACCCGCAACTCCTTGACCGTGGATGCCAGTCCAATCGATGGGATCTGGATCAGTACCGGCGGGCTGAGTTCGTCGGGCTGCGCGGGGAGTCCGCTGCCGGCCGGCGAGGTGAACCCCTCAAGCACCGAAGCGTACCCTTCGTAGTCCACGTCCGCCCACCGCGGGTCCGTCCATGCCAGCGCAGGGACGAAGTTGCCCGGGAATATCGACGAGTACTGCCCTGAGCGGTCCGGGTCGTCCCCGCCCGCGTAGTAGTTGAGATTGTCCAGCTGGGACCGCGCCACCTGCGAGTACACGAAGTACCCGGCTACGATGGCCAGAATCGCCGCACCCAGAGCTAACAGGGCCGTGGGGACCCATCGGCGCCTGGCCGCGACGCGGGGCGTCAGTGATGCTGCGTCATCCACGGTTCGTGCTCCCTACCCAGCCTTGCCCCTAACCGCCACGCTCCGCCTCCTCGATCGAGCGTAGCGACGACCGTGCCTTGTGCAGCGTTTCCTCGTACTCGCTAGCCGGCACGCTGTCCGCCACGACTCCGCCGCCCGCCTGTATATACGCCACGCCATCCTTTATCACCATCGTGCGAATGGTAATGGCCGTGTCCATGTTTCCGTTGAAGCTGAAGTAGCCCACCGCTCCACCGTACGGGCCACGCCGCTCGCCCTCCTGCTCCGATATGATCTCCATCGCGCGTATCTTGGGCGCGCCCGAGAGCGTCCCGGCGGGCAGGCAGGAGCGCAGCGCGTCGTAGATGGTTCGGTCGTCGCGCAGCCTGCCGCGCACCTCCGATTCGAGGTGCATCACATGCGAGTAGCGCACCACGCGCATCAAGTCCGTCACCTCGACCGTGCCAGGTTGCGACACGCGCCCAACGTCGTTGCGCCCTAGGTCCACGAGCATGATGTGCTCGGCGCGCTCCTTTTCGTCGACGCGCAGCTCCGCCGCCAGCGCCTCGTCCTGCTCGGCAGTGGCGCCGCGAGGACGCGTGCCGGCCAGTGGGAAGTTGTAGACCAGCCCGTCCTCGACGCGAACCAGCAGCTCCGGCGAGGCACCGACGATGGAGAAGTCTTCCAGCGAGAGGTAGTACATGTACGGCGAAGGGTTGAGTGCCCGCAGCGCCCTGTACACGTCCAGCGGCGCCGCCTGAGTGGGCCTGGCCAGGCGCTGGGATGGCACAGCCTGTATGATGTCGCCTGCGTAGATGAACTCCTTGATTTGCTCCACCATCGCTTCGTATCGCTCGCGCGTCATGTTGGACGAGTACGATGGCGAGTCACCAGCGTCGGCGTCCAGTCGGGCGCGCCGCTCCACCGTGAGGGGCCTGTCGAGCATGGCGGCGAGTTGCTCGATGCGTTCGACCGCTTCCGCGTATGCCGTCTCCACGCTGCCGCCGTCGAGACGCACGTGGCTGACCACCTTGATCTTGTGGCGCACGTGGTCGAACACCAGCAGGGTGTCGACGAACATGAACACGGACTCAGGCAGGCCCAGTGGGTCGCTCGCAGGAGGAGGCACCGGCTCGTAGTAGCGGACTGCGTCGTACGCGACGTAACCTACGGCTCCGCCGTGGAAGCGCGGCAGGCCCGGAATCGAGACGAGCGTATGCCGCCCGAGCTCCTCCTCGACGATCCTGAGAGGGTCCACCTCGCCGTGAGTCCGGCCCGGCCCAGTCGTCACAATCCTGTAGGGGCTCGCGCCGATGAAGCTGTATCGCGCAAGCTGCTCTCCGCCCTCGACGCTCTCCAGGAGGAATGCGTAGGGGCCCTGCGCGATCTTGAGGTACGCCGACACCGGCGTCTCCAGGTCCGCGTTAATCTCGCGGTACACGGGGATCAGGTTGCCGTGCTTCGATAGCTCCCTGACCTCTTCCAACGTTGGATAGCAATTGCTCATGCTCTGCACACTCCGGCGGACTCTTGCGCCCGCTCTCCTCCAGAATAACAGAAAGCCCCGCCCTTCAAGGGGCGGGGCTGGTCCGCGGTGCCACCCTTATTGCGAGAGCGGGGCATCCAATGCCCGTGCCTCTCGTATCTCGTCCGAGCCGTTCGAAGTCGGCTCGTGAGCCTGTAACGGGACTCTCCCGGCTCGGCCTACGACCCCTGCGATGGGGCCTTCGGCGTGCGGCTCCCGGGCCCATTCGACCTCTGCGCAGGCGCCGGCTCGCACCTTCCCCAGCTCTCTGAGCCCCGCTTGAGGCGTACTATCCCCGTTCGCAGCCTTTGGCTATGCGAAATGTCCACGGAGTATAGTCGCGGCTGCGGCGGAGTGTCAAGGCTACCGTGGTAGTTCTGGGATTATGACATCTGTAACGGTTCAGTGAAAATGTCACCCTATGAAAGGTGCAACAGTGACACTGACCGAGAGGGAGCAACAGCGAGGCATGGTACTGAATCAGGTGGAACGGGACGGACTCACAGGGCAGCAGGCAGCAAGGCTGATGGGCTTGTCGGTTCGGCAGGTGCAGAGGCTTAGGGCTGCCTACAGGAAGGATGGTGTGGCTGCCCTGGCCCATGGCAATCGAGGACGATCACCGGTTCACCGCATTACCGACGAGACCCGAAGGCAGGTGGTGGAGTTGGCCCATGGAACCTACCGGGGGTTCAATCACCATCATCTACAGGAGGAGCTGGCAGAGCAGGAGGGGGTGAAGCTGAGCCGCTCATCCCTGTGGCGCATCCTCACCAGGGCTGGTGTACCCAGCATCAGGAAGCGTCGCCGACCCCTGCATCGCCACCAGAGGCAGCGCTACCCCCAAGAGGGGATGCTGCTACAGATCGACGGCAGCCACCACCTGTGGCTGGAGGGCCGGGGACCCTCTCTCAGCCTGGTGGCTTTCATCGACGATGCCACCGGCACCATCCCGGCAGCACTGTTCAGGGAACAGGAGGATGCCCACGGCTACTTCCTCGTGCTGCGGGAGACCATCACCACCAAAGGCCTACCCCTTGCCCTCTACAGCGACCAGCACAGCATCTTCCAGGTGAACCCCAAGAAACAGGAGACCTTGGAGGAGCAACTGGCCGGGGAAAGGCAGCCCACCCAGTTTGGACGGGCACTGCGGGAGCTGGGTATCCAGTCCATCGTGGCCCACTCACCCCAAGCCAAAGGCCGGGTGGAGCGGTTGTTCGGCACCCTCCAAGACCGCTTGGTCGGCCAACTGAGGCTGCGGGGAGCTTCCACCCTGGAGGAAGCCAACCAGGTCCTGGGAGACTACCTGCCCAAGTTCAACCGGGCCTTTGCTGTGCCTCCAGCCCAGGAGGGCACAGCCTACCGCGAAGCATCTGCCGGCCAGTTGGACCAGACCTTGTGCTTCAAGTACCCCCGCACCGTAGCCAGCGACAACACTGTCCGCTGGTACGCCACCACCCTGCAACTCCTCCCCGATGCCCACCGCACCAGCTACGCCCGGGCTAAGGTGGAGGTCCAAGAGCGTTTGGATGGCAGCCTGGCGGTCGTCTATCAGGGAAGCGTCATCAGCACAAGGGAGGCACCGCCTCAAGCCTCTGCCCTGCGAGCCCGCAAAGCTCCAAGGGCTGACATACCCAAAGAAGAAGGTACGACGGGTACGCCCGCCGTTCTTTCTTCCCCCTACCACCCCTCCCTACCACAGCCGCCCTCGAAGCACACCTCACATCCCAAACCCGGACCTAACCATCCCTGGAGAAAGATACCCTCGGCGACAAAATCACTGAACCATTAGGCGGACATATTGACTGAACTACGACAGCTAAGCGGGGGTGACGATTGACTACACTTGGCCCTTGTGCTAGCTTGAACATCCTATGGAGGCAGTGAAATGACTGAGAGTGGCGATGACTTCGCTTCCTCTGAACTTGCCTTTGTGATTCATCCGGCGGCCGAGTACGTGTCTGTCGACGTCCTACTCAATGCTCTTGACCATATTCGTCGCCTGCTCCGAGACGTTGACTACGCGATTCACGGCGGAAAATACCGGTCTCGGTGGGACGTGCGTAGGCTCCAGTCGAGCTCGCCCACTATTGCCGTTAGGCCAAGCGCAGCGAACGGGAATCGGCCCAGTGCCGTCCATGAGATAGGCGTTGGCTTACGCTTGGTGACTTCCGGTGTTGACTACCCACCGCCGTATTTTACCGAGCAGTCGCTTCTCAACCTCAAGGCGATGCGCCGGGTGTTTCGCGGAAGGGATTGCGCAAGATCAATTGCGGTGCAGGAAGACGGCGGGCAGGTGGCTTCAATAGGGAGTGACATCTCAGCCAAGGCGGAGCGTATACTCGGCGCAGGCTACCATAACCTCGGCGCACTGGAGGGAACTCTGGAGGCCATCAACGTTCACAGATCTCCAATCATAACCGTTTGGGACAGGGTCTACGGGTCGCCCGTACGTTGTTCCATACCACAAGAAGATGAGTGGATTTCCCGCGTCAAGGCGCTTCTAGGTAAACGGGTCCTAGTGTCCGGCGTGATTCACCACTTTGTGAACGGCACTCCGCGCTCCATTCGAAACATATCCAAGATTGAGGATGTCACGCCTGAGCAGCGTCTGCCTGAGGCGGAGTTCGGGTCAATTCCTGATGCCAAGGCCGCGGACAATCCGGCTGCATTCCTCCAGGCCGTAAGGGAGCCCTCCCGGGAGTACTGATGCCCGCCGCCAGACGACTATGGGACTCATCAGTTATCCTCGGCTACCTTGCCGGCTATGCCGGACTGAGAGACGACTGTCAGGCAATCCTTGCACAGGCTGAGCGCGGTGAGATCGAAATAGTAGTGTCTGCGATGGCGGCTGTCGAAGTGGCATATTTGCACGGCGCCAACGACCAGGATGCAGAGAACCGGATACGTGAGTTTCTCGGACGCCGATTCGTCATCCCTGTGGCGATAGACGTGCGCCTGGCTGCTGTGGCAAGGGAGCTTGTGAGGCGGTATCGGAACACTCCAACCCTGAGACCTGCCGACGCGATCCACCTTGCCACTGCGATCCAGCTTGGAATTCCCATCATGGAGACGACGGATGAGGGTCTACTGAGATTCGACGGGCGAGAAGGGACGCCTCCCGTGAGAATTCGCCGCCCGCTCTATGAGGGAACGCCTCCATTGCCCGGCTTTTTGTAGTATCCGCCCGGCGCGCCTGGTGCCCTGCTCCACCCCTACCCCGTGCGCGGGCGCCCTGATATAATGAGGCCAATCAGCCGGGCGGTTCGCTCGGCCGGCGCGGGAGTAGCTCAGCGGTAGAGCTCCGCCCTTCCAAGGCGGACGTCGTGGGTTCGAATCCCATCTCCCGCTCCACTCCCGACTGACTCCCCCACCCGCGCAAGGAGCCTCATGACGTCCCCCAAGCGAGCCAAACGCGCCGCGTCTCACAAGAGCGACGCAGATCACACACCATCCATCACCTCCCGCGATGCGCTCCTGATGCTGGAGGCCGAGCAAGGCCCCGTCGAGTGGGAGCCGCGGTTCGATGCGGTGTCCGAGCTGGTGTTCACCATCCTCTCGCAGCACAACTCGGACGTGAACGCGCTGCGGGCCTACGACAGCCTCAGCGACGCGTTCGGCTCCTGGGAGACTGTGGCCGACGCCGACCCGGACGACATTGCACGCATCATCTGGAACGGAGGCCTGTCCAGGATCAAGGCGCCCAGGATCAAGGCCGTGCTGCAGGACATCCTTGAGCGCCGCGGGTCGCTGGACCTGGACTTCCTGGGCGAGCTGCCTCTGGAGGACGCCAAGCAGTGGCTGCGAGAGCTCCCCGGAGTCGGTCCCAAGACAGCGGCCATCGTGCTGTCGTTTGCGCTGGGGATGCCGGCGATGCCCGTGGACACGCACATCCACCGCGTGAGCCGCCGCCTCGGCCTGATCGGACCCAAGGTGACGGCCGATCAGGCCCACGACATCCTGGAGTCGTCCGTTTCACCGGAGCAGGTGTTTGCGTTCCACGTGCACCTGATTGCCCACGGCCGTCAGGTGTGCCGGGCGCGCCGGCCGCTGTGCGACAGGTGCGTGCTGCAGGATAGCTGTCCGTCTGCGTTTCGCGCGTGAATCGGTAGGTTCCCGCCCGCTCACTTGGTTCGACAAGCTCGCCCCGCGTGGGCGTGCAGGGAGCGGGAAAGTGGCGGCCTCCTCAGCTCCCGTCATTCTCGCGGACGCGGGAATCCATCGGGGTGTAGGGGATGGGCCCCCGCTTTCGCGAGGGCGACGAGGCGGGAGGCCGCTCGGCAATCGCAACATGGCATACAAGTCGAGTCGGCTTGCCCCCAAGTCGCACAAGGCCTTATACTGTACCTCTGCGACCGAACGGAGGAGACATGAAGAAAGCTGCAATCATCAACGTAACGGGCTACTCCGGCATAGAACTGGCCCGCATTCTGCACCGCCACCCGGAGGTGGAGCTTACGCAGGTGACGGGCCGGAGCGCCGTGGGCCAGAAGCTCGGCGAGGCCTTTCCGCACCTGTCGGACATCGACCTTGAGATAGAGCCGGAGGTCAGCGAGAGCGTTGACGTTGTGTTCTCAGCCCTGCCGCAGACGGCCAGCGCGGAGGCGCTCATACCGCTGGTGGAGCAGGGCGTGAAGTCGATCGACATCAGCGCCGACTTCCGCCTGAAGGACGCCTCCGAGTACGAGGAGTGGTACGGCGTGGCCCACGCCCGGCCGCAGCTCCTCGAGGAGTCCGTGTACGGCCTGACGGAGCTCAACCGCAGCGACGTTCGCTCGGCCACGCTTGTGGCCAATCCCGGCTGCTATCCCACCGGCGCGATCCTAGCACTCGCGCCCGCCGTTCGCGAGGGTCTCATACACGAGGACATCATCATCGACGCCAAGTCTGGAGTGTCGGGAGCGGGCCGCGGCCTGAGCCTCACCACCCACTTCTCCGAGGTGAACGAGAACGTCTCCGCCTACGCGGTGAGCGGGCATCGGCACATGCCGGAGATCACGCAGGAGCTGCGACGCTACGGCGGAGGCTTCGAGCCCAGGATCACATTCCTGCCGCACCTGATTCCCATGACACGCGGCATCCTGGACTCCTGCTACGCAACTCTGAAGGACGGCGCCATCGCACCCGGGCTGGAGGGCGTCAAAGAGTTGAGAGCCCTCTACGAGAGCTTCTACCGCGACGAGCCGTTCGTTCAGGTGGTCGGGTCGTCGCCCATGACCAAGCACACGCTGGGCAACAACAACTGCGTGATCTATCCTACCGTGGACATCCGCACGAACCGGCTCATGGTGATCAGCTGCCTGGACAACTTGGTGAAGGGAGCCGCCGGGCAGGCCATCCAGAACATGAACCTGATGCTGGGGCTGAAGGAAACCGAGGGGCTGGCGCAGCTGGCGCTCTATCCCTAGCCTCACATTGCGGCCGCCGCCGCGCACTGGCCCAGCGGGCAGCCGAGTCGAAGCCTACCGTGCCCTCATCGTCTAGCCCGGCCTAGGACGCCACCCTTTCAAGGTGGAGATCAGGGGTTCGAATCCCCTTGAGGGCACTTTCAATCAACGCATTGGCCCCGTCTAGTCGTCCGGCGGGACCAGGGACTCCGGCTCCTCACCGCTCGCCACCCTGGACGTGTTGTACACGGCGAAAGCCCGGCTCCGCTCGTTCGACTCTATTGCGAAGGCGGCCAGGTGCGGAGTGATGAGCACGTTGTCGAACTGGAACAGCGGATTGTCCGGCGGCGTGGGCTCCTCCTCAGTGACGTCCAGCGCGGCAACGGCGATCTTCTTGTCGCGGATTGCGCGGAACAACGCCTCCTCGTCCACCACGGGGCCGCGGCAGGCGTTGACGAGCAGCGCGGTCGGCTTCATCATGTCGAACTCACGGTCGCTGATCATGTGGCGCGTGTTGCGGTTTAGGGGAACGTGCAGGGAGACGATGTCCGAGGTGGCGAGCAGGTCGTCCAGTGAGATGCGCGTGAGATGAAGCTCCTCCTCCAGCGCGGGGTCGATCTCGATGATGTCGCTGTAGACAAGCTCGACCTCCCAACCCTGCAGGCGCCTCGCGAGCCGTGCGCCGATCCGGCCGAGTCCCACGATGCCCACGGTCTTGCCGGCTATCTCGTACGCCTGCGACATCCAGTTGGCGCGGACGTCGCCGGCCCACCTGCCCTCCTTCGCGGAGTTGAACTGGAGCTGGAACTTTCGGAAGGCGCTTACCATGAGGGCTATGGTGTGCTCCGCCACGGCGATGGCGTTGCCGCCGCCGTTGTTGGCGACCCGAATGCCCAGCTCGCCCAAAGCCACCTTGTCGATCATGTTGGTGCCGGCGCTGACGGTCTGGACAAGTCGGACGGAGGGGGTCAGCTGCGCAAGCTCGACGGGGTAGCGCGATGGCGTGGGTATCACGGCGACAATGCCGCGAAGGTCCTCGGCCTGCTTCTCCACGGGTTGGCTGGAGTCGACCCACACGATCTCCTCTCCACCGGCGCTCAATCTTTCGAAGTGCTCCATCTGGTCCTGATTGGGAGCGAGATATGCGATCCTGGCGGTCATGTCCACCTCCTTGAGTCGATGCGGTGTGCTGCTGGGATCGGGCAGCATGATTATATGTTGCGAGCGTGGGTTGGGGCAAGGAATGGGGGAGGAAGCGTTTGGGCCGATGAATTCCGCACTCGACAGGAGTATACTGGCGCGAAGGCCGCCCACGGCTTGATGGCCGGGCCGGTCTGAATCGATTCCACTTGGAGGGCGTCATCAGCGCCGACGGAGACCAGACTGCGGTTGACGCGAGCCGCTCTTCACCACGCTTGGGACCTCTGCGCGCCTTCTCTTATCCTCAGTTCCGCATCTTCTGGGCCGCCTCCCTGGTCTCCATCACGTCCTTCTTCATGACCATGATCGCCCGCGGGTGGCTCATACTGGACCTGACCGACTCCTCGTTCATGGTGACGGCCGTCAACGCTATCGGAATGGCGCCCATGCTGGCGTTCTCGGTTTTCGGCGGGGCCATCGCCGACCGTGCGAACCGCAAGCTGGTGCTGATAGTCAGCGACATCTTCAACTTCGTCATGGTGTTGGCCCTGGCCGTCCTCATACTGGCGGACGTTGTCCAGGTGTGGCACGTGTTCGCTCTCACTGCGCTGCACGGCGTCGGATTCTCGCTTGGGATGCCGGCGAGAGCGGCGTCGGTCGGCAACCTTGTGGAGCGGAAGGATCTGGCGAGCGGCGTGGCCCTCTTCACCACGATATTCAGCGCCGCACAGCTGGTTGGACCGGCGCTGGCCGGCTACCTGCTGGCCGAGTTCAGCATGGGGTTCCCGTTTGCGGTGGCCTGCGTGGTGCTGATCCCCGCGCTGGTGTTGCTCCTGATGCTCAGGATGCCAGGGCTGCCGAGAGTGGAGGGCGCCCCACCGCAGCGTGTTTCCGTGCTTGGGAGCATTGGCCAGGGGCTGGGCTACGTGAGGAACAGCAAGGTTCTCATGGGGCTGATGTTGATGGGAACGGTTACGACTGTGTTCGCAATGCCGTACCAGACCCTTCTGCCCGTGTTTGCCAGGGACATCCTGGAGGCGGGCGAGAGCGGCCTGGGCTGGCTCGGCGCGATGGGAGGCGTGGGAGCCATCGCGGGGTCCTTCTCCGTTGCGGCGTTCAGCAGCCCCAGGCAGATGAAGCTGCTGATGCTCGTGGGAGGTGTGGGGCTGGGCGTATTCCTGGCCCTGTTCGCGATGTCCAAGGTATTTCTGCTTTCGCTGGTGCTGGTGCTGGTTGTTGGCTACCTCTTCCAGATCTTCATGACCAGCAACTTCACTCTGGTGCAGATTATCTCGCCCGACTACATAAGAGGCCGCGTGCTGAGCATACGGATGATAGCCGTGGGGATCGGCCCCGCAGGGATGGTGATGCTGGGGGCGGCCGCCGAGAGGTGGGGCGCCGACAAGGCTACCGCTGCGATGGGCCTGGCCTCGACGGTGCTGCTGGTGATAGTCCTGTTGTCGATTTCGTCGGTGCGGCGCGTGGAACGGGAGTTGGGGGTTGAGCCGGCGGCCACGGCACAGGCGCAGGCGGGGATCGCCGCGGAGGCCGCGGAGTGACGCCTGTGCGGCGTCCGCGTCCTGAGGCGCGGCGCTAGCCCGCAAACGTCTTGCGGTAGAGCGGATCGTAGAAGACCCCCTCGAAGCCGCAGGACTGGTACAGGCCCATTGCCGGCACGTTGAGCGGATGGGTGCTCACCACCGCTGCCTCGGCGCCAAGTGACCTCAAACGCCGCATCCCCTCGAGCATGGCCGCGCGAGTGAGACCACGCTGTCGAAAGTCCGGGTGGCAGCCCACCGGCTCGAACTCGCCCACGCGGTTCTCCGAGTCCAGCCAGCAGGTGCAACACGCTGCGAGGTCGCCGTTCGCCGCCTCCACCACGATGTCAAGCTCGCGGCGGTATCCCGGCAGCCTCATTATGTTCCTGTAGATCCGCGTCCGCCGCTCGATTTCGGCGGTTTCTGCAGCCGGCGCCCTGCGGCCCGCCGGCCGGCCCGGCGTGTCGAAGTCCAGGTTCGCGAACGCCTCGCGTTGCACCATCGTGCGGGCTGTGGCCTCGTGCTCACCGGCCACCTCGCGCGCCACGAAGCCCTCCGGCGAAGCGCTCGGCTCCAGCGCGTCGAGCGACCGCCAGAAGAGCGGCACGCCTTTTACGCTGTCGTCGTGCCGGAATCCCCTCGCCTCCAGAAGCGCCTGCCAGTGCGGGTTTTCGTAGCTGCCGGTCTCCAGCGTGGACACGCCTCCCTCAGGAGCGGCCTGTAGCCGGTGCGTCTCCTCGAGCCACACCAGCATCTCTTCCTCGATGCCCCGGCGGCGGTGGTCGGCGTGAACGAGCACGTCGCCGGAGTCCGGGCCGTCCAGCCACGCGAACCCCACTACCGTGCCGTCGTCGCCAGTCCACAGCCGGATCGAGGGGTGCGGTATGTCCGGCGTCTCCTCGCGGCCGAGGCCCACGAACCACCACACGTCGCCGACGTGGAAGCGGTTGCGAGGCCAGTCGTGCTTCCAGGAAGTGGAGACCAAGCTAAGCATGGAATCCAGGTCCGAGAGGCCCGAGTATTCGTGAGATGTGTACATGAATTGTGCCAGCCTCGCTAGTTGTAGTGGTTCATTGCCCGCTCCAGGCCGTGGGAGATGACGTCAAGCGCAGCGTCCTCGGCCGCGGACAGGGCGTCCCGGACCGCGGTTCGCTCATCCTTAGTGAAGTCGCCGAGCACGTGCTCCACGCCGCCTTCGTCCGGCGATGGGCGGCCGATTCCGATCCGCATCCGCGGCACCTCCTGGCTGCCAAGCGTATCGATTATCGACTGCATTCCGCGATGGCCCCCTGCGCTGCCCGCCGCTCGTATGCGCAGCTTCCCCAAAGGCAGGTCCATGTCGTCGTAGACGATGAGCATGTCGGGTAGGGCCACGCCGAAACGGGCCACCAGGTAGGCCAGGGCATCGCCGCTGCGATTCATGTAGGTTCGCGGCTTGGCCAGCACGACGGACTCACGCTCGACTTGGCCTCGCCCCAGCACGACACTGCTGCGCCGCTCCGTTAGCGGGATGCCGGAGCGGCTGCTCAGGCCGTCTACGCACATAAACCCCACGTTGTGCCTGGACCGCGCGTAGGCAGGGCCGGGGTTGCCCAGCCCGACTATGAGCTTCATGGAGTGACGTGCCGCCATGGGCTTGGGCTGACGCGCATGGCAGTCAAGCCTCGCCGATCAATTCTAGGAACGCCGCCTCGTCCAGCAGCGCGGTGTCCAGCTTCCGCGCCTGGTCCAGCTTGGAGCCGGCGTCTTCACCGGCCACCAGGTAAGCGGTCTTGCGGCTGACGCCGCTGCTCACGGAGCCGCCGAGCTCCTTGATGCGCGCCTCCGCCTGCGATCGGGTGAGACTCGCGAGGCGGCCCGTTACCACGAACTGGAGACCGGCCAGAGGCCGCTCGAGTGTCTCTTGGGGCGAGTCGTCCACCAGCCGCACATTGGCTCGTTGCAGCTTGCGCAGAGTGTGGCGGCTGGCCTCATCGTGGAAGTAGCTTGCGACGCTCTCGGCTATCTTGGGACCTACGCCGGCAATGGCTTCCAGTTCCGCCTCCGTGGCCCGGGACAGACGCCACAGGTTCCGGTAGTGTGACACCAGCGTTTCCGCCATCTCGGACCCCACGTGCGTGATGCCCAGCGCGAAGAGCACTCGGGCCAGCGGGCGCTGCTTGCTGCGCTCGATGGCGGCCATGATGTTGTCGGCGCTCTTTTCGGCCATACGCTCCAGCGGTAGCAGGTCGTCTCTGGTGATGCCGTAGACATCGGCGATGTCCCGCACCAGGTCGGCTTCCAGCAGGGACTGACAGAGTCGCTCGCCCATGCCCTCGACGTCCATTGCGCCGCGGGACACGAAGTGCTTGAGCAGCTCGAACAGCTGGGCAGGGCAGGAGGCGTTTGGGCAGCGAGTCGCGGCCTCGCCCTCGGTTCGGACCACAGGCACGCCGCATACGGGGCACCGCTCGGGCATGGTGAACTCGCGCTCCTCGCCGGTGCGCCTCTCCGTGACGGGGCCCACCACCTGCGGGATGACCTCCCCGGCTCGTTCCACCACAACCCAGTCGCCAATGCGTATGTCTTTGCGCCGTATGTCGTCCTCGTTGTGGAGAGTTGCCAGCTTAACCATCGCGCCATTGACGTCCACTGGCTCCAGCACGGCGAACGGGTTGAGGCTGCCCGTTCGGCCCACGTTTATGCCGATATCCAGCAGGCGCGTCACCACCTGCGTGGCAGGGAACTTGTAGGCCGTGGCCCAACGGGGCTCCCGCCCCACGAATCCGAGTGCATCCTGGTATCTCAGGTTGTTCACCTTCACCACCACGCCGTCGGCCGCGTAGTCCTGATCGACTATCTCGTCCAGCCGGCGCCGGTAATAGGCCTCAACCTCCTCGATGGTCCGGCAAACGGCGTTGTGCACGTTGACCCTGAAGCCGAACGACGCCAGCTTCTCCATCGTGTCCCAGTGGTTGTCCGGCATGTCGCCGCCCTCGGCATAGCCGAGGCCGTAGACGAAAACGCCCAGCGGGCGCTGCGCCGTTATGCGCGAGTCCAGCTGCCGCAGCGAGCCGGCGGCGGTGTTTCGCGGGTTGGCGTACGTGGGAATGCCCTGCGCGGCGCGCTCCTCGTTGAGCCGGTCGAACTGGGAGCGTGGGAAGTACACCTCACCGCGCACCTCGAACGCGCGGGGGGCCTCCGGGGGAACGGACAGCGGAATCGAGCGGATGGTTCGGAGGTTGCGGGTGACGTCCTCGCCGCGGTAGCCATCGCCGCGGGTGGCGCCGTGG
Organism: Dehalococcoidia bacterium; assembly: GCA_965219025.1. Classification (GTDB taxonomy): domain Bacteria; phylum Chloroflexota; class Dehalococcoidia; order Lucifugimonadales; family UBA2985; genus JAPPHY01. Next base: position 1,678,409 of record OZ244716.1, read on the forward strand.
ACTAGAATGCCGTCCCGGTAGGTGAGCGCGACGGCAAGGCCGTCGATCTTGAGCTCGCAGACCATGTCGAACTCTGCGCCGTCCAGGAGGCCGGTGGCGCGGCGGTGCCATGCCCGCAGCTCTTCCTGGTCGAAGGCGTTGGAGAGACTGAGCATCGGCACGGGATGCTGCACCTCTGCGAATCCCTCGGCCGGCGGGGCGCCCACCCTGTGCGTCGGCGAGTCCGGCGTCACCAGCTCCGGGTACTGCTCCTCCAGGGCGCGCAGCTCCCGCATGAGGATGTCGTAGGCGGCGTCGCTGATCTCCGGCCTGTCGAGGACGTAGTAGAGCCGGTTGTGGCGGTTGATCTCCTCTCGGAGCTGCCCTGCCCTCTCTGCTGCGTGGGTGTCGGTCATGGCTGCGGATGCTCGGTGTAGCGTGCTGTCTGCACGGCGCTGTCGGGCGTGCGGTTCGACGGCCGCGGCGTCACGTCAGGCGGTTGATCACCAGCCCAGTGGGCAGCTTTGGGCTGAAGTAGGTGGACTTGATGGGCATGCGTTCGCCGGAGAGCACCACCTCCTCGAACAGGTCTAGGGGCGTGGGAGGCAGCACTAGCCCGAACTGAAAGCCGCCCTCGGTGACGGCCCTGGCCACCTCCGCCGAGTCGTGGGTGTACTGGAGCATACCCCTGTCGACCGCGTCGGCCTCCGACCTGAGCACGGGCGTCAGCAGCTTGCTGCCCACAATCCAGGTGACGCATCGCTCCAGAGGCGACGGTGCCTGTCCGTGAGCGTCCTTCAGCGTGAGCAGCTTTGCAGACGCGCCTCCGTCCGAGAGAAGACCGAGAGCCGACCGGCCCGGGCCCGCGGCCTCCAGCCGCTCTTCAAGCGCAGCCGCGGCGTCCTCACCCCGTACGTCCACCGGCTCTACGTCGAACGACTCATCGACGCGGCTCCAGAGGTCGTCCGTCTGCTCCAGCGAAAGCCCGCGCACCATGCGATGGTACGGGAGCACGATGAGACCCGGCATGGTGATCTCCAGCAGGGACATCATGATGAAGTCGCGTTCGCCGCCCGATGCCCCGGAGCGGCTCAGCTCGTTGCGGTACTGGAGCGCGGTCTCGTACCTGTGGTGGCCGTCCGCGAGGTAGACGGACGCGTCTGCGAGCGCGTCGGTGACGGCCGAGGTCTCCGCCTCATCTTGGATACCCCACAGAGTGATGCCCACGTCCTCGTGGCATGCATTGGCCAGCGGGAGTCGAGAGGCCACGTCGTTGAGCAGGCCGGCGACACGGCCGGTGGGATCGCGGTACACCGACATGATGGGGCTGAGGTTGGCCTGCGTTGCGGCGAGGAGCGCGTGCCGGTCCTTCTTGGGCGCAGGCGACGTGAACTCGTGGGGCAGGATGACTCCTGCGGTGAGCTCCTCCAGGCGGACGCGCGCAATGAGCGAGAGGCGCTGCATTCGACCGCCGCGGTGCGGGAACTCCTCGCGGAGCAGGTAGAAGGCGGGTCGGTCCTCGTGACGGAGCACTCCGCCGTCCAGCCACTCGTCGAGGAGGGTGGCTGCGCGTGTGTAGCGGTTGGACTCCTCCGAGTCGTCGGGTGCATCCAGCCCAAGCTCAAGGCGGATGGCGTTGTGCGGGCTGCATTCGTGGAGTCGTCGTTGAAGGTCCGGAGAGATGACGTCATACGGCGGGCAGAGCAGCCGTGACAGGTCGTCGTTCTGTTCTGGGTTGTATCGGATGCCTCTGAATGGCTGAACGTCTGCCAAGACACACACCTCGTAGCCGGATGAAATTGGGCACGGTGCAAGTATAGCGTTAGCGATTCGGGCCGTCTACCGACGCGGCAGGCCGCTGGGGAGGCGTGTGGCTAGTGGCAGTTTCGCTGACGGATCTCCCTGTAGCCGCGGGGCCTGCTCAGCGTGGGCGACCGCTCTCGCCGCTGACGGTCAGCCCTTTCGAGCCGAGCGGGCGCGTCGCAGCTCGCCCGGCCGCCGCGACCGGCGGAACGGCCACGAGCACAAGCGCAGCCGCTGCCAGGAACGGATAGCCGGCGAAGTCGCTGGGAAGCTCGGCCAGTCTGCCGCTGCCGGTTGCTCCCACAACCACGCCCAGGGAGTAGACCGCGTAGAAGATGCCGAACGCCGTCCCGCGCCTCTCCGACCCGGTCGCAGCAGTGGCCATGGCGGCGGAGGCCGGGAACACAAGCCCATACCCCAGGCCGAATAGCGCCATGCCTGCCAGTATGGCCGCGTAACCCTCCGACACGCCAAGCGCAACCAGCCCTCCGGCCACCACAACCAGGCCGACGGACATTGGCAGGACGCGGCCGTACCTGTCTCCTGCGCGGCTGGTGGGGCTTGCCATCACAATCATTGCGACCAGCGCGTAGACGGCGAATCCGTAGCCGGTCCTGGCTGCGGACTCGCCCAGGTCCTCAATGAGCATGGGCAGGTGCGTGACCAGTGCTCCCACCCCCACGGCAATGGCGAAGGCTGCACCGCACGCCGACCAGATGGCGGCTTTCTGCCACGGAGCTCCGGTACCTGCATCAAGACGCTCCGGCGCCGCTGGAGCCGCGTTCAGCGTCTCGCCGCGGGTGGCCAGGATGAAGACGGCCAGTGTTGCGAGAAGTATCGCAGCGTCCACCATGAAGACGGCATCGGCGCCACTGGCGTCGCGCAGGATGCCTGCGGCGGGAGGGCCGGTCAGGGCCGCCAGCGCAATGAGCGCGCCGGTGAAGCCCATCGCCTGCCCGCGCCTGTCGTTGGGCGCCCGGTCGCCGACTATGGAGAATGCGCCCGGGGCAAGAACGGCCGCGCCAAGGCCGTGGATCGCTCTGACGGCCATGAGTTGCCCCGGAGACTGGACCAGCGAGTAGGACAGCACGGCCGCGGCGGAGATGGCCATGCCCGCAATCATTGGGCCGCGCCTGCCCAACCTGTCGAGCAGTGGGCCGGCGCCGAGGTTGCCAAACAGGTTGGTGAAGGAGTAGGCGGCAACGGCGAACCCGGCGATCGCAGCGGACGCGCCGAGAGATTTGGCGTAGGGCGCAATGGTGGGGAACTGCATGAACAGGTCGAGGAACACGGCCAGCACCACGAGCCGCGCCACCCACGTTGTGCGCCGCATGCCGCTCGAAGTGTGGGTTGTGGCTGACATGATTGCTACCCGCGCGTTTTCCGGTGCCTGTCCTGGGTCCTGCAGCGCAAGTCAATGACGCTCCAGACCGTAGCGTCCATTGTAGCACGGCGCCGAGCGCGGGCGCATACGACGGGAGATCGAGCGGTCTGCGGAGCCGCGGTTGAAGGATGCGAAGCGCGCTGGGTTGAACATCGCGGAGAGGCCTGGGTGTGAGGGCGAAATCCGCCACGGCACTTGACAGTTGGCTCCTGAATTTCCTATAATTCGCCAGGAATTAGCAGTCTATCCATGAGACTGCTAGTTTGCGCGAAATCCGCCAGGAGCATAGAGCACAAGGAGGTACTGAAGGTGGCGCGTACGTTTCAACCACTCGGAGACCGGGTGATCGTCAAGCCTGTTGAGCGGGAAGAGGTCTCCGCCGGCGGCATCGTCCTACCTGATTCGGCCCAGGAAAAGCCCCAGGAAGGCGAAGTCGTGGCCGTGGGACCGGGCCGCGCCGGCGACGACGGCAACCGCATAGCAATGGAAGCCCAGGTCGGCGACATAGTAGTCTACTCCAAGTACGCCGGCAGCGAGCTCAAGGAAGAAGGGCAGGACTATCTGGTCCTGCGCGAGAGCGATATTCTGGCCAAGGTATCCTAGCCACAACCTGTCTAACCCGGGAGGTATAAATCGAAATGGCAAAGCAGTTGGTATTCTCTGAAGAGGCCCGCAAGGCCCTCAAGGCCGGCGCCGACAAGCTGGCCGAAACCGTTAAGGTGACGCTGGGACCCCGTGGCCGCAACGTGATTCTGGACAAGTCGTTTGGTGCGCCCCTGGTCTGCAGCGACGGCGTGACCATCGCCAAGGAGATCACGCTCGAGGACCCCTTCGAGAACATGGGCGCTCAGCTCATCAAGGAAGCGGCCAGCAAGACCAATGACGTTGCCGGCGACGGCACCACCACCGCCACGGTGCTGGCCCAGGCCATCATCCAGGAGGGCTTCAAGAACGTTACCGCGGGAGCGGACCCCATGTCCATCAAGCGCGGCCTGGAGAAGGCTGTGGCAACCGTGCGGGACCAGATCAAGACCATGTCCCAACCGGTGGAGGGCAAGGACCAGATCGCCCAGGTGGCTTCGCTTTCCGCTCATGAAGAGGCCATAGGCGAGCTGATCGCGGAGGTCATGGAGAAGGTTGGCAAGGACGGCGTCATCACCGTCGAGGAGTCCCGCGGCCTCCAGTACGAACAGGAGTACGTGGAGGGGATGCAGTTCGACCGCGGCTACATCAGCCCCTACTTCATCACCAACACGGAGCGGATGGAAGCCGCCATCGACGACCCCTACATTCTCATCACCGACAAGAAGGTGTCCGCGGTGTCGGACATGCTCCCCGCGCTCGAGAACGCGCTGAAGGTGACGAAGAACGTAGTCATCATCGCCGAGGACGTAGAGGGCGAGGCCCTGGCCACCCTGGTGGTGAACAAGCTAAGGGGCACGCTCAGCCCTCTGTCCGTGAAGGCCCCCGGCTTCGGCGACAGGCGCAAGGCGATGCTCGAGGACATGGCCATCCTCACCGGCGCCAACATCATCAGCGAGGAGACCGGCCGCAAGTTCGACTCCGTAACGGTCGAGGACCTGGGACGGGCCCGCCGCGTTGTGGCCAACAAGGAAGAGACCACGATCGTGGGCGGCTCCGGCTCCGACGAGGACATCCAGGGCCGCATCAACTCCATCAAGAGCCAGATCGAAGAGTCCACGTCCGACTACGACCGCGAGAAGCTGCAGGAGCGGATGGCCAAGCTGGCTGGCGGAGTCGCCATCATCAAGGTTGGCGCCGCAACGGAGATCGAGCTGAAGGAGAAGAAGGCCAGGGTGGAGGACGCACTCTCGGCCACCAGGGCAGCCGTGGAAGAGGGCATTGTGCCGGGCGGCGGAGTGGCGCTTGTCCGGGCGCTGGACGCCATCTCCGAACTGGATCTCGTGGGCGACGAGGCCACGGGGGCACGCATCCTCCAGAAGTCGCTGGAGTACCCCCTCCGGCTCATCGCCGAGAACTCAGGCTACGAGGGATCAGTGATCCTGAACAAGGTCCGCGAAGGCGAGGGCGACTATGGCTTCGACGCGGACAAGGAGGAGTACACCAACCTGCTGGCGCAGGGCATCATCGACCCGGCCAAGGTGACCCGCGCGGCGGTTGAAAACGGCGCCAGCGTTGCGACGATGATCCTGACCACGGAGTCCATGGTCAGCGACATTCCGGAGAAGGCCTCCGCGCCTCAGATGCCCCCGATGGACTACTAGGGAGCGCATCGGAAGAAAGCTCCGGTTACGCAGGTAAGCACAACGGAGAGGGACGCTCGATCGAGCGTCCCTCTCTTGTTTTGGGGCCACCGCCACTGTCTTTCCGAGCATTTCGGCGACACTCAGGGTAAACTCCGCGGAGCGGAGTGGAGGAATCCATGACGCCCGGGGTAGGTACACGCTCTGCACAACGTCACCTCCTCTCCCGCGGAGCTTGTCCCGCACGTGATGCGGGAACATGAGTCCAGAGGCGCGGGCGGGTCGCAAACTGTACCGCTCATCCTGAGCTTGTCGAAGGGCATGAGCGAACTGCGTTCTCGGTCGTCGGCATGCTCAAATGGTTCGACAAGCTCACCATGAGCGTGCCGGAGGCGTCAGGGGTGATGGCCCCTACCTCACTCCGACGTCATGCGGGCCGAGGCCATCCTTCGGGCACGTATCGCCTGCCGCAGCAGGAACACCACGCCGCCCAGTACCACGATGCTCAGGTAGCTTATCGAGCGGTCCAGCAGCGCCACGGACACCGCCTCGCTGCGGGCAAGGCTCAGCGTCAGCAGCCCCACTATGCCAGGCTCCACGATTCCCAGGCCGCCGGGCGTGATGGGCACCGTGGTCAGTATGGCGTTGGCCAGCGTAACGAACACCACCAGCGAGAAGCTGGCTGTGCTGGTCAGGTCCAGGGACTGGATCACGAAGTACAGCCTCCCCACCTCCGTGAGCCACGTCAGCAAGCTGATGAACAGCAGCAGCGGCAGCTGGCGGAAGCTCCCCATTGCGCCCTCGTGGAAGCGCACGTACGCCTCCCGGAAGCGGTTCGGGAGCAGGCGGGCCAGTCGCATACCGAATCGCTTCATCACCAGCAATCCGGCCACTCCTACCAGCACCAGGAGCGAAGCGATTCCGAGAAACAGCGCGGTCCCGCTAAGGTCTCCCACCCACGAGAGAGCCAGCGCGGCTACAGCCAGCAGCACGAAGATCGTCACCACGTCCAGCACTCGCTCCGCCAGAATCGTTCCCATTGTGCGCGGGAAGCTGTGCCCGGTGTCCTCGGTGAACACGTATGCCCGGTAGGCGTCGCCCAGGCGGAACCACGTTATGGCGTTGGCGAACCAGCCCAGGAAGATGTACTGCGAACAGGCCAGGACGGACGGAAGCTCTGCGGGTGATTCCTCTTCCGTTTGCGAGCTGCGTAGCATGATGCGCCATCGCAGCCCTCTGAGTATGAAGCCCACGTAGTACGAGGCGAAGGCGGCCCCGTACAGCAGGAGGTCGCTGGCCCTCAGCTTTTCCCACGTGTCCGTCCAACTCACGTCGAAGCGAATGGCGAGGAATGCCAGAAAGAACGCCGCTACGCCGAATGATACCAGCGTCGGCAGCGACAGGACGCGTCGCTTCAGCGATATGGACCGGCCCCCGTTTTCGGGTGGCCGCTTCGCTTCAGGAATGGTCTCGTCTCCTCATCTCGACGTGTACGTTAGAGCGGGCGCTTGGCCGGCATGCCCGGTCGCCGCGGGTAGGCCGGCGGTGTCGGAGAGACCTTCGTCAGCACCACCAGGCACCGCGGCTCGCCCAGCTCGTCAAGGTCCACCGGCACTACGGCCTCGAGACGGCCGCCAAGGACCTCGATCGCCCGCTCCGCGCGGCTGAGCTCGTCACCCACGTCCAGCTTCTTCTGCGCGATCACCCTGCCGCCGACCCGGCACAGCGGCAGCGCAAGCTCGGCCAGCGTATCCATCTCAGCCACGGCGCGGGCCGTCACCACATCGAACGCCTCTCGCAGGTGTGGCCGGTGTGCCAGCGTCTCGGCTCGCTCCGCCAGGACGTCCACGTCCTCCAGGCCCAGCGAGCAGGTCGCGTGGCGCAGGAAGGCGGCCTTCTTCCCGATCGACTCCACGAGGGATACGCGCAGGCCGGGATACGCAATCTTCAAGGGCAGTCCCGGGAATCCGGCGCCGCTGCCCGCGTCCGCGAGCGCGCCGCCGTCCAGTGCATCCTTGGGGATAGCCTGCAGCACCGATAGGGAGTCCAGGAAGTGCTTCGACTGTACGTCCCGGCAACCGGAGATGCTCGTGAGGTTGATGCGCGAGTTCCACTCGACCAGTTCCCGGTAGTAGCGACGGAACTGCGCCAGCTGCGCCTCATCGAGGCGAAGGCCAAGGCGCGCCGCGCCTGCGATGAGCGCCTCCACGTGGGCTGGGCCTCCTTCCGTGCTCCGGTGTGCCTGCAAGCTGCGGCATTATAGCATTGCAGGGCGCGGAAGTCATTTGCGGCGAGTCGCCGCCGCGTAGCCCGCTTTTTGTGGGGGGTGAACGCCACCTGGCCCGCTCACGCCCTTCGACAGGCTCAGGGTGAGCGGGCCGGAACGGCCGCTGTGCACGAACCACCCATAACCACCGTCATTCCGAGCGTAGTCGAGGAATCTAGGACCTATCGCCGCCCAATGCGCCTCACCACTAGCCGAAGCGCGCCGCCGGATGCGTAGAGCCGGCAGCATACGACCGCCTTGGAATTCTCGTCTTCGCTGAGCGGAGTTTACCCTGAGCGCAGTCGAAGGGCTTGAAATGACAGTGGGACGCGGGCGGAGCGCCGCCGAATACGGAGAGTCGGCAGACCACGACCGCCCTAGATTTCTCGACTGCGCTGAACGGAGTTTACCCTGAGCGCAGTCGAAGGGCTCGAAATGACAGTGGGACGCGGGCGGAGCGCCCCGCCGGTTGCCAAGGCACCGACCAGAGTGCATGCTTATGCGCCACGGTAGCTTGTTCTGCGAGGAATCCCTCTACGCCATGCGCCGCCTCGCTCGGTACACGAGCGCCAGCGCGCCGGCCACACCGAAGAATACGAGTAACCCACCGGTCACCAGGACGCCGGTCGAACGCCACAGCTCTGATTCCCGGTAGGTATGAAGCTGCACCGTAACGCTCGCCTGTAAGTCGTCGTCCTGCTCGCCTTGGCGCAGACGGCCGTCGCTCTCTACCTCGCGGTGCAGGACAACGCCGTCTCTCGCCATGGACGTGAGTGTCCCATCGAGGGCGGATGCGGGCACCAGGAAGCTGAGGAACGCTTCCTGGCTGTCTTGTCGAATCGTCATGATGACGCGACCCATAGTCCCACCGGACCCGTGCACCAACTCCTGGACGCGGTTCACCGAACGCTCGACATCGTCCACTTCCATCTGCAGAGACGCTGAGGGAGAAACGGGCACGGAGCCGGGAGGCAGAACAAAGCTCACGGTAATGGTAGCAAGCGCCACGCTGCGTTGTATGAACTCGAGTTGCCCCTGCAATCGCTCGATGTCCGCGCGCACTCGACTGAGCTCACGCTCGACAGTGAGCACATCGCTGACGGACACTGCCCTGTCGAGCAGTTTCAGCAGGCTCTCCTCAGTGCTTCGCTCGCTTCGGAGACGGGCTTCAAGGTCGATGGCCTCTCCCGTGACGTCTCGTTGACCGAGGCTCTGTCCCAAGGCTTTACCCAGCCGTTCGATGCCATCGAGCGCGTCCAGGAATCGGTCGCTAGGGACGCGGACCACGGCAGAGCCGTACTCGGGGTTTGGGCCTCCCGAGGTGGAGATGTGCTCGACGAAGCCCCCAACAGACTGGACCAGCCCACGAAGTTGGACGGAGGCCGCGTTCACGTCGCTCACCTCAAGGTCAATCGACGCTTGGGAGATGACCTGTCGCTCGCTGGCCAGGACTTGCGTATTCGCACCGCTGGATTGACTGGTCGCAAAGTCAGCCTTGGATTTCTCCAGTGCCGGTGGCGGCTGGGGCGTCTGCGTTGGCGCTGCATGGGCCCCTGGATCGATGGCGACCGATCCGCTGAGCGAGATGCCACTCGCAAGCTGGTTCCCATCAGGGTCCTTCAGGTTGGCATAGGTGTCGTTGAGGGTTATCGCTTCGAGTGACTCGCCATCGGTCCCGATCCATCGTCCTTCTGCCAGAAAGGTCCGATCCCCATTACCCGAGAATTGGCCGGTAGCGATGAGGGCGGTACCTGCTCCTCCTAAGGTCAGTACAACAGTAGCTGCGGCGCCCGCAACCACCAGTCTCCATCGCCTCTGCCAGCCGACGGAGGACGTGGCCGGCCGCTCCAATCGCGGCTCGACGCGCGCCCACAAGTCCTGTGACGCCGGCGCCTCGCCCGCCTCCGCGAGGAGTGCCTCCCGGATACGGAGTTCGGTGTTGTCATGCTGTTCGCTCATGTCTCAGCCCCTCGTTCTCATCTGCCCAGTATCTCCCGCAGTTGCTCCAGCGCCCTCGCCAGCCGCGACTTTACCGTTCCCTCACGTATACCCAGGGCGTCCGCCGCTTCTCTCGTGGATAGATCCGCGAAGTAGCGGAGCACAACGACTCGACGGCGGTCGGCGGGCAGCTGGCTGAGCGCCCGCCGGACCTCGTTCCGATCATCCGACCGGCCGAACTCCGGATCCGTTCCGCCACCTTCATTGGCTGCCAATAGAGGTTCGACCGGTGCCGGGAGGCGCGCCTTCGCGTTGAGCGCCTGGTTGACTGCGACCCGAACCAGCCAGGGTTTCAGTGGCTGGCCGAGGCGGAACGTCGCGATGCCCTTCCAGGCACGCACGAAGGTTTCCTGCACCAGCTCTTCGCTGACCGCCCTGTCGCGCATCATCAGGTAGATGGTGCCCATGAGCACGTTGCCGTAACGCTCAACGATCGGACGAAACGCTTCGCGGTCACCCAACTGGCAACGCCGGATGGCATCCTGTTCGTCAATCAAGCTGTTTTCTCTCCCGGCCGCCGGAGTCCTTCACTATGATAATACAGGCTATGAGGGTGATCGGTTCCCACGAATCTCGTGGTCGCGCCAGTTTGGGCAGAAGAGCGGATCAGTCTGCTCGCGCGAGATGGCGGGGACAGCCATCCTGGGAAGGCTAGCATCGATGGCTCAGCCATCGCAAGGCGGCTGCATTGGTACCCGCCGATTCACTTGCCCCGCACGCATGGTTCGACAAGCTCACCCCCGTATCAGGTACGGGGCAGGCTACGAGCGGGGGGAAGGGCGGCCCGCTCACCATGAGCAAGCCGGGGACCGAGATCCGCCTCTCAGCCCGCTCACCCCCTGCTTTCGCAGGGGGCAGGCTCTGAGCCAGGTCGTAGGGCGAGAACGGAGGAACGCACGCGATTGCCCGCTCGCATGGTTCGACAAGCTCACCACGAGCGGGGGAAGGGCGGCCCCCTCACCATGAGCAAGCCGGGGATCGAGGGCCTCCTCTCAGTCCGCTCGCCCTGAGCTTGTCGAAGGGGCGTGAGCGGAGGGGCCCGCTCCCGCCGGTTGCCAAGCCAGCGGCCGGGGCGTATGCTAGTGCGCGACGGCGGCCCTGCGAAAGCGCGGCCTGCTAGATTCGAGTGGCACGGAGGTGCAGGCGTGGCGAGCATCAGCAGAGCGGCGGCCATTGTGGGCGCGGCGGAGTCGGACGAGCTGGGCTACCTGGAGAACCGCAAGTCCGACCTCCAGCTATCCACCGAGGCCGCCTACAATGCCCTGGAGGACGCCGGCCTGCGCAAGAGCGACGTGGACGCTATCTTTGCCGGCGGCAACACGCTTGGCCTGGCGGAGCACATGGGCATCCACCCGCGCTTCACGGACAGCACGCAGGTTGGCGGCTCCTCGTTCGTGATACACGCTGGCCACGCGCTGGCCGCGATCGCCGCGGGCTACTGCGAGGTCGCGCTGATCGTCCACGGCAACAATGGCCACTCGCGCCGCTTCTTCGGTGGAGGGGCGGCGGAGGGCGGCGGACCTAGCTCGCCTGGCGGCCAGTTCGAGACGCCCTACGGCTTCATCGGCGCGCCCATCAACTACGCGATGGCCTGCGCCCGCTACATGCACGAGTTCGGCGAGGAGCGATGCCGTGAGGCCATGTCCGAGGTGGCCGTTGCGACCCGCAAGTGGGCCGCGCTCAACCCCCGCGCCCTGATCCACGACCCCAAGGCGGAGATTCCGCTCACCATGTCGTTCGACGACTACCACGCCTCGCGCTGGATCTGCTGGCCATTCCACCTGCTGGACTGCTGCCTGGTCACGGACGCCGGCGGCGCATACGTCGTCACCACGGCGGAGCGTGCCCGCGACCTGAAGAAGCCACCAATCTGGATCCTCGGCGCGGGCGAGGGTCACGACCACGGCATGATCAGCCAGATGCCGAGCCTCACGTCGCTCATCGCGCGGGAAACCGGCCCGGCAGCCTTCAAGATGGCGGGCGTCACGCACGACGACTTCGACCTGGCGATGATATACGACTCGTTCACCTACACGGTGATGCTGACGCTGGAGAGCCTGGGCTTCTGCGGGCGCGGCGAGGCCGTCGACTTCCTGCGTGGGCAGCGCACGGCTCCCGGCGGCGACTTCCCCATGAACACGTCCGGCGGAGGCCTGTCGTACACGCACCCGGGCGCCTACGGCATATTCCTGGTCATCGAGGCGGCGCGGCAGCTCTGGGACGAGGCCGGCGCTCGACAGGTGGCGGACTGCGGACTGGCGCTCGTCCACGGCACGGGCGGGTCGCTTTCGTCCGGTGGCACGGTCGTGCTCGCAAGGGACTGACCCACCGCAAACGGGAGGAGACATGACACAGCAACGCGCACCGGTAAAGCCTCTCCCCGCGCCAACGTCCGAGACGCAGTTCTACTGGGACAAGTGCAAGCAGCACGAGCTGTGGACTCGCCGCTGCAACGACTGCTCGCAGGCCTACTTCTACCCGCGGGACTTCTGCCCGGACTGCTTCTCCCGCAACACGGAGTGGATTCAGTGCTCGGGCAGGGGCACGCTGCACACGTTCGGGATCGTGGTGAGGCCGCCGCATCGCGGCTGGGCGGAGGACGTGCCGTTCGTGGTGGCGATGGTGGACCTGGAGGAGGGCTGCCGCATGCCCACCAACCTGGTGGAGGTGGACGCGGACGTCACGGACCCGGGCAAGACGATTCGCGTCGGGATGCCGGTGGAGCTGGCGTGGGACGACCGCACGGACGAGGTCAGCCTGCCGGTGTTCCGGCCGGCGTAGGCCTACATCCTGCCGCGGCCGCGGCATACGCAGCACCGGACGCGCGTCGGCTCGCCGTTCGAGCCTGGCGAGGAGTAGTCCCGCCGCTGCATCCCCAGCATCCGCCACAACCTGTCGAACATGGTCGGGCTCTTCGCGTCCGTCAGGCACAGTCCGCAGCTGTTCCCCCGATCGTCGCCGGTGGTGCAGACCCCATTCTGGCTGCAGTGTTTGCACGGTACGAGTATTCTGCCGCCGCCCATGAGCATGCGCTCTATCCTCCCGCCGAGGTTGTCCCTGCCTTACGCCCGAAGTGTACCCAAAGAGGCGGAGAAGGTAAACCTTGCGCCACGTGTTACGCCGCGCCCGGCCTGCGTAGGGGGGCGGGCGGCCTCAGCCGCCTCTGAGTTCCACGGCCACGATATCCAGCCACCCGTCGATGGCGTAGACGCGGCCGCCGAGTGTGGCGATATCACCGAAAGGCTGCGGTTCCGTCATCTCAAGCTCAGCTGTTACTGAGGGCATCTCCGGGTTGGACACGTCAATGACCAGCAGGATGCCGATTCGGCCGGGCCGCGGAGGGACATCGAAGTCGTAGGCAAACGCCCAGTTGCCAGCCACGACTAGGCGTTGCAGCGACGTGGCCTCGGTACTTCCCACCTCAACGGGCGCGGAAGGTGTCGACACGTCAATAACGCGCAGGCCGCTGGAACCCGACGCCAGGTAGGCATGGTCTCCGTGCACCGCCACGTCTCGCGGCGCGGACTCCGCACGTTCGTAGCCCAAAGAGGTAATGTCCGACACCGTGCGCGTGTATTGGATCGGGGCATCTTCTGCTCGCGCCAGTTCACTCACCTCCACGATGGCGGCCGGGTCCGAGACGTCCATCACGTGGAGCCGGTCGAGGCCGACCACGTATGCGATGCCGGACTGGACTGCCACCGCCGTCTCGTAGCTGCCGTGCACAGAGCCGGCCATCGACGCTGCTAGCACGGGACGCGCCGGCTCGGAAACGTCGACCGTGACAATACCGGGCCTCCCGAGCGGCGGCAGGGCGGTCGACTCACTCGCGCTCCGCAGAAGACCTGCCAACACTACGGTGTTGTCTTCCGAGTGCAGGGCCGACAGCAGGCTGATTTCAAACAGCAACACTGAGACGTGCCGTGGTTGCGATGGGATCGATACGTTTACGACCCACAGCCCGCCCCCCGGGCCTACCAGCGACACGTATGCGTACCCGCCGGATATCTCTATCTCCTCTGCGAGCAGCTCACCGGAGTCGAATGGCGTATCGAGCGTGCCGACCAGCGTAGGAGCCGCGAATTCTGAAACGTCCACCAAGGACAAACTCGAAGAGGAGTTGCTCTGTGTCGCAACGGCCACATATGGCACGCCGCCGATATCCGCGGCGGCGATGGCGTGGATCACAGATCCCGAGGGCGCGCTCCATCGCCACGTCACTGCCAGTTCGATGGGCGCGGCGGTCGTAGGCTGAGGCGATGGAGTAGGGGTATGAGTAGCCGTTGGGGTAGCGGTGGGTGCCCCGGCGCAGGCGATGGCAAGTGCGGCGAGGAGGGCGGCGGTGAGCAGAAGAGCTGGCGGGATAGCCGGCCGCAATACGCCGAAGCCTGGTGGAGGTCTCATACCTCTACGTCTATGGATGGCGGGAAGCAGCTCTGGCCGCCGCAATCCGGGCAGGCGGCGTGGAAGTACAGAGCATCGGAGTTCTCGCTTGACTCTTTGCGGTTGTTGGACGAAGAGTAGGCATGGACGGCACCTGCGCTCAGTCCCACAACCAGAACTGCGCCCACAGCGATTGCTGCTATGTGAGGTGTACGTGCGAGGAGTAAAGCGACCCTCTTGCCGCCAATGACTGCGAAGCTCGCCGCACCTTTGGCAAACCCCCTGACATCTTCCTTATGCTCGGACAACGCGTCCCTCAGGTAGGTAGGCAGTGCATTGAATAAGTTCTCCAGGCCGCTGCCAAAGAGCGCTACAGCACCCACTAGACCGGAGCAAAGGCCGGTGAGCCTTTGGGTCCATGGAGCGCGTTGCCGGTGTGAATTTGGGCTCTCACTTTCTCCGGACAGAATGACAATCACTGGCTGGTCCTCGTGAATGGGATGGCTACAGCCTGCACATGTAAGCATCTCGTCACCTTTCGACTCTCTTTTGATTTCGTCGTTTTCCTGACCGATAGTCACAATGCCTCCTTTATCCTGGTAAGCTCTGCCTTCGCTGTTCTTATGGCTTCAATCCTCTCCCGAATTGCCTCAAAGAGGTCCTGTCGGGCCTCTATTCCTGCCGTAATCAGGAAAGCTACTGCCTCGGAGCGGCTGGCCGCCAGCCCTGCTTCGATCAGCTCATCGATTTGCTTCAGAGTCTCGCTGTCTACTCTGCACATAACGGTGTTATCTCTAGTCTTCGATTCGTCCCCTCCGCGCCTGAACCTGCTAACTATCCGCCCCCTGACGTTCCGCCCCACAGCCTGAGCGTTGTACAACCATCCGCCAAAGGCATCGTGAAGAGCTCTTGAGATTTTGTCCGTCAGTGAATCGGCGTCCGCCACCAGACTCTCAATACCTGCAACCGAACGAACGGCCAACTGTACCTCACCTATGAGCGCGTTGGCGTCCTCTCTATAGTCGTACTTGTTGATGACATCTCGCACAGCCTCACTAGCCCTGCTAAGAACGACGTTGGCGCTCTGCTCTGATTCACTCTCCCTTATCTCGCTCCGGATAACGCGCTCGACCTCCGTGATGAGATGTTCGATGTCTTCTTCTGATGGTCTCTCGAGTGCGTTCAGGCTCATTTCAACTCCTCTGCAAGGCGGCGTAAGGCCGTAGGTCCGTAATGCAAGGTATGTTAATGGGTATTGATGTGTTTGTCAATACTCAATTACGCAATTACAATCATACATTCTCAGCTCGCGCACGCGCACGCTAACAGAGTTAGCAATGAGGAACATCAATTGGAGTTCAGGAGTTTGGGGAGCCGGAGAAAGCGGGAGTCGCGGCCCCCGCGCCCTAGACGCGCACGGACGGCAGGCTGCTCTGGCCCATGAGGTACTTGTCGATGCCGTGCGCGGCCTGTCGGCCCTCGGCTATGGCCCACACCACCAGCGACGCGCCTCGCACGCTGTCGCCCGCGGCGAACACGCCCGGCACGCTCGCCATCCGGTCCGCATTCGTCGCAATGTTGCCGCGGCCGTCAAGCTCCAGGCCCAGGTCGGTCACGATGCCCGGATGCTCCGGGTGCACGAACCCCATCGCAAGCAGCGCCAGGTCCACACCGATGGAGAACTCGCTGCCCTCCACCTCGATCATGGCGGGCCGGCCCGTCTCGTCGGGCGGGCCCCACTCCACGCGTACGGCGTTCAGCTGCTCCACGCGGCCGTTGCGCCCGGAGAGGCTCTTGGTGAGCACGTTGTAGTCTCGAATGCCGCCCTCCTCGTGGGCGGCCGAGGTGCGGAGTATGAGCGGCCACTGCGGCCACGGGTTGTTGGGTCGTCGATGCTCCGGCGGCTGCGGCAGAAGCTCAAGCTGGTACACCACCTCCGCGCCCTGGCGGTGTGCGGTACCCAGGCAGTCAGCGCCCGTATCGCCGCCGCCGAGGATGATCACGCGCTTGCCCTCCGCGGTGATGGTCTCATCCTCGCTGTAGCTCCGGCCGGCGATGCGCCGGTTCTGCTGCGTCAGGTACTCCATTGCAAGGTGAACGCCCTCGAGCTCGCGGCCCGGTACGGGCAGCTCGCGGGCCGCGCCCGCGCCGATGGTGAGGCATACAGCGTCGAAGTCGCGGTGAAGGTCATCGGCGGTGAGATCGTAGCCCACGTTGACGCCCGTCTCGAAGCGGACTCCCTCCGCGGCCATGGTGTCCACGCGGCGCTGCACTACCTGCTTCTCCAGCTTGAAGTCCGGGATGCCGAGGCGCAGGAGACCGCCAACGGACTCGTCGCGCTCGAAGAGTGTCACGAGGTGGCCGGCGCGGTTGAGCTGCTGAGCGGCGGCCATGCCGGCCGGCCCGGAGCCGACCACCGCAACGCGCTTGCCCGTGCGGTGCACCGGGGGCGCGGGCGTGATCCAGCCTTCGCGGTAGCCGCGGTCGGCAATCGCCTTTTCGATGTACTCGATAGTTACGGGGTGCTCGTTGATGGAGAGGACGCATGCCGGCTCGCAGGGGGCCGGGCAGATCCTCCCGGTGAACTCCGGGAAGTTGTTGGTGGCGTGCAGCCGATCGAGCGCGCCGTGCCAGTCACCCCGGTAGACCAGGTCGTTCCACTCCGGGATGAGGTTGCCGAGCGGGCAGCCGGTGTGGCAGAAGGGGACGGCGCAGTTCATGCAGCGCGCGCCCTGGTCCCTGGCATCCGGCTCCGACCAGTCCAGGTAGAACTCGCGGGAGTCCTTCAACCGCTCTCGCACGTCGCGGCGCGGGGGCGGCTTCCTGGCAAACTCGATGAAACCGGTCGGCTTACCCAAGAGGCACCACTTCGACGGGTAGGCCGAGCGCCCTGCGCTCCTCCAGCACCCGCCTGTAGTCATGGGGGAAGACCTTGACGAACCTGGGCAACAGCTTTTCCCAGTCTTCCAGCACACGGCGTGCGTTGGCGCTGCCGGTGAGGGCCAGGTGCTCTTCGACAAGGCCGCGGAGCAGATCGCGGTCCTCCTCACTGACGACCGGCTCCAGGGCAACCATGTCCAGGTTGCAGCGCGCCGGGAAGCCTCCGTCCTCGTCCAGCACGTATGCGATGCCGCCGCTCATGCCCGCGGCGAAGTTGCGCCCGGTCGGCCCGAGCACCACAACGCGTCCGCCGGTCATGTACTCGCATCCGTGATCGCCCACGCCTTCCACCACCGTCTGTGCGCCGCTGTTTCGAACGGCGAAGCGCTCGCCGGCCATTCCGCGAATGAACACGCGGCCGCCGGTGGCGCCGTAGAGCACCACATTGCCGACGATGATGTTCTCCTCCGGCACGAAGGTGGACGCCTCCGGGGGGTACACGGCGATCCGGCCGCCCGATATGCCCTTGGAGAAGTAGTCGTTGGCGTCGCCCTCCAGGGTCATGGATATGCCCTTGGCCAGGAACGCGCCGAAGCTCTGGCCTGCGGATCCCTTGAAGCTGATGCTAATGGTGTCGTCAGGCAGGCCGTCCTCGCCGTAGCGCTTGGCGACCTCGCCGCTG
This sequence comes from Dehalococcoidia bacterium, assembly GCA_965219025.1. Classification (GTDB taxonomy): domain Bacteria; phylum Chloroflexota; class Dehalococcoidia; order Lucifugimonadales; family UBA2985; genus JAPPHY01. The sequence goes on from OZ244716.1 coordinate 1,696,009, forward strand.
AGCATTGTGGCGACAACGCGGTTGGAGTTTCGGATGGGCAGCTTGATATCCACCGGCTCGGCGTTCTCCAGCGCCGGTCTCGCCATATCGATCAGCGTGTGGTCGAGCGCGAGCTCCAAGCCGTGGTCCTGGGGCTGGCAGCAGTAGGTGGCCACGCTTTCCGGCACTTCCGGCAGCAGGAGCATGGGTGAGATGTCCAGGCCTCGCGCCTTCCAGTGCTCGACCGCCCGGGCCGGCTCAAGCCTGTCCATTCGACCCACCATCTCGTTCACGGTGCGGAACCCCATCTGCGCCATGATCTCCCGCAGGTGCTCAGCCACGAAGAAGAAGTAGTTGATGACGGCCTCCGGCTGGCCTGCGAACCTCTTGCGAAGCTCCGGGTTCTGCGTAGCCACGCCCACGGAGCACGTGTTCAGGTGACACTTCCGAAGCATGATGCAACCCAGAGTGATAAGCGGCGCGGTGGCAAAACCGAACTCCTCGGCGCCCAGTAGGCATGCCACTGCCACGTCCCGCCCCGTCTTGAGCTGGCCGTCCGTCTGCACCACGATACGCCCGCGGAGGTCGTTCATCAGCAGGACCTGGTGTGTCTCTGCAAGTCCCAGCTCCCACGGCAGGCCGGCGTGCTTGATGGACGACTCCGGCGATGCGCCGGTGCCGCCGCTGTCGCCGCTGATGAGCACCACGTCACCGTGGCCCTTCGATACGCCGGCAGCGATAATGCCCACGCCCACCTCGGCCACCAGCTTCACGTGGATCCTGGCCTCCGGGTTGACGTTCTTGAGGTCGTGGATGAGCTGCGCGAGGTCCTCGATCGAGTAGATGTCGTGGTGAGGCGGCGGCGAGATCAACTCGACGCCGGGCGTGGTGTGGCGTATCCAGCCGATGTACTCGTCCACCTTGAAACCAGGGAGCTGGCCGCCCTCGCCGGGCTTCGAGCCCTGAGCCATCTTGATCTGGAGGTCGGTAGCGTTCACCAGGTAGTTGGTGGTCACGCCGAAGCGGCCTGAGGCCACCTGCTTGATCGCGCTGGCCCTCGAGTCACCGTTGGAGTCCGGGGTGAAGCGGTGGTAGTCTTCTCCGCCCTCGCCCGTATTGCTCTTTGCGCCGATGCGATTGGTGGCTATGGCCAGGGTCTCGTGTGCCTCGCGGCTGATGGCGCCCAGCGAGATTGCGCCTGTGGCAAACCGCTTGACGATCTCGATTGCAGGCTCCACCTCATCGATTGGGACGGGCTGGTCCAACATTTTGAAGTCGAGCAGGCCGCGCAGGGTGGACAGCTGCCGCTCCCGCTCGTCGATGAGCGTGGCGAACCGCTTGTAGGTCGGGTAGCTATTGCTGCCGGTGGAGTGCTGCAGGAGGGCGATGGACTCGGGGTTGTACATGTGGTACTCGCCGTTGCGCCTCCAGTAGTAGGCCCCGCCCTGATCGATCTCCAGCTCGCCCGACAGGTGACCGTCGGCGTAGCCGTATGCATGACGCCTGCGCGTCTCCTCCTCAACGGTGTCCAGACCGATGCCGCCTATGCGCGAGGAGGTCCAGGTGAAGTATCGGTCGATCGTCTCCTGGTTCAGGCCGACGGCCTCGAAGATCTGGGCGCCGCGGTAGCTCTGGACCGTCGAGATGCCCATCTTGGACATCACCTTGAGCACGCCCTTGTTGATCGCCTTGACGAAGTTCTTCTCGGCGGTGTAGGCGTCCACGGGCAGGGGTGTGACCTCTTGCTCTGCGAGTTCATGGAGCAGCTCAAAAGCGAGGTACGGGCACACCGCGCCGGCGCCATAGCCGATGAGCAGTGAGAAGTGCATGACCTCCCGCGGCTCGCCGGACTCCACAACCAGGCCGACCCTTGTTCGAACGCCCTCGCGTATCAGGTGGTGGTGCACCGCTGCGGTTGCCAGCAAGCTGGGGATGGGCGCGTAGCGGCTGTCCACGCCCCGGTCCGATAGCACGACAATTGAGCTGCCGGACGACACGGCCTCAGCCGCCTCGCGGCACAGCCGCTCGACTGCGCGCTCCAGTGCGCCGGGGCCCTCGCCCGTATCGAAGAGCATGGAGCAGGTGGTCGCGCGCAGCCCGCCCACGGAGACGTTCCGCACCTTCTCCAGGTCTGCGACGGACAGGATGGGCTCCTTCAGCTTCAGCTGGCGGCAGTGCTCAGGGGTCTCCTCGAACAAGTTCTGCTCGGAGCCGATGAACGCCTCCAGCGAGGTCACCAGCTCCTCCCGTATGGCGTCCAGAGGCGGGTTGGATACCTGAGCGAAGAGCTGCTTGAAGTAGTTGAACAGCATTTGGGGCTTGTCGGAAAGCACGGCCAGGGGCGCGTCGTTGCCCATAGAGCCCACCGGCTCGGCGCCGGTTACGGCCATCGGCTCCATCAGCATGTGCAGGTCCTCGAGCGTGTAGCCGAAGGCGCGCTTCAGGCTGGGGAGCGAGTCCCGGCTCACCGCCTGCGCGGCGGGCGCATCCGGAAGCAGGTCCAGATCAACGCGATTGTCGGCGAGCCACTGATCATAGGGCTGGCGCCGGGAAAGCGTCTCCTTCAGCTCCTGGTCGTCAATTATGCGCGCTTCCTCGGTGTCCAACAGGAACATGCGGCCGGGGTGTATTCTCTCCTTGAAGCGCACCTCGTCGGGGGGCACGTCCAGGACGCCCACCTCGGAGGCCATCACCAGCATATCGGACTTGGTGACCAGGTACCGGAACGGCCTCAGCCCGTTGCGGTCCAGCACGATGCCTATGCGCTTGCCGTCCGTGGCAGCGATGAGGGCCGGGCCGTCCCACGCCTCCATCAGGCTGGAGTGGTACTCGTAGAAGTCGCGCTTATCCTGGGGCATGTCCACGCGCTCGCCCGTTGCCTCCGGGATCATCATCATGAGGGCGTGCGGAAGCGAGCGGCCGGTTGCCAGCAGAAGCTCCAGCGTGTTGTCGAAGCACGCGGTGTCGCTGGCGCCCGGAGTGATGATTGGGAAGAGCTTCTCCATGTCGTCACCGAACATGGGCGAGGAGAACATGGACTGCCGGGCGGTCATCCAGTTGATGTTGCCTCGGAGCGTGTTTATCTCCCCGTTGTGGCAGATTAGGCGATAGGGGTGTGCCAGCCTCCACGACCCAAGCGTGTTGGTGCTGAAGCGGGCGTGCACCATGGCGAATGCGCTCGCCATCGCGGGGTCACTGAGGTCCTCGTAGAAGCCCATGAGCTGCGTGCCCATGAGTAGGCCCTTGTACACGATTCGATTGCAGGAAAGGCTCGGAATGTAGAAGTGGCGGCGTGTCTCGTCGTCCGTGCCGTCTACTGCGCGCTCGACCACCTTGCGGATGACGTACAGCTTGCGCTCGAAGTGGGCCTCGTCGGTCACTCCGGGGCCGCGGCCCACGAACACCTGGCGGATGAGAGGCTGGGAGTACCGTGCGATTTCTCCTATAGCGGAGGCGTCGACAGGCACGTCTCGCCAGCCCAGCAACCGCTGGCCTTCCGCCTCGATGACCTGCTGCACCAGCTGCTCGCAGGCCTGGCGGCGCTCGTCGTCGGGAGGTAGGAAGACCATACCGACTCCGTACTCGCCCGGTGCGGGCAGCTCAAAGCCCTGCTCCGAACTCCAGGCGCGGAAGAAGTCGTGCGGTATCTGTATGAGAATGCCCGCGCCGTCGCCGGTGAGAGGGTCGCAGCCGCACGCCCCGCGATGGGCCAGGTTGACCAGGACCTCGAGTCCCTTCTCCAGGATGTCGTGGGTCTTGTGGCCGCTTATGTTGGCAACAAGGCCGACACCACAGGCGTCGCGCTCGAACCTGGGGTCATACAGGCCGTGGGCATGCTGTGGCAGTGGGGGTATGGTCTGCAACGGGCAAACTCCTCGCCTACAGGATAGGCAGATATCTCTTCAGCTCGTAGTTGGTGACTTGGGCCTGGTACTGGCTCCACTCGATCTTCTTGTTCTGGATGAAGCTGTTGAAGACGTGGTCGCCCAAGGTCCGTCGGACCAGGTCGCTGTTCTCCGTTAGGAGAATGGCCTCCCTGAGGCTGCCTGGCAGGGTATCGATACCCCTGCGCAGGCGCTCCTCGTCCGTCATGTTGAAGACGTTTTCCTGGACGGGGTCCGGCGCGGGAAGGTTGCGCTCTGCGCCGTCGAGGCCCGCGGCGAGCATCACAGCGAAAGCGAGGTAGGGATTGCACGCCGGGTCCGGCGCGCGGTACTCGATTCGCACGGAGTCCTCACGTCCTTCCTTGTAGGCGGGCACCCGAATCAGGTCGGACCGGTTCACGCTGGCCCAGGAGATGTAGACCGGCGCCTCGTAACCGACAATGAGCCTCTTGTAGGAGTTGACCCACTGGTTGGTAATGGCCGTTATTGCGGGCGCGTGGTGCATCAGCCCCGCCACGAAGGACAGGGCAAGAGGCGACAGGTGAGAGGGGCTGTCACCGTCAAAGAAGGCGTTGGTGGCGCCCTTGAACAGCGACTGGTGCACGTGCATCCCGCTCCCGTTGACGTTGGCGATGGGCTTGGGCATGAAGGTGGCGTAGAGGCCGTTTCGCATGGCCACCTCCTTGATGACCAGGCGTTGCGTCATCACGTTGTCGGCCATGGTGAGGGCGTCTGAGTAGCGCAGGTCGATCTCGTGCTGGCTGGTGGCCGCTTCGTGGTGGCTGAACTCCACCGCGATTCCCATCTCCTCAAGCGTCAGCACCGTCTCGCGGCGCAGCTCGGTTGCAAGGTCCAGGGGCGTCTGATCGAAGTAGCCGCCCTCGTCGAGCACGTCCGTGCCTTCGGAGTTGCGGAAGTAGAAGTACTCCAGTTCCGGCCCCACGTAGTAGGTGTATCCCAGAGAGGCAGCGCGCTCCAGTGTCTGCTTGAGCACGTGGCGCGGGTCGCCCTCAAAGGGCTGCCACTGGGGAGTGAGGACGTCACAGAACATGCGCGCCACGGCGTTCTGGCGCGGCCGCCAGGGGAGTATGCGGAACGTGGTGGGGTCCGGCATGGCCACCATGTCGCTCTCGTCAATGCGCGCGAACCCCTCAATGGAAGACCCATCGAAGCCGACGCCCTGCTCCAGCGCCTCCTCCAGCTCCTGAGCGGTGATGGCAAACCCCTTGAGCGCGCCCAGGATGTCGGTGAACCACAGGCGAATGAACTTGACGTCGTGCTCGCGCACCATGCCCAGGACGTACTCCCTAGCCTCTTCCCTCTCCGTAGTCATGAGTGCACTTCTTGTACCCAGGATCATTACAAAGTGTAAACTATAGGGGATTGTGAAGTTTGTGTCAAACTTCCGTCTTAGTGTTCAATTGTACTTTCAGCCATTGCCATTGTAAAGGAGTTCACTAGCGCGCCGTGCGGTTATCCAGAGAAGCGGTGCGGTCGTGGAACGCCTTTGCCGGGGCGACGCGGACGGCGCAGGGCGCCTAATCTTCGCTGCGCATCAGACGTATGCCGGTGGATATGAGCAGGAGCGGCAGGACCGAGTCGATGAAGATCCAGACTAGCGCAGCGTCGTTGGGGGGCTCCGCGAACGCCACGCCGAACCAGTTCCACGTGAGCATGATGAGCAAAGCGGCTGAGAGGTAGAAGGTGAGGTTGGCCTCCAGGTAGTCCCGGCTGACGCCCAGGCCGTAGGAGAGGCCGCCGAACTCGAGTTTCCTGAAGAAGGCTACGAGGAGCGCAATGAACGCCCCCACGATCATCATGGGGTCCAGGATTAGCCAGATGTCGAGAGCTGAGCCGGCCAACGTGGGGTCGTAAAGCTGCGTCGCCAGGAAGTGGCTGGCAACTGCAATGCCGAGAAGTACGAGATACAGAGCCGCCAAACGCTTCAAGAAGACCATGCCGTTGCTCCCGAGTGGTGGTGGGTGCGTCCATTAGGCTACGCCTGATGGACGCCTGCTGTCAACACCGCGGGCGCCTCCTCGTTGCGGCGCGCCTTTCGAAATCCTATAATGGCCCAAGCCTTCTTCGGAGAATCTGATATGTCCATGCGCACAACCGAGCGTCGATACGATCCTCAAGAGCTGGACGCCAAGTGGCAGGCCCGATGGCAGCAGGACGGCCTCCACAGCGTCCGCGACGACGATCCTCGCCCCAAGTGGTACGAGCTCACTATGTACCCGTACACCTCCGGCGACCTCCACATCGGCCACTGGTACGCCATGGCCCCCTCCGACGCGCACGCGCGATTCCGCCGGATGCAGGGCTACAACGTCATCCACCCAATGGGTTTCGACTCCTTTGGTCTGCCGGCGGAGAACGCCGCGATCAAGCAGGGGATACACCCGCACACCTGGACCATGAACAACGTTGAGAACATGCGCCGGCAGCTGCGGTCGATTGGTTCCATCTACGACTGGAATCGGGAGATCATCTGCGCACTGCCGGAGTACTATCGCTGGAATCAGTGGATATTCCTGCAGTTCCTGAAGGAAGGACTGGCCTACCGCGCCAAGGCGCCCGCCAACTGGTGCCCGTCCTGCCAGACCGTGCTGGCCAACGAGCAGGTGGTGGACGGCAAGTGCGAGCGGTGCGAGTCCGCCGTCAGCCGCCGTGACCTGGAGCAGTGGTTCTTCGGTATCACCAGGTACGCCGAGGAGCTGTTGGACTTCTCCGGCCTCGTCGACTGGCCCGAGCGCATCAAGACCATGCAGACGAACTGGATAGGGCGCAGCGTGGGCGTGGAGATCGGCTTCGACATCTCCGAGTACGGGCTGGAGGAGACCGAGATCCGCACGTTCACGACTCGAATCGATACCATCTACGGCGTGACGTTCGTGGTCATCGCACCGGAGCACCCGCTGGTCGCAAGCCTGACCACCGACGAGCGCCGCGCTGAGGTGGAAGCCTACGTGGAAGAGGCGCGCCGCCAGTCTGAGGTTGAGCGCCTGTCCACGGAGCGCGAGAAGTCGGGCATGTTCACGGGTGCGTACGCCGTGAACCGGCTCAACGGAGACCGCGTGCCCATATTCGTTGCGGACTACGTGCTGCTGACGTACGGCACGGGCATTGTGATGGGCGTTCCGGCGCACGACGAGCGCGACTTCGAATTCGCCCGCAAGTATGACCTGGAGGTGCGCGTCGTCATCGCGCCGCCGGACTGGGACGGCTCCGAGCTGTCGAGCGCGTACGTGGAGGACGGCGCGCACGTGAACTCCGGCCCGTTCGACGGGATGCCGGCGAGCGTGGGTAAGGAGCGCATTGCCGACTATGTGGAGGCCAACGGCTGGGGTGGCCGCACGGTGTCCTACAGGCTGAGGGACTGGCTCATCTCGAGGCAGCGCTACTGGGGCACCCCGATACCCGTGATCTACTGCGACGGCTGCGGTGTGGTGCCGGTGCCGGAGGAGGACCTGCCCGTGCTGCTGCCGGAGGACGCGCAGTTCCGGCCCACCGGCGAGTCGCCGCTGCGATTCCATGAGCGGTTTCTGAATGCGCCGTGCCCGCAGTGCGGGGCGCCCGCCACGCGAGAGACGGACACCATGGACACGTTCGTGGACTCGTCATGGTATCACCTGCGCTACGCCAGCCCCAACTACGACCGCGGGCCCTTCGACCCGGAGGCGGTCAGGCAGTGGCTGCCGGTTGACCAGTACACGGGCGGCGCGGAGCACGCCGTGATGCACCTGCTCTACGCCCGGTTCTTCAATAAGGCGCTGCGAGACCTCGGTCTGGTGGAGTTCGACGAGCCTTATCTGAGGCTGTTCAACCAGGGCATCATCATCGCCGACCATCAGAAGATGAGCAAGTCGCGCGGTAACGTGATAACGCCCGACCCGTACGTCCAGGACCTGGGCGCGGACGTCGTGCGCACGTACCTGATGTTCCTTGGGCCGTGGGATCAGGGCGGCGACTGGTCGGACTCCGGCATCAACGGCATGGCGCGCTGGATCAACCGCGTATGGGATCTTGTGCAGAGGGACGCATCGACGCTTGACGCTCAGCCCGCAGATGATGAGGCGGCGCGCACGCTAGTCCGCACCACGCACAAGACGGTCAAGAAGGTGGTCGGCGACCTGGAGCGGTTCAAGTTCAACACGGCGCTCGCTGCGATGATGGAGATGACCAACCACATGAGCCGGGCCTGGGACGAGGGTGGACTCGACTCCGGCAGCTGGCGCGACGCCGTGGAGAAGCTGCTGCTGCTGCTGGCGCCGATCGCGCCACACGTGACGGAGGAGCTGTGGGAGAGGACGGGACGCCCGTTCAGCATCCACAGCCAGTTGCTGCCCTCGTGGGACGAGGAGTTCGCCCGCGACGAGGAGATCACGCTGGTGGTGCAGGTTAACGGCCGGGTCCGCGACCGCATACAGGCGCCCGCGTCGATAGAGGAAGAGGAGGCGCGAGAGCTGGCGCTGGAGAGCGCGCGGGTGCGTCCGTACCTGGAGGGTACCGAGGTGCGGCAGGTGGTGTACGTGCCGGGCCGGCTGGTGAATCTCGTGGTGAGGTAGGGGGGAGGCTCCCGCGTCCGCCAACCCACACGGTACCGCTCCCGCGAAGGCGGGAGTCCATGACGCCACAATTTCCGGCCTCCTCCCACCCCTGGATTCCTGCTTTCGCAGGAATGACGGATGAAGGGGGCGTGCCAGCGTTGCGGCAAGCACACGTGCCGCCGCGCGATGGCCCGCCCAAATGGTTCGACGGGCTCACCAAGAGCGGGCCGGCTGCTCCGGTCGTCATCCGGACGCGAAGAAGGGCGCCGGTCACATTGTGACCGGCGCCCTCCAAAGGTATCCCGTTTGCCAGCGCTCAGGCGCTGAACCTTGGCCTAGAACTGGGCGGCCTCCGTGGAGCCTGCCAGCGCCGCGGTGGCCGCGAGGTCCTCGCTGACGCTCAGCAGCACCTCGTCGAAGTAGCCTGCGCCGACTTCGGCCTGGTGCTTCGTGGCGGTGTAGCCGTCCACCTCTCGGGCGAACTCCTGCTCCTGGATCCTCACGTAGGCGGGCATGCCCTCCGTGCTGTAGGCCTTGGCCAGCTCGAAGGCGTTGAGGTTGATCATGTGCCAGCCGGCCAGGGTGATGAACTGAAACTTGTAGCCGGCCTTGCCCAGCTCGTTCTGGAACTTTGCGATGGTGGCGTCGTCCAGGTGGCTCTTCCAGTTAAAGGAGGGGGAGCAGTTGTAGGCCAGCATCATGTCCGGGTGCTCGGCGTGAATTCTCTCGGCGAAGGCGATGGCCTCGTCCAGGTCCGGGTCGGAGGTTTCGCACCACAGCAGGTCGGCGTAGGGAGCGTAGGCCAGCCCGCGTGCGACGGCGGCTTCGAAGCCGTCGCGCACCACGTAGAAGCCCTCAATGGTGCGTTCGCCGGTGGAAAACTCGGCGTCGCGCTCATCGATGTCGCTGGTGAGGAGCGTAGCGCTGCGGGCGTCCGTGCGGGCGCAGAGGATGGTGGGCACGTCCAGAACGTCGGCGGCCAGTCTTGCCGCGTTCAGGGTGTGGATGAACATGTTGGAGGGGATGAGCACCTTGCCGCCCATGTGGCCGCACTTCTTGGCGGAGGACAGCTGGTCCTCGTAGTGGACGCCGGCGGCTCCCGCCTCGATCATGCCCCGCATGAGCTCAAATGCGTGGATGGCGCCGCCGAATCCGGCCTCGGCGTCAGCGACGATGGGCACGAAGTAGTCGAGGTCGGTCTTGTCTTCCAGGCGCTGGATCTGGTCGGCGCGCATGAGGGCGTTGTTGAGGCGCTTGACCACAGAGGGAACGCTGTTGGAGGGATAGAGGCTCTGGTCTGGGTAGGTGTGGGAGGCAAGATTGGCGTCGCCGGCCACCTGCCAGCCGCTGAGGTAGAGGGCGTTGAGGCCGCCCTTGACCATGTTCACGGCCTGCGCACCGGTGAGCGCCCCGAAAGTCCTGACAAATCCGTCTCCGTTGAGGTCACGCCACAGGCGCTCGGCGCCGCGCTTTGCCAGCGTGTGCTCGATCTTGATGCTGTTGCGCAACTTCACCACGGAACTGGCCGTGTAGTCTCGCTTGACGCCCTTCCAACGCGGGTCGTTTGCCCAGCTCTCTTCGAGCTCCCGCACCTGCTGGTCGAAGTCCCGATGGTGGTTGTTCATGTCCTGCCTCCTTCTCCCTGTTGCTTGCCCAGATTGCTGAACAGATGACTGTCCCTTCCCTCTGTACCAGTATAGCCGTCATGAGATATAATACAAGGACTGCCTTTCCTATAGCAGTGATAGAACTTCTCTATCACTGGCTTGCGGGGAGGCCGGAACCCGGCATCAGACTTGGCCTCATGGCCCGGGAGGTGGTTGCATGGAGCTGGCACAGCTGGAGGCATTCCTGGCGGCGGCGGATCGCGGCAGTTTCCGGCGGGCCGCAGAGACCCTGTTCCTGTCGCAACCCTCGCTGAGCGCGAGGGTGCACGCGCTGGAGGTGGAGCTGGGCGTGCCGCTCTTCCACCGCATGGGGCGCGGAGTGCGCTTGACGGACTGGGGCAGAGCGTTCCGCCCATACACGGAGCGGGCGATCGAGGCGCTGCGGCAGGGACGCGAGGCAATCGACACTACGCGCGGCGCCTCCGGAGGCGTGTTGCAGATAGCGTCGGCGAGGGCCATCGGAACTTACACCCTGCCCTCCATACTGGACCGGTTCCGGCGAAAGTACCCCGACATCAAGGTGCACATCAGCGTCGGTCGGTCCTCAGACGTACTGCGCATGGTGGCAGACGAAGAGGCACAGGTGGGCCTTTGCCGCGTGCTCACGGACCCGGAAGTCCTCACCATACACCTGTACGACGAGGACATCTGCCTTGTCACCGCGCCGAACCATCCCTTCGCGTTGGGCGGCGAGGCCAGCATCTACGACGTTGCACGCGAGCCGCTCATCCTTTACGACCGTGATTCCACGTACTTCGTCCTGATCGGGCAGGTGTGCCGTGAGGCGGGCATCTCGCCCAGGGTCGAGATGACGCTGGACAGCATAGAGGCCACCAAGCACATGGTGGAGTTGGGCATTGGCATTTCGTTTCTCCCCAGGAGCAGCATTCGCCACGAGCTGGAGCGAGGCAGCCTATGTGTGGTGCCGTTGAGGGAAGGGCATTCCGTTTCGCTGCCCACCGCGGTGATGGTACGCCGCGCCCAGCACTACGGCGCCGGCGTGCAGGCCTTTCTGGAGGTTCTGCGAGAAATGTATGGCGTCAACGTGCCGCTCCCGGAGACGGCTGATGGCCAGGTGAAGTCCAAGACTTCCGCGGAGGGCGTGGCAACTGCCGTCTCGGGAGCGTATAATGGAGGCATCGGGGCGTAGCGCAGTTGGAAGCGCGCCACGTTCGGGACGTGGAGGTCGCTGGTTCAAGTCCAGTCGCCCCGACCACCCCTTTTTCGCGGGGAGTCACCTTGCCTGAACAGAAGGTCCTCATCATCGAGGACGAGGAGAACCTCCTCGAGGCCCTGAGGTATAGCCTGGAGCGAGAGGGTTTCTCCGTACTCACCGCAACGGACGGAGAAGGCGGACTTCAGCTTGCGAGGGAAGGCGTGCCAGACCTCATCCTCTTGGACGTCATGCTCCCGAGGCTGGATGGCCTGGAGGTCTGCCGCATCCTCCGCCGTGAGACCCCCACGCCAATTCTCATGCTCACGGCCAAGAGCGAGGAGATCGACCGGGTTGTGGGCTTGGAGCTGGGCGCCGACGACTACGTGACCAAGCCCTTCAGCATGAGGGAGCTGGTGGCACGGATCCGCGCAATGCTTCGCCGATCCGCCATGGGAGCGCAGTCCGACCAGGCCGGCGGCAACACCGTGCTCAGAGCGGGCGACATCGAGATCGACCTCACGGGCCACACGGCCAGGGTGGCCGACAACACGCTTGACCTCAAACCCAGGGAATTCGAGCTGCTGGCGCTGCTGGTGTCCAACAAGGGTCGAGCGTTCACAAGGGACCAGATACTCGAGCGCCTCTGGGGATACGACTACATAGGCGACAGCCGAACAGTGGACGTGCACGTGCGCTGGCTTAGGGAGAAGATAGAGACGGAACCCGGCCAGCCCAGAAAGATCATCACCATCAGGGGCGTTGGCTACCGGTTTGAAGCATGAACCTCCTGCACAGTCTCCAGTGGCGCATCGTACTCTCCTACACCGTGCTCATCATAGTTTCCATGGGTGCGGTGAGCATCTACCTGGTCAACTTTGTGCGCGACTCGCACATATCGGGCCTTGAGGAGAGGCTGGAGCGGGAGGCAGTGCTGGCGGCGGAGAGCCTGGCGCCGTTCTTCGATGAAGGGGCGGACGTGGACGACCTGCGTGAGGCAGGCGAACGCGTGGGCGGCCTGATCGACGCCCGCATCACCGTGATCGACCGCGACGGAGTTGTGCTGGCGGATACGTGGCAGTCGCCCGAAGAGCTGCAGAATCAGGGCCGGCGCCCGGAGGTCAGGGAGGCACTTGAGGGCGGCATCAGCTGGAGCACCCGCGTGAGCGCCGCGCTGGGGGAGGAGCTGCTCTATACCGCCGCTCCCATCCGGACCGACGGGGAGCTGGTCGGGGTTGCCAGGGTTGCGATACCAACTTCCGCAATCCGATCCAGCGTCAACCGCATTATTGCCACGATTTCGGTATCCGCTCTGGTCGTATCGGCGCTATCGCTGGCGCTGGGCTACTTCCTGGCCAGGCGCACCGCGCGCTCCGTACGCAGCGTGACCGAGGCTGCGCGCCAGGTCGCTCTCGGCGACCTCGATCATCACGTGGAGGCGCTGTCCGCAGACGAGACGCGCGAGCTGGCGGACGCCTTCAACAGCATGGCCGCGTCACTGAGGCGCATGGTACAGGAGCTGTCCGGCGAGCGCGACAAGCTCTCGGCCGTGCTGGACACCATGGCGGACGGCGTGGCCCTCATTGGGCCGGAGGAGCGGACCGAACTGGTGAACAGCGCGGGCCTGGAGATGCTGCGCGTGCGGGAGCCGGAGCCAATCGGCAGGCGCTTCCCGGAAGTGGTGAGGGACCCCGATCTGTACCGGCTCGTGGTAACCTGCTTTGAGACGGAAGAGCAGCAGCACGGCGAGGTGGAGCTGTACCAGCCGGCCCGCTTTCTCAGCGCGATCGCAACCCCGATCATCGAAGTTGAGGCTACATGGGTGCTCCTGACGATTCACGACCTGACCAGGATGCACCAGGTGGAGACCACTCGCAGGGAGTTCGTCACCAACGTTTCGCATGAGCTGAGGAGCCCCCTGGCTTCTGTGAAGGCCATCGTGGAGACGCTCGACAGCGGCGCGCTGGACGAGGCGGAGGTTGCCAGGGACTTCGTGCGCCGCATCATCTGGGAAGTCGACCGGATGAGCAGGCTCATAGAGGACCTGCTCGACCTGGCCCGGCTGGACAGCCGGCAGGGGCTGCTTTCGCTCAACACCGTGGATCTGCGGCTGCTGATGACCGAGGTCAAGGAGAGCTTCCAGGAGCGGGCCGACTACAAGAACGTGCGAGTGGAGGTGATCGCGCCGGAGCGGTTGCCGCGGGCGGTCGGAGACGAGGAGAGGCTGAGGCAGGTGCTGATCAACCTGCTGGACAATGCGCTGAAGTTCACGCCGGGCACCGGCTGGGTGACCCTCTCGGCATACCCGGAGAATGAAGTGGTCCGGGTTGGGGTGAGAGACAGCGGCGCGGGCATACCGGAGGACCACCTGCCTCACATCTTCGAGCGGTTCTACAAGGCTGACCGGTCGCGACAGGGAGGCGGCACTGGCCTGGGTCTTGCCATCGTCAAGCACATAGTGCAGGCGCACGGTTCCGAGGTCGCGGTGCAGAGCCGGGAGGGAGAGGGCAGCGCCTTCACCTTCACGCTTCATCGCGCTACCTGACCGCGTACGCATCAGACCTGGGGTCCCACCATCGCCTATCGCCTCAATGAACCCGCGCTCGCGCCGGCGCTCACCATCGCAACCCCTTCATTAGAGAAACTACCCGCCCTCCCGCTAGGCTAAAGACCTGACAGCCGCGGCTGCCAGGTTACGCCGCGCTCGCTGCGCGGTTGGTGTGACGCCTTCAACAAACCCTAACCGCGGCTTAACGCCGTCCTAAAGCGCCGTTAACCTGAGCGGTCTATTGTGTAGTCAATGACTCCAACAGCAAGGCGTAGGGGGAACCGTTCGAGGGAGAGTACCCCCGATCCTTCGCTTAACGGTCGCTTAAAGCCAGGTTAATGGCCCGTTAACGGTGCGCTCATAGACTGGTTGAGGTTTGAGAAACGAGAGGTGAGATTGGCAACCGGGACAACCAAGACTAAACACGCAGGCTTCCGAGGTCTTTCGGGAGCCTTTTTGTTGGCTCTTCTGGTCGTGGGTGTGGCGGCCGCGTGCGGCGGCGACCCAACGGCCACCGAAGACTCCGTTATGATGCCGGAGCTGAGTGGAGAGGTGGCCGTAACTGGATCGAGCACGGTGTTCCCGATCAGCGAGGCGATGGCCGTGGAATTCAGCGGAGTGCAGCCTGACGTGCGGGTAAACGTGGCCTCCACCGGCACGGGCGCCGGCGGACGGGCGATGTGCGCGGGCGAGATAGACGTGTGGGACGCGTCGAGGCCGTCAACGCAGTCTGAGCTTGACACGTGTGCGGAGAGCGGTATCGAGGTGATAGAGATCCCGGTGGCCTTCGACGCTTTGTCGGTAGTGGTGAACCCCGGCAACGACTGGGCCGAGTGCCTAACCGTCGATCAGCTCGCCACTATATTCGGGCCCGAAGCCCAGGGCGTGGTCACGAACTGGAACCAGGTGGGCTCGTCGTTCCCGGACTTGAAATTGAGGCTGTATGGGCCGACGCCCGCGTCTGGGACGTTTGACTACTTCACCGAGGCGATCATGGACGAGGGTGGAGCGCACAGGGGAGACATTGACCTGGCGACCGAGGAAGACCCTCTGATAGCCCAGGGAGTGAACGGATCGGATGGAGGGATTGGCTACTTCGGACTGGCGTACTACGCCCAGTACCAGGAGCTGGTGAAGGGAGTTCTGATCGAGAACCCTGCGACCGGTGAGTGCGTGGAGCCGTCGGCAGCGACGGTAGAGGCCGGGACGTATCTGCCGCTGGCGAGGCCGGTCTTAATTTACGTGCGGGCCGACACGCTGGACGAGAGGCCCGAGGTGGAGGAGTTCGTGCGGTTCTACATAGAGCAGGCGCCTTCGCTGGTGACTGCGGTAGGCTACGTGCCGCTGCCGGCAGAGGTGTATGCGTGGGGTTTGAACAGGCTGGACAACCGGATAACCGGGTCGGTGTTCAAGGACGTGGCGGCCGGCACCCCCATCAACCAGGTCCTGGAGAGGACTGAGTAGGTTGGCGAACATCATCGCCGAGTCTTCAAGGAAGAGGCGCCTCCGGCAGAGGATGCGGGAGGCGCCCATCCTCGGCTTTCTCTTCATGTGTGCCCTGATATCCGTGGTTACCACCGTGGGAATAGTCCTGGTGCTGCTGGAGGAAGCGCTCCAGTTCTTCCGCGAGGTGTCCGTGGTGGAGTTCCTTACCGGCACTGAGTGGACACCCCTCTTTTCGAACAAGAAGTTTGGAGTGCTGCCGCTCCTTTCGGCGACCGCGCTCATCTCATTCATGGCGCTGGGCATAGCGTTCCCGGTGGGGCTGCTGACAGCCATCTACCTCAGCGAGTACGCCCCCGAGAGCGTCCGGTCTACGGTCAAGCCGGTGCTCGAGGTCCTGGCAGGAATCCCGACGGTTGTGTTCGGGTTCTTCGCCATTTCCTTCATCAATCCGTCCATAATCAGACCGCTGTTCGACACGGAGACCATCTTCACTGCGCTGGGCGCGTCCATGGCCATGGGGGTGATGCTGATACCCATGGTGGCTTCGCTGAGCGAGGATGCGATGCGAGCCGTGCCCTCGTCACTGCGCGAGGGCGCCTATGCCGTCGGGTCCGACAAGTTCCAGGTGGCCGTGAAGGTGGTGGTGCCGGCCGCCCTGTCCGGAATCGTGGCAGCAGCACTGCTGGCCCTCGCCAGAGCTGTCGGCGAGACCATGATTGTGACCATCGCGGCAGGTGGAGTCTCCAACCTGTCGTGGAACCCGCTGGAGGCCATGCAGACCATGACAGCTTACATCATGGAGGTTGCCACCGGCGATACGCCAAGGGGCACGGTGGAGTATGAGAGCATCTTTGCGGTAGGCCTGATGCTATTCCTCTTTACGCTCTCTCTAAACCTTCTGGCCCAGGTGGTACTGGCGAAGTTCAGGGAGATATACGAATGATCCCCAACATAGCGTTCGAGCGGGGCAGGCCCACACGCAGGAGCCAGAGCGTTCGGAAGGGCAGGGGAGTGGCTTTTGTGGCACTGGCCATGTCGGCGTCCTTCCTGGGCGTGGTGGTGCTCGCGGTGCTGCTGATAACCGTGGTGCGGGATGGCATCGGAGTGCTTAGCCTGGACTTCATAAACAGCTTTCCGCACTACAAGCCGGAGGAGGCCGGCGCGAAGTCCGCGCTGGCCGGTACGCTCTGGGTGATGATGTTCACAGCGCTCTTCGCCATCATAACGGGCGTGGGCGCCGCCATCTACCTGGAGGAGTTTGCCAGGAGAAACTGGCTTACTCGGACCATCGAGATCAACATCAACAACCTGGCGGGAGTGCCGTCCGTCGTGTACGGGCTGCTGGGGCTTGCGGTGTTCGTGTACGGGATGGGCCTGGGTCGCAGCATCCTGGCGGGCGCGCTCACCCTGGCCCTGCTGATACTGCCGATTATCATCGTTGCGTCTCGGGAAGGGCTGAGGTCGGTGCCGCCCTCCATGCGGGAGGCGGCGATGGCGCTGGGGTCAACCCGCTGGCAGGCCGTCTGGCACCAGGTGCTGCCGGCGGCAGTACCCACTATTCTGACCGGATTCATACTCTCGCTGGCCAGGGCCATAGGCGAGACTGCGCCCCTCATCGTGGTGGGAGCGTTCACAACCGTGCTCTTCGTCCCCAGCTCCCCTACCGACTCCTTCACGGTGCTGCCCGTGCAGATATACAGCTGGATCGGCAGACCTCTGCCGGCATTTCAGGAGAACGCCGCCGCGGGTATCATCGTGTTGCTGGTGGTGCTCCTGTTGATGAACGCAGTTGCCATAACCCTGCGCAACATATACTCTAGGAGAAGCAGATGGTAACCGAGAACTTCCTGAATGTGCCCCAGATTGAACCGGCGGAGGAAATGGTGGAATCCGGCAGGGAGACGGGGCCTGAGTCGGTCATTGATGTGCGCAACCTGCAGGCGTACTACGGCGAGATCAGGGCGCTGAAGGACATTTCGCTGTCGCTCTATCGCAGGCGTGTGAGCGCCGTCATTGGCCCGTCCGGTTGCGGCAAGAGTACGCTGGTCCGGTGCCTTAACCGGATGCACGAAATGTCTTCCGGCGGCCACGTGGAGGGCGAAGTGCTCTACCAGGGCGAGAACATCTACGGCACCGGCGTGGATCCCGTTGAGCTCAGGAGCCGCATCGGCATGGTGTTCCAGAAGCCCAACCCGTTTCCTAAGTCCATCTACGAGAACGTGGCGTTCGGGCTGAAGGTGAATGGAATCCACGGGAACACCAGCGAGCGGGTGGAGCGGTCGCTCCGGCGCGCTGCGCTCTGGGAAGAGGTCAAGGACCGGCTGAAGCAGAGCGCACTGCAACTCTCGGGAGGCCAGCAGCAGCGGCTCTGCATCGCGCGGGCGCTTGCGGTAGAACCCGAGGTGATCCTCATGGACGAGCCTTGCTCCGCCCTGGACCCAATGGCCACGCTGGCCGTGGAGGAGCTGATTCGCGATCTCTCCCAGGAGGTCACCATCATCATCGTGACTCATAACATGCAGCAGGCCGCCAGGGTCTCACACCACACGGCCTTCCTGATGATGGACCAGGACAGGGCCGGCTACCTGGTGGAATACGGCCCGACCAGCGAGGTCTTCACCAATCCCAAGAGCGAGCACACAGAGGCCTACATCACGGGCCGCTTCAGCTGAAATGACGGACATGCGCACGCAGGGAGGTGGACTCATGGTTAGAGCAGATTTCGACAGGCACCTCAGGATGCTCCAGAGCGATCTTCTCATCCTTGGAAGCATGGTGGAGAAGGCAATCGCCAAATCCCTGGACGCGCTGAAGCGGAGGGATACGGAGGCTGCGCGCCAGATCGTGCGTGAGGACGATTTCATCGACAGCAAGAGGTACAATCTCGAGGAGCAGTGCATCGAGCTGATCGCCACGCAGCAGCCCATGGCGGGGGACCTGCGTAGCATCATTGCCATGCTTCACATTGCGGTTGAGCTGGAGCGCATGGGCGACTACGCGGAGGGCATAGCCAAGATCTGCCTGATGATGGACGGCGAGCCTCCGCTCAAGCCTCTTATCGACCTGCCCAGGATGTCTGAGATGGCGACCGATATGCTGCGGCGGAGCCTGGACGCGCTGGTGCACAGGGACACCGTGGCGGCGCTGGCGGTCTGCAACGACGACGACGAGGTGGACGCGCTCTACGACCAGGTATACAGGGAGCTGATATTCTTCATGGTGCAGGATACCAATACCATCCAGAGGGCCACGTATCTGTTGTGGGTGGCCCACGATCTGGAGCGGATTGCAGACCGTGCCACCAACATTGCGGAGCGCGTCATCTTCCTGGTAACCGGGAAGATGACCGATATCAACGTTTCCAGGTACTAGCCCTTGCCGGACGCGGGCAGCAGAGAGCCCGTCATCCGGCGGGCGGTCGTGGAGGCGCTTGGCACCGCAGGCCTCGTCTTCGCGGGCGCAGGCGCCATCGTTGTCAACGAGGTGTCCGGCGGCAGCATAGGACACCTGGGCATCTCCCTCACCTTCGGCATGATTGTGGCCGCGATGATCTACTCCACGGGCCACATCTCCGGAGCGCACATCAACCCGGCGGTAACCCTTGGATTTGCCCTGTCGCGCCACTTCCCCTGGCGAGAGGTGCCGGTGTACTGGGGCGCGCAGCTTACGGGAGCCGCCGCGGCCAGCGGCGGGCACCTGCTGCTCTTCGGCCGCGTTGGCAACATGGGAGCAACCTCGCCTGCCGGCAGCGACGTGCAGTCGCTGGGCATGGAGGTGGCCCTGACCTTCATCCTCATGTTCGTGATCATGGCGGTCGCCACCGACGTTCGGGCCGTTGGGCAGGCGGCGGCCCTGGCTATTGGAATGACGGTTGCACTGGAGGCCACGTTCGGCGGTCCGATCTCCGGGGCGTCGATGAACCCCGCAAGGTCGTTCGGGCCGGCGCTAGGCGGCTGGGTGTGGTCGAGTCACTGGGTGTACTGGGCCGGGCCGCTGCTCGGCGCCGCTAGCGGCGCGCTGGTGTACAGCTGGCTTCGCGGCCATGACCACTCGTCCGGCAACGCCGGCAGCGGCTAGCCTGCTGGCTGGGCGCCCAGCAACCGCCTGAGGAGTTCCAGGAGCTCAGGCGTCTCCCGGAGGGCGCTGCTCATTTCCGACAGCTCGTCCGGCGACATGAGCAGCGGTGAGCGATTGAAGCCCCCGCCGTGGCCATAGTGACAGAACCGAATGGCGACCTGTCCGGCCGCCTCGCCCTCTGTGTACTTGAGCAGCTGCAGGGTAGGGCGGTGGTACGTGCCCTCCACCTGGGCCTCTTCGGCCACCACGCCGGATCCCCAGTGGTACGAGAACCTCTTTTCTTTCGTGGTCATGCTCATCCTCCTGAAGCGTGCAAAGTGCAAGAGGTCGGCTACCGCCTGGTCGACAACCCATTGGCGTGGCCGCTGGGCGGATTGTAACCCCGCGACTTGGGATAGTCGAGTTTCGCTCAACGGGCATGGTGACGTTTGCGCCTGGACTCGTTCTCCCCTAGAATGCTGCCATGCTGAGCAACCGAGGCGGCCCCGGCGACGAATACGAGGAGTGGGAGTACCCGGACCCAAAGGACGTGGAGGATCTTGCTGATCGTCCCATCATGGACGAGCCGCGCTCCGAGGGCCAGGGATTCTCCACGCTCAAGATGGTCGTGGTGGGCGTCGTCGCGGTGTCACTGATCGGATCGCTGATGGTGCCGCTGCTGGCGTCGCCGCGCGGCGGGGCCGCGCCGGAAGAGGTGATACCCGCCGGTGGCCTCTCCGAGGAGGCCGCGGCCTATGACTCCTGGCTGTCGCAGAACGTGGACTCTGCGCTCCGGGAGTGGGGGGCCGGCGGTCGGGCCCAATACCTGGGTGCGGAGTTTGACATCTCCGTATCCGACCCCATAATCGGCGTGCTCGTGAACGGGCTGGACCCAGCCTCAGATTCGGGAAAGTCGGAAATGCAGAACTACAGCATCGCCATCCTGGGCCGCATCTTTGACGACCCGCGCGCAAGCAGCGTGACCCTGTTCTGGTACAACCTGGAAACGGGCGACGACGGAACGACACAGCTCGAGGCCGCTATGGTGGTGGGCATTCTGCGCCAGACGGCTGCCGGCATCGACTGGGCGAGCCTGCGGGCCGTGGAACTGGCCGACGAGGTCGACCTCTATCGCGACCTGGAAGCGGAGGCGACGGGTATCGGTTAGGAAGCGGTCGTCAAGGCCGCGCGCCCCAGATCGCCGAGCCGACCCTGACCAGCGTCGCGCCTTCCTCTACGGCGACCTCGAAGTCGGCCGTCATGCCCATCGACAGGCCGAGCGAGGCGCCGGAGTAGACGTCCAGCCGGCCCACCTCGTCGCGCAGCTCCCTCAGCACCCTGAAGTACGGCCGCGCTCCCTCCGGGTCCTCCGTATGGGGCGGCACGGTCATAAGCCCCGCCAGCCGCACGTTTTCGCAGGTGGCAGCGCGCTCCGCCAGCTCCACGAGAAGGCCGGGACTCACGCCCTCCTTGGTGGCCTCCCCGGCCAGGTTGACCTGAACGTAGACGTCCACGCGCCGATCCATCGCCTTCGCCGCGGCGTCTATGCGCGACAGCAGGCGAACGCTGTCCACGGACTGTATGGCGTCGAAGAGGGCGACGGCGCGCCTGACCTTGTTGGACTGAAGATGACCGATGAGGTGAAGACCGGCGAGGCCCTCCGGTCGCTCACTCCCGCCAAACTTTGCCTCGGCCTCCTGAACGAAGTTCTCCCCAAGGTGGTTGATACCAAACTCAACCGCCTGCAGGATCCTATCGCGGTCCACGGTCTTGCACGCGCCGAGGAGCGTTATGTCTGACGGATCACGGCCGGCGCGCGCGGCCGAGCGCGCCAGCCGGTCCCGCAACGACCGTACGTTGTCTCGTATCTCGTCCCGTTCGGTGCCCAACTGCGTCTCCTTCGGGCCCACCGGCCCGGATTACGTCATACGGAGAGCGTGCTACGGAATGAGGATCAGCTTTCCGGTGGTCATCCGGCCCTCCAGCTGCCTGTGCGCCTCGGAGGCGTCGCTCAGCGGGAACCTGCCGTGGATTCGCACGTCCAACGAGCCGTCATTCACCCACCCGAGCACGTCACCGGCGCGCTGGAGAAGCTCCTCCCTGGTGGCGGTGTAGCCGCCCAGCGAGGGGCGCGTCAGGAACAGGGACTTACGGCCGAGTATGGCCGTGGCGAGGGGGGGCACCGGGCCGCTGGCCTGGCCGTAGAGAGCGAGCATGCCCCGAGGGGCCAGGCTCTCGAGGCTCCCCTCGTATGTGGAGAGGCCCACCGCGTCGTATGCCACCTGCACGCCCGCGCCTCCGGTGATGCGTTCCACCTCAGCGGCAAAGTCCTGCTCTGCGTAGTTGATCACGTGGTCGGCGCCGGCCCCGCGGGCAAGCTCCGCCTTCTCCTCCGTTGACACCGTGCCGATGACAGTCGCCCCGAGCGCCTTGGCCATCTGCGTCAGAAGCAGCCCGACGCCGCCGGCGGCCGCGTGGACCAGGCATGCGTCTCCGGGCTTCAGCGGGTAGGTGGAGTAGCAGAGGTAGTGGGCGGTCATGCCCTGGAGCATGACCGCGGCGCCCGCTTCCGCGTTGAGCCCCTCGGGCATCTTCACCAGCCGCCAGGACGGGACGGCCACCTTCTCCGCATAGGAAGCGCCGGCGCCCGTATATGCGACCACGTCGCCAACCTCCACCTCTGTGACGCCCTCGCCCACCTGCGACACGACGCCCGCGCCCTCTCCGCCCGGTATGATGGGCAGCGACGGCTGATTGGAGCCGGAACGCAGGTACACGTCCATGTAGTTCACGCCGGATGCCCCAATGTCAACAAGCGCCTGTCCCGGTCCGACAACCGGGTCAGAAACGTCCTTGTACTCCAGGACCTCCGGTCCGCCCGTCTGTGTAATCTGCACAGCCTTCATTTCGATTCCTCCTTGATTTCCGGGTCGGCTGCTATTGCGGCACGACCGCCAGCAGTATTTCCACGCGAACCTCATCCTCTATGCTGACCACGGACCGGGCCTCCGGCCGTGGCACCTCCAGCTGGTCCCACGTGAACGTGGTGCGTCCCAGGATGAACATGCTTTCACCGTCGTCCCTGGCCTGAATATCGAATGTGATCGGGAACACCCCTCCGTGCACCTCCAGCGAGCCGTCCACCTCGGCCGTGACCTCCCCGCCCTCGGCAAGGCCGTCGGGTATCTCGCCAATGTCCTCCACTGTGAATATGGCCAGGGGGAACTGGTTGAACATCCGGCTCCTCACGTACCTGTCGCGGAATGTCTGGTCGCTGGACAGCGTCTGCAGCTCGACCTCCACTACGGACGGCCTGCCGTCCAGGTGCACCTCGCCGGATAGCGATGTCGTGCGCATCACCGCGTCGTTCGGAAGGGACAGGCTTGCGAGCTGCTCCTCGACTGTGAAGGTAGCCTCTGAGCCGTCCGAAACCACGAACGTGTAGCCCTCATACTCGCCCATGCTCCTGGGAGCAGCGGCGGGTTCCGTGGGCGGCTGCTCAGTCGGCTCCTGCTCGGCCGTGGCGGTGGCGGCGGGCGGCTGAGACGTGGCAGTGGCCTCCTGCTCGTCCGTTGCAGTGCCCGCGGGCGCCGGTGACGTGGCAGTGGGCGGCGGCGCAGAGGTTGCGGTCGGCGGCGGTGGCGACGTGGACGTAGGGTCAGGCTCGCTGCCGCAGGCTGCCAGGAGCAGCAGTGATGCGAGCAGCGATGCGGCGACCGCCGTCTTCAGAATTCGAGCCATGTCAGTTTCTCCTGCTCACTTACTCCAAGCGCTTGTCAAAGCGAATCGGAGCCGTAGACCGACAGCGGCGCCGTCCTGGGCGGCAGCTCCAGCCTGCCGCTTTCCTGGTCGCCCATGCCGGCCAGCGCAGCGCCAACTCCCAGCGCCACCAACACCGACGCGATGGTCACGGCCACCGGCAGGGCGCGACCGGTCGTTAACAGGAGCAGCGTCAATGCCGCGGTGACGGCAATTGTGAGCGCGGCCAGAGGCACCATGTAGGACACGCTGCGGTCCAGCTGAGTCTCGCCGGTCGCGGCTGCTGCGGCCATCAATACGAATGCAAGCGCCATGGCGCCCAGGAAGTACGCTGGACGTCGCCCGCTGCCTCCTAGCGCCCGCCACAGCAGGCCGGCGCCAACACCCCCTGCGAGCGAGGCGGCGGTCACGGTGGCGCTGTTCATGAGCGTGTCCGAGGGCGAGTGTAGCGGCAGGTTCAGCACGGACCCGCACACCGCCGCCGCTGACCCCGCGGTCAGGCCGGCGCGCACCGGAGACAGGCCGGGAGTCCCCTCTCTTGAGGTGGCGCCCATTACCCCGGGACTCTCAGAGCTTCCGTGGCCGCCGACTCCACCGCGTTCAGGGCATCGTCTATGTCCTGCTGCTCGATGCCGTAGTGCGTGACCATGCGCAGCTTGGCGCCGTGGATATGGGAAGCGAGCAGGCCTCGCTCTCCCAGGCGGCGTATGAATTCGACCGGGTCGCCGTCCGCGACCTCGAAGATCACGATGTTGGTGTGTATGCGCGCCGGGTCTATGAGGATGCCGGGGACGTTGGCCAGCCCCTCCGCGAGCCGCCGCGCGTTGGCGTGGTCGTCCGCCAGCCGCTCCACCATCTCGTCGAGGGCGACCATGGCCGCGGCCGCGAGGCCGCCCACCTGACGCATCCCGCCGCCCAGCGAGTTGCGTACCCTGCGCGCTCGAGCGATGAATTCATGGCTGCCGCAGACGATGGAGCCGACGGGGCAGGACAGGCCCTTGGAGAAGCAGAACATGAGCGAGTCGGCGGCCTTCACCAGCTCACTCGCCGGTACGCCCTGGCAGACCGCGGCGTTGAATATCCGCGCGCCGTCCAGGTGGAGCGCTGCTCCGCGGGCGTGGGCTATGCCTGCGATCGCCTCCGTGTACTCTCGTGTGAGCGCTTGGCCGCTGCATCGGTTGTGGGTGTTCTCCAGGCACACCAGGGCAGTGCGTGGGAATCGTGGCGATACGGGTCGGATGGCGTCCTCCACCATGTCGGGGTCCAGCGTGCCGTCCTCCGCGTTGGGAAGCTGCCGGTATGCAACGCCGCCGAGCGCCGAGACGCTGCCGTACTCGTAGAGGTAAATGTGGGACTGGTCTCCGAGGACAATCTCCTCGCCGCGCTGGCAGTGGGCCAGCACCGAGGCCAGGTTCGCCATAGTGCCGCTGGGCACAAAGACGGCCGCCTCCTTGCCCAGCAGGTCGGCCACGCGCTCCTGCAGCCGGTTCACGGTTGGGTCATCGCCCCAGCCGTCGTCTCCGAGCTCGGCCTCGGCCATTGCCCGGCGCATGGCAGGCGAAGGATGGGTTACCGTATCGCTGCGCAGGTCGATCGTTCTCATAGCTCGATTCCGTCCAGATTCAGAATTCTATCGGTGGGGCCGGTCGTGGACAAGGCGCGCCAGCTAGACGTTGGGGTCGGTGAAGTTCTCCTGGTCGGGGTCCTGGAGGCCGGCCTCCTTGAAGTCTCGCGTGTATTGCTGGTAGTCCGTGTTGTAACGCTCCATCAGCTCCAGGTGACGCTCCATGACGGTGCGCCTGACCTCTCCCGGCGCGCCCACTACCAGGGAGTTCGGCGGGATTTCGACACGCTCCAGGACCATGGCGCCGGCCGCGATCAGCGAGTGGTGGCGAATAGTGCTGTAGCCGTTGACCGTGGCGCCGTTGCCGATGAGGCAGTGGTCCTCCACAACCGTTGCGTGACTGAGCACCTGGTGGCCGATGGTTATGTAGTCCCCGTAGGTGGCGTCTTCGTCGGCGTGGATCACGCTGTTGTCCTGGATGTTGACGAAGCGGCCGATGCGAATCTTGTAGCGGTTGGCCCTGATGACCGCGCCGGGCCACACGCTTGAGCCCTCGCCGATCTCCACGTCTCCCACCACGTAGGCTGCCTCGCTGACGAAGGCCGTGGGGTGAATCCTGGGCCTCTTGTCTCCAAAGCTGCGTATCAAGGCATCCTCCTTCTGAACTTGCCGCTGCGCGCAGGCGGCGGCGGACTCGACGTGCACCGGCGCGGCAGCCAGTTTAGTGTGACGGCGCGCCCGGATTCGTTGAAGGTTGGAGCGCGCCTCTGGCTCGTGCGCCTCTATCGTGTAACACTATAGGAGATGGCAACCGCAATGGCAACAATGCGAGCCGCGCGTGCCCTCCCGTCGCGGAGTATCAACGGAATGTGGCTTGCTTTTGTAATTCATGGTGCGGACGCATGCGGAGTGTGCTATACTGCGTGCAGTGGCGGAATATTGAGTCCCAAAGCCCAGTTCGTAACAGCGTCCTTTGAGCCCTACCCGGCCGATGGTTGGTGTCCTTGGAGCCCAGCGGATTGTCTTGAACTCCTCGGTATCGGTGACCACTCTCTCGCCAACTACCAGAAGAAAGGAGGTCGCTGATGGAATACGAGGACAAGACACTCACGTGTGTGGACTGCGGACAGCCCTTCACGTTCAGCGCGGAGGATCAGGCATTTCACGCCGAGAAGGGGTTCATGAACGAGCCGAAACGGTGCAGAGCCTGCCGACAATCTCGGCGGAGCGAGCGCAACGGCGGTTTCGGTCAGAGCGCCCGCGAGTCGTATCCGGTCGTGTGCGCCGAGTGTGGCCGTGACACAACGGTCCCATTCGTACCGCGCGGAGACAGGCCGGTATACTGCAGTGACTGCTTCAGTCAGAGACGCACCGCAACCAGGACTGGCTGGTGATATTGCCATGTGCGTGGAGGGGGCGGCAATGCTCCCTCCATGCCGGCGCGGTTAGTTGCCGCGCAGGGCATGACTGCCCATCCGAGAGGAGGAGACCGCTTTGAGGATATACGTAGGAAACCTTGCCTACGAGACCAGGGAGGATGAGCTGCGGGAGGCGTTTGAGGTGCACGGAGAAGTGCAAGAGGTGACCGTGGTGCGAGACCGCGAGACGGGGCGCTCGCGCGGATTTGGCTTTGTTGAGATGCCCGGATCGGCCGAGGCCGAAGTGGCGATCTCGAACCTGAATGGCAAGGACATAGGTGGTCGTACGCTCACCGTGAACGAGGCACGTGCGCGCCAGCCACGCGGCCCCGGTGGTGGTGGGTTCGGTGGGGGAGGCTCCCGCTGGTAGCGACTCGCTAGCTCAAGCTCCGCCCCATTGGACTTGACAGACATCCCGGCCGGCTCCGCCAAGGTAGCCGGCCGGGATTGTTGTTGTCGGGTCTTGCAGTTGGCCCGCGCCGACGCGCGTGCGGGCGCGGAGTGCAGGGGACTTGCTCTCGTCAGGTGGTTGGCGACCCGGAGCGGATTTGAACCGCCGATCTCCGCCTTGACAGGGCGGCGTGTTGAACCATGCTACACCACCGGGCCGCTGATAACGCCTTGCAGCGGATTTGCCGCGGCGCCCGCGTGCTCCACGGGACTGCCGCAACAACGTTGCCTACTCGATGTCCCCGCCGGTTACTGCCCAGCTCTTCGTGGAGGCCAACGGCCTCCGCTTAGAAGCTTCAACCGACTCCGTTGAACCCCACGGTCACCAGGTCGCCCTCTACCATCACTGGGGTGATCCGCTGCCCGCCGGTGAGGCGCTCCACTTCCTGCCACGCCTCCGGAGTCTGGCTCAGGTCAACCTCACGGAACGGGATGTCCAGCTGCAGGAGCTCGTTCTTGGCCGTTGCGGAGTAACCGCAATCGGGATGCGTGTAGATGACTAAGGTCTCCTGCAAGCCGTTCTCCTCTCCCGGGGGACGTCCGTCGTTCGCAGTCATTGTAACCGAGGCGCCCGCGATTTGCCAAGTGCCGTGGCTATCTTCCTAGCGGCGCTACTGCGTCACCCTGGCAACCGCCACGACCAGCGCCAGCGCCAATGCCGCGAGGGCCAACCATCCGTATGTTGGAAGGCCGCTCCGGTTTCGGCTCTGCCTCCGGCCGGCCCGGATGCGAGCGCGTCTTGCTCTCCTTCTTCTGCTCATGGCGATGGTCGAATCATACTACCCCCGGCGCCTCCCCTGCCAGGTTTCTGCCCCGAGCCCCAATGGCCGATACAAGCTCTTGCGCTTGCCTTATTCTCTCAGGGCTTTTGGTACAGTCGGATGGCCTCCTTTGGGATAAGCATATTGATGCCCATATGAGGGCGTATGGTGTTGTATGTGAGAAGGAATCGCTGGTACCACTCGTTTAGTTCCATGTGGTCTCGTGGTGGTTGCTCCAGCCAGAAGAATAACTCCTCCTCGTCCGTGCGGAAGCTGCGCTCAATCACAGCGTTGTCGTTGGGAGAGCTCTTGTGGATGTAGAAGTGCTCTATCCCCACCTCCTCGCACCTGGCATGGAAGTGCCTCTGGAACTCCAGGCCGTTGTCGGTCTGTACGTAGCACGCGGGGAAGGGCAAGCTCTGGGTGGCATGGTACAGCGCAACCAGGGCTCCGGCTTCGTCCACCTTGGGGAGGATGATCCCCACCTTGTAGCGGGTGGAGATGTCCATGGCAGCGTATAGGTATCACGTGTAGGGCAGCACCAGAGAGTTCCGGGATCACGTACTTCACGTTCATCTGGAGATAGCCCAGCCCGGGACAGTTACCAGGTCGCATGACCTGCCCATTCTGGAACCGGGGCCGTAGCCTCCTGGTGCTGGGACGGACCAACCCTACCCGACGCAAGTATCGGTGTATTGTGGATGCCGAAACCTCTATCCCTGCCGATCTCGCTATGACTACCAGCTTCTCCCGGCAGAACCCCGTCTCCTCCCGCCACCTCCTCACCAGAGCAGCGCTCTCTCTCATCAGTACCCGCCTCGGATGCTTGGGACTCGTGGACCTGCGCCTCACTCCCCTCCACCGGACGTAGCCCCAGGGCTGTCGGCCACGATCCACTCACCGCTTCACTGTTAGCCGGTCTATGCCCAGCTGACGGGCTGCTTCTGAGCTGTTCTCTCCACATCTCTTACACGTCTCTATTATGGTCCGTATCTCTACTCTCTTCATATCTCATTCCACACAACCTGTACCTTTTGTTGTGAGAGAATAAGGCTTGCTTGACGCCGGCTACCGCGTGTGCTAATGTTCCCGCCAACGGCGAAGACGGAGACGAGTAGAGAGGTCACCCTCGTTCAGCGAGCCTGGTACGGTGCAAGCAGGCATGCAGGGCCCTCCCGAATATCCCTCCTGAGCCGCCCGCCGAACGCCCCTTAAGCGGGGGCCTGTAGACCGGGCCGGGGTCGCTCCCGTTAGTGGAAGCGCGGGCGTGTTGGCGCCTTGTCATCAGAGTGCTCCGCTTGTCGGGGAAAAAGGGTGGTACCGCGGGTCTATATGTCCCGTCCCTTATGGGGACGGGATTTTTCGTTTTGGGGGAAATCATGGAGATACAGCTATACGACACAACGTTGAGGGACGGCGCTCAGCAGGAGGGGATTTCCCTCTCTGCCGAGGACAAGGTCAAGATTACGCAGAGACTGGACGAACTGGGCGTGCAATACGTAGAGGGAGGCTGGCCCGGCTCCAACCCCAAGGACGCCGAATACTTTCGACGAGTCAAGAGCCTGCCGCTCTCCAACGCGCAGGTCGCAGCGTTCGGCAGCACGCGTCGCGCAGGCGTCAGCGTGGAGGACGACGGCAACGTGCGGGCGCTCATGGCGGCCGAAACGCCGGTCGTCACGCTGGTGGGCAAGAGTTCCGACCTCCACGTACACAAAGTGCTGGAGACCACCCTGGAGGAGAACCTGGCCATGATCGCCGATACCGTGGCCTACTTCAAGCGCCACGGACGCACCGTGTTCTACGACGCCGAGCACTTCTTCGACGGGTTCAGGGCCAATGCCGACTACGCGCTGCAGACCATACGCAGCGCCGCAGAGGCCGGCGCCGACTGCCTGGTGCTGTGCGACACCAATGGAGGCGTACTCACCGGAGAGCTGGAGGAGATTGTGGCCCGCGTTCGCAGCGAGCTCTCTACGCCGCTGGGGATCCACTGCCACAATGACGCCGACGTGGCTGTCGCCAATTCGCTTGCCGCAATCATGGCGGGCGTGGTACAGGTTCAAGGCACCATCAATGGCTATGGCGAACGCTGCGGAAATGCCAACCTGCTTTCCGTCATCGCCAACCTCAAGGTGAAGATGGGGATCGACTGCGTCACCGACGGGCAGCTGGCCAGCCTGGCAGAGGCGTCCCACTTCGTAAGCGAGATAGTGAACATCCCGCCCAACGGCCAGCAGCCCTACGTTGGAGCGAGCGCCTTCAGCCACAAGGGAGGCCTGCACGCGGCAGCGGTGGCCAAGATTGAGGAGAGCTACCAGCACATCTCTCCGGAGCGCGTCGGCAACGCGAATCGCGTGGTGATCTCAGAGCTGTCCGGCCGCGGGAACATCCAGATGCGCCTGCGGGAGCTTGGGCTCGCCGACCGCGTTAGCCGCGAGCAGGTTGGAATCCTGCTGGAGCGTCTGAAGGAGCAGGAGAGCAGGGGATTCCAGTACGAGGGCGCGGAGGCCTCTTTCGAACTGATGGTGAGGCGAAGTCTGGACGGGTACCAGGCGCCATTCGATCTCCTGGAGCTCATGGTGCTGGTGGAGGACCGCCGCGGCGGCTTGCAGAACGGCCACGAGGAGATGATGTCTGAGGCGGTGGTCAAGGTGAAGGTGGGGTCGCAGGTGCTGCACACGGCCTCGGAGGGCAACGGCCCGGTGAACGCGCTGGACAACGCCCTGCGAAAGGCGCTGCTGGAGTTCTACCCGTCGCTGGACGCGGTGCGCTTGCTCGACTACAAGGTGCGCGTGGTTGACCGGGGCCAGGACACTCGAGCGGTGGTGCGCGTGCTTATCGAGTCGACGGACGGGCGGGGCCAGTGGCAGACCGTCGGCTCATCCGGCAACATCATCGAGGCCAGCTGGATGGCTCTGGCAGACAGCCTGGAGTACTTCCTGCTGCACCGTGACGGCGACGGCTGAGGGCGGCCCGCGGCCCGCTCAAACCCTTCGACAGGCTCAGAGCCTGCCCCTGCGAAAGCAGGGGGTGAGCGGACTGGTACCTACCACCAGGCCGTCTCGTCCGGGTCCAGCTTTCGAGCCTCCATCTCGTCAAGCCAGGGTCCGGCCGACAGGTACTTCCAGCCGCCGTCGGCGAAGATGACCACGATGTTGCCCTCGTCCATGCGCTCCGCAACTCTCTGCGCGCAGCTAAGCACGGCGCCTGAGGACACGCCGGCGAATATGCCCTCCTTCTGAAGGACCAGGCGGGCCCACCGGAACGCGTCATCCGTATCGACGAGGAACCTGCCGCTCAGCATGTCGAGGTCAAGAAGCGGCGGCACGTAGCCCTCCTGCAGGTTTCGCAGGCCCTGCAGCTGCTCGCCCATCTTGGACTCAACGCCGACGATGCGTGTGGCGGGATTCCGCTCCCGCAACCTGCGCCCAACCCCCATGATGGTGCCGCCGGTGCCAATTCCGGCCACGAATGCGTCCACCCTGGGAAGCGCGTCAAGGATCTCCGGCCCCGTCGTGTCGTAGTGGGCCTGCAGGTTGGAGGCGCTCTCGAACTGCCGGGTGTTGAACAGGCCTTCCTCCCGGCTCAGGCGTTCCGCCATTTCAATCGCGCCCTTCATGCCTGCCATCGGCTCGCTCCACACCACCTCGGCGCCGAACGTGGAGAGCAGCTCCGCCATGCCGGGCGTGGTACGGCGGAGCATCACCACCTTCAGCCCGTAGCCCCGCTGCTTGGCGATGAGGGCAAGAGCCAGGGCGGTATTTCCAGTGCTGGCCTCGATCAGGGTACTGCCGGGAGTCAGCCCGCCGCGTTCCTCTGCCTCTCGCACCAGGTAAAGGGCCACGCGGTCCTTTATGCTTCCGGTTGGGTTGTGGCCCTCCAGCTTTGCGAAGATTCTCACGCCCGGCTTCGGGCTCATGTGCGAGAGCTCTACTAGCGGTGTGTGGCCTACATAGTCCAGAATGGTTTTCGCCTGCATACCCTTCGCACCTGTTGAAGCTGGTGAGCGATGAAATGATACCCGAAGTCAAGGCGCATCGGAAGCCCGCCGCCCTGCGCGAGCGTCGCCAACGTTGAGTAATGGCCGCTCACCGCATTAATGTTGACAATTGAGACTGCCGACCACTAGAATAACTGAATTCACAGGAGATTCCCTGGAAGCTAATCTCGCAAAGTAGGTCTGATGCTCAGAATTCGGTTACGCAGGATAGGAGCCAAGAAGAAGCCGAGCTACCGCATAGTCGTAGCGGACTCACGGTCGCCGCGTGACGGCATGGTCGTAGACCAGGTGGGCCACTACGATCCACTCACCAACCCCCCCACCGTGACCCTGGACGAAGAAAAGGTGACCAAGTGGCTCAGGTTCGGGGCACAGCCCTCAGCGCCGGTGGAGGGGATGTTGAAAAGGTCTGGAGTCCTTGAGAGGCTGAAGGCGGAATGAAAGAGCTGATTGAGTACATCGCCAAGTCCCTTGCCTCGAATCCAGACTCGGTAAAGGTCACCGAAGAGTCAAACGAGGAAGGTCAGGTCCTCCTGAAGCTGGAGGTGGCGGAGGAGGACAAGGGCAAGATCATCGGCAGGCAGGGCAGGGTTGCCGAGGCCATGCGGGTGCTGCTCCGGGTGCGTGCGGTCAAGGAAGACACGCGGGCCAGCCTCGAGATAGTCTAGCCCTGCGGGCACCCCTCTCATGGACTCTTCCGGCAAGCAGGCCGGCGCTCGCTCCACAGGCGAGATCGGTACGCCGGAACGCTCACCCAGCCGCCATCCCCAAACGGCCGTCGTCGGCGTAGTCGTCGGGCCGTGGGGATACAGGGGCGAGGTCCGGGTGCAGCCCCACACCGACAATCCGCACAGGTTCGCCAAGGGCGACCGTCTTATGGCAGCCCGCCGCGTCCTGCGCTCCGAGGGGCGGAGAAGGCACCGTGGCATGGCCCTCGTCAAGTTTCAGGGTATTGAAACTCGCGAAGACGCCGAGCGGCTTGCGGGCGTGGAGCTGGAAGTCCCCATCGAGGATGTGCCCCCTCTGCCGGACGGCAGCTACTACCACTTCCAGATCCTGGACATGGAGGTGTGGACCACCTCAGGGGAGCTTCTGGGAGTGGTGGACGATATCCTGATCACGGGCAGCAATGACGTGTACGTGGTCCGGAGCGGCGACGGGGAGGTGCTGGTGCCGGCCATCGATAGCGTTGTGCTTGACGTGGACGTGGACGGGGGGAGGATCACCGTCGACTTGCCTGAAGGACTGCGCTGACGGCGCGGCTTCGCGTTGCGCGGATCACAATCCGCGATCCCGCTTGTATACTAGGCGTTTTGACCTTGCAGCGGCGCGATGGTAGAATTCGATTAGGCGAAGACTGAAGCTCTACCGAGGTGTGCTGATATGTCCGGTCACTCCAAGTGGTCCACCATCAAGCATCAGAAGGGGGTCACGGACGCCCGTCGGGGACAGTTGTTCACCAAGCTGGCCCGCGAGATTACCGTGGCAGCCCGTCAGGGCGGTGGCGATGCGGACACCAATTTCCGCCTCCGCCTGGCCGCCCAGAAGGCCCGCGAGAACAACATGCCCCAGGACAACGTGGACCGCGCCATCAAGCGCGGCGCCGGTGGAGGCGAGGGCGGCGGCGACCTAGAGGAGGCGCTGTACGAGGGGTATGGCCCCGGCGGTGTCGCGATCATGCTCCAGGCGCTTACGGACAATCGCAAGCGCACCGTATCGGACGTGCGGTCTTCCTTCACGCGTGCCGGAGGCAGCCTCGGCGAGGCCGGCTGCGTTTCGTGGAACTTCGAGTCTCGCGGTGTGGTCACGGCTGAGGTGGACCCGGACATGGGCGAGGAGATCGCCCTGGCCGCCATCGACGCCGGCGCCGAGGACTTCAATCTGGACGGCTCCTTCCTCGAAATCTACACCGGATTCGAAAACTTGGAGGCGCTCCGCAGCTCGATGGAGGAGCAGGGCGTGAACGTCACATCCGCCGAGCTGTCCATGGTGCCTCGCAACACTGTTATGCTGGACGCTCGCGCTGCCGACCAGACCCTGCGCCTGCTGGACCACCTGGAAGAACTGGACGACGTTCAGAAGGTCTATTCGAACGCAGACTTCCCGGACGAGGTCCTGGAGAAGTACGGGAGCTGAGTGGCTGTGGGGCCTTCACGCTGCACGGGCGGGATGCCCGCTCGAGACTCGTGATTGGCGCCGGCTACATGTCTCGACTGCCGTCTTGAACTACTTCGACTCATGGGCTGAGATCTACGACTGGGTGTACGCCTGGAGGCGGGATGACGTCCGCTTCTACGTGGAGCAGGCCCGGTTGTCGAGGGGCCCGGTGCTGGAGCTTGGCAGCGGCACCGGCCGGATCGCAATTCCCATCGCGCGGGCCGGCGTCGAGGTGGTGGGACTGGAGAGCTCGACGGCAATGCTCCGAGAGGCACAACGAAAGACCGGCGCCGCGTCTGAGTCGTCCGCAGGCGTCCCGCTATGGGTGGAGGGTGATATGAGGGACTTCTCCCTGGGCAGGAAGTTCGCGCTGGTCATCATCCCGTTTCGCGGCTTTCTCTCGCTGCTCAGCGTCGGGGAGCAGCTGGACTGCCTGCGCCACATTCGCGGCCACCTGACGCCCGGCGGCAGGCTCATCTTCGATGTGTTCGTGCCGGACCTGGACATGCTTACGGACGACGATTCTACGCCCTTCTACGTCGAGGACGTGCCCCATCCCGACTCGGGCAGGCGTCTCATCATCTGGCACCATAACCGCTTCGACAACCATAATCAGATCAACAACGCGCGCACGATCCTCGAAGAGGTGGACTCCGGCGGCGAAGTCGTGCGCCGCCTCTATCGAGAGTTCCAGGTCAGGTACATCCACCGCTTCGAGGCACAGCACCTGCTGGAGCTGGCCGGCTTTCGCGTGGAGGAGCTGTACGGGGACTTCGAGCTTGGCCCGTTCGACGAGGACAGCGCGGACATGGTCTGGGTGGCCTCGCCCGAGGAGGCGGCCGGCCCGACAGGGTAGGAGAGACACGCGGCTGTCTGCTAGAATATGTAGAAGGCTCCTTCGCGACATCACCGAGTGAGGCACAATGCCGGATTTCAAGATCGTATCGTCCTACAGCCCCACGGGCGACCAGCCCAAGGCTGTTGACCAGCTGGCGGATGGCGTAGACAAGGGCTTGCGCCATCAGACGCTGCTGGGCGTGACCGGAAGCGGTAAGACGTTCACCATGGCCAACGTGGTGGAGCGCGTTCAGCGGCCCACGCTGGTCATCGCTCACAACAAGACGCTTGCGGCGCAGCTGGCCACGGAGTTCAAGGAGTACTTCCCAAACAACGCCGTGGAGTACTTTGTGTCCTACTACGACTACTACCAGCCGGAGGCCTACGTGCCCCAGACGGACACGTACGTGGAGAAGGACGCGGACATCAACGAAGAGATCGACAAGCTGCGCCACTCCGCCACGCGGGCGCTGCTCACGCGGCGGGACGTTCTTATCGTGGCCTCCGTTTCGTGCATTTACGGCCTGGGAGCGCCGGAGGAGTACCAGAGCTTCGTCGTCTTCCTGAACAAGGGGGAGAAGAGCAACCGCACCTGGCTCATACGCCGCTTGGTGGACCAGCAGTACGAGCGCAACGACTCGGACCTGTCCCGCGGCAAGTTCCGGGTGCGCGGCGACACGCTGGACATCCTGCCGGCCTACGAGGAGGTCGCAGTCCAGGTGCAGTTCTGGGGCGACCAGGTGGACCGCATAATGGAGATCGACCCGCTGACCGGCGAGGTCTTTGGGGAGCGGGACTCGGTGGCCATCTATCCCGCCAAGCACTTCGTCACGTCCCGCGAGAAGCTGGAGCTCGCCATCCGCGACATTGAAGCGGAGCTTGAAGAGCGCGTGGCGTGGTTTCGGGACCGGTACATGCTCCTGGAGGCCCAACGCCTTGAGAACCGCACGCGCTACGACCTGGAGATGCTGCGAGAGGCAGGCTACTGCTCCGGCGTGGAAAACTACTCCGCGCCGCTGGGCAGGCGGCCCAAGGGCAGCACGCCCTGGTGCCTCCTGGACTACTTTCCGGACGACTTCCTGCTGTTTGTCGACGAGAGCCACATGACCATTCCACAGCTCCACGGGATGTACCACGGGGACATTTCGAGGAAGCAGACGCTGGTGGACTACGGCTTCCGCCTGCCGTCCGCGCTTGACAACCGGCCGCTCAACTTCGGGGAGATCGAAGGGCATCTGAACCAGGTGGTATACGTATCGGCGACACCCAGCGCCTTCGAGTACAACCACAGTCAGCAGGTGGTGGAGCAGGTGATACGTCCGACGGGCCTGCTGGACCCGACCATCGACGTCAAGCCCACAACGGGCCAGATAGACGACCTGCTGCATCAAATACGAGCGAGGGTGGACCGCGGCGAGCGCTGCCTGGTCACCACGCTCACCAAGCGCATGGCGGAAGAGCTGGCTGACTACCTGCAGGAGATGAACGTCAAGACGCACTACCTGCACTCTGAGATCGATACGCTGGAGCGGAGCGAGATACTGCGCGACCTGCGCCTTGGCGTGTACGACGTGGTGGTAGGCATAAACCTCCTGAGAGAGGGACTGGACCTGCCGGAGGTGAGCCTTGTTGCCATCCTGGACGCGGACAAGGAGGGCTACCTGCGGTCCGGCTCCTCGCTCATCCAGACCATCGGGCGGGC
The DNA here is from genome assembly GCA_965219025.1 of Dehalococcoidia bacterium. Taxonomy (GTDB): domain Bacteria; phylum Chloroflexota; class Dehalococcoidia; order Lucifugimonadales; family UBA2985; genus JAPPHY01. The sequence continues at coordinate 1,731,940 of OZ244716.1, forward strand.
GGCGCGCCACTCGGAAGGGCACGTCATCATGTACGCGGATCGAATCACCGACTCCATGCGCAAGGCCATAGACGAGACGTATCGCAGGCGTGACCTGCAGGAGGAGTACAACCGCGAGCACGACATCACGCCACAGGGCATCCGCAAGGCCGTGCGTGACATCACGGACCGCGTGAAGGCCGTGGCGGAGCGGCGGCCCACGTACCAGGTGCGACAGGACATGCCCAGGGAGGACCTGCTGAGGGTCATCAAGGACCTGGAGACGCAGATGAAGCTGGCTGCCCGTGCGCTGGAGTTCGAGAAGGCGGCCCTGATCCGCGACGAGGTGATGGAGCTTCGCAAGGTGATGGCCTCCGGCAAGGATCAGGACGCCGACAAGAAGCCGGCCTCTCGTTCACCGGCGCGGGCCGGTTTGAGGAGACGCTAGCGCGGCCCGCCGCTACCCGAGTTACTTCCCCGGTTCCGGGCCACCCGGTGCCCGACTCAGGCGTAGTCTTGACAGACAAAAAGTAGTACAATCCGCGAATCGATTCCGGCGTCAGCCGAGGGCCGATTAAGTCCGTTCTTCTGGAGTCTTGGAGAGGGGGAAACCCGGCAGGACATGGAGATGGACCGAACCTCGTATCTGCAGACCAACGGTCTGATAAGGCTGGCCGCCGCGGTGGTCGGCGTTTCGCTGGTTGCGGCAACCGGCGTGCTGATTGTCGAGGCTCGCGGCCTCCCCAAGCCCCTGATGCAGATTCCGGCGGTATTCCTGACGCTTGGCATGGGGGCGCTGGCGCTCTATGCCAGCTCATTTGCGGTGATGGGGCGTCGCACGATAGCCCTGGTGTTCTGGGGCACGTGCATTGCGTTACTCCTCACCCTCCCCATGCTGCAGGTGCTCCCCATTGAGTACGACACGCCAACCCTGCTGGACGTCAAGGACCTTGCACCTCCGCTCTGGCAGTACACCGTTGCGATACCGTTGCTGCTATTCCTGTTTCTGGACACGGCCATACCCCCCTTCAGGCCCAACCACACCTCCAATCTGTTCCTGCTGGTTGGCTTAACGTCGGCGGTGGCGTTCCTGTTCTTCACCACGGCCCTGATAGGCGACGTGGTCAACAACTCGATCCTCATCTTCATTCCCGACCGCCTCTTCTACACGGTGGCCGCCCCAGTGGGCATTAGCAGCCTCATCGTGCTGGGCGTAGTGCTGGCCCGCAAGGGCCTGGTGGTGGCGGCAATTGTGGTCCTGCTTGGGACGGGCTTGAGCCTCGAGTGGATGTCAACCTGGTCATACACCGGGCCACACTTCCTGGACGGCATCGAGAGGATTCCCTTCGCACGCTTTCCGCTGTTGCCGGTGCTGGCAGGCACAGTCCCAGGCGCCCTGGCCGCAGTTGCGGCTGTGATAGCCGGTTGGGAGGCCTACGGCCGGCGCGGCGCATCGCCGGAGGACGAGGACGAGCCCGAAGTCGAGCAGGGCGCGCCCATCGCGCTGGAGCAGGCATGAAGCGTGCATACGCCATATCGCTGCTGATGGTAGTTATGCTGCTCATGGCACTCGGCTCCGGCGTGCCTGTGTACTACCGCGTGTTCTATCTCACCGCCCTGGTGCTTGCGTTCGCGCTGGTGTGGGCGCAGCTTAGCGTCTGGCGGCTGGGGATCACGGTGGACCGCACTTTCGGCAAGCTGCGGGTGGGCGAGAGGATGGAGAGCCGTATTGAGGTGCGGAGCAAGAGCCCGCTGCCGAAGTTTGGCCTGGAGGTCAGGGAGCTCTCGGAGATGCCGGGGCACAATACCGCGGCGGTTATCAACCTGCCGCCCTTCGGCGAGACGTCGCTGACGCTCAGCGTGCCACTCGTGAAGCGCGGCGTGTACAGGATCGGGCCGCCGACGCTGGCTGGAGGTGACCCATTTGGAATCTTCAACATGCGCCTTAGGCGACCCGGTACTGAGCCACTTGCCGTGATGCCGTACGTGGTGGACATACCTCCATTCTCGGTGGCGCAGGGCGACACGAGCGGCGAAGGATCACTGCTCAGGAGCACGCCCGAGGCCACGGCTTCGGCCTCGACGATCAGGGAGTACCGGTTCGAGGACAGCGCGCGGTACATACACTGGCCCGCCACCGCACGGAGGGGCAGGCTGATGCTGAAGCAGTTCGACGGCGGCATGGAGGACGTGCTCTGGATTCTGCTTGACCTGCAGGCCGGAACGACGGTCGGCGACGAGCTGGAGAACACGGAGGAGTTCGCGGTGACGGCGGCTGCCTCGATTGCCAAGAGCTACTCCGAGGTGGGATGGGCGGTTGGACTGCTGGCCCACGGGGACCGGCAGTATGTGCTTGCCCCTCAGGAGGGCTCGCCGGCCTATGAGCGCATTAGCATGGCCCTGACGGAGGCGCGGGCCGAGGGCGCATATCCTGTCAGCGAGATGCTGAGCTACTGGCAGACCCACGTCCCGTCGCCGGCCGTGTCGCTAGTGGTGATTTCCGCGTCGATGGAGCCGGGCTGGGGCGTGGCGCTCGAGTCGGTGGTGCGGCAGGGCGTCACGGCGTCGGCGGTCGTCGTAGACCCAACGTCGTTTGGTGGCAGGGATGACCCGAGGCTGCTGCTGAGCCGCCTTCAGCGGCGTGGAGTCCCGACCTACATGCTGAGGAAGGGCGAAGACATATCGCAGGCGCTTCAGCAGCGCTGGCGCCCGGGCAGCCAGCCGCGAGTCGAAGCGGCCGTGGGGGCAACGGCATGAGCGTAGTGCAGCAGGCCGGAGCCGCCTACTTCCCGCCCCAGTACCGCATGAGGGGCCTTCTGAGTGTGCTCAACGTCACCTTCTGGCTTCAGGTGGCGCTCCTGGCATCGGCTGCGTGGTCGGTGCAGTCCGCCGGCTGGGTTGAGTCGCCGCCCCTGGCCGTTATCGCGTTCCTGGGGACGCTGACGGCATTCCTGATGGCGGACCTGAAGGGCCGCGCGACGGTCTACCACGCCTCGGCTGCTCTTGCGGGCCTGGTCATCGCATACCTGGGAGGCGTCTTCCTCACCGAGGCCGACCAGTGGTACCTGAGATTCGGTGAGCTGAACGCCAGGTTGGGTGAGTGGCTGGCCGCCATATTTGGCAGGGATGCCGCTACGGACAGCTTGCCGCTTTCCATGACCATGATAGCCGTGGTCTGGATGGTCGCCTACTTCACCTCATGGATGCTCTTCAAGAGACGGAACGTGTGGGCTGTCCTGCTGCCGGTTGGCACGGGCGTTGTGATCAACCTGACCTATCTACCCGAACGGTTCTACGTGCATCTCTTCGTATACATGTTCTTTGGGCTGCTCATGCTTGTTCAAGTTAACAGCCTGAACACGGGAGCGCTGTTCCAGAAGCGCGGCACGCCGTATCCCGCTTCACTTCACCGGCTGGTCCTGGCGCTTGGCCTGCTGCTAAGCGCAGCCATACTTGGGATAACGGCAGCCTTTCCGCTCTCGAGCGTCCCGTCCGCGCCGTTGGAAAGGGTGTTTGATCCGGTGGACAGAATGGTGCGCGTGCTCCAGGACGAATTCTACAGGGTCTTCGCCGCGGTGCCCGGTCATGAGCCGACCTCCGTGCGTTTCTTTGGCCCTGTGCTGCCGCTGCAGCGATCGGTGCCGATTTCTGACGATGAGATACTCTTTTCGGGAGCTCGCTATCCGCTCTACTGGCCCGCGATCGCCTACGACGGATACACGGGCAAGGCGTGGAACGTGGAGAGCATGGCATCCCGGCCGGCGGTATCGGCTGCGCGGGAGCGTGCGGATGAGCACGAGGAGGGCCTGGCGGGCACAGTGTACAAGGTTGACCTGAAGGTGGAGTCACCGTATCTCATGCTGCCCGGCAACGTGATAGAGATCAAACCCAACGCCAACGAGTTCTATCCAGCCTACGACAAGCACCGGCTGGACATTGTGGACCTGGAGCAGAACAGCAGCCTGCCGCAGGACATGCGGGAGCTGGCCGCCTTGCTGAAGGCATCTGCAGCGGGCACGGGCAACCCCAGCCTGCGGGACATTCCTTCCAACATGGAAGTGACAAAGGTGATAAAGGAACTGCCTTCCGGCGATCAGAGAGTCGTGGACATAGCCACGGATCTGGTCATCACCTATTATGCAGATCTCAGGAGCGTCCTGGGAGACGAGGGCGCCACCGTGGCGTTGGAGGTGACCCGGGCCCCGCAAGATGACTCGGTGTCCTTCGTTGAGCCGATGGAGAGAATGGAGGAGGGAAGCCAGTACACCGTCACCAGCGAGTTCATCTACTCCAGCGAAGAGACCCTGCGCACCGCAAACGTGGTGTACCCCGCCGGCATACTGGAGCGGTTCCTTGGTCTTCCGTCATCGCTGCCGGATAGAGTGTCGGAGCTGGCGTCGGAGCTTGCGGCCAGCGGGGAGAACACCTACGACAAGGCGGTTGCCATCGAGACCTACCTCAGGGAGGAGATGGAGTATACCACTCTGCAGCAGGAGATTCCCCACGACGCCGACGTAGTCGATTTCTTCCTCTTCGAATCCAAGAAGGGGTTCAGCGACTTCTTCGCCTCTTCAATGGCTGTAATGCTGAGGTCGCAGGGCATACCGTCACGAATGGTGCTGGGATTTGGCTTTGGCGAGGTTGATCCTGAGCGGGAGGGCTTTATCATCAAGGACAAGGACAGCCACTCCTGGCCGGAGGTCTACTTCGGCGCTCTGGGGTGGGTACCCTTTGAGCCGACTCCCATCTATCCCGTCCGGAGTCGTGGCCTTCCCGAAAGCCCGTTTGGGATAGGCGGCCTGGGCGGTGGGGACCTAGGAGGCGAGTTGCAGGAACTGCTTGGCGAGCCTGAGCTTGATCTCAACTCGCCGGACACTCTGGAGCTCGATCCGGGAGGACCGCTCTCGGGAGGCGAAGGTGCAAAGCCGCTCCCGGTGCGCTACTTCGGCACACCCCTTGGGCTTGGCGGCGGGCTGTTCTTAGCGTTCGTGATAGTGGGCGTGGTACTTCTGCGCGTGGTATGGATGATGCAGTACGGGAGGCTGCCGACCGGGCAGACTGCGTACGAGAGAATGTACCGCCTTTCGGCGTTTCTTGGCTTCCGAGCGAGACCATCCCAGACGCCAGCGGAGTTCACCAGCGGACTGGGCGCGCTGCTGCCGGAGGTGCAGGAGGAAGTCGACATGGTCTCTCGGAGCTTTGTGAGGGAGAGGTACGGCGGGGTCCGCCCCACGGCGCTGGAACAGATGAGACTGCTCTGGGCATGGCGCCGAATCAAGAGGGCGATCTCCGCCCGCCATACGCGGGAGGGGGAGCCCGTACCCGGCTAGTGCGGCACGCGCCGGAGCACGGGGTGACACAACGCGCAAACTTCATGGTACACTTGTGGGCATCCAAATGACATTGGGCTGAGAGGGACGCTTGAATCAACTAGCTGAGGCTTCACATACAGCGCTAAAGCTGCTGGAGAACATCAAGGGCGTTATCGTAGGCAAGGAGCAGGCCATTGAGATGAGCCTGGTAGCCCTGATTGCACAGGGCCACCTGCTCATTGAGGACGTACCCGGTCTAGGGAAGACCACACTGGCAAAGGCTGTGGCCGTTTCCACGGGTTGCAGCTTCAAGCGCATCCAGTTTGTGCCTGACCTGCTTCCTAGCGACATTACCGGCGTCAACATCTACAACCAGAAGACAAGCGAGTTCGAGTTCCGTCGGGGCCCCCTGATGACCCAGGTGGTGCTGGCGGACGAGATCAATCGAGCGCCGTCCAAGACCCAGGCCGCGCTTCTCGAGTCTATGGAGGAGCATCGGGTCTCCGTGGACGGCGTGACCTACGACCTGGACCGGCCGTTCTTCATCATCGCAACGCTGAACCCTGTGGAGTACCACGGCATCTTCCCGCTGCCGGAGGCAGAGCTGGACAGGTTCACGGTACGCGTGACTCTCGGATACGCGAGCTTCCAGCAGGAGGTGGAGATCATAGGGCGGCAGGAGATGAACGACCCCATCGAAAGTCTGGAATCGGTAACCTCACCGGAAGACTTGATACAGGTCCAGGAGGAAACCAAGGCCATCTACGTCGATCCGCTGGTGCGTCAGTACATCGTCTCGCTAACGCAGGCGACGAGGCAGCACCAAGACGTCGTGTTGGGCGCATCGCACAGAGGGTCGTTGGCGCTATTCAGGACATCGCAGGCGCTGTCACTCATCCGCGGCCGCGACTTCGTAACGCCGGACGACGTGAAGGAACTGGCGGTCCCGGTACTCGGGCACCGCCTCATCCTCACGCCGGAGGCCAGGGCGAGAGGGATCGACGGCGCCAAGGCCGTCACCTCCATAGTCGACAACCTGACCGTGCCGGGCGCGCACGTGTGATGCATTTTTCGGCGTGTTGAGCAGGCAAATCGCGCGGAAAGCTGCCATGCGCTGAGTAATGTAAGGAATTGTTGACGTAAACGGGGTGGATTCGTGGTATAATCCCTCGACATACTCGAACGGTAACCTTCAAGAACACTGGAGGAGAAGTGCTACAGTACACACTTCGGAGACTATGGCTGGGGATCATTACGGCAGTGCTTGTGTCGTTAATGGTCTTCCTTATCATGCGCATAGCGCCTGGGGACGTGGTGGACGTGATCCTGGGAGGTGAGGATGCCTTCTACTCCGAGGAGACTGCCGACCTATTGCGGGAACAGCTCGGATTGAACGCGCCCCTGCCGATCCAGTACTTCACGTGGATGAGGGACTTCGTAACGCTCAATTGGGGCGAGTCCCTGGTGGACAGCAAGCCCATTTGGGGCCAGATTCGTCAGAAGATGCCTCTGACAATTGAACTCTCCATCCTCACACTGGTCATCTCGATTGTGCTGGGGATACCCGCGGGGATATTCATGGCCCTCAAGCAGGACTCTACGATTGACTACGTAATCCGCATAGGATCACTGCTGGGGCTGTCCATCCCGAACTTCTGGATTGCCACGATGATAATCCTGTGGGGTGTCATCTACTTTGACTGGAGCCCGCGCCTTGAATACGTCTCCTTCTGGGTGAATCCGATAGATAACCTGTGGATGTTCTTCTGGCCGGCCTTCGCTCTGGGCACGTCGTCCATGGCCACCAAGGCTAGGATGATGCGTTCCACCATGCTGGAGGTGCTGCGCCAGGACTACATCAGGACGGCCCACGCCAAGGGCCTGCGGTACTACATCGTGGTCTACCGCCACGCCATGAAGAACGCCATGCTGCCCGTGGTCACCATCATCGGCATCCAGATAGCCGGCATCCTTGGAGGCTCCGTGATTCTGGAGACCATCTTCCTGCTGCCCGGTATGGGTCAGTACCTGATCTACAGCCTGAGCCGGTGGGACTACCCAGTGGTGCAGACGCTGGTGCTGTTCTTCGCAGCCTGGATCATCCTTACCAACCTGATTGTGGACCTGACCTACGGCTGGCTGGACCCCCGCATCCGGTTCGACTAGCACGATCCGTCGCGCAAACGTGGAAGCGCCGCTCCCGAAAGCCGGGAGCGGCGCTTCTTGCTTTAACAAACGCAAGCCGTGAACGGCGGCTATATGCCCATTATGTGGTATCCGGCGTCCACCGGAATCACGGTTCCGGTGATGCCGCTGGACAGGTCGCTACAAAGGAACAAAGCGGTCTTGGCCACCTCGCGGTGGGTGATGTTTCGCTTGAGTGGCGCCTTCTCTGCGTGGATGCGTCGCATGTCCGGGAAGCCGTGGATGCCCCGGGACGCCAGCGTCTCCAGCGGCCCGGCCGAGATTGCGTTGACCCTCACGTCTGCTGGGCCGAACTCCTGCGAAAGCTGTCTGACCTCGTTTTCGAGCGCCGCCTTGGCGGTGCCCATGATGTTGTAGCCGGGGAAGACTCGCTCCGATGCCTGGAATGTCATCGCCACCACGCTGCCACCGTTGGGCATGAGGGCGGCCGAATGGCGCACCAGCGGGATCAGCGTATAGGCGCTTATGTCCAGTGACAGCAGGAAGCTGTCCCGGGACGTCTTGGAGAACTCGCCACGCAGGTCGTCGCGGTTGGCGAAGGCGATGCTGTGCACCATGAAGTCCAGCCCGCCCAGCTCTCGCTCCATCTCGTCAAAGGCAGCGGCTATGGAGTCGTCACGGGAGACGTCGCACTCCAGGAGCAGTGTGCCCTGCATCGGCTCGGTGAGGCGCGCGACGCGGTCGCGAAACCGGTCATTCTGGACTGTGATGGCAAGGCGCGCGCCGGCTTCATGCAGTATGGAGGCGATGGGCCAGGCGATGCTGTGCTCGTTGGCAACCCCGAATACCACACCTCTCTTGCCGCTCAGGTCAATTGGGTACATGGTCTCACCATCCTACGATTGCTCAAAGGTCCGGGCCGGGTACCTCAGGATACCAGATTCGCCTGCGGTTGCAAAACGGCGCGAACGGAACGAGGCTGCGATGGTGGCCCCTTGCCATGCGAGCGGCCGGGACACCGTAGCTCGCTGTTCACTCGCCCGGCCATCGTGTACCATAGTGGCCCATGGAGCTCTCACACATCCTGCTGACGTTCGCTGCCGCCATGACGCCGGTGGGCGAGCTTCGACTGGCAATTCCCCTGGCGCTCCTCACCTACGATCTCAGGTGGTACGTGGCTCTGCCCGTGGCCGCCGCCGGGAACATGGTGCCCGTAATCCTTCTCGTTCCGGGCTTGAAGCGCATCTCCGCAATCCTGCTGAGCTTTCCGAATCCCGCAGGCCGGCTCTTGCTCTGGCAGCAGGAACGCGTGAGGCGAGTGCAGGGCCCGCGCTTTGAAAAGTATGGGTCGCTTGCGTTGATCATTCTGGTGGCGGTCCCGCTCCCGATGACGGGCGCGTGGACCGGATCTCTGGCCTCGTGGGTGTTCGGGATACCGCCGAGCCGTGCGATACCTCTGATAGCGGCTGGGGTCGCGATTGCAGGCGTCGTGGTCACTGTGGTGGCGCTGAGCGGGATCGGGCTGGGCCGGATCATACTGGTGGAATAGCAGGGGGCGAGCATGACAGCGTGAACGCAGCGGTTCAAGTGTACATGACGCCCGGCGAGTGCTATCATTGACACAGGCCTGATGATCGATCGGAGGGTTTCTTTGAACCTCGGCTTCTTCAACAAGATACGAAGGAATCACGCTCTGGAGCACGCCACGATTACGCTGGCCCACACCGGCATGGGCGAGGGCGGCATACTCGGCGGGAACTCCACACAGTGGGGTTTCCTGGTGTACGGCGACGTTCCCACAGACGTGCTCTCCAGCGCCGCGGATGAGGCGCTGAGGCGCCTGAAGTCCGGCGAGTCGGAGCTGGCCGTTTCGCCGTATTGCGGCACGAACCTGGTGGTGGCCGCGACGCTGGCCGCAGTGGGGTGTGCCATCGCGGTGGGCAAGGGGCGGCGGTGGAGCAGCATTCCGCGGATGATGTCGGTGTCGCTGATGGCCCTTCTCGCGGCGAAGTACGTGGGCCCTCAGGTGCAGAGATACGTGACCACCAGCGGTGAGGTGGACGGGCTGAGCATCCGGGACGTCGGTAGAATAGGGACGGGCGGCCTGACGGTTCACCGGGTGCGGACCACCCACGGCGCTTAGGCACTCGTGGGCCATCGTGACCCAGGACCGGGCGGCGCCGACCGCGATCGATTTAGGTGACCGAATGCCAGTGCCCCAGTAGCTCAGAGGATAGAGCGGCTGCCTTCTAAGCAGCGGGTCGCGGGTTCGAATCCTGCCTGGGGTACCACTTACAGCCATATTCAGCTATGATATGCTTAAGGGCGGCCGTTCGTTATCACTATGACTATCACACTGCAAAGAGACACGCCATTGTCGGCGAGGCGTTAACAACCTCATATGAACGACAACAAATACTCAATGTTGGCAACAGCAAAAATGGCACACTTTGAACATCAGATAGATCAGGGGTCAGTTGAGGGTCTGGTGAGCTCCCTTAGGGCCCTGTTGTGCTGTCCTCACCGTTCTATTGTCTGAGCCTGAATCATAGTAGGAGTGGGGCTTGATCCCCTCACGCCGGCATAGGTCACTCACTGTGACCTCTCGGCGGAATCCCTCGAGCACGATGAGGATCTTCTCCTCCGGCGTGTACTTGCGCCGGGCAGCAGACTTCACCGCCCGCACGAAGGACCTGGTCTCCTCTGTCCGCTCCTCTGCGGCAACTGACTTGGCTGTCTCTGTCTGGGACATTGTTGCTCCTCCATATGAAGTACTCTACCTCATCTAGGGAGCCAACCTAACCTCAAATCTCTCGGGTTTTCCTACACCATTCTGTGTCCCATTGTCGCTGACAACCTACACTGTTGGCAACCAGCAAAAGTGGCACACTTTGATACCCGACAGATCAGGGATTTTATGGAGGTCTTGTAAGACCATCCCTACGCAGGAGGGTCCGCCGCGCTCTGGTATGCTGAGGGCAATCGCCGTCGCCCCTCTGGAAGCCTCCGGACCAAGCCATAACATCAACGGCGCGGGAGGCCAATGGGATGCTTGCTTGGCTAGATTGGAAACAGGCGAGGTGGACCGGGACTTGAGGCCTCGCAAATCAAAGGCGCAACAACACAGTATACACACTGCTCGCCAGAGGACTCTATGGGAGGACGTGCAACAGGCCAGACTCAGGGGGCTCTCCCTTCGGGCAATCGCCAGCGAGTTAGGCATCCACCGAAACACCGCCCGCAAGTACGCTCTGGCCAAGAGCCCGCCACTGAGAAGCATCAGTGGCACGACTGGGACACCATAATCCGGGGAGGCAGACTTCGCCTAAGCGGACATTATCGCTGGACATCAACACAAGACCAGAGAACGCCTTTGCTGAGAGCTTCAACGGCCGACTACGAGACGAATGCCTGAGGATCGACTGGTTCATGAGCTTGAGTCATGCCAGCCTGTCCAACTTGGTATCGCTGATCCTCAGCCACAATTCCACTTAACATTACACAGTGTTGAGCAGCAATCCCCCTGTACGCGCCCGTTTTGTTTGATTTAGGTACTGAGTCAATTCCCGCTGTCAAGCTTGGAGACTCTAACGGTGTGAGTATCTCCTGTATCTTCGACGACAGTGATTTCGTAGCCCTTTACAGTGATGCTTGTTCCTACCGGTAGGAAAGGAAACTGGTCCAAGATGCCATCTCCGTCGTCGGTAGCGAATCTGATGGGCAATTCGCTCAGTGACGAATCCACCGTGTACACCAGGACGCCGCCGTTGTTTACGACATCTCGGTCGTAGTCCGTCAGTTGACCTCTATCGACGCCGCGATCTCTTCGGCTCTCTATAACTATTACTTCAGTCTCGCCTACCGGGACTGCCATCATTGCCACTCCGTCACCGGGCTGATCAATCGCGGTCAGAGTAACGGTAGCTGACGGCTCGACGATGCATCGTATCTGTGCAGGTTCAAGCCAACCGAGTTGCCATCTGCTCCATGCCAACATTGCGTGCGGTACCTGGCCGAATCCGAATCCTCTTGTCGCGCTCCTGGGCGCAAGGTAGTGGCCTCGCAGCCCCATCAACCCGGCCTCTACCGTTACCCATTCCATATCAGCAGGAGGGGACGGGATATCATGGCCCTTCTTGGGATACAGATCGGTGAGTCCGAGCGCATGAGCCAATTCATGTGCGCCGACGAATCCCCAAGGACCAGCGGCGTCATTTATCACGTGATTAGGAAGGAGGCCGATTTGAAGAGTCGGTATCAGCTTGTCGCTGATTTGGACGGCGCCAACAAATCGCCCGCCGCCGAAGTATGCGCTCGGTAGCACAGTGACTACTACATCAATCTCTGAGAAGTCCATCTCCGCGAGGGCAAGCTCAACCGCCTCGACGCTAATGTCTTTCGATACCCTGCCTGCCTCGGTAAAGAAGGCGGTGAGGCTGTGGCGAGCTCGAAGCCAGCCATGCAGCGGCACCATCTCGACGTCAAGTTTCCCGTAACTGGCCGCCTCCAAGTATGCCTTAATCGAAACAAGATTTGGGCGGTCGAAAATCGCAACAAGATTTGGGCCGGAGAACGCATATTGGCCATGTTCGGCTTCCTCGCGCGTGGAGTAATCCGCAACGCCATCTGGAAAGTCAACGAAGAGCACCGCTATCCGCAACTTGCCGACGGACGGTACCCACGCAGGGCGCGGAAAGCCGGCCGTCAAACCCCCTCGAAGGTCGGGGGGACGACACTCGAGAGCGCTGGCCGGAGCGGCCTCCTGCGGGAAGCGGGAGTGCCAATCGTAAGGCGCCGCCACGTCCTGGTTAGGTTCATAACGCTCGCCTTGCGCGCAGCCTTCTTCAAGACCATCCCGGCTTCCTCCGTGCACACTGACAATGTAGATCTGCGACCACCCTTGAACAATGGTATTTGTGAATAGGAGTAGTTCTCCGTCGGGCGACCAAGCCGGTTGACTGCTGTCGCCTGGAGGGTAACTGATGCGCCTTTCATCAGTTCCGTCAGCATTGATCACGACTATGCCGGTGCATTCACCCAGGTCCCTGGTGTATGCGATTTGTGAAGAATCGGGAGACCATGACATTCCTCCGGAAAATCCTCCGACCGCATGGTTCGCGACAATCTCTCGCCTGTTGGAGCCGTCAGTCGCCATTAGCTCCAGTTGGCCGTACTCTGTCACATACCCGATATTGGCGCCGTCGGGCGACCATGATGGGACATACTCCTGCGGAGAGCCGGCAGTGAGCGGTGTCTCGTTTGAGCCGTCAACGTCTATGGTCACGATATAGCTATCGCCTTCAAAGAAGCTTCGGTAGAAGACTATCTGGTTTCCATCTGGTGACCAGGAAGGGCTATTGTCCCACTGGGGGCCGCTCGTCAACTGCACCACGTTGGATCCATCTGCTTCAATCACCCAGATGTGCCGCCCCCAGTAGGGGTCGTCGCTCCCGAGGTTCTCCGCGGCAAAGGCCAACCTAGTACCATCCGGAGACCACGCAGTCCGGCTGGCGGCGCTCGCCGCAACACTGCCGTCGGGCTCGTATCGATAGAGGTCACGCAGATGCTCGCCGTCGCGCTTCATAACCGAGACCCCGGCGCTCTGCACGTAGGCGATTTCGGCACAATCTGACCTCCACGAGGGAGATTCGTTGCCTCCCAACAAGCCGGTGACCGGCACGGGGGTATCGTAGGTTCCATCTCCGCATGAACCTGGCACAGGAGGCACCAGCCCCAAAGGGGTGATCGTCGGACCCGCGGGCGTGGGTGTGGCTGTGGGCGCCTGTGTCGGAGCCATGGTGGGCGTGGGTGTAGGCGCAGCCGTCGGTATGGGTGTGGCTGTGGGCGCCTGTGTCGGAGCCATGGTGGGCGTGGGTGTAGGCGCAGCCGTCGGTATGGGTGTGGCTGTGGGCGCCTGTGTCGGAGCCATGGTGGGCGTAGGCGCAGCCGTGACTCCGGTCGGTGCTTTGACGGTGGGGGTGGGAACGGCCAGAGCCGACGGCGTGGGGCTTGGCGCATCGGAACACCCGGTCAACAGTATGGCAAGGAGTATCGCTCCCGCTCCGAGCAATCCCAGGGCAATGGACTTTGACATTATCGCTCTCCTCGGTGCAAGATTAGGCACCAAGGTTGCGCCTACAGTAACCTTCCGCATGAGGCGCCGTAAGGTTTGTTTGTACCTATTGACCTCCTTCGACTTTCGCAGCCATTTCCGAATCTCTCGGCGTGCGATGGTGACGGTTACGTGAGTCCGGTCCTGGCCTAGCTGCCTCTCCACACCCTGTACCGCCGTTCTTGACGCCGCGCAGTCCCCTGCCGACCATCTGGAAGTATAGGTTGGGGCTATACACGGGGCGAGCGACAATGATGGCCCGCGTCTTCGATGCATCGAATCCCTCTCTGAATATTCCGTAATTGCCAAGGGCTTTGATTTCGCCCGCGCGGAACTCCTCCACTATGCGGCGACGGCTAGAAGTATCAGTCGCTGCGCTTACAGCACGGGCTCTGACTCCCATTGACTACTAATCTAGCCAATTCCGCATATGTCAGCAAGAGTGAAAAGTCGCAAAAACACCCTCCCTAAAAGCTAACAAAATTGCTGCCGAGAAAGTGTGATTAGGCACTTACCAAACCGATGAAGAGCCTCTAGTGTTTTCATGGGTAAGTACGTAAGAAGAACCACACGCTAGGCGGAATCACAGGCTGCCACTCTACGTGGGGACAGCACAGGAGGCCGTAGGCGCCGACGGCTCGTGCCGTCGCTGTGCCGGGGGCCGCCCTGCACGGAGGCCTAGCAAAGACGCTCGTTCAACTAATTGAATCCCGCTGAAAATCCAAGGCAGGAGGACACTCCGTCATGAGCAAGTCCGGAATACACAGTCTCTTAACATTGGTGGCGCTATCGGTCATTCTGTTGATCCTTGTCGCCTGTGGGGATAGCTCGACGCCCGCGGAAGTTGGGACGACCGAGGATTCGTCGCCAATGAGCACCCCAACGTCGACTCCGGCTAACCGTGTGCAAGACACCTCCCCAACGTCTCTGGACGACTACCTGGCGATCTGTGCTGGAATAACGTCCGGGCCGACCGAAACCGGCGTCACCCTCGAGGAATTCTCGGCAGCTTGGGAAGAGGTCACGGAGCAACTGGACGCAGCGAATCCGCCGGATGAAGTCGCCGACTGGCACGCCGCTGTGCTGGTTTACCAGAGAGCCGTCATGGAGGTGTTGGACGATGCCCCTCGACGAGCAGAGGGCGTGTCTGAGGATGAGTACATCATCAGCGTACTGTTTCCTGTAGCTCTCCAGCACCAGCCGGATGTCACCGAAGCCATCAAAGGCATGAACCCGGACCTTATCGCTCGTATGATCGAGGCCGGCTGCATTGATGAGGATACGCTCAGTATCCACTTGACGCCAGAGGAAATGAAGGCGCTGGGGGTGTCACCCGGTAGCACGGCCGGCGGAAAGGTGATAACAGAATTCGCGTCCATCAGCGCCGGGCAAAAGTACACCTGCGGGGTAGGGACCGACGGCGCCCTAGGCTGCTGGGGTCTCAACCATTTCGACCAGGCCACACCGCCTGACGGCGTGTTCGTCTCCGTCGACACCGGATGGCTACATACCTGCGGAGTGAGGACAGACGGCGCCGTCGTGTGTTGGGGAGGCGGTGATGATGACCCGGAGCCCCCCGATGGCGAGTTCACCTCCGTCAGCGCTAGTTTTGATTACACCTGCGCTGTGAGGGTCGACAGTACGGTCGTCTGCTGGGGCGTTGACGACGAAGGACAGTCCACGCCGCCCGCCGGTGAGTTCGTTTCCGTGAGTGCTGGGCACGACCATGCCTGCGGCGTGACAACTGATGGGACCGTGGCCTGCTGGGGAGACGAAGGTTTCAGCAACCGGACCACACCGCCCGTGGGCCAGTTTGCCTCCGTTAGCGCATGGAATCTCAGCTGCGGAGTGAGGACCGACAGAACCGTCGCCTGTTGGGGAGGCACCATAGGTGAGCCGGAGCCCCCTGATGGAGAGTTCACCTCCGTCAGCGTTGGTGAAGACCATACTTGCGGTGTGAGGGCCGACAGTACTGTCGTATGCTGGGGCAGCGATCATCTTGGACAATCCACGCCGCCCGTTGGCGAATTCGTCGCCGTTAGCGCTGGGCTCTACCACACCTGCGGCGTGATGACCGATGGCTCCGCCGTATGCTGGGGAACTGACAATGACGGTCAAGCCTCGCCGCCCGGCGCACCGTAAGCTCAGCGGAGACGGTGTAACCGCCAAGGCGTAGGCGGGCTTCGCTTCCCGGAAAGGGAGCAGATCATGCTGACAGCGAAGAGAAGGCCGGAGGCCAACATGCCTAAACGCAAACTGGAAAGGCGGAAGCGCCAAGGGGCGCAATGGGTCTGATGGGCCCATGGGCAATCACCAGGTCCATGGTGAAGCTGCGCTTGCACAGTCCGTTTGGAGCCCGTCTGGCGCGCTTACTCGCGCGTTCGCCTTTGAGGGCAGTGAAGCGGCCAGGGTTACTCAGTGTCCTCGCGGGGGCACTGCTCATTGCCGTCGTTGCCATGACCTCTTGCACAGACGGCACGGTGCGCACAGGGGAGGACCCGCCCAGGCAAACTCCGGGTCCCGACGCCACCCTAGCGGACACGCCTGTCCTCCATGTCCCCTGGACCAGATCGGATTTAACGGTTGAGGCCGGCGGTTACCACCCAATAGACATCAGCATGAACGAGGAAGAGACCCTGGAGTATCAAATCGAGGTCACCAATGCCGGTTTTGCGGATCCTATAAACTCTTCGACTACTCTGGACATCGGTTTTCTTGTCACCGACCCGTCGGGGGATGTGGTGAGGTCAGTTAGAGTGCACTCATCCGGTGACTCGATCACAGCCGGAGCTTCCGGCAATTACGCCCTGGTATTCGATAATACCTACGCTCTTTTCTTCCACAAGTCCATTTACTTTGACTATAGGGTACTCCCCAAGGGAGTAAAGTCTGCTACCCCGCATACACCGCCACCATCTGTACTGCCTCCATCTCCTGACGGCGTCGAGTCCCACCGCGACGGGACCGGCATAGTCGTCAGTTGGAACGCGGCGCCCGGCGCGGACTACTACAGCATCTACTACAGTGTTGCCTATAGCCCCTCATGCGAGTTGCATGTCAGCAGAGTGTTTGACTGCGAAAGGCTGGCCGACAATGTTCTAGAGACTACTTACACCCACACTGGCCCTGATGAGTACGACAACTACTATTGGGTCTCGGCCTGCAGCAGAATCGGATGCTCGAACATTGACAGCGAAAACCCCGTCGCGCCTGCCTACGCCGGGCCGTCCGCATTGCCCGACAATTTCGAGTACCGCCGCGACGGGACCGCCATAGTCGTCAGTTGGAACGCGGTACCCGACGCGGACTACTATAAGGTCTACCACGATGATCGCTCTTCATGCAGTCTCCCATCGAGCACCCTGGACGCCTTGGGCAACTTCAGCGCCTTGAGCGTCTTGAGCAACCGCCCTTCCTGCGAGGAGCTAGCCACCGACCTTGTAGAGACTACCTACACCCACGCCAGTCCTGATGACTATAGCAACACCTACTGGGTCGAAGCCTGCAACAGTGGCGGATGCACGAACATAGACAGCGACAACCCTGCCACGTTTGTCGACACCAGGCCGTCAGCCCCGCCGGGCAATGTCGAGTACCGCCGCGACGGAACCGTCATAGTCGTCGATTGGAACACGGTACCCGACGCTGACTATTACCGCATCTTTTACCATGATACCTTTCGCTCCTCATGCGGACTCCACCGCGGCATAGCGATTGGCTGTGATGAGCTGGCCACGAACGTTGTAGACACTACCTACACCCACACCAGCCCTGTTGATGGCGACAACTACTACTGGGTCGCAGCCTGCAACGGTAACGGATGCACAGACACTGAAGGTGAAGACCCCGCCACGTTTGTCGACACCAGCCCGTCAGCGCCGCCCGCCAATGTCAAGTACCGCCGCGACGGGACAGCCATAGTCGTCAGTTGGAGCGGGGCACCCGATGCTGATTACTACAAGATCTACTACACCAAATTCATTGGCCCCATTTGCAAGTCCATTAGAGGCAACCTGTTTGGCTGTGAGGAGCTAGCCACCGACGTCGTAGGGACCACCTACACCCACACTAGCCCTAACGATTACTACAACCACTACTGGGTCGTAGCCTGCAACAGAAACGGATGCACGGACATTGACAGCGAAAATCCCGCCACGTTTGTAGACACTAGGCCGACAGCGACAATTGAACGCTAGAGGGGGTAGCAAAACCCGAGAGATGCTCAAACACGCCGTAGCCGGTTCCACCTCCGGCAAGCCCAAGACGAAGAGGGGTAAACAACCGAAATGAGCGGATACGCAGAGAGGATGCGCCAGCTCGCATTCGTGACAGTTATGACCGTCTCGGTCGTCCTGAGCGCCTGCAGCGACAGTCCCGCGCCCACGTCAGGGCCAACGGCAACCCCCACTCCCACCATGACACTCACTCAGACTCCGGTTCCCACCGCTACGCCCTCACCCGTCCCTTCAGCGACACCCACTCAGACCCCGGTTCCCACCGCCACGCCTTCACCTGTTCCTTCAGCGACACCCTCTCAGACTCCGACGCCTATCGCCGCGCCGACGCCGACCCAAACGGCAACTCCCACGCCCTCACCCGTTCCTTCAGCGACACCTGCTCAGACTCCGACGCCTACCGCCACGCCGACGCCGACACCCACACCCGTCACGGACTTTACGAAGCCACAGATATACAACGATAACGTGTACGTCATGCCGGTTACGGAGAATCTCGCGGGCGGCGAGACACCGCTAAAGGACTATGCGGTGCACTTCTACGAGCGCTTTGACGATGAGTTCGAATTCCTCATGTTCGTTTCGAATGTGGGCCCGGATCAGCATGAACCCGGCGCTTACGTGGGAGCCTTCCACGTCGGTGTGCAGAACGATGTGAAAGGCATAGGCATGGAGACTTTTGCCAACAACGAAGACTGGGGATCGGCAGGTAGACTCCAGGGAGCAATTTTCTTTGGGAGCTATTCGATCTATCACGACCATGATCTGAGCATCTTTGCCGAAGGGCCAACCTTACACGAGCTTATGCATCAATGGGCAAACTTTGTCGTTCCGTCAGCTTGGGGTGGACATTGGGGCTTCAGTAGCGCCGACGGCAACCTAGGAGGATTTGACATTGCCGACCTCGTGAACCATGGTGGCGGCCGGTACTCCGCTGGGGGATTCACGGCGGCAGGCGCAGCTGACAACATCATTCCCTACGGTCTTATCGAGCTTTACCTGGCGGGTTTCGTACCTCCGGACCAAGTCCCCGACCTCTGGGTTGCCGAAGATGGAGAGTGGCTGTTTGATGAGGAAGGCGAGCACGTCCGCGCCCCTGATGGGTCTTGGATGTTCACCGCAAGTCAAATCAGGACCTACACCATCGAGGAGATCATCGCCGAGCATGGAGCGCGCATTCCCGAAGTTTCGCAATCACAGAAGGAGTTTCGTGGGGCCGTCATACTCTTGGTTGATGAGAACCACCCTGCGACCCAGGAAGCCCTGCAAACGCTGAGTGAAGACGTTTTTTGGTTCAGCTACCCCGGTGACGACGAAGCCTATCGATTCAACTTCTACGAGGCAACCGGCAGCCGGGGAACGATTACAATGGATGGTCTGTCAAAGTTCCTGAAAGATAGTGAATAGCAACGCCTCCGGCCCCGACAACCCCATCACCCGATAATGCCAATACTTACTCTGTCACCGATGAGGACGACCCCGCAGTGATAACGGTTCTAAAGAGGTGAGATCAGCGATGGCACCTGAAAGGATGGGTCCTGTGGATGGGAGCAAGCGCCGGGCCAGGTCACCTGGAATCTGATCACGTCGGACCCCTTTCGTTTCGCGTTTCATGGGCCCTTCACCTCCCGGAACGCAAGAAAAGGCCGGACACATGGATGAGAGGCGCTGTCTTCCGGACCACTGAAGACCATGCCCCCGGTCTCCCTCAGGGGTCCAGAAGAGACTCGAGCTTTCCGTGAGGACTCCGGTGCTGCGGATCACAGGCCTCCGAGCCAAAGTTCGAAGATGGTTCTGTCTATCGTGAAAAAGGGCCCACCAACGTCTACGGTAGATACCACTATCTTCGAGATGTGGCTAGGCAGGCTTTCGACGCATCAAGGTCTCTCGACCCCCGTAGTCTGATGCGTATGGCGCAGAGGTACGGAAGGAGCATCATGCTGGCCCTTGCCTGGGCGACATCGGCACCGTCTTCGAGATGCTGGGATTCCATGACCCTTGGGACCGCGAAGCCTACGGGCAGTTCGATCCTCTCCGGGTGGCACCGGCAAGACTCATGTGGCCCTGGGACTGGCCGCCTGCCAAGAAGGGATGTCCGTGGGCTTCACCACCGCCGCAACCCTGGACCACGAGCTGATGAAGGCCAGGGATGAATGACGACTGCTCAACCTCCAGAGACAACTTTCCCGCCACAGCCTGCTGATCATCGACGAACTGGACTTCGTCTCCCTGTCTCCCACCGAGGCGGAACCGCTCTTCGAGGTCTTCAGCCAGCGCTACGAGCGGGGCTCAATCCTGGTGACCACCAACCTTCCCTTCGACGAGTAGAGCGAGGTCTTCGGGACGGACAGGCTCACCGGGGCCCTGCAGGGCCGCCTCACCCACCACGTCCACATCCTGGAGATGAGCGGCGAGAGCTATCGGCTCATCCGTAGCAGGGAGAGCTCTGTCTCCCAGGTCTCGGATGATCCGGACGACTCCTGACTCACTTCCGAACTGCCGACCCCTGACCTGACCACGCCCGGCTCCCAACTCGGTTCTTTCTCATCGTGCCTGTGGTACACGATTCCTCAGCCGCAGTGGTATACTTTGTTGCC
The DNA here is from genome assembly GCA_965219025.1 of Dehalococcoidia bacterium. Taxonomy (GTDB): domain Bacteria; phylum Chloroflexota; class Dehalococcoidia; order Lucifugimonadales; family UBA2985; genus JAPPHY01. The sequence goes on from OZ244716.1 coordinate 1,752,320, forward strand.
GCCCTTGGCATCCAAAAAAGTAACGATTTTATTGAGGCAATGCCCGAGGCTCCAATCTTCCCACGGCTACTCCGACTGTCCGTGAACGCGGAGCAGTCCCCTCGCTTCCGGAACAGAGGAGTGCCCCGCCGCAGGATGTTCCATAATCGAGTGTGCTCATGGTGCTGCTGCCTGTCGATGAGCGGTTCCGACCAGCACCTGAAGACGTGATGCAAATACTTCGCGGTATCCCTTCTTTCGGGAATCGTGAGGGTCCATGTTGTCTATGCTGGATATCTCACACCCGCTATGTCCCGACTTAGCCGTGATTATCAATTCGCCGCCTTTCAAGGCGACGCCGTCTATCCCATCGTAAGACAACTGGCTGACATTCTGCTCCAGCAGTCCGTTGCTCACTAACAGGAGCCGCCGACATGTGGCGGCTATGATGCCTCCGTAGAGTTCCTCTTTCGCCCCCTTCTGCCCGTAATCGCCCCATGCCAGGGCTTCGATATGCTCGTCGTCATCCATGATTTCTACGAGCTTGCGGCGCTCGCCGCTATGGTTTTTCCTATGGTTCCAAAGCGGGTGTTGCAGTTTCCATTCTGCGGAAATCCTGGCCTCCGCTGACACCCGCCGCGCCGCAGTTCCAACATGCTCCCTCATCAGCTTTACAAACTGGGTTGCGTCGCCTTCCTCCCGGAACCCTAGAGCGTGGACCTGGGCGTCCACATCTACGAACCGGACTCGCGTGCCTCCCCAGTACTCCACCAATAGGATGCTCCCGTGAGGGCATTCTGTCAGTTTGGGTTCACGATTAAGTCCCAGAGCGCGGAAAAGGATGCGCCGGTCAGTCGCCACGGCTAGGACCCCGAAGTCCAGAGAACCGGTATGGTCATATTTTTCTCCGCCCGCCTGGGCGGGATTGCTCACTTCAATCACCCGTTCCTCGCCCACCGTGCAGTGTGCCCAGTGGTCTACGCGTTCCCCGTCCATCAGAATGCTGGACAACTGGTCCTCCATGGACGCTGCATCCGAGGGCAAGCGGCCCCGAATGAAATCAGCCAACACGGCGGCACCCTGGTCCAGGGTGAGCGAGTAGTCATACTTGGGCGCTACGACGGTCAGGTTGCCCGGCCCCTGCTCCCGCACTTCCCGGATAGCCAGGTAGGGGATTTTCGCCACGTTCTTGCTGAGCCGGCCTTTGTTCAAGAAGACCACTCGGCGGCCGGTGGCTGTGACGATGCCCCGGTCGTGGCTCTCCATCGCTTGTTCCCCCTCGAGGACCTTCCAACCACCGGCTGATAGGCGCTCGACGTTTTCGTCGTTGTCCAGCGTATCGTGGAGTATCTTGCGCTCGCCGTCATAGTCCTTCTTGCTCTAGGACGGCTGCAACGTTTGCCATTGAGAGTCGATTCTTCTCTGCTTCTCTCGTGACGCCATGATTGTTCCTCCCGGCTGAATTTCCCCCGGTTCGCCATCTCCATGTCCCTGCCGCGGTTAGTCGCCTGACCTTATCTCCGAAAGCAGTGGCATTGGCAACGAGAGTCCTCCGAGTAATGGTCCCCTTCTACCCAGCGCAATCTCCCTGTCTGACAGGGAATGGCCAGGATCCAATTATACTCTCAAAACAAACCTCAAGGTGAAGGTTCTTGATTTCGTCCAGTTAGGTGGACACATGCCGCCTGAGAGGCGGTATCGAACGCGTAAGCAAGCTCGCGATAGGACTAGCAGATGAATGCCCCGGCCTTTTTCCGGATTTGATCCTCGGAGTATACTTAGATTGATTACCGACCATTGGAATCCTGAACCTGAGGTCTAGACCTGGCTGATATTTCCGCCAACAATTAGTGATTGTCATGCGATCGAGCGAATCAAATTCGGATCTTGCACCCGAGCGCTCTGTAACACCGGACCATAGCCAGCTGATAACGTGGTCTTGACAAGTAAGGGAATTGAAATGTGGCTTCGTACAAGTTGTGATATCACCTTTGATGTGAGCGTACCTACGCCTTTTATCCTGATGCTCCGCCCTCGAAGCGGAGCAAATCAGCAGGTGGCGCATGAAGACTGCACGTTGACGCCAAGCGTACCGATCACAGAGTATGCGGACAGTTACGGTAACCTGTGCGAGCGATTGATAGCACCCCCAGGTGAGTTTTCTATCCGTAGATCTGCGGACGTTTCAACCGCAGACGGCATTGACGTGTCGCCTGGCGCGCCATTTGACGAGGTGCATAATCTACCGGACGAGGTTCTAACCTATCTTCTTCCCAGCCGTTATTGCGAGTCCGACCAGTTTATAGACCTCGGTAGGGAACTCGTAGACGGCGTCGAGCCCGGCTACGATCAAGTGGCTAGAATTGTAGGGTGGATCCGCACCTCCGTGCGCTTCAATCCAGATTCTAGCAATTTTCAGATGTCGGCAGTCGAGGTCAACCAGCAGCGCGAGGGCGTATGCCGCGAGCTCGCTCATTTGGGCATCGCGTTATCCCGCAGTCTCTGTATCCCAGCGCGTATCGTTGTAGGCTATCTGCACGAACTCGAGCCGATGGATTTTCACGCTTGGTTCGAGGCGTACGTAGGTGGCCGTTGGTACACCTTTGATGCAACGCAGGCCGTTCCACGTGGAGGGCGAGTTGCCGTCGCCTATGGGCGCGATGCGGCCGACGTGGCGATATTCAACCAGTTTGGCCCGGCGCTATATCCCAGAGCAATAGAGGTACGGGTCGAGATGCTCGACGCTCGCCCGAGGAGCAATTGAGAATCCACTGTAGTGTTAGCAACCAGCAACAATGGTACACATTGAGACCCGAGAGATCAGAGGCCGTATGGAGGTCTCGTAAGCTCCCTGATGACCCTGCTATGCTGTCTTCGCCGTTCGATCGTCTGGGCCTGCAGCTCCCTTCTCCGGCGCAGTATGTCTTCTCGCCTACCCCTGAGCTCGTCCGAGGGAGTTACGTTCCCCAGGGCCTTGTGATAGCACCCGTAGTCGTAGTAGCTGACCTACCTCTGCCTGCCTTGGTGTCAACGCGATTAGATTAGGGTGTTTGCCTGAATCGGGCGCTGGCTGGTGGCATAATGGCCTCGGTAACCTCGAAGCTGGCCCAGGCAAGAGTTCGTAGTGTCGGGCGTACTGGGGTACCAGTCTCATCTGTCCTGTCCTAGCCTCTCGCCCCAGACTCCTTCAGGACTCCGGTGCTCTGATCCTCCGTGTGACCTCACCCCGAATTTAGTATCACTGGCTGGTAGAGTCCGCAAGCATGGACACCAGTTACTCCCTCGCCTCTCTCGCTGGCGTTCGACAACTATCCGGTCCTAGTCGGCTGAGGCGCGGGTGGCGTCAGGCGGGCGAGACCTCGTTGAGACGCCCGGTGGCACAGTCGTACACGAAGCCGCGAATCCGGTCTTTGGCCGGGACAAAGGGACTGGCCTTGATGCGAGCAATGGACTGGCGCACGTCCCCCTCCAGATTACCGAATGCCTCCATTGCAAAAGAGGGCCGGAGGCCTGTGTCGGCCTGGATTGCATCCTTCACGTCGTCGTCTCGAAAGGTCAGCATCCCGCAATCGGTGTGGTGTATCAGCACAACTTCGCTTGTGCCCAGCAGGCGCTGGGAGATAACCAGAGAGCGGATCACGTCGTCGGTGATCACTCCGCCGGCGTTGCGTATCACGTGCGCGTCGCCTTCCTGGATCCCCAGCAGCTTGTGGGTGTCCAGGCGCGCGTCCATGCACGCCACAACCGCCATGCTGAGCGCCGGCGGCAGCGGCAGGTCGGCCTTGTCAAAACTCTCGGCGTATTGGGCGTTGTTCTTGAGGACATCATCCGTAGCGGTCATCAGGGCCTCCCTATGAGCTCAGAATAGGTCATGTAGATCGATTCTAGTCACATTCGCCCGCAATGTACACCGCGATTTTACAGCGACAGACTCCCGCAGGCCCTCGACCGGCTGTCGTAGAGAAGGGCTATCCTACTTGCGGGACGGCGAAGGCGTACACGCTGCCGTCCAGAGCGCCCACGTACAGCACGCCGTCGGCAACGGTGTACGAAGGGACGCCATCGAAGTAGCCCCTGTAGAACGACCAGACCTCTTCGCCGGTTGCAGCGACCAGCACCCGAAGGTTTCCGTCAGCGGACTCTGCAGTCAGGAGGCCATCGAGTACCGTTGGCGACCGCAACGCCGAGTCCGTGTTCTCCCAACTCCATGCGAGACTGCCGGTGCCGGCGTCCACGGCGTGGAGCACACCGGACTCAGACCTCACGAACACCATGCCTTCGGCAACTACCGGAGCGTCCGTGATGAGATCGTCCGCAACATAGCGCCAGTTCACTTGTCCCGTTGTGACGTCCAGGGCGTAGAGGTTGGTGTCAGGCGCAAAGTAGTAGACGCCGTCAACGACAACGGCAGGGTGGTCTTCGGCAGGGAACATCTCTGTTCCATAGCTCCAGATCTCCTCGCCGGTCGCCTCGTCCAACGCATACGCCGTGTTGACAGCCGTCAGGTAGACCACTCCGGCCAAGACTGCGGGCGGAGACTCCGCTCCCAAACCGACGTTAACGCTCCAAAGCACATCCCCTGTTGACGCGTTCATGGCGTAGAACACGCCGGACTCGCCCGGCGCGTAGAGCTTGCCGTTCGCAACTGTGACAGCGAACTCGGCGCCGTAGGGGTATGGCACTCCGGCGGCCCACACCTGCTCCCCGGTCGTTGCATCGAGAGTGTGGACGCTGTAGTCCACATCCCCCCGCGCGCCGATGTAGACCACTCCATCATTGACTACGGGTGAGTACTGCACCGCTTTGCCGGTGTCGTGCTTCCACAGCATCCCGCCGGTTGCGGCATCCAGAGCGTAAACGTGATTGTCGTTGGATCCCACGTACACCGCTCCGCCGGCCACGGTTGGGGTAGACCTTATAGCATCGCCAGTCTCAAAGCTCCAGAGCATCTGACCGCTCGCGGCATCCAGTGCGTACACGAAGTTGTCGTCGGAGCCGGCGTACACCACGCCGTTGGCCGCAGTGGGCGCGTTGACAACCCAGCCACCCGTCTGGAAGCTCCAGACCGACGCATCATCCGCTGGTGGGGGTTCCGTAGGAATTCCTGGGACACCCCCTCCCAGCAAGGCGGCCACCATATCTTCCGGAAGACAGGTCAGCATTTCAAAGCCGAATTGCGCGGCCGCCACATTCGAAGCGACGAGGGCCGTAATGTCTACGTCCACTAACAGACCTTGTAGACAAGTTTCAGCCTCTTGGGGCAGCGGCGGCAGCTGCGCAACATTGGCTGCGAGGTAAAGCGCGGAGGCCGTCTCCTGTGGTAGACAGCCGAAGATCGAAACCACCCACTGCTCCGTATCGCCTTCTGACATGACACGCATTTCTCTCACGGACGTCAGCAGCTTGTCGCCGAGTTCGCTACTGATGCACGCCTGCTCGGACTCGCTTAGTGTGTCGAACAGGCCCCCCCAGCGCGTGTCCGGGCTGAGTTCGATTGCAGGAGCAGCCGGCATGGTATCCGGCTCTGGGCCTGGAGTGGTGGCGGGCACAGTGGTAGGCATGGGCGTGGCTGTGGGCGGGACCGGTGTAGGAGTAGGCGTGCTTGTTGGTGCAGGTGCGCTGGTTGGCGACTCAGTAGGAGTGGCTTGCGTCTGATTGTCGCACGCTGTTACGAGAGCGATGGCCAGTAGGCCAACCAATCCGGCCAATGCCCGTTGACAAAGTGAGTGTCTCATGAGACTCCCTATACGTGTCCTCAACGCCCGGAGGACGTTGCGAAATTCGTTGGTACATATCTAGTGTCACATAGCAGTAGAGCACCCGTCAATCTCATTGCTTCATTGACGGTGCTGTCTGCCATATGGGCGTCGTGAGCCTGAGCGGGCTGTTCTGAGAACCCTTGAGTTGATGGTGCCTTATGGAATAATATGAGGTGTTGGAGCCAACCGAGATGCCCCGTTTCGCGAGGAACCTGGGGCAACTCTTGGAAGCGATGCGTCGCAGGGGCGTCTGCCGGCCATGACTCAGCAAGCGAATGTGAGCGGCGTGCGCAGCGACCCCGGCCACAAGGTCGAGAGGTGACGCGTCGCCAACCGGCCCGGGGTTCGAGTCGTGGTCAGTGCCGTCCGGCCCAAGGGACGGAATGAGCAGCTCCCCGCCTAGCTCAACTGGTGATTGCGCTTCGTTGCAATTGAAGGAACATTGAATTTGAATATGCACGAAAGAGAGGAATTGGCCAGGCGTCTCGCGCCGGTTCTGGTGCTGTGGCCCGAGATACCAGCGTACTCCAACCCCGACAGCCGGCTGCGGGACCAGCACGTTCATCGTCCGGACACCAGTTCTTCCCGGCGGGTTTCAGGCGCCCATATACGCCGGGACTTTCACCCCAGGGACGTCCGCTCAACACTGGATAATGCTGAGGCGTATCAGCCACGGCCTCCTCTCCCTTTCACCACGGTCGCTTTCGCGAGGGCGTACCGTGATCTTGCGCACGTGTTCTTCTGGCCGCTGGTCGTGTTGGTGGCGCTGGCGTTGCTAGTCATCGGTCTGGCACAAGGATTGCCCCAAGAGGCGAGGGTGCCTATAGAGCTGGGGGCGTTCGTCTTCACCGCCATCCTGTTCCTGATGACGCTGCGCTCACCGATTCACGCGCCGACCAACTCCTGGCACCTCGTCAACCACTCCGTAATGGGTCTCGCTCTAGCTGTGATGTGGTTCGCGATCCGGGGCACCGTCGATGTGCTGGTCTTCATCTCATTCGCGGTGCCGGGGGCAATCACTGTCTACCTGTGGGTACTCCTCAAGTTGCGGGCGACTCTACTCCTGCCGTACAAATTGTTGAGATTCGCGATCAGAAAACTCCTTGGAAGGCGAGCGTCGCGTCTATTGAGGGAATCGATAGTGCGGGGGTCCAAGCCTGCTGACCAATACACCCACGAAAGCGAGCTGTTCTACAGATACCCTGGTGAGAATCGCGCGATCAACCGGTCGGACCGCGAGGGTCACTGGGCGGCCTACTCCCGTATCCTCTCGCGGGGCGACTATCCCCGAGTCTACTACGCCAGAGTGCTGGACCCGGATGAAGACGAAATCGTCGTCATCCAGTATTGGCTCAACTACTACTATGACGATTGGGCCAGCGAGCATGAAGGCGATTGGGAGATGGTCTGCGTGCTGGCGAAAGACGGCGTGCCCATGGAAGTGGCCGTGGCGCAGCATGAAGGCGGCGAGGTCCGGGCGTGGAACAACCTCGAATCCAGGGAAAACCATGCGGTGCTGTATGTAGCGGCAGGGTCCCACGCCCTCTATTTCGAGGCAGGGGCCCATTTGACCACCAGGGAGATGTTCGGACTGGAGATTGGGGCCGTGGACGCTCCGGTCATAGGTGGCCCGGTTCTGAAGTTTGCGGACTTCGCGCCCAGGCGCAGCGAGGGCACTATCCTGGACGATGCCAAGGTCCTACTGATTCCGGAGCCTGACACGGAAACCGGCCTCTGGGGCCACCCTGAGCACTCGGAGAAGTGCGGTGGCAACTGCGAGCTCAACTTCGAGTGGCTGAACTTTCGCGGTCATTGGGGAGCCGCCGCCTTTCTCCCCGGCTCGGCTTCGGGGCCGCGTGGACCGGCCTACACCGGCCTGCGGTGGGACGATCCCAGGATGTGGGTTGACGTGGTCTGCCGCAAGGGGCCACCGTAGGGGGCAATGCCTCAATGGTAAACGTAAGAGTGCATATCTGCCCCTCTGCGGCCACTGCCTTACCGCTTCGGGATAAAGTCGATGGTCTGGTTTGTTCTGACTCGAGCTTGGCGCACAGCAGCGCTCGGATGCCAGTCCGGCCAATTCCCCTTACCTGGTCTGTTGCAGACTTCGTCCCGTGCCGGTTGCTGAGAGTGTTGTAGAATGCAATGGATATGCGGGTGAAAGGAGACCAGGATGCCGAGAGTAACTCTACAATTAGAAAGCGCCCAAGGACAGGCGGCGGTCAATGGCCAGTGGAAGTTCGCACGGGGGTACGTGCCGGGCCAACCCAACGAAGGTCTGCTGGAACAGTCGCAAGGCAGCCCGGCCAGGCTGGCGGACTACGATGACTCCGAGTGGGAGGTGTGCACCGACCTGATGCAGCGGGTGTCCCAAGGGTTCAGTTTCGTGTGGTACCGCATCAACGTCACTCTGCCGGAAACTGTGGATGGGCATCCTGTCAGCGGTGTGCGCGTGCAGTTCGAGACCTGCATAGACGACTATGGCGAGATTTGGGTGGACGGGGAATGCAACCGGGAACGGGGAGCCGTTCAGGGTTTCAATGTGCCCCAAAGGGTCCTGGTCACCAGCAGCGCCGTCCCAGGCGGCCAACACACCATCGCGCTACTGGCGGTGAACGGCCCCCTGGGAGCTCCCGGCGGCGGCATTTTCGTGCGCTACGCCACGCTGGCATTCGAGTGGGCCGGGGCATAGCAGGTGCGCTCCGAGTCCAAGAGATAACGGACAGAGCATGGTCAGGAAGGGTGAATCACCTGCGACAACCAGCAATCAGCGGTATGTGGCCCTTCTTCGAGGAGTCAATGTCGGCGGCCGGAACAAGCTGCCAATGGCGGATCTGAAGGAGATATTCGCTGAGGCCGGCTGCGCGGCAGTGCAGACCTACATTCAGAGCGGCAACGTTGTATTCGAAGCTGCGCAGGACCTGGCCGAACGAGTGCCTGAGATCGTGACCCTGGCCATTAGCAGGCGGTTTGACATCGAGACAGCTGTCATCGTGCGTTCGCGAGAGGAGCTGCGGCAGGTCGCGGACTCTAACCCATTCGATACCTCCGGCGACCCGCGGCTCCTGCACGTGGCTTTTCTACAAGACACTCCCGGCGCCGAAGCCGTGGCCCGTTTGGATCCGTTGCGCTCGCCGCCGGACGCCTTTGCGGTGCGTGGGCGCAACGTCTATCTCCACTACCCCAACGGCGTAGCCCGCAGCAAGCTGACGAACGAATACCTTGCAGCGCAACTGGAGACCGTGAGCACCATGAGAAACTGGCGCACCGTCCTTACGCTGCTGGAGATGGCTGAAGCGCTCTAGTGGGCCATCGATAAGGCTTGAGGTGGTGGTAGCCGTGACGACTGAGATCACCGTAAGGGGTCAGCCCTGACTCCGTAGTCCTCTGCATTTGCGCCTGCTGATATAATAGTCACCCGGATAGGGCAATATGCTAATTGCGACCGATATCAGCAAAGCCTACTCAGATAGGACTCTGTTCAGTGGCCTCAACCTGGTTGTGACCGCCGGAGACCGCATTGCGCTGATAGGCTCGAACGGTTCCGGAAAGACTACGCTGATGGACATTCTGGCAGGCGATGTCCTTGCAGACTCGGGGAGCGTTTCCAGGCAGCGCAACCTCTCTATAGGCTATCTCAGGCAGGAGCCTGCATCGTTTACCGGCAAGGCCCTCCTCCAGGAGGTGTTGGACGCTGGCTCTGATGTGATTGCTCTCATGGACAGGATTGCAGCCACACGCGAGGCGCTCTCGTCGGAGCGTGACCCAGTAAGGCAGACCGCTCAGTTGCAGTCCCTTGGCCGGCTCGAAGTGATGCTGGAGGCTGCGGGTGGAGGCGACAGGGAGCATGAGGCCAAGGCGATCCTGTCTGGCCTTGGGTTCAAGCAAAGCGACTTTCTCCGGCCAATGAACGAGTTCAGCGGCGGCTGGGTCATGCGGGCAGGCCTTGCCAGGTTGCTGTTCAAGAACCCCGCCCTTCTGCTATTGGACGAGCCGACCAACCACCTGGACCTCGACGCAAACCTGTGGTTCGAGAAGTACCTTGCTTCCTTTCGAGGCGCCGTAATCGTCACGTCTCACGACCGTGCCTTCCTGAATCAGGTCGCAACCAGGGTTCTCGCCATCGAGGAAGATGACGTTGTCCTCATGAAGGGTGGCTATGACGAATACCTTGTCGCACGCGAGCAGCTGCTGAAGGTCAAGCAGGCGGCCGCGGCCAGGCAAGAGCGCGAGATTCAGAGGCAGATGCGCTTTGTGGAGCGTTTCCGGTCCAAGGCAACGAAGGCCACACAGGTGCAGAGCCGCCTGAAGCAACTTGAGAAGATTCAGAAGATCGAGTTGCCAAGAGCGACCAAGAGAGTCCGCTATTCGTTTCCGGAGCCGCCGCGCAGTGGCTCCGAGGTCATTTCTTTGACCGGCGTCAGCAAGTCCTACGGCGATAACGCGGTCTACCGCGGCATGAACCTGGCGCTCTCGCGTGGCGACCGCGTCGCCCTGGTCGGACCAAACGGCGCCGGCAAGACCACCATGTTGAAGATGCTGGCAGGCGTGCTTCCAATTGATGAGGGAGAGAGAAGGACGGGCCACAACGTGGTGACCGCCTACTACGCGCAGCACGTACTCGAACTCCTCAATCCGGCCAACACGATCATCGAGGAGTTGCATCACGCAGCGCCAAGGGAATCTGAGCAGAACCTTCGAACAACCCTGGGCGGCTTCCTGTTCAGCGGTGACGACGTTCGTAAGCCAATTTCAGTGCTGTCGGGCGGTGAGAAGGCGCGGGTTGCTCTGGCGAAGCTGCTTCTCCAGTCCAGCAACCTCCTACTCATGGATGAGCCGACCAACCATCTCGACATCGACTCCAGGGAGATACTCGCGGACGCGCTTGAGGACTATCACGGCACCATTTGCCTGATTACCCATGACCGGACTCTCATACGGCAGGTTGCCAACAAAATCGTCGAGATAGACGCCGGCCAACCCACAGTTTACCTCGGCGACTACGACTCCTACCTGTACCGGAAGCAGAGTGAGACCAGTAACGGACGCGCCAATCCGACTCACAACGGAGCGACAGGCGAAGCCTTGGGGGCCGTACGCCCCAGGGGACGCTCCGGACGGCCGCTTAGCGCCGAGGAGAGCCGGCGCCGGTTGCTTGCCAAAGAGGCCCGCAGGTTGACGGTCCGCATAGAGGAGATAGACGTCCTCCTATCCGACCGCGAGGCCCGCATAGCGGAGCTGGAGGCTATGTTCTCCCAGCCTGACAAGTCTCTCGGCCCGGCTCAATTCGCGTCCGCAGGAGAGGAGTATCGGGTGCTCAAAGAGGAGACCGGATCCCTCTGGGAGGAGTGGGAGAGGTTGTCGTTGGAAGCGGAGAACGTCGGCAGCGAGTTGGCAGAGCTAAAGGCCGACTAGGCTAGCAGCACAAAGGAAGTCTGTCGGGCCTGGTATTGCGACAGTCGCACTGGCTTCGAGTGTGCAAATCCATTGTCGCCTCCCATTTGGCACGCCTCAGGGCCTCAGATTCCCCACCATCCCGTAGTATCTCCGGTAGTTGTACTATCTGCCTCACCGCCGTCAGCCCTGATAGCAACGCGCTAGAATCTGGTGATGGCTGGTGGCAACTTGGCATCGCCAACTCGCAAACTGGCCCAGACTAGAGTTCGTAGTGTCAGACGTATCGGGGTACCACCCACCAGTTCGTGCTCTGACGGCAAGCTAGACGGAGTACCCCCCCCTGTAAATCTGCACGGATTTGTGGCACAATAATTGGACTGGAGCCAGCCTGGAGCAGACGCGCGGTCACTCACACTTTCCATCCGGACTTGGCCGCTGTCATTCGGCGCTCTGGCAGGCCCAGCCGGCGGCAGTGCAGGAGTGTAGCTCAGTTGGCTAGAGCAGCGGTCTCCAAAACCGCAGGTCGGGGGTTCGAGTCCTCCCACTCCTGCCACACCCAAGCGGGCGCTGTGCCGAGGTGGTGGAATTGGTAGACACGCGGTCTTGAGGGGGCCGTGGGTGCAAACCCGTAGGAGTTCAAATCTCCTCCTCGGCACCACAAACGTGGTAAGATGGTACGGGGCGACGTAGCCAAGTGGTTAAGGCGGAGCTCTGCAAAAGCTCTATTCGGCGGTTCGAATCCGCCCGTCGCCTCCAACCACCCCAGCGCTGAGCAGGCGGCATTCGGCGCAGCCTCTGCTCCTTGCACGTGACCCTCCACTCTGCCCAGGTGGCGAAAGGGTAGACGCGGCGGACTTAAAATCCGCTCCCCGATAAGGGGGTGTGGGTTCGAATCCCTCCCTGGGCACAAGATAGCGATGCCTCCATCTCCACCAAACTCCAGAGCGTCCGTCGTGCTCCGCGGCCACACCCTTATGCTGTTGGTGGCCGCCCTGGGAGCGCCGCGCCGCCGCGTTGCCTACGGCTCAGCCGTACGGCGCGCTGCGCAGATGATGGGCAGGGCCACTCCCACGAGGGCGGACGTCTCCGCCTTCTCGCGATCCGTGCGGAGGCTGTGCGCCATGGGCCTAGTGGACATGGACGTACGCCTGCGGCGGGTCCGCACCATTGCCACCCGGCGCGGCCATCGCCTCTCTGCAAGGCAATTGAGGCGAACCGTGCGCGGCAGCGATCGCGAACGGTTCCGCCCCATCGATCCCGCCGCGTGGGCCGCGCTCAGCGACGATGCGAGGGAAGAGCGGCTGGGCGAATACGCCACGGCGGCGTACAGTGTGATGGTATCAAACGCCACGCTCTTCCTGTCGCTCGGGCTGAGCGAGTCGGAGACGGCGAGGGCGCTGGGGCGCACCATTCCGCCTTCGATGGCTGCGGCGCTCGGCGTAGCGGCGGCGAGGGACCGGCGGTCGCTGACACTGGTTAGCCAGGCGGTGGTCGGACAGTCCGACGAGGCGCAGGAACCGCAGATGTTCGCATCGGGAGAGTACCCTCCGTCATGGGCGCTCCGGGTGCCGCGGCCCGGCAGGCAGCAGCTGGAGGCGGCACTGGCTGTGGCGGAGGTGGTCCGGTTGGCCCGGGACGGAGGTCTCAGTGCTCTGGCGGAGCTCAAGCGCTTCCGCGCACGCGCATAGAGATTTGTGCGCGCACAACTGCTGCCGAGTAGTGAAGGCCAGAGTTTAGGAGATTATGGATTCCACGGCAAGTGACTGGATAGTTGAAGAGTGGTTGTGCAGGTATGTGACATACTCCACACCAATAGGCGGGCCTGCCCAGGTGGTGGTTTCTCCGCTGTCGATGGTGGTGGACACGCTGGAGGAGGCGTACCGGCGTGCGGGCGAGGCTATGGAATCCGCTAGAGAGCTGTTTGAGGAGCGGCTGATGTGGATCGAGATCGAGACGCTGGACCGCGCGGGGCAGTGGAACGCCGTGCGCCGCTACTACCCGCACAGCTTCCGGTAGAGGCCCAGCGTGGCCTTGTTCCACCGCCTGCATCCCGTTACACTATTGGCAGGCCTGAATCACGAAAGGAGTCTCCGTGACCACATTCCGCGATAAACTGACCGCCGCCGCAGCCAAGAACGAGTCCCTTGTGTGCGTGGGACTGGACCCAGACCCCGCGCTCATGCCCATCGAGGACGTGGCGGAGTTCAACGCGGCAATCGTGGAGGCCACGGCGGACCTGGTGTGCTGCTACAAGCCCAACATTGCGTTCTACGAGGCGCTGGGTATTCCCGGCCTGGAGTCTCTCAGGCGCACGCTGGACTGCATTCCGCCGGAGATTCCCGTGATCTGCGACGCAAAACGCGGCGACATAGGCTCCACGGCTGTGGCCTACGCCAGTGCCCTGTTCGAATGGTGGGGCTTTGATGCGGCGACGGTCAATCCCTACCTGGGCCGCGACTCCCTGGAACCTTTCCTGGAGTACGCCGACCGCGGTGTCCTGGTGCTCTGCCATACGTCCGGCCCAGGCTCGGTCGACTTCCAGGACCTGACTGTCGAAAAGGACGGGTCGAAGCGTCCCCTGTTCGAGGAGGTGGCGCTGAAGGCTCGTGAATGGAACGAACGCGGGAACGCCGGGCTGGTCCTGGGCGCGACGTTTCCACAGCAGATGGAGACGGCGCGGCGTCTGTGCCCGGACATGATAATTCTGGCGCCGGGCATTGGTGCGCAGGGGGGAGACCTTGAGGCCACGGTGAGCAGCGGCGTTGACGCCGCCGGCGGCGGCCTGATCGTGAACTCCTCGCGAGGTATCATATACGCCTCGCGGAGCCGCGACGAATTCGCCGATGCGGCGCGCCGCGCTGCGGACGAGCTTCGACGTGCCATAAACGCCGCGAGGGGGTGAGCGGCCGGTGGTTATGGAGTGGAAGGTGGGTGACGTGGTCACCCTGCGCAAGGTACACCCGTGCGGGGGCTACCGTTGGGATGTGTACCGCGTGGGGGCCGACATCGGCATTCGCTGCGCAACCTGCGGTCGAAGGGTCATGCTGGAGCGCCGCGCGCTGGAGAAGCGGCTGTCCAGGTCAGGCGCTGCTCGCTAGGCGTGCGGCGCGCCTGAAGCGGGCCATCACCCGGAAGGTGAGCTTGCGCGCCATCGGCGGGGCCGGGGAGACCGCGCTTGTGCTCGCGGGGAAGTGAACATATAATTGCAGGAAACCCGGCCGTCCGGGGTTCGCGGCTTTCAGCACTACGCAAGGGCGTTACTTGAGCAGATCTTCGACTATTGCCATAGATGGACCGGTGGCCGCGGGCAAGTCCGCAGTGGGCACGCTCTTGGCCGCCCGCCTTGGCTACCGATTCATTGACACCGGGGTTATGTACCGTGCAATCACCTGGGCGGCTCTCAAGGATGGCTTGGATCCGGAGGACGAAGCGAACGTGACGGCGCTTGCCGAAGCGTCGGGCATTGAGGTATCGGAAGGCGACGAGAGCGGGGTTTCCCGCATAAGCGTGAACGGCCACGACGTTACGGGCCTGCTTCGCACCAAGGAGGTCGAACAGGGCGTGTCGCTAATCTCGAGATTCACCGGCGTACGGGCGGCTATGGTGGCGCGCCAAAGGGCTCTTGCCGGTGAGGGCATGCTCATCATGGCCGGCAGGGACATCGGCACGGTGGTGCTGCCGGACGCCAACCTAAAGATATTCCTCACTGCCTCACCGGAAGAGCGCGCTCGCCGCCGCCACCAGGAGATGCGCGAGGCGGGACAGAACGTCGAGCTAGAGCAGGTCTTGGCCGAGCTGATCCAGCGCGACAAGCTGGACACGGAACGAGCGAACTCGCCTCTTCGGCCCGCGGAGGGCGCCTACGTGCTGAACACCGAGAGCATCGGCATAGATCAGGTGGTGGAGCGCATCATCGCACTGGCGGGAGACGACTGATGGGAGTGGTCTATAGCCTGTCCAACACGCTATTGCGGGGCGCTCTGAGAATCTTCGGCGACTGGAAGGTGGAGGGCCTGGAGAACGTGCCGCCGATGGGGCCTCTCATCATCGTGTCCAACCACCAGAGCAACATGGACCCGCCCATACTGGCGGCCAGCATTCCCAGGAAGGTAACCTTCATGGCCAAGCGCGGCCTGTTTCGGAACCCGGCTGCGTCGCAGTTCTTCAAGGCCTACGGCGCATTCCCGCTCAATGAGAGCGGTAACGACCTGGGCGCAATCCAGCGTAGCGTGCGCTTGCTGGATCGGGACGCCGCCCTTGGCATCTTCCCGGAGGGTACACGCAGCCCGGGTGCCATGCGCAAGGCAATACCAGGTATTGCGGTGATCGCCCTAAGGTCTAGGGCGCCCATCCTGCCAGTGGGGATCGTGGGCACGGAGATCATCGGCCCGCTGTGGCAGGTGGCAATGCCCAAGGGTGCGTTCACCATACGAATTGGCCAGCCATTCACTATTCCTCACATGGAGGGGTCAATTGTGCGCGGGCAGTTTGAGGCCATTACGACGATGATAATGGAGCGAGTTGCGGCACTGCTGCCGGAAAGCTACCGGGGGGCGTATTCGCTTGTGAACAGCGGAGCCGCGTCACCGGCGCCTGGCGGCAGGAGCGACTGAAGGGATACCGGCCCTTGTGTGGCATCATAGGATACGCCGGACGCAGGGAGGCGGCTCCCGTTCTGCTTGATGGCCTCGCCAACCTGGAGAACAGGGGCTACGATAGCGCCGGCATAGCCGTGCTTTCTCCCGGCGGCTCCGTGGCGGTCCGAAAGGCCTCGGGCAAGCTGGAGAATCTGGTAAGCTCGATGAACGGCTCGCTGCCGGTGGGCAACGTGGGCATCGGCCACACACGCTGGGCAACGCACGGCGAGGCCAGCCTGTCCAATGCGCATCCGCACCTCGATTGCCGCGAGGACGTCATCGTCGTCCACAACGGCATCGTGGAGAACTACATCGAGCTGCGTGAGGAGCTCATCGACCAGGGCCACACCTTCGCCTCAGAAACTGACAGCGAGGTGCTTCCCCACCTGGTTGAGAGCTTCCTTCGCAACGGCGCCACGACTGAGGAAGCGGTCCGCCTGACGGCGAAGCGGCTCAGGGGCGCCCAGGCAGTGGCCGTCGCAATCCGGCAGGAGCCGGAGAGAGTGATGGCCTTTCGAATCGGGAATGCAGGCGGCATCGTGGTCGGCTATGGAGAAGGGGAGATGCTGCTGACCAGTGATCTGCCCGCAATCATACCCCACACGCAGCGCGTGGCCTTCCTGTCCGCGGGGGAGATGGTTGAAGTGACGGCGGACCGCGCGGTCTACTCCACGCTGGAGGGCGCAGCGCTCAGCAAGTCGCCCCAGGCGCTGCCATACGACCCGGTATCCGTGGCGAAAGGCGGATACAGCCACTTCATTCTCAAGGAGATTCAGGAACAGCCCCAGGCGGCAATAGCCACGCTCCGCGGCCGCGTCTTGTTCGACCCCTGGGATGTCGCGCTGGACGGCATCAACCTTACGGACGACGACCTCCGCAGCATCGACCGCGTGATATTCGTGGCGATGGGAACCAGCTACCACGCGGCAATGATAGGGCGGCACATGATGGAGCGGCTCGCGGGAATCCCGTCGGAGGCGGAGAACGCCTCTGAGTTCCGGTACAGGGACCCCATTCTGGACTCGCGCACGCTGGTCGTCTCCGTGGGCCAGTCCGGCGAAACGGCGGATACGCTCTCGGCAATGGAGGAGGCGTCCCGAAAAGGGGCACGCGTGATCACAGTCTGCAACGCGGAGGGAAGCGGAGCCACGCGAATGGCGGAGGGCTGCGTATACCTGCGATGCGGGCCTGAGATAGGGGTGGCCTCCACCAAGACCTTCACGTGCTCGCTGGAGGCTCTCTATATCCTCGCAGCCTACGTGGGGAAGCGCCGGGGCTACCTGCCGCAGGAGGACCTGGGAGACGTTCTGGAAGACCTTGCGAGGCTGCCGGACCTGCTGGGCGAACAGGTGTCGCGGCATGAACAACCGGAGGCGCTCGCCGAGCTCTTCTACGATAGACCTCACTTCTTGTACCTTGGCCGCGGTTCCAACCACGCAGTCGCCATGGAGGGAGCGCTCAAGCTGAAGGAGATGGCCTATATCCACGCGGAGGGGTATCCGGCCGGCGAGATGAAGCACGGCCCCATCGCCCTCGTCGACGAAACCATGCCCATCGTTGCCATAGCTCCCAACGACGGCCTGAGAGACAAGATGCTGAACAGCATATTCGAGGTGAAGGCCAGGGGCGGTACGGTGATTGCCGTGGCAACGGAGGGCGACGAGGAGATGGCGGGCGTGGCCGACCACGTCCTCTACATACCGCAGCTATCGCCGCTGCTGACCTGCATACTGGCGAGCGTGCCGTTGCAGCTGCTGGCCTATCACATTGCCGTCAAGCGCGGCTGCGACGTGGACCAGCCCAGGAACCTGGCCAAGACGGTTACGGTCGAGTGAGACCAGACCCGACGCCTGAGATACCACTCCGCGGAGGCCCGCAAGCGGACCGCGTCACCTGCCCGGCACACGCTGCCGCTCAATAACCTACTCCTTGCCTGTAAGGGAGAGCACCTAATGCGGGTCCTCGTCACGGGGCAGACGGGCATCGACAAGAAGATCCAGCTGCAGGCCCTGAGCGAGTACTGTGCCCAGAAGGGCAGGAGTATCCAGGCAATCTTCAACATCGGCGACATCATGTACGCTGAGAGCCAGCGGTCCGGCCTCCGTCTTGCGGAGGGCAAGATCCTTGACCTGCCGCTCGCGCAGCTTGGCACTCTGCGCCGGTCCGCGTTCAATGTCGTGCGCAACGAGGTTGCCGAGAAGACGAACGTGCTGGTTAACTCCCACGCCGTGTTCCGGTGGAACAACCGCCTGTTCCGGGCCTTCGAGCTGCCTGAGGTTAGGGACCTGCGGCCGGACGTCATCGTCACCCTCATAGACGACGTGGAGGCCGTCAAGCTGAGGCTGGACCAGTTCAAGGAGTCGGGTGAGCTGCCGCCCGACACTCGCTACAGTCTCAAGGACCTGCTGGTGTGGCGTGAGGAGGAGATGCTGGCGTCCGAGATACTTGCCTCCGTCCTGGAGACGCCCCACTACGTGCTGGGCGTCTCGCTCGAGGAGGAGGTGTCCACGATGCCGCTGGACGTGATGTACAGCCTGATGTTCGAGCCGTGGAAGAAGACGTCGTACGTAAGCTACCCCATCAGCGGGGCGCGTTCCAGGCCGGACGTCTGGGAGAAGGTCGTCGAATATCGCAGGCTGGCCAGAAAGTACCTGACGGCCTTTGACCCGTTGATGATTGACGAGAAGCGGCTGGTGGACCTTGCGCAACGGACGGCGGACGGTACGGACGAGGTGGAGTGCACGGCGCTGGGGCAGACGGTGAGGCTGAGCCGCCGTGAGATCGAGGCCATCGCGTATGACATTGACGGGCAGATAGTGGCCAGGGACTACAAGCTGATTGACCAGTCCGAGATGATCGTGGCCTACTTCCCCGTGGACGCATCCGGTGAGCCGCTGATAGCCGGCGGCGTGCAGTCCGAGATCGAGTACGCCGCCGCATCCACCAAGAAGGTGGTCATACTCTGGGAGGCCTCCCGCGAGCCAACGCCATTCATCGGGCAGAGGGGCGACGTCCTGGTGAGGAGCCTGGAGGAGCTGGAGGAGCACCTGCGGTCGATCAGCCAGCAGCCGGGTCAAAGAGAGATGCAACTGTAACCGGTCTGCTCAGGCCGCATTGACCGCGGACTGGTACAATGGTGGCGGTTGGTCCAGAGCTCGTTGAGGTGAGGCCATTGCTATGACGGCTGTACAGGACGTTAAGAGCCGGGCGGACATAGTGGAGGTGGTCTCGGAGCACGTGACGCTCCAGAAGGCGGGGCGCAACTACAAGGCCAACTGCCCATTCCACGCGGAGAGGACGCCGTCCTTCATCGTATTCCCGGAGCGGCAGACGTGGCGCTGCTTCGGCGCGTGCGCAACCGGCGGGGACGTGATCACCTTCGTAATGAAGTCCGAGAACCAGGACTTCGGGCAGGCGCTCGCGGGACTGGCGCAGCGCACGGGGGTACAGCTCCCGTCGCGAGAGGCCAGAAGCCGCCACGATGCGCTGTATCGGCTGAACGATGAGGCGTTTGAATACTTCCGCCTTGTGCTGGGGTCGCAGGAGGGGACGCAGGCGCGGGAGTACCTGCGCCAGAGAGGCATCGACAACGAAACGGCCGAGCGGTTCGGGCTTGGCCTTAGCCCCGGCGGCCGCGAGGCCCTACTGCGCCACCTGCTGGGCAGGGGCCACTCGGAGGAGGAGTCCGTTGCCGTGGGTCTGGCGACACGCTCCGGGGCTGGCGGGGTGCGAGACCTCTTCCACAGGCGGCTGATGTTTCCGATCCTGGACTCCTCGGGCAGGGTGGCCGGCTTCGGCGGTAGGGCCCTTGACGACGGAACTCCGAAGTACCTCAATACGCCGCGCACGCCGGTGTTCGACAAGGGCGGTATCCTCTACGGCTTTTCGATGGCGAGAGATAGCATCGGCAGCACCGGCGCCGCGGTCATCGTTGAGGGGTACATGGACGTGATTGCCGCGCACCAGCATGGTTACACCAACGTGGTTGCCTCCATGGGCACGGCGCTGACGGAGCAGCAGGTGGCCTTGCTCAGGAACGTGACCACCAACTTCGTGCAGGCGCTGGACCCCGACAACGCGGGCAGGGAGGCCACGCTCCGCAGCCTCGAGTCCTCGTGGCGGGCACTGCAGATCGACTACCTGCGGGCCGGCGGCCGGAGCGGGATCGTGTTCAGCCAGCGCCATCTGAGCGCCTCGCTGAAGGTCGCGCCTCTGCCGACCGGCCGAGACCCGGACGAGCTCATCCGCTCGGACGCGGCCGAATGGGAGAGGCTTGTCGCGGAGGCGCAGCCGCTGATGGACTTCCTCATGGACGCGCTCCCGCCGCGGTTCGACATGGGCAGCGACGACGGAAGAAGGCAGCTCCTGGATGCGCTTGCGCCGTTCATCAGGAGCGAGAGCAACCCGTTCACGTACCATCGGTATATACGCCGCCTTTCGGAGACGGTCGCGCTGAGCGAGACGGAACTCGAACGGTACGTGTGGCGCTCGCAGCGGCGCCCGGCGGCCGGCGCGGCGAGACGTGCGGCAGCCCAAGGCTCCGTGGGTGTTCCGGCCCTGGTCAGCCTGGAAGAGCACTGCCTCTCGCTTCTGCTCAGGCACCCCGAACTGAGGGAGAGTGGAGTCGATATTTCGCCGGACTACTTCGAGCAATCGGAGAACAGGGACATCTTCACAAAGTGGCTTGCCTGCGATACAATAGAGGAGATGAGTGGGAGTGTGCCCGTTGATCTGGCTGATCATCTGCAGGCTCTCCTGGACTCCGAGGAACCTCCCCTCAACATCAAGGACCGGGAGAGGAGTCTCCAGGCGGTGGTGGTCCGCCTGAAGGAACGTTACTTCAAGGTACAGGAACTTGCCCTGCTGGAGGGGTTGGAGGACGCGGACTGGAAGGACATCGCCGGACTTGAGCAGTCACGGGACAGGGCACAGGAAATCAATCAGCAGCTGAAGGAGTTGTACTCCGGCACGGACTCCGGATAGCGCACGGGATGGAGCTATGGTAAGAGACAGAAGCAACGAGATGGATGTGACCCCGGAAGAGGAAGAGTCCAACTCCGACAATATGATGACGACGGTGGGCTCCATCAGGGAGGACCCTAAGGAGCTTGGCATCAACATCGCCCCGGCCCAGGGAGACGGCGATGGTGACGCCAGCAGTCACGCGCTTCCAACTTCTCTGCCCAAGGTGGAACTGGAGGAGCTGAGCGAAGAGGCCGAGGCCGAGACCGAGGTAGAGGTGGAGCCGGACCTCGCGAACCTGGACATGATCGACGACCCGGTCCGCATGTATCTTCGCGAGATTGGCCGCGTTCACCTGCTGACCGCGAGGGACGAACGCACTCTTGCGCGGAGAATGGAGTGCGGCATCCAGGTGAAGTCGCTGGAGAAGGACGTCAGCGTCCAGGGCGGCTGGGAGCCCAAGGCCTACGAGGTGGTGCACCTGCTGCTCAGCCGGCTGGCGCACGCGTCGTTCCTGGCGGACGCGCTGGGCGAGAAGTTGGACGTACCGGGCGGCGTGAGCCTCTGGCACCTGCGCTCCGACCCGACCATGCTCGGCGCCATCGACAGCGAGATAAACCAGGACATGGTCGCAGAGCTGGCCATGAAGCTGGAGTGCCCGCCGGAGGAGGTCCGCAGCGGCCTGCTCCAGCTGTCCGTGAATAGCCGGATAGTGCCGCCCGACGCTCTCGAGGCTGTGGGCGCGGCCACGCCGCTCAGCCAGCTGCCTCGCATACTGAACGATCAGGACCTCATCCGGGACCTGCGGGTGAGGGAGTCGGCCATGAGGTCCTACCTGAACTCGGTGTTGGAGGAGGGCCACAAGGCGCAGCGACATCTCGCGGAGGCCAACCTTCGCCTGGTGGTCAGCGTGGCCAAGAAGTACATCGGAAGGGGCATGTCCCTGCTGGACCTGGTGCAGGAGGGGAACATCGGCCTCATCCGCGCCGTGGAGAAGTTCGACTATCGCAAGGGGTACAAGTTCAGCACGTACGCCACGTGGTGGATTCGCCAAGCGATAACCAGGGCCATCGCCGACCAGGCCCGCACCATCCGGATCCCCGTCCACATGGTGGAGACCATCAACAAACTCATGCGGACCAGCCGCCGGCTGGTGCAGGAGTTCGGGCGCGAGCCCACCAGCGAGGAGATCGGGCTGGACATGGACGTGACCCCGGAGAAGGTGCGTGAGATTCTCAAGATATCGCAGGAGCCGGTGTCGCTGGAGACGCCCATAGGCGAGGAAGAGGACAACCACCTGGGCGACTTCATCGAGGACCGCGGCGCCATTGCGCCCGCGGACGCTGCCTCCTACCAGCTGCTGAAGGAGCTTGTGGAGGACGTGCTGGACACGCTGAACCTCCGCGAGCGGCGTGTGCTGCAGCTGCGGTTCGGGCTGGAGGACGGGCGCAGCCGCACGCTGGAGGAGGTGGGCAGGGAGTTCGGCGTGACGCGCGAGCGCATTCGCCAGATTGAGGCCAAGGCCCTGCGAAAGCTCCGGCATCCCTCTCGCTCCCGCAAGCTCAAGGACTTCCTGGAGTAGGGCGCGCGGGGGCGTCCGGCCTGGGCTGTACTGACAATCCCAAAGCCAAACACATCCGCTGGTCCAGTCTTGTCGCTCAAGACTAAGCGAACCGCTCCCCATGCCGGAAATGGTGACGAATATCCCTGCAACGCTCCATTGATAGCATCTGTTCGACACTTGGTGTGCTCTCATGGCAAAATACGCCTACAGCACTTGCGGAAGGACAAGGTCATCACTGAAGATTCCTAACTTCCAATAGGATCATGAGCATGCGAATTCCTTTCAGGTCGGTCGTTGGAATTGGCTTATTGTGTGTCTTGGTGCCGATGCTGCAAGCGGCATGTGAAATCCCGCCTACGCCCGAGATTACGTCCCAGCCCGGCAACATTCAAACTCCACCAGCAACATGGACGCCTGAGCCTTCCCATACGCCCGCATCCCAGCCGACTCCAACGCCTACGGCTCAGCCAGTCCCAACACCCACCCCACAGCCGTCACCTACGCCGCAGGCGGTCCCAATGCCAGCAGACTCGCAAGAGCCAGCACCCACACCACAGGCGACTCCCTCGCCGAAGCCATACCATACGCCGCAGCCGCTTCCAACGCCAACGCTGACACCAGAGCCAACGCCTACTCCTACGCTTGAGCCGACTCCCACTCCTCAACCAACTCCCACTCCTCAGCCAACTCCACTGCCCTGGATTGCTGATGGACTAACCCCGCTGGAAGAGTACGCTGCCGAACACCTACGGACCATATCCTCCATTGACAATGAGGTGGCTGCTCTTCTCTTGAGCTTCCCTTGGGTGGTTGCGAGCGATATTTCCCAACCCGAACTGGATTCCATAGGTGTCATGGGCGAGATGATGGAGGACTACCCAGACTTGGCAAAGGAGATGCTTGAATTTGAGTGGGTGCGTGACGACATGACGGCGGCTGAGTGGAGAGCCCTAGGCCACATTCTGGGTATAGCCAGAAATGACCTGGGATTGGCGTGGTTTCTCGTCAGATCACCGTTCATGGAGACGCCATTTCTGCAGCGGGACGAGTATGCTCTAAGTGTCCTATGGATCTGGTCCCTCACCGGCCCGCCCCCCGGTGTAGTCTTCTCCGGCAGCGGCGTGGACATCGATCCAGATACGCGCGCGGATTTCCCGGATGACGATGACTACTTACGAGGGTCTGCGCTGCTGGCACAACTCGCTTCCCAACCGTGGTTCAAGGACGGCCTAGATGACCTTGATGCGGCACTCATACATGCAATCAACTACGATAGCGGCGAGATGAGACAGTCCCTCATTGAGACTCCCTATGTGGCATCGGCGACCATTGATCTGCCGTTCTCCGGTACAGTGGGACTTGCTGCGGTGAGGCATACTCCGTTTCCGCCGGACGACCACACGCTCGCAACGATGGAAAATGGCTTGCGTGTCATAGAAGAGTTCATGGGAGTTCCTCTGCCCGTGAACGACGTCATACTGTTCATCGTTGAGCCGAGGACTCTGGGCGCAAGAGGTACCCACATCCTATGGAGTTCGCTCATTCTGGTGGAGGACCGCGGCTTCGGACCTCCAGTGGACACCATCCATCACGAATTGGGCCACTACTACTTCGCTAGCGGACCCAGGTGGTTCTTCGAGGGCGGAGCGAATTTCTTGGAGGCCTACACCCTAGCCCAAACCGGAGGGCAGCAGCTGGATGAGCGGCTAGCTCACCTGGAGTCCTCTACGAGATGCCACGATAACATCTGGCAGCACATCAACCCATACAGGAGTGGGCTATGCGACTATGAGCTCGGTGAGAAATTCATGCTTGGCATGTACTTTGCTTTGGGAACTGAGTCCGTGTCAGCGGCCTTGAGGGATCTATATGAACAATCGATTCTTTTTGAACATCCGAATCACGACAGCGTATACTATGCGTTTCTTTCAAATGCGCCTCCCGGCAAGGAGGAAGCGTTCAAGAACGCCTATCGACGCTATCACGGAGGTCCCATCCGTCGGTCGGGCACAGACTCCCCCGAGTTTGCCGCGTTGATGGCACTGTATAACGCTTCCAACGGAGATCAATGGCTAAACAACAGAAACTGGGGGAGCAACGCTCCCTTGGGGGTATGGCACGGGGTGTATACCAATGCCATTGGCCAGGTTACCGGGCTGGAACTCTCCAACAATGGTCTCGCTGGACACCTGCCGCCTGAGCTGGGTGACTTGCCGGACCTGATTGGGTTGATTCTCGATGAAAACACGCTGATCGGCGAGATCCCTTCCGAGCTCGGCAAGCTAACCAATCTTGACCAATTGGTTCTGGATTGGAACCAACTAACCGGTGAGATTCCTTCCGAACTCGGCGATCTCACTAGACTAGTGGAATTAGGCCTGGGAGGGAACAAGCTGACCGGGGAGCTACCTTCGGAGCTTGGCAAGCTCACGTCTCTCAGTTCACTTAGGCTTCAGGGGGGCAACCGGCTCAGCGGAGAGATACCTTCGGAGCTTGGCAATCTCGCCAACCTGCAGACTCTCTGGCTCAGCGGAAACCGGTTTACCGGTTGCCTCCCGACAGAGGTTTCAGAGATATGGGCAAGAGAGACAAGGCTAGACCGATGCGGGCCGGCAAGCTAGGCAGCGCGCGCCGCTCACTCAGCCTGCTCAGGCCCTTCGACAAGCTCAGGGTGAGCGGGCCGCCCCCCGCGCCCACTCAGCCCACCACGGACGTGAACGCGCGCAGGAACTCCTCGTCCGACATGCCGGCGGCGGCGGATAGACGGCCCAGCATCTCCGCGTCCTCCAGATCCTGCCGCTCAAGCCGTATCATGTACTCCCGCGCCGTCGCGTAGTACGGCGACGCCACGTCAACCAAACGCACGCGCGTCCTGCCCGTGTCCGGGTCGCGCAGCTGGTGCATGGGCAGCGGGGTCAGGTCGCCGTTCTCGATGCAGATGAGCGCGCCCCGCGCCAGTTCCTCGCGCGGCTCCTCCGCCAGGATGCGCACGGCGCCCCAGCCCAGCGTGCGAGTGTAGTCGATGTCGAACGGCACGGGCGCGGCGGAGCGCAGCCCGTAGCCGATGGTTGAGTCCACCAGCTGGAACGATTCGCCTCGCTCGGCGAACCTGCCCTGCACCGCTTGACGCAGGATCATCGCTAGCGGTATCTCCGCGAGGCGTATGTGTCCGTAGGGGTCGCGGGTCACCTGCACGCCGGGCACCTGCGCCAGCTCTTCCGGGTCCAGCCGGCTGCCTATGCCCTCCGCGACGACCAGCAGGCCGTGCTGCTGACCCATCGCCCTGCGCTTGAGTATCGCCCCCTCCATGACCTTGCACACCTGGTCCAGCGAGAGGCTCGGCGTGGAGAACTCCTCCGGGATGATGGTCGTGGTGGCGCCGGCGGCCTTGCCGATGCCCAGGGCCAGGTGACCCGCCGTGCGGCCCATCACCACCACCATGTACCACCGGTTGGTGGTGCGCGAGTCTTCCATCATGTTGAGCACGATCTCCGTGCCGACCTGCCGGGCGGTCTCGAAACCAAACGTGGGCATGCCGCCCGGCAGAGGCAGGTCGTTGTCGATGGTCTTGGGGACGTGGACGACGCGCAGCGAGTCGTGGGACACGCGTGCCACCTCCGACGCGCCGAAGGCGGTGTCGTCGCCGCCGATGGTGACCAGCCGGGTGATGCCCAGCTCACCGAGCGTCTTGCCCACCTGCTCCAGGTGCTCCTCGCTGCGCGTGGGATTGGCGCGGGAGGTGCGCAGGACGCTACCGCCCTGGAAGTGGATGCGCGACACGTCCGAAATCGTGAGCGGCTGCACGTGCTCCGTGCTGCCTGCTATCAGGTGCTGGAAGCCGTCGACGATGCCCAACACCTCGAAGCCGGAGTTGATGGCCTCGATGGTGACGGAGCTGATCACGCTGTTGATTCCGGGCGCGGGTCCCCCGCCAACCAGAATACCGAGCTTCTCGCCGTTGGCCGTCATGGAGCCTCCTTGGAGTTTTGGTTAGTCGGTGTCCTACGGAGGTGAGCTGGAGAGGGTGAGGTAGGAGGCGCTCATGGCGGGTGCGTAGGCGACGACGGCCGTCTCCGCCTTGACGTTGACCTGCCGCGCCCCGGCCGTGCCTCGCAGCTGCTCGATGCCGTCAATGTACATGGCGGTACGCGTTCGCCCGCAGCCGAGGTTGCCGCCGCCGGACAGGAACGGGTGCGGTCCCTCAACGCTGATGTCGCCCTTGACGAAGTCCTTGGCCTCGCCCTCCTTCACGCCGTGCCACTCGAACGCCTCCAGCGCCAGCGGCATGAACGGCGAGAAGCCGTCGTACGGGTTGAAGATGTCCACGTCCTCCGCGCGCAGGCCGGAGCCTTCGTACACCATGGAGGCAATGTTGCGCTTGCCCTCCATCCACTCGTCCAGGGTCAAGTAGCTGCTCCTGGCGACGTTGCCGCGGCCCTGGTTGTGATTCAGGACGTATACCGGCTTGTGGCGCATGTCCTTCGCTCGCTCCGCGGTGGTTAGCACGAATGCGCCGGCCGCGTTCACCGGCCTGTCGTAGTCCCAGATCCGCGCCGGCCACGCTATGGGCCTGGAGGCCAGGTAGTCCTCCGTGGTGAGGCCGGACGCGCCGTTGGTGGCGTAGAATCCCCAGGAGGTCATCATGCCGTTGCGGTGCTCGGTGAGGATCAGCGGCGCCATCAGCTCCTCCCAGGTGGTGCCGTAGCGGGCGCAGTACTGCTGGATGCAGATTGTGCCGTCGATCTGGAGGGACAGCGTATTGGCGCCCCACGGGAAGTTCCACTGGTTGGGGCCCTGCGCGTAGTCGGCGGCGTTGTCACCGCCGCGGCGGTAGCGGCCCTCCAGGTTGTTGGCGGTGTAGATGTAGAGGGCGATCTCGCACTTGCCCTGAGCGACAGCCTCAGCGGCGAAGCCCAGGCCCTCGCCAATGTCCGGCAGTGCCTCCGGGGCGTACGTCACGCCGGTCAGCTCGGGCATGTTGTTGAGCATCCACTTGCCAGTCACGACTGTCAGGCCGTCCTCCGAGTCATAGGGCGGAGCAAGGTAGGGGCGATAAGGGCCCCAGCTGGCCGCAGCGCCGCCATTGGCGCCCGCCATGTTGTTGGGGCATTGGAGCAGCCCGTCCACCTCCTCAGGACTCACGCCTGCGTCTTCCAGCGCGCGCTGCGCCGCCAGGATGCAGAACTGGCCCAGCGTCCGATCCATCGAAACGCCGTCCCATCGCCGGTCAACCGGGGACATGCCCCAGCCCGTGATGGCAACCTTGCCCTGGTGCGGCCAGATGCCGAGCCCCTTCCTGTCCCTTCTCCAACCGGTCTCTTCCGTTGTCATGGTCTTGTCCTCCGTGCAGAATGAAGTCTTCGGTACGTGAGAGCGTCTCGCCTACTCGACCAGCTTCCACTCGTGGATCAGCTGTCCGGGGGCCACCTCCTCGAAGGTGACCTCCACGGCGGCGCCGATTGGCACCTGCCTCACGGGGACGCCCGGCAGGTTGGAGTAGAAGTTGATGCGCGGGTCGTCGTCAAGCTCGATGAAGGCCAGGTTGAATGGCTGGTCCTCCACGCGCCGCGCCAGGTGGATGTCCATCATCACCACGTAGGTGGATATGCGGCCGCGACCGCTGGTCTCCTTCCACTCCAGGTCCTCCGAGCCGCAGTCCTGGCAGGCCGGCTTGGGCGGGTACTGGAGCGTGTCGCACTTCGGGCAGTTCTGGACCACCAGCCGCCTCTCGTTGACGGCGTCCCAGAACGGCTTGCCAACGTCGTCCGGAACCGGTATGAGCTTGGGCATGTCCCGTCTCCTTTCGTGTGCAGCGGCGCGTCAGGCGCGCCGGCGCGTTGTCCGCCGATCGCTAGTGTTATCTCGCTGCTATCGGGTTGATCTCTTCCCAGTCGACGATGTTGCGCTCTCGGTAATCGTCGATCTCCTGCTGGCTGTAGCCGATCTCGGCCA
Organism: Dehalococcoidia bacterium; assembly: GCA_965219025.1. Classification (GTDB taxonomy): domain Bacteria; phylum Chloroflexota; class Dehalococcoidia; order Lucifugimonadales; family UBA2985; genus JAPPHY01. The sequence continues at coordinate 1,780,570 of OZ244716.1, forward strand.
TGATGTCGGGGGTGTGCTGGCCAGGGTACGGGGCCGACCGGTAGCTGCAGGCCATCTCGGAGAAGTGAACGATGCTGCCGTTTCGCAGGTACCTCCCGAAGCGCTGGCTTTCGTCCTCCACCTCAACGGCCAGCCCGAGCTCCTGCGCGTGCGGGTCGTCCATGAAGAATTCCTCGTCTTCGCTGTAGCTGACGCGGACGCAGGCCACGTCCTGCGCGGTCAGCATCTGCTCCCACTCTGCGGCCGTGCGCGTGGCGAAGACTGCGGCCAGCTGCTCGACAAGCTCATCGTCGTGGGCCGTTCGCGCCGCCGGTGCGAACCGGGGGTCGCCGATCAGGTCCGCCCGCCCGATGGCCTGGCAGAGCGCCTGCCACTCCTCCTCGAATGGGCAGGCCAGGAACACCCAGCCGTCGCTTGCCTCGTAGATCCTGTAGAGGGCGTGGAGGCCGTAGCAGTCGGCGTCGGGCACTGCGTAGGGCGGCCGGCCCTGGTAGTCGTAGGCCTCGTCGTGGTTGGCCCAGGCGTTGGCGCACATCATCGTAACCTGGATTGACTGGCCCTGGCCGGTGCGCTCCCTGTCCCACAGGCCCAGCATGATTGCGGTTCCCACTGCCTGCGAGGAGTTGGGGTCGGGGTTGCCCTCGTTGGCGCGCATCATGCGGCGGGACATGTCCTTGATCTCGTCCATGTTCATGGGCTGGTAGGTGGGAGGTGGCGTGGCCCTGCCGGCCTGTCGCAGTGCGCCGCCGAACAGTGCGCCTGGAATGGGGTGCGCGCCGGGCCGCCGGCTGTGCGGGCCGGTGGCGCCGTATGCGCCTACGTAGACGTGCACCAGCCGCGGGTTGATCTGCCGGCAGGTCTCGTAGTCGATGCCGAGGCGGTCCGGCACGCCCGGCCGGAAGTTGTGCAGCAGCACGTCGGCTCGGGCCACCAGCTTGTGGACCAGCTCGCGGCCCTCCTCCGTCTGGAGGTCCACGCGGATGCACTCCTTGCCGGAGTAGGTGCGGATGTTGTTGAGGTTCACCGCGCCGACGCCGGGCATGCCGCGACCGGGCACGGCGTCCACCTTGATGACGCGTGCGCCCAGGTCTGCGATCATGACGGCGCCGTATGGCCCCGCAATCACGGTCGAGAAGTCCAGGACGGTCACGTCCTCCAGCGGGTGCGTGGGCATGGGATGGCTGCCGTTGGAGCTCGCGCCCGCGACGAGTGCAGGCTCGCGTCCGGCCAGCTCCGCGAGCACCTCCTGCGTGTGCTGTCCCAGGTCGGGGGCCGGGCCTCCGACCTCGCCGGGGTTGTTCGCGAGGTCCGCCAGCACGCCGACCACCTTCATCGGGCCGACGCGCGGGTCGTCGATATCGACTACGTGGCGGTTGTGCACGAATTGCGGATGGTTCATCGCCTCGACGGTGTGCAGGAACGGCTCGCCGGCGATGTCGCCGTCTTCGACATAGATCTCCATCCACTCGTCCATGGTCTTTTCCTGCATGCGCTCGAGAATGAGCTCCCGCAGGGCCTCCTGGTTCTCAGGCGTGAGGGCGGACGTGTTCTTGAACCGGTCGTCCTCCAGCACCCAGCCGAGGCCGATGGCGCGCAGGTGCGCGTGCAGCAGCCGCGGGCTGAACTGGATGTTGGCGTGCTGCAGCCAGCGGCCGTCGCCGGTGCGGACGGGGATGTAGCCGAGGTTGGGCAGTGTGCGAGGGCCGGGCAGCGTGTTGGGGAACCGCTCCGGGTCGATGCGAGTGAAGTAGGTGGACAGCTGCCGTCCGCCATAGTAGGGGATCATGCCCTGGAGCACGCTGGTATCCACCCGCTGGCCGCGTCCGGCTCTTGCTCTGGCTCGCAGCGAGGCGAGGATGCCCCGCACTGCGCCCTGGCTTGCCGCCCAGGTCCCGGTCTGCACCGCCACGTAGGCGGGTCCTTCCCGATCGAGCTGTCCGGCGAAGTTGTGCATGCGACCGCTCCGCGCGGCGATCACGCCCTCGTAGCCCTTCACGTTGCTGAGCGGCCCGCTGCGACCGAAGCCCGAGATGGAGCAGTAGATGAGCCGGGGATTGATGGCGGAGAGAGTCTCGTAGTCCACGCCAAGGCGTTCCGCCTCGCCGGGCCGGTACGACTCCACGAGCACGTCGGCCTGGGCGGCCAGGGTCTGCGCCTTCTCGCGGTCGGCGGCGTTATCCAGGTCCAGGACTATGCCGCGCTTGCCGCGGTTCCACGCCAGCCAGGTGGGGTGCGAACGATAGGGGCTTCCGGTGGGCGGCTCCACGACGATGACGTCGGCGCCGAAGTCGGCCAGGACCGCCGTTGTGAGCGTTCCCGGCATTCCGAAGCTGAAGTCCAACACAGTCAGTCCGCTACAAGGTCCAGGCATCGCATCCTCCTCTCCCGCGTGCGCTTGTGCGCCGCGATCCGGTCGTTACGCCGGAGTCGATCTGCTATGTGACTTCGTATGTTTTGGCTGGTAGAACTCTCCGATGTCGCTTGATGGTACTTCTATACGCCCGACACTAGGTACATTCGCGTGGGCCGGTTTCGAGGATTCTGAGGGCATTATGCCACCAGCCACCGCTAGATTCAAGTTTACGGCTGGATTCAGGCGCGTTTGTAGCTAGGCCGGAATGGGGAGAGTAAGCTACCGGGACTGGCGGCACTAATTGGACGTCTCCGTAATGGACACCTCCACGGTCGCCTTCCTCCCTCCACGCCTCTCGCTCCAGGCCACCACCGTCAGTTCCACCGTCGTCCCAGCCTCCCCAGTCAGGTCGGCAGCCACCGTGATTTCCCCGCTACTCTCCCCAACGGCGAAGAGCCCGGCATCGTTACCTGCCCACATCTCGTACGTAATCGGGCCGCCGCTCGGATCCGTTGCCATGACCCTGCCCACGACCGCATCCACCGCAGCGTCCTCCATGATGCTGAAGCTGTACGAGGTGGCCCCGAACTCGGGATATACGCACGCTCCGGTGGTCGAGTAGACATCGTCTGAAGGATCGCTCCACGCAGCCGCGTGCGTCGTCCCATCTCCGTAGGCGCTCACCCGGAACCTGTAATATGAGTTGCAGTACAGCCCGTCCACCGTGTGGGTCGTGCCCGTCAGCGTTTCATCGTCAACCGTCCAGTTCGAATCATTCCTTTCTTTGTACTCAACTCGGTACGTGCCGGTGTTGGCCACGGCACTCCAGTTCAGCAGAACGCTGGTCTCCGTCACAGTCCCCGCAGTGGGTGCATCCGGCGCAGGCGGGCAGTAATGGAGGTTGAGGGAGCTCAGGTCGCTGGTGGAAACACTCTTGAGCGCCGTCGGTATGCAGCCCGTCAGGGAGCTGCCCGACAGCTTGATGGACTCCAGGTTAGTCAGTATGCCAAGCTCCCTCGGTATCTCGCCGGTCAGCGAGTTGCTGCTGAGGTCTAGGTGAGTGAGCGCGAAGAGGTCACCTAGCTCCGGCGGTATCGTCCCGCTCAGGTCTTCATTAGACCGGAGCAGCTTGGTGATCCCGCTGGGGTTGCTGCTGGTTGTGACCCCGTCCCAGCTGCCTATGGCGGTTCCAGTGCCCCAGTTCAGGCTCCCCGTACCGCGCAGCGTGTCCTTGACCGCTAGCAGCGTCATGCAGTCCCGCACGAGGCCGGGGTTGTCGACCTGGTTGGACACGGCGAGCCCGCAGGGCGGCGGGGGCTGCACGGGCGGTCCTTCCGGGTGGTCGTAGGCGCCGATGTCGGTGAAGAACTGACCCAGCTGGTTGGCGTCCGTGATCAGCATCGGATATCCCTCGTCTGCGTGGGTGCGACCGCCGTGCTCGGTGATGCGCTCCTGGTTGGCGGACGTCACGGCCTCGGTGAAGGCGGGCAGCTCCATCTCCAGCTGCGAGCGGTGTGTTTGGAAACTATTTGGCGATTGGCGCTTCCAACCGTCTCTGAAGGGATGGACGACAATCGCCGTGTCATCCTCTCGTTGTTGCACATCCCACGCTATGAAAACACGCCATGCCTCGGTGGAGACGTCAACCGTCGGTCCGATGAACAGGACCATCTCCCTGCCCTCTATCCCACCCGCTGGAACACTCAAATAGCCCCCTCTATCACCGCCTTCGATGATAGTCTGTTCGAGGGAGCTTCTCAGCTGTTCAACATTCTCCTGATCCGCATTCAAACTGTAGAGTTCCTTCCACGGCATGACAGTTAGGGTGGAGGGGCCAGAACCGAGGACGTAAGCGTTCACGCGAACGTCAGCGTAGCACTTGACCGCGCTGACGTTCGACAGTCCCGGCCAGTCCGCGTAGACGGGAGGACGGAAGGGGATTACGCTATCGATACACCGTATGGTACCGAGCAGGTAGGTTCCCCGCACCACCAGGTGCGCCACGTGAAGATCAACGCCAAGGAAATCTCGAACTCCCCTGGGTTCGGGGCCGATCGTATATTGTCCGCCGACGGGTATCAGGGTGTGGCCGCCCGGGTCGCAGGAATCCACCTTGGAGCGGGGCACCGGCTCGCAGGGGGGGATCTCCTCAGTGAGATATTCTTGGATTGCCGCGGGTGTAGACAAGGAGGATTCGCCAGTGTCGCAGGCGGCAAGGAACAGCAGAGTGCTGGTCGCAGCCAGCAAAGCCCAAAACGGCACTGAGCGTAGGAACATCGTATTCCTCCCCCACCGCGACAGGTGATCTAGTTTATCACCTTGATGACTGTGCCGTACACAATACGAAATTCTGCACGGATTCAACCTGGCCAATGCCTTACTGAACCCGAGAGTGGAGGAGTGAGTCAGCTACCGGGACTGGAGGCGTCATTGCTAGACCTCGGGTAACGGACGCGCTAGGACGTGCTAAGGGGCAGTCGAGAGACATTGAAGGACTGAGGTGCATGATGAAGGCTAGAAGAATCGAATAGGGGAGACAGCACAACAGGGCACTTCGGGAGCTCACCAAGCCTCCATCCCACGCCAGATCTCTCGGGTATCAAAGTGTACCAATTCTGCCGGTTGCCCTCTTGACCACGTACGCTTCTGTACTTGGCGGAGGATTCCAGCTAAACTCATGAGGCATCCGGAACGAGTCGCAAGGAGGCACACCGATGACTACTCAGACCGAAATGGGTCTTGCAGAACCGGCCCAGTACAGGGTGTTAGGAACCAGGGCGCCCCGACTGGACGGCCTGGAGAAGGTGACCGGCGCTGCAAAGTTTGGAGCCGACATACACTTGCCCGGAATGCTTCATGGCAAAATGCTAACGAGCCCCTACGCCCACGCTCGCATCCTCTCCATAGACTCCAGGGAGGCGGAGGCCACTCCAGGCGTAAAGGCCGTGATAACTGCCAAGGACTTCCCCATCTTCGAACAGCAGCCGGATATAGATTTCGTCGCGGAGCAGTTCCGCGGCGCCAGAATTATGGCCGAGCACTTCATGGCTCGCGACAAGGTCCTGTACCGAGGCCACCCGGTGGCGGCCATCGTTGCAACCAGCCCTCACATCGCCGAAGAAGCCGCAAAGCTGATTCATGTGGAGTACGAGGTGCTCCCGGCCGTTCTCACCATAGCGGACGCTCTCAAGGACGACGCCCCATTGGTCCACGATGGCCTGACTACGGTCACGCGCGGCCCGGATGGTCGAGAGGTCTCGGATACGAAGTCCAACGTGGCAAGCCACGCCCAGCTCAGGCGAGGTGATCCGGAAGCCGGGTTCAGGAAGGCGGAGGTCATAGTGGAGCGGGAGTATTCGACTCAGCCGGTCCACCCTGGCTACATAGAGCCATTCGCATCCGCTGCACAGTGGAACGCCGACGGCCACGTGACTGTTTGGACCACCACCCAGGGTACCTTTGACGTTCGGGAGGGCACTGCCTCCATCGTCGGCATTCCCGAGTCAATGCTGAAGGTGATTGCCATGGAGTGTGGGGGAGGATTCGGGGGCAAGGGCCCGAACACGAATCCGCTGAATCCGATGGCGGTCATTCTCTCCAGGAAGACCGGCCTGCCCGTCAAGATGGTCATGAGCCGCAAGGAGACCTTCGATAGTACCTGTCCCGCTTCGGCAGCCTACATTCGGCTAAAGATGGGGGCCGATGCGTCGGGGCGAATCACAGCTGCCGAGTACCACCTCGCCTACCAGGCGGGAGCGTTCCCGGGGTCGCCGGTGGGTGCGGGAGTGCAGAACGGCCTCGCGTCATACAAGATCGAGAACTTCCAGGTGGACGGTTACGATGTCGTCACGAACACGCAGAAGATGCAGAGCTACCGGGCGCCTGGACAACCTCCCGCCACCTTTGCCGTGGAGAGTGTTGTGGACGAGCTGGCGGAGAAGCTGGGCATGGACCCCATGGAGTTCCGGTTGAGGAATGCCGTGCAAGAAGGGGAACGTATGCCCAACGGCGTGCTGTATCCGCGTATAGCCTGCACGGAAATCATGGAAGCCATGAAGAATCATCCCCACTACACCGCCCCTCTCGGCGGGCCAAACCGCGGTCGTGGAGTATCCGTGGCCGCCAGGGCGATAGGTGGTGAGGGGGCCACGCCCCACGTTGCAACCATCAGTGTCAACGCGAACGGCACAATTGCACTCATGACGGGCTCAAACGACCTGAGCGGCACGCGGACCTCGGTGGCAATGCAGGCGGCCGAAGTGTTGGGGCTGGAGGCAACAGACGTGGTGTCAACTGTTGGCGACACCGATTCCGCAGGTTGGAGCGGCGTTGCCAACGGCAGCAAGATCACCTATTCGACGGGTCTTGCTGCCATCGCTGCCGCGGAGGAGGTCAAGCTTCAGATGAAGGCTCGTGCAGCCCTGGTATGGGAGGTGCAACCGGAAGACGTGGAGTTCCAGAGCGGTACCTTTGTGTGCTCCAAAAACCCGGCTGACCGGTTGAGTTTCAAGGAGTTGGCGGGTAGGCTCATGCGCACGGGAGGCCCGATCACGTGCGCCGGGTATTCGTTCCCGACAGGCCCCGGCGGCGTGCTGTTTGGTGGAAACCTGGTGGACGTGGAGGTAGACCCCGAGACAGGAAAGGTGAGTATCCTGCGATTTACCACCTTCATAGACGTCGGCAAGGCGGTACACCCCAGCTTCGTGGAAGGACAGGCACAGGGTTCGACCGCGCAGGGAGTCGGGTGGGCGCTGAGCGAGGAGTACTGCTACACCGGAGACGGCGCGATATCCAACTCAACCTTCCTGGACTACCGAATGCCGACCACACTGGACCTGCCCATGATTGATACCGTGATTGTGGAGGTGCCCAACCCTGGCCACCCGTTCGGACTGAGGGGAAGAGCAGGGGAGATCCCGATAGTTCCCGTCATCGGAGCCGTGGCCAACGCGGTGTCCAACGCCACCGGCGTCCGCATGACCAGGGCGCCCATGAACCCAGCCACCATCATCGAGGCCCTGAAGGAGAGCGGGGCGAAAGTATAAACCGGACTGGTCGTCCAAGTCCTTCGCGCGAAGAGTCAGCAAGGCACAGCGCGCATCTTAGGAGCTGATCTGCCAAATGGCTTCGTAAGTCTCGGCTGGCAGGACTGCCTAGATGGTGCTTGGTGGTACCCCACGTCCGACATTACGAACTTTCGTCTGGGCCAGCTTCGAGGTTACCTGGGGCTTTATTTCACCGGTCGTCAGCCAATGCCCAAGCATACAATTGGATCCTATCACATCGGCCCCGATGCAGGCAGAGGTGAGTGAGGCAGGATAGCTACCGGCGGTACTCCTCCGTCTTCTTCCGTGCATCCTCCCAAGACGGTAACCAGCTTTCGTTGAGACATTCCGCACGGAGCCTGGCGTCGAAGGACACGATCATGGCGTTGCCCGTGGGCTCGCCCGGTCGGATGAAGTTCAGCTCCACGCCGCTCAGGTAGGCCCACCCATCGGGTCTCGATGCCCAGGCCTGATCTCCCTCCGTCTACTAGATGCGTAGGCCTATTGCCGGCGGTCAGGCTAGAAGGAACGCTCATAGAGGAGAAGTGCCTTTCCACCTTGCCCGTCACCAGCATTAGCCCGATGACGACCAGCCATACCAGGAAGGCGGCTCCTGAAACGCGGTGCACGATTGTTGCGGCATCTAGCCATATGAGCTGCATAGCAATTCCAATTCCGGCCGAAGCCGGGGCAATCCGACGTATAGTGCCGCCGGACTTCCATTGCCGATGAGCCGCAACTAGCAGAGCCAAGCCGGCAGCCGCGAAGCCCACCTTGCCGGTGAACCATCTGAGAGCGGCCGTGACCTCCGTCGAGGGGTCAATAGTTTCCACACCAACCGTAGCGTACGTGGCCAGTACAATGGAGCATGCACCCGATACTGCCGTGAACACGCCGGATACGGCGAGCAAAAGAGGGACAACGCGGGTTCCAAATCCTTCTCGGATAATCCACGTCTTCCACAGGAATACGGCCCCGGCTATCAGCGTTATGCCGGAGATGAGCCTCGCAGCGCCCGTGAGCCCGTACATGGTCTTATTGGCTGCAATCGCGTGCAGAGATTCCAGCAGAGTGTCCCGGTCGGCGTCAGCGGCGACGCGGGCATATACCATTACAACGGTAGCTGCCGCCGTCAATAGCAGGAACAACCCAGCCCTACGCGCGGCGGGATCCCTGGTCTGGGTGTTTCCGGGGTCAACTGGTTCCCGCGAATTCTTCATGGCTCGCTTCACCTCTCGTTGGGTCTGGCCAATACCCAGGCCTTGGGCCCGATACCGGCGTCTATGGCTGCAAGATCGACATCAGGGTCGATCAGGCGAGCCGCCGGCCGGCCGTTGAACGTTGCGAATGCGTCCGCCCTCACCTCGACGCCCTCATAGCCGCTGGCGGCGAAGTCGTCTCGGACTATGTGAGCCGTAGCCAGGATCATGTCCGGCTGAAACGCCATGCGCTCGGCCTGAACAGGGGTCAAGTACTCCTCCGGGTAGACCAACCTCTCCCCGTCGAAAGTATCACCGGAAACACGAAACTTCACGAATCCAGCCTTTTCCGTGACCAGCACCCTCCAGGAGAAGCGATATCCCTCCTCGTTCCATCGTACGTTTCCGGGATAGGCCAGGTGCCTCAATGGAACGAGCACCTGCACAACCAGGAACGCGGCCCCCAGCACCAGGGCGGCCCTCACCTGCCAGGATAGGTCCATGCCCTCAGAACGGAGTGCAGGAGGCGGAGCACATTTCTCCAAAGAACCGACCTGTCTGCGCAGCCTCCCCAGCACTCGCGACGGCCAGTCGGGGTCGAAGAATATGAGGGCCGCGCCGATCATCACCAGAGGAAATACGCCAATGGTTGGGAAGAACAGCCCTGTTGTGACGTGGAACGCGGCGAGCACGGCGAATGCATAGGGCCGGGTCCTTCTGTGGAGCAGCCACCCCACAATGGTCAGATCGAAGAGGGCTCCCGCCCAGCTCATGGAGTATGCAGCCCACTGCTCTCTGAGTACCAGGCCCACAAGCGGCACATCGGCGCTGTTGTGGAGCCATATCCGCAGAGGCTGAGCGTGCAGAAGCCAGTCCGGGTTGAGCTTCGCAATCCCTGCGAAGAAATACACAAGGCCGACCTGCCCCCTCAGCATCCAAATCGCACCAATAGGAATCGATGGACTGTCAACTGCCGGCGGCGCTCGCCGAGCGTCCAGGGACTTCGCGCGGTTCAGGGGCAGGAAGATCATGATGAAGCTGACGAGGCTGATGAAGTAGTAGTGGTTCAGGTATGTCGTCTTGTCTATCAGCTCGACGTAGGTGAAGAGCAGGAAGAACGCCGTGACGGAAAACCTGTAGCGATATCCCAGGGCAACTCCCAGGCTTGCCAACCCAAGGAGAGCGAAATGCAGGTACATACCCCAGCCGGGCCAGGGCTTCACCCAGCTGAACCCGTAGTAGCTGAAGTGGTATGCCGGCTCGATGTACAGCTCGTCGATCCATCCGTTGGCTGCGAAGCGTAGAACAGCGGCTACTCCAAGCAGGCCGAAGGCTATGCGAAAGATGGCTGCGGATTGCGGCGACACGGGCTGAAGTCCGGCACGGATCAGGCGGCTGACGGCGCCTTCCCGCGCCATTCTGGCGCCTGTTCGCGACCCTGGCAGGGCCACTGATGATCTCAAGAGTCGCGGCTCCTAGCGCTGGCTGTCGCCGTCCGTGTCCGTGAATCCCACCGATACTCCCAGCAAGCTCACCACCTCCGTCGATATGGTGATCTGCAGGTCCTGGAGGCTTTCGTGCACGGTGCGGACCTGATCGGGCCTCTCCTCTACAGCTACGCTCAGCGGGCCTTCGCAAGAGTCTATTGCCTCAATCGCAGCATCGAACTGGTCGCGCACTCGCCCGTCGGTGTCCTCCGAGAGTGGACGGACCAGGTCTGAGATGCCGAGTCCGTCCTCTCCTCCGCCCTCATATATGGCCTGCATCCCAAGAATCTCGCTTCGCAGGTCCTGCAGGCCGTTGTCGGCGGCCGTCCCGGGGATCGCGGAAAAGTCTGGCGCGTCGCCCCGCAGTCCCAGAGCTGCCGCGAGGCGCATGTCCACAAGGGCTCTGATGAGGAACACCTGCGTTCGCACAACCTCGGCTACCGCTTCTTTGGGGACAATGGCCACGCTTGTCCTTTCGGAGAAGTAGTCCCTGAAAGGTGGGCTGCTCTCCGTTCCCTCCACCCATTCAGACAGGACGGCGTCTGTCTCGACGCGGGCAACCTCTGTGAGAGCGGTCAGGAAAGAACATGCGGAGCTGGAGTTTGTGAGGTTGACCAGGGCGTCGCCGCCAAAGAGCAGGTGCTCAATTGCCCCGAAGCCGCGAAGGTTTGATGCCAGCACTTCCCGGACCTCAAAGGTCGAAGGAACCCGTCCATCATCCAGCATCTGGTCAATGCCGCCGACGTCTGTCGGTGACCAGTCCACCAGCCTTACGGAGCGTCTCTCCATGACCGGCCCGAACCACATCGCCTGCGAATACATCCAGGTAGCCCTGGCGTTTCTCCAGGAATTCGTGGCGGCCTCCAGCGTCGATTCACTTGGGGAGTCGCACAGCGCCAGCACATCCATGTGCAGTTGCGCCATGTCGCGGGCGACGGACTCGTAGGCTGCAACTACAATCTCGTCGGTGAGGCTAACAAGGACCTCCTTGTCCGAAGGAGTGTCGTCCGTACTGCATCCTGCCAGCGCGAGAAGGAGCATGCCTGCAGCCGGCAAGAAGGTGAGTGCAGCGCGCTGTCTGCTAGATGGATTCCAGGAACTTGATAAGTGCATCTCTTTCTTCCGCCGAGAGTTCCATGAATAGCCGCCTGGAGCCCTCGGCCTCTCCCCCGTGCCAGAGAATGGCCTCCTCCAGGCTTCGGGCGCGGCCATCGTGTAGGAACATGGTGTGGCCGTTCACGGTCTCGACAAGCCCAATGCCCCAGAGCGGCGGAGTTCGCCACTCGCTGCCCGTCGCCTGGCCGTCCGGGCGATGGTCTGCGAGACCTGGCCCCATGTCGTGCAGCAGCAGGTCTGTGTATGGAAATATCACCTGGTCATGCAGAGGTTTCAAGGTGTGGAGATCTCCGGTCTCGTGGCGCGGCGTGTGGCAGACTGAGCACTGAGTCTGAACGAACAGTCGGGCGCCCTCCTGCACTGTGGCGTCCTCCCCATTGCGCATGGCGGGTACCGCCAGGGTTTGCACGTAGATGGTCACCTTCGCAAGCCGCTCCTCCGGAATCTCCGGAGTTCCGCCGTCTACGGCCTGGCTACACTGCTCCTGCGCCGGCGGGCAGTTCTCGTCCGGGAAGAGAGCGGAGGTGATGCCGATGTCGCCGAGAAAGGCTCCAGCGGCCTGCTGCTCTACTGTGGGCTGGTTGGCCTTCCACCCGAAGCGGCCGAGCGCCGGCTCGCCTCTTCTCACGTCCCAAACGTAGTTTGGCCGTCCGGAAATGCCGTCCCCGTCTGTGTCGTCGACGTCCGCCAGAGCGAGAATTACGTCTTCAGGAATGGCCTCCAGCAGTCCCATGCCAATGGTCGCAGGGGCGACTCTAGGTGAGATCAGTACGTCCGGGTGGACTGGACCGAATGCCAATTCCACGATGTCATAGGTGGGCTGGCGCAGGCTGTACTCCTTACCATCCGGGTAGCTGCCATTTGCCTCCTGGTACATGACAAGCATGCGCCCCTCTACGGGCACCCCAAGTATGGATCTATCCTGTAGCTGCCCACCATAGGTCGGCTCATCGACCACACCCCCGCTCTCATCCGGATTGTCCGGGGGCTTGCCCCTACCGTCGAGTGTGTGGCAGGAAGAGCAGGACAGGGCGTTGTGAGTAGGCCCCAAGCCATCCCTTGCTTCGGTGCTGGCGGGCGCTGCCACCCAGTTCTGGTTGAAGAAGCTGTCTCCTACTTCGAACGTGCGCCGAATCTCGTTGTTCAGGTTGCGCGCCGACATCTCGAAGGCGCTTCTGTTGCAAACGAATGCAGTCGTGTCCCCTCCCAGACGCTCGTTGTACACAACGCTCAGGTCTATGTCGTCCTTGTCGGCCCTGCAGGCTGCCACGAATACTACCGCGACCGCCAGCAGCGAGAGCACTGCCAGCGGTCGCGACAAGGAGGGGACCAAGTAGCCAGAAAGGGGCATTTGTGCCTAGGTTACGCTGATCGTGATTCCCACCGCCTCAGCGGCGGCTACTATGGTGTCCGTCTGGTCCTCCAGCGCAACGATGGTGTCCAGAACGGCGCGGCGGCGAGCGTCGCTGTCCGCCAGGTCCTGTGCGAGAACGCTGTCAAAGGGGTTCGGAATGGCCTTGGCGAGGGCAACGGACCGCTTTATCTCGCTCCCCAAGGTCTCTGCCAGCTCCTCATCCTCAGAGGCCACCAGGTCCATGACGCTGGGGCCGGACACGTCGCCGTAGTCTCCAAAGTACACGCGTTGGACTCCCAAGGGCGTTTGCGATGATGTCGGCATTGGTGTTGTCGGCGAAGCAGGAGTGTTCGTCCTCCTGTGAGCGCTCCTCGTATGCGACCGTCATGCGCTCACCAGCCAGTTCGCCTCGGCTCATCTCACCTATGCCGGTGATGATGTCCGTGAGGGCTTCGTCAGTGTCCTTGGACGCAAACTGCGAGCGGTAGTTGTTCGTTCCGGGCGCCCAGGCGTCCACCATGTCCTGCAGGTGAGTGAGCAGAAGGTCCGATGCCACGGACAGGTAAGCGCGACGCCGGTCCGCGTTCTCGTTCACGGTGTAGTCCTCCACCGGGCGGTAGCCGGGCCCGTCGGCGTTGAGGTCCTGGCCCCACAACAGGAACTCGATGGCGTGCCAACCTGTGGATACGTTCTCTTCGCCGCCCTCTTCATTGAGAGAGACCAGCAAATCGGCATCAATCACGGGGAATTCGCCGGGTCTGTTGACTATGCCCGCGCTGGCATCACCGTCTACGTAGTCGATGTAGGACTCGTCCAGAGGCCACGCATTGATGAGTCCCTCAGGACCGTTCTCTTCGTTGTCTATGGGGCCCTCATAGAAGCGGTAGATTTCGGTAACTCCGTAGTCGTCCCGCGCGCGCAGCCACGCGTGCTGGCAGCATCGAGGCGCACCTGCGAAGGCGAGCTCAGGAAGCTGTCGACGGCGACGTCCAGCTCCCGGGCAGTCGACAGCAACTGTCTTGGATGTCAAGAGTATTTGGGCGAAGGGGTCCAAGGACGACGATGCTTGATCATGGAGTTGAGCATGACCAGCAGCTTACGTATGCAGGCGGTGAGAGCCACTTTTTTGGGCTTTCCCGCTGCACAGAGCCGTTGGTAGAAGTCTTGCAACACCGGATTGTACCGGGTGGCCACCAATGCAGCCATGTACAGGGCAGTGCGCAGCGGTTCCCGCCCGCCCCACACTTTGCGCTTGCCTCGCAGGGCGCCGCTGTCCCGGTTGAAAGGGGCTACGCCCACCAGAGCCGCAATTTCCTTGCGGTTCAGGCTTCCCAACTCCGGCAGTCGGGCTATCAGGGTGGCGGCGACCACGGGGCCTACTCCGGGAACGCTTTGCAGCAACTGGGCTTCTTCTTGCCACAAAGGACTGGAGCGCAGGAAGTCTCCCTGGTCCCGGTCCAAGTCCTTCAATTGCTCTTGGAGCCAGCGGATGTTGACCTCAATGCGGCTGCGGATCCCTGACGTAGTCCGTCGCTGGCGGTTCTTCTCAGCGGTGATCATCTCCAACAATTGCTGCCGCCGGGTCACCAGGGCCCGCAGCTCCCTGCGCTCGGCCTCCGGCAAGGTACGAATCGGAGATTGCACTGCGGCACCGAACTGGGCCAGGGTTTGGGCATCCAACTTATCCGTCTTGGCCAGTCTCCCGGTGGCCCGGGCAAAGTCCCGTACCTGCCTAGGGTTGACCACCACCACTGGCAACCCGGCGGCCCCCAAGGCCGCAGCCAAGGAAACCTCCAACCCTCCAGTAGCCTCTACCACCACCCTGGTAGGCTCCAGCCCCGCCAGGTCTTCAACCAATATGTCCATGCCGGCCGTAGTGTGATTTGCCCGCCAGTTTCTCCCGCCAGGATGCAATGCCACATCGAGGGACTCTTTCGATACATCAATACCTACCGAGGGACTTTCCCCTTTCATTTCTCCTCCTCCCTACATTGCTCTCTGCACCGGCCCCGCCTTGCAAATTCGGGCTGCTATGCCCAAGCAACTGTTCGGGCTCTCCCAGAGAGTGACGTGACGACCCTGCTGTCGAACGGTCTACCAGAAACTGGGACCAAGGCTCACTCGGTCTGTCACGTCCTTATTCTAAGATACAAGGCTCTTGGCATACGAGGCGAATGCGCCCGCAGCGTAGTTGTCGATCACAGCCTGCCTGAGGTCTCCCTCTCCTTCAACCCCGGTACAGGCTGAGAAAGCCATGATAGATATGGCCAGCAGAATCACTACCCTCTTGAGCATCTTCATCTCCTTCAAACTCTCCGCGGAACATTGTTGCGTTTGCAGCGCAACACCTCTCGGTAATTTCTCGACATACCGTATAGGTAAGTCCATATAGGCTATGCAAAGCCACGCCACACTATATTGCTATGTCTCACCATTGTCAAGCACATTGTATACTCTAGTACGCCCATTTAGTGACCAGAAGTCGCCTCGCGCTGCTGCTCAGAAGACGGAGCCGGAGAGAGGCAGTGCCGCAAGTGGATGACTACCGGACTTCCTGCGGCACGACTTAGGTGCAGGGTCGGATTGAGTGTAGTCCATAGCGTTCATGACGATCTCCCATGCATGAAGCTGACAGATATTGCTTGGTTCTCGTCACGTGCGCTGGGGAATCACTTAGCTTGACAATATGCGAAAGGTTA
Organism: Dehalococcoidia bacterium; assembly: GCA_965219025.1. Classification (GTDB taxonomy): domain Bacteria; phylum Chloroflexota; class Dehalococcoidia; order Lucifugimonadales; family UBA2985; genus JAPPHY01. Next base: position 1,795,823 of record OZ244716.1, read on the forward strand.
GTATACCCTAACCGCCGGCGTCTAACGCGACTAAACAGGGGGCGTAGATTGGAATTGTTGGACATCAGCAAATGGAACAGGACATGGGTGGCATCTCTATTCTTGGCTCTGGTGGTCTGCCTCGCAATGGCCGCGTGTTCAGACTCTGATCCCGCAACGAATACGCCGGTTCCCCCCACGGCTACCTCAAGACCCGTGGCTACTCCGACGGCTCCACCGCCAACCTCTACCCAAGCGCCCACGGACACTCCTGAGCCTACTGCGACCTCGGCGCCGGATCCCAACCCCACGCCTACCATCCCGCCAACCGCTACTGCCGAACCAACTCCCACCGTCGAACCAACGCCAACTTCTGAGCTTGCGCCGGAGACCTACCCTCTGACCGTTATGGACATGCTGAGGCGTAGCGTGGAGATCGCAGCCGAGCCCGTGCGGATCGTGAGCTTAAGTCCCACGGCCACGGAGATGCTGTACGTGGCCGGCGGAACTGCGATTGCCCGCGACACCAGCTCCACCTTCCCTGCCGAGGTCGTCGACCTTCCCGAACTGGGCGGAGCCTACTCGCCCAGCTTCGAAGCGATCGCCGCTCAGGGAGCAGATCTGATCATAATCGAAGCTCTGACCCAAGCCCGCTTCCTGGAGCCTCTTTCTCAGCTGGGCGCTCCGGTGGTTGCGGTTCGCGCGACTTCCCTGGAGGACGTAACGACGGGAATCAGGCTCATAGGACAGATCATCGATAACGAGGAAGCGGCTGGACAGGCGGCGCAGAGCATCGCAACGAGAGTTACGTCGTCCATCGAGGGTCTGGAGGCCGGTGGGAGCGTCGTGATACTGACCGCGGACGCCGACAGGAACCTGTACGTGGCCAAGCCGCAGTCGTATCCCGGAGCGATAGCGGCCATGCTGCAGCTGTCCAATCTGGCCGCCGACCTTCCCGACAGCGGCGCCTTCCCGGGCTTCGCCCTCGTTTCCGCTGAGCAGCTGCTGACCATGGACCCGGAATTCCTGTTCACAATCACACCCGCGCCGGAACCGGCGCCGCGAATCTCGGCGATGTTGCCGCTGCTACCCGGGTTCTCACAGCTGCAGGCCGTCTCAAGCGGACAGCTGCACGAAATTGACCACGTAATCTTTCTGCGCAACCCCGGGCCGCGCATTGCCGAGGCGGTGGAGGCGATGGCGGCTCTCGTGGCAGGCTCACAGTAGTTGCGTAGCCGGCCCCTTGCGCTGGCGGGCCTCGCCGTCGCTTTGCTGGCGGGCTGTGTTGCAGGAGTCGTGTTCGGCACTGCCAACCTGGACGCGGCAACCACGCTCAGGGCCCTGTTCACCGACGGCGGAGACCCCACGGCGGAAGTGATCGTGCGCTCCATACGCATGCCCAGGGTCGCGGCGGCCCTGGTGGTTGGCGCGTGTTTGGGGGCCGCCGGATCGCTGATTCAAAGCGCAACTCGGAATCCCCTGGGAGACCCTCAGCTATTTGGTCTGGGCGGAGGAGCCGCCATCGTGCAGGCCCTGGCCATGGCAGGAGCAGTGAGCTCGGGCGCCTGGGCGCTGACTTCACTATCGGTCGCGGCCGCCCTGGCAGGCGCGATCGTCATATCCCTGCTGGCTTCACGAGAGAACCTGACCCCGGCCAGGCTCGCCCTGATTGGCGTGTCCATTGGCGCCCTGACCCTGGCGATTGCCGCCGCAATACTGACCCACGCCCGAGTGTTCAGCCTGCAGGCGCTGGCTCTGTTCAGCGGGAGCCTGGCAAACCGAACCTGGGACGACGTAGTCCCAACCATTCCGTTTCTTGGCCTTGGAATCGTGCTGGCGGTTATGGCGGCAGGCCGGCTGAACGTTCTTGTGATCGGCGACCGGCTTGCCGGCCATTTGGGAGCGAGTCCCATGGGAACTCGACTGGTGGCTATGGTCTCAGCCGGCGTGCTGGCCGGCGCGGGGGTAGCGCTAGCCGGCGTGGTCGGATTCGTGGGACTGCTCACACCTCACGTCGTGAGACTGGTCATTGGCAACGACGCCCGAACCGTCATGGCCGTCTCCATCCCCGCCGGAGCGCTGGTAGTTCTGTACTCCGACCAGATCTCGAGGCTTGCCTTCATGCCCGCTGAGATACCCGTTGGTGTGGTGACCACGGTACTGGGCGCGCCGGTAATGATTTGGGTAGCCAGAAAGCTCCAGTGAGCAACAGCTATGCAGGATAAGACGGGACTCAGAATAGAGGTGGACGGCGTGTCCTATTCGCTGGGAGAGAAGAGCATCGTAAAGGAGGTCTCGGTCTCCCTGGCGGCCGGCGAATTCGTATGTCTATTGGGGCGCAATGGCGCGGGCAAGACTACCCTGGCGCGGCTGATCGCAGGCGAACTGGCGCCAGCTCAGGGCCGAGTCCTGCTAAACGTAGGAGATAGCGACAGAGAGGCTACCAAGGACAGGCGCAACATAGCCTACCTGCCGCAGGACCTCCAAGATCCTCCCTTTGTTACCGTAAGGGAATTGGTCACCCTGGGGCGGTTCAATCCGGCACGCAGCATTGGTTGGAGGGTTGGTTCCAAAGACAAGGAGGCTGTGCAGGAGTGCATCGAAAGCTGTCACCTGGAGTCCCTTGCCGATCGGCCCTTCTCCCAGCTCTCGGGGGGCGAAAAACAGCTGGCATGGCTTGCCTTCTGCCTGGCTCAGCAGCGCGGATTTCTTCTTCTGGACGAATCCCTGCACAACATGGACTATTCGAGGAAAGAGCTCTTCTTTGGAATGCTCTCCAACCTGGCTGACGATGGCAAGGGCGTGATTCTCATAACTCACGACTTGGACATGGCGATGCGGCATGGGCGCAGGTTGATGCTGTTAGATGAGGGTCGACTAGCCCATGATGGACCGGCGAGCCCGCAATTATATTCGCTCTTGGGGCTATAGCTATACTCAGGATGCAGTGGTACCCGAGTACTCCCGACACTATAAACTTTCGTCTGGTCCAGATTCGAGGTTACCGAGGGCACTGTGCCAATAGCCAGCGCCCGATTCGAGCAGATTCCTGGAAATAATCGCGTTGGCAAGTAGGCTGCAGAGGTGAGCCGGCTACTGCCACTACGAGCGCATCACAAGGATCTCATAAACGTGACGCCCTCAGACGTGCTTGGGAGAGACAAGAAGACGTGCTTCGACGAAGAAGGGAGGTGCAAGCCCGGAGGAATAGGGGCGCACGTCTCGGAGCAAAGCTCCCGCTATCGCCGGTTGCCGGCAGAGGTTCAGTCACGCCATTGACGGCGGTGCCCGTTTGAGTGAACTTGTCCTCTGCCGACTCCGACATAATCGAAGCCCAGCTTGAGCATGGAGGCGGGTTCAAGGGCGTTTCTGCCGTCATAGAGGAACCTGGGCGAGCGCATATGCGCCGCAATCGCCTCCCAGTCCGCCTCGACGATTTCGGGCCATTCCGTCAGAAGCACAATGGCCTGTGCGCCCCGGGCCGCCTCTTCGGGCTTCTCCACAAAGACGACTTCCGCTGGGAGCAATGCGCCCGCCGACCGGTTCGCTCGGGGGTCGAAGGCCTGAACGGCTATGCCCTCGTTCACCATTGCCCTTATCAGGTCCAGGCACGGCGCATCCCGAACGTCATCGGTGTCCGGCTTGAATGCCAGTCCCAGCACGCCCACCTTCACTCCCGCGACGGATCCGCCAAGCCGCTCTCGCAGAGCGCGCAGCGGCATCAGGCGCTGGCGATTGTTGGTTGCGGTCACCGATCTCAAGAGGTCCAGATCGACCCCGGTCGTCAGCCCTAGGTATTCCAGGGCGCGTACATCCTTGGGGAGGCACAAGCCACCGTAGCCCACCCCGGCGCGAATCCTGTCTCCCGTCCTGCTGTCCATTGCCAGGCCTGAACTGACGGCGTCTATCGAGGCTCCGACCTGGTCGCAGAGCAGAGCGATCTCGTTGATAAAGGATATGCGAGTGGCCAGGAAGGCGTTGCTTGCGTACTTGGTCATCTCTGCGCTGTTGATATCAGTAAGCAGGAATGGCGCGTCCATGTCCGAGTACATTTGCCTGAAAGTCTCAATGGTCCTGCGGTCCTCCGGCTCAATTCCAACGACGATTCGTTCCGGATGCGCCCAGTCTTCCAGTGCGCGCCCCTCGCGAAGAAACTCAGGATTGGAAGCGTAGGCGACGCCCGTTCCCTTAAGCTCGTTCTTCACGATCGACCGCCCGGTCCCGGGCGGGACGGTGCTCTTCATTACTACGGTCGTACTCCTCTGCATCAGTGGGGCTAGTCTGTCCAATGCTGACCGCACCTGTCCCAAGTCGGCGGCTCCGCTGTGCGTTAGCGGTGTGCCGGTGGCAATCAGCGCAACATCCCCCAGTGGTCTGGCAACCTCATCCCAGTACAGAAAGTGGAGGTTGCCGTTGTCTAGGCCAAGATTCAGCCACTCCTCCAATCCAGGCTCGTATACGGGTGACCTTCCATCCCTGAGCTGCCTGACGCGTTCCTGGTCCAGATCCACACCCAGCACGTGATGGCCCGACACGGCCAATCCGGCTGCGGCAACCGTACCCAGATGCCCAAGACCCACGACGGTAATCTTCAATCCCTGATTGCCTTTGTTTCCTCCGGGTTGCGCATTAGCCACCGTTTCACCGCCTCTGAGGATTGTCACGAAAATCTATGCCATAGGAGAAATAAGTATTGACATACTATATTAATAGCCTCTACTATCTTTCTGTAGAATGCTAGTATACACTAAGACCACCATTTAGTATAGCCTACACATGCAGCAAACACTCAAGAAACAGGAACGTACGCCACCAGGACTGCGCATGTCTGAAGAAAGTTCGGTCAACTTGTCGCGGGCGCCGTCAGCCTCGCGGTTCGTCCTGGGTGGGCTAATGGTGGCAGCGGCCGCCGCCGTTCTGTGGTTCCTGGTTGACTGGACGCAGCTGAGAGACGCCTTGTCGGCGATTCGCGCCAGTCCCTTGCTGCTGGTCGCGCTCATCGCAGCATATACGGGCGCATTCTGGTTGCGGGCGGTTGCCTGGCGAGCTCTGCTGACCCACAAGATCGGCCTTTTCAGCCTGTTCGCCGCGCTCCAAGCGTCGTTGTTCGCCAACCATATCCTGCCGTTCAAGCTCGGTGAGTTTGCTCGCCCAATGCTGGCCCGGAGACGAGGACTCCCGTTGGCGCAGGCGGCCACCACCACTGCGATAGCTCGGACGTTGGACTTCTCGGCCCTCATAGTCATCGCCTCTATGCTTGGCGCTGCGCTCTCGCTCGCCACCGGCACAGGGCTCTGGGTGCAGGGACTGGCTCTGCCCGCAGCCGCCGTTGCCGGGTGTGCGGCGACCTTGTCACTGCTGAGATGGCATCGCACCCAGGACTGGCTCCCCGGCCCTTTGCGTGCTATGGCCGGATCGCTGCAAGACCAACTCGGTTCGGTATCGCCGGGGCGAGTCCTGCGCGCCGCGGCGTGGACGCCGCCCAGCTGGGCGCTGGAGGCCGGCGTCCTGCTCGTAGCCGCGAGAGTACTTGGCATCGAGCTGTCGATTGCCGCCGCCGTGGTCGTCACCGCCTACACAATCCTGTTCCAGGTTTTCCACATCACGCCGGGCGGCATTGGAATGTACGAGGCGGTAATGACGCTGGCCTTGCACGAGCACGGGGTGGCCCTGGACGACGCGCTGACCTTGGCCGTACTCACGCACGGACTGAAGTTTGCCTACTCCTACACCCTGGCTCCGGGGTTCGTACTCCTGGCTCTTGGAGATATGTCTGCCCTAAACCCCCTCAAGCGACTAAGGGGAGCCTCCGATGGGACCAAATCGGCCTCCGGGTTTGAGGTTGTCGCGGCACGCCTCTGGAACGTGCTCAATGAGGGCAAGCCCTTCACGCCGGTATTCGTCGTCGGGATATTGGGGCTGCTGAGCCTCCCTCTCCTGACCGACGGCGAATACCGGCTTCGGGCCGGGCTCGCGCTGCTTGCCCTGGCGCCCCTCTTCCTGGTCTTCTACCGCTTCGATTTCCCCCTGAAGCTGCGCGCCGCTCTGTGGGCCTACCTGGCCTTGTTCCTTGCCGTTTTCAGGTTCCTGGACGCGACTACAATCGCGCTGGTGCTAGGGCTTTATCTAATCTTTACCGTTCTGCTGTGGGGCTCCGTCTACTACCACCTGCGCATAGGCACGCCCCTGACGAATTTCACCAGGTTCTGGCGACTGGTTCTGGAGAACCCGGACCCCACCAGCGGAAACTTCCTCGAGCAGATCCCCAAGACGCTGATTCTGGTGCTCACGTTTCGGATGATCGTAGAGCGTCCTGATCCGGGAAACCTGGCAGCCGTTGGGGTATTCTGCCTGGGAATAGCGGCGTCCGCTCTGCTCTTTCACCAGTGGTTCTTCACGTGGCCGCCGGCCCCTTCGCTGGCCCCCACGCGTCTCAGAACCGATGGGCAGCGCCGGCTTTCCAAGCGGTTCATAGCAATTGTGATCGACGGGTGCAGGACGGACCGCCTGACTGAAGCCGATACGCCGTACATCGACCACCTTCGCCGGACGGGAGCCGACTATGTCAACACGTCAACCGTCTATCCGGCCCGGACCGTGACCGGTTTCAGCTCCATGCTCACAGGCGCGCCGCCCAAGGTGCACGGAATGCGCAGCAATTTCGTGCCCAACCTGGGCGTCAAGTGCGAGTCCATCTTCGACTCGCTGGAGGCTTCAAGGATGAAAGGCAAGCTGGTGGGCATTGCCCATCTGGTGGACGCGTTCGGTCACGAGAACGTCGAGACTGTGACGGCTGTAACCCATAACGACGACATCGACAACGCTCTATCTGGCAGGGCGCGTGCTGTCATGGAGCGGGATGATCCTGACCTGCTGGTGCTTCAGCTTCTGAGCGTCGACCAGACCGGTCATGCCAGAGGCAGCTACAACTCGGAGTACCTCTCAAAGATCGAGACTACGGACCGCATCATCCAGGACTTCCTGGACTGGTGCCGCGACTCGGGCTATCTGGAGGATGCTACGGTGCTGATCACATCCGACCACGGCCAGGGCATCGGCATCGGTGGGCATGGCCACATGAGTCCCACGGAGACCTACGTGCCGTGCATCCTCTGGGGCGCAGGCGTCGAGCGGACCGGAGAGATCAATGAGCCCAGGTCAGTCATGGACGTTGCCGCCACCATAGCTTACTTCTTGGGATGCAGGCCACCATCCCAGTCGGTCGGGCAGGTTCTGGGCGTATCCGACGACGGTGAGGGATTGCGGCCCTTGGCCGTTGTCATACCGGCCTTCAACGAGGCTGAGAACCTGCCCGATACCCTGACTCAGACGCGCGCCCTGCACGTGGCCGGGGCGCGTATCATAGTCGTGGACGACGGGTCAAGGGATGCGACTGCGGAGGTGGCTCACGAGTACGGCGCGGACATTGTCGTGCGCCACGAGACGAACCGAGGACTTGGCGCCGCGCTGCGAACCGGACTTGCCACTGCCCGGGACATCGATGCCCGCGCCGCGGTCTACATTGATGCCGACGGCGAGTATTCGCCCTCCCAAATACCAGACCTGCTGGCCCCCATCGAAGCCGGCGAGGCCGACTACGTTCTGGGCTCACGCTATCTGGGGACACGTGAGAACCAGCCTTTCCTGCGCCTCGCAGGCAACCTGGTCTTCACCGGAATGCTCTGCGTCGCCGCCGGTCGCCGAATTACGGACGGGCAGACGGGCTTTCGTGCGTTCTCGCGCCGAGCCCTGGAGTGTGCGGAGATCATACACGACTACAACTACGCACAGGTGTTGACCCTGGATCTGCTCAAGAAGGGCATGCGCCTGCGCGAGGTCCCGGTCTCCCACCGTCAACGGACCAAGGGTAGGTCGTTTATCGGGCCGAAGTATCTGTGGCGAGTGCCCACGGGAATGATAAGGGAGATGCTAAGCACCTAGCAATGCACATAAAGCGCAAGAAGGTGCGGGAGGTTTGCACATGCAGATTGTAAGGGGACTGTCCATTGACAGGTCAAGAATGCTGTTCTGGACCATCGGGATAGCAATCGCCCTGTCCCTGCTGGTATTCGCCTGTACAGGGGACGGGAATGGCGAAGACCGGCCAGGGGTTGAGGTGATTGATGGTGGGGCAGGTTCCGTCAGCGTGTCCGCGAGCGGCACGGGGACCGGAACCGGAACGGGTACTGGTACCGGCACCGGTAAGGGCTCGGGGACAGGCACTGGCGCTAGCACAGGCACCGGTACTAGCACCGGAACCAGTTCAGGTACTGGCACTGGCACGGGGTCAGGCACCGGCACCGGAACGGGTACGGAAGTGGTAACGTCCGGCGGCGAGCACTACACGCCCGTGAGCGACGTTGCTCCCCATGCCAATCTCGCGCTGGACATGCGCGACATTGCCGAGCTGCTGAACGCTGCCAAGGACGGCACGACAGTGGACTACGCGGCCATCACCGACATCTATGAGAACGGCAGACACGCCGACGGCCGCACGCTCAAGGGCTACGCCACCAACGACTCGGTGCTGGCGGACTTTCCGGCCGACATAGACCTGGACGCCAACGTGCAGGCCGCTCTGAGCGGAAACTGGGCGGGCCGGGAGGTCAGCGACCTGGTGCGCCGGCAGCTACTCAACAAGGGCCTCCAGGCCATCGTCTACGGCAAGGTGCTCCAGGAAATGTCGTCGGCCCGATCTCAGATTGAGCAAGGCAACCTCGACGACGCCGGCGGCGCGCCTCACAAGGTGGATGAAGGCTGGGCCTTCTATGCGGGCGCGCCCGACGAGTCCGGCGTCCGCAGATACTCCATCGCCAATACCGCCCGCAGCCGGGCCGGGAACTTCCACCTGGACGGTACGCTCGACCCGGTGATACAGCAGGCTTTGGCAGATGCGCTTGAGGCGTCCCGCAGCGGCGACATGGATGCCTTCGAAGCCGCCGTCGAAAGGGTGCGAGGCGGGCTAAACACTATCTTCCACCTGGCCGCGGTGCGTTACACCAGGGTGGCCACTCGGGACACTGACGTAAGCGCCCGCGCGCAGCACCTGGCGGAGGCCTGGGCATTCTATCAGGCCATCTCCCCCTCCGTGCGCGAAGCGTCCGCAGGGGCCGACACGCTGACCAACGACCTGTACACCCAGGATCCGGCCAATTCGGTGGACCCGGCAGATGCCAACGCGGTCCTTGACGCCCTCAACCATCCGGACGTTCGTTCTGCACTGGGCCTGCCCAAGCGGGTGGACTACTACCTGCCGGTCAGCGACGTGCGGGTTCACGCCGCCCTCGCTCTGGACATGTCTGACATCGCCGAGCTTCTGAACGCCGCCAAGGACGGCACGACAGTGGACTACGCGGCCATCACCGACATCTACGAGAACGGCAGACACGCCGACGGTCGTACGCTCAAGGGCTACGCCACCAGCGACTCGGTGCTGGCGGAGTTCCCGGCCGACGTCGACCTGGATGCCAACGTGCAGGCCGCTTTGAGCGGGAACTGGGCAGGCGGAGAAGTCAGCGACCTGGTGCGGCGGCAGCTCCTCAACAAGAGCCTCCAGGCCATAATCTACGGCAAGGTGCTCCAGGAGTTGAGCTCGGCGCGTAGCCAGATGGAGCAGGGCAACCTCGACGACGAAAGCGGCGCTCCCCACAAGGTGGACGAGGCCTGGGCCTTCTACAACGGCACCGCGGACTCTCAAGGCAATCGCTCAAGGTCGATCGCCAATACCGCCCGCAGCCGCGAGGGCAATTTCAAGCTGGCGCCCAACGTTTCCCTGCCCTTGGAGCGGGCTCTCTCCGATGCCCTTGAGGCCTCACGCGCCGGAGACCTGGCAGCCTTTGACGCTGCGGCGGCGGAGGCGAAGGCACGCCTGAACACCATCTTCTACCTGGCCACCCTGCGCTACGGCTACGTATCCTCCACCGATGAGACCGAAAGCAACCGGGCGCAGCACCTGGCGGAAGGCTGGGCGTTCTATCAGGCCATCGGAGCCACAGTTGTTAGTGCGTCGTCGGCCTCGGACTCCACGGTGGTGGAATTCTTCACCGGGAGCGCCGCGAACGCCATATCGGAGAGCGAGGTGGACGCCGTGTATGCCGCTCTCAATACGCCGGAGGTAATCGAGGCCCTGGGCATTCCCACTGAAGTGCGGGTAACGTCGCCTGCCCAGCTGCAATAGCGAAGCGGCGACCGGACGCGGCAGGCGGAACAAGACAAATCTCTCTCCCTCCAAAAGAAATTCCCGACCACCTGCCGGATCAACCGACGCGAAGGCCCACTCCAGAGTGGGCCTTCGCGTTTAAGGGGCTGACGCAGACCGGCAACAGCTGAGTCTCAGCACAGGCCGGCTATCTCACGTTTCGGAAGTCGGAACCGCTGTTCCGCTAGACCGCAGACACACCGTTGAGGGTCTTGAGGACCTCCAGCGCGTCCTCCAGGCGAGTTACGGGCCTCCACCCAAGGAGGGCCGCGGCGCGTGAGTAGTTGGCAGCCTTTCGTCGCTCCTCAAACTCACCCCGAGGATTGGGGAAGACATGGATCACCGTTCCTCCCATCAGATTCGCAAGCTGAACGACCGAGGTCTCCCTGTCGGTGCCGATGTTCAGGATGGTGTTCTGACCCGCGGGAAGGACCGCTTCCGCCGCCAGCAGGTTCGCTCTGACTACGTCGTCCACGTGCGAGTAGGCACGGGTCTGCTGTCCGTCGCCGTACGCGGTTAGAGGCAACCCCTCCCTTCGCAGGCGCAGGAACTTGCCTATTGCAAGAGCGTAGGCTCCTTCTTCAGGCTGGCGTGGGCCGTATACGTTGAAGTACCGTAGAGATACAAGGGTCATGTCGTAGAGCCTCGCGTACATCGTGGCGTACTGCTCGCCAATCAGCTTTTGCAGGGCGTAGGGCGATAGCGGGTTGGGCGTCATTTCCTCGTGCATCAGGTGGGTTCGCTGTGTGCCGTAGACGCTGGAGGACGATGAGTAGACCACTCGGCCCACGCCGGCGTGGCGTGCCGCGTCCAGCACGTGCAGCGTACCGTCCACGTTTACCTTGTGGGTGTTGACCGGGTCCTCGATCGATCTTGGTATCCTCGGCCACGCCGCGAGGTGGAATACCAGGTCGGCTCCTGTGATCGTCTCCCGAAGCGACACCTCGTCGAGAATCGATACGTTTCTGAGCTCGGCTGCGGCGTTGAGGTTGGACATGTCGCCCGTGGATAGGTCGTCCACGACAATCACTCGGTGCCCCAAGCCTACCAGCCCGTCCACCAAGTGCGATCCTATGAAGCCGCAGCCACCGGTGACAACGCATTTCATGTTGACATCCTCACCACGACTCTCATCGCTGAACGCCTCCGTATCCTCAAGGGTCGATATGTGCTACGCGCTTGGCGTAGGAAAGTCCTGCGAAGCCGAAACGCCGCTTGGGTACAGGATGCGCCGCCGGATGCGCAGGGAGCTTGCCCGAACAGGAGACGCTGCGATCACTACCGCCAGCGCAGCGAGACCTACCCAGAATACCGTCAGCGCCCAGGTCTCCCCTGTCCACGAAGTGTATTGCGGGAAGACGGGGGACAAGGCCCGAAACGGCAGGAACCGCATGTCAAACGGGTCAACTGCTATGGTGATCTCGCGCGAGTGGCCTGCGAGAGCCAGTCCCGCAGTTACGATGATGCTGTATACGGCCAATAGCGCAATCAAAACCCTCCCCGCGGAACCGGCTTTGGAAAGCAGAAGCGCCAGCGGCAGGGCCATCAGCGGCACCACGGTCACCATGGTGCGCCCCGCGAACCACCAGCCCATCATGGTAATCACAACGAATACGGCAATCAGCAGTTGGGTGAGTATGAGACCAAGCACCAGCCGCATGGTCGAAGTGCCGCGGGCCAGCAGCACCATTCCGGGCACGACCGCCAGTAGGAGCGGAGCCCAGCGCCCGATGCCGAACCGGCGGTCGACAAAGATGCCCCAAAGACGGTAGATCCTGTCCTGGAACTCAATGTGTTGCCCCAGGGTCTCCACTGTGGACATGCCTCCGTAAACCACGCTCACGCTGTAGGGCGTCAATTCGCCGAAGGTCTTCAGGTGGAACCATACGTAGATGGCGGCCGATAGTGCACCCAGACCAAGGAGTGTGATCCTGCCATTCGGCTCGGAGCGCATCAGAGAGAACGCCGCGACCAGAACGGCCAGTGGAGCGTACTTGATTCCGAGCCAGCAGATTGCCGTCAGGAGGATGCAGAGCAAGACCGCATCGAGCGTGGTCAGCCGCCGTCCTCGCGTTGCGACCAGCAGAGCCAAGACCAGCGCCAGCGCCGCCGGGAACTCCGGATAGATCTCCGTGGAGTGGATGAATGCTATGGCAGTCAGCCCCACGCCTAGCGTCGCCAGCCAGGCGGCGGCCCGCACTCCAATGAGGCGGTCGGCGAGCACGAACGCCAGCGACAGCGTTGCCGCCGCCATGACCAGGAGCTGCGCCTGCGCGCCCGCCAGTCCACCCAAGGCGAATCCAGGCATGATCAGAACCGAAAGGCCTGGATTGTGGGGACTCAGGAGCCGTCCGTCCTCTGCCGGGATGGACTGCCTCCACAACCCCGTGGGATGGTCGAAGAACTCCTCGTAGGAGCGCGCAGCGTATTGGTTGCTGAGGTCAAGGTCTCTGTCCGCAAGCAGGCTCTGAGTGGTGAGCAAATAGAACGGCTCGTCTCCGGTTATGGACGCGCTCCTGGTTGCGCGTATCTCTATGGAGAAGACGTAAACCAGGCTGAGGATGACGAACAGCGCAGCCGCGCCGAGCCAGAGCCCCGTGTCGTTAATGCGCCCAGCTACTGCGTCAATCACCCGCGGCGTTCGTCTCATCAGGGCAGGACGCCCGTGTCCCTCATGAGGTCCAGCGTACCCCGCAGGTCGCTAAGGCTGCCCAGGTCGACTTCGGGAGGGTCCAGGGAGTCAAGAGGCGGCAGTTCGCCGGAGGGCGCCACGCCCGCCGATAGGGGGTACTCGTTCGTCTCGTCAGCAAAGTACCTCTGGGCAGTCTCGGACAGAAGGTAGTCGATGAACTTCTCAGCGGTCTCGGGGTTCTTCGTGGAGTCCAGGATACCCGCTCCCGCTACCAGGACCAGGGCGCCCGGGTCGCCGCCCCCCAAGTAGTGGTTGCGTGCACCGAAACCCTCACCGTGCTCATCCAGGAATCGCTGGAGGTAGTAGTGGTTCACGAATCCCACGTCAATCTCTCCACTGCCGGCGGCAGCCACCGTGGTGATGTTGTTGGGGTATTCTCTAGGGTTGTTGCCCCTGATGCCCAGCAGCCACTCACGCGCGGCATCCTCTCCAAGCTGCACTCGCAGCGACGTCACAAACGCCTGGAACGAGCCGTTCAGGGGCGGCCAGCCTATCCTGCCCTCCCACTTGGGGTCGGTAAAGTCAAGAATGGAAGTCGGCAGGTCTTCGTTCGGGTCAATGGCGTCCGTGTTGTATACCACAGTCCTCGCCCTTCCTGAAGTCCCTATCCACTCTCCACTGGGCGACCTGAACTTGGAGTCCACTTGAGAAAGGATGTCTTCAGGCAGCTGGGCCAGGAAACCCGATTCAGAAAGGCTGCCCAGTGATCCCGGAGACTGCATGAAGACCACGTCAGCTACCGTGCTCTCTCCTTCTTCGGAGATCAGCGATGCGATGTCGGTGCTGCTCCCGTACTTGACCCGCACTTGGATCCCCAGGTCCTCAGCGAACTGCTCCAATAAGGGATTGACCAGGGACTGGGAGCGGCCGGAGTAGATTGTAAGCGACTCTTCTTCTTCGCTGCAGGCGGAGAGCAATAGCGCTGAGGCCAGTAGGAACACTACTGTCGTCAGCAAGTATCTCATGTAGGTCTGCATCAGGGGCCTGTTCATGCCCACACCTCACGTCGTGAAGCGATTGTGAGCGCTCTCCGCAGCGCAGTGATTTGTGCACACTAACTTATATTATGATGGCAGCCATGATTGTAGCATATGTTGCCACACATTCCAATACGGTATCCGTGCTACGCGCAAACATAAGACACTGAAGCGGGGTGTGACCCGGCTGCCGTACGAGATGCCCTTGGACCCAGAGGCGGCCAGTATGGCCTTCGTCAGCTACTACAACCATCGACGCCATCGAACATCTGAACTTTGCCGTGTACCGCCTCGACGAGTACGGTGTGGAGACTGGGGAGAAGGAGACGAGCGCACAACTGCGGCAGCGCAACTCCAATTTCGTGGGCATCATGCGCACCATCTTGCTTAAGCGCATGGAGAGCTCCCTGGCCGTGCTCACGTCCACGGTGCGAAGCCTTGTGGACTATTTCAACCTCTTCCCAGAGCGGTTCGCGCCGTTGGCAGCCCACCGAGACCGAGCCGTCGGATGATCCCAAGCCCCACTGCGGAAAATAGAGCCTCTGAGAGCACAGAGCATCGAACTGCTGATAGCCACAGACGTACTTTCCGAGGGACAGAACTTCCAGGAAGCCCAGTTTCTGGTCAACTACGACCTACCTTGGAATCCCGTGCGCATGATTCAGCGCGCCGGGTGTTTGACCGCCTGTTTTCGCCCCACGACAGGGTGTACATCTACAACCTAATGCCTGAAGATGGGCTAGAAGACTTGCTGAATCTGGTCGCGAACCTCTCCAAGAAGATTGAGACCATCGGGGATGCAGTGGCCCTAGATGCTTCGGTGCTCGGTGAGCAGATTGAGACGAAGGAACTGGACAAGGTAATGAATGTTGGCAACCAGCAAGAATGGCACACTTTGGTACCCGAGAGATCAGAGGTCGGTTGGAGGTCTGGTGAGCTCCCTGAGGACCCTGTTGTGCTGTCTTCGCCGTTCGATTGTCTGAGCCTGTATCTCCTGCCTTCGTTGTAGAATCTCCTCTCGCCTGCCCCTTAGCACGTCCGATGGCGTCACGTTCCCCAAGGCCTTATGGTAGCGCCGGTAGTTGTAGTAGCTCACGAAGGCTACGATTGCCGCCTCCAGGTCTGAGGGCACCTCATACGGCAGCTGGTTCACGTCCCGCTTCAGGGTCTGATGGTAGCGCTCCAGCTTCCCGTTGGTCTGAGGGTGGAAGGGCGCTGCCAGTATGTGCCTGATGCCCACCATGCCCAGGTAGTCCCTGAAGGGCCCTGGACACGTAGCCGGGGCCGTTGTCGCTCAGCAGCTTGGTGCGGTCCGTTACGGAGACCTCGTCCATGTCAGTTCTGTCCACTGCCTCCTGCACCACCTCGATGAAGGAGTCGGAGGTCATGTCCCTCTGAAGCCTCCAGGCCAGGCCTGTCCTGAGCTTGCCGAAGGGATGAATCGGGAGTAGTCGTCCATGACGGTGACCAGGAAGTAGTAGCCCCAGCCCACCACCCTGAAGTAGGAGGCGTCGGTGGCCCACATCTGGTGGGGGCCCGTGGTCTTCCGATGGTACTCCTTGCCCGCAGCCGGTCTCACCTCAGGCCCCTTCACCAGTCCCTCCCTCCTCAAGATGCGGTACACCGTGGACTCCGACACGGAGAACCCCATGTTGTCGGTGACCCACGAGGCAAGTTGTCTAGGACTCAGCTCCGGCATCTCCCTCGCCGCCGACAGAACGTGGTCGACTTCCCGGAGGGTCAGTCTGTTCCATGGGGGCCTGCCTCCTCCCGCATCGTCCTCCAGTCCTCGCTGCTCACTCCGCCTCAGCCACCGGTAGTAGGTGCTCCGTGGGACTCCAAGCTCACCGAGCGCCTTGCGTTTGGGGAGAGCGGAGGCTGCGACCCTGGCCAGCACCTCACTCTTCTCCACGGCGCTCATCCTCTGGTACCGGCGTCGTCGTGGGGCATCGGTATGGCCGTTTTTTTCAGACGATATCCCTCAAGGGATAGCTCTGCTACCAGCTGCTTCAGTTCTACGTTCTCTCGCCTCAGCCCCTGAACCTCCTGCTGCGTGGCGTCCCGCACCATGTCGCGGGTCAGTCGCTCCTTCCCAGCCTCCATGAACTCCTTCGTCCACGCATAGTAGGAGTGGGGCTTGATCCCCTCACGCCGGCATAGGTCACTCACTGTGACCTCCCGGCGGAATCCCTCCAACACGATGCGGATCTTCTCCTCCGGTGTGTACTTGCGCCGGGCAGCAGCCTTCACCGTCCGCACGAAGGACCTGGTCTCCTCTGTCCGCTCCTCTGCGGCCACTGCCTTAGCTGTCTCTGTCTGGGACATTGTTGCTCCTCTCTATGAAGTACTCTACCTCATCCAGGGAGCCAACCTAACCTCAACTCTCTCGGGTTCTTCTGCCCGTTACAGTGTCCCATTGTCGCTGACAACCTACACATGGCTCGACCCCTACACCGCATCACGCAGCGGCAAAGCGCTTGTCCTTCATGGGTGGTCGACAAGAGAGCTGAGCTCGATCCTATGCGACCTGACCCGGGCCGGGGACCGGACCCTCCAGGTTTCTCGGCACGAAACGCTGGAAAAGCCTGACAACGTGACCACTATCTGCAGACGCCCGTGCGCTTGTATAGTGGTTCAAGGGTCTAGTCACAACATCGCTTCCCAGAATGGACAAGCCATTGACCGGAATTCGGCCTCGTCATTCCGCCGGCCTTGTGACGTCACAGCCCCAGGGCGGTGACCGACGAGGTTGTTGCATTGGCTGTATCCTTGCCACCCCTGCACGACCTTGCACCGGCAGCGGGAGACTCGCCTCTCACATTGCTCTTTGCCTCGGCCGGCGCCCATCCGTGCTCCGGCTCAAGGGCCACCAACGCAGGTTACAGACCCAGGTCGGAGCCACCACCGACCTCGGCTGCGCTGCGCACCCATTCGTTGTGTACTCACAGAGTTCCGCCAGATCGACTTCGGTCCAAGTTACAGATCCTGCGATCCAGGAATGCCTCGACACTCGGCCCGCCGGCTCTGCCAGCTGGGGCCCGGAGTGGGTTTCAGCGCCGGTACGTCCCCCTCGCCCTCGAGCGGCATTCGCTCGCTGCCTTCTCCGGCCTTCTCCACGTGCCCCCTGCTTCATCCCGGCTATTCCGTCATATTCAGCAACTGGCGCCGTCCCCTGGCCACACGGAACAGGAGTGCATGCTCGACTGTGCCGGTCTACGACCGAACCATGACTCGGCCTTGAGGCTGCCCAATCTCTTCCTCGCCCACATGCCGGCATAATCTCAGTTCCCCAGGCCTCTAGGCTCTGTTCATAATGCATGTCACGTCCGGGACTACGCTCGACCCCTCTCGCTCCTGCACAACTCCTCTGCATCAGGCATGCCCAAGCTCCCGATTGACGTTCGTCAATATCCAGGCATGGCGTTGTCCACCCGACCTCTGAGTCCCCGATTGACATACGTCAACTTTCAGGCGTGGGGTTGTCCGCTCACACAATGAACCTGCCGCGGCATCAAGTGCTTCCTCACATAGTCCTGTAGGGGGGCCTGTCACACGCATTTTAGCCTCGGACCCGCCCTGCAACTCTCCCATCTACGGGATGTCTTTCCCTGTACACCTTCATGACACTAGGATCACCCTCCGGTTCCTGCGCGCCATAACGGGTGTCACGCGTGTCACCTGCTATGGCACTTCAGAGAGGGGTCTGCCGGCCCGCCCTCGAGGGAGTTGCGCATTGCCGTCACACGGTGTGTCCATACTGAATCAGGGGGTGCTGAGTCGAGAAGACCGTGGGGCGCATCGAATAGTTGACAGGAGCCCGATTGTTGACGCAATATTCTGGTAAGACTCGATAACATGAGGTGACCATGTCGCGAACCACCAAGACCATCACATTCTCATTGTCGCCGGAGATGGCGGACCGGGTGGACGAGGCGATGAAGCAGCAGGGACGCTCCAGGAGCGAGTTCCTCCGGGAGGCCGTGCTCCGCTACATAGAGGAGTGCGAGTGGAGGCGGCTGCTCCAGTACGGAGAGGATAGGGCCAGGGGAAAGGGCATTGGCCCTGAGGACGTGGCCGGCTTGGTGGAGGAGTACAGGGCCGAGGTCGGATCGTCCCTTACATGAGAGTCGTCCTCGACACCAACGTCATCGTCTCCGGCCTGAACTTTCCCGGCAACGAGCGCATCATTCTCGAGCTTGCTCTCAGGGGACGCTTCGAGTTGTGCCTGTCTCCCTTCATCCTGGAAGAGGTCGCCGGGGTTCTGGCGAGCAAATTCGCATGGGGTGAGGACCGGGAGACCGAGGCGGTCAGAACTCTTGGGAGCACCGCCACTCTCATTCATCCATCGCTGCTTCTGGAGGTGATTGAGGGTGGCCACGCCGACAACCGCATTCTGGAGTGCGTCGTGGAGGCTTCCGCCGACTACCTGGTGACGGGCGACCGGAGGCATCTGCTGCCAATCGGGGAGTACCAGGGTGCGATGGTCCTCAACGCTCCCAGTTTCCTGTCGTCTCTGCCGCGGGTTCGGTAATACGCCGTGCAGTCCAACAGCTCCCAACACTGACTGCTGCTCCTTGACAACGGCCGCTTAGGTGTTCGATGATATAGAGTAAGACGCGGTAAGTGTCCACTAGAGGACTCCTTGAAGAAGCATTTACGACCATTGTCTTCTTACTGCTCCCCAATATGGCGGAGCTGGTGCAACCGGTAATGTGAGAGGAGGGCTTGATGCCCTCAGCAGCTACATGGAGGAGAGGGAGTGGCTAAAGACGCCCCGGTGCGAGAGGTAGAGGGAGCGCGAGGCCGAACAGGAAGATGCCCAGCGTAGTGAAGGATGAGTTCCGCCGTAGTGCCAATCCAGCTATCCAGATTCGAGGGGGAGGTCAGATGAGAGTCGCAATATATGCGCGTGTATCGTCAGAGCGCCAGGCCGAGAAAGACCTGTCCATCCCGGCCCAGGTGAAGGCACTCAAGCGGCATGCGCTGATCCGGCATTGGGACGTAGTTGCCGAGTATGTTGACGAAGCCGAGAGCGCCCGGTCCGCAAACCGGCCCGCCTTCAAGGACATGATTGCCGCCGCGAAGAGCAGGGTGAAGCCCTTTGACGCCATCCTGGTCTGGAAGCTATCGAGGTTTGCGCGGAACCGAGAGGACTCGGTGATATACAAGTCCCTGTTGAAGCGCCAGCAGATATCGGTCGTTTCCATGAACGAGTAGGTGGATGAGAGCCCGGCTGGGTCGTTGCTTGAGGGAATAATCGAGGTGATAGATGAGTTCTACTCTGCAAACCTGTCCCAGGACACCGTGAGGGGAATGAGGGAGAACGCGGCAAGGGGCTTTCGCAACGGAGGTTCAACGCCATTCGGGTATAGGCGCACGTCGGAGCCACAGGGAGCCGTTACAAAGTCAAGGCTGGTTCCGCATGAGAGGGAGGCTCCCATAGTTACGAGAGCATTCGACCTGGCATTCCACGGAAAGGGGGCGAGGGAGATCGCCAGTTCACTGAATGGCGACGGTTTGAGGACGCGTACGGGGAAGCACTTCGGAGCGACCGTCGTCAACAACATGCTGAGGAACGAAGCCTACGTCGGAATGCTGGTCTGGAACAAGTACAAGAAGGGATTGGGTGGGAGACAGAAGAGGGCTGAGGCAGAGATCATCCGGGTGCCGGACAGCCACCCTGCACTTGTAGACAGAAACGTATTCGATCAGGTACAGGGGATGCTGACATCGAGGCGACCGTCGGTGAAACATCCCATGAGGGTTGCAAGCCAGTACCTCCTCAGTGGACTGGCCCACTGCGCACTATGCGGTTCCACTGCCGTGGGCACCAACGGCAAGTCGGGCAAGTTCCTGTACTACAGCTGCAACAGCCGTGTGATGAAGGGTCAGACTGCATGCGATGCCTCCTCTATGAACGCCAGAAAGCTCGAAGCGTTTGTTATGGACCGAATCAAGGAGAACATCCTGACCGAAGAGTGTCTCGGACAGCTGATTCGTTTAGCCAACGAGGAGTTGGGAGTGAACAGACGCCGCGCTGAGCAGCAGCTTGAGCGCCTGGAGCGGGAGAACAGGTCTGTCGAGCAGAAGCTGGCACGACTGTATGCCGCATTGGAAAGCGGGAAGGTGGAAATCGACGATCTGGCCCCCAGGCTGAAGGAGCTGAGGGCTGAGCAAAGGGAGTTGAGAGAGAAGACTGATGAGGCCTTGGACGACATCAACCAGGCAGGCCACGAGCCTCTTGACGTCGTAGCAATGGAGAAGTATGTGGCGGAATTGCAGGGCCTTCTGCAGAGCGCAACCTTCCAGGAGAGTAAGGCCTTCCTCGCATCATTCGTGAGAAGAGTGGAGTTCGACAAGCAGCAGGTCAGGATCGAGTACACGGTGCCGGTCGCGCTTGGAGGCGGCTCCCCGGATACGACTGAAGTTCGCTGTATTGGGAAGTCTGGTACCCCTGGGCGGACTCGAACCGCCGGCACACGGTTTAGGAAACCGATGCTCTGTCCTCTGAGCTACAGGGGCCCGGATTCACATTGGCAATTGTGCCACTATTCCGCCGACTTGTCGAATCCACCGGAGGCTTGGGACTCCGCCTTTCGCGCGGCGCGCTCCTCCTCCAGCGAGTCCCATCTGTCACGCATGAGCTCCATGAGCAGGAAGTCGTAGCCGCTCCGTCGCACTTCCCGGAGCGGCACAAACCCGCACTTGGTGAAGGACTTCTGCGCGCGGAGATTCCACATTAGGGTGTGGAGGTAGATTCGCTTCAGGCCGGTGGTGGTGAAAATGTGGCTCACGAGCGTGTTCACCACGTCCGTGCCGTAGCCCTTGCTCCAGTAGTCCCTGTCCCCGATCAAGATGCCAAGCTCCGCCTGTCCCCGGGCGTTGTCGACGTCGTAGTACATGCAGTTGCCGATGAGCCTGCCGTCGTGGGTCTCGATGGCGAAGCGCTTGGACCACGGCACGGCGTATCGCAGCTCGTCCTCGATGAGGCGGACGTAGCTGGCGTAGGTCATGCGCAGGGGCGTGGTGGCGTCCAGGGCCGCCAGCTCCTCGTCAACGCGCCACTTGTAGTCCTGCTCCGCGTCCTCCATGCGCTTGTCCCTGAGGACCGTGAGCTCGCCTCTGATCTGTGTTGGCTGCATCTCGCGCCTTCTACGAAACCATTGCAATGGCTTTTTCCAGTACGTTAATCTCGTTCTGGTAGGTGAGCGAACGCAAAGACTCCTCGCTGGTCGACCACCGTACCTCGTCGAACTCGTGGTCGTGGTCTTCCAGCGCGCCGCCGGTAGGTGTCATGAGGTAGAAATGGACGGTCTTGTGGCACCTGACGCCGTCGTCCGGCCTGACGAACCAGTACTGGATCGAGTCGATCGGGGCTTCCATGCGGACCCTGAGGCCCGTCTCCTCGCGCACTTCGCGGAGGGCTGTCTCCTCCAGAGTCTCGCCCTGGTCCGGAGTGCCCTTGGGAAGTCCCCACGTCCAGCCGTTCTGCGTCTGGAGGCCGCATATCACCACCTCCACTCCTGCGTCTCCCATGCGGTATACCACTCCCCCAGCGGAAACGGGGTATTCTACTCTGGCGTCACCTTCCATAGCACTGCGTAACCGATGTTGCATTGAGCGGTATCATTGTATTCGATTTCCTGTTGAAATCAAACAGCCGCTGCGTGGGGGTGGACTGCGGCGCGCGATAGCTCACTTATATTGTTCGACAGGCTTACCATGAGCGGGGCAATGTGGTTGCGGTCTCGGCAGGCTGCCTCAGAGCGGCTACAGCTGTACCCGGCGGGACGGCAGGCGGCACTTCTCGGCGGTCATGATGGCCCCGATGCTGTCGACTGCGGAGTCGAGCAAGTCGTTTACCACAACGTAGTCGAACAGCGGCAGCTGGTACAGCTCGTCGATTGCCGTGCGGATGCGGAGCTCCAGGTCCGGCGTGGTCTCCGTCTTGCGCTCCCGCAGGCGGCGCTCCAGCTCCTCCGGCGACGGCGGCATGAGGAAGATGAACACGGCATCTTCCACGTTGCGCTTTAGGGTTGCCGCGCCCTGGACGTCGGCCTTGATGATCACGTCCCGGCCTTCCTCCAGCGCGCCGGCCACCTGGTCGCGTGGGACCCCGTACCAGTTGCCGTACACCTGCGCGCACTCCAGGAAGTCGCCGGCCTCAACCTTCTGGTGGAATGTGTCCCTGTCCAGGAATACGTAGTCCACGCCATCGACCTCACCTGGCCTCTGCGTGCGGGTGGTCGCCGTGACGGTGAAGTGCCAGTCGTGGCCCTGTTCCTTGAGAAGCCTGAGCACGGAGTCCTTGCCCACGCCGGAAGGCCCGGACAGGATGACCAGCAAAGGCCCTCCGCCGGCCTGGTCGTAGACGGGTCTATCCAGTGGTCTCACTCTTCGATCCTCTCACTCGAATCTCAGCGAGTCGAGGTCCTCCCAGAAGCCGGGGTAGGATATGTCCACCACGTCGCCGTCAGCGATGTTCACTTCCTGCTGGGTCACCAGCCCTGCGATGCCGAGCGTCATGGCCAGCCGGTGGTCTCTGTGGCTGTCGCAATCGCCTCCCTGTAGAGCGCCGGCGCCCTCGATTATCAGGCCGTCCGGCAGTTCCGTTATCTTCGCGCCCAGCTTGGTAAGTTCCGTAGCGGTTGCGTGCAGCCGGTCCGACTCCTTGTATCGCAGCTCCTGGGCGTCCCGGATGGTGGTGGTGCCGTGGGCCAGGGCCGCGGCGAGGGCCAGCACGGGCACCTCGTCCTGCACGATCGGTATCATGTCGCCGCCGATCTCAACGCCGCGCAGCTCGCTGGACTCGACCATAAGGTCGGCGACGGGCTCGCCGCCCTCCATGCGAGGGTTCTCCTCGGTCACGTTCGCGCCCATTTCACGCAGCACGTCCAGGACGCCGGTGCGACTCGGGTTCACGCCCACGTTGGCGAGGCGAATGCGCGCTCGAGGGTGGATCGCGCCGGCCACGAGCCAGAACGCCGCCGAGCTGATGTCGCCGGACACGGTGACGTCCAGGGGCTTGAGCGAGGGGCCCGGCTTCACGATCAGCGCCAGCCCGTCCTCCTCCACATTGGCGCCCATGGCGCGAAGCATTCTCTCCGTGTGGTCGCGGGAAAGCGCGGGTTGGTGAAGTACCGTCTCGCCGTTGGCGAATAGGGCAGCCATAAGCAGCGCTGACTTCAGCTGCGCGCTGGCAACCGGCATGTTGTACTCGATGCCGTTGAGGTCGCCGCCGCGGATGGCCAGCGGAGCCAGCGAATCGCTTCCGCGGCCCATGACCTGCGCGCCCATCAGCCGCAGCGGCTGCACCACGCGGCCCATGGGGCGGGCGCGTAGAGAGCGGTCGCCGGTGACCACGGACAGGAACGGCGTGCCGCCGAGCAGGCCCATGATGAATCGCATGGTGGTACCGCTGTTCTGGGCGTCCAGAACGTCCTCCGGCTCCTTGAAGTGCTCCAGGCCGGGCGAGGTGAGCACGAGCATGGGCGTGTCTGAGGATCCCTTTTCCGCCTCCACCACCTCCGCGGTCACGCCAAGCAGCCGCAGGCACTCGAGCGTGGAGCGGCAGTCGGCTCCCTCCGAGTAGTTGTGCACAGTGACGCGTCCGGCCGCCAGGCTGTTGAGTATGGCGGCCCGGTGCGAGACGGACTTGTCTGCCGGCGGGGAAAGTGTGCCGGCCAGCCCATCGGCGGGAAGAACAGACCTGTTCATCTGACCTCTAGTCCTCTCTCTTCTTATCGTCCCTCTGCCACTCGAGCATCTGTCGCACGCGTCCGGCGGCCCTGTCGCCCATGACGAGGCCGCCCATGGTCTCGATCGTGGTGGGCAGCTCCACCATGGGGGCGGCAGCCCGGGCGGTGACCTTGTTCTGCACCCACCGGTCGCGCGCCTCCCATGCCCCGTCGAAGGCCCTGCCGAGCGTTCGCTCGTCTCCCTCCTCCACCATTCCGCGGAATTCCTGGAGCTCGCGGATGAACTCGTCGATCCATCGATTGAGCGCTTCGCGGTTGGTCAGGCAGATGTCCCGGCTCATCTCAGGGCTGCCCGAGGCCAGCCGGCTGACGTCCCGAAATCCGTTCGCGGCCAGCTTGGCGATCTCCGGCCAGGAGGGATTGGCGGAGTTGAGCTTGACAAGCACGGTCGATAGCACAAGCGGCAGGTGGCTTATGGCGGCGACGTAGCTATCGTGCTCGGCGGCGTCGATGAAGAACGGCTTGGCGCCCACCGACTCCGCCATGTTCGTCACGATTTTGACCGCCTCTTCGTCGGCGCCACTGCCCGGGATGATGCAGTAGGTGGCGTTCTGGAACAGATCTGCCTCGGCCGCTACCGGCCCGGACAGTTCCTTGCCGGCCATTGGGTGCCCGCCCACAAAGCTGACGGTTTCCGGCAGGAACTCCTCTGCCCACGCAAGCACCTCCTCCTTGGTGCTGCCGGTGTCGGTGACTATGACGCCGGGCTCCAGCTCCGGTCCGTACAGCCTGAGCATCTCCCTAATGCCTCCCACGGGTGTTGCCAGTATGACCATCCGCGACCCGCGGATGGCGTCAATCGGGTTGTTCTCAGTCGAGTCGCAGGCGCCCATCCTGCGCGCGGTCCCCGACACGGCTCTGTCCCGGTCCGTTCCCACGATCTCCACGCCCAGATTCGCCTTCTTGAGAGCCAGTCCCAGGGACGTGCCTATCAGTCCCATGCCGACTATGGTGATTCTGTCCACTCCCGGCCTCCTTGCGCCTGCCGACTCTTCCCGTCCGGCAGCCGACGATGCTAGATGTCCTGACCCACGATAACTAAGCCTACCACATTCACAATGGGACGCAGAACCCCCCAGAGCAAATTCAGGTTGGTGGCCCAGTCCAGCATGATTATGCCTAGCAGGATCACGGGGCCGTAAGCCTCGCGGCGGGCCATGGCGGAGGCCGGGCCTGGGGGTAGCAGGCCGATCGCGACCTTGGAGCCGTCCAGCGGGGCCAGCGGTATCAGGTTGAATATCGCCAGGATTATGTTGTAGAAGATCACGAAGCCCAGGAGGTCGGCAAAGAGGCCGGTCAGCGGGCCATCCAGCCCCGAGAAGGCGAACGGCGAGTGCCAGGGCACCAGCCCCGCTCGTATAGGCACGGCGCACAGGGAAGCGGTGATCAGATTGGAGACGGGCCCGGCCGCAGACACGGCGGACATCCCTGCCCTGGGCCCGCTCCGCAGGAAGAACGGGTTGACGGGCACCGGCTTGCCCCAGCCAAAGCCCACCAGAAGCATCATGATGGCGCCCATTGGGTCCAGGTGGCGCACTGGGTTCAGGGAAAGGCGGCCAAGCCTCCTTGCAGTATGGTCTCCCAGGTAGGTGGCCACAACGGCGTGGCTGAACTCGTGGACGGTGACTGCGATGAGCAGCGCGGGCGCCACGGCGGCGAAGAACACGATGACAACGTCCAGGAACGCGCCCGGGTTGTTGAACAGAAGGTCTATCGAGCGTAGAAGCATGGCAGATGGCGGCCTATGCAGGCCACGGCCCCATTATACAGGCAAGCGAGCATCGGCCGCGCCGGCTTTCGGCATCACGCCACCACCAAGGGCACCGTCATCTCGGAATGCGACAGGCCGGAGTGCTGCGACGCCTCGGCCATGATGGGGCGTATCATGCCGTCGGGATCGTAAGAGACCACGTCGCGACCCCTGGAGATGGCGACCACGTCACCCATTCGTTCCCGGACGGCGGGAGCTATGGGGCCTGGCCCGAACAGCTCCAGGCTCTCCGCTTCTTCGAGTGTGATCATCATGAACCGATTGCCGAGCCGGTGCCTGAGGCCCTCCAGGTCGCCGAACTGCATTCCATCCCCAAGGTGTAGGTAAAGGATCCGCGCATCGCCCGAGGGCGCGAACCTGAGAGGCGCCGTGACACTGCTGGATGGCACGATTCGCCGCCTCGCGCCGGGTGGAGCGTCACGCAAGCCGTGGTCGGCGCTCACCACCAGGCGTCCGGCGCCGCGGAGCCCGGCGGACAGCCTCTCCATCTCGGCGTTCACCTCCGCGATGGCCTCCAGGGTGCGCGCATGCGTGGCTCCGTACCTGTGGCCGGCGTCGTCGACCAGTGGCGTATAGACGAAGGTGTAGGTGGGAGCGACGGCCCCGGCGACCCTGGCCGCAACCGCGTCCGCGGCCTGTCGCAGCGACCCGTAGCTCTGCTTGGGCCAGCCGCCGCTGAGGTACGCGGAGTAGACGCTTTCGGCAAGCTGATAGGGAAACACGCACAGGGCATCTCTCGGAACGGACTGCAGGAGCGATGGTAGCAGGAAGACGTCGTCGGGCGTGACGCCCATGGACGCCAGGGACCGCCTGCCGGTCCGGGTCACGAATGGCAGCACGGCCCCCGCTCCGCCGATGGGCGGAATGTGGGTCCACCAGCCGGTCACGCCGTGGCGAGCAGGCCACTCGCCGGTTGCGAAGGAGGTGACGGCAGGCGCAGTGGAGGACGGGAACACCGTCTGCAGCTCTGCGAGCTGGAACCGACGCAGGAAGGCGTCCTCGGGCAGCGCCGCGACCTGCTCCGCTCCCAGCCCGTCTGCAAGCACGAACACGAGGTGTTCTGCTGGGCCTATGAGGCTCTCGATGGACTCCGAACCGTGGCTCGGCGGGACTCCTACGGCTCCTGCCAGGGTCGCCACAGCCCGGGCGAGATCCACTATGTTGGGCACGAGGTGTGAGGGTCGCAGCAGCTCGCCACAGTCGAATGCGGCCAGCAGCTCTTCGAGGTCGCTCATGTTGCCTTCACCGTTGCGGACGCGATGCCCGCGTCCGGACAGCCGAATCGCCCCGTATGCTATCATGGAATCGAAGGGGATGTCGTCCCGGCGCAGGGATGGCTCTCCGGAAGCGCCGGAGGCATGCGATGACGAACACCACAGAGGCCGCGAACGTCGCCTCGCCTGCGGAACAGCTGGGAGCCGCGTACGAGGCCTACGGCGCCGACGAGCGGGCGCTTCACGAGCGACTGCTGGCTACAGTACAGCGGCCCGAGGACGTGGTGGTCCACGCCGAGGCCGCGGGAGACGACTGCTGGACTGTCACGGTCTGTACCTCCGACTGGGTCGGTGCGCTGGCCACCATCGCCGGCCTGTTCCCGGCGTACGGCATGGACATCGAGAGCGCGGACGTGTTCACGCTGCGCGTTCCGGCCTCCCGGCCGGCCGTGGCCAGGCCCCCCGGCGCGTTCAAACCTGCAGGACGCAGGCCGTGGAAGGCTCCCGCCGCAAGGCCCGCGCCGGTGTCGCGCAGGCTTCTGGACGTGTTCCGCGTGCGTTCCCTATCCCCAGCGAGCGAAGACGTTTGGGAGCGATTCCGCGTTGAGCTGCAGGAGTTCGTGGCGCTGCTGGTGGCGGGAAGGCGTGACCAGGCGCGGGAGCAGCTGATCGATCGTGTGAGCGAGGCCCTTTCGACTCACGCCGGCCACGGCGAGCGCGTGTACCCCGTGGCCATAGAGGTGAGCAACGACGCTTCGCCGCACTACACTCAGGTGTCCATTCGCTCGACGGATACTGTGGGGTTCCTCTACACGTTCGCCAACGCGCTTGCTGTGCTGAACGTCAACGTGGAGCGGGCGGAGATTCGCACCGTGGGTGGGGAGACCCGCGACGTGTTCATGGTCACGGGGCGTGACGGAGGCAAGATCGCCGGCGAGGAGCAGCTGCGCGAGGTGCGCGTGGCCGCCGCCCTGATCAAACAGTTCACACACCTGCTGCCGCGCTCGCCCAACCCGGCGATGGCGCTGCGGCAGTTCAACGCACTGACCATGCAGATGCTCTCCCGCCCTGACTGGAGCAGCGGACTGCAGGACCTGGAATCGGCGACCGTCATGGGGACGCTGGCGCAGCTGATGGGCGTGAGCGAGTTCCTGTGGGAAGACTTCCTGCGGATGCAGTACGAGGAGCTGTTCCCCGTGGTGGTGGACCTGCCGTCTCTTGACGAGCACAGGCCAGCGCACCGGCTGGAGCAGGAACTGAACGGCCGTCTGGAGCACCTCGAAGATCACGCGGAGCGGGTTGACGTGCTCAACAGGTTCAAGGACCGCGAGATGTTCCGCATAGACCTGCGTCACATCACGGGCCGTATCGGCTTCAGGGAGTTCGCCATGGAGCTGACCACGCTGGGGGAGGTGACCGTGCGCGCGGCCGCTGCCCTCGCGTACCGGCTGCGAGCGGAGCAGTACGGCGAGCCGCAGCTGCCGGACTGTCGGGCGTGCGCCTGGTGCATCTGCGCGCTTGGGAAGTTCGGAGGGCGCGAGATGGGCTTTGGCTCGGACGTAGAACTGATCTTCGTGTACGAGGGAGAGGGCAGCACGTCCGGCCCGGACTCGGTGGCAAACTCCCGGTTCTTCGCCGAGTTCGTGAGGTCATTCCTGGGCGTGTTGAAGACCAAGAGGGAGGGCATCTTCGAGGTGGACATGCGCCTGCGTCCCCACGGCAACGCCGGCGCGCTGGCCTGTTCGCTGGACGGCTTCCGCGACTACTACGCGGCGGGAGGCTTGGCGCGCCAGTTCGAGCGGATGGCGCTGGTGAGGCTGCGGCCCGTTGCAGGCGACGCCGCGCTGAGCGAGCGCGTGACTGAAGCCCGCGACAACTTCGTCTACTCCGGCACTCCTCTGGACGTGGAGAACATCCGCCATCTGCGGGGCCGCCAGGCGGACGAGCTTGTGCAGCGGGGAGCGCTGAACGCCAAGTACAGCCGCGGCGGCCTGACGGACGTGGAGTACTTTGTGCAGGCGTGGCAGGTGGCAGAGGGTCGCGAGGACGAGAGTCTCCGCGTGACAAACACCCTGGACGCGATTGCCTTCCTGGCGGAAGCGGGGTACGTCACGAGCGAGCAGGCGGGCGAGATTGAGGCGACCTACGGATTCCTGCGCCGCCTCATCGACGCGTTGCGAGTGGTGCGAGGCCACGCCAAGGACCTGACGGTGCCTGCCGTGGACACGCGCGAGTTCGCGTATCTGGTGCGCCGGCTCCGCTTCGATTCGGCGGAGGAGCTGCGTGACGCCATCGCCGGGCACATGGCCGCGGCCGAGAGGCTGTGGGAGGGAGCGGTTCCCGGAGGCGCCGGCTAGATCAGGTCGATGGGCGGCATCGAGTCGATGATGCCCCTGTCCAGCGCCTTGCCGAACAGCGTCTCAAGGGCCTTCTCCCCTTCGTCGCCCATGTCCAGCGTGTCGTCGTTCACGTACATCCGTATGAAGCGGCGCACCGTCTCGCGTTCCGTGCCGCGGCTGAATTGCATCGCATAGTCCAGTGCATCGTCCTCGTGATCGAAAGCGTATTGGATGCTGTCGCGCAGCGACTCGACCATGAGCTCGGCCACCTCTTGACCCAGATCGCGGCGAACCATGTCCAGCCCCAGCGGAATGGGCAGGCCGGTGTCATTCCCCCAGGCCTCGCCGAGATCCAGGACCTTGGCCAGCCCCAGGCTCTCGTAGGTCACCTGGCCCTCGTGGATGAGCAGGCCGCCGTCCACGTCGCCCCTCTGCACTGCGCCCACAATCTCGTCGAAGGGCATGGGCAGCGCCTCGAAGCCCTGCGCGTACAGCCGCAGCAGCAGGAAGGCGGTGGTGTACTCGCCGGGAATGGCGATGCGCGCGCCCTCGAGGTGCAGGCCGGCGCGCTCGGCGGTGGCGACCACCATGGGGCCGTAGTTGCGCCCGATCGATGAGCCCACGCGCATGATGCGGTACTTGTCCGCAACCTGCGGATAGGCGCCTGCCGAGATGGCGGTGCCTTCCAGCTCGCCGGTCAGGGCGCGCTGGTTTAGCGTCTGGATGTCCTCCAGCACGTGCTCGACCTGGTATTCGCCTACGGGCACCTTGCCGTGGGCGATGGCGTAGTACATGAACGCGTCGTCGGCGTCGGGGGTGTGGCCGATACGGATTACGGGCATGGTGCCTCCGAGATAGTTCAGGTTGGGGTAAAGCGCCCATATATTAGGGGAATGGTGCGGGTGGCACAAGCCTTGGGGAATTTCGGAGTCGTCCTGGCGGATGCGGGCTGCGCCGGAAGACCTCCTACGACCTGGTGCAGGCGCGCAATCGTGAAGACCGAATACACGTCGAGCGCTACCAGCCGCAGCCTACGGCGTAGGGAGTCCAGAGCGTGTAGGTTATCGACAGAGTGTGCAACGCGTGCTGCATCCCGTATAATGAAACTGTTGCACTATGGGATAGATGCACCATGAATGTGACGATACTTCAGCGGTTGACCTACACCCTCAAACTTTGCGCCTTGGCATTCGTTCTGGCGGCCTGCCACGCTCCCGATAAACCGACCCTCTCCCAGACCTCGCCAGAATCTGACCGGGAAGCACTGGTCGCCCTTTATTACGCCACGGGAGGTTCGAGTTGGATCATCAACGATAACTGGCTGAGCGACCTGCCAATAGGGGAATGGTACGGCGTTGAAACCGACGACAGCGGTCGTGTCACCTCACTGACTCTCTTCGGGAACCAGTTGAGCGGGGAGATACCGCCAAGACTGGGCAACCTCACCAATCTGGATGTGCTGTGGCTCAGCCGCAACCAGTTGGTCGGGAAGATACCGCGGGAGTTGGGTGACCTCGCGAACCTGACCGAGCTTTCACTCAGGAAAAACCAGCTGATAGGGAAGATACCGCGGGAGTTAGGCAACCTCGCCAGCTTGGAGAGTCTGGGCCTCGCCGAGAACCAGCTAGGCGGGAAGATACCGTCGGAGTTGGGCGACCTCGCCAACCTGACTTGGCTGGTCCTCGAAGGGAACCGGTTGGGTGGGAAGATACCGCCGGAATTGGGCAATCTCGTCAAGTTGGACGGCCTCATCCTCAGCAGGAACCGGTTGGGTGGTGAGATACCGCCGGAACTGGGCAACCTCGCCAATCTGACGTACCTTAATCTCGATAATAACGAGCTGAGCGGGAAGATACCGCCGGCGTTGGGCAGCCTTGATAGCGTGACGGGTCTGTACATCAACGGGAACAAGCTAAGCGGAAGGATACCGCCGGAGCTGAGCAACCTTGCCAAGGTTGGTAGGATGGAACTACACGACAATCAACTGAGCGGAGAGATTCCGCCGGAGTTGGGCAACATGGCCAGCCTGCACAGACTGGGTCTCAACAATAACCAACTGAGTGGGAAGATACCGGCGGAATTGAGCAATCTAGCTAGACTGTCATCGCTGGATCTCAGCGGCAACGAGTTTAGCGGGTGCGTTTCCGATTACTTGTCGAGTCGAGGCGCTGATCTGCCCGTATGCCCCACTCCGCACTTTCCCGGGGACAGGGAAGCGCTGGTCGCCCTCTATGGGGCAACGGGTGGCTCGAACTGGAAAAGCAACGACAACTGGGTGAGTGATGTGCAAATCGCAGAGTGGTATGGAGTCACCGTTGATTCGGACGGGCGCGTCGTTGAGCTGCAGCTGGAGGTGAATCGGCTGAGCGGGGGGATTCCGGTGGAACTTGGTAATCTCACTAGTCTGAAATGGCTGAACATTAGCTATAACCAGCTAAGCGGGGAGATACCGCCAGAATTGGGCAACCTCGCCAACCTGGATTGGCTGGGTCTGAACGAAAACCAATTGAGTGGCGAGATACCGCCAGAATTGGGCAACCTCGCGAGCCTGACTTGGCTGGGTCTGAATGATAACCAATTGAGTGGCGAGATACCGCCAGGATTGGGCAACCTCGATAGCCTGATACTGCTGCATCTCTACAGCAATGAGTTGAGCGGGGCGATACCACCGGAGTTGGGAGATCTGTCGAATCTGGATGATCTAGGTCTCAGCGACAACCAGTTGCGCGGTGTGATACCTTCGGAGTTGGGCGGCCTCTCCAACTTGCGAGAGCTAAATCTCAACCACAACCAGTTGAGCGGTGAGATACCACCGGAGTTGGGAGATCTGTCGAATCTGGATGATCTAGGTCTCAGCAACAACCAACTGAGCGGAGAGATTCCGCCGGAATTGGGCGGCCTCGTAAACTTGACGAAGCTGAACCTGACGGGGAACCTGCTGAGTGGCTGCGTCCCGAGCGGCCTCCAAGAGAATTACTTTAGTGACTACTTTAAGCTCGGTCTGCCGGACTGCAAGTAGCCGCTTGGGTCCACGGCCTTGTCAAGGCGTCTGCCGGCAGGCCGCCAAGTAGGAGGGCGGGAGCACTGACGCCCGCGCCGCGCTACCGCCGGAACGCGCTGCGCACCTGGCGGGTGACGTCCCGGACGGCGCGTGTGGGTGAGTCTGCGGTCAGGTCGGTGTGCAGCGGCGTGATCGAGATGCGGCGGCGGCGCACCGCCCACACGTCGAGGCCTCGCTCCAGCACCCATCCGGGCCTGTCCCGCGCGATCCAGTAGTACTTTCGCCGCCCGTCGTCGCCCTCGTTGACCACGTCCATGTAGGTGCGCCGCCCGAGTCGGGTGAGCGACACGCCCCTGATTCGCTCCGGCGGCAGGTTGGGCAGGTTGACGTTCAAGAGCAGGGGAGCGGTGAGCTGGCCGTCGGCGACGTGCTGCGCAAGTAGGCGGGCCACCTGAGCCGCCGCATCGAAATGAATGTCCCTGAGCGCGGCAACGGATATGGCGATGGCCGGAATGCCCCGGAAGTGGGCCTGCAGGGCCGCGCCCATGGTGCCGGAGATGAAGACGTCGTTGCCCATGTTGGCGCCCTTGTTGATTCCGGAGACGACCAGGTCCACCGGCTCCTCGATGAGGGTCTGAAGCGCGACGATGGCGCTGTCAGACGGCGTGCCCTCGACCGCGTAGGTGGGTACGCCTTCCACGTGCGGCGGAATCTCGGTGACGCGCAGGGGCTGTGCGAGGGTGATCGCCGTGCCCACGCCGCTCTGCTCGCGGTCTGGAGCCACGACGGTAACGTCCGCAACGTCTCGCAGGGCCTCAACGGCGGCCCAGAGGCCGGGCGAGTGGATACCATCGTCGTTGATGGCCAGGACTCTCAGGGTTGGCTCCTTTCGTCCGCTCCCAGCACCACGTTGTCGATGAGTCGTGTCGTGCCGATGCGCACGGCCAGCGACGCCAGCGCCGGCCCTGCGATGAGCTCCAGCTCGGCTAGCGTGTCGGGGTCTGCGACGCTCACGTATTCCGGCTGTGCAAGCGGCTCGGCCGCTAGGACTCGATTCATGGCCTCTCGCATGGCCGCGGCCTGCCGCACGCCGTCGTCGTAGAGATCACAGGCCTCTCTGAGCGCGGCGTACAGCACGGGCGCGGCGCTGCGCTGGTCCGGGCTGAGGTAGGCGTTACGGCTGCTCATCGCCAGGCCGTCGGGCTCCCGCACGGTGGGCATCGCCGTCACCTCCACGCCGAGGTTCAGGTCGGCGTTCATCCTGCGGATGACCTGCAGCTGCTGGGCATCCTTCTGCCCGAAGTAGGCCCTGTCCGGCCTCACCATGTTGAACAGCTTGCAAACCACGGTGGCCACGCCGCGGAAGTGGTCCGGCCTGGCCTCGCCCTCCAGCGGCGCCGACGTGCGCTCCACGCTGATCCACGTATCGTAGCCGGCGGGGTACACCTCCTCGGGCGGTGGCATGAACACCACGTCGGCCCCCTCGCTTTCCAGCAAGGCCAGGTCCCGCTCAGGATCGCGGGGATAGGCCGCAAGGTCTTCGTTGGGGGCGAACTGCGAAGGGTTGACGAAGATGGTGACTACCAGCGATGCGTTCTCGCTCCTGGCGCGGCGCACCAGCGAGAGGTGACCTTCGTGGAGCGCGCCCATCGTGGGCACCAGCCCCAGCGGTCGCTCGACCTCCGCGCGGGCCGATACCATTTCCGCGACGCTGTGGAGGAGCCTCATCGGCTAGCGGACCTGCGCCTCCAGCTCGGCCAGGACCTCGTCCTTGATGTGGTAGCTGTGCTTGCGAGTGGGGAAGGTCCCGTCCCTGACCTCGCCCATGTAGGCCGCGACCGCTTCCGCGATGGTCTCTCCCAGAGTGGCGTAGCGCTTGGCGTGCCTGGGAACGAAGTCGGAGAACAGCCCGAGCATATCGTGGAATACCTGCACCTGTCCGTCGCAGCCGCTGCCGGCGCCGATGCCGATGGTGGGTATGGCAAGCCGGTTCGTAATCAGTGTCGCAAGAGAGGCGGGCACGCACTCAAGCACGAGCGAGAAGACACCCGCTTCTTCCAGCGCCCTTGCGTCCTCCATCATGCGCACCGCTGACTTGAGCGACTTGCCCTGAACGCGGTAGCCGCCGAGCTGGTTCACCGACTGCGGCGTGAGGCCGATGTGTCCCATTACCGGGATGCCCGACTCGACCATGCGGCGGACGGTGGGCGCCATGTGGACTCCGCCCTCCAGCTTAACGGCCTGCGCGCCGCCCTCCTGAAGGAAGCGACCGGCATTGCGCATGGCGTCCTTTGCGTCGGTCTGGTAGGTCATGAACGGCATGTCGCCAATGATGAGCGCGTTCCGGGCCCCTCTGGCAACCGCCTTGGTGTGGTGCAGCATCTCGTCTATGGTGACGGGCAGCGTGGAGTCGTAGCCGAGCACCACCTGGCCAAGCGTATCGCCCACCAGGATGACGGGGACGCCGGTATCGTCCACTATGCGCGCCGAGGTGTAGTCGTAGGCCGTGATCATGGGGATCTTCTCCCCGTTGGCCTTCATCTCCCTCAGGTCGTTGATGGTTACTCGCATGTTGCACCTCCTGCGCGCCCGCGTGGGGTCGCGTGAACTCAACCTACGATTGGCGTTCCATCGCCATGCTTGGGACCCGCTGCGAAGCAGTTCGCCACTCCTCGAGGAGAGCGCATAGCTCGGACTCCGTGGCCCCGTCGATGCCGCCCTTCTCAAGCGCGAGCTTGACCGCGCCGAGCGCGGACTCGCAGTACAGCGGTAGGAGCGACGGGGCGTAGCTTTCCATGGCCTGCAGGTGCTTCCGGACCGTGCCCAGATCGCCCCTGGAAATGGGGCCCGTAAGAGCGCCGGGCAGCCCCTGCGCCTCTAGGCTGTCCACGGTGCCCCGCAGGATGGGTATGAGGGCCTCCAGTCCCTGCTCGCGTGTGTAGCCCATGGCGCGCCATAGGTCTGCGGCGCGGCCGATCTGGGCCGTCATAAGGCCGCAGGCCAGGAAACCGGACAGGTGATAGAGCGCCCTGTGCTCCGGATCCACCTCCACGGGCCGGCCCCCAAGCGCGCGCGCCATCTCGATAAGCACGTCCAGCAGGGGAGCGCCGCCTTCCACGGCGAACGTCACGCCCGCGAAGGTCTCCGCTCCAAGCGTGGCCTGCGTGAAGGTCTGCATGGGGTGGAACGAGCCTGTGACGGCGCCTCGCTCACGCGCGGCGTCGAGGATGGCGGCCGATTCTGCGCCACAGCAGTGGGCCACGCCCACGCCGCGGGGCCAGTCCACCTCCCGGGCGACGGCCTCGATGGCGCCGTCCGGTGTGGTGATGAACACGACGTCGCATGTATCCGCGACGCGCTGGGCGGTGGGCACGGCGTCGCACCCCTCGATGCGCTCGGCTAGCGCGGCCGCCGAAGAGTGGGTGCGGCTTGCGACCGCCGCCACTCGATAGCCGCAGTTGCTAAGGCCAACGGCAAGGGCGCCGGCCGCACGGCCCGCGCCTATGAAGCCGACTCTGGGCTCGCTGTTATTCATCCTGCCTGCTCCTCAAGAAGCGGGACGCGGCGGCCAGTCCTGCACCGGCAATCAGCAGGACTCCGCCCCATACCAGTATCGTTGGAGTGAACTCGCCGACGAATGCTGCCACAATCAGTCCAATGCCCAGTCCCGCGGCCGTCATCCCCCACGCCAGCAATCGAGGCCCCAGCAGGTCTGCGCTCATTGTGCGAAGGCCTCCCTCGCCGACGGCACACCGCCGAGGCCCGTGGCATTCTCAATCGCGCTGACGATGGCCCGCGCAACGGCCGTCGTAGCGGCCGAGCACAGCCTGTTCATGTTGACCGGCTCGTCGCTCTCGCCCGTCGCCAGGGCGAATACGACGTCGCCGTCCGCCATCGTGTGGCACGGCCGGACGGCGAGGGCCATGCCGTCGTGGCCCACCTGCGCCAGCTTGTTGGCCTGCTCCTTGGAGAGCGTGGCGTTGGTGGCGACAACGGCCAGGGTGGTGTTGGTGGGCGAGGCGAGGGCGGGGGCTTCCGTGGCGCCCGCCAGAACGTCGACGCTTCGGAAGAAGCGACGGCCTTCGTCGTCCCTTGGGCCTGCGAGGACTTGGCCCGTCTCAGGGTCCACCACGTCGCCGACCGCATTGACCACGGCCAGCGCTCCGACCACCAGCCCGTCCAGGTCCACGCCGGCCGTGCCCAGGCCGCCCTTGGTGGCACGTTCACGGCCCATCGTCTTGCCGACCGTCGCGCCCGTGCCCGCGCCGACGCTGCCCTCATCAGGCGGCGCGTCGGAGGCGACTACGCATGCGGCGTAGCCGTCGTCGGGGCCGGGGCGAACGCGATGGGTGACGAGGCCCAAGTCGAATATGATGGCGGCCGGTACGATGGGCACCACGCCCGCGCCAATGCGATAGCCAATGTCGCGTCCCTCCAGGTATCGCATGACGCCCGAGGCGGCGTCGAGGCCGTAGGCGCTCCCGCCGCTGAGGAGGATGGCGTGCACCTGCTGCACGAGGTTGCCGGGTCGCAGCAGATCGGTCTCGCGGGTGCCCGGCGCCGAGCCGCGCACATCCACGCCGCCGACGGCTCCCTGCTGGCAGAGGACGACCGTGCAGCCGGTTGCTGCCTCGAGGTTGGTGGAGTGGCCCACTAGAATACCGGGCACGTCCGTGATGGCGTTATGCACGGGCACACCCCGGATAGAGTGCGATTCGCGCGAAAAACCCGCGGGAACTCTTCACCCTTGGGAAGGGGAAGGTATGGGGGAAGGCAATTGCCGGAGACTTGTCTTGTCTATTCACTTGCCGTCGTGGTCTCGCGATCCCCGCGGCTCCCTGCTGTGCGCTTCCGCTTGGCTCACCGCCTACCACAGGTCGGTGGCGAGACTATTTTACTACGGGCACGTGCGTTGTCAATGTCTGGTTGCAACGGTATGCGGAAGGGTAGATAATTGCGACGCTTGTGGTTTGCTTGCAAATGAGGATTCGCCTTGGGAGCGTCGATGACTTCACCTGGAGCTTTTCAGTCAACTGCACCAGATGACCGGGTGAGTCAAGTACTCAACCCTCCGCCCGCAACGACTCTCGCCTTAGGGTCTCAAGTTGCCTCCGACACTGACCAAACTGCCTTTGAGTCAGCCTTTCGCTCCTCTGCCCGCGTACAAGGTCTTACCCACGACTTTTACAGGTACCCTGCGAGATTTAGCCCTCAGTTTGTCCGATTCATATTGGATAACCTGACTGAACCGGGTGACTACGTTCTAGACCCATTCATGGGAGGAGGCACCACCATAGTTGAGGCCCTCGCAAGCGGCCGACATGCCATAGGATCAGACCTAAACGAGCTCTCTCAGTTCGTTTCCAGGGTCAAGGCTACTCCTTTGAGCCAGCAGGATGTGACCGAGATTCTTGCCTGGGCTGCAGAAGTGAAGCGAGTTGCTATATGTACTGACTCAGCACCCTCACGGGTGAGTAGTACTGTACGCAATATGCCCCTTGTCACCCATTATCTCTTTGCCGCTGCGATTAACCTGGCTGAACGTCTACGCTTTGCTAGGCGTCGCAGATTTGTTCGTTGTGCCTTGCTCGGCGTGGGCCAGTGGGCGTTGGACTCTAGACGGAACACTCCGAGCAACGAGGCCATTGCAGATTACTTGGAACTGCGTGTTCGCGCAATGATAAACGGTATTGAAGCACTAGTGTCGGCGGCCAGGGAGCACAGCATACGAAAGGACAAGATCACAGGAGAGTATCGCTTATTGCCGTACTCTGCCGCCAATTCTCTGCTCGCCAGGATACTTAGGAGGCGGGGTATCAGTCCCAAGCTCATCTTGACCTCGCCGCCGTACCCCGGGGTGCACGTTCTGTATCACCGATGGCAGATCCATGGAAGGCGAGAGACTCCCGCACCATACTGGATTGCCGACCTCCGTGACGGACATGGGGAGACGTACTACACAATGGGTAGCCGTTCTGCGTTAGGACTGAGGAACTACTTTACCCGTCTCAGCGCAGCTTTCCGAAACCTTCGGACGATTTCCTCACCGGATACCTTGATGGTCCAATTGGTTGCCTTCTCACACACTAGCGAGCAATTGCCTCTTTACTTGGAGGCAATGAGTGACGCAGGATTTCAAGAAACGCTGGCGGGGCCGATCCAGTCCGGTCAGGTTCGGGCAGTCCCGAATCGCAAGTGGTATAACCAGGGTGCTGGCCCAACCGATGCTAGCACTGAGGTACTACTAGTGCACAGACCTAGAGGCTAGTCGCCGTCGCCTATGTCTTCCTCACTTAGTGTGCCTAGATGCTCAATGAGGGGCAGTAACACGGGGGCCATTGCAGCAGTGACCTTGAAAACTGCGTCTTGTGGCGTTGAGCCATCTTCTTCAATTGCGGGAGCCTGAGGCGTGTTTGTGCCCTGAGGTCCTCCCTCGGGACGCAGTAAGGCTAATGCCACGAGCATCATGCCAAACTCCCAGCGCGCTCTTGTGAGATCTGGGTTCTGCTTTGACGCCTTGAGTTCGCTCTGCAAATAGATGTTGTCCATGTTTATGTAATAGGAATAGCCACCGCTGTTTGGATCGTCCCCGTCACTCGGGTCCTGAACGACCTTGAGAGCTGAGAATGCGTCAAAGTCGTAGTTCGTCCACTGAGGTTGAAATACGGGGATGGGAACAGGTATAGCCAGTCCGCTTGGAGCCGTGCCGTCTTCGGGCCCAGGTTCATTGGGTGGGGAAGGCCGAGGCCTCGGCCCAGGCTTGGAGGATTGGGAGGGTCCTACAACAATAGTAAATCGGTTGGCGAAAGGGAAAACGAGAGTCTCATCACTGACGGTCAACTCATAGTCAAAGGATTGCCCTTCGAAAGCTCCATCCGGTAGCTTAAGGTTTAGCGTGGCTACGCCATTGTTCAGATTCAGGAAGTGATTCGGAATCTCTCCTATAGGTACCAGTGAATCGGTAGAGCGAAGAAAGAAGGAGCCAGGCATTTCTGGTCGAGTAAAATAGTCATTGACGACGTCGGTCGCAAAGGAAATCCTGCTACGCATATTCTTCGGCGTCGTGCGGACAAGTTCTTCCCCGTAATCGAGAACCTGGAACTTAAAGACCATAGGATGAAGCTTGCCTATGTATGGCTTGGCACCGGGCGCGTCCACGGGGCGAAAGGGATTTGGAAGTGGACCGGACCCTCCAAAAAGACGGGCGATTGCCGGAGATTTGCGCACTATGGCTTCTAGAGTCTCCCTGAAAGGCTTAGAATGCTGCAATTTAGCCGCAGCATCTTCTTGCTGACGCTGCTGGCGCAAGTCCCGCAATCCCTGGTGTGTCCATAGCGAGGACTCCAGCTCATTCTCGATTTCCTTCAACAGCTCGCCTTCCTCCATACGATCCCTGCTGTTCATGAAGAGATCCTCACGCATACGACCACTTAGGCCAGTGCAGTCGACAATTACCAGAAGCGAAGTCCGGAGGCGATCTAGCCCCACTGCATTCCGGCTAAAGAAATGCTGCGGCAAAGAACCGTGAGTTTGGCCGTTGACAGTGAATAGTATGCCCTCAGTGCTCTTGTAATTGTCGGACTTGCCTCTCTTGAATGCGTAAATGGATGTTGGAAGCTGATGTCCCCGAACCGTAATGGGATTGCTGGTAGGGAACCCGGCTTCTAGGTTTTCACTGCGGTCGTCGCTTAAGCGAACGGCCAGTCCATTAAGGTTTGTGTCGAAGCTGCCTGGACCGCCCCGATACTCGCGGCACTCATGGAGCCGGATGGGCAATGCCGGCCGCGGCAGGAGGAGGTCCAGGCGTTGCAAGAGCCCGTCCCGGCGAAGAATGTGACTCTTGCCGGTCATTTGGTACTCGTAAAGCTTGATGGCTGTACCCCACTCTGCGGCTCTGGCATATGCCCTATTTCCTTGGGGAAAGAGTGGTAATTTGTTTGCGTCAAACCTGAGCACCCCTTCCGACAAAGGAGAGAGATAAGTATAGGTGGAGATCTTGCGTTGGCCCGTGGGGTTCTCTCTCCTGACAATGGTGAATCCCCATTGATTAATTGAAGCGTCGTCTGCTTGGCGGATCTTGATGGATGGGTTGCGCTTGCTGATGATTAACTGCAAGTTATGCTGGCCACAGAACCGCAGTGCCCCAGTCCCTCCCATGTTGAATTTGCCTTGGACGAATTGAACGTTTACCTTATTGCCGCGGTCAAGTGAGAGGAAAGTATCTGGCATTGCGTTGGGAGATTGTCCCTCGCCCGCGTCGATTATGGTGAAACTCACATTCTGCCTCTCACCAGTTGCAGAGAGAGTTATCAGGTCGGCGACCTCCCGGCGCTTACGGTAATCCCACCGAGCAATGTTGCCCGTGGTCTCGACCTTCCCTCGTCCACCACCGAAGAATTCCGCCACCGCCTCTGAGATGGTTTGGGGAGCTTCAGACGCATCGGGATGGATTCCTGACTTCCAGCACTCACCCATCAAGACGGCGTCCACCGAATTGACCAGCTTTTCTACCAGAGCGGCTTCCGACTTACTGGTTTGGTTTCCTATTGTGGAGTAGTTGCCATCCTTACCACCAAATGGCTTCCATGCTGTCGGATCATCCCAGTACCCGCGCTGCTGAATGATGGCAATGACCTCTTCTTCTTTGTCGGCACGAAGGAGTTCCATGCACAATCCCTCGAGGCCAAAATCGAACTCTAGCATCTCATGCTCCTCTTCCACTGGTAGGTGGCAGGTCAACCTCACAAAGTGAACCGTTTTCTGGAATTCGACCCGTTTCGGAACTTCGCTTTCGTAGCATTCAGTTCTTTCTGAATTGCGCTGATCGCCGCATCAACCTGGTCATCTGTGTATCCGTAGTTGCTCCTGTTGGACAGCTGGCCAAAGAGGCGAAGCTTGTCTAGAATTGCGTTCACTCTCTGCTCTGCTAGGCGCCTAAATCTTGCTTCCTTCGTTTCTTTCGCGCGTTCCATGTTATAATGCACCGCCTTATGTGCCATGCTAATACTACATAGGAGATATGTAGTATGTAAAGGAGAATAGTATGGAGCTAGTCAATTGTCAAGAGAACGAATCGTCTACTGCTGATGCAATTGCAGCGAGGAGGTCATGGTCCTTGGTACTTACCGCGCGGCATTGCCAAGGGTCCTGCGCTTCGGGGCTAGTGCCGGTGTGGTGGATGGCTCCCGCCGGGAGCCTCAGTGGCTTCCTCTCAACAGCCGGGTTGCCCGGGGTGACCGCAGCACCAACTCCTCTGCCGGATCTTGATCAGCACGTTTCGGAGCATCAACCTCACGCGAACGTGCAACGGCGCGGGGTACGTCCACATCATCTTGAGGGATTTGAACACTCCTCTATTCTACCACCAAGTCGGTCGCAGCTACGCATCCTTGACCCTGAAGAAGGGCGATTGGTATACTGAGCGCAAGTCCTAGTTGCGTACGGAGGGAATCATGCGAATCACCCTGTCCATCCTGAAGGCCGACGTAGGTTCCATTGGAGGTCATACCAAACCGTCCGAGGGGATGATGGAGGCCACTCGGATGGCAGTGGCTGATGCCATTGACAAGAAGCTGTTGATTGACGGATACGTCTCACACACCGGCGACGACATCGCCATGGTCGTTTCGCACACCCGCGGCGCAAACAACGACGACATCCATCAATTCGCCTGGCAGACGTTCTTGGCCGCAACTGCCATAGCCCAGAAGGGCGGCCTCTACGGCGCAGGCCAGGACCTGCTGGTCGACGCGCCGTCCGGCAACATCCGGGGCGCCGGCCCGGCCGTGGCGGAGGTGGAATTCGAACACGATCCGGTCAAGACAAACCCTGTCAGACCGGCGGAGTCCTTCATGGTGTTCGCGGCAGACAAGTGCGGTCCCGGAGCATACAACCTGCCCTTGTTCCTGGGCTTCGCAGACCCCATGTACTGCGGCGGACTCATGCTGCCCCAGATGATCGGCGGCTTCCGCTTCAACATCATCGACATGGACCACACCGATGGCGACAGCATCATCGAGCTGAACGCGCCGGAGGACGTCTACAAGATCGCCATGCTGCTGCGGGACAACGAGCGGTTTGGCATCGACTCGATCTACTCCCGCAGGTACGGCGAGCAGGCGGCGGCCGTTTCCGCTCAGCGTCTCCACAGCATCGCCGGGACGTACACCGGCAAGGACGATCCCGTCGCGCTGGTGCGAAACCAGCGCATCTTCCCGGCGCCTGAGGAGCTGGTTTCGCCGTTCACCAAGGCCCACTACATCGGCGGCGACGCCCGCGGCTCGCACGTGATGCCGCTCATGCCCGTGCCGATCAACACGCCCGTAACCGGCATCTACTGCCTGCCCCTGGTTTCATGCGTGGGCTTCTCCCTGGACGCCGACGGTTACTTCTCAAACGAAGTGGTGGACATCTTCGACAACCCGGCGTGGGACTACGTGCGCATGAAGGCCCAGGAAAAGGCGCTTGCCATGCGCGACCAGGGCTGGTCCGGCGCCGCAATGCTGCCCTACAACGAGCTGGAGTACAGCGGATTCCGGGACACGGTGGAGGGGCTGCTCAGCCAGTTCAGCGTGCGCAACGGCCACGAGCCGGCCGCTGTCAGCACCTCATCTTCAGCCCAGTAGGGGAACCGTCACACCACCCGCCGCGGCAGGCGTCACACTCGCAGGGCGCAGGCCTGCGTGCAGCAAGGAGATGGTCATGGACATTCAGAAACTCACCGAGACCGTTGAGCAGCTGCTCGCGCCGGGGAAGGGCATCCTGGCTGCTGACGAGAGCAGCGGCACCATCAAACGCCGCTTCGACTCCATAGGCGTGGAGTCCACGGAAGAGAACCGTCGCGACTACCGCGAGATGCTGTTCCGGGCGCCGGGCGTGTCCGAATACGTCAGCGGCGTGATCCTGTACGACGAGACCCTCCGCCAGAACGGCGCGGACGGGACGCCCCTATCGAAGGCGCTCACCGACCGGGGCATGATTCCGGGCATCAAGGTCGACAAGGGTACGCAGGCCATACCGGGTCACCCCGGTGAGCTCGTAACCGAAGGGCTGGACGGTCTGCGCGACCGCCTGAACGAGTACGCTGGGCTGGGAGCCCGCTTCGCCAAGTGGCGCGCCGTCATCACCATCGGCGAGGGAATCCCAACGCCCTGCTGCATTGACGTCAACGCTCACGCTCTGGCCCGCTACGCCGCGCTGTGCCAGGAGGCTGGGCTTGTGCCCATCGTCGAGCCGGAGGTGCTCATGGACGGTGATCACGACATCGACTGCTGCTTTGAGGTGACCGAGGCCACGCTTCGGGAGGTTTTCGCGCAGCTTGCTAGGCAGGGCGTGGCTCTGGATGGGATGCTGCTTAAGCCGAATATGGTGCTTTCGGGCAACAAGGCCACGGACCGGGCATGCGCGGAGGAGGTGGGCGAGAAGACGGTCGAGTGCTTCATGCGAGCGGTGCCAGCGGCAATGCCGGGCGTGGTGTTCCTGTCCGGTGGCCAGGCGGACGATGAGGCAATCGAAAACCTGAACGCCGTTAACCTGCGGGGAGCAGAGGTAGGAGCGCCCTGGCATCTGAGCTACTCCTATGGGCGCGCGATGCAGGCCGCGCCCCTGAAGGCCTGGGGTGGTCAGGCGGCCAACGTGGAGGCGGCGCAGCAGGCATTCCACCGCCGTGCCATGCTCTCCAGCGCGGCCCGACAGGGCGCGTACGTCCCGGAGACGGAGAAGCAGCTCTCAGGCGTATAGCGGCGCGCAGCTGCCCCCGAACATGAGTAGCCCCAGGATTCTTCTGGCCACCAACAACGCCGGCAAGGTGAGGGAGTTGGTCGTCCTGCTGGCGGGAATCCCCTTCGCCGTGGCGACTCCAAGTGACGAGGGCATTGCCCTGGACGTGGAGGAGGGCGGCGACACCTTTGAGGAGAACGCCGTCCTCAAGGCGAGGGCCTTTGCGGAGGCAAGCGGCTTGCTTTCGATTGCGGACGACTCCGGCCTGGAGGTGGACGCGCTGGGCGGCGAGCCCGGTGTGCGGTCGGCGCGATACGCCGGGCCGGAGGCCTCGGACGAAGATCGCGTGCGCTATCTCCTGGGGAAGCTGCAGGGTGTAGAATGGGAGAGGAGGAGCGCACGGTTCCGCTCGGTTGTGGCGCTGGCATACCCCGGCGGCGAGGTGAGGCTGTTCGAGGGGGCGTGCGAGGGCATGGTAGCATTCGAGCCGCAAGGCGACAAAGGATTCGGCTACGATCCCGTATTCTACATTCCCTCCCTGGACATGCACATGGCGGAACTGGAGCTGGAGGAGAAAAACAGGATGAGCCATCGGGGACAGGCGACCCGTAGGGCGGTGGAGTTCCTGGGCAGCCCGGACGCCCTGAAGCTATACGGCCGCGTGGGAGCCGACCCGCAGCAGGAGTGAACACTTGAGCAGCAGTGACGAGGGAGCGCGCGAAACCGCCGCGCACAACGAGCAAAACGGGTCGATCGCCCAGGAATCGACCATCATACGTGACGTCTTTGGCAGGCTTCTGAGGGACCTGCGCGTATCCGTCACG
This sequence comes from Dehalococcoidia bacterium, assembly GCA_965219025.1. Classification (GTDB taxonomy): domain Bacteria; phylum Chloroflexota; class Dehalococcoidia; order Lucifugimonadales; family UBA2985; genus JAPPHY01. Next base: position 1,840,294 of record OZ244716.1, read on the forward strand.
GACAGGTGCAACTTCCGCTGCCCGTACTGCATGCCCGCCGAGATCTACGGCGAGCGGTACGAGTTCCTCCCTAGGGCAGACCTCCTCACCTTCGAGGAGATAGCGCGGCTCGTTCGCGTTTTCGTGAGCCTTGGCGCCGAGAAGATTCGATTGACCGGCGGCGAGCCGCTGGTGCGCTCAGGGCTGGAGAAACTGGTGTCCATGCTGTCGGCAATCGACGGAATCGAAGACCTGACGCTCACGACAAACGGCTACCTGCTTGCGCAGCAGGCGCAGGGCCTGCGAGACGCCGGCCTGCAACGGATCACCGTGAGTCTGGACAGCCTGGACGACGAGGTGTTCGGGCTCATGAACGGCCGGGGCTTCAAGGTGAAGACCGTCCTTGACGCCATCGACAAGGCGCGGGAGGTTGGTCTGGCCCCCATCAAGGTGAATTCGGTGGTCCAGCGCGGCGTGAACGACCACACCGTCATTGACCTTCTGCGGTACTTCAAGGGCACGGGCGTGATCGTGCGGTTCATCGAATACATGGACGTTGGCAACCTCAACGACTGGAAGCTGGACCAGGTGGTGCCCTCGGCTGAGCTGCTGAAGCGGATACACGCGGAGATGCCGGTTGAGCCGGTGGACAAGAGCTACCGCGGCGAGGTGGCAGACCGGTACAGGTACCTTGACGGCAGCGGCGAAATCGGGTTCATTTCGTCGGTGACGGAGGCGTTCTGCAGCGACTGCACGCGGGCGCGGCTGTCAACGGATGGGAAGCTGTTCACGTGCCTGTTCGCCAGCGACGGCCGCGACCTGCGCGGGCCGATGCGAGCGGGCGCAAGCGACGATGAGCTGGCGGCGCTGATAACGGGCGTGTGGGGAAGGCGAGTGGACCGCTACTCCGAGATACGGGCGTCCTTGACCAAGCCGCCCCAGCGCAAGGTGGAGATGTACCAGATTGGCGGGTAGGGCAAGCGGATTGCCCGAAGCGTAAAGCAGGAGAACCGCGCAATTGGCCGGCATGATCAACATCTACACGGACGGCGGCAGTCAGGGCAACCCCGGCCCCGGCGGCTGGGGGGCCATCATCGAGCAGGATGGCCAGAGCAGAGAGCTGTCCGGCCGCGAGGCGAAGACCACCAACAACAGGATGGAGATTACGGCCGCCATCAAGGGCCTCGAGGCCACGCCGGAAGGCTCAAGCGTCACCATCCATAGCGACAGCCGCTACCTGGTGAACACCATGACGCGGGACTGGAAGCGCAACGTCAACACAGATTTGTGGGAACGCCTGGACGCGCTTGCAGCGAAAAGGACTGTCGCTTGGCAGTGGGTGCGCGGCCACGCGGGCCATCCCCAGAACGAGCGCGCCGACCGGCTGGCCAGCGGCAAGGCAGACCCGGTCGAAGACAGCGGCGACGCGCGACTGACGCACCTTGATGAGGAAGGCCGCGCCAGCATGGTGGACGTGGGCTGGAAGCCGGAGACGGTGCGGGAGGCCGTGGCCCGCGGCTACGTGTCCATGCAGCCGGAGACCATGGCGCTCATCAGGAGTGGCGGCGTGGGGAAGGGCGACGTGCTCAGCGTGGCGCGCATTGCAGGCGTAATGGCCGCCAAGCGCACGTCCGACCTCATCCCGCTCTGCCACCCGCTGCCGCTCGACCAGGTGCGCGTGGAGCTCGACCTCGACGAGATCGATACCCGCGTGGTCATAACGGCTACGGCCAGGACCACCGCAAAGACCGGCGTGGAAATGGAGGCTCTGACCGCGGTCAGCGTCGCCGCCCTCACGGTCTACGATATGTGCAAGGCCGTGGACAGGGGAATGCGCATCGAGGGTGTGCGGCTTGCGCGGAAGAGCGGCGGCCAGAGCGGGGACATTGTGCTGGAGGAGTGAGGCTGCGGTGGTGCACGGGTGGAGGGTCGCGTGGAGATAACGGACGGGATTCACCTCATAAACGGCGTCAAGGGGCCGAACATCTACCTCCTGGTGGACGAGGACCTGACGCTCATTGACTCTGGCTTCCCGGGCAACGGCCGCGTGATCGCCCAGTACATCGAGGGGATAGGGCGAAGCCTGGACGAGCTGAAGCGGGTCCTGCTCACCCACTCCCACCCTGACCACACGGGCAGCGTGCCCGAGCTGAAGGATACGCTGCCCTCGCTCCAGGTCATGGCCCACCGCGCTGACATCAGCCGAGACAGCCAGGGGCGCTATCTGGTCTCGTACCTCAACGTCTTCGGCGCCACGCGACTACCCGTTCCCTTCCTGCGCCGGGTCGAGGCGGACGGCTTTCTGGAGGAGGGCCAGGTCCTGCCCATCCTGGGCGGGCTGCGGGTCACTCACACGCCGGGGCACACTCCCGGTAGCGTGTGCTTCTACCTGGAGTCGCGGCGCGCCATATTTGTGGGGGACAACGTGGTCAACCTGGGGGAATACGTGGGGGCCTCCATGCCGTTCCCCAAGACGAGCATGGGGCAGTACGAGAAGTCCTTGCGAAGAATCGCCGCTATGGAGTTCGACATTGCGTGCCTTGCCCACGGTCAGGTGTTTCGAGTCAATGCAGACCGGCGCATTCGCAGGATGGTGGAGTGGTATCTGGACGCGCCGATGTGGCTCCGGCTGGTTCGCGTCATTCCGCGCGCCTTCCGACTGGGCAAGCAGAGCGGCTTCAGGGAGACGTAGGCGGCAGGAGACGGCGGGCGGCCAGTCTGAACTAGTACACCATCCTGACTATTAGCTGATGCGAAACTGGGTCGCCCCTCCGGTAGGTACCGCAGCGGCAGCTCACGCCTTGGCGTGGGTGATCGCTGCATTCTTTGTCTATGAGGTTGCGGTGGTAGCGGGGGAGCCTACGAACACGATTGCCCTGGTCGCGATTTCCTCTCCCGTGCTGTTGAGCGCGCTGACCCTTTACTTCGCTCTTACTGACTGCTGCCGCACGTTCGCGTGGCTTCTTGCGTGGATCGTGCTGGCTATCTGTCTGGTGGGAATCTACTCGATAGGGTTCTTCCTCATGCCCGTAGCAGGGCTCATGTTCTGGTCAGCCAACGAGCTACCAGACGACATCTTTAGTTAGTTGGCCTCTCCGGCGCTGCACCTTCATTTTTTGCAGCCCTCAGCGTGTGGTTGGCGTTGACCGTAGCAACTGTATGTGATAGTATGCACAAGGCTTCGAGCGCCCGCTATGGATAGAGGAACGCTGGCCACGGTTCTGCAGCTCGTGGGTGTGGGGTGGTACGTAGCACTCTGCATAGTCGGAGGCACGCTCGGCGGGCTGTGGCTTGACGGGAAGCTGGACACGTTGCCGGCGTTCACCTTGGCCGGGGTCGTCTTGGGCGCCTGCGTTGCCTTTTACGGGACCTACAAGATGGTGTTGCCTCTAGTGAAGAGTAGCTACGGCGAAGAGAAGGACAACGAGGAGCGATAGCCGCGCCATGTCGGGTTCAGCAAAACAGATAGTTGCGCTGAGCGCCATAGTTCTGTTGGCCCTTATGCTGGCCGGCGTCGTGACCGGGGCAGTCGGGACAGCCCTCTTTGCCGGCGAGGACAGCGATCCGCCGTTCGTGTCGCAGCCTTCGCCCCACATCCCCCCTCAGAAGCTGTCCCCCTCCAAGTGCGAGGCTAAAGACCATACGTATTACGCACCGCCGTGTGAATCCGGGGACAAGGCCAAGTACGACATCACCGAGAAGGACGGGTTCGTGATTACCAACACCCTCCTTTCGGCCTGGGTAGTTTCCCTTATGCTCATTGCCCTGTTCTACTTTGCAACGCGTCGCATGGAGGTGGTGCCCCGCGGCTTGCAGAACTTTGCGGAGGCCGGAGTTGAAGCGCTGTACAACTTTGTCCAGAGCGTAGCCGGGTCGGGGAACGCACGCCGGTTCTTCCCCTTCATAGCCACCATCTTCATGTTCGTGATGCTCAACGCCTGGGTTGGCCTCCTGCCCTTCTATCCCACGCTTGCCTACGACGCAGAGTCGTTCTTCACGACTGAGGCGATTCATACGCACCTCCTGCGCCCCGCTGGCACGGACCTGAACATGCCCCTGGCCCTGGCGCTTGCCTCTTTCGTATTCGTGGAGTACTGGGGCATCCGGATGCTGGGCATCGGCTACTTCGGCAAATTCGTTAGGCTTGAAAACCTGCGCAAGGGCAACTTCCTCCAGGTGCCGATCGACATCTTCGTAGGCGTGTTGGAGCTGCTCAGCGAGTTCGTAAGAATTGTCAGCTTCACCTTCAGGCTTTTCGGTAACATGACCGCAGGGGAAATCGTGCTTCTTGTGATAACCTACTTGGTGCCCTTTGTAGCGGTGGTGGCCTTCTACGGCCTGGAGCTCCTGGTGGGCCTTGTCCAGGCCCTGATATTCGCCGGTCTGACTCTGGTGTTCGTGGTGGTGGCGGTAACTCCCCATTCAGAGGAAGAGCATTCTTAGTCGGAGGTCAAGCACATGGAAATCGTGATTCTGGCGATGGTAGTAGTGAGCGTGGGGCTGTCGGCAGCGGCGCTGGCCGGCGTAATGGCAGTGTTTTCAAAGCTTGAGTAGATTAGGCGAAGCGCCAAAATCTGGAATAGCAAGGACCTAGAGGAGGAGTCATGATTGAAGCGGAAACCATGAAGTTGCTGGCAGCGGCTATCGCCATCGGGCTTGGCGCGATAGGACCCGGCGTGGGCATCGGCGTATTGGGCGCCGCGGCCATGAACGCCATTGGCCGCAACCCCGAGGCGAGAGGCCCCATTCTCACCAACATGATTCTGGCCATCGCCTTCGCAGAAGCAATCGCCATTTACGCGCTCGTCGTGGCGTTCTTGCTGATATTCGTGGCCTAGCGCCACGCACGCGCTACGCAGCGCACATTTTATTGGGAGGAAGGCATGGAGGCTCTGGCGAAGCTGGGTTTCCACATACCCAGCCTGTTGGCTTATCTGGTGAACTTCATCCTGTTGCTCACCATCCTCTACTTCGTGGGCTACAAGCGCATCCTTGCGATGCTGGACCAGAGGTCCGAGCGCATCCGCGAGAGCACGGAGATGGTGGAACGTGTCAGGCAGGAGGCGGCCGCCCAGCAGGAGGACATGGAGCGACGGCTGGAGGAGGGTCGCAGGGAGGGACAGGCCCTGCTGAACCAGGCCCGCGAGATGGCGGACCGGTACAGGGATGAGGAGCGTGAGAGGGCCCGCCAGGAGGCGGAAGCCTTCGTTACCCGCGCGCGTGACGACATCCAGCGGGAGCGTGACGAGGCTGTGGAGCAGGTGAGGCGCCACTTCGCAGACCTGGCCATTCTTGCCGCGGAGCGGGTCATTGAGCGCTCCCTGGACGAAAGCGCTCACAGGGACATCATTGAGAAGGTGCTCGAGGAGAGCCCCTCCGTGGACGGGAGGTAGGGGGAGCTATGCCCAGACGGCCCTCCACAAAGCGATACGCACTGGCCCTCTACCAACTGGCCCTTGAACGGGGCAGCGTGGAGAGTTGGCACGCCGACCTGCAGGTCGTAGACGAGGCCATGCAGGAGCGGGAGTTTGCCGCTTTCCTGGAGATGCCGAAGATACTGCTGTCTCAGAAGATGAGCGTGATACGCGAGGGGCTGCCGGGAATCGACCCGATGGTGCAAAACCTCATGGGTGTGCTGATCTCGCGGGACATGGCGAGCGCACTGCCGTCCGTTCGTGAGGAGTATGGCAAGCTAATGGACGAGCAGGAAGGCCGTGAGCGGGCGGTCGTCAGAAGCGCTGTGCCCCTGGAGGCGGGGCAGATCGATCGCCTAGCCGGCTATCTCGGAGAGCTGGTAGGCAAGGAGGTGGAGGTGACGACGGCGGTGGATCCAGCGCTCCTAGGAGGACTTGTGGCCAGGGTGGGCGACAGGCTCATCGACGGTAGTGTAAGGACCAGGCTCCAGGATATGAGGAAGTCGCTCGCCGAGACGGGCTACTAGGCGTAGCTCCCAATCTCTCGCTAGAGGTAGAAATATGGCAGTTCGAGGACAGGACATAACGTCAGTAATACGACGCCAGATCCAGGACTTTGGCGGCGAGGTCACGATGGTGGACGTGGGGACGGTGGTTGAGGTGGGTGACGGAATCGCACGAGTCCAGGGTCTGAGCGGCGCCCGCTACACGGAGCTGGTGGAGTTTCCGGGCAGCGTCATGGGCATTGCCCTCAACCTCGAGGAGGACAGCGTTGGCTGCGTGATCATGGGAGACGACTCGCGCATCAAGGAAGGCGACGAGGTGCGCTCCACGGGCCGGATCGTGGAGGTGCCGGTGGGCCACGGCCTCTTGGGTCGCGTGGTGGACGCACTCGGGCGACCGCTGGACGGCCGGGGCGCCATCCATTCGGAGAAGAACAGGCCGGTCGAGCGCGTGGCTCCCAACGTGGTGGCGCGCAGATCGGTGAACGTGCCGGTCCAGACGGGCATCAAGGCAGTTGACGCCATGATCCCCATCGGGCGCGGCCAGCGCGAGCTCATCATCGGCGACCGCTCCACGGGCAAGTCCGCAATTGCCCTGGACACCATCGTGAACCAGAAGGGCGGCAACCTCATCTGCATCTATGTTGCGGTTGGCCAGAAGGCCAGCAAGGTTGCACAGACGGTTGCCACTCTGGAGGAGAACGGCGCAATGGACCACACAATCGTGGTCGCGGCCAACTCGGCCGACCCGGCTGCCCTCCAGTACATTGCGCCATACGCCGGCTGCGCCATGGGCGAGGAGTTCATGGAGGAGGGCAAGGACGCACTGATCATCTACGACGACCTGTCCAAGCACGCTTGGGCCTACCGGCAGCTGTCTCTGCTGCTGAGGCGCCCGCCCGGCCGCGAGGCCTACCCCGGCGACGTGTTCTACCTGCACAGCCGCCTGCTGGAAAGAGCGGCCAAGATGAACGACGAGTTCGGCGGGGGCTCGCTTACGGCCCTGCCGATCATCGAGACGCAGGCAGGGGACGTGTCCGGATACATCCCCACCAACGTCATCTCCATCACGGACGGCCAGATATACCTGGAGGCGGACCTGTTCAACGCCGGCATTCGCCCCGCCGTGAACGTCGGTCTTTCGGTGTCGCGCGTGGGTGGAGCTGCGCAGACCAGGGCGATGCGGCAGGTTGCAGGCCGGCTGCGGCTTGACCTTGCACAGTTCCGCGAGCTCGTTACCTTCGCGCAGTTCGGCACGTCCGACCTGGACCAGGCAACGCGGTCGCAGCTGGAGCGCGGCCAGCGCATTACGGAGGTGCTGAAGCAGCTTCAGTACCAGCCAATGACTCTCGAGAAGCAGGTAGCCATCATGTACGCCGTCATCAACGGCTACATGGATGACGTAGCGGTCGAGAAGGTCAAGGACTTCGAGGACTCGTTCCATCGCTACATGGACGGCGCCCACGCCGACCTCCTGAAGTCCATTCTGGACAAGCGCCAGCTGGACGGAGAGATCACGGAGGCTCTGGTATCCGCAATCGAGGAGTTCAAGAGGACGGTACCCTTCTAGGCAGCCGCCTCGCGGAGACACTCCGCCCGCGGACAGGATAGGTGAATGCCAAACATACGCATCATAAGGCGACGCATTCGCAGCGTGCAGAACACCGCCAAGGTCACCCGGGCGATGGAGATGATCGCGGCCTCAAAGCTGCGACGCTCCCAGCAGCGTCTCCTGGCAAGCCGGCCCTACTCCGACACGATCATGGAGGTAATGGGCCACCTTGCCGCCCAGACCGGTGACCTGGGCGACGACGCCCATCCGCTGCTGAAGCGGCGGGAGGTCAACCGCGTGGAGGTGATCCACGTGACGCCGGACCGCGGCCTCTGCGGGGGCCTCAACTCCAACCTGAACCGCTTCGTCGGTCGGTTTGTGCTGGACCAGGCGGTGCCGGTGTCGGTGATCCCCGTGGGGCGCAAGGGCCGCGACTTTATGGTGCGATCCAACCGGGATGTGCGAGCGGTGTTCGTTGACCAGGGCGACAGGCCGAACCTGATAGACGTGCTGCCCATAGCGCGGCTGGCCATGGACGACTACGAGAGCGGCTACGCCGACGAGGTATACGTGGCCTATGGGCGCTTCGTATCGACAGTGGTGCAGCGTCCAGTGGTTCAGAAGCTGCTGCCGGTGGAGCCGGCGCAGTTGGATTCTAGCATGCTGAGCGGATACATCTACGAGCCCGGCTCGGAGCAGGTGTTGGCCTCGCTTCTGCCGCGCTTCGTGGAGATGCAGGTGTATCACGCCATCCTAGAGTCCATTGGCTCGGAGCAGTCCGCCCGCATGGTTGCCATGCGCAACGCCACTGACAGCGCCAACGAGATGATACAGGGCCTTACGCTGCTGATGAACAAGGTACGCCAGGAGTCAATCACCACGGAGCTCCTGGACATTGTGGGAGGAGCTGCGGCCCTGGAGGGGTAGTCCACCCTGAGAGTCGAGAGGAGACAAGACCATGGGAGCGGGAGCCAAGGGAAAAGTAGTTCAGGTGATAGGCACCGTTGTGGACGTGGAGTTCGCGCCGGATGAACTCCCTGAGGTGAACAACGGCCTTGACATTGACAATAACGGTGAGAGGCTGGTGCTGGAGGTGGAGCAGCACATAGGCAACAACTGGGTGCGCTGCCTGGCTCTCGGCCCCACGGAGGGCCTGCGCCGCGGTGAGGACGCCGTAGACCAGGGGCAGGCAATATCCGTTCCCGTTGGCACGGCCTCGCTGGGCAGGCTGTTCAACGTCATCGGCGAGCCGCTGGACAACCTGGGCGAAGTGAACGCGGAGGAGCGCTGGCCCATTCACCGCGAGCCTCCCACTTTCGAGGAGCAAGAGACCAGCGCAGAGATGCTGGAAACGGGTATCAAGGTCATTGACCTCATCTCACCGTTCACACGCGGCGGCAAGGTCGGTGCATACGGCGGCGCCGGCGTGGGCAAGACCGTCATCATCCAGGAGCTCATTCGCAACATCGCTAACGTCCACAAGGGCTACTCCGTGTTCGCCGGCGTGGGCGAGCGCTCCCGCGAGGGCAACGATCTGTGGCACGAGATGCAGGAGTCCGGCGTCATCAGCAGCACGGTGCTGGTGTTCGGACAGATGAACGAGCCCCCGGGCGTGCGGCTGCGAATCGCCCTGACAGGCCTGACCATGGCAGAGTACTTCCGGGACAGGGAGGGCCAGGACGTCCTCATGTTCATCGACAACATCTACCGCTACATCCTGGCGGGTATGGAGGTGTCCGCTCTGCTAGGCCGGATGCCCTCCGCAGTGGGATACCAGCCGACGCTGGGCACGGAGATGGGCGAGCTGGAAGAGCGTATCACCACGACCAAGCGGGGGTCGATCACTTCCTTCCAGGCCATCTACGTGCCTGCGGACGACTACACCGACCCCGGCATCGTGACCACGTTCGGACACCTGGACGCGGTGATCTCGCTGGATCGCTCGCTTACGGAGCAGGGCCTCTATCCGGCGGTGGACCCGCTGACGTCCAACTCCCGCATCCTTGACCCCAACATGGTTGGGCAGGAGCACTACCAGGTGGCTCGCGGCGTGCAGCAGGTGCTGCAGAGGTACAAGGACCTCCAGGACATCATCGCCATCCTGGGTATGGAGGAGCTGTCCGAAGAAGACAGGCTAACAGTGGCCCGCGCTCGCAAGATACAGCGCTTCCTGACCCAGCCGTTCTTCGTGGCCGAGGTATTCACCGGCCGCGAGGGTCGGTACGTGTCCATTCGCGACACCGTGAGCGGGTTCGCGGAGATCCTCGAGGGCAAGCACGACGACCTGCCTGAGCAGGCGTTCTACATGGTGGGCAACATCGAGGAGGCGGTGGAGGCTGCGGAGCGAATGCGGGCCGAGGCCGGCTAGGAGAACCCGACATGGCGCCAATGAGGCTGGAAATCATTACGGCGGAGCGTGTCGTCTACTCGGATGACGTGGATGTGCTGATAGCCCCCGGTATGGCGGGGGAGCTTGGCATTCTGCCTCATCACGCGCCCCTGATGACCATCATTGCTCCCGGCGAGATCACGGTCCGCAAGGAGGGCGAGGAGGACGCCTACCTTGCCATCAGCGGCGGATTCCTGGAGGTTATGGCCAACCACGTCACAATCCTGGCAGACACCGCCGAACGCTCTGACGAGATCGACGAGGCGAGGGTTCGTGAGGCGTTGCGCAGGGCAGAGGAGCGCCTGAGCATGCGCACCTCGGACATGGACTTGCAGCGCACCATGGCGGCCTTGCAGCGTTCGCAGGCAAGGCTGCGAGTGGTGCAGCGGCGTCGCTCGCGTTCAACGGCGCCTCCCGGCCAGCCCCAAGCCTAGCCTTCACCGCGGCCGCGCAGGCTTTCGGGGCCGCAACGCAGCGACAAGCAAACAGAACACTCCCTGGTTCGGCGCGGCTCTCGAAACTGTGGTGCGCGAGGGCAGGATGGCGCGGCCGCTCATGTTTCGGCATGCCATTGCAGCGTGGAAGCGGGGTCGAGTGTCCGGGTGCCAGGGGAGGGGGGTGGGGAGGCGGCGCGGGGGCGATCCTGCAGAGGCTATTGACGTGGTGCCAGGGAGTGCCCTAGTTGTCCTTGAGGTAGTAGGTCATGGACTGCAACGCGAGGATGGGGTCTACGTTGCGAATGCGCACGCCGTCCGGGACCTGCGGGCCGATGGGCGCGTAGTTGAGCATGGCCTTGACGCCGAAGCCCACCAGCTGATCGATCACCTCCTGAGCGTGCGAGGCGGGTACCGCCACAATTCCGATGCGGATGTCGCGCTCTCGTATGGTCGGCTCCAGCTCGTCAATGGGCTGAATAACCAATGAGCCGACGCTTTCGCCAAGCTCGGCGGGGGATATGTCGAACGCCGCAACGATGTTGAAGCCCTCCGGCGTGAATCCCGGGTAGTTGATGATAGCCCGGCCCAGGCGCCCCACCCCCACCAGGCAGCTGTTCCACTTTCGCTCCAGTCCCAGCACCTGCCGCAGCTCGCCCAGCAGGTAGTTTACGGGGTAGCCGCGCCCCTGCTTGCCGAAACGACCGAAGTAGCTGAGGTCCTTGCGGATCTGTGCCGGGGTCATCTGAAGGTGCTCGCCCAGCTGGTGGGAGCTGACCACCGTCACCCCGCGCCGGAGCAGGTCGCTCAGGGCGCGCACGTACTGGGGGAGGCGAAGAACCACAACCTCCGGTACGTGGTCCAGTGATTCGGCGGGCGAGTCCATCAAGCTTGGCCCCTTGTTCCTGCTCCTTGAAGCCGGTCGGTCGAGATTGCGAGCAACCGGACTGGGCCGCCTTGGACGCCGGAATTCCGTGCTCAACGCCAGCACGGCGACGGGCGCTCAGGCATGGGAATTCTATCACTAGGGAAGGCAATCATCAAGGGCAATTGTGAAATCCGGTACAGGTGGGGCAGAGCGCGGGCTGGATGAGGCCGCGCTGGACGGTGCGCAGTTCTGCAACAAGGCATGGCCAAGTCGCGGCGATAGGTCGCGCGTTGCGGTGATATTGCCGAGGCCGCGCGGTTACTTCTTTATGCCAACCTCGGCGTCGATGTCGCTCCGGAGTCTCGAAGCCCAGACCGGGCTCCCCACCACGGCGTCGTACCCTCAGGACGCGGTCGAGGGGTAGCCCGGACCTCCCAGGAGCGCATTGTCGACGGCCGCAAGGGCGTGGTGGAGCTTGCGGAATAGCGTGCGAGCCAGCCTAATCATTGGCTTTGCATGCGCGCTGCCGGCTCTAACCGGCGGCACGCTTAGCCTCCTCAGCTATTCTCGGGGTCAGGTGCGCCGGCACCGGCTCGTAGTGGTCGAAGGCAATTGTGAAGGAGCCTCGGCCCTGGGTGAGGGAGCGCAGGTCGGTCGAGTAGCGCAGCATCTCGGCCTGCGGCACCTCCACGTCGATGGTGGTGTAGCCCTCCTCAGGCGTCATGCCCAGGATGCGGGCACGCTTCGTATTGAGGTCTCCGGTCACGTCGCCGGTGAAGGCGTCGGGAACGCTAATGGACGCGCTCATGATCGGCTCGAGGAGCACCGGCTGCGCCAGCGAGAGGCCCTTGCGGAAGGCGTAGCCACCCGCAATCTCGAAGGACATGCCGGACGAGTCCACGGGATGGAAGCTGCCGTCGTAGAGCACAACCTTGATGTCCACGACAGGGAACCCGGCCACCGTGCCCTCCTCGAGCGACTTGACCACGCCCTTCTCCACGGCCGGGAAGTACTCGCGAGGAACGTTGCCTCCGACAACCTTTGAGTTGAATTCGAAGCCGCCGCTCTTGGGCATAGGCTGAAGCTCCAGGAACACATGGCCATACTGGCCGTGGCCTCCCGTCTGCTTCTTGTGCTTGTACTCCACCTTGGCGGAAGCGGTTATGGTCTCCTTGTAGGGCACCCTGGGTGTCTGGAGCAAAAGCTCCGTGCCGAACTTCCGCCGAATCTTCTCCTCTGTAACCTCCACGTGGACGTCGCCCAGGCCGGTCAGCAACACCTCGCCGGTGTCCGGCTCACGCAGCACGCCGAGGCTGGGGTCCTCTTCCACCATGCGGGCCAGGGAAGCCGACATCTTGTCTACGTCCTGCTTGCTCTTGGGGTAGACGGCCACCGTGTGAGGCGCCGCGGGGAAGGTGATGCCGGGAAGCTCCACCGCGGACTCCCTCTGGCAGAGCGTGTCGCCTGTTGTGGTGACCGCGAGCTTGGACACTGCGCCGATGTCACCTGCCGGAATCCCGTCCGCCTGCTCCTGGGTCTTGCCCCTCAGGGTGAACAGCTGTCCGACGCGCTCTGCCTGGTCCTTGGAGCCGTTCCACACCTGCGAGTCGCCCTGGAACGTCCCGCTGTATACGCGGAAGTAGGAGATTCGGCCGACGTAGGGGTCTGCTGAGGTCTTGAACACTAGGGCGGCCAGCTTGCCGGCCGGGTCGGCCGCGGGCGACTCCTCGCCGCCGGCCGCAACGCCGCTCGGAGCCGGAATGTACTCCACGACTGCCTGAAGCAGCTCCTTCACGCCGATGCTGCCTGCGGCCGAGCCTGGAATGACGGGGATAACCTGGCCGGCGGCCACACCCTTGCGCAGGGCCTCCCTGAGCTCACCGTCGGTGATGTCCTCGCCCTCCAAGTACTTGGTTGCCAGGTCGTCGTCGCTCTCGGCGGCTGCCTCGGTGAGGAGCTCGCGGGCGGCGCTGATCTCGGCGGCCAGCTCTGCGGGGTGGTCATCGCCGCTCAGTGGGTCGACGATGCCGCGGAAGCTGGACTCTGCTCCCACGGGAATATGGGTTGCGACGCAGGAGCGGCCGAACCTCTGCTGCAGCGCTGCCAGGACGTTCTGAAAGTCGGCGTTCTCGCGGTCCATCTTGTTGACGAAGATAATGCGGGGTGTTGCCCGCTCATCCAGGAGGGACCACGCGTGCTCTGTACCGACCTCTATGCCGGATGGCGCTGCCACGAGCACAACGGCCCCGTCGGCAACCCTCAGGCCGGAAACCACCTCACCACGGAAGTCTGCGTAGCCCGGAGTGTCGATTACGTTGATCTTGTGGTCGCTCCAGAGGCAGGGCACCAGCGACAACTGGGTGCTGCCGCCCCTCTTGACCTCCTCCGGCTCGTAGTCGGAAGTGGTGTTGCCATCCTCGACCCGGCCCATGCGGGTTGTTGCGCCGGTGGCAAAGAGCAGGGACTCCGCGAGCGAGGTCTTGCCGGTACCACCGTGAGAGAGGAGTACGATGTTTCTCAGCTGTTCCGTTGAGAATCTCTGCATGAGTCCCCCTTTGTCTGGTGGTGTCTCCCGGGATTGTACGTATCCCTGTGGGAGCGGCCTGCGAGAGGATTGAAGGAGCGCCCCGCGCTTAGTAGCGCGCACGTCTCTTGGCCTCTCGCTCCATTCTAGACAATGGACACGTCCGATGCAATGCGTCTGCGCACGGCGGCGCTGCGGTAGTTGTCAAGCGCTCTGGAATGAGAGTATGATTTCCTAGTGTCCGTCATTACCATTCGCTACCACGTTGGGCTGCCCTATAGAGCAACTTCCGGTTTGCCAGGGAGGTCTCTGACTCCATGAGCTTCTGGAAGCGCCTCCTTCTCATAGCCAGCATTGCGGCGCTGTTGATGGCCGCCTGCGATGGGGAGGGCGAACCGACCGAAACGCCGACTGCGGTACCCACCTCCACGCCTTCCGCAACCAGCACGCCTGAGCCAACGCCTACGGCCACCGCTACCGCGGAGCCATCCCCCACTCCAACAGCGGCTCCCGTGCCAACTCCCACCGTAGCGCCAACGCCGACGCTCGTGCCCGTCCCCACGACGGCTCCCACCGCCGAGCCCACGCCCGGCCCGACGTCCACGCCAGAGCCGTTCACTCCTGATCTGATCCTCTCGCTGAGGGAGAGCGTGGTGCGCGTGGTGAGCTCGTTTGACCAGGGCACCGGTTTCCTGGCCACCGAGGACGGGATTGTGGTCACCAACCGCCTCGTGGTGGGCGGCGACGCCACCGTTATGGTGGAACTTGGCGACGGCACCCGGAAGACCGGCATTGTACTCTTGACAGACAGCTTGACCGACATAGCCCTGGTGCAGATTTCGGGTCAGGGTTACCCCACAAACATCGAGATTGGGGAGTCCGAGTCTCTGCAGGCCGGCGACCCGGTGATGATGGTGGCATACCCGCTAGAAGGCAGCGTTGTGGAGACCATTGGCGAGGTGACGGAACCGAAGTTCGAGATCACGTCGCTCACGGGCGAGCTCAGGACGTTCGTTGCGGCCGACTTTCCTCTGACTCCCGGCGGGACCGGGGCGCCTCTCGTGGACTCCGAGGGCCGGCTGGTTGGACTCGGCTACGTGGGGAGCCTGTCGCAGTGGGCTACGGGCGTGGCGGAGGCTGTCAGGACGCGCGGCGCGGGCGCCGAGCCGCCGCCCGTGATCAGGGACGAGATCTACTACACGGGCGTGGGGCTCGTGTCCAATCAGGCGTACATGTTCATCACGGACTCGGAAAGTTCGGGCGGCAAGCTGGTTCCCAAGCAGAGCCGCCCGGCGGGCTGGGTGGACCCATCGCCGGACGGCACCAAGATCGTCTACGCGCTTCCGCAGGGCGTCCGCCACGGCGGCGAGCTCTTCGTATCCAACGCGGACGGTTCGGATGCGACGCGCTTGACCTACGACCTGGGCGTCGATCGCTTTCCGTCGTGGGGGCCGAATGGCGAGAAGATTGTGTTTGCCAGCGACCGGGACGGCGACTACGAGATCTTCATCATGAACGGGGACGGCACCGACTTGGAGCAGCTCACCGCCAACGAAGCCTTTGACTACGCGCCGCACATTTCGCCGGACGGCGCCCGAATCGTCTTCAACTCGGACAGGTCGGCCGTGGGCGAGCAGAATGACATCTACGTCATGGACATTGACGGCACCAACGTTAGAGCGCTGGCCACCGGCAGCGGCAACGAGAGATTCCCTCGCTGGTCTCCGGACGGCATGAGTATCGCCTACGACACCGACGCCACCGGCAATGGCGACATTTACGTGATGGACAGATCCGGCAGGAACGAGACTCGCCTTACCGGCCTCAACTTCGATGAGAGCTTCCCGGCGTGGTCGCCCGACGGCACCAGGATCGTCTTTGGCACGACGCTGGCCGACGGCAGCACAGAGCTGTACGTAATGGACGCGGACGGGACAAGGCGAAGGCAGATTACGAACGGGGGGGGCTCCAAGCTCTACCCGCGCTGGGTGGAACCTCCGACCGAAGCCAGACCTTCCGCCGAGCCGAACACCTCGATTGCCTTCGTGTCCAACCGCAACGGGCAGATGGACATCTACGCCATGGAGCCCTCCGGCAACCACATCTTCAGGCTGACCGACAGCACGGGCCGGGATGAGGCGCCCGTGTGGTCGCCCGACGGAAGCCTCATTGCATTCAGGACCTCCCGTGATGGCAACGACGAAGTCTACGTGATGAACCCGGACGGCACGGGAGAGCGCAATCTGACGAACAACCAGGCGCAGGACGGCTTGCCAGCATGGTCGCCGGACGGTACGCGAATAGCCTTCGAGAGCGACCGCGGCGGCGACGACGACGTGTACGTTATGAACGCGGACGGCACGGAGCCGGTGAACGTCACCGGAGGCACGGGCGTGAACCGCAGCCCGGCCTGGTCGGCGGATGGCAACTCACTTGTGTTCACCACCAGCCGCTATGGCTCGCTGGAGCTCGCGGTGATGGACGCGGACGGCTCGAACGTCCGGCGTCTCACCACCAACAACGCGGTCAGCTTCAGGGCGGCGTGGTCGCCCGACGGCCGCGCCATCGCCTTCGAGTCCAGCATCGGAGGCGTCTTCAACATCTATCTCATCAACGCGAACGGCAGCGGTCAGATCAAGCTGGTCGACCTGCCCGGCGCTCAGCGCAGCCCCAACTGGTCCCCGAGCGGCGAGGCCATCACATTCCGCTCGGAACACGAGGGGAACAACGAGCTGTACATGGTCAGGCGCGACGGTACAGGCCTGTATCGCATGACCAGGAACCCGGCCACGGATATGGACGGCGCGTGGTCGCCCCGCCTGCCGGCCAAGGCCGAGGTAATTCGCAACCCAGCCCTGGCCTTCGCCACCAACAGGACGGGCGACTTTGAGGTCTTCCTGGCGAACGGCGACGGCACGGTGCACGCCCAGCTTACGGACAACGCCGCCGCAGACGTCGATCCGTCCTGGTCGCCGGACGGAGGCTCCGTGGCCTTCGTGTCGGACCGCGACGACGGTTGGGACGTCTACACCATCACGGCTGACGGATACGACACCGAGCGCCTCACCGAGACCGGCCACCTGAAGCGGGCTCCCACCTGGTCGCCGGACGGGATGAGGCTGGCATTCTGGGAGTTCCGTGACGGCGATGCGGACATATACGTGATGAACGCCGACGGCAGCGGAATGACAAATCTCACGAACAACCCAGGATGGGACCTCAACCCAACCTGGGCCCCGGACGGCGCACGCATCGCATTCCAGTCGGAGCGGGACGGGAACGGCGAGATCTACATTGTGGACATCACAACGGGTCGGCAGACGCGCCTCACCAACGAGACAACCTTCGAGGGGTCGCCAGCCTGGGCTCCGGACGGCGGCAGGATACTGTTCGTATCGGACCGGAACCAGCTGGGCCGGAACGGCAACATCGAGATATACGTGATGAACGAGGACGGGACCGGCGTGGAGCGCCTCACTCGAGACACGGCGCGTGACCTGAATCCGGCGTGGTCGGCGGACGGCAGCGTGGTCTACTACGAGACGTGGTCGGAGGGCGATCCCGACGTGTTCTCGCTGGAGCTGGACGGCGGCGAGCCGCAGCCAATGACAGTAAGCGTCGCGTCCGACTCGTCCCCCTCCGCATCGCCTCTCTACGAGCCGAGGGACGGCCAGCCCATCGCCTTCCACTCCCTGTCCGGCGAAAGCGGCAACATCGAGCTGGCGCGTATTAACGACGACGGCACAGGGCTGCTGAGGGTCATTCCCCCTGAGGGAGATGATGCACCCCTGGAAGGAGACAACGCATCGCCGCAGTGGTCACCCGACGGTACAAGGCTCGCCTACGACACAACGCGGCATGAGATGCTGGAAATCTACATGATCGGCGCAGACGGCTCCGACGAGACCAACCTGTCCGAGAGCCGTGACACCAACGAGACCTTTCCCTCCTGGTCCAGTGACGGGAATGCCGTCGTCTTTTCTTCGGACAGGGACGGCGACAAGGAAATCTTCATCATGAATCTGGCTGAGCTGCGTCCACAACAGCTGACCAACAACACTGGGGAGGACGACATACCCCGCTTTGCGCCGGACGGTTCCAGCATCCTCTTCATTTCTGAGCGAGACGGGAACTCCGAGATATACGTGATGGATGCGGACGGCTCCAACCAGGTGAACCTGACCGGCACGGACGCGGACGAGATCAGTGCCAACTGGTCGCCGGACGGAAGCAGCATCGTCTTAACGCGGGAGGGCGTCGGAGGGCAGGGTCAGATCTACGTGATGGATGCGGATGGCTCCAACGAGCGCCGTCTCACTGTAAGCTCCTCGGACGACAGGTTCCCCGCCTACTCGGCGGACGGTACGCAGATCACGTTCATGTCGGACAGGCGGGACGGGTACTATGACATCTACCTGATGAACGCGGACGGTACGGGGCAGGTTCGCATCACAGAGGGCTTCCACAGCGGGCAGCCTGCTTGGAAGCCTGCCGGCAGCTAGCCGGCGCCGGCGCGAACGGCGCTACATCTTCTCCGGCGCTTCCATGCCCATGAGCGACAGGGTCCTGCCAAGCGCGATTGCGGACGCCTTGACCAGCTTGAGTCGCGCCCGTGTGATGGCCTCGTCGCCGGGAACGGTGGACACGACGCGGCACTGCTGGTAGAACCAGTGGAACGCCGTCGCCAGGTCCTGCGAGTAGTGGGGCAGGTGATGAGGCTCCAGCTTCACGGCCATTGACTCGATGAGCTCGGGCAGCTCGAGTATCTTGCGAATTAACGCGAGCTCCGCCGGGTCGGTGAGCAGCGACACGTCCCCGTCGCCGTGGTCGATGCCGTTCTCCGCGGCAAGATTCAGGATGCTGGCCACGCGGGCGTGGGCGTACTGGACGTAGAAGACGGGGTTCTCATTGGAGCTCTTCTTGGCCAGCTCCAGATCGAACTCCATCTGGCTGTCCGGCGAACGGGCCAGGAAGAAGTAGCGGCAGGGGTCGGTGCCCACCTCGTCCAGAAGCTCCTGCAGAGTGATGACCTCGCCGGCGCGCTTGGAGGCTCGAAGAATCTGCTCGCCTCGCTTGAGGGTGACCAGCTGGTGGATGATGATGGTGAGCCGGCTGGGGTCGACGCCAAGAGCGCCGATGGCAGCCTTCATGCGCGATACGTGCCCCTGGTGGTCTGCACCCCACACGTCGATGACGCGCGAGAACCCGCGCTCCACGAACTTGTTGTAGTGGTAGGCCACGTCGGCGGCGAAGTAGGTGGGGACTCCGGTGCCCCTGACCAGCACGTTGTCTTTGTCCTCGCCCAGCGCCGTGGACACGAACCACGTCGCGCCCTCCCGGTCCGCCAGGTGATTGTTGCGAGCGAGCGTGTCCATGGCCTTCTCATACTGGCCGTCGCTGTAGAGGGTATGCTCCCTGAACCACACGTCGAAGTCGATCCGGAGACGCTCCATGTCGATCTGGATGCCTCGCATCATCTTGCCGAGGCCAATGCGGCCAAGCTCTTCGATCGCCTGCTCGGCAGGCAGGTCCACCAGGCGGTCGCCGTCCTCGTCCGCGATCTCCCTCGCCACGTCCACCATGTACTCGCCCACGTAGCCGCCCTGGGGCAGCTCCGCGTCCCGGCCCAGCGTCTGCAGGTAGCGGGCGTAGAGGGAGCCGTAGAAGTTGTCCATCTGGTTGCC
Source organism: Dehalococcoidia bacterium (assembly GCA_965219025.1). Taxonomy (GTDB): domain Bacteria; phylum Chloroflexota; class Dehalococcoidia; order Lucifugimonadales; family UBA2985; genus JAPPHY01. Next base: position 1,859,641 of record OZ244716.1, read on the forward strand.
GGCGTCGTTGAAGTAGTACTCGCGCGTGACGCTGAAGCCGGCCGCGTCGAGCACCCTGGCGAGAACGTCGCCGAGTACGCCGCCGCGGGCGTGGCCGACGTGTATCGGCCCAGTGGGGTTGATGCTCACGAACTCGACCTGCACGCTCTCGCCATTGCCCAGGGAGACGTTGCCAAAGGAAGCCCCCTCTTCCAGTACGGTTTCTACCTGAGCGGCAAGCCAGCGCGGCTCCAGAGCGAAGTTGATGAAACCGGGCGGCTCCACCCAGACGCGTGACAAGGCGTCGCTGGCCGGGATGAGCTGCACGAGGCGGTTCGCGATCTCGAGCGGGTTCATGCGCAGCGAGCGCGCCAGCCTGAGGGGCAGGCTGGAGGCGAAGTCGCCGTGCTCCGCGCTCTGCGGGTGCTCCACCGGCACCTCGATGGGCGGCGCGGAGGGCAGCTGTCCTGACGCCTGGGCCTCGGCGAGGGCGTTCGCCAGCATGTCACGTATGAGGTGCATAGCAATCATGGGGGATATGTTATAGCCGAAAGGGCGGTTTGGCTAGGGGTGGTTGGGGGGTGGGAGCGCGTGCGTTGCGGATGTGGGTGTGCCCAAGAGCGCTCGAATGAGTATGCAGCCTTGACAACCTGTTCGCTAATTGAGAATATGGAGGGTGTGCATGAGAGAATGCAAATAGAATGGGGACCACGGGCCATCAGGGATATGCGCCGGCTTGCTGCACAGGACAGAGAGCGGATTATCGGCAAGATTGAGCAATATGCCGAGAATCCCGCGACGCTTGCCCGTCAAGTGACCACGCTGACTGGCAGCGACTACAGGCGGTTGAGGGTCGGCCACCACCGCGTCATCTTCGCTACTGAACATGGCGAGCCCTCAACTCTGATTGTCCTGCGAGTCCGGCACAGGAGGGAGGCCTATGACTAGCGAAGAGACAATCACCCTGACGCGGAGGGAGTACGATGCGCTCTTAGAGCGCAACAGCCAGCTTGAGGACATGGTGGCTGCGAAGGAAGCGGACGACGGAGTGCGTGTTCCACATGAAATCGCTCTCGACATCATGCGAGGCAAGAGTCCTGTCCTGGCGTTTCGTAAGTACCGGGGTCTTACCCTGAGGGAACTGTCCGAGAAAACAGGAGTCGCCGCGGGGTACATCTCCGAGATTGAGCGTGGGCTAAAACCGGGATCCACGTCGGCCCTGGCCCGCATTGCCAGTGCGCTTGGCGCCACGATTGATGTGTTGGTGAGCGAATAGAGGCGGCATTGCGCCCCGGCCCGCAGCCGCTGTATGTGGTCTACAGGGCTTTCCTAGTCGAGGAATTGAGAACAGTTATCTCTCAATAAGTGTCAATTGCGTTCCGAATTCCACGTTTGCAGCTTTACAAGCGAGAATAACGCTCTTCTTGATCGTATCTGTTGAGATGTTCGTTGCCAGCCACCATCCATTCCCGAGGTTAAATACTTTTCCCTGAAGATTTGGATTGTCATATATCTCGTTTGGGTTTTCGGCCACCAAGCGACGATTGCGCCCAATTGCGCTGGGCGCGAAGCGAGACATAAACGTATAGTCGCGCCGCTGGAACTCCCTAAGAATCTCTCCAATTGTCTTTATGCCACTGCGGCAATCTCGCCTGCTACCTTCAAGTTCGAAGCCGACGATACTACTCACCTTAGAGCCTCCTCCTGTCTTATCAGGAGGCGTAGAGCCCCTCCGCTCGGGAGGGTTGTCGGGCGTGTTTTCTTTCCTTGGGGGAGGGGCGTAAGAGTGCTCAATAAGAAACGCCTTTACATCATCAGGCTCCGGCCTAATTCCCGATTGTATTTCAACTGCTTCTGTCAGTAGCGTGACCAGAATGTCGTCTGGTTCACCCAGCAGAGCTCGCCAACATCCAGGGATGGCGTTCTGCGCAGTGAGCCTGTTTGCCTGACTTTCCTTGTCATTTTCCGCATCCCGCCTCGCTTCTCCAGAAATTACTCTCACTTTATCCAGGTATCGACTAAAGAATCTCAGATACTCGTCCTGTCTTTCTTGCTGCTTCAACTCCGCCGCATAGACTATTCGCGCTTGCGGGGCGCCTGGTGCCATTGCGAGGTAGAAATTCCAGACGTCGCCGTCGGTCAGGATAAGAAATGGAACACCTTGATTTGCAGCATATCGGAAGAGTTGTTCCTCGCCTGCGACATCTGCGCTGCCCAACTTCTTGGTCTCGATGAAAACAAGCGGTTGTCGGTAGGGCGCCGTCCTGCATAGCGCATAGTCTACTGAGCCCCTCCCGCTTTCAGTACCCACAGCAAATTCAGGCACAAACTCACGGCCGTCGAACACGTTCCAGCCCAACGCATACAGGATTGGTGCAACTACAGCCTGCTTCACCTGCGCTTCGTTGGTAAGAACGCCCGATTGAATGTCTCTCTGAGCTTGGCGCAGGGCTTCTTCCAAGTTCATATTTCTCAACTCCAGTGAATTGAAACCTACCCAATCTTCGCAATATATTACCCCCTTTGCTGAGGGGCCGCAATCACAGGCGTTGATCTAGTCCGAAAGCAGGGTACAAGAGAAGCCCGTGTTTCCCACTTGGCTCAAGACATGGATAGACTGGTATGTCGCGCGCCTCCTACCCTGGCCCTGGGTCGCCCTCCGCTCATCTGGTTCGACGAGCTCACCATGAGCGGACAGCGCACGCGCCGCGCCGGCCACGTCCCCTCAGTTTGACACCACGCCTGCCCGTAGCTATAATTGCCATTCCCGGCGGCACACGCGTGCAGGGCGCGTTAATCGCGCTATTCCCCGGTACCGCCGCAGCTTCGAATGAAAGGGGTGATAGCTTGTCCCAGGTGATGGTGAGAGAGGGCGAGACATTCGATAGCCTCTTGAGGCGCTTCAACAAGAGGGTGCAGATGGACGGCATCCTTTCCGAGGCGCGGCGCAGGTCCCACTTCGAGAAGCCCAGCGTGCAGCGCAAGCGCAAGGCCGCGGCCAAGCGGCGCAAGAGCATTCGCAGTACCAACGCTGCCAGCGGCATAGGCCGGCGTCGGTAGCCCGTTCGCAGACAAACATGCCACTCAAGGATCGCCTCGACGAGGACCTCAAGAGCGCCATCCGAGCACAGGACGCCCTACGACGCAACGTGCTGCGCTCGCTCCGCTCGGAGGTGCACAACGAGGAGATCGCCCAGCAGAAACCTCTGGAGGATGATGACGCCATCATTGGCGTCATCTCCAGGCAGGTGAGGCAGCGCCGCGAGAGCATCTCCGAGTTCCGCAAGGGCCGGCGATATGACCTCGTGCAACGCGAGGAGTCCGAGCTAGCAGTCCTCCTCGAGTATCTGCCGCAGCAGTTCACGCCGGAGGAGATCGCCGACTTGGCGCGGGAAGCCGTCAGCGAGGTCGGCGCCCGTAGCCCGGGCGACAAGGGTAGGGTAATGGGCAAGCTCATGCCTATGGTGCGGGGCCGCGCCGACGGCTCCGTTGTCAACGAGGTGGTCACCGGCATCCTGGAGGCGATGTGAGCTTGACGTCGTCAACGGGAATGCGCCGGTGAGATTCGGCATCGTGGTCTTTCCCGGCACGTGGAGCGACGGCGATTGCTACCACGTCGCTACCTCCGTTCTGGGCCAGGACGCCCGCTACGTCTGGCACAAGGACACCGACCTGTCGGGCATCGACTGCGTCGTGCTGCCCGGCGGATTCTCCTACGGCGACTACCTCCGCACAGGAGCCATTGCGCGCTTCTCGCCGGTCATGGATGCGGTGGAGCGGTTCGCGGATTCTGGAGGGCTGGTGATCGGAATCTGCAACGGGTTCCAGGTCCTGTGCGAGGCCGGTCTGCTGCCAGGCGTGCTGACCAGGAACCATCACGTGCAGTTCCGCTGCCAGTGGGTCGATCTGCGGGTCGAGACAACCGACACTCCGTTCACCGCCGCCTGCGAGAGGGGGGACGTGCTGCGCATCCCCATTTCCCACGGCGAGGGCAGCTACTACGCCGACCCCGATACGCTTGCGATGCTCAACGCCGGCGGCCACGTAGCCTTCCGCTACTGCGCCTCGGACGGCGAAGCGACCACGGACGCTAATCCAAACGGCTCGCTGGAGAACATAGCGGGCATCGTCAACGCCCGCGGCAACGTGCTGGGCATGATGCCCCATCCTGAGCGGTGCTGCGAGGCCGTCCTGGGCGGCACCGACGGACGCCGCATCTTCGAGTCCGTGCTGAGAGCCATGGCGTGACCGGCGTGCAGACGCTAAACGCGAGCCTGTCGCTCCGAAGGGTTCCTGCTCCATCCCGATTCATCTGTGTGAAGTAGCTCATGCCTGTCACCAAGGAAGTCCTCGATGAGATAGCCCTCTCGGAGGCGGAGTACGCCGCCATCGTGGAGCGGCTTGGCAGGGAGCCCAATCCGCTGGAGCTTGGCATGTTCGGCGCGCTGTGGAGCGAGCACTGCGGCTACAAGCACTCCAAGCTGCTGCTGAGACGGCTGCCCTCCCAGAGCCCGCGGCTGTTGGTCGCGCCGGGCGCGGAGAACGCCGGCGTAGTCGACATCGGAGACGGGCTGGCGGTCGTGATGAAAGTCGAGTCCCACAACCACCCCTCGGCGGTAGAGCCGTACCAGGGCGCTGCCACGGGCGTAGGCGGAATCGTTCGGGACATCCTTGCGATGGGCGCCAGGCCGATCGCGCTTCTGAACTCCCTGCGCTTCGGCCCACTCGACAGTCCAAGGAACCGTGAGCTGTTCGCAGGTGTCGTGGGTGGAATCTCGTGGTACGGCAACTGCATCGGCGTGCCGGACGTAGGCGGCGAGGTCGCATTCTCGGAGTCGTACTCCGGCAACCCGCTCGTGAACGCCCTGTGCCTTGGGCTGGTGGAGGCAGACCGCGTGGTGCGGGCGAGGGCGTCCGGCGAAGGCAACCTGCTGATGCTGGTGGGCTCAGACACGGGAGTGGACGGCATCCACGGCGCATCCGGGCTCGCCTCCCGCACTTTCGAGGAGGAGCGGGAGATGCGCCCCACGGTGCAGGTCGGCAACCCGTTTCTGGAGAAGGTGCTCATCGAGGCGTGCCTGGAGGCACTGGAAACCGGCCACGTATTGGCGATGCAGGACCTCGGCGCGGCGGGTCTCACAAGCACGGTAGTGGAGTCGGTGGCGCGCGGTGGCGCTGGGGCCGCGGTGGACGTGTCGAAGGTGCCGCGGCGGGAGCACGGCATGTCACCCTACGAGGTGATGCTCTCGGAGTCCCAGGAGCGGATGCTCGTGGTGGTGGCGCCGGAGTACGAGACCGCTGTGAGGAGCGTGTTCGACAAGTGGGACCTCGAAAGCTCTGTCATCGGGCGGGTGACCGGCGACGGCTTGGTGCGAGTCTACGACGGCAGCAGCGAGGAGGCCACGCTTCCCGTCGACGTGCTCACGGACCCGCCTCTCTACACTCTCCAGGGAGCTACGCCGGCGTACATGGAGCAGACGCGCGGCGTGGACCTTGAGGCGTTGCCGCTGCCGGACGATGGCGCAGGCGCGGTGCTGCTGCGGCTGCTCGCCTACCCGGACATCGCCGGCAAGGAGTGGATCTATCGCCAGTACGATCATCAGGTGCAGACGAACACCCTGCAGCCCCCCGGCGGAGACGCCGCGGTGCTGCGCATCAAGGGCACGTCAACGGCCATTGCCCTCGCCACGGACGGCAACGGCCGCTACTGCTACCTGGACCCCGTTGCGGGGGGTGCAATCGCGGTTGCGGAGGCGTGCCGAAACCTGGCGTGCGTGGGCGCGGAGCCTCTGGCCCTCACCGACTGCCTGAACTTCGGCAACCCGGAGCGGGCGGATGTGTCCTACCAGCTGGAGGGCTGCATCGAGGGTATGATTCAGGCGTGCGAGACGTTCGGCATACCGGTCATCAGCGGCAACGTGAGTCTGTACAACGAGACGAGAGGCGCGGCCGTTTGGCCCACGCCCGTCGTGGGCGCACTGGGCCTGATTGAGGACGCGGATCGGAGATGCGACACAGCTTTCGCCACTCCCGGCAGCAAGATTGTACTGCTCGGTGTGTCTGAAGTGTCCGGTGATGCGAGCGCGCTGGCAGGCAGTGCGTACCTGGAGGCGGAACACGGCGTGGTCGCAGGCGTTCCGTCAATCGACCTTGATCTCGAGCGCCGCGTGCAGAGACTTTGTCGAAGGGCGGTCCGCGAAGGGCTGCTCGAGTCGGCCCACGACTGCGCGGACGGTGGGCTCGCGGTGGCCCTTGTCGAGAGCTGCATTGCTGGCGGGATCGGTTTCCGCTGCACGGCCGAGGTGACCGGTCGGTGGGATGCGGCGCTCTTTGGCGAGGCGCAGTCGCGCATAGTGGCGTCGCTTGCCGCTGACGGGCTGCCGGCCTTCGAGCGACTGGCCGCCGAGGAAGGGGTGCCGTGGACCAGGCTGGGCGTGACGGGCGGCGATTCACTGACGCTTCCAGGCGTCATGGACGTTTCGCTGGCCGCGCTGGAGGACGCATGGCGTCATGGGCTGGAGCGGGCCGTGGGGTGGACTGCGCCAGAGCTGACGCCGGAACAGGCCGGTGGCTAGGCGGCAGGCCGGCCTCGCCGGTGCGAGTCGGCGTCAGGGGTGAAGCCGGATGATCTGGATGAGGCGCTTGTTTGTGTTGCCCGTTGGGGCGGTGATTCTTGTGCTTCTGGCGTTCACGCTATTCGGCTCCAGGGTTTCAGCTACTCTCTACGACCCGGAATTCTACAACCGTCATCTTGCTAAGCATGACGTGTACGGCTTCTTCCTTGGCGACCTTGCGGTGGCCGCGATAGAAGAGTTGCGCAGCAAGCCCGCGGACTTCTTCTCAGAAGGCCGGGAAGACAATCCCATTGAAGAGTTGGATCTGTCCACAACCGACCTGGTCAACTCCATCAACGGTGCATTCCCTGCGGAGTGGGTACGGGGGCAGACGGAGGAGGTGATCGACCAGATCGTCGGATACTTCAACGGCGAGCGAGATGACTTGGACGTGCGAATCGCGATCGACGAGCGGGTGCCGGCCGCCGCGCAAGAGCTGAAGTCAATAGCTAAGAGCTCACGCCTGTACTCCCTCGTGCTCGACGACTACATGGTCCCGAACATGGAGGAGGCCCTTGAGCAGGGAGTGCCGCTCTTCGAAACGCCCACGGGCCGTGATGACGTGCTCGCTTCACTAGGCAGAACCATGCCGGAGGAGTGGTTCAATGAGCAGGTGGGCGAGGCCATTGATGAAGCGGCGGCATACATGTCGGGCCAGCGTGACACAATGTCGATTCATGTGCCGCTTTACGAGCGAGCGGAGGCCGCCATCGCGGAGATGAAAGCGCTCTACGCTGGGTCCACCTTAGACAGCGACCAGTTCGTGGAGGAAGTTGCTTCAGACTTGGCATCGGGATTGCCTGACCCCGTCGAGATGTCCTCCGGCATCTCCTTAACCGAGGCGGAGGTGGTGGAGGCAACCAGGAGTGGGCTGTCCGGCCCGTGGCTTGATGAACAGGTGCAGGTAATGGTGGCAAGCGTCGCACCATACATGCTGGGCAGTACGGACGGCTTCCAGGCCCAGATTTCCACCACCGACGGCCGGGATTCCGCCTTGGCCGCGGTGGAGACGCTGGTGTGGGAGAGGATCGAAGAGCGGCTAGCGGGGCTGAGCTGGTGCGCGGCGGGCGAGCAGCCGTTCCTTGCAGGAGTTCCCATGCGCGACGAACTGCCGCGGTGCTTGCCGCCGGGGGTCGACACGAAGGCTCTGCTCGAAATGCTTGACCTGGACGTGACCGGGGATGTGGAGCGCATGGTCGGCGGGCACTTCCCGGACTCTGTGGAGTACACGGATGCGGACCTGCGCCTTGCGGCTGGCGGCGAGGACTCGCAGGGCGTGGAGGCAATGGGCCAGTTACGGATGCTCTTCAGCGAGGGATGGACGTACACGGAGGCCGAGCTGCTGGAGGACTGGGCCGGGGAGAGGTCCGAGGACGTGGAGGACCTCCGGTCCATTCTGAGCGAAGGATGGCGCATAACCCTCGGCGACTCCGACGAACCGCAGTCCGGCACCGACGACGCATCGGACGCGAACGATGTTCTGGAGCGAATCAGGTCGCTCTTGGCCCGGTCGACGAGCCCGGCGATTGCGTTGGTGCTGGCGGCACTGCTTGCCGCTGCAGGACTGCTCGGTGGGCAAAACTGGAGAGGTCGGCTCGCGTGGGCATCGGCGACATTGGCCGTTGCGTCCATCCTGCTGTTTCTGGTGTTGGTGGCGTCGGTGGGCACCTTGCTCTACACTGTCTTGAACGAGGTCAGGACCGATGCATTGGAGGAGCCGGCGAGCCCTGCGGCGGTTATGGCCGTGGAGAAGGCGATGGCCGTGGCGGGGTCGATGGTGGACGAATTCATGGGGGGATTGGTGCGCAACACGCTGGGTCTGTTCGTGGTAGGGGTGGCGGGGATTGCCCTGAGCTTCGTGCGGGTGAGAAACATAGCCTGGCCGCGGCGGTGACAGCGCAGCCGGCTAGCGGCCGCCCTCCCAGTGGCCGGGGCGTCGAGTCCTTGCACGCCACCGCCTCAGCGTACCCCAGTTCTTGAGGGCGATTCTCCACGTCGGCAGGTCGTACGGGCGGTCCGTCAGGCCGCGCACGCTGGTCATCACGTCCCCCGTGAGCGGCGGGCCGTGTCCGAAGCATGCCACGTCGGCATCCAGATCCCGCAGCGAGTGGAGCGATGCGTCGAGCTCCCTGCGCTTCGATCTGTCCCACATGAGAGGCCGGCTGAGCCGGTCTATGTTGTTGAGAACTGAGTCGCCGAGGAAGAGCACCCTGGGCGAGGTGAGTATCGGGCAGATGCTGCCGGGTGTGTGTCCCGGCGCGTGGAGGATCCTGAGCCCGCCCATGCAGGGCACAACGTCGCCGTGCTCCAGCGTCTCGTGCACGGGCGTGTCCGGGAAGCTCACGGGTGTCTGGGGCCTGCGCGGTCCGCCGCCTCCACTGCCGGTCAGCCGCAGCGTCCACCGGTACCACGAGGGCGGCGATTCGCCTTCGTTGCCCTTGCGGAGCTGCAGCGTGCCGTCCTCGCCTGCGAGAGTCTCCGCGCTGTGTGCCACTATCCTCGCTCCTGTGAGCTTGTGCAGCTCGGCGGCGCTGCCTGAGTGGTCGAAGTGGAAGTGCGTGACGATGATCCAGCGCAGATCCGAGGGGCTGCGGCCAAGCTTCCTGATCTCTTCCACGATGGCCTCGCCGTTGCCGGCAATGCCGGTGTCCACGACGGCCATCTGCTCGTCGGCAAGAAGCACGACGTTGCTGCCGTTGACGTTCTCCAGGCGATGTACGCCGGGGGCGAGTTCCATGTAAGGGCCGCTCCGGTTGCCGGGCCGTTTTGCGGGTCGCCCGGCGATGTTCCGTATTGTATGCCCGCCCCGCGACGCTGTCCAGCGAATTGATCGGTTGAGCAGGCGGCGGTGCACACCGACGCCACGTACTGTGATAGGATGAACAGGATATGCTGCTCTCAGGTCTTGAATGGACTCAGTCTCGCCCGGCGTAGAGGTAGAGCGGCGCCGTAAGCCGCGCATATTCTACGGCTGGTGGATAGTAGGCGGGTGTTTCTCCCTTCAGATGCTGGTGGGATCGCTGATGATCCACAGCTTCACCGCGTACTTCCCTCTGCTGCAGTCGCAGTTCGGCTGGAGTCGTTCCGTGCTGTCCGGCGCGTTCGCGCTCTCGCGTGCGGAGAGTGGCCTGCTTGGGCCTCTCCAGGGCTGGCTGATCGACAAGTTTGGCCCCAGGGTCATGGTGAGAGGGGGCATGCTCCTCTTCGGGCTGGGCTTCATAATGTTCAGCCGCCTGGACTCCGTGCTGGACTACTACGTGGCCTTCCTTCTGATGGCTCTCGGATCGAGCGTGGGTGGCTTCCTGACGGTCGCAACGACGGTGGTCAACTGGTTCGAGAAGCGACGGGGCGTGGCGATGGGCATCGCCATGAGCGGCTTCGGCATCGGCGGGCTTCTGGTTCCCGCGATCGCCTGGTCCCTCACGGAGCTTGGCTGGAGGCAGACAGCCTTCATATCCGGCGTGGTGATCATTGTGCTTGGCATACCGATTGGCCAGCTCTTCCGCCAGAGGCCGGAGCAGTACGGCTACTTGCCGGACGGCGCGACGCCTGATACCGCGGGCGAGTCCGAGGCCCTCGACCGGAACACGCCGGCGGCCGATCAGGTGGACGGCTTCACGGCCGGCGAGGCAATGCGTACTTCCGCGTTCTGGCTGCTTAGCCTGGGACACTCTTTGGCGCTGCTCACCGTGGGCGCCGTGTCCCTCCACCTGGTGCCGCACATCATGGAGAGCGTGGGTCTTTCGATCACTGCGGCGTCCGGAGCCGTGGCCGTGATGACGGTATTCAACATTGTGGGGCAGATAGGGGGCGGATTCCTTGGCGACAGGTTCAGCAAGCGGATGCTGGCGGCGCTGGCCATGCTGGTACACTCCGTGGCGATGCTGACGCTGGCCTTCGCCTCAAGCGTGCCGATGGTGTACGCATTCGCGGTAATGCACGGGACGGCGTGGGGCGTGCGCGGGCCAATGATGACGACCATACGAGCCGACTACTTCGGGCGCGCGGCGTTCGCCACCATCATGGGGTTCTCCTCACTGGTCGTGATGGTTGGCATGACGACCGGGCCGCTGTTTGCGGGGTTCATGGCGGACGTATTCGACGGGTACAGGGTGCCGTTCGTGGTGATCGCGGCGCTTACGGGCATTGGCTCGCTGTTCTTTGCGATTGCGGCGCCGCCGCGGCCGCCGGAGCGAATGCGCCGCTAGCCGGACGCGCGGCGCGTTACTCAATGGGCGGGCGGATCTCCACAGGCACGGCGTAGCGGGAGTACTCCGCCAGGTCTGAGCTGCGTTGGGGAAGGTAGTAGCCTGCTTCCCCAAGGTCGTCGGAATGGGTCTTCTGCCATGTGCGCAGGACGCGCCAGATTTCGCCGTTGTCCTCGCGGACCCAGTATACGTCCGTGAACAGCTCTGTCTCGAACATCTCCCGGAGCGCATTGACGTAGTCTTCCACCGTGAAGCTGTCCGGGAACCCCTCGGGAGGCTCCTGCGGGTCGCACTGCCCCGATTCGATCAGCACGAGCGATTCCTCGCCGGGCCGGCGAGTTACCCGGAAACGCCTGTACGTCACCCCATCGATCGTCTCTCGCTCAAGCTCCAGCAAGTCTCCCGCCACCAACACCTCTGAGACGATCTCAAATATCTCGCCCGGCGCAATGCCCTCTGGGGGACTCCCCCAGCCACTCATTGCTTCCCATTGCCCTTGACCATCCGACGAATTCACCTTCTGGTAATGGACATTGTCGTGAACCACCGACTCTATGCTGCACCTTTGGGCGTTCTGAGCGTGGGGATACGTACAGCCCTCGTACCACTGGCGCCATAGCATGTCTCCAGCGTAGGTGAAGAACGCCTCGGTGTGCCGGCGGTGGACGTCCCCGTTGAGCATGGTCACGGTTCCAGTGCTTGTGGAATGGACGGTGCGGAAATCTGTAGTTTGCAGTTGCAGTGCCCGTTGCAGGAACGCCTCCGAGCTCAAGTCTCTTCCTTGACCAATGGATGCGAGCACGGCAATGACTATAGTCGCGAGAACTGCGATTGCCGTGACCGGAAGCCATCCCGTTCTCGACATTTCGGCCTCCTGGGTTCGCGACGAGGTGTATCGCCGGACGGGCAGGGCAGTGCATGGATGGAGAGTGGTACGCCCGGAGGGATTCGAACCCCCGACCCTCGGTTCCGAAGACCGATGCTCTTGTCCGCTGAGCTACGGGCGCACGCCATTTGGCACGGCCTCCGCACAATCGATTATCGCACGTTTCAGGAGCGTGCGCCAACGGCCCGGCGCCGTCCCGGCGTGTGCTATACTCTCGGATGGCGAGGCCGCAGGCAACGCGATACATTTGAGAGCAGGGCGTGGCCGCGCCCAAACCTGGAGTAGCCTTCACAGGAGGAACCATGTCTGAGCAGAAGATTCGCGTGGGTGTCATCGGGGCCAACGTGAGCTACGGATGGGGTCTCAGGGCGCACCTTCCCGCCATTCTCGCGCTGCCGGAGTTCGAGCTGGCCGCCGTCTGTACCTCACGGCCGGAGACCGCGGCGGCGTCGCAGGAGAGGTTCGGCGCGCGCATGGCGTTCCACGACTACCACGAGATGGTGGAGTGCGCGGACGTGGACCTGGTTGCGGTGGTGGTGCGTGTGCCGTACCACCACGAGATGACGATGGCCGCCCTCAATGCCGGCAAGCACGTTTTCACGGAGTGGCCGCTGGGCGCCAACCTGGAGCAGGCGCAGGAAATGGCGGACCTCGCACGCGAGAAGGGCGTCCGCACACTGGCCGGTATGCAGAGGCGCTGCTCGCCTCTCTACCTGCGCGTACAGGAGCTTGTGGAGGAGGGGTACATCGGCGACGTAGTTTCGTGCCACCTGACTGTGATTGGAACCGGCGGCACATCTCGCACCTCCGATCGTGCGTGGATGGGCGACGCGGCAAACGGGGCCAACACAATGTCCATATCGTTCGGCCACGCCATCGACGCGCTCACCATGTGTGTGGGCGATTTCGCCGAGGTGTCTGGCGTGGTGAGCACGCAGATCGAGCGCTGGCAGCTAACGGACACCGGCGGCCACGTGGACGTCACCTCGCCGGACAACGTTATCGTCAGCGGAAGGCTTGCGAGCGGCGGCGTGGTATCGGCGCACGTGGCATCGCAGCCGGTGCTGGGAAGCGGGCAGAGGCTGGAGATCTACGGACGCGAGGGCACGCTTGTGGTGGACAGCAGCGAAGGACGGTTGCTGGGAGCGCGTGCAACCGAGCCTGCCCTAGATGAGATGCCGATTCCTGACCGCCTGGCGTGGGTGCCCGCGGACGTGCCGGACGGGCCTCCCTTCAATGTTGCGCAGATGTACCGGCGGTTCGGCGAGGCAATCCGGTCCGGCAACAGGGTAGAGCCGGACTTCGACTCTGCGGTGAAGCTCCACGAACTCATTGACGCGATTCGCATGGCCTCCGAGACGGGCGAGCGACAGAGCGTGGGCTGAGTAGGCTGCGACGGGCCCGGCTAACGGGGCAGGTGGCGCTCGAAGAAGTCGGTCACCCGCCTTGCATACTCGTCCGGCGCAACGTCCACGCCCTCCGAGTGCGCGGCGCCATCGATGAGCCACATGGACTCCTTGGGTTCGCCCGCCGCGGCGTGGAGGGCAATCCCGTCCTCAGGCACAATCGTCACGTCGTCCCGGCCGTGAATGATGAACACCGCGCGGGGGCTGATGCTCGCCACGTAATCCTCCGGGACAACCTCGTCGGAGCTTATTCCCAGGCGCTGCTCGATGATAAACACCGTAACGGGAGCGAAGGGGAAGGCGGGCAGGTCGATGAAGTGCTCGAAGCTGCTGGCCACGGCGCTGTCTACGCTGCTGAAGGCGGACTCAGACACCACGGCCTTGATCTCCGGCAATTCCGCAGCCGCGAATATGGCCGTCGCTCCCCCCATGGACAGGCCCAGCACGCCAACGTTTTCGCCGTCCGCGTCAGGCCTCTGCTGCAGGTGGCGCACTGCGCCTTCCACGTCTCCGCGCTCGTGGTACCCGAACGAGACGTCTTCGCCCTCGCTTTCGCCGCGGCTGCGCTGGTCGAAGAGCAGCGTCGAGTAGCCCGCTTCGTGAAGGAAGTCGGCGTGGGGCAGCATCTGGTGGCGTTCTTCCCCAAAGCCGTGGATCAGCACGATGGTCCGGGACGATGTGCCTGGAATGAACCAGCCGGAAAGTGCGGTGCCGTCCGCGCTCGGGAACTCAACGTCCTCCAGCGCTGCCGCCAGCCTGGGGTAGTCCTCGAGCAGCGGCAGGTCGTCCGGTGGCGCCGGGTGCAGGCCGCGCTCGGAGCCGACCCAACCCACTCCGGCAAGCACCACCAGGCTCAGCACGACGGAGACGCCCAGGTACGCGGCGGACAGGTAGCGGAAGCGAGTCCATCGCACCGCCACGCGGGCCGCGAAGACCAGAGGCGATGGCGCGAATAGCCAGAGCACGGCGAGGGCAGGGATTGACGTCGCGGCGGTGGCCGTAATGCCGTGCAGGGCGCCGACGGCCAGAAAGAGCAAGGCTCCCGCCGCTGCGACAGCCGCCCTCCCGCGCGTCCACCGTCGGGGTGATGGGATGGCTGGCGCGCTGGGCCGGCGTGGTGGCCGGGAGCCCGGCCTCCGCCGCCGGCGCTGACCGAAGAGCCATGCTACGGCCGCAGCCGTGCCCAGAATCGCAACCGACCTGGGCCAGCCGATGAGCCTGCAAAGGCGGAACAAAAGCACGACTACACCGGTTACCGCCTCAATCGCCCCGCCCGCTGCGCGCGCCGCGACCATGAGAGTGTTCACGCATCGAATCTTAGCGAGGTTGGCCCTACTATGCAAATTGCTGCAGGTGTTGCCCCATTCCTGAAACCCGCTATAATTGCCCTATGCGAAAAAGCCCCCTAGGGGTAACAGTTCTTATGTTGATGGCTCTCACATTCGCGGCCTGCTCCGAGGCCGAGTCAACCTCCACTCCCACGACGGCGCCCACGCCGACCGCGGCCGCCGCGCCGACAGATGCCGCCACTCCGACTGTTGTGCCCACCTCCACCCCCGCCCTCGAGTCCACGGTTGTCGCCACGTCAACAGCGGCGCCCACCCCAACCACCGGCGAAACGCCCAGCGAGTCCAGGACTGCCGGGGAAGGCGACCGTGTCGCCGTACACTACACGGGTACGCTGGACGACGGCGAGGAGTTCGACTCATCGCGGGGGAGCGAGCCGCTGAGCTTCGTTGTGGGCGACGGGCGAATGATAGCGGGGTTTGACGCCGCCGTACGCGGCATGACCGTCGGCGAGTCCCGCACGGTGAGGATGGAGTCGGCGGAGGCCTACGGCGAGCGGCGCGATGACCTGGTACTGACGTTCCCCATCGATCAACTGCCGGAAGGTGTGAATGAGGGCGACAGCGTGGTATTCACCAACGGAGGCCAGGGCGTCATCCTGGAGGTGACCGGCGAGACGTTCACAGTGGACGCGAACCACAGGCTGGCGGGACAGGCGCTTACATTCGAAATTGAGCTGGTGTCGATTGAGTAGCCTGGCCAGGGTTCTGGGCGGACTGCCAATGCACGACTGCGAGGATAGGAGCAAGGAATGGTGAGCAATGGTGGACATGGGATAGAGCGGCAGGTGGCGGTTCTAATAGACGTGGAGAACGTGGGCCTGGGCTCAATACAGTGGCTATTCGACCAGATATCCGACTACGGCCGCGTCACGATCAAGCGCGCCTACGGAGACTGGTCCTCCGTGACAAGGGCCGCCCGCAGCCAGATGGTGGAGCTGGGCATTGAGCCGATCCATCTGTTTCACGTGACGGCTTCCGGCAAGAACTCCAGCGACATTCGTCTGGTCATAGACGCAGTAGACCTGCTGTATCAGTCGCCCATAGACATCTTCGTCATCGTGTCCTCGGACAGCGACTTTGTGCCGCTGGTAAGCAAGCTGAGGTCCGGCGGCAAGTTGGTCATCGGCGCGGGCCGCGGCGGAGCCTCTCGCGCCCTGGTCATCTCCTGCGACAGGTACATCTACATGGACCAGAACGAGAAGAAGGTCAAACAGACCACCACTGAACAGGGGCAGCATCAAGGAGAGTTTCTCATCCTGAGGGCCATGGGCGCTGCAATGGATGGGGAGGGCAGGGTCGCGGGCAGCAAGCTGATACAGACCATGATGCGGCTTGACCCCGCCTTCGACGTACGCTCCACGGGCCACTCCACCTTCACGAAGTACCTGGAGGCGTCGCCGGAGGTCAAGGTTACGCGGAGGCGGGGCGCCAATGACGTGACGGTTGAGCTTGCGGACCTGGGCTCGTCGTCCGCGTCAAAGCCGCGGCCAGCTAGCTCAACAAGGCCGGCCGCTGCGGAGCAGAAGGACTCGGGAGCGTGGTGGCCGGGCGTGGATGCCGCCTGGGAAAAGCGCGCCGCCAATCGGGGCGATCCCATACCGGGCCCTACGGCCGCCGCAGACGCCGCCGAGGTGCTTGGCGTGTCCAAGCTGAGCACGTCGCCCTTCAAGACGCTCCAGAGGCTCCTGGAGGCAAGCGAGGAGCTGCGCGGCAAGTGGCGAAGGGACAGGAACACCATCATCAGGCAGTGAGCGCGGGCGCATCCGAGAAGGAGCGCCACGGAGGTGAACACATGCAAGTCTCGGCCCACGTGCACTCGGTGCACATTGCGGACACGGCGGCGGCTCATCCTGGCGGCTCGAACGTCTTCTTCGCGGGCAACCCGTCCGAGGGCATGGTCATCGTGGACACGGGCGAGCACGACCGGGAGTGGACGCGCCAGATCCTGGACGGCTACGAGGAGCTCGGCCGGCCACCCATATCGGCAATCGCCATCACGCACGCCCACAGCGACCACATCGGCGGCCTCGACCGCATATTCGAGGTGGTCCAGGCGCCGGTGCGCTGCCACCCCAAGCTGACGGGACGCCTGGGAGCAGTGGTGGGTTCGGAGAACGTCCAGAGGCTGCGCGCGGGCGAGCGCATACGGGCGTGCGATGGCGTCAACCTGACCGCCATCTTCACGCCGGGCCACGAGGAGGCGCACGTCTGCTACTACATGGCGCGCGACAGGGCGATGTTCACCGGCGATACCGTCTTGGGCGGTTCGTCGTCCACGGTGCAGGACCTCTCGGACTACATGAGCTCGCTTGAGAGGCTATCCCGCTACAGGGTGGAGGTAGTCTGTCCCGGCCACGGCCCGGTGGCGCCCGCGCCCCGCGGCGCACGCCTCATATCCTGGTACATCCGGCACCGCAACGAGCGCGAGGAACAGGTGCTGTCCGCGCTGCAGAAGGGCATCTCGGACGTGGACGATATGGTGCGTGACATCTACCCGCGCAACCTGAATAAGGGCCTGCGCAGGGCGGCGGCCCGCAACGTGATGGCCCATCTGTCCAAGCTCATGAAGGATGGCAGGGTGGAGGTTGACGCCCGCCCTCCGTCCTACCGGTTGAAGTCGTAACCCTGCGCTTCCCCCGCCGAAACACTACGCCCGCCGCGCTCCACTTCCGGAGCGCGGCGGGCGTTTCTCGTGCAGCGCTGCTCTGGCCGGGCCGGACATCGCCGGCCTCGGGCCTATCGCCTTCTAGCTGCCGGCGGCGTCCCGCTCGTTGATGGACTCCAGGACGGAGCCGGGAGTGATCGGGAGGTTGTAGACGCGTGTGTCGATCGCCCGGCTGACGGCGTTGCCCAGGGCCGCCAGGGGTGCGATGATGGGGTGCTCGCCGGCGCCCCGCAGGCCGTATGGGTGGCGCGGGTTGGCGTACTCGATGATCTCGCAGTCGATCATGGGCAGGTCCAGGGTGATGGGCATCCTGTAGTCGAGGAGGCTGGAGTTGGCCATCACGCCGTCCTCCGAGAAGAAGTACTCCTCGTTCAAGGCCCAACCGATGCCCTGGAGGGTTCCTCCCTGCATCTGTCCCTCAACGTAGGAGGGGTGAGCGGCCTGGCCGATGTCCAGGAAGGCGGTTGCGCGGACGATGTCCACCTTGCCCGTCTCCGGGTCCACCTCCACGTCGAAGATGTTGCCGGCAAGCGCCCCGCCTACGCCGCCCTGGGTGTCCATTGCGGAGCAGGTTACGGGGCCGCCCGTGGCCATCAGCCGGCCTGCAAGCTCCGTGAAGGTGAAGCGGTCCTCCGGGTTCTTCTTGGAGACGAAGGAGCCGTCCACGAATTCAACGTCATCCTGCTGTAGCTCCCACAGGAGAGCGGCGCGGTCCCTCATCTGGTCGATGGCCAGCTGTGCTGCGGCGATGGAGGCGCGTCCAGTGTCGAAGGTGATGCGGCTGCCGCCGGAGCCACCCGTCCAGCCGACCGAGTCGGTGTCGACGACCTGGGGCGTGACGTCCTCGGCGGACAGGCCCAATACTTCGGCCACCTGCATGGCTACTGCCACGCGGGTGCCGGACAGGTCCATCGAGCCGGTTGTGATGTTGACGGTGCCGTTGGCCAGCACGTTGATGGTGGCGGAGGAGCCGCTTCCGCCTCCGTTGAGGCGGTAGCCCGTGGCCACGCCGCGGGCACGGTTTGGGCCTCCCAGGGGTGCGTTGTAGTGGGGATGCGCCTTTATGGCCTCCATCACCTCACGCAGACCCACGTGTGCGTGGGGCACGCCGGTGGTGGCGCGGTCACCCTCCTGGGCCACGTTCTTGATGCGGAGGTCCATGGGATCCATGTCCAGCATCTGGGCCAGCTCGTCTATGCAGCTTTCTACGGCAAAGCACACCTGCGGATGGCCAGGCGCTCTGTACGCGGCCGTCTTGGGCTTGTTGCAGACAACGTCGTAGCCGTCGACGAGGGCGTGCTCCAGCTTGTATGAGCTGAGGCCGGACGTAGCGCCGCCGGCCATGGGCGAGCCGGGATAGGCCCCGGCCTCGTAGACCATGTACAGTTGGGCGGCGGTGAAGGTGCCGTCGTTCTTGGCGCCAATCTTGCAACGGATGAAGCTGCCGGAGGAGGGGCCCGTGCCCTCGAAGACTTCCTTGCGGCTCATCACCATCTTCACCGGCTGGCCGGTCTTGCGGGAGAGGACGGCGGCGACGGGCTCGAGGTAGCCGGTGCCCTTGCCTCCAAACCCACCGCCGATCTCCATGGGGACCACCTTGATCATGGATTCTGCGACGTCCAGTATGGCGGCGACGTTGCCCCGCACTCCGAAGATGCCCTGAGTGCTGGTCCAGATGGTCAGCCGGCCCTCGGGCATCCACTGTGCGGTGCAGGCAAAGGGCTCGATGTAGCCCTGGTGCACGGTCTGGGTGTTGTACTCCCGCTCGATCACGATGTCGGCTTCCTGGAAGCCCTGCTCCACGTCTCCGAGCTTGAGCTGGAGGTGGCTTGCCACGTTGCCGGGCTTCCCCGTGTCCTCACCTGGGTCGGCGCGAGACATGGTCTTGCGCTCGGTGAGAGTGTCGTGGAGCAGAATGGGGTCTTCCTTCATGGCCTCGCGCCAGCCGAGCACGGTGGGCAGGATCTCGTAGTCGACCTCAATGAGGTTGAGCGCCTCCTCCGCCTCGTGGGGGCTTGTGGCCGCTACGGCTGCGACGGCGTGGCCCTTGTACAGGACCTTCTTGTCGGCCAGGTCGTTCTCGGCCATCAGCCTGGGGTTCTGGAGCGACTGTGCGAAGTTGACATCCCGGTTCTGAATGATGGGGAAGTCCGCCGAGGTTGCCACCGCCCTCACGCCGGGCATGGCCTCTGCCTTGCTCGTATCGATGGAGCGAATTCGTGCGTGGGCGTAGGGGCTTCTGAGCACCTTCCCATGTATCGTACCGGGCAGCAGCATGTCTGCGCCGTAGCGCGCCGCGCCCGTCACCTTCTCGATGCCGTCGTGACGGACGGGCCGTGTGCCCAGTACCTTGAACTTGCCCTGCTGCGCTGCGTCTCTGTCGGCTGTGGTGGTCATGCTGAGTATCTCCTTTGACTCAGGGATGATCCTCTTTCGCCGCGCGGGTGCGCGGGCGAAGCTCCGCCGGAGCGAGTGTTCAGTGACTAGTCGTTGTAGACGTCCCGCTGTTCGGCGGATCCGGCTCCGGCGCCGGCGGAGGCTGCGGCTCTATCAGCCCGGCCGGCGGCTATGTCTTCAGCCGAGAGCACGGCGCGGATGATCTTGTCGTAGCCGGTGCACCGGCAGAGGTTACCGGCCAGCCAGTGACGGATGCGGCCCTCGTCGGCGTCCGGCTCCCGGTCGAGGAGGGACTTGGCGGCGACGATGAAGCCGGGCGTGCAGATGCCGCACTGGAGGGCGGCCTCTTCCAGGAATGCCTGCTGGAGCGGGTGGAGTCCCTCGGGGGAAGCCACGCCCTCGATCGTAAGGATGGTCTTGCCTTCTGCCTCAACGCCCAGGACGCAGCAGGAGTCCACGATTCTGTCGTCCACAATGACCGTGCAGGCACCACAGTTACCGTCGTTGCAGCCTTCCTTGGTGCCCGTCATGCCGAGAACGTCGCGGAGCACCTCAAGCAGGCTCTGGCGAGCTTCGCAGAGGAAATCCATGTCAGTTCCGTTTATGTTGGTCTGTACGTGTACCTTTGCCATATCTGCTTACTCTCCCTTGGCTCTCGAAATTGCGGTCCGGAGGGCTCGCTTGGTGAGGACGCCCACAAGGTGGACGCGCTGGGTGACGGTGCCTCGCATGTCGTTGATGGGGCTTGCGACGGCCTTCGCGGCCTCACCCGCCGCCTCGATGCTCTCCTCGGTGGCCTCCTGGCCGGCCAAGCCATCGGCTGCCGCCGTTGCCATCATGGGCGTGGGCGCCACGGCGCCAACTGCAATCCTGGCGGATACGACGCGCTGCTTGGAATCGTCCAGGACGACCGAGGCCGCGGCATTGGCGATGGCAATGTCCATCTCGTTCCTGGGGATGAACCGGAGGAATGCGGCTCCGGAGTTGGCCTCGGGGCTGGGGAAGTTCAGGCCGACGAGAATCTCACCGTCCTGAAGAATGTTCCTGCCCGGGCCGGTGCAGAACTCCTCTACGGGAACGCTCCGGCGGCCGTTGGGGCCGGCGATGTCGCACATGCCGCCCAAGGCCATGAGAGCAGGAATGGTGTCGCCGCTGGGGGAGGAGTTGCAGAGGTTGCCCCCGAGGGTAGCCCTTGCCTGGATCTGGATGCCGCCAATCAGGAAAGCAGCGTCAACCAAGCCGGGGTACAGCTCCTGGACGGTCTCGTCCTCGTAGACCTGGTGGCAGGGCACGGCGGCCCCGACCGTCAGCCCGTCCCCATCCGAGTAGGAAACCTCGTTGAGTTCCGGTATCTTCTTCATGTCCACCAAGCGGTCTATGTCAAACCGGCCGCCCCTCAGCTGGACGATGACGTCCGTACCGCCAGCCAGGGCCTTGGCTCTGTTCCCGCTTTCGGCCATCAGCCTGACGGCTTCGTCAATGGTTGTGGGTGCTACGTACTCGAAATCTCGCATGGCACATCCTCTCTTAGGCTGCGGATAGTATATCACAGCGCGGGCAAAGGGCAAGGGGAAACTTCGTACCGCATGCGCTACGCCCGCGTCGAAAGCCACTCTCCGACGTCCTGGCGGTTACGCTCCAGCCACCGATCGTTCAGGCGTATGCGCTCCAGCGACTGCTGAATGGTGCGCTCCGCGGACGGCGCGGGATGGCTGTCGAAGAACTCCTCCACTTCCCTGGCTCGGTCCAGCGTTGTGAACGCTCCCGTAATGCTCACCAGCCGCATGATGGCGAACCCGCCGCGGCCGTATCTGCGGTCGAACTCCTCCCAGTTCTCCTTCACGAACTCCCACGCCAGCTCGCGGCCGTTCCGGTTGCCGGCCAGAGCCACTACCAGCAACACCGTGTCCTGGGAGCGGACGTCGGGCGACAGAGACCGCTGCAGCACGTCCTGCAGCAGCTCCGCGCTCTCGAAGCGTGTGAGGGAGCCGAGCAGTCGCATGCGCTCCTCGTGGAGGTCCGCATCCTTTTCGAGGCGCCACAGCGTCTCGTACGTGGCCTCGTCTCCCTGCTGGGCGGCTAGGCCGTACACCAAGCCGCGCAGGTCGGGGTGGAGCGACGCAGGCTCGCCGAGGTACTGCTCGAAGCGGCCGCGGGCCTCTGCGAGTACGGCGGGGTTGCCGTACGCGCCGGCCTGTCCAAGCACGGTCGCCCTGAGCAGCGAGTCCAGGTGACCCTCGCCCGGCCTGGCGTCCCATCCCACACTGCCAACAACCTGCTCGAAGAGGGAACCGGCGAAGTTCCGGTAGCCGCCAAGGCAGGCCTCGTCCAGCAGCAGGTTCTCGAGACCGCGGAGGTTCGTGGACAGGTCGCTCCATACCGACGTGTCCACCTCGTTGCGATAGGACTCGGCCAGCGCCATGAAGCGCGTCGCGGGGAGGTGGCCCGCACGAACGAGTGCGTAGGCGTCATTCTGGATGCCCAGCCGGTCGATGGCGGGCAGCTCGTGGCGCTCGACGGCACTGCGCAGCAAGTCGGCTTCCTGGTCGGCGTAGCTGACGCGATAGAAGCCGGTCTGGCCTGCGTTGACCTTGACCCAGCCGTCCGCACCGGCGTCCGCGCCCAGCGACACCTCTGCCTCGCGGTCACCCATGAGCGCGGTCACCTTCTCATCGGAGCCCTCGCGGGCTATGCCGATGGGAACCTGCCACAGAGTCGAGTCCTCCTCGCCATCCTCCATGAGGTGATCGTAGAGGAATCGCTGCTGTGAGAGGGCGACACGCACCTCGCCGCCGTGCCGTTGCGCGCCGGCGCTCAGGACGGGATAGCCCATCTGCTTGACCCACGAGTCCATGATTGTGGTTACCGGCTGGCCGGATGCCTCCTCCAGAGCCTTCCACAGGTCCTCCGTCCGCGCGTTGCCGTACTGGTGAGTGGACAGGTAGCCGTGGAGGCCGCGCTGGAACACGTCCGCGCTAAGGAAGTCCTCCAGCATTCGGAGGACGGAGCCGCCCTTGCTGTAGCTGATGGCGTCGAAGAGCTCGCGGATCTGCGCGGGGTTCTCCACCCTTGCCTCGATCGGGTGGGAGTTGCGCAGGCCGTCCAGGCTCAGGCCGGAGTTGGTGTCCTGGAAGACGAACTGCGTCCACATGTTCCACTCCGGGTACTGGTGGTCGACGGCCTTGTCGCCCATCCAGGAGGCAAAGCTCTCGTTGAGCCAGAGGTCGTCCCACCACTCCATGGTGACCAGGTCGCCGAACCACATGTGTGCCATCTCGTGGGAGACAACCTCCATGATGCGCTGGCGGGTGGCTGCCGAGGAATTCTCGGGGTCGAAAAGGAGGACGGTTTCGCGGTAGGTGATGGCGCCCCAGTTCTCCATTGCGCCGGCGGCGAAGTCCGGCACGGCAATGTGGTCCAGCTTTTCGAGCGGGTACGGTATGCCGAAGTAGTCGTTGAAGTAGGTGAGGAGCCCCACCGCATTCTCGACGGCAAAGCGGCCCTGCTCCTCCTTGCCGCGCGTGGCCCACACCCGCACGAGGGTGCCGTTGGGCGCGCGCTCCTCCACCGAGGCAAAGTCGCCGACGATGAAGGCGAGGAGGTAGGTCGACATGCGAGGCGTATCGCCGAAGCGGACGGCCTTGCGGCCGCCCGGTGCCGGCGTCTCGCTCACGGGCAGGGTGTTGGAGATGGCGACCAGGTCCTCTGGAATGACCAGTGTCACGTCGAAGACGGCCTTGACTGCGGGGTCGTCCCAGCAGGGGAACGCGCGGCGGGCGTCCGTGGCCTCGAACTGGGTGGTGGCCAGGTATCGCTCCTCGCCTCCCGGCGTGGTGTAGCGGCTGCGGTAGAAGCCTCGAAGCTGATCGTTTAGTGTGCCGGTGAACCGGATGGTGAGAGACGCGGCGCCGGCGGCAATCTCGCCGCCGAACGTGAAGGTGACGGTCTCCATTTCCTCGTCCAGCGTGATGCTGCCGGCTGGGATTGCGGCGCCGCCGGCCGGGGTCAGCTCCGCCGAAGAGACCTCGATCTCAATTGCGTTGAGCGATATAGACGAGACCGCCTCCGTCAACTCAAGCTCGATGGTCTCCTCGCCGTCGAAGGTGAATGCTTCCAGGTCCGGCGTGAGCGTTATGGCATACTTGACCGGGCGGACGTTGGTGGGCAACCGGTAGGCTGAGACTGTGGTCATGTGCTCCATCCTTATTCAGAGGGTAGCCTCTGGAGGCGGCTCGATTATACGCCACATCGCTGTCAAGGGGAAACGGCGCGAGAGGTGCGACTCCGATGGTACAATGCGGATGTCGCCGGATAGAAGACCGCGGCAGACTCCACTCGCGCGTAAGGGAGGAACACTTGGTCTCACATCAGAGCTTCCGGCTGGACGGCGCAGGCGTACCCCTTTCGGCGACGCTGTTTGTCCCGCAGGGCGTCGGGCCGCACCCAGGACTGGTGATCTGCCACGGCATGCCGGCGGGTCCGCGCCCGGAGCCGGACGCGCCGCCTTCCCCGGACGACGGCCTGGACTACCCCGGCGTTGCGGAGTGGTGCGCCCTGGAAGGATTCGCCACCCTGATCTTCAACTTCCGCGGGACGGGCGACAGCGACGGCAACTTCCACCCGATGGGCTGGGCACATGACCTGGACTCGGTGATCTCGTGGATGCTCGCGAGGCCGGAGGTGGACGCGCGCCGCCTGGCGCTGCTCGG
The DNA here is from genome assembly GCA_965219025.1 of Dehalococcoidia bacterium. Lineage (GTDB taxonomy): Bacteria > Chloroflexota > Dehalococcoidia > Lucifugimonadales > UBA2985 > JAPPHY01. The sequence continues at coordinate 1,883,854 of OZ244716.1, forward strand.
GTCGAGCATGGGCGCTGCAGTTGCGGTCTACGCCGCGGCGCACCGGACGGAGGTTGCGGGCCTGGTGTCGTTCGCGGGGCCTGCGGAGACGCGGGCGAGGGCCCATCCAGCCGAGGATGTGGAGCGCATGAGGGAGATGGGCATCATTCGAGACCCGGACTTCCCGCCCTCGCTGGAGGAGTGGGCCAACGAGGGTCTGGAGCTAAGCCCGGCGAGGTGGGTGTCGATGATCGCGCCGCGGCCGCTGCTCATACTGCAGGGCGATGCGGACGACGTTGTCCCGCCGCACAACGCGAATACGCTGTACGAGCGCGCGGGCGAGGGCAGGGAGCTGCGGATGCTGCCGGGCGTGGGGCACCGCTTCCGCAGCGAGCCTACCGCAATGGCCGCGGCGATAGAGTGGCTGCGGGAGCGGTTTGTGGCCGACGCTCGGTGACAAACGCGCCGCGCCTGTGTAGTATGTGATTCGATCGCAAGGAACCGGCTGTGCTCGTGGACGGCACGGCGGAAGGCGGTACAACATGGGTACATTCCACACGAAGATAGCCGTAGGCAGCGAGAGAGGCGGAACCTTCGAGGAAGTAACGGCATTGGTGGATACCGGCGCGTCCCTTACTATGCTGCCGGCCAGTTTCCTGCGCAACCTGGGAATCGAATCACACACGGACGCGGAGTTCACTCTCGCGGACGGCCGGCGGCAGAGGCTGCCGCTTGGAGACGTGTGGATTCGCATTGGGTCTGAGGAGTGGCCCGGGCCCGTCATTTTCGGCCCCGATGACCGGTTTCTCCTGGGAGCGGTCACCATGCAGATATTTCGTCTGATCGCAGACACAACCCACCACAAGCTCATCCCCGCGCCTGAGTTGACCTTGTAGGGTTGAGGCTGCTACAGGAACCCTGTTGAGCCGCGATCCCTGAATGAGCAGGCATACGCAACGCTCCTCGGCAGTTGCCCCGCAAGCCTGAGATTCATCTCAATACGCCCCCCTTAAGCCGCCCCGCGAGCCGTGGTATACTCTACCTGCTGCCGCGCGACGCGGCAGCAGCGCGACTCAGGAGGAATCAAGATGTCCGATGACAGTTCAACCATAAAGCAGGCAGTGCAGGAACGCTACGGCGAACGCGCGCGGAGCGTGTCGGGGCTGACCCTCGTGAGCGTGGAGCAGGCCGCCTGCTGCGCTTCGGGGGAGACGCCGACCGGCATGGACGATTCGCTGGGCGCATTCCCCAACCTCTACGTGAACAGCGAACTGCAGGGCTTGCCTATGGAGGCAGTCGCCGCCTCCGCCGGCTGCGGCAACCCCACGGCTCTGGCGGGCCTGAAGCCCGGCGAACGCGTGCTCGACCTCGGCTCCGGCGGCGGCATTGATTGCTTCCTGGCCGCCCGGCAGGTGGGATCGGACGGCCACGTTATCGGGCTGGACATGACGCCGGACATGCTGGCGCTGGCGCGTCGAAACGCGAAGACGCTGGGCGTAGCCAACGTGGAGTTCGTGGAGGGGTTCATCGAGGACATACCGCTCCCCGAATCGTCCGTTGACGTCGTCATCTCCAACTGCGTGGTATGCCTATCGCCGGACAAGGATGCCGTGGTCTCCGAGGCGTACCGAGTGCTGTCGCCGGGCGGCAGGCTTCACCTCTCCGACATGATGTCTCTGGGCCCCATGCCGCAGGAGCTGCGGGACGACGCTCAGAGCTGGTCCAGCTGCGTTTCAGGAGCCGAGGAGCGGGATACGTACCTGGGCCGCCTGGCTGGCGCCGGGTTCGTGGACGTGGCCATTGAGCAGGAAGGGAAGCCCCGGTCCCAGGGGAGCGGGTTCCCGGACGTAGTGAGCGTGAAGGTGGTGGCGCACAAGCCTGCATAGGCGCGTGCGGCAATCAACTGAATATGGAAGGAGAGGCCGGATTGATTACGACCATGGTGGGCAACTACCCCAAGATCTCCCCGGACGCCAAATCCCCCAGCCTGCGCACGGCCATCAACCGCTATGATGAGGGACGCATCTCGCTGGACGACCTGCGTCGCGTGGAGGAGGAGGTCACGCGTGAGGTGATCGAGGATCAGGTCGAAGCAGGCCTTGACCTGGTCACGGACGGCCAGATCCGCTGGGACGATGGCCAGACATACTTCGCACGTGGAATATCGGGCTACACGATCAACGGCCTGATCCGCTACTTCGACACGAACACATACTACCGCCATCCGATTCCGGAGCAGCGGCTGCAGCCCAACGGCGGCATCAGCGTGAAGGACTACGAGTTCGCAGCCGCCCACAGCGAGCGTCCGGTCAAGGCGGTCCTAACGGGCCCGTACACGCTGGCGCGCCTTTCGCAGCTGGGCTGCTATGACGACCTGCGCTCGCTGGTGATGGACCTGGCCAAGATTCTCAACCAGGAGGCTCGCGCCCTTCAGGAAGCCGGGGCGCCGATCATCCAGCTTGACGAGCCATCCATACTCAGGCACAAGGATGACGCTGACCTGATTGCGGAGGCCATCGAGTGCGCCGTGGACGGCATCACTGCCACCAAGGCACTCTACACCTACTTCGGCGACGCTTCGGGCATTCATCGCCGGCTGTTCAGCCTGCCGGTCGACCTGGTGGGGCTGGACTTCGTGATGGGTTCCGGCAACTTCGATCTCATCGCCGACCTGCCGGAGGACAAGATGCTGGGATGCGGAATCGTGGACGCCCGCAACACCAGGGCGGAGACAGCCGAGGAGATCGCCGAGACGATCCTGAGATTGGCCGGGAACGTGCCCATGGAGAGGCTTCACGTCAACCCAAGCTGCGGGCTGGACTATCTGCCGCGGCCCAACGCCAGAGCTAGGCTGGTGCGCCTGTCAGAGGGCGCCAGACTGGCCCGGGAGAGTGCATCATGAGCAATGGACTGCTGACCACCGCCGTAGGGAGCTATCCCAAGCCGGACTACATCACGCGCGCCCGCGCCCGCTTTCAGCGGGGCCAGATAGGCGCGGAGGAACTCGCGGACCTTGAGAAGCAGGCCACCGCGCACTGGATCGAAATCCAGGAGCAGCTGGGGTTGGACGTGGTGGTGGACGGGGAGATGTATCGCGGCGACATGGTGGCCTACTTTGCCGAGAACATGTCAGGGTTCACGAACAGCGGCCTGGTGCGCTCGTACGGAAACCGCTACTATCGCAAGCCCATCGCCACCGGACCGGTAGGCCGGGACAAGCCGGTGACCGTGGACTGGTGGCGGTACGCCCAGAGCCTGACCGACAAGCCCGTGAAGGGGATGCTCACGGGACCGTACACGATCGTGGACTGGTCCTTCAACGAGTACTACCCGACTCGCGAGGCGTTTCTGATGGACATGGCCCGAGTAGTTCACGAGGAGGCGATGGACCTTGCGAAGGCCGGCGCGCGGTACATCCAGATCGACGAGCCGGCGCTGTCCGTGAGGCCGGAGGAGATGGAGATGGCGTCCAGGGCATTCGCCATCGTCACCGAGGGCCTTGACGCCTTCACGATAACGCACATCTGTTACGGGGACTTCGCCGCCGTGTTCCCGCACCTAGCCAACTTCCCCGTGGACATGCTCGACATGGAGACGACCAACAGCAGCTACGACTTCCTGGACCTGATACGAAGTTATCCCTCCTTCGACAAGTACGTGTCGATGGGAGTTGTGGACGTCCACAACCACGCGGTGGAGTCTCTGGAGAAGGTCAAGTCGGGTATACGCATGGGCCTGGAGGTGCTTCCTCCGGACAAGCTGTTCATCGACCCGGACTGCGGGATGAAGACCCGCACCGAGGAGGAGTGCGTGGCGAAGCTCCAGGTGATCAGCGACGCCGTGCGCGAGGTCAAGCAGGAGCTGGGGATAGAGTAGGACTCAGCCTGCCGGCAGCGCGGCCGTTAGCTCCTCCTGTACGCTTTCGTCGGTCTCCGTGGCCTGTGCATACCACAATGCTTCGTGGGCGGCCTCGCCGCCGATGACGCCTAGCGCCCACGCCGCGTGGCCTCGCACAAGACTGCTCTCATGTCCCAGCGCGGCGGTCAGCGCCGGCACCGCTCGCTCGTCGCCGATGTTGCCGAGGGCCACGCAGGCGTTGCGCAGCAGGCCGGCGTACTTCGCCCGCCGGATGGGGCTTCCGGCAAAGCGTTCTCTGAACTCCGCTTCCGTCATTTCGAGCAGTGGTAGGAGGTTCATGGCCGCGAAGCCGTGCTCGCCGGTGCGGAACGCCGGCTCCCGCGTGGGCTGCGCCTTCCGGTTCACGGGGCAAACGTCCTGGCAGATGTCGCAACCGAACACCCAGTCGCCCACAAGCGGCCGCAGGTGCCGTGGAATGGGGCCGCGCAGCTCGATGGTCAGAAAAGAGATGCACTTGGCGTTGTCCAGGACGTAGGGCGCGATCAGGGCGCCCGTCGGGCAGTCGTCGATGCAGATGGTGCAGCGTCCGCACGTCTTCTTGACAGGCGCGTCCGGCTCCAGCGCAAGGTCGGTCACGATCTGGCCCAGGAAGACCCACGAGCCGTGGCTGGAGGTGAGGACGTTGGTGTTCTTGCCGAACCAGCCGACGCCCGCCCTCTCGGCGACGGCGCGGTCCTGCATGGGGCCTGTGTCCACGTACACCCGCGCCTGCACCGGCCGCCCGATTCGCTCCGACAGCGACGCGACCAGCTGCTTCAGGCGGCGCTCCATGACGCCGTGGTAGTCGCGGCCACGGGCGTATCGTGCGACCTTGCCGCGCAGGACGGGACCGCGGTCGGGCGGCGGCTCGTCGTCCGCGTAGTAGCTCATCGCAACCGAGATGACCGACCGGGCGCCGGGCAGGATGTCGGATGGGCTGGCGCCGCGCCGGACGCGCTCCTCGTGGTACCAGGGCAGGCCGTCCATCAGGCCGGCGCGCACACGCTCCAGGGCAACCGCCTCAGCCTGATCGAAGGGCCCGGCTGATGTGACGCCCACTCGGTCAAAGCCGAGCTCTCGCGCCAGATCCTGGACGGCTTCCTTGGCCTCTGCGTCGTATGTCCCGCTGCCTGATTGCATGTCGGAGACATTATGCCACAAGCTCAGGGGACTTCACCGATGGACTACTTGATACGCTGCCTGAGCGTGCGACTCACAATATCGGAAGCTCCAGCAGCTCCTCCGGTTTCTCAATCACGAAGTCGGCGTCGGTGTTGCGGTGGCTGAGGTTGGCCTCGGGAATGCCCCAGGTAGCGTGGACGCTCCAGCAGCCGGCCGCCATCGCAGCGCCCATGTCGGCGGGCGTGTCGCCCACGACGGCGCACTGGTCCGGCCGCGCTCCCAGAGTGTCCAACGCGAGCAGCACGCCCTCCGGATGAGGCTTGTGGTTGGTCACGCTCTCGAAGCCCACTCCGACGGTGAATAACTCGCTGGCTCCCACCTCGGCCAGTTCTTGCGAGGCGCCCACGGTTCGGCCCTCCACCTCGGTTGCCCACCCCTTCTGTGTCACGATACCCATCTTGAGCCCCCGCCTGCGCAGCTCCTCCAAGAGGGAGCGGACGCCGGGAAACAGGCTGACCAGTCCCGCGGCCTTGGTCCAGTATATACGGCGGTAGGCCTGGAACAGGTGGAGGGGCGACAGACCCTCCCGTTCCTCCAGAGGTCTGAGCGTGTCCTCGAGCTGGCGGCCGCTCATCTCCCGGATGAACTCCTCAGCCGTGGGATCGGTGATGCCCGCCTCGGTGAACACGCGCTGTAGGGCGTCGAGCCGCGCGTCGTAGGTGCTCACCAGTGTGTCGTCAAAGTCGAAAAGCACGGCTGTGATGGGGGTACGCGTTGGATCCTGACGGGAGGATGAGTGGGGCTGTGGGCCGGTCGCCACGGAGAAACCCTAGTACTGCTGGAAGAGCCGGCCCCACCCGGTCTTCATCGCGGCCTTGACCCTGCGGTTGCCTACGAATCGGAGCCAGTAGGAGTTGTGGTACACGTTGGAGGCGAAGAAGGCCCACGGCGCGATGGGAGAGCGCAGGAGCATGTTCTCCAGCGGCTTGAGCGGGCCCCAGTAGATGAGCTTTTGGCCGCGGCTGGCGAAGGTGTTTCCGGTCCCCTCGAAGCGCCAGTCCACGCCGGTGATGTCCTCGCCCACGGTCTCGATCTGCGATGGGTCACCGCAGCCCAGGCCGCGCTCGTGCGCGAGTCGTATGAAGCGTATGGACATGGGATCGAAGCCCATCATCTTGGCCGCCACGGCATCGATGGCTACCTGGTCGGCGCTTGCGAGGAAGACGTTCTTCTCGTGCCACCGCATGGCGCGGGGGCCGGGGCCGTCGCCCGCGAACGTGCCGTCCATCACAGCGAATACGCCGGGGTGAATCTCCTTCTGGATTGCCAGCAGGTCAACCAGCGTCTCGTGGATGACGGAGTGCGTCCAGTGGCGCTTGCGGTTTAGGAGGCCGCCAAATGCGTTCTTCATTGCGCCGGTCATGGTGGTGAAGACGTGGGTCTTCATGGTGGGCAGATGCACCACGTTCTTGCCGGGGAAGATCTCTGGGATCTGCAGGCCCTCAGGGAAGATATCGTCCAGCACCATCATCTCTGCCTTGGGCTGGTAAGGGATCCACCGGTTGGGCGGCACGTCCAGGTGCACGTTTGGAAGGCTGTACTTGTCCTGAACGGGCTTTTGCTTGTTGCTAACCTCGCCCTCGAACGAGTCGACGACAACGGTGCCGTTGTGGGCAGCTATCAGGTCCTTGTGGCCGTCTTCCAGCAGCGTCTTGATGACTCCTTCGAGCTGCCACGGCGTTGTGGAGCACGCGGGGTAGTAGTGCTGCCAGGAGATGTTGATCTTCAGCAGGGTGGAGACGTCAGGGGAGAGGTACGACTGGTAGTCGGCGAGGCGCATGGCCCTGGCGATGTCCTCGAACACGGTCTCAGGCCTGGTGTACACCACCGCTACCTTGGCCCTGGCGGCGCCACCGCTCCGCTGGTCCGCTCGCCGTACTTCTGCCTGCGCCATTGCTTCGATGCCGGGACGTGCTAGGAGCCGGTAGTTCCGTTGGACGACAGCTGGGCTTTCCGTTCCACCGCTCTGCGAACGGCGTCCGCCACGTTTGCGGGCGCCAGCCCGTACTTTTGGATCAGCTGGTTGGGCGCGCCGGACTCGGCGTAGCCGGTGAGCGTGACCATCTGCATTGGCACTGGACAGGATTCGCCCAGCACCTGCGCTACGATGCTGCCCAGACCGCCGTGACGCAGATGCTCCTCAGCGGTGATAATCGCGCCGGTATCCCGTGCTGCCGCGACTATGGCCTGAGTGTCTGCCGGCTGAAGCGTGGACATGTTGAGGACGCGGCAACCGATGCCTTCGCTTTCCAGGGCCTCCGCGGCTGTTAGGGCGGTGTGCACCATTGTGCCGCAGGCGATGATGGCGGCGTCGTTGCCCTGCCTCAGCGTCTCCGACTGGCCGATGGAAAATTCGAAGCCGCCCTCGTGTACAACGGGGGTCGCGGGCCTGGACAGGCGGATGTAGAAGGGGCCGGGTGTAGCTGCGGCCATTCGCACGGCCTGATCGGTCTCCGGCCCGTCCGCGGGCACCAGTACGGTGAAGTTCGGAAGAGCGCACATGAGCGACAGGTCCTCTATTCCGTGCGCGGACATGCCGTCCTCTCCGGTTGTGATGCCGGCGTGGGTTACGACGATCTTGACGTTGAGGCGCGCCTGCGAAATGCCGATGCGGATCTGGTCATAGGGGCGGCCGCTGCCGAACACGGCGAACGTGCTCGCGAAGACGGTCTTGCCGGAGCTCGCAAGCCCTGCGGCGATGCTCATCATGTTCTGTTCCGCAGGTCCCATGTCAAAGAAACGGTCCGGGAACTGCTCCGCGAACAGGTAGATGACCGTGGACTTGTTCAGGTCGCCCCCGAGCACAACAATGTCCGGGTTCTCCCTGCCCAACTCCAGCAGGGTGCGGCCATAGGTCTCTCTAGTGGAGGCGGTGGTCACGTCGTTGTATCCCCGTTAGTCTTCCAGCTCAGCAAGAGCCAGCTCAAGCTGTTCCCTGGTGGGAGCCTTTCCGTGGAAGTCCGGGTTGTTTTCCATGAAGCTCACGCCTTTCCCCTTGACAGTGGAGGCCAGGATGACGGATGGCCGGCCCTTGACCGACCTGACATCCTCCAGAGCGTCAATGACCTCCGGGATGCTGTGTCCATCGACCTGGAGCGTATTCCAGCCAAAGGAGCGCCACTTGTCGGCGAACGGCTCCAGGTCCATCACCTCGGACGTGAAGCGGTCGTTCTGTATGCCGTTGCGGTCGACGATAGCGACGAGGTTGTCCAGGCGGTAGTGCGAGGCTGCCATTGCGGCTTCCCACACCTGGCCCTCGTCACACTCGCCGTCGCCGAGCATGACGAAAACACGGGATGATCGGCCGTCCAGCTTGGCGGCCATGGAGGCGCCGACTCCAAAGGAGAGTCCCTGGCCAAGCGAGCCGCCGGACATCTCGACGCCTGGGGTCATGGTGTGGGCGTGGCCCTGGAGCCGACTGTTGATCTTGCGGAAAGTGGACAGCTCCTCCCTTGGAAAGTAGCCGCAGTGGGCCAGCATTACGTAGAGGACAGGACAGGCGTGGGCCTTGCTCAGTATGAAGCGGTCCCGGTCCGGCCAGCCCGGGGAGGCAGGATCGTGCCGCAACTCCTTGCAGTAGAGGGCCGTGAGCAGCTCAACCGCCGATAGTGAGCCGCCAGGATGGCCGCTTCCCGCCTCGGCGATCATGCTCAGGATGTCCCGACGCAGTTGCACGGCGGTGGCGGTCAGCTCTTCCAGAGAGATCTGCTTCATTACGGCGCTCGCTCCCAAATCAACAACAAGCCTCGGCAGCAGCCGTCTGTGCCGAGGACGAATAGAAACTGGGTATGGGTGAATGTTTCCTTACCATCTCTGGGCGTCAACCTCTTGCGCTCGGAGATTATAGCAGGCAATACGCGGGCTGTCCACAAACATGATTCAATGATTCCTGAAGCAGGGCTGTCACGGGTCCCTGCCCGGGATGGGTCGCGCTCCATACGGGCTCGGCTGTGGCGGGCGGCCGCGGTGGAACCGCACGTGAGCGCCGGCGGCCCTGTGGCCTGCGCGTATGTGGGCGCGTCTACCTACGGCCAGAGGCCGTAGGTAGACGTAGTTGGAGAACGGTGAACCACCCGCCGGAGGCTGCCCCATGCGGAGAATATGCCGCATAAACTCCGCACTATATGCGGATATAATGCGGTCTGACGAACGACTTCCTGAGTCACATACCCTGCGAGCTCACCCGTCTGCTCCTTGAAAGATGCGGAGATTGGGTGTATAATCACCGCAAGAACAGCGGAGAATATAAGAGATGATGCGGAGAATATACATTCATGACGATCCCGCCTGGCCCAATATGCACTGGCAGGAGGAACGCATAGCGGACCGCCTGACCGCGCTCAAGTACCGGCAGGGCTGGCTGCGAGGGCGCATGGAGGCGCTGGGCTTCGAGCTGAGGATGGACGCTCACCTGGACACACTGACCGAGGAAGCGGTGCGGAGCAGCGCCATTGAGGGAGAAGTGCTGGACACGGAGCAAGTGCGATCGTCGGTCGCGCGGAGGCTGGGCATGGAGGCGGGAGGCATAAGCGCGATGGACCGCCACGTGGACGGCGTGGTGGAGATGACGCTGGACGCTACCCAGGGCTACGATCGACCGCTGACCCCGGACAGGCTGTTCGGCTGGCAGGCTGGGCTGTTTCCCTCGGGGCGCAACCGCCTGGGAGCGATCAACGTTGGGAAGTGGCGCGATGACAGCCGTGGGCCAATGCAGGTGGTCTCCGGCCCCATAGGCAGGGAGCGCGTCCACTTCGAGGCGCCCTCCGCCGACAGGGTCAGCCAAGAGATGAGCGCCTTTCTGGACTGGTTCAACTCGCCGGCAAGCGTGGACGGCGTGCTGAGGGCAGCCCTGGCGCATCTGTGGTTCGTGACCATCCACCCGTTCGAAGACGGCAACGGCCGCGTCGCGCGGGTCATCGCGGACATGGCCCTGGCGCGCTCCGAACACAGCCCACAGCGCTTCTACAGCATGTCCTCCCAGATACTGCGGCAGCGGTCCGCATACTACCGGATCCTGGAGAGGACGCAGCGCGGCAGTGTGGATGTTACCGGCTGGATGGCGTGGTTCCTGGATTGCCTGGGAGAGGCCATTGCCCACTCCGAGACCGCCCTGGCAGTGGTGCTTGGCAAGGCACGATTCTGGGAGGACAACGCCGGCGTGTCGCTCAACGAGAGACAGCGCAGGATCATCAACCGGCTGCTGGACGGATACGACGGCAGGCTGACCACCACTAGATGGGCCGGCATGACCGGGTGCTCGCAGGACACCGCTCTGCGTGACATTACTGACCTGACGGAGCGTGGCGTCCTGGTGAGGAGCACGGCGGGCGGGCGCAGCACGAGCTATGCTCTGGCAGAAGTGCGGGCGGCGGCCTAGCGCCGTCGCCCGGTTCCGTGCGGAGAATAGGAGACAAAAGCTCCGCAAGATATGCGGAGATTGTATGCGGAACGGGAATCGAGGCAGGACGCCGCCTCCTGTCGTGCTAGCGAAACCGGGGCCACAGCGCGAGCAGCGTGTCGGTGACCTGCCGGGACGGCGAAACGATCCACAGGACGCGCTCGTCCTCAAGGCCAAGAAAGCTGTCCTCAGCGACGCTTTCCGTTTCCACCATCACCTCGTAGAACTCGCGGGCGTCCTCGGCCGTGTCCCACACAATGAGCGACGCAAGCGCATATTCTCCGCCGGGCCCGCTCAGGAGTGTGTACCTGTCGCCGCCCCAACCCTGAGCAATCGAGTTGGCGACACCCTGACCCAGACGAGTCTCCAGGTAAGTCCTCAGGAAGAACTCACCCATCACGTTGCCGTAGACCTCCTCCCATCCCTCCCCCAGAGCGGCCGCGGCATCGGGCAGCTCCACGATGATAGGGGCCTCTCCCGACAGATACTTGTCCGGGTGGAGCACCTGCTCCGTGGAGGCAGGAGGCCTGGAGTACGCGTCGTCCACGCCGTCCCACGCCAGACTGGCACGCAGCGTCAATACCATCGTCACCCCCTCCACGTACGGGAAGAGGAGGTCCTGTTGAAGGAAGTACGGTGACGAGTCGAACACGGAGCTTCCTCCTTCGCCGCTGCCCAGGGATTCCTGCATGCGCTCCCTGGATATGTGTTCGTTGACGTACTGGTACTGCACAGCTACGGCGTCGCCTTCGACCAGCGCGATTAGGGCAGAGGCGGCGTCGGCGTTGTCCTCAACGGACTCCAGCATCGAGTTTATGTCGTACGTTTGCTGCTGCAGGGCGTGGACGAACTCGTGGGCGAGCGTGAGCTCGTCCTGGACAGAAAGCTCCTCCTGTGGCTCTCCGATGAGGAAGAGCTCCTCCTCTTCACTGTCGTAGAAACCGGCCACCTGCTCCGAGTAGAGATCGAGAAGCAGCTCCGTCAGGTCGGCGTCGCGGGGAATGAGCTCCAGCAGGCGAAGCACTTCCTGGACCTTGAGCAGCTCTTCGAGGTCCTCTTTCAGGTCGTCCGCGAGCTCGGCTGCCAGCGTCTCCCGTGTCATGAACTGCGGAACGACGGGTTCTGTCGGATTCAGGCCGCGGATTTCGGATACGCGGCCAAGCACCTCGTCGTATACGGTGGCCGACGGCGTGGGGACTGTGTCCGGGCCGCTCGTGGCCGTCGGTGGGATGGCTTCGGTGGCTGTGGGCGCGGGCGCGAGCGTGACGGTGGCGGTAGGTTGAATCGTAGCGCTGGGAGTGGAGGATGGCGAGGGCGTGGCGGTTGCGGTGGCGGGAGCCGTCGTCGGGAGTTCCGTAGGCTGTTGCCCGGTGCAGGCGGCCGACAGCAGTACGAGGACCAGGAAGGCGGCTGCCAGTCTCATGCGTGGAATTATTGAAGGCCTCAGGCGCAAAGTCAAGCTGGCTGCACCGGCGTCGCGGCGAGCAAGGGTCGTTGACACTAGGTTATCGTGGACTTTAGAATGCAAGTGTAGGCCAAGCGGGAAGGAGATAGTCTCAGATGCAAGAAATGCAGATAGATAGCATCCGGCTGAGCCTATTGAACAATCAGAGGGTGGTCATCCTGAAGGAGAAGACTTCCGACAGATACCTCCCAATTTGGATTGGCCCCGCGGAGGCCGAATCTATAGCAATCAAGCTTCAGGACATGGCAACACCTCGACCGCTCACGCACGACCTTCTGAACCTGGTCATCGCCTCCCTGGGCGGTGAGGTGTCCCACATCGTGGTGTACGACCTCATGGACGACACGTTCTACGCTAATATACACATCCAGGTGAACGGCAACACCCACGAGATTGACTGCCGGCCCAGTGACGCTATCGCTCTTGCGGTACGCCACGGATACTTTCTCATAGATCCTGAGGGGCGAAAGCAGTATTTTGATGCATTGTCAGAAGCCGAAGCTTTCGTGACAAATCAGCGCAAATACAATCCCGATTACGCACCTGAGATCAAGAAGGTGTGCCCCATATTTGTTGAGGAGACGGTACTGGACAAGGCGGGCGTTGCGCTGGACAAGGAGACAAACCGGCCATTTGCTACGGGCAGCGACGTAAATGGGGAGGAGAAGGAGCAGATGACCGAGGAAGATCTGAAGAAGATGTCGGCCTTCAAGGAGTTCATCGGAGGCCTGGACCTGGAGGACTTCGAGCGTAAGAGGTCCTGAGTCCGGCGTGCGCGGGTTGCCTGGCGGTAAGGTTTCCGCCGGCGGTCCCGGCCACTATCGGTCCGGCGGCCGCGGAATGACGCCACCACCCCTTCCCGTACCGAATCGCCCCGTTCCCGAGTTAACGCAAGACAGCGTACCGCCGCGCCCCGAAATGTGAGGAGAGGGAGGTGAACAAATGGTGGATAGTCTAGCCCTCTACGAACAGGGCAGCGCCTACGACATGGCCATCAAGCAGTTCGACGAGGCATCCGCGCTGCTTGGCCTGTCGGATGACATGGCATCGTATCTCAAGACCTGCAAGCGCGAGCTCAGCGTGAACTTCCCCGTGCGTATGGACGACGGGTCCGTGCGGATGTTCACGGGCTACCGCGTGCAGCACAACCTGGCCCGCGGCCCGGCCAAGGGGGGCATTCGCTATCACCCTCAGGTGACCCTGGACGAGGTGAAGGCCCTGTCGATGTGGATGACGTGGAAGTGCGCCGTGGCGTCCATACCGTACGGCGGCGCCAAGGGCGGCGTGGCCTTCGATCCCAGGCCCTTTTCGCAGAAGGAGCTCGAACGCCTTACAAGACGCTACGCCACAGAGATCTCCATCCTCATTGGCCCGGAAAGCGACATTCCCGCGCCGGACGTGAACACCAATCCCCAGGTCATGGCGTGGATCATGGACACCTACAGCATGCACATGGGCTACTCGGTGCCGGGGGTAGTGACGGGCAAGCCCGTGGGCATCGGCGGCAGCCTCGGCAGGCTGGACGCCACGGGGCGCGGGTGCATGATTGTTGCGGCCCGCGAGATGGCGCGCGTGGGCCGAAGCCTGGAGGGCGCCACCGTGGCGGTTCAGGGATACGGAAACGTGGGGTACTTCGCCGCAAAGCTCCTGGAGGAGCGGGGCTGCCGCATCATCGCAGTGACGGACAGCAGCGGCGGTTGTTTCCTGGGCGGGCACGTGGACCTGCAGAAGCTGAAGGAATGGAAGGACCAGGGCATGCGTCTGGTCGACTTCCCAGGCGCTGAGCACGTGACCAACGAGGACCTGTTTGCCATTCCGTGCGACATTCTGGTGTTGGCCGCGCTGGAGGGCCAGATCACGGGGGAGAACGCCCGCAACGTCGGCGCAAGGATAATCCTGGAGGGCGCGAATGGCCCCGTCACACCGGAAGCCGACCAAGCGCTGGAGCGGATGGGCGTGCAGGTGGTGCCGGACATACTCGCCAACGCTGGTGGCGTCGTGACATCGTACTTCGAGTGGATCCAGGGCCGGCAGCAGCTCTTCTGGGACCGGCAGGAGGTGGAGGATCGCTTGGAGCAGGTCATGTCGAAGGCATATGACCAGGTGGTGGAGGCGGCGCAGACCAGGGACGTCACGCTGAGGAAGGCGGCGCTCGTGCTGGCCATCAGCCGCGTGGTAGAGGCGATAGAGCTGAGGGGGTTCTACCCGTAGAGAGCCTGCGTGGTCTCGTTGCCTGCCCGGTGGGCGCAGGCGTAGTGAATGCGGGGCCGCCGCCATAGGTGTTATACTGGCGTCGCAAGCGCGCGGGCGCAGCCGGCGCTTGATTCTTCACCACAAGGGGTAATCGTGGAGCTGTTCAGGAGCCTGATATTCGTACCGGGCAACCGCAGGGATATGCTTGAGAAGGCGGTATCGTTTCCAGCCGACATCGTGGTGCCAGACATGGAAGACTCGGTGCCGCTGTCGGAGAAGGGCGCCGCGCGGGACACCATCGGAGACATGCTTCCCGTCCTTGCAGAGGCCGGCAGGCGCGTGATGGTGCGAGTAAACGCCTTGAGCACCGGCTTGCTGGAGGAGGACATGCGGGCGGCCATCACGCCCCACACCTACGCCGTCAACGTTGGCAAGATCGAGACGGCGTGGGACGTACACGAGGTGGACGCAATCATGGTGGCGATGGAGGCCAGGGTGGGAGTCGCCCGAGGCAGCGTCCGCATGGTGCCGTACGTCGAGACGGCGCTTGGCCTGGTGCACGCCTATGCGGTGTGTTCGGCGTCGCCCAGGATAGTTGCCGCCGCGTTCGGCGCGGAGGACTTCACCGTGGATATGGGTACGCAGCGCACGGACGAAGGCTCGGAGGTCCTGATGCCGCGGGCCTTGGTGGCCATCGCCGCCAGGGCCGCAGACATTGCAGCCCTCGACGTCGTCTACGCCAACTTCCGCGACGAGGAGGGCCTCCGGCGTGACACGCTGGTAGGCAAGAGCCTGGGGTACAAGGGCAAGTTCGCCATTCATCCCGCGCAACTCGGCCCGATAAACGAGATCCTCAGCCCCCTGCCGGAAGAGGTGGAGTACGCCCGCCGCGTTGTGGAGGCGTTCGAGGAGGCGGAGGCACAGGGCAGGGGAGCCACGTCGCTGGACGGCAAGATGGTCGACGTGCCCATCGTGAAGCGGGCGCGCAACCTTCTGGCCATTCAGGACGCTATTTCGGGCTCCGGCCGGCAGGCCTGACCCAGAGGTACGGCCGCGCGTGAGATGGCAGACCGCATAGTCCTGAAGGGGATGACCTTCTACGGATACCACGGCGTGACGCCTCACGAGAGGGAACGGGGACAGCCCTTCGTCGTGGACTTGGAGATGGAGCTGGACCTGAGCGGTCCGGGGCGTTCAGACGACCTGCGAGACACGGTGGACTACTCGGCCGTGTATGGCGTGGTGAGGGAGGTGGTGGAGGGGCCGGGTCGCAACCTCCTCGAGAGCGTGGCCGACGGCCTGGCACGCAGACTCCTGCGAGACTTCCCGTTGGATGCCGTCACGGTGCGCGTGGCCAAGCCGCACGTGCCCATCCGCGACTCCATGCTTCAGTATGCGGCGGTGGAAGTGCACCGGCGCCGGTCTTCGTAGAGGCTCGCGGGGGACCGCAAGCGGCAAGAAAACCCTCAAAACTTCCTCCTTCGCGACTTGGCGGGCGCGTTATTCCTCCATGCTATCCTCTGCTGGTAGTTCCGGCGCCGGTGGCTTCAACCGGTTGCTCTTTTCTTTTGGCTGCTTGGCAGCTACAATAGAACAAACTATCTGTGCAAGGGGTGGATTCCATGCGAGTGATATTTCTTGAGGACATTCCCAACGTGGCACGCGCCGGGGATGTGAAAGAGGTCAAGACCGGGTACGCCAAGAACTACCTGCTGCCCAAGCAGCTGGCAGTTGCAGCCACGGCGCCGGAGCTTGCGAGAATTGAGACCATACGCAAGGTCGGGCTGGAGCGCCAGTCCAAGCTGCGTGAGGGAGCGCAGGCGCTGGCGGAGCGGCTGGAGGCCGCGGAGGTGGTGATCAAGGTGCGCACCGGCCCTAACGGCCGGCTCTACGGCGCCGTCACGAACGCCATTGTCGCCGAGGAGCTGACGGCCCTCATGGACGTGGAGATAGACCGCCGCACCGTGGCGCTGGACGACACCATCCACGAGCCGGGCGAGTATCAGGCCGTCGTCAGGCTGCATCCCGACCTGACGGCCACCGTCAGCTTTGCCGTGCAGCCATTGTAGCAGCCGCACATGTACGTAGAGAGACTGCCCCCGCACGACGAACGGGCCGAGGAATCGGTCATCGGGTCGCTGCTCATAGACGGCGACGCGATTCTCACCGTGTCCACGCTCCTTCATCCGGAGGACTTCTACGGAGAGCGGGCCCGGTGGTGCTACGAGGCCTGCCTCTCTTTGTGGGAGAGCAACGAGGCCATCAACCCGGTTACGGTGGGGCACCGCCTGGCGATGCTGGAGCGCCTGGACCTGATAGGTGGCCCGACTTACCTGGGACACCTGGTCAACACCGTACCAACCTCTGCTCATGCGGAGCACTACGCCCGCATCGTCAGCAGGACTCACACCCTGCGACGCCTCATTGGAGCCGCGGGAGAGATCGCGTCGCTTGGCTACGAAGGCGGCGACGACGTGGACAGGGCGCTCTCGCAGGCGGAGGACTTGCTGTACGGCATCCGCAGTGGCCAGCAGCTGCGAGACTTCGTGGCCATCCGGGACGTGCTCGACCAGTACCTGGAGGAGAGCGCCAGGCTGGACAGCCCGCAAGAGCAGGACCAGGCGCCGGTCCACACGGACTTCGACGACCTTGACCAGCTCCTGGGCGGAATGCAGCGGTCCGATATGATTGTGCTCGCTTCCGGCCCTAGCGTTGGAAAGAGCACGCTAGCGCTCAACATAGCGCGCAACTCCGCGCTGCACGGGAGCGGCGTGGCCGTCTTCAGCCTGGAGATGAGCCGGGAGCAGGTCGGCCATCGCTTTCTCTCGAGCGAGGCAGGCGTTGACCTCCGAGCGGTGAGGCAGCGGCTATATGGCGACATAGCAGAGAGGCGCATCATCAACGCGGCCGGCACTCTCTCCGAGCTGCCCATATTCATCGACGACACGCCTCTGCAGAGCATCGTTGACATACGCAGTAGGTCCCGCCGTCTGCACATGGAGCGGAACCTCGATCTGGTAATAGTTGACTACCTGCAGCTGATCCAGGGTACAGGCCGGCGGGAGAACCGGGTACAGGAGGTAGGCGAGATCACGCGGGCCCTGAAGGGCATCGCCCGCGACCTGAACGTGCCCGTGCTCGCGCTCTCCCAGCTTAGTCGCGCGGTCGAGATGCGTCCCTCGCACCGGCCGCAGCTCTCCGACCTTCGGGAGAGCGGCAGCATCGAGCAGGACGCGGACGTGGTGATGTTCATCCACAGGGACGACCTGCGCTACACGAGAGAGGAGTGGGAGCGCCAGTACCCGGACCAGGAATACCCCCGGGGCCTCGCAGAGCTCATCGTAGCAAAGCACCGGCATGGCCCGCTCGGCAACATCAACCTGCGGTTCAACGGCGCAATGGCCCGGTTCGAGGACACTCCGTCGCAGGTGCTGTGATGGCACTGCAGAACGGCTTCCCGGACGACTCACGCACCACGCCGGTGCCGAACCTGATGTTCGGGCCGGTCCTGGAGGAGCTGGACGACCCGGCGGCCCTGAAATGCCTGCTCCGAGCGCTCTGGCTCCATTCGCAGAAGAAGCTGTTTCCGCGATACATAACCAGAGGAGAGATGATCGCCGACCGTACGATGTCCCGTACGCTTGCTTCCACCGGCTCACGGCCTGAAGACGCGCTGGACGAGTCGCTCGCGAAGCTGGAGGACATGGGGCTGCTCATTCACCTGCGGACGGAGCAGAACGGGGGCGGCCAGGACGTGTACATGCCCAACACCCGCGAGGGCCGCAGGGCCGCCGGACACGTGAAGGCCGGCGGCCTGGGCACGGTCGTCCGGACGGTCGCTATGAAGCGGCAGGCTCCCGACGTCAAGCCCAACATCTTCGCTCTGTACGAGGAGAACATTGGCATAATCGGCCCGATGATGGCGGAAGCCCTGAAGGAGGCGGAGACGACCTACCCTGCCGCCTGGATCGAAGAGGCGTTTCGCGAGGCTGTGGCGAGGAACATACGCAACTGGCGCTACATCGAGGCCATACTGACGGCGTGGGATAAGGAAGGAAGAGACCATGGAGAGCCTGGGGGACGTCCTAAAAAGGTTGACGCCTGGGAGTGGATCAGAAGGCGCGGCATACCCAAGGTATAACGATGGCTCGCTCCTTGACCTCACTGAGGAGGAGCAGCCGGCCCCGGCCTGCGACATCTGCGGCGACTTTGGCTGGGTTCGATTGCAGGTGCCGGTGGGCCATCCCTACTTCGGCAGGGCGATTCCATGCCGCTGCCAGGAGCGGACGGACGACCCTTCCCGCTTGGAACGCCTGCAGCGCTACAGCAACATGGGCCTGCTCACGCGACTGGCCTTCGAAAGGACCTTACCCGACGGTCGCGGCTCCGACACCGACGACCGCGCGCTGTTTCGTCTCGCCTTCGACGCGGCGGCGGCCTATGCCGAGGAGCCTCAGGGCTGGCTCGTGTTCACAGGCCCCAGCGGCGCCGGAAAGACCCACCTGGCGGCGGCTGTCGCCAACCGCGTGATGGAGCTCGGCAGGCCGGTGTTCTTCGTCTTTGTGCCGGACCTGCTTGACCATTTGCGCTCCACCTACACACCGACAAGCGAGATTACGTACGATCAGCTCTTCGAGCAGGTTCGCACCGCACCGCTTTTGGTCCTGGACGACCTTGGCGGTCACAGCAGCACGCCCTGGGCGCAGGAGAAGCTGTACCAGGTGCTGAACTACCGGCACCTATCCCAGCTGCCGACGGTCGTCACCATTGGCGTGCAGCCGGAGTCACTTGACGAGCGTTGGCAGTCGCGGATCTGGGACCCCCAGCTGGCCGGTTCGTATGCGCTGGGCGCTGGACGCGGCCGTGGCCCTGCTGAGGAGTGGGGGATGGTCGAGCCTGAGCTGAGGCGCAGGATGACATTCGAGAGCTTTGACTTGGCGGGGCATAGGGCAAGCGTCGCGGAAAGGGAGACTCTACAGGCTGCCCTAAGAGCGGCTCGAGATTTTGCCGATGCCCCGGAAGGCTGGCTGTTGTTCGTTGGCCCGCAGGGATGCGGCAAGACCCACCTGTCGGTGGCAATTGCCGACGCTCTACTCAGGCAGGGCCGGGACGTGCGATTCTTCTTGGCGGCGGACCTGCTGGACCGGCTGCGGGATGCCTTCAGTCCCGACAGCACCGTCAGCTACTATCGTCTGTTTGAGAGCGTGCGCAACGCAGATCTTCTCGTTCTACGTGATTTCGAAATGGAGATGCAGCACGTTACGCCCTGGGCGCGCGAGAAGCTGAAGCAACTGCTGGTGCACCGGTACGACGCAAGGCTAGCAACCATCATCACCTCACCTGGGTATAAGGAAACGGAGTCGTCGTCCTTCATCATCTCGCGGCTGGAGGACGCAACACTGGTGAATGTCGTACCGATAGCCTCGCCCGACTATCGCTACAGTCGCGGCGGCCGGCGTGACCGTGCTGCGAACCGGAGTGCGCGATCGTGAGCATGGGCGCCCCACTCGAAGGGTGGGCCCATCCCGCAAAGACGGGCGAGGGCGGGTGCCAGTTCTGTCGAATCGTGGCAGGGGAGTCGCCGGCTCGCATTGTCCACGAGGACGACGACGTGCTGGTCATCCACAACGTGCTCACTTGGGTGCCTGTCATGCTGCTTGCCATGCCGCGGTGCCACATGACTCAGGAGGAGATGTGGGGCGACCCCGTGATGGCCAGGGTGGCCGAGGCCGCCGTGCGCGCCGGCAAGGAGCACTGCCCGCGCGGGTTCCGACTGCTGTCCAACTTCGGGCCGGAGGCCATGCAGAGCCAGCCGCACGCCCACCTGCACGTTCTTGGCGGCACGCAGATGGGCCGGTACGTTTGACAACATAGGGTGGTGAGGTCCCGCCTGGCAGGGCTCGCTTCTCCTCATCGACGGTCTGGCCCGGTGGCCAGGTCATCGAGGGTTTCCGCGTCGAGCGAGTTGCCCATCTCAAGGCCGCTGCTCACCCGCCCGGCGTGATTGCGTTGGACATGGTGTCTGATTCGGGCCGGCCTGGGTTGCACTACGGCTGAAGCTGCCGGATGCGGAGCAGGATGTCCGCGGGAGTAGGGCGGTCGGAAACATCCACTCCAATGTGCTGCCAGGCAATTGTCATGTCCCGGCGTATGAGGAACGTGGCCGGGGCCGCCAACATATCGCCGAGCAGGTTGTACACGCCGTAGTCTCGGACTACTCCTCCGGCCGAGTCCGAGAGCACGTGGAACTCAGCACCGGCATAGGAGGCCATCTGCGCGGCCCTCACCACGCCGTCCATGCTTATGGCCAGGACCTCCACTCCTTCCGCCCTGATCTGCGGGTACGCCTCTGCCAGCTGGACCAGCTGGGCCTGACAGACCCCTCAGAAGGAGCCTCGGTAGAAGACCAATACCGCGGAGTCGTACTCGCTCAGCACTCTGGACAGGGACACGCTGGAACCGAATGCGGACGGCAGGGTAAAGTCCGGGGCCGTGTCTGCAGCGTTGCCGGAGCCGCAGGCTGCGGCCGAGAACAGCAGAAGGATGGCTGCGATGGCAGTCAGAAATGCGCGGCGCCGATTGCGGACGCGAGCGGAGGGCGGAATGTGTGGCGGGCCGTGGCCAATGGCGAGGGCCGGACGGGTTGTGGTCATGACGGGCTTGATCATCTTCTCGCTCGATTCAGTGCAATGCTGCCGGAGCAAGCGCACCACAGCTGCGTGCAATGTAGCTGGCCTCGCCGGCCTGCAGCTAGTTGTCTTGCGTAGGCCGGGCGATTCACTGTGCGCCGGGCCACCCCAGCTGCCGGGCTGTTTCTGAACCGTTCTCTCGACACTTCTTCCACGTCTCCATTGTGGTTGTTGTCTCTACCCGCTCAATATCTAATTCTACACAACCTGTACCCTTTGTGGTGAGAGAACAAGCAGCGGTTGACCTCGGAATTGGGGTGTGTTATTTTGCCTCCAAACTATGCTTCATGGAGGGACTTCAAATTGATGGCAAAAACTGCGATTGTACTGGTGGCGCTGGCCGTCGGGCTGCTGGCAGTGCTCGGATGCAGCGAAGATCCGACCGCCACGCCTAGCCCCACAGCCACACCCCCATCCGAAGCGGAGCCGACCAATACCCCTGAGGTCATGCCCACGGAACCCATGATGCCCGCAGAGGAAGAGAGCCGGCTACAGGCGGTTATGGATCGCGGCAGGGTCATTTGCGCCAGCCGTGACGACGTGCCCGGTTACGGGTACCTGGATGCCGATGGCAACAACGTCGGCTTCGACATCGACCTCTGCCGGGCCGTTGCCGCGGCCGTTCTTGGCGACCCCAACGCCATTGAAATCCGTCTGATTACGGCAGCCCAGCGCGGTCCCACGGTTCAGTCCGGCGAGGTTGACATGCTGGTCAGAACGGTAACTTGGACCACTTCGCGGGATGCGCAGTGGGGCAACTACGCCCAGACTATGTTCTACGACGGCCAGGGCTTCATGGTCAGGAAGGACCTTGGAGTCGAGAGCGCCCTGGAGCTGAGTGACGCGACGGTGTGCGTCACCCAGGGTACAACGACTGAGTTGAACCTGCAGGACTTCTCCAACCAGTACGACCTGAACATCAACGCGCTGACCTTCGACGATACCGACCTGGTGGTTGCTTCGTACGAGAGTGAGCAGTGCGACGCATTCACCAACGACCGCTCCCAGCTCGCAGCCATTGGCAGCGCATTCGAGAACAGGGACGATCACATCATACTGCCGGAGACCATCTCTGAAGAGCCTCTGGGCCCTGTAGTCCCCCACGGCGACGAGCAGTGGTATGACATTGTGAAGACCGTGATGGGAATGCTCATCTACGCCGAGGCATACGGCATCGACTCCGGCAGCGTGCCGACTGACGAGACGGGCGATACGGCAGTCGACCGGCTGTTCGGCCTGTCGGGCTCCTTTGGTCAGGAGACCCTGGGCATCAGCCAGACGGCGGCCCAGGACGTGATTGGCAACGTCGGCAACTACGGTGAGATCTATGAGCGCAATCTGGGCACCGGTGGCATCGACCTGCCCAGAGAGAACGGCCGGAACGCGCTGTGGGCCGACGCCCGCTGCACCGATTGTCCCAAGGGAGGGCAGATCTACGCTGCGCCTCTGAGGTAAATCAATGCTATGGCGGCCATACCGCGAGGATTAACCTATAAGGGTATCCCGCTCTGGCGGCATACCAGGGTAATCCAGGGGGTCTTGCAGGTCGTTTCCGGCTTCCTGGTGGTGAGCCTCGTAGCATGGTTCTTCATCAACATAAGCGGAGCCATACGAGATAGAGATATCCCGTATGGCTTCAGCTTTCTCTCCCGCGAATATCAGACGCCCATAGGACAGCACTTCCTGCCCTACGAGTCTTCTGACACGTTCCTATACGCCTTTGGCGTGGCGGCCACGAATACCCTGGTTATCTCCATCGTGGGCGTTATCCTGGCGACGGCACTGGGCGTCTTCGTGGGCGTCTCTCGAATGTCCAGCAACTGGATCGTTTCCAGGGCCGCGCTGGCCTACGTTGAGTTCTTCCGCAACGTGCCCCTGCTGATACAGCTGTTCTTCTGGTTCTACATCGTTCTGACGCTGCCTCCGGTCCGCGAGGGCTATGTGATCGCGGAGCGTGTCTTCATCAACAACGGAGGCATTTCCGTCCCCTGGCCCAGCGCAACCAGCCCGGAGAGTGGATTGCTCTTCGTCTGCCTCGCGGCGGTCGCGGTGATCGCCGGACTGATAGTTCACAAAGCGCTGGCAAGGCGTGAGGCCGCTACCGGCGCCTCCTCCTACCCCGTGGCGGCGGGCTTGATCACCACCGGCGCCATTGGTGCTGTCTGCTGGCTGGGAATCACGGTCGCTTCCGGCGAGGCGCCCTTCTACATCTCGACACCCGAGCCGCAGGGGATCTTCGGGCGGCTGGCTGG
This sequence comes from Dehalococcoidia bacterium, assembly GCA_965219025.1. GTDB lineage: Bacteria > Chloroflexota > Dehalococcoidia > Lucifugimonadales > UBA2985 > JAPPHY01. The sequence continues at coordinate 1,906,909 of OZ244716.1, forward strand.
CGGCTTCACCGCCTCGGGCGGGCTGATAGCTCTTCTGACTGGCCTTGTCATCTACACCTCGTCCTTTATCGCCGAGATAGTCCGTGCAGGAATCCAGTCCGTGGGGCGTGGGCAAACCGAGGCCGCTCGCTCGCTGGGACTGACGTACATGAAGACCCTGCGCGACGTTACCTTCCCGCAAGCTCTGAGGGTCATCATCCCTCCGCTGATCAGCCAGTACCTTAACCTCACCAAGAACAGCAGCCTTGCGGCCGCAATCGGCTACTCCGACCTCACCAACGTAGCTGTGACCATGACGCAGACCGCCCCGGCCGTGTCAATATTCATCATGATTATGCTCGCCTACCTGGCCATGAGCCTGACATACTCGTTGATAGGAAACGCATACAACCGCCTGATCCGGTTCGCATAGGCCATCCAGATGTCATCAAGTTCTGATACGGCGCTGCCCATCCCGGTTCTTCCGCCTCCTGTAATGGAGCAGGGAGTGCTGGGCTGGGTCCATGCCAACCTGTTCAGCAACCGGTTGAACACGGCTCTAACCGTCATTTCCGGCGTCATGCTGGGCACCGTGCTCTGGTTAGGGCTGCGATGGCTGATCATGGATTCCGACTGGACGGTCATAGGCACTCTGGGTGGTCGACTGATAATTGGACCCTACAACACCGAGGGTGCATGTCCAGGGCAGAACTGTTTCTGGAGACCCCAGGCGGCCCTCCTGCTGGTGACCATGCTGCTGGGCATAGGATGGGTAGTGGCAGGCGGAGGTCTGGCGAAGCGCTTCGCAATCGGAATCGTAGCTGCGCTTGCCGCCTTCTCCCTGCTGCCCTACAGCCTGGACAAGATGGGTATGGACGTGCGCCTGCTGCTTCTGGCCAACATACCTGCTCTGGGGTTGGGCTGGTTCCTGGCCCGCAATACCCGTCTGGGATCAGTCCGCTGGCTGGCTATACTGGCGGTTGGCACATTTGGCGCCACACTGCTCCTTCTCCGGGGAGTGGAGGGGGTTCCCGGACTCCAGCCCGTGTCCGTCAACCACTGGGGCGGTCTCATGCTGAACTTGCTGCTGGCCGTGGCCGGGATAACGCTCAGCTTCCCCATTGGCGTGGCGCTGGCCCTGGGGCGACGCAGCAACCTGAGTCTACCTACCGGCATTCTGCTGAGCTGGCTCATCGGCAACATACGCCGGCGGCTACCCCTGCGCATTGCCTTTGCGCTACTCTTGCTCATCGGTATTGTGCTGACGGCGCTCGCTCTCAAGGATAACTTGTCGTTTGTCCTGTTTCCGTTCACCGGCGTTGCCGAGGTGGTGCAGAGATCGCTGAGCAGAATCGTGCCGCTCCTGCTCACTGGGGTCACTCTGATCGTGCTCACCGTTGTCGAGCTAGCACTGGTCCTGCGCAGCGAAACCGTGCTGAACTTAGTGCGGCGCGCCGACTTGTCGCTGGTCAAGCTGCTGTGCGTAAGTTTCATTGAGGTGTTCCGGGGAGTGCCGCTGATAACGCTGCTTTTCATGTCCCAGGTGCTGGTACCCCTTGCCTTTCCCAAAGACTTCCCGGTGAACTCTTTGACGCGCGCTGCTATCGTTATCACGCTGTTCAGCGCCGCCTACATGGCCGAAAATATTCGCGGAGGGTTGCAGGCGCTTCACCGCGGACAGACGGAGGCCGCGCAGTCGCTGGGCCTGAAGAACTGGCAAACCACCCTCTTCATCACGCTGCCCCAGGCCATACGCAACGTGATACCTGCCATAGTGGGCCAGTTCATCTCACTTTTCAAGGACACCACGCTCGTCTTCATCATCGGAATGCAGGACATTCTGACGTACAGCAGGGCGTTCATTCAGGGCAATCCTGAGTTCATTGCCAGCGCCCATGAGCTATTCATGTTCCTGGCCGTTGTCTTCTGGATATTCACCTACAGCATGTCCCACATAAGCAGGAGGATCGAGCTGAACCTGGGCGTGGGCAGACGTTGAGTACAGGAGGGAGTAAAGTGTACGAAGATCAAGTCAGTTCCAACGACGATATCATCGTGTGCACAGACCTGCACAAGTGGTTCGGCTCGTTTCACGTGTTGAGGGGCATCACCACCTCTGTTACGCGCGGCGAAAAGGTGGTCATCCTGGGCCCGTCCGGTTCCGGCAAGTCGACCTTCATTCGGACGTTGAACCGGCTGGAGGAGCACCAGCGGGGCACCATCGTGGTGGACGGCATCGAGCTTTCAAGCGACGTACGGAACGTGGACACCATCCGCAAGGAAGTGGGAATGGTGTTCCAGTCGTTCAACCTGTTCCCGCACCTGACGGTCATGCAGAACATCACACTTGCACCCCAGAAGGTCCGCAAGTGGCCGAAGGCAAGGGCTGAGGAGATTGCGAATGAGCTTCTGGAGCGCGTGGGCATCCCGGAGCAGGCCGGCAAGTTCCCTGGAGAGCTCTCGGGTGGGCAGCAGCAGCGGGTGGCCATCGCCCGGGCGCTGGCCATGCAGCCCAAGATCATGCTCTTCGACGAACCCACTTCGGCACTGGACCCCGAGATGATCAACGAGGTCCTGGACGTGATGCGGGAGCTTGCACACTCAGGGATGACGATGCTGATCGTGAGTCACGAGATCGGCTTTGCGCGCGAGGTTGCGGACCGCATCATGATGTTCGACGAGGGTGTCGTCATCGAGGAGGGAACGGCGGAGGAATTCTTCAGCAACCCCAAGCACGAGCGGGCCAAGGAGTTCCTGTCCAAGATACTGGCGTGAGGCCGCCACGCGCGGCGCCGGTTTCCCTGTATCAGCGGACGCAGCCGCCCGATCCCTACAGGTGGTCGTACCCAGGCTACGCCGTCTCCGGCGCCTCCTCCTGTGCGGCCCGCCGACCTCGCCGGAACAGCCCAGGTATGCTCTCGTTGAACAGGGTATACACGATGGGCACCACGAACAGTGTCAGGAACGTCGAGCTCGCCAGGCCGCCTATGACCACCGTCGCCATCTCTGCGCTAACAATGCCGCCTTCCTGCGCTGTTGCCGCCAGCGGCACAAGCGCAAAGCTCGTGGTCAGCGCCGTCATGAGGATGGGCCGGAGCCGGACGCGCGCGCCCGTGACAAGCGCATCGTACACGCTCAGTCCGCGCCTTCGCAGTTGCTCCACGAACGTGATGAGCACGATGGCGTTTGTCACCACGATACCGATCAGGAGCAGCACTCCCATCATCGCAGCTATTCCCAGGGAGTGACCCGTGGCGGCCAGCGCAACCAGAACGCCGATCAGGGCCAGCGGTAGGCTGGTAACGATGACCAGCGGATTCCGCAGTGAGCCCAGGCTGGCCACCATGACCAGGTACACGAGCACAATGCCCACTGCCATCGAGATGAAGATTGCCCGAAAGCCCTCGGCAATGTCCGCAAAGATTCCGCCGCTCACTATTCTGACACCCGGCGGTACATCCAGGGCCGCAATCTCTCGGTTTATCAGCGCTCCGACACCCTGGGTGTCATCGCTTGTGATGTCGCCGGTAATCGTGGCGGAGCGTCGTCCGTCGGTGCGGCTGATGGTCACCGGGCCCTTGCGAACCTCCACCGTCGCCAGATCCCCAAGGCGCGCTGTGCCGCCCGGTCCGGTAATGGTCAGCTGCCGCAGCCGGTCGAGTCCCGCCACGAAGCGCGGATCGGCCGCGAGGGTCACGTCGGTTCGCTCGCCGTCAAGCACAACGCTGGTGACGGTGCGTCCGGCCAGGTACTGGCTCAGCTGCAGTCCTATCTGGCGCGTGCTAAGGCCATTGGCGCCGGCCTTCTGCGGGTCGACCGCGATGGTGACCTCATCGCGGGCCTGTGCCACGTTGCTCTCCAGGTTTTCGATGCCTTCGATCGGCGTGATGGCGGCGGCGAGCTGCTCAGCCGCGATAACGATGTCGTCGTAGTTCGATCCGGTGATGCTGATGTCCACGCCGCTTGAAGGCGGCCCGCTGGTCACCTCGGTGATTCTAATCGTCCTGCCCGGCTGCTCCAGCTCGTCCCGCAGAGTGTCAGCAATGTCTTCCGGGGCGTCGCTGGGCAGGTTCACGAGGAAACTCGCCTCATTGAGGCCGCTGGGCGCCGCTGTCAGACCGAAGGCGGCTGAGCCAATCGTGGCCACGTAAAGGTCCGAGATCTCGGCGACACGCGCCTCGATCTCTTCCACCTGTTCGATTGTGGCGTCCAAGGGGGTACCGGGAGGCGTTGTGAGCTCCATTGTGATGCTGCGGTCACCGCCGGAGGGCAGGAAAGTGATGGGGATGACCGCAAGTAGGGCGGGGCTGCTAACGGTCAGCAGGAATACGACAGCCAGTGTGACGGCCTTGTGGCGGAGCACCCATCGGAGAGCAGGGGTGTAGGCTCGCTGCATCCACGTTTCCTGAACGATTACGCCGTTCTCGTCCTCCAGGGCGGCGCCGGTCAGGTCGCCGGGCCGTAGGAGGTACGCGCCAAGTACCGGGACGGCGGTGAGCGCCACCACCAGCGAGGCGAGAAGCGCGAAGGTCACGGTGAGGGCGAATGGCAGGAAGAAGGAGCCAACCAGGCCCTGGATGAAGGCAAGTGGCGCAAACACGACCACCGTCGTCAGCGTAGAGGCGAAGATGGCAGGCCCGACTTCCGTTGTGGCGTCCAGGGCAGCCTTCCACCGATCGCGTCCCGCCTGAATGTGGCGGTACACGTTCTCCAGCACAACGATCGAGTCATCGACGACGCGGCCCACGGAAATGGCAAGGCCGCCGAGCGTCATGAAGTTGAGCGTCAGGTCCTGCCACGCCAGCAGCAACACGCCTGTGAATACGCTTAGCGGAATGGAGAGCCCGATGACAATGGTCGGGCGCAGGGTGTTCCCAAGCCCGCGGAGCACCGATGGCCGTATCGTGAGCATAAATGCGAAGACAACCGATACAGCGAACAGGAACCCGAAGATTGCCTCCCGCCTCAGGTTGTCTATCTGGGACTGGATCTGCGGGCCCTGATCGGACACAATCACTATTTCCACGTCGTCCGGCAGGGCCAAGTTGTCGAGAGTATCGCGGATGCCACCCGTGACCTCCACAGTGTTGGCCTCGGCCTCCTTGAGCACGGAGATGCTGACGCTTGGCTTGCCGTTTGTGCGGGAAATGGTGCGAGGAGCTCCTGCCGTCAGCCGCACGTCAGCCACTTCGCTCAGCCGAATGGATCCAGTCTCCGAGGAGCCGACTATAAGGTCTGCGATCTCCTCAACGGAGCTCAGTGTGTGGGTGGTCTTGGCGGGCATGGCCTGGCGTCCATCGAAGACGAGGCCCGCGGGCGCGCTTAGATTGTTGTCAGTGAGGGTTGCGCTTATCTGCGCCAGCGAAATGCCGTTTTGGAGCATCCTCTGCGGGTTGACCGTAATCTGGACGCGCCGCTCCACCTCGCCGGCGACCGAGATCCGCATTACCCCGTCGACATCGTTGAGCGCGGGCAGGATTGTTGACCACACCAGCGCGCGTATTTCGGCCAGGTCCCGGTCGGACACTGCGCCAATCTGCATGATCGGGAACTGCTGCGGGCTGACGCGACCCACCTCAGGCCTTTCGACGCCGTCCGGGAGGTCCAGGCTGCCCATTGCGGCCTCAACGTCGCTCTCCGCGCGAGCCATGTCCGTACCAAAGACGAAGGTGGCGAGGACGATGGTGTTGCCCTCGAAGGTGGTGGACTGGACGCGCTCCAGCTGGTCAAGGCCGGAGATAGCAGACTCTATGGGCGCGGTGACCGCTGCGGCCACGGCGTCCGGGTTGGCAGCGGGGTACTCGGCGGTGATGGCCACGAGCGGAAACTCAATGTCCGGGAACAGGTCAACTCGCAGGGTGTTGTAGGCCGTGACGCCTGAGATCAGCAGGATGATTATGGCCAATAGGGTTACGGACCGCCTGCTGATTGCCCAGCCGGTTATGAAGTTCATTACGGGTCTTCCTGAAAGAAATGGCGCCCCTTGCCGGGCATATCAAGCGTCCTCCGAGTCCCGGCTTGGGGCGAAGTGTGACTGTTGTGCATTCTATCACGTAGCCAGTAGCATTGCGAGGCTATGCGCATGACTGAGTTGCAGGGAAGATCGGAAGACTGGTGCCCCTTGCTTTGCGGTAGTGGCTGGCTTGCTGCAGAGAGGCCCCAGCATTCGGCTCGCCTCCGCGCATCAGCTGGGGCAGGATCGCCGTTCCTGCAGTCCGGCTGACCTGCGGTCATGGTCGCGATCTAAGAGAGCGTATCTTCTCAACTATAAGGAATTGTGAAGATCGGCCTCCGTGCGGACGCCACAAGTAAGCTCTTTCCCATTCGGAGTCCTGGCTGGGAATTCGTGGCGGAACAGCGCGTGCTCCGGAGGTCTGCGCGAGCCCTTTGCCGGCAGAGGCCTCACTCCGGTGCAGCAGGAAGCCTCCAGCACCGCGATCCTGCCGGACGGAGATTCACTTTGCACCAATACTTTCACTCAGGCAGCGACACAACAGTGCGAAGCCTGCGAGATGTGCCTCGAGGAGGCGCACGCGGCAGTGTTGGCGCGCCAACAACACTGCGGCGTGTATACCGCAAGCGTCGGCAGTGAAGGTTGGGCGTCAGGAGGCCACGAATACCCTGACGCGCCTCTCGAATGTCGCAATGTAAAGCAGTGGGGGTGATGCACAATGGGCGTGGCTGCGCTTGACTTGTAGATATGGCAGTCGGGATAATGGGCAATCGACTAAGGCGCTGTGCCGTAACCACGAGCAAGAAGATCCTTGCGGCCGCGCTATGCAGACCGAGGCCTCTGGAGGCCTGTCTCCTGGTCTGTGCCGCCGGAGGGCAAGCTCATGTTGGGGGGTTCAACGCGGAGTGGATATCCACGATGCCCTGTTCTCGATTGGCCTGCTCATTGTTGGCGCCAAGCTGCTTGAGGGAGCCTTCAAGCGGTTTGGCCTGAACTCGATAATTGCTTTCGCTGTTGCCGGAGCGATTCTCGGTCCGGTGACTGGCTTGGTGGAGCCAACCGACGACGTCGATCTCATTCTGAGCATCGGCATCTTCATGTTCTTCTTCCTGATTGGCCTGGAGGAGCTCGACATCAGGGGCTTTGTGGCAGCGATTCGAGGACGCCTGTTCTTCGCCTCGGTGTTGTCGGTGGCTTTCTCGCTATTGGTGTCGCTGGCGGTTACTTCGGACATCGTCGTCGATCTGGGGCTGGACCTGGACTTCACACAGGCGATGGGCCTGGCCGGCGTCCTTTCCCTTTCGAGTTTGGGAGTGGTAGCCAGGGCGCTGATCGACCAGGGGCGTTTGAAGGAGCCAGTGGGTGTTCAGATCTTCACGGCGGTGATCATAGCCGAGCTAATCGCTCTGTTCGTTGTGGGCTTTACGATTAGCGAGCACTTCTACTCGGGGGGCCACGAGCATGCTCCAGACGCGCAAACCATTGGGACAATTGTTGCGCAAATCCTGGGGTTTGCCATATTGACGTGGCTATTCTCCACCAAAGTGCTTCCCAGGATCATTGTTGTATTGCACCATTTTCTTCAGGTGCCACAGCTGTCGTTTGGAGTGTTGTTGGGTGGCCTGTTCCTCGTTGTCGTTGGAGCGGAGAAGGTCGGACTGCACGGCTCACTTGGGGCGCTGCTATTCGGCGCAGCCCTGTCCACGCTCCCGTACCAGGTGAGGCGGGACATCATGCCTGGCATGAGGAGCGCCGCCGAGGGATTCTTCGTGCCGTTGTTCTTCGCATCCGCGGGCCTGCAGCTGAGCTTTGACTTTCTCAGGCTGCCCCCTGAGACAATTCTGGCGCTGACGCTCGTGCCGTTCGCGGGCAAGTTTGCAGGGTCCTTCCTCAGTGCATATGTCATGAGACTCGAGGCGCCGCTGGCCATGGCCGCGGGACTGATGGCAAAGGGCGTGGCGGAGATCGCTCTGCTGCTTCTGCTCCTTAACACCGGCGCGATAGACGAAGGAGTATTCTCGCTGTTGGTGTTCCTGATGTTCGCATACATACTGCTGACGCCCTTTGGCATCAGTTTCGCTCTCAAGAGGTTGAAGAGCTCCGAGGCCGCCGGCGCGCAGGACAAAGTTCCGCCCTTGCTGGTCCGCTTCGCCCTGGAGGACGTTCGTGTGCGAGATGTTCTGGACCGTTCCCGGACGTACCCGGAGAAGTCGCTGACCGTGAAGGCCTTTGCAGAGACCTGGCTGTTTCCCGAGCAGCACGACTACGTGGTGGTGGACAAGGGCAAGCTGGCCGGAATTGTTTCGCTTAGCATGTTGCGCTATCTCCCGCGGAGCGTTTGGGAGGGAACATCGCTCAGCAGCGTGCTCCGGCTCAATACGCCCGCCGCATACGGCGACGAACTGGTCGAAGACGTTCTGCAACGAATGACCGAGAATTCGCTTTCGGTTCTGCCAGTGTCCGATAGGGTAACGGGTGAGCTGATCGGTTCAATATCCAGCCACGAAGTGCTGGATATGCTGGTGGTCACGGCGCAGGGCCACGATATCTGAGGCCCCGCGGTTCTCGGTCACTGGGCGCCGCCGCGTGCCACGATGCGATGGGTGGCCACTTGGCACGCTTGCTTGCCAGGGATGGTGATCTCCGCGGACGGCCGCGGAGGAGAGCGAACAGGCGCAGGATCATGGCTCACTATAAGGTATATGAGGCGAAAACGCCGACAAATTGCCAATTGGGGCAGCAGGTCGATTTGACTTCCATCGGGTGCTAGCTTTACTCTTGCACACGGACGGTGTTGCCGGGTCGTATAGTGGCTTGGCGTCTCTCTTCACGCCAAGAGTCCATGCCGCAAGTGGTGGAGTTGGCACTTTGGGTGGACATCCATTGGGCAGTCTCCGCGTCCACTCAGGTTCGCTGTCCGACGGATGGGCACTTGACTGTTTTGCGTCCGGCTCCACTGCCAATTCCAAGCACGTGAGGCCCCGGACAACGTCTACTCTCAGCACAGGAGGAATTCATGGAGCGACCCGACAGCCAGCTTACTGAGAACTTCTGGAAGGAGAAGCCGGCGACTGTGGCCGGTATGCTGCTTCAAGACGATGTTCCCACGCTCGGGCAGGCGGAGAGAGCTGAGATCTTGGCTCAATTGCCTGACCTGGACGGGCAGAACATTCTGGAGCTTGGAGCCGGTATAGGGAGATACACGTCCCACTTTGTTCGAGTGGGAAATCACGTAACCGCGGTAGACTTCGTCGAGAGGTTCCTTGAACAGAACCGCCAGGAGACGGCACAATTCAGCAACATTAGCTATCACTGTGCCAACGTCTTGGACATTGAGTTTCAGCTCGAGTCCTTTGACTTCGTGTTCTGGAATTGGCTATTGATGTATCTCAGCGATGCGGACCTAGCAGTGCTGCGCGACAAGGTCTGCTCGTGGATGCGGGTCGGAGGCATTCTGTTCTTCCGGGAGAGCTGTTTCCAGGGCAATTCCGGGACGCCGGTTTCTCCCAACAACCCTGCCACCTATCGACCGGCCGATCTGTATACACGGTTGTTTGAGGGCGATTTCAGGCTCATTCGGAAGGGCACCGTCAAAGTGTATGAGCAACTCTTGAGCAGGTCCAATCAATGCTTCTGGCTGCTGGAGCGGTGCAAATAATGGACCGGCCTCGGTGCTACGGCCAATACCCGCTGGCCACTTAGCAGAACGTCGGCGTGGTAGAGCATCCCAGTCCCAGTGGTCAGGCAATCAAGTTTCGTGGCCTTTGACCGGGGTCTAGCCGGGGGACTGTCTGCGGGGCCACGGCTTCCAGTTGAGATCCATTCGGCGGGCTCCGCCGGTCATGCTGCGAGCCTGCTGCCTGTCGATGCGGGAACTCCCCCGAGACCAGATGCCGGTGTTCCTCTGAGGTAGCTGGGTCTTATCCGCCCACAGCTCCGTCTCCCTCCAACCCGACCTCGACAGCAAGGGGATGCGAATCCCCTCTCGGAAGCGTCCGGCGGTTACGTCGTCGACAATGTCGATGAGCCGCTCTATCTCTCCCTCCGCTGACTCATCGCACGCGTCGCAGCCGCAGTCGGGAAAGGGCTCCACGTGCCAGCGCCCGAAGCGAAGATGAAGCCCCGGGAAGTCCGTGAACGCGATCGAGATGGGCGCCGCGCTGCTATCGCTCGGGGTTAGTCTGACGGACGGAGCAGCGAGGGTTATCCGTAGCTCAAGCTCCGCGTCGAGTCCGTATCCCTTGGTTAGCGTCACGTCGTACTCGCTCAGCAGCCGGGCGATGATCTCCCGCATGGCCGCGTGCAGAGGCCCGAAACGCTTGGCGTCGGTGACCCGGCTGTAGGCCTCGGGTGGAGGTCCGTCCGGTCCCCATCGAGCCCCATAGGACATTCTCTTCTGCTCCCTTGATTAGCCTTCAGCGACAATTATCCGCGCTGCGGCTTAGTCGAAGCAAGCTGCATGGGATATACTATTCCTGTAGATACACGTGCGGGGGAGGCGCCTGCAAGATGGGCACCGCGCCGGCACTTCCGGCCTAGGGCGCCGCACGCGAAGGGAGGTCCCACATGAAGCCGCAGGTCACGCTGGAAGACGTCCGGCGGGCCCGAAACGTCATTGCTGACCTGGCGATCAGGACGCCCATTGTGCCCGCGCGCTCCCTGGGACAGCCGGCCGGGTGTGAGATCCTCCTGAAGGCCGAGAACCTGCAGCGAGCCGGATCCTTCAAGGTCCGGGGCGCCGTCAACAAGATCGCGGCACTGAGCGACCCACAGAAGGCGAAGGGCGTCATAGCCGCAAGCGCCGGAAACCACGCCCAGGGAGTTGCTCTGGCGGCGGCCAATTTCGGCATACCGTGCACAATTGTCATGCCCGCGGGAGCCTCGATCCCGAAGGTCGAGGCCACGCGCGCCTACGGTGCTACGGTTATCCTCCACGGTGAGGACTTCGACCAGGCAATGACCCGCGCCAGGCGTGTCGTGCGGGAGAGCGGCATGACACTGATCCACGCCTTCGACGATCCCGCAATAGTTGCCGGGCAGGGCACTATCGGCTTGGAGCTGCTCGAGCAGGTGGAAGGCGTCGACACGGTTGTTGTGCCTGTTGGCGGCGGCGGTCTGATTTCCGGCATTGGCCTCGCAATCAAGGAAAGCGCGCCTGGGATCAGGCTGGTGGGTGTCCAGGCTGAAGCGTCAACTGCCGTCGTCGACTCGCACAAGGCAGGGCGCCGCATCACGGTCAAGGGACAGGCCACCGTGGCCGATGGAATATCGGTTGGGTCGCCGGGCAGGATCACCCTGCCGCTGGTTTCCCGATACGTGGATGAGCTGGTGGTGGTAGGGGAGGAGGAGATAACGGAGGCCATGATGCTGCTCCTGGAGAGGTGCAAGCTTCTGGTGGAAGGAGCGGGCGCGGTGGGACTCGCCGCCGTGCTGTCGGGCAAGGTCCGGGTCGACGGCGAGAGGGTGGTGATTGTCCTCAGCGGCGGCAACGTGGACACCCACCTGATAGCGCGCGTCCTGGAGCGCGGCCTCGCCAACGCAGGCCGCTACCTCGTGATGCGCGTTATGCTGGAGGACCGCCCCGGTAGGCTAAACCGCCTGCTGAGCATATTGTCCAGCACCGACGTGAACGTGCTAGACGTCGGGCATCTCAGGCATGCCGCGTCGGTGCACTTGGGCCAGGTCGAGATCCAGCTCACGCTGGAGACCAGGAATCACGCCCACTCGGTCGAGGTGTGGGAGCGCCTGCAAGATGCGGGCTACACTCCCTACGAAGGCGAGCAGATCGGGGGCGCGACTCCATACCTGGAGAATGCGCCCGCCATTTAGCTCAGGGGCGGTCTCTGCCGCCGCCTGTGGTCACGATAGAGGAAGGGGCGGCTGCCACCACTTTCCGGTGTCGTTGACGTGGATGGACACCACCCACTTCACCCACTCGAAGCCGCGCTTGCCGGGGGCGACGAGCCGGAGCGGGGCTCCGTGCCCGTGAGAGATTGGGTCGCCGCCCACGTGGGTAGCCAGAAGGTAGCGGTCGGCTTCTGCCAGCGAGAACCTGCGCTGATAGCCCGTTACGGACCGGACCGTGATGCTGCCGGCGCCGGGCTCGACACCTGCGGCCTGCAGCACGTCCTTCAAGGGCGCGCCCTGCCACTCCTGGGTGGAGTGCCAGCCGCCGGTGCAGTCCAGGACGGCGGTGACCTTGTCGCCGCTGCGGGTCAGGTCGTCGAGGCCGAGGTCCAGATCCCTTCGGACGAGGCCGGTGACATTCAGCCGCCAGCCGTCCTTGGCGACCGGGTCGGGGTCATCGTTCAGCCATGACGTGGTAGGGAACCCGTTGCCGGCGAAGCTCTTCCGCTCGTACGACCCCGTGAACCGCCTGTCCTCGCCTGGAAGATTCAGGACGGCGGCTGCGATCTCGCCCGTTCGCCACAGTGCCAGGCCGGCGACGCCCAACCCTGCCAGCCGCAGAAACGACCGGCGTTCCAGCCAGAACCGGGTTCGCAGGGTCCAGGAGTGTTTGTAGGCATGAACCAGCACGAACGGGGCGAGCAGCAGTGACAGGTAGATGTGCCAGCTAACTCCGCTGAATCCCTGTAGCGTGAAGTAGCCACTGAAGCTCCATACTATTCCCAGACCGAGCGCGGCAAGGAGCAGTGTCAGTGTGGCGACGGAGCCCAGCACAATGCCGGGCCTTCTCCGCCAGTTGCGCCTGTTCATCAGCGAAAGAAGGATGTTGCGACCCTTCCAGACCAGCAGCGCAACCAGGCCAAAGCCGGAGATGCGGTGCACGTCCAGCGCGAGCCACCACTCGGGAGAGCCTCCGATGAGCCCGAGGAAGCCACTCACCAGCGAGAAGCCGCCGAAGATCAGGATGAAGACATTGGCCCAGGGAAAAGGCATCGAGCTAGTCCTTAAGACTCTGGTGACTGGTGTGCTCGCTCCGGAGCAGGGCGTCTACGGAGAGTACGACGAACGACGGGCCACGCCCGGAAACGGGAAGGTCGACCGGGGCTCCGGCCAGCGTACGCGCAATCATGCCCGCGGAGTCTGAGGCGAGGTTGCCTGCGGGTGGCGCGACTGCCACGCGCCCGAACAGGCCGCTATGGGCAGATTCGATTCCATTCGAAAGAAGCTCCGCCCTGGGAGTGGTGGCGCATACGGGACTCGAACCCGTGATCTCCGCCTTGAGAGGGCGGCGTCCTGGGCCACTAGACGAATGCGCCACTGACACTTCCATACTAGCACCGGAGCGTGGCTGTGGCAAGGCGCGGGCAGTGCCCGCGGTACGCCTGTCGGTTTCGCGCTGCCTGACCGGACCGGTCGCAGGAATGAGCGCAGGACGTATAGCCGCGGGGTGTCGCCGCTGGCTCTTCGTCGGAATCGGTGGCAGTTTGTAAGAATCTCTGGGCGTGGCACGTATTGACAATGCCGGAATCGCCATGCTAGGCTTGCCCGCAACGTTTCTTGCCTGACTGACGTATAGAGGAGGCGAGTATGAGATTGGTTGAGGGACTGAAGTTAAGACCCCTTCTCGGGGTTTTTGCCGCCACCGTGCTGGTGGTGGCGCTAGCGTGCGGAGGGGAAGACCCGACGAACACGCCTGCGCCGACGGCAACGACGCCGCCCACGGCGGCGCCAGAGGCGACAGAGGCCATGCCAGATGCGACGGCCATGCCAGATGCGACTGCTGCGCCTGGTGAGCCGACGGCGACAACGGCGCCCACGGCCACGGAGGCCATGGTAGACGGGCCAGTCACCGACTATCGTGAGGACTGGATGAACTTCCTCCTCGACCACCGCGGCTACAAGCCTGAGTGGGGCGAGCCTCAGTACGGCGGGATCTACAAGACCGCGGACCCGAGGCCTGCATCCAGGTTCCAGACGACGCTGGGTTACAGCGCGTTCAGCCGGTGGCAGTTTGTGGCGCACAACAGCCTGATGATGATGGACCCGTGGGGTGAGATCACGGACGCGCCCATCTGCGACCTGTGCGAGAGCTTCGAGATCTCGGCGGACGGCCTGGAGTACACGTTCGTGCTGCGCGACAACGTGCAGTTCCACGAGACCGGCTGGGCGCAGGACCAGGGCGCACCGGGCTTCGGCACGGAGGTGGCCTGCGAGGACGTAAAGGCCAGCCACGAGTGGTTTGCCAACCCGCCTCCCGAAACCCGCGCGAGCTACATCAAGTTCGGCGAGAGGATTATGGGTCACCTGGACGAGGTGACGTGCCCCGACGGCCCGGATGGCAAGACGGCGCTGATGAAGTTCAGCCGTGTGAGGAACGGGACGCTGGGCTGGCTGGCGGCCGGGATTGGGATCTGGGACAAGGAGTACCGCGATTGGATGGATGCGGAGTATCCGGGCGTCCAGTCGACGGCAGTGCCCGAGGGCTACCTGATCAACATGGGCACCGGTCCCTTCATCCCTCTGTCGGCTGACTCGCAGACAGTGATGAAGTCCCGGAAGAACCCGAACTACTGGCTGACCGGAGCGCCGTTCATCGACGGGATGGACAACTTCGCCATCCAGGACTACAACACGAAGTTCGCGGCGCTGCTGACCGGCAAGATACACCAGGCCGGCCATGGCAGCAGCGGAATAACCAAGGCCCAGGTGCAGCAGGTACAGGACCAGTACTCGGACATCATCGAGCAGCAGATAGTCCGGTACAACCACCAGCAGCACTTCCTGCTGAACCATCTGCGGCCCCCGTTCGACGACTGGAACGTGAGGCATGCGGTACAGCTGGCTCTCGACCGCGAGGACTGGCTGAGGTTCACAACGGTAGGCGAAGTGAACATGGGTGACCCCTACTTGGTGCTCCACTCGGACGCCGGCTGGGGAATCCAGGTTGAGGAGTTCCAGACGTTCCCCGGGATGAACCCGGCGACAAAGGACGCTGACATCGCAGAGGCGAACCGACTGCTGGACGAGGCCTTTGGACCGGGCAACCGGCCCAAGACGGACCAGTACATCATTCAGCTGCTGAGCCGACGGGAAGTCAGCCTGTGGGGCATAGACTTCTTCAAGAAGAACCTGAACTGGGAGTTCAACGTGCAGTACGTTGACACCTACGGGAACATCCAGACCGACTGCCAGTACACGCTACGGGCAGAGGCTAGCCCCACGTATGGTCAGTCCTACATCCAGCACGCGATAGACGGGTTCCTGAAGATCCACAGCCAGTGGCAGGGCCGTGAGCTATGCCGTGACGATCCCGGATGGACTGGGAAGGGCCCGATACCCACCGACGAGTGGGACAGGCTGAACGCCCTGATCGAAGAGTTGGACGTGACAAATGACCGAGAGAGGGGCGAGGAGATAACCAGAGAGCTGGAGCTGTACCTGTACGAGTCGGCAGTGCACACGCCGCTGGGCATCATGAACGTGGCATGGCCGAACCGGGTTGAAGCGAAGGGAGTCCGGTACTACAACCTGGGCACCTACTCCCAGCAGAGGCTCACCGACAGGGTCTGGCTGGTAGAGTAGACCTCACTCTCAGAGGGGAATCGCAAAGGAGGACGCACCAAACGGTGCGTCCTCCTTCTTTGTGGGGGACATGATAGATGGTAGAGAAGGGCGGAGTCGCCGTTGGATCTTCTACGCTGAGGGCGGAAGTCTGTAAGAATTTTGAAGATTCGTGCATATTGACAATGCCAGAATTGCCATGCTACTGTTGCCCGCAAAGTTTCTTGCCTAACTGACGCTGAGGAGGCGAGTATGAGATTGGTTGAGGGATTAAAGTTGAGACCCCTTCTGGGGGTTTTTGCCGCCACCGTGCTGGTGGTGGCGCTAGCGTGCGGAGGGGAAGACCCGACGAACACGCCTGCGCCGACGGCAACGACGCCGCCGACGGCGACACCTGAGCCTGAGGCGACAGAGGCGATGATGCCGGAGGACACGCCGGCGCCTGGTGAGCCGACGGCGACAACGGCACCAACCGCCACCCCGGTAGAAGAAGAGGTAGTAACCGACTACCGCGAGGACTGGGTGAACTACCTGCTGAACCATCCGGGCTACAAGCCTGAGTGGGGCGAGCCTCAGTACGGCGGGATCTACAAGACAGCAGACCCCAGGCCCGCGTCCAGGTACCAGACGACGCTGGGCTACAGCGCGTTCAGCCGGTGGCAGTTTGCTGCGCACAACGCTATGCTGATGCAGGATCCGTGGGGAACCATCCGGGATGCACCCATCTGCGACCTGTGCGAGAGCTTTGAGGTGTCCGCCGATGGTCTGAACTACTCCTTCGTGCTGCGCGACAACGTGTTCTTCCACGAGGAAGGCTGGGCGAAGGACCAGGGAGCTCCCGGCTTCGGTGAGCAGCTTGGATGCGAGGACATCAAGGCGAGCCACGAGTGGTTTGCAAACCCTCCTCCCGAGACTCGAGCAAGCTACATCAAGACCGGTCAGGCCTACATGGGTCACCAGGAAGAGATACTCTGCCCGGACGGTCCTGATGGCCTGACAGTGGAGATCAAGTTCGACCGCTTCAGGAACGCCACTCTTCAGTGGATGGCGGCCGGCATAGCCGTCTGGAACAAGGACTACCGCGAATGGATGGACGCGGAGTATCCTGGCGTGCAGTCCACGGCAGTGCCCGAGGGCTACCTGATCAACATGGGCACGGGCCCGTTCATCCCGATATCCGCTGACTCGCAGACAGTGATGAAGTCCCGGAAGAACCCGAACTACTGGCTGACCGGCGCTCCTTTCGTAGACGGGATGGACAACTTCGCCATCCAGGACTACAACACAAAGTTCGCTGCTCTGGTGACGGGCAAGATCAGCCAGGCGGGCCATGGCAGCAGCGGCATCACCAAGGCGCAGGTGCAGCAGGTCTCGGAGCAGTACGGGGACATCATCGAACAGCAGATTGTCCGGTACAATCACATCTCCGGAATCCGCGTCAACCCCCTGAGGCCTCCGTTCGACAAGTGGGAAGTCCGCTGGGCTGTCCAGCTGTTCCTTGACCGGGGTGACTGGGATACGTTCAGCACCGTCGGCGACATCAAGATGTCCAACCCCGCCTACTTCCTGCACATCGACAGTGGTTGGGGCAAGCCGAATGAGGAGTTCATGCAGCTCCCCGGCTGGAACCCCGCCACGAAGGACGCTGACATAGCAACGGCGAATCAGATGCTGGACGAGGCGTTTGGACCGGGCAACCGGCCGCGGACCGACCAGTACGTCATCCAGCTGCTGAGCCGGCGTGAGATCAGCCTGTGGCTGATCGACCAGATGAAGAGGCACCTCGGGTGGGAGTTCGACGTACAGTACGTGGACACCTACGGCAACATCAGCACCGAGTGTCTCTACACCATCAGAGCTGAGGCCAACGCCGCACCCAACAGGCAGGTGTACACCGCCGACCCGGCGGACGCCTTCTGGGGTATGAACACCAATCTGACCACCAGCCCTGAGTGCGACGTTACGGGCTGGAAGGGCGACGGCCGGGCTCCCGACGAGGAGCTGCAGAGGATCAACTCGAAGATTATCGAGTTGGACGAGAGCCTGGACCAGGACCGGCGGCGCGTGGTAGCGCTGGAGCTGGAAGAGTACATGGTCAATGAGCGGACCACGGCCTACCAGCTGGGCGTGATGAACGTGGCGTGGCCCAACAGGACTGAGGTGAAGGGCGCCCGGTACTACAACCTGGGCACCTACTCACAGCAGAGGCTCCACGACAGGGTCTGGATCGTACAGTAGCCGGAAACCCTGGAAACGGACTAGTGACTGAAGGAAGCGCCCCCAAACGGGGGCGCTTCCGCGTTAACTGAATGTATGGCGCCCGTGGGAGGACAGCGGAGCAGGCAGCCAAGATAGATGCGCCCGCCCGCATTCCCGGAGGAGTGTGCCACGGCGAGACGGGAAGGGCATTCGACTTCTTCACCAACTCTTGGCGTCTCCTTGTACAGATTCAGGATTTTGTAATAAAGGGTGAGGCGGATTTATTGACAAGAGCCTATGGTGGTGGTATGTTCAAGTGCATATCGAGTTTCTGCGAGGCATTGGGGAATAGTCCCGCAGATAGCAGGCGACAAGCAGATCGATTCTAGGAGGGGCCATGTTACAGTACACGCTAAGGCGTCTGTTTCTGGGATTGCTTACTGCACTGCTCGTGTCGGTGATCGTCTTCGTCATCCTGAGAATCGCTCCCGGAGATGTCGTTGACGTCATACTCGGCGGAGAGGACGCCTTCTACTCCCAGGAGACGGAGGAACTGCTACG
This sequence comes from Dehalococcoidia bacterium, assembly GCA_965219025.1. Classification (GTDB taxonomy): domain Bacteria; phylum Chloroflexota; class Dehalococcoidia; order Lucifugimonadales; family UBA2985; genus JAPPHY01. Next base: position 1,925,069 of record OZ244716.1, read on the forward strand.
CGAGCAGCTCGGCCTTAACAAGCCTCTCTACGAGCAGTACTTCATCTTCATGTACGACTTCGTACGGCTCGACTGGGGCGAGTCCCTGGTGGACAGCAAGCCAATATGGCCACAGATCCAGAAGAAGCTGCCAATCACATTTCAGCTCGCCGTTATGACGGTGGCAATGGCCGTGGTGTTCGGCATTCCGGTTGGGGTCATCATGGCGCTGAAGCAGGACTCCTGGCTCGACTACTTCCTGCGGATTGTGTCGCTGGGTGGTCTATCCATTCCCAGCTTCTGGACCGGCACCATGATCATCCTCCTCGGTACCCTGTACTTCAACTGGAGCCCCAGACTGGAGTACGTGACACCCTTCGAAGATCCACGTGGTAACTTCATCATGTTCCTGTGGCCGGCGCTTGCGACCGGTTGGGTGTCCCAGGCCACCAAGGCCAGGATGATGCGGTCCACCATGCTGGAGGTTCTTCGTCAGGACTACATACGGACCGCGCACGCGAAGGGCCTGAGGTACGTGGTGGTTGTGTACCGGCACGCAATGAAGAACGCTCTTCTGCCGGTCGTGACCATCATTGGCATAACCGTGGCACTGACGGTCGGCGGCTCGGTCATCATGGAGACCATATTCCTTCTGCCAGGCATGGGCTCGTTCTTGGTCTATAGCCTGAGCCGGTGGGACTACCCGGCGGTGCAGACGCTGGTTCTGTTCTTCGCCGGCTGGATCGTGGTAACCAACCTGATGGTGGACCTAAGCTACGGCTGGCTTGACCCCCGCGTCCGGTACGATTAGTGGGGTATCTGACAATAGCTTGAGATGCGTCGCGGCTAAGGAGGAAAAAAGCAATGGCGGCACAGCAAGAAGGAATAGACGTCCTAAGGCGCGGGGAACGGGCGCCCCTGGGAGTCCGGATGTACAAGGGGTCGGTGACCTTCCTGAAGAGGAAGCCGCTGGGAGCAGCAGGCGCCCTGATCATCCTCTTCATGGTAGCCCTGGCACTGGCGGCTCCGGTAATCGCCGGGGACCCCAACGAGTGGAACCTGAGCGACAACTTCCTGTCTCCTTCCTCTCAGTACCTGATGGGCACCAATGACGTAGGCCAGGATATCTGGGCGCAGATAGTGAACGGCGCCCGCGTATCCCTGTACGTGGGTATCTTCTCGGTGGCACTCGGCTCCGGTTCCGGAGGACTGCTGGGACTGGCCAGCGCCTACTACGGCGGTAAAGTAGACGTGGTAATGCAGAGGATCATGGACGCTCTGATGTCCATTCCCACGCTGATCCTGGCCCTTGCCATCATGGCCGCTCTGGGAGGTTCGGTGAACAACGTGGTGCTTGCCATCGGAATTGTTCAGATACCCAGGGCCAACCGCATAGTCCGGTCGCAGGCCCTGGCGGTCAAGGAGTCCGAGTTCGCTCTGGCGGCCCGCTCCATCGGCGCCGGTGACTTGCGCATCATGCTGCAGCACATCATGCCGCAGTGTGTGGCGCCCTGGCTCATCATCGCAAGCGCCGGTCTGGGTACCGCCATCATATCGGAGGCCTCGCTGAGCTTCCTGGGCATGGGCGTACCGCCCACCACCCCGACGTGGGGCGGAATGCTGTCCCAGAGGGGCAGAGAGTACTTCGCTCTGGCGCCTCAGATGGCCATCTTCCCGGGCATCGCCATATCCCTGGCCGTGTACGGCTTCAACCTCTTCGGCGACGCTCTGCGGGACGTTCTGGACCCCCGCCTCCGGGGCACCTAGACCAGACTCCGGCAAGAGTCTCCAACTCGGAGAGAACTGGGAAGGCCGAGGGAACTACCCTCGGCCTTCCCTCTTTTGTGCCGACGGTCGATGGCGTAGAGTTTCGCGTGAAGCGCCAGGATCGCGTTTGACGGCGGGTCGGCAGCCTCTTATGATAGTCGCACCCATCGCTCGAAAGGGAGATTCCTTATGCTTGCCAAGGCCCTTACTTGCGCCATGATCGGCCTGGAGGGATCCATGGTTGAGGCGGAGGTGGACATTGCGCCCGGCTTGCCCGCGTTCAACATCGTGGGTTTGCCGGACACCGCCGTTCAGGAGGCCAAGGAGCGGGTGCGAGCGGCGATTCGAAACTCGGGATTCGAGTTCCCCATGCGCCGCATCACTGTAAACCTGGCGCCCGCCGATCTCAAGAAGGCCGGCCCGTCCTACGACCTCTCGATCGCAATAGGCATCCTGTCGAGCTCCGGCCAGATCACGGCTGACATCTCCCGTGCTGTGTTCCTGGGTGAGTTGTCACTGGACGGCAGCATCAAGCACGTGAACGGCGTCCTGCCGATGGTGGGACTCGCGGAGGGCGAGGGCATCGGTGACGTGTATGTGCCCGCGGCGGACTCGAGGGAAGCCTCACTTCTGAACGGCATCACCGTGTTCCCGGCCGGCACTTTGGGCGAGCTTGCGGCGCACCTGCGGGGACAGAGCGCTATCTCGCCATACGCGGGCGCAGAGGAGGATGTACTGGCGAGCGAGCCGACCTGGGTCGGTGGCGACCTGGCATACGTGAGGGGACAGGAGCACGCCAAGCGGGCTCTTGAGGTGGCCGCGGCCGGCGGACACAACCTGCTCATGAGCGGCCCGCCCGGCAGCGGCAAGACGCTACTGGCTCGCTCCCTGCCATCGATTCTGCCGGCGATGACCCCCGGGGAGTCGCTGGACCTCACGAAGATCTACAGCGTGGCCGGGCTCCTGCCGTCCGATACGCCTCTGGTGGCGCACCGGCCGTTTCGCGCTCCTCACTACACCATATCGCATGCCGGCCTCGTTGGCGGCGGCAGGCTGCCCAGGCCCGGCGAGGTCACGCTGAGCCATCGGGGCGTGCTCTTCCTCGACGAGCTACCGGAGTTCGGCCACAACGTGCTGGAGGTGCTGAGACAGCCGCTGGAGGACAGGGTGGTCACGATCAGCAGGGCGCAGGGTTCGGTGACGTTTCCCGCCAACTTCATGCTGGTGGCAGCAATGAATCCATGCTACTGCGGCTACTACGGCGACCCGCAGCGTCAGTGCACGTGCTCGGCGGGCATGGTCGCCAAGTACCAGAAGCGCATATCCGGGCCGCTGCTGGACCGCATCGACATCTTCGTGGAAGTGCCCAGGGTGGAGTACGACAAGCTGACGGGCGATGAGGTAGGGGAGAGCTCGGCGCAGGTGCGCGAACGAGTGGAGAACGCGAGGAGTAGGCAGAGGGAGCGGTTCGGGGACTCGGCTGCCGTCCGATCGAATGCCGACATGGGGCCTGCCGAGGTGTGGGAGCACTGCAAGCTGGAAGAGGCCGCGCAGGGCTTGGCGCGGGCCGCCATGGACCAGCTCCACTTATCTGCGAGGGCGTTTCACCGCACCTTGAAGCTGTCTCGCACCATCGCAGACCTGGCCGGCGATGACGAGATCGGTGTAGCGCACGTGGCGGAAGCCATCCAGTACCGGCCTCGTGCCAACTAGCGCGCACCACCTCCGGCCCGAAGCTCAGCGGACTGCCTGAGAGACCATCCGCGAGAGGTTACTCCTCCGCCAGCGCCCTGTGCGCCGCCGCCACCGCAGCGCCGGAGGCCAGCTCCACGCCCTCCCTTACCAGAAGCGTTTCGAGAGCGTGCAGCAGCGTCAGCACATGGCTGGCCTGCGAGGACTCGCCCATGAGGCCAATGCGCCATATCTTGCCCGCCAGCGGCCCGAATCCGCCCCCGATCTCGATTCCGTACTCGCTCAGCAGGGAGCGGCGGACCTTTGCCTCGTCCAAGCCCTCCGGGACCAGCGCTGCGGTTAGCGGAGTGGCCTGAATGCCCTCGGGCGCCACCGGACGCATTCCGAACTCGGCCAGGCCGGCCTTGAGGGCGGTCGCATTTCGCTCGTGACGCCGTTGCCTGTTCTCCAGGCCTTCCTCCATTGCCATGACCAGCGCTTCTCTCAGCGCGTAGATCATGGGATTGGATGCGGTGTGGTGATACGTCCTGTCGGTGATCCAGTAGCGTTGGAGATGCAGCAGGTCCAGGTAGAAGCTCTGGACGGGGGTGCTGCGAGCCGTAATGGTCTCGACGGCGCGCGGGCTGAGGGTGATGGGGGAGAGCCCCGGCGGTGCGCCCACGCACTTCTGGGTGGCGCTGTAGCACGCGTCGATGCCCCACTCGTCCACGCGAAGGTCTACGCCGCCGAGTGACGTCACAGCGTCCACGAGGAAGAGCGCGCCGTGGCGTTGGGCTATCTCCGCCAGCGGCGGCAGGGGCTGTACCACGCCCGTGGAAGTCTCGACGTGAACCACTGCCAGCAGCTTGACCTGCCCCGCGCCGGCCATGGCCTGCTCCACCGCGGCCGGGTCAAGCGTCTGTCCCCAGTCTGCGGCGACGGTGGTTACGGTGGCGCCGCACCTCGTGGCGATGTCCGCCAGGCGCCCTCCGAACAGGCCGTTGATTCCGACCACGACGGAATCGCCCGGCTCCAGTAGATTCACCAGGGCGGCCTCCATGCCGGACGTGCCGGTCCCGGAGACGGCCAGCGTGAGCTCGTTGGATGTACGGAAGGTCTGCCTGAGCAGAGCCGTAACGTCGTCCATCACCTTGAGGAAAGTGGGGTCCAGGTATCCCATTAGCGGCATGGTCATGGCCCGTATGACCCTGGGGTTGACGTTGCTAGGGCCGGGGCCCAGTAGAAGGCGATCTCTTGGCTCGGTGAGTTGCTGCATAGTTGGGTTTGTCCTCCTCCGGTTGGGTTCAGAGAGCCGGGGCGGGTCAATGCCGACCTCGCCCTGGCGTTGGTTGGGTCAGCCCAGGTAGTCGAGCGACGCTCTGGCGAGCGTCTCGGCGGCGATCAAGAGCGCGTCCTCGTCGAAGTCAAAGTTCGAGCTGTGGTGCGGCGCGTCCAGCCCGGCGTCGGCGTTGGAGGAGCCGACCAGGAAGTAGCAGCCGGGGGCCTCAAGCTGGAAAAGCGCCATGTCGTCGCCCACTGTGCTCGGCACGACGGCGGGAAGGTTGGCTTCGCCGACCACCTCTGTCGCCACGCGCCGCACGAAGTCCGAGACCTCCGGGTCGTTGTCGACGGCGGGGCAGCCCTGCAGGTGACGAAACTCGAACGTGCCGTTGAAGGCGGCGCAGACGCCGGCCATGACCTCCGGGATGCGAGCAAGAATCTGCCTGCGCACTCCCTCGTCGAATGTGCGAAGCGTCCCCCTCATCTCGACCTCGCTGGCGATGATGTTGAACGCGATCCCCCCCTGTATGCGGCCGATGCTGAGCACGGCGCCCTCTGCGTAGTGTTTCTCACGGCTGACCAGGATCTGCAAGGCACTGATGACCTGCGCAGCGATGGGTATGGGGTCTACGGTCTGGTGCGGCATGGCGCCGTGCCCGCCCGTACCCTTGACCACGAGCTCGATTTCGTCAACGGCGGCGAATATGGCCCCGGGCTTGACGCCTACCTGGCCCACAGGCAGGCCGTTCCAAAGGTGAAAGCCGAGCACCCGGTCCACGGCCGGGTCGGCCATGACGCCTTCTTCGATCATCAGGCGAGCGCCGCCCATGTTCTCCTCGGCAGGCTGGAATACAAGCAGGACACGCCCACGAAGGCTCTGCCTGCGGTCCGCGAGGATGCCTGCGACAGTGACAAGCGCGGCCGTATGCCCGTCGTGGCCGCAGGCGTGCATGACGCCGGGCGTTCGGGATGCGTATGGCCTGTCCGAGGTCTCATGGATTGGCAGGGCGTCCATGTCAGCGCGCAGCATGAGCGTCGGGCCAGGCGCTGCGCCGTCGATCACGGCAGTGACGCCGGTCTCGGCCGCCCCCGTGGACACCTCCAGACCGAATGCGGCCAGCCGCTCTGCCACGAGTTGGGATGTTCGCGCCTCCCGGAAGGCCGTCTCCGGGTGTGCGTGAAGATCGCGCCGGAGCGATACCATCTCCTCCCGGCGTGCGCGAACTGCTTTCTTGATGTCTGAGCTCATGTAGAGGGCTCCACCTCCGCGACGGGTACATTCTATCACATCGCAAGGGCAGACACCCTTTGGCAGGCCACGTTCAGCCATTTCGTAGTATAATATGCGAACATTCGAGGGGAGAGACGCACTTGGACCTGTACTTCGAGCGCGGCGAGAGCGACACCCCCAAGGGACACGCGCTGGTGTTCTTCCGCCGGAAGTTTGATCCCGCCACCGTGCTGGCAACCTATGTCATCGCGCTCCCCATCAAGGTGGACGTGAGCAAGTACATCCCGCCCATGTTTGCCGGCAAGATGCAGGACATGATCACGCACGACCTGGCCGGCTTCGCTTTCCCGCCCATGCCGGAGAAGGTCGACGACCTCGACCACATCAGGCGCATGGCCGAGGCCAGAGACGACGATCTTATCGACGGCGGCTCGGTGGACGACAGCGACCCCATGGACCTGATACAGGTGGTCAGCGAGGTGCAGCAGGAGTACTCCGGCCGGTGGGAGCGCTCGATGCAGGCGCGGACACCGCTCCCGACTCAATCGGTGAACGAGCTCATCTACGACCTGATGGGCGAGCGAGACAAGCTGAGCGAGCTGGCCAAGCTGGCGGGCAAGCTGCGGTTCGCCGCGGAGGGCACCGACCGGCGCATGGTGCGAGAGATCGAGGAAGAGATCGCCACGCTGGCCCGCTTTCTGCCGGAGCACTACCGCATACCTCTGCTGGTGCGGGCAACGGTCATGCCGACGCCGGCAGCGTCCGTGCTGGCCCAGCTATACCTGGAGCGCTGCTACAAGCTCCTGGAGGAGGACTACCGCCGTCTGCAGGAGGTGGAAAGGGAGATACAGCGCCTCGAGGAGGCGATGGAGCCCTGAGCCGGAATGCGCCGGTACGAATCGTCAACGCTACGTGAAGCGTGAGAGCACGGAGGAGGTATCATGCCCAGTGTGAACACCATGCTCGGCCCCGTGGACGTCAACGACCTCGGCTACGTACTGACCCATGAGCACGTTCGAGAGAGCTCCGCGGGCGTACCATACACGTACCCGGAGCTCTTCGACCACGAAGATGACGTAGCTCGCGGCATCTCGCGACTCAATGAGGCTGCTGCCGAAGGCGTTGGCACAGTCCTCATCGTCACCCCGCTTGATCTGGGCAGGGACATGCGGCTGCTCCAGGATGTGGCGGCCGGGGTGAACCTGCACATGGTACCTGCCACCGGCATGTGGCGGGACATACCGCGCCACATTGGGTTGGGGGCGACGGTGGATAATCTGGCCGCAGCCTTCATCCGCGAGATAGAGGTCGGCATTGAGGGCACCGGCATCAAGGCCGGCGTCATCAAGGTGGCCACCGACGTCGAGCACATAACGGAGGACGGCCTGACCCGCCCCAACGAGCTGATCCTGCGTGCGGCCGCCCGCGCCTGCATCGCGACCGGCGTTCCCATTGCATCGCATACGGCCGCCCCGGCCAGGGCCGGCGACCTGCAGGTTGCGATCTTCGAGGAGGAGGGCGTGGACCTGGGACGTGTGTGCATCGGCCACAGCAACGACACCGACAACATCGAATACCTGACGGGGATTATGCGGAAGGGCTGCTTCCTGGGCATGGACCGCTACCCGGGCGGCCGCGCGGGAGGTCTGAACTGGGAACAGCGCACGGAAGTCGTGAAGCAGCTGGTTGACCTGGGGTTTGCGAGCCAGATAACGCTTTCCCACGACTACGGCGGAGCGCGCCCCGCTCTGCCGGAGGCGGCTGAGGCGCGCCCCGCCCACAACCCGGACGGTTACTGCTTCATCATTCGCAGGGTGCTGCCGAGGCTGCGAGAGTTGGGCGTGAGCGAAGACGCCATCCGCGAGATGACCGTGAACGGTCCGAGACGCCTGCTCGGGGGCGAGTGAGACCGCTGCGCGGGCAGGCGATGGCGCGGGCCGTCGGCGTGGAGGTGAGGTAACGGACCTCTTCGAGAGGCGCAGGAGGGAGGCGCTCGGCCGGGAGGCTCCGCTGGCTGCCCGGATTCGGCCACGCGACTTCGACGAGTTCGCAGGGCAGGAGCACATACTGGGACCCGGCCGCGTCCTGCGCCGCAGCATAGAGGCCGACCACGTGCCCTCGATGATTCTGTGGGGGCCGCCGGGAAGCGGCAAGACCACGCTGGCGCATCTCATTGCCGGCATCACGGCGTCCCACTTTGACCCGGTGAGCGCGGTCACGGCGGGTGTGGCAGACCTCCGCAAGCTAATCGACGCTGCCAGGGAGCGCCGCGGCATGCACGGCCGCCAAACGCTCCTGTTCGTGGACGAGATTCACCGCTTCAACAAGGCGCAGCAGGACGTGATACTCCCTCACGTCGAGGAGGGCGCCGTGACCCTGATCGGCGCCACAACAGAGAACCCCTCCTTCGAGGTGGTTGCTCCGCTGCTGTCCAGGTGCCGGGTGTTCACTCTCAACGCGCTTTCGGATGAGGACGTGGCTGCCATCGTGGCGCGCGCCCTTGCGGACGACGAACGCGGGATAGGCGACATGCGGGCGCAACTGGCCGATGATGCGATGCGTCACCTGGTTGTCATGGCCAGCGGGGACGCCCGGATGGCCCTCAACGCCCTGGAGCTGGCGGTGTGGGCAACGGCTGCGGATGAGGGCGGCGAGCGGCTCGTCACGCTGGCCACGGTGGAGGACGCACTGCAGCACCGCTCCATCCTGTACGACAAGGCGGGCGACCAGCACTACGACACCATCTCCGCGTTCATTAAGTCGGTACGAGGCTCGGACCCGGATGCGGCCGTCTACTGGCTGAGCCGCATGATCGAGGCGGGCGAGGACCCTCTGTTCATCGCACGGCGGTTGGTCATTCTCGCCGCCGAGGACGTGGGCATGGCCGACCCGCAGGGGCTGCCGGTGGCCGTGGCTGCCCAGCAGGCTGTCCACTTCATCGGTATGCCGGAGGGCGCGATTCCGCTGGCGGAGGCGACCGTCTACCTGGCAACGGCTCCCAAGAGCAACTCGGCGTACGCGGCGCTGAACCGCGCTCGTGAGGATGCAAGGCAGACCCGCAACGACCCGGTGCCGCTCCACCTTCGCAACGCCGTCACGTCGCTGATGAGGCAGCAGGGCTACGGCAAGGGCTATCGTTACGCACACGACTACCCCGGTAACTTCGCCCCGATGGACAACCTGCCGCCGTCGCTGGCGGATCGTCGCTACTACGTGCCGGGCGATCAGGGATACGAGCGCGACGTTGCCCGCCGGCTCAGCGAGCTCTGGGACGAGTACCGGAAGCGGAGCGGGGACTCGGAAGGCGCAGGCGAGGCATCGGAGTGATATAATGTTGAACAGGCCAGCGTAGCTCAGTGGTAGAGCAGCGGTTTCGTAAACCGCAGGTCAAGGGTTCGAATCCCCTCGCTGGCTCCACAACCGCTTTCTCTTGCAGCAGGCCGCGCCGCCGTGGCGCGGGTTCAGTCCGGCGTTCCGCGGCAGGGTGGCCCCAGTGTACGTATCCCATCTGAGCCTCACAAACTTTCGCAACTACCACAACCTGGAGCTCGACCTCCCGGAGGGCCTGCTCGTCTTCTCCGGGGACAACGGGCAGGGCAAGACCAACCTTCTGGAGGCGCTGTACCTCCTGTCGATTGCCAAGGCGTATCGCGCCAACGGCGACAGGGAGGCCATCAGCCGCACGGCAACGGAGGACAGGGGGCACGCGCAGGTTGTCGGCGTGGTGCGAAGGGAGCGGGACCGCATTCGCATCCTGGTGGACATGACCCTGGAGGGCTCCTGGGACGAGGGTGAAAGGTCGCCGCACCTGCGCAAGGAGGTCAGGGTCGACGGCATCCACGTATCGGCCGCAGACCTCGTCGGCGCAGTCAACGCCGTCCTGTTCGACGCCGAAGACATTCGCCTGGTCACCGGCGCGCCCTCCACTCGCCGCCGCTTCCTCGACATACTGATCAGCCAGATCGACAGGATGTACCTGCGATCGCTTCAGAGGTATCAGAGGGTGGTGTACCAGCGCAACCACCTGCTGCGGCAGATCCGGGAGCGGAGGAGCCGTGCCGATGAGCTGGACTTCTGGAACGAGGCACTGGTAGAGGAGGGCGCCTACATCATGCTGAGGCGCAGCCGCACTGTGGGCGAGCTCAGCTCACTGCTCACAGAGCTTCACGGCGAGCTGACGGAGACCGGCGAAGGTCTGTCCATCGATTACGCGCCCGGCGTGCCGGTGGAGCACCCGGAAGGCGCGGAGTTCAAGCGCGCACTTCAGCTAGCCATCGAGCAGAGCGCGGAGAGGGAGATCGCACTGGGCGCCACCCAGTCGGGACCTCACCGCGACGATGTTCGACTCACGCTGGGCGGAATGGATGCCGGCGTGTACGCCTCTCGAGGGCAGGCACGCACGCTGGCGGTGGCGCTGAAGCTGGTGGAGGGCATGCTCCTGGAGCGGGAGCGCGGCGAGCCCCCGGTGCTGCTGCTGGACGACGTGCTCTCGGAGCTTGACGCAACGCGCCGGCGCCTGCTCCTGGAGCGGGTAGAGCGAAGCCAGCAGGCCATCGTATCGACCACGGACGTGGACAGGATCGAGGGCAGTTTCCTGGCGCGGGCGGTGGGGTTCAGGGTGGAGCGCGGCAGCGTCACGCCGCGGTGACTGTGCGGGGCTACCTGGGAGCGCAGTCGGGGCAGGGTCCCCTGGCCCACCAGGCGTCTCGGTAGAAGAAGGGCGTCGCCCAGTGGTCGCCGTCCTTGAACGGGCGCCGCTCCGTGCGACCGCAGACGGGGCAGTAGTTCACGATTACGTCATCGTCCTTGGGGCTGTGTGGCGCCTCTGTGGTCACTTCATATACCTCGGATTGTGCCACTGTAAGGCCAACGCATCGGAAGTGTCAACCGCAAGGGGCTGCAATCGAGTATTGGCGGCCGGCTGCTGCGATTGACATCCCGCCCGCGGTTGGCTTACTCTAAGGGTGAGTCCTGCGGGAGCTTGTTGCGACAGGCTGAGAGGCCCCAACGCATTGGGGCGACCGTCGGAACCTGAACTGGATAATGCCAGCGAAGGGAGAGCGAACTTGCTTACGTTGCACCGTTTCTTAGACCGTCGCCGTGGCGTTGTGCCCTTGAACGGCGGCTCCCGATCGAACCTCCACCATCGTTGCTCCGCCGGACTGCCGCGCGGTTGTGAGGCGGTGACACCATGAATGATACCTTGACCATCGCCGGCGTCGAGTTTTCGTCGAGGCTCATTCTGGGCACCGGCAAGTACCGCACCATGGAGGAGATGGTTGACTCCATCGAGGCCTCCGGCACCGAGATGATCACGGTGGCCATCCGCAGGCTGGACCTGGACGACCCGAACAAGAAGACCCTGCTGGACTACGTGGACTGGAGCCGGTACCGGATTCTGCCCAACACGGCGGGGTGCGCCACGCCGGAGGAGGCTCTCACCATCGCACGGCTGGCGCGTGCCATGGGCCTCTCCGACTGGGTTAAGCTGGAGGTCATCCCGGACCCCAAGTACCTGCTGCCCGACCCGGTGGGTACCCTGGAGGCGGCCCGTGCCCTCCTGGACGATGGCTTCACCGTGCTTCCGTACATCCATGCCGATCCCGTTCTGGCCAGGCGGCTGGAGGAGATGGGATGTGCCACCGTGATGCCGCTGGGTTCGGCAATAGGCTCCGGGCAGGGCATTCACACCGCCGAGGAGATTCGGATCATCATTGAGCAGGCCGGCGTGCCGGTGGTGGTCGACGCCGGTCTGGGGGTCCCCTCGGATGCGGCGCAGGCCCTGGAGATGGGCGCCGACGCTGTGCTCGTCAACTCCGCCATCGCCCAGGCCAACGCTCCGGCCCTGATGGCCGAGGCGTTCCGGCAGGGCGTGGAGGCAGGCCGCAAGGCATTCCAAGCGGGGCGCATTGCACGCAGGCCTCACGCGTCCGCCAGCAGTCCCGTGGAGGGGCTCGTAGGGCAGAGCCAGGGAGCATGATTTTCGAGCTGACCCATCGATATCCGTTGCTTTGCCTGGTCACCGACAGGACGCTCTGCGGCGTGGAGGTGCTGGAAGCCACAGTGGCGGCGGCGGTGTCGGGCGGCGTGGACGTGGTCCAGCTGCGAGAGAAGGACCTGCCCGCCGGCGAGGTACTGAAGCTGGCCCTCAGCCTACGCCGCATCACGCGAGGTAAAGCGGCGCTCATCGTCAACGACCGCCTGGATGTCGCGCTAGCCGCGCAAGCGGACGGCCTGCACCTTCCGGAGACGTCCATATCGGTCACGGACGCCAGGGCGGTGGCGCAGCCTCACCTGATGCTCAGCAAGGCTGTGCACGGTCTTTCGGGCGCGTCCGCGGCCGACGCGGAGGGCGCAGACATGCTGCTGCTCGGAACGGTTTTCGATACGGCCTCCAAGCCTGGGGCGGCGACAGGTGGACTGGCCCTTGTGCGTGAAGCCACGCAGGGCCTGCGCACTCCTGTGCTAGCAATCGGAGGCATAGGACCGGCCAACGCAGGCTCGGTGATCGAGGCGGGGGCGAGCGGTGTTGCCGTTATCTCCGCCATCATGTCGGCGGCGGACCCGGAGGCGGCCGCACGCGAGCTCAAGCAGGCCATGCTTGCTGCCTGGAAGGCCGCAGAACGGGTTGGAGCAGAGGCGTGAGGTCGACGTGGAGGCCGCGTAGATGATATCGCTAAGCGTGAACGGCAAGCGGCGAGAGCTGGAAGGTCCCGTGAAGCTCATCGACTTCCTGGAAGGCAGCGGAGTAAACCTGCAGTTCGTCGCGGTGGCACACAACGGGGACGTTGTGGAGCGAGATCGCTTTGCCTGCGTTGTTCTGAATGATGGAGACGTGGTGGAGGTGGTGAGACCCGTTGGGGGTGGGTGAACATGAGTCCGGAGTTACCGAGTGTCTGAAGAGCGAGTGATCGTAATCGGCGGGGGCGTCATAGGCTGCTCCATCGCCTACTTTCTTGCCGGAGCGGGGGCCAACGTCACGCTTGTGGAGCGCGGGAAGGTGGGCAGCGGAGCATCGGACGTGGCGGCGGGCATGGTGGCGGCGCTCTCGGAGAACCTGGCGATGGGAGAGCCGCTCAACCTGGCGCTCCAAAGCCGGGCGCTTCTCCTGGACTTGCTGCCCTCGCTTCAGGCGGAGTCAGGCATTGACGTGGAATACCGATCGCCTGGCATCCTGCACGTCGCCGTGACAGAGGACGAGGAGTCGGAGCTTCGCGGCCGGCTGGAGTGGCAGGAGCCGCTGGGCATGGGTGTTCGATGGCTGGGGGCGCAGGAGGTCCGCCGCGCCGAGCCCGCTCTTGGCGAGGGCGTGCGAGGCGCGCTCTTTTCGCCCAACGAGGGGCATCTCAACAGCAGGCGGCTTGTTCGTGCCTACGCGCAGGCCGCGGCTCGGAGAGGCGCGAACATCCTGCAGGACACGGAGGTCATGGGCCTGACGCTACAGGGAAACCGCGTTACGGGCGTGAAGCTGGCTGCCGATGAGATGGAGGCGGACTGGGTCGTGTTGGCATCCGGCGCTTGGGCGGGACGCTGCGGCGAATGGCTGGACCTGGACATTCCCGTGCAGCCGGTGAGGGGCCAGATTGTATCTACGCGAATCCTGCCCAGCCCCATATCGTCCATTGTATGGCGGGGCATAACCTACCTGGTGCCCAAGGCGGACGGCGCCATCGTCATCGGTACGACCCGCGAGAGAGTGGGCTTCATCGAAAGCGCCACGCTGAGAGGCGTGTCCGGCATTCTCGCCGGGGCGATCGAGCTGGTGCCCGCAGTTGCAGACGCTGAGCTGGGTCACGTGTGGGCCGGCCTGCGCCCGGGCTCACCGGACGACGCGCCCATGCTGGGCCCCGTGGGCGGCTGGGACGGACTGCTTCTGGCCGTGGGCCACTACCGCAGCGGAATACTGCTTAGCGCGGCAACAGGCAAGCTCATCACCGACTGCATCACGAAGGGCGACGGCTCTGCCATGCTGCCCTTCGCTCTCTCACGCTTCTCTCCTTAGCAGACGGCTGCTGTGTCAGGCGTGGGGATTGTCTTGAATTCCGCCCGCGATTATAATGCGTCCAGCCATTGGCAAGAGGAGCCTGAGTATGACGTACGCCTTCATGAACGGTGAGTTTATGCCCCTGGACCAGGCCAAAGTGGGTGTGATGACACACGCGCTCCACTATGGCACGTCCGTATTCGAAGGCATACGCGGCAATTGGAACGAGGAACAGGGCAAGCTGTACGTGTTCCGCCTGAAGGAGCACTGCGAGAGGCTCCTGCAGGGCTGCAAGATAATGCGCATCGCCATTCCCTACTCCGCGGACGACCTCTGCGGCATCATACTGGAGTTGGTGGAGCGGTGCGGATATCAGCAGGACATATACATTCGCCCGCTCGCCTTCAAGGGCGAGGAGCGGATCGCCGTCCTCAAGCTCCAGGACCTGTCGGACTCACTTTGCGTACTGACCATCCCGTTCGGCGCATATCTGGACCCGGAGGGAGCTGCGCACTGCTGCACATCGTCGTGGCGCCGCATGGAGGACACCATGATTCCCCCGCGGACCAAGATCGGCGGGTTGTACGTGAACAGCATCCTGGCCAAGACCGAGGCCACGCTCGCGGGGTTCGACGAGGCAATACTTCTCACGCAGGACGGCTTCGTCTCCGAGGGCACCGGCGAGAACATATTCACTGTGATGGACGGAAAACTGGTGACGCCTGCTCTCTCGAGTAACATCCTGTCGGGCATCACAAGGAACGCGGTGATCCAGATAGCAGCCAACGAGCTGGGCCTGGAGACGGTGGAGCGAGGCATCCGTCGCAGCGAGCTTTACAACATGGACGAGTGCTTCCTCACGGGCACGGCCGCGCACCTCACGCCCGTGGGCTACATCGACAACATCATGATCGGGGACGGTAGCATGGGCCCCATAACCCGCCAGTTGCAGAACCTCTACTTTGACGTCATCCGCGGCAAGGTTCCCAGATACCTCCACTGGTGTTCGCCCGTCTCCGTCGCCACGCCGGCAAAGGCCTCTTCGTAGAGAACCGAGGGTCGGATTCCTCGCGTCGCGCTGAATTGCCTTGGCGCGCAAGCCGTCCGCGGCGGTTGACCTCCGTAACGTTATGGTGTATCGTCTTGGCCGATACGCAATGGTCGCAGTACTGAGCCGGGGTTTTGTTCAATGAACCTGGGACAAGAATATCTGCTTCTTGTGTTTGTGGGATGCTGCGGGGTGTTGCAGTTGGCCGCCGCCTTCGGCGGCCTGAGAGGCATGCTCATCGCCGGCGACAGGCGGTTTTCCACCGTGGTTGGCGTATTGCTTGTGGGGGGCGCACTGGCCTGGTTCTTCTGGGAGGGAGGCCGGAACCTGCCGGATACGGGTGGAGGTATCGCCGGGGCGGCCCAGTTCTATCTCTTTATGCTTGGCGGCTTTCTTGCCCTTCTGGTCACATTCCTGTTCACCTCTCTCACCAACATCAGCAAGAAAACGTCCGTGGACACCGCGGACGGGCTTCCTGCACTGAGGGAGACCACCTATCTCCATGCGCTGACGCGTAACCTGAGCACGGTATGGAAGCTATATCACAGGTTGACTCGCAAGTTTTCCTCTGGATAAACGGCTGGATAGGCACGTCCGCCACCTTTGACCGGATTATCCACTGGGTAGTCAGCGACTACCTAGTGCCGGTGCTATGCTCGCTTACCCTGCTTGGGCTGTGGTTCGGTTGGCGCAACAGCGAGATGCGCGAGCGCCACCAGCGAGGCGTGATTCTGGCAGCAGTGGGCGTCGGAATCGCCAGCGCGATGGTGAAGGCGTCCAACCTCGTCTTTTTCCGCCATCGCCCCTTCGACTCATTCGAAATCGAGATGCTCTTCTATCCGCCCACGGACTCGTCTTTCCCCGCCAATCCCGTGGCCGTGGTGGTGGCAATGGCGACGGGCGTCTGGATGGCCAACCGCGCAATAGGCGGGGCAATGTACGCCGCGGCCTTCGTGTACGGCTTTTCGCGGGTGTATGCGGGCGTATTCTACCCGCTGGACGTGCTCGGCGGGGCGTTGGTGGGCGCGGCGGGCGTTGGCTCGGCCTACCTGTTGCTGCGCAGGATCGAGCCGTTGCCCACGCTCGCTCTCAAGGCGGCCCGGTACCTATGCGTCGCCTAACCGGCCGGACCTGAGTTGGGAAGCCAGCGGCTGTCGTGGTCATGCGCGCAACGTCCGGCTAGATCGTCCCGCCCTGCAGCAGCGCCCGCGGGATCGAGTCCACCATCCTCCGAGCTGCCTCGTCTCCCACGATTGCGGCCGCCGCGGCCACGCCGCGCGACAACAGCGGCGCCCTCGCTCCGGACGGCGCGTGGCCGTCGGAGGCAATGACGTGCGCCAGGCCCAGGCGCAGTAGCTCTTCGGCCGAGCGTTGCGCATCTGGGCCCATGTCGCCGGTTATGCTGCCGGCTGTTATCTGCGAGACCGCCCCGTCCTGCACGAGATCGGCGAGCAGCTGCGGGTCTTGTTGAATGGCGCGGTTTCGCTCCGGGTGCACGACCACGGGCAGCAAGCCGCGGGAGCGTAGGCTGAATAGGGTGTCGCGGGTGTGGTAGGGATAGAGCTCGAATGGTAGCTCGATGAGGATGCAGCGTGCGCCCTGGACTGGCAGGGCGGCGCCGGCATCCACCTGCTCCGGCGTGTCGAGCGCCAGGTGGTTCTCCATGCCCAGAACCACGTCGAGTGGTATCGAGCGGGCGCGGAGCTCCTCGTTCAGCTGCGCTGCAAGGGACCTGACGCAGGCAATGGTGGAGCGCTCGTTGACGTCGCGGCTATGAGGCGCGGCGGCTATAGTGCGCGTGCCGTCCCGAAAGGCTGCGATCGCCATCTCGATCGACTGATCCATTGTGGACGGGCCGTCATCAACACCGGGGAGTATGTGGCAGTGAAGGTCCAACATGGGGCGATAGTTCCGAAGCATCCGGCTGCCTTACATCTGTCCCGGGTGTCAAGGGGCATCGGTGGGATCAGCCTGCGACAGAACCTGGTAGGTGTTCAGGAGGCTGTCCACCACGGCTGCCCAACTCATCGACTCGGCCGTCTGCCGGGACGCATCGCTCATCGCCTGGCGGATGGCAGCGTTGCCGAGCAGCACGTCCAGTCCATCGGCGAAGGGCTCCGGGCAGCGCCACGGAACGAGATAGCCGTTCAGCCCGTCCTTGACGATTGTGGGTAGTCCGCCAACGCGCGAGGCTATCACCGGAGTGCCGCACGCCATAGACTCAAGGGCCACAAGGCCAAAGCTCTCGTAGTAGGACGGGATGACGGATACGTCCGCCGCGCTGTAGTAGAGCGGAAGCTCCTGCTGAGCCATCCGGCCCAGGAAGCTCACGCGCTCCACGATGCCCAGATCGCGGCACAGCGCCCTCAACCTTGCCATCTCCGCATCCGCCTGGTCTCCGCCCACTATGACAGTTCTAGTAGCGCTAGCCCGCTCAAGCTGCGCCACGGCCCTCAGCAGAATGTCCACCCCCTTGAGTGGCTCCAGCCTGCCCACGAACAGCACGACGCCATCTTCACCGATGCCCAGTTTCTGTCTTGCCTCCCTGCGGTCAACGGGCCGGAAGAGGTCCACGTCCACACCGCAGGGTATGACCTCGATTTTGTCCGGGGCCGCGTCGTAGAAACGAACCATCGCGTCGCTCTCGTGCCGGCTGAACGCAACAATGGCATCGGAGGTGCGGATGACCCGCTCCTCGCCCACGGAGCGCTCCTCAGGCTCATCCTCGCCCGCGCGAGCCCGCTTCTTGATCTCCGCCAGCGTGTGAAAGGTGGTCACGTGGGGAATGCCCCAGCGCCGCGCCAGGAGAGTAGTGGCCAGGCCTGACAGCCAGTAGTGTGAGTGAACGACGTCGTAGGTCAGGCCGTTGTCGCGGGCGTAATCCAGCACGGCGAGCACGAAGTCGGGCAGGTGGCGGGACAGCTCCGCCTTTTCGTCGGACGGGTCACCCGCATCGACGTGCACGACGCGGGCGCGCTCGGCAAGCTGCACCGTGGTCGGGGCCTCCGCGTCGTGGTTGCGGCTGAATACGTCCACGAATACGCCGCGGTCGCTCAGCTCCTGCGCGACCTTGCGAATGTAAACGTTCATCCCGCCGGCGTCCCTGGTCCCGGGCTGGGCGTCCGGGCAGCCGTGAACGCTGACCACAGCGATCCTTTCGATGGGGCGGACCGCCTGCTGAGTGATGGAGTTGTCGGTTTCAGTCATCGTGGCATGGCTGCGTCCGGGCCGAAGCGGCCTCGGACGTGTACGAATGGCGCCGAGGTCTAGCGGAAGATGGACAGGGTATAAAGCTCCCGCCCGGTTGCTCCCAGGTGGTACTTGTACTGTTCCGTGCCTCGCAGAAGGTCGAAATAGCTCTTGCCCTGGCCGATGGCGTCCTGAATGCACATGGCCTTGAGCAGGAAGCTGGTGCCCAGCGCGGCGTAGTCGGTGTTGTGGCCGCTGTTGTACAGCGACCACACGTTGTTGTAGTCGAAGCACACGGTGGCGGCTGTCCTGACGCCCTCCACCTCCAGGAAGAAGAGGTGGAGGAGACCGCGCTCCGCCATCCGCGGGGACATCTCACGGAAGAAGGCGTAGCGTTCCTCGGTCAGGAATCGAGACTTCTCCTCACGGCTCTGGCCCATGAGGTCCAGGAAGTCGTCCATGGCCTCTGCCACTTCGCTTGTGTCGCTCAGACGGTAGATTCTGAAGTCCACGGACTCCTGGAGCCGGCGCAGCTTGCGGCGCAGTTCATGGCGGTCCTTCTTTCGCAGCCCCATGAGGTACTCGTCCCAGGTGCCGGGTAGGGACACACCCATCAGCGTGTCCTCCGCGGCCTGCTCAACCCGTCGGCCGCGTTCCAGT
This sequence comes from Dehalococcoidia bacterium, assembly GCA_965219025.1. GTDB lineage: Bacteria > Chloroflexota > Dehalococcoidia > Lucifugimonadales > UBA2985 > JAPPHY01. The sequence continues at coordinate 1,943,879 of OZ244716.1, forward strand.
GCCAGAGCCGGCAGGTGGCTGAGCGCGTGCGACGCCTGGGGCAGCGACTCCAGCCTCACCTCCGACCACTCCTCGTCCTCCAGGTACTGCATGAATCCGCGGTAGAAGTCCTGCTCCCTGCCCTGTGCAACAATGAAGTCGTGCATGTCCCACAGGTCAGTGCTGCCCAGGAAGGTGATGAGGCCGCCGTCCTTCATCAAGGGAGCGATGCCGATGGTGGACTGGCCGTCGGAGAACTTGACCAAGCGGAGTTCCTGTCCCGCGTCGCCCATGCTCTCCCACCATGCCCCCTGCCAGTAGGGAGTAAGAAAGATGCCACTGTGGTCGCTGCCGGCGAGAATCTCTTCCCACTCCGCGTCCACGCTCCGGAAGCTCTCTAGGCTGAAGGAAAGTGCCAACGGTGCTCCTGTGCGAGTGGTCTAGCCCAGGTGTGGCTGCTGTGCAACGTGCTCGGGCGTCACGCTCTCGGCCCGAGGCTGAGGCTTCCCTGTACCACCTCCTCCAGCACCTTCTCCATGGAGCCGATCTCCGGGGGAAGCTCCTGCAGAGCCACGTCCGTGTTCTGAGAGGCAAGGTCGGGGTCCTTGAGGCCGTTGCCGGTGATAACGCACACGACCCGCTTTTGGCGCAGGTCCAGCTGCCGGGATAGCTTGATCACTCCGGCAACCGATGCTGCGGAGGCCGGCTCCCCGAAGATTCCCTCCCGGCGCGAGAGCATCCGGTAGGCGGAAAGTATCTCGTCGTCGGTCACCGAGTCAATCACGCCGCCGGACTGGTCGCGGGCAGCGAGCGCCTGCTGCCAGCTGGCCGGGTTGCCGATGCGTATGGCCGAGGCCACCGTGGAGGGCTCGCCGATAGGCTCGCCGCGCACAATGGGAGCTGCGCCTTCCGCCTGGTAACCCATCATGCGGGGCCGCGTAACCGCCCTGCCCAGGTCGGCGTACTGGCAGAAGCCCCTCCAGTACGCGGTGATGTTGCCCGCGTTGCCCACGGGGATGAAGAGGAAGTCCGGCGCGTCGCCAAGGTCATCGACGATCTCGAACGCCGCGGTCTTCTGGCCCTCAAGCCGGTGAGGATTGAGGGAGTTGACCAGGGTGACGGGATATCGCTGAGTGAAGGCGCGCACCATCTCCAGGGCCTGGTCAAACGTGCCGTTGACCACAAGGATCCTGGGGTGGTAGGCGAGGGCCTGGGCCATCTTGCCGGCCGCGACATCGCCGCTCGGGACCAGGACGATGGTGGTGAGGCCGCAGTATGCGCCGTAGGCGGCGGCGGAAGCGCTGGTGTTGCCAGTGGAGGCGCACATGATGGCCGCGCTGCCGTCCTCCATTGCCTTTGCGACGGCCATGACCATGCCACGGTCCTTGAAAGAGCCGGACGGGTTGCAGCCCTCCAGCTTGAAGTACAGCTCACCGCAGCCGATCTCGCTCTCGATGGAGCGGGACCGCACCAGGGGCGTGCTTCCCTCTCCCATGGAGATCATCGGCGTGCTTGGAGTGATTTCCAGCAGTTCCCGATACCTCTCCAGAACCCCTTGCCTCATGTTCACACCACCTCTGCCGGGAACTACTCTTCCACTCTCAGGAGGCTGCCAATCTCCTTCACGACGTCCAGCCCTTCCAGTTCCATGAGGGCCTGCTGCACGTCGCGCTCCTTGGAGTGGTAGGTGGTGATGACCAGTTCTGCCGTGCCGTCGTCAAGATCCACCTCCTTCTGAATCACGGAGGCGATGCTGATCTGGAGGTTGCCGAGAATGGAGGCCATCTGAGCCAGCACCCCGGCGCGGTCTAGGACGGTTGCCCGTATGTAGTACCGAGTAACCAGGTCTGAAATCGGGCAGATGTTGACCTCGCGGTCCAACGTGAGGAATCCGGCGGCCGGGAGTCCGTTTGCCATGCTCCACGCCACCTCGATAATATCTCCCACCATAGCGCTGGCCGTTGGCATCGATCCGGCGCCCCGGCCGTGGAAGAGCACCTTGTCCACCAGGTCTCCCTCCACCTCAACGGCGTTGAGGACACCGTCCACCTTGGCCAGAGGGGCGTCCTGTGGCACCAACGCGGGATGCACCCGCGCCTCCACGCTGCCGTCCCGGTTGGAGGCGATGGCCATGAGCTTGATCACATAGCCCAGCTCGCGGGCGTACCGGAAGTCCCTTCCGGCAAGGCGCGATATGCCCTCCAGGTGGACGTCCTGAGCGGCTACCCTGGTGTGGAAGGCCAGGGAGGCCAGGATCGCCAGCTTGTAACCGGCGTCTATGCCCTCCACGTCGTTTGTGGGGTCGGCCTCGGCGTAGCCAAGCTCCTGGGCCTCACGCAGAGCGTCCGCGAATTCCATGCCCTCGTTGCTCATCTTGGTGAGTATGTAGTTGGTCGTGCCGTTGATGATGGCGCGAATGCCGCAAATCTCGTTGCCCCTGAGGCTTCTGGTCAGTGGCCCGAGAATGGGAATGCCGCCACCAACGCTGGCCTCAAAGAGCAGGTGAGCTCCCCTGCGCGCTGCAAGCTCAAGGAGCTCAGGACCATGCTTGGCCATGACCTCCTTGTTGGCGGTGACCACGGACTTGCCGGCTTCCAGGGCAGTCCGGATGTAATCGAGTGCGGGGTGCTCCCCTCCCATGGCCTCGGCCACGATGTCTACGGAGGGGTCCTCAAGTACATGGGCGGCGTCCGCGGTCAGCATTTGCCGGTCAAACTCAACCTGGCGCGGTTTGTCCGGTTCTCTTACCAGCATCCTGGTGACCTGGATGGGGCGGCCGACGGAGCGGGCTATTGCCGAGCCATTCCGATTGAGGGCGTCAAGGACACCGCCTCCCACTACTCCAAGGCCCAAGAGGCCCACGTTGATTGGACTATCGGGTGAGCGCACACTGCCCTCTACTCACGGGACGCCTCTGTTACCTTCCGGACCAGCCAGTCGTACTGCCAGTCGCAGGGGCCGCCGGCGGAGCCACCGCCAAAGCAGGAGGTAATTCTGTGATTGCCGCGCTCCTCAGCAATCCAGGTCTGGAGTTCGGCATTACGCAGTCTGTCCAGCTGGGTCTCTTCCAGTACCCTGTCTTCATCCACGTCCGTCACCATGAAGAAGTACGTGAAGGTGCCGGTGTCGACTCCCTGGCTTATCTCACCGATTTCGAGTGCGAAGATGGTCTCGTCCAGGACGCCAAGAGTGCCCTGCGGCAACCACCCGTACTCGCCGCCGTTAACAGCTGAGGCGCGGTCGTCCGAGAAGTTCTCGGCTACAAGTGCGAAATCCTCGCCGCGCTCCAGTCGCACTGCCACCTCCTGGACCGTCTCCTGGGCAGCGAGTGCCGCGTCCTCACCCTCTTCCTGTCTTGAGGCAATGACAATCCATGACATGTTTACCTGCCTGGCAGACTCCGGCAGGCTTGCGCCCAGGTAGTCCCGGAGCTCGTCCCTCAGCAGCGAAGCCTCCACGAACATCCGGTGCTCGCTCTCGGACAGGTTGGACGTGTCCAAGTACTGCTGATAGGCCTCACTGAACTCCCTGTCCAGCTGGTCCGGCGGGACCTCAGCCAGCTCGGGCGACCTTCCGATGATCCTGTCGCGCACCTCTTGACCGATGGCATCTTCGCTCACGGTTACGCCGATGCGTTCGGAGCCGCTCCGCACAAGCTCATTCTGCTGCAGCTGTTGCAGCAGACGAAAAGGCTCACTACCGAGGCTGACCGGGCTTCCCAGGGCCTCCAGGCCTACGAGGTACTTGGTCATGAATCCAAGTGTGTACTCGGTATCGTCCACCTGGAGCACCACGCTCCTGGGAGGAGCAACGAAGTTTGCCCAGTAGCCGTACGCGGGTATGGCAAATATGAATAGGATGGCGATGGCGCCGGCCACGACCAGCGCCCGCTGCTTAGCCTGTTCCCTCTGCAGCTTGGACCTCTGCCTGCGCTGGCTGGGCCTTATGATTATTTGGCTTCTCTGTCTTGCCATGCTGGTTCTTTCACCGGTAGTAAGAGAGTCTGTTTATGATCAAGGGGAGATGGCCGCCGCCGGAATTGGTGGGCTCGCTAAGCGTATGCCTCCCTCTCTGATCGGACGTGGCCCTGGATGAAGGGTACGAGCGCAAGGTGCCTCGCCCGCTTAATCGCAAGCGTGAGAGCCCTCTGGTGTTTGGCGCAGTTGCCGGTCTTTCGCCTGGGCTCAATGCGCGCCCTATCGGAGACGTACCGGCGCATTCTGGACAAGTCCTTGTAGTCGATTGCCGATACGTGGTCCACGCAGAACGCGCAAACCCTGCGACGAGCGTAAAAACGGGGCCTTCCCCGCCTCCTGGGGCCTCCCGGTCTTGGCCTGGTACTCATGTGTCTCTACTGCTCCTATCGCTTTTCGTGGAGTGCCGTACTTCCGGTAACTGCCGTTCGGGTAGAGTCCTGCGTCAGAACGGCAGGTCTTCCGGATCAAATGTGGATTCCGATTGCTCCTCCGAGGACGACTGGCCCTGTCCGGGGCGGCTCAGAAATCGCACATTGTCGGCGTTGATCTCGTTGACATGCCGCGTCTGCCCATCCTGGCCCTCCCATGACCTGCTGCGCAGCCGCCCATCCGCGTACACGAGCTGGCCCTTGTTCAGGTACTGGTTGCACTGCTCCGCGAGCCGGTTCCAGGCCACGACTGTGAACCACTCCGTCTCATCCTGCCTTTCGCCGGTGGAGGTGGTGTAGGACCGCGAAGCAGCCAGCCGAAACGACGTCACGGGATTGCCGTTGGGGGTGTAGCGCATCTCCGGGTCTGTGCCCAGATAGCCTATCACCGTCATCCTATTGAAGCCCGCCATTTCACTGCTCCTTCAAGTTCGGCAAGAGGCTTGCCGGGCGCCTGCGCTCGCTTCCTACTGCGCCCCGCCGGTCGCCGGCTCTTCCGCGGGCGGTTCTTCAGCCCCTTCCGAGGAGGCGTTGGCTTCCACACCTGTTTCCTCTTGGGCCTCGGCGGGCTCGGTTGAGGTCTCAGGCTCAGTGACTTCGGCTGCGGCCTCCGGCGCCTGCGCTTCGGGGCTGGCCGGCGCGTCATCCGCGGTTGTCTCGGTCTGAGCAGCCTCCGCCTCGGTCGATTCGGCTGTTGCTTCCGCGCTAGGCGGCGTGCCATCCGCGGTGGCCTCTGTCTGAGTGGCCTCCGCCGCTGCCTCGGTCGATTCGGCTGCTGCCTCCACCGGCTCAGCTCTTGGAGCCGGCGCGGGTGGGATGGAGTCGACCCTGACCAGTAGGTGACGGAGGACGTCCTCCGTCAGGTGCAGGCTGGCCTCCAGGTCCTTGGTGTCCAGCGGGTCCATCTCCAGATGGGTCAACACGTAGTTGCCCTCGTTGTAGTTGCGAATGGGGTATGCCAGCCTACGCAGTCGGCCCCACTGCTCCTGCCGTACCACGCTGCCTCCATGGTCGCTGACGTACCGGTTTACGCGGTCCAACGTAACGGTCAGCCCCTCATCGTCCACCTGGGGCGACACAACCAACATGAGCTCATAGTATCTCAAGCGTCTCTTACGGCCCGAACCGCAGGCCATCTCCTTCCTATGATTGGCGCACAATCAAGGCGCGGACATTATAGCACCGCCAGGGTGAAGCTACAACGAATGCTCGGCTATGCCTCGAGCCCCGGCGCACTGAACCTGGAGGTGATTGCCTCAACATCCTCCCGGATCTCCCTTTCCACGCCGGCGTCGCCGACACTGGACAGGGTCTTTACGATCAGCCTTGCGATGTCCCCCATCTCGCTGACGCCGAAGCCGCGGCTGGATACGGACGGCGTTCCCAAGCGCAGTCCGCTGGTGACGCGTGGAGGCCTCGTGTCGAAGGGAATCGCATTCTTGTTTACGGTGATGTTCACATTGCCGAGGGCGGTTTCGGCGTCCTGGCCAGTCACGCCAAGAGGCGATACGTCCACCAGTACCAAGTGGTTGTCGGTGCCGCCGGACACCACGCGGAGTCCTCCTTCTGTGAGCCCCTCTGCCAGGGCACGGGCGTTGTCGACAACGGACTGCTGGTAGTCGCGGAAATCGGGCATGGCCGCCTCACCAAACGCCACGGCCTTGGCGGCGATTATGTGCATGAACGGCCCGCCCTGCGTCTCGGGAAACACCGACCGATCGATCGAGCGGCCCAGCTCCTCGGTCGAAAGGATGAAGGCGCCCCTTGGGCCTCGCAGGGTCTTGTGGGTCGTGGACGTGACCACCTGTGCGTGGGGCAGGGGAGAGGGGTGCACGCCCGCAGCTATCAGGCCTGCGATGTGCGCCATGTCCACCATGAGCGTGGCTCCAACCGAGTCCGCGATTTCGCGGAAACGCTGGAAGTCAATTGTGCGTGGATAGGCAGTGTATCCGGCAACTATGACCTTCGGATTGTGCTCGTGGGCGAGGCGCTCCACCTCGTCGTAGTCGATGTGCTCCGTCTCACGGTCCACACCGTAGGCCACAAAGTTGTAGAGCCTGCCGGAGAAGTTGACGGGGCTGCCGTGGGTCAGGTGACCTCCTTGGTCCAGTCTCATTCCAAGGACGGTGTCGCCGGGCTTGATGAGTGAGAAGTACGCCGCCATATTGGCCTGCGCGCCGCTGTGCGGCTGCACGTTGGCGTGCTCCGCTCCGAATAGCCTGGTGCTCCGGTCGATTGCAAGCTGCTCGACTACGTCCACGTGCTCGCAGCCGCCGTAGTAGCGGCGCCCGGGGTATCCCTCCGCGTACTTGTTCGTGAGGTGCGTCCCCTGCGCCTCAAGCACTGCCCGGCTCGCGTAGTTCTCGGAGGCAATGAGCACGATGTTCCTGAGCTGTCTCTCCGCCTCCTTCTCGATGGCAAGTGCAACGTCCGGATCCTGCGATGTTAGAACACCCATGACATCTCCTTGCAGGTGGTCACAATTCAGGCTCTCGCTATAGTTCAAATGGAACGAGAGCCAGGCGGCCCATCGCCATAGCTCTCGCCTGCCGGTCCACTGACTGCCTTGAGCCAGGGTTCGAAAGATTGGGCACGATTCGTAATATAGTGTAGAGATGGAGACGTAAGCTGTCAACGCCGCGAGTTGCCTCACGCCTCGCGTGCCAGTGTGACGCCGTACACCCGGGCCGCTCCGGCCGTCCTCAGCGCGGTGGCGCAGGCATCAAGCGTTGCGCCTGTGGTGCAGACGTCGTCCACTAGCACCAAGACCTTGCTCTCAATCTCTGATGGGTCCGGGCAATAGAAGGAATCCCTGACGTTAGCCTTCCGATCCGCGGCCGATTGGCTCCGTGCTTGCGGAGGTGCATTGCTCACGCGCGAAAGAAGGCCGGGGGCCACCGGTACCTCGAGCAGCTTGCCTGCTTCGCGGGCCAACAGGTGTGCCTGATTGTAGCCGCGCTGGCGCTCGCGCCTGTTGTGAAGAGGGACCGGCACCAGCGCGTCCCCGCTTACGCCTTCCGAGGACATGAAGTCGGCAATGAGCCGGCCAAGCAGGGGTGCAATGGCGCGCAGGTTGCCGTACTTGAGCTGATGGACAGCATGTCGGATGGCGCCCTCCATCAGGAATGGCGCGCGGATGGCATCGATGGTCAGGGGTGTGCTCCGGCATTCGGCGCATATGCTTCCGCGTACGAGCGGCTGGGCGCAAGCTACGCAGTACGGAGCCAGGAGGCGAGGTTGTGCGCTGAGACAGGCGTCGCAGATGAACTGCCCCTCGCGGCTGCATCCTGCGCATCTGGGAGGGTACAACAGGTCCAGCCCGGCAGCAGCGATTCGTGAGATGCGGCTGCGCAGCGTGCTTGTAAACACGGCGATTGAAGCGACTTTCGACGCCACGCGCGGGCGCCTACTGCTGAGGCTCCGATTCCGACTCTTCCGTTTCCTCCGGCCTACCGCCCACGGCGTATTGGCGGAGCGCTTCGTTTATGCGGCTCTGCCATCCTCTTCCGGAGGCGCGGTAGTAGGTCAGCACGTCCTGGTCTAGCCGTATGGATATGGCCTCCTTGGTGGGAGCTTTCTGCCTGCCGCGAGTCCTGTGCCAGCGCTCAACAACCCTGGGTACAACTTCAGTTGCAGGCCGCGCGCGTTGGAACCAGTCTTGGCCCAGCTCCTGGGTGTCCTGATCCCTGGCCATGCCAACCTGTATGGCGGTTTCCTCTCCGAACTCCGCCGCAATCTCTTCAAAGGTCATCCGGCTTGCGGCCATTTCCTCAATTGATAGTTGCAGCATATCTTTGCCTCTCTTCCTGGCTGGCCCTGCGCAGACTGATTATCCTTGTTGCGCTTTCTCGGTCTGCGAAGACTACCACGTGCAGCCGGTCCTGAAGGTATCCCACTCCTATGTATCTTGTTTCCCCGTGCCTGTCACTGCGCCCCACGAGGGCACTGTCCCACTGAAAGTGTTCTATATCTGCAAAGTCTACGCCATGCTTGTTCAGGTTTACCTCGCGTTTGTCTTGGTCCCATTCGTAGTGTGTCATATTGTATATGCACTTTGCCCCCCATGTCAAGCGATTGGGATTGCCTTCTGGGGCTTATTCGGAGTCTGTGCTAAGATTAGCCTGCAATCTTCAGAGGTGCAAGGAGTACGGAGTTTCGGTGATAAGGGCGGTGTTCTTTGACTTCTACAATACCCTCGGCAGGTTTGACCCGCCGCGTGAGAGGATTCAGGCCGATGCCTGCGCGGAGTTCGGCATAAGCGTAACTTACGAGGGCATCACGCGCGGCTACGCTATCGCAGACGCCTTAATGGCGCGGGAGACGGCGCGCCAGCCTGTGTGGACTCGCAGCGGTCCTGCCAGAGCTGAATTCTTCGGAGAGTACGAGCGGTTGCTTCTGGAGGGTGCGGGGGTGGAGGTTTCACGCGAGCTGGCGTTGCGGGTGTTCGCACGCGTGCGGGATACGCCGCGGGGCTTCGCTCTCTATGATGACGTGCTGGATGCGCTGGATGCACTCAAGAGGCGCGGCATCGTCTTGGGTTTGATCACCAACAATCGGGGAGACGTCAACGCGCTGTGCCGGGAACAAGGTCTGTTCCCGGCGCTGGACTTTGCGGTTGGCTCGGAGGAAGTCGGGGCCGGAAAGCCGGACCCCGCCATCTTCTTGGAGGCTCTCCGCCGGGCCGGCACCGAACCGCGGGAGACCATGCACGTGGGCGACCAGTACGACACCGATGTCATAGGCGCAAGGGCAGTCGGCATTCACCCTGTGCTCCTGGACCGTGACAATATGAAGGCAGACGTAACGGACTGCCCCCGCATTCTCGGCTTGGGGGAACTGCTGTTATTGGTGGAGGGTATTGGTCAGCAGGCCTAGGCGGGTGTTGCCGAGAGTTCCATCACGTCTGCCCTGAACTTCGCCAGTCCCTCAAGTGTCTTGACGAGCTCTTCCCTCCATCCTTCTCGCAGGTTCAATCGTATCTGGCTGTGACCCACCCTGGGCGCGGGGCCAAGCGACTTCTGCAAGGCAAGCCGCGCACCGCTCACAGGCTCTCGCAGCTGCAGCACGATCTCGCGGCCCACTCTCGATATCGCTTCCACGCCCACGTCTCTAGCTAAGGTGCGAAGCTCCACCACGAACAGCAGGTCCCGGACTGCCCGCGGCAGCGGCCCGAAGCGGTCTCTGATCTCATCGCCTAGAGAGCCTATCTCTTCGCGGCGCAGTGGTTTGGCAAATCGCTGGTACACGCCCAGTCGCGTTGTCAGGTCCGGTACGTAGTGAAGCGGGATGTATGCAGATATGGGCAGGTCCAGCTTCACATCTGTTGGGAGGGAGGGGGAGTTGACCCCGTCCTGCTCCGCCCTGAGCTCCGCCACCGCCTGAGACAGCAACTGTGAGTAGAGGTCGTAGCCGATTGCGTGTATGTGGCCGCTCTGCTCGGAGCCCAGAATGTTGCCCGCACCTCTGATCTCCAGGTCTCGCATGGCAATGTGGAAGCCTGCGCCGAGCTCCGCGGCCGCCAGTATGGTCTTCAGCCGCTTCTCCGCCGTCTCCGTGATTCGGTACTGCCTGGGCACCATCAGGTACGCGTAGGCGCGGTTCGCACCCCTACCCACGCGTCCCCTAAGCTGGTAGAGCTGTGACAGTCCCAGCATGTCCGCCCTGTCCACAATCAGCGTGTTGACGTTGGGCATGTCCAGGCCGGCCTCGATTATGGTAGTGCATACCAGAACGTCGCTCCCGTAGTCGGCGAAGTCCGCCATCACGCTCTCGAGCTGTTCCTCCGGCATCTGGCCATGACCTATCGTAACTCTAGCCTCGGGTACGATCCTCCGCACCCGCAGTGACGTCTCTTCGATTGTGCGAACGCGGTTGTGAAGATAGAAGACCTGACCGCCGCGGTCCATTTCCCGAAGTACGGCTTCCCGCACCACTTCCTCGCTGAACTCCGAGACGAACGTCTTGATGGCGAGCCGCTCCTCCGGCGGTGTTTCTATCGTGCTCATGTCACGTACGCCGGAAAGGGCCATGTGCAGTGTGCGCGGAATGGGCGTTGCGCTTAGCGTCAGGACGTCCGCCTCTCTGCGGAGGCCCTTCAGCCGCTCCTTGTGTGCAACGCCGAATCGCTGCTCCTCGTCTACAATCACCAACCCCAGGTTCTTGAAGGACACGTCCTTTTGGAGCAGTCGGTGTGTGCCGATGCATATGTCCACCTCACCGGCTGCCAGCCTCTCCGTCACGCGGCGCTGGTCTTCCGCCGTGCGGAAGCGGCTCAGCACCTCCACCTTTACCGGGAAGGGTGCAAGCCGCTGGGAGAACGTTGCGAGGTGCTGATGTGCCAGCACCGTTGTGGGGGCCAGAACTGCAACCTGCAATCCGTCCATTACGGCCTTAAAGGCCGCTCGCAGTGCCACCTCGGTCTTGCCGTAGCCCACGTCGCCGCACACCAGCCGGTCCATGGGCCGGTCCGTTTCCATGTCCGCCTTGATGTCTCGAATGCTTTGAAGCTGGTCTGTGGTCTCGGTGTAGGGGAAGGAGTCCTCCATCTCTCGCTGCCAGGGAGTATCCGCAGAGAAGGCGATGCCGCTGGTCACTTCCCTTGAGGCGTAGAGGGCCAGAAGCTCGCGGGCCATCTCCCGCGTGGACGCTCTAGCCCGAGCCTTGGAGCGGCTCCACTCCTGGGTTCCGAGGCGAGTCAGCGTGGGCACACGTTCTCCAGGCGCCGTGTACGGCGATACCCTGTCCAGCTGGTCCGTGGGCACGTAAAGCTTGTCACCCTCGGCGTACTCCAGCACCAGGTACTCGCGCTCCCTGTCACCGCCTTCCATACGCCGTGTCCCGGCAAACCGTCCGATCCCGTGGTCCGTATGTACTAGGTAGTTCCCTGGCACCAGGTCGGATAGGAATGCTGCTCGCTGAACGGGTTGGCGCCTTCGCAGAGGTCTTTCCTTGGCCACTCCCATGATCTCAGCGTCCGAGAGAAGCTTGAGCGAGGAGTTGTCAAGTGAAAGAGTCCACCCCTCGGACAGCGAGCCTCTCGTCAATGCAACGCCGCCTCTGGGGGGGCCATCCGCAGGCTCGCCGTCCGTCCGAACGGCGATGCCCTGTCCCAGGAGCACCTCCGACAGCCGAGCGGCGTGTTGGGACACCAGCGCAACGCGGTCTCCGTCCTCGAGCCACGCTCGAACGTCCGAGGCCAGGACATCGAGGCGTCCCATGTAGCTACCGGGAGGCATGAATCCCAGGTCGATAGGAAGAGCCCCACCTTCTGCGTCGCGCTCCGGTGACCACGGGTAGGACTCCAGCCGGCGCGGCGCGGCGGAAAGCTGCTCCTCGAGCTGGCCGCGGGGCACGTAGTGGGATGGCAGGCGCCGCGGGATGTCTCCTCGCGACTCCTTGGCTGCCCGCAGCTCCGCAGACTTCTCCTCCATCGCGAGCAGTTCACCCTCAATCTCCCAGGGCCTCTCCATCACCAGCAGGCAGTTCTGCGGCAGGAATTCCAGCGGTGTTCCCTGGCAGAAGAATCCATTGTAGAAGCCCGGATCGTCCAGGGTGTGGCCGTTCATCAGGAGGGATAGCTCTTCCTTTATCTGCTCCTGAGTGGAGGGAGAGCAGTTGGAGACGTCCAAGCTTTCGTATAGCTTCTCAATTTCGTCGTGGTCGGCGAGAGCTGATAGCGATTCCTGCGCGGGTAGAACGAACACGTTGTCGACAGGTCTAACCGATCGCTGAGAGACCGAGTCGAACAGCCGGATGCTCTCGACCACGTTGCCCATCAGCTCGATGCGCGCAGGCTGCTCCGAACCGGGTGAGAAGATGTCGAGAATGCCGCCGCGGCGGCTCACCGAGCCAGGCGTCTCCACCGCCTGCTCCGTGCGATAGCCCATCCGTTGCCAGCGCTCCAGCAGGTCTGTAAGGTCAACGCGCTGCCCAACCGAGATGCTGTGTGACTCTTCCAGGAGAACGCGCTTGGAGATCGTCTTCTGTGCTACAGCGGCCACGGACGCGACAACTACCGGAGGGTTCAAACTGCTGTCGAGGTCCGCTGCCGCCATGGCCGCGAGCGCGCGGATGCGCCCGTGGGTCGTGGCGTCGTCTGCGGTGAGCCTCTCAAAGGGAAGCGTCTCGCCCTCCGGAAGGTGATGGATCGCGGCGTCCTCGCCGCACCAGACAAGCATGTCCTCGTACAGGCGGCGCGCGCGGGCCGGCCGCGCCGTCAACAGCAGGACGGGGGCATTCAGCGCATTGCGCAATGCCCCGGCGTAAAAGGCGAGGGCAGAGTCCAGCAGGACGGCCCGGGCGGAGACCGAATCACGCTTTCTGAGCTGCTCAACCAGCTGTCGGTGCTGCTCGTTTTGAGAGAGCAGGCTGAAGAGTCCTGAAAGGGGCATTTTCACTCCACAATGTCTAAAGGGGCTGGTGGCCCGGCCACAGCCCGTTGCGGGATTGTAGCACTCCCACTCGTTGGGTTCAACGTGCCTACGGTGTAGCTATTGCCGCGTACTCCTCCTGCGCCGGTCAAGGGGATCGGGCCCGGTGGGCTCGCGGCGGTCGGATAGGGGTAGGGGCGTTGAAAGATAACGCCCCAAGCTCCATAATGTGCAGGGTAGGATATCAAGACACGCCATGCTGGAAAGATTGCAGTCGCTCAGCGAGAGGTTTGCCGAAATCGAGGAACTGCTTGCGCGTCCGGAAATCTCCACAGACCCGGGGCGCTTGCAGGAGCTGGCGAAGGAGCGCGCCTCCATTGAGAACCTGGTCGGCCTGTACGACCGGTACGAGGGCGTCACGAGACAGCTTGACGACACTCGCGCCCTCGTCGAGGAGGGCGGTGACGAGGACATGAGAGCGCTCGCTCAAGAGGAGCTGCTCGCGCTCGAAGTGCAGCGGGACGACCTAGATGTTCGGATGCGCCTTGCGCTGCTGCCCAAGGACCGCAACGCCGAAAAAGACGTCATCGTGGAGATACGAGCCGGTACGGGAGGCGAGGAGGCCGCGCTGTTCGCCGGTGACCTCTACCGCATGTATGCCCGCTACGCGCAGGCCAAGGGGTGGGCCGTGGACGTAATCGACTCCAACCCGACGGGTATCGGCGGCTTTAAGGAAGTGGTATTCGAGGTTAAGGGTAAGGGGGCCTTCAGCCGACTGAAGCACGAGAGCGGCGGTCACCGCGTGCAGCGAGTTCCCACAACGGAGACGCAGGGGCGGATTCACACCTCAGCGGCAACCGTGGCCGTCTTGCCGGAAGCCGAGGATGTTGAAGTCGATATCGACCCCGGCGACCTGCGAATTGACATCTATCACGCCAGCGGCCACGGCGGCCAGAACGTGCAGAAGGTGGCCACGGCGGTGCGTATTATCCACAACCCCACGGGCATCGTGGCGATATGCCAGGACGAGCGCTCCCAGCTCAAGAACCGGCAACGTGCCATGGCGGTGCTCCGGGCGCGGCTGCTGGACCGGGAGGTCAGCCGGCAGCAGGAGGAGATGGCCGCATCCCGTCGTTCACAGGTTGGCAGCGGCGACCGCTCGGAGAAGGTGCGCACCTACAACTTCCCGCAGAACCGCGTGACCGACCACAGGATTGGCGTCACAAGCCACAATCTGGAGCGCATCCTGATGGGTGAGCTTGACGAGTTCATCAACGAGCTGGCTGCTCGTGAGCAGGCGCGCCTGCTCCAGGAGGCGTAACGTGACCCTGGCACGCGTGCTGGAAGAGACCCGCAGGACACTTGAGGCCAACGGTATCGAGGAGGCAGCGATGGAGGCCGACCTGTTCCTTATGAAGGCGCTGGGCGTGGACAGGGCCGGTCTATTCGCCTCGCCTGAGCGAACGCTGACCTCAGAGGAGGGGCAGACGCTGGCGCGCGACCTGGCGCGGCGCCTCAACGGCGAGCCGTGGCCCTACATCTCCGGGCACAGGGAGTTCTATGGCCTGGACTTCAGGGTTGGCCCTCGCGTGTTCATCCCGCGACCGGAGACCGAGCTGCTGGTAGACCTGGCGCTGGAGCGGGCACACGCATTGCCCACAGACCGAGACATACTGATAGCGGACGCGTGTACGGGAAGCGGCGCAATAGCCGTTGCCCTGGCGGTACACCTGCCCAATGCCCGCGTCTACGCAACCGACATCTCCACCCAGTCTCTGGACATGGCCCAGCGCAACTGCGAATACCACGGCGTCGCGGACAGGGTGACCATTCTGGACGTGGATCTCCTGGCGAAGGTGCCAAGTGGCTTGGACATTGTGGTGAGCAACCCGCCCTACGTGCCGCGGACGGAGCTGCCGTATCTGGCGCGGGAGGTGCGAACTGAAACCCTGGTGTCGCTGGATGGAGGCGACGGCGGCCTGGAGATTATTCGTGTGCTGCTGCCGCAGGCGCTGGGCAGGCTGCGCAGGCCGGGAGCTTTCGTCATGGAACTATCGCCCGAGCAGGGAGACGCGGTGCGGAAGATGTGCCTTGCAATTGTGCCGGACGCCAACGTTACGCTTCACGAGGACCTGGCAGGACTCACGCGGGCTGTCTGTGTGCAGCTCTCCTGAGGGCGGCGTTCGTGTCAATCCTTACGGCGTTGACCTGGGCGTGGCCTCTCTAGTATGATTTGTGCGTATTATTTGACGAGCCTATGAGTTTGCTCCACGAGGCTTTGAGCGAGCCTAGCAGGTCAATCGAAGAGAGACTGGGGGAAGAGAACATGTCAGAAAACGAGGGTAGGGAGGACTTCTCCTTCGCTGCCTTTTCAAAGGCGCCATTCTATCAGAAGATCAACCAGGACCTCGTTGATCTGTCGCAGGTTGGGCCGGGGCAGAGGGTGGTAGACCTGGCGTGCGGCACCGGCGGCGTGACCAAGATTATTCTGGAGAAGCTGCGCGGCGCCCGGGAAAGCGTGGTCATAGGCGTGGACATGTCCATGACGGCGCTCAAGCAGGCGAAATCGGAGCTGAGCAGCGCCAGGGACGCCATGGTGGAGTTCGTTCTGGGACGGGGGGAGCAGCTGTCGCAGCTGGTTCGGGACAAGATGGACGCGGTTGTCTTCTGCAATGCCATTCACTTGGTGACGGACAAGACTCGACTTTCGGGTGAGGTGTTCTCCACGCTGAGAAGCGGAGGCGTGTTCGCCTTCAACACATCCTTCTACGAGGGCGGTCATCCGCCTGAGACGGAGGAGTGGTACCGCAAGTGGATGTTCAGGTCACTGCGCATTCTTAGGTCGGAGTACGGGCTGTCGCCCGTGAAGGCGGCCAAAGTGGAGGCGCGGCAGCACCTCTCGGCAGAGCAGTACGCGGAGATACTCAAGGAACGCGGGTTCGAGATCAAGGAACTCAGGATCAACACCGTTCAGGTGCCCCTGGAGGGTTGGGTGCTCATAAGCGGGTTCGAGGACTGGATCACCGGCGTGATGCCGGGCGTACCGCTGGAGCAGGCAAGCATGGCGCTCCAGAAGGGCGCGGCCCAGGTCTTCGAGGAGATGAAGGTCACCTTCATCCCTCGCAACTGGTTGGAGATCGTCGCCGTCCGGCCCTAGTCCACGACGGTTTGCGGAGGCCGGAACGGCGCCGCGCGACTTCCTCTGCCTGAGCAGTGCGTGTGGGCCGTCCGAGGTCTCATTGACCCATGCGGGAAGGGACCCTAGAATGGCGTCGTCAGGATGCCGATGCGGGGTGTGACGGAATGATCCTTCTGGGAGTGGACCCCGGCTTACTGCGAATGGGCTACGGCGTGATCGAGGCCGTGGGAAGTAACGTGCGGTTGAAGGAGGGCGGCGTTATACGGGGGGGAGGATCAGGGGATC
This sequence comes from Dehalococcoidia bacterium, assembly GCA_965219025.1. Lineage (GTDB taxonomy): Bacteria > Chloroflexota > Dehalococcoidia > Lucifugimonadales > UBA2985 > JAPPHY01. The sequence continues at coordinate 1,960,056 of OZ244716.1, forward strand.
CCGTAGAACGCAGGCTGGTCGTCCTGTACGACGGTCTGCGAGAGGTGGTGGAGGAGTTTCGCCCCGTCGCCCTGGCGCTCGAAGAGGTCTACTCCCACTACGCGCACCCGAGTACGGCAGTACTCATGGGACACGCCCGCGGGCTCGCCTGTCTCATCGCGGCGCAGTCCGACATTCCGCTGCACAGCTACGCCTCCACCCGCGTGAAGCACTCCATGGTGGGCAGCGGCCGAGCGAGTAAGGCGCAGATTCAGAGGGCGGTGCAGGCGAGACTGAAGCTGACGCAGCTACCTGAGCCAAATGACGTGGCCGATGCGCTTGCGCTTGCGCTGTGCCACTTGCAGGCTATTGGCGGCGCCGGTGCGGCGTCCACCGGACGCGGCGCGGGCCGTGCGACCGGCGCGGCGGTGTGACGGATCGTGATCAACTACCTTAGAGGAACCATCCGGCGGGTCTACAAGGAAGAAGCGCGCGTTATCCTTGACGTGAGCGGCGTTGGCTACGAGCTGCTGCTCCCGTACTTCGTGATGCGCACCCTGGAGGAGGACGAGACGGGCGAGGGGCAGGAGGTGGAGATGGAGGTCTACTATCACGCCTCGGAGAGACAGCCCAAGCCTCTCCTGGTGGGCTTTCGAAAGGAGTTCGAGAGGACGTTCTTCGAGAGGCTCATTCAGGTGGAGGACGTGGGTGTGAACACTGCAGCCCGCGCACTGGTGTTCTCCGTCTCTACGATTGCCAGGGCCATCGAGGAGGGGAATACGGACCTCCTGGTCAAGATGCCGGGCATAGGCAAGAGAACGGCGGACAAGATGGTGGCCACGCTTAGGGGTAAGATGGCTGAGTGGGCCCTGCTCCGTGACGAGGGCTATACCGCCGTGCCCGCGGCTCCCAGGCGCGGCAGCGTGGTTGATGAGGTGGTCAGCGTGCTGGTCAACCTGGGCCATCGCAGCGCCGAGGCCCGTCAGAAGGTGGAGGAGGCGGCCGCCGCCGTATCCAACCCCGGCGACCCGCAGGAGCTGCTGCGAGAGGTGTTCAGAATAGAGCGCGGGTCGAGCGAGTAGATGGCTAGAGAGCGCGTCATAGGCGAGCAAGAGCAGGCTGCGCCCCCGGAGGAGGGAGCGGAGTCGGAGGAGATCCAGGCGCTGAGCCTGCGTCCCCGCACGCTCCGGGAGTACGTGGGGCAGTCGCGGGTGGTGGAGAGCCTGGGCATTGCCATCGCCGCAGCCAAGACGCGGGGCGAGCCGCTGGAGCACGTGCTGTTCCACGGCCCACCCGGACTTGGCAAGACCACGCTGGCCCACATCATCTCCCGCGAAATGGGCGCCGAAATGGTGCACACGTCAGGCCCGGCGCAGGAGAGGCCGCTGGACATTGTTGGGGTGCTGTCAAATCTCAGCGAAGCCGAGGTACTATTCATCGACGAGATTCACCGGCTGCCGCACACCGTGGAGGAGTACCTGTACTCCGCTATGGAGGACTTCCAGGTTGACTTCGTCACCGGCAAGGGTGCATACGCCAGGACGCTGCCGTTCCAGCTCAAGCGGTTCACGCTAATTGGCGCCACCACCAGGGCCGGGTTGCTCACGCCGCCACTTCGAGACCGGTTCGGGATGGTATACCACCTGGACTTCTACTCGACGGATGAGCTGACTGAGGTGGTGATGCGTTCTTCGCAAATCCTGGAAGTGGGCGTCGACCGGGACGGAGCGAGGGAGATTGCCGGCCGTTCGCGCGGCACGCCGAGGGTGGCCAACCGGCTGCTTCGAAGGGTGAGAGACTACGCACAGGTGAAGAGCGGCGGTCGCATAGACCGCGAGGTGGCGGATGTTGCGCTTGCAAGAGAGGGCGTGGACGAGCACGGACTCGACCGGCTCGACAGGCTGTACCTGAGCACGATCGCCGAGAACTACCGCGGTGGGCCTGTGGGCATCGATGCGCTGGCGGCGACGGTGAACGAGGAGGTGCAGACGCTGGTCGACGTGGTCGAGCCATTTCTGCTGAAGGAAGGCTTCGTGCTCAGAACGCCCGGCGGTCGCAAGATTGGCGAGGCGGCGATGACGAAGCTGGGGCTGAAGGAGCAGGGCAGGCTGATGTAAGAGGTCGAGCCGCAGCTCGCAATCGGGAGGCCGCAGGCAGGAGTAATCGGACGGAGGTGAAAAATTGATCTACGAACTGAGAACATATGAGGCCATGCCGGGCAAGCTGCCGGCGCTCAACCGCCGCTTCGCCGAGATTACAATGGGGTACTTCAAGAAGCACGGCCTCAACGTCGTGGGCTTCTGGACGGAGGACGTGGGCACTAGCAACACGCTGGTCTACATGCTCGCCTTTGAGAACGCCGCCGACCGTGAGAGGGCGTGGAGCGCATTCCGCGCGGACGAGGAACGGGCAAAGCTGTTCGCGGAAACGGAGCAGGAGGGCCCACTCGTCGCCAGGATCACCAACCGCCTGATGAGAGCGACGGACTACTCGCCGATGCAGTAGGGCGGTGGCGCGCGTGAAGCAGACCGCCGGGTTCTCCACAACGGCGGTGATCGAGAATCCAACGCCCCGGCGCCGGCGCGGGCGGAGCCGCACGATTGTTGACTGGCGCGCGCTTCGGCCTTAGAATCGCGGGAGGATTAGGCAATTCGCGGCTCGCCTGTGCGAGTGGCGCGGCAGGCGGGCTCAGCACGGGCTGAACCTGGCCTGACCGCAAACGGAGGCGCAATGTTCGAGACTATTGGTAGGAGCTTCAGGCTATTGAAGCTGTGCCTGCACGTCCTGGCGGTGGACAAGGAACTGATTCTCTTCCCTGTATTCTCCTCAATCGGCGTGATTCTGGTGTCTCTTTCGTTCATGGGGGTGGGCTTCGGGATAGGCGCATTCGCCCGGCTGGATGAAGGGACCTCCGGTGCCATTGACATGGTTGTCCTCTTTGCCTTTTACGTAGCCTCCTACTTCGTGATCATCTTCTTCAACAGCGCGCTGGTGTATGCCGCGCACGAGCGGCTGGCCGGCGGCGACCCCAACATAAGCTCCGGCCTGAACGGAGCCTTCCACCGGGTCATCACGATCTTCATGTGGGCGGTCATCGCGGCCACGGTTGGTCTCATACTGCGAATTCTGTCCAGCCAGGCCAGGCAACGGGGCGGTATCTTGGGAATGATCGGCTACATTGTGGTGCAGCTGCTCGGCGCCGCCTGGACCATGGTCACCTTCTTCGTGGTGCCGCTCATAGTGATTGAGCACAGGTCGCTGGGCGACGCCTTCAAAACGTCCCTTTCCATGCTGCGCCGTACCTGGGGGGAGCAGATAGCCGCCAACTTCGGGTTGGGGATAGCCGGGCTTCTCGTAGGCCTAGTTGCGTTTGCCATCAGCGCGGCGCTGTTCTTCGTGCTCTCTCCAATTGGCGCTATCGGCGTGATCCTGGCCATTTGCATAGGTGCCGTCCTGCTTATTGGCGTGGCACTTGTGTTTGCCACGCTGGACGGCATATTCAAGGCGGCGCTGTACAACTACGCCTCTGATGGGCAGGTTCCCTCGCTCTTCCCGGATGACGTTGTGCAGAACGCGTTTCGCCGGAGCTAGAGCCATTGCCCGCCGCGAGCATCGCACAGTCCCGTAGAAGTGCCGAAGCCGTGTATGCGTTCTCCATCCGCAGGCCGAGCGCGCGGCTTCGCGCGATGAGGTAGCAGCGTCTTGCAGCAATCGTGGCGCCCAAGGCCGGGCGACAGGGTGGTGAGGCGTCCCCGGGAGGAGGAGATAAGGCCGCTGCGCATCACGGCCTCCGCCCCCAGGGTCCCGCCCAAGAACTATGGCTCTCCGTACCTGCTGCTGGGGGGCTTTGCCCTCATGATCGCCGTGGGCACGGCCCTTCTGTTGATGCCGTTCGCCAACAACCAGAGCGGCGTAACCCCGTTCATGGACGCGCTCTTCACGGCGACCTCGGCCGTCACGGTAACGGGCCTGGTGGTGGTGGACACGCCCACTTACTGGAGCGTGCCGGGGCAGCTGGTGATCATGGTCCTCATATTTACCGGCGGGCTTGGGATAATGACCAGCGCCACGTTATTCCTCCTGATCATTGGCCAGCGCATCACACTGGCCAACCGGCTGCTGATGAGAGAGAGCCTGGGCGCCAACCAGCTTGGAGGCCTGATAAGGCTCACCATACGCATCGTGCTGGTGGTGGCGGGTATACAGCTTGCGGGTTTCCTGGTCCTGATGGCAAGGCTCATAAGCGAGTATCCCCTTGCCACGGCCGCGTGGCAATCGGCGTTCCACGCGGTGTCCGGGTTCAATAACGCGGGGTTCGTGATCTTTCCGGAGTCGGATAGCCTTGGCGCGTTCCTGAGCGACTACACGGTGCTGGTTCCCATGACACTGCTCATAATTCTGGGCACCGTGAGCTACACCGTACTGCTGGACGCATTCGGCTATCGGAGATTCAACCGCTACACGCTCGATACCAAGCTGGTGGTAACGGTAACGGCGTTCCTGCTGCTGCTCGGTACAGGCGTAATACTGGTTGGAGAGTACAGCAACTCGGAAACGCTGGGCCCCCACTCGCTGGTCTCCAAGGTGTTCACGGCATTCTTCCACTCCGCCAGTGGCCGTACCGCCGGGTTCACGACCGTGAACTTCGAGAACATGGAGCTTCACAGCAACTTTTTCATCACGGGACTGATGTTCATTGGCGGAGCGTCCGCTTCCACGGCAGGGGGCATCAAGGTGAACACCGTTGCAGTCCTGATGGCCGCCGTCCTGTCGTCGATTGCGGGCAGGAGCCATGCCACGGCGTTTGGCAGGGAGCTGCCGCAGACGCAGGTGTTCCGAGCGCTGGCGGTCCTGGTGCTCGGAACATTCATGGTGTTCTCCGTGGCGTTCATCTTGACCATGAGCGAAGGGCTTCCGCTCAACCAGACGCTCTTCGAGACGGTGTCCGCGTTTTCCACGGTGGGTCTGTCCACGGGCATAACCGACGAGCTTTCGCCTGTGGGGAGACTCATCATCATCCTGACGATGTACTTCGGTCGAATTGGGCCACTCACGCTTGCGCTGGTCCTGGCGCAAAAGGAGCAGACGGCCACCTATCGCTTTGCCGAGGAAAGGGTTAAAATAGGTTGAGACATGGCCAAGTCGATTATGGTAATAGGTCTGGGTCGGTTTGGGACGAGCGTCGCGCATACGCTATTCCAGATGGGATACGACGTGCTCGCGATAGACACCGACGAGAAGGCGGTGCAGGTCAACCTAGGTCGGGTGACCTACAGCGTTCAGGGTGACGCCACCAGCGAGATCATCCTGCGGGAGTTGGGCGCGGCCAACTTCGACGCGGCCATAGTGGCCGTTGGATCCGACATGCAGGCCAGCCTTATGACCTCCGTGCTCCTGGCGACTCTTGGCGTTCCTCTCATAGTCGCCAGGGCAGAGAACCAGCTCCACGGAGATACGCTCCTGAGAATAGGCGTGCACAAGATCATCTACCCGGAGCACGAGATGGGTGAATTCCTGGCCCACAGCCTGTTCAACCGTGACATCCTGGAGTACATGGACCTGACGCCCGAGTTCGGGCTCAGCAAGCTGAGAATCGCGGACTCGCTTGAGAACCACAGTCTCAGGACTGCCGGCCTTGGAGGCGGCGCCAGGGACAAGTATGGGATGGCCGTGATCGCCATCAGGCGCGGCAAGGACGTCACGCTGGCCCCGGACGAGGACGAGGTTCTTCGCAAGGGCGACATCCTGGTGGTGGCGGCCAGAAACGAACAGCTTGAGCGGTGGTACTCCATCAACCCCGACTCGACCAACGGCGCTGAGTGACGCGCCAGTGTGGAGCAGTGGAGAGACAGGCGGACGAGAGGCCGTGGCCTCCTGAGTGCAAGTGCTGTATTCCTCGAATTCGACGGGCGTAGTTGTGTGGCAAAACGCCCGCAGGCCTTGATACGTTGTGAATCACTTCGTATAATCTGGCACTGATGAGCTCAACGAACGGACTGATCAGCGTCGGCGAGAAGATCCTCGTGCCGGTGTCGGGGAACGGAAGCGACGAAAAGGCTCTCCTGCTGGCCGGTGAACTGGCCAAGGCCAACAAGGCAGTGGTGGAGGTCTTGTACGTAATCGAAGTCGACCATGCCCTGCCCCTGGACGTGGAGCTCGCTCAAGAGACCGCACGCGCGGAGAGGCTGCTCCAGAATATTGAACGATTGGGCAAGGAGATGAAGTGCCCCGTGGAGGCCACCATGTTGCAGGCAAGGGACGCCGGACCTGCGGTTGTGCGGGCGGCGGTGGATGGCGGGTGCGATATGATAGTCCTGCACATGGCCTACAAGAGGCAGTTCGGCGCATTTACTCTTGGAAAGTCCATCCCGTACATTCTCGAAAACGCGCCATGCCAGGTACTCCTGTGCAGGGACGCTATGGAACTGCATGCCGGCAACGATTCGGCGCGAGGCTAGGGAATCATGAACGTTCTCGTGATGGGCTGCGGCGAGATTGGCGCGCTGGTGGCCACGTCGCTCTGGCAGGACGGACACCTGGTCTCGGTTATCGACACCAGGTCTGACAGACTCCGCCGGCTGCCGAGGGGGCTCCAGCAAGAGGCCGTGCTGGGAGACGGCACGCAGGAGGAGGACCTGAGGAGGGCTGGAATCGAGAGCATGGACGCCTTCGTAGCCGTATCGTCCGAGGACGTCGACAACATCTTCGCAGCGCAGATGGCAGTGCACCTATTCCAGGTGGAGCGAGTGGCCTGCCGCATCGACGACGCAGCCCGGTGCCAGCTGTATGCCGAGCTGGGCCTGGACGCCGTGAGCGCAGCTGAGGCCGTCTCAGGCCTGATACTCCAGGCGGTCAACGGCTAGCACTCATGTACATCATCGTAGTAGGCGCCGGCAAGATCGGCTATCACCTCTCCAAGTCGCTTCTGAGGAGCGAGCACGAGGTCATTATCGTGGAGCGGTCCGCCGAACGGTGCGATGCCGTCCGCCGTGAGCTCGGCAACATGGTCATCCCCGGGGACGGATGCGACGAGGACACGCTCAGGCGGGCCGGCACGTCGAGGGCGGACGTGTTCATTGCCACCACCGGCAGGGACCAGGACAATCTGGTGAGCTGCCAGATTGCCAAGCACAGATTCAGAGCCACCAGGACCATCGCGCTGGTCAACATTCCGTCCAACGGCAAGCTGTTCGAGGCGATGGGCGTGGACGTCTGGGTGAGCACCACGGACGTCATACTCGATCGCATAACGGAGGAGCTGCCGGCAAGCTCGCTTGTGCACCTGATGACGGTGAGGAACGCCAACCGGCAGGTGGTCGGTATTCGAATACCCTCAGACGCAGCCGTGGTAGGGCGGTCGCTTGGACAGGTGAACCTTCCTGCGGACAGCCTGATCTCCTATATCGTGAAGCGCAACGGCACGCTTCTGCCGCCGGACCAGGACGCTGTTCTGGGCTCCGATGACGAGGTGGTGGCGATAACCACCGCGGAGGGTGAGGAAGTCCTGCGCGAAGCCCTGACGGGGACAATGTAGCGAATGGCGAAGCGGATTGCCTACCTGGGGCCGGCGGGAACTTTCACCGAGGCGGCTGCCTTGCTCTACGACGCGGATGCCTCACTCATCCCCATGTCCTCCGTAGCGGCCGTGGCGGCGGCCGTGGAATCCGACGCGGCGGAGGAGGGCGTCGTGCCAATTGAGAACAGCATTGAAGGCTCCGTCACCGACACGCTCGACCTGCTGATACACGACTCCACGCTTTCGATCCGTCGGGAACTGGTGATACCCATAGAGCACTGCCTGCTGGTGAAGCCCGGCGTCACCATTGGCGGCATTGAGTCTATTCACTCACACACGCAGGCGCTGGGTCAGTGCAGGCACTACATCGAAGAGCGGTTTCCCAGAGCACAGGCGGTTGCAGCCCTGAGCACGGCCGCCGCCGTTGAGGATATGATGGCTGGGCCGGCGTCAGCGGCCGCCATTGGAACCGCGAGGGCAGCGGAGATCTACGGCGCGGAGGTGCTGGCCCGCGGCATACAGGACAACCTGGCCAACTTCACGCGCTTCGTGGTGCTTGCGCACCGGGACAATCCGCCCACGGGGAGCGACAAGACCTCGCTGTGCTTCACGTTCAGCGACGACCGCGCAGGAATGCTGTACACGGTGCTGGGCCACTTTGCCACCCGCGACATCAACCTGGCGAAGGTCGAGTCGCGTCCGAACAAGGAGAGCCTTGGGCGTTACATATTCCTGGTTGACCTGGACGGGCACAGAGAAGACCCGCCGGTGCGGGAAGCACTCGAGCGCATGGAGGCCGAAGTCTCCGTGCTCAAGGTATTCGGTTCGTATCCGCGGTACCGGGCCTCCTAGGCGGGGTCTCCTCGCGTCCCTCCGGGTCGGGCTCGGCAGCCATCTCGCCTTCCTGCTCACGGGTTGGCATGATCCGGTTGGCGACCACCCTCCCTTCGTCCATCACCTCGCGCACGGTCTCCCTCATGCGCTCCCGGAAGTCCGCAGTCATGTCCTCGGCCCGCTGTCGCAGGCCGGCCGTCCTCTCCGCCATTTCAGCTCGTGTTTGCTCGCCGGCCTTTGGCGCCAGAAGCAGACCCGCAAGCAGTCCTATGGCCCCTCCAAGCACCAGTCCGGTCCCGAATCCGGATTCATTTGCCATTTTTCCTGTCTCCTTTTCCTTGTGTAATTCCCGCGATGAAGCCCAACACTCGCCCCGACGTGTACGCCAGGGTAGAGGCGTTCACCATGGGCTTGATGAACTTCTCCGAAATCTCGGTTGTGGCCTCCTGAGTGCGCCTAGCCGTATCCCTCGCCGAGTCCAGCGTGGGAGACACCTTTCGGTAGAGCACTAGCAGCACCACGCCGGCCACCAGCATCAAGAGCATTCCGGCCATTGCGAAGAAGATAATGGTCAGGTCGCGAACGACCTGTATGACGTCAGTTGCGCTCATGCCACCCTTCCGCGGCTGCCCCACACTGCTCAAGAACCGCTTAACGAATTCATCATATCACGGCGTGATGGTCGCCTCAAGCCGCAGAGCGGGCGGCAACACTCGGTAAATCTCAACTGTTGGGTTGGAGTAGGCCAGCTCCAAGTGTGTGCCCACCATTTCGGCAAACTTGTCCATGCCGGGGTCTGGGTAGTAGTGGCGCTCAATTTCCCCAACGTAGACATACTCCACGCCGTACTTGTCCATCAGTTCCAGCGCAACATCCCATACGGTTGTCGAGTAGATGCGCTGCACGTCCCTGAGCCGGGTGGCCACGCCCGCGCCGCCCCGCTGCTGCGACTGGTGGTTGTCCCAGCCGATGACCGTGGGAAGGCCGGTGTAGATGGCGACGCGTGTGTGAAGGCTGCGATAGAGCTGGCCGTGTCCCTCCAGCACCACTGGAGACCCGGACACCGCTTCCGACCTGAGCCACTCGATGGCGTCGCGCTCACCGGCCAGTGAATCGGTGGCGCTGCCCCTATCGAACGTATACGACGCGCTCTCCATGAAGGCAAGGCCGTCCAGCGTCAGGGGCAGCACCTCGAAACGGTCCCTGAGCCGGTCTCGCGTGCCTCCCACGGTGTAGACGGAGCTGCCGAGCACCAGCAGCGCAAGCATGCCAAACCACGCCGCGCCCAGGAACCGGCGGCTGAGCGTCACCTGCTGCAGCCCGCCCCGCAGGCGCCCGATGATCTCGGCACCGAATCTCATGCGCCATAGCAGGTACGCCGCCGCGGCGCCCATCAGCACCCACGCCTGCAGATAGAACTTGAACACCGTGTTCATGCGGGATATGTCTCCCTTGATGGTGATCAGCTCCACCGCTACTCCAATGGAGAGCGCCATGGCCAGCATCAGGAGAGCAAATGCGCCGAACGTCTCCTCACGTTCGGAGGCCCACTTCCAGGCGAGCACGGCGGTGGGCAGCAGGAGCAGCAGCACAAACGCAGTTGTTGCGTAGCCGCTGAGCGCCAGTGCCACCAACACTGCGAGCGGCAGTCCGCCCAGAAGCGCCAGGCGAACCGCCTTGCCGGCGTCTGCTGCAAGCTCCTCGGCGTAGCCCATGAGCCCGCGGCCTGGAGACGCGCCCGTGACCATCTCGAAAAGGCGGGGCACGTAGCTGCGGCGAGAGTACACCAGGAACGACGCTGCCACAAACACGAACAGGCCGTGAACGCCAACGTAGGAGTAGAGGGGCGTCTGCCAGCGGCTGGGGAAAACGCCGTCGGAGAAGGAGAGATAGCCATCGATGAAGGGCGCGAAGAGGAGGGTGGTCGCCCAGTAGAGGACCGCCGACTGCACTGCGACCCGTGCGGCCAGGGACAGCGTGAGCCGCGGCGACCGCGCGTATTCGCCCAGCATCACGGCTGCCCCGGCGATGGCCAGCTGCGTGGGATAGTCCCAAGTGTTGATTGCCCGAAGCGAACCCACCACCAGTGCCAGGGTCAGCAGGTGCGCCGCCCTTGGAACAACACCCGCTCCGTCGCGGATGCGCAGCGCAAGGGAGAGCGACAGGCCGACCGACAGCAGCGCGAACGGTATGGCCATCATGTGCGCGTGGAGGTCGCCGAAGAGGAAGGTGAAGAACGGGAACTCGGTGATTTCGTGTCCAGGCGGGTCACCGGGCGGAATGAGGCGGCTGCTGCGCCAGAAGTCGAACTCTCCGAAAGGCTGACCGCTGAACAGGGCCCTGAAGGAGCCCTGCGCCAGCTGCACCACGCCGTCCAGGTTGCCCAGCACCGCGACGAAGACCGCTCCCACCAATCCGGCCGCTATGGCTCCCGCGTGGCCGCCGGCCATGCCGAGACCGCGGCGCGTGCCGGCCGCGAGCGAGTACACCAGCGAAAACACCGCCGAAGTCGTGAGCGCGAAGAACAGGGGAACGGCCAGGTTGAATGCAACTTCGGTGGTGATGCCCGTGGCGCGGACCAGGCTTGCAACTATCATCTGGCCGAAGTAGTAGTAGTTGATGTAGCCGCCTGCAAACCAGGGGTCGTAGGGAGGGAAGAAGGTGGAGCGGACCGCAGCATTGAGATAGGCCATCTCCATGGGCTTCTCGCCGCCGTTGTACGGGTGCCACAGGTCCGGATTGGCCGCCCTCAGGAGGAGGAACACGCCGAACGAGACCACGAACAGCAACTCGCCGATAACCACGAGTCGGACGTTCTGTCGAAGCCACTCAAGCAGCTCGGCGCGGCGGGCGTAGGCCGCGACAGCCGACGCGCCTGCCAGCACTAGCGCCACGAACACCACGGAGCCCCGCGAGAACGGCATCCACTGGAGGCTTGCGAGCGCCCACGCGCCGTACGCGGTCACCAGTATACCTAGTGGTTTGGCCAAGAGATAGCCGCGGTCGGGCAAGGGACGGAAGGCGACCAGGCTCAGCGGCAGCGCGGCCAGCGCTACGACCTGGACCCACAGGTACCACGCCGCAATCGGGAAGCGGTTTGACAGGCCGCCCGGGTCAACGATGTCCGTCCACGTGCCGCCCTCGCGCTGGGCCTGCAAAGTGGCTTCGGACAGGAGCAGGCTCTTGGCCTGACTGGCCTCGGACTTGGGCGCGAGGATGCGGTTCAGGATCTCGCCTGCCTCCAGGCGCTCGCGGTTCTCGAACACGAGCACTTTGGGGCGATCGTACACGCTGAAGCTCTCGTCGGCGTAACCCATGCCGATGGCGAGCGGCGCGGGCCGATAGGGGCCGAGCGGCGCGGGCGTGGGCAGGCCAGGCCGCGAGAAGGTGTCGTCCACGAACGCCACACCGAAGAGCTCAGGGTAGTCGGTCTCCCAGTGGGCCAGCTCGTATCCAAGCTCCCCGCCAAACAGCCTCCGATAGTACTCGCCGGTCAGGGGATACCGCTCCGGGACGCGCGTGGTACTCCCATAGAGGCGGTTGCTGAAGAAGACCAGGTAGTCCGCGCCGGCCAACTGCTCCGCCACGCGCTCGATCTTGTCCTGGCCGCTGGAGTAGCGGACGCTGTCGGAGTCGTACAGGGTCATGCACGAGCGGTTGTCGTCGGGAACACCGCGGCATCCGATGACGTAGCCCTGCATGTCGGGTAGGGACTCCTCCCAGTGCTCCATCAGGATAACGGAGCCCGTAGGTACATTTTCATTGAACCACTCGGAAGCGCGGTTGGCGGTGTGTGTCCCGGCGTAGGTGGCTGCGTAGGACAGGGCGTAGAACCCGGTCGCTCCCACCACCAATCCGATTGCCCAGCGCGCAGCGATATCGCGCTCGCGGCTGTGCGCGGCAGCCCAGTCCCGCGCCCACAGGAGCATTCGAGACGCCATGATTATGAGGAACGGCGTGAGCGGCAGCATGTATCGCAGGAACTTGACCTGCACGAACCCGGTCAGCATGAAGTACGGCACCACCCAGGCCAGCAGCAGCAAGTCTGCCTTGCTGCGTCTGACGGCGGCGAGGCCAACCGTGAATAGGATCGAGGCCCATGCTGCGATGCCCAGTGGCAGGCCAAGGCCGAAGAGCGCCAGCTGACGCACGTGGTACCAGTATGGCGTGGTGTCGATGTACTGCTGCGTGTAGGGGCGGCCGGAGGTGCCGCGGGCCATCGCGAACTCGCCGCCCACGTCGCAGGCGTAGTAGTTGCGGTCTAGGAACGACAGGGCGGAATACGGCACGGGGCACGGTTCCGGTCGCGACCAGTCCAGGAAGGCGTAGGGACTGGCCAGGAAGAACACGAGCATCGCCGCCGCGCACGCCAGCAGCAGGTGGTGCGTTGCGCTGGCGAGAGCGGGCCGAGTCGGCCTGGCGAGGGCAAGGTCGTCGCGCGAACGCGAGAAGACGTGGAGCGCGTGGGCAAGCACGAGGGCCAGAAGGAGCGGCGCCACGCTGATCTTGGACGCCAGCGCGAGCCCTATGAACAAGCCTGCTAAGAGCGAGTTCTTGAGCCTGCCTTCCTGCGCCCTCCGTGCCATGAAGTACATGGACGCCACGATGAAGAATGTCAGGAACGTGTCGACGGTGTAGAAGTGGCTCAGCTGTATGTGGATCACCGCCATGGCAGCCAACAGCGCTGCCAGGAGGCCGGCGCGCCGGCCATACAGCCGGCAGCCCAGCAGGAAGACCATGAGCACCGTTCCCACGTCCGACAGTGTCGAGAGGCCTCTGCCGAGGAAGCGCAGCTCACGGAACTCCAGCTCTACGAACGGGGATAACAACGTCTCCGCGGCCATGCCTGCGTATATGGGGAGGCTTCCGTAGGGGAACCACTGCGGGTTGAGCGGGCTCTCCTCCACGTCCAGCAGGACGCCAAGGTTGGAAAGGGACGGCCAGCTCAGGTCGTTGACGCGGAAGAGGATGGCGCGCTCGTCCGGGTGGAACAGGCCGCCCTGGTCCCAGTCGATGCCGTAGAGCCTGAGAGCAAGGGCTAGCAGCAGGATGAGGGCCGGCGCGAGCATCGCAATGCGGCGCGCGCGCGGGGACGGCGTGCGCGAGTCCTGGGGCGAATGCTGCTCTGTGTCGGGCTGCTCCACGATTAGGCTATTCTATCAAGGCGAGCGGAGAGGGGCAATTTGCGCCGAGGCGAGCGGGGGCGGCACCGATTTTGCAATTGCCCGTGCAGTGAGACAAAGCTATGATAGTGGCGTCCCGCATTGTCTCCTCGTGAGAAAGTCCAGTTGCGGGCGACGGAGTACGGAAGCCGAGAGAGTGGCGGGGCGAATGTGACCAACGAACTGACACTCATGGAGCTAATCGGGAAGGCGCCCTGGAGGGAGGCCGTGACCTACCGGGAGACCTGGCCGCACGAGTACGTCCTCCTGCGCAAGGACAACCAGCGTGAGCTGTTCGCGGTCATGGCGAAGCGCTTCAAGGACGGGGAGGGCATCCAGGGCCGCTTCTTCGGCTCGCGACCGACATACCTCTTCCTCGGCGGATTCAAGTTCTGGTTCGATCCTCCGCTGGAAGACCTGGACTCGCTCAAGGACGGCGAAGAGCACGTGCTGAACCGTGTGCCCCTCTTCCACGATCGCCGCGACTTCATCATCCAACCGGGCGATACCCGGTTCCCGGGAAAATACCCGGCCGCACCGCCGCAGAGCGAAGAGCGGGGCGGCCCATGAAGGAGAAGCATGCCCGATAGTGATACCCTACTGGCCCATCTGGTCCCCAAACTTACAAGCAGAGTCGAGGACACTGCAACGGAGGCACTTGCATACATACTCAGGAAATCGGCTGCTTCGAGGGAATCGCTGGCCTCGCTCGCCGGAATTCGCGGGGAGGGCCTGGTGCGTGTGGAGACCCAGGTAGTGGCAGAGGACGGGTCGCGGCCGGACCTGGTCTGCTTTGATTCCACAAACGAGAAGCGCATCATCGTTGAGGCCAAGTTCTGGGCTGGGCTCATGGACGAGCAGCCCAATGCCTATCTGGAACAGCTGCCGTCTACAGGAAGGTGCGCGCTGGTGTTCGTAGTGCCGGAGGTCAGAGCCAACACGCTGTGGGCAGCCATCGACAAGATGATCGCTGATGGCGGAATCCAATTTGAACCCGCGCCTTCGCCGAGCGGTATTCTCGCCGCCAGCGTGTCCGGCACCGAGAAACACCTTATTCTGTCAAGCTGGGCAAGGGTGCTTGACGGAATGCTGGCAGCGGCGGAGGACGCCGAGATCAGGGCGGAGATAGTGCAGTTGCGCGGGCTTGCACAACGCCAGGATGAGGACGCTTTCTTGCCTCTGCATTCCGAGGAACTCGCCCCGGCACTCGCCCGCCGGATGAGGGGCTTCGTACGCCTCATCAACGACGCGGTTGACGCGCGGGGAGTGAGGGAAGGTTGGATGACCGTCGCGGGGTTACGTGCGACTCCGCAATCGTACGGTTATGGAAGGTATTTTAGATTCTCAGGCGTGAGCGGAGATTGGTGGTTCGGCATCAACCATGACCTATGGGCAACTTCAGGCGATACGCCTCTATGGCTTTCCTATTGGCCCCAAGTCGATCGCAATCTTTCAGAGCTGTTAGATCAAGCCAGGTATCAAGTGGAAGGGCGCTGGGTTGCCATCCTATTGAAGAACGGCGTGGAGTACGACGAGGTTCTTGATGACGTGGTGCGGCAGCTTCAGGCAACCGGAGAGGCCGTGAGGAGCGCTGCCAACACCACATAGGGGCGATTCGAGGACCAAAACTCGCCGACAAACACAATAGAGAGGGCGCCTGCCAGACGGCAGGCGCCCTCTTGTCGGTTCGTGATTCTAGGTCTACAGGCCCTGGTCCACCAGGTAGGCGCAGAGGTCCGCCGTGCGGCAGGAGTAGCCCCACTCGTTGTCGTACCAGCCCAGGATCTTGACCATGTTGCCCTCCATTACAATCGTGGAGAGGGCGTCAAAAATGCAGCTGTGCGGGTTGTGGACGATGTCCGCGCTCACGATCGGGTCCTCGGTGTACTCCAGCACGCCCTTCAGGTTCGTGTCAGCGGCTTCCTTGAACGCCGCGTTGACGTCCTCGACGCTAACCGACCTGTCCACCTCGGCAACAAAGTCCGTGATGGAGCCCGTTGCCACCGGAACGCGAAGCGCCATGCCGTGTATCTTGCCCTGCAGCTCAGGCACAATGACGCCGACGGCCCGCGCCGCGCCGGTGGTTGTCGGGATGATGTTCTGGGCAGCGGCGCGGGCGCGTCGCAGGTCGTCGTGGGCCTGGTCAAGGATGCGCTGGTCATTGGTGTAGGCGTGAATCGTGGTCATCAGGCCGTGATTCACGGTGAAGTTGTCGTGCAGCACCTTGACCATGGGGGCGATGCAGTTGGTGGTGCAGGACGCGTTGGACAGCACCTTGTGGCTGGCGGGGTCGTACATCTCCTCGTTGACGCCCAGGACGACCATCACGTCCTCGTTCCTGGCGGGAGCGGAAATGACGACCTTCTTCGCTCCGCCTGCCAGGTGCCCGGCCGCCTTGGTCGCGTCCGTGAAGATGCCCGTGGACTCGACCACAATGTCCACGCCAAGGTCGCCCCAGGGCAGACTGGCAGGGTCGCGCTCGGCGAGCACCTGCACCTCCTTGCCGTCTATGACGATGGCGTTCTCCTCCGCTGCCACCGTGCCTGGATAGACGCCGTAGTTGGTGTCGTACTTGAAGAGGTGGGCGTTGGTCTTGGCGCTAGTGAGGTCGTTGACGGCGACGACCTCCAGCTTGTCGGGGTGCCGCTCCATCGAGGCGCGGAGCACCTGCCGCCCAATTCGTCCGAACCCGTTGATGCCTATTCGAGTGGTCACTTTGAGCCTCCTTTGCCCGACGTCTTCAACCTGTCATTCAAACCGGCAGGGCGTCTCGTCCAGGGTATTGGGCCGTCTCGCCGAGCTCTTCCTCTATGCGAAGCAGCCGGTTGTACTTGCAAACGCGCTCGCTGCGAGCGGGCGCTCCGGCCTTGATCTGGCCGGCACCGGTGGCCACTGCGAGGTCCGCGATGGTCGTGTCCCCCGTCTCGCCGGAGCGGTGGCTGATCACGGAGCTCCACCCGGCCTTGCCGGCCAGCTCTATAGCGTCCAGGGTCTCCGTCAGGGTGCCAATCTGGTTCAGCTTTATCAGAATCGAGTTGCTGGCCCGCTCCTGGACCCCCCTCAGCATGCGGTTGGTGTTGGTGGTGTAGAGGTCGTCGCCAACGAGCTGTACCCTGTCGCCCAGCTTCTCCATCAGCAGCCCCCAGCCGTCCCAGTCGTCCTCCGCCATCCCGTCCTCAATGCTGATGATGGGGTATGCGTCCACCCAACGGGCGTAGTAGTCGACCATCTGAGCGCTGTCGAGAGTGACGCCCTCGCGCTCCAGAACGTACGCGCCGTCCTGCAGCAGCTCTGTTGCGGCCACGTCCAGGCCGATGAAGCAATCGACGCCCGGCCGGTAGCCAGCAGCGTCGATGGCTGCGAGTACGCACTCGACGGCGTCCCGGTTGGACGGCAGCGACGGGGCGAAGCCGCCCTCGTCTCCCACGTTGGAGTTGAAGCCGCGGCCGGCCAGCACGCGCTTCAGCGCCTGGTAGACCTCGGCGCCCGCCCTGAAGGCGTCCCGGTACGAGGCCACTCCAAGAGGGATGACCATGAATTCCTGGAAGTCCGTGGAGTCCTGAGCGTGCTTGCCGCCGTTCAGGATGTTGAACATGGGCACAGGCAGCAGGGCAGGGGCGTCGACGCTAAGGTGCCGGTAGAGCGGAACCTTCAGTGAAGCCGCGGCGGCATGCGCGGCGGCCAGTGAGACGCCGAGGATGGCGTTAGCGCCAAGGCTGCCCTTGTTGCGAGTTCCGTCCAGGCTGATAAGCCGCTCATCCAGTGTCCGCTGCTCCGTGGCGGACATGCCGGCTATAGCAGGCGCGATGCGCTGGTTGACGTTGGCTACGGCGTTGAGAACGCCCTTGCCATCGTATCGAGAGGAGTCGCCGTCGCGCAGCTCGACGGCTTCGTGCGCGCCCGTGCTGGCGCCGGACGGGACGGCGGCGCGGCCCGTGGAGCCGTCCTCCAGCGTCACGTCAACCTCCACGGTGGGGTTGCCCCTGGAGTCCAGGATCTCCCTGGCCCGCACGTCCCTGATGGCGGTCATCTGTATTCCCTTCTGCCGGCGGCGGCATAGTCCCTGGCCTCGGCGGCCCGTATGGCCCTGTCAACGGCGTCCGCGGGGTCTGAGGCGACCTGAATGGACGTGTCGACGCTGCCATTGCGGGAGAGTGTCCACGTGCTGAGACCGATGACCGGGATGCCGTCGCCCAGGGCGTGTGCGATCTCGGATAGGGTGCCGAAAGCGCCGGACACTGCGATGACGGCGCGTCCTGAGCGCACAACGGCGAGATTTCGGGCGTAGCCGATGCCAGTGCAGATGGTGATGTCCACGAATGGGTTGGCGTCTCTCGGGTTGCTGCCCGGCAGGATGCCGATAGTTGTGCCCCCGGCCTCCTTGGCTCCGCGGCAGACCGCCTCCATGATACCGGCCAGACCGCCGGTCACCACGATGGCTCCTCGTCTCGCCAGCTCACGCCCGACCTCCTCGGCGAGGGGGACGGCTTCAGGTGGAGGCTCGCCTGCGCCTATGACGGAGATTTGGAGGCTGCGGGTTGCGTCCATTTCGTAGGATTATACCATACGGCTGGTCACATTAGCTGGCAGCGGGGTTCACAACGCGCAACGGCGAACCCCTACGGCATGCAGTGGCCGCACGGAGATACTGCGCCGATGTTCTGCGGGCTGTCCTCCGCCAGTTCAAGGCGGCTGTATGGCCCGTGCCACCAGCCGTTGTCGGTCTGGCGAGCCGTGCGCGGCCGCTGGTACCAGGGGCAGGACTCCTCGTGGATGCGGGAGTACCGGTTGCGGCTGTTGGTGTAGACCCAGTATGCGGTAGCGGTCCTGACCGCCACCTGCTGCCCGGCCTGCCGCTGAGGTGGGGACGAGACGTAAGTATCCACGGCATGTTGCGGCTGCGCGGCCGCAGGCGGCCGCGGCGGCGCTCTGTAGGGCGTGGGCGCCAGCTTCTCGGCCAGCAGCTTCTGCAAAAGTATCAGCATCTCATGCCTCCTGTCGCGGCGGCCCGGTTTCTTGCTCCGATCGGCCAGAATCAACTCTAATCCCCACGAGACGGACGGCAGGCAACTCCTTGAGTGTCTCACTCACAGGGTCCACCTCCATCCCGGTCGACTCCAGCGCCGTCACCCCCAACAGAGGCTCGCTGCCCGGTCCGCCCATGATGATGTCCTTTGCGGTGGCCTTGCCCATAAACTCCAGACGGGCCTCCGTGATGTCGAACGTTAAACTGCGCCCGTCGCCCAGCCTATACGTGCGCTTCCTGAGAGGGGACAGCCCGATTGCCTCCAGGAACTCCCTGGGAACCATGCTATCCGTTGCGCCGGTGTCTACCACGAACAACCCGCTCCAGGACCTGTTCGGGGCGGAGATGTTGCGGACCGTGACGTTCACGCGTGTCACTCCCATAACGGGTTTCTACCTCCTAACCCTCGCGCAGCATGCGGCGAAGCACGGTGTGGAGCACGCCTCCGTTGCGGTGGTAGTCCACCTCAACGGGGTTGTCTATGCGGCAGGTGACGCTGAAGTCCACGGAGGAGCCATCGTCGCGGGAGGCGCGTATGCTGACGTCCTGACCCGGCGTGATGCCGCCGGCGATGCCCGTGACGTCGAAGACCTCGCGCCCGGTTAGGCCCAAGCTGTCGGCGCTCTCACCCGGCTTGAACTGTAGGGGCAGCAGGCCCATGCCGATGAGGTTGCTGCGGTGGATGCGCTCGAAGCTCTCCGAAATCACCGCGTGCACGCCCAGCAGGTTGGGACCCTTGGCGGCCCAGTCACGGGAGCTGCCCTGTCCGTACTCCTTGCCGGCAATGATTATGGTGGGGATACCGTTGGCCTGGTACTTCTCGCCCGCCTCGAAGATGCTCGTCTCCTCGTCTTCGGGGAAGTACACGGTCCAGTCGCCCTCCCTTTCCGGAGTCAGCCGGTTTCTGAGGCGTACGTTGCCGAACGTGCCCCGCAATAGCACCTCGTGGTTGCCGCGCCGGGACCCGAACGTGTTGAATTCGCGCTGCTCGATGCCCTTGCTCGACAGGAACTGCCCGGCCGGCCTGCTGGCGGGTATTGCGCCCGCGGGCGAGATGTGGTCCGTGGTGACCGAGTCACCGAGCATGACCAGTACCCTGGCGCCCATGATGTCCTCGGTGTCCTTGACGTCGTCGCCGATGTTGGCGAAGAATGGCACCTCCTGGATGTACGTGGAGTTCGGGTCCCACTGGTACAGGTCGTCCTCCGGCGTTGGAAGAGTCTGCCACTCCTCCGGGCCGGTGGACACGATGCTGTATCGGCTCTTGAACATGTCAGGATTGAGCGAGCCGGAGACGGTGTCCCTGATCTCCTCCTGCGAAGGCCAGAGGTCGCTCAGGTAAATGGAGTTGCCCTGCGCGTCCTGGCCGAGCGGGTCGCTGTTGAGGTCGATGTCGACCGTGCCGGCGAGGGCGTAGGCGACCACGAGCATGGGCGACGCAAGGTAATTGGCCTTGACTTCCGCGTGGACGCGCCCCTCGAAGTTGCGGTTGCCGCTGAGGACGGCTGCGACGGTCAGGTCGTTGTCGCCGACGGCCTTCGAGACGGGGTCCGGCAGGGGGCCGCTGTTCCCAATGCAGGTTGTGCAGCCGTAGCCGACGTTCTGGAAGCCCAGCGCCTCTAAGTAGGACGTGAGCCCCGCCGCGTCCATGTAGTCCGTTACCACCTGCGAGCCCGGCGCAAGGCTGGTCTTAACCCAGGGCTTGCTCCGCAGCCCCCGCTCCACGGCCTTCTTGGCTATCAGGCCGGAGCCTATCATCACCGAGGGGTTGGAGGTGTTGGTGCAGCTTGTGATGGCGGCGATCACCACGTCACCGCTGCCGAGGGAGGCCGTCTGGCCGTTGATCTCAATCTCCGCCTTGTCATCGCCGGCACCGCCGAACGTGTCTCGGAAGTTTTCGCGAACTGCTCCGAGCACCACGCGGTCCTGTGGCCGCCGCGGCCCTGCCAGGCTTGGCGCCACCTCGCCCATGTCCAGGCGAAGGGTGTCGGTGTAGGACGGATCGGGCGTGTCAGCGGTCTGGAACAGGCCCTGTGCGCGGGCGTACTGCTCCACAAGCTCCACCTGTGCGGGATCCCGGCCCGTTCCGCGCATGTAGTCGAGCGTGATGGAATCGACGGGGAAGAACCCGCACGTTGCGCCGTACTCGGGGGCCATGTTTGCGATGGTTGCGCGGTCCGGCAGGGGCAGGCTGCGCAGGCCTGGGCCGTAGAACTCTACGAACTTCTCGACCACGCCCTTCGCCCGCAGCATTTGCACTACCGTGAGCACCAGGTCGGTGGCGGTGACGCCGTCGCGCAGGGAGCCGCTGAGGTGGAATCCGATGACCTCCGGCAGCTGCATGTAGTAGGGCTGGCCGAGCACCACGGCCTCCGCTTCGATGCCGCCGACGCCCCAGCCCAGGACGCTCAGGCCGTTGATCATGGTGGTGTGGGAGTCCGTGCCCACCAGCGTGTCCGGGTACGCGGCCGTCAGTCCCTGCGAGTTGCCGGTTGCAACCACGGAGGCCAGGTACTCAAGGTTGACCTGGTGGACGATGCCGGTGCCGGGGGGAACAAGGGTGAAGTTGTCGAAGGCGCTCTGCGCCCAGCGCAGGAAGGTGTAGCGTTCCTGGTTGCGCTCGAACTCCCGCGCCACGTTCATCTGGAAGGCGGTCGGTATGCCGTAGTAGTCGACCTGCACGGAGTGGTCGATGACCAGGTCCACGGGCACGATTGGGTTGACCTTGCGATAGTCGCCTCCCTCGCGAGCCATCGCTGATCGCATCGCCGCCAGATCTACGACGGCTGGAACGCCCGTGAGGTCCTGCATCAGCACGCGGGCCGGCATGAACGGGAACTCCCTGGCGGACTGCGAACCGGGCTGCCATCCTGCGACGGCCGCGACGTCTTCCTCGGTCACGAGGTAGCCGTCCAGGTTGCGCAGGGCGTTCTCCGCCAGCACGCGGATGGAGAAAGGCAGGCTGGAGAGCGTGGTCAGGCCCGCTTCCTCCAGCGCAGCCAGCCTGAAATAGGTCACCTCGCCGCTAGGGGTTTGCAGCGTGGACTGTGATCTCTGCCGCAGGTTCTGTTGATTCATGTACCTACCTTCCTTCCAGTGGGGTGGGCATTTCTGATGCCCCTGATTATGCCACAGAGCGGGCATGAAACGCCAGTGCAGGGGCGGTGACCGTGCGTGAAACGTGCCCGCGTCTGGCACGGTCGCGCCGATTCTGATAGACTTGCCCACGCTGAATCGCCTCTGTGGGGCCTCGGCAAATCCCGTAACAGCGAGGAAGAAACTTGGCCAACAAGTACAGCGCACCACCTCCCATGACCATCGACCCGGCCGGCAAGATCTCCGCCACCATGCACACGAGCGGCGGGTCGATCGTATTCGACCTGTTCCCGGCGGAGGCGCCGAAGACTGTCAACAGCTTCGTATTCCTGGCACGCGAAGGCTACTACGACGGCGTCATCTTCCACCGGATCATTTCTGGGTTCATGATTCAGAGCGGCGACCCCACGGGCACGGGACGCGGCGGGCCCGGGTACACCTTTGAGGACGAGCCGGTCACCCGCGACTACGATGCGGGCATCCTGGCAATGGCGAACGCCGGCCCCAACACAAACGGCAGCCAGTTCTTCGTGGTGCACAAGCGTGCCAGCCTGCCCAGGAACTACACGATCTTCGGGCAGCTGAGGGAGGGCATGGACGTTGTGGACAGCCTGGCAGACCTGCCGGTGACGGTTGGCGCGTCCGGCGAGCGCTCGAGTCCGGTCACTCCGCCCACGATAGAAAGTATCGAGATCGTCGAGGAGCCGTAGGCGGCGGCTGCGCGCCGGCCTGCGCGGCAGAAGCGACACAAACCGACGCGCTGGTACGGTTCTGAGATGGCGCCGCGATCCTGTTGATTCGCGGCCCATGCTGCGCCAACCAAGGCAATGTCGTACGAGCTGACATTCCTGCATCTTGTGATGCTGCCCCTGATCGGCGCAGCTGTTGCCGCAATGGGTACGCTGGTAGGCCTGGGCGGTGGGTTCGTGCTGGTGCCCCTGCTGCTCTTCATGTTTCCGGACGAGTCGCCGGCGGTCATTTCCAGCATCTCGCTTACCGTTGTCTTTCTCAACGCTGTGTCGGCGACGGTGAGCCACTACCGGGAGCGGCGTATCGACTTCAAGACAGCGGCGCTGCTGGCCGTGGGCGGTATCCCTGCGGCCGCAATCGGTGCGATTGCGGCCAGCCGCGTGACCCGGGACGCGTTTGAGGTCTACATGGGCATAGTGCTGATCTTGGGCGCCGTGTACGTGCTGTGGCGGAGCACCAGGGCCGTAGAGCTGCAGGGGGACGTGGAGCACTCCCCCAACAGGGAGATTCGTGAGCGCGTGGGCCGCACCTACCGCTTCTACGTCAATACGGTGATGGCCGCTGGGATAAGCCCGGTGTCCGGCTACATCTCGAGCTTCTTCGGAATCGGCGGAGGGGTCGTCAACGTGCCGGCCATGACGTTCCTCCTCAGGATGCCGCCACGCGTAGTGGCGCCCACGGCGATGCTGCTGCTGGTGGTGACGTCTTCCTCAAGCCTGATCACGCGCATAGCCACCGGCCAGTTCGATGACGGATGGCGCAGGGCGGCGCTGCTCGGCGTAGGCGCGCTGGTGGGGGCGCAGATCGGGATCTACCTGAGGTCGCGAGTGGACCATCGCATAGTGCTGCTCATCCTGGCGGTCTCAATGATATTGGTGGGGGCCAGGCAGCTCATCGTGGGCATCTAGGCAGGCAGTTCACCCAAGCCCGATGGCAGCGTTTCCTCGCCTCTCACGGTAGCTCTGCTCCAGTGTGCGGAACTTGTCGCTGTACTCCGGCGAGGAGATGGGGGCGGTGGTCATGATGTAGGCGTCCTCGTGGTTGTCGGTGTAGTACCCCTTGCGCAGCCCGGCCTGGTTGAAGCCGTACTTGGTGTACAGCGACTGAGCGATGTGATTGGAGACTCGCACCTCAAGGGTAACCACGCGCGACTTCCTCCGCATCGCAAGCTCGATGGACGACATGAGCAGCAGCTCGCCCAACCCTCTGCCACGGTGCGACCCCCGCACCGCGATGCCGGTAACGTGTGCTTCGTCGGTCATGTAGGAGGTGGCTACGTAGCCGGCAATGAATTCGGCCGGCCCTCGATTGGCCTGGCGGTGATTCTGCCCGCGGAAGATGCGCACGAGGAACCCGACCAGGCCTCTCGGCTGGTCGGAGGCGTCGGCGGATTCAGAGGTTGCGTCCGGAGAGGGATCGTCGTCATCGGGCGGTAGGCCGACCACCAGGACACTGATCGATTCCCTGGAGAGGTCTCGCCTGAATGGAGTGGCGGGCCAGTTTGTGGGGAAAGCTTCCTTCTCTATCTCCGTCAGCTGCGAGATATCCTCTTCCCGTGCGAGCCTTACGGAATATGGCAAAACGGCGCTCTCTGAGGTGCGGTAGGTGCTCGGTAGTGGATTCTACCACAATTGGGAAGCTATAGGCGCGGGCCCATTGGGCGCGGATCACCGCGCGGCCCGGAGTGGAGAGGGTGCCTGATTTGACGCTTGTACTGAGCGGCTACCGTTGGTTTGCTACGGGGAGATGTTGAGAGGTCTGAGAAGAGCTACATACCCGGCCTGCTCAAAGTCACGGTCGTACGCTAGAGCTTCGGAGATGCCCATACGCTCCATAATAATGAAGCTCGCGCAGTCGGTGGGACTCCAGGCCTGATCCGACCGGCTAGCATACCTGGAGACGGCCGAGTCGAACTGGTCGCTTGATTGCGGAACTACCTCCACGTTGACGTCCTCTTCTAGCGCTCTTACCCCCGATACGGCCGCACGGCGTACATAGTCGCTTCTATCACCGAAGTGCGTCAGTACCTCCACTAGTACCATCTGGCTTGTTACAATTCGAGCGCCTTGGAGCAGTGCGGTTTCGTCCTGCGCCCTTCCGTGCAGCTCATCGCGGGAATCCCACATGGCAATCCAGTAGCCCGTGTCTGCGAAGACGGTTTTCACCTGCGACTATTTCTTAGGCCAGCCGTACAGATAGTGCTTGTAGTTCCTTGCTCCATCGGTTGGCATATCATCAAGAGCACCTTCTGGAATGGACTCACGGACCATCCTGGAGATCTCGAGGACGGCCTCGCCGGCATTGGCCTTCGAAAGGTCCTCTTGCACGCTGAGCATTTCTACTATGTCTCGAGGCAGCTCAATGTTGTGCTCTTTCTCTAATTGGGTAACTGCTTCGGGCCCGCCGGGAATCAGCTTTGTGAGGTCGCTACCCATATTGCTGGCCTTGAGCAAGTCCGACCTGGCCTTGTCCCACTCCGACCGGCGGAGCAGGGCAACGCCTCGATTCCCGAAGGCTTCCTTGTTGGGCCTGATCCTCAAGGCTTGATGATAGTCTTGCATCGCAAGAGAAAGGTCGCCCTTCATCTCGTATGCAACGCCTCTGTTGTTGTAGGTGTTGCTGCTGTTGAGGCCTCGTTCGAGAGCATCTTCAAAGTCCTGGATGGCGCGGTCGAGGTCTCCTTTCTGCAGATAAGCCATGCCCCGCATTGATAAAGCATACGTAAAGTCAGGGTCCAGTTGCAGAGCATTCTCCAGGTCCTGTATGGCACCGTCCAAATCGCCCTTGCCCATTAGGAGCAGGCCTCGCGAGACATACGAGTATGAGAACTGCGGGTCTAACTCCAGCGCCTTCCCGATGTCTCTTTCTGCGCTGTCAATGTCGCCCTTGGCGACCGAGGCTCCTCCCCGGTTCATGTAGATGAGAGGATTCTTGGAATCAAGCTCCAATGCCTTGTTGAAGAACCGAATGGCATTGTCATTCTCGCCCATAAGCTTGCGGACTATACCCATGCCGAGGTATGCGGCGGCGTTAGTTGGATCTTGTGCCAGAACTGCCTCATAGTCACGGATGGCGTCATTGAAGTGATCCAGGTATCTTAAGGCATGGGCGCGGTAGAGGTATGCGCCGGTGTTGGAGTGATCGAGCTCCAGTGCCATGCTGTAGTCTTGGACTGCCTGCTCATAGTTGTCTTGTTTGAAGTGGATGTCACCGAGATTGTGGTAGGCCTCTGCTTTGGGGTTCAGGGCAAGAGAGGCTTCAAGGTCACGGAGCGCTAAGTCGAATTCGCTCGTACTTGCGTAGGCGGCGGCGCGATTGATGTAGGCTTCGGGTGCCCCTGGGTTGAGTTCAATGGCCTTTGTGTAGTGGCGTATGGCCTTCTGATACTCCCCCTCTCCCTGATAGGAAAAGGCCAAGTCAAATTGAGCATCATAGTCCTGGTCTTGTTCAAGGCGCTCATTCCACTCAGGACCGGAAGGCCTTTGAGTAGTCGGCTGCGAGAGTTGAGGCGTAGTCCTTTTCTCGGCTTCGAGGGACAACATCGGCTCTATTACTGATACCATCTCTCTCCTCGCATGGAGACTCCAATCACCGTCCAACAGGGCCATTATACAATACAGAGTGCAGAGGCGTCGGCGTTCATTGTCTACCGCTCTGGGCGTGTGCTAAACTGCAGCGAGAACTCCACACTGCGGCGCACATGGCCTACGGCATCTCCACACCCGGACCGCACGCTCCCGCGGAGTGCCCGCGCTGCTCGCCGAGCGGATCCGGGGCGCTCTGACGTGACCGCGCTTGTCGTCCTCATTCTCACGCTCATGGCAGACCAGGCCACCAAGGGACTGGTCACGCGTACGATGTCGCCCGGCCAGTCCATCCCGGATGAAGGTATCGTCCGAGCCACATACGTGGTGAATTCAGGCAGCGCATTCGGCCTGTTTCCGGACCAGACTCTCTTCCTGACCTTCGCTTCCCTGGTGGGCATTGGAGTGCTGCTTTTCTTCTATCGCACTCATCCTGTCGACAGCTTCATGCTCCGGCTCAGTCTGGGGTTGATGCTGGGGGGCGCAATGGGCAACCTGATCGACCGGGTTAGGCTGGGTCACGTAGTTGACTTCATCGACGTGGGCGCCTGGCCCGTCTTCAATCTGGCCGACTCCGCAATCGTCGTTGGGCTGATTGGCCTGATGTGGATCGTGACATCCGCGAGGTACGGCCAGGGCGCGCCGGACGGGCCGGCGCCCGCGGCAGCGTTCACACCCGCCGAGAGGGACTGGACCGAGCGGGCGCCCGACGCCTGGTTCGACGACTACAACGACCACATAGGCGGAGCCCCAACGGTTCAGGCAAACATCCCGCGGTCCAGAAGGGAGCAGGCGTGGGAGTAGTGCGAAGGCTGGTGGCCGATGCTCCCGGGGAGAGGCTCGACCGCTTCCTGGCCGACCGCCATGGCGACCTGTCCCGCTCACACGTCTCGGTCCTTGTCGGCAGGGGCCTGGTCAGGGTGAACGGCGCTCCCGCCAAGGCGTCGTACAGGCTGAGGGGCGGCGAGACGGTGGAGGTGGAGGTATCGCCGCCACCGCCCACGCAGCTGGCGCCGCAGGACATACCACTGGCCGTGGTGTACGAGGACGACGACGTCCTGGTGGTTGACAAGCCGGCGGGTATGGTCGTGCATCCTGCGCCGGGGCATCCCATCGGCACGCTGGTCAACGCGCTGCTGGGCCGCATGCCGGAGCTGGCGCGGATCGAAGACGGGCTGAGACCCGGGATAGTGCACCGGCTTGACAGGGACACCTCAGGGCTTATGGTAGTCGCCAAGAGCCGCCGGTCGCACGACCATGTCGCACGGCAGCTCAAGGAGCGGGCGGTCCGTAAGGTATACACGGCTCTGGTGGAGGGGCGGCTGGAGCCATCGGAGGGTACCGTGGAGGCGCCCATCGGCAGGGACCCTAGGAACCGCAAGCGTATGGCAGTGGTGCAGGGTGGCCGCGACGCACAGACGGCCTACCGCGTCCTGGAGAGGCTGCCCGGATACACACTCGTGGAGGCCCAACCGAAGACGGGCAGGACGCACCAGATTAGGGTACACTTCGCCTCGCTGGGGCATCCGCTTGCAGGCGACGGCGTGTACGGTGCGCGAGACATTGGGCTTGGCCGCCACTTCCTTCACGCCGGCGTGCTGGGCTTCCGGCTTCCAGGCGACGGACGGTACGTCGAACACCATGCGCCGCTGCCGCCGGAGCTGTCGGAGGCGCTGGCCGGCCTGCAGAGCGCGGCCGAGCTGTCACCGTCGTCGGTGGGCCAGTTGCCGCAGCCACTGGAGAGGAGCTGATATATGTCTACAGATCGAGTCAGAGTTAGGTACGCGCCCAGCCCGACGGGAGACCCGCACGTGGGCAACATTCGGACGGCGCTCTTTGCCTGGCTCTTCGCGCGCAATACCGGAGGCGACTTCATTGTTCGCATCGAGGACACGGACACGGCGCGTACTCAGGAGGGGTCTCTGGAGGCCATTCTGGAGTCGCTGAGGTGGCTCGGCCTGGACTGGGATGAGGGGCCCGAGGTGGGAGGCCCGCACTCCCCATACGTTCAGTCGCAGAGACTGGAGCTGTATCAGGGCGCTGCCCGATCCCTGGTTGAGGCCGGTCACGCCTACTACTGCAACTGCTCGTCGGAGCGACTGCAGGAGATGCGCAAGGAACAGCAGCGGCTGCGGCAGCCCACCGGATACGACAGGTTGTGCCGGGACGCCGGCCTTGTGCCGGACGTCGATCCGAAGCCGGTTGTGCGCTTCAAGATGCCGCTTGAGGGCGAGACCACAATCCATGACCTGATCCGGGGAGAGGTCACCTTCCGAAATGCCGGCGTGGACGATTTTGTGATGCTGAAATCGGACGGCTACCCGACCTACCACCTCGCCAGCACCGTAGACGACCACCTGATGGGCATCTCACACGTCTTGCGCGCCGAGGAGTGGCTGCCGAGCACGCCGCGTCACGTGCACCTGTACGACGCGCTGGGGTACGACATGCCGCTGGTCGCGCACCTGCCCATCATCCTGGGGCCGGACAAGTCCAAACTGAGCAAGCGTCACGGCGACGTGTCCCTGCTCCAGTACCGGGAGATGGGCTATCTACCCGAGGCCATGACCAACTTCCTGGCCTTGCTGGGATGGTCTCTGGACGACCACACGGAGTTGCTCTCCCGCGATGATCTGGTGCACAACTTCTCCATAGAGCGCATTGTCCGCTCCGCGGCCGTGTTCAACCTGGAAAAGCTGACCTGGATGAACGGGGTTTACATTCGCAACCTGAGCGAGGAGGAGCTGGCGGAGCGAATTGCCGGGGTGCTGGACAGCACGCTTTCGCAGGACGTGCCCAAGCCGGTATCCAGGGACTACGTGCGCTCCATCACCCCTCTTGTGCGGGAGCGCATCAGGACAATGGCCGACATTCCGGAGCTCACGGACTTCTTCTTCTTTCGGAGTCTGGACTACCCGCCCACAGATCTGGTCCAGCGGGGACTTGGGCCTGATGACACGGCGAATGCGTTCGAGTCCACGGTGGAGAAGCTCTCGGCAGTGCAGGAGTGGACACCGGAGGCGCTGGAGGGCGAGCTGAGGCCGCTGGCCGAGGAGCTGAGCATGAAGACGGGGCAGCTCTTTGGGGCCATCCGCGTGGCCGTGACGGGTCGCAAGGCGGCACCGCCGCTGTTCGAGACGATGGCCGTACTAAGCCGTGAGGTGTGCCTGGAGAGGCTGCGCGATGCCGCTGCTTCGCTATCGAGAGTTGACTAGGCGGGTTTAGAACCCTACAATTCCAGTAACCCTTCCGCGGCAGGCGGGTACGCCCTCTCATTCGGAAGGTTTGTGATTGGATACGAATGCAGCCGCATGCGCTGCGAGTCGAGCGAGGAGGAGATGAGATGACTGCACCTATGGCCGTAACCGACAACGACTTTGAGCAGGAGGTACTGGAGTCCGAAACCCCGGTGCTGGTGGACTTCTGGGCGGAGTGGTGCGCTCCCTGCAAGATGGTCGCTCCGGTAATTGACGACCTGGCCGAGGAGTACGATGGCAAGATCAAGTTCACCAAGGTGGACGTGGACGTGAATCCGCAGACTGCCATGAAGTACGGGATCCGAAGCATCCCCACGCTCCTGGTGTTTAAGGGCGGCAGCCCCGTAGACCAGGTGGTGGGCGCAGTGCCCAAGGCCGTCATCAAGAAGAGCCTGGACTCCACCCTGTAAATCGAGTGGACGGCGAGGGGCATCGCCTCCCAAGAAGGAGGGCTCCCGTCGTTTGGAGGAACGCAGCCTCGGGAGCGGATGGGCTCTGGTGGGCTTCGCGGACTTCAAATCCGTTGGTGGGCGCCCTACGGTGTCCACGGGGGGTTCGACTCCCTCCCGCTCCCGCCAGAGTAGTGTGCGCGGACAGGGCAGGACCATCGGTGGGACCGGGTTGCGGTTCCCAAAGTCGTCAATACTGAAAGTCAGCGCTGACCATAGGAGATAAGTGCCAGACAGACCTCTGAAGGTGGTGGGCTTTGCCGGCAGCCTGCGCAGGGCCTCGCTGAACAGGATGCTCTTGGGAGCAGCCATAGGTGTGGCGCCCGAGGGCATGAGCATCGCGGAACTGGACATCCGGGACGTCCCGCTCTACAACGGGGACATGGACGGGGAAGGCGCTCCCCAGCCGGTTCTGGACGTCAAGCAATCGATAGCTGACGCAGACGGGCTGCTCATCGTGACGCCGGAGTACAACTGGGGCCTTCCCGCTGTGACCAAGAACGTCATAGACTGGGCGTCGCGACGGCAATCGCCTCCGGGTAACGTCCTGATGGACAAGCCTGTCTCCATCATGTCCATTTCGGCAGGCCTGGGCATCGGCGCATACACGCGAGGCCAGCTTCGCTCCGTGCTCATCTCGCCCAGGGGCGTACCCATGCCTTACGGCGACGTGGGCGTGTCCGGTGGTATGTCAAACTTCGACGAAGAGGGCAACCTGGTCGACGAGGATGTCCGCGACCGCCTGGTCGAAAACCTGACGGCTTTTGCGGACTGGATCCGCAGGGTGTCGCCGAACGGAGCCTAGGCCAAGTCATGGGTAGTTCGCTGCCCGACGCTGGAGGTAAACCGGCATTATGGGAAACGTGATACTGAATATTGTGGCGGCCTTGGTGGCGGCCGGCGTGACGTGGGCTGCAATCTACTACTGCCCGCCACCGCTGGCGGCACGCATCGAGAGGGTGGCCTACATCATCGCGGCGCCCGCCAGGTGGGTCACGAGACCCTTCCTTCGCTACATGGGTATTATCGACCGGTACTAGTCATACCTGGGTCCTGGTCTCGGGCTTGGCCGCCGGCCAGCTTGAATTACACTTGCATGGAGCGAACACGCGTGCTATACTCCCTCCGTCATCTTTCAACTATCCGGGTGGAAGGAGTGCAGCCATGTTCGACGATAGACTGGCGCTTTCGGTCAAAGAGGTGGCCCGGCAGCTTGGACTCAGCACGGACTCAGTGTACGAAGCTGTGCACAATGGTCGCATCCCCAGCGTAAGGCTGAGCCAGCGCGGTCGCATACTGATACCGCGGGCAACTGTGGAGCGAATGATGGAGGCAGGCGCGGGCGAGGAGCCGCTCACCGTCGCGTCCGCGTGAACGGAAGCGTGGACGCGGCGGCGACGGGCCGGCATTCGAGGAAGGTCCACCGGCGCGTTAGCCGTGGTGGACCACTGGTACTGCAAGGCATTTGAGACTGCAACTTTGGAGGTGAAACGTGTTCGAAGAGAGCGTCATTGGACTGGATGAGGCCCTGAAGGCCATGCAGGCGATGCTGGAGCAGGCTATGAAGGAGCCGGAGCGTCCCATAGCAATCGCCATTGTCGACGCCAACGGCAAGCTGGTGCAGTACGCACGCATGGACCGCTGCCGTGCGCTCCCACAGCAGATCGCCTTCAAGAAGGCATACACAGCAGCCGTCATGCGCAGCGACACGGCCGCGCTCGCGGAGCGGTTCCAGAGCATGGGACGGAACATTAGCGACTTTGGCGACCCCAACATGCTCGCGCTGCAGGGCGGCGTGTTGGTCCTACGGCCCGGTGACGAAGCATGTCTCGGAGCGGTCGGCGTCAGCGGCCTGAGCGCTCAGGAGGACGAGGACCTGGCACGGCTGGGCGTCCAGGCCATGGGCCTGTAGGCGCTTCCCGGGAGGCGGCGGTATGGAACCCGTGCCAGTAACGATCGACAGGCCGGCAGGGGGCTTGGAGGGCCGGCTCCACTTGCCGGAAGACGGCCGGCCCATTGCGGGCGTCGTGGTCTGTCACCCGCATCCCCTGATGGGGGGTGACATGCACAACAACGTGGTGATGGGCGTGTGCCGCGAGCTGGTCGGGTCCGGCATGGCCGCGCTGCGCTTCAACTTTCGAGGCGTGGGCGCGAGCGCCGGCGCGCACGATCAGGGAAGGGGAGAGGTGGAGGACGCCCGGGACGTGCTGAGATACCTGGCAAGCCTGCCGGAGCTCGATGGCAGGTCGACAGGGCTGGCCGGGTATTCCTTCGGCGCCGGGGTGGCCATGAAAGCTGCGTTCGCCTACGACATGGCGGCCGCGGTTGCCCTTATCGGCAGGGCGCGAGTGGACCCGGAGGACGACCTCGCGTGCCGGCCGTCCCTGCCTGTGCAGTTCGTCATCGGGGAGCGTGACAGGCAGATGGCGCCGGAGCAGGCCGAAAGGCTCAGCGCCGAGCTCTCAGTTGCCCCGAAGTTGCACGTTGTCTCCGGCGCGGACCACTTCTTCGCGGGGCGTGAGCGGGAGGTCGGCGCGCTCGTTGCCGGATTCTTCCATTCCAGCCTCACACTGGAGATCGAGAGGTCATGAGACAGCAGGCCATCGCGTTCCGAGCGGGCAAGCTTTCGCTTGAGGGCGTGCTCACCCTCCCGGCAAACGCGTCCGGGCCATTCCCGGGCGTGGCGCTGTGTCATCCCCACCCGATGTTCGGCGGCAGCATGGACTCGCCCATCGTGCAGGCGCTCTGCACGGTGCTCAATGAGAGGGGCGCGGCAACGCTGCGCTTCAACTTCCGCGGCGTAGGATCGAGCGAGGGCCGGTTTGACCGCGGGGAGCGTGAGCAGGACGACCTGCGGGCTGCTGTCGATACACTGAGGCGGTGGCCAGGCGTGGACGGCAAGAGGATTGGAGTGGCAGGCGTGTCGTTCGGCGCGGTGGTGGCGCTGGAAGCTGCGCGTAAGCTGAAGCCGGTCGGTGCGCTTGCGGCGCTGGCGCCGACGCTCGGGGGGGTCCGCAGGGCGAATCTCGTCAAGTTCAAGGGGCCCAAGCTGGTGGTGGTCGGCGATCGTGACCTGCTGGTGCCGCATGAAGAGCTCGCGGGCCTGGTTGCCGAGATGCCGCCGCCTACGGAGTGGGAGGTAATGGCGGAGGCGGACCACACGTTCTCCGGTGTCGAGTCCTCTGCCGCAGAGCGAGTTGCGGGCTTCCTGGCAGCCGCGCTGGCGTGAAGGGGGTTGGGGGAGTTACGCGGGGCGAAGCCGTAAATCGCTGGACGGCTCGGGTTGGGCGGTAATGGCTACGTAGTTAGGAGAGCGCTCGGCGGAGATTCTGCTTCCCGCTTTTTCTTCACTCCGTCAATCGTCTTGTGACCGCAGCCGGATCGTGGTACAATAACTGGGATGTGCGGTCACCGAAGGGTGCGCCGCATAAGCGCGGGAGCCTTTAATTCCAGTCCCGTGAGGCTGGCAAGGTGCGCGGTGAGCAGTGGCCCAGGCCATCGCTCGCAAAGATGAAGTGCAGCCTCTTGCCAGCCGCGGCAGGAGGCTTTTTCATGGCCGAAAAGCAGCTGATGTCCCAGGACGAGATCCAGAGGGCACTCAGCCGCATTGCGCACGAGGTACTGGAGCGCAACCGTGGCGTCGACGATCTGGTGCTGGTCGGCATGCATACGAGGGGCGTGCCCCTGGCCCGCCGCTTGGCCGACCGCATCCGACGCTTCGAGGGGCGCGACGTCCCCGTAGGCGCGCTCGACATTCAGCTGTATCGCGACGACATCACCGTACGCGGTTTGATCGCCAACCCTCCGACGGACATTCCCGTCTCCATCGCCGACGCCAAGGTCGTGCTGGTGGACGATGTGCTGTTCACCGGCCGCAGCATTCGAGCCGCCATGGACGCGCTCATGGACCTGGGGCGGCCGCGGCTCATACAGCTGGCGGTGCTTGTGGACCGCGGCCATCGCGAGCTGCCCATACGCGCCGACTACGCCGGCAAGAACGTGCCCACGTCAACCGGAGAGCGCGTGGAGGTGCGTCTGGCTGAGACCGACGGTGAAGACGCCGTGGTGATCCAGAGAGCCGCCAGTCATCCCGACCGGAACCGATCCCGAGCGGTCAGCGCCCTGACGGAGCGGTCGCCATGAGGGAGAGTGGCGGCGTTAGCAGCTTGGCCGGTCGCAGCACCATTTCCGTGGACGACCTGAGCCTGGACGACATCCAGGCGGTTTTCGACACCGCGGATGGTATGGTTCAGGACAGAGCGTCATTCTACGGCGAGGCCGCCGGCAGGATCGTGGCCACCCTGTTCTACGAGCCAAGCACCCGGACACGCCTCTCATTTGAGGCCGCCATCCAGAGGCTCGGCGGCGGCGCCATCTCCACGTGGGACGTGAGCGCCTCGTCGGTGTCCAAGGGCGAGTCTCTCGCGGACACGGTGCGTGTGGTCGGCGCGTATGCCGACGTGATGGTCGTGAGGCATCCGAGTGAAGGCGCGGCCAAGCTGGCCGCGGAGTACTCGCCGGTGCCGGTCATCAACGCGGGCGATGGCGGTCACGAGCACCCAACCCAGACCTTGTGCGACCTGTACACACTCAGGGAGCGTCACGGCTCCATCAAGGGCCTCAACGTGGCTCTCTGCGGCGACCTGCAGCACGGGCGCACAGTCCACTCCCTGGCATTCGCGCTTGCCCGCATGGAGGCGAACATCGTGTTTGTGCCCGGGTCCGGAAACGAGGTGCCCGACTACGTGCTCCGCCGCCTGGAGCGGGACTACCACGCGCACATTCAACGAGAGCGTCTTGGCATTCTCAGCGCGCTTTTTGACAGGCCTCAGATGGACAACGGGCCGGCCACCGTGAACGCCATATACATTACGCCCAGCGAGCCGCACCAGCTGGCCATGTCCTCCGTAGAGGGCACAACGCTGGAGTACCGCGTGGGCAGCGGCGAGTCGCTGTCGCTGTACGTGACGCGCCGCCAGACGGAGCGGGGCAGTGGCGGGGCCGAAGAGGGGAGATACCCGGCAGTCACACTTGACACGCTGAAGGGAAGCCACTTCGAGAATATATCTATCCTGCACCCGCTTCCCCGCGTAGACGAGCTCAGCCCGGAGGTCGACCAGGACCCGCGGAGCCTGTACTTCCGGCAGGCCGCCATAGGGATACCCATCAGGATGGCGTTATTGTGGCATACGCTGGGCCTTGGGGAGCATTCGGGCGCCGTTCGAAAGCAGCCCTACGAGCAGGAGGTCAAAGGCCTGCGTTACTCGTACGCCGGTTTCGACTGCTCCAACGCTACGTGCATCTCGAACCGAGAAGCCCGATTTGCCACGCCCCAGTTCGAGGTGATCCGCGACGAGGAGTACATGCTGCGGTGCCTCTACTGCGACCAGGAGACTCGCTGCGCCTACGTGGGCAACACGGAGTCCCGCTTCTACTACCCGTCGGAGCTGCTGGACCGGTTCAGGCCGCCCGTCCGACCGGAGCACGTTCGCTTTCACAGAACCGTTGGGTCGGCGGAGGCCGCGGGATTCAAGCGTGCGTCAAGCAGATGGGACAGCCTGCCGGCGAGAACCGGCGATGCGGCGCGACGATGGCTGGACATAGCCGTGGAGTGTGGCCGGTGAGCCTCGTCATCAGGGGAGGCCGCGTCATAGACCCCGCCGCGGGAGTGGATCTGATAGGCGACATCCTGATTGTGGATGGAGTCGTTGCATCGGTGGGGGAGTGCGTCGAGACTCCGCCTGGAGCGGAGCTGCTGGACGCCGCCGGGTTGATCGTGTGCCCCGGCTTCGTCGATGTTCATTGCCATCTACGCGTGCCAGGTGAGGAGCACAAGGAGACAATGGCCTCCGGCACGGCCGCCGCGGCCGCGGGAGGCTTCACCACGGTATGCGCCATGCCCAACACACGACCGCCAGTCGACTGCGCGGAGGCGGTTGAGCTGGTCCTGGAGCGGGCGCGGGCCGAGGCAGCGGTCCGGGTGCTGCCGATCGCATGCGTGACCAGAGGCCGTACGGGCACCGAGCTGGTGGACGTCCAGGAGGTTGCACGCGCCGGCGCGGTCGCGCTCAGCGACGACGGCAGCCCTGTGGGCGATGAGCAGCTGATGCGGATGGCGCTCGAAAGGGCCGGGGCTTTCGGCCTGCTCGTCATCGACCACTGCGAGGATACGTCGATGTCAGCTGGCGGCGTCATGAACCACGGCCCTCTGGCCGATAGCCTGGGACTGCGAGGCTGGCCGGCCTGCGCGGAAGAGGCGATGGTGGCCCGCAATGTCGCGCTTGCCGAGGCCACCGGCGCTCGGGTACACATGGCGCACGTCACCACTGCCGGTGGCGTGGAGTTGCTGCGCAGGGCCAGGGAACGGGGTACGCCGGTGACGGCAGAGGTCACTCCTCACCACCTGACCATTACGGAGGAGTGGGTGACATCGAAGACGGGCCGCCACGGCCCCTACGACACCAATGCGAAGGTCAATCCACCGCTTCGAACCCGTCGGGACGCGGACGCGCTCGTGGCCGCCCTTGCTGAGGGCATCATCGACTGCGTGGCGACTGACCACGCTCCCCACAGCGCCGCGGACAAGGATTGCACGTTCGATGAGGCGGCGTTCGGCATCAGCGGCCTGGAGTTTGCGCTTGGCTCGCTCATGGGTCTCGTCCACGAGGGACGCCTGGACCTGCCCACCATGGTTGAACGAATGACCGCCGGGCCTGCTCGAGCCCTGGGCCGTCCAGACCTATGCCGGGGAACGCTAAAGCCGGGCAGCCCCGCGGACGTCGCGATATTCGATCCGGACGCTGAGTGGTTGGTGCGCGCCGACCGCATGGTGTCGAACGGCAGGAACACGCCGCTGGACGGTGCCACACTCAAGGGACGCGTTGCTGCGACGCTTGTGGCCGGGCGCGTGGTGTATCGATGCGAGGAGGTGACGCTTGGCTAGGCGTGCGATCCTGGCGCTGCAGGACGGCTCCTGGTACGAGGGGGAATCCTTCGGCGCTGAGGTGGACTCGTTCGGCGAGGTGGTTTTCAACACCAGCATGACGGGCTACCAGGAGATTCTGACCGATCCTTCCTACGCAGGCCAGATTGTCATTCCCACCTATCCCATCATCGGCAACTACGGCGTGAACGGCGAGCACATGGAGTCTCGGTCCATCCGCGTGGCCGGATTTGCGGTGCGAGAGCACTGCCTGGACCCCAGCCACAACCTGTCGACCATGACGGTGCACGAATACCTGGCGTCGCAGGGCATTGCAGGCATTGCGGGCATAGACACGCGGGCCGTCACCCGCAAGATCCGCTTTGCCGGCGTGATGATGGGAATGATCGCGGTGGAAGCCTCGCCGGAGGAGGCGCTGGAGCGGCTGCGCAGTGCGCCCCGCTACGACGAAGTGGACTTCGTCGCGGGCGTGAGCGCGGACAAGCCGTATGGCTGGGATGACGAGTCCGGCGAGAAAGACGGGCCGCTCGTGCTGGTCAACGATTACGGCCTAAAGTACAACATTCTGCGTCTCCTGCGCTCTCGTGGCTGCAGGGTGATAGCCATGCCGGTGGAATCGAAGGCGTCGGACATCCTGGCGCTGAAGCCCGACGGCATCGTTCTGTCGCCCGGCCCGGGCGACCCGGCCCTGCTGGACTACGTGGTGGAGACGACCAAGGATCTCATAGGACGCGCGCCCATCCTGGGCATTTGCCTGGGTCATCAGGTCATCGCACGGGCCATGGGAGGGAGCACGTTCAAGCTGAAGTTCGGCCACAGGGGCGGGAATCACCCCGTCCGCGACCTTGGGACCGGGCGAGTCCACATCACGGCCCAGAACCACGGCTACGCCGTGGACGGCGACACCCTGCCACCGGAGCTGGAGGTCAGCCACATCAACCTCAACGACAATACGGTTGAGGGCATGCGCCACAGGGAGCTGCCGGTGATGAGCATCCAGTACCACTCGGAAGCGTCGCCCGGCCCGCTGGACAATGTGTACCTCTTCGACCGATTCCTGGAGATGGTGATGAGAAACAGCTGGTAATGACGGCAAAGCTATGAAATCCAAGGATGCTTATGACGACAAACGCTGAACTCTCCAAGGTCCTGGTTATAGGCTCCGGCCCCATAGTAATAGGGCAGGCAGCGGAGTTCGACTACGCGGGCACGCAAGCGTGCAAGGCCCTCCGTGAGGAGGGCGTCACCACGGTCCTCGTCAACTCCAATCCTGCCACCATCATGACCGACGAGGGCATCGCCGATATCGTCTACATCGAGCCGCTCACCGTGGAGGTGCTGTCCCGCATCATCGATCGCGAGCGGCCGCAGGGCATCCTGCCGACGCTGGGCGGGCAGACGGGCCTCAATCTAGCCGTTGAGCTGGCTGACGCCGGTGTGCTGGACCGGTACGGTGTGCGTCTCCTCGGCACGCCCCTGGACACCATTCGCAAGGCGGAGGATCGTGAGCTGTTCCGCAAGCTGCTGGTGGAGATGGGCGAGCCCATCCCGCCGAGTGCCACAGCGGAGTCGATGGAAGAGGTGGCCTGTATCGCCGGCGAGATGGGACTGCCCCTTGTGATCCGGCCGGCGTACACGCTCGGCGGCACGGGCGGGGGAATCGCCAGCACGTGGGAGGAGCTGGAAGAGGTGGCGCAGGGCGGACTGAACGCCAGCCCCATTCACCAGATTCTGCTGGAACAATCACTAGCCGGCTGGAAGGAGCTGGAGTATGAAGTGATGCGGGATGGCGCCGACAACTGCATCACCATTTGCAACATGGAGAACATGGATCCCATGGGCGTCCACACCGGCGACAGCATCGTGGTGGCGCCAAGCCAGACGCTGACCGACCGGGAGTACCAAATGCTCCGCTCTGCCAGCCTGCGCATCATCCGCGCTCTGGGCATAGAGGGCGGATGCAACGTGCAGTACGCTCTGCGTCCAAGCGACCTTGTTGCGGAAGCAATGCCGGGCGACTGGAGCGCGGACAGCCCGTACTACGTAATAGAGGTTAACCCGAGAGTGAGCCGCAGCTCCGCGCTTGCGAGCAAGGCCACCGGCTATCCGATCGCACGTGTGGCCGCCAAGATTGCCGTGGGCAAGCGTCTGGACGAGATTCCGAATGCAGTCACCCGCCGCACGCTCGCCGCGTTCGAGCCGGCGCTCGACTACTGTGTGGTGAAGATCCCGCGGTGGCCGTTCGACAAGTTCGCGGCCGGCAACCGCGTGATCGGCACACAGATGAAGGCCACGGGCGAGGTCATGGCCATCGACCGCTCATTCGAGGCTGCGTTCCAGAAGGCGGTGCGCTCGCTGGAGATCGGCAACTTCACGATCATGTGGGAGGACAGCGAGTGGCGCGACGACGATGGCGCGGGCCTGGGCGCACTCCCCATGCTGCCGACGGACCTGAGGCTCTGGGCGCTTATGGCGGCGCTCCGCCGCGGGATTTCGCCGGAGGACATTGCCCGCAGCACCGGAATCGATCCCTGGTTCCTGTACCGCTTCCGCAGGATCGTGCACATGGAGCGACGCCTGCTCGAAGAGGATCTTACGCCGCGACTGCTGTGGGAGGCCAAGCGCCTGGGCTTCTCGGACGCGCAGGTGGGTACGCTGGCCGACAGGCTGCCACAGCAGGTGAGAAGCCTGCGCAGGGAATGGGACGTCAGGCCGGTCTACAAGATGGTCGACACCTGCGCCGCCGAGTTCGAGGCGGCTACGCCGTACTTCTACAGCACTTACGAGCAGGAGAACGAGGCGCTGCCGCTGCCCGGGCCCAAGGCCGTGGTTGTGGGCAGCGGCCCCATTCGCATTGGCCAGGGCATCGAGTTCGACTACTGCTCTGTACACGCTGCGTGGGCTCTACAGGAGGAGGGCGTCCGGAGCATCATGGCGAACTCCAACCCCGAGACCGTATCCACCGACTTCGATACGAGCGACCGGCTCTACTTCGAGCCCCTGGACGAGGAGAGCATGCTGGACATCCTGGAGAACGAGTTCGACGAGCAGTCGGACTCGCCGGAGTACCCGGCCAGCATGGTGCAATTCGGCGGCCAGACCGCCATCAACCTGTCGCAGGCGCTGGACCGGGAGGGGATGCCCATTCTCGGCTCCACGGCTGACTCCATAGACATAGCGTCGGACAGGGGGCGCTTCGGGGACTTCCTGTCGCGGCTGGGTATACCTTTGCCGCCCGGCGCAGCGGTGACGTCTCTGGAGGAGGCCATGAAGGTGGCCGAGGGCACGGGCTACCCCGTGCTGGTTCGACCCAGCTACGTGTTGGGTGGCCGGGCGATGGAGATCGTGCAGAACACCACGGAGCTCATTCGATACGTGACCGCAGCCGTGGACATGGGCACGCAGCACCCGGTCCTCATCGACAAGTACCTGGGCGGCCGCGAGGTCGAGGTCGACGCGATCTGCGACGGTGAGCGCGTGCTCATCCCCGGCATCATGGAGCACGTGGAGCGCGCAGGCGTACACAGCGGCGACTCCATGGCCATCTACCCCGGCGTCACGCTCACCGACGACGAGGTGGACGTGCTCGTGGGGTACACCACGCAGATAGCGCTGGCCCTGCAGGTCAAGGGCCTGATGAACATCCAGTACGTGCTGGTGGGCGGCAGCCCCTATCGCAGCCCCAGCGTCCTGCGCGACGACAGCGTGGAGTCGACGGCGTACGTGCTGGAGGTGAACCCGAGGGCCAGCCGCACGGTGCCGTTCCTCTCCAAGGTGACGGGCGTGCCCATGGTGCAGCTTGCCACCAAGGTCATGCTGGGCAGGACGCTTGAAGAACTGGGATACGAAGGCGGCCTTTGGAAGCGGCGCAAGCTGGTTGGCGTGAAGGCGCCCGTGTTCTCGATGTCGAAGCTGGCGGGGGTGGACACCTACCTGGGCCCGGAGATGAAATCGACGGGCGAGGTGATGGGCATCGACGTGGACTTTCAGGGCGCGCTGGCGAAGGCGCTGCTGGCGGGAGGGCTATCGTTCCGCTCCGGCGCATCGGTGCTGCTGAGCATTGCCGATAGGGACAAGGTGGAGTCGCTGCCCCTGGTGCGCGCGCTCGGGGAGGCAGGATGCAAGCTGTACGCCACGGAGGGTACGGCGGGCCTGGTGGAAGGCCTGGGCATCCCCGTGACGATGATAACGAAGAAGCTGAGCGAGGGGCACCCCAACGTGATGGACATCATCGCGGACGGGACCGTGGACGCGGTGGTGAACACCGTGACGGGTGAGCGAGCGAACCTGCAGGACGGCTTCGAGATACGCAGGGCTGCGGTGGAGCGCCGGATCCCGTGCTTCACGTCGCTGGACACGGCGCGTGCGGCGGTCGAGAGCCTGCTTCACGGCCCGGCGGGCTACAGCATCCGCCGCCGCGACGAGTACCTGGAAGAGGGGTAGGGGGCGGTGGCGGGACACTCTCCACGGGTGCTAGAAATGGCCTAGGATACCACTTATACTGAGGCTGTCCATCTCATATATTGAATAGACACCAAGAGACCCGGTACTCGTGGGCCGTCGATTTCGAAGCGGCTAGCGGAGACGGTTGAATCTCTTAGTGGTATCACCGTTCCAGTCCAGTCGGCTAGCCCTGGACAACCTGATTGACTGATTCTAGTCTGGGTAAGTCGGCTAATCGGGGTACTTGCTCCAAGTCGTCCAGCACGAATCTGTTGGAGTGTAGGCACCCGATACGGCGAGCTCGGCTTTGTTGTTTACTTGGCGATCGCCTGCCTGCCCCCTTATCTGCTGGATGCAATCGTTATGCAACCAAACACGCGTGCGTCCGCTCCCGGTGTTGCCACCGCTGGATGAGAAGGGATGGGGACCCTCAACGGTAATATCCCCAGCCCAAAAGTCGTGCGCCTCGCCACGTTTTACACCGTGCCACTGGAAGCCCTCCAGGTAATACTGTGTAAAGAGCGTGAACCCGTCGTACGGATTGAACACGTCTATGTCGCTGGCGGTGATGCCGGATCCGTCGAATACTTTGCGCGCTATGGCATCTGTAGAAGCCTCTACCTCGTCCAGTGTTTGGATATTGCTTCGCACCTTGGGGACATTCGAAGCGTGGTTGAGAATATAGACCGGAGGCTGCTTCATGTCCTTCGCTCGATCTGCAGTGGTGAAGACATAAGCGAACGACACCTGGATGGGCATGTCGGCATCGTAGAGGTTCATGGGTTTGGCCAACCATCTCGCAGCTAGATAGTCCTCAACAGTGATCGCCTCGGGCCGATGCTGGTAGAAGAACCCATCCGGATTCATGAGGCCGTTCCTTCGCTGATTCACGATGAAAGGGGCCATCCTGTCGTGGCTGGAGCCGTACTTTCGGCAGTACTTGTTGAGCAGGTATCCGTAAGTGGCGCCGGCGGCGCTCCAGCCCCAGGGACTTGTCCACTGGGCGCTGCCGGGTGCGGTATCCAACGCGTTAGCTCCCCACTGGGAGTATCGACCTGAGAGGTTATTGAGTGCCCGAACAACCAGGACGGTATTGGCTTCTCCGTCACCCACTATTTGGGCGGCAACGACAATAGCCTTCGACATGCATGTCGGAGCGTGCATGGCAAATGAGACGTTGTTCAACTCGGGCATGTTCTTGACGAGCCAGTCGGCGCTCATTGAGCTGATTCCGTCGTTGGGATTATCAGTGGGTTCGTACGTTCTGGCGAAATCTTCCGGAACGGGTCTCGGCGCCCATGGCTCCCCTGTGCAATTCGGGACGACAACAAGGCCGTCGATTGCCTCCGGGGAAATCCCAGCATCCTCCAGGGCTTTGTTGACCGCAATTATGGTGTTCGCGCCCACGCTAGTTTCGGGCCTTTCGTCCCAGCGCCGGGCTGTCGGAGAGCACCCCAATCCCGCCACCGCCACCTTCCCCCTGTGCTCCCAAATTCCCAGGTCCTCATTCTCTCTGTAAAGCGAAAGCGGAGCCAACGGAGTTGGTGCCATTTGCTTACTCCTCTCTATTCGTAGGCATGTCGCAATGATGGCTAGTGTGCCTAGTGCGCAACTCGCCATTCAGGAATCAATTGACCGGGCGCGGCCCCCTCCACAAATATGACCTCCACAGAGGCTCCCACCGGAACCTCACCTACCGGCGTCCCAGGAAGGTTGGAAAAGAACTGGATACCGGGGTCTTCTTCGATCTGTATGATGGCGACGTTGTAGGGCTGTTCTTCCACATACAATCTGAGACGTGAGTCATGTATCACTACATAGTCATCTATGGTGCCCCTCCCGCTAACCTCACTCCACTCCAGATTCTCGGCAGAGTTACATTCGGAGCAACTTGATTCCGGTGGGTATTGCAATCGGC
Source organism: Dehalococcoidia bacterium (assembly GCA_965219025.1). Taxonomy (GTDB): domain Bacteria; phylum Chloroflexota; class Dehalococcoidia; order Lucifugimonadales; family UBA2985; genus JAPPHY01. Next base: position 2,003,013 of record OZ244716.1, read on the forward strand.
TGCAAGTGGAGCATCTCTGGACTGTTAGTCGCCGTTCGTTCGCCGCCTCCCAGAAGGGTTTACTTACCTCATCAGGAATCGGTACGGGCCTTGGCATGGGGACCTCCTCTCGGTCCAGTATCTTAGTAAGCTTCCCGGCGGTCCTGAGCTACAAATGAACTATATCATGATAACAGAGATTCCTAGAATTGCCAGCCAGCTGTATGGGATCATATCTGAACCCTCTCCGCCTTGGATGCCCGCGTGGACGAAAATGAAGCCCTCGGACTCAGCGTCGTCTTCGGCGTGGTTGCCGTAGGGCGGGCCTGGGATGTAGTCGCAGCTCTCGCTGTTGGCCTCGCTGCCAGCGTCGTGTGCGACCAGGTTGATGGTGAGTGACGTTGAGACGTCAAGTCCACTTGCGCCAACGAAGGCTCTTCTGTCACTCTGAGGAGCATAGCGACCAGGAATCCCAAGCCATTGCGAGAATGCAACGTGAACATCCTGGCAAACGATGCTTGACTGTGAAGACCTGAGTGCTGAGTGGACAGAGGCTTTGGATTCTTCGCTGCGCTCAGAATGACAGAGAAGCGGGGCTTATCCCACCAACCGCGACGTTCGCCCCCACCTCACCGCGTCACTATGTGCACGCCCGTGGCCTTGAACGACGCGCTCACCTGCGCGCCGGCCGACAACCCCATTTCCAGCGCCGACCTCGCCGTGACCAGCGCCACCAGCGGGAAGCCGCAGTCGACCACCACGCGCACCAGCGGTCCCATCGATGCCGTGGCGGAGATGACGCCCCGGAAGGCGTTTCGTGCGCTCGTCGGGGCCTGCGTGAGCGCCAGCACCACCTCCTCCGGCCTAACGCAGGCGATCACCGGCACGCCCGGCGCCAACTCTGACACGCCCTCCACGAGGTGGCCTCCGACGCGGACGTTCACCATGCCAGCCTCGCCGGACTCGACCGTGCCCTCCAGCAGGTTCTCCACGCCGACGAACCGGGCGACGTGGACGCTGCTCGGCAGGTTGAACACCTCGCTGGGGTTGCCCACCTGCAGCATCGAGCCGCCAATCAGCACGCCTATACGGTCGGCCAGGCGCTGGCCCTGCGCCATGTCGTGAGTGGCCATGACGACGGTGGTCTGCAGCTCGTCGATGACGCGACCGATCAGCTCTTCGACCATTGCCGTGGAGACCGGGTCCAGGTTGGCCGTCGGCTCGTCAAGCAGGAGCAGTCGAGGCTCGGTGACCATAGTGCGCGCAAGCGCCACACGTTGAATCTCGCCGCCGGAGAGGGTGCGCGCGTTGCGGCTCTCGAATCCGGCCAGGTCCACGGTCTCCAGGGCGCGGCCCACGCGCTCGCGAATCGCGCCCCGCTCGTGGCCTCGCACCCGCAGGCCATAGGACACGTTGTCGAACACGCTGCCGCTGAATGCTATGGGCTTCTGGAACACGATGCCTATCTGCCGGCGCATCGTCAGTCGCGCATCCTCCGACGCCTGCGCGTCGGCGCCATCGAATACAATCGACCCCGCGTCCGGCTCCTCCAGAAGGTCCAGCAGGCGCAGCAGCGTGGTCTTGCCCGACCCACTCGGACCGATGATGGCCGTGACGCTGCCTTCTGGCACGTCCAGGTTAACGTCGCGGAGGGCGGCGTGGCCGTCGTACTGCTTGGTGAGGCCCTGTATCGTGATCATCGCTGCTGCCTGTGTTGGAATCGGCCCACCAGGATGTTGACGGTGAGCGCCAGCGACACCAGGATGATGCCCAGCGCCATCGCCAGCTCGAAGTTGCCGATGGACGTCTCCAGTGACATCGCGGCTGTGAGAGTGCGGGTGTAGCCGCGGATGTTCCCGCCCACCATGATGGCCAGTCCGATCTCGGAGAGCGCGCGCCCGAACCCCATCAGTATCGCGGTCGATACGCCGTACCTGGCCTCCCTGACTATGGTGACGATCGCCTGCGTCCGGCCGGCCCCCAGCGAAACGGCGGTATCGCGTATCTCCGGGGCCACGCCGCGAAGGGCGGAGATGGTCAGGCCGGCCATTATGGGCGATATGAGCAACACGTGGCCCACCACGATGGCCGCCGGCGAGAAGAGCAGGCCCAGTCCACCGAGCGGCCCGTCACGCGAGAGCGTGATGAACACCAGCAGCCCTACGAACACGGTCGGCATGCTGAACAGCGTCTGTATGACGTTCACCAGCATCGACTTGCCGCGGAAGCTGTGAAAATGGATTAGGCTTCCCGCGGGTACAAATATCAGGGCGGCAATGACGGTGGAAGTGGCGGCAATGGCCAGCGTCCTGCCGGTGATGCTGAGCACGTCCCGATCCAGGGACACAATGAGGGCCAGAGCGGACAGCAGGCTGTCGACGATCAATTCCAAGGACGGTTCACTCCTGTGGGCATTCGAGGTCTGGCCTGCCGGTGCCTGAGTCCTGACGCGCGCCGCCTGTTGGTTCCCAGTCACGGGCAGGGACCAGGAGTGGCGCGCCGTAGTCGCACACGCCGTGTTCCCCGATGATGTCCTGGACGTTATCGGAGCTCAGAAAGTCGACGAGCTTGGCTGCCATGGCGTAGTTGACGGCCGGATGCCGGCCAGGGCTGACCGCGATCGCCGAGTAGAGGTTCAGCAGGGCGTCTCCCCGGTCGACGAGGGGCACGAGCGCCGGTTTCTGCCGAGATGCCTCGTAGGTGCTGCTGACGGCCAGCGTATAAGCGGACTTCTCGTAGGCCATCATCAACACCGCTCCCATGCCGGCGCCTGCCTCAAGGTACCACGGGCCGGACGTTCTGACCGCCTCGTAGTCCTGCCCGGCCTGGCTCCACAGCAGCATCTCCCGAGAGTGGGTTCCGGACCCGTCTCCCCTGGACACAAACTTCACGCCCTCGGGATCTGCCCGGCCGCGCTCCATGATGCGTAGCAGGGCATCCTCAGGCTGCATGCCTCGTATGCCCGCGGGGTCGCTCTCCGGGCCCACGATGATGAAGCTGTTGTAGGCGATCGGGTGGCGTGCTACGCCGAAGCCATCCTTCACGAATGCCACCTCGCGGGCCTCGTCGTGCAGAGTGAGCACGTCCACGTCGCCCCGCCGGCCCGCCTCGATGGCCTGGCCGGTGCCGCCCGTAAGCACGAGCAGGTCTACGCCGTGCTCCTTCTCGAAGATGGGTTCAAGCACGTCCCACAGGCCGATGTGGTACATGCTCGTCGTGGTTGCGAGCCTGAGCCGGTCGACATCGACGGCGCCGGGCGCCAGTCCCGCGGGCGAGCAGGCTGCAAGTGTCGCGATTGCCACAGCCAGAAGCGCGGCGACCCACGCCGGCGCGAGTCGCATGCCTCCGCGGTCGCGGCGATGGCCGGAGGGCGTGTGATGGGCGCTCAATGGTGCGTCAGCGGTGTCCAAGGGTCTCCTGTTGGTTCGAGCCGGCGGAAGAGATACAGGGACGGCGGAGCGGTTGACTTCCGTACCAGCCTGGGTTCGGCTGCGTATCGAGAGTAACCGGGACTCGAGTCACACAGCCTATCCCGCACCAGCGATGCGCCCACGCTACTCCCAGTGCGTAGGGAGGCATGACCGAATCGGCTCCTGCGGTATTGTAACTGACAAGCGGGTAGGGCACAACGCGGGTTGAAGGAGTCGAGCTGGTTGACCGGTTGTCGCTATAGGTCATGGAAGAGGAGGCAGCACTCGCTGGAAACTGGACCTGGGGAATCTGCGCATTGATTGAAAGCAATGTCATCGAAGATGTGACATGCTGCTAAGCTGTAGACTCAGAGTCGCAGGCATAGGCTGGACGGGAGCGAAGTCCCAATAGCCTCGCAAGGGCTGAATCCATCGGTTCGAGTCTACTCTGGTGGGTCGTTTTGTACCAGAGGCTTGAAGGGCCGAAATCGGGGAGGCGGAGCAGGGAGAATGGGCCGGCGGAGCTGACGGCCGCCTTTCCTGGCGCGGTCTGATGTGACGTGGGGGATATCCCCCGTGAGGCGTATCATGTGATGCACCTTCCAGGCTCTGCCGACTTGGAGGGGTGTGGACCATGTGAAGGGGGTGTACAGGAGATCGAGTTTGGCAACAGAGTGACGGGAGTCGTGATTTCGTAGCTGAAACAAAGGGAAGGCCCCTCTACAGGACGTGAACAGTGAACACTTTCTTGAAAGGCCCCAGTTCGGTCTGAAGGGCCAAAACTCGGGTAGGGGTCACGACATGGCGGGAAAACGGGGTCTGTGATGCAAAACACGGTGCAAGGGGCGATGGATGTGGGGTGCAGCACGTGGTGGTGGCGGGGCTGTCGGGGGCATCCACGGCCCTCTGGAGCGGGGTGACACGTCAGCACGTGACCGTGCTTGGCGATCACCCGGACGAGACACGCAGACCCTGCTATCCGTGAGATAATTGACACTGACACTAAAGAGAGGTGAATCTGATGCTCAGCTGGCGGGGGGCCGGTCACCGATGCGCGGGGCTCTTCCTTCTTGGCGTGTTGGCCGTAGTTTCGCTCTCAGCATGTGATCCCGCGCCCCAGGCCGCATCTGTGCCGGATCAGACCGAGACCGCGGCCGCTACACAGAATCCAATCTTGGCCAGCACTCCGGCGCCTAAGCCATTGCCCAGTCCGACGGCGACCATGGCTGCCACGCAAACTCCAACCTCGGACGCCACTCCGGCGCCTAAGCCATTGCCCAGTCCGACGGCGACCATGGCTGCCACGCAAACTCCAACCTCGGACGCCATTCCGACGCCTGCGCCGTTGCCCGATTTGGTCGTAGAGATCGCGGTTCGGTTGAAATCGAACCCCAGTATCATGTGGGGGGACGAGTGCATAGTTTCCAGCAGCGCAAACTTGCCGTTCCACATCGGTGAAATAACCGCCCGCGTCAGCAACGTAGGCGGCCGGGATGCGGGAAGTTTCACGGTTCAACTGAACGAGGCTGTCACAGAAACGGTGGACGGCCTGAGAGCGGGAGCATCTGCAACATTGGTTGTTTCCACGAGTCTTCGCAGTGAGAACGTAGCCGTCGTAGATGCTGGTTCCTCTATCGACGAGAGCGACGAGTCCAACAATACCGCCGAGACGTTCTTGCCGGTTCCTACCATCGTCCCGCTGCCAACCTGCACGCCGTCCCGTTGACGATTGCGCTCCGCACAACCTGGGGCGGACTGGGCTGTGGTGGCGATGTCTTGGGACAGGAAGTTCATGATGGGCAGTACTCCCACATCTTCATAGGGTCGTATGAGATTGCTGGGGCCGGGTCGCCGGACGGGTGGTTGTGGCTGACGATGACGGCGGGGACGGCCTCGATGACCGCCGGGCGGAAGACCTCGGCGTTCCGGACGATGGCCGAGGAGACGTTGCCCTGGTAGATGACCCTCTGGCCCATGACCTGGTTGCTGGTGTTCAGGAGCAGCACTCTGAGTTGCTCCTGGGCGAGCGAGGCCATATTCGGCCCCAGCAGCCTGCGCACGTCTTCGGGGCAGGAGATAATGGGTAGGTCCCTCCGTGGGGGGCTCCGGGTGGAACTCGACGGCGTAGCGCACCGCCAGCTCTCCCAGCAGGATCAGGTTGCTCCGCAGGGCGTCCAGCAGCGCGGTGTCCTTGGTGTGGGTCTTCTTCCTGGTCATGTCGGCCTCCTTCATCTATCGGTTAGAACAAGTAGCGGGTCCGCCCCTGTAGTGGGAAGCGGCCCCGTGGTTCTTGCGCTCGGCTGATGCGGGCGTCGGTGTTCGGTTGTCGAGGAACACGACCTCGATGCGGTGGCGGTGCTGACCGTCCTCGGTTTCCCACGAATTCTGGACGAGGCGTCCCGCAACGTAGACCCGCTGGCCTTTGCCGACGTACTGGTTCACGGCCTCTGCGGTCTTGCCCCAGACGACGATGTTGCGCCAGTCGGCCTCGGTCTCCCCGTTCTGGCGTCGCCTGTCCGTTGCCAGCCTCAGCTTGGTGACGGCGGTGCCGCCCGGCGTATACTGCATCTCAGGGTCGGTCCCAACCCTGCCCAGAAGCTCGACTTTGTTGATGGTGTGTGAAGTAGCGCGGCCTTGCCGCGCCCGGTTGAATGAGAGCGGGGCCGCCCCCTGTAGAAGGGGAAGACAGCCCCGTCCTGCGCTCCCGGTGGGGAGCGTCTAGCTGAACCCGATGTGCGAAATCAGGACCGCAGCCTGCGCAACCCTTGCAACCGGTTCGCCGAGCGTTCGGCAGTTCTGAGCGATCACCGTGACCCGATTCTGCGCCCTCGCCACGTTCAGGCTCCGGCACACCCGGGCTATCTTCCTGTTCTGGCCCCTAGCGGACTGCATTCTGAGCCAACCAATCGTGTCGCCGTGGTCGGTGACGACGACGGCCCAATCGTCCCTGCCCATGAGGAAGAAATCGACCAGAGTGCCATCGGGGTAGCAGGGGCTTGGGATGGTGGAAAACCGCCATCCAAACCTGTATACATCCTCGACAAAGGTCTGCTATACTACGGATTGCGGCAAGTAGCCCCGCCAAGGTTTCACACAGCAACGGTCCATCAGACTCCTCGATCGCGTCTCTTCGCCCCGCGCTGAATCACAGGTGTTGCCTATGTCACCAAGGAGTCTCTTCGACATGTCTGTTAGTTCCCCAACCGTTCGCCCCCTACCTTCCACCCGTGTCCAAAGCTACCCTGCAGATTGCACTGACTGCGGCATGCCAACGACTGTCCCCTTTCGCCCGGCCCAGGACCGGCCGGTGTACTGTCGACAGTGCTACAGCGCCCGCCGGACAAGCCCCTCCTCCGGCGTCAGACCTCCTGTGAGGGAGCAACTCCCAACCGTAGATGACTCACCTGCTGTGGATGCTCCCGGCATTGAGGCGGTGTTCTCAGGAATGCCCATCAAGGCTGCAACCAGGGCGGCAATTCTCCGGATGAACATTACCGACCCCACGCCAATTCAGGAAGAAGCTATCCCTGCGCTCCTCGAGGGGCGGGACCTGATAGGCCAGGCGCGTACCGGGTCCGGCAAAACGCTGGCGTTCGCAGTGCCATTGGTGGAACGTTGCGACCCATCGCTGAGGGAAGTCCAGGCCCTCGTAGTGGTGCCCACCCGCGAGCTTGCCATCCAGGTTGCAGAAGTCATCAATGCCCTGGCTTCTCGACAGCAGCTCCGAGTGACGCTGCTCTATGGAGGCCGGTCCCTCAGGCCGGAGTACACGGCGTTGAAGAACCGACCCCATATTATCGTTGGGACGCCGGGCCGTACCCTTGACCATCTGCGCCAGGGCACCCTCCAGCTGGAATCAGTGGGATTCCTCGTTCTGGATGAGGCTGACGAAATGCTGGATCAGGGCTTCGCCAGGGATGTCGAAGCCATCATCGACAGGACACCCCGGAAGCGACAGACGGCGCTCTTCTCCGCGACCATGCCGGAGTGGGTGACCCGGACCTCGGGGAAGCACATGCGCCAGCCCGTGAGAGTGGAGGTAGACGCAGGAATGCAGGCTCCCCCCAGCGTTGATCACCTGGTCTACGGCATCGAACAGGGCGACAAGATCGAGGCTCTCAAAACGCTGCTGAATCAGCGTGATGGCGCTTCGGTTCTCGTGTTTCGAAAGACCAAGCACAGTGTCAAGAAACTCGCGAGCCAGTTGGATTCGATGGGATACCCGGTTGGCGCGCTCCAGGGAAATCTGAGCCAGGGCGCACGGGAACGGGTCATGGATGACTTCCGGTCAGGCGAGGTGGCCATCCTGGTGGCAACAAACGTGGCCGCCAGAGGTCTGGACGTTGAGGGTATTGGCCAGGTCATCAACTATGATCTGCCTGACTCCGGTCTGCTGTTCACTCACCGGGTCGGACGGACCGGTCGCGCGGGCTGCTCCGGCGAGGCGGTTACGTTCGTGACGTGGGAGGAGGAGCGCAAGTGGCGTGAGATTGAGAGAGCCCTGGGACTCAACTTCACGCGAAAGCCCTGGAACACCATGCGTCAAGCAAATCACGCACGGGCAAGGGGTTCATAGCAGACTTCCCTCTCCAGCACGACTGTGACCCAGAGTGATGCTGGCAGTCTCGAGCTTTGGGGACGAATGGCCTGAACGATTCCTTTGGTCTCAACCGACCTTGGCCGGCTTCCTGCGGGCGGCAAGACCAGTGAGTACGGTCTTCCACCTAGCTACGTGATGTCACTGCAACCCACCACTCCTGCGCAGCCGGCGTGCTAGAATGGGTTGGATGTGGCTACAGCCTAGGAGAATCTCGTAGGGCGTGACTAGCCGGCTTGCGTTGGGAAACATGGTCCCGGCATTCCCAGGGTGTGCCCATCGCAATCCAAGACTCGAAGGAACCTCCGGATGGAATCGTATACGATTGAGGCGCCTCAAGCGGCCCCGTAGCCGGGACATGCTCAGTGTACCGGCGACAAACGCAACTTCGACTTCTCACTCCGCAGTAGTGCGCGCCATGCGCCTGGACGCCAGGGCGGTCTGTATTGCCTGCCGCTCCTCCGACTCCCGAGCAGGGGAGAACCTGACAAGGAATACCAGCGCGGAGGCCGCAAGCACAAACAGCCCCACTAGCGCCAGCGCTCCCTGGGTGTCCAGGGACTCCATCCTGAAGGAACCCGAAGGCTACGGCCCCTGCGTTGCCGCCGGCTCCCACGACACCCGCCACTGACCCAAGTGCCCTTCGGTTTATGAATGGCACCACCGAAAATGTAGCTCCCTCGGACATCTGCACGAACAGGCTGAACACTATCATCGCGCCCACGGCTAGCAGCAGTGTGGCCATCTGTGAGAAGAGCAACAGCGCAAGTCCCTCCAGCAGCAACACAACGCCCAGGAAGAACACTCGGCCCTTCAACCCGGCTCTGATTCCCGCCTTGTCTCCCAGCATTCCACCCATGGTGCGGGCGAAGATGTTCATCAGGCCAAAGAGACCCGCGATGAGGCCCGCAGTTCCCACGCTAAGCTCGAATCTGTCGTGGAAGTAGAGAGCCGCGATGTTGTTGATGGTCAGCTCTACGCCAAAGCAGGCGCCGTAGATTACGAACAGCGCCCAGACGCGATAGTCAGCGATGGCTTCCAGGAACGTCCCTCTGGTGGCCGCGGCGGAAGGCATTCTGCCCTCGGCCCTCAGCTGGGAGTAGTTGCCCTCCGGGGAGTCCTGGGTGAAGAAGTAGTATGCTATGCCGACCAATAGCAGGGCGACGCCGGGAACCACCATCGCTACCCGCCATCCAACGGTCTCGCCCACGCCGAACATGAGGACGCCGGCCAGCACCAGGGGCATCGCCATCTGCGTCACGCTTCCTCCCATGTTGCCCCACCCGGCCGTTGTTGCGTGGGCCGTCCCGACCACGTTGGGCGCGAACATGACAAATGTGTGGTACTGGGTGATGACGAAGGACCCGCCAATGACGCCGATAGCCAGGCGGAAGAGGAGAGTTGACGTAGGAAGCGTGTTGTTTACGCCCTGGGCCTGCTGCTCCGCGCCTCTCGCTGTCAGGACCATTGCGGTGCGCGCCTTTCCAAGGATTCGGGCCGCCTGCGCTATATTCTGCTCCGGGACTCCCGTGATGCGCTCTGCGCGGCCCGGCCAGTAGGAGACCGCGCTGGCCTTCACCAGGTCGAAGCCGACGGTGGACTCTGCTACGTACTTCTCGTCGATCAGACCTTCCTAGATGAGCACGTGGAGGATGCCGTTTGCCAGGGCGGCGTCGGTCCCGGGGGTGAGCTGGAGGTGGAGGTGGGCTCGTTGCGCCGTAAGGGACGCTCGCGGGTCTGCGACAACCAGCGTTCCGCCGGATGACTGGCATTGGTCGAAATACTGCATAATGGGAGGCATGGTCTCGGCCGCGTTGCTACCGACAAGGAGAATGGCCTCCGCGCCGGCAATGTCCTCGATGGGGAAGGGGAGACCCCTGTCCACTCCGAAGGCTCGGATGGACGCCGCGGCTGCCTGTCGGTGATCAGCAATCACCCCAAAGGGCGGGTCCTGGAGCTATGGAACGACACGGGTCACCTCGTGGCAGCGCGCTGAGAAGGAAGAAGTGGCAAGAAAGCTAACGTTGGTCCTGGGAGGCGTCCGCGCCGGTAAGAGCAGCTACGCTCAGTGGCTTGCAGCTGGGGCGGAGCGAGTGCTCTTCGTTGCCACAGCTGAACCCGGAGACGAGGAGATGGAGGCGCGCATCAAGGCCCATCAGGAGCGCGCCCGGCGCACTGGGACACCCTGGAAGAACCCATCGATTTGGTGGGCGCGCTCACGCCGCTTCAGAACGGCTATGGCGTGATCCTGCTGGACTGCCTGACCCTGTGGGTCAGCAACCTCCTGCTCAACGGTCCGGATCCGCACTCATCCCGCCACGATATACTGCCTGAGGTCGGGAGACTTCTGGAGCTGCCACGAAGCGGTGACGCATCCTGGATTGTCGTGAGCAACGAGGCGGGACTGGGTGTCGTTCCCGCAACTCAGCTGGGCCGCATCTATGCGGATGAGCTTGGTCGCGTCAACCAGTTGGTCGCCGCAGAGGCCGACGAATTCTACCTAGTGGCCGCCGGGCTGCCAGTGACGATCAAGACGTACAGACACGGAGAGCGTGCCGCTCACGACTAGCCGGGAACCGTGCCAACTTCGCCGCTCCCGGCAGTATGGCCCCATATGCACCCATCCTGGCACCAGCATACCTCCCTCTCATATCCCTCGCTGGTGTCCGACATTGTTCTGACCCTAATCAATCCCTATCGAAGTCTCCTGAATCGTGGTACAACTACCAAAGGCAACTCAGTGGGTCTCACTGGACATCTCCATCAATTCACTAGGACATATCTTGGCAATAGAAAGAAGGTTCGTCGCTCATGGCCTACTGTTTGACAACAACCGTTTGTTGCTGCTGAGGCGACGCGCTGGCCGTTATCTTGGGGGGCAGTGGTGACCTTACCCCAAAGTTAGTATCACTGGCTAGTAGAGTCCGGCCGTAGATTCAGCAAACTCTCTGGATGTTCTGCCCTTCAGTGAGCTGTGAGGCCTGACCTCGTTGTAGTCCTGCCTCCAGCTCTCTATGACCTCCCTGGCGTGCCTCACGCTCATGAACCAGTTGGTGTTCAAGCATTCGTCCCGTAGCCGGCCGTTGAAGCTCTCAGCGAAGGCGTTCTCCACCGGCTTGCCGGGACGGATGAAGTTCAACTTGACGCCCATGCGATATGCCCACTCATCCATGACCTTGCCCGCGAACTCCGGACCGTTATCTACGGTGATCACCTCAGGCAATCTCCTTGTCTCCGCCATTCTCTCCAGGACCCCGACCACTCTGGCGCCTCCCAGGGATGTGTCCACCTCAATAGCCGGGCACTCCCGTGAGTAGTCATCCACTATGGCCAGGGCCCGGAAGCGCCGACCTGTCACCGTACTGTCAGAGACAAAGTCCATGGACCACCGCTGGTTAGACCGCACGGGCGATGGAATGGTCTCCCTAGCCCTTGCCGCCCCTAGCGCCTTCTCTTCCTCCTCAGGGCAAGCCCCTGTTCACTGAATATGCGCTCTGTGCGCTTGTGATTGACCACCAGGCCCTCTCTCTTCAGCATGATGTGCAACCTGGGACTGCCGAAGCGCTTACGCTCACCCGCCAGCTCACGCATCCTCAGGCGCAGGTCACCATCATCACACCGCTGCGACCTGTACCGGTAGACCGAGGGTGATGTGCCGGTCAGCCGGCAGGCCTTCCTCTCGCTCACCCCAAGACTCTCCGTAGCATACGCCACCGCCACCTTCCTCATCTTGGGCTTCAGAAGTTTTTTGACAGCAACTCCTTGAGAGCCCAGTTATCCAACGCCTGCTGGGCCACGATCTGCTTCAGACGCCGGTTCTCTTCCTCAAGCGACCTCAGCCTCTTCAGTTCGTTCACAGTCAAGCCAGCGTACTTCGCCTTCCACTTGTAGAAGGAAGCCTCGCTCATGCCGTGCTTCCGGCACAACTCACCCGTCTTGGCCCCCGCCTCCGACTCCTTCAGGACACCGATGATCTGCTCCTCTGTGTACCTCTTCCGTGTCATCAGTCCTCCTTGTTAATCCCATTCTACCGGAGGACTCTACTTCTAACTGATACTGTTTTCGGGGGGAAGGTCATTGGACTTATGTTGGGCTGTGCAGAACCGTAGCCAAGCCCCTCAATATTCTCCCTCATGTCTGGGTTTCTAAGCAATTGAAATAGGAAGGGTTGGTCTAGTTGAGATTCATCTAGTACTGTGAACAAACCAACACGTTGATTGAGAACAACAGGCAAGTCTCGTTCCCTAACCAAGGCGACATCTCCGATATATCCAGTCAGTGCAATCAGAACACCTCCCTCTTGGAGGTTAAATCGGCCCGCTTGACTAGAGACTGTTGGTGAAACGAATGCACAACCTTCCATAGTCAGATTGCCAGCCTTGACGGTGGCGATTTTCACTACGGGAATCCCTTGAGGTGTCCAATCTGCACTCCTAAAGGCGTAGCCAGATCTGACTTGGGCGACATCCCCCAGTGCCACTTCCTGCCATTCCCCGGCCATTTACCTCAACTCCACTTGCACAGCCGCGTCGTCTTCATTTGTTGTCAACAATACCCTCCCACGAAAGAGCCACAACGTCACGGGCCTATGGCGCCACAGTCACCTGATAGACCACGTCAGCGTCCTTGGGCGCGTCCCGCCCTTCGTCTCTGAGTACGTCCAGGTACAGCGCAATTGCCTCCATCACGTTTCTCAAGGCTTCATCAACAGTTTCACCCTGGGAGTAGCAGCCAGGCAGCGCCGGGACCTCCACCCAGAATCCACCTTCTTCGGCTTGATGGACTACAACTGAGTACTCCATAGCTTCACCTCACAATAGCTCTTCGAACTCCTCTGGCGACACACCTGCCCGCTCGATGGCGTCCAGCAGGATGCCAACCTTGAGCGCTCCTCTGTGCATCGGCAGTACAATCATGCTTCCGCTCGGGTGCTTGAGAACGTGATGACTTCCGCGAACCCGCACAGTCTCATATCCCAAACGATTGAACGCCCTGATCGCGCGCTGCGCTCTGATGTTTCGTAGCCTTCTCCCTCCCGAGCTCATCAGATACTTGCGTCAAACTCACCCCAGCAGTCCCTTCGGTGGACGGCAGCAATCATCCCTTGTGCTCCGTGCCGGCCCCAAACCCCGGGCGCGCTAGGTTCGCCTGGCTCTCCGCGTCCAGCCTCCTGGCCTCCGCCTGTTGCTCCCGCCACTGGGCCGAGAGCCGGGCAGTCAGTCATCCCCACCCTCCAACATCGCCTCAATCTCCCGAGCCAGAGTTGGGAGATTGCTCTCAAGCACGTCCCACACAAGCCGGTCGTCCACGTCTGCGTATCGGTGAATCAGGATATTGCGGAAGGCGATCACTCGTGGGTAATGGGCGATACGGCCTGCAGCCTGTTCATCTATCCTGGCAAGGTTCGTCATCGCCTCTCCAATGATCTCAAACTGACGCTCCACGGCAGACCGCAGCATGGCGTCGCTTTCGTAGTCGGCAAAGGTCTTGCCACGGGTAAACTGCGCCAGCAACGCAGCGGCGCGCTGCATGTCGTATAGGTACTTCTTTGACTCAAGCCTCATATATTGGCACCCTTGTTTCTTCCACCGACTGGAGGAAGTAGGGATTCCTGATGGCAGAGCCCACTACCAGGTCTACAGGCTTGCCAAAAACCCTCTCCAGCGCACCCAGCAGGCCAAAATAGGCGTCTGCGTAGCCCTGGGCCACAGCCTCTGACTGAAACTCCACCACAAAATCCAGGTCGCTCTCCTCCCCGCGGTACTGGCCCGTTGCAGCCGAGCCAAACAGGCCAAGCCTGGCCACGCCGTAGTGGATGCACAGGTCCTTCAGTTCATCGGCCCTATCTGCGACGTCCGGAATCATTGCGTGTCCTCCGTGTCTGGCCCAAACCCCAGCCGTGCCAGGTTCGCCTCGATCTCTGCGTCCAGCCGCCGGGCCTCGGCCTGCTGCTCCCGCCACTGAGCCGAGAGTCGGGCCATCTTCTCCTCGAAGGGCTCGCCGTCGTCCTCCTGCGGCGGCGCGCCAACGTAGCGGCCGGGGGTGCGCACGTGGCCGTGTTTGCGAATCTCGTCCAGCGTGGCGCTCCTGCAGAAGCCGGGAACGTCCTCGTACTCGCTGGCCTCGATGCTGCCGCGCCACGCGTGGTAGGTGACTGCGATCCGGGCGATGTCGTCCTGCGACAGGTCGCGACACGTGCGGTCGATCATGTGCCCCAGCTTGCGGGCGTCGATGAAGAGCGTCTCGCCCCTGCGGTTGCCGGTGAGGCGTGCCTTCGACAGGAACCAGAGGCAGGCCGGTATCTGGGTGGAGCGGAAGAGCTGGCCGGGCAGGGCGATGATGCAGTCCACGAGGCCGGTCTCGATGATGTTCTTGCGTATCGCACCCTCGCCGGACTGGTTCGACGACATGGAGCCGTTGGCCAAGACGAAGCCCGCCGTGCCTCGCGGCGCAAGGTGGTACAGGAAGTGCTGCACCCAGGCGAAGTAGGCGTTGCCGGCCGGGGGTGCGCCGTATGCCCATCGCCTGTCGTTCCGCAGCTGCTCGCCGCCCCAGTCGGAGACGTTGAATGGCGGGTTGGCGAGGATGTAGTCGGCCCGCAGGTCCGGATGGCGGTCGTTGTGGAAGCTGTCGCCGTGCTCGATTCGCCCGACAATGCCCCGGATCGCGAGGTTCATCCTGGCCATGCGCCAAGTGGTGTAGTTGGACTCCTGGCCGTAAATCGAGATGTCCGCTTTGGCCCTGCCACCGTTGCCGTTGCCGCTGGCGTGGGCACGGATGAAGTCGACCGACTGGACGAACATGCCGGAGGAGCCGCAGCATGGGTCGTAGACCCGGCCTTGGAACGGCTCCAGCATCTCGACGAGGAGCCGCACGACCGATCGCGGGGTGTAGAACTCGCCGCCCTTGCGGCCCTCGGCCAGCGCGAACTGCTCCAGGAAGTACTCGTAGACGTTGCCCAGCACGTCAGTGGCGCGGGCCTCGGCTCCGCCGACCATGATGTTGCTGACCATGTCCACGACCTGTCCCAGACTAGTCTTGTCCAGGGCAGCGCGGGCGTAGTCCTTGGGCAGCACGTCCTTGAGCGCCGGGTTGTCCCGCTCGATGGCGATCATGGCGTCGTCGACCAGCCTGCCGATGTTGGGCTGGCGCGTCTGGTTTCTGAGGTATTGCCAGCGGGCCTCGGGAGGCACCCAGAAGATATTCTCAGCGATGTACTCGTCGCGGTCCTCGGCGGCCTCCTCACCCAGCCCAGCGAGCACCTCGGCGTGACGCTCCTCAAATGCGTCGGAGATGTACTTCAGGAATATCAGGCCAAGGACGACGTGCTTGTACTCGGCAGCGTCCATGCTGCCCCGGAGGGCATCGGCCATGCGCCAGAGTTCGGACTCATAGCCAGTGGCGGCGCCGTTGTCAGCGCCTTTGGTGTTCCCTCGCTTCCCACGTGCATCAGTCATAACACGGGCCCCTTGCGGAGTATTCTAGCATATGCTTCACATTTGGCTGGACGATGAGTGCATGCGTCTTCGGCTTGTCCAATCCGATGCAGCCCGCTAACGCAATATCACCTTCTCCGCATTGGCTCTATGGCCTGACATTTCCCCAAACTGTAGCAGTGGCAAGGAGAGTCCTTCGGTAGAATCTGACTGGGAAGGAGGCGAATGGATCGGAAGAGGTGCACCGAGGAGCAGATCATCGGGGTTCTGAAGGAGTCTGACGCGGGAGCCAAGACTTGATGCGGGTATGACATGCTCACCACACTGGACAAAATCAAGAACCTTCATTCTCTGGACTCAATCGACACGGATAGCTTAAGTACTCGTGGGCGGTCGGTTTGGGTCCGTTCAAGCCAGGTCAGATTGTTAGGCAGTAGTGTGCCACACAACAGCCTGTCGGAGAGGGTGGGGCCGCTGGGACTTAGGCGTGGCTCGCACCGGCCCGGCGAGGCTTCCTCGAAAGCCGCCCATGTCGTCAGTCATCTAGCAGCCCGTTCTGCGCAGCCCACACCACGATCTCCTGCTTCGAGTCGACGCCTAGCTTCACCTGAATGGTGTATATGGCGTTTCGGATGGTGACCACCTTGACTTCCCTTTCCTCCGCAATCGCGGCGTAGGACATGCCCCGGCAGAACGACACGAGTATCTCCTTCTCCCTCAGGGTCAGGTCGGCCTCCCTCGATCTCGCCCGGCTCCGTAACCTGTCGAAGACCCGCCTTACCACCTCGGTCGGCAGGCGCATCTCGCCCGCAGCCGCGCTCTTCATCATGTCCAGGACCTGGTCCATCCCGGCCACCTTCTGAAGGTAGCCGGCCGCACCCGCGGCCACCGCCTCTATCACGGCGTCCGCCTCGGTCGATGCGGTCAGCATGATCACCCGTGTCTCGGGCAGAGACTCCATGATCTCCCGGCACGCCTCCACGCCGTCCTTCCTGGGCATCATTACGTCCATGACGATCAAGTCGGGCGACAGCTCGGAGGCCGCCTTCACCGCCTCCACTCCGTCCCTGGCCTGGCCCACCACCTCGAACTCCTCCGACCCCGCCAGAATCGACTGAAGACCTTCCCGCGTGACCGCATGGTCGTCTGCCAGCAGCACCCTTATTCGACGAGAATCCGTTGACAACCTATCCCTCCTGTTCTCCGCGACGCAATGGCATCACGCAGGTCACGCTCGCCCCCCCGTCCGGCCCCGTGGGCTCGACGATAAGGCGTCCGCCCAGGCGCACGGCGTAGGCCCGCATATTTGCGAAGCCGTGGCCCCGCTCCTCGTAGTCGTCGGGAAGTCCCACCCCGTCGTCCGACACGGACAGCCTGAGCTCGTCCCGCCCGAAGTCAAGCTCTACCAGCACCCGGCTCGCCCCGGCATGGCGTAAGGCGTTGGTGAGCGCGTTGTGGGCAATGGTGAATAGCAGACTCCTGGCCTCAACCGAAAGTGGCGGCTCCACCCCATTCTGAGTCAGCTCCGCCGACGCCGACGTGATGGACCTGAACGTCGCAACGTGCGAGTCCAGGGTCCAGCCCAGGTCCCTGCCCTCGAATATGCGGCCCATGTCTATCGGGTGTCTCAGCTGCCAGACGGCGGTCCTGGAAAGCCGTGATGTCGCATCGAGCCTGGCAGTGAGCTCCTCGTTGGCGTCTCCGGCAACCTCTCTGGCCGCGTCTATGCCCAGGCCGATCATGAAGGCGGACTGCGCCGTCGTATCGTGAATGGCCTGGGAGAGCTCGATCCGCTCTCGTTGAAGCGTCCGCTCCCGCTCCACTGCGGCTCTCCACCTGCTCCGCTCGAAGTTGGAGATCAGGTTGACGGTTGCGGCCACCGCATACATGACGAAGATCCTGGCGAGCAGGGGCTTCTCGTCCCTTGCCCCCATGTCGATTCCTTCCCCCACGGTGAGGCTTATCGCCAGATAGAGGACGGATACCACGGTCACGCACACCATGGTCATCCTGAAGGATGTGAGAACCAACGCGTACCCGGCCAGCGGCGGGTAGTACAGCAGGTGCAAGAAGTAGTGGTTGAAGCCTCCCCCTATCACCGTGGCGGCCGAGACCATTGTTACATCCATAGCCGCGAACGCGAGAATCCAGCGCCATGTGATGGTTCTTTTCGTCGCCAGCCGGTAGTGCGTCGTCGCATTGAACGCCACGAGCAGCAGGATTAGCGGCGCATACACGACATAGCGCTCCGGCCAACCTGCAGGCCGGTACGCCAGCTGCACAAGACTGAAGGCGACCACGAACCAGTGTGCCCAGACCAGTATGGCCGTGACGTATCTTAGCCCGTCCGGGTCGAGGCGGATGAGCGGCTCGACGCTCATCCGGATGACGCTGGCGGCTTTCCTGATGGGACGAAAGCCCCGGCTCTGGTGAGGCACCTGGGACATCCCCTTTCCGGTGTGCGCGTGAAACCAGGGAGTGTTTGGTGTTCACGGCCGTGTGTGGATGAATACCAATCTAGCCACTCTCGTTTACGTCGGCAAGAGCAAAAAGTTGCAGAAACACTCTCTCCAAAAGCTAACAAAATTGGCGCCACAAAAGTGTGATAAGGCTGCTGCCAGGGATGTCCGGCGGTTATTTCTCGTGGGGCAGTCCTGCCTTGCTTTAACCATCCACCTGTCGGGGTTCGGGGGTCACCAGCAACAGCAGGGACGGCAGGACCAGCAGGGCTGCTGCGGCCGCCATGAGGACCATGACGGCGGTGAGAATGCCGTAGGCGGAAAACATGGGCATGGGAGCAAGGGCCATGATCGCGAATCCGCAGATGCTTGACCCTGCCGACGCCATGAGGGCTGTCCCCGTGCCTCTCGCGGTCCGCTCCATCGCGCGCATTCCATCGCCGACCCTTCCCATCTCTTCCCGGAACCGCTGGGTCATGTGAATGGAGAAGTCCACGCCGACTCCGATGGAGACCGCCCCGATGGTGGCCGTCACGAAGTTGAGGTGAAATCCCATCAGGTGCATCATGGCGTACAGCCAGGTCACCACCAGGCCTATGGGGATGATGGTCACGATGGCATAACGCACTGAGCGCATGAACACCGCCACCACCAGGAAGCAGGACGCCACGGCAATGGGCAGCGAGATGAGCAGGGAGCGCACAGCCGCATTCAGGGAGGCAGCCCTGGTTAAGGCTGAGCCGGTGAGACCAGCCGCGGAGATAGAGGGCACGTCCTCAAGAAACTCCAGGTCAGCCTCGACGGCCTGCCGCGCCCCGGATACCAAAGATTGCTCCCTGGTGCCGGGCAGGCCAACGCGAATTTGGAGAGCATCGGGGTCATGTCCGGAGGGATCGTGGAATAGGCTCCCCTGAACCTGGGACGGCGTGAAAGCCAAAGTCGACTCGTCCAGTGGAACGCCTCGGTCTACAATGTAGTCGAAGGCAGCCCTGATCTGGGCTTGGGTGTCCGGCATTTTGTCGCCGTCCGTGTCCGTGATGGCCTGCTCCGTTACAAGCTCCACCTGGTAAAGGGCGTACTCGCTGCCGATGAGACGCTCCATCAACTCAAAGACCGTCGTGCTGTATAGAGTGGGCTCTCCATCGACGCCCTTGGCCACGTGGGGGTTGGCCTTCAACTTTGATTGAAGCTCTCTGAGTGCCTCAAGAGACTCGCTGGACGACAGGTCGCCCTCTATATAGATGATCCCCGGCTCGCCTTGGGTGGCCCCAGCGTGCTGGTCAAGCTTGTCCAGTCCAACCACGAAGTCCGAGTCGCTATCGAAGAAGTCCTTGACGTCCAGCTGCACCTCTAGCCTGCTGGCGAAAAGCAGGGCTACCCCGGTCAATACCGCCACCACAGGGAGCACAATGAAGCAACTCCGAGCTAGTCTCGCCACAACCCACTCGGCGCTCAGAGCCCTGCTGGATTGGCTGCTATTCGCAGAAGGACCTGAATCGGATACCGGCTCAGAGTTGGCCTGCCCGGTTTCACTTCGCGCGTCCATCCGCATGAACACCAGGGGCACGAATATACCCATGATAATGAAGGAGGACATTACGGCTATACCAGCGGCGATTCCAAACCCGGTTATTGATTCGATGCCCGATACTGCGTTGGAGAGGAAGGCCGCGCCGTCGGTGAGCATGGCCAGCACCAGGGCTCCCGCCACGCCGGCGAATCCCACTCTGAACGCCGGCCCTGCCCCGAGTCCGTTTCGTCTCTCCTCGCGGTAGCGGTGCAGGGCGTGGATGGCGAAGTCGACTCCCAGGGAGATCATGGCGATGGGCACGATCAGTTCCACGACTAGGCCGCCCTTGAGGCCAAGGAGGTTCGATATTCCCTTGAGCCACAGGATGAGCATTGCCAGTCCGACGGCTGTAAGGAGCACCACCCGCCAGGAGCGCAGGCTTATCCCGATTACCACCAGAACGGCCACCACGGTTGCGAAGATGAAGGGGATGGCAGTTCGTCCCTGATCTTGAGATTCCAGGTTTGGGTCTATGGCGACGCCCCAAAGTCGGTAGTTCCGCTCTTCGCCTCTTAGGATTCTCTGTACATTTCGGCCAAAGTGCTCCTTCTGTATGGCGGTGTCGTCCCCTCCGATGTTCATGGTCAGCGGTCCCCCGCCCAGCCGGCTGTTTTCGGCCATTACAAAGATAATGATGGCTGGAGAGCGCCAGTGCCTGTACTGCCCGATGTCCTCCGATTCCTCCAGAGTGAACGAGGCCATCTCCGATAAGGACCTCAGCAGACTAGATGTGGGCGAGTCCTCGAGAAGCACGTAGTGGAGGGCGAGCTTGACTTCATCGTCGCTGGCGAGTTCAAGGTCAGTGCCCATTTCGGCGAGGACGGCCTGAACCGCGTCGGCGACGGTGAAGATTCCGTGCATGGGGTGCTGGGTGCTGGGGTTGTTGCCCCGGTACAAATGAGGCTGGGCCTCCAGCTTGGGGGGGCGCAGCTCCCCGCGTTCGTCGGCCCGGCGGAGGGTATTCTCATTCTGGTACAGCTCCCACAGGGCAGCTTGGATCAAGACATCGCCATCCGGACCGTCGAGAGATTCCAGCATGTAGGTCGGGACGTAGAGTGCAGGGGGAAAGCGCTCGTCTACCTGATCGCGCAGGTCGAAAACGGGCCCGCCGGGCTCTGTTGAAGCCTGCTCGTCCGGCGCGAGGGCTATGAGGGGGATGACAAGCAGCAGGGTTACTACGAGAACCCCGAATACTATCCAGCCGGAGCGCCTCTCCAGAAAGGTACTGAATCTCTGCGAAGCTGCATCTTTCACAGCTGTACGGTTGACTTCACTTCAGGTCTGACTCTCCAATGCCGGTCTAGTCCGTAGGTCGAGATACACTCACTCACAGGACAAGGTTTCTGTCACGTCAGGGTTGGCTTGGCGGCTCGTCGTCCCTGCAGGGGCCATCGGTCAATCCGAGACGGTCAGGAAGCGACTCGCAATATCTCGTACATGTGCCAGTAAAGACGGGCCGCATCCCCAAGATAAGCCAGCACGCTGCTGCGATCCAGGGTGGCGTGGTCGAAGGATCGAACCTCGGTGTAGCGAATATTCCCCCGGCTCTTTAACGCCTCCATCAAGCGCCTGGATTCGGAGGACGGCACCATATTGTCGTTGTAGTCATGAAGCACCAGCACTCTGGCGCGAACATCACTGATATAGGTGGCCGGGGAGATTTGTGCCAGTTCCCGTCGCTTGCTGGATGGCAGCAGTCCATAAAGGGTCTTCGCCTCCTCAAGAGATACGCCGTCCAGTAGGCGGACTATCACTTTGCCCTGAGAAGACAGCCCGCCCAACTTTTCGGATGAGATAGTATGGCCGTCCACGTAGCGGCGAGTCAACAGGGCCACTTCTTCGGGATTATTCAGGACCTCAATCAGCTCGGTGGCAAGAACCTGCATGACGAGCCAGTCAGGCTCCCACGGACGCTGCTCTCCTTCGTAGACTGTGGACCGGGAAGTCGCCTGGAGTAGCAGTGTCTCCGCATCGAAGTAGGGGCCAAAGACATTGACCTGGTAAATCTGGTCTCTGATTCGGCGGTCGGCAGCAGCCATCAAGGCGAAGGCTGCCCCGGCGGAGAACCCACCTATGCCGACCCGTTCCGGGTCCACGTAGTCCTGCTCCGCCAGATAGAGGTATGCCGACACCAGTTTATCAGGTTCGTCGGGGTCGAGTTGATGGCGCAGGGCCATCTCCGGTGACCAGTAGATCATCACGACTACGCCAGCCCGCGAAAGTGCGTTGCCCAGGTTGACCACGCGGGGATCGTTAAACCCTTCATTGGCAACTCCTAGAGAGAGCACCACCGCAGGCTGGGGATTCCCGTCGGGCAGACGGTACACTTCAGCCTCAGACGCGCCGCTGGAGGTGGGGAAGTGCACTCTATGCCGCAACGGTTCGTCCGTAAACCAGGACTGGGCCTGCACCGGCATCTCCATCACCTGCATGACGAACAACGCGGTATGGAACGCGGTCCGTCCCTGTGGAGTAAGAAGGATGAGCAGCGTTAGAAGTACTCCGACTACTGCCAACAACGACAACCTGGCCGCCTTCATGGTCAGGCCTGGGCCACGTATGAACTTCCTGATTGCGATGCCTGCCTCCAGTCTCTCCCCGGTATTACTTGTCTCTACAGTGGTGATTGAATAACTTGAACCGCATCTAGCCTGTCCAGCAGGGGTTCGGTCCCGGACTGGTGACCCTGAGTCGTGGTCTCTCGTCCGCCCACCGACACATGCATGAGCATGAACGGAATGTACTTCGCTTGCGTGAACGCCGGTCGATAGGCGAGCTCGATCACGGCGCTTACCCAGAAGAGCCAGCGCAACCACACCGTGACATTGGCGGCGTATGATGCCTCGTCCGGGTCAAGCCAGAGCATCTGGAGAAGCCGCGTCTGTATTGCGCCGAACGCTGCCTTCATCTAATACAGGCCCCTATTTCAACACCCAACCTGATCCCGCAACGAGGCGGCACTGCAGTCCGCATAGATGAGAACTGTCCGCCGGCGGATCTGGCTCTGGTGAGGCGCCTGGGACATCTCCTCTCCGGTGTGCGCGTGAAACCAGGGAGTGTTTGGCGTTCACGGCCGTGTGTGGATGAATACCAATCTAGCCACTTCCGTCTATGTCAGCAAGAGCGAAGAGTTGCAGAAACACCCTCTCTAAAAGCTAACAAAATTGCTGCCGCAAAAGTGTGATTAGGCACTTACCAAAGCTTTGAAGAGGCTCTACCGTTTTCATGGGTATATGTGTCAGAAGAATCACAGCACAAGCGGAGCCACAGGCTGCAACTCTATGTGAGGACACCGGAGGGAGGTTGTAGTTTCCGCCTATCCTGAACGTGCGAGGGAGGCATTCATTTGGCGCTCGACAGACCGGTCCATGCACCTGAGGCGGCGGACGGAGGGACGGCCCCCCGCCGCCGTGACGGTCACCAACGTCGACGAGACGCCGGAGATCACCACCACGGCGGCGAGCCACACCGCGCCATCGTTCATGGAGATCGAGTACGACGCCGCGACCGCGGTCCTCACCATCGCCGACTACGACGGGCGCGACGAGGAGGGCCAGACCATTTCATGGTCAAGGACGGGCACGGACGTCGGTGACTTCACCATCGACAGCAGTACCGGAGTCCTGTCGTTTGCCCAGCGGCCCAACTTCGAGATGCCGGCGGACGACGGCGGCGACAACGTGTACAACATCACCGTCAGGGCAAGGGACACCGCCTCGCCCGTGAACACCAGGGAGCTCGAGGTCATCGTCACCGTCACGGACGTGAACGAGCGGCCGGACATCGACGAGGATACTGTGCCAAGCTACGTGGAGATTCAATACGACTTCACGGGGACGCGGCCCGACGTCCACACGTTCACCGCCGAAGACTACGACGACATGGATACTTTTGAATGGTCCCTGCTCGGCACAGACGCGGCCCACTTGGAAATCGACGCCACAACGGGCATCCTGACCTTCAAGCAGGACTCGTGCACCAATGACGGCCCGTTACCCGACTTCGAGGAACCCTGCGATGACAATGCCGACGGGAGCAACACCTACAGCATCATCGTTGTGGCGACTGACAACCACATGAAGGCCGAAGAATACGCCGTCGTCGTCACGGTGACGGACGTGAACGAGGCGCCGGAGTTTACCGGGACTCCCGATACGGTGATAACCCTCGATGAGCATGACGCGAACGACAACTACGTTGTGATGGACCAGGCGGACTACGACGCGCGCGACGAGGAGGGCGGGGTGACCTGGTCGCTCACTGGCACGGACAGGCGCGATTTTGCCATCAGCGCCGACGGCGTCGTCACCTTCGTCAAAACGCCCAACTACGAGGCGCCGGAGGACTCCGGAGGCAACAACGTCTACGAGTTCACGGTGGTCGCCACCGACGTCGGGAGCGGCCCGAGTCGCCGCAACGTCAGCCAGGCCGTGACGGTGACTGTCGGGGACGTGGAGGAGGCCGGCACCCTCGCGGTGGACAACCTGAGTCCGGCGGCGGGAGAGACCGTGACCTTCACGCTGACGGACCCGGACGGCAGCATCGACACCACCAGCATGAACTGGGCTATCCAATCAAAGGCGCCTGGGGGATCATGGGCGAGGGTCTCCGGCGTACTCACCCCCGCATCGACGACCTTCCCGTGGGTCGTTGACGAGGACGTCACGGGGGAGGCGATCCGCGCCATGGTTACCTACACCGACCGGAGAGGGTCGGGGAAGACGGCCCTGAGCCAAGAGACCGCGGAGGTAACGGCTGATCCCATTGTCAACGCGCCGCCAAGGTTCCGGGGGGACAGCTCCTGGTCTGTCGAGGAGGGCCCCGCCGGCGGGAACGTCGGTACCCCCACCTTCGCGACTGACCGCGACAACGACACTCTGACGTACGGCATCCAGTCGGGCGGAGACTCCGCGCTCTTCGAGATCGATCCGTCCACCGGGCAGGTCCGCCTCGCCCAGCCGTTGGACTTCGAAACGACGCCGGGACCCCTGTTCTTTTACCTGACGCTGCACGACGGCAAGGGCGTTGACGCGAACAACGTCGAGATCGACGACTCCTCGATCGACGCCACCAGGTCGGCGACCATCTCTGTCGTGGACGTGGAGGAAGACGGGGTCGTCACCCTCTCGACCGATGAGCCGGAGACGGGGACGCAGTTGACCGCAACCCTCGAGGACGGCGACGGCGGCGTCACCGGTGAGATATGGCAGTGGGCGCGGTCCGAGAACGGGCGCACTGGCTGGACCAACATCTCGGGGGCCACGTCAAGCAGCTACACGCCAACCGTGGCCGATGAGGACTTCTTCCTGCGGGCCACCGTCACCTACACGGACCGGCGCGGCGCCGGAAAGAGCGCGGAGGCGGTGACGGACGACCCCGTTCCCAGCGAGAACCGGCGCCCCCGTTTCCCGTCCACCGAAACCGGCGAGCGCACCGTACCCGAGAACAGCAGGACGGGCGCGAACATCGGCGCTCCCGTGGCCGCTGACGACCCGGAGAATGACAGTCTGACGTACACACTGACCGGGCCGGACGCCGCCGCATTCACCATCGTTACGAGCACCGGCCAGATCCGGGTGAAGGACAACCTGGACTTCGAGACGAAGCCCAGCTACAGCTTGACCATCGAGGTGCACGACGGGCGGGACGGCTCCGGCGCCACATCCACCACCATCGACGACACGCAGGCTGTGGCGATCACGGTGGAGAACGTGGAAGAGTCGGGCGTGGTGACGCTCACGACGAACGCCGAGACCATACTGGCCCGCGTCGAAGTGACGGCGGCGCTCGAGGACGACGACATTCCCTCCGGCGTCACCTGGCAGTGGTCGCGCTCGCCCAACGGACGGACGGACTGGGTCAACATACAGGGCGCCACCTTAGCCGCGTACACGCCAACGCTGGAGGAGGACCGGGGCAACTACATCCGCGCGACGGCGTCGTACACGGACGGCCACGGCCCGAACAAGACGGCCGAGAAGGTATCGGCGCGTGTGGGCGACCCGCCGCCGGTGAACTCGGGGCCGGTGTTCCCGTCGTCGGAGAACGGCCGGCGCGAGGTGGCGGAGAACACCGCTCCCGAATCCCCCATTGGCGACCCCGTCGCCGCCACCGACCTGAACGCCGGGGACTCGGCGGTCAACGACCCGCTTGCCTACTCATTGAGTGGGACGGACGCGGCATCGTTCACCATCAACGGCAGCACGGGGCAGATCAGCGTGGCGGAGGGCGGTACCCTGGACTACGAGGGCAAGCGGTCGTATCGCGTCACCGTGGAAGTCACCGACGGCAGGGACCAGAACGGCGACGACGACATGGACGCGATCGACGACAGGCAAAACGTGACCATCACTGTGACCAACGTCAACGAGGCGCCTGTGGTCACGGGCGACACAGCCCCCTCTGTCAAGGAGAATTCAAGCGCCATTGTGGCGAGCTACACCGCCACGGACCCGGAGCGCGACACGCTCACGTGGTCCGTTTCCGGGTCTGACAGCGGCAACTTCTGGGTCTCCGACCGGGGCCGACTCTATTTCTCCACGCCGCCCAGTTTCGAGGACCAGACTACGTACTCCGTTACCGTCACCGCCACCGACGACGACGAGACGACACCCCTGTCAGGCTTGCTGGCCGTGACCGTCACCGTGACGGACGCAGAGGAAGAGGGAGTTGTGGCCATCACCCCGCCGCGAGGCTGGGTGGACACGCAGACGCAGTTCGTTGCCAGCCTGACCGACGACGACTGTGGCATCACCGGCACGACCTGGCAGTGGGCGCGGTCTCCCAATGGTAGAAGTAGTTGGAGTGACATCACGGGGGAAACGTCCAGCAGCTACACGGTCACTACCGACGCCGCCAACCAGTGCCTGCGGGCAAGCGCCTCCTACGAGGACCGCCGGGGCAGCAACAAGACGGCTTCGGCCGCGCTGACTACGCCTGTCGACGACGCCAGACCTGCAGCTAACACTGCGCCAGAGTTCACAGAGACCGCTCCGGCAACTCGCAGAGTTTCTTCGGGCACGGCTCCAGGCCGGAACGTCGGCTCGCGTGTCAGAGCCACCGATGCCGACCAGGGCGATGTCCTCACCTACTCGCTGAGCGGGACGGACGGTGATGCCTTCGACATCGATGCGGCCACGGGCCAGATCCGCACGAAGGCCGTCCTCGTCTACGACCCGGATCCGGACGGTGACAACACCTACGAAGTGACGGTGTCCGTCTACGACGGCTTCGACGACAACTACAACGAGTCCAGCGCCTCGGACGCCACCATTGAGGCAACCATCACCGTGAGGGCGGTTGCCCAGCGGCCGCCGTCGCCACCGCCGGTCAGCCCACCTTCGAACCGGTCGCCGTCGTTCGCCGAAGGCGAAGCGACCACGCGCTCCGTGGCCGAGAACACGGTGGAGGGCCAGGACATCGGCGCGCCGCTGGAGGCCGTCGACCCGGACCGGGGCGACACGCTGGCCTACACCCTGGAGGGTGAAGACGCCGAGTCCTTCGACATCGACGCGACGACGGGCCAGCTGCGGACCAAGGCCGCCCTCGACTACGAGGCCAAGAGCAGCTACTCCGTCATCGTGTCGGTCTCCGACGGCAAGAGCTCATCCGGCGGAGATAGCGACACGCTGGACGCCTTCATCACCGTGACCGTGACAGTCACCAACGCAGAGGAGGCGGGGACAGTGACCCTGTCGTCTGACATGCTCATCGTGGGCGTGGAACTGACGGCGGAATTGACCGACCCGGACGTGGTTACTACGGGCACCGAGATGTGGCAGTGGGCGGCAGCCGATGACGCTGGATTCGCCATGAACGTCGAAGACATCGAAGGCGCCACCATGGCCAGCTACACGCCGGTGGAAGCCGACGACGGCAAGTACCTGCGAGCGACGGTGACCTACACGGACGGAGAAGGTCCCAACAAGACTGCGTCGGGACTCGTCGCCGGCGACCCCCTGATACTGCGGTATGACGACAACAGCAACGGCGAGATCGAGAAGAGCGAAGTCATCACAGCCATCAATGACTACCTGGATGAAGTTGCGAACGCCCCCACCAAGGCCGAGGTGATCCGACTCATAAATCTCTACCTCTACGGCTAAGGCAAGAGACATATAGAGCCGTGCGAAAGAGCGACAGACTTGAACGTCAAGTTCGAGTGGGGTGATCAGAAGCTCCTATTAAGAGGGCAGAGGAGGCGCTCCAATTGGGTTGCGTGCCTTTTTCGGAATTGGTGAATCGGAGTGAGTCATGACCGCCTCCCGGCGTCTTGCGGCGCTCCCACTGCTGCTCATCGGACTGGCGGTCCTCGCCGCCCTGCTTCTCACTCCTGAGGCCCAGGCCCAGAGCCGGGACTCCGGCAGCGATTTCACTCTGGCTGCCGCCAACGGCTATCCGACCGGCATCTGGTCGGACGGGACCACCATGTGGGTCGCGGACTTCGAGGACGCCAAGCTGTACGCCTACCGGATGTCGGACCGGAGCCGGGACTCGGGCAAGGATTTCACGCTGGACGCCGGCAACGGCTCTCCGGTGGGCATCTGGTCGGACGGGACCACCATGTGGGCGTCGGACTTCACCGACGCCAAGCTGTACGCCTACCGGATGTCGGACCGGAGCCGGGACGCCGACAATGACTTCGACACGCTTTCAGACGCCGGCAACCTCTTTCCCGAGGGCATCTGGTCGGACGGGACCACCATGTGGGTGGCGGACACTGGCAACGACACGGTGTTCGCCTACGACCTGTCGACCAGGGCCTGGGACTTCGAGAAGGACATCACGCTGGCCCCCGGCCACGGCTCTCCGATGGGCGTCTGGTCGAACGAATCCACGATGTGGGTTTCGGACTGGCGGGACACCAAGCTGTATGCCTACCGGATGTCGGACCAGACGTGGGACTTTGGCAAGGACTTCGCGTTGGACGCCGACGATGAATCTTACGAGGGCATCTGGTCGGCCGGGTCCACGATGTGGGTGGCGTCCCGCGACGACGCTAAGCTCTACGCATACGACTGGAACAATCCTGCCACGGGAGCGCCGACGATAACCGGCGCGGTCCGGGTGGACGAGACGCTGGCGGCGCGCACCCGCTCCATCGCCGACGCGGACGGGCTGGACGCCGCCATCTTCGAATATCAATGGGTGTCCAACGACGGGAACGCCGACACGGACATCGCGGACGCGACCCATTCGACCTACACCATCGTCTCCGGCGACCGGGGCAGGGCCGTCAAGGTCAGGGTGTCCTTCACCGACGGCGCCGGCAACAGAGAATCGTTGACCAGCGAGCCGACGGGTCAGGTCGGGGCCCCGGGCATCTGCGACCGGACGCCTGCGGTGATGGCGGCCATCGTCGCCGCGATGACCGGGGTCACCGAGTGCTCGAAGGCTTCCGAAACGAGGCTCAGGACTTGGACCGGCTCCCTGCACTTCGGCCCCGACGTCACGCCCGGGCTGTACCTTCAGGGGAGAGGACTGTCGGCCCTGCAGGCCGGGGATTTCCGCGACCTGCACGCGCTGCGCGCCCTGGACCTCAACAGAAACTTCCTCGAGACGGTCCCGGACGGACTCTTCGAAGACCTCCGCGCGGTGGAGGAACTGTATCTGTCGGGAAACTTCATTGACGAACTGCCTGACGGGACGTTCGCCGGCCAAACCGCGAGTCTGAGCGTTCTGGACCTGTCGGCGAACCGCCTGGAGCGGCTGTCGGACGGCGTGCTAGGAAACTTGGACGCACTCGTCTCGCTGTCGCTCACGGGCAACGGGCTCTCGGACCTACCGGCCGGCCTTTTCGACGGCCTCGCCAGGCTCGAAGTTCTGGACCTGTCCGCCAACTCGATAAACGAGCTGCCGGACGGGGTGTTCGACCGCAATCTCGAGCTGCGCGGCCTGGACCTGTCGATCAACGAGGTCTCCGATCTGCCGGAAGGGGTCTTCGGCGGTCTCGGCGACCTGCAGAGTCTCTCCCTTGCGGGGAACGACCTGAAGAGCCTGCCGGAGGACGTGTTCGCAGACCTCGGGAGTCTCGCTGAGCTGGACCTTTCGGGAAACAAGCTCAAGGACCTGCCTGTCGGCGTCTTCGAAGGTCTGTCGGGGCTGACGGATCTCGACGCGGGCGACAATCCGGGCGCACCTTTCACGTTCACCGCGGAGCTGGAGCGGCGGGGAGACGACACGGTCGTGGTCCGAATAGCCGAAGGAGCGACGCCATTCGGCATGACGATCGAACTGTCGGCCTTGAAAGGAGAGTTGTCTGCCGAGACCGTCACTGTCGCCTCAGGCAGTGCATATTCGGACGTTGTCGAGGTTCGTCCGCACGGGCATCATCCCGTCACCGTAGAAATCGACTCTGTTGCTTTTCTGGTGCCTGCGGGAGGTTCCACGTCAGGCATCCGCGCCGACCGCGGCAGTGACATGCATTTGTGGATCGGCAGACCATTGGTTCAAAGGGAATGGATTCAGGACGAAGATTTTGCTCTGCATCCGGAGAACGCGAGCCCGAAGAGCATATGGTCGGACGGCGAGACGCTGTGGGTCGGCGACAGCAGCGCCCGGCAGGTCTTCGCCTACAAGCTGTGGGACAACCCCGGCACCGCGGTCAGCGAGTACGGCACCCGCGAACCTGGCATGGATGTTCCAGCCCTGGGCCAGGAGGACTTCTACGTCACCGGTCACGGCTCCCGCCTGTACGTGGCCGAAGAGTCCCTTGACGGCGCCAGCCGGGACGTCTTCGGCTACGACTTGACGGGTCTCACGCGTGCGGAGGACCGGGACTTCGTCTACGGGGGCTTGAACGTCGCCGGGGGAGTGTTCATCGTGCGCGGCACGGCGACGGACGGCCGTCACCTGTGGATCACAAACACCACGTCGCACGCGCACGCCTTCCGTCTGTTCGACGACCCCGAGACGCGGGATGACGAATACGGGAGGCCGGACACCTCCCGGAAGCTGACGATCCCCGGCAGGGGCCAGTTGAGGGGCCTCTTCACCGACGGACGGACGATGTGGGGCGTCAGGTTCGCCTCGAACGACGCCTCGGTGCGGAGCGTGAAACTGTCCGACGGAACCGATGCGGGGTACGACTTTCCGCTCCACGAGGACAACGACCACGCCTACGGCATCTGGTCGAACGGGGAGACCTTCTACGTCGTCGACTCCGACGATGCCATGATCTACACCTATCATGGTGTCGGCGGTGTCGTTCGACCGTTTGTCGAAGACGCGGAGACCGCCGCCGCGCTGGTCGGCAACACGGGGCAGTCCGGCGACGCCGGCCATGACCTGGGCTCGGCCGGCGCGAAGAAGGCCCAGGCGTTCACCACCGGGACCAGCAAGGCCGGGTACGCGCTGGCGTCCGTCGGGATAGAGTTCGGCGACGTTTCGGACCCGTCGTCAGCTCCCACAGACCTTGAGGCGACGCTCAACGCGGACGGCGGCGGCGTCCCGGGCGACGCTCTCTGCACGCTCATCGCCCCGGCGAGCCTGTCCGAGCGGAGCATGAACACCTTCGCCGCTCCGGCCTCGGGGACGACCTGCCCGGTTCTCGAGAAAGAGACGACCTACTTCGTGGTCGTCGAAAGGGTCCGCGTCACCGGTTCCGGCGCCATCGCCGTCAGTGGAACTGCGAGCGACTCCGAAGACACAGGAGCCGCGGAGGGGTGGTCCATCGCGGACGGAAGCGCGACATATTCTCCTCAGGCCGCTGCTCAGGGATGGGCCTCCGACGCGTTTTCCTACAAGATCGAGGCGAGAGGCTCCTTCATCAACAACCCGGCTGCCGGCGAGCCGACGGTCACAGGCACGCCGCAGGTGAAGGAGACGCTCGCCGCGGCGGTCTCCGACGTGTCGGACGACGACGGGCTGACCCGGGCGGCCTACTCGTACCAGTGGATGCGGGTCGACGGCGCGACCGAGACGAACATCGGGACCGGCTCGCCCACCTACACGCTCGTCGCCGAGGATCTGGGCAAGCGGATCAAGGTGCGGGTGGCGTTCGTCGACGACCGTGGCAATTATGAAACGCTGACCAGCGAGGCCACCGAGGCTATCAAGGCGGCGGATTGGCCCGGAACCGTTTCGCTCTTTCCGGCGCGGCCGAGGGTCGGGACGGTGGTCAGCGCCGCGCTGAGCGATCCCGACGGCCTCGAGGGCGGAGGCTCGGGCCCTGCGGCGTCTTCGGGCGCGGTTTCTTGGAGCTGGGCCAGGTCTCCCGACGGAACCACCTGGACCGGCGTCGAGGCCTACGACGACGGAGACAGCTACGTTCCAACTGAAGAAGACGAAGGGATGCTGCTCAAGGCCGAGGCGTCGTACACCGACGGGCAGGGCCCCGGCAAGTCCGCGGAAGCTGTTTCGCCCGCCGTCGTGGGCGCCCGCGAACCGGGTCCGGAACTGACGGTGACGGAAATAGTCAAGGGCCTGTCCCACCCCTGGGGCATCGATTTCACCCCCGACGGGACGATGCTGTTCACCCAGCGCGCCGGCGTGCTGAACGCGAGGCTGACCAACGGCGCCGTCAAGCAGGTCGACGCGGATCTCGGAGATCTGCTTGTCGACGGTTTCGCCGGCCTGCAGGCGCTGGCCGTGGACCCGGACTTTTCGACCAACCGGCGGTTCTACACGCTCCAGGGGCACACCGGACGCGAGATGCAGGTGATCGCCTGGACGATCGACGCGGACTACGACGAAGCCACGCGCGTCGTCGATCCCCTGGTAGAGGGCATACCGGTCGGTCCGGGCCCCTGGCACTCGGGAGGCCGGCTGCTTTTCGGTCCGGAGGGATATCTCTGGATCGCGACCGGCGACGGGCGGGTGGTAACGGGTGCGCAGGACCTGACGTCCCTGGGCGGCAAGGTCCTCCGCGTAGACCCGCAGACGGGCGCCGGGGCGCCGGGCAATCCGTTCGGAGCCTCCTCGCCGGTGTACTCCTACGGCTTCCGCAACCCCCAGGGCCTGGCGCTGCGCCCGGGCACGGACCAGATGTGGCTGGTGGAGCACGGCCCGAAACACGACGACGAGATCAATCTGCTGGCGCCGGCGGGCAATTACGGCTGGGACCCGATCCCGGACGACGGCACGTTGGTCTTCTACGACTATTCCGACGAGGCCGGCGTCCCCATGACCGACCTGGCGAAGTTCCCATCTGCCCGCGAGGCCAGATGGTCCTCGGGATTCCCCACCCTGGCAACCAGCGGGGCCGTTTTCCTGGATGGCCCCCAATGGGGGGAGTGGGAAGGGCGACTCGCGGTGGCCACGCTCAAGACGAAGTCGCTTCGTGTCTTTGAGTTCACCGAACAGGGCGATTTCGCGGGTCAGATCGTCGTTCCGGAGCTCGACGGCAGCCAGGGCCGGCTGCGGACCCCCGTGCTCGGCCCCGACGGGGCGCTGTACATCGCCACCTCCAACAAACCCGGCGTCGACAGGATTCTCAGGGTGAGCGCCAACCGTGCCGCGACCGGCGCGCCCGTCATCAGCGGCACCATCGAAGTCGGCGAATCGCTGACGGCGGTCGTGTCCGGGATCGCCGACCCCGACGGGCTCGACGATGACGCGTTCAGATTCCAGTGGGTCCGCAGCTACTTCGGGAGCAATTCCTCCGACATCGAAGGAGCCACGGCTTCAACCTACACCCTGGTTACGGCTGACTTTGGCAAGACCATTAGCGTGCGGGTGTCGTTCTATGACGACAGAGGCAGCCTGGAGGCGCTGACCAGCCAGAGGACCGTCAAGGTATCAGTCGTGGCGTGTACGGTTGGCGAGCATGCCCCGGCGGCAACGGCGGTAGAGGTACAAGCTGTTCCCGCTATCGTCGAGTCCACCACCGAGGAATATTTCGTGCTCTATGTGCGGCCCGCCCTGGACTCCGATCGAGAGTTCCCGGTCTCGGTGACCCTGGGCGAAGACGGCACAACAACGCTGACTGAGCAGCTGTCCCCGCTCCCCAAGGAGCATTACCGGGTGCGAAAGTTTCTCATCGCCGACCCGGCCGACATCGACAACGACTGCATCGACGACATCACCGAATTGGGGAACCCGGTGGGGATGAACCCGCTGAACCCCGCTGGGGCAGTCCCTTTTCGTGATGGCACTGTGGCCATTTCAGACCGTGAGACATTTGAGGCGCTTTCCTACAAAGGCAAAGACGTTCCCAATCACCCCCAACTCCAGGACCTTGAGTTTGTCAAGTTCTACATTATCGGCGTGTCTACCGACAACATGGGCATTTATTTCATGAACACCGAGACCCACCGATTACATCCCGATTTCGGGGATGCAATCGGTCTCTGGGACGACCCGCTCTGGGGACAGGGGTACATGGGTGGCGAGATCATATACCACCCCAATGCGGTTGCTCCCGATGGTTCCCTGGGCGTCTACCGCTACCAGTTCCAGCCTATGGATGCATACACCTTCGGCTATGTGGCCCGTTCGTATGAGGTTTTGGCGGCCAGCATGCCGCTGCTTGATGACAACCTTGCCTACTACCCGATGCCGAGGAGAGCCTTGTCGCTCTATCACAGAGAACAGGCCCTCTACGATGATTCCCGGATCAATGTGGTGTTGAGAGAGGACATCCTGCCAGATGTTCCATTCCTTCCCTTCAACGTTGGCGAGGGGTACGGTTTCCTCAGGCTCATGTCGCTGGAGGAACGCCCCGACCCGCGCGACGTGGTGATCTACGAGACCATCCCCAACGAGCTTTCCCGGGTCGCCGGCCTCATCACCACCGTACCCCAGACACCGCTTTCCCACGTCAACCTGCGGGCCGTCCAGGACGGTGTCCCCAACGCCTTCATTCGCGACGCCCTAGACGACGGCGACATCGATGATCTCATCGGCAGATACGTCTACTACAGCGTCACTGCGGACGGCTACTCCATCCGCGCCGCCACTCCCGCCGAAGTCGAGGCCTACTTCGCCGCTTCGCGCCCTCCCGGAACCCAGACGCCGGAACGGGACCTCACAGTCACCCAGATCACCGACCTGAACGACATCGGCTTCGACGACTGGAATGCGTTCGGCGTCAAGGCGGCCAACGTGGCCGTGCTGCGGACGCTGGGTTTTCCCGACGGAACCGTCCCCGACGGGTTCGCGGTGCCTTTCTACTTCTACGACGAGTTCATGAAGCATAACGGGTTCTATGACGATATCGAAGAGATGCTGGAAGACCCGGACTTCCAGTCGGACTATGACACCCAGGAGAAAGAACTCAAGAAACTCCGCAAGAAGATCAAGAAGGGGGAGACGCCCGACTGGATCATCGACGCGCTGGAAGAGATGCACGCCACCTACCCCGAAGGGCAATCCCTGCGCTACCGGTCGAGCACAAACAACGAAGACCTGCCGGGCTTCAGTGGTGCCGGGCTGTACGACTCCAAGACCCAGGACCCGGAGGAGACGGAGGAGGACGGCATCGACAAGTCCATCAAAGGGGTGTGGGCCAGCCTGTGGAACTTCCGGGCCTTCACTGAACGCGAGTTCCACCGCATCGACCACCTGGCGACGGCGATGGGGGTGCTGGTCCATCCCAACTACTCGGACGAGCTGGCCAACGGCGTGGCCGTCAGCTTCGACCCTTTCTACGGAACGGAGGGGAGCTACTACGTCAATACGCAGCTCGGCGAGGACCTGGTCACCAATCCCGACGCACACTCGGTGCCCGAGGAAATCCTGTTGGACCTGTCCGGTTCATACACCACCCTGGTGACCTCCAACCAGGTGCCAGGAGGACAACTCCTCATGAGCGATGCTCAAATTGGCCAGTTGCGCCGGCATCTCCAGGATATCCATGACCATTTCGAGGGTCTGTACAACCCCGGACCCGACGAACCCTTCGCAATGGAGATCGAGTTCAAGATCACCAGCGACGATGTTCTGTCCATCAAACAGGCCCGCCCCTGGGTATTTGGCGTTCCCAACGCCTCAGGCCATGGCGGTGAAACACCAGAGGGGGAAGCAATATGGTCCGCTACCCTCACGGTGGGGGTCGGAGGGGATTTCGCTGGCTATTCCTCGTTCGCCCAGGGCGAGGAGAACAACACCTTGGGTGCTCTCTCGTCTGACACCATCACGTTGGACGACGCCAGCTACACCGTCAAGGCCCTGGGGGTTCTGAACGGCAAGCTGATTCTCTCAGTGGTGCCAAAACTGACAGTCGACTTTGTCCTAGTGGTGGGGACGGACGAATTCGCCTCTGCCGACGCATCGACCTTGGAGGGGGACTCCATCTCCATCATCCAGTTCCAGTGGAACGACCGGGGACCGGACTTGCCGGAGGGGGAAGAGGTCGCCGTCAGAGTGACTGAGCCAGCCGAGAACACCCCGGCCACAGGTGAACCCACCATCACCGGGACCACCCAGGTGGGGGAGACGCTGACGGTGGACACGTCAGCAATTGCCGATGAGGACGGGCTGGACGACGTTTCCTACAGCTACCAGTGGATCGCGGGGGGATCGGACATCGACGGAGCCACCGGATCCAGCTACCTGCTCACCTCAGGCGAGCAGGGGCAGACCATCCAGGTCCGGGTGACCTTCACCGACGATGCGGACAAGCAGGAGACCCTGACCAGCGCGGCGACGGGGGTGGTTGCGGCCAAGCCCAACTCTCCGGCCACGGGAGCGCCCACCATTGATGGAAAGGCCCAGGTGGGAGAGACGCTCACGGTCCTCACCAACGGCATCACCGACGAGGACGGGCTGGACAACGTTTCCCACAGCTACCAGTGGATTCGGAACGACGGAACCAATGACGCCGACATAGGAGGTCAGACAGGTTCGACCTACACCCTGACCGATGAGGACGTGGGGAAGAGCATCAAGGTGCGGGTGAGCTTCACCGACGACGCCGACAACGCCGAGACACGGACCAGCGAGGCCACCGATACGGTTGCGGCAACGAAGCCGGGCGTCCCCGGCCACCTGAACGTCTTCCCCCACGACACCCGGGCGCTGGACGTTTACTGGGAAGCCCCGGCCAGCGACGGCGGCTCCGACATTACCGGCTACAAGGTGCAGTGGAAGGAGAGCGCAGACAGCTGGGAGACGCCGGCGGACGTTTCCGAGGCGACCGCGTCCGGAACCATCCACACCATTACGGGACTGACCGACGGAGTGGAGTACAGCGTGCGGGTTCTGGCCACCAACGGCGTGGGTGACAGCCCGCCCTCGGTTGAGCAGACCGGCACTCCCCGGGAGACCAAGGCGCCGGAAATGGTAAGACCCAGGGTGGACGGAGCGACCCTGAAAGTGTTGTACGACGAGGCCTTGGACGAGGGGTCTGCGCCGCCGACGGATTCCTTCGATGTGAGGGTAGCCTGCACGTGCGATGACACGACCTGGCTAGATGAAGAATCCAAGCGGGCGGTGGAGAGCGTTTCGGTGGACGGCGACACGGTGGTGTTGACGCTGGTTTCGGCTGCTACTTCCGAGGACGTCGTGGTCGTCAGCTACACGCCGCCTTCGGACGCTGCCACCGCCCGGACCAGGGACTTGGCGGGCAACGCGGCGGCAGGGTTCAATTCCACCGAGGTCTTCAACGACACCGATGAGACCGCAGAATCACAAGAGAACGGCGAGCCGGAGGAAACCACCGAGGGGGAAACGCCGCTGACCGTTAGCCTGGAAGTCACCACGGAGAGCCACGACGGCTCGTCTGAGTTCACCTTCGAGATCCGGTTCAGCGAGGAGTTCCCCCTGAGCTACAAGACTCTCAGAGACTTGGCATTCACTGTGTCGGGGGGTGAAGTCCTCAAGGCCCAACGGCTGGACAAGTCCAGCAACATCCGATGGCTGATCACGGTGGAACCGGACTCCAACGGGGATGTGACCGTTGTCCTGCCTGTAACCCAGAACTGCGCCGCCGATGGGGCAATCTGTACCGGGGACGGCAGGAAGCTCTCCACCCGGCTGGAGGTCACCGTCTCTGGGTCGGGGAGCTAGGAGTGGGTAGGTGGACAGCGCTCGACTTTCCGAGCAACGGAACAGCCCATATAGGGATGACCGGGGGAGGCCGCCGCACCCTCCGGCACGGATGCATCCAGGCGGCCTGTGCCTGGCATTCGTTTACGCTGGCATGGCATTACCCCAAAGTTCTCTTGTCTACAGG
Organism: Dehalococcoidia bacterium; assembly: GCA_965219025.1. GTDB lineage: Bacteria > Chloroflexota > Dehalococcoidia > Lucifugimonadales > UBA2985 > JAPPHY01. The sequence goes on from OZ244716.1 coordinate 2,040,576, forward strand.
TCTCTGGCACCCGAGACCTTCCTGTCTGCCAAGCCTCTCCCTATCCTTGTCGGACTAACAAAGGGTGTGGTACAACTATCGGAGGCAGGTCACTACAGTACTGGCTACAGGAAGAACTCAATGTACTGAACTGTCAATCGACACACGAGCGAGAAGGGATCAGAGTATGAGAATACCTGAAGGCATTCCCTGGCAATCAACCGGCATCACCTTGGGCAGTGGAGGTCAAGGTGAAGTACAGCTTGTTCGTAACCGGGACCAGGCAGAAGGCCCCAAGTACGCCATGAAGATACTTCGCAACACTGGCTCAATCCAAGCACGAAGCGGTTTCGACGCGAGATCGAAGTTGTGAAGCAATTGGGAGCACCAGCCATTGCCCAGGTGATTGATCACTCCACAGAGGAGGATGGCTTTCAATACTACGTAATGGAATACTACGAAGGGGCAAGGACTCTCGACAGTATCATGTTGTCAGGAGACAATCCGTATCACAGAGATATCATGAGAAGCCTTGATCTGTTCGAGAGCATCGTGTCCACCATTGGTGTGTGCGAGACATCAAGTCCCCAAATAGTGCACCGGGACATAAACCCTAAGAATATTCTTGTACTCCTAGACGGCTCGGTGAGACTGATTGACTTTGGAGTCTGCCAAATCAATGAAGGAGAAATGATCACGCTCGTAGATGAAAATGTCGGTGCGCGCAACTACACTTCACCGGAGTGCGAAGCCGGGAATGACGATTCCATTGGCGTTCACTCCGATATCTACTCTGCAGGGAAGGTTCTGTGGTCTGCAATTACGTCCAGACAAGCCTTCGCGAGCGAAGAGCCTGTCTTTCGAGACAGGTCGATGGAGAAAATGTTCCCTGCGCAGCCCGAGACATGGCATCTGGCGTATATCTTCGAAAAGACAGTCCGGCGTAGCCCCGCAGATCGCTATCGGAGTACCGGGGACATTTTTCAGCAAACTCGTCAGGTGCGTTACAGAGTGCAACGGGGATTTCCGCCACTAAAGGGCATCACACCTCATTGTCCATCCTGTGGATGGCAAACTATTCGCGACTTCCAGGAAGGATACCAGGTCTTCGGAAATCCGAATCCAGCGGGAGTTAGATCTCTGATATGCGACCTGTGCGGATTCGGTTTTGTCAGAAACGTGGATATATTGCAGAGCAACATCAAGCGATTAGAGGGTCTAAGTTAGCCTCGGAGGTCTCACAGAGTTCCCGAGCCACATCTCGAAGACTGCGCCATCTACCGTCCACGTTGGCCCGCTTGCGTGGGACCGAATTGCAAGCTATTCCTTGAGCTACCGTTCTAGTCAACTGTCTCTTAGTCCAACCGCCCGCAAGCATTTAGGCTTTCCGTGCCTATACTCGGATGGGCCGATTTCGGCGTGTGATCTAGTGGTTTGCTTAGCAATACGTGAAAGACACCCTCAGTGCCGACGGCCTCCGGAAGATAAAGATCGACGACCTCAGAGTGCGGGAGACTTCTGAGACTGCGATGATGAATAGGCTTGTCCGCTGCATGAACGACGAGTAAGATAACCCGGTGCGCCTCAAAGCAGGGCCCGTAGAAGGTGATACAACATGAACCAAACCTCGCCCACAGGGTTTGACTTCAAGGCTAGCTCTGGTGTGCGCCCCTTCGCAATGCGTGAGAGGGAGAGAGACTCCCCGAATCAGACCGCACCTAGGCTGCTCTTGAAGGGAGCTGGACCAATGGACGGTACGGGAGGAGGAGTCGGCGCCACGGCTCTTCGCCGAACCATCTGATGGGAAACCGAACCCTGGTAGAAGCGGATGAGATGGACGACCCGTCTAAGGAGTTCGAGATCATTGAAGAGTCAGCCTGGCGTTGAGGACTCTCCTGCACTCCAAGGCCTACTTCCTGCACCTGCCTTCGCATGAGCAAGTTGGGGAGCCTGCTCGGTTGGCTGTAGAGGTCCTGCACTCAGCCGTGGTGGTCAGCGAGCTGACCTGCGGGGCCACCAAGGGGTACGTGGCCAGGCAGAAAGACGTTACGGTCAAAGTTTGAATTGGGTATGGCTCGCTCTAGGGGGAGCGGCGGTATCGGCCCTCGTCAGCATTTTCGATAAGACCGTCATCTACCGCTACGCGAATACCCCCCGCACGCTGCCTTTGCTCATCGGTATCGCGCAGACGGCAGTGGGTGTCGCGCTGCTCGCGGTCATCCGCGTGCCCGATACGGCGACCGTCACCCTGGTACTATGGGCGCTGGCCTCCGGCGCGCTGTTCGGCCTAGGCGGGCAGTTATTCATGCAAGTGCTATTTAAGGAGGAGGTTTCGCGCACCGTCCCGGTGATACAGAGCGCGCCGATCTTCACGGCGCTATTCGCATTCTTCTTCCTGGGCGAGCAGATTGGGTTGGGTGACTGGCTAGCGATCGTGGCAGTCGTGGGCGGAGCGATCTCACTGTCCCTGCGCATCGACTCGAAGTCTCGGCGGCTATTCCTTCACCGTTCCTTCCTTCTGCTCATGGTCGCCAGCGCACTGCAGGGCAGCTCCCACATCTTCGGAAAGGTCGCCCTTGACGGCCTGGCCGTGCTGTTTACGCATGCGCTCCGGTCGCTGTCACTTGGGGGAGTGTTCTTGCTGTTCAACTTGCGTCCGGCGCCCTGGCGCGACATCTCAAACTTCGTCCGCGAGCGCAGCCCAGCGCTCCGGTTCGTGGCAATGAACGAGTTGATCATAGCCACTGTGGGTCTGCTGTTGCTGCTATGGGCCTTATCTCTGGGCCCCGCCGCGCTGGTTACTGCGTTGAGCGGAACCCGGGCGTTATTCCTCGTTGTCTATAGCACTGTCCTCGCGCTGGTCTGGAAGGGCGCGCTCGGCGAGATCACGACGCGGGGCGCCATCATCACCAAGCTGACATCGACATCGCTCATCGTCGGCGGCATCACGGCTATAGCCGCGGGGAGTGGGTAGAGGCATGCCCGGGGTACAGGAAGGAGATACAGGCTCAGACGATAGAACGGCGAAGATGCTACAACAGGGCACTCAGGGAGCTTACCAGACCTCCAACCGAACCCTGATCTCTCGGGTTCTAGAGTGTGCCATTTTTGCTGGTTGCCAACACTTCTAACTGATACTGTTTTCGGGGGGAAGGTCAGGCAAACTGGCCGCTCTTGGCCCCCTGGCCGGAGTATGGCCTGTCACAGACTCCGCACTTAAGCAGCCCGCTCAGCAAGAACCTGTTGCCCACTCTCGCGGGCCTCTGCACTTTCGGCGCTCGGTCCCGCATCGCCTCCTGAACGGCGTCGAACAACTCCCTGGGCACCAGGGCGGGCCGGGCTCCCTCCACCCGCACAGGTTCCGGGTCTTCTCCCCCTTCGACGTGCGGCCTCAGACGGCGGCAGTACAAGCCTCGTTGGTCAGCAGGTAGTGGAGTCCGCTCTTGTACCAACGTTTGCCCCGGATGGTGACGCCCATGTCGTCCAGGGCCTTGCGTATCTCCATAAGGCCGTTGCCCTAATCGAGCTCTCGGATCTCCTTCACCACCGGAGGGGTCGTCGGGTCAATCTCCAGCGTGGGACGCTCCTTGGCACCGTCGTTGACCTTGATGCGCCTGTAGCCGAAGGGGCCTTGGAGCCGAGGAAGAAGCCCCTTGAAGCGGCTTCCGCCATTCCCCTCGTCACGTCCTGCGCGAGATTTTCCGAGTAAGACTTGTCCACGCTCTCGATCATGGCCTCCATGAGCATCCCGGTGGGGGAGTCGTCGGCGTGCTCGGTGATGGAGACGACTCGAACTCCCTTGCGCCTGAGCATGGACTTGAAGGCGTAGGCGTGCTCTCGCTTGCGGGTGAAGCGGGAGAATGTGCAAACGAGAATGACCTCAAAGGGAGCCTTCCGCTGACTGCCATCCTCGATCATCTCCCTGAACTAGGGCCTGTGGACGACGCGGCCGCTCTCTGCCTCGTCCACGTACTCGCGGGCGACGGAATAGCCGTTGGTATTGGCGAAGTCCTTGAGCGCCCTGAGCTGGGCGGCCGCGGACAGGTCGACGTCCTGCCTGTCGCTGGACACTCTGGCGTAGAGGGCCGCTGGGTTTGGGGTTGCGTATGCTTCATGATGTCGCCCTCATCACTTGGTTACTGTATCTGACGCAACAGGGACCGGCTGGGCATTTTCGGCGTGGCGCAGGGTTGTTATCACTCGGTCGCCTATGGGCTGCACAGGACGATTGTTGGGACCGTCGCTCAGCATCAGAAGGCTATCGATCTGCTCTTGAGAGATGGTTTCCGGCTGGCGCATCACATACCAGTCAACCGGTTCGTCGCACGGAGGCGTCGTCTTTGAGCCATCGTACCGATAATAGCCCAACTCGCCCGGCACGTAATGTCTGGCACTGAGCGCAAGACCTTCGATGACGGTATCGCCAGCAGCCGGGGCGGCGTCGAGAATCTCCTGCGCCACGGGACTGGGTGCGCCCAGCCTGAACAGCAGCCCCACCACCGCCAGGTTGCCGGCGGCGTCCGCATGGACCAGGTGCAGCTCTGCCGCAAAGCTCGCGCCGTCTATCAGATGCTCCGAGGGGGAATGAAAGTGAGCCGACTTCAACTCGTAGGTCCGCCGGCCCACGCTTAAAGTGTTGCCGCGTCCATAGTCAACGTGCACAAATCTGCCGTCGTTGCGGACGGCTGAGGCATTGCTGTTGTATGAGAGCGCAATGCGCGCGGCGTCACCCCGGCCGTATCCGGCAATGTCGATTGGAGATTGCTGCTGGCCGTCGGCGCAGGTTGCGTACTCTTCAGACAACGAGGCCCAGCGTTCCGGCGCTCCCGGTCCATCGTATCCCCATTTCACCACCTGATCGTGACCGGCGCAAGCCGCGCCTGTGAGCAAGGATGCCAGCAGGCAAAACGCTAGCGTTGGCCAAGTGACTTTCGACACTGGCCTACTCCTCAAGCTGAACCGGCTACCTGCCATTGCCAGATTGTCCCTGATATTGGTAGATCATTCTCCGGTCGCTCCCGGTGAGGCGGAAGCGTGAAGTTGTTGTGACCTTACTCCGGAAATAGTATCTCTGGCCGACAGAGGCGAACTCTTGTGCGCCTCGTAGCCAATATTACGAGACGCTGACGCAGTTGCCAGAATTACTTCTCCGATCTGCTTCCCTAACCAGTTCTGTGGATAAGAGCAAGCAATGCCGCATTACAGACTTCCGGGCAGGTGGTTGGTTCTGTCCGCCACACCGTTTATCCGGGTAAATGTACAATCGACGCCCAAGTCGGCCGGTTGCCCAACGGATAAGTCTCCAACGGCGTCAGTTTCCCGGTGTCCGGATTGATGCTGAAAGAGGCCATGCGGCCCGATTCCTGCCCGGCGGAGAAGAGGAACTTCTCTTGGGGGTCCAGGCACAAGGCGTTGGGTATCGGCTCTGATGGAACGATACCATTGGCGGTCAATTCTCCCGTCGCCGTATCTACTGAGAAGCAAGCGATGCTGTTATGTCCCCGGTTGTGAGCGTAAAGGAATCTCCCTGACGCGGAGACCTGAATCTGGGAGCAGGTATTCCTCTCCTCGAAACCCTCCTCAGGCAGGGTGGTAATGGTTTGAAACAGCGACAGCGTTCCCGAACCGATGTCCAGTTGAAAGCAGCTCACGCTGCAACCCTGCTCGTTGGAGAAGTAGAGGATGTCCAAGGACGGGTGAAAACAGAAGTGGCGGGGACCTAGAATCTCTTCCAGGTCCAACCGAGCCGGCGAATTCGGCTCAATATGGCCGGTGTCCTGGTCGAACCTGAACTGAAAGATGGCGTTGGGTCCATTGCCGGCGATGTGTGGCACAAAAGCGTAGGTATTGGTCGGGTCGGTCTGCATTGCGTGGGCGCCGGTGGCCGTTTCCACCCATTCGATAGGTGGGGCTCCCACCGAGCCATCATCGCCAATCGAATGCACTCCCACATGGGCGCCCTGGTAATAGGCCGACAGCACGAACTTCCCCATGCGGTCGGTGGAAAGGAAAGTGGGATTGGCTTCCAAAGGCACATTCCCGTTCCGGGTGAGTCCCCCGTTGGCCTGGTCAATCTCGAAGCTGACGATCTGAGGGGTGTCGCGGCAGCCGGCGTAAAGGAACTTTCGGTCCGGGCTGATTGCCAGAGTGGACGGCCCACCGGGTACGGATACGTCAGCCTGATTGGTTAGCTTTCCAGTTTGCGGATCGATTTCGAGAATCGAAATCTTGTCGTCCTCTTGCAGTGCAACGTACATTAAGTATGGCATAGATTCCTCCTGCTGGTATGCTGTTGAGGGAGAAGTCCGGTACTTTTCGCAACTAAACCGGTCTCACAACCCCTGTCGAGCAACCCCGGTGTCCTACACATATTTGTGGTGGAGATAGGGTGACTCGAACCCATAACCTTCGCATTGCGAACGCGGCGCTCTCCCAGTTGAGCTATATCCCCAATTCGATGTGTAGAGGTCTTGCTCTCGGATTGTAGCAATGGCCTTCCGGAATTTCAACCTTGTGTACGGGGTCAGGGGATATCGGATGAGAACTCCTCATACCGTTGCTTTATTATCGAGACAGTGGTGATAGAACTGGTCCGGGGTCTCGTTACACCCTTCTTCAAACGGAAACGTTTCTCTGGCGAGAAGGAGTAACCTTACCCCAAAGTTAGTATCACTGGCTAGTAGAGCCCGGCCGTAGATTCAGCAAACTCTCTGGGTGTTCTGCCCTTCAGTGAACTGTGAGGCCTGACCTCGTTGTAGTCCTGCCTCCAGATCTCTATGACCTCCCTGGCATGCTTAACGCTCATGAACCAGTTGGTGTTCAAGGATTCGTCGCGTAGCCGGCCGTTGAAGCTCTCAGCGAAGGCGTTCTCTACCGGCTTGCCGGGACGGATGAAATTCAACTTGACGCCCATCCTATATGCCCACTCATCCATGACCTTGCCCGCGAACTCCGGACCGTTATCTACGGTGATCACCTCAGGCAATCTCCTTGTCTCCGCCAGTCTCTCCAGGACCCCGACCACTCTGGCGCCTCCCAGGGATGTGTCCACCTCAATAGCCGGGCACTCCCGCGAGTAGTCATCCACTATCGCCAGCGCCCGGAAGCGCCGACCGGTCACCATACTGTCAGAGACAAAGTCCATGGACCACCGCTGGTTAGACCGCACAGGATATGGAATGGTCTCCCTAGCCCTGGCAGCCCCTTTGCGCCTTCTCTTCCTCCTCAGGGCAAGCCCCTGTTCACTGAATATGCGCTCTGTGCGCTTGTGGTTGACCACCAGGCCCTCTCTCTTCAGCATGATGTGCAACCTGGGACTGCCGAAGCGCTTACGCTCACCCGCCAGCTCACGCATCCTCAGGCGCAGGTCACCATCATCACACCGCTGCGACCTGTACCGGTAGACCGAGGGTGATGTGCCGGTCAGCTGGCAGGCCTTCCTCTCGCTCAGCCCAAGACTCTCCGTGGCATACGCCACCGCCATCTTCCTCATCTTGGGCTTCAGAAGTTTTTTGCCAGCAACTCCTTGAGGGCCCAGTTATCCAACGCCTGCTGGGCCACGATCTGCTTCAGACGCCGGTTCTCTTCCTCAAGCGACCTCAGCCTCTTCAGTTCGTTCACAGTCAAGCCAGCGTACTTCGCCTTCCACTTGTAGAAGGTAGCCTCGCTCATGCCGTGCTTCCGGCACAACTCACCCGTCTTGGCCCCCGCCTCCGACTCCTTCAGGACCCCGATGATCTGCTCCTCTGTGAACCTCTTCCGTGTCATCAGTCCTCCTTGTTAATCCCATTCTACCGGAGGACTCTACTTCTAACTGATACTGTTTTCGGGGGTAAGGTCACCACGACGACACCGGTACCAGAGGATGAGCGCCGTGGAGAAGAGTGAGGTGCTGGCCAGGGTCGCATCCTCTGCTCTCCCCAAACGCAAGGCGCTCGGTGAGCTTGGAGTGCCACGGAGCACATACTACCGGTGGCTGAGGCGGAGTGAGCGGCGAGGACTCGAGGACGATGCGGGAGGAGGCAGGCCACCCTGGAACGGACTGACCTCTCTGGAAGTCGACCACGTTCTGTCGGTGGCCAGGGAGATGCCGGAGCTGAGTCCCAGACAGCTTGCCTCGTGGGTCACCGACAACATGGGGTTCTCGGTGTCGGAGTCTACGGTGTACCGCATCCTGAGGAGAGAGGGACTGGTGAAGAGGCCTGAGATGAGACTGGCTGCGGGCAAGGAGTACCATCGGAAGACCACGGGCCCCACCAGATGTGGGCCACCGACGCCTCCTACTTCAGGGTGGTGGGCTGGTACTACCTGGTCACCGTCATGGACGACTACTCCCGATTCATCCTCGCCTGGAGGCTTCAGAGGGACATGACCTCCGACTCTTTCATCGAGGTTGTGCAGGAGGCAGTGGACAGGACTGGCATGGATCAGGTGCCTGTAACGGACCGCACCAGGCTGCTGAGCGACAACGGACCGGGCTATGTGTCAAGAGCCTTCAGGGACTACCTGGGCATGGTGGGCATCAGGCACATACTCGCAGCGCCCTTCCACCCTCAGACCAACGGGAAGCTGGAGCGCTACCATCAGACCCTGAAGCGGGACGTGAACCAGCTGCCGTATGAGGTGTCCTCAGACCTGGAGGCGGCCATCGTGGCCTTCGTCAGCTACTACAACTACCGGCGCTACCATAAGGCCTTGGGGAACGTGACGCCATCGGACGTGCTAAGGGGCAGGCGAGAGGAGATTCTACAACGAAGGCAGGAGATACAGGCTCAGACAATCGAACGGCGAAGACAGCACAACAGGGGTCCTCAGGGAGCTCACCAGACCTCCAACCGGGCCATGATCTCTCGGCTCTCAAACTGTCCCACTTTTGCTGGTTGCCAACAGAAAGGGGAGAAAGCGTGCCTAAGTAGGGCACAAACGAGGCTCAATTACAACAAACTGGACGTTATGGGATGTTAGTGGATGGCGGAGAGGGTGGGATTCGAACCCACGAGAGGATTGCTCCCCTACGCGATTTCCAGTCGCGCCTGTTCGGCCACTCCAGCACCTCTCCGGACGCGGCCACTCTACGCCGCGCGCTGAGCCACTGGCGGAGAGGGTGGGATTTGAACCCACGTCCCGGTGCAACCGGGAACCGCTTTTCGAGAGCGGCGCCATAAGCCTCTCGGCCACCTCTCCGCGAGTGCATAGCATACCACATTGCGGCGGACGCCCCACATATCGCCGCGCCAAATTTGACAGCGCGAAACGCGCCATGCTATCATCTTGACGGGATGAGTTCTTGCCCAGATTTTGAGTGAGAGGGTGGCTTTCGCTTTGCGTGCAGCTATAGCGGGGCCGCCTTCTGCATTTGGCGGCGAAAGTGGATAGTTGGCAAGCCGTCATTTTGGCGGCGGGACGAGGTACCAGGATGAGGTCCGGCGTGCCGAAGGTCCTCCAGCCCATATGTGGACGCGCCATGGTTGGCCTCGTGGCTGACGCACTTCGCGGAGCGGGCCTCGATGAGTTGGTCGCGGTGGTCTCGCCAGGCCCATCGAACATTGGCAACGCCATCGGCGGCTGTGTATCGCCGGTCGAGCAGGCAGAACCGCTCGGCACGGCCCACGCCCTTGCGCAGGCCGGTACCCTGCTGGCCGGGCACAGGGGCCACATTCTCGCCATCAACGGCGACCTTCCGCTCGTTTCCTCGGCTACGATTTCCGCGCTGATCGAGCGCCACGAGTCGACGGACGCCTGCCTCACCATCCTTACCTGCGACGGCCCGCCTTCGCACGGCATGGGGCGCGTGGTCAGAGACGACGACGGTGAAATTGACGCCATTGTAGAGGAGGCTGACCTGGACGATCGGTCCGCCTGCATTACAGAGGTTAACGCGGGCGTTTACTGCGTGGAGTCACCGTGGGTGTGGAACGCGCTGTGCGAGCTGCCAACAGCCCCGAACGGCGAAGTCTACCTAACAGATCTGGTTGCAGAGGCGGTGCGCCAGGGACACGCGGTTGAGTCAATGCCCGTTGTGGACGCATCGGAGGCTCTTGGCGTGAACGACGGCGTGCAGCTCGACCGAGCCAGGGAGGCGATGCGCAGGCGCGTCAACGACGGTTGGAGGCTGCGGGGCGTCAGCGTCATGGAACCGGCATTCATCGACTTGTCGGTGGAACTGGGTGAGGACAGCGTGGTCTATCCCAATACCTTCCTGCAGGGCAGGACGTCCATCGGGAAGGGATGCGCGATCGGTCCAGGCTCCATGGTGACCGACTCCACGTTGGCGGATCGCTGCCGTGTCCTTAACTCGGTCGTGGAGGGCGCGGTGCTCGAGGAGGGCGTGGACGTCGGCCCATTCAGCCACGTTCGCCCGGACTCCCACGTGGAGACAGGCGTGCACGTGGGCAACTTCGCAGAGGTCAAGAATAGCCGCCTTGGGCGTGACACCAAGATGGGCCACTTCAGCTACGTTGGAGACTCGTGGGTTGGTGAGGGTGTGAACATAGGCGCGGGCGCCGTGACCTGCAACTTTGACGGCGTCGATAAGCACCGCACCATTGTGGAAAACGGCGCATTCATTGGCAGTGACTCAATGCTGATTGCGCCGGTGAGGATAGGCGCGGGAGCCAGCACGGGCGCCGGGTCGGTGGTGACTAAGGACGTGCCCCCCGGTGCACGCGTGGCCGGCGTCCCGGCCAGGATCATCGCCGGCGGCAATCACGGCGAACAAGGGGAAGCATGAGGGCGCGCAAGGCCTCGGCTAGCGCCTGCAGGGAGGTGATACGCCTTGGACGGTGATGGCTCGTTAGAAGCCATAGCCCTTGTCGTATCCATAGTTCTCTTCGGACTACTCGCTGCCGCGGACGGGCTCCTGTCCGCGGGCGGACAGGCTGGCGCGGCAGAGCAGGGCAGAGCGCGGCGCCGGGCGTTGATCTCCAACGATGGTGTGCGCGCAACAGCGCAGCTCGTTCTCGCCGTCGCGGCTGCCGCCACCGCTATGTCGCTTGCCTATTCCCAGTCTGCCGAATGGGTTGTCGCACTCTTGTGGAGCGCCGGTCTTCTGGTCGGGATGGTGCTTCTACAGGGCATCGCCTTCGGCCTCGGCGCGCGATGGGGCGGCGCGACGCGCCTCGCGCTCCCGTTGCTGTGGCCGCTGGCGTTGCTGGCGGCGCCTCTAAACCTGCTGCGCAGTGCGATTGCATCGGCCCTGGCGGGCGATCCCAAGCGGCGCAGGAGCAGCGGGGATCCGGCGAATGCGCTGGTGAACGGGCTGCCCGGCCTGATGCCCGAGGGCGAAGAAGAAGAGGACCTTGAGCCCCATGAACGCAGAATGATCAGCTCCATACTGAAGCTTGACCAGACCACCGCGCGGGAGATCATGGTGCCCAGGATGGACATCCTGGCAGCCGACGCCTCCTCGACGCCGGGGCAGGTGGCGGACATGATGCGCGAGAGCGGTCACAGCCGGATTCCGCTTTACGGGGACTCGCTGGACGACATCGTAGGCATCGTGCACTCAAGGGACATGCTGCGCAACTTCGGCGTTGACGGCGAGGAAGTGCAGCTGACGGACATAGTTCGTGCGGCCCTCTTCGTTCCCGATTCCAAGCGCGTGGACGATCTGCTTCGAGAGTTCCAGGAGCACCGCATACAGGTTGCGATAGTCGTTGACGAGTACGGGGGTACCGCAGGTCTAGTGACCATTGAGGACCTTCTGGAGGAGATAGTTGGGGAGATCGAGGACGAGTTCGACGTGGATGAGCCACTCCACGAGATGCTCGATGAGCGCAGGGCTGTGATGGACGCGCGAATGCCGCTTGACGAGGTGAACCGCGTTCTCTCGGTCAACCTTGAGGGCGACGGATTCGACACGCTGGGTGGCCTGCTCTACCAGCAGCTGGGGAAGATGCCCAGCCCGGGTGATGAGCTGGAGGTGGACGGCCTGGACATCAAGGTTCTCTCCACATTGGGACGACGCATAAAGAAGGTTGAGGTTGCGCTCAGGACACAGGAGCGTGACTAGAAATTATCGGAGTAGGTGCGGGGTTAGCGTGAGTGGGGGCAGTCTGTGGGTGGAAGGGCCGAGGTGAACGAGAGAGCGGGAGTGGACAAGCCCCACTCCCGCTCTCTCTGGTCGTTCTTTGAAGAACGGTTGGCTCTGGCGTAGTGACCGACTTATCTCTGCTCTACTTCTCATCTCGTTTTCGATCATCATCATCTCGTCGTCGTCGAAATTCTCAGACACGGTCATGATGGGAGCGGTTGCCAGCCCGCCGGACTTGCCTAACACCTCGAGGATCCAGGCCGTCGCCGGGGTACCGTACGAAGACGCTCGTGTCGTTTGGAGGGCGGATAGTTGGCTGGTGTCTGTTAAACGGGGAGAGAAGGACGGGTGTGAAACAAAAAAGAGAGCGGGAGTGGAACGTGCCCACTCCCGCTCTTTCCATTCGTCTTTTGTAGATCGGTTGGCGCCGGCCTAGTAGCCGACTTGTTCCGCTCTACTTCTCCATCATCTTGTCATCCATCATCATCATGGAGTCGTCGTAGCACTTCTCAGGGACGGCCATGATGGGAGTGGTAGCAATCCGTCCGGACACTCCAAGGGCTTCCAGTGTATAGAGGCCGTCGCCCGGATATCTGACCTGATCGCTGGTGGCGTTGGGAGGCCTGGTAACGAGGTGGACCGCCAGCTCAAGCGCGCCCGCGGCGTTCACTTCGCCGGAGTACCAGATGCGAGACTCAATCGCGTCCTTGACCACGGAGAGGATGATGATCTCGCCAGGACCGAAGCCGGAGACCCAGACCTTGAACTCAGCGTCGTTGGCTGCGCAGACATCGCTGGTAACCACCGTTGCGCCGTCAGTCCTCTCTAGGGACCCCTGGGGTGATACTGCCGACTGGCGGTCGGCCAGGGCTGTGCCCGACCCAAGTGCTGCCACCAGCAGCAACGTCAATATCAGAACGCCTTTGACCGACATAATCTTCTTCACTGCTGACAAGCCTCCCATTGCTCGTGATTGGTTCTGCGAAGCGCCTGCTCTCTCATGAATAGACGTGCGCCGCCTTCGATTCCTTGTCACAAATCCGCCTAATCATAGTCATCTCCCGCTTTTGTGTCAACCCTTATGATTGCCAATTTTCGTCTTCTTTGGCGCTGAGTCGCACGCCGCTACCTGAGGTTGAGGTGGGATGCCAACCTAGGGGGCACTCCGGGCGCGCGTTTCGTCTCAGTTGCGCGGCGCTGCGTGAAGCCTATCATTGAGTGCCCGGCAATTTACTTGCAGCCATACTCTGCTATAATTCCCGCTTGGCGCAACCCCCATTAGCCACCGGGCCAGGGAGGGAATGGAACACGACGTAATCGAGAAGGTAACTCACCTTGTGTTCCAGCTTGCCGTTATCCTGGCGGCGGCCAAGGTGGGGGGCGAGATATGCCAGCGCTTCCTGAAGATTCCCCCGGTCCTCGGAGAGCTGGTCGTAGGGATCATCATCGGCCCGTTTGCCCTGGGCCAAATCGACGTCCCGGGCCTGGGGCCGCTATTCGAGGCGCCGCACAACGGGGGCGCCGTACCAGTATCGCTGGAACTGTACTCCGTCTCTCAGATTGCGGCTGTGGTCCTCCTGTTCACTGCCGGCCTGGAGACCGACCTCAAGCAGTTCCTCCGTTACGCGGGCCCTGCCACGGCCGTCGCCATAGGCGGCGTCGTGTTCCCCTTCCTGTTCGGCGTTGGGGCCACGTATCTGTTCAAGCCCGGCGGCCTGGAGGGCGATCCGCTGTTGTACTCAGCCCTGTTCGTGGGCGCAGTCATGACGGCGACCTCCGTGGGCATCACCGCCAGGGTGCTGAACGACATCAACCAGCTGGACTCGCCCGAGGGCGTTACCATTCTCGCCGCCGCGGTGGTGGACGATGTCCTGGGCATTCTGGTGCTCACCATCATTCTGGGACTGTCCGAGCCGGACAATAGCGCGAACATCGGAAGCGTGGCGCTGGTGGGCGTCAAGGCCATCGGGTTCTGGCTTACCCTGATGGTGGGCGGCATCCTGCTCGCTAAGTACATTTCCGCAGCGCTGGGTTCCTTCCGCGGCGCCGGTTCAGGGATCGCACTTGCGCTGGCACTGGCCTTTCTGGCAGCGGGCCTCGCGGAGAGCTTTGGGCTGGCCATGATTATCGGGGCCTACACGATCGGACTTGCGCTGTCCGGAACACAGCTGGCCCGGCAAATTGAGGAGCCCATCATGGCGGTGTACCACGCCCTGGTGCCCATTTTCTTCGTTGTGATGGGCATGCTCGTGGACGTGACAGTGATGGGCGGCGTACTCCTGTTCGGTGCGGTGATCACCTTCCTTGCGATCCTGAGCAAGGTTGTGGGGTCGGGACTGCCGGCGCTCTTCGCGGGGTTCAACAGGGCCGGCTCCTGGCGTGTAGGGATCGGTATGCTGCCGAGGGGTGAGGTGGCCCTCATCATCGCAGGGATAGGACTCTCGCGGGGGCTGATCGGCCCGGACGTGTTCGGCGTCGCCATCCTGATGACAGTCGTGACCACTCTGATGGCGCCGCTGATCCTTGTGCCGTCGTTCGCCAGGGGCGGCGCCGGCAAGCGATAGGGGCAGGCGCAGGTTGCCTGCGGGAACGATGGGCTGGTATAGTAGCGCCTGCCGGTACTGGCGGATGACGCCCCTTGTGGCGTGGCCGCTGCCGGAAAGAGCGATCCGACAGGCCCCTGTAGCTCAGAGGATAGAGCACTGGCCTCCGAAGCCAGGTGCGTGGGTTCGAGTCCCGCCAGGGGCACCACGGCCGTCGCCGCTCTCCTTGCGTATGCTCCTTTGCGTTCGTGGCCGCCCCCCGCTCTGTGGCTTTACGCCGCGACGCTCCCTCCAACCGACTGCTGCCCCACGCCGCAACCCCAGTAAGGCCTGCTGTCCCTCTCAGGTGCCGCCCCTATGCTATTGACAACACATGGGAGTAGCATTAGGATGCTTCTGCAAGTGGTTGCAGGAGCAAGGAATGGCAGGGCACAGCAACGTCGTAGCAACACTCAGGGAGGCGGGCTATCGCCTCACTCCCCAGCGCGTCATGGTGCTGCAGGCCATCGCTGAAGGCGGTGGGCACCAGACTGCTGAGGCTATTCATCGCGAGGTCATCAAGACTTATCCGTACCTGGACATCGCGACCGTCTATCGCATCCTGCAGCTTCTCAAACGGTTGCACCTGGTCACCGAGATCGACCTGGGCGGTGACTCTGCGCGCTACGAGGTTGCCGAGCCCAATAAGCACCACCACATGGTCTGTCGCGTGTGCAGCCGGACGTTCGATCTCAGCCCGTCCTACCTTGAAGAGCTCAGGCTTCGCCTCGTGAACGAGTTTGGATTCGAGCCGGACCTGGAGCACTTCGCCATAGGGGGACAGTGCGCGGAATGCGCTTCAAGGTAGCGAAGGCGGCTTTCTTGCCCCGCACGACCGTGTTTGGCGGGGCTACCGGTAGAGTGGCGCCGGCGGCCGTCATACTCGCGCTTGCCGTGCTGGCGCTTGCCGCGGCGTGCGCGTCTGAGGATGAACCCGCCGAGGAGGGAATGCTCAGAGTGGTCACAACTGTATCGCCCATAACCAGCCTCGCCGAGAACGTTGGAGGCATACGCATCCGGCTGGAGGGCGTGGTGCCGGAGGGCACCAACTCGCACACCTTCAGCCCTGCGCCGTCCGTGGCCATAGCGCTAACGGAGGCAGACCTCTTCATCGCCAACGGTCTCTTTCTGGAGGAGCCCACCATCGAGATGGCCAAGGCCAACGCGAAGGATGGAGCAGTAATCCTGACTCTGGCGGACAAGGCCATCGCCGAGGACGAGTGGGTATTCGACTTCTCCTTCCCGGAGTCGGGCGGCCACCCCAACCCGCACCTGTGGACTTCGCCGCCGTTGGCTCTGCGCTACGCAGAGCTGATCCGGGACGCGCTTGTGGAGCTGGACCCGGACAACGGCGACTACTACGAGGAGAACCTGGAGGCCCTGCGGGAACGCATCAAGGACCTGGATGGACGCATAGCGATGGCCGTGGAGACCATACCGCCGGCCAATCGCAAGCTGCTCACCTACCACGACTCGTTCCCGTACTTCGGGCCGCGCTACGGCCTGGAGATCATCGGAGCGGTGCAGCCGTCGGACTTCACGGAGCCGTCGGCGCGTGAGGTGGCGTCGCTGATCGACCAGATTAGGGAGGCAGAGGTCCCGGCGATTTTCGGCTCCGAGGTGTTCCCAAGTCCAGTCATGGAGCAGATAGCGCGGGAGGGCGGCGCGCAATTCGTGGACCGACTGCGAGACGATGACCTGCCCGGCGCGCCCGGCGATCCGCTCCACACCTACCTTGGCCTGATCCTCGCAGACGTGCAGATCATAGTAGGCGCGCTGGGGGGCAATACGGACGCTCTCGACGGGTTCGACGCGGGCCTGGTATTCGAAGGCGACAGCGGAGCGATATACCCTCAGTAGGGAGACGCCATGCTACATCCCGTCCCACACGAGTACGGCCCGGAACCACCTATCGTGGAGCTGAAGGACGTGTCCTGCGGCTACGACGGGCGCGTCGTACTGCGGGACGTCAACCTGAGCATCATGCCCGGGGACTTCGTTGGCCTGCTTGGGCCAAGCGGGTCCGGCAAGAGCACGCTTCTCCGCAGCCTCGTAGGGGCCGTCGACCTGTACCACGGAGAGGTGATCGTGGAGGGGCGGTCGGTGGCGAGGAAGCGGCCGAGGACCGGATACGTGCCTCAGCTGGAGACCATCGACTGGAACTTTCCCGTGACCGCCTGGGAAGTGGTGATGATGGGATGCACCACGGACAGCCCCGCGTTCCCCTGGTTCGGGAAGAGGGAGCGGAAGAGGGGGTTGGACATCATGGAACGGCTGGGCATTGCCGGGCTGGCCGGCCGTCACATACGCGAGCTCTC
This sequence comes from Dehalococcoidia bacterium, assembly GCA_965219025.1. GTDB lineage: Bacteria > Chloroflexota > Dehalococcoidia > Lucifugimonadales > UBA2985 > JAPPHY01. The sequence goes on from OZ244716.1 coordinate 2,057,486, forward strand.
AGGAGGCGAGCAGCAGCGCACGTTCCTGGCGAGAGCGCTGGTGAGCAATCCACGGCTGCTGATTCTGGACGAGCCCACGTCCGGGGTGGACATCAAGACGCGGGACGACATGATGCACCTGCTGGACGAGTTGAACCATCAGGACATTACCGTAATCATAAGCACTCACGAGATAAACTCCGTGGCCGCGCACTTGCCGCGCGTCGTGTGCCTGAACGGCGGCGTCATCGCGGACGGGCCGCCCGGCGAGGTGTTCACGAGCGAACTGCTAAGCCGCACCTACGGGGCACACATGCCTATCACCCAGTACGAGGGCATCACGCTGGTAGCGGAGACGCCGCACTTCTTCGGGAGGGACAGCCACGCCGCAGGCGGGCGGGCTGCGGCAGGGGAGTAGAGAGGTCCGCCGTGTTCGAGCCGTTCCAATACGAGTTCTTCGTCAAGGGGGCAATCGCGGCCACGCTTGTGGGCGGGCTGTGCGGGTTCGTGGGCGTGTACGTGGTGCTACGCGGCATGTCCTACATCGGCCACGGGCTGGCGCATGCCATCTTCGGTGGCGCTGTGGTGAGCTACGTCATGTCCATCAACTTCTTCGTGGGCGCCAGCGTCTGGGGTTTTGTATCCGCGGTTCTCATCAACATGACCACGCGCAGGCAGAAGATAGGCGCGGACGCGGCTATCGGCATTGTGACAACGGCGAGCTTCGCACTGGGCATCGCGCTCATCAGCCGGTACAAGACCTTCACGCGGAGCTTCGATGCTGCGCTGTTCGGCAACATCCTGGGCGTCACCTACGGCGACCTTCTGGCAATCGTAGCGGTTGTGGCGGCGACTGCGCTGATAGTCATCGTAGCCTACAAGCAGTTCCTGTTCACCGCGTTCGATCCGGAGGTGGCGCAGTACTACGGAGTGCGCACGGGCTGGGTGGACTCGATGCTGGCGCTGGTGCTGGCGGCCTCCATAGTGGTCTCGATGCAGGTGCTGGGCGTAACCATGATCGCCGCGGCAATAGTCATACCACCCATCATCGCCCGCCTTTTGACCAACAGCTTCGGCAGCATGATGCTGCTTTCCGCGGGCGTGGGTGCGTTCTGCGGCCTGGGCGGCATATACCTCAGCTTCTACGTAGACGTGTCGTCCGGGGCGACCGTGGTGCTGTTCTCCGCGGCGCTGTTCGTGGCAGCGCTGGGCTATGCGTCGCTGCGCGCGAGGCTTGCGTCGGCGAGGGGCCGCCAAGCAGGACGCGCGACGCTCTCCGACGTGGATGGCGGCGCGTTCCATTGAACCGGCCGTTACCGCCAATTGAGACCGCTTACATGCACCCGTCGATTTTGCCGCCCAGAATTGTTGACTCGGAATGAGGGTGTGCATATACTTGCTTCCGACGCTTGAGGGCATTGCCTTAGGTGTGCCAGTGGATCAATCGTCCTTGCATAGAATCCGGCAACAGGCGGTTAGATGAAAGTAGGCGTTCCCAGAGAGACTACGGCCGGCGAACGAAGGGTGGCGCTGGTCCCGGATGCCGTGGCGAGGCTGGTGGCATCCGGCTCGGAGGTGGTGGTGGAGTCGGGAGCTGGGGAGGAAGCCACCTACGACGACGATTTGTACCAACAGGCAGGAGCCTCCATCGCGCCGGACGCTCCGTCGCTCTACGGAGAGGCGGAGGTGGTGCTCAAGGTGCAGGCTCCTGCGATGAGCCCGTCGCTCGGCAAGCATGAAGCTGAGCTTCTGACCAAGGGGTCCACCCTAATCGGTCTCTTGCAGCCCCTCACAAACCTGGAGTTGGTCCGTATGCTCTCGGAGAGCGGCGTCACAAGCTTCAGCATGGACACTATCCCGCGCATTGCTCGGGCGCAGAGCATGGACGCGCTGTCGTCCATGAGCTCGCTGGCGGGCTACAAGGCGGCGCTGATGGCGTCCAACTCGCTGGCCAAGTACTTCCCTATGATGATCACGGCCGCGGGCACGTACGCGCCCGCCAAGGGTCTCGTGCTGGGCGCCGGCGTCGCGGGCCTGCAGGCCATCGCAACGGCGCGGCGGCTTGGGGCCGTGCTGCAGGCGTTCGATGTTCGCCCGGTCGTGAAGGAGCAGGTGGAGAGCTTGGGTGCCACGTTCGTGGGTCTGACAGAGGAGATGCACACGGAGGACGCGGGAGGCTATGCCACGGAGCTGGCCGAGGAGACCCAGCGCAAGGAACGTGAGCTCATACACACCTACGCCAAGGATGCGGACTTCGTGATCTGCACGGCGCTGATCCCCGGAAGGCCGGCGCCGCTCTTGATCACCGAGGACATGGTGAAGGACATGCGCCGCGGCTCGGTCATAGTGGATCTGGCGGCCGAGGCCGGCGGAAACTGCGAGCTCACGGAGCCGGGAGCGGAGGTGGTGAAGCACGGCGTCATCATCCAGGGGCCGCTCAACCTGCCGAGCACCATGCCGCTGCACGCAAGCCAGATGTACTCGCGGAACATCTCGGCGCTGTTCGCGCACCTGGTGAAGGACGGCGAGCTTGCCCTGGACTTCAACGATGCCATTGTTCAGGGCTGCTGCGTCACACACGACGGCAGCGTGGTCTACGAGCCCGCGCAGGCCCGCCTTGCGGAGGCGGCCGGCGCCGCCGGGGAGACCGGCAGCCGGTGAAGGAGCGAGCCGGATGATAGAGGGGCTTCTCGTATCGCTGTTCGTATTTGTGCTGGCGGTGCTCCTGGGTTTTGAGGTCATCAGCAAGGTGCCTCCCATCCTCCACACGCCGCTCATGTCTGGCTCCAACGCAATTTCGGGCATTGTGCTGATTGGCGCTCTGGTCGTGGTGGTGCGCAGCGACTCAGTGATCGGCGACGCGCTGGGCATAGGCGCGGTGGCGCTGGCCACGATCAACGTCGTGGGCGGGTTCATGGTGACTGACCGGATGCTTCAGCTATTCAGGAGGCGGCCTGACGAGCCGAGGCAATGACACTCATCAATCTGGTTAACCTTGCGTACCTGCTTGCGGCGGTGCTGTTCATTATCGGCCTCAAGCGGTTGAGCTCACCGGCCACGGCGCGTTCCGGAAACAGGATGGGCGCCACAGCCATGCTCATCGCCGTGGTGGTGACGCTTTTGGACCGCGAGGTCCTTGACTACGCGCAGATAGCGGGTGGCGTTATCGTGGGCGCCATTGTGGGCGCGACCCTTGCACGCACAATCAAGATGACGGCCATGCCGCAGATGGTGGCCATCTTCAACGGCCTCGGCGGAGGCGCATCCGCGCTGGTGGCTTCCGGCGAGTTCCACAAGTTGACATCGGACGCGGCGGACGTGGGCTCGGACGTGGGAGTGACCATTATGCTGGGCACGTTCATTGGCGCCGTCACCCTGTCGGGCAGCTTCATTGCGTTCGGGAAGCTGCAGGACATCGTCTCTGGCCGGGCCATCAGCTCTCCCGTCATCAAGGCACTCAACCCCATTCTCTTTCTGACCGCGCTGGGGCTGGGCGGCTACCTGGTGGTGTTGCTTTCGAGCGGTTCGGCGAGCATGTCCGAGGTTGCGCCGCTCTTCCTGGGACTGGTGGTTGTGTCTCTGCTGCTTGGCATCCTGCTGGTCATGCCGATAGGCGGAGCAGACATGCCGGTGGTGATCGCGTTGTTGAACTCCTACTCCGGACTGGCTGCGGCCGCTGCCGGTTTCGTGCTTGACAACATGGTGCTCATCATCAGCGGCTCGCTGGTGGGAGCGTCCGGGTTCATCCTCACTCGCATCATGTGCATAGCGATGAACCGTTCGATCTGGAACGTGATGTTCGGTGCGTTCGGTGCGCAGGCCACCAGCCCCGACCAGGCCGGAAGCGAGGGCCGGCAGGCGCAGTCCACCACGGCGGAGGACTCGTCGATAGTGCTGGCGTACGCCAAGTCGGTAATCTTCGTGCCGGGCTACGGACTGGCCGCTGCCCAGGCGCAGCACCAGGTCAAGGAGCTGGCCGATCTGCTGCAGTCGAAGGGCGTTGAGGTGAGGCACGCCATCCACCCCGTCGCAGGCAGGATGCCCGGTCACATGAACGTGCTACTCGCAGAGGCGGACGTGCCCTACGACCAGCTATTCGCCATGGAGGACATCAACGACGATTTCGAGAGGACGGACGTTGCGGTGGTGGTTGGCGCAAACGACGTGACCAACCCGGTGTCCCGCGACGTGCCGGACAGCCCCATCTACGGGATGCCCATCCTGAACGTGGACAGGGCCAGGAACATCATCTTCATCAAGCGGAGCCTCAGCCCGGGATTCGCGGGCATAGACAATCCGTTGTTCTACAACCCCAAGACCAGGATGTACTTCGCGGACGCCCGCCGCGCTCTGACGGACCTGGTGAACGCCATCAAGGAGCTCTAGGCGAGGGCGCCTGCGGTTGGACCGGCGGTTGCGCGGCGGCTACAGGTAGCGCGCGAAGCGGTTGTTTTCGTCAACCAGGATGTTGCTGGGCGTAACCGGCGCGTCCGTAAGCTCGAAGCCCATGACGATTATCTGGTCGCCCACCTTGATGAGGTGCGCGGCGGCGCCGTTCATGCAGATGACGCCGGAGCTTCTATCACCCACCATCACGTAGGTCTCCAGCCGGGCGCCGTTGGTGTTGTCCACCACAAGCACCCGCTCACCGGGCCACAGCCCGGCCCTGTCGATCAGGTCTTCGTCTATGGTGATGCTGCCGTTGTAGTCCAGGTTGGCCTCAGTGACCGTGGCCTTGTGGATCTTCGATCTCAGGACCCAGCGCATAGGTACGAGTCTCCCCTTTCCAGTGGAAGCTCCAAGTCAACCGCTCGATTATACTACAGATTGGGGCTGGCGAAAGCGCGCACGGCCTCACGACAATTCGATCTCCAAACGGCAGTGGTCGCTGGGCCCCCACTCCTCCGGCTCGTTGAGGGCGCGAACGCTCATGGATTCCTGGAGGCTGCGAGATGCGAATACAAAGTCCAGCTGGCGGGTAGCGGTTTCCGGCTTCTGCCGAGTGGTGTGATAGGTGGGGACGTTCCTGCTGTCTCGCGGCAGTTCGTCCGGCCAGGGGTCAGCCTGCCTCCCATTGGGATGCTGTGGCCCCGCAAATGGTAGTCCCAATGCCTCCATCCTGTCGAATACCGTCTGGTAGCGCGCCCCCCAGTATGGACTGCCGTAGTCCCCATAGCCGTGGAGGATGTTGAGGTCCCCTGCGGCGATGATGCGATGGCCTCTTTCTCTCCCGATGAACGCCTCGGTGAGGTCTGAAACGACCCGGTGAGCGGAGCCGTCGGCTGCGATCCAATTGCCACCGGCCGATTCGTGGGGGACCCGCCATTGTGCGTACAACGAGACAACGAAGAGAGGGTCTCCCTCCGAAGGCGTAATCCTTGCAGCGGCCACCGTTCCCGGGATGCTGACGGCGAACTCGCTTGCGCCGGCTTCGGCTATGGGTCTGGACGCGATCCACTCCACCTTGACCCTGTCCGACAGTCTGACAATCGCCGTTCGCCATCGCTGCGGGTACCGGTATCCGCCCGCTATCTCGAAGGGACCGGGGTTGACTTCGAGCAGGTCTACCAACTCCGGGGGCGGCTGTGCCGCCTCCTGCAGTAGCGCCAGGTCGGTGTCCATATCAAGCAGTCGACGCCATGGTTCGCTCTTGCGAGCAATATTCCACGAGATGATCTTCATGATGCTCCAACCCACAAACTCCAGAATCGAGAGAGACCTGAGCGCGCAGTCTCAACCCTAGCACAACAGGTGTCCGACGCGCATATGGGCTGAGCCTGCGAATTGCCCCGGTTTTCCTGCGGAACAAGGTGTTGGCGATGGCGCTGCGGCCGAGGGCGGTGTACGGCGAAAGGAGGACCCGATCAAGAGTGACGGGCGAGGAGCGGGGTGTTCTCGTTCAGTAACACGTGAGACTAGACAAGACGAGAAGGAGGGGCCATCCTTGAAGTGAAGGAACAGTAGGATGCCGCAATCGATCTACACAGGGCAATGTAAACGCTCTCTGATCGCGCTAGAATGGCTGCACATGCCCAATGCCTCACACGGGTTCCTGAGCGTACACACTTGGGTGTCTTCTCTATCGGTCCTGAAGACTGGATACACGGCAACACGGATGCCATGAGTAGCTGTGACGATTAGCTTCGCGAAGGGAGACCTGTAGCTTGAGGACTATCAGGGAGAAGGGTACGTTGTTGACTGTATTGTTGGGTGTGGGACTGTATCTCCTGACGACGCTCTTCAATGTTGTCTTCTATGGCGCAGCGGATCTTCTGGGGATAGATTTGGAAGTGGATGCAGGTGAGTGGCCCATTTTGGCGATCCTAGTGGCCACGGCGATAGACACCGCGTTCTTTTCTACGGCCCTAGCAACCGGGAAGTATCTGCTGACACGATTGACAGGGGTCGACAGGGTGAGAGTCGGATTGAGGAGCATCCTGGGTATCCTATTGCTGGGCTTTGGGTTGGTGGTCTTGAGCCGGGCAGTCCACTTCCTGTTCGTTTATGTCACCGTAGTGCTATTGCCAGATGCAGTGTCCGTCGAGACTGCAGGATGGCTAATGGACACAGTGGTAGCGGTCATAGACTTGGGGCTAATAATAGTCGCAGTGGCGCTGGGAAGACTCGTGCTGGCAAGGGAAAGCAACCAAGCCGTTGAGCAGTAGTCTGGGCCTTCCTCCAAGAGCCGGCTTCCGTTGTACTGAACGAGCACGCGTCATTGTTCTCTCAGAACTTGAGGTCTGTTAGCTAAACAAGCTGTTACAATGATGGGCAGTTATGTTCAGGAAAGTGGGGCTCACAGGCGGAATCGCAATAGTTATGTTAGCCGCGCTAGTGGGCTTCTACGCTGCGGAACTGGCAATGTCAACAATTCCGTCCAGCAGTCCCACCCCTTCACCGAGCCCTACGTCCGAGGCAGGGGTGTCCCTCATTCTGGATGAGCGTCTTGCGCAGGCGGCAGAGCAGTGGCCGGGCTTCGGCGGGTACTTCCTGAAACGTTCGAAAGTCTTTCCACCCCACGATTACCTGGCATTCGTCTACATGCTGGACGGCTGTCAGCATCAAGAGGCCGATCTGATAGTGAAGCAAGTTCTCTATCCCGAACGATACGGGCAAGACATTCTCGGCGTGCTCGCGCTCCAGGGAGACTACTCCATCGCGCAGCTGGGCGAGTGGTACCAGCACGTTGGCCGGATATCCGACCCCGGGTTGGTTATGGCGAAGCTGGACGAGAGCAGCAACCGGCTTGAGATGATCGTGGTAGACGATACCGCAGCGCAAAGGGTAGAGGAGAAGCTGAAGGATGTTCCGGTGCCTCGTGAGGCGGTTGCGGTCAGGATCAGGGCGCCTGTCAAGTTGTATGAGTCACCGAGCGATCCAATTCCGCCTGTACTCAAGGACCAATTCAGTGATGCGTTACTAGAGGACCTGGAGACTATAGCACAGCAAAATGGCATATCGCTTGAGGAGGCAATTGAGCGGTATGGGTCGAAGGGCAGTATAATCACACTGCACGATGCAATCAGAGAGACGTTTCCCAACGACTACGCTTGGGGAATACCCGCGATAGCCGGCCGCGGTTCGTTCGGTTTCGCCGGACAGGCTCCGGCTGCGGCACTCTGGATGATCGAGGGCTTCGTCAACGGACACTGGGGCGCTCACATCGAGGTATACTCCCACGTGGGCTACAATGAGTCGGAGAAGCGCAAGGCAATCAATGCATACCATTCCGCAGTGGGCGTAGCGCCTGAAGTCGGGGTGAACAACTCCAGGTTCATCGCGGAGACTGGCCACCTAACGATGACTATGGGGTTACGCGGTGCTGCCTGTGATGCCGCTGTTATCGACGACGTCCGTTCCAGCGCAACCAAGGCAGTCATTGATGCGACCAAGCCCGGCATTCACAACAGCATCAAATTAGACTTGGAAGTCCACCTGATCGCCCCATCTCGGGGCAATAAGGTGGATGGCCCGGTGCTAACCTCGCCTGAGCCTGACGGTTTTGTTGGCTTAATGGATGCCAGAGTCCGCGGTACCGTAGTGTTCGACGATAAAACCGGATGCCTGTATCTTGGAAGCTCCAACTCCAAGGACCTACACCCGGTGGTGTGGCCGGCTGGGGTATCCTGGCAGGCTGACCCACCCGCGGTGAAGCTACGGGGTTTGCTGATTGAGCCGGGCACGTCTGTTGAAGGTGGAGGCGGCTATGTTTCTTATGGATCCGTTAGAAATATCGCTGGGGACGCCGTGGCAGATGCGGCCCAGGAATGTTTAGGCCATGTCGACACAGATTCTATAGCCTTCTTCAACGTCGGTTGGGCAGTAGAGCTCGTCCGCTGACTGCCCAGTGCTGACTTCACCACGGCACGTACAGCTTTCATGGCTCTGCCGGGCGCGCTGTTCCTGCTACGGATGCCCTGCTGAGCCACCGGTTCGTCACACGCCTCCCAATGCGTTCTGAACGAGCGCACACGTCCTGTGGTAGTTCTGGGATTATGACATCTGTAACGGTTCAGTGAAAATGTCACCCTATGAAAGGTGCAACAGTGACACTGACCGAGAGGGAGCAACAGCGAGGCATGGTACTGAATCAGGTGGAACGGGACGGACTCACAGGGCAGCAGGCAGCAAGGCTGATGGGCTTGTCGGTTCGGCAGGTGCAGAGGCTTAGGGCTGCCTACAGGAAGGATGGTGTGGCTGCCCTGGCCCATGGCAATCGAGGACGATCACCGGTTCACCGCATTACCGACGAGACCCGAAGGCAGGTGGTGGAGTTGGCCCATGGAACCTACCGGGGGTTCAATCACCATCATCTACAGGAGGAGCTGGCAGAGCAGGAGGGGGTGAAGCTGAGCCGCTCATCCCTGTGGCGCATCCTCACCAGGGCTGGTGTACCCAGCATCAGGAAGCGTCGCCGACCCCTGCATCGCCACCAGAGGCAGCGCTACCCCCAAGAGGGGATGCTGCTACAGATCGACGGCAGCCACCACCTGTGGCTGGAGGGCCGGGGACCCTCTCTCAGCCTGGTGGCTTTCATCGACGATGCCACCGGCACCATCCCGGCAGCACTGTTCAGGGAACAGGAGGATGCCCACGGCTACTTCCTCGTGCTGCGGGAGACCATCACCACCAAAGGCCTACCCCTTGCCCTCTACAGCGACCAGCACAGCATCTTCCAGGTGAACCCCAAGAAACAGGAGACCTTGGAGGAGCAACTGGCCGGGGAAAGGCAGCCCACCCAGTTTGGACGGGCACTGCGGGAGCTGGGTATCCAGTCCATCGTGGCCCACTCACCCCAAGCCAAAGGCCGGGTGGAGCGGTTGTTCGGCACCCTCCAAGACCGCTTGGTCGGCCAACTGAGGCTGCGGGGAGCTTCCACCCTGGAGGAAGCCAACCAGGTCCTGGGAGACTACCTGCCCAAGTTCAACCGGGCCTTTGCTGTGCCTCCAGCCCAGGAGGGCACAGCCTACCGCGAAGCATCTGCCGGCCAGTTGGACCAGACCTTGTGCTTCAAGTACCCCCGCACCGTAGCCAGCGACAACACTGTCCGCTGGTACGCCACCACCCTGCAACTCCTCCCCGATGCCCACCGCACCAGCTACGCCCGGGCTAAGGTGGAGGTCCAAGAGCGTTTGGATGGCAGCCTGGCGGTCGTCTATCAGGGAAGCGTCATCAGCACAAGGGAGGCACCGCCTCAAGCCTCTGCCCTGCGAGCCCGCAAAGCTCCAAGGGCTGACATACCCAAAGAAGAAGGTACGACGGGTACGCCCGCCGTTCTTTCTTCCCCCTACCACCCCTCCCTACCACAGCCGCCCTCGAAGCACACCTCACATCCCAAACCCGGACCTAACCATCCCTGGAGAAAGATACCCTCGGCGACAAAATCACTGAACCATTAGGCGGACATATTGACTGAACTACGACACACGTCCTTGACACACCATAGCGCTTCCGCTAGGCTAAGCCACCGTAAAAGGCGATGACGGAGACGAGTACAGGGCGCAACGGGCCTACCAGCGAGCCTGGTACGGTGTGAGCAGGCGCGGCCCGACCCCGGAATATCACTCCCGAGCCGCTCCCCCAACGTCGAAACGACCAGTAGGCGGAGCCGGAGGCCGCCGTTACCGGCAGGGGCGTGATGGCGCCCCATCAAGGCGCCCCGACTCGCATCGGGGAATCAGGGTGGTACCGCGGGCACAACGCCCGTCCCTAGAGGGGCGGGCTTTTTTGATGACCTTCAGGAGCGTCCTATGTTCAGACCCGTCACATCAAGAGTGGACTTTCCGGCCATGGAGCGCGAGCTGCTGGAGTGGTGGAGCACTACCGGCATGATGCAGAAGTACCTGCAGCGTAACCGGGACTCGGAGAGGCGGTGGTCGTTCATCGACGGCCCCATCACGGCCAACAACCCGATGGGCGTGCACCACGCCTGGGGTCGTGCCTACAAGGACCTGTTCCAGCGATACAAGACCATGCAGGGCTTCAGGCAGCGCTACCAGAACGGCTACGACGGCCAGGGCCTCTGGGTGGAGGTGGAGGTGGAGAAGGAGATGGGCTTCAGGTCCAAGCGGGACATCGAGGAGTACGGCATCGACCGGTTCGTGGAGGCGTGCAAGGAGCGGGTAAGACGCTACGCCGACATCATCACTCAGCAGTCCATACGGCTCGCCTATTGGATGAACTGGGACGACTCCTACCACACTATGTCGGACGAGAACAACTACACCATCTGGCGGTTCCTGAAGGTGTGCCACGAGCGCGGCTGGCTCTACGAGGGAACCGACGTGATGCCGTGGTGCCCGCGCTGTGCCACCGGCCTATCGGAGCACGAAATCGTGACCGAAGGGTACAAGGAGGTGGTGCACAAGGCCGTTTTCCTGCGCTTCCCGCTGGAGGGCAGGGAAGGGGAGTCGCTGCTGGTGTGGACGACCACGCCCTGGACGCTCACGTCCAACGTCGCGGCCGCAGTGCACCCGGAGCTCACCTACGCGCGAGTCCGGCATGGCGAGGAGACGTTGATCGTGTCCCGCGCCCTCGTCGAGAGGCTACTGGGCAACGCGCAGATCGTGGAGGAGATGCCGGGCTCGCGCATGGTGGGCCTGCGCTACCGCGGCCCGTTCGATGAGCTGGATCCCCAGCAGGGCGTTGAGCACGTGGTCCTGGCCTGGAACGAGGTCAGCGAGACGGAGGGCACCGGCATCGTCCACATTGCGCCGGGCGCTGGCAAGGAGGACTTCGCACTGGGCAAGGAGCACGGCCTCGCGACCATTGCGCCCCTGGACGAGTTCGGCAACTACGTTGACGGGTTCGACTGGCTGGTGGGGCGAAACGTAGCGGAGGTGAACGAGGACATCTTCGAGAGCCTGCGCGAGAAGGGCCTCCTGCTGCGCGTTGAGGACTACGCCCATCGCTACCCGGTCTGTTGGCGGTGCGACTCCGAGCTGGTGTTCCGGCTGGTCGACGAGTGGTACATCTCGATGGACGAGCTGCGCCACCTCATCGCCGACGTAACGCGCAAGATCCGCTGGATCCCGTCCTTCGGTATGGAGCGCGAGCTCGACTGGCTCAACAACATGGACGACTGGATGATTTCCAAGAAGCGGTACTGGGGCCTGGCGCTTCCAATCTACCGGTGCGAGTGCGGAAGCGTGGAGGTGATGGGCAGCGAGGCGGAGCTGCACGAGCGCGCGATAGATGGATGGGAGCAGTTCGAGGGCCACTCGCCGCACAGGCCATGGGTCGACGCCGTGCGCATCGCGTGCTCGCAGTGCGGTGAGCCGGTGTCGCGGATCCGTGACGTGGGCAACCCGTGGCTGGACGCAGGCATCGTACCGTTCTCGACGCTGGGATACCGCCACAGCCGCGAGGAGTGGCAGAAGTGGTACCCCGCGGACTGGATATCGGAGAGCTTCCCGGGACAGTTTCGCAACTGGTTCTACTCCCTCCTGACCATGAGCACGGCGCTGGAGAACCACGAGCCGTTCCGCTCCGTGTTCAGCTACGCCCTGATGCGCGACGAGAAGGGCGAGGAGATGCACAAGAGCAAGGGCAATGCCCTGGAGTTCGTGGAGGCGGCGGAGCGGATGGGCGTGGACGCGATGCGGTGGGTGTTCGCACGCCACAACCCGGCGCAGAACCTGAGCTTCGGCTACGGCACGGCGGACGAGGCGCGGCGTCGCTTCCTGCTCACGTTGTGGAACGTCTACTCCTTCTTCGTCACCTACGCCAACATCGACGACTACAGGCCGGGCGCGGAGCCGGCCGGCGCGCCGGCGTCGGAAATGGACCGGTGGATACTCTCGGAGCTGCACTCGCTGGTGGACGGGGTGACGCGCAGCCTGGACGACTACGACTCGGCGGACGCGGCGCGGAGCATCGAGGACTTCGTGGACGTGCTGTCGAACTGGTACGTGAGGCGCAGCCGCCGTCGCTTCTGGAAGTCAGAGAACGACCAAGACAAGCTGGCAGCCTACCACACCCTCTACACGTGCCTGGTGACGCTGGCCAAGCTGCTGGCGCCCATCACGCCGTTCATCGCGGAGGAGATGTACCAAAATCTGGTGTGCTCCGTGGACGACGAGGCGCCGGAGAGCGTGCACCTGGCGTCGTATCCCGTTGCCGACCCTGGACTGATCGACGACAGTCTGTCCGTGGCCGCCCGGCTGGCTATGCGCGTGTCGAGCCTGGGCCGCTCGGCGAGGAGCAAGGCCGGAATCAAGGTGCGCCAGCCGCTCACGAGGGTTCTCGTGAGACCGCGTACGCAGGAGGAGGCGGCGATGGTGGCACAGATAGCGTCGCAGGTCCTGGACGAGCTGAACGTGAAGGAGGTCGCCCTGCTGGAGGCTGAGGAGTCGGTGCTGGACTTCCAGGTGCGGCTCAATCCGGCGGTTGCGGGCGCACGCTATGGCTCGGAGATGCCGGTCATCGATGGACATCTGCGCAGCAGCGACGCCACGGCCGCGGCCCTCCGCGTTCGGGCCGGCCTGACGGTTGCGGTAGGGCAGCGCACCGTCCAGCCGGACGAGGTCACGGTGACCTCGAGCGACCGCGATGGCTACGCCACCGCATCGGATGGCGGGTACACGGTGGCGGTGGTCACGGAGGTCACGGACGAGCTTCGCGACGAGGGCACTGCACGGGAGCTGGTGCATCGCCTGCAGAACATGCGACGCTCGGCCGGTTTCGACATCGCGGACCGCATCGCGACCTACTACGACGGCGATGGGGAGATGGCGCGCGTCCTGGAGCGCTTCGACGCGTACGTGCGGCAGGAGACGCTATCGGACCGGCTGGTGGCGGGCGCCGCGCCTGAGGGCGCGTATACGGAGCATCAGGAGGTCGACGGGATGCAGATTGCGCTTGGGGTCATGCGAGTAGGGTAGGTGGTGGAGACTGTCACCTATCCGCTCATATGGTTCGACGGGCTCACCATGAGCGGGCCAGCAATGCGGCGGCCCGCATTGTCCGCTCACCCCCTTATCAAGTACGGGGCAGGCTCTGAGCTTGTCGAACCATATGAGCTGGTCAGGTTACCATGAATCCGCACCAACAGTTCAAGATTGCGTAGGTGAGTTGGCCTGGCCAGATGGCCCGGCTTCCGCACCTAGACCTGGAACACGATCTCGAACTGCTCAGCGGTGAATGGCAGGGTCGTGAAGTTGCTTCTGGCGGGAGGTCTCCACGAACCGCCCCGTTCGCCCGGTGGAGCGAACTCGGTGTGAAGCGTGAAGCCCACGAACCTGTGGTCCGCCCCGAGCTCACGAAGGAGCAGGCGCCTCACAAACCGCGGGTCGCCTGCCTTGGCGCCCTCCCAGTACACCCTGCGGCTTTCGATGAAGGCGGGAACTGCTCCGTCCACGTCGACGATGAAGTCGTTCAGGTTCACGACGCCTGCGTAGCCGGGGCCGTCTATTTCGAACACAACCTCGTATCCCAAGCCGCTGCCGGTCTCGGTGAAGATGCCCTCGGCCGGGGTGGCTTTCAGGAAGCTCACAAGTGCCGGCGCGAGGAGGGCAACGCGCCAGTCGTCACGGCTGTCCCAAAGGACCAGCCGCGAGTACTTGTCCAGGTGTGCGAGTGAGTCAAGGGTGAAGTAGCCTTGAAATCCTGGCTGGGACTGCAGAATGCTGCTGACATTCTCATTCCACGCAATGTAGTTCCCAACACTACCCTCCGGTACGATTTCCTCTCGGCGGGTCACAAATGTCATAGCTAACCCCTTCCGGCATAGCAATGCGGCCGCAGCTTCATCCAGGGAATCCTCAGTTGTCCCGTCGCATCAGGCTGAAGCTCTGGGCGGTCGGACCTCTGTTGGGCTGGGTGGCCAGGAACAACGCCAGCTGCGTCACGTCCTCGGGCGTCTTCACCCACTCGCTTTCGATATTGTGCACCGAACCTTCCGGTCGGGAAGACGAGTCTGCGGGTGACCTTGTGTCCACCGGCCCAGGTATCAACTCGTTGACGCTTATGTCGTACTGCCAGAGCTCCTGGGCCGCGACACGAGTGAGCATCCATAACCCGGCCTTGGCGCACGCGTACGCGGACGAAGCCACTCTCCCGCGATGGCCTATGCCGGATCCCACGGTGATGATCTTGCCGCTTCCCCTCGCCCTAAGGTAGGGGATCGCTGACCTGATGGTGTAGTACGCGCCTACCAGATTCACCTCCAGGGTTGCGAGCCATACGTTAGGATCGCTCTCGTCCACTGGAGTGGCGTCAAGCCTCCCTCCGGCGTTGACGACCACGATGTCCATACCTCCGAAGAACTCCGAGGCCTCGCTGAACATCCGCTCCACAGCCTCCAGGCTGGTGACGTCCGTCTGGACTGCAAGCCCGTTTCCGCCTGCGTCCTCTATCTCTCGAACCGTCTGCTCGATTTCCGATGTGGTTCGCGCAGCGCAACAAACGCCGGCGCCTTCACGTGCATATGCGATAGCGATGGCCCTGCCGATGCCTCTCCCGGCACCGGTGACCACCGCGACCTTCCCTTCCAGACTGCGAGATTGTGTCGTCATTGTTGCCTGTTTGGGGATTGTGACAAGCCGCATCTAGCCGCGCCGCTCTGGCCAAGTCGGCTTTACTCGGCAGACAGGACGTTCCCCAGAGTTCCGTACTCGCCCGATGCCTGGTTGGCGGCTGTCGCCGTGGAGTCAGCCCTATACACATAGCTTCTGTCGGGCTCCAGCTCTTCCATGTAGAGCAGCTGCTCGTGGCCTGGGTATCTGACGACCAGGGCGTACCAACCTGGGGCTGGCAGGACCACCTGAGCGATTCCATCGCGGTCACTCGAGAAGCGGCCGATGCCGACAAGTCTGATTTCCGCTTCAGGGACGGGCATTCCTAGATCGTCCAGCACCCTGATCCTGCTCGGGCGGCCGTCCTGGTCAGTATCGGGAACTCCTGCCACGACGTCCGCCTCGTATTTTCCAGGCCTCTTGGGTACCATCCACTCTTCGCCATACTTCAGGCGCAGGTACTCCTCGGGTGGATTCGGCACTAGGAACCTCTCACCCAGAAAGTCGACCTCCTTGGGATTGGCGAACATCTCCGCAGGCAGGCGGACCCCCGGAAAGCTATGGACGTGGCCCCCCACAGGGTAGGCACAGCTCCAGTCCACTCTGACGTAGTCCCGTATCATCGACACCGACTTGTACTCTCTGACCTTGTTCTCACCCACAAAGAACCCGCTCTCCGTAAATGCCCTGGCTGCTTCCTGCCTCGTCTCCTCCGTCAGTGCATTAACGCCGGCCACTGAGACCAGATCGATATCATCATCCCAGGGAATAAAAGCGTTGTCACGAACCGCTCCGAGGCACGTGCCGGAGTTGAGAAGGAATGTCACCCCCAATCGGTCGAAGATTCGCTTTGCCTCACGAAGATTGCGCTCCGCCACCCTCACGTCGACCGGGGGGTTGAACCTCAGGGAGTAGTCGAGCGTTGCCTTGTCACTTCCGTTGCCTTGTGTCATTTTTCGTTCCTCCTTCCGATGAATCGTATGAATGGGCCGAAGCCAAACCGGTCAGCGGTTGCACCAGCGTGTGAGGGCGCTCCCCTCAACCCTGCGTCTTGCCGGCCCGCCGATTTCAGCGAGGGCGTCCCGGCATTGGGGACGTTTCAAGCCTGACCTCGGTGGACCCAGTGAGGAGTGTCCACGCGCGGCCTGTCAGCCGACTTGAACGTGAACTGAGTCGGGATCCTTGCCGAGGTGCTCCATGATGATTCGACACCTATAAATTATGTCCTGGGCGCTGCCATGTGGGGCCAAGAATAGGCCGTTGGATAGCTTATGAGGGGTAAGGAACTCTTTTCCATTGGGGTGCCTTGGCTGCAAATTGACTGTGCTAAAGGCATTGCTTTTGCCCAAGCTGACAGGACACTTGTCGTGAGTCAAGACCCTATCCCTTACGAGCCATTCGCTCAGCTCAATGAAGAGGTCTCTCCAGCTAGTCACGCTTAACTCGCCACCGCCGGGCAAGCGGAGCTTGGCTGGTTTTGTGCCAGGTGTGGGAACGAATTGCGTAAGGCTGACCCAGCCCCGATCCGGAGGCGTAGGCGCGGGAGGTGGGGGATCAGGGTTCACTATGACAATCGGCTCAGCGGGCGCTATGGGTTGTCCTGACTCCAGGTTGCGACACCAGAGAAGCAGAAGTTTCAACGCGGCCTTGGAAGATTCCTCGTTGGCTATGGAGACTTCCAGCACAACGCGCTCAGACAATGGCTTCTGATCGAATACTCGGTAGAAGACCCATTGGTCGCCATCGGTCAAGCCGGCGTAAGCGACATTCGAGAAATTGGCATACGTGAGCATCTGCATTCGGTGTTCGGCATTGCCCAATGGTTCGTTTAGTCTCTTGGCTTCCATGATTGCCACAGGCTGATTGCCGGGGCCCAACAGAGCGTAATCGGCCCGTCCAGTGCTCAAGGTATACTCCGGCCGCACCAGCGCCGGGTCGGCGGTATCCCATCCGAGCACGCGGAGCAGCGGGTCGATGAGCGACAGGCGCGTCTGAGCCTCGCTCGCTTGAAGCGCGGTGCGGTGCTCGCTGATGCGCGCCTTCAGCGTCTCGATTGTATTGACAAGCTCGTCCAGCAATACTGGTCTCCTCGTGCCCACCCGCTCATATCCTTCGACTGTGCTCAGAGCCTGCCCCGCACCCCGATGCGGGGATGAGCGGACCGTTGCCGTCGCGCCTCGTCCCGCTCCAGCGTCACGATACATCCGCGCATGTGGGCTGTCAACCGAGAGCACCCTCGCTTGACACCCGCGGTCGGAAGTGGGAACATTTGATGGCTTTCGAGACATCTATGAGCGCACTTTACGGCGATTCCGTCCTTTACCACACGGCTAATGGCGTGGCCTGGATCACCCTCAACCGTCCCTCGACCCGCAACCGCCTCGACCTGCCCATGGCAACCGCGCTTGGCAGGGCGTGCCGGCTAGTCATGCAGGACGACGAGGTGCGCGCGGTCGTCGTCACCGGAACGGCCGACGTCTTCTGCGAGGGCGACGATTCGGACGGGCCGGCCGCCGCAGGTGCGGAGGAGCGGCAGGCCTACCTGGAGGCCCGCCGCGCCGCGGCGTTCATCGGCGCCGTCGAAAAGCCCGTCGCGGCCCTGCTGAACGGCGACGCGATCGATCATGGCCTTGAGCTTGCGCTGGCGTGCGACTTCAGGCTGGCGGCCGCCGGCGCTCGATTCGGCATGACGCAGGTGACACGCGGCGCCATGCCCTATGACGGTGGCACGCAGCGACTGCCGCGCGCCGTGGGCCGCGCCTGGGCTGCAGACCTGCTACTCACTGGCAGGCTCATCGACGCGCAGGAGGCGCTCGAAATCGGCCTTGTGCACGAGGTGCACCCCGCTGACCTGCTGGCGGAGCGCGGCGTGCAGCTGGCATGCTCGCTTGCGGCGCTGGCCCCCATCGCAGCGCGCTACGCAAAAGAGTCGGTGTTGAAGGGCATGGACATGACGTTGGAGCAGGGGATGCGCCTGGAGATGGACATGAACCTCATCCTTCAGACCACGGCAGACAGGGCCGAGGGCATAGCCTCATTCCTGGAGCGCCGGGAACCTGAATACAGGGGCGAGTGAGCCCCTTCGACCAAACTCGAAAGGGAGAAGCGAACATGATGGAATCGACAGGCGCCCCCCAATGCCCAAGGTGCGGAGCAGAGACGGACCCGGACGCCCTCTTCTGCCCCAGCTGCGGCACGCCCATAACGGGCAGAACCCAGTCCGGTGAGCCTGTGCCGTACCTGATATCTACCACGCGCATCATCATCCTGAACATCCTGTCACTGGGCCTCTACACCATCTACTGGCTCTACAAGACGTGGCAGCAGTACCGGGACCACACCGGCGAACAGGCATTTCCCGTTTGGCATGGCCTGACGGCGCTCGTGCCGGTCTATGGCTCCTTCAGGGCGCATGCCCACCTGCGGATCTTCGGCGAACTGGCCGCTGCGGCGGGACTCGCGTTGGCATTCGCACCCGGACTAGCTTTCGCAGCTGTGGTCTTTGGGTGGCTCCGGTGGTTCGTCGCGGCGGGTTCGGCGGCATCGTACGCACTTCTGGCGATCTCGATCATCGCTCAGCTGGTGATGATGCTCCACGCGCAGCCCAGGATTACCGCATACTGGCTCCACACGTACGGAGGCAGGGTCGTATCGATGGGCGTGGGCAAGGGCGAGATAATCCTGGTGATAGTGGGCATATTCGGTTGGCTTGGCATATTTTCGGGAGGCCCGGCTACCGGAATGGAAGACGCGGCCCCATGACGTTGCCCTTCCAGACCGTCACATTTGACGTGGACGGGGGCGTGGCAGAGATCGCGCTCAACCGCCCCAGGGTGCTGAATGCCCACAACATGCAGATGCGAGACGACCTCTACGAGGCGCTGGAGGCGGTCCGCGACGACCCGGACGTCAACAGCGTGCTGCTGCGCGGCGAGGGCGATAGGGCGTTCTGCACCGGCGCTGACCTGACGGAGTTTGGCACGGCGCCGTCGAGGGTCATTGCCCGCCAAGTGCGGTGGGAGCGCGACCTGTGGGGCCTGTTCGTGGACATCGACAGGCCAATCGTTGCGGCCCTTCACGGTTTTGTGATAGGCTCTGGTGTTGAGATGGCCCTCCTCTGCGACCTGAGGATTGCCTCCGAAGACGCGGTCTTCGGGATGCCCGAAGCGGCGCTGGGACTCATTCCCGCCGCGGGCGGGACCCAGACGCTGCCGCGAACGCTGGGCGCTCCGCGAGCCCTGCAGGCGCTGCTGGGCGGCGAGCGCATCCCGGCGTCGAGGGCAGTGGCGTTCGGGCTTGCGCACCGGGTGACGCCTCGCGAGAGGCTGCTGGAGGAGGCCCGAGCGCTGGCGCGGCGGCTTGCGGAGTTGCCCGCGCAGCCGGTAAGGGCGGTGAAGCGGGCGATGCTCAGAGGCATGGACTTGCCACTGGAGCGGGCCCTTGAGACTGAGCTTCGACTGGCGGCATCCGTCACGTCGATGAGTCGATAGGCAGATATCTATGGAATCAACCCCTTTGGGAGGTAGAGCATGAACACAACGGAGCTGTTGAACATAACCGCGATGATTGTGCCGGACAGGCACGCAATTGTCTTCGATGACAGGCGTATGACCTTCGGCGAGCTTGCTGATCGAGTGAGCCGGCTGGCAAACGGCCTGGCGGACCTCGGAGTTGGCGCCGGAGATCGGGTCGCCGTGATGCAGGTGAACTGCAACGAGCACATCGAGAGCTACTTTGCGACCGCCAAGCTGGACGCGATTTTCGTACCCATCAACTTCCGCGCTCGGTCCGAAGAGCTCAGCTTCATGCTGAACGACTCGGGCGTGAAGGCCATCATCCTGGGGCAGAGGTACCAGGACATGCTCCGCCAGGTGAAGCCGGAGCTCACCACGCTGGAGCACCAGATCACACTGGAGGCTCCGGCCGATGACTTCGTGTCTTACGAGGACCTGATTGCCAACTCCTCCGACGAGGAGCGATTCCCCGCCGCTGACGGCGACGACGTGACCATCGTCATGTTCACCGCGGGCACCACGGGAACCCCCAAGGGCGTTATGCTCAGCCACAACAGCTTCAGCTCCTACATCCTCGCCAACGTGGAGCCGGTGGACATGGAGGTTGCGGAGAAGAACATCCTCACCGTGCCTCTGCACCACATCGCAGGCGTGCAGGCGGTGA
Source organism: Dehalococcoidia bacterium (assembly GCA_965219025.1). GTDB lineage: Bacteria > Chloroflexota > Dehalococcoidia > Lucifugimonadales > UBA2985 > JAPPHY01. The sequence continues at coordinate 2,077,657 of OZ244716.1, forward strand.
TGGCCGCCATCTACGGAGGCCGCACACTGGTGCTGCAGCGCCAGTTCGACGAGGAGGGGTGGATGAAGCTGGTGCAGGACGAGCAGGTCAACCGCGCCATGATGGTGCCCACCATGCTCAAGCGGCTGATGGACCAGCCCAGCTTCGGGAGCTACGACCTGTCCAGCCTTAGGGTCATCACCTACGGCGCTGCGCCCATGCCCCTGGAGGTCATCAAGAAGGCCATCGTGGAGTTCCCCGGCACACGCTTCATCAACGCGTTCGGCCAGACCGAGACGGCGTCGACAATCACCATGCTTCCGCCGGACGCCCACGAGATCCGTGAGGGCGACCCGGACTATGACCAGAAGATGAAGCGGCTCGGCTCCATCGGCAAGCCGCTGCCGGACGTTGAGGTCCGCATTGTGGACGAGGACGGCCACGACGTTGCGCTGGGCGAAAACGGGGAGATAGTGGCCCGGGGCGAGCGGCTGATGAAGGGCTACTGGAACCGGGAAGAGGCCACCAGGGAGACTCTGCGAGGCGGCTGGCTCTACACGGGCGACCTTGGCTACTGGGACGATGAGGGCTTCATCTTCCTGTCCGGCAGGGCCAAGGACTTCCTCAAGCGAGGCGGCGAAATGATCGCGCCGGAAGAGGTGGAGCAGATCATCATGTCGCATCCCGCGGTGGACGAGGCGGCCATCATCGGCGTGCCGGACATCGAGTGGGGCGAGCGCGTGAGAGCCATCGTGGTCAGGAAGCCCGGCATGGAGCTGACCATGGAGGAAGTGGTCGAGCACTGCAGGCCTCGCATGGCGGGTTTCAAGCGGCCCGAAGACGTGATATTCATCGAGGAGCTGCCAAGGAACCCGATGGGCAAGGTGCTCAAGCGGGTGCTGCGCGAGGAGTACCCGGAACCGATAGCCTAGTCTTCGGCGGAACGAACTAAGGGAGATTCAGACGCGATCGCCCGTCCCGAGCGCGACTTGGGGCGGGCGACGCATTTGTAGGGGTACTCATGAGCCAGGAACAGGAAGGGCAAGCGAGGGGAGAGCGCCGCGAGGAGCGGCGGCGCAAGCGTCGCTATGGCCCTCGCATACACGGCAAGAGGCTCGCGGAGATCGTGCGCAACGCGCTGAGCAGGCGCGCCAAGAGGGGTGGGGAAGAGAAGTAGATTCTGGGTGGGTACCGCGTTTGTCTGAGGCCTACCGCAGGAATCCCATGATGGCGGCTACGGCAGCCAAGCCCGCCAACTGCAGACCTGCAACGCGCCAGGTGAGCTCTGCCTTCAGGTCGGCTATGTCGGCCTTGAGGTCGGCCTTAACTTCCTCAAGGGCGGCCCTAGTAGCCAGATGGTCGTAGGCCCTTTCAAGTCGGCTGACGCGCTCTTCTGTACTGGCCATTATCCTGCTCTCGCCAAAGTGTTCCAACCGTAGCAATTCAGAGCATATGTGTCAACGCTCTGTCCTTCGCCTGCATGGTGAGAGGAGGAGTTCTCCGGAAGTAAGCCGGCGCTGCACTTGAGCATCCAAGTCCTCTGATTGCAGCGGATCATTGAATTCTAAGAGAGGCAATGGGTTATGTCCTCAACGCCGTCTTGTTCCACCGCTCCTTTTCGCAGAACCAGATTGTAGCCGTTGGTGTGAGCTTGATACCTTGCAAGCTTCGGAACCGCTGCATGTGATACCTTAACGGCGAGGCATATGGAGAAACTCTCGTCGAATATCACCGCTATTACAAAGTCGAACCCGTTTTGTTCGAGGTTTCTAATCGAACTGAATTGCACCGATTTAGCATTTGAACACCTCCCCTTGATTTGATACCGAATCCCTTGATGGTCGATGGCGTCAAATGCCGATTGAGAGTTTCCTTGCACTTTCAGCCCAAGTCGATTGCACACCAACCACTCCGTATAGTCCCCGATGGGGTTGTTTCTTGTTTTGACAACGCCGCGTCGGCGTAATTCGTCGATTAAAGTGTTGTAGGTCCTGAGCAGTTCAACTTCGGACATTGCTCGCAAGTCCTTCACGTCCAGCTCCTACTTCCGCGGCCGTTCTCGGCACCTTGTTTGAACGCAATCAACGTCGGCAATCCGGCAAATTCAAACGAGACCATCGGTTCATTCAGTTGTCGGTTGGTCCAAGAGCTGAAACAGCCTTAGGAACGAGAGCGGTGAGAACACGACGGTCGCACGTCCGCTCACGCCCTTAGACGGGCTCAGAGCCTGCCCCTGCGAAAGCAGGGGGTGAGCGGTTTGGGTGCCGAGGCCGCCCAGTCGCGGCCTACAGCCCCAGCGCGGCCTTCATGGTGACGCCGATCTCCGCCGGCGAGGGCACAATGTGTGCGCCCGCTTCCCGCAGCGCCTTCACCTTCTCCTCGGCGCGGGCGGCTGAGCCGGTGATGATGGCGCCCGCGTGCCCCATGCGCTTGCCGGGAGGCGCCGTGACGCCCACTATCAGCGACACCACGGGCTTGGTGACGTGGTCCCGGATGTACTCGGCCGCCTCCTGCTCCTTGGCGCCACCAATCTCGCCTATCATAACAACCGCGTCCGTGTCCGTGTCATTCTGGAACAGCTCTAGAACATCGACGAATGACGTGCCGACGATGGGATCGCCGCCGATGCCCACGCATGTTGACTGGCCGATGCCGAGCGCCGTCAGCTGGTTCACCGCCTCGTAGGTGAGGGTGCCGCTGCGCGAGACCACGCCCACACGGCCTGGCATGTGAATGTTGCCCGGCATGATGCCTATCTTGCACTTGCTACCCGGCGAGATGAGGCCCGGGCAGTTGGGGCCGATGAGCCGGGATGGCTTGCTCTCCAGGAACCTGGACACGCGCACCATGTCCATGACCGGTATGCCCTCGGTGATGCAGGCGATGACGGTGATGCAGGCGTCGGCGGACTCCAGTATGGCGTCCGCGGCAAACGCCGCGGGCACGAAGATCAGGGCCACGTTGGCGCCAGTCTGGTCCACGGCCTGTCCTATGGTGTTGAATACGGGGACCTTCTCCTCCCACGTGGTGCCGCCCCTGCCGGGGGTAACGCCGGCGACAAGGTTGGTGCCGTACTCCATGCAGCGCAGAGCGTGGAAGCTTCCCTCCCGGCCCGTGATGCCCTGGACCAGAAGGCGGGTGTTCTCATCGACAAGAATGCTCACTGGTACCTCCTCGGCATCGTTAGCCAGCGGCCTGCCGGATGGCGTCGGCCGCTTCGTTGAGATCGTTCACCAGGGTGACGCCCAGGTTGGACTGGGCCAGGATTTCCTTGCCCTCGTCGGCGTTGGTGCCGAGCATCCTGACGACTATCGGCACGCGGTCCTCGGCCTCCTCCGCGGCGGCCACTATGCCACGTGCGGCAACGTCGCATCGCAGGATGCCGCCGAACACGTTGACCAGGATGCGCTTCACCTGCTGGTCGGACAGGAGGAGCCGGAATGCCTGCGCCACCTGCTCTTCGCTGGCGCCTCCGCCCACGTCCAGGAAGTTGGCGGGCATGGCCTCGGCCATCGTAATCGAGTCCATGGTGGCCATGGCCAGTCCGGCGCCGTTGACCATGCAGCCCACGTCGCCGTCAAGCTTCACGTAGGAGATGTCGAAGTTGCTGGCCTCCAGCTCAAGGGGGTCCTCCTGGTCCGTGTCTCGCATCTCCCGCACTTCGGGATGGCGGGCCAGGGCGTCGTCCTCAAAGTCGAGCTTCGCATCCAGGGCCAGGAGCTGGCCCTCCGCGGTCAGCGCGAGGGGGTTGATCTCGGCGAGCGAGCAGTCCTTTGCCTCGAAGACGCGGTAGAGGTTGGCGATCAGGGTCGCGGCGGGGCGAACCAGCTCGCCGGGCAGGCCCAGACCGTAGGCCAGGCCGCGGCACTGGTAGGGCTGCAGCCCGACGACCACGTCGACGTTGGCCCGGAGTATCTTCTCCGGCGTGGTGGCCGCCACCTCCTCAATATCCATGCCACCCGCCTCGCTGGCCATGATGACGGGGCTGCGAGAGCCGCTGTCGATGACCACCGCTAGGTAGTACTCCTTCGCGATATGCGCCGGCTCCTCAATCAGAACGTGGTTGACGGGCACGCCATCCGGGCCGGTCTGGTGCGTGACCAGCCGTTTGCCCAGCAGCGCGTCTGCGGCCGCCGAGGCTTCCTCCGGTGAGCTGACCACCTTCACGCCACCGGCCAGACCTCTTCCACCGGCGTGCACCTGAGCCTTCACCACCGACCTCTCGCCCATCTCAGAGGCGATGCCGGTGGCCTCCTCTGCGGTGGAGGCCACGCCTCCCCTGGGCACGGGTATTCCGAACTCAGCGAGGACGGCCTTGGCCTGATACTCATGGATCTTCATACGATTCTCTCCGGCCTGAAGAATTGGGTCTGCAACTGGGCGTCGAGCAACGGGGGACGTGCAAGGGTGAATGGGACTGGCTGCGCGTCCGTTCCCCATCATAGCGGGCGGGCAGCGCGGTGTCCAGCGCGCGGGTTGCTTCACAATACAGCCGATCGCTCATCTCCCACACCTGTCGAAGCGCTGCCTCCACCTCCGGCCCATACCGCCGCGGGCGCCCCCGCCTATTCCGCTGGACCCGCCCACTCCTCATCCTAGCCATGAGCCGTGTGCCCGATTTCCGGTGGTAGCCGGTCACAGCTACTATCTCGTCCAGCAGACGGCCCCGCTCCCCTCGTCCTGCCGGCCTGTACGGCTCCTGCTTCCGTTCAATGTACTCCCTCACGCTCACGCTGCCTCTCCTCATGCCCCCTCCCGGCAACATGACTTATGAAGCAACGATACCCCTCTCGGCAACATTTATTGTGAAGCAACTCGCTATCTATGCAATCACCTGTTCCTTTGCTATACTTTTTGCGGCCTGCGGGGGCGGCCATATTCAGGGAAAGTGAAGAAATGCCTGCATACGCCATCATAGGAGGCCAGTGGGGCGACGAAGGCAAGGGCAAGGTTGTGGACCTGCTCTCGGCAGACGCCCACGTGGTCGCTCGCTTCAACGGCGGCAACAACGCCGGTCACACCGTCATCACTGACGCCGGCGAGTTCAAGTTCCACCTCATTCCCGCCGGCATCCTCAGGCCGGAGTGCACCTGCATCATCGGAAACGGCGTCGTGGTGAACCCGGACTCCTTCATGGAGGAGGTCGCGGGACTGCAGGAGAGAAACGTCTCAGTGGACCGGCTGGTCATCAGCGACAAGACGCAGGTGATCATGCCCTACCACACTCTGCTCGACAGGCTTGAGGAGGAGATGCGAGCGGAGAGCGGCAAGGCGATTGGCACCACGGGTATGGGAATCGGGCCGGCCTACATGGACAAGGCCGCCCGCTCCGGCATTCGCATGGCGGACCTACTCGACGAGGAGGCGCTGCTTCGAAGGTTGAGCTTTGTCCTGGAGCAGAAGAACGCCATCATCACCAGGCTGTACGGCAAAGAGGCGGTGTCCGTGGAAGAGACGTATGAGCGGTGCCTGGAGTGGGGCAGGGGCCTCAGGCCGTTCATCAGGCCTGTGGAGCCCATTCTTCAGCAGGCATTTGCCTCGGGGCAGCGCGTAATCCTGGAGGGGGCACAGGGAACACTTCTCGACGTCGACCACGGCACCTATCCCTACGTCACATCGTCGTCACCCACGGTTGGCGGCGCCTGCTCAGGCCTCGGCATCAGCCCAAGGCACGTGCAGGCGATCGTGGGCGTGTACAAGGCGTACACCACGCGGGTGGGGTCCGGGCCGCTTCCAACGGAGCTCAATGACGAGGTGGGGGAGTTCATACGTCAGAGAGCGTGGGAGTACGGGACCACCACAGGTCGGCCGCGGCGCTGCGGCTGGTTCGACGCGGTGGCAGCCCGGTACTCGGCGTCCATCAACGGCGTGACCTCCGCCATCCTCACGCGCCTGGACGTCCTCGACGGCATCTCGCCGGTGCGCATCTGCGTTGCCTACCGCTTGGGCGACGAGACCATCCACGATTTCCCGACGGACACCTCACGGCTGGAGGCCTGCGAGCCCATATACGAAGACCTGCCGGGTTGGGAGAAGGCCACGGCAAGCGCACGCAGCCTGGACGCCCTTCCCCCGGAGGCCGTCAACTACCTGAACAGGGTGGAGGAGCTCATCGGCTGCTCCATTGACATGGTGTCAACCGGCCCAGGGCGCGACGAGGCGATCACCGTCAGGCCCATCTTCTAGGTCGGGCCCTCGCCTCCTTCAAAAATCTCTCGATAATCCCAGCCGCCGCGGGCGGCCGCCGGCCCACCAACTCAGGTTGCGCTTGAAGGCCCGCGTCTACTGCCGACCACGGTTGAATCTGCCAGTGCATCGCGCGTACCAAGTTGCTACCCGCCTACTTCGACGCTATAATTGAAGCATGAAGTTCATGACTATTGTTTCGACACGGCTCACGGGACTCGCGCTTTCCACACTCTCGTACCTGAACGGCAACGTGCCTGCTCCCGGGCTGCGAGCCGCCCCGGGCATCTCCAGCGTGGACATGGCCACGCTTCGCCGCATAAACATACGTTGAGACGACGAAGATATGGCCGTGAGCGCCATATACGACCTCTCCGGACGGACTCCTCAGCGCCTGTAGCGTAGCGCGCACCCGGCAAGACATTCCGCCCTCGGCCAAGCCCGCGCTCCTCAGCCGATGTTGAAGAACCTGGGCACCAGCTCGATCCCGTAGAAGCAGGCGTAGGCTATGGTCATGTTCTTTATCAGCTTGCCTGCCCACACCGACACCAGAAACTGGGGAATTGGATATCTGAGCGTGCCGGCTGCGATGCCAATCAAGTCGAACAGGGGATTGGGGATGGAAGACGCCAGCAGCAGGGCGAGCCATCCTTGGCGCTCCATCCATCGCTCAACCCTTGGGTAGATGCGGACGTTCTGGGCAATTCCGCGCCCTGAGTAGCCCAGCAGGTAGCCCGAAAGCTCGCCCAGTGCTTCGGCGACCGAGGCCACTATCGCAACCCACAACGGGAAAAGGCCGAGCAGGCTTGACCCCGCGCACACCGCTGCAATGCCGGGAATGGGGACGAGTATGGACGCGCTGCCCATCAGGCTGAGGAGAAACACGCCCACGTACCCGATTGAGTCGGTTTCCGGAAGGCGGTTTCTGAGGAGTATGACCCCCACGACCAGTGAGATCACGAGTACGGCGGACACGAGCTTTCGTATTCGCTCGTCCTTCCAGGGCCTGTACGTGGTTTGCCTGTGCCTCAGCAGGGCGCGCTCGTACCATGTCCAACGCATTGGGTCCTTCATAGCGCCCAGTATTCTACTATAGAGTAGGGGAGGACACACAGCGGCGAGCCCGCGTACTTCAACTCGCCGCACAGGCACAGGCAGGCAAGGGCAGGGAGCTGCCGCGAACGCGACAATGCAGCTGGTAGGCTGCTGGGTCGAATGCTACGCAGGGGAGGCGGCCGGCACTGCAGCCGCCTCCATGACCTCGAACGTGAGGCCGTCCCGACCGGCATGCAGTCGCACAGCGTCGCCGTTGGCCAGATCCCCTACCAGGATTCGGCTCGAAAGCGGGTTCTCCACGTACCGCTGGACGGCGCGGCGCAGCGGCCGCGCGCCGTAGACCGGGTCGAAGCCCTCGCGGGATAGCCAGTCCTTCGCCTCGTCCGAGAGCTCTATGCGTATGTTCCGCTCGTCCAGCCTGCGCTGCACCTCCGCCAGCAGCAGATCGACTATCCGCAGGATCTGCTCCCGGGTCAGTGGATCAAACACAACTATTTCGTCGATGCGGTTGAGCAGCTCCGGTCGGAAGGTCCGCTTCAGCGCCTCCTCGATCGACGCGCGCATCCTCTCGGTCTCCCGGCCCGAGTCGCTGTCCGCGCGGAACCCCATCATCTGCCTGCCGGCATCGCCGGTGCCGAGGTTGCTGGTCATGATCACCAGCGTATTGCGGAAGTCAACAGTTCGGCCGTGGCCGTCCGTCAGGCGGCCGTCCTCAAGGATCTGCAGCAGGATGTTGAACACGTCCGGATGGGCCTTCTCGATCTCGTCGAATAGCACGACGCGGAAGGGGTGGCGCCGAACTGCCTCCGTGAGCTGGCCGGCGTCGTCATAGCCGACGTAGCCCGGAGGCGCGCCCAGCAGCCGCGAGACCGTGTGCTTCTCGCCGTACTCCGACATGTCTATGCGTACCATGTCCTCCTCGCGGTCGAAGAGGAACTCCGAGAGGGCGCGCGCCAGCTCAGTCTTGCCCACACCTGTTGGACCCAGGAAGATGAAGCTTCCGATTGGCCGCTTGGGGTCCTTCAGCCCGGCGCGTGAGCGGCGCACCGCCTCGGAAACTGAGCGAATCGCAGTATCCTGGCCTATCACTCGCTCGTGGAGACGCTCCTCCATGTGGATCAGCCGCTCGGACTCTCCCTCGAGCATCCGGCTGACCGGGATGCCCGTCCACTGCGCTACGAGCTTGCCGATGTCCTCGGCATCCACCACCATTTCGGTCTTGTGGTCCCGGAGCCACTTCTCGTGCTGGGCGTTGTAGTCATCTTCTAGGCGGCTGCGCTCCGTTTTCAGCTCAGCGGCGCGCCGGTAATCCGCGCGCTGCGAGGCGGCCTGCTCCTCGTCCTGGAGGTGGCGGATGCGGTCCTCAAGCGACTTGAGGTCCCGCGGCTGGCTCTCGGAGTCGATCCGCAGCTTGCTGGCCGCCTCGTCCATGAGATCGACAGCCTTGTCCGGCAGGTTGCGGTCGTTGATGTAGCGATGGCCAAGCAAGACTGCCGCCGAGAGGGCGGAGTCCTCGATCTCCACCTTGTGGTGTGCCTCGTATCGCGGCCGCAGGGCGCGGAGCATCTCGATGGCGGTGTCCACGTCGGGCTCTTCGACCATCACGGGCTGGAAGCGACGCTCCAGGGCGGAGTCCTTCTCGATGTGCTTGCGGTACTCGTCCATGGTGGTCGCGCCTATGCACTGAAGCTCGCCGCGGGCCAGTGCGGGCTTTAGCAGGTTGCCGGCGTCCATGGCGCCCTCCGCGGCGCCCGCTCCCACCACGGTGTGGATCTCGTCGATGAAGAGGATTACCTCGCCGCGTGCCTGCTTCACCTCATCGATGACGCTCTTGAGACGCTCCTCGAATTCGCCCCTGAACTTGCTGCCGGCCACCAGGCTGCCCAGATCGAGCGCCAGCACGCGGCGGCCGTGCAGCGCCTCCGGCACGTCCCCGGAAACGATGCGCTGCGCAAGCCCCTCTGCGATCGCCGTCTTGCCCACGCCGGCCTCGCCGATGATCGCGGGGTTGTTCTTGGTCCGGCGCGTTAGAGTCTGCATGACGCGCTTGACCTCTGCATCGCGGCCAATGGTGGGGTCCAGCTTTCCATCGCGCGCCAGCTGCGTAAGGTCAACGCTGAACCGCTCCAGCGAGCGGTACCGGCTCTCCGCGCGCTGGTCTGTAACACGGTGACCGCCGCGCACCTCCATCAACGCCTTGTAGACTTGCTCGCGGCTGACGCCGAACTCGCGGAGCACCGCGGCTGCGTCGCCGTCCTTCACCTCCGTGATGGCTATCAGTATGTGCTCCGCGCCCACGTACTGGTCCTTGAGCCGCTCCGCCTCTGCCTTGGCATTTGCGAGGAGCATGCCGGCCCTCGGAGTCGCGTATATCTGGGAGGACTCGTAGGCTGCGCGGGGCGCACGGTCAAGAGCCTCTTCCACACGGCGCCGCATGCCGTCCACGGCCACGCCCAGCTTTCTCAGCACCTCTACTGGCACGCCGTCCTCGATCTCCAGCAGGGCGAGCAGGATGTGCTCGACGTCCCACTGGGTGTGGTTGTACCTACGCACAATCTCATTCGAAAGGGAGAGCGTGTGCTGTCCCTGTTCAGTGAAGTCGTCCGGTCTCAAGACCATTTCAGTTTCCTCCTGACTGAGGCGTCGCCGCCGAGAGGCCGCAAACCTAGCGCCTGCCGCCCCTGGACTGCAGCGTCCTCACCTGGTTCGAGAGGCGCTGAATCTCTCGCTCCATTTCCGCCATACGGTCCATCAGGCGCATGACCACCTGCACGCCCGCCAGGTTGAGGCCCAGGTCTTCCGTGAGGGTCTTGATGCGCCTGAGCTTTTCGATGTCTCGCTGCGAGTACAGGCGGATGTTGCCCCGTGAACGGGCCGGCTCCAGCAGGCCCTCTCGCTCGTAGTAGCGGAGCGTCTGGGTGTGCACCTGAATCATGCGGGCCGCCACGCTTATCACGAAGCAGGGTTCGTCGTCGCCCCAGGGCTGATTTCGAGCAGTTACCATAGCGTCACTCTCCCGTCGACTGCGAGTCCCTGAGCTGCCGGAAGAGCTCGCGCTCCTTCTCGGACAGCTGCGTAGGAACGGTGACCTGCACTGTCGCGTACAGGCTGCCATGCGACTGCGGCGATCCCAGACGGGGCATGCCCTTGCCGGCCAGCCGAAAGGAGCGGCCGTTCTGGGTTTCCGGCGGGATGGTGAGTATGACCGGCTCCGTTAGGGTCGGCACATTCACCTCTCCGCCCAGCACGGCGTCCAGCAGCGGGACGTCCACCTTGGCGTGGAGGTCCGCGCCGCGTCTCTCGAATCTCGGATGGGGCGCAACGGACACCACGAGGTTGATCTCGTCGCCGCCGAGCTCGTCCGGCCGCACTCGGATCCTGGAGCCGTTGTCGGCGCCCGCCGGAATCGTCACCTCCAGGCGACGGCTGTCGCCCGGTGGACCGGCCGGCAGGCGGATGACGCGAGTGGTGCCCCTGAACGCCTCCTCCAGCGAGATGTTGACCGGCTGCTCCAGCCGCGTGCGCCGGGGAGGGGCAGTCGTCGTCCGGCCGAATCCGCGCCCGCCCAGCAGGTCTTCGAAGTAGGACGCCCCGAAGTTGTGGGCCTGGCCCCCGCCAAAGTCCCACACGAAGTTCTCCGCGCCCTGACCCTGGCGGCCCCGGCCCATCTGGTCGGCGTACTTCCAGTTCTCTCCGAACTCGTCGTACTTCTTGCGGCTGTCGGCGTTGGACAGCACGCCATAGGCCTCGTTGATCTCCTTGAACTTCTGCTCGGAGATCTTATCGCCGGAATTAACGTCCGGGTGGTACTGCCGCGCGAGACGGCGGTAAGACTGGCGGATGTCCTTCTCCGTGGCGGTCTTGCTTACACCCAGGATTTCGTAGTAGTTTGCTGGCATCTCTCAGTTGTCTCCCAATGCCAAGTATAGATACATGATGGTGTATTGTCAATAATACTTGCTATACAGACATCAGCAGACTTGACAAGACGTTATCAAGTTACTAAACTAGCAGCGTGGGGTTGGGATGAGGATAGCACCGGAAGAACAGCAAACAAGGAGGTGAAGATATGGTGCTGCGACGTTGGGAACCCTTCAGGGAGCTGTGGAACATGGAAGACACAATCAACCGGATGTGGAGGGGGTACGGGAGAGACGCGGTAAACCCGACGGTGGAGGGATGGAGCGTACCCCTGGACGTGGTCAGGGAAGAGGACGGCATATTGGTCCACGCATCGTTGCCGGGCGTCGACCCTGACCACATCGACGTGTCCGTGGAGGGCAACGTGCTGTCCATCGCGGCGGACAGCCACTCGGACATCGAGCAGAAACAGGGCGAGTATCTTATGAGGGAGCGGCGCTCCGGCTCCTTCCACAGGGCGCTCCGCCTGCCGGACACTGTGGACACCGACCTGATCAAGCCCGTTTACAAGAACGGAGTGCTGACCATCACGATTCCCAGGGCGGAGTCGAAGAAGGCCCGCAAGCTACCCGTCGTTTCGGAGTAGCCCGTCCGGGCATCGCCGGTACCGCACAGGTTCCGCCCGCACGATCCAGAAGGGGACGCCTCGCTGAAGGCGTCCCCTTCTCGTGCTACATAGCGGCCGCGGCCACTCGTGTTGACAACCCGCAATCATGGGCATAAAGTGAAGCCGCTTATGCTATCCCGATTTAGTCGGTCGGATAGTTGAGATTTGCGAGGGCCGCCGCCAGGACCCTCTATTCTTTAGGGGTGCGAGGTTTAGCATGTCGCGAACAGCTGTATTCGTGGACGCGGGGTATCTCTATGCGGCCGGGGCCATCATTCTGACCGGATCGTCGCAAAACCGGGAACGCCTCGACCTCGACCACCATTCTGCTCTCGAGAGATTGAGAGCCACTTGTGACCAGCTTACGGGTGGTGCGCCCATACTTCGCTTCTACTGGTACGACGGCCTGCTCAGGGGAAGGCCTTCGCCGGAGCAGGAGGCGGTCGCCAACACCGACAACGTCAAGCTGAGGCTTGGCTCAGTGGTTGGCGGTCAGCAGAAGGGCGTCGACTCGCTCATCATCATGGACCTCATAGAGCTGGCCCGGAACCACGCCATATCGGAGGCGGTGCTGCTCTCCGGAGACGAGGACCTGCGGGTGGGCGTGCAGCTGGCTCAAAGCTTTGGCGTACGAGTTCACCTGCTTGGCGTGGAGCCCACCAGGGGTAACCAGTCCTACCTGCTACTCCAGGAGGCCGACACCACGACGGAGTGGAACAAGGACGTGGTGGAAACCATCATGAGCGTCAAGCCTTACGTAGAGTCGTACCTCGATAGCCTGAATGGGCCGGTCATGCTGGGTTTGGGTGAAGGCGAGGACGAAGTTCTGGACCGCGTCGCGTCGGAGGTGGTCGGATCCATCGGTGAGGACGAACTGGCGACTATAGCGGTGGCGCTGTCACGCGACCCGCGCTGGGTGCCGCCGGACTCGGACCGCCTGCTACTGCTCCGCGGCTCCGAGACGCTGAGCAGGGAACTGACGCAGACGGAAAAGCGCTACATCCGGGAGAAGTTCCGGGAGGCCGTGAGCACCACGGCCGCGCAGTAGGCGAGGGCTGGCCTAGCCTTCGTGGGTGCGAGCGGGCGGAGTGACGAGTGCGACCGGCCTGATGCTGAGCCGGCCTGCTCGCAATTGACACTCACATACCCTTGACCTACAATCCCTCCCGTTCCAATCCCGACATGTGAGGTCCGCAACTTGACCGGCGACGAGATCAGAGAGGCATTCCTGAGCTTCTTCGAGGGCAAGGGCCACCTGCGCATCCCAAGCTCCTCTCTCATACCGGCCGGCGACCCGACACTCCTTCTCACCAACGCCGGCATGGTGCAGCTCAAGCCGTACTTCACCGGCGAGATGCAGCCGCCCGGCAGGCGCCTCACCTCGTCGCAGAAGTGCTTCCGGACCACGGACGTGGGCCAGGTTGGCGACGCAACACACCTCACCTTCTTCGAGATGCTCGGCAACTTCAGCGTCGGCGACTATTTCAAGGAGGACGCCATTCGCTTCGCTTGGGAGTTCGTCACCGAGCGCCTGGGGCTGGAGCCGGACCGCATCTGGGCCTCCGTCTTTCGAGACGATGACGAGGCCTTTCATCTGTGGACCACCCGCACAGGAGTGCCGGCCGAGCGAATCCGCCGATTCGACGAGCAGGACAACTTCTGGGGCCCGGCGGGAAGCGAAGGCCCCTGCGGTCCCTGCAGCGAGATCCACTACGACTTCGGCGCGGACCGCGGATGCCTCCGGCCCGACTGCGGCCCCAACTGCGAGAACACGCTGCCCGGCACGGGCCAGACCTGCGACCGGTTCATAGAGATGTGGAACCTGGTGTTCATGCAATTCTACCTGGACGCAGCCGGCGAGCGCACGCCTCTGCCCGCGCCTAACATAGACACAGGCATGGGTCTCGAGCGCGCCGCCGTCATCCTTCAGGGCAAGCGGTCGATTTACGAGACGGACCTGTTCGCCCCGCTGGTCCGGAGCGCCGCGGAGCTGTGCGGCAGGCCGTACGGCCGCAATCCCGACGACGACTACGCGCTGCGAGTGGTGGCCGAACATGCTCGCAGCGCGGCCTTCCTCATCTGCGATGGTGTGGTTCCCGGTAACGGCGGCCGGAACTACGTGCTCCGCCGCGTCATGCGCCGGGCCATCCGCTACGGCCGCAAGCTGGGCCTAGAGGATGCGTTTCTATCGCAGGTCGCGGAGGTCGTCATCGACCGGATGGGCGCGGCCTATCCGGACCTGCTGGAGAGGCGAGAGTTCATCCTGCGCGTAATGGGCCTGGAGGAGGAGCGGTTCGGACAGGCGCTGCGCACGGGCTTGCCAATGCTGGAGGACGGGCTGGTGCCGTTCCACCTGGGGCTGGCCGACGCCACCGCCGGCGTACAGGATGAGGCGGGCATGCGCGCCGCTGTGGAGGATCTGGCCGCGCGGGTCGGGGGCAGCTCCGGAGCCGCGCTGATGCAGCAGGTCGTCGAGGGGCTGCTGACCGCCGCGTCCGAGAAGGGGCGTCAGGCTGCGATCGAGGAGGCGTCTCGGCACCTCTCGGGCGCCGAGGCATTCGTGCTCTATGACACCTACGGCTTGCCGCCGGAGCTGGTGGAGGAGATCGCCCAAGAGCGCGGCTTGAAAGGAATAGACTGGGACGGCTTCGGGCGGGAGATGGAAGCGCAGCGGGAGCGTGCCGGCGCTTCCGCGGAGCGGTTCGGCGGGGAGTTCGGCGCCGTGCGGGTCTACCAGGAGCTTGGCCTGGAGGAGACGCGATTCCTTGGGTACGAGACCATCGAAACGAAGTCTGTGATAGTCGGCATGGTGGTGGACGGCATTCCCGCGGAGCGCGCCGTCGAAGGCCGGCAGGTCGAGGTTCTGTTGAGCGAGACGCCATTCTACGCCGAGCTGGGCGGGCAGGTAGGGGATACGGGGACGATCGCGGCGGGAGATTCCGTTATGGACGTTGAGGACACGCAGAGTCCCGTCGCCGGCCTCACAGTCCACAGGTGCCGCGTGACCTCCGGCAGCTTCACCTTAGGTGACAGCGTCGACGCCCGCATCGACGCCCGCCGCCGCGCGTCCATCGCCCGCAATCACACCGCAACCCACCTGCTGCACGCCTCGCTGCGACGAGTGCTGGGTTTCCACGTTCGGCAGCACGGCTCGTTGGTGGCGCCGGGAAGGCTCCGCTTCGACTTCACCCACGTCAGCCCGCTCACCCGCGAGGAGCTGCAGGAAGTGCAGTGGCTGGCCAACGAGAAGATACGAGAGAACGTGGCGGTGCACTGGCACGAGACGACCTACCGCGAGGCGGTCGCGGACGGCGCGCTGGCGTTCTTCGGTGACCGGTACGGCGACCGCGTGCGCGTGGTCGAGGTGGCGAACGGCACCGCCTACAGCGTGGAGGTCTGCGGAGGGACGCACGTGCATCGAACCGGCGACATCGGCTTCTGCCACGTTGTGTCGGAGACGGGGATCGGCTCCGGGCTGCGCCGCATAGAGGCGGTGACCGGCAGCAGCGCCGAGGCGCTCATGCTCGAGCAGGCGGCCGAACTGGAGAACGCGGCGGGCCTGCTGGAGGGCGCGCCTGGAGAGCTCGTGTCTCGTGTCGAGGGGTTGCAATCCGAGCTTCGCAGTGCAAACCGGCGCGCGGACACCCTGGAGCGTGAGCTCCTGCGCCGACAGGTCGGGGAGCTGCCTCGAAGCGAGATCGAGGGTGTATCGGTGGTCTCGGGCGTGCTGACGGTCTCCAACGTCGACTTTCTGCGCGAGGCTGGCGACTGGCTGAGGAACGACATCGGAAGCGGCATCGTCATCCTCGGCTCAGTGATTGAGGGCCGGCCTGCCATGATGGCAATGGCCACCCGGGACATCGCGGAGAGTGGGTTCGACGCGGGCGGCCTCGTTCGTGAGGCGGCCAAGGCGATGGGAGGCGGAGGAGGAGGCAGAGCGGACCTGGGCCAGGCCGGCGGACGCTTCCCGGACAAGCTGCCGGATGCCATCCGCGCTGCCGAAGAGGGCGTGAGAGCATGGCGGGAGGCGCAGTCCTGAGGCTTCTAGGGCTGGACGTGGGCGCCAGCCGCATCGGCGCGGCGATCAGCGATCCGACGGGAATCCTCGTGAGCCCGCTGGCCGCCATGCGGCGCGCCAGCCTCGACGACGACCTGGCGGCGATAGCCGCGCTGGCACGTGAGCACGATGTTGCAGCGATTGTAGTCGGGCTGCCGTTGTCGCTGAGTGGAGGGCTTGGGCCGCAGGGGCGAGCAGTGCGCGACTTTATCCGGGCGCTGTCGGAGAGCTCCGCGGTCCCCGTACACGCCCAAGACGAACGGTTCTCAACCGTCGAGGCCGAGAGACTGCTCCGGGAGGCGGGGCACTCGCCGTCAAGGAACAAGGGGCTGCGAGACTCCGCGGCCGCGTGCGTGATACTGCAAGCGTACATGGACGCACGGCGGGCGTAGCGGCTGCGTAGCCTCCATTTGTGATTCGCCGTGAGCGGCGGTTCTCCTAGATTCCTCGACTGCGCTCGGAATGACGGTAGTAATCGCTGGCGCGCGGCACCTTGTCAAGCCGCCGCAGCGTCGGGATCTGTGACCAGCGGCGGTATACGCGTCGCCCAGACCGCGACAATCACGGTAGCTGCCATCCCTACCGCAAGCATTGTCGCCAGGATGGGCGCCACATTGCCGATCCCGTACTGCGTGGGCAGGTCGTGGGCGGCATTCATCGTGGCAGCCAGTCCGACGCCGGCGGCTATCGCCAGCCCAAACGCGAGCACCAGCGGGACCGCGAACAGCAGCCCAAGGTCCGCGGCCAGCAGCCTCCGGGTGGCGCCTTGGCACCGTAGAAGCCTGAACTCTGCCTGACGACGGCGGAACAGAAGTAGGACGGCATACAAGAGGGCGACCGTTCCCAGTCCCGCGGCAGCGGTGGCCATCACGGTCAGGTAGGGATTGGCCACCAACGTGTCCTGGGTTATCCCGGAAGTCAACGCGGCCCTCGTGGTGATGAACAGGACCTCGTCCATGTTCCTCAGGCCCTGAATTACGGGGCGCATGGACTCGCGGTCGCCATCCGTGGTGATCAGCACGTAGGCGAACTGGGCCGACGCAGGGTGCCGGTCTACGATCAGGACGGCATCGTCTCCATCGCCCGGGATCCACGACGCGGTGACGGTTCCCCCCACGGGATGGGTTCCGCTGACGGTCTCGTCCGGGTCGGGGATTATCACTGCCAACTCGACAGTGCTGCCATCGCCCCTGTCAACGGTGCGGTACCCGCTTGTGACTTCCAAGTTGGCCTCCACCATCACGTCCGTAGCCTCGGTGGGCTGCTGGAGGTAGATGCTTCCGTTCGCGCACGGCGCATCGAGCTCGACTGAGCCAGGCACATCCGCACAGGTCATGGTGTGCACCCACGTGGACTCTGCGTTCACTCTGGCGCGAACGCGGCTGCTGTACACGACGCGAGTGACGCCGTCGTACCGGGAGGCCGCCTCCGCAACCGGTGCGAGCTGTGCTGCGAAGCTGTCCAGCCGGACCGCAACGTCGAACGTACCGATGTCCGGCGTCGGGCGGTCGAACGTGGAGAAGGCGACGAATACGGTCAGAAAGACGGCGACCGCAGTCGCGGACACGCCCAGCAGCGCATCGCCGCCCGACCGCGACATTCTGGATCCCGCAACCTGCGCCCGAGTGCGAGCCATTACGGCCATGCCCGCGATGGTGACGACCAGCCTCGTGAGTCCCAGCAGCCCCACGACGCTTAGGAGCATTCCTGCCATGATAAGCCACACGGAAAGGGTGAAATCGGACTCCGCGACTTCGCCGGAGGCGAGCACGGCGGCTGCGGCCGCCGGCAGTCCCGCCAGCGACAGGTAGGTGAGAAGCGAGACGCCGCGAGGGCGATTCCTTCGCAGCACGCCAATGGGGTCGCGGCCGGCGCGGCGGACCGTCAGGACGATGCTGGCGAGGCCTACGGCTGTGGTAATCAGCGGTACCGCCCCCGCATACACGATGGGGAGGAGCAGGTCCCTGGTCCAGTACGAGCTCCCTGCGATGGTGAACGAATCCAGGATAGACATGGCAGTGGCGTAGGCAGCCGATCCCAGCAGCGCGCCGGACAGCAGCGGCACCGCCATATCGGCTGCAATAACCGAAGCCATCTGCAGGGGCGGCGTCCCCAGGGTCCTGAGCAGGCCGTACCGCCGCGACCTGATGTTCAGGTGCATCGCGGCCCCGGCACGCGCCAGCACCACGGACGGCAGGGCCAGGACGATGATGCCCATAATGACGAAACTGGAATCGTTGAAGTAGCCCTTACCCGGAGCGACAGGATAGAAGGATGATTCAGCGCCGGGCGGCGCCATGTCCACGAACTCGACGATGACCATTTCCCGCGGGTGCGCCAGTGCCTCATTCGGAAGAGATTGAGGCGTCCGGCCGCCTAGCCAGGCGCTCAGCTCTCCCGTCCAGTCGTCCTCCAGCTGCGCGAGCACCGCCGGGGAAGCCATGACGGTCCCGCTCTGCGCTACCTGCGGAATGCCGGGAAGGCCGAGCCGCTGCCCCGCCTCGCCCGCGAAGACCGTGATGACCAGCGGCCCATACGTAGTTGCCTCCAGCCGGGTCGACCTCAGCGGTCCCTCAATCTCGGCGGTGCGCGGGGGCAGGCTCCTCGAGCCGTCCCGCATCATGGCCGTCTCCTGCTGCGCCTGAAATCCGAAGCCTATTCCCAGAGCCAGCGAGAGCGCGGCGCAGGAAATCGCCCCTACCGCAATAAGGGGGGTCCACGCAGAGAGCGACCTCCGGGAGCGGGGCCAGAGGAGCCTGAAGAACAGCCTCATGCTGCACCACGCTCCTCTACCAGCATTCCCTCGTGCAGACGGAGCACTCGGTCACAGGCCTCCCATACGGAAGGATCGTGGGTGACGATCAGCACGCCGACACCGAACTCCGCCGCGATCCGTTGCAGCTCGCCCACCACCAGCCGGGAGTTCTCCTCGTCCAGCGCACCCGTTGGCTCGTCACAGAAGACAATGCTTGGCTCCATCGTCAGGGCACGGGCAATCGAGGCGCGCTGCAGCTCACCGCCGGAAAGCGTTGACGGATACTCCTCCGTCAGATTGACAAGGCCGAACCGCTCGAGCAGGCTGCGAGCCCTGTCCCGGGCCTGCTTTGGCTTGGCTCCGGACACGACGAGGGGGACGGCGACGTTGGCGGCGACGGTCAGGTCATCCAGGAAGGCCGGGAACTGGAACACGAAACCGCAAGTGGCGCGGCGGACCAGCGTGATGTGCGGCTCGCGGAGGTTCCAGATGTCGAGGTGGTCACCCCACGCGACCGTGCCGCCGTCGGGCTGCCGGAGGCCGGCAAGTGCGTAGAGCAGCGTCGACTTCCCGGACCCGCTCGCGCCGACGATGGCGAGGACCTCGCCTCTGCGAAGCTCCACGTCCACGCCGCTGAGGACGCTCCGCGCTCCGAAGCTCTGCGTCAGCCCGTGGGCCGCGAGCGCCGGGGTTTCGTTCGTCATGTCCAAGACCTCCTATGCCGGCCCTGTCAATGCCCGGTTGGCCTGATGACCTGACCTTATTCTTCGAAAGGGGAGTGCGGGCAATAATTGGCCTTCTCTCCTCCAATCTACTACTCGGCCTAGCATGTAGGCAACTCCGGATACGGCAATTACCCGCGTCCGGGGCGAACACTCGGGGAATCCAGACCAGGCGGGCACAAACTCGGGCGGGGCCTCGCACACCTTGCCCATCCTTCCGCGCCCTTGCTATACTCCACGCAGCTACCACGTTCGGAGGCAAGTCCGCTCTCCATGACCAAGCGTATCCATCTCCTGGGCCATCCCGTCAGCCACTCCGTCTCGCCCGCCTTCCAGCAGGCCGCCCTGGACAGCTGCTCAATTGACGCCGTATACACGGCGCTAGACGTCACGCAGGAGGAGCTGCCCGCAGCCGTTGGCTCCCTGCGTGACCCGGACGTGCTGGGCGCAAACGTCACAGTGCCCCACAAGGAGGCCGTGTTTCCACTGCTGGACAGCGTATCGGAGGAGGCGCGGCTCATCGGCGCGGTCAACACTATCCACAACCGAGACGGCGCGCTGGAGGGTCACAACACCGACGCCAGGGGCTTCTTGGCAGCTCTTCGCGAAGAGGCCGGCTTCGAGCCGCGGGGGAGGGCCGTCCTGATTCTGGGAGCCGGCGGCTCTGCGAGGGCAGTGGCCGTGGCGCTGGCGGGTGAGGGCGTGTCGAGCGTGGTCATCGCCAACCGCACAGTGGAGCGCGCCGTAGTGCTTGCGGAGCTAGTTCGCTCTCTGGGCGTACAGGCTCAGGCCATCGCCCTCGGTCCCGCCAACATTCGCGAGGCCGGGCAGTGCGACCTCGTGGTGAACTGCACATCCCTGGGCATGACGGGCGGCCCCGGGCCCGACGAGACGCCCATCTCCGCGGAACTCATACCGCCGGATGCGCTCGTGTGCGACCTGGTGTACAATCCGAGGGAAACGCCCCTGCTGAGGGAGGCGGCGTCGGCCGGAGCGAGGACGCTTGGCGGGCTGCCGATGCTCGTGTACCAGGGTGCCGCGTCGTTCGAAATCTGGACCGGCGTGGCCGCACCTGCTCAGGTCATGTTCGCCGCCGCGGAGGCGGCGCTGGCCGCTAGGCAAGCGGCCAGGTCGTGAACGGGAGAGAATTCGTGAGGAGGGCGAGACGGTACGCCCGCCGCAACGGGCTGGAGTTTAGCTTCGACCCCACTCGCGGCAAGGGGAGTCACGGAGAGGTTAGCGTCGGCAACTTCAGTACCATAGTGCAGTACGGGGAGATTAAACGAAGGACGTTAGCCGGCATGCTGAGACAACTCAATATCAACCGACAGGAGTTCTGACCATGCGCTTTGTCTACCCCTGCAACATCGTATTTGATGAAGGAGGGTCAATGGAACTCGGTAGGGGTGAAGTGGTCAACCTAACGGATGGCTACTCCGTGACCTTCCCTGACGTGCCGGAGGCAATAACCTGTGGGGATTCCTGGGAGGAGGCAATGGAGATGGCCGAGGACTGCCTCGGCGTTGCCTTGGGGATGTACGTGAGGGCCGATGAAGACCTTCCGGTTCCCGGCTGCGCCCGGGACGGCCAGGTACTCGTGCCTGTGCCCCTCCTTATCGCGGCCAAGCTGACGATCTACACGGCCATGCGAGAGCAGGGAGTTACCAGCGATACCCTGGCCGCCAGATTGGGCATAAGCGTTGAAGCAGCGCGGAAGCTCGTCGATCCGCGATATCGATCTCACATCAGCCAGGTCGAGAGTGCGCTGCGAGTTGTTGGACGCGCCCTGATAGTCGAAGACTGTGACGCTGTTCCGAATTCCGAATGTGAGCAGGCGTTGACAGCGAAAGTAAATTCACGATAGGGAGCTGACAGATGCTGCGATTTCTCACCGCGGGGGAGTCCCACGGCAAGAGCCTGAGCGTGATAGTGGAGGGGCTTCCCGCAAGCCTCCCCCTCTCCGAGGACTACATCGAGCGTCACATGGCCCGCCGTCAGGTGGGCTACGGGCGCGGCGGCCGCATGCAGATCGAGAAGGACCGCGCCGAAATCCTGGCCGGCGTAAGGCACGGCCTCACGCTTGGATCGCCCATTTCGCTGAACATCATCAACCGCGACTTCTCCACGGGTAAGGGGCCGGACGGCGTGCCCTGGACCGAGGAGATGAGCGTGGCTCCTTCGGACGTGCCGTTCGAGCCCATCGTGAACATAAGGCCCGGACACGCCGACGCCCCCGGCATAGTGAAGTACATGCAGGCTGACGCCCGGAACATCCTGGAGCGCTCCAGCGCCCGCGAGAGCGCGTCGAGGGTGGCTGCGGGCGCGCTGGCACAGCGGTTCCTGGAGGAGTTCGGCATTGCGGTGCACGGCCACGTCCTGTGCATCGGCGGCGTGCACGCCAACAGACCGGAGACAGTGGACTGGGAGGCCCTGGAAGAGACGCCGTACCACCGGGAGAATCCCGGCGGATCCAAGTGCGCCGCGGTGCGCTGCGCCGACCCCGAGGCTTCTGAGCGCATGATCGCTGAGATAGACGCGGCGCGCGAGGCAGGGGACAGCGTGGGCGGAATCTTCGAGGTTGTGGCCACGGGCATGCCAATTGGCTTGGGCAGCCACATCCAGTGGGACCGCAAGCTGACGACCAAGCTCGCAGGCGCCGTCATGAGCATGAACGCCGTCAAGGGTGTAGAGTTTGGTGCGGGATTCTTGCAGGCCGACCTGCGGGGCTCGCAGGTCCACGACGTGGTCAAACCCATGAGCGAGTGGGATATGGGCACGGACGAGAACTGGGTGCGTCCATGGTCCAGGCGCACCAACAACTCCGGCGGCCTTGAGGGCGGCATGACCACCGGTGAGCCACTGGTGGTTCGCGCCATCGTCAAGCCTATTGCCACCATCATCAGCGGCCTGGAGACCGTCGACCTTACCACCGGGGGCTTCGTCGACCGCGCCCACTTCGAGCGCAGCGACATCACCTTCGTACCAACCTGCGCGGTTATCGGTGAGGCGATGGTAGCGCTCGTGCTCGCCGATGCCATGCTAGAGAAGTTCGGCGGAGACCACATCGATGAGACTCGCCGGAACCTGCGCGCCTACTTGGCCTCTACCGGGCCACGGGGATAGCAGGGGAGAGTGCTCCTTGCCTCATCATTTCCAGGATCGGACGCACCGGTAGGCCTTATCTAATGACATCTCTTGGTTCGCTCCGGTATCGCCGCATTGTCGTGAAGGCCGGCACCAACGTCTTGACAGGAGGCCGCGGCAGCCTGGACCTGGAGGTCATTGGCTCCCTGGTGGGCCAGCTGGCCTCCGTTCATAGCAGCGGCGCGGAGGTCGCGCTTGTGACGTCGGGGGCCGTTGCTGCCGGAAGCCACGCGTTGAGCCGGAACAGCGCTCGCAGCGACATTCCGTTCCGCCAGGCGCTGGCCGCGGTGGGGCAGGGCCGGCTGATGCACACCTACGAGCAGCTCTTCGAGGCACAGGACATCACCGTGGCGCAGGCCCTTCTCTCACGACGGGATATGCTCGACCGCGAAGGCTATCTGAACGTGCGCAACACGCTAATTGCCCTTCTGGACTACAAGGTCATACCCATCATCAACGAGAACGACGTGGTGGCGGTTGACGAGCTCGAGGACCTCGGCTTCGGAGACAACGACACGCTATCCGCGATGGTCGCGAACCTTATCGATGCGGACCTGCTGATCATCCTGAGCGACATTGGCGGGCTGTACACAGCCGACCCTCACGTGGAGCCGGATGCGCGGCTCCTGCGTCGCGTGGACGTTGTCGATGACTCGATTACGGCTATGGCAGGCCCTCGGCGCGGCGACATGAGCCGCGGCGGCATGGGCGCCAAGCTGGCCGCCATAAGGCTGGCGGCGGCCTCCGGAGTGGCGGTGTGCCTGGCCGGAGGCCGAGAGACGGACGTCGTGAAGCGGCTTGCCAACGGAGATCAGGTCGGCACCTACTTCGCGCCGACCGCAAGCAAGATGGAGAGCCGCAAGCGTTGGATGCTCAGCGGCCTGTCCACACGAGGTCGCATAGTCGTTGACGCGGGCGCCGTCGAGGCGCTGCGCGCGCACAAGCGCAGCCTTCTGCCCGCGGGCGTGCGCGAAGTGGAAGGAGACTTTCGCAGGGGCGACATCATACTGGTAGTGGACCAGGACGGGGAGCGCGTTGCATGCGGGGTTACCGGATATAGTGCCTCGGACGTAAAGGCGATACGCGGCCTGCGATCCAGCAAGATCGAGGAGGCGCTGGGCTACCGGTTCAGCGAAGAGGTGCTGCACCGCAACAACCTGGCGATATTGTAGGATACGCTAGGGCCAGATTGGAAACGGCAGGACCTCCGGCAGGAGTTCAAGTGATTATCAAGATCGGGAAGGTGAGACATGACGATCGTCACTGATGAGATGACAGCCAAGGGACAGGCGGCACGGGTTGCCGCGCGGGAGCTGTCCAGGCTGTCCGGCGACGTGAAAAGCCTGGCGCTGCGCAACCTCACAGAGGCGCTGGAGAACGCCGGGGACGACATTCAGTCGGCCAACGAGCGCGACATACAGGCGGGACGCGACGCTGGCCTCGGCGACGCGATGTTGGACCGCTTGCTGCTTAACCAAGAAAGACTTGCCGGCATGGCGTCCGACGTGCGGTCGGTGGCTGCGCTGCCGGACCCGGTGGGGGAGACGTTTGACATGCGCACGCTGCCCAACGGCCTGCAGGTTGGTAGGCGCAGAGTGCCTCTGGGCGTCATAGGCGCAATCTACGAGAGCCGCCCCAATGTGACCGTGGACATTTCGGCGCTTTGCTTCAAGTCCGGCAACGCCGTGATCCTCAGAGGCGGCAGCGAGGCCATTCACTCCAACACCGCGCTCGCCAACCTGGTGCGTGACGCCATAGCCCGCGCCGGCGCGCCCAGGGACGCCGTGCAGTTCATCTCGTCGACGGACCGGTCTCTCGTCGAGAAGATGCTGTCGATGAAGGAGTACATCGACCTCATGATTCCGAGGGGTGGGGCCGATTTTGTCCGCTTTGTGGGGGAGAATGCGCAGATGCCGGTCATTACGGGCGGCGTTGGCGTTTGCCACACCTACGTCGACAGGGACGCCGACCTTGATCGGTCCGTTGCCATCGCGTACAACGCCAAGGTGGACCGCCCAACCGTGTGCAACGCGCTCGACACACTGCTGGTGCACTCGGAGGCGGCGGCCCGCTGTCTGCCGGCCATCGCACAGGAGTGGGCCAGGGCGGGCGTGGAGATGCGGTGCGACCTGCGGGCGCTCAGCATCCTGGGGCCATCGGAGTCGCTGAACGTCAAGCCGGCGACAGAGGACGACTGGGGAACCGAGTTCCTTGCGCTGACGGCCTCCGTGAAGGTCGTGGACTCGCTGGAGGAAGCCCTAGAGCACATAGAGCGATACGGTTCCGGCCACTCGGAGGCCATAGTCACGGAGGACTACTCCCGCGCCATGCAGTTCCTGGACTACGTGGACGCTGCGGCGGTGTTCGTGAACGCCAGCACTCGCTTCACGGACGGCGGGCAGTTCGGACTTGGCGCGGAGGTGGCCATCAGCACGAACAAGATGCACGCGAGGGGGCCTATGGGCCTCCGCGAGTTAACCTCCTACAAGTGGACCGTTCTGGGCAACGGCCACGTGAGGAGCTAGAGAGAGGAGAACCCCAATGGCCTACACATTTCGGCGCCTGTTTCGCACACCATACTCTGAGGTCTACGCTGTGATGTCTGATGACCAGTCCGTAGGACGGCTGGACGTCCACGTGGACTTGACCATGGAAACCGGCGAGTGCAGCCTCTGCGTCGGCGAAAGCCTGACCGAGGAAGAAATTCGCGATCTGATGGAGGCGGTCGACGACGAGATTATGGGCAGCGGCTTCATGCCGGGAACGTTCAACATGACCGTCTACCAGGGGAAGGAGATCATCTCAGAGGTCTTCGACCTGGAAGACGATGACGATGATGACGACGAGGACTAGAGGGAGCCAAGATGGCAGAATACGGCTTTGAGCGGGAGTGCCGGACACCATACTCGGAGGTCTATACCGTTCTGGACTACGACGAGCAGATAGGGCGGCTGGACCTCCACCTGACTCCCGCAGTCATTCACGCTACGCTGTGCGTGGACGAGAGCCTGACGCAATCGTCCGTCCGCGAGCTGATAGAGGTGATTGACGCCAAGATCATGGACGTGGTCGGGGTGTCGCGCGACGAGCTCATAATCCACGTCCACCAGGGTCGCGACGTGGGCGTCTTCAGCAACCACGAGTTTGGCGGAAACGGCGGCCGGGAAGCGATGTGACCGCCGCTGGCTAGGGGAATCGCGGCTGCACTTCCAGTCGCACCCGGAAGCTCACGGCTTCGCCGTCCCGCATCACGCGCACGTCCGCCTCGTGGCCTATCGGATGACGTAGCACCTCCCGTTGGAACTGCTTCACGCTGTTCACCTCCACGCCATCCACGGAAACGATGACGTCGCCGAAGCGTATACCGGCGCGCTCGGCCGGCCCTCCGACCTCCAGGCTAGACACCATTGCGCCCCGGCTGACCGGCAGGCCCTCCTGAGAGGCAATCACCGGCGTCACGTCCCTGACACCCACCCCTATCCAACCGAAGACCACGCGTCCGTGCTCCAGTATGGACTCGACGACCGGGACAACGGTGAACGTGCTGACGGCGAACCCGATACCCTCGCCGCCCTGCGCACGCGCCGTGTTGATGCCCACCACGCGGCCGTCTAGATCGACCAGCGGTCCCCCGCTGTTGCCGGGGTTGATGCCGGCGTCGGTCTGGATCATGTCGTAGAGGTGGCCCGACGCGGTGGTAATCGAGCGGTCGAGCGCGCCCACAATGCCCAGCGTGACCGTGGGGCCTCCGACCAGCGCCAGAGCGTTTCCGATCGCAATCACCCAGTCGCCCTCTCTCAGCTCGTCCGGAGAGGCGAACTCCACGGCTGGATAGCCTTCGCCCGGTATCTTGACCACGGCAAGATCGGAGACGGGATCGCGGCCCACTATCGCAGCTTCGAACGTCCTCTCGTCGACGAGGTGCACGGTAATCCGGACGGCGTTCTCGATGACGTGGTCGTTGGTGACGATGAGCCCGTCGGAGTCGAAGATGGCCCCTGTGCCTGCGCCATCCTCTTCCACCGTCACGCAGCCGAAGAAGAGGCCGCACCGCTCGACCAGCGACGTCGTGGAGATGGACACGACGGAGGGCTTCACGCGTGCCACCACCTGCGTCACCGAGGGTAGGAGGGGAGAGGCGGCGGGGACGGGCTGAGTTGCCGCAGGAGCTTCCGTGGGCGGTATGGGTGTCGGGGTTGGCTCCGGGTGGTCACTGCAGGCTGCCCAGAGGAGCGCGATCGTCGCAATTGTCGTTGATACACGAAAGAGCCGGCCAAGCCTAGATGGCGGACTCACAGGGAGGAGCGAAAGCCATCGCAGGAGGGTCGTCACTCGAGGCTCGCTTGCCAGTGGGCTTTCGGGAGCCGTGCGACTCCACGTATGCCGTTCGGATGCTACTCCCGGCCAACCGGCTGCAGTGCCGACCGCGCCATCTCCGCCTCCACGATGTCGTGGATTTCCCGCACCTTGTTCGCGCGGTGGCTGGCATACCGTTGCGTTATCAGCGAGCCGAACAGCAGGATGTTGGCCGATACGTACACCCACGTGAGAAGCGCCACCACACTGCCGATTGACCCGTACACGGAGCTGTACACGGAGAAGTTGAGCACGTACCAGACGAACACGTTCTTCACGATCTCAAAGACGATTGTGGCGAAGGTAGCTCCTACAATCGCCTCCGAGATGGCAACCTTGGTGTTTGGCAGCACCCAGTAGATGCCCACGAACACCACGAACGAGATTGCGGCGGCTATCAGCGAGCCCATTCTCTCCCACAACAGGTCGCTGTTGACCTGCGTCTGCGTCTCCCTGGTTATCAGGTCCACCAGCTCCCTCAGCTGGCTGAGGGCGGCCGTCGAGAATATCGAAACGAGCATTAGAGTTGCGGCGGCTAGCATCAGGGACAGGTCGATGATCCGCTCCTGGAGAAACGGCCTGGGCCTCGTGATGCCCCACGTTGCGTTTACGCCCTTGCGGACTGCGCTGAATACTGCGGTCCCGGCCCACAGTAGGCCGATTGCGCCCGCGAAACCGGCGATGCCCCTGCTTCGCAGCGTGTCGCTGAGGAGATCGCTGACGGCCGACTGGGACACTGGTGCCTGGCTGGCCACGCGCCGCGCAACGTCCTCAATGGTCTGCTCCTCTAGGAAGAAGCTGAGGCCGAATGTGAAGGCCAGAGCCAGAGGGAATAGGGAGAACAGGGCGTAGTAGGAGATGGCTGCTGCAAGCTGGGGCCCGTTCTTCCCCAGAAACTCGTTTACAGCCCGGGCAGATACGTCTGCACCCTTCAGAAAACGTGACGACACTTTAGTTTAGTTCCGTACCCACTTGAGCCGGAAGAATGGTAGTCACTTCGTTTCGAAATGTCAAGGCATTCTTTCGTTAGTGAGTTGTGGTTTCGCTTAGCTTTCTTGTAGGGCACTGTATTCACCGCAATAGCGCTTGGGAGAGGCGAATGTTGGCCAGCCAGTATGCCCATCTTGGTCGGTTATTCTAGCACAATATGATGTATATGTTGCAAAGAGTAGCTCCACTTCTCGCGGAAATTGCCATCTTTGGCCCGATAGCGAGAGCCGGTCTAGAGCGCTGCGCAGCCAGTCCGGCCCGTGCCATTCACGTCGGCCGCCCGCTGCATGAGGCGCGTGATCATGACACGTTGCCGCTTCAAGTCGCGCGGGAACGCCGGACGCTAGGAGGCTGAAGGGACGGCGCCCGCTTCCGGCTGCGGCGCGGCGCTGTGAAATGGGACGCTACTGTCAATGGACGTACAGCAGAATCCGGGGAGTCTGGAAAGAGCGGACGTCCCGTGGCTGTCCTTGATTTGCACTCTTCAACGCCCTTATAATCAACCAAGGCTAAGGAGGGCGTCATCTCTACGGACTTGCATCTTGTCAAACATCGCTGAACTCACCGCCGGCCACGAATTCCCGCCGGCCCGATACACACTTAAGCCGCAGGACGTGGCCCTCTATCTTGAGGCGGTGGGCGACGAGAACGCGCTCTACCGTGAAGACGGCTATGTGCCTCCCACAGCACTGGTTGCCTATGCCCTAGGCGAGCTGTTCCGCGCCATCGACCTTCCGGCGGGCTCCATCCACTCAGCGCAAGAGCTGTCCGTGAGCCGGCCCGTTGCCTCCAACGAGGAGCTGGTCTTCCGGATCAGGCTTACCAGAAACACCACCATGCGGGGCATGCGATTCCTCTCCGTCGAATTCTCCGGCGAGGACTCGAACCTCCGGCATGTCATCAATGGCAAGAGCGTAGTGGTGGTGCCCGGCGAGGACGGGGAGATCGGCGGCCGATGAGGTTCGGCGAAGCGCTCCCGTCCGTGGTCAGGTCGGTGAAGCAGGACAAGATTTCGCTGTACGCCGAAGCCGGCGGTGACCACAATCCCCTGCACCTGGATGACGAGTTTGCCTCCGGGACCCACTTTGGGCGGATCGTGGCCCACGGTATGCTGGTGCTGGCCTACGTTTCGGATATGATGGCGCTGGCATTCGGGCGCGGCTGGCTGGAGTCAGGGCGGCTCAACGTGCACTTCCGAGCACCCGTGTTCCCGGGCGACACCGTCTCGACCTTCGGCGAGGTGGTTGACGTGTCGGAAAGCGATGGCGCACTCCTGGTTAAGTGCGCCGTGGGCTGCCGGAGGCAGGGTGGGGAAGAGGTGATAAACGGCGAAGCTTGGGTTACAATGCCCGCAGAGTACGGGGGGGTCCAGTGACCGAGTCACAGAACGGCCAGAGATACCGGATAGCGGTTGACGCAATGGGCGGCGACCACGCGCCCGTTGAGACTGTGCGCGGTGCGGTGGACGCGGCTGAGCAGAGCAACGTCGAGGTGCTGCTCGTCGGGGACGCCGACGCACTGAAGCCGCTACTGCCGTCGCCCCTGCCGGACGGCCTTCGCGTCGTTCCATCCGATGGAGTAATCTCCGAGGACGATCAGCCTCTGGAGGCGCTGCGCGCCAAGCCTCGCGCATCCATTGCGGTTGCGGCCGGGCTGGTGAAGGAGGGAATGGCGGACGCTTACGTGACGATGGGCTCCACCGGGGCGGCTTTGGCAGCCGGAGTGGTGGCGCTGGGCTGCCTGGAGGGCGTTGATAGGCCTGCGCTGGGCGGTCCATTCCTCGGGCTGGCTCCGCGCACCGTTCTCCTCGACCTGGGCACAAGCGTGGACAACCGGCCGTCGCAGCTGCTCAGCTACGGGGTTCTTGGGTCCGTGCTCTCCACCGTGTTCCTCGGCATTGAGGAGCCGAGGGTAGCACTGCTCAGCATCGGCGCGGAGGAGAGCAAGGGCAACCGGCAGGTGAGGGAGGCACACCAGCTGTTCCGTGAGAGCGGCCTGCACTTCATCGGAAACGTCGAGGGCGTGGACGTGCCATTGGGCAGGGCGGACGTTGTGGTGTGCGACGGTTTCGTGGGCAACATACTAATGAAGTTCGCGGAAGGGCTGGGGATGGCGGTGGTGGAGTATCTGCGAAGAGCTGCCGGGACAGGAGATGGGAACCGGGAAGGACTGCTTCTTGAAAAACTCTCGCAGCTCACCAACCACGTAGAGCACATGGGCGGTGGGCCACTGC
This sequence comes from Dehalococcoidia bacterium, assembly GCA_965219025.1. GTDB lineage: Bacteria > Chloroflexota > Dehalococcoidia > Lucifugimonadales > UBA2985 > JAPPHY01. Next base: position 2,107,663 of record OZ244716.1, read on the forward strand.
TGGGCCTCAACGGCGTGGCGATAGTGGGCCACGGCAGGTCGATGGCAGCCTCCGTCACGGCCGGAATCGAAATGGCGCGCACTTCGCTGGAGCGGGACCTGGTTGGGACTATGAGCCGTGAGCTGGCACGTGTGCGTGGTCAAGTGAAGGATGATCAGGAGAGACAGACTTGAGTATCGATGGGAGGGTCGCCCTAATAACAGGTGGCTCCAGGGGTATCGGAAGGGCCATAGCTCTCAGGCTGGCCAGTGATGGCGCCAAGATCGCGGTGAACTACCGGACCAACGAAGATGCGGCCAAGTACGTCGTGAACGCCGTGAACGAGATGGGGAGCGAGGCCATTGCGGTCTGCGCGGACGTGGCCCAGAGCGCGGACGTCGACGACATGGTCAAGCGGGTCCTGGACTCATGGGGCGGCCTCGACATCCTGGTCAACAATGCCGGAATCATCCACGACAGCCTCCTGATGCGCATGACGGAGGAGGTCTGGGACGACGTGGTCAACACCAACCTCAAGGGCACCTACAACTGCACCAAGGCGTCGCTCCGCCACATGGTGCGCCAGCGATGGGGACGCATCATAAGCGTGGTGTCGGTTGTCGGCCTGGAAGGCAATCCGGGCCAGTCCAACTATGCGGCCTCCAAGGCCGGCGTCATCGCCTTCTCCCGCAGCATCGCAAAAGAGGTTGCCTCCCGCAACATCACCGTCAACGCCGTGGCGCCCGGCTACATCTCTACGGAGATAGTGGCCGACCTCTCGCCGGAGTTCAAGGAGCTGATCATGTCCCGCATCCCACAGAACCGGTTTGGCACCGTGGATGACGTGGCGAACATGGTCGGTTTCCTGGCGAGCGAGGAGGCCGGCTACATCACCGGCGAGGTGATACGGGTTGACGGCGGCATCGAGCTCTGAGGCCCGCGTGTCTTTCAGCGGCAGGGTAGCGCTTGTCACGGGAGGCTCGCGCGGGATCGGACGGGCGATCTGCCTGGAGCTGGCGCGGCAGGGCGCGGACGTTATCGTCTGCTATGCTCGCAACCACCGCGAGGCCGCCGACACCGCCAACGAGGCTCGCTCGCTGGGCGTACGCAGCCTGACCATTCGCTCCCACCTGGGCGAACCCGACAGGGTGCACGACATGTTCCGCCGCGTGGAGGAGGAGTTCGGGCGGCTGGACATACTCGTGAACAACGCTGCGTCAGGCGTGCAGAGGCCCGCCCTGGAGCTGGAGACCAAGCACTGGGACTGGACGCTGGACGTGAACACGCGGGCGCCCTGGCTCTGCGCCAAGGAGGCCGCGAGACTCATGCCCAACGGCGGGCATATCGTTAACATCTCCAGCATGGGCTCCGGGCTGGTGCTCCAGAACTACCTCGCGGTGGGGGTTTCCAAGGCCGGCCTGGAGGCGCTTACCCGCTACCTCGCCGTGGAGCTTGCGCCGATGGGGATCATCGTCAACGCGGTGGCCGGCGGCGTGGTGGACACGGACGCGCTTCGCCACTTCCCGAACCGCGATCAGATGATAGGCGACTCCGAGCGACGCACGCCGGCTGGCAGGCTAGTCACGCCGGAGGACATGGCGAAGGCCGTCGCGTTCCTGTGCAGCGATGGGGCGGAAATGGTGCGAGGCCACGTACTGGTCGTGGACGGGGGCATATCGCTGCTGGGTCTCTGACCGCGGAGGCGGCTAGTCCGCGCCCGAGGACAAGGGCAACTCAAGTGTCACGCCGCCGACTGCGCGGTTTCCGGAACGTACCTCAACGGCAAGTCCAGCCTCAGCATGAGCGGTTCGCACGTATGCCAGGGCCAGCGGCCTGCCCAACGCCGGGGAGTCCACCACCGAGGTGAGGAAGCCCACCTGCCTGCCGTCCGCCTCTAGCAGGGCGTCGTTTTCAGGCTTCTCGCCATCTAGGGCGATGCCCATCAGGCGCTTCTGCACCTTGCGATAGGTGTTCAGTCGCACCACTACCTCCTGCCCGATGTAGCAGCCCTTATCGAAGCTTATGAGGGGCAGCAGGCCCGCCTCCAAGGGGTTGTAGTCCTCGCCCATTTCGCGCCCGTAGCGAGGCACGCCCTGCTCAACGCGGACGGCCTCCGCAGCAAGCTCTCCGATCGGGATCGCTCCGCGGTCGGCCAGGGCTAGCCAAACACTTGCTGCATGCTCCACTGGCGCAACGACGTCGTACCCGGGTACGCCGAGTGCGTCCGTACGTACCACCATCAGCGGCCGCCCGCTCAGCTCAACGTCCGTGGAATCGAATCGTTCGAGGCCGGCTACCGCCTCTCCAAGAGCGTTCGCGGCCTGCGGTCCGACCACGGACAGCAGTGAAGCGCTCTGCGTGACGTCCTCGACCGCGATGTCCTCTCCGAAGGTGTACAGGTCGATCCACTCCACTACACGCTCCTGAGTGCCGGGGCTGGTGATGACCAGAAGCTCCTCACCGAGGATCGCCACGACAAGTAGGTCCAGTACGCGGCCCTTGTTGGTGGTGAGCACCGTGCCTGCGCCGTGGCCCGGCTGCAGGTCGACGAGCTTGTTGGTGGAAAGGCGGTTGAGGAGGTCAAGGGCGTCGGCGCCGGTGATCCGAAGACGCCCAAAAGCTGAGCGGTCGAGCAGGGCGGCCGCCTCCCTGGCTGCCGTGTACTCACGGATTGCGTCGCCGAAGTGGGCGGGCAGCGCAAGGCCGCCTTCGTCGCGATCGAATTCCGCCCCGGCCTTCACCTGGGCCAGACGCAGGGGCGCAACGGCTGTTGACTGCGACACTGGCAACTCCTCGCAGAAGGGCTGATGCCGGCCCTGGGTGAGCCGTCGAGGCCGGCCAAGGACTTGTCGATGTCCGCGGTGGCTATACGGAGAAGGAGGTGCCGCAGCCGCAGACGGACTTGGCATTGGGGTTGTTGAACACGAACCCCTTGCCGTTCAGGCCGTCCGAGTACTCGAGAACTGTGCCGGCCAGGAACACGTAGCTCTTCTTGTCGATGTAGAGCCTTATCCCGTTCTCCTCGATGACCTTGTCTTCGGGCATTGAGTCCGCATCGATCGAGAGTGTGTACGTCAGCCCGGAGCAGCCTCCGCCCTTGACGCCCACGCGGAGGCCAAACTCTTCGTGGTCTCCCTTCTCTGCGAACTCCCTGGCCTTCCTGGCTGCCTTCTCTGAGATGCTGATTGTCAGAGGCATAGCTTCCTCACCTCGCTGAGGGCCGACTGCCCTGTACTTTTGTTCCATTCTAGCTATCCTTGCGAGTCAAGTCAACAGCCATAGTGTGCGGCCGGGCGCGCCGGAGGTGGAGAGCATCGGTGGTATACTTGCACTTGCGAAATCCACGAACGGAGGTGAAGGAATGGCAACGGGAGCGCCGTTTCGCGCGGTGCGGGAGTGCGATGCCGCCTGGCTGACCAACTCTCAGAACAGCGCAACAATCCTTACGCTGAGCGTGGACTACGGGGTCACGCACGCCTTTCTCCTCACCCCTGAGATGGTAGACAGGCTCAAGACGGTCCTGGACAACCCCGGCCTGCCGGATGCGGAGGACGAGGAGGAGTAGGGAGGCGCCCGCTTTCACCCGTCCACGCCCGCGGACGCGGGCATCCATCCCTAGAGGCCGCATGCGTCGTGGACTTCCGCTTGCGGTGACTTTCGCATAACTCGAGTCCAAGACACGGACTAATGTCATTCTGAGCGCAGCGAAGAATCCAGGACGGTCGCGCACTGCCGGCGTTACGAGCCGAGGGACTGGCCAGGTTCCGGGGACGTGAGGTGAAGCCGGCACAGGCTTTGGATTCTTCGACTCCGCTGCGCTGCGCTCAGAATGACAGATGAGGGTCGCTTCCCCGTGGAGAATCTGGGGCTACGCAAGGGTCTCCTTGTACAGGATGAGGCCGCGGCCACGCTGCGCTGAGCTATCCCTCCAACGGCGTGCGAGGAAGGCTCTGAGCGTAGTTGAAAGACTCAGGATGACATGAATGTACGGGAGACCGTTGCGATATCCGTAGCAGGCAGCGGCCGGCTGGTGTACAATTGAAACATGGGCACGCTTCTCAGGAGGGCTAGTGGCTGACACGCAATTCCTGGTGGCCGATGGCCTGCGAAAGGCCTTTGGCCCGTTTCAGGCGGTGGACTCCGTCTCCTTCGCAATCTCGCGGAAGGAGATTTTCGGACTGCTGGGCCCGAACGGCGCAGGCAAGACCACGGTTATCCGGATCATGTCCACCGTGCTGAAGCCCGACGATGGACACGTCTCCATTGGCGGCCTCTCCGTGACCGGCGAAAGCGACAGCGTGCGCAAGCTGATTGGCGTTTGCCCGCAGGAGCTTGCGCTGTACCCTGAGCTTTCGGCCATAGACAATCTGGTGTTCTTCGGGCGAATGGCAGGGCTCGGCGGGCGGCAGGCCAGGGAGTCGGCGCGAGAGAATCTCGAACGCGTTGGGCTCCAGGACCGGGCGCGCGACAAGGTTGAACAGTTCTCCGGCGGCATGAAGCGCCGGGTCAACATCGCCATTGCGCTGATGAGCCGGCCGCAGCTCCTGTTCCTTGACGAGCCCACCGTGGGCATCGACCCGCAGTCCCGCAATCACATCTTCGAGACGGTGGAGAACCTGCGCGACGAGGGACTTACCGTCCTGTACACCACGCACTACATGGAAGAAGCCGACCGCCTCTGCGACCGGCTCGCCATAATGGACCACGGCCGTATCATCAGCCTCGGCACACCTCGCGATCTGAAGGCGGGCATCGGCGATCCGGACCGCGTGACGCTTGAGGACGTGTTTCTTGAGCACACCGGCCGGAGGCTGAGAGATTAGGTCGCTTCAACGACGGCCGGGCGGATGACGCTATTCCTCCACATAGCCCTTCTGGAGTTGAAGCGGTACCTGACCAACCGGGCCGAGCTTGCGTTCGGCATGGCCCTGCCCATCGTGCTGTTCGGGCTGACCTATGCCGTGTTCGGCGGCGGAACGAGCTTTCACGCCACGGCCAACATCGTGGACCTGGACGGCGGCCCCGGCGCTCGCGAGCTGGTGCAGCGGCTGGACGCCCTGGACACCATCACCGTGAGAGAGCGCACGCTGGAAAGCGCGGATGCGGCGCTGGACAGGTCGGCGATCCTGGCCGCGTTCGTCATCCCGGCCGGATTCTCCGAGGCCCTGGAGGCGGGCGAAGGTGTTTCGCTGACTTTCAAGCGGCGCGGCAACGGCGGTGAGGAGGGTCAGATCGTCGCAGGGATAGTGCGGAGCGTGGCGCAGGAGGTCGGACGCCAGGGCCGCGTGCGCAGGTTGGCCATGGCGGCGCTCGAGGGGTCAGGCGTGACTCCGTCTCTGATCGACGAACAGACGGCTCCTCTCATAGCCGATTCGTGGGACAACCCGCCCGTGGGCGTGGACGTCCAGTACCTGGAGGGGGAGGGAGCGAACTTTCTGCATAGGGTTGTGCCGGGCATTCTGGTGATGTTCCTGATGTTCACCATTACGCTCGGCTCACAGACCTTGGTGGAGGAGCGGAGGCTGGGCACCCTGGAGCGCCTGATGACGACACGGCTCAGCGCGGCGCAGCTGTTCCTGGGGAAGTTCTCGGCGCACGTCCTTCGCGGGTCGGTGCAATCGCTAATCCTGCTTGTGCCGGCATTCGCACTGTTGAGAGTGGGAGGGCTGACCGGATTCCTGCAGGTCGCACTGATCTGCGTGTTAGTGGCTGCGTCAGTGAGCGGCCTTGCCATGGCGATAACCTCGCTGGCAAGGACGCGCGATCAGGCGACGTGGAGTGCGGTGTTCCTAACCATGTTCATGACCATATTCGGCGGGACGTTCTTCGATGTGGGCGAAGGCCTGTTGGAGGTACTGTCTCGATTCACGCTGAACCGCTACGCCATCGAGTCGATGGTGGGTATTCTGGAACGTGGGCAGAACCTGGGTGACCTGGGCTTTGAGCTGGGAGTGCTGGCGGGAGTCGGCGTCTTTGCGGTGGTACTGGCGGCCGCCCTGTTCAGGACGTCGGAGGGGAGGGGATAGCGTGGCCGTGGTGATCCGGCAGGCGTTCCTCATAGCAAGCAAGGACACGCGCATATTCTTCAAGGACCGGTTCGCAATGGCCTTTGCGTTCCTGTTCCCGTTCATCTTCATCGTTGGGTGGTCGGCCGCACTGTCCGGTCAGGGGCCGAGTGACGAACCTCTCAACATCACGCTGGTCACCAGGGAGGACGTGGGCGTCAGCCTGAGCGTGATCGAGGAGCTGTCCCAGAGCCCGTATGCAAGCGTCAGTGCGATGGCCTACGACGATGCGCTAGCCTCGCTGCAGAACGGTGAGATCGACGGCTTTGTGGTGTTCCCCGCCGACTTCACGCAGAAACTCGTGGGTGGCGCGAGCACCTCCCTCGGCGTGGTGGTGAGCGACGACAGTCCGGAAGCCGAGGCGGCGCTCTCCGGATTCGCGCAAGAGGTGGCGGGCCGGTTCACGGAGACACTGATCGCCTTCAGGGCAGCCGCCGAGCTGGCTGAGCAGTCCCCGGGCGGATCGCTAGAAGCGCCCGCGGGCCCGGTGGTCGAGGAGTCCAGCAGCGCCTCGTCGCCGGGCGTCGGTCTGGAGGTGGAGAGGGCGGGGGACGTCGTCCCGTTCCAGCCTTCCAACTTCACGTTGCCCGCATACCTTACCATGTTCGTCTTCTTCAGCGCGGCCCTGAGCGCGGAGTCGATTGCCAGAGAGCGCCAGAACCAGACGCTGGAGAGGCTCATGTCCAATGGCACGCGACGTGAGTCGATTGTGCTGGGCAAATTCGTTGGCACGGCATACAGGGCCGCCGCGCAGCTCGTCGTGATGTGGCTGGCCGGCGTGCTGCTCTTCGACATCTACCTCGGCATAGCGCCCGCGGCGGTGATTGCGATCTCGGTGCTCATGGCGCTGGCCTCGGCGGCGTTTGGGGTGCTGCTCGCCAGCTTTGTGCGCAGCGTGCAGGCTGCAGGTTCGGCCGGTGTCCTGACTTCACTGGTGCTCGCGCCAATTGGAGGGTGCTGGTGGCCGCTGTTCATCGCGCCCCAGTGGATGCAAACCCTGGCGAAGCTGACTCCGCACGGCTGGGCTAACGTGGGGTTCAACAAGCTGATGCTGTTTGGAGCGGAAGCGAGCGAGGTAGCACCGGAGCTGGCGGCGCTCGCTGCCTTCGGCGTGGCCTTCCTTGCGATCGCGCTGTGGCGGTTCCGCACGGCGGCCTCATAGGGGCGACGGCCTGCCTGAGGGCGCTGTGCTATCATTTTCGCATGCCTATACGCTACGCGCCCCTGTCCATACATGTGCCGCGCGAAAAGTACTGTTACCGATGTGGCGAACTTCTAGGCAACAGCCGCGGCACGCTCTATATGACGTACCGGAGGCGCTCGCGACTTGTCTCTGCCCTTTCGGTCCTGACATTCCCCTTTATCTGGCTGAAGAACTTCTACGACTTTCGGTTCGGCAGCGCAGACTACAGCTGCCGGTTCTGTGGTGTCGACACAGAGCGTGAGTGGCGTGAAGATGTGCTGGGCTGCGAGCCGCACGGCCCTCTGAAGCGACCGTCCCTCAGACCTGTCCGCCACACAATCGACGTGGGCGAGAGAGGCCAGCCTGACGCGCTGTTGAGGGCGTCGTTCCCGGTCTACGGTCTCACGGGTCAGCCGCTCGGGCTGGAGCTCCGAAGCGTCGCGTGGGATGTCGGAAGGCTGAAACGCGCCGTTGAGGGCATCGAGCTGCTCTACGAGGCCGGAGCAGGGCAGACGCCGCGCAAGAGGCTGCTGCTCGAACAGGCGGCCGGAGCCGGGGCAATCGCCCGCATCAGGTCGCCGGAGCGGGAGCTGCGCGCCATCGTTGAGGTGGTGCAGGAGCACGGCGCGAGGGGACAGCGTGAGCGCTACTCCGACCGCGGGAACGTGTTTCGTCACTGGAACCTTGATAGGCTGGCGGCGGTCCCTCGCAGGATCGTGGGGTTGAGCGTTGGCGGCCTGCCGGTACGCGTCGAAGTGGCGCAGTGGAACGACCCGCAGCATGTCATCGTGGCGCGCATGTCCCTGGGTGGCATTGCTGTTCTGGCGGCCGCCGTGGACGTACCGCCCGCAAGACTGATGGCGATACTCAAGGGCCTGGCCCCGCTGGGGAGCTACGAGGGGCCGTAGCCCTGGCGGGACTAGCCTTCCACCCCCCAATCGGTTTCCGGCGTGAGCAGGCCGAAGCCTGCGCCCTGCGGGTCCAGCACAAATGACAGGCGCCCAACGTCGGGGATGTCCAGGGGCTGCAAGGCAATGGTGGCCCCAAGAGCAGATGCCTTCGCAATGGTCTCATCTACGCTGTCCACGTGGAAGTACACGCTCCAGTGAGGAGGAATGTTCATCCTGCGCACCTCCTCCGGCATGGCCATTGTGCCGGCAAGGGGAATCTGGCCGGCCATATAAACCGTATAGCGGTTGCCGCCCGGCATGTCCGCCGTCTCGGATTCGATGTCCAGAAGTCCGGTGTAGAATCGGATGGCGGCCTCCGGGTCCGTCGTGAGGAGCTCGCACCATCCGATGGAGCCGTGCTCATTCTGCACCTGGGCGCCAATCTGGGATCCCGCCTGCCAGAGGCCCACGGCGCCGCCGGTGGGGTCGGCAACCACTGCGATGCGGCCGGCGGCACCGACGTTGGCGGGCTCTTCGACCACGACCCCGCCCAGGCCGGCTACGCGCGCCACCGTGGCATCCACGTCCCCCACGGACAGGATGATGTCCCAGTGGGGTGGCGTATCAGCCATCCTCATCCCTTCGTGATGCGCATAGATCGCTGCGACGTTCAGATCGCTCTTTGTCGCCATGGAGTAGTGGCTGTGGCCGTGCTCGTCCATGGGATGGTCCAGGTAGGACCAGCCGAACAGCTCGCTGTAGAACGCCTTCGCGGCCTCCTGGTCCGAAGTGCCAAGCTCCACCCAGCACGGAGTACCCTGTGCGTACGATTCCACCTTCATGGCTTGGGTTTTCCTCCTTGTCTAAAACGTGTTGGCTGCCCGGAAAGCGAAGAAAGTCTAACGGGAGCATTTCTGGAATGTCAATCGCCTTTTGGCGCCGCTGGCTGGGCCGGTATTGAGTCAGACGGGGAGTAGCGTGTAAGATGCGGCCAGAACCGAGAACAGGAGCTGACCGAAATGGAGCTTGCAAACCACCGGGAGTTGATCGTCCGCCAGTCCAGGGAGATGCTGGAGGTCTTCACCGGCTTCGAGACGGCCAACCGGTACAGGATTCTGACACCGGAGGGCCAGGAGGCCATGTACGCCTACGAGGACTCCGGGATGCTATCTCGCCAGTTCATGGGCAACCACCGGCCCCTAAGCCTACACGTGTTGGGCAGCGACGGGGGAAACATCCTGAACGCCAACAGAAGCTTCTTCTGGTTTCTCTCGCACCTAAACGTGCAGGACGGGAGCGGCGCGCCCATCGGTTCGCTGAAGCGGAAGTTCGCCGCACTGAAGCGCAAGTTTGTCGTTCTGGATGCGGGCGGCCAGCAGATCGCGGGGCTGAACGGCAGCATATTCCGCCCACATACCTTTACCCTGAATAACGCCCGCGGCGAGGAGATGGGGCGCATCGTCAAGGAGTGGGGCGGCATCATGCGGGAGGGGTTCACGGACGCGGACAACTTTCGGATCCAATTCAGCGACACGGAGCGCGGAGAGCAAACAAGACTTCTGTTGCTGGCCTCGGCCTTCGCCATAGACCTGGACTTCTTCGAGGCCAAAGGGAGCCGCCATGGCATCGGATAGCTGCAATTGAAGGCGGCGGTATGGCGAAGACACGAATCGAAGAGCTGCTGGCCCTTATAGACCTGGCTTTCGAGGGCAGCCAGCATTCCCTGCTGATGAACATCCGCAGCGTGGCCCCCGAGTGCTGGGAGCGCACGCCGCCGTCCGGTAGCCGCTCCGTATGCGACCTTGTGGCGCATGTGGGCATGTTCAAGTTCATGTACGCCAACCACGGCTTCCGGGACGCCAGCATGGACTACGATGACCCTCCCGCCACACCTGCACCGGAGCGGTTGTCGGATCCGGCGGCCGCCGAGGAGTGGCTTCGAGAGGGGCACGAATACCTAACGGGCTGCATCCGGGAGCTGGAATCAGACGCGGAGCTGGATGCGCCGCGCAAGGCACACTGGGGCGCGCTGGTGCCCACCTACTTCCTGGTGACCACGATGCTGGAGCACGACCTGTACCACGCGGGGGAGATCAACCACGCAAGAGCGCTGCTCCAGGACGACGACAGGTGGCGCCACTAGGCGGTGGTTACTGCTGCACGAACCTCAGGTAGACTTCCTCTTCCGACATGGCTTCCCGGTGGAACCAGCTCGCCTCAATGACGTCGTAAACGCTGGCTAGGCCATCCAGCACTGTGCCGGTCAGACTACGCGCCTCCTCAGGTGTCGGGATGGGCAGCGTGGCCTCGTCGAGGCTCTGAATGATCCCCGAAATTGCGCGTATCAGCTCCACGGGCCCCACCTGTGTCGCGTTGTTGCGGGCCGTCGCTATGCTGTGGTAGATGGAGGAGGAGCCGTGCTCTCGCAGCAGCAGCGAGAGGGTTCGCGTCGGGTCGTCGATGGGGATGCCGCGGATGACCGCGGCGTTTACGAGCGAATGCTGCAACCACTCGATGTCGCCGCCGCTCTCTACGGCAGCGCCCGCGAACGTGTTGACCACCCGGGCTATGTTCTCGGCTCGCTCCAGCCATCGGCCCATCCAGATGAGGTTGTAGATACGGGAGTCCGTGAGCCAGCGGTCGTTGTTGAAGGAGAGCGATCTCGGTTCTACCATATCAGTTAGTGCCTCCGTTATTCGAGGTAGTTGTCTATGAGGTCAATGGCATCTTGAAAGGTAACCGTATCCCTGTCGAAGAACACCCGGGCAGTTGCCACGTCCAGGCTGCCTGAGCCCCTCGACACGAATGACCCCGTCACGGGGGGGATCTCCGTGTAGTCCCTGCCCACGCCGAACTTCAGGTAGTTGGTTCCGGTCTCAATGACCACACCCTTGGTCGGGTCGGCGGGGAGCCAGCCCACGTTCGGATGAAGGAACTCCAGCCATGCGTGCGTCTCGCCTGGCTGACGGGTTAGCAGTCCGCTCACGTAACGAGATGGTATGCCCAGTGACCTCAGCATGCCCAGCGCCAGGTGAGTCTTGTCCTGGCACACGCCTTCTAACGAGGAGAGAACCTGCAACGCAGTTGTTGACACGGAAGTGTTGCCGCGCAGGTACCTGACGTTCTTCCATACCCAGGCCGTAACAGCCTCGACGGCCTCGAGTAACGTGTCAGCGCCGGCCGTCACATCGCGGGCGGGCTCCTCGACAGCGGTCGGGTCAACAAGCGGAGTTGGCGTCAGAAACTCATCCGCCTCCGGGTCGAGCGCCAAGTCCGACAGCGCCAGGTCCGGCACGAACGGGAAGCGGGGCTCGAGCGCCGCCTTGCCGAACGCCGCGATCACCAGCTTCTCGTGGGGCTCAATTACCCGAACCCTGTGAACCACGTTCCCAAGCCGGTCCGAGTAGCATACTTTTCTGCCTACGGGACTGGTGAAAACGTCATAACTTTCGGCTCTCTGCCGCACGTCCGTGTAGGCAGAAAGCCGGAGAAAGTTGTCGTTCTGAACCACTATGTCAGAGTACGTGTATCGCGCCACATAGGCGTAGTGGACGTTGACGGGGCCATTGCCTACGTGACTACCCAGCTTGGTTTGCATGATCCACCCGACGAGTTGTTGGTGACCCGGCTTGAGGCCTGCGACACCCTGGTAAGGCCTCCGGGGAAGACACTGACGCGGCCGTTCCCGTCCTGCGTGGCGAATACGCGCAGGTCTACGTATCGCTCCTCCAGGCGGCCGCCTGCGCCGTCGAATACCATGTGCTTGGAGAAGTCCAGCGTCTCCTGCGCGATGAAACCCTGGGGCTGCTCGATTATCTGCCTCGCGAGGCCGCTCCGGTAAGTGCTTCCCAGGTCAGGCATGATGTAGACGCCCAGTCCTCCGTAGCCGTGGCGGGCCTTAATCACCATCCGGTCCAGGTTCTGAAGCACGTGCTGCCTGTTGGATGATTCCCGCAGGTCGTAGCTCAGGGCCTGGTCCAGAACGGGCTCCTCTCCAAGGTACTTCCGAATCATGTCCGGCACCCAGAGAAACACCAGCTTGTCATCGCACGCGCCCGTGCCCATGGCGTTCACCAGAACGACCTTGTTGTTCAGGTACGCCTCCATCAAACCGGGAACAAACATGTCCAGGTCTTCCACGCGGCGGTAGATCAGGTCCACGGGGAAGTCGCCTCCCATGGCCCTGGCCCACACGCGGCCTTCTTGCCCGATGTACAGGTCGGAGCCCTCCACCAGGGCAATGCCCAGCAGCTCGGAGAGGAAACGGTGTTCGAAGAAAGCGGAGCCGTACTTGCTGTCGGTTAGTATCACGCACGTTGGCGACTCCGTGTCGCAGAGAGACGTGAACATCTCCCTGTACGCGTCTCGTATATCGTACGGTTGAATGTCGTACCCGGCCGCCAGTTCCGGCATGACCCGCAGACCGATTTCGGTGCACTTCATCTGGTAGGTGATTCCGGACGGAATGCGCAGGTTGTCCTCAAGAATCACGTACCTGCCGTTGCCCATGTGCACGAGATCGATGCCGTAGATGTGCACGAACACGTCCCGCGCGGGGCGGAAGTCCTGCAGCTGTGGGTTGTAGTAAGGGCACGAGAAGAGGACGTCCGGAGGAACCACGTCCTGCTCGCCACAATACAGGTCGAGGATGAATGCGTTGAGGGCGCGCAGCCGCTGGGATACACCCCTGGCAATGGTATCCCAGTCTGCGCTGGGAATGATCCTGGGAATCCAGTCTGTGGGGACAGGCCGGAACTCCCTCGGGTCAAGGCGAAATGTGAAGGCATCGGCGGTTGCGGACTGTTCGGCCATCTGCCAGCGCCTCTGCAGCTCCTCTACCCCCATGGATTCCAGATTGTCCAATAGGCCTCGGTATACGGGACGGACAGATCCGTCCTGGCCAAAGCACTCGTTCACGGGGCTCTGCGGAGATATGGAGTCAAACAGCATGTCTAGCGGCCCTCAGGCGTAATTGTCCAGTGCGGTGGCAGTCGCCGGCTCCGCGCCTGGCTGCAATCCTACTCTACCACACCGGAGGCAAGCGCGCTTACACGCAGGTAACAAGCTGGTTACGAATGCGAGCATGGGCGAAGGCTGTAGAAGGAGAGGGCAGTGCAGGGTTGGACAGGGCTACCTCTGATCGCCGGTGAAGCCGATGAGAGGTGCGGGGCGCAGGTTGAGGAGATCAATGGTCCCCCCGGCCGCGCTACGCACGTCGGCCGGGGGGCGGATATCGTTTCAGGTTAGTGGTTACTGGAGCATCATCTTGTTGGCGGTGTCGTCGCCTTGCAGCAGGTCAAACTGATACTTGGATCTAGCGTCCAGGAGGCTTTCCTTCCCCCTTCGGGACCTGCGTCCGGCCTGGACGTCCTCGGCGTTCTCACGTTCAAGCTTCGCGATAATGGCGGCGTCACTGCCGCGCACCCTGGCGAATATGGTGTAGTACAGCCTTATCAACAAGCTCATCACGCCTCCTTGCTCGATCTCCTGCATCTCTATAATGTCACAGATTTCGCCGGTCCGCCACATCTCCGCTGCAATGTGAGCCGGCGATTCCACTTCAACCTGACCCCCCAGTGGTTGTGTCACGGGTTCGACACGCGAAAGGATGAGCGTCCGCACTTCCTCCGCCGCCACCGAGGGGTCTGCCAAGAAGTACCTGGCCCATTCTGGGGACCAGCCTCACGCGTCGCTGTCCGAAGACTTGTCCGCATATACATATACGTAAGTTAGACGCAATTGGATTCAGTTCGATGCAGATTCCGAGCAGATCAAGAACCGCGACTCGCTGCCGTGGCCCAGCCTGACGCACTATTGGCGTTGTGGATAGCATCATCGGTGCATAGTGATGCAGCCTGAAGTACGACACAGGTGCCCCATGCTGTATAATGGTCAAGCGCCGAACGAGTTGTTGCCATTGCGGCGCAAGACGAATGAGACGGGCGCGTCGCGCCGGATGCGCCGGTGAGGTTTCGGACCGATTGGCGGGCAGCGCGGGGGACTCGGAGGACAGCAGGCACGCGGACAATTCCTTAGAACGCAGACCACATGAGAAACAGTGAACAAGGGCCGCGGATAGTGGCAATTGGTGGAGGTACGGGGGTGTCCACGCTTCTGCGCGGCCTGAAGCACCGGACGGGCAACCTGACGGCCATAGTGACGGTGGCGGACGACGGAGGCAGCTCCGGAAGGCTCCGCGAGGAGCTGCACATGCCACCTCCGGGCGACGCTCGCAGCTGCCTGGTAGCCCTGTCCGAAGCCGGCCCTCTCATGGACGAGCTTCTCGACCACCGCTTCAACGACGATTCGGTGCTGGGAGGCCACAACGTGGGCAACTTGCTTCTGGCCGCCCTTCACGGGAAGCACGGCGGGTTCCAGGAAGCACTGGAGGCGGCCGCCACCCTGCTGAGGGCGTCCGGCAGGGTTTTGCCGGTGTCAAACCGCGCGGATCTGGTGCTCATGGCGGAGACGTCTTCGGGCGCAGTGCTGCGCGGCGAGTCGGCTGTTGGGCTGGCGCCGGAGCCCATTCGGCGCATCTGGCTGGAGCCGGACGGCGCAAGTGCCAATGAGGCCGCCCTTGATGCCATCAGACAGGCAGACCTGATAGTCATCGGGCCGGGAAGCCTCTACACCAGCATCCTGCCCAACTTCCTGCTGCACGAAATCGGCGAGGCCGTAGCTGCTTCGGATGCGCCGACGGTGCTGGTGTGCAACGTGTCAACCCAGCTCCACGAGACCGACGGCTTTGATGCGGCCGACCACATGGCGGCCTTCCGTGAGCACAGCGGCATGTCCGTCAGCCACTTTCTGGTGAACAGCAAGGTGGCGGAGACGTCCAGAGAGCCGCTTCAGGCCCCGGTGCCACCCGTTGCAGTGGTGGACGGGTTTCACGGTGTCCTGGTCTCGGCGGACGTGGTGGACGACGACGTGCCGGTACGACACGATCCCCACAAGCTTGCCGGCGCCCTCATGGACATACTACGAGACGATGCCGCCTGCAGGCGAGCCTCTCGTGCCGCCGACTCTGTGTGCCCCGTGAGCGCGGGTAGGGAGGGCTGAGTTGCGCCCCCTTGCCAGAGCGTGGAGCGGGTGGAAGTGGTTCGTGCGCCGCCTGGGCAACCTGCAGGCGCGTGTGCTTCTCACCCTGACGTACGTGGTCTTCTTCCCTGTCATCGCCGTCCCGTACAAGCTGCTTGCAGACCCTCTGCGCACGCGGCGTCGTCACGCGGCGTTTTCGGACGCATCGGGCGTGGACAGGGTATCGCCGGAGGCTGCAAGGAGGCAGTGAGAGCCCGTGTACGTGCTGGGCATCAGCTGCTACTTCCACGATGCCGCCGCCGCCCTGATCCGGGACGGTGTGCTGGTGGCCGCGGCCGAAGAGGAGCGGTTCAGCCGGATCAAGCACGACGCCAACTTCCCGCAGCGCGCAATCGACTACTGCCTAGAGGCGGCGGGCATATCCGGCGGCGACGTGGACTACGTCGTATTCTTCGAAAAGCCGTTCCTGAAGCTGGAGCGTATCCTGCTCACGTGCCTGCAGGGCTTCCCCCGGACGCTCGGCCTGTTCCGGGAGGCCATGCTCACCTGGCTCCTCGACAAGCTCTGGGTGAAGGGCCTGCTCAGAGACAGGACCGGCATCCGAGACCGGGACCGCATCCTGTTCAGCTGGCACCACCTTTCGCACGCGGCCAGCTCGTTCTTCTGCTCACCATTCGAAGAGGCCGCGATCCTCACTGCAGACGCCGTGGGTGAGTGGACCACCACGCTCAAGGGCATGGGAGAGGGCAACCGGATCCACGTGTCCCAGGAGCTGCACTTCCCGCACTCGCTGGGGCTGCTATACTCCGCCTTCACGACCTTCTGCGGGCTGGAGGTGAACGACGGCGAGTACAAGCTCATGGGCATGGCCGCCTACGGGCAGCCGCGTTACGTGGACAGGGTGCACCGGCTCATCGACGTGGCCTCGGACGGAAGCTTCTCGCTGGACATGGACTACTTCTCGTTCCATCGCTCCACGCGCCGGATGTTCAGCGATAGGTTCGTGAAGCTCTTCGGCGAGCCGCGGCCTCCCGCTCTCAGCGCGACCGTTGACCCGTACTACGCGGACGTGGCCGCAAGCATCCAGGCCGTGACCGAGGACGTGCTTCTGAGGATGGCGAATGGCCTGCACCGGGAGACCGGCCTCACCAAGCTCTGCATGGCCGGAGGCGTGGCCCTCAACAGCGTGGCCAACGGGAGGATATTGCGGGAAACGCCGTTCGAGGAGGTGTATATACAGCCTGCTGCCGGCGACGGCGGCGGCGCCCTCGGAGCGGCGCTCTACGCATACCACGTGGTGCTCAACCAGCCTCGCGCATTCGTGATGGAGCATGCCTACTGGGGCCGCAGCTACGCGCCGGGGGAGATCGCGGCGGCCCTGAAGGCGCTGGGCGCGACCTACACAGAGCTAGCGAACGAGGAGGAGGTGACCGAGCACACGGCGGAATTGCTGGCCCAGAGGAGTGTGGTTGGCTGGTTCCAGGGCGGATTCGAGTTTGGGCCGAGGGCGCTCGGACATCGCAGCATCCTGGCCGACCCCCGCGGCGAGGAGATGAAGGACATCGTGAACCTGAAGATCAAGCACCGGGAGCCATTCCGCCCCTTCGCGCCTTCGGTGACGGCCGAGCGGTGCGAAGACGTGTTCCGCCTTCCTGACGCGCCCGCACACTATCCCGCCCGCTTCATGCAGCTGGTCGTGGACGTTGAGGACGGCTGGCGGGAGTCCGTGCCGGCCACCACTCACGTTGACGGGACTGCTCGACCCCAGGCCGTACACCGCGGGGTCAGCGAGCGGTTTCATCGACTACTGGAGACCTACGGCGAGGCGACGGGAGTTCCGGTACTCCTGAATACCAGCTTCAACTTGGCGGGAGAGCCGATAGTCAACACTCCGGCCGAGGCGCTGGACACGTTTGCGAGGAGCGGCATGGACGCGCTCGTGCTGGACCGGTTCCTGGTGACGCGCGACGGGATGGGGGAGAGCTAGCGCATGCGTCCACTCAGGTTCGCCGCGGACCGCTTCGCCATCGCAGGAGAGCTGATCGGCTACCTGTGGAGCCGGAAGCTGTGGTGGCTGATACCGATGGTAGTGACGCTGCTTCTATTCGGGTTACTGCTCGTGTTCGCAGAGGCGAGCGGCGGCGGGCCCTTCATCTACACGCTGTTCTAGGGCAGCGCTTGAGCTCGGCACGGCAGCCGTGATTCCGAGGCGAAATGAGCGAAGTGGCCGTGTTGCTCTTTAAGCCACTGTCATTTCGAGCGGAGCAAAGCGAAGCCGAGAAATCCAGGACCTGCCAATGGCGTGTCGGTCCCGCCCTGAAGAGGAGCTTGGCGCCTTATTGCGAGTCCTGCGCAGCATGCGAACGCCTTAGATTCCTCGACTACGCCTCGCTTACACTCGGCTCCGCTCGGAATGACGGTGGTGAGTTGCGGCTCGATGGGAATCGGGCGCCGCTACTGGCCGTGGCAGCGCTTGTACTTCTTGCCGCTGCCGCAGGGGCACTGCGCGTTGCGACCCACCTTGCCGTGGAGCCTGTTGATGGCGCGCTTCTCTTCGCAGGAGGCGCAGGTGCACGCCGGCGGATGCTTGGCTATCCATGTGGGTCTGACCACAGTGTGTCCTCCTGATCGATCGGCGCGGACCGCCGGGAAGGGTAGGCCCTGAAGGTATCAGAAGGTGTGAGCGTTGTCCAGACTAGGACGGGCGGACGCCCAGTCTCAGATGTTGACTATCCCGGCGCACGGACGTATCATAGGCGCAGCCTGCTCCAGCTTGTGGAGGTGAGAGTTGCCCAAGCAGTCCCCGGTCCCCGATGATCTGAGCAAGCCCTTCTGGGACGCCTGCAACGAGGGACGGCTGGTCATGCAACGCTGCTCCGATTGCGACAGGCTCCAGTTCCCACCGCAGCAGGCCTGCTCGGACTGCGGCTCCTCCGGCGCCCTCGAGTGGCGCGAGATGAGCGGCAACGGCAAGATCCACGGCTACTGCGTCATGCACGACTCCCGCATCCGCCTGCTTCAGGCTGACCAGCCATTCAACATAGCCGTGATCGAGCTGGAGGATGCGCCTGAGATCAAGATTCTATCCCACCTCCCCGGAACCCCGCCAGACGAGGTGCCAGTCGGCGCCAGCGTGCGCGTGGAGTTCGAGGAGACACCCGGAACGGGGCAGAGGGTCCCTGAGTGGCGCGTGGTAGGCTGACCGGCCAGGCTCGACGGATACCAACGCACGGACCGGCAGGAAGGAGTACGCAGTGGCACCAACGGAAAATGCGCCCGCTGGGATGTACCGCAGGGACGAGGGCCTCGGCGTCTGGGAGCACCGAGGCAAGGTGGCCGTTGTGGGAATCGGACACGCTCCCACGGCGCGCCGTTGGGAGGAGACGGTTGACACAAGCGTCGGAGCGCTGACCATTGGCGCCATACAGAAGGCGCTCGAGGACGCGGGCGTGAGGCCCGAAGACGTGGACGGCGTGGTGGCAACCCCCAAGGGCATGGGCGAGCCGTGGACTCCAAGACCCGTCCCGGAGGACTTTGCGAATGCCTACGTGCCCACGGAGGGCGACCCCAACGACGGCCTGGATGGCGCGAGCGCCGACTGGATCGTCCGCAACACTCCGGGGCTGAGCAACGTATCGTTCACCATGCACGGCCCCGCCTGCATCTCCAACGCTCTCGTAGTGGCGGCACAGGCAGTGGGGGACGGCCTCACGAACACCTGCCTGGTGGTGCGCGGCATGGGCAACATAGCCGGTCGCTATGGACAGCACGGCGCGGCTGCGATGGATACGGCATCCGGCCCAGGGCAGTGGACCAACCCGTGGGGCTGGCAGCTCATACCCCAGATAGCCTTCGGTTTCGACCAGTATTGCCTGAAGTACGGCTCCAATCACGACAAGATGGCCCCGTTCGTTGTGAACCAGCACCGCAACGGCCTGATGTTCCCGGAGGGGTTCTACTATCAGCACCGGCCCGAGCCCCTTTCCGTAGAGGACTACCTGTCCGGTCGCTGGGTGTGCAAGCCCATGGGCCTCTGGGACTGCGACCTGCCCATTCAGACTGCCGTCGCCTACCTGTTCACCACGGCCGAGCGCGCAATGGACATGCGCCAGAAGCCGGTCTACATCCTGAATCACTGCTCGCAGCGGGGCATCGTACGCAGCAATATCGAGACGCTGGACGAGACCGAGGAGTTCACCGACAGTATCGCGAAGAAGGTGTACGAGGGCTCCGGACTCACGCCCGCCGAGTTGGACATCTGCAACCCCTATGACGGCTTCACCCTGTTCACGCAGTACTACCTGGAGGGACTCCAGTGGCACGGCGTGAAGCGGGGAGAGGCCCACGACTTCTACGGCGGCGACATTCGCGTGGAAGGGCCGCACCCGTTCAGCTCCAGCGGAGGAAACGCGGGCAGCGGGCGCACCCGCACGTGGAACCAGACGGACACCATCCAGCAGCTCCAGGGACGCGCCGGTGAGAGGCAGGTGCGCGTCAGAGCTGAGACCGGCCTCGCGGGCGCATTCACGCCCAACATGTCGGACTGGATGGTCTACGGCGTCAGCCCAGACTAGCGTCGCGGGCTGACCGGAGAGTGGCCGGCCTTCGAAGGTCGGTCCGAGATTAGCGATCGGGAGATTCGATCCGCCGGGTCGCGCCGATACGGCAGCTTCGGTCCCTGGTGAACCTGCAACTCAACGGAGAGAGGTGATACGTGTCGAAACTGATACCAGTAGCGGACGAGATGAGCAAGCCCTTTTGGGACGCCATCAACGAGCGGCGCCTGACCGTGCAGAACTGCACAGCCTGCAACACGCTCCAATACCCGCCCAGACCGGGCTGCCAGGACTGCGGCTCTGAGTCGCTGGAGTGGAAGGAGGTGGAGGGCAAGGGTCATGTCCTGTCCTTCTTCGTCGTCTATGACGGCCGGTACCAGGTGCGCATACCGGACCAGCCGTATAACGTGGCAATCGTAGCGCTGGACGAGGACCCGAGCGTCAACTTCTACGCCAACCTGCCCGGCACGCCCGTGAAGCAGGTGCCCATCGGGGCGCCGGCGGAGCTGATTTTCGAAGAGGTGGCGCCGGGCCAGCTCATCCACGACTGGAAGCTGATTGGGTAGGCCACTAGGCCGCCGGTTGACTGCAGAGACGCGCAATTCGCACTCGAGAAGGAGTATTTCATGACCACGGACTTCACGGGAGAGTACACAGGTTACAGAAGGGACAAGCCCGGCCTGGGCCTCTGGCCTCACCAGGGCAAAGTTGCAATCGTGGGCTGGGGCCAGTCCCCGGTTGACAGGCGATGGGACGGCGTGTCCATGGACAAGACCTACGGCGCGTACGGCATGATGGCCATCCAGCAGGCCCTGGACGACGCCGGGGTGAGCAGGGGCGAGGTGGACGGAATGCTGGTGTGCCCGGAGACGGGCGCAGGCGCGACGGGAGGCAGCTCGGCGGACTGGGGGCCATACCGGCAGTATTTCGAGCCTCCGTACGACTCCGAGTACGGGCTCAGCCGCCTGAACGCCAAGTGGATCATCGACAACATGCCGGGGTTCGACAACGTCAGCTTCGCCCCCTCCAACGTGCCGGCCATCGGCGAGCAGATGGGCATGACGGCGCAGGCCGTGGCCGACGGCCATTGCGAGGTGGCGCTGCTGGTCTACGGCATGAACAACTTCGAAGGGCGCTACCGCCACGGCGGCGAGAACGCCTCCCCCGAGGCTCGCGGCAACCGGCAGTGGAACGCCCCGTGGAGCAGCGGCGACGGCCTGCAGCTCACCGGCGCCATCACCATCCAGCAGTACTGCGCCCGCTACGGCGGCACCTTCGAGGAGCTGATTGCTCCGGCCGTCATCAACGAGCACCGCAACGGCTTGATGCACTCCTGGGGTTTCTACACGCTCCACGGCGAATCCGGCCTCACCTTCGAGGACTACGTGAACGCAAGGCCCGTGCTGTGGCCCTGCCGGATCTGGGACTGCGACCGTCCGGTCAACGCCGTCGGCGCGTTCCTCTTCGCCAACGCAGAGCGAGCAAAGGACATGAAGCAGCAGCCTCTCTGGGTGCTCAACCACAACGGCGGCCAGGGCGGCACCGTGCGCAGCAGCCAGGAGACGCTCGACGAGTCCGAGGAGGCCAGGGCACAGGTAGCCTCCATGGTGTACGAGGGTTCCGGCCTCCACCCGGAGGACGTGGACATCTTCAACCCGTACGACGGCTACTCCTTCTTCCTGCCGCTCACCCTTGAAGGGTTCCAGTGGCACGGCGTGAAGAAGGGCGAGTCCCAGGCCTTCTTCAACGGCGACATCTCGGTCGAGGGGCCTCACCCGTTCACCTCCGGCGGCGGCAACCTGGGCGTGGGCCGCACCCGGACCGCCATGTACGTCGACAGCGTAGAGCAGCTGCGCGGCCAAGCCGGCGAGCGCCAGGTCACTATCAAGAACGGCAGGCCGGAGACGGCGATATGCGCCTTTGCCCCGGCCCGCAGCGCCGCCTACATCGTGCTGTCCAACGCCACGCCGTAAACGGCGCCTGTTGGCGATTAGCATAGGTTAACTACTCACCCCGCTCGGGTTCGCCTGGGCGGGGTGAGTGCGTTAAACAGACCCGGTTCTAACGGACTGGGCCTGACCCATCACTTTGTAATGAGATTCGCTCGGCGTCTTGGTACGCCTTCAATGTCAGTAGTGCTAAACTGCGGCCACCCGATGGTTCAGGGGCATGCCTGAGGGTTCTGCAAATGGCTGCCGACATGTGTGATTCTAGCGAACCCGACTGCTCGCCGTATCCCTTCGACGTGAGCCGGTACAACGAAATCTTCAGCTTCTCTGCCCCGTAGTCTGGACTGGAGCCAGGCAGAGATAGGGGGGCGTTTGGCGGTGCTTTCGCCTTTCCGTATAGGAGCCACCGTGAAGTCGACTATAATAATCGTCCTATTAAGCATTCTAGCCCTTGCCTGCAACGAGGCAGAACCTACACCCACGCCAAATCCAACCAAGACTCCAATCCCTGCATCCACCCCAATACCTACCCCCACCCACATCCCCACGCCAGCACCTACTCCAGAACTTCTAACCCTGGAAGGCGACAACGTAGTGTACTACCGCCATTCATCTCCACCGCCTAATGCCACTGTAGTCAGAACGATAAACCAGGGAACAAAGAACAGCGAAGGCGGCTGCGGATGGACAACACAGGGCATGGCCGGAGGCGGATTCAGCGGAAGCATAAGTACCCGAGAGCTCGCCTACAACCCAGACACCTGCGAATCTCTAGTAGAGACTTGGATCATCCCAGGCGGAACTCCAGCTCCTACCCCGACGCGGAATCCGGCCCATACCCCAATACCAACCCCGACCATCAATTCAGACTTCCAAGTGTATTTTGACTGGGTGAGCGATATCATCGGCGGCCACGCAAGAGAAGCCCGTCAAAATGGGATGCCGGAGCTAGCAGCCTGCCTCAAGCAACTACAGCAAGCCTACATCCAAGGCTCAACAGTGGAGGAAACCCTCGAAGAACATTGCCACCCAGTCCTTCAAGACAGTGGCTGGATACCACCAGAATGATGCATGTATACCACTCAGCCCGTCACGACAGAGACAATCAGACCACTAGCCGAGCAGGCCGGCGTCTAATCCTCAACTAGCTTCTCCCACGCCTGCAGGCGTGATACCAGTTCCTTCGTAAAGGGCGCCAGTCGTCTCTCGCACAGCCGGTCGCTCATCTCCCACACCTGTCGAAGCGCTGCCACCATCTCCGGCCCATGACGCCGCGGCCGTCCTCGCCCCGCCTTCTTCACCGACACACACTCATTCTAATCCATCAGCCGTGTGGCCGACTTCCGGCGGTAGCCGGTGACCGCTACTACCTCGGCCAACAGGCGTCCCCGCTCCGCCCGCCCTACACGACGGTAACGCTCCTGCATACGCAATATATACTCCTTCGCGCTCACGCCACCTCTCCGCATGTCCCCTCTCGGTAACATGACTTATGAAGCAACGATACCCCCTTCGGTAACATTTATTGTGAGGCAACCAGCCGCCTTGACAATCGCATCGCCCTCACTTACTATCCGTTCAGCTAACGCTACGAGACTCGCAGAGCGGCATCAGCCGCAGGTCGATGCGCACCCTCACGCTCGTCACGAAAGGAGAGCGCTGTCCTTGAGGATACTACTGAGCTTTGACATAGACGGCACACTTGAGACCGGCGACCCGCCCGGCCCCATTACCCTTGAGATGGTGATTCGAGCAAAGGAGTTGGGTTGCATCATCGGTAGCTCATCGGACCGCTCCATCACCTCGCAAAGGGACATGTGGGCCCGGAACGACATCGAGGTGGACTTCGTCTCCAACAAGCACGTTCTCATCGAGATAAAGCAGCGATTTGAGGCCGACTACTACCTGCACATGGGCGACAGGGAGCTGGATCGGCAGTTCGCTCGTGAGGCGGAGTTCGACTTCATGTGGATGGACGAGGCCGCCGGTGAGCCCTGGATCGCAATGAAGAATGGCGAGACACCGCTGGCCTCCGGTGGATCCGACGGTCCCGCCGTGGAGAAGCCCCCGGAGAGCTTTTCCACCGCCGACTGCAAACCCGCCTCGCACGACCAGCACTGGTGCTCTACGCACCACAAGCCAGTATGGGAGTGCAAGACCTACGAGGCCCAGTTGTACTCGCCGCAGAGGCAGTTCGACGGCCTGAGCTGAGTGCAGGCGTCGCCCGCGATCCGCTGTAGAACGAATGTTGACACCAACCTAGACATGTGATACCGTTTGTCATGATGTTTGTGCGATCTCTCACAATGACCTGCTGCTGTACCGGAGTGCCATAGGGGCAGAAAAGTTCTGTCGGGAAGCAGCGCGCGCCCCCCTTCAACACGATTGAGAGGGGGGTTTTTGTTTGCCCACTAAACTGGGAATCAGAGGTAAAACGGACACTTAATGGAGCTACAACCGCTAATCATTTCAGCCGGCCTGCTGATGGGCCTGCTGGTCGGTCTCACGGGAATGGGCGGAGGCGCCCTGATGACCCCGTTCCTCATCTTCATCGGAGTACGTCCCACGGTAGCTGTGGGGACAGACCTGTTCCAGATGATGTTCACCAAGTCGTTTGGGGCGTGGCAGCACCATCGCCAGGGCAGCGTGAACTATCGAGTGGTGCTTCCCCTGATCGTGGGCAGCCTGCCGGGAGCCATGGCGGGCGTGGTGCTCCTGCGCGTGATGGAGGACAGCTTCGGAATCTCCGCGGACGTGTTCCTCACTCGGATGCTCGGAGCGGTGCTCACGCTTGCGGGCGTGGCGCTATTCATTCGGCTGTTCATGAGCAGGTGGCTGTGGAATCGAGCGCAGCCCTGGGAAGACGAGGCGCCCAGGGGCGGCAGGTTCCTGATGCTGAGCGTCGTCGGAGCGCTGCTGGGCCTGCTGGTGGGGCTGACGTCCGTGGGAAGCGGCACGCTGTTCATCGTCATGATGGTTGCCTTGCTAAGGATGTCGATGCGGCATATAGTGGGAACCGACGTCGCGCACTCGGCACTGCTGACCGCGGGAGCAGGGCTGCTGCACCTGGGGTTCGGCAACGTGGACCTGGCGCTTGCCGCGAACATTCTGATAGGATCAGTGCCTGGCGTCATCGTGGGCAGCCGGATGACGGTGCGCATACCGGAGAGAGGTCTGAGAGCAGCGGTCGCCATCGCCCTGATGAGCGTAGGGCTCAAGCTGCTGTAGCTGAAGGACCAAGCAGAGGCACTCAAGGAGGAAGAGAGATGTTGGAGCAGATGGAACCCTTGCTGTCGCAAGAGGAGATTGAGGAGAAGAACAGGGAGTTCGAGGGCAAGTCTCCGGAGGCGGTGCTGGAGTGGGCGCTAGAGACCTTCCACCCGCGGCTAGCTCTTTCGTCGAGCTTCGGCGCGGAGGACGTGGCGCTGATCGACATGATGTGGCGCATCGACCCAAGCGCCCGCGTGTTCACCCTGGAAACGCTTCGCCTGCACACGGAGACCTACACGGTCATGGACCAGGTGCGCATGCGATACAACATGGACGTGGAGACGTACTACCCCGACATGGTGCAGGTGGCGGACATGGTCAAGGAGAACGGCTTCAACCTGTTCTACAAGGCCGAGGAGTTCCGCAAGCTGTGCTGCGGTATCCGCAAGATGGAGCCGCTGGGACGTGCGCTGGACACCGTGGACGCCTGGGTCAGCGGTCTTCGCCGTGACCAGGCCGTGACCCGCGTGGACATCGGCAAGGTAGAGCTCGACGCAGCACACGGCAACCGCATCAAGATCAATCCGCTGGCGGAGTGGTCGTCGGACAGGGTATGGGCCTACATCCGCGATAACAAGGTGCCCTACAACGAGCTCCACGACAACGGCTTTCCGAGCATTGGATGCGCTCCCTGCACGCGCCCCGTCAGCCCCGACGAGGACCCGCGCGCCGGCCGCTGGTGGTGGGAGAGCGACCCGAACTCCAAGGAGTGCGGCCTGCACGTCATCGAATCCCTGGACAGCATCAAGGCCGCAGCGGAGAGAGAACGTTGATTGCGCCGCACGGTGGCACACTCATAGAGGGCTACGCTAACGCTGAGCAGGCCCAGGCCATCCGCGAGGAGGCCGGTTCACTGCCCAGTTTGTCACTCAACCCGCGGCAGCTATCGGACGCTCACATGATTGCCCAGGGGGCGTTCAGCCCCCTGACGGGCTTCATGGGCCACGAGGACTACAACTCCGTGGTCAGGACTATGCGATTGGCGGACGGCCAGCCCTGGTCGCTGCCCATCACGCTGGGCGTGGACTCCCTGCGCGCGACCGACCTCAGGGAAGGCAAGCGCGTTTCGCTGACGTCGGAAGTCGGCGAGGTCGTGGGCGTTCTCGCGCTGGAGGGCAAGTACCGCCGCGACAGGGGCGAGGAGGCCCAGGAGGTCTTCCGGACCACCGACGAGCAGCATCCGGGCGTGGCCAACATGTACCAGGAAGGCGACGTCCTCATGGGGGGTAAGGTCACCATGCTGCCCGGCCGCCCCAACCTGGAGGAAGGCGTGGGGCCTCACTATCGTACGCCTGCGGAGACCCGTGAAGCCATCGAGGGTCTGGGCTGGAACACCGTCGTGGGGTTCCAAACGCGCAACCCCGTGCACCGTGCCCACGAGTACATCCAGAAGTGCGCCCTGGAAGCCGTGGACGGCCTGCTGCTGCATCCGCTGGTTGGCGAGACCAAGGGCGACGACATACCCGCGCCGGTGCGCATGCGCTGCTACCGGGCCCTGCTGGACAACTACTATCCCAGCGGCCGCGTGCTGCTGACGGTGCTGCCCGCGTTCATGCGGTACGCCGGCCCCCGCGAGGCCATCTTCCATGCTCTGGTCCGCAAGAACTACGGCTGCACCCACTTCATTGTGGGGCGAGACCACGCCGGCGTTGGCAACTACTACGGCCCCTACGACGCTCAGCACATATTCCGGGAGTTCCCGCCGAACAGCCTGGGCATCACGCCCCTCTTCTTCGAAAACTCGTTCTTCTGCCGCCGTTGCCAGGGTATGGGCACCGAAAAGACTTGCCCGCACGGCCCGGAGCACCGCGTCAACCTGAGCGGTACGCAGGTACGGGCCATGCTGGCGCAGGGTGAGATGCCTCCCGATGAGTTCACTCGCCCTGAGGTGGCACGTGTGCTCATGGAATCCATGGCGGCGGCCAGGCCAGGCTAGCGATTCTCTGGAGGCAGCCCGATGGCGGTGAGCCGAAGAAGGGCGCAGGACTACGCCGACCGGCTCTTGGCCTCGCCGTCCGCGCGGGTTGAGGTGACTCTTCGCAGGTGGAAGACCTGCTCGACGTTGCTGCACAAGCGCCGGGCCATTGCGCGCTGCGGAGCGGACAGGGTGGGGACGTGGACGGCCGCGTTCGTGGCCCAGGCTCTGGGCGTGGACCTGCCTCCGGTAGGCGAGAGCGTTACGGTTCAGGTGTCGTCGGGCACGCTGTGGCGCGCCGTCGGCATCTCCGCGCTCGACTTGCGCCAGCGCGAGGCGCGCGTACTTCTAGGTCGCTTGCTGGAGGAGGCGGAGATGCAGCGAATGGCGGGTACCGGTATGGAGTCGCACTAGGCCCGCGCTACTTCCTGCGAGCCATGCTACCGCCAATCGCGGCGCCCACTGACGCAAGCGCTACGGCGATAGCCAGGACACCCGCGAACAGGAAGAGCACAAAGCCGCCATCGGTCACCTGCGGGAACTCAATCCCCGGCAGGAGCGAGCTCAGCACGGGCAGCAGCGCCATCATGGCCCCGGCCAGCAACGCGGACATGAGCAGTCCTATCCAGACGGCCCGGAGCGTCCCCGCCCTGGCCATGGAGCCGGCAACCCACCCGCCGATCAGGGGCGAAAGCGGACCGGATACGAAGTGCACGAGCGGTATGATCAGGCACAGCACGGCCACGCAGCAGCCGATGAAAGCGTACTTCAGGCCGAGGTTCTCCAAGACATAGGTCATCCCCGCGACCTCACAGGTAGTCCTTGATGCGCTCCGCCAGTGTGCGGGTCATGCCCGGCACCGCCGCCAGCTCATCCGTGGACGCATCCTTGACGCCCTTCACCGAACCGAACCGCCTCAGCAGCATCCTCCGGCGCTTGGGGCCGATGCCAGGCACAACGTCCATGGCGGAGCGCAGCCCCTTGCGCGTGCGGCTCCGCTGGTGGTAGGTGACGGCGAAACGGTGCGCCTCGTCACGCAGGCGCTGCACAAGGAAGAGCGCCGGTGAGCTGCGCGGCAGCATAATCGACTCCTGGGTGCCCCGCACGAAGATCTCCTCCCGCTCCTTTGCAAGGCTGGCCAGGGGCACGTCGTCGATGCCAAGCTCCAGGAAGACCTCAACGGCCGCGTTCAGGTGTCCCTTGCCCCCGTCGATGAGCACCAGGTCCGGCACAATGCCCCAGGAGCGACCCTGCCCGGCGCGGTCGTCGGGCGGAGCTTCGTCATCCGCGGGCGGCGCGGACTGCCCGAGACGTTGGAACCGACGCCTCAGCATCTCCTGCATCATCGCGTAGTCGTCGATGCCGGCCACGGTCCTGATCTTGAACCGGCGGTAGTGAGACGACTTAGCTTCGCCGTTCTCGAAGACCACCATGCTGCCGACGGGCGTTGTTCCCTGAATGTTGGAGATGTCGTAGCACTCCATACGGCGCGGAAGGCGCGGCAGGTTGATACCCTCCTGCAGCTCTTCCATCGCCGACTCCAGCGCGTCCTCGTCGGCGAGCCACTTCACCTTGAACTGCTCCATACGCTGGCCCGCATTCTCCGCCACCATTTCCACCAGCCTGCGCTTCTCGCCGCGCTGTGGCGCCCGCAGCTCGACCTTCCGGCCTCGCTTCTGTTCCAGCCAGGCCCGGATCAGGTCCGCGTCCTCTGGGGTGAACTGGAGCAGCAGCCTCGGAGGCACATGCGGAGCCCGGTCGTAGTACTGTTTCACGAATTCCGCCATGACTCGCTCGGGCGCGTCGTCCTGGACGCCGTCCATCACGAAGTGCTCGCGCCCAATGAGCTTGCCGCCGCGCACGAAGAACACCTCGACCCACGCCTCATCGCCGCCCCGCGCCATTGCGATAACATCCTGGTCCTCGCCGGTCAGCGAGACAACCTTCTGGCCCTCGGTGACTCGCTCAATCGCCCGGAGCTGGTCCCTGAGCCGGGAGGCCCTCTCGAACTCCCACGCCTCGGCGGCCCCATCCATCTTGTCGCGCAAGTCCCTGACCACGGACTCCGTGCGGCCCTCCATGAACAGCACCACCTGGTCGATGACCTTGCGGTACTCCTCCCGGCTCGCCGCGCCTATGCAGGGAGCCACGCAGCGGTTGATGAAATGCTCAAGGCACGGCCGCGGGTCATCGCCGCGAATCTCCCTTGTGCACGAGCGGTAGGGGAACAGCTTCTTGAGCAGCGCCATGGTCTTGCGGACGGAGCCGGCGCTGGCGTATGGGCCGAAGTAACGCGCGCCGTCGTCGGTTACGCGTCGGGTAACATAGACCTGCGGAAAGTCCTCGTTGAGGCCGATCTTGAGGTAGGGGTAGGTCTTGTCGTCCTTGAGGCGTGCGTTGTACTTGGGGCGCCGGGTCTTGATGAAAGTGTTCTCGAGGATGAGGGCCTCAGCCTCGGACTCCGTGACGATGAACTCGAAATCGGCAACTCCCGCCACCAGCTTGCGTATCTTCGGCTCCAGGTTCAGAGGCGATCCGAAGTATGACTGCAGCCGGTGTCGCAGGCTGGCCGCCTTTCCGACATAGAGCACCTGGCCCTGGGCGTCCTTGAGCAGGTACACGCCGGGCTGCAGCGGGGCGGCCCTGAGCTGCTTGACGATGGCGGGGCTTGGCATGCCTGAATTCTAGCACAGGCCAGGTTGCGCGTCATTTGGCTCAGGGACAGCTCCTTGAATCTCCTGTTAGGCTCGGCTACAATTGCCGCACGGGAGGCATGCATGGAGGTAGTGCTCTCAGCGCCCAGGGGTTTCTGCGCCGGCGTCGTGCGGGCAATAGATGTGGTTGATCTGTGCCTGCAGCGGTACGGCCCTCCCGTCTACGTTCGCAAGGAGATCGTTCACAATCCGTTCGTTGTCAGCGATCTGAGAAGCAAGGGAGCCATATTCGTGGATGAGCTGGACGAGGTGCCGGAGGGCGCGAGGGTGGTCTTCAGCGCACACGGCGTGGCCCCGGCCGTGTGGCAGCACAGCGGCGAGCGCGGCCTGCAGGTGGTGGACGCCACGTGCCCGCTCGTAACCAAAGTCCACCTTGAGGCGCTGAAGTACGCCCGCGAGGGCTACACCATCCTCCTAATAGGCCACACCCTCCACGACGAGGTCGTCGGCACGATGGGGGAGGCGCCTGACGTCAGCGTGTTGGTGCAGGACGCGGAGGACGCGCGCACCGTTGAGGTGCCAGACCCCGACAAAGTCGTGGCCCTGACGCAGACGACGCTGAGCGTCGACGACACTGCGGAGGTTGTCAGCGTGCTCATGGAGCGCTTCCCCAGCCTGCTGACCCGCAACGACATCTGCTACGCCACCTCCAACCGGCAGGAGGCTGTGAAGAGCATCACGTCGCAGGTTGACGTTGTGCTGGTAATCGGCGCGCAGAACTCGTCCAACTGCAACAGGCTCCGGGAGGTTGCCGAGGCCGAGGGGGTGCCCGCCTACCTGGTGAACGGCCCGGAAGAGATCGACGACGCGTGGCTGGTGGGAGCGCAGAGTGTGGGCATAACATCGGGCGCGTCGACGCCGGAGTTGCTTGTGGACAGGGTGGTGGAGTACCTGAAGCCGGACGCTATTCGCAACGTGGAGGCGATGGAGGAAAACGTCAGCTTCCTGCTGCCCAGGGCTCTCCGCTAGATATCTCCAACCCGGCACCCGCCGGGAGCTAGCCGCGCTGCATACCCAGGTGTCTGATCGCGAGAGAGCCGCTCTCCAGATCGTCCCAGAACGCGTCCTTCAGGATCTCCGGGTATACCGTGACGTCCCTCAGTTCTTGCCTGGATAGAAACCTTGCTTCAAGAACGTCGTACGCGTCGGGTTGACCATCGTTGTTCTCCGTCGTCAGCTCTCCGGAGAACGATCTGCACAGGATGAACACCTCGAAGTGGTGGGTGTCGAGGCGCTGATCTATGAACTGCCTCAGGTTGACTATCCTGTCGAACTCAACGAGGATTCCGGCTTCCTCGAAGGTCTCACGCCTGGCGCACGCGAAGATGGACTCGTCGCCTTCCACGCCTCCGCCAGGAGGTATCCAGAAGATCTCGTCCGTGATGTGGTCACGGGACTCTATGAGAAGTAGCCGGTTGTCCTGGACAAGAAGGGCCGCGCCTCTGATCCTGTACTGCAATCTACTCTCTGGGGAGGCGACGCTCGACCGGCAGAACGGGGTTGTATCTGCCGACATGGCGTTCTGCCCGGCTGCTCGCCTACCCTAAGACCACCGTCAGCACGGCCAGAATCACTATCATGAGGCCCGTGATGACACCGATTCGCTTGATCTCAGGCCAAACGTACGGGTTGTGCGTGCGCGTCGCTGCGGCGGGCGCTTGCCTTACCGAAGGCGTCGGCCTTGTCGCCTCCGGGGTCCCGGCCGAAACGGCGGGAGCAGCAGTCTCCTGACGTGTTGCCGTGGCCGTGGAAGACGCCGCGGCCCCGACTGGGACACCTTCCCTCACCGCCGGCAGGCTCGCCTCAACGCCGGCGTGATGCTTTGATGCTCTTCGCTTCTTCTGTCCCAGCTCAGCCTGCTTGGCCGCCACTCGTCGTGACTTCCTAGGCATTGAATGGCCTCCTGTTCATAGCCCTGCGGGGCTGTCCCTGTACCTCAATAGCATAAAGCTCATTGCAGCTTGATGGAAGTGGGAATCCATTCCAGTTTGAGCGGATTCCACTGGGCCGCCGGCGCCTCCGGCTCTCCAACTGACGACCGCGATCGGCGTAGGAGAGCGCTCATGCCCTGGGATGGGCCCGGTCGTACTCCTCGTGAACGTGCTCCTGTGCCAGATGGGTGTAGACCTGCGTTGTTGTGATGCTGGCGTGGCCCAGCAGCTCCTGCAGGTATCTGATCGGCGCGCCGCCGCGTAGCATATGCGTGGCGAACGTGTGCCGGAGTGTGTGCGGCGTGATGGGCGTCGTGATGTCGGCTCTCCGGCCGCACTCCTTCAGCGCCAGCCAGAACCCCTGCCGCGTGAGACGCTCTCCGCGGCGGTTCAGGAAGAGGGCGTCCTCGCGCTCTTCAAGGTCGCGGCGGTTCTCCAGGAACCGGGGCCGGACGTGCCTCAGGTAGTCCTCGACCACAACGGCGGCCTCGTCGTGCAGGCTGATGAGGCGCTCCTTGGAGCCCTTGCCCATGCAGCGCACGAACTTCTCCCTGAGGTTGAGGTCGTCGATGGACATGCCCACCAGCTCACTGACGCGCATGCCGGTAGCGTACATGAGCTCGATCATGGCGGAGTCGCGGCGCGACTCGGCGGAACCGCCGGTTGCGGCCGCCTCCAGCAGCCTGCCCATCTCTTCCTCGCTGAGCGACTTGGGCAGTGAGCGGCCTATCTTCGGAGAGGATATGGCCTCGGTGGGGTCTTCCCGGACCAGCCCCTCTTCGATCAGAAAGTTGAAGAATGACTTGACCGCGGCAATCTTCCTTGCGCGCGTGGTGGGGGAGTAGCCGCGCTCCTGCAACTCGATAACGTAGCGGGTCAGCACCTGCTGGTCTACCGACTCCCAGTCTGCGCTCGCAGCCGGCAACCCAGCCGATTCCTCCAAGAACTCCACCAGCTGGACCAGATCGTTGCCATACGCTGCGACCGTGTTGCCGGACAACCCTCGCTCGGAGGTGAGGTAGTCCAGGAATGACGTTACGGTGTCCCTCACTTGTTGCCTCCGTCGGCGCAGATGTGCCTCCATTCTAGCACAGGCACAGATGTCCATGCAGGGCTCAGGCGGGAGCGCTCTCTCCTTGACACGGCTTAAGGCCAAAGGTAGAATCTCGCCTAGCCGTCAAGGGAGCAACGCACACCTATGATTGAGATACCTTTCGACCCGACGATGTTCGTGCTGGGCGGACTCGCATTCACCTGGCACGGCTTTTTTGCTTTTGTGGGCGTTGTGGCGGCGGTGTTCCTTGTGGGCCGGTGGGCGCCGCGCGCGGGCATCGATAGCGACGTGGTCTACGCGACGGCCGTTTGGGCCATCATAGGCGGCGTTGTGGGAGCCCGCGTGGTGCACGTCATCGACCGGTGGGACGTGTACAGCAGCAACCCGGCTGACATCCTCGCGATCTGGAACGGCGGCATCGCTCTCTTCGGCGCAATCATTGGCGGCTTCTTCGCTGGAGCTCTCTACGCGAGGCTTCAGGGCTATCCAATCGGCAGGCTGGCAGACCTGACTGCGCCGTCGCTGCTGATCGCGCAGTCCATCGGCAGGATCGGCGACATCATCAATGGCGAGCACGTGAGCACGGCGACCAATGCGTGGTACGGGTTCATCTACTCCCATCCCGCCAGCCTTTCCAACCAGGTGCACGGCGACTTGGCCTCCCACCCCGCGATCCTTTACGAGATGGTGTGGAACATGGCGGTGCTGGCGCTCCTTTGGTACATGTGGGGCCGGATCAAGCCGGACGGGATGCTGTTCGCCACGTACATCAGCCTCTACTCCTTCGGGAGGTTCTTCATCACCTTCCTACGCGAGGACAAGATCTGGTTCGCCGGGCTGCAGGAGGCGCACCTGATCTCAATTGTGGTGATGGTCATTGCCGTGCCGCTGCTGGTGTACCGCGGCCGGCTGGTTGCACGCGGCGAGGAGACTGGGCCTCACGTATACTTCCCGGAGGGTAAGCAGGAGGGTAGGGGGCGCAGGTCTCGCAGATAGGAGACTTGGGGCGATACGCACGCGCGCCAAGTCTCTGACACGAGGCGCCGGGCACGCTGCACGCCCGGGTTCACGGCAAATGCCCGGGTTTGCGCCATCCACCGGCTAAGTCCCCGACGGGCGAAAGTCGTGAACGACGAGGCGCATGGCCTCCCTCCCGTTCCACCTGTCCATGCCCAGGCTGTACACCACGTCGAGCCGCTCCGTCCCTTCCTGCCAGGCCTCGCCCAAACCGAAGGCGATTGCGCTCCACACGGCGCCCTCGTGTTTCAGGCGGAGGCGGAGGTGCTGCCCGCCGTTTCCGATACGCGAGGCGTCCAGCACGCTCGCACCCCTCGTGACGAACACCGGCGCGGGGTTGCCCTCGCCAAACGGGGCCAGTTCCTCCAGAAACCGCAGCGTCTCGACGTTGAGCGTGGACAGGCGCACGTGGGCGTCAATGCGGATGCTCGGCTGCAGCGACAGATGCCCAAGCTCACGCCCGGCGATCTCGGTGAGGCGCGAGCGCAGGGCCGGCAGCACATCGGTTTGCGCCACGAAACCCGCGGCCCTGGGATGGCCCCCATAACGCACGAACAGGTCTCTGCACTCCTCCAGTGCCGACGCCAGGTTGAACTGAGGGATGCTCCGTGCGCTTCCGCGCGCAAGGTCGCCCTCCACGGCAGCCACCACAGCCGGACGGTATCGCTCCTCGGACAGGCGGCTGGCCAGCAGCCCAACGATTCCCGCCGCGTACTCATCGCTCCACAGCATCAGCAGCGGCTCCGATTCCGGCACGTCCTCAGCCTGCACCTTGGCGTGGTCGATGGCCCTGCCCATCATCTCCTGCCTCTCCCGGTTGAGCCGCTGAAGCTCCTCCGCAAGGGGCATAGCCTCCTCCCGTGACCCGGCCCGCAGCAGGTTGTAGGCCGTGATGGCGTGACCGAGCCTCCCCGGAGCGTTCAGCCGGGGCCCCAGCACGAAAGAGATCGCCTCGGTGTCAACGGGAGAGCCATCCCTGCCGCCGGCGCGGAGAAGCTCACGCAGCCCGTGCTTGGGCTCCACATTCATGGATTGCATGCCGGCAGCCACGATGTACCGGTTCTCGCCGACCAGAGGCGTGACGTCGGTAACCGTGCCGAGGGACGCAAGCTGCAGGAGCTGCTCGTTCCACTGCAGGCCGAGGCTATCACAGAGGCCCTGGACCAGCTTGAAGGCCAGGCCCACGCCTGCCAGGCCGGGATTGGGATAGACTGAGCCCTCCAGCCTTGGGTTCACTATGGCCAGCGCCGAGGGAAGCAGCGGAGGAGGAGAGTGGTGGTCGGTGATGATGGTGTCGATGCCCAGCGACGCGGCCTCCGCCACCTCGGCAAGCGACGCCACGCCGCAGTCTACGGTCACGATGAGCGATGCTCCCTGCTCGTGGAGCGCGTGGACGGCCTGCGAGCTCAGCCCGTGGCCCTCAGCGGTCCTGTGCGGGAGGTAGGGAATCACACTTGCGCCGAGCTGTTCCAGTCCTTCGGCGAGCAGGGCCGTGCCCGTGACGCCGTCGGCGTCGAAGTCCCCGAACACGCCGATGGCCTCGCCCGCGTCCAGCGCGGCGCGAATTCGCGCCACGGCGCGATCCATGCCAGGCAGCAGCGCCGGGTCATGGAGCAACCGCTCGTCTCGCGCCAGAAAGGCCTCGGCGGTCTCGATGTCATGAACACCGCGGTTGTGCAGCAGCTGTGCTGCCAGCGGCGAGAACGGCTCCATGCTGCGTATGGCCTCGTCCGAGATTCGGCGGGCGACGCTCCAGGCCCTGGAGGAAGACGAGACGTTGCCGTCCTTGGCGTGGTCGGTGCGAGCGCGGGACGGGGGGCTCAATAGCCCCATCCGTAGTAGTCCTCGCCCAGCTCATCCACCAGTCCGTCCAGCCCCAGCTCCGCGCCGCAGCCTGGGCACAGGCAATTGCGGGGAATGCCGCGGCCCAGTGCCTCGGCGTGACCACAGGCTAGACAGACGGGCGTCTGGCACTTCCGGCAGCCCACCTTCATGCTCTGTACGCTGTCCAGCTCTGACTCGTCGTCGATGAGGCGGCGCTCTTCAAGCGCTGTGCCGCATTGTGCGCACGTCTCCGTCATGCTCAACCTTTCGACCTCGGCGGCTGCCCGGCTTGCGAGTAAGCCTGCGGGCGACTAGTCGGCCGTGAAACTCCTGAAGGCCAGGCAGGTGTTGTGGCCGCCGAAACCCAGCGAGGTGGAGATGGCCGCCGAAACAGGGGCTGTCCTGGATGCATTCGGCGTGTAGTCCAGGTCGCAGTCGGGGTCCGGGTTCTCCAGGTTGATTGTTGGCGGTATGGCTCCGCGGGAAACCGCCAGGACGCAGATGGCAGCCTCCAGAGCCCCCGCAGCGCCCAGCAGATGACCGGTCATGGACTTGGTTGAGCTTATGGGTGTTGAGTAGGCCTCGTCGCCCAGGACGGACTTTATCGCCATGGTCTCGAACTTGTCATTCATGGGGGTAGAAGTGCCGTGGGCGTTGATGTAATCGACTTCGTCGGGCGTGAGTCCGGCTCTTGAGAGCGCGAGCTGTATGGCGCGTGCGCCGCCTTCACCGCCGGGCGAGGGCTGCGTGATGTGGTGCGCGTCGGCCGTAGCGCCGTGACCGGCGAGCTCGGCGAGTGGAGTGGCGCCGCGTGCAACCGCATGCTCGAGGCTCTCGAGAATGAGTATGCCGCCACCCTCGCCCATGACAAAGCCGTCGCGCTTTGCATCGAACGGGCGGGACGCCTTCTGCGGCTCCTCGTTGCTGCGAGACAGGGCGTTGCAGGCGTTGAAGCCCGCAATGCCGATGGGGCAAATGGCCGCCTCGCTGCCTCCGGTTATCGCCACGTCTATCTGACCGCCGCGAATCAGCTGCGAGGCCTCCGCGATGGTGTCGGCGCCGGTGGAGCAGGAGGAGATCGCGCTGAAGTTCGGGCCCTTCGCCCCCATGAGCATGGAAACCCTTCCGGAGGCCATGTCGCCCAGCATCATGGGAATGAGGAACGGATTGACCCTGGAGGGGCCTCGCTCCATCATCACCTGGAATTCCTGCGAAAGGGTCTGTATCCCGCCTATGCCGCTGCCTATCATCACCGACACCCGCTCCGCGTCCTCGGTTGCCAGGTCCAGCCCGGCCGACGCTACTGCCTCCTGCGCTGCCACGGCGGCGAACTGCACGAAGCGGTCCATCCTGCGGGCCTCCTTGCGATCAAGGTAGTCAGAGGGTTCGAAGCCCTTGACTTCCGCTGCGATCTTGGTCTCGAACGGTTCCGGATCGAAGCTGCTGATATAGTCCACGCCAGACCTGCCCTCCAGAAGGGCGCTCCACGTGGTCTCTGCACTGAGTCCCAGAGGAGTTACCATACCTATGCCGGTCACTACAACTCTTGTACCCAAGGCTATTCTCCCTTTCGAATATTCGTGTTCGCCCATCTGGGCGGCTGCCGCGGCACTGCGAATATCCGGCTCATTCTATCAGAACGGGTCGAATGGTTGTAAAGCGTACCCTCGGGCGGCGCACACGAGTCGGCGCGCGAAGGCCTCCCGCGAAGGCCCGTGCTATAATCGCGCAAGCCCGCAATCGGAAGGTGCGCTTGGACTTTCGCAAGCTGATGGAGACCGGCCTACCGGAGGAAAGGCTCGCCCTGATCGATATGGCGGCAGGTATCGCCGGCGAGGAGGGCACACCTCTCTACCTGGTTGGAGGCGCGGTCAGAGACCTGCTGCTAGGCAGGCCTACGGAGGACTTCGACCTGGTTGTCGAGGGAGACGCCGAGACCCTGGCCGCCGTCATCGCCAAGAGGATGTCCGGCGACGTGGTGTCACGCTCGCAGTTCGCCACCGTGAAGCTCAAGGTGTGGGGCAGTACGCTCGACATGAGCACGGCTCGGAACGAGTGGTACGCGAAGCCGGGGGCGCTGCCGCAGATAGCGCACGGCACCATGAGCGAAGACCTGGCGCGCCGTGACTTCTCGATCAATGCAATGGCGCATCCGCTCCATCTTGGCCGCGGGACGGGCCTGCTGGACCCGCACGGCGGGCTCGACGACCTGCATCGCGGCCTCGTGCGCTCGCTACATGACAGGAGCTTCATCGATGACGCCACGCGGATCATGCGCGCCGTCCGCTACGAGCAGCGCCTGGGGTTCGCGCTGGAGGAGCGTACCGAGTCGCTGCTACGGCGCGACCTGCCGATGCTCGACACCATAAGCGGGGACCGGCTTCGCAGGGAGGTGCAGCTGTGGATGAAGGAGGAGCGGCGCCTGGAGATCCTCACCAGAGCCGACTCCTTCGGCGTGCTAGCCGCAATCCACCCGGCGCTCGCCGGGGCGGGCGCAGCGGCCCAGGAGGCGGCGGCGGGCGGGGCAGGGCACACGTCGGACGCGCACGTCTGCCTGGCACTCCTGGTGCTGTCGGCGAGCCGTTCCGACGGGGAGACGATCGTTGAGCGGCTGCGGATGCCTCCCGGCTGGGCCACCGTAGTCAGGGATACGATAGAGCTACGAGGACGGCTCTCCGGGCTTGCTGAGGCCGCGGAATCGCCTTCGCGGCTGTACGAATGCCTGTCGCCCTACGACCCCGCCGCAGTTCGGGCATGGTCGCTCGCCGCTCCCGACGGCAGGACGCGGGATGCGCTTGCCCTGTACCTGGACAGGCTACGTCACGTCAGGCCATCGCTAACTGGAAGGGACCTGATGGCCCTTGGAGTGCCACAAGGCCCTGCTGTGGGCGCGATGCTGGCGCTGCTGCGGTCTGCGAGGCTGGAAGGCGCCGCGGAGGGGCGTTCGCAGGAGACGGAGCTGGTGCGCGCGTGGCTTGCGGAAGATTCGCTCCGCTCACCTGGTTCGACAGGCTCACCATGAGCGGAGCAGGGGAGTGCGCCGCAACCTCTCGCCCTCTAACTGGCCCGGGGCGAGAGGGCTATGACGCACCGTCCGCCGAAGACCCCATCAAACGTCGAAGCTGGAAGAGGTACTGGTTGGCGTATCCGGCCATGTCACCCCACTGCTCCCACGACCATTCGCGCACGCCGTTGTAGTTTAGCTTAGCTCCATCCAGATACCATTCCTCCACAGCGCGCCGAATCCAGCGGTCCACCGGGAATGCCTTCGGCTTGTCAAGAGACATGAGCAGCACGCAGTCGGCAACCTTCTCTCCCACGCCAGATAGTGCGGTAAGCACGTCCTTGGCCTCTTCGTAGGAAACGCGGCGCAGTGAAGCCACGTCCAGCTTTCCGCTCGCGGCCAGCTCGGCAACCCGCGCGACGTACTTGGCGCGGAAGCCGAGGCGGAGCTCTCGAAGCGTCTGCTCGCCGGCTTCAGCCAGCCTTTGAGGCGAAGGGAAAATGAAGTCCCGGTGACCGTCGAGAAGGAGAGGCTCGCCCATGCTCTCAGCGATCGTGTTCATGTTGTCGGAGATGCGCGGTATGCTGGAGTTGGCGGAGCAGATGAAGGCCACCAGGCACTCCCACGGGTCCTGCCTCAGGATGCGCATCCCCCTGTATGCCGCAATAGATCGCCTCAGGCGGTCGTCCGTGCCGATGCGCGCGTAGATGGCCTCTATGTCGTCGTCAATGCGCAGGTAGTCTCGCACCGCGGCCGCCGCAGACTCCGGCTCCGATGCGGCGCGTACGTACAGCTCGCTTCCGTCCTGCCTGAGCGCAACGAGTCGGCCGGAGATCACGCCGTATCGCCAGTCGCCGCGCCTGTGCCAGCGAAACGCCTGCCCGCTCTCCAGGGAGGAGGCGAGGTCAAAGGGCTGCCGCAGCTCGATTGTCAGTGAGATCTGGCTATCCATCGCGATATGGCGTGGGGCAGTTCACGCAGAGTACCCTTCATGGTGGTGCAGTTGGGGAGCGATTCCTGAAACGCGCGGCCGTATGGCCTCGACCAGACGCGGCTATCGAGCACGACAACCACGCCCCGATCCTCTTCGCCTCGTATGAGACGCCCGAACCCCTGGCGAAACCGCAGTACGGCCTGGGGAACGGCGTACTGGTTGAAGGCGTCTTCGAACATCTCCGAGCGTGCGGCGAAGACCGGGTCCGTGGGAACGTTGAACGGCAGCCTCGCTACCACGAGGGCTTTGAGCGCACCGCCGGAAATGTCCACCCCCTCCCAGAAGCTGGCCGTCCCCAGGAGCACGGACTCCGGGTTCTGCAGAAAGGCGTCCATCAAGCTGCGGGGCGTTCCGTCCACGCCCTGCGCCAGCGTCCTGATGCCCGCGCCCTCCAGCTCGTTGCGAATGCCGGATCGAGTGGCCTGCAGGGCTGCGTGGGAGGTGAACAGTCCCAGGGTGCGTCCTCCCGCAGCGCGGCTCACGT
Organism: Dehalococcoidia bacterium; assembly: GCA_965219025.1. Taxonomy (GTDB): domain Bacteria; phylum Chloroflexota; class Dehalococcoidia; order Lucifugimonadales; family UBA2985; genus JAPPHY01. Next base: position 2,147,530 of record OZ244716.1, read on the forward strand.
CCACGATGGCCTGTTGAACCGCGGCCTGGTAGCCGCGCGTGCCGGGAAGCGGCATGTCGTTGGGCAGGCACAACAGCACGGCTCTCTGGTAGTCGAACGGCGAATCCACCAGCAGCTCGTCGGCGTCCTCAAGGCCCAGCCGCTGCTTGACGTAGGCGAAGCTGCCCCTCGTTCTGAGCGTGGCGCTGGTCAGCACGACGGCGCTCTTCTGCGAGAACAAGCTGTCCATAAGGATGTCGCCCACGTTTAGCGGAGCGGCCTGCAGCGCAAGCTCTCCACTGCGGCCCTCCTGCACCATCCAGTAGATCCGGTCGTCCTCCGGCGACGCCACGAAGTCCTTGAACTGGCGCTGGATGCCCGCGGCCAGGTTGAGGCACGCTGTGGTCTCGGCGACCAGGGACTCGTAACCGGCCAGGTTGTCGCCATCCTGCGTGCCGAGGGCCTGCAGCAGTCGATCCAGGTTCCGGGCTACCTGCGTCAGCGCGGCGTCCGCGTTCTCCCACGCCACCTCCACGTCCGACCAGCCGGGCTGTGCCCGCGTGCTTCTGGTCATGCGCAGGAGCAGGTTGCGTGCGTCGCCATCCTCGTGATGGCCTGCTAGGAAGCCGATCAGTGTGGTCCAAAGCCCGGACACGCGCTGGCGCACGACTGGCAGTACGGTCTCGCCGTCCTCCACCAGTGGTTCCAGCACGCCTGCAAGCGGCGTAGCGTGAAGCTGTCCCATGAAGGAGCGGGTCTCGCCGTAGACGCCACGGCTGCCCTCCAGACGCTCCACCCACGAGTCGAACGCGCCTTGCGACAGCTTTGCGCCGAACTGGCTGGTGGCCTCCTTCTCCAGGTGGTGCGCCTCATCGATGACCAGATAGTCGTAGTGGGGAATGATCCCGCCACCCTCCGCGAGGTCGCGCATCAGCAGAGCGTGGTTCACCACGACCACGTGCGCGTCCTCCGCGCGCTCACGTGCGTTGCGGAGGAAGCAGGCCTCACGCGTCCGAGGTGGGCAGTCGATCGCGTCCGCCGAGGACATCCGGCTCCACACCGGCAGCTCCCTGGCGGACAGCCCCATCTCGCCGCGGTCGCCGCTTGCAGTGTCCTGGAGCCATACCATGACCTTGGAGGCTATGCGAGCTTCCTCCGTCGACACTCCCTCCTCGCGCGCCATCTGCCTCCAGCGCCGCAGGCACAGGTAGTTGTCGCGTCCCTTGAGCAGTGAGAATCGTACCCCTTCGAATTCGGGGGATACCTTGCTGAGCGCGCCAACCAGGGTGGGCAGGTCCTTGGCCATGAGCTGCTCCTGGAGGTTGATCGTATTGGAGGAGACAACCACGCGCTCACCTTTCTCCAGGGCAAACAGCAGGGCAGGGAGCAGGTAGGCAAGCGACTTGCCCACGCCGGTGCCGCCCTCGACGACCAGGTGTGTCCCGTCCCGGAGCGCCCGCGCCACGGCGAGGGCCATCTCGGGCTGCTGAGGCCGTTGGCGGTAGCTATCAAGGACCTGCGAGAGCGGCCCGCCCTCCTGGAAGAAGCCCTCCACGGCCTCATCGGTGAGGGGATGGCCTTCTATGGTGGCGAAGCTGTCAGTGGGGCCCTCCAGCCGCTTCGCGAGCGCCGCGCTGTCCAGCCCCAGCGGTCCGGTGGTCGACGTAGCAGGAACGGTCGTCCGGCTACGGGCCTGCTCGAGCCGGTGTAGCAGCGGCGCCAGACGGCCGCGGGCGCGTGCGTTGAGCCTTGCCAGCTCTGAGAGCAGGCCGGGATCCAGCTGCATGGCCCGGGCGGTCAGAGCGTGAAAGACCCGCGCCGTTACCTCGGCGTCATCGAGGGCGCGGTGCGGGTTCGCGTGCTCCAGCCCGAACGTAGCCACGAGGTAGGCCAGCGAGTACTCCCTGAGCTGCGGCAGAAGGACCGATGCCATCTCTCGCGTGTCGTAGACGGGGCCGGAAGGTGTCAGTCCCTTCCTTGCCAGGAAGCCAAGGTCGAAGTCCACGTTCTGCCCGACGATAGGGCTATCGCCGATGAAGGCCTCCAGGCCGGGCGCAACCGCCGAGAACTGCGGCGCCGAGTCCACGTCTCCCTGGGTCAGGCCCGTGAGCTCGGTGATGAAGCGCGGCAGCGGCCGGTTGGGGTTTACCCTGGTGTGGAAGATGTCCAGGATGCGGTCGTCCTGGAACCTGACGGCCCCCACCTCGATGATTTCGTCCGAGTCCGGCAGCAACCCGGTGGTCTCCAGATCGAGGGCGACACACCGCTCGCCGGTAATGGTAGCCGATTCAAAGGTCATGCGGTTTCTCGTTGCAGAGGTCGGCGGGTCCGGGTGAGCGGTATGGCATGCCGAGATTCTATCTGTGATGGCACAGGGGGGTCAACCAAGCGCGGGCGCTAGCTTGAAGCAATATCGGCGGGCCCTGCCGTTGCCGCCGCATGGGCGCGGTGGCCGGCGTTGCGAAGGCCGCGGGCCAGCGCATCCGCCTCAGCCCCGGAGCGGACAAACGTATACATCGCCGGGCCGCTGCCGGTGAGCCTCACCCACGGCGCTCCCGCCTCCAGCATGGTGCGGCGGCCCTCCTCGATGGCGGGATACATGCCGAATGCCACGCTCTCGAACACGTTGAAGAGCGCGTCCGGGTCAGGACTGCCTCCGCGGTCAAGGCTGGACCGTAGCCGCGCCGACCGCGCGCCGTCGGTGTGCTGCTCGGAGGTGAGGTTGGCGTACATTGACGCCGTCTTGTTGGGGATCTCGACCCGGGGGGCGAGCAGCACCAGGTGCGTCCTGGGCAGGGCGGGTAGGGAGGTGATCACATCACCTCGGCCCTCCGCTATGGCTGTGCCCCCCGACAGGAAGAAGGGCACGTCGGAGCCGAGCGCAGCCGCCAGCGGCCGCAGGTCGGGTACAGCCTGCTCCAGGCCCCACAGCCGGCGCAGCCCGGCGAGCGCGGCCGCCGCGTCGCTGCTGCCACCGCCCAGGCCTGCGGCAACGGGAATCGACTTGCGGAGGTGCGCCTTCACGCCTCCCTCGAAGCCGGAGCGATTCCGCAGCAGGTGCGCCCCTCTCAGCACCAGGTTGTCAGCCGTCTCCAGCGCCGGGTCGCTGCACTGGAGGCTGACGGCACTCGACGGCTCGAGCGTCAGCTCGTCGCACAGGTCGATTGTCTGCATCACCGTAACCACTTCGTGATAGCCGTCCGCGCGCTTGCCCAGCGCCTCCAGCGTCAGGTTGATCTTGGCGCAGGCGCGAATGGTCAGCACAGGCCCCGGCTCCTGAAGGCGTCGTAGAGCCTGCCCCATTCAGGCAGGCCCAGTGCCTCCGCCCTCAGCCTGTGGTCAACGCTCGCGTCTGCCATGATGGCTTCCACCTCCTGGCCCGGCAGCTCCAGTGAGTGGCCCAGGGAGTTGCGAAGCTGTTTTCGCGCGCCTCCAAAGCCGGCGTGCACAAGCCGGAAGAAGGCCGCGGTGTCGTCGAGGGGCAGCGCCGGCCTGTCCAACACGTCCACCCGGACGATGGCGGACGTCACCTTGGGCGGCGGCCGGAAGGATCCCGGCCGTATGTATCCAACGATGCGGGGAAGCCCGTATAGCTGGGTTGCCACAGAGAGTGTGCGCATTCGTCCGGGTCGCGCGGCCATGGACTGGCCCACCTCTCGCTGCACGGTCACCACCATGCGACGCGGGGGCCTGGAGCACTCCAGGAACCGCCGTACGATGGGCGCCGCCGCGTAGTAGGGGAGATTGGCGACAAGCTTGTACGGCTCGCTCACGTCAGCCGGGTCCCACTCGCGCGCGTCCCCGTGGACGACCTCCAGATTCGCGGGGTCTCCAATGCTGCTGCTGAGGCGAGCGGCCAGCCCCTCGTCCATCTCAACGGCGACCACCCTGGCCGCCTTCTCGGTGAGAAGCCTCGTCAGGAGGCCTGTGCCCGGCCCAACCTCCACCACTACGTCCCCTGGCTCGAGCTCCGCCGCCTCCACGATGCGCCTCAGCGCGCCGCGGTCCACCAGGAAGTGCTGGCCCAGGGACTTGCGCGGGAGTACGGGAGGCTGCTCCGAACCGTACGCGTCCGCTGAAGATCGGGGGGTGTGCGCCTCACGTTGCATGGCAGGGGACGGGCCGTGCACCCTCCTTTGATCTGGAATCCAGGGCATGTCCCCGCGGGGGACTCAAGCCAGGATTCCCTGGAGCACCCAGAGGATTCCGCTTACCGCTGCTTCCTTCCGGACCTGACGGGGTTCACGGGCCTCCGCCGCCCAGGACCCAGCTCTCCGCATCCGCCCGTGAAGATAGAGGTCTTGGACACAGACCTGGGGAGGGAATTCCACCCCGCTGTAGCGGGTTGCGGGTTCAGGGCACCGCTAGCTCCCCGTGTAGCACGGCCTCAGACTAATCGTAGAGCAGAGGCCAGGCGGTGTCAACTTGACCCAGACGGGCTACGGCACCTCGAATCCGAATATCAGCTCGTCGCCGTCTCGGGGGACATATGTGGCTATCTCCGTCATGGCTATGCCATTCGCACGAAGGAACAGCTGTCCGGGCGTGCCGTTCGGGCATTCGTCTCCGTTGGTGTAGCTCTCGCCGGATGGAAGTTCGATGGTGTCGTTAGTAAGCCGCGAGCCCGTGCTGGCCAAGTACCGGGCCAGGTTGGCGTTGCGCCCTGCCTCGCCGAGGCGCAGGGGATGGACGTGGAAAAGGCCGTCGCCGTGGGTGTGGACCTCGCCGGGTGAAGCCGGAAAGGCCGCAACGGTCTCGCCGCAGATGGAGATGGTGTACCTGGAGTGCCAGTGATCGCCGACCGCGGGGTAGCGGCCGCCGCTACCCGCATTTCCTGAGGTGACCATCAGGAACACCAGTACCGCCACGAAACCAAGAAGCACCGCGCCCAGCATGAGCCAGGTTCGCGGCGTGAGTTTGCGGGTGCGCCGCTCGCTCAAGCGGCGTTCCCTTCTGTCTCGGCTCCTGATTGCCATGGCGAATCCCGGATATTGTAGCACAGCGGCCGGGCTGGTGCGTGAGTTAGCCCTGAGGTGTACCGTCATGTATAATCATGGCGGCCGGAGGCAGCGCCTCCCCTTGACTTTGACGACGGAGAGTGT